>CP099652.1:0-2400000 GCA_024123955.1 Oxalobacteraceae bacterium OTU3CINTB1
ATGGAAAATTTCTGGCAGACCTGCTCCGCACAGTTGGAGTTGGAACTGACGCCGCAACAATTTAGCGCGTGGATAAAACCGCTCATCCCACTCGATTACGAGGCGGGCAAGTTGCGTGTGGCCGCACCGAACCGCTTCAAGCTGGACTGGGTCAAGTCGCAGTTCGCCAGCCGCATCACGGCGCTGGCCAGCCAGTACTGGGAAGCGCCGACCGAAGTGCAGTTCGTGCTCGACCCGCGCCTGTCGATGCCGCGCAAGCCGGCCACCGTGGTGCCGGCGCCGGACTACAACGACGGCAACCCGAACAACCACCCGCGCAATTCCGATCCGGTGCCGTCGGTGCCCGAGCTGCCGGCGTCGGCCGCGCCGCGCCGCGAGCAAAGCCGCATCAACACCGATCTGACGTTCGACAGCTTCGTCACCGGTAAGGCCAACCAGCTGGCGCGCGCCGCCGCCATCCAGGTCGCCAACAACCCGGGCGTGTCGTACAACCCGCTGTTCTTCTACGGCGGCGTCGGCCTGGGTAAGACCCACTTGATCCACGCCATCGGCAACCAGGTGATGGCCGACCAGCCGGGCGCCAAGATCCGCTACATCCACGCCGAGCAGTACGTGCGCGACGTGGTGACCGCCTATCAGCGCAAGGGCTTCGACGACTTCAAGCATTACTATCACTCGCTCGACATGCTGCTGATCGATGATATTCAGTTCTTCGGGGGCAAAAGCCGCACGCAGGAAGAATTCTTCTACGCGTTTGAAGCGCTGATCGCCGCCAAGAAACAGATCATCATCACCTCGGACACGTATCCGAAGGAAATCACCGGCATGGACGACCGCCTGATCTCGCGCTTCGACTCGGGCCTCACGGTTGCGATCGAACCGCCGGAGCTGGAAATGCGGGTCGCCATTCTGTTGAAGAAGGCCAAGCAGGAAGGCGTCACGTTCTCGGACGACGTCGCCTTCTTCGTCGCCAAGCACCTGCGCTCGAACGTGCGCGAGCTCGAAGGCGCGCTGCGCAAGATCCTGGCGTACTCGCGCTTCCACGGCAAGGACATCACGATCGACATCGTCAAGGAAGCGCTGAAGGACTTGCTGTCGGTGCAGAACCGCCAGATTTCCGTGGAAAACATCCAGAAGACCGTGGCCGACTTCTTCAACATCAAGGTCGCCGACATGTACTCCAAGCGCCGTCCGGCCAACATCGCCCGGCCGCGCCAGATCGCCATGTACCTGGCCAAGGAACTGACGCAAAAGAGCTTGCCGGAGATCGGCGAACTGTTCGGCGGGCGCGATCACACGACCGTTTTGCATGCCGTCCGCAAGATCGCTTTGGACCGCACCAAGAACCCGGAATGCAACCACGAACTGCACGTGCTGGAACAAACGCTGAAGGGCTAGCGGGACGCTAGTTTTGCCATTATGATTGGTCGAACTGCAGAGCTGCACACAAGTTAATATTGAAATATCGTTAATCTTTACTACTGAGGATAATCTATGCAATTGGTCAAAACCACCCGAGATACCCTTCTCCGGCCACTGCAGATCGTGAGTGGTATTGTCGAGCGTCGGCACACTATGCCGATTCTGGCCAATATCCTCATCCGCAAAGACGGCGAAAACGTATCCTTCCTGTCGACCGACACCGAAGTGCAGATCACCACGAACGCCCAGATCGGCTCCGGCGCCGAAGTGGCTGGCACCACCGTCGCCGCCCGCAAGCTGCTCGACATCCTGCGCGCGCTGCCGGAATCGGGCGACGTCACGATGACCCTGCTGAACAAGCGCCTGACCGTGCAAACGGGCAAATCGCGCTTCGCGCTGCAAACCCTGGCCGCCGAGGAATTCCCGACCGTCCAGCAAGCCGACAGCTACAGCGCCAGCGTGACCCTGCCGCAAAAGACGTTGAAGCACCTGTTCAACATGGTGCACTTCTCGATGGCGCAGCAGGACATCCGCTACTACCTGAACGGCCTGCTGCTGGTCCTGGACGGCAACAACGTCATCGCCGTGGCCACCGACGGCCACCGCCTGGCGTTCTGCCAGGTGGAGACCGAGCAAACGTTCGAGCGCCAGGAAGTGATCATCCCGCGCAAGACCATCATCGAACTGCAGCGCCTGCTGGAAGAAAACGACGAGACCGTTCAACTGGACATCGCCGCCAACCAGGTCAAGCTCACCTTCGCCGACATCGAGCTGATCTCGAAATTGGTCGAGGGCAAGTTCCCCGACTACACGCGCGTGATACCGAAGGGCTACAAGAACGAATTCACGATCGGCCGCGATGAGCTGCTGCGTTCGCTGCAACGCGCCGCCATCATGACCAGCGACAAGTTCAAAGGCGTGCGCTGCATCATCACGCCGGGCAGCATGAAGATCAGCTCGACCAACGCCGACCAGGAAGAAGCGGTCGAGGAACTGGAGATCGACTACGGCGGCGACAGCGTCGACATCGGCTTCAACGTCACCTATTTGCTCGACGTGCTCAACAACCTCAAGTGCGACCAGATCAACGTCGCCCTGGGCGATTCGAACTCGTCGGCGCTGATCTCGATCCCGGATAACACCGACTTCAAGTACGTCGTTATGCCGATGCGGATCTAAGAGGTGGCGGATTACGCCTGACGGCTAATCCGCCCTACGTGTTTCCGGATCACGCCGCCGTACCAAGCCGCCAGATGTCGCAAGGCATGCGGGGAATACTCCGGCCGAGCGACCTGGGATCCACGTAGGGCGGATTAGCGCAAAGCGCGTAATCCGCCAAACCAGCAGGCCCCAATCAACACCAGCAACAGATAAACAGAGAAAGCAGTCCATGTCCGCCATCCCAGCAGAGAATCCAGCCCCAGTGGTACCGACCGAAGAATACGGCGCAGCATCGATCCAGATCCTCGAAGGTCTGGAAGCAGTACGCAAACGTCCCGGCATGTACATCGGCGACACCTCGGACGGCACGGGCCTGCACCACCTGGTGTTCGAAGTGCTGGACAACTCGATCGACGAATCGCTGGCCGGGCACTGCACGGAAATCCACGTCACCATCCACTCGGACAACTCGATCTCGATCACCGACAACGGCCGCGGCGTGCCGACCGGCCTGAAGATGGACGACAAGCACGAGCCGAAGCGCTCGGCCGCCGAAATCGTCATGACCGAACTGCACGCCGGCGGCAAGTTCGACCAGAACTCGTACAAGGTCTCCGGCGGTTTGCACGGCGTGGGCGTCTCGTGCGTCAACGCGCTGTCGAAGCTGCTCAAGCTGACCATCCGCCGCAACGGCAAAGTGCACTACATGGAATTCGTCCGCGGCGTGCCGCAAAACCGCGAACTGGAAATGGTGGACGGCGTGGCCGTCTCGCCGATCAAGGTCATCGGCGACACCGACAAGCGCGGCACCGACGTCCACTTCTGGGCCGACGAAACCATCTTCAACCACGTTGAGTTCCACTACGAAATCCTGGCCAAGCGCATCCGCGAGCTGTCGTTCCTGAATAACGGCGTCAACATCAAGCTCACCGACCAGCGCAACGGCAAGGAAGAAATCTTCGCCTTCGAAGGTGGCACGCGCGGCTTCGTCGAATACATCAACAAAGCCAAGACGGTGCTGCACCCGACCGTGTTCCAGGCCACCGGCGAACGCATGTCGGACCAGAACACCAACATCTCGGTCGACGTCTCGATGCAATGGAACGACGCCTACAACGAGCAGGTGCTGTGCTTCACCAACAACATCCCGCAGCGCGACGGCGGCACCCACCTGACCGGCCTGCGCGCGGCGATGACCCGCGTCATCAACAAATACATCGACGAGCAGGAATTCGCCAAGAAAGCCAAGGTTGAAATCACCGGCGACGACATGCGCGAAGGCCTGACCTGCGTGCTGTCGGTCAAGGTGCCCGAGCCGAAATTCTCGTCGCAGACCAAGGACAAGCTGGTGTCGTCGGAAGTGCGCGGCCCGGTCGAAGAGATCGTCGCCAAAACGCTGGCCGACTACCTGCAGGAAAAACCGAACGACGCCAAAATCATCTGCGGCAAGATCGTCGAAGCGGCGCGCGCGCGCGAAGCGGCCCGCAAGGCCCGCGACCTGACCCGCCGCAAAGGCATCATGGACGGCCTGGGCCTGTCGGCCAAGCTGGCCGACTGCCAAGAAAAAGACCCGGCCCTGTGCGAACTGTACATCGTCGAGGGTGACTCCGCAGGCGGCTCCGCCAAGCAGGGCCGCGACCGTAAGTTCCAAGCGATTCTGCCGCTGCGCGGTAAGGTCTTGAACGTGGAAAAGGCGCGCTTTGAAAAGATGCTGTCGTCGGAGCAGATCACCACGCTGATCGCCACGCTCGGCACCTCGATCGGCCCGGACGAATTCAACGTCGAAAAGCTGCGCTACCACCGCATCATCATCATGACCGATGCGGACGTCGACGGCGCCCACATCCGCACGCTGCTGCTGACCCTGTTCTACCGCCAGATGCCGCAACTGGTCGAACGCGGCCACATCTACATCGCGCAACCGCCGCTGTACAAGGTCAAGGCCGGCCGCGACGAGCGTTATCTGAAGGATGACGCCGAGGAAGCGACCTACATGATGAACGTCGCGCTCAACACCGCCGTGCTGACGCCGCGCGAGGGTGCGGACCCGATCGTCGGCGAACCGCTGGCCGAGCTGGTGCGCCAGTTCAACCTGGCCAACGTCATCATGATGCGCCTGACGCGCGTGATCGACCGCGCCGCGCTGACCGCCATCATGACCGGCGTGACCCTGGATCTGAGCACGCAGGAGCTGGCCGAAGTGTCGGCGGCCGCGCTGTCGAAGGAGATCAACGATATCGCCGTCAAGGTCACGGTGATTTCGGATGAGCTGTCGGAGAAGCACGCTCTGCGCATCGAGCGTATGCATCACGGTAACGTGAAGGTCAGCTCGATCGACGCCGACTTCGTGCAGGGCGCGGACTACAACGTGCTGGCCAGCGCGGCGGCCACGTTCAAGGGCTTGATCGGCGAAGGCGCGATCGTCAGCCGTGGCGAAGGCGAGCGGACCAAGGAATCGGCCGTGGTCGACTTCCATCACGCGATGCAGTGGCTGCGCGACGAGGCGGAACGGGTGGTGTCGAAGCAGCGCTACAAAGGTCTGGGTGAGATGAATCCGGACCAGCTGTGGGAGACCACCATGGACCCGACCGTGCGGCGCTTGCTGAAGGTGCAGATCGAGGACGCGATCGCTGCGGATCAGATCTTCACTACGCTGATGGGGGATGATGTTGAGCCGCGCCGGGCATTTATTGAGAATAATGCGCTGCGGGCGGGGAATATTGACGTTTAACTGCTGTAGCTGAACGCCCTCTCAAAGCCAGCCTTTCTAGGCTGGCTTTTTTATTGCGCCATTCTCACCCGCATCTAGTCGCCTTTGCCATAGCAGCGATGGTGCTATAAATCACTCACGGCGATGCCGCTGATCACATTCTGTGCCCCTTTGGCCGCTGGACACTACGGACTACTTCTTACGTCAGTCCAAAGTCTGCGTGCTTCCCGCGCAATATCACAGACTGGCGTTGGCAACCTGGGCCTAAATCGATGCAGGATCATCATCCGCCTCCGCCACATCTCCGTAGAGAGTCAGGCCCGGAACCGTTCCGACAAGGGCTTCCGCGGTAGCATAAAAAACGTTTCCTAATGATCGTAAGCAGGGGGGTATTTCGACGATCGGACCCGTCCTATATGCCCCAGCTGATGCGCAATTGGCTCGCCCGACCAGTGCGCCCATCTCGGTCTGATGTTCGTGCAAATACAATTCAGTCATCGAACCGCCCTCTTGCACGTAAACATACGATGGCGCTGATTTTCCGTCCAACAATGCGGTACCGTTTTGATCAATCGTGATTCGCAATTGCCCACCTGGCAAGCGCTCGTATTGGATGCCCGCTTTCGACGTTATGAGATGGAGAGCAACTGCAACCACATCTTCGTGACTTAAAAACAACTTCGAGATATAGGTTTGGGGCATCGATTGCTCCGTATGTGACTGGGCGAGCAAGGTATATGTCGGGCAGCCACAGGGGCAACTTTCGCTAAGGTGCTCACTAGCGCCGACGCAGTCGAGAGACATTAGTGCTTTTTTACCTTGCAGAGCAAAATGAGTTAGACCGCCGTTCGACTAGAAATATCTTGTGCATCCCAAAAAAAAGACTTACTAAGCTGCCGAAATACCGCCGCTTCACTCGGGCGAGAGACCGGAAGACCTGGTGATTGTTGCCGTGCGGCCGATAAACACCTGGGTGGGCGCCGATGTGAACACAGCCAGCTAGCCCTCAGCGGTCTAAGAATCCAACCTTATCCAATGACGCCTCTTCTATTGTCGGGCTCGCTTAAATCTTAAGCAGGCTCAACAATAGATGTTAGAGTGATGCCTAGAATCAATTGACAACTAGGCATCGCACTCGGGAGTTATATGGAGTTTTATTGGGTAAATATCGGCACCACACACAAGACCGTAATCGATCAACATTTTTTGTGGGCTCCTAAAAGCTCACGAAACAAGGCAGGGAGCGAGGTAACCCGGCTCTACTGGGACAACGTCGGAAAGGTTCAGCAAGGAGACATAATTTTCTGTTGCTACAACCAAAGAATCAGCTTCTTAGCAATCGCAGACGGAAATTCATATACCGAGGCCCGCCCTATTAGCCGTTCATTCGGTGAGTGGGACGCTGTCGGGAACCGCGTAGACGTCCAGATTGTTGAAATAGACCGCAAGGTCCATCGCGATGAAATTTCATCCGAATTCATTGCGAGGTTTAATAACCGAAGCGCTCCATCTTTATTCAGTAATCAAGCTACCCTCAACCAAATTTACATGGCGCATCTGCCTGCAGATGCCGGGATGTACCTTTTTGAGGCTGTCAACCAGACAGCGAGGTCAGAGGAAGCTTTCATTAACGCCGGGACTAGCGAGCCTGCGAAAATATCCGCGACAACGCGAGAGGCACTCGTGATGGCTCGCGTTGGGCAAGGTAAATTTAGAGCTGATCTTATAAAACGATGGGGTGGACGATGCGCACTCACTGGTCTGCAAAACGTCAATCTGATGGTGGCGTCGCACATCAATTCGTGGGCGCTGTCCGACAATATCGAAAGGTTAGACGTCGAAAACGGTTTGCTACTAGCCCCGCATGTTGACCGGCTGTTCGACCAAGGCCTCATCTCATTTTCAAATAATGGTCTAGTGCAGATCTCACCATTATTGAGCAGCGAAGACCGAGTTATCTTCGGACTAGATCGATTTACAAAAATAGAGACGCTCAGCGGAAGAAATCAGTCCTATCTGGATCGTCACCGCAAGCGCTTCAATTTCCTTTAACCACGCAAGCATCAGCTTGCCAGTCCTGGTTCATAGGCGGCAGCACGGCGTCTTCCTGGACGAGTGCGACATGTTTCCGCAAGCGGTGCACGCCGTGCGCGAGAGCAGTCCGCGCGCGTTCATCTTCGAACAACAAGCCGGGCGCCGTAAGCGAGTCCCGGATCACGTTCAAGCTGGTGAACGCGGACAACTAGGGCGTGCGTCGAGAAGAAGATCCGGACGCTCATCGACGCCGACTACGGCACCAACCTGCTTGCGTAGAAAACCGTGCGCGACACCATTAGCGACCTGCCCGATCCGGAGCGTCACCGGCAACGCCGTGCCGGTACGGCTGGCGTCGGTGATCGCCGAGAGCGTGTGCGCGCTGCTCAGGAAGTAGGCTCACCGGCCAGCGCCGCGCCAGCCACCTTGAGTTCGACGCCCAAACGCCCACCGGCGTGGAGGAGCGCTCCAGGTTCAGTTGGTGCATGTCTTCAATGAAGCGCTTGAAGATCTGGTGGGTGTCGGCGTAAGACCGATGCGTCGCCAGGTGGGCGCCTATCTGTTCGATGTTCGTCCCCAATAGCTTTGATGAGTCACCGTCGCCCCGCCCCACTCGAGGCAGAGATCGGTATCCAATCAAGATCATACTTGCATAGAAAAGCAAACTACTATCTCAAATATATTTTTATATTATGCTCTGCTTCAAAATTGCCTACCAAATATATCCACAAAAAAATAGCCTGCGGAGATTTTCCCCGCAATATAAATTGCCAAAGGTATGGTTAAGATTGCTATCACGCCAAAAAAACCGACATTGCCGCCGTAGGCAACTATTAATCTCTGGAGAGGGTAGCCTAAAAATATAATGGGTGAAATCATTCTCAAAATCTCTCCCCGGCTAAACCTCGCGTCTCTGTGACCACAACCAAGCATCTCAGCGCAATACGGGTAAAAAAAACCAATCGACATTTTTATTCTTATGTTTTTTCTTAGGTAATCGTTTTTATTTTCAATATCAATTATTTTTCTCGCCTGAAATACGCAGCATAGGCACGTCAATAATACATACGTGAGCCAAATAATTACTTTCACATCAAGCTCAACATCGGCGGCCTCCATCATAAGAAATATGGGAACCGTAAAAAATATAAATCCTGGCAATGCAACGAAAAATCCCAAAATAAGAATTACAATCCTCAATCTTTCGACCCTAAAAAAAGCGCCTAAAAAATAAAGAAGAACAGAAATTCCAACAACAGTCAGCCACGTCGGACCGGTGAAATTTTGTGGCTTTCCAACCACATCAAAAACCATCCAAGTAAAAAAGATCGTCAAGGAGTTAAATATGAAAAAGATCACAGCGCATCTAGTCCATGGATTGATTGGTGGATTGCTTTGGAAAATCATTATTCTGTGCTCCATAGTTTTGCATCTTAGACTCATTGGACATCGAAAGCATTCATGCCCGACCGCAACGGCAGACTGCACTGGACGTCGATCATTTCATGGGTTTGCGATGGACTTATTGAGTTGCAGCAATGTGCCAGTCTTATCACTGGATTCGCAACGTCCGGCATTCATCGTTCCCCTCTACTTGTTCCAGTTTGCGAAGTCTTAAGGTCTGCACAGCCCTCGTAAGCGCGACGACCCGGCCAGAGGTGCTAGAGGCGATCGGGGCTAGGCTCATTTTTTACCGGTGCGGGGGGCTTCGTCGGCATCGGAGGTGCCACATGCGGTGAGCACGTGGAGTTCCGGAGTGGGTCTGTGTATGTAGCTGTTCTTTTGTTCGGCGCCGTCTGGAGACCTGCGCTTCGTCATCTGGCTCGACGGAGTCCAGAGGTCGGTCAGCGGGGAATTGCTGACCTCTCTCGGGATATGACTACTTGTTGCTTGAGCGACAAGTTGTGTTCAGAATCAGGCTTTCGGCTATATGGATGAGATCAGCGTTGCGCCGCACGCGGTTTTGTCTCCGTGATACGCAACTGCCTTCCCATGGTGCTTGCGATCGCTCGACGGCACTTGAATGGCAAAAGTCCCCTTGCATTGCGGGCAAGTGGCTTTATCACCGTGAAGGGCAATAGCTTTTCCAAGCGCTTTAAAATCCGCCGCCGCCGATATGACTTTTCCTCCGTGCGATGTCGAGTCCCCCAATCGAACTACGCCAAGCCCCTTGCTGTTTTTCATATTGATCCTTCTTACAAAACTGGACAACGTCGATGTAACGTGGCTTGCGAAGCTTTACAATCTAATTTCGCTCATCAGCCGCCATCCAGCTCTGAGCGTTCACGATCGGGTCAGCCTCGCCCGTCCAATCCCCGCTATTGCAACGTGGGGCTAAGGGATAGCGGCCCGCGACCCGTGCTCGTGCAGTTTCGGCCCACCCTACAGGTGTACTGCCATGTGGCTGGACGTGGGCGTCTGCCTTCCGGACGCTACTGACATCCGAAACTCCGGCGGGCCAAATTGGATCGCGGCAAGTCCACATTGACACTACGCGGTGACTGGTTAAGAACGCGGCAAAAGGGCTGAATATGGCGCGAATGGCAGGGCCGAGATTGAAGCCAAGTTCATACAGACAATATAAGAAGCTCTCGCCGATATCTTCGTGTTCAGCCAGATAAAGCAGCGGCGGCGGCAAACCTTCCGGCCCTTTGTTCATGTAAGCGCACCAGTAATTCCATTGCGCCAGGAGGTCACGCATGCCGTCAATTCCCTGCCACTCCCGTCCAATTGCAAACGCACGAATGACGTTGTCTTTCTCATCGAGCTGGTAGCAGCGAATGTGGAACTGCTCACCCAAATCAAGTTTCGCTGGTCCTCTATGAACGCAAAATACAGAGCGCTCACCCCACGGGATTTCCCAGCAAATATCGCCGTCAGCGGCTGCATTTCGATAGCGTCGATGACGAATAGCATAAATTTTTTGCGTCTCACGATTGAACCGAATAGGACGACGTGTTAGCCAGAAAAATTCATCTCGACCGAAACGTATGGCTACCCCAAAAAGGAACAACGGGCTTAGCACGAATACTGTTATTGCAAAGATCGCTCCTGCGTCCATGTATCTGGGTGGGTGCGTGAACAAGACAGCTACGGTTCCCCACGAAAAAAGTAGGCCCATAAAGCACGCTGCCAACGTTCCTCCCGCGTACCACTGTCTCATCATATGGGGTTGATCGCTAACATCCATATAAGTGGAGTTGACTCTGAAGACAGTGCCGCTATCGGCTACTTCGGGGCCTACTGCTCCGGTAAGCGGGAGCCTATGTTCAGCCTCCCATGGAGGGATCGGGCATCCGACTTTGGGGCGGAAAACTCGTTCATCCATTGCGATCTCCTATCAGCTCTCTAAGAAGGTTTCGAGCGACGAGATAAGCGTCGCGCCACAAGATGTTTTGTCGCCGTCATAGGCGACGGCTTTCCCATTGATCGAGTGTGTTGCACTACCGCTTGCGACAGTGCAGTTTTGATGGCCGTTGATAGGGCACATGCATTTGTCGCCCACGACGACAACGGGCTTACCGCTGACAACGAAGTGAGCAACGCTACTGTCGAGAACCTTTCCTCCATGAGAGGTTTCATCACCTATGCGTATCACGTTAGGCATTCGGAAAATCCCTCCGATCTAAATTTGCTTTACTTCACGGGCCGCACACGAATCGAACTGGTCAACCGGTCCCAGATCGCGACAGCTTCTTCATCGGTTACGCTCGGCTTGATCCCACCGATTTCATTACCTTTGATCCCAGTGTGAAATTCAAGGTCCAGCAAAGGCAGGATGGGATTTTTCGGCTCGCCTTGGCTAACGAACAAAAATTCGTGGGACTCACCCTCATGCTCTTGAGCGGGCTTACGCGCGAGCATCTCGAAGCCTCGCCACTTACCGATGACACGAGGTCCACGACGAAAGACCTTAATGCGGCTGAACCAGCCTTCGCTGCCCGCGCGCCTCGCGATATCCTCAGCCTGTCTCAAGCGAGGCTCGAGCGCATCCGACTCAACGAATCTGCTTTTTTTGGTGACAGAAATCGAGAGTTGAACATCTGGGAATTCTGCCAATCGAATTCCCAAGCTGTGTGATTCGAAGCTGTCAATTTTGGGGCCAGCTATGAATCCGGCCTCTATGCATGCACCAGGCTCATCAGGTATTTCGAGAGCGCCACGTGATCTCAGTGACGAAGCGATGGTGTTCATGCCCGCTACCGCTGCGTCCCGCTCCTCAGCGGTTGGGTCAGCTTGTTGGATAAATAAGTCGTCATTTTTGCGGACAAAGGAGTCGATTCTATAAATGCGACTACTAACTTTACTGACGCCGAAGACCATTTTTTGTCCAGGTACAACCCCAGCAAGAACGCTCCCCACCAAGGAATCTTTATCAAGCAAGCGACCACTAGCCGATATTTTCTCTTCCTCTACTTCAGCTAATCGCTCAGCAATGATAGCGTCCAGTTGGTCACCTTTGCCCGGATGAGAGCTGACAGGCCATGGTAGGTCGGTGGGGCCGAATATGACATCTGCTTGCGCTGGGACATCAATCAGGAATCGTCCAAAACAAATTGTTTTGGTCTCAACAAAAAGTCCATCAATCCGAGGCGAGGGCATATCTGCTCCATGTGAGGGCCACGCGTAATAGGCAACAAGGCCAAACAATCCCAATACGATAGCGACAGTTGAGACTGACAGTCTGAATACACTCCGGAATTTATACATCGCGGTTTCTACCTCAAGCTGCCAATGATCCGGCTTAAGCTGTACAAGGTCGAATCACTAGCGTGTTTATCCCCGTAGCTGGCCTGATGTTCATAGCCAAC
Source organism: Oxalobacteraceae bacterium OTU3CINTB1 (assembly GCA_024123955.1). Classification (NCBI taxonomy): domain Bacteria; kingdom Pseudomonadati; phylum Pseudomonadota; class Betaproteobacteria; order Burkholderiales; family Oxalobacteraceae; species Oxalobacteraceae bacterium OTU3CINTB1. Next base: position 12,139 of record CP099652.1, read on the forward strand.
TTGTCGAAAAACACCCTTAAATTTTCCACTTAAAAACTGATGTTCAGCGGAACGCAAAGGAACGGTTTGATCGCCCAAGCCGAAACTCTTACCTAACGAGACAACGACGACACCGGGCGTATACAAGGGAGACGACTCTATGCCATCAATCGAGTACCCAACGTTCGAGTCATCCACTTCACCGGATTTGGATAGTTCCAGCCGGCCGTGCCCACTATCTGCCGCGATCTTCAACGCCTGCCAATTTCCCGCTTTCTGTCGCTGATCCAATTCCCATACAACACCTTCCCATGACGGCCGGGACGGATCAGCGCCGTAGTGTGCATACGAGAGCTGGTGGTACGTGTTTTCGATTGTTGAGTGAAACTGGTCCGCACCGTTTAGCAGCTCACAGGTCCTCTGGAAAGTACAGTCAATCAGGTCGGCAGGATTTATCCAGGCTTCCCTAAGAAGGCCAAACCATTTATCACGCAATTTGTAAATTTCGTTGTACGGATCCGCACTTTTAGGAAGGCTATGAAGAAGTATTCCTTTTTGTCGGATCTCTAGCCAGCCATTCCCATAGGCTCGACTCGGCAACAGCTCTAGTCCTCCCTGAGCGTTTGCGAGAACTGCGGTGACTTCCGAGCCAAAATTGCCCAGTACCTTAGGAGCCGGGTCGAGGCCACCGTACGCCTCCTCGAAGCCGCAACGCATGCGCTTGTAAGCTGCTGGCGCGCCGGTTGCAGGCATTGCCCCATGAACGATGCCTAGAACTTCAGAGACTAGTCCACCATATTTTGGATGGATCAGCGCGCGAGCGACCAACCCTCCCATCGAGTGGGTCATTAAAATCACTTGGTCGCATTCATAACCTTGATCTTTGTATTTTTTTATCAGCGCGCGAATCCGCACACTCATCTTCTTTGCCGAATCGGCGTTGGATTCCAGCCAGTTGTAGCCCATCGCGTGGACCGGAAACCAGTAGCCACTTACAGCAGCAATATGCTCCTTCTCCAATAGGGCCTTCAAACCTAACTCAGTTGGGGAGCCCCATTCGGTAGGCTTGGTCTTAAACACCCTTCCCCACTGCGCCAGCAGCCAACCGTGATTAAACGCTAGCTCACATCTTTCTAGAATCGCACGATAGCTACCGAAATAAACCTCCCCCCAGCCGCGCTCCCGAGCTTTCATCTCCTTGGTTTTAGGGTTTTGTACTCCGACCGGATCGTCGGTTAGAAGCGGACTATCAATGCCAGGATTTAACAGTACCCTGATAGTTCCAATGTCATGCCGAGCGGCTGCGGTCTCCGATTTATCCCCCGTCGGATTGCTATCAGGCTGATAGATATCTACTTCGGTTGTCCTCGGGTCCAACTGGAGCTGCCGTCTTGCCGCAGAAGCATTTACCAATGCTAATGCCTCGCCTGTTCGGTCAGGCCGCCATGCGATGTTGTTCTTCTTTTTCAACTGTGCTTGGCGTGGTGCGCTTAGACGCAGGTTCGATCCCATGATGCCTGGTATAAACACGATAGGAAGCACTTTTTTTGGCGGAACACTCACCTTCTGAGGTTGCTTATCTTCCTTCGGTGTGCAGCAACCATCAGCTTTAACGACGTCATGAGTGGCACGGACAGGTATTTGATTTGCCATGTTGAGTCCTAATCCAAAAGTTCGATCACATATTTTGCAAAGGATGTTTTGGAGGTAAATTTCTCCGTCAGGCCTTGTTCATTTGTCTTACCTTCAAAAACCTGGCCGTCTTCTAGCGTAATGCGATAACGTTTCGCCGCCAGCGGCTCATCGGTTATGAGATCGGTGACAAGAACATGCTGATCGTGTTCGACATCCATCTTGGGCAGACTCAGGTTCACCGGAGAGCCGCTTCCACCACTTTCATGGCTAAATTTCGATGACTTGATCGTGTGGGCGCCGCTGCTCTGCTGGGTGATTGAACCGCCACCGAAGTCAACTTGACAGCCTTGCGCCACAAACTTTACTGCCGGTGATTGCAATTCAATCCCTTCGTTGGCAATCAGTTTGATGCGCTTTAACGAAGTGATCTCGATGTCGCCATCCTGGGCTTGGATGCGAATGTTTCCACTTGCCGCAATCAACTTGATGCCGAGCTTAAAGGCAAACACGCTCACGCCTTGAGTCGCGCGAAGCATCAGATTGGCGCCAGTTGAAAGTCTCGCATTTTCGGCGCTTGTTATATCTACAGACGACTTTCCCGACAGCCCTAGCGCTTTTTCGCTTCCGATGAAAGTTCCATCAGTCGAACATATGGCAACGAGGGGTTTGCCTCCTTGTGCCATAGCTTGGTTCCCTTTAGAAGGGTGGCCGCTATCCCAACCGCCGATGTTATCCACTAGCGCTGTAAACTCTGAACCCCCAGCAGAATCTTCGGCGAGCTTTTCAGCAAGGCTTGCAAGTTGCCCGGACACTTGCCGCGCCATCTCCGCATTGCTGATGAGTTCTTCCCTGCTTAACAGCCGCCCCCCTGCGTCTGTCCGCTGACTCGCATTGATCAGAACTCCTTTGACTGCGCGAATCGAGATAGCTTTCTCGCTGCGCAACTCTGCTCCCTCTCCCCGTGGCTCACCGACACTATTTGCTCTAGGTTGGGTGAGGTAACCTAGGTTCAGTTGTGTATTGCCGTGTTCGCTGGCCAGTTGCGCGCTGATTTGCCCGCTCGTATCATCGAAAAGCAACTGGTTAGAACGCGCGCCTTGCACTTCGCGGCTCTTGATTCCAGAAAGGTAGCGATTGCCAGGCAGATCTCCAATATTGCTCAACGCAGGCGGCTGCGCCTGCTGGTTGTAGAGCTGCCCCACGATCACCGGCTTGTCAGGATCGCCGCCAAGAAAATTAACCAGCACCTCCGTCCCCACACGCGGCAGGCCAATAGTTCCGCACTGCGCCACGCTGCCCGGCCCATTCCCCGCCCAATTCGACGCCACGCGCACCCAGGCCGAGTCGCTGTCGTCATTCGATACCCCCGAACCATCTGCATGCACATGATCCGCCGCCCGCGTACCCGGGAACCGAATCTTCACCCTCCCCATCTGATCGCAATACACCTCCTCGCCCTTCGGGCCGACGACGATCGCGCTTTGCATCAGCGCCTGCGGCAGGTCGGTGCGCGCGTCGTACGCCGGCACGATCTTCACGCCGCGCCGCACCGCCGTGAACTGGACATGCATGCGCAGCGCGCCGGACGCCATCCTGTCCGCTATCTCCTTCTGCGTCTGCGGCTCCTGCGCGCTCTGCGTCCAGCGGCTGCGCGAGAACAGGCGCTCCACGCGTTCGGCCAGCGCCTTGGGCAGGTTGTTCTGCGCGTTTACCTGCAAGGCCGTGACGACGAAGTCGCGTTCCTCGCGCGGGTGCTGGTCCACCTCCGGATGCCCGCTCAGGGTGAAGTACTCGCCTGCGCACAGATCCCGCACGCTGCCTTCGCCGTGGAAGCACTTCGATTCGAGATCGTGGCGCGTCATGTGCAGCCTGCCAAGGCGGCACAAGTCGTCGACGTCGTCGCCGGCGTGCGGCATCATCACCTGGTAGTCATCCAGGCTGGCGGCCAGCTCATTGCCGCTGACGCCCTGATCGACGCCGCTGCTGGTCTGGGCCATCATGTAATCCGATCCTTGCGGGTGGCGGTAGTCCCAGCTGTGCCGCGTCACCACGCCCGGTTGCAGGGTGCGCACCGCGCCCCACGAGGTGATCGTGTCGCGCTGCTCGGTGCCGGCGTCGCGGTGGTAGCGGATGGTGCCGGCGACGTTCTGGCGAAGGCTGTCGGCGCTGTTGAACAGCACCAGCGTGTGCGTCGGCACCTGGCCATTGGCCTCGGCGCGCACGTACCAGCCGATGCCGCTGCGCTTGAGCAGGCGGCGGATGAAGGCGGCGTCCGATTCGTTGTGCTGCATGGTGAATTCGCGCTTGGGGTATTGCTGCAGATGGAAAGCCTCGTCCACTTCGTCCATGAAGCAGACACCGAGCGTGGAGCTTTTTTGCCGCCATTCCTGGAGAATCTGCCGCACGATCTCCACTTCATCCATCTGGCGGAACACGCGCGTGTTGATGCGCTTTTCCAGGATCGCCAAGGCGTCGCGCAGCACCAGCTGGTAGCTGGCCAGGCCGCCGTCGCTGTCGCCGGAACTGGCTTCGGTGACGATGCCGCAGACGCTGCGCAAATCTCCCTGGTCGGTGACGAATTGCAGTGCGGCCGGCACGGCGATCAGCTGCTTCAATGGCAGCGTGGCGTTGGACGATACGCACAGCACGCGGTAGTCGATGCCGCCACACAGCGTCTCGGTGCCGAACACGCGCTGCGGCAGCAGCATGTCGTCGTTGACGCCGCCCGGCAGATCGAGCTTGAGCCGGATCGGCCGGTTGAAGGTGACCAGTTCCTTGGGCATGCTCATGAAGCTGAAAAAGTCTTTATCGCGTTCCACGGTTGCTCCTCTGGTTTGCGGCGGATGTGGCGGAAGGTCAGGCCAGCGGCAAGGCGCCGCTGCGCGGTGCGCATCGCAGCACTTCCTTGCCGCTGGCTTGGGAGACGATCACCAGCTGGGTGTAGCTGTTCAAGTGGACGGTCAGGCTAAACAGGTGGTCCAGCACCTGGGCGAAGACGTGGACGCCGGTGTCGGCGTACGCCGCTTCGTCCAGGGTGGCCGTCACTTCGATCCCGCGCAGGTAGGCGCTGTCGCTGGCCGTCCGCATCCAGGCCGAGGACGGACGGTGCGACAGGCCGGCGATGCCTTCGATCTGACGCTGGGCGATGGCGTTGTCGCGCTGCGCGTACAGCCGCAGCGTCGCGGCCAGCGCGGGCAGGCCTTCCTGCGTGAGCGTGCGGTGGTTCGGCGCCAAATGGGCGATCAGCCCCCATAGCCTGTTGTCGTGCGATGCCTGCGGATGCGACATGGTCGGGCGGAGCAGCATGCGGATCGGGAAGTTACCGGTGGATTTGACGGCGCGCAGGTCGCCGTCGGTCCGTCCGCACTGGAGGTTTTGCGGCAGGTTGCGGTTGGTGCAGGTGACTTGTACCGATGCCGTGCCGTCTTCCATCCGCAGTGGCGCCAGTTCCTGGTCGACCAGCGTCAGCGAGACACCGTGGTCGGTACCGCCGCCAAGATCGTCACGCTGCTCGAGCCAGTAGTGGCCTTTCCCGCTGGACGCCCCCTGGCGCAGTGAGTAGTACGGCGAGAAGTCCTGGATGCTGCTGCCCTGCTGCAGTTTCCTCACCAGCTGCACCGCGTCGACGCTGTAAATCTCGCAGTCGCCGGGCGGTACCGCGTCCAGCACCACCGGGTAGCTGCGGCGCGCGGCGACAGCGCGGATTAACATGGGCCTGGCCGCCTTGTCGAACAGGTTGACGATCGGTGTGCAGCCGAGCACCAGATTCGCTTCGGTCAGTGTGCGCAGCACGCGCGCGGCTTGTGTGGCGGGACCGACGCCGGCCAGCGCCAGGCGCAGTGTCAGCCGGGTGCAGTCGATGGGGATGGCGGTGGTCAGGGCGCCAAGGTCGATGTCGAAGAAGTCGAATTTTTCGGGGAAGGCGAAGTACTCGCTAAGCAGCCGATACGCGCCGTGTTCGGACGGTGCGGCCGGCAGCAACGCTTCGTCGTCGGCAAAGCCCACCGGTGCGATGGGCGGCTTGGCCAGCATGCGCCATTGGCTGGCGGCCTCCACGCAGGCGCAGGCGGTACGCATGAACAGCGCGTCGCGCAAGGCGGCGCGCAGCGTGGCATCGGCGTCGATGAAGACGCGCATGGTGCTCAGGCCCTCCAGCGCCAGGCCGCGCGCGACGCCCGTGCTGTCGATCGTGATGCAGATGGCGGCGCCGGCGTCGGGCGGCAGCGCCATCGTCGACGGTACCTGGATGTGCGGTTCGAACCATGCCGCGCCGATGGCGACCGGGGCGACCGTGGCGTCGTAAACGGTGCGAAAGCCGCAGCTGACGGCGCTGGGCGCCAGCGATTTCATGGCGGCGCCGCGCGGCAGCACGGCGACGCTGCTGACCGAGTTTTTCGGCGCGCCGCTGTAGTCGATGCGGGCGATCGAGCACGATGGCATCGGCCGAAGGTGGTGCGGGTACAGCATGCCGAGCAGTGCTTCGGTGAAGCCGGAGTGGCCGTCGTCCAGCCGCTTGGCGACGCTGGCGTTGAGGAAGGCGGAGGACTGGATCAGGCGTTCCACCTGGGGATCGGCACAGGTCTCGCCGCGTATCTGCAGGCTGCCGGCCAGCTGGGGATACCGGCCGGCGAACTCGGCGCCGGCGCGGCGCAGCTGGCTCAGTTCCCGTTCGAAGTACGGCAGTAGTTTTTCCATCGCGGCATCCATCGCAAAGTGGGTAGCTTCAATGCCTGAAGGCAACGAGCGGACTGCACAGGATGTCGATCATGTCATGGCGCCGAGGGGGAGTTTTTGAGGTGCCGCAATGTGCCGGAGTCAACGACGGAAACGCAACACGCCAGTGTCGAGGCACAGCTGAGCACGATTCAAATCACTCTTGTAAATATGCAAATTCTAGGGTGTAATCTTGTTTGGATTGCATCACGTCAGTCGCTTTTCCCCAGCGCCATGCATCGGAGTGTGAGTCACATGTCAGAACCGATTCCATCACAGTCAGGCGAGTCCGACCCGCTCGCTTTGCTCGCCGGTTTTTCGCAGGGCACGCGGCTGCTCAAGCTCACCACGCCGCTCGGCGGCGACGTGCTGCTGGCCGAATGCGTGCGCGGCGAGGAAGGCATCGGCACGGGCTTCAGCTTCAAGATCGCCGCGCTGTCGACCGACGCCGCCATTTCGCTCAAGTCGCTGATCGGCCAGCCGGTGCTGCTGGAGTTGATGACCGCCGCCAGCCGCGACCAGCTGCGGCCGTTCCACGGCCATGTCACCGCCATCGACATGGCCGGCGCCAACGGCGGCTTCGCCCGCTACAACCTCACCGTCGAACCCTGGACCGCCTTCCTCGCGCGCGGACGCGACAGCCGCATCTTCCAGGACATGACGGTGTTCGACATCCTCGATACCGTCTTTAACGCCTACCAGGGCCAGGGCAAGCTGGTGCCGGCCTGGCGCTTCGACATCCTCGACAGCGCCGTCTATCCCAAGCGCAGCATCACCACCCAGTACCAGGAAAGCGACCTCGCCTTCGCCCGGCGGCTTATGCACGAGGAAGGCCTGTTCCATTACTTCGAGCACAGCGGCGACGCCGCCAGTCCCGGCCTGGGCAGCCACACGATGGTCATTGCCGACCACAATGGCAGCTTCAAGCCCAACGCGCAGGCCAGCATCGCGTTCAGCCAGCCCGGCGCGACCATGAAACAGGACACGCTGGACCGTTGGCGCACCGAGCTGCGCCTGCAAACCAACGCCGTCGAACTGAGCAGCTGGGACTACCGCTCGCTCGACACGCGCGCCGTCAGCGCAGCCAGCGCGGACGGCGGCGACGGCGCGCCGCTGGTCAGCCGCGACGCGCCCGGGGCCTACGCCTACCAGTCGCGCGAACAAGGCCAGCGCATCGCCGACAATCAGTTGCAGGCCTTCGAGGCCAGCAAGGAGATCCATGTCGGCGCCGGCACTGTGCGCACGCTCGCGCCCGGCACCACGTTCGCCCTCACCGGCCAGGCCCAGTTCGATCTGGCCGGCAGCGACGACGAGCGCAGCTTCCTGGTGGTGCGCACCGTGCACCTGATGCACAACAATCTCAGCGCGGAGCTGAAGTCGACCCTGATGCAGCGGCTTGGCGAAGGCGCACTCGACGCGCTGATTGGCAAGGAGGAGAAGACCAGTCTGCACGCGGTCGGCAAAGCGATGGGCGAGCGCCCGTTGTACCGGGTCCGCATCGATGCGATCCGCAGCAATATTCCATACCGCTCCAGCGGCACGGACGCGCACGGCCAGCTGCTCCATCCGCGCCCGACCATTCACGGCCAGCAGACCGCCATCGTGGTTGGCCCGCCCGGCGCGCCGATTCACACCGACCGCGACCACCGCGTGAAAGTGCAGTTCCACTGGCAGCGCGGCGCGCAAAGCCACAGCCGCTTGGCGCATCCGATGCCCGACGGTCACACCGGCGCGCCCGGTGACGACCAGGCCGGCACGTGGGTGCGCGTGGCCACGCCGATGGCGCCGGTGGCCGGCGCCAACTGGGGCAGCAGCGCCCTGCCCCGCATCGGCCAGGAAGTGCTGATCGATTTCCTGGAGGGGAACATCGACCGGCCGGTGGTGCTCGGCACCGTCTACAACGGACGCGGCCAGGCGGATGCGCAGCACAATCAGGTGGCCGGCGGCGCCGGCGTGGCGACCGGCAACGCGCCCGCCTGGTTCCCCGGCGAGGCCGGCGGACACGCACACCCGGCGGCACTGTCGGGCATGAAGACGCAGGCGATCCAGTCCAGTCAGGGCGGCAGCGGCGCCTATAACCAGTTGGTGTTCGACGACAGCCCGGGGCAGTCACGTCTTGGTCTACAGAGACATGCGACAGCGCACCAGGGCACGGCTGAGTTGAATCTCGGCCACCTCCTGCATCAAAGCGACAACCAGCGGCTGAACGCGGCCGGCTTCGGCGCCGAGCTTAAGACCGAGCACAGCATTGCCGTGCGGGCCGGCAAAGGTGTTCTGCTATCGACCGACGCGCGCGGAAGCGCCACCGGCAGCCAGATGGATTCGAAAGAGGCCATCACGCAGCTGGAGGAAAGCGTGCAGCTGCAAACCGATCTCGACGAGATGGCGCAGAAGCACAGCACGTTGACGGTCGGCGGCAAGGCCCCCGCAACCGGGCAGGCAACGCCGCTGCCCGCCATCGCCCAGCTCAAACGCAGCATGGACGTGCTGGGCGCGGTGGAATCGGACGTGCCGGCCTACAGCGAGCCGCATCTGCAATTGAGTTCGCCGGCGGGTCTCGCAGCCAACACGCCGGCCAACGCGGTGCTAGGCGCAGCAGGCAGCAGTTTGACCGCCGGCTACGATATCAATTTGGCGTCCCAGCGCAACAACTACGCGAGCGTGAAGGAAGGCATCAAGTTCTTCACCTACGGCAAGGCGACCAATGCGCAGAAGCCCAACCAGGAGGTGGGCATCCGCGTGCACGCGGCCAGCGGCAAGGTCAGCAGCCAGAGCCAGGCCGACGAGACCAGGCTGACGGCCGACAAGGCGCTCACCGTCGCCAGCACGGCCAAGGGCATCACCGTGGCCGGCAAAGAGCATGTGCGGCTGACCGCGCAAGGCGCGCATCTCAAGCTTGAGGGCGGCAACATCGAGCTGCACGGGCCGGGCAAGATCGAGTTCAAGGCCAGCATGAAGGAGTTGGCGGGGCCGATGAGCGCGACACCGTCGCTGCCGGCCTTGCCGCAGGCGGCCGATCTCGATAACTCGATCGAGATCCTGTTCCATTACGACGATCTGGCGCCCATCCCCGGCGCCGCCTACAAGGTCACGTTCGAGAATGGCACCGTGCGCGAAGGCAAGCTCGATGACAAAGGGCACGCCTTGCTGACCGGTACGCCGCCGGGCGAGTATGTGGTGGAGTATGGCGACGATCCGCGTCCGTGGAAGCCGCCTGAGGAAGAAACGCCGGAGTATAAAAAGCCGGACTTCAAGGCCGCGATGGACGCGGAGATGGAACGCGAGCGCAAATTGCGCGAGCAAAGTCAGGGGTGGGTATGAGTCTCGTCGACGATTGCATGAAATTCCTCGAAGACCTGATCATGGGCGACTTCAACGAGGACCAGATGGTATCGGCCCAGATCATCGGCGGCCTGATCTCGTTGATCCCCGTGGTCGACCAGGTGATGGACGTGCGCGATGTTTCAGGCAGCCTGTACCGGATCAACAAGCAAGGCGGCTTTGCCAAGGCGACCATCGATCAAAAGATTTATCTGGGCTTCGCCGCCTTTGGCGTGGTGCCGGAGGTGGGCAGCGCGTTCAAGACCGTGTTCAAGCCGCTGTACAAGGAACGCAAGGCGCTCAAGGGCGCGGTCAACAGCGGCGTGGCGATGATCGAACGCATGCTGTCGAAGAAAAAAGGCGGCGCGCTGGCGTGGGTCAAGGCGCTCGACTGGGCCGGCAACACCCAGGCGGCGATCGTGCAGGCGAACATGGCGCTGGAGAGCTGCATCGCGCTGCTCGACTACATTGGCCAGGGGCATTGGTGGTGCCCGGACCACCTGGAGCAATTGGCGCGCGACGTTTCGCCGGGTATCAAGAAAATGCGCGGGCAGTTGGCTGCGCCGATACGGGAGGCATCGGGGTACATCAAGGCGTTCATCACCGATCTGTTGGGGGAGCATGCGGCGGCGGTGGTGATGACGGTGGCGAGCAATGCAGGGAGCATTCCGCGTGGTGGGCATCATGGGGCGGGGGCGAGGGGGGCAAGCGCCAATAGTCATTTGCGGGTGGCCGATAAGCCGCGACTGAACGGGCGTACCACTACCGGTAAAATCGCCAACGTGGTGCAGCGCACGGCTTTTCAGGCTTACAAGGGATTGGAGAACGCTGCTAAGGGCTTGCTGGGCGAGCACATCGTCGACCACCATGTTATCGAGCACAAAGGCTGGGGACTTAGCTGGAACCGGCATGACATGATTGGCGGCCCTGGCAAAAAGACCGCCGGTTGGCAAAGCGAGTTTAAAAAGCTTAACGACGACGAGATTCCACTTTACCTTTGCACGCCGAGCGTACATGTACTGACTCACGGCATAGACTCTCTATGGCTGACAAATCGCCCGCCCCCCCACCAATTTGCCGTTGTTGAGGCAAAGGCCAGCATGAGCCCAGCCGCGAAATTATTGCCTATGCTGGGTGAAGCAAAGGCTGCCGGTGGTGCCCCCACAGGCGCGACAGGTCGACGGCAAAAAAAAGGTTCAGGACCGCGGACGACAGGCCAAGGCGGTGCTTCTAAGCCGGGTCTGGTCATGCAGATGAGTCGGATATGGATTCATGATCGTATCCAGAAAGACTTTTCGAAATATCGCGTACGCATGCTAAAAAATGGTACCAACTACTCGAGGCATGTGTTTTTGGTTTCGCCCCTTCAAGCCAGCGAACACATTATCGCTATGGAAAAGATTATCAGTGAGGGATTAATTAGCAAACCGGTGGCAGCGCAGAAGTATGCCGCCGATCATAGTCGTCACGACGTTCAGCGCGAATTCGGCGAAAGCGATCTGGATGGGGCCGAAGCGGAGTATAAAATCAGTGGCAAGCCGCCTCGTTCAGGACCAGGAAAAAAACGTAAAAAATAGGTACCGAAATATCATGGAAAAATCCAATTTCATTAGTAGAAGGCGTCAAAGTTATCTTGACGAAGAAAGCTACATCAATACAGTCAAGCAAATTGAGACCGAGAATGCGATTCCAACCGTCCCAGGCCTCTCGCAAGAAGATTTATGCACCAATTTTTCTTTAAATGCACAAGACCACTGGATAATTTTCCAGCTAAAATTTACTGCCGGCGAAAGCCTCACAGAGCTGGCGAGCTCTCTGGATGAAATTGTTCTCGCATATGAACAGTACGTCGAAGCCATTGATGAACTACCAGATGACAAATATCATCCGCCCTTCATGATGAACGACATGATTGACACCTATGTCGATTATTTAAATCTTCTTTGTGCCGCAATTTTATTGCGTCGTGAGGACTTGATAGCAAGAATATGCGCGCTTAACGAAGGAACCGACTTCGATCAATCCGATGCGGTGTTGGAGGAATTATTCAAATTTTTCCTTGCGGACCGCCCGAACTTGGATTATTGGCTATGGGACAAACCATATCGAAAGCTGCTTGATGCTATCGACAGCGATACGGTGCCCGAGATGGAGCAGGCGATGAAGATCTACGTTAAGAGGTGGTACGCCGACATGAAAGGGCTCGCCCATTTCTGGAATAAGCATGAAAAGATCAAACCTGATTTCACACCGTACTATGGCTATTGGGCAATGTGCGCGGCTGCCTTTACCTATCTCTACAATCTTGACGACTCGTCATACCGTAACGAAACCGTGTATCCCAAAGACCTCGTTGATTACGCACGTAGCATCCCACGCTACGATGAAAACCAACAGACCATTGCGAAGCCGTTACGGGTAGCGGGTGGGGAGCCGTGTCCAAAGTCCGGCCTTTGGTTTACGCCGGCAAAAACGGACAGCGAAGGACGTTTTTCCGCCGGCGTCACAATGCCAGACTTCCCGGATGCGCAGTACGGTCTTACTATTTGGCAGTGGCTGTCCAATTAAAGGCGGGCACTAAACTTTTTGAGGAAGGCACGTCCTGCCCCGAAACAAGGCTCCGCCAATGAAAAATTCAGAATTCAGAAATAGGCGGCGCCAAGGCTTTCTAGATCAAGATAGCTGCGGCAGCACGATTGCCCAGCTCGAGGTTGAAACCGGTCGGCCCTTAGGTCCCAGCCTATCCCAAGAGGATCTATGTAGAAATCTGCGAGCAAGGGCATTTGACAGTTGGGTCATCTTCAAGCTGAAATATACCGCCGGCGAAAGCCTCACGGAATTGGCAAACTCGCTTGACCATGTCGTCGCTTCCTACGAACTCTACGTCGAAGCGTTGGACGAGCTGCCGGACAGCCAATACCATCCGCCGTTCATCATGAACGATCTGATAGACACATATGTTCGGTACTTGAACATCGTTTCTGTCGCCATCCTATTGCGGCGTGAGGACTTGATAGAAAGAATCTGTGCGCTAAATGAAGGAACAGATTTTGACGGAGTCGATGCAGTGCTAGAGGAACTATTCAAGTTTTTCCTGCCAGATCGTCCTGAATTGGATCACTGGCTATGGGATAAGCCCTACCGCAAACTGCTCGACGCTATCGACAGCGATACGCCAGAAGAGATGCGAACCGAAATGAAGCGCTACGTGAAAAACTGGTATGCCGATATGAAGGGGCAGGCCCACTTCTGGGGGCAGCATGAGAAAATCAAGCCAGAGTTCACTCCCTACGACGGCTACTGGGCGATGTGCGCGGCGGCATTCACCTACCTCTACGACATCGACGACTCGGCCTACCGTAACGGGACAGTGTATCCCAAAGACCTGCTCGATTACGCACGCAGCATCCCACGCTACGATGCTCAAGAGACGATGACCAAGCCGTTGCGCGTAGCAGGTGGGGAACTCTGTCCGAAGTCCGGCCTATGGTTCACGCCGGCAAAAACGGACAGCCAAGCGCACTTCGCCGCAGGAACGGTCATGCCAGACTTACCGGATGCACAATACGGCCTGACGATTTGGCAGTGGCTGCGAGGCCAATAAATTTTTGGGGACTTGCAAATGCCGACACCAATCGAGTTCGACAATCGTCGACGCCAAATTTACCTCGACGAAGAAAGCTATCGAAATACTGTTGCCCAGCTAGAGGCCGAGAATGCTATCGAGTCCCCACAAAATCTACCTCTGGTCGACAGGTGTAGGGATCTGCAAATGGCGGCCTTGGATAGCTGGATAATTTTTCAGCTGCGCTATACGGCTGGCGAAAGCCTAGCGGATCTAGCGAATTCCCTGGACAGCATCGTCATCGCTTATGAGCGCTGGATTGCGTGCCTGGATGAGGTTCCAGACGACGACTACTACCCTCCATTCATCATGAACGACATGATCGACACGTATGTCGGCTATCTGAACATGGTAGCCGTCGCAATCCTGTTGCGCCGGGAAGATTTGGTGCCAAGAATTTGCGCTTTTAACGAAGGTACGGATTTTGATCGCGTTGACGCCGTGCTAGAAGAACTTTTTAAGCTTTTCCTCCCGGACCGCCCATGGCTTGATTATCTCCTCTGGAAAAAACAGTATAAGAAGCTGCTGGACGTCGTGGATAGCGATACCCCGGAAGAGATGGCCGCAGAAATGCGCCAACACGTAAAAAAATGGTACACCAATATGAAGGGGAAAGCTCACTTTTGGGGGAAGCACGAAAAGATCAAGCCGGAGTTCACTCCGTATTTCGGATACTGGGCCATGTGTTCGGGCGCCTTCACCTACCTCTACGACATCGATGACTCCAGCTACCGTGACGAGTTGGTATATCCCAAAGACCTGGTCGATTACGCACGCAGCATCCCGCGCAAAACAGACGTCCTGTAACGAAATCAACTATGAAGAATTTGCCATTTCATGAACGTCGCCGTCAGCAGTTTCTTAACGAAGATCTTTATGAGAAAACACGTGCGAATCAGATATTGCTGATTGAAGGCCAACTTAAAAACAAGCAATTTCCAGAAACGGCCGAGGACCAGTCCATCGCTCATCGCTTTCTCTACTTGGAAGCTTTCTGGATCTGGATGATCGACTACACAGCAGGCGTTCCGGTTGCGGAATTAGCGCCACGGATAGCTTGCATAGTCGACGCGTTTGAGGAATGGAACGATATCGAACAAGCGTTCCAAAAAGAGGCCACGCTGGAGTTCCCGGAATACGGACCGTACAAATACCGCGCCGCACCGGACTTTTCAATCCTGTTTGATTATGAGGACACCCTTCAGCTAGTGAGCATCGCCATATTGCTGCGTGATCTCCACTCGGTCAAACGCATCATTCACATACTGCGAAGCCACCGAGGCGAAGATGGGCTCTTTGAACAATTAATTGGCGGATACATCGAAGATGGCATGGCGCTGTCGTCGTGCGTGCTTGAGGACCCGTACAATATCCTGCTGCAAGTCTTCTATGAAGAGGACGAACAGAAAACGCTCGACCTTGTTCAGCAGTATCTCAAGGAATGGTATCCCTCCATGAAGGATCATCCGCGCTGGTATGACGAGCACCTGAATGTCAGCAAGGAGGGCTACGCCGGCTATTACGGCTACTGGGCATTCGAGGCGGCTGCGGCGGTCTACCTCCTGGACTTGGACGACAGCCAGATCAACCACTTGGTCTATCCAAAAGACCTGCTGGACTATGGCCGTAAATTGCGGAGAGAGGAACTCTACACCAGCCAGGATGCTGCATCTTAGTCCGCCCCTATCGCGGGACGTGCAAACGAGGGAGCTATAATGGGCTATCAACCTTCCGATATCACCTGAACAATCGTCTCGCCGAACGCAGCCGTGACTTTTTCTCCGCGTTCGCGCGTCTCGAGGAAACGCTGGCTCAACCTGAAGATTCGTTTCTGCGCGACGCGTCCATCCAACAGTTTGAATTCACGTATGAGCTTGCGTGGAAGGCGATTAATCTTTGGCTGGAAACCCAAGACATCGTCGTGCTCAGTGCCAAAGAAACGTTACAGGCGGCGCTCGAACCGGGGCTGCTGGTGGACGGAAACGGTTGGAGCCAGTTATATCGCATGCGCAATCTGACCAGCCATACCTATGACGAAGCCCAGGCGCTGCTTGTCTATAGGTTCGTCAAAGTCGATGGCGTGCGACTTTTCTCCGAGCTCGCTGCGAGGGTACGGACATGGGCACAGTAGCGGACAAAACATTTCCTTTCGGGCTGAGTGAACCGATCCGCGAGTCGCTGCAGCGGATCGGGCGTCAACCCTAATCCGCCAAGCGCCGCCAATAACACTTACTTCGTCACACGATCCCAACCGGCCCGCACCGCCTCCTTGAACTTTTCCCAGTTCGACTGCGGATAGGTGTTCTCCCAGGTCGTGCGCAGCTCGGGCTCGGCGTGCTCCCACGGCTTGTCTTGATACGCCGGGCTGCCGGCCATCGACTCGCCATACTGATACGCCGGGTTGTATTCCTGGTACGTGCCGCCGGTATAAGTCTTCTCCCAGTGCGAGCGGAAATACTCATCGCCGTCGCTGTCGCCACGCAGGATGTTCAAACTATCCTGGTTCGCCCCGCTATCAAGCTCATCCACACGCTCGCCGCGCAGGATATTCAGGCTGTCCTCGTTGGCGCCGGCGGCGACATCGCGCGGATAGATGCGCATGCCGCTGCGCTGCACCGTACGCTGCCCCTCGGCCAGCGGATCGCCGGCGAACGGGCCGTCCGGCGAGATCATCTCGCCGCGCTGCAGCGAGCCCTGCGTCAGCATGCCCTGCTCGGAGCGGACGAACTCGACCGCCTCCTCGCGCGGACGGATGCCGTGCGGCTCGGGTGCGCTTTGCAGCGCCGGCTCGGGCGTGCTTTGCAGCGCGCCCATCGAGGTTTGCTGCATGCCGGTGCCGCTGCGCAGGATTTCAGCGCCGGTCCAGCCGCTGGCGCGCCACATCGTTTCATGCTCGTCGATGTCGATCGGGTTGAAATCTTCGACGATGTCGGCGGCCAGGTCGGCCTTGGCCAGGTCCTCGGATTCGACGGTCAGCACGGTGTGTCCGCGATTCAGCGCTTCCGCGTAGACGTGGCGGTCGGCGTGCTCGCGGCCGATCAGCTCGCTGAACATCTGCTTGACGTTGCCAAGGATCGACGCGTCGTCGTCGATGCGGGCGCGCCCGGCGGCACTGCTGGAATCGCTGATCTGGATGCTGCCGCGATCGAAGCCATTCAAGATCAGTTCTTCCTGAGCCTGGGTGGCCTCGGCGCGGGTTTCAAAGACGGCTGCCAGTGTGTGGGTCATGATGGGCTCCTTCGGTTAAACGGATGGGGTCGATACGAAAAATTAGTCTACGTGGTAAGCAGCAAACTCAGCGCCCGCTTGCCTGTAGGAAAACCAATCGTCCTTTTTCTAGCGGGCAAACGGGCGCTCACCCGCGCGGCGCGGACGTAGACTGGCTATCCCGTTGCTAGCGCCGGCGCACCTCCAAATGGCCACCGAATCCGACATTCCACCGCAGCAAGCCGCCGAAGGCGAGACGGTCACGCTGCCCGTGCTCCAGGAGCAGCTGCACGTGGACACGCGTCTGGCCGACACCGGCCGTGGCGTGCGCGTGCACAAGCTGGTGCGCAGCCATCGGCAGCAAGTCGATCAGACCTTGTGGCATGACGAAATCGACGTCCGGCATGTGCCGGTCGACCGCGTCGTCAGCGCGCCTCCCGCCGCGCGCTATGAGGGCGACACCTTCATCGTTCCGGTCCTGGAAGAAGTGCTGGTGGTGGAAAAGCGCTACCGGATCAAGGAGGAACTGCACATCACGCGGCTGCGCCACGCCAGCCAGCACCAGGAAACGGTGCCACTGCGCGCGGAGCACGTGACGGTCGAGCGTTTCGACGACGGGGACGGCGGGCAACCCTTAACCACACTCACCAAGGAAGCAACCATGGCACACACACTGGCGGCAGTATTCGAACAACGCGGCGATGCCGACCGCGCCAAGGCAGAGCTGCTCAACGCAGGTTTTAGCAGCAGCGCAGTACGGCTGGCCTCGGGCACCGGCACGCTTACACAAGAGAGCACACAATCGGGCAACGCAGCGGGCAGCGCAGCGGGCACCGACGACAGCATCGGCGGCAGCATCATGCATTTCTTCAGCAGCATATTCGGCAACGACGAGCACGCCGATAAACAGGCCTACAGCAGCGCCATCAACCGGGGCCACACCGTGCTGACGGTGGACGCCGGCACCGAAGGCGACATCGAACGCGCCGCCGACATCATCGAAGGCTTCGGCCCGCTCGACATCGACGAGCAGCAGGGCTTGTCGGGACAAGTGCCGCCGCAAGCCTACCAGGGCGCGCAGCAGGGCGGCATGGCGAGCGCCTCCAGCTCGATGCAGGACGCGCAGGCGGCCATCCCCGGTTCGATGCAAGGCGCGCCGTCGGCAACCACCGCCACCATGCAAGGCGCCATGGGCGGCATGCAAGGCGGCGCCACGTCGGCCGAGGCCGGCTCGATGCAGCGCACCACCACGGAGGAGCAGGCGATCCCCGTCATCCAGGAGGAGCTCAAGGTGGGCAAGCGCACCGTGCAGCGCGGCGGCGTGCGCGTCTACCAGCGCGTGATCGAAACGCCGGTGCGGGAAGACGTCACCCTGCGCGAGGAGCACGTGACGATCGAGCGTCATCCGGTGGACCAGGCCATCGCGCCGGACCAGGTGCCGGCGTTCCAGGAAAAATCCTTCGAACTGCGCGAAAGCGCCGAGGAGGCGGTGGTGCAAAAGACCGCGCGCGTGGTCGAGGAGGTCGTCGTCGGCAAGGAGGTGTCGCAGCGGCAGGAGCAGATCAGCGACACCGTGCGCAGCACCGACGTCGAGGTCGAACAAATCGCGCCCGACCTCGACACCCACTTCCGCACGCACTGGCAAAGCAACTACGCCAGCGGCGGCGGCAGCTACGAGGACTACGATCCGGCCTACCGCTATGGTTCGTCGATGGCGTCCCACGACTCCTACCGGGGCCGGCAGTGGAACGACGTCGAACCCGAGCTGCGCAGCAACTGGGAAAGCAGCTATCCGCAATCGGGATGGGAGAAGTTCAAGGCGGCCGTCCGCGAAGGCTGGGATCGCATGACGTCCTGAGGCGGCCTCGTCCGCCTTATAATGGGGGAATACCCTCCTTCAGGATAACCGGACATGCTGAAAACCGCCCTGCGCATAGCGGCCACGTTGCTGACGATCTTGCCGCTATGCGCCTCGACCACCGCGCACGCCGCGCCGGGGGAATACATCATGATCGCGCCGCTGGACCAGGCCATGCCGATCGTGCGCTTCGAGAACGGCATCCTGACGGGCGGCATCCTCAAGGACCTGGGCGACGCCATGGCCAGGCGACTGGGGCGGCGCGCGGTCTATATCAGCGTCGACGTGCCGGACGTCAAGCAGGTGCTGACCAGCGGCCGCGCCGACGGCATGTGCTATGTGATGCCGTTCTGGATCGATGGCGACTACAACTGGAGCACGCCGCTGCTGCCGGACACCGAAATGGTGGTCGCGCGCGGCGACGCGCCGCAGGTCGGCTCGTTGCGGGGCTTGCGCAACAAGCCGGTGGGCACGGTGGCGGGGTACCGCTATCCGCGTCTCGAGCAGGTGCTGGGCAAGGGATTCGCGCGTGTCGATGCGCTCACGATCGATCAAAATGTCCAGCAGATTTTGGCCGGCAAGACGCAGTATGCGGTGATCGGCGAGACCACGATGTCCTACCTGCAGCGCCAATATCCGGCGCTGCATTTACGTCCCGAGCTGGTTTTTATCAATTTCAAGGCGCAGTGCGCGTTCTCGCGCAAATCGCAAGTGCCTTTCGAGCAGGTCAATAGTGTCATAGAGACCATGCTCAAGGATGGCAGCGTCGAGCAGATTTTGGCGCGGTACCGGTAAGCGATCACGCGCCCAGGGTATCGGCCCAGATGTTGCGCGCCCAGTTCATCGCATATTCGCCCTCCAGCGCGCTCGGTCCCGTCGATACGCCTCCCGAGCCTGACACGACCAACAACGTCTTCTGCTCCGCGTTGTACGCGTGAACGGAAGCGACATGAATCACATCCTTGTCCGACACAAAGCTGTAGCAGGTATTGGTCAGCATCGGATGCGGATCGGGCGCGCGGCCGTTGAGCAAATCCACCACCGCCGCCGCGCACACCTTGGCATGCTGGTTGGCCATGTGCGCCGACTTGGGCATCAACGGCGACACCTGAATCGCATCTCCCAGCACGTGGATATTCTTCGCCTGCGTCGATTCAAAACCGAGGAAGTCCACGCCACACCATCGGCCGTTGGCATTGGCCAAACCACTCTGCACCGCGATCGCCCCGGCCCGCTGCGGCGGAATCACATTGAGCACATCCGCCCGCACCCGATCCCCCAGTTCCGACACTGCCGTACGTGATGCCGCATCGATATCGGCGGTTCTGAAGGACGGCCGGTATTCGATAATGCCGCCATAACGCTCCTTCCACACCTTCTTGAACAGCGGCCCCTTGGACACCACATCGTCATTGGCGTCCAGGATCAGCACCTTCGATTTCGGCTTGTGGCGGCTGAAGTAGAAGGCGATCTGCGACGCGCGCTCATACGGTCCCGGAGGGCAGCGATACGGCGCCGGCGGAATGGTCATCGCGAACACGCCGCCGTCGGGCATCGCCTCCAACTGCGCCCGCAGCGCGACAGTCTGCGCGCCGGCCTTCCACGCATGCAGCACCGTCTCGCGCGCGCCCGGCTTCAGCATGCCGGGCAGCTGGTCCCACATGAACTCCACGCCCGGCGACACGATCAAGCGGTCGTAGGACAGCGTTTGCCCGCCGGCCAGCGCCAGCGTGCGTTTGCCGGCGTCGATGGCCGTCACGGTATCGCGCAGGATGCGCACGCCGTGTTTGCCGGACAGCGCGTCATATGACAGCGACAAATCGGCGATGCCGCGCGACCCGCCCAGCACCAGGTTCGATAGCGGGCAAGAGATGAAACCGGCATCCGGCTCGATCAGCGTGACATCGATCGCGCCTTCGCTCCACATGCGCACATAGCGGGCGGCGGTGGCGCCGCCGTAGCCGCCGCCGACCACCACCACCTGCGGCCTGGCCTTGCCGCCGATGCCGGCGCAACCGGCCGCCGATGCCAGCAAGGCGCCTGCGCCGGCGGCCTGGATGAATTGACGGCGCTTCATGGCGTCGCCTTCTTCTGCGCGGCGAAGAAGGCCGCCAGCAGTTCGATCTGTTCGTCGGTGTAGCCCTTGGCGATTTGCGTCATGATGGTCGACGGGCGGGCGCCGGATTTAAAGGCCCGCAGGCTGGCGGCCAGATTTTCGCGGGGCTGCCCGGCCAGACCGGGCAGGGTTGCGAAATTCGGCGCGTTTTTGGTGTCGCCATTGGTGCCGTGGCACGCGGCGCAGTTGGCGGCGAGGCGCGCACCGGGGGAAATGGTTGTCGCGCCGGCACCGGCGGCAACCAGCGACAGCCCCGCCATAGCTAGAATCTTCAATAACATCAGCACTCCCCCAAAAAATAAACCGACAACGGAGACACGTAGGGCGGATTAGCGTAGCGTAATCCGCCAATGCATGCTCCGTCGACGGCTCACAGATGGCGGATTACGCGCTGCGCGCTAATCCGCCCTACGTGCATCCACGATCTTCATGCGTCATCGTGCGCCTACGGCCTTACCCCTGGCGTCTCCATCTTCATACCCTTGTCGCGCACGGCCAGCCAGGCTTCCAGATCCACCAGCTCCTGCGCGCCGAACGCCGGCACCTCGGCGCGCACGCCGCTCATGCAGTTGCGCAGCCGACGCTGTAAAGATCCCATCGCCTGCCACTCCAGCCGGTAGATCGGATACGCGGCGGCATGCGCCTGCGGTATCGTGCTGCCGGCCAAACGTCCGCCCGCTCGCTGATCGTGACACTGCGCGCACGACAAATTCAACTGCCCGATGCGCTGCACATACAGCTCCTTGCCGCGCGCGGCCGACGCCTTGGTCCCCGCATCCTGCGGCGGCTCCACCGGCATGCCGCGCGACTGCATCGCCACATATGCCTCCAGCCCAAGCAGCTCCTCGCTCTCGGCGCGCAGCGCCGGCGCCTGCTGCTTCTCCTGGCGGCACGCATTGATGCGCTGACCGAGATTGATCGTCATCTTGCTCCCGGCGTGAAAAGCCGGGTAGCGGGCCGCCACGCCGCGCATGCTCTGATTCGCCTCGCCATGGCAGCTGGCGCAGGACTTGCCGCTCTTGCCGGCCGCGGCGCCCCACTGCGCCTCGCCACCACTGATCCACAACATCGCCGGATTGAGCGTGTCGTCGCGCTGCATCGCCTGCGTGGAAGCGCTCATGAACTCACTGCCGGAGCGGCGCGCATCCTCTGCGCTGACAGCGCCCAACATCAACGCCCCGGCGAGGCAGCACAACGCGCCGCCCAAGCTGCGGCTCATGCCGGTGCCACCGTCAAATTCATCTTCTCCGTCTGGGCGAAGCCGTTATCGCCCTCCCACGTGAACTCCAGTGTCCCAGTCTCCATGGCGACCGTGAAGAAGCTGATATACGGATTGGCGGACACCGCCTGATGCAGCTCGGCGCCGAAGACCTGTTCACCGTTGTAGCGGCATGCAAACTTGCGGATGATGTCGCGCGGGATAAGCTTGCCGTCGGCGCCGGGGCGGTAACCGGTCTCCATCGGATGTCCGATCAGCGCGCGGATCTCGATCACTTCGCCGCGCCTGGCCGTTGCCGGCATATGGATCAACGCGCGCGCCATCAGGGAGCCTCCCCTTCGATGCAGGCCGCCAGCGCCACGATCACGCTCACGGATTTGGACCGGTAACTGCCGTCGCTCATGCGCGCCACCGCCGTCAGCTTCTGCGAGGTCGCCAGCCGAATGCGCGTCGACACCTGCGCCTTGCCGGCGCGCGGGCCAAGCGTGAACACCACCACGTCGGTCTGTGGATTGCGCTCGTTGAAAATGGCGATCGCGCTGACATGGTCGGCGGCGGTCATCGCACTGTCGACGGCGATCGTCACCGGCACCGCGTTGCCGTTATCGATCAGCTGCGCGATCTCGAACGTCACCTTGCCCTCCGTCGGCTTGGCGCCGCCGGTGAAGGTATCGATCGCCGCCGCCATCTCCTCGGTGGTGGCGAAGGCCGGGCGCACCAGCGCCAGCATCGCCAGCCCGGTTCCTGCGGCGGCCAGCATATCGCGACGCTTCATGGTGTTTGCTCCTTCAGCGTCAGCAGCCAGGCCACGACGTCCTCGATCTGCTGCGCGGTCAATATCGTCTTGTCCCGGAAGGCCGGCGCCACGCGGTTCAGGCCATCGGTTTTGTAATAGGAAGGCATGATCGTCTCGGGGTTGAAATGGCTGGCATCCACGATGCGCAAGCGAAGCTGTGCCGCGCTCCACCGCCGACCCGCGCCTTGCAGGTCGGGCGCCAGATTGCCCTGGAAGCGTTCTTCGGGAATCGGACCGGTATGGCACAACAGACAAAGGCTGGCCTGCCGGCTGGCCACCAGCGCGCGGCCGCGCACCGCATCGCCGGCGACAGCGCCGGCCAGCGGCGCGGCGATGCCGTCGCCGGAGATCACGTAACCGGGATCGGCGGCGGCAGGCGGCGCGACGGCAACCGCCACCAAGGCGATGGAGGCCGCCAGCGCCAACCACGCCGCCATTCTTCCTACGCCTTCTTCAAGCTATGGTTCTTCAGCGGCAGGTCGCGTATCCGCTTGCCGGTGGCGGCGAAGATCGCGTTCAGCACGGCCGGCGCGGCCACCGCGATGGTCGGCTCGCCCACGCCGCCCCAGAATCCACCGGACGGCATGATGATGGACTCCACCTTCGGCATCTCGTCGAGCTTGAGCACCTGGTAGGTATCGAAGTTGGACTGCTCGATCTGCCCATCCTTCAAGGTGCACTCGCCGTACAACGACGCCGACAACCCATACACGAACGAGCCTTCGATCTGCGCCTCGATCTGCTGCGGATTGACCGCGTAGCCCGGATCGGTCGCCGCGACGATGCGCAAAATCCTGACCTTGCCGGTTTTGGCATCGACCGACACCTCGGCACATGCGGCAACGTAGCTGCCGAAGCCCATCGTCTGCGCCAGGCCGCGATACACGCCCTTCTTCGCCGGCTTGCCCCAGCCGGCCTTCTCGGCCACCGCGTTCAGCACCGCCAAGTGCTTGGGATGCTCGGCCATCAGCTTGCGGCGCAGCGCCAGCGGGTCCTGCTTGGTGGCGAAGGCTATCTCGTCGAGGAAGCATTCCAGGTAAATCGTATTCTGGTTCAGGTTCACGCCGCGCCAGAAGCCCGCAGGCACCGGCGGATTGCGCATCGCGTGATCGATCAGCAGATTCGGGAACGAATAGCCGATCGACGCCTCCGGCCCCGGCGCGTTAAGCCCCTGGAACACCACAGGGTCCTTGCCATCCTTGATGGCCATACCCAGCGAAGCGAGGATCGACTGGCCGGCGATGCGCATGTGCAGGCCGGTGATATTGCCCTTGGCATCCAGGCCGGCGGTCAGCTTGCACTGCGTGATCGGATGGTAGCGGCCATGCAGCATGTCCTCTTCGCGCGTCCAGATCAGCTTCACCGGTACGCCCGGCATCTCCCTGGCGATCTTCACCGCCTGCGTCACCCAGTCGTGCGAGGCGCCGCGCCGTCCGAAGCCGCCGCCCAGGTGCATCTTGTAGACGTCGCACTTGGCCGCCGGCAGACCCGCCGCCTCGGACGTCGCGGCCAGCGCGGCCTCGCCGTTTTGCGTCGGCGTCCACACTTCGCAACGCTCCGGCGTCCAGAGCGCGGTTGCGTTCATGGTCTCCATCGTCGCATGGTTCTGCCACGGGTACGAATACACCGCCTCGATGGTGCGCGCGGCCGACTTGATCGCCGCCCTGGCGTCGCCGTTCGAATTGCCGACCACGGCGTCGGGCGCGTCCAACGCCGCCTTCAACGTCGCCGCCACGTCCTTGCTCGACAAATTCGCGTTCGGCCCCTTGTCCCATTCGATGGGCAAGGCATCCAAAGCCGACTTGGCGCGCCACCAGGTGTCGGCCACCACCGCCACCGCGCTGTCGCCGACCTTGAACACCTTCTTCACGCCGGGACGCTTTTCGATCGCGCTCGCGTCGAAGCTCTTGACGGTGCCGCCGAACACCGGACAATCCTTGATGGCCGCGTTGAGCAGGCCGGGCATCTTGATGTCCATGCCATAGATTTGCGCGCCGGTGGTCTTGTCCACCGTGTCCAGGCGCGCCAGGCGCTTGCCGACCAGCTTCCAGTCCTTCGGATCCTTCAGCATCACCTCCGCCGGAGGGCTCAGCTTCGACGCCGCCTCCGCCACCTTGCCGTAGCTGATGGAGCGTCCGCTCGCCTCGTGCGTGATCACGCTGACGGCCGCCACGCATTCGGACGAGGGCACCTTCCACGCATCGGCGGCGGCCTGCACCAACAAGGTGCGCGCGGTGGCGCCGCCCTTGCGTACCAGGTCGTGCGATTCGCGGATGCCACGGCTGCCGCCGGTGGAGAAGCTGCCCCAGACGCGTTTGCGCGCCAGGTTCTGCCCCGGGGTCGGATATTCGGTGGTGACTTTGCTCCAGTCGGCGTCCAGCTCCTCCGCCACCAGCTGCGCCAGGCCGGTCAGCGTGCCCTGGCCCATCTCGGAGCGGGCGATGCGGATCACGATGGTGTCGTCCGGCTTGACGACCACCCAGGCATTCACCTCCGGCGTGCCCTTGGAGGCCGGCGCGCCCTGCGCCACCGCCTCGAACGGAATATGAAACGCCACCACCAGGCTGCCGGCGGCCGCGCCCTTGAGGAAGCCGCGACGCGAGACCGAACTTACAGGTGCGCCGCTCATACCTTGCCTCCTTCCACGTGCTGGATATTCAGGCCGGCGCTTTTCGGATCGCCGCCCTTGACCACCACATGGATCGCCGCCCTCACCCGGTTGTAAGTGCCGCATCGGCAGATATTGGTCATCGCCATATCGATGTCGGCGTCGGTGGCCTTCGGCTTGTCGCGTATCAGCGCGGCGGCGGCCATGATCATGCCGGACTGGCAGAAGCCGCACTGCGGCACGTCCAGCGCGGCCCAGGCCTTCTGGATCGCGTGCGAACCGTCCTTGGACAAGCCCTCGATGGTGGTGATCTTTTGTTCGGCGGTGACGGTGGACACCGGCCGCACGCAGCTGCGCGTCGGTTCGCCGTCGATATGTACGGTGCAGGCGCCGCATTGCGCCACGCCGCAGCCGTACTTGGTGCCGGTCAGCCCCAGTTGTTCGCGTATGACCCACAACAACGGCGTGTCATCCTCCGCCTCGAATTCGCGCACCGCGCCGTTGACGTTCAATTTAGCCATGCACTTCTCCTGGATTCTGGTTGCCGATTACACCGCTGGTGATACTACACCCACTACATTAACTCTGCAGCATGTATGAAATATTTCCATTCTTGACTTGGATCAAAGTTTTTCGTGCTTCACATCAATAGACTTTGAATCGTTACCGAGTGACTAAACCAAGACGACATCAAAGAGGAAGTGAAATGAGCAAGACCAAAGCAATCGCAGCAGCAGTAATGGCCACCCTGAGCCTGACGGGTGCCGCAATCGATACCGCCGTGGCGCAGGAGTCGCCAAAAGCGCCATGGCTGGTGCGCGTGCGCGCGGTGAACCTGAACACGGCCGACAAGTCGGCCCCGGTCGCCGGCGTCGGCGCGTCGGACCGCATCACCGTCAGCGACAAGACCATCCCCGAATTCGACGTCTCCTACTTCTTCACCGCCAACCTGGCGGCGGAGCTGGTGCTGACCTATCCGCAAAAGCATAACGTCTATCTCGACGGGACCAACATCGGCACCTTCAAGCATCTGCCGCCGTCGCTGCTGTTGCAGTACCACTTCACGCCGGACGCGCCGCTCAAACCCTATCTCGGCGCGGGCGTCAACTACACCACCTTGTCCAAGGTGCGCCTGCTTAACGGCCAGGCCAGCCTGGAACACGACAGCGTCGGACTGGTGGTGCAGGCGGGCGTCGACTACGCCATCGACAACCAATGGTCGCTCAACTTCGACGTCAAGAAAGCGCAGATCCGCAGCGACGTCATGATCGGTGGCGCCAAGGCCAGTCGCGTCAAGGTCGATCCGCTGATGATCGGCGTGGGTGTCGGCTATCGGTTTTAAAACACGATTCTAAACCGCCGAATAGCGTTCCGCCATTTTCTGTTCGCGGAACGCTTCCGTCATAAAATCCACGAATGCCCGCGTCTTCGCGGGCATCAGTTTTTGGCTGGTGAAGTATAGCGAGATCGCGCCGATATCAAGATACCAGTCGGGCAGCACGCGTTGCAGTTCGCCGCTGTCCAGATGCGTCCCCAGATCGGTCATCGCCAGCATCGCCACGCCCATGCCCAGCAAGGCAGCGGTGCGGATCGCATCGGGATCGTTCAGGAACACGCGCGGCCGCAGCACCGCCGACATGCCGTCTCCCGCGCGATCGCGCATCTCCCACGACTTGGCCCTGCCGCTCTGCGGCGAACGCATGACGATCGCGTCGAGGTCCGCCAGGTCCGTCGGCGTCACCGGCGGCTTGCATCCCTTCAGATACGCGGGCGATGCCACCAGCACGCCGTGCACCGGCATCAGCTCGCGCGCCACCACACCCGGCGCCAGCTGGAAGCCGCCGCCGATCGCCGCATCGAAGCCGCCGGCTACCAGATCGACGCGCCGGTTTTCCACATGGACGTCCAGGGTCAGCGCCGGATAGCGCGCCATAAACGCCGGCATCAGCGGCAACACGTGACGGCACCCGAAGCCCGGCGCCATGCTCAGTTTCAGCACGCCGGCCGGCTCGCCCGCCTTGGCCGTGACCTCCGCGATCGCGCCCTGGATGCCGTCCAGCCCCGCGCCGACGGAATTGAGGAACCGCTCGCCGGCCTCGGTCAGGGTCAGCCCGCGCGTGGTGCGCTGGAACAGCCGCACGCCGAGGTTGCGCTCCAGCTGCGCCACATTGCGGCTGACGGCGGCCGGCGTCAGCGCCAGGCGACGCGCCGCCGCCGAAAAGCTGGACGACTCCGCGCTGCGGACGAAGGATTCAAGGTTGGACAGGGTTTCCAATGCGATGCTTTCAACGTTTGCTTGAAGCTGATACTACCAAGCTACGACTACCCGTAGCAAGTGACGGCGGCCATACTGAACTCATCGACACCCAATCAACGAAAGGAAACACATCATGAACATCTCCATTATCGGCGCAGGCGCCATCGGTTCCGCCATTGCACGCAACCTGTCCAAAGCCGGCATCGCCGCCACCATCGCCAACAGCCGCGGCCCGGAATCGCTGGCCGCCCTGCAGGCGGAGCTGCCGAACATCCGCCCCGTCACCATCGAGCAGGCGGCCAAGGCCGACGTGGTCTTCCTCGCCGTGCAGTGGAGCCGCATCCCGGAGGCGGTGCGCAATCTGCCCGCCTGGAACGGCCGCATCGTCGTCGACGCCAACAACGCGATCGAAGCGCCGTCGTTCAAAGCGGTGGACCTGGGCGGCCGCGCATCGAGCCTGGTGATCGCCGACCTGCTGCCCGGCGCCCGCGTCGTCAAGGCCTTCAACCATCTGGGCGCCGCGCTGCTGCAAAGCGATCCGCAATCGGAGGGCGGGCGCCGCGTGCTGTTCTACTCGGGCGACGACGCCGACGCCAAAAAAACCGTCGGCCAGTTGATCGACCAACTGGGATTCGCCGGCGTCGATCTGGGCACCCTCGATGGCGGTGGACGTCTGGCGCAGTTCCCCGGCGGCCCGCTGCCGGTGCTGAACCTGGTCAAATTCGGCTAACGTTGCGGCACCACGACAGCGCATTCCTTTAAACGGCACGGACGGGTATATTGAGATACTTGCCTAAGTGAATTAAAGGAATGCCGCCATGACCCTTGACCACGTAAAAATTGGAACGCGCCTCGGCGCCGGTTTCGCCATCGTTCTGGCGCTCCTGGTGGCCGTTCTGGTGCTGGGGCTGAGCTCAATGAGCCGCATTGGCAGCAGCACGCAAGACATCATCGAAGACAAGAACGTCAAGATGGAAGCGGCCAACCACATGGTCGACAGCGTCCGCGACATCACGCTGCATCTCACCAATATCGTGGTCGTCCCGAGCACGCCGGAAGTCAACGCCGAGCTGCAGAAAATCGCCGACGCGCGCCAGAAGTACGGCGTCTCGAAAAAAATCCTGTCCGACCGCGCCACCGATGAAAAGGAAAAGGCCATGCTGGCCAGGCTGGACGCGCTGATCGCCGACGGCGCGGCAAAAAACAACAAGGTCATCGAGCTACGCAAGGAAGGCGAGATCCAGGACGCCACCGCCTATCTGACGCAGACGGCCGGTCCAAGCCTGCAAGCCGTGCTCAAAATACTGAACGACATCGTCGCCCACGAAAGCGCGGAGGCCAAACAGGCCGGCGAAGAAGTGGCGGCAGTGCTGCGCTCATCGAAGCTGCTGCTGGTGGGCCTGGGCGTGCTGGCCGTGGCGCTGGGCGCGGCGGTGGCCTGGTTCATCACGCGCTCGATCACGGTGCCGCTCAACGCCGCCGTCGACCTGGCCGAGACAGTGGCCGCCGGCGACCTGTCGACCCGTATCGAAGTCACCGCCACCGACGAAACGGGCCGCCTGCTTAACGCGCTCAAGGCCATGAACGACAGCCTGCTCAACGTCGTCGGCCAGGTACGGCAAGGCACGGACACCATCACCGTCGCCTCCAACGAAATCGCCGCCGGTAACATGGACCTGTCCTCGCGCACCGAGCAGCAAGCCAGCTCGCTGGAGGAAACCGCGTCGTCGATGGAGGAGCTCACCTCCACCGTCAAGCAGAACGCCGACAACGCGCGCCAGGCCAACACCCTGGCGCGCAGCGCGTCGGAGGTGGCCAGCAAGGGTGGCGCCATCGTCGCGCAGGTGGTCGACACCATGGGCTCCATCAACGCCTCGTCGCGCAAGATCGTCGACATCATCTCGGTCATCGACGGCATCGCCTTCCAGACCAACATCCTCGCGCTGAACGCGGCGGTGGAGGCGGCGCGCGCCGGCGAGCAGGGTCGCGGCTTCGCGGTCGTGGCGTCGGAGGTGCGCAACCTGGCGCAACGCTCGGCGGCGGCGGCCAGGGAAATCAAGGAATTGATCTCGGCCTCGGTGGCCAACGTCGACGACGGCTCCAAGCTGGTCAACGAAGCCGGGCAAACCATGGGCGACATCGTCGACAGCATCCAGCGCGTGACCGACATCATGGGCGAGATCACCTCGGCCAGCCAGGAGCAGACGATGGGTATCGAACAAATCAACGTCGCCATCACGCAGATGGACGAGGTCACGCAGCAGAACGCCGCGCTGGTCGAGCAGGCGGCGGCCGCGTCGCAGAGCATGCAGGAGCAGGCGGAGGCGCTGGCCAGGGTGGTCGGTTTCTTCAAAACGGGCGCGGCGGCGCCGGCCATGCGCGTGGTGGCGCCGGGGACGGCTATAATGTTGCAAACCCGATAGCACCGACCGGAAGCCCGCCCATGCGCAAGATACCGATAGTACTGATGTCCCTGATGCTGACGGCGTGTGTCGACGATAGCGCCTCGTACTACCCGCAGAGCGGTAACAGCGAGCACGTGATCACCGTGCACCGGACGCAGAAGTATTTCTGGAGCAGCGACAGCAGCGTGGAATTGATCATGCAGCATCTGCCGCAGTGTCTGCGCAGGATCGAGCTGTCGGACATGCCGGCCGACGATGTCGAAATCGAGCTGCTGTCGGGCGGGGATAATGTGTGGACTTTGCGCGCCGGCAGTGAGATGTGGCAGATCGAAACGCAAACCTGCACCCGGTATCCGGATGTCAAAGGCGATGGCGGGGAATTGATCGGCGTGTTCCGCGTGGACGGGGACAAGCTGGTGTTTGAAGAAGCCGTGCTGGAACCGGCGAAATAAGAATATCAACGGATCCACGTAGGGCGGATTAGGCGGAACGCCGTAATCCGCCATCGACGAGCCGCCCCCGGCGCATGCAGTGGCGGATTACGCTTCGCTAATCCGCCCTACGTATCTCCCCGGGGGATTAACGTGTCTGTCCCGGGGGATGAAACACGTATCTCCCTGAGCCGATCTCAGCGTGACAGCGCCATCCGGCGCGGCGCCGGCCTGGCCGCCGGACGCGGCTGATGGCTGGCCACGCTCTGCGGTTGATCGCCGCTCAACTTGAACCGGCTCACCAGCTCGGCCAGATTGCCGGCCTGCTCCTGCATGCTGCCCGCCGCGGCGGCCGCCTGCTCCACCAGCGCCGCGTTCTGCTGCGTGACCGAATCCATCTCCGTGATCGCCGTGTTCACATGGCCGATCCCCGTGCTCTGCTCGCTCGACGCGGCCGTGATCGCCGACATGATCTGCGTCACGCGCGAGACGCTGGCCACCACCTGGTCCATCGTCGTGCCGGCTTCGGCCACCAGCGCGCTGCCGGCGCTGATGCTGTCGACCGAAGCGTTGATCAGCTCCTTGATCTCCTTGGCCGCGCCGGCCGAACGCTGCGCCAGGTTGCGCACCTCGGACGCCACCACCGCGAAGCCGCGGCCCTGCTCGCCCGCGCGCGCCGCTTCGACCGCCGCGTTCAACGCCAGGATGTTGGTCTGGAACGCGATGCCGTCGATCACGCTGATGATGTCGACGATCCGCGTCGCCGAGGCGTTGATCGTGTCCATCGTCTGCACCACCTGCGAGACCACCTTGCCGCCTTTTTCCGCGACCGCCGAGGCCGACATGACCAGCTGGTTGGCCTGCACCGCGTTGTCGGCGTTCTGGGTCACGGTCGAGGTCAATTCCTCCATCGACGCGGCCGTCTCCTCCAGCGAGCTGGCCTGCGATTCGGTGCGGGCCGACAAATCCATATTGCCAGAGGCGATCTCGCCCGACGCGGTGGCGATGGTGTCGGCGCTGCGGCGGATCTCGCCGATGGTCTCGGCCAGCCGCTCCTGCATCGACTTCATCGCGAACAGGATGCTGGCGTCGTCGGTGGCATGGGTCTTGATCGGCGAGCTCAGGTCGCCGCCGGCGATCTGCAGCGCCACCTTGCTGACGTAGTCGGGGTCGCCGCCGATGGTGTGGCGCAGGCTCTTGTTGACCAGGCTGACGATGGTCCAGAGTAACAGGCATACGCCGGCCAGCAAGCCGGCCGATTTGAGCAGCGAGGCGCGGAAGGCGGCGTCGACGTCATCAATGTAGACGCCGGTGGTCAGGTCCCAGTTCCACGGCGCGTAGTGCACTACGCGGCTCAGCTTGGGCACCGGCGTGGTGGTGTTCGGCCGTATCCACCAGTAGCGCACGAAGCCCGCGCCGTCCGGCGAGGCGCCGGCGGCCTGGATGTCGCGGTACAGATAGGTACCGTTCGGGTCCTTGAAATCGACCATGTCCTTGCCGTCGTTTTCCGCCTTGAACGGATTCATCAGGGACACGGTGCCGCTGGTGATGGTGATGTAGCCGTCCTTGCCGTAGCGCAGGCCCTTGATTAGCGCCATCGCTTGCTTTTGCGCCTCTTCCTTGGTCATGCTGCCGTTGGCGGCCTTGTCGCCGAACTGCTTGACGATGCTCAGGCCGGCGTCGTCGATGTGGCGCAATTCGTTGCTGCGTTCTTCGATGCGCAGCGTGCGCGCCTGGATCGTCTCATACAGGAAAATCGCGGTGATGCAGAGCAGGCTGCAAATGAGCGGCACCCAAAGCTTCTGCTGGAAAGACAATTTGTTCATGGAGGTCTCCTGTTTACTACAGGAAACTATACCGAAAAATGTTAAATGCCGGGTGTGATAACGCTACCCTGTTGTTTATTTGGGAATGGGCAATAGTAAGCTCGACAATAAAAAAAACGGGCGCGGCGATCTTTATCGCCGCGCCCGTTGGCTGACTGATGGTGCCGGCGGCCGGTGGCCGGACCGACACGTTATGGAGCGGGTGCTTATTGCGTGGTGCCGCCTTTGACGGTTTTCGCAGCCATTTGCGCCTTTACGTTGGCGTTTTTGGCGCGCGGCGCCATATAGGCGGCGTCGTCATAAGCCTCGTTGCGGTCCAGCTCACCGGCGTTGCGGGCGGCAAGGGTCTGGGCTTTCACTTCTTCCCTGGTCAGCGTGCTGGCCGGTGCGTTGAACAGCGCGGCGTTCAGGGTGGCTTCGTTCTGGTCCAGCTGGCCGGCGGCGCGGGCGGCGACGGTCTCGGCGATGACCTGTTCGCGGGTCAGCTGGCCCGATGGTCCTTGGGCGAAGGCGGCGCCGGCGGCAACCAGCAGGGAAACCGATGCGATGATGGATTTGACGTTCATTTTATTGCTCCTTATCTGATTAGCGTAATGCTCCGGAGAGCGGCTTATCGGCTGGTGCTGCGTTGTTTGTCGATAAGTCATCTTAGTATTAAAAATTCAGATAAAAAAGTTCAATTTTCCGGTCAAATCCATCCGATTATCCGATCTCGACGCCGGAATCAGCGCTTTTCGCTGTCTAGCGCAACGGACGCATGGGCGTTGTAGCGGTCGCCGGCGGCCGCATCGGCGGGCACCGCCTGGGCCAGCCGGGCCAAGTCGGCCGGCGACAGCCGCACCGCGTTGGCGCCCAGCGCCTCCGTCAGGCGGGCGCGGGTGCGGGCGCCCACCAGCGGCACGATGTCCTCGCCCTGCGCCGCCACCCACGCGATCGCCACCTGCGCCACCGACACGCCCAGCTCGTCGGCGATGGCGCGCACTTTCTCCACCAGCCCCAGGTTGTGGTCCAGGTTCTCGCCCTGGAAGCGCGGGCTGGCCAGGCCACGGAAATCGGCCTCCCCGGCGCGCTGCTTGCTCCAGTGCCCGCTGATCAGGCCGCGCGACAACACGCCATAGGCGGTGATGCCGATGCCCAGTTCGCGGCAGGTTTGCAGGATGCCGTCCTCGAGGCCGCGCGAGATCATCGAATATTCGATTTGCAGATCGCTGATCGGATGGACGGCGTGGGCGCGGCGCAGGGTCTCGCTGCCGACTTCGGACAGGCCGATGTGGCGCACGTGGCCCGCTTTGACCAGCTCGGCGATGGCGCCGACGGTGTCCTCGATCGGCACCGCCGGGTCCAGCCGCGCCGGCCGGTAAATGTCGATGTGCGCCACACCCAGCCGCTTGAGGCTGTAGGCGGCGAAGCTCTTCACGGCCGCCGGCCGCGCGTCGTAGCCGATCCAGTTGCCGGCCGGATCGCGCATCGCGCCGAATTTGACGCTGATGTTGACGTTGTCGCGGCCGCCGGCTTGCAGCGCCTCGCTCAGCAGCAACTCGTTGTGGCCCATGCCGTAGAAATCGCCGGTGTCGAGCAGGGTGACCCCGGCGTCCAGCGCGGCGTGGATGGTGGCCAGGCTTTCGGCGCGGTCGGCCGGGCCGTACAGATCGGACATGCCCATCAGTCCCAGGCCCAGTTGCGAGACTTGCGGGCCGGTGCGGCCAAGTTTGCGTGTTTGCATGATGAAGCTCCAGAGGGAGTAAGCGGAGAAATCATTATGCTATTATCGATCGCAGTAATAAATATGCGCAAATCCATTACTTCATTCGAAAAACGATAACAATCATGGATCAGTTCAAGGTGATGCAGATCTTCCGGGCGGTGGCCGACTGCAAAAGCTTCACGCAGGCGGCCGAGCGGCTCAACCTGCCCAAGCCCACCGTCACCAACGCCGTGCAGGCCATCGAACAGCAGCTGGGCGTGCGACTGCTCCAGCGCACCACGCGCAAGGTCAGCCTCACGGCCGAGGGCGCGCAATATCTGGAGCGCTGCACCGCCCTGCTCAACGACCTGGAGGACATGAACGGCCTGTTCGCCGGCGACGGCCGCCTGCTCAGCGGCACGGTGCGGGTCGAACTGCCGGAACGGTTGGCGCACCTGATCGTCATTCCCGCGCTGCCGGATTTCCTCCAGCGCCACCCGGGCATCCAGGTGCGGCTCGGCTCCGGCGACCGCTTTGCCGATCTGGTCGGCGAAGGCATCGATTGCGCCGTGCGCGGCGGCACCTTGCGCGACTCCACCCTGGTGGCGCGGCGCATCGGCAATTTGCAACAGGTCAACCTGGCCTCCCCGGCCTATCTGCAACGCCACGGCCGCCCGCAAACACTGGACGATTTACAACACCACTACGCGGTTAATTTCTTCTCCAGCCAGACCGGCCGCGACATGGACTGGGAATACGTCGATGCGGAGGGCGCCGGGCGCACGCTGGCGATGCGCAGCCAGGTCTCCGTCAGCGGTACCGAGGCGTATATCGCCGCCTGTGTCGCCGGCCTGGGCCTGATCCAGCTGCCAAGCCAGACCATCATCCCGCTGCTCGCGTCGGGTGCGCTGGAGGAAGTGCTGCCGGCGTGGCGGCCCGCGCCGATGCCCATCAACATCGTCTATTCGCACAATCGCCACCTGTCGCCCAGGGTGCGGATGTTTGTAGACTGGTTAATTAGTGTCATTGAGCAACAAAATGTGTCAGAATGAGGCCATCGTCCCTTAACAAAAGTTATTTTCATGAAACTGCTCCTGTCGACGGCGCTGCTGGCTGCCTACTCGTGCGCCAGCGTTGCGGCCGCGCCCCAAGCGCCCGGCACGGCCACGGCCAAGATGCTGCACAGCGCCCAGCAGCGGATCGACGCCGCCAGCTGGCTCGAGCACGT
This sequence comes from Oxalobacteraceae bacterium OTU3CINTB1, assembly GCA_024123955.1. NCBI lineage: Bacteria > Pseudomonadati > Pseudomonadota > Betaproteobacteria > Burkholderiales > Oxalobacteraceae > Oxalobacteraceae bacterium OTU3CINTB1. The sequence goes on from CP099652.1 coordinate 47,047, forward strand.
CACCACGCTCTCGTCGGACGACTTCGAGGGGCGCGCGCCGGGCACGCGCGGCGAGCAGCTCACCATCGACTATTTGCAACAGCAGTTCAGGAAGCTGGGCCTGGAGCCTGGCAATCCGGACGGCACGTATTTGCAGCAGGTGCCGACGGTCGGCATCTCCAGCCACCCGACGATGAGCTACGTGGCCAAGGACGGACCGGCCACCCAGCTGATCTTCGGCGACGACTACGTCGCCTGGTCGGCGCGCGCCGAACGGCAAATCGACGTCACCGACTCCGAGCTGGTGTTCGTCGGCTACGGCGTACAGGCGCCGGAATATCGCTGGGACGACTACAAGGGCGCGGACCTGAAAGGCAAGACCCTGGTCATGCTGATCAACGACCCGCCGCTGCCGGACCCCAAGCAACCCAAGCGGCTGGACCCGGCCGTGTTCGGCGGCGCCGCGATGACCTACTACGGCCGCTGGGCCTACAAATATGAAATGGCCGCGAAGATGGGCGCGGCCGGCGCGCTGATCGTGCACGAAGCCAAGGCCGCCGCCTATCCGTACGAAGTCGTGCGCAACAGCTGGAGCCGGGAAAACTTCGCCATCTTCGACAAGGCGCCGGACCCGGACTTTCCGGCCGTGCCCGGATGGCTGCAGATCGACCGCGCGCGCGACGTCTTCAAGGCCGGCGGCTTCGATTTCGAGGCGCTGAAAAAGCAGGCGCTCTCGCGCGAATTCAAGCCGGTGCCGCTGGGTGTCAAAATCAGTGTGAGCGAACTCAACGCCTGGCGCGAGATCGCCTCGCACAATGTCGTGGCGAAGATCGCCGGCTCCGACCCGCAGCTGAAGGACGAAGTCATCGTCTACAGCGCGCACTGGGACCATTTCGGCATCGATGAAACCTTGCCCGGTCCGCGCACGCAGCAGATCTTCCATGGCGCGCTCGACAACGCCGCCGGCGTCGCCACCTTGCTGGAGATCGCCAAGGCCTATAAGGCGTTGCCGGTCGCGCCCAAGCGCACCATCGTGTTCCTGGCGACCACGGGCAAGGAGCGCGGCCAGCTGGGCGCCAAATACTACACGCGCAACCCGCTGTATCCGATCGACAAAACGCTGGTCAACATCAACCTGCAGGGCATGAACGTCTGGGGGCGCACGCGCACCGTGGAATTGCGCGGCATGGGCCAGTCGACGGCCGATGATGTGGTGGTGAAAGTGGCGCGCGGCCAGGGCCGCACGGTGCGTCCGGACAGCAACGGCGAGTACGGCAATTTCTATCGCGGCGACCAGATCGAATTTGCCAAGGCCGGCGTGCCGGTGGTGTATCTCAGCGACAGCCTCGACTTCATCGGCAAGCCGGCCGGCTACGGCCGCGAAAAGCTGATGCGCTACAGCGCGCAGCAATACCACACGGTCAACGACGTGGTCGATCCCAAGTGGGACACGCGCGGCGCGGTGGAGGACATCGCGCTGTTGTTCCAGACCGGCTACCACATCGCGCAAAACAAGGACGTGCCGCAATGGAAGCCGAATGCCGAGTTCCGGCGCAAACAAGGCTCCCGTTAAAACCTAGCGGGTTATGACACTTCGTACTTGAACCTCTATACAAATTTTTGTATATTAGTGGGATGAGCGATCTAAAGCCTGTGGAGTTTCGAGGAAGTTCCCTAGACGATCTGCGTGCGTTTCCTGTCGATGCGCGGCGCGAAGCGGGCCACCAGATAGATCGAGTTCAACAGGGACATGATCCAAACGACTGGAAGCCCATGGCGAGCATAGGTCCAGGCGTGAAAGAAATTCGGATTCGGGATGCCGCAGGCGCGTTCCGCGTCATTTATGTGGCGAAGTTCGCGGAGGCCATCTACGTGTTGCATTGCTTTCAGAAAAAAACACAGCAAATACGCAAACAGGATATCGATCTGGCGGCGCAACGCTACCGCGAACTCAAAACGGAGTTGGGAAGATGACCAAGCAACAATTTGCTAGCGTTTGGGACGCCATTGAGGACACTCCTGTTGAGGCCGAGAACATGAAATTGCGCTCACACCTCATTGTCCAACTTCAAGACTATATCGCGCGTGCCGATCTCAATCAAACCGAAGCAGCTAAGCTCTTCAACGTCACCCAGCCGCGTGTCTCCGATCTGATGCGCGGCAAAATCAACCTGTTCGCCATCGATGCGTTGGTGAATATGGCGGCTGCGGCTGGTCTAAAGGTTGAAATTCAGTTGCGCGACGCTGCCTGATTAAATTCGGCACCCAGCTTTTGTAGCTGCGCGTGGTTGCGCTGCTCGAAGGCGTCGGCGCCGGCCGCGGCGATATCCGCCCGCAGGCCTTGCCTGGCTTGACCGATGCGCGCGGTGTCCTGCGGCGACAACTCCATCAAACTGTTCAGATACGTCACGCCCCACTGCAATCGCGTCGCCGATCCGGCCGCCGCGTTCCACGCCTTTTCATACCAGTCGAGCGCGCCCGCCATGTCGCCGCGCCGCTTCGCGCCTGTCGCCAGGCTCAGCATGAAATAGTAGGGCGAATGCGAGCGCGGCAACTCCGCCAGCAACACCTGCTCCGCCTGCGCCGACAACCCGGCGTCGTTCAACGCGCTGACCGCGGTGTTGGCCAGCGTATGCCGCTCATACGGATCGGTCGATTCGGCCAGCGCCGCTTCCACGCGGTCCCGCACCTCCTGCTGCAAGCCCTGCGTCGACGTGAGCAAGCGCGTCAGCCGCATCTGCAGCCGCACCGCCGCCAGGCGGTCCGGCGCGCCCAGCCAGAAATCGTCGGCCCATTGCGCGGCCGCGCCGCTGAGCACGGCGGCCAACTCCTCGCGGCGGCCGGCGAACTTGATCAGATTGACGCCGCTATTGCTCAGGATATCCATGTTGGCGCGCGCCAGGCGCGCATCCGAAAAAATCGCCATCAACACTTCGGCGTTGGCCGCAGCGTCGGCGCCCTTGCCGGCAGTGGCCAGCTGCGCATGCAGGCCCAGGCGCGCGGCCGCGTCGGCATCGTCGCAAAGGCGCACCAGCGCCAGCAAGGTGGCTGCCAGATCGCGCCCGCCCAGCAAACGCCCCTCGTCGGTATCCCAGGAATAATGACTCAGCAACGACCACTCGTCCGCGCCGGGCTTGCGCGCGCCGTCCGGCTCCAGCGCCGCCGCCAGCGCAATCGCGGCGCTGGAACCGGATGCATGCACTGCCAGCGCCGTGTCGAAGGCGGCAACGAACAGTTCGCCATCGAGCTCGCAAGGCAGGCGCGTGATCTCGCCGCCGTCGGGCGCGAACAGCACCAGGGTTGGATAGCTGCGCAGCCCGTAACGCGCGGCCAGCGCCTGGGCGCCGGGCGTGTCGCCATCGAGGTGGCAACACAACACCGACGCCGAGCGCCGCACAAATTCATCGCGCGCAAAGATTTCGGCTTTAACGCGATTGCACGGCGGACACCACACCGCGCCCCAGTACAGGAACAACGAACGTTGTTGCGAGCGCGCCAGCGCGAAGGCGGCCTCCAGTTCGCCGGCGTGCCGGACTTCATTCCATGCGATGGTCATGCTTTAGGACGGTAGGTATTCAATAATTTGGCCGCGATCGACACGGTCACCGGCGAATCGGGCCACACATCATCCGGCCCGAACCAGCGGGCGTCGGAGATCTCCGTTTGATCGACGCGGATCTCGCCGTCCAGATACTCGGCGGTGTAGGCGATCATCAGCGAGTGCGGGAACGGCCACGACTGGCTGCCGAAGTACTGCAGGTTGTGCACGCGCAGCCCGACCTCCTCGAACACCTCGCGGTGGATGGCCTCCTCGATCGATTCTCCCGCCTCCAGGAAGCCGGCCAGTGCCGTGTAACGCTTGGCCGGCGAATTGGTGTGCATCGCCAGCAGCACCGAGTCGCCCTTGCGGATCAGCACCATCATCGCCGGCGAGATGCGCGGATACGCGGTCATGCCGCAGTTCAGGCACTTGTAGCAGCGCTCGCCCGTGAGCCGTTGCATCGGCGTGCCGCAGGCGCCGCAAAAGCGATGCGTGCGCGCCCATTCGGCCAGCTGGAACGCCCTGCCAGCCAGCCCCAGGAAGCCATCGTCGACCGCGCCGAACAGCGAGCGCAGCCCGTGATAACCGTGCTCCGCATCCACCGGCAGCGGCTGGTCCAGCCATGCCAGTTGATAGTAACGCCCCTCCCACGTTCCCAGCGAGTGGATGCGTTCGGCCGGCAGATCGAGCGCCGCGACCTTGTCGGGCTCCGGCAAGCCCAAGGTGGCGTTGCGCAATAGCAACTCACCGCGGTGGAACACGAAAGTGAGCGCACGGTCGTGCTGTTCGGGATTAATCAGGGGAATAAATGTGGCGGGCGTGAGCAGCATAGAGTGAACGAGAAAGGTTACGCGCGAACCCTTATCTTACAGTGTTTCTTATTTGCTTCTTTTGCCTGGCACGCCGTCTTGACAAGGTGATGACACAAGCAACACCAAGCGATTGTTTTTAGACCAAGATTTACGCTGCTTTTAGGCGTCTTCTCACTCAATCAGACTAATTGCCGGTAAGATATATTTCCGTCAGGAGATAAATTATGCCATCGATAGTACCTGGATTCACCACCGACCAAATCATCAGCCTGCAACCCAGCCAGATTGCACTGCTGACGACGGCGGACGTCGCCGCGCTGACGACTACGCACATGAGTGTGCTGTCGAGCGCGCAGTTGGCCGCGATCGGCACCAGCCAGTTACGGGCGCTATCGACGCAAAATCTGCGCGTGCTCAGCACCGACCAGATCGGCCAGGGCTTGACCACCAAGCAAATCCAGGCGCTGACCACCGGACAAATGATCAGCCTGACGAATGATCAATTGGTCCACGGCTTGACCACCGACCAGTTCGCCGCGCTGGCAACGGTGCAGGTCGCCGCGCTGACCACCGCGCAGATCGCGCTGGTCGAGGCCGACGACATCGCCGCGCTGCAAACCCGCCAGGTGGCCGCGCTGAACACGGCGCAACTGCGCGCGCTCAGCACCGCCCAGATCGTCGCATTGACTTCCAGCCAGACCGCCGCCCTGCAGACCCGCCAGCTGGCCGCGCTGACCACCACCCAGTTGGCCAGCATCGACACCGACGACATCGGCGCCATGACCACGCAACAGCTGGTCTCGCTCGGCACCGCCGCGCTCGGCGCGCTGAGCACCGACCAGATCGCCGCGCTGCGCACCGCGCAAAGCAGCAGCCTGTCGACCGCGCAAATCGGCGCCCTCGCCAGCGAACAGCTGGCCGCGCTCGGCACCGCCGGCTTCGCCGCGCTCAAAACCGCGCAGATCGCCGCGCTGACCACCAAACAGTTCGCCGCGCTCAGCACCGACCAGATCGTCGCGCTGACGACCGCGCAGACGGCCGCGCTGACCACGCTGCAACTGGGCCAGATGAGCTCCGCCCAATTGGCCGCGCTGGAAACCCAGGATTTCGCCGCGCTCAGGAGCCTGCAACTGGCCGCGCTCGGCACGGCCACCTTCAGCGTCCTCAGCACCGACCAGATCGCCGCCTTGACGACCGCCCAGGTGGCGGCGCTGCGCAGCGCCCAGTTGCGCGGCCTGAGCACCGACCAGATCGTCGCGCTGGGTACCCAGCAAGTGGCCGCCCTGACCACCGCGCAAGTCGCCGTGCTGACCCCGGACCAGGTCGCCGCGATCGAAACGCGCGACATCGCCGCGATGAAAACGGCGCAGGTCGCCGCCTTCACCACCGCGCAGCTGAACGCGCTGAGCGCCGACCAGCTGGCCGCGCTGACCACCGCGCAAGCGGCCGGCCTGACCACGGCGCAGATGGCGTCGCTGGGCACCGCGCTGCTTGCCGCGCTGGAAACCCAGGACCTGGCCGCGCTGCGCACCCAACAGATCGCCGCGATCTCCAGCCAGGGCATCGCCGCGCTGGGCACCGGCCAGGTGGCCGCGATGACGACGGCGCAGATCGCCGCACTGAAAACCGCACAACTGGCGGCGCTGGACACGGCGCAGTTCGCCGCGCTGGGCACCGCCCAGGCCAACGGACTGAGCACGCAAAACGTGGCCGCATTGTCGACCTTGCAGTTGAGCGCGCTCAGCACGGCCAACCTGGCCTCGCTCAAAACCCAGCAGATCGCCGCGATGGGCACGGCCCTGATCGCCGCGCTCGACACCGACCAGATCGTCGCGCTGAAAACCGCGCAAGCCCAGGCCCTGAGCTCGCTCCAGCTGTCGGCCTTGTCGAGCGATCAGCTGAACGCCATGGAAACCCAGGACCTGGCCGCGCTGCGCACGCAGCAGCTCGCCGGCCTGGGCACCGCCAATATCGCCGCGCTGGCCCCCGCCCTGGCCGAGGCGCTGACCACCGCCCAGGTCGCGGCCTTGTCGACCCGCCACATCGCCGCCCTCGGCACGGCCCAGATCGCCGGCCTGACCAGCGGCCAGGCCGCCGCGCTGACCAGCCGCCAGATCGGCGCGCTCAGCAGCGATCAGATCGCAGCCATCGAAACGCGCGACCTGGCCGTCATGAAAACCAGCCAGCTCGCCGCCATCGGCACCGGGCAGTTCGGCGCGCTGACCACGGAACAGGTCGCAGGCCTGACCTCGCTGCAGACGGCATCGCTGCTGACGCAGCAAGTGGCGGCGCTCAGCACCGCCCAGGTCGTCGCGATGGAAACCCAGGACCTGGTGGCGCTCAAGTCGCAACAAGCGGCCGCGCTGTCGAGCGACGCCGTCGCCGCCCTGACGACCACCCAGTTCGCCGCGCTGGCCAGCACCCAGCTGAGCAATTTCACCAACAGCCAGCTCGCCGCGCTGACGACGGACCAGATCGTCGCACTGACCACCGCCCAGGCCGCCGCGCTGAGCACCCGCGCCATCGCCACCCTGTCGACCGACCAGCTCAACGCGCTGCAAACGGCCGATTTCGCCGCACTGAAAACCGTGCAGATCGCCGCCCTGACCCCGTCCCAGGTGGCCGCGCTCAACACCGACCTGATCGTCGCAATGACGACCCAGCAGGCCGCCGCCTTGACCGGCCTGCAGCTGCAGGCGCTCACCACCGACCAGCTCGGAGCGATGGAAATACAGGACTTTGCCGCGCTCAAAACCAGCCAGCTGCTCAGCCTGGGCACCAAGGCCATCGCCACCTTGACCCCCACCCAGGTCGCCGGGCTGCAAACCGCGCAAATCGCCCAGCTGACTTCGGGCCAGATCCAGATCATGAACTCGGCCCAGCTGGGCGCGCTGACCACGGCGCAAGTGAACGCCTTCAGCACCGTCCAGATCGGCTACCTGCTGACCGCGCAAATCGCCGTGCTGACCACCGCCGACTGGGCCGCGCTGAAATCGTCGCAGCTCAACGCCTTGAGCGCGACCCAGCTAGCCGCCGTCACCACCGACCAGATCGTCGCATTGACCACGGCGCAGACCGGCGCGCTGTCCACCCAACAACTGGCGCTGCTGTCGACCGACCAGCTGGTGGCGATGGAAACCCGCGACCTGATCGCCCTCAGAACGCAACAAATCGCCGGCCTCGACACCTCCCATGTCGCCGCGCTGACCACCGCCCAGCTGCAAGCGCTGAAAACCCAGCAGATCGCCGCCTTGACCAGCAAGCAGCTGGCGGCGCTGACCACCGACCAGATCGTCGCGCTGACCACCGCGCAAGCGGCCAACCTGGGCACCGCGCAGATGGTCGCCTTGTCGAGCGACCAGTTGCTCGCGCTCGAGACCGCCGACCTGGCCGCGCTGAAGACGGCACAACTGGCCGCGCTGGGCACCGAGCAAATCAGCCTGCTGAGCACCGACCAGATCGTCGCGCTGACCACCCAGCAGGTCAACAACCTGGGCGCGCGCCAGCTGCAGGCGTTGACCAGCGACCAGATCGCCGCGATGGAAACGCGCGACCTGGCCGCGCTGAGGACCGTGCAGGTGGCCGCCCTGGGCACCGCCAACCTGAACGCGCTGAGCGCCGACCAGATCCGGGCGCTGAGCGGTCCCCAATTGAACGGCCTGGGCAGCGCCCAGCTGCAATCGCTGAACACCACGCAAATCGCCGCCCTCAGCACGGCGCAGGTGGCCAGCCTGTCCACCGTGCAAGTCGCCTTGCTGAGCAGCGAGCAATTGCTGGCCCTCGGCACGGACGCGCTGGCGCGGATGAAAACGGCGCAAATCGCCGCCATCAAAACCGCCCAGATCGCCGCCCTGGACAGCGACCAGCTGATAGCGCTGACCACCGCGCAAGTGAGCGGCCTGTCCACGCAGCAAATCGCCGCCCTCGGCAGCGACCAGTTGAACGCGCTGGAAAGCCAGGACTTCGCCGCCCTCAGAACGGTGCAGATCGCCGCGCTGGGCACCGCCATGATCGCCAGCCTGAGCACCGCGCAGGCCGCCGCGCTGACCAGCGTCCAGGTCGCCGGCCTGGGCACGGCCCAGCTCGTCGCGCTCGGCACCGACCAGTTGCAAGCCTTCGCCACCGGCGACGTCGCCGCGCTGAGAACCGTGCAGATCGTGGCGCTGACCACCGACCAGGTCGCCGCGTTGACCAGCGACCAGTTCCGTTCGCTGACCGCCGCCCAGATGGCGGCGCTCACCAGCGACCAGTTCCGCGCGCTCGGCAACGACCAGATCGCCGCGCTGAGCATGCTGCAAGCGGGCAACCTGACCACCGTCCAGGTGCGCGCGCTGAGCGCCGGGCAGCTGGCCGCGCTGGAAACGCAAGACCTCGCCGCGCTCAAGACCCAGCAAGTGGCGGCGCTGAGCACCGACCAGTTCGTGCTGCTCAACAGCGACCAGATCGCCGGCCTGACCGTCACCCAAGTGGCCAACCTGACCAGCCAGCACCTCGCCGCGCTGGTCACCGACCAAATCGTCGCGCTGGAAACGCGCGACCTGGCCGCGTTGCGGACCGCCCAATTGCAGACGTTTAGCAGCGACCAACTCGGCGCGATCACCACCGACCAGCTGCAAGGCATGACCGCCGCCCAGCTGGCGTCGCTGAGCACCTCGCAATTCCAGAGCCTGCTAACCGCGCAGATCACCTCGCTGACCACGCAGCAGGTCGCCGCGCTGGCCACCGGCCAGATCGCCAGCCTGACCAACGATCAACTGGCCGCGCTCAACACCGATGAGATCGTGGCGCTCAAGGCCGCCCAGATCGCCGCGTTCAACACCGGCCACATCGCGCTGCTGAGCACCGACCAGGTCACCGCGCTGACCAGCCCGCAGGTCGCCTCGATGTCGACCGGCCAGCTGTCGTCGCTGAACTCGGACCAGATCCACGCGCTGAGCTCGGAAGACTTCGCCGCCCTGAGCGCCGCCCAATTGACCGCGCTCGGCGGCCTGACCAACCTCGGCACCGACCAGATCCAGGCACTGACCCAGAACCAGATCGGCGGCCTGAGCACGGCGCAAGTGGCCGCGCTCACCACCGACCAGATCGTCGCGCTGACCACGCGCCAGATCGGCAGCCTCGGCACCGCCGGCATCGCCGCCTTGAGCAGCGACCAGTTGCGCGCGATCGAGCTGGAAGACGTGGCCCAGTTGAAAGTGCCGCAGCTCGCCGCGCTGAGCACCGAGCAGGTCACCCAGCTGACCAACGACCAGATCATGTCGCTCACCACCGCGCAGCTCGGCAGCCTGGCGACCGCCCAGATCGCCGCGCTGACCACCGCGCAAGTGCAGGCGCTGACCACCGCCGAAGTGCTGTCGCTCAAAACCGCGCAGATCGCCGCGCTCGGCAGCGACCAGCTCAACGCCCTCGTCATCGACCAGGTGCAGGTGCTCAGCTCCGGCCAGCTCAACGCCCTCGGCAGCGCGCAGCTGCGCGCGCTGACCGCCGATCAGATCATCCAGCTCACCACGCAACAATACGCGCAGCTGGCCACGGCGCAAGTGGCCGCCCTCAGCACGGACCAGCTGGGCGCCATCGAACTGGAAGACCTGGCCGCGCTCAAGACCGCGCAAATCGCCGCGCTCGGCACCGACCAGATCCAGTCGCTGACGGTCGATCGCATCGCCGCGCTGACTACCGCGCAGACCCAGGCGCTCAGCAGCAATCAATTGCTGGCCCTGACCACGACGCAAATCCAGGCGCTGACCACCGACGAATTGCTCGCCCTCAAGAGCTCGCAGATCGCCGCGCTGGCCACCGACCAGCTCAACGCGCTGCTGGCCGACCAGTGGCAGAGCCTGGGCTCGGCGCAACTGAACGCGCTGACGCCGGCCCAGTTCCAGTCGCTCAGCAACGACCAGATCATCCAGTTGACGACGCTGCAATTCTCGCAACTGGCGACCGCCCAGATCGCCGCGCTGGGCACCGCCCAGCTGAACGCGATGGAACTGGAAGACCTGGCCGCGCTGATGGGCAACCAGATCGCCGCGCTGGGCACCTTGCAAGTCAGCCTACTCGGCCTGACCCAGATCGACAACCTGACCACTGCGCAAGTGGCCGCGCTGACCAGCAACCAGCTGGTCGCGCTCGGCACCGACCAGCTGCGGGCGATCGCCACCGACGACCTGCAAGCGCTCAAAACGTCGCAGGTGCAGGCGCTGACCACGGTGCAGCTGACCGCGCTGACCATCGACCAGCTGCAAAACCTGACCACCGCCCAGCTCGACGCATTGACGTCGGCGCAGGCGGCCTCGCTGACCACGGACCAGATCGCCGCGCTGACCACCTTGCAGATGGACAACCTGGCCACCCGCCAGTTGGGCGCGCTCGGCAGCGACCAGATCGCCGCCATCGGCACCGACAACTTCGCCACCCTGTCGAGCACGCAACTGGCCGCGCTCAATGCCGCCCAGTTCGCCGCGATCACGACCGACCAGATCGTCGCGCTGAGCAGCGCGCAAACGGCCGCGCTGGGCACCGCGCAAGTGGCCGCGCTCGGCAGCGACCAGCTCAACGCACTGGAGACGGCCGACTTCGCAGCGTTCAAGACGGCGCAGATCGCCGCCCTGACCACCGCCAACGTTGCCGCGCTGACAACCGGCCTGATTAGTACCCTGGGCACCGCGCAAATCGGCGGCCTCAGCACCGATCAGATCGCCGCCTTCAACACCGACCAGATCATGGCGCTGGGCACGGCGCAGGTCGGCGTGCTGAACACCGCGCAGATCGGCGTGCTCAGCACCGACCAGATCGCCGCGCTCAGCACGATGGACTTCGTCGCCCTGCACAGCAACCAGCTGGCCGCCTTCAACACCGACCAGCTCGGCGCGTTGACCGCCGAGCAGCTCAACGCGCTGTCGACCAGCGCCGTCACCGGCCTGACCACGCAACTGCTGGGCGCGCTGACGACCTTGCAATTGAGCCTGCTCGAAACCGCCCACGTGGCGGCCTTGACCTCGGTCCAGCTGCCGTCGCTGAGCACGGCCCAGCTGGCCGCGTTGAACACCGACCAGTTCGCCGCGATCAACACCGTCGCCCTCAAGCACCTGCAAGCCGCGCAATTTGCCGCGTTGACCACCGACCAGATCGTCGCCCTGACCACCGCACAGGTGCGGGCGCTCGGCAGCACACAGCTGACCGCGCTGGGCAGCGACCAGGTGGCCGCGCTGGAGACGGTCGACCTGGCCGCGCTGTCCACGGCGCAAGTGGCGGTGCTGGGCACGGACCAGTTGCAAGCCCTGCTGACCGACCAGTTGGCCTCGCTGGGCACGGCGCAAATCGCCGCGCTGACCACCGACCAGATCGCCGTCGGCCTCAACACCGACCAGATCGCGGCGTTGACCACGGCGCAAGCCGCGTCGCTGGCCACCAAACAGGTGGCGGCGCTGACGACGGACCAGATCGTCGCGCTGGAAACGGCCGACCTGTCGTCCTTCACCACGCGCCAGATGGTCGCGCTCACCAGCGACCAGATCGGCGCACTCAACAGCGACCAGCTCAACGGCCTGGCCACGACCCAATTGGCGGCCTTGACCACCAGCCAGATCAGCAGCGGCCTGAACACGGCCCAACTGGCCGCGCTGGACGCCGACCACGTCAGTTCCCTGACCACCGCGCAACTGGTCCATGGCTTAAGCAGTGACAGCATCGCCGCGCTGACCACCAGCCAGTTGCTGGCATTGCGCACCGCGCAGACCTCCGTCCTGGGCAGCAACCAGGTGCAGGCGCTGACCACCGACCAGATCGTCGCGCTGAGCACCGCGCAAGCGTCGACCCTGACCACGCAGCAAGTCACCGCGTTGACGACGGATCAGATCGTCGCCATGGAAACGGACGACCTGGTCGCGCTGAGCACACGCCAGATCGCCGCCATCAACACGGCGCAGGTCGCCGCGCTGGCCGCAGGGCAGCTCAATTCGCTGACCCTGGCGCAACTGGCCGCCTTCGGCACCAGCCAGCTGGCCAACGGCCTGCAAACGGCGCAGGTGGCCGCGCTCGACAGCGCCCACATCGCCGCGCTGACCACCGCCCAGCTGGCCCTCGGCCTGAGCACCGACAACCTGCTGGCCCTGACCACCGACCAGATCCGCGCGCTGGGCACCACCCAGCTCGCCGCCCTGACCACCGCCCAGGCCAGCAGCCTGAGCACCGACCAGATCGCCGCGCTGGCCACGGCGCAAATGACCGGCCTGTCCACCGCGCAAATGCAGTGGCTGACCGCCGACCAGCTGGCCGCGCTCAGCACCGCCCAGGTCGCAGCGCTCGACACCCAGGACGTCGCCGCGTTGACGGCCGGCCAGTTCATCGGCCTGAGCACCGCCCAGACGGTGGCGCTGACCACCAGCCAGGTGCGCGGCCTGAAGACGGCGCAGGTCGCCGCCATCGACGGCGCCCAGATCACCGTCTTCAGCACCGACCAGATCGCCGCGTTGGGTACCGCGCAAGCGGCCGCGCTCGGCGTCACCGCCGTGCTCGCGCTGTCGACCGGACAGCTCGGCGCGCTCGCCACGGCCAGCGTCGCCGCGCTGGGCACCTTGCAAATTGCCAGCCTCGAAGTCACGCAACTGCCGGGCCTGAACACCACCCAGGTGCAGGCGCTCACCAGCGCCCAGCTCGGCGCGCTGACGGCCGACCAGCTGTTCGCCCTGAGCACCGGCCAGATCAGCGCCCTGCGCACCGCGCAGATCGGTTATCTCAACACCACGCAACTGTCGGCGCTGTCGAACGGCCAGATCCAGGCCCTCACGACGGAGCAGGTCGCCAGCATCAAGCTCAGCCAGGTCACCGCGCTGACGGTCGACCAGGTCGCCGCCTTCGACACCAGCCAGCTGCAAGCGCTGACCACGGCGCAAATCCAGGCGCTGACGTCGACGCAACTGAACGCGCTGACCGGCAACCAGGCCGCCGCGCTGACCACCGTGCAGATGGCCGCGCTGAAAAACGCCCAGATCGCCGCGCTGACGATCGACCAGATCAACGCCTTCACGCCAACGCAACTGGCGGCCTGGACCACCAGCCAGCTCGGTTCGCTGACGGTGACGCAGATCGGCTACCTGTCGACCACGCAGATCGCCGGCCTGACCAACACGCAGGTGGCGGGCCTCAAGGCGAGCCAGTTGCAGGTCTTCACCACCGACCAGATCGCCGCGTTCACGGCCGGGCAGATCCCGTCGCTGACCACCACCGGCCTGACCGCGCTCAGCGTCGCGCAGGCGAACGCCTTCACCGGCGCCCAGGTGGCGTCCATGTCGGTCACGCAAACGATGGCGCTCAACTCAGCGTCGGTCAACTACGCCACGCCGCTGGTGCTGGACCTGGATGGCAACGGCGTGCGCACCCTCGGCATCGCGGCGGGCGTCCGGTTCGACATCCGCGGCGACGGCCAGGCCGTCAACACCGGCTGGGTCGACAGCAAGGACGGCCTGCTGGCCCTGGACCCCAACGGCGACGGCGTCATCAACGACGGCGGCGAGCTGTTCGGCAGCGCCACGACCATGGCCGACGGCAGCAAAGCGGCCGACGGTTACGCCGCGCTGGCCGCGCTCGACAACAACGGCGACGGTCGCATCAGCGATGCCGACGACGCGTTCGGCGCGCTGCGCGTCTGGGTCGACGGCAACTCGGATGGCGTCAGCCAGGCCGGCGAGCTCAAGACCTTGGCGCAACTGGGCATTGCCACGATCGGCACCGGCGCCGGCAGCGCGCTGACGCAACAAAACGGCAACATGATCGGTTTGACATCGAGCTACACGGGCACCGACGGCAGCGTGCACGACAGCGCCGACGTCTGGTTCCTGGCGCAAAAACCGGCGGCATCGGCTGCGCCAGCGACCTCCTTGCAACAGCAAGTCAGTGGCCTGAGCAACGCCCTGTCGAGCTTCACGGCAGCCAATCCGGCAACGACCGGCGTCAACAATGCGGCACAAACACAACAGCTGACCGCATTGCAAGCCACCGGTTTGGCCGGCGAAAACAGCGTGCAAGCGATGACCGACGCGCTCAAGCAATACCACGCCGGGCAGGGTCTGCAAGGCGCCGCCGGCGCGCTCATCGGCAACCACCGCGAGCAGGCCGGCCACAGCGCCACCAGCTGGTTTAGCGTCCCCAACCGCTAACCCCACCCCGGGGTCAGTGCCGACATTCGGACACGCTCACAACCGTATCTGCACGATACGGAAGGGCTTGTGTCCGAATGTCGGCACTGACCCCGAGGGTTGTGATCGCTTGAGCAGAGGTGGTTTTACATTCTTGCTCCTGAGCCAAAAGTTGCCACGTAGCCAGCGACAAAAGGTATGATGGTGCCTACCTTTTGTGGCTCCGCGGGCCGTTCGCCGCGTGCCGGATCGACCCAACTTTAAGCCCAGCCATGACCGCTCAAGCTCCCGCCGCATCCGCTCCCTCCGATACCAGCCCGCTGGGCAATGTGATGGCGCTGGCCGCCAGCGGGTCGCTTTCCATCGGCGATCTGTTCGGCGCCGCCGCCGTGCTGCAGGAAAGCGGCCAGCTGCCCGCCGCCATCGGCCTGTATCAAGCCTGGATCCTGAACACGCCGTCGCCGCTGGTCTACGCGGCCTGCTTCAACCTGGCCGTGGTGCTGTCCAATAGCGGCGACGATGCCGGCGCCGAGAAAGTGCTGCGCCAGGCCATCGCGCAAAATCCCAACTTCGTCGAGGCCCGCCTCAATCTGGGCACCTTGCTCGAACGGGTCGGCCGCCCCGAGGAGGCGCTGGCGATGTGGAACTCGGTGCTGACCGACGTCCAGCCGGATATCAAGACCAATCCAACCCTGCACGTGCAGACCCTGAACAACCTCGGTCGCCTGCTGGAGATCCGCAAACGCTACCCCGAGGCCGAGAAGATGCTGGCCCTGAGCCTGGGCGTCGATCCGCAGCAGGCCAACGTGATGACCCATTGGGTCCACCTGCGCCAGAAGCAGTGCGAGTGGCCCGTCTACAGCGGCCTGGAACACATCTCGGTTACCACCATGATCGACGGCACCTCGGCGCTGGCGATGCTGAGCGCCTCCGACGATCCCGCCCAGCAGCTGGCCGCCGCGCGCCGCTTCGTCAACGAGAAGGTCAACGCCGCCGTCGCGCCGCTGACCGGCGCCCATGGCTATGGCCACAGCCGCCTGCGCATCGGCTACCTGTCGTCCGACTTCTGCTCGCACGCGGTCTCGATCCTGACCGCCGAACTGTATGAGCTGCACGACCGCAGCAAGTTCGAGGTCTATGCCTTCAGCTGGAGCCGCGAGGACGGCTCGCCGATCCGCGCCCGCGTGGTCAAGGCGATGGACCATTACATCCGCATCGACGCGCAGACCGACGAACAGGCCGCGCGCACCATCCGCGCCCACGAAATCGATATCCTGGTCGACCTGCACGGCCTGACCCTGGGCGCGCGTCCGAACATCCTGGCCTACCGTCCGGCGCCGGTGCAGCTGACCTATCTCGGTTTCCCGGGCAGCACCGGCCTGCCCGGCGTCGATTACGTGCTGGCCGATGAATTCCTGATCACGCCCGAGATGACCAAGGACTTCACCGAGAAGCCGCTGTACCTGCCCGACACCTTCCAGATCAACGACCGCCAGCGCGCCATCGCCGCCAAGCCGACCCGCGCCAGCGTCAACCTGCCGGACGACGCCTTCGTCTTCTGCTCGTTCAATAACAACTTCAAGTTCACGCCCGACATGTTCGGCACCTGGATGAACATCCTGCGCCGCGTGCCGAACAGCGTCCTGTGGCTGGTGGCCGATTATCCGGAAGTGCGCGAAAACCTGTACCGCTACGCCGAGCAAGCGGGCATCGACCGCAACCGCCTGATCTTCAATACCCGCGCCGTGCCGGCCGAGTACCTCGCGCGCTACCAGCTGGCCGACCTGTTCCTCGACACCTTCCCGTTCAACGCCGGCACCACCGCCAGCGACGCGCTGTGGGCCGGCCTGCCGCTGCTCACCTGCGCCGGCCAAACCTTCTCGTCGCGCATGGCCGGCAGCCTGCTGCGCGCGGTCGACCTGCCGCAGCTGATCACCTATAACTTCGCCGACTACGAAGAGAAGGCGGTGGCGCTGGCCAACGATCCTAACCGCATCGCGTCGATGAAGCGCCAGCTGGTGGCCAACCGCATGACCTGCGCGCTGTTCGACACGCCGCGCTTCGTGCGCAACCTGGAGACGGTGCTGCAGCAGGTGGCCAAGCCGGCCGCGCCGCGCATGCCCGCGCCGCAGCACGCGGTGCGCCCTTCAGACGAACCGCCGACAGAACCGGTGCGCATCGACCAGATCCCGATCGTCAGCGTGTCCTACAACTCGCCGGACCTGATCGAGGCGCTGCTGCGCACACTGCGCCAGTTCTACACCAACCGCGTCTACATCATCGACGGCTCCAACCCGGACGTGGCCGAGAAAATCCGCGCCATCACCGACGGCTTCGAGAACGTCGAGTTCATCCCGTTCGGCTACAACATCCACCACGGTCCTGGCCTGAGCTGGGCGATCAACCATCTGGGCCTGTCCGGCGAGGTGCTGTTCCTCGACTCCGACGTCGAGATCCTCAAGGGCGGTTTCATCGAATCGCTGCACAGCCATCTGCGTCCCGGCATGTACGGCGTCGGCACCATCCAGCCGGTCAACGAGCAAGGCTACGACCGCGCCGACGGCGCCGTGCGCTACCTGCATCCGGCCTGCATGCTGACCAATATCGAGGTGGTGCGCCAGTGGCCGATGCCGATCAAGCACGGCGCGCCGATGATCTCCACCATGCTGGCGATCCACCAGGCCGGCGCCCACCATCTGATCGAGAGCATCGAGTGGGTGCGCGAGGACTTCGCGCCCAAGCCGCCCAAGCGCAACTACATCAAGCACGACTGGCAGGGCACCGTGATCCGCACCGGCGGCTATCACTACGACCTGCCCAGCGCCACCACCGTGGTCAACACCGACCTGCTGCAGTTCGTGCCGTCCGAGGCGCGCAAGATCGTCGAGGTGCACTGCCGCGACGGCGCCTTCGCCAAGGCCTACAAGGCGCGCAACGCCATCGTCGACTACACCGGCATCGAGGCCGATCCGGCGCCGGCCCAGGCGGCACGCCCGCATTGCGATTTCGTCTTCAACGTGGAGATCGAACACGCCGGCCCGGATTTGTGGGACCACGTGCGCGGCGCCGATTGCTGGGTGCTCGACGAGGCGCTGGAAATGATCGACGATCCATGGACGCTGCTGCAGAAAATCCGCACCAGCATCGCGCCGGGCGGCAAGATCGTGGCGACCATCCGCAACTTCCAGCACTGGAGCATCCAGGCGCGCATGAACGCCGGCGACCTGCGCTACGGCCCGACGGGCCTGGAGAAATCGCGCAAGCGCATCTTCACGCGCGGCGCCATGCTGGAGATGTTCCAGCAGGCCGGCTTCCAGATCAGCGGCGGCAGCGCGCGCATCGTCGACGAACCGGCGCGTGAAAAATACCTGCCGGCGATCCGCCTGATGGCCGGCGCCAGCGGCATCGATCCGGTGGTGGCGGTCGAAGACGCGCTGCCGTGGCAGTACATCGTAACGGCAGTCGCCGCCTGAGCAGGGAACGCACTATGAGTTTGCCATTAGTTAGCATCGTCATCCCGTCGTACAAGACCGGCCATTTCGAGACCTGCCTGCGCTCCGCGCTGGGCCAGAGCTATCCGAACATCGAGATCCTCGTCAGCGACAACTGCCCGACCGAGGCGATCAAGGAGATCTGCGCCAGGTACGCCGGCCACCTGATCTACCAGCGCAATTCGGCGATCCGCGAGCAGAACGTGCTGACCGCGCTGTTCGCGGCCAAGGGCAAGTTGATCAAGCCCCTGTTCGACGACGACGTGCTGCATCCGTTCTGCATCGAGCGCATGGTCGCGACCATGAACATGGACCCGGAGATCCAGCTGGTGTTCTCGGCCTCGCAGGTGATCAACGTCGACAACGAGCGCACCGAAACGCGCCGCCCGTATGAGGCCAGCGGCAGCATGCCGGCGCGCGATATGCAGCGCAGCATGGTGCTGGGCATGCGCAATTTCGTCGGCGAATTCAGCTCGATCATGTTCCGCCGCGAGCGGCTGTGGGAGATCGGCCGCCACCTGTTCAAATACCACAACCACGATTGCACGCTGGGGCTGGCCGACGTCGCCGCGTACTTCAACCTGGCGCGCGACGGCAAGGTGTTTTATATCGACGAAGAGCTGTCCTACTTCCGCCACGACCGCCGGCTGGAATCGAACTCCAACCCGAACAGCAATCCGAACTTCGGCTACTGCTTCTCTGACTACATCGACCTGCTGATCGAGTCGGCCGACATCGGCATCGTCGGACCGGAGGAGCTGGAGGTGATGGCGCCGACCGTCGACGACGTGGCGGTGCGCCTGGGCGGCGTGTTCCCGATGATGGCCACGTCGCAGCAACGCTTCCACGCGGCGGTGGCGGCCAACCGCAAGGGGACGCCGTCATGATGGACCAGTGCCGGATGATCGACCTGCCGCCACACCACGACGTGCGCGGCAACCTGTCGGTGATCGAGGGCGGCGTGCATATCCCCTTCGATATCAAGCGTGTTTACTACCTGTACGACGTGCCGGGCGGATCGGCGCGCGCCGGCCATGGCCACATCGAGCTGCAGCAGCTGTTCGTGGCCATGTCGGGGAGCTTCGACGTCATCGTCGACGATGGCTTCGAGCGCAAGAAATTTCAGCTCAACCGATCCTATTACGGTCTGTACGTGCCAGGCATGATGTGGCGCGAAGTC
Source organism: Oxalobacteraceae bacterium OTU3CINTB1 (assembly GCA_024123955.1). NCBI lineage: Bacteria > Pseudomonadati > Pseudomonadota > Betaproteobacteria > Burkholderiales > Oxalobacteraceae > Oxalobacteraceae bacterium OTU3CINTB1. Next base: position 66,183 of record CP099652.1, read on the forward strand.
GAGAACTTCTCCTCCGGCGCGGTGTGCGTGGTGATGGCCTCGACGCTGTATGACCCCAAGGATTACTATCACGACTACGACGAATTCGTGGCCGCGGCAAACCACCATAAGCGAGTCTCACCATGAGCGTCCCCTTCCTCGACCTGAAAGCCATCAACCTGTCGCAAGCCGACGAACTGGAAGCGGCGTTCAAGCGCGTGCTGCACTCCGGCTGGTATGTGCTGGGCGCCGAGACGTCGGCCTTCGAAGCCAGCTTCGCCGCCTACTGCAAGAGCCGGCACGCCATCGGCGTGGCCAATGGCCTCGATGCGATCTTCATGATCCTCAAGGCCTACGGCGTCGGTCCCGGCGACGAGGTGATCGTGCCGTCCAATACCTTCATCGCCACCTGGCTGGCGGTCAGCGATTGCGGCGCCGTGCCGATTCCGGTCGAGCCGACCGCCGACGGTTTCAATATCGATCCAGCGCTGGTGGAAGCGGCCATCACGCCGCGCACCAAAGCCATTCTGGCGGTCCACCTGTACGGCCAGACCGCCGACATGGATCCGCTCAAGGCGCTGGCGGCTAAACACAATCTGAAACTGATCGAAGACGCCGCGCAGGCGCACGGCGCGCTGTATCGCGGCGGCGTGGCCGGCCAGTTGGGCGACGCGGCGGCCTTCAGCTTCTACCCGGGCAAAAACCTGGGCGCGCTGGGTGATGGCGGCGCCGTCACCACCAGCGACGACGACCTGGCCGACAAGATCCGCACCTTGCGCAACTACGGCTCCAAGGTCAAATACTACAACGAGGTGCCCGGCTATAACTCGCGCCTGGACGAGGTGCAGTCGGCGCTCTTGAGCGTCAAGCTGCCCAAGCTGAACGCGGACAACGCCCGCCGCCGCGCCATCGCCGCCATCTACGACCGCGAACTGGCCGGCATCGCCGGACTGGCGCTGCCGTTCGTCCCGGATTGGGCGGAACCGGTATGGCATCTGTACGTGGTGCGCCACGCGCAGCGCGACGCGCTGGCCAAGGCGCTGGCCGAACAAGGCATCGGCACCATCGTCCATTATCCGGTGCCGCCGCATCTGCAGCCGGCGTACGCCGACCTGGGTTACGCCGAGGGCGCGTTCCCGCTGGCCGAGGCGATCCACCGCGAGGTTCTGAGCCTGCCGATCGGCCCGACGATGAGCGACGAGCAGGCGCTCGAAGTGGCGGCCGCCGTGCGTAAATTCTGCACCGTATGATCCATCCCAGCGCCATCATTTCGCCGAAAGCCAGACTGGGCGCAGACGTCAGCGTCGGCCCCTTCACCATCATTCACGACAACGTGGAGATCGGCGACGGCTCGGTCATAGACGGTTACTGCGAGATCGGCTATCCAACGCCGCTGGCCGACGGCCAGCCGCTGGTGTTCGGCAAGGGCGCGCGCATCCGCTCCCACTCGGTGTTCTACGAGGGTTCGCGCTTCGGCGACAAGCTGGTGACGGGCCACCGCGTGGTGGTGCGCGAAAAAACCGTGGCCGGTATCGCCTTCCAGATCGGTACCATGAACGACATCCAGGGCGACTGCCAGATCGGTGACTACGTGCGCTGCCAGTCGAATGTCTTCATCGGCAAAATGTCCAAGGTCGGCAACTTCGTCTGGCTGCTGCCGTATGTGGTGCTGACCAACGATCCCCACCCGCCCAGCAACGTGTTGATGGGCGTCGAGATCGGCGACTACGCGGCCATCGCCGCCATGTCGGTGATCCTGCCCGGCGTGAAGGTCGGCGAACGCGCGCTGGTGGCGGCGCACAGCAAGGTGCACCGCGACGTCGCCACCGGCACCGTCGTCGCCGGCAATCCGGCCGCCTTCCTGTGCGACGCCAGCAAAATACGGCTCAAGGACGGCACCGGCGCGCCGGCCTATCCGTGGACCACCCACTTCAAACGGGGCTACCCGGCGGATATCACCGACGGCTGGGACGCAGGTCCCTCGGCCTAGCCCACCACCGAACGGACGCCCATGACCCGCCCACTTCACGCAGCCATGGCCGCCGGTAACCTGTCGGAAGCGGGCACCCTGGCGATGGCGCTGGCGGGACTGGGCGAACTGTCCGTCATGGATTTGATCGGCGTGGCCGGCCTGCTGGCGGCGCAAGGCAAGACCGAACAGACCATCGCCTTGTATTCGCTGTGGCTGAAACACTGCGACTCCCCCCTCGAATATGTGGCCTGGTATAACCTGGCCGTGGTGCAGGTGCAGGGTCAGGACGACGCCGGCGCCGAAAGCGCCTACCGCAAATCGCTCAAGCTGCGACCCGGTTTCACCGAAAGCCAGCTAGGACTCGGCGTGCTGCTGGAGCGCAAACGCCAACCGGAAGCGGCGCTGGCCCTGTGGCGCGAGGCGCTCGATCTGCTGGAGACGGTGCCGCCGGGCGCACCGCCGGCGGCGGCTTCGCTGCAGGTACGCCTGCTGAACAACATCGGCAGGCTGGCGGAGGCGCAGGGCGATCCCGCGCAAGCCGAGGACGCGCTGCTGCGCAGCCTCCAACTCGATCCCAAACAAAAACTGATCGTGCCGCGCTGGCTCGACCTGCGCCTGAAGTTGTGCGCGTGGCCGGTGCACGGCTTCGTGCCGGGCCTCAGCGAAACGGCCTTGCAGCACCACACGTCGGCGCTGGCGATGCTTAGCTTGGGCGAAGACCCGGCGCGCCAGCTGGCCTGCGCGCGGCGCGAGGCGGCGCTGCACTTCCCGCCGCCGTCCACCGCGCTGTCCGACCAGGATGGCTATGCCCACCGCAAGCTTCGCGTCGGCTACCTGTCGTGCGGTTTCGGCGCGCAGCCGACCGGCCGCATGATCGCCGAGCTGCTGGAGCTGCACGACCGCGGCCAGGTGGAAGTGTATGGCTTCTGCTGGAGCGGAGAGGACAACTCGGCCCTGCGCCAACGCCTGCTGCGCGCCTTCGACCTGCACGTGCCGATCGGCCCACTAAGCGATTTGCAGGCGGCGCAGGCGATCCGCGCCCACGAAATCGACATCCTGGTCGACCTGCACGGCGTGCTGCCGGGCGGACGGCCCGGCATCCTGGGCCATCGTCCCGCGCCGGTGCAAATCGGCTGGCTCGGACAGGCCGGCACCAGCGGAAATACCCGTGTCGATTACGTTTTGGCCGACAGTTTCGTGCTGCCACCCGACCTGGCCGGCTACCATACCGAAAAACCGCTGTACCTTCCGCACTGCTTCCAGCCGCAGGACCGCCAGCGCGCCCTCCCCCTATCGCCGCCGGCCGGTGCGCGCGCCGAATTCGGTCTGCCCGACGACGCCTTCGTGTTCTGCTGCTTCGGCGCCGCCGGCCACATCGTCGCCGAGCGCTTCGCCACCTGGATGCGCATTTTGCACGCGGTGCCGGGCAGCGTGCTGTGGCTGCAAACCGACAGCGAACAGGTACGCGACAACCTGCGCCTGGCCGCGCTGCGGCACGACATCTCCAGCGACCGCCTGTGCTTCTCCGCGCCGGAAGCCGGCGAGTTGGCGATGGACCGCTACCAGGCGGCCGACCTGTTCCTCGACACCGGCCCGCACAACGCCGGCGCCATAGGCGGCGACGTGCTGTGGGCCGGCCTGCCGCTGCTGACCCGTGCCGGCCCGACCTTCGCCAGCCGCGTGTGCGGCAGCCTGCTGCAAGCGGCAGGCTTGCCGGAGCTGATCGCGAGCACGGAAAAACAGTACGCCACCAAGGCGATCCGCCTCGCCACGCACCCGAAGGAGCTGGCCCGCCTGCGCAACCGCCTCGTGAAAAACCGCGCCAGCGCGCCGCTGTTCGACACCCCGGCGCTGGCGCGCGACCTGGAACTGCTTTACCTGCGCGTGGCGCGCGGCACGCTGAAACGCGGCCGCCACAAAACCCTGCAACTCGCGCCAACGCAAGCCGCCCACGCCGCCCCGCCGCTGGTGAGCATACTGATCCCGGCCGACGATCCCCTGACGCTGGAGGCCACCCTGGACAGCGCGCTGGCGCAAACCCACGTCAACTGCGAAGTGATCGTTAGCGACGCCAGCCCGCACGGCGCCTGCCGCGCGCTGCTCAAGCCCTATCTGAAAGCCCACCGGCGCCTGCGCTACAGCCACGCGCCCGGCCTCGGCGCGCTCGACAACCTGAATCACTGCCTGGCCCTGGCCCTGGGCGAATACATCGCAGTCGCCCCGCCCGGCGACACGCTGGCGCAGGAAAAAATCGCCGTCATTCTGCCCTGCTTTGTCGACCATCCGCACATCGGCGTGGTGGCCTGCTGGCGCCAGCCGCTCGCGCCGGATGGCCAGGCGCTGCCGGCGGCGCCGCTGTTCGCCGCCGACATCGTGATCGACTGCGTCTCGCTGTCCAACATGCTGTTGGGCGGCGACGGTGGTGGTGCGGCGGCCATGTGCGCGCCCGGCGCGCTGCTGCTCAAACGCGCCACGCTGGGCCACGCGTTCGGCCGCTACCGCGACCGCGCCTTCCCCGAACGCGCCAACGTCGCCACCGCCCTCACCGCGCTGCAGGCGGGCCATTACGTTTATCTGCCGCGCGCGCTGTCCAGCTTCCGCCTCGCACCGGCTGCGCCAACGGCGCCGGCGGCCTCGCTGGACGCCGCGCTCGAAGGCCTGCAACTCCTGTATCAAGCCCACGAGCAGGGCCACAACTTCGGCGCGCCCGGCGCCTTCAAACAACTGTTGTCGGCACGTCTTTCCGAAATGAACACACTCATTTCCATACATCATCTACACCTTGCGACAAGCGCCGCACACCGCCTCGATGCGGTGCAGCGCACCATGCGAATCGGCTACCAACTTTTGCTCACGCCATAGTGTGGTAAATCCTCCATCGCTGAGTCTGCGGCAGCAAAATGCCTGTTCTTTTCCTTTAAAATAGCCCGGGCGCAATAGATAATATGATCTGCGTCAACATAACAATCCGGGGATAGCATGAAAGCAGTCATATTGGCGGGCGGGCTGGGCACACGGCTCAGCGAAGAGACGACTGTCAAGCCGAAGCCGATGGTCGAAGTCGGCGGCAAGCCGATCCTCTGGCACATCCTGAAAAGCTATTCCGCCCACGGCATCAACGACTTCGTCATCTGCTGCGGCTACCGCGGCTACGTGATCAAGGAATTCTTCGCCAACTACTTCCTGCACACCTCGGACGTCACGTTCGACCTGCAAAAGAACAGCATGGAAGTGCACGAGCGCCACGCCGAGCCATGGAAGGTCACCCTGATCGACACCGGCGCCGACACCCTGACCGGCGGCCGCCTGAAGCGCGTGCGCCAGCACGTCGAACACGACGAGGCATTCTGCTTCACCTACGGCGACGGCGTGTCCGACATCGACATCGGCGCCTCGGTCGCCTTCCACAAGAAACACGGCAAGCTGGCCACCATGACGGCGGTGCAGCCGCCCGGCCGCTTCGGCGCCATCGACATCGACGGCCAGCGCATCGTGAGCTTCAAGGAAAAACCGCAAGGCGACGGCGCCTGGATCAACGGCGGCTACTTCGTGCTCTCGCCGAAGGTGATCGACTACATCGACGGCGACAGCACCACCTGGGAAAAAGAACCGATGGAGCAGCTGGCCGGCGAAGGCCAGCTGGACGCCTTCCACCACCACGGCTTCTGGCAGCCGATGGACACGCTGCGCGACAAGGTGCTGCTCGAAGACCTGTGGCAAAGCGATAAGGCGCCGTGGAAGCGGTGGCCATGACCCCGTCCTTCTGGCAGGGCAAACGGGTATTCCTGACCGGTCACACCGGCTTCAAAGGCAGCTGGCTTAGCCTGTGGTTGCAGCAACTGGGCGCGCACGTCACCGGCTTCGCGCTGGCGCCGAGCCAACCGAGCCTGTTCGACACCGCGCAGGTGGGCGCCGGCATGACCTCCATCATCGGCGACATCCGCGACGGCGCCGCGCTGCGCGACGCCATGCTGGAAGCGCGGCCGGAAATCGTCATCCACATGGCGGCGCAGGCGCTGGTGCGCTACTCGTATGCCAACCCGGTCGAGACCTACGCCACCAACGTCATGGGCCTGGTGAACTTCTTCGAAGCGGTGCGCAACACGCCCGGCATCAAGGCAGTGGTCAACGTCACCAGCGACAAGTGCTACGAAAACAAGGAGTGGGCCTGGGGCTACCGCGAGAACGAAGCCTTCGGCGGCTACGACCCATATAGCAACAGCAAGGCCTGCGCCGAACTGGTGACGGCCGGCTACCGCTCGTCGTTCTTCAATCCGGAAAACTACGCCGAGCATGGCGTGGCGCTGGCCTCGGGCCGCGCCGGCAATGTGATCGGCGGTGGCGACTGGGCCGAGGACCGTTTGATCCCCGACATGGTGCGCGCCATCGCCGCCGGCAAGCCGGTGCGTATCCGCAGCCCGCACGCGATCCGCCCGTGGCAGCACGTGCTGGAGCCGTTGTCGGGCTACCTGGCGCTGGCCGAACACCTCTACACGCACGGCGCTGCCTACGCCGAAGGCTTCAACTTCGGGCCGCACGACATCGACGCCCGCCCGGTCGAATGGATCATCTCGCGCCTGTGCGAGAGCTGGGGCGATGGCGCCGGCTGGGAGCTGGACCAGGCGCCGCAACCGCACGAGGCGCACTACCTCAAGCTCGATTGCTCCAAGGCGCGCGGCCGTCTGCATTGGCAACCGCGCTGGCACCTCGGCCACACCATCGACATGATCGTCGGCTGGCACAAGGCGCACGCCGCCAAGGCCGACATGCGCGCCTTCACGCTGGCGCAAATCGACACCTACCAAAACACCGCACACATCTAAGGCAGCAACCATGAGCGAAGCAAAAACCAAAGAACAACTCCGCGCGGAGATCAACAAGCTGGTGGCCGAATACGGCGCGTTGGCCAGCGTGCCGAAGGCCTTCGAGCCCGGCGTGACGGTGATCCCGCCGGCCGGCAAAGTGGTCGGCGCGCCGGAAATGGAACTGATGGTCGAAGCTTCGCTCGACGCCTGGCTGACCACCGGCCGCTTCAACGACCAGTTCGAGGCCAAGCTGGCCAAGATGATCGGCGTGGAATTCCTCATCACCGTCAATTCCGGCTCCTCGGCCAACCTGGTGGCGTTCAACACGCTGACCTCGCCGAAGCTGGGACCGCGCGCGATCCAGCCCGGCGATGAAGTGATCGGCGTGGCCGCCGGCTTCCCCACCACCGTCAACCCGATCATCCAGTTCGGCGCGATTCCGGTGTTCGTGGACGTGGAGCTGGGCACCTACAACATCGACGTCACCAAGCTGGAAGCGGCGATCTCGCCGAAAACCAAAGCGATCATGCTGGCCCACACCTTGGGCAATCCGTACAACCTGGACGTGATCGTCGCGATCTGCAAAAAGCACAACCTCTGGCTGATCGAGGATTGCTGCGACGCCCTCGGCTCCACCTACGACGGCAAAATGGTCGGCACGTTCGGCGACATCGGCACCATGTCGTTCTACCCGGCCCACCACATCACCATGGGCGAAGGCGGCGCCGTCTTCACCAACAACGCCGAACTGAAAATGATCGCCGAGTCGTTCCGCGACTGGGGCCGCGATTGCTACTGCCCGCCGGGCAAGGACAACACTTGCGGCAAGCGTTTCTGCCAGTGCTTCGGCACCCTGCCGGCCGGCTATGACCACAAGTACACCTACAGCCACCTTGGCTACAACCTGAAGATCACCGACATGCAGGCCGCCTGCGGCCTGGCGCAGATCGACCGCGCGGCCGGTTTCATCCAGGCCCGCAAGGACAACTTCGCGTATCTGACGGAGCGGCTGCAGTCGTGCGCCGAGTTCCTGATCCTGCCGGTGGCGACCGAGAATTCCGACCCGTCGTGGTTCGGCTTCCCGATGACGCTCAAGCCGGAGGCCAACGTCGCGCGGGTCGATTTGCTCACCTACCTGGACCAGCACAAGATCGGCACCCGCCTGCTGTTTGCCGGTAACCTGACGCGCCAGCCGTACATGATCGGCCGTAACTACCGCGTCTCCGGGGACCTGACCAACACCGACCGCGTGATGAACGACACCTTCTGGATCGGCGTCTTCCCGGGCCTGACGCGCGAGATGCTGGACTTCACCGTCGCCAAGCTGGAGGAATTCTTCGGCGTCGGTTTCTGAGGCGCGCCATGACCAACGCAAGCCGCCACCCGATCGAAACCGCCGACATGGCGGCGATCGTGGCCACGCCGGGACTGAACTGGGAGCTGCTGCGCGGACGCACCGTCTGCATCACCGGCGCCTCCGGCTTCCTGCCGTCGTACATGGTCGAGACCATGCTGTACCTGAACGAGACGCGCGATCTAAACATTCGCGTGCTCGCCATGGTGCGCAACCGCGCCGGCTTCGAGCGCCGCTACGCCCACCACCTGGGCGATGGCGGCCGGCCCGACCTGGTCTGCATCGAACAGGACATCAGCGCGCCGTTCACGCTGGACGAACAGCCGCACTACATCATCCACGCGGCCAGCCAGGCCAGCCCGAAATACTACGCGACCGATCCGGTCGGCACGCTCAGCGCCAACACGCTGGGCACGGCGGCCCTGCTGCAGCTGGCCCGCGCCAGCGGGAGCCTGGGCTTCCTGTACTTCAGCAGCAGCGAAGTGTATGGCGCCGCCGCCAAGGTGCCGACGGCCGAAGGCGACTACGGCGTGGTCGATCCGACCTCCGTGCGCGCCTGCTACGCCGAGAGCAAGCGGATGGGCGAAAACATGTGCGTGTCGTGGAGCCACCAATACCGCGTGCCGGTCAAGATCGTGCGCCCGTTCCACACCTACGGCCCGCGCATGCTGCTCGACGACGGTCGCGTCTACGCCGACTTCGTCGCCTGCATCCTGCGCGGCGAGCCGATCGCGCTCAAGAGCGACGGCCTGGCCACGCGCTCGTTCTGCTATTCGGCCGACGCCGTCGCCGGCTTCTGGAAAGTGCTGTTCGATGGCGCCGACGGCCAGGCCTACAACATCGGCAACCCGGACGGCGAGATCAGCATGCGCGGCCTGGGCCAGCTGCTGGTCGGGATGTATCCTGAAAAAGGCCTGACCCTGAGCTACGTCGAGCGCCCGCAAGGCGACAACTACCTGGCCAGCGCCGTCCAGCGCGGCGCCCCCGACATCGCCAAGGCGCAAGCGCTGGGCTGGACCCCGGCCACCTCGCTGGCCGACGGCTTCCGCCGCACCATAGAAAGCTACTTGTGATGATCGACAAAATCGCTGACACCTTCGACGCCGCCTCCACCACCGCGCTGGCGCGCCGCATCCGGCTGCAATGCCTGCACATGTGCCACACCAAGCGCGCCTCGCATCTGGGCGGCGCCTTCTCGGTGGCCGACGTGCTGGCGGTGCTGTACGGCGGCCTGATGACGGCCGACTCGGCGCAACCGAAGTCGCCCGACCGCGACCGCCTGTTCTACAGCAAAGGCCACGCCTGCACCGCGCTGTACGCGACCCTGGCCGAAACGGGCTACTACGACCGCGCCGCGCTCGACACCTTTACCGACAACGGCAGCGACTTCACCTCGCACGTCAACCACAAGGTGCCGGGCGTCGAACTGTCGACCGGCAGCCTGGGACACGCGCTGTCGGTGGCCGCCGGCGTCGCGCTGGCCGGCAAGCGCCGCAAGGCCGCGTGGCACACCTACGCCATCGTCAGCGACGGCGAGCTTGACGAGGGATCCAACTGGGAGGCGATCCTGTTCGCGCCGCACCACCGGCTCGACAACCTGACCCTGGTGGTCGACTACAACAAGATCCAAAGCTTCGGCAGCACCGCAGACGTGCTCAATCTCGATCCGCTGGCCGACAAGTTCAAGGCCTTCAACTGGGAGACCATCGAAGTCGATGGCCACGACCACGCCGCGCTGGCGGCCGCGCTGTCCAAGGAAGGCCGCGCCGGCAAGCCGCGCGTGGTGATCGCCCACACCGTCAAGGGCAAAGGCGTAAGCTTCATGGAAAACCAGCTGGCCTGGCACTACAAGTCGCCGGACGCCGCGCAATTCGCCGCCGCGCGCGCCGAACTGCTGCAAGAATCCAAGGATCAAGCATGAGAAACAGTTTTATCAAGACCCTGATGGAGCAGGCGCGCCAGGACGAGCGCATCTTCCTGCTGTGCGGTGACCTTGGCTACTCGGTGCTCGAACCGTTCGCCGAGGCCTTCCCGGACCGCTTCATCAACGTCGGCATCGCGGAACAGAACATGGTCGGCCTGGCGGCGGGCCTGAGCCTGGAAGGCTACACGGTCTTCTGCTACTCGATCGGTAACTTCCCGACCTTGCGGGCGATGGAGCAGATCCGCTACGACGTCGCCTACCACGACGCCAACGTCAAGATCATCGCCGTCGGCGGCGGCTACGCCTACGGCCCGCTGAGCACCTCGCACCACACCACCGAGGAACTGGGCATGCTGCGCACCATCCCGGGCATGGTGGTGACGGCGCCCGGCGACCCGGCCGAGGTGGACGCCATGACCGCCTTCATCGCGCAGCACCGCGGCCCGTGCTATATGCGCCTGAACAAGGCCGGCGAACCGCGCCTGCACGCGCAGCCGCCGGCGCTGACCCTGGGCGGCATCGTGCCGGTGCGCGTCAATGCTGAAAGCACCGCCGCCGTCTTCGCCACCGGCGACATGGTCGGCTACGCCGCGCGCTACCTGGAGCAGGCCGCGCCGCACATCGATTTATACAGTTTCCCGTTCGTCAATCCGATCGACAGCGCGCAGCTGGCTGCGCTGGCGGTGCGCTACACGCACGTCGCCACCATCGAGGAACACCAGGCCAACGGCGGCTTCGGCTCGGCCATCCTGGAGCGGCTGCACGACCTGCTGTCCGACGGCGCGCTGGCCAGGCTGCCGGCGGTGCGCCGCATCGCCATCCCCAACGCCTTCGTCAGCAGCGCCGGCTCGCAGGAATTCCTGCGCGAGAAAATGGGCCTGCGTCTGGACGACTGGCACGCCACCCTGTCCTGAAACCTTACCGAAAGTGCTGACATGATTTCCATCCAAACGACGCTGGCGCAATTCGAGCAGGGCGCGATCGACAAGCCAAGCTTCATCAAGACCATGTACGAAGAGCACCACGCGGTGTTTTTCGACTACGCCGCCTACATCGGCCGCACCAACGTGCGCAAGATCGAGGTCGAAGACGGCAAGGTCGTCATGACCTCGCGCGACCGCGGCATCCGCATCGCCTGCACGCCAGGCGACTACCGCGTGGCGCCGATGGAAACGCTCAACTTCTTCGACTACGAGAAGGAAGAGGCGACCATGATGGAAAACCTGGTGGCCGACGGCGACAACTTCTTCGACATCGGCGCCAACATCGGCTGGTACGCGCTCAACATCGCCGCCTCGCGCCGCGCCACGACGGTATACGCGTTCGAGCCGATTCCGACCACCTACGGCCACCTGACGACCAACCTGGCGCTCAACGCCAGCGCCAACATCAAGCCGCACAACTTCGGCCTGTCCGAACAGGCGGGGGAGTTCACCTTCTACTACCCGCCGGAGGGCTCGGGCAACGCCTCGGCCGTCAACCTGACCGGGCGCGACGACGTGCGCACCGCGCAGTGCGAAGTGCGCACCCTGGACGCCTACACCGCCGAAACCGGCGTGCGGGTGGACTTCATCAAGTGCGACGTCGAGGGCGCCGAGCTGCTGGTGTTCAAGGGCGGCATCGACACCATCGCCCGCGACAAGCCGATCGTGCTGTCGGAAATCCTGCGCAAATGGTCGGCCAAATTCGGCTACAACCCGAACGAGATCTTCGCGCTGTTCCGCGGCGTCGGCTACCAGGTCTACACGGCCGAGGAAGGCCGCCTGGTGGAGTTCGGCGAGATGGACGAAAACACCATCCCGACCAACTACTTTTTCCTGCACCCGGAGGCGCACGCCGAGCAGCTGCGCCGCTACCGCCGCGCCTGAGCGCCCGACCACCGCGAACACGGAACCCACACCACGCCTATGGAATCCAACCAGGTCATCCTGTCGATCTGCATCCCGACTTACAACCGCGCGCCGTTCCTGCGGCAGACGCTCGACAGCATCGTCAGCCAGCCCGCCTTCAGCGACGGCGGCGAGGTCGAAGTCGTCATCTCCGACAACGGTTCGGAGGACGACACCGAGCAGGTCGCCGCGCAGTTTGTCGCCGCCCATCCGGGCAAGATCCGCTACCACCGCCACGCAGAGACCATCTCGCCGGACATGAACTTCAAGTTCGTCATGGAACAGGGGCGCGGGCTGTACCTGAAGCTGCACAACGACAACTTGATGTTCAATCCGGGCAGCCTGCCGGAGATGCTCAAGGTCTACAGCGCCACCGCCGCCGAGATGCCGATCGTGTTCTTCACCAACGGCAACCACTTCCAGGGCAACGCGCTCGAGGTGATCACCAGCATGAGCGATTTCGTGCGCCGCGTGTCGTTCATCTCGACCTGGATCGGCGGCTTCGGCATGTGGCGCGCCGAGTTCCTGGCGCTGCCCGACTTCGCCCGCAACCAGCACCTGCGGCTGGTGCAGACCGACGTGCTGCTGCGCTTGCTCAGCACCGGCAAGCGCGCCATCGTGCTGTTCCAGCCGTATTTCAGCGGCGTGCCCACCGGCCGCAAGGGCGGCTACAAAAAGGGCGGCTACAACATCGCCGAGGTGTTCGGCAAAAATTACCTGACCCTGCTCAAGCCTTACGTGGTCGCCGGCCTGCTCGACCGCATGGTCTACGAGCACGAAAAGAAGGCGCTGCTGATCCAGCACATCATCCCCTACTATTTCGACCCCGAGAACGACTACCAGAAGACCGGTTTCTTCGAGCACATGCAGGACTACGTCGACGACGATTACTTCTACGAGGCAATCCGCAACGTGCCGCACGACGTGCCGCCGAGGACAGCCCCTGCACCTGCACCCGTGCCGGCCGCGCCGCCGGCCCCGCAGCCGTCCTATGAAGACCAGAAGCGCGCCTACTGGCGCGCGCTCAATCCGCACAACCAGACCGACCTGACGCTGTCGGCCGGCCCGTTCGATTTCAGCAAGGTGACGGTGGGACGGCGCAGCTACGGTCCGCTGCGCGTGATCGCCTACGGCCACCCGGACGAAAGCCTGAGCATCGGCAGCTTCGTCTCGCTGGCCGACGAGGTCACGTTCATGTTGGGCGGCAACCATCCTTACGAGGGCGTGTCCACCTTCCCGTTCCGGGTCAAGTTTTTCGGCGAGGCGCTGGAATCGACCACCAAGGGCGCGATCGTGGTCGGCGACGATGTCTGGATCGGCATGCAGGTGCTGATCATGTCGGGCATCACCATCGGCCAGGGCGCGGTGATCGCGGCCGGCAGCGTGGTGACCAGGAACGTGGCGCCATACACCATCGTCGGCGGCAATCCGGCCAAGGTGATCAAGCAGCGCTACGCGCCGGAAGTGGTGGAGAAGATGGTCAAGCTGGACTATTCGAAGGTCACCGACGAGGCCCTCGCGCGGCATCGCGAGGTGCTGTATCAGCCGCTGACGGCCGACAACGTCGACGCCGTCATCGCCAGCCTGATGGGCGGCTGAACAAAAAAAAATCCGACCTGGTCGCCCGGGTCGGATTCTTGAAGCAAGCCAACCGCGCTTACTCTTTTTCAGGCATGGCCGACGAATGGTGGCTGGTGATCAGCCATTCGGTACCGTACCACTTGTAGGTGTAGGTATAGCGTGCCTTGACTTGCTTGCCATCCGCAAATTTAAACGTGTACAGGCCGGCATCGACCGCGCTGTTGCACTTGATCTGGATGCGGCGGCTGTTGATGGTGCCGACCGGCTTGCTCTTCAGGAAGTGCTCGAAGTAATCCTTCTTTTCGTCCACCGTCATGCGCGGCGTGTTCGACACGGTCGGCAGCAGCACCGAGTTTTCGGCGTAGTTGGCGACGACCTTGTCCGGATCGCCGGTTTGCAGCGACGCGTTCCAGCGGTCGAACAGGCCGGCGATTTCTTTTTCCGACGATGGGTGGCAGTCTTCGCTGCCGGCGGCGTAGGTATTGCCCGCCAGGACGAGGCAAGCGAGTGGCAGGATGGTCCAGTTGCGCATGGTATTCCTTGATAAGGGATGGATGGGACGATCTTGGCCCGGCCGTGCTTAGCCGCCGTGGTACAGCGGATTCGGCGCGACGAACACGCGCACGCGGTGGGTATCGATCTCTTTCGGAGCGATCTTCGACAGCGCGAAGCTGGTGCTGCCGCGCAGGGTGTCGAAGTGCCATGCGAACGATTTGTCGCCGACGACGAACTTCACGGTCTCGCCCTGGGTGACGTTGACGTGCTTGGTCTTGGCCAGGATGTTGATGACGCGGGCGCCGGCGTCGGCGGTCGCCGGGGTGCCGTTGACGTTTGTCTTGTTGGCCGCCAGGGTGGTCAGGGGCATGCAGATTACCAGCGCTGCGAGGGTCAGGAATTTTTTCATTACGTAGTCCAATAGAGAGATAGGGCGCCAAGACGTATGGCGATGGACCGAAGTATCATTGCTAACAGTCAACGGCACCATCAGGAAAGCGTGCTGTTAACCCTCAGGAAATCCTGAAACTGCCGTAGGGCAGGACGCCGCCGCCATCCCCGGCCACCCCGTGTCGCCGTCCGGTAGGGATTGCCCTACCAAACAATCAAGTTCTCCCGATAGCGGGCGCCAGCGCGCCAAGGCACACTGCGCACCTCGCGTCATCCCCCAGCGCCGAGAAAATTCGCAGACATCCGGGACACCACCACGACACAAGGAAGTGAAATGAGCAAGCATCTGGCAGCATTGATATTCGCAGCAATCGGTAGCATGGGCGCCGTCGCCGGCAACGCCGTGGCGCAGGAAACGCCGTGGCTGGTGCGCGCGCGCGCCGTCAACCTGGACCTGGCCAACAAGTCCGATCCGATCGGCGGCGCCGGCGCGTCGGACCGCCTCACCATCAGCGACAAGACCATTCCGGAATTCGACGTCTCCTATTTCTTCACGCCGAACTGGGCGGCCGAGCTGGTGCTGACCTATCCGCAAAAGCACGACGTCATGCTCGACGGCCGCACCATCGGCAGCTTCAGGCACCTGCCGCCGACGCTGATGGTGCAGTACCACTTTGTGCTGGATTCGCCGTTCAAGCCGTATCTCGGCGCCGGCTTGAACTACACGGTATTCTCGAAGGTCAAGCTGCTCAACGGCGGCGCCGACCTGGAACACGACAGCGTCGGCCTGGCGCTGCAGGCGGGTGTCGACTACGCGATCAACAAGAACTGGTCGCTCAACTTCGACATCAAGAAAGTGCAGATCCGCAGCGATGTCATGATCGGCGGCGTCAAGGCCAGCCGCGTCAAGGCCGATCCGCTGATGCTGGGCGTCGGTGTGGGTTACCGCTTCTGATGTAGTGCTTGGGAAGTGAAAACGGGCGGCGCGTGCCGCCCGTTTTTATTGGCGAAGAAGAAAAGCGCCGGCGTCAGGGTTCGCGGATCGATTCGTCCAGCGCGCGCGTGAGCGGATACAGCAGGTAGGACATCACCGTGCGGTGGCCGACGACGATCTCGGCCGAGACGGTCATGCCGGGCAGCAGGCGCGTGCCCTCGGTCATTTTCTTCAGCTCGCCCTTGTACTGGATGCGGCTCAGGTAGTAGGCGTCCATGCCGCCGCCGTTCTTGTCGGCCGCGTCGCGCTTGAACGAATCCTGGCTGATGGTGCGCACTTTGCCTTCCAACATGCCGTGTTTCATGAACGAGAAGGCATCGACCTTCAAATGGGTGACGGCGCCCGGCTTGATGTAGCCGATGTCGAGCGAATCGATCTGCACTTCGGCCTCCAGCTCGGCGCCCAGCGGCACCAGGGTGAACAGCGCCTCGGCCTCGCGCACGATGGAACCCACCGACAGCTTGCCGATCTCCAGCACCACGCCGTCGGCCGGCGCCACCATCTGGATCATCTTCAAGCGTTTGTCGGCCTTGGCCAGCTGCTCGTTGATGCCGTCGCGGTCGCGCGAGGCGGTCAGCAAATCCTCCATCGCCTTCTGCCGCCAGCTCTTGTCGAAGGCCGAGCGCTCGGCTTCGGCCGAGGCCAGCTCGCTGGCCATCTCGATCGCCTTGTTGCGCTGCATGTCCATGTCACGCTCGACGCCCAGGCGGCGGTCGCGCGCCTCCAGCAGGTGCATCTTGGCGCCGAACTGCTCGGCCATCAGCTGCTCCTGCATGGCCTCGACCTCGCGCAGCGCTTTGACGCGCTGGGCCAGGATCACCTGGTCGTGCTTGTTGGTCTCCAGGCCGGCGCGCAGGCGCGCGATGTTCTGGTCCATCTTGGCCTTTTGCGCGGCGAAGTTGGCCTTGCGCTCGCTCGACAGCTGCGACTGCAGCTGTGTATCGGCGCTCGCGCCGCTGGCGACGTCGGCGCCGGCCTGGCCCGACAGCTCGGCGCGCAGGCCGGCGGCCTGGGTGTCCAGGCTTTGCAGCCGGATGCGCAGCTGCGACTCGTCGGCGGCGCTGAAGGTCGGGTCCAGCGTGGCCAGCACCTGGCCCTTCTTGACGATCTGGCCGACGCGCACGTCGATGCTCTGGATGATGGACGTCTCGAGCGGCTGCACCACGATGTTGGGCAGCGGGTTGACCAGCCGGCCGTGGGCGACGACGATCTTCTCGACCGGTGAGAAGCAGGCCCACAGGATGAACGAGACGAAGGCCAGCAGCAGCACGTGCAGGGTGACGCGCACGAACCGCGGCAGCGGACCGCGCTCGATGGCGTCCGCGTCCGGCAGGAACTCGATCTCGGTCTCGTCCTTGCGGCGCTTGAAGCTTAAAGGTGACTTGTTTGCTGGTTCCATAGGTGCTGGTAAGTTTCGCTACGTGTAAGCAGTTCTTCGTGACGGCCCGCATCCATCAGGCTACCCTGCTGCATGACCATGATTTTGTCGGCGTTGACCAAGGTCGACAGGCGGTGCGAAATCATCACCACCGTGCGGCCGACGGCGATCTTCGACAGGTTGCCGATGAAAATGGCCTCGCTTTCCGGGTCCAGCGCGCTGGCCGCCTCGTCGAGGATCAGGATGCGCGGCCGCGCCACCAGGGTACGGGCGATCGACAGGCGCTGCTTTTGGCCGCCCGACAGGTTCGACGCGTTCTCTTCCAATACGGTGTCGTAGCCCATCGGCAGGCGTTCGATGAATTCGTCGGCGCCGGCCGCCACCGCCGCCGCCACCAGTTCCTCGAACGTGGCGTCGGGCTTGGTGACGGACAGGTTCTCGCGCACGGTGCCGCGGAACAGGAAGTTCTCCTGCAACACCACGCCGATCTGGCGGCGCAGATGCGACAGCTCGATCTCGCGGGCGTCGATGCCGTCGAAGCGCACGATGCCCTCCTGCACCGGATACAAGCCCTGGATCAACTTGGTCAGGGTGGTCTTGCCCGAGCCGCTGCGGCCGACGATGCCGACCACGGTGCCCTGCTCGATGGTGAAGCTGGCCTTGTTGAGCGCCATCGCCTGCGCGCCCGGATAGCGGAAGGTGACGGCGTCGAACTTGATTTCGCCGTCCAGCACCGGGCGCAGGCCGTTGGCGCCGGCGCGGCCTTCCGGCGCGCGGTTCATGACTTCGCCCAGCATCTTGACCGACAGCGCCGTCTCCTGGTACTCGTTGACCAGGCCGACGAGCGAGATCAGCGGACCGGTGACGCGCCCGGCCAGCATCTGGAAGGCGATCAGGCCGCCGACCGACAGGGTCGAGTCGAACACGTCGGCGGCGCCGACCACGATCAGCGTGACCGGCAGCAGCTTGCCGAGGAAATCGGTGACGGCGTTGCCGGCGATCGAGATCTGGCCGACGCGGAAGTGCATGGTGATGGCCTCGGCCGAGCGCTGGTCCCAGATGCGGCGCTGCGACGGCTCGATCGCCAGCGCCTTGACCGTGCGCATGCCGTGGATGGTCTCGACCAGCATGCCCTGGCGCTGGCCCTCGGCCGAGTACAGCGCGTTGAGGCGGCGCTGGAAGGTCGGCACCATGGCCAGCACGATGCCGCCGATCATGGCCGCAAATAGCAGCACGATCATCGCCAGCTTGAAGGAATAGCTGAACAGGATAGGCACGAACACCAGCAGCGCGATCAGGTCGAGCGCGGTGAAGAACAGGCGCCCGGTCAGGAAGCTGCGGATCTTTTCCAGCTGCTGCATGTGGCGCGTGACCACGCCGGCGCTGGTGGTCTCGAAGAAGTCGATCGGCAGCGACAACAGATGGGCGAACACGCGCCGCGTCAGGCGCATGTCGATCTTGTTGGACGCGGCCAGGGTCAGGGTCTGGCGCAGGAAGCCGAAGGTGGCGTCGAACACCAGCGCCATGATGATGCCGACGGCCAGCACCTGCAGGGTCGTCACGCTCTGGTGCGTGAGCACCTTGTCGATCACCAGCTGGAAGAAGATCGGCGAGGCCAGCGCCAGCAGCTGCATGGCGATGGCGGCGATGAAGATGTCGCGGAAGGCGGCCTTCTGCTTGAGGATCTCGGGAATGAACCAGCGCAGCCCGAACGGCTGGTTGGGGTCGGTCAGCTTGTGCTGGCGTTTGATGAACAGCACCTCGCCGCCCCAGCGCTTCTCGAACTCGCCGCGCGCGACCATGACCACGGCGGCGTTGGCGTTGGCCGGGTTGAGCACGGCGACCTGGTCCTCGGCGCCCGGGTGGCCGACCACGTCGGCCGGCTTGACGCCGACCACGATGATCATATTGCCATCGACCAGGCGCGCCATCAGCGGGAACACGCCGCCCTGCGCCATCAGGCGCGACCAGTTGAGCCGGTCCGCCTTGGCTTTCAAACCGATATCCGAGGCGATGCGCAGCAGCGCGCCGTCGCCCGGTTCCTCCGCGCGCAGCGCGTAGTCGTCGATCAGCCGCTCGGGATTGATTTGCAGACCATGATGCTGCGCGATGGCGGTCAGACACTGGATCGCGGTATGGGGAAATTTATCGTGCATAGGCCTGGTGTATGGATGAACTGGGCCGGGTGGGCGGGCGAACCTTGCCTTCGCGCACTATCGTTCCAGCCTTCGGATTCTAACCCAGCGCAGAGCCCGCAAACGGCTTTTGTTGTTTAGAAGCACAAGCAGGTTTACCCCGCTATTCGACCGTTCAAAAAAAAACGGCAAGACCCGGAGGTCTTGCCGTCTTTGTGACGAGGCTAACTGAGGCTAACTAAGCTTACTTGGCAGCCAGGATACCCTGGTGATGGGCGCCTTGCAGGGCCTTCAGTCGCAGCGTCTCTTCGGTCGAGACCGAGTTGCTCACGGCGGTCAGCTTGGTGTCGTAGTTGCTGATCGCGCTGGCCATCGCCGCCACTGCCGTGTTGGTGCTGGAAGGCATCTCCAGCTTGGTCACGGTGGTGGCCGCGCTTGCCGCGCCAAAGCTCGACATCGCCGACGCCAGGCCGCTGACCGAGCTGGTCAGGTTGGTGCTGGCGTTACCGGCAGCGAACCAGACGTCGGCCGCGGCGTGGGTGGCGCCGTCGGCGGTCTCGAAGGTCGAGGTCAGGCCGATGGTGTTGCCGTTGTCACGCGCGCCGCTGGTCTTGACGTCCAGGTTCAGCTTGGTGATGTTGAGCGACGCCAGCGATTTGAGCTCGTCGGCCTGGCTGATGCCGTCGGCGTTGCCGTCCACCCACACCTGCAGGCTGGAGAAGGCGCCGTCCTTGGCGTCGATGGTGCCGTCGCCGTTGCTGTCCAACTGCGCCAGCGCATCGTAGCCGTTGGTGGCCTTGGAACCGTCGGCCAGCGTGGTGCCTACGCCGAACAGCTCGCTACCATCGTTGATGGTGCCGTCGCCGTTGACATCGCGCACCAGCAGACCGTCGCCGCCGCCAACCCAGCCGGCGTTGACTTTGGTGCCCGAGGCGGTCAGGTCGAAGCTGACGCCGGCCGAGGCGCTCAGCGTCTCGATGCCGTTACCGTTCAGGTCCAGGACCAGTGGCGAGAGGCCTTTCGACGCGTTGAACAGGGCCAGCGCCTGGCTGGTGCTCATGGCCGCGATCTGCGCCGTGGTCATCACGTTCGCTTGCGACGAGCTCAGCGACTTGAGCTGGCCGGTGCTCAGCGCCACCACCTGGTCGGTGGTCAGGCGCACCAGCTGCGTCGTGCTCAGGGCCACGAAGGCGGAGGTCTTGAGCGCGGCGATATCGGCCGTCTCCAGCGCCTGGACGCTGTTGGTCGACAGTGCCCGGATCTGCGAGGTGGTCAGCGCGTTGAGCTGGTCGCTCGACAGCGCCACGGCCTGGTCGGTGGTCAGGCCGGCCGCCAGGGCCGCCGTGCTCAGGGCCGACACTTGCGCGGTGCTCAGCGCGGTGATCTGGTCGGTGGTCAATGCGGCCACCTGCACGGTGCGCAGCGCGGCCATCGACGACGACTTCAAGCCGACGATGTCCTGCGTTTCGAGCGCGGCCAGGCTGCTGCTGCTCAGGGCCGACACTTGCGCCGAGTTCAGCGCGCCGACCTGGTTGGAGGTCAACGCCACCACCTGGTCGGTGGTCAGCGCGTTGGCGATTTGCGACGTGGTCAGCGCGGTGATGCTGGCGGTCGACAGGCTGGTCACCTGGTCGGTCGTCAGGGCGCGGATCTGGGCGCTCGACAGGCCGGCGATGGCGCTCGACTTGAGCGCGGCCAGGTCGGCCGTTTCGATCGCGGCAACCGCGTCGACGGTCAGGGCGGCCACTTGCTGGGTGTTCAGCGACGCGGCTTGGGCCGTGGTCAGCGCGGCGACCTGGTCGGAACCGAGGGCGCGGAACGACGAAGTGCTCAGCGCGACGATCTGGGCGGTCGTCAACGTGGCCACCTGCTCGGTGGTCAGCCCGGCGATCTGGGCCGAACGCAGGCTGGCGATGCTGGCGGTGCTGATGCCGGCGATGTCGGCCGTTTCAATCGCGGCGATGCTGGTGCTCGACAGCGCGGCGACCTGGGCGGTGCGCAGGCTCGCGAACTGGGCGGACGTCATCGCGACGATCTGGTCGGTCGTCAGGCCGCTGGCGAAGTTGGCCGTGCTCATCGCGTTGAACTGGGCCGTTGCCAGGCCGTTGACCTGCTCGGTCGTCAGCGCGGCGACCTGGTTCGACGTCAGGCCGGCGAACGAAGCGGTTTTCAGCGCGGCCAGGTCGACCGTCTGCAGGGCCGCCACGGCGTCGGTGCTGAAGGCAGCGACTTGCTGGCTGGTCAGCGCGCCGGCTTCGGCGGTGGTCAGCGCGACGACCTGGTCGGTCGTCAGGGCGCGGATCTGGTTGGTCGACAGGCCGGCGACAGCGGCGGTTTTCAGCGCGGCGAAGTCGGCCGTTTCCAGCGCGGCGATCGCGTCGGTGCTGAAGGCGCCCACTTGCTGCGTGCTCAGCGCCGCTGCCTGGTTGGTGGTCAGGGCCACCACCTGGTCGGTGGTCAGGCCACGCACGCCGGCGGTGGTCAGCGCACCGACCTGGTTGGTCGACAAGGTCGCGATCTGGTCGGTGACCAGGGCGGCGATCTGCGACGATTTCAACGCGGCGATACCGGCGGTGCTGATACCGACGATGTCGGCCGTCTGGATCGCGGCGACGCTGTTGGTCGACAGCGCGCTGACCTGGGCGGTGCTCAGGCTGGCGAACTGGGCCGACGTCATGGCGACGATCTGGTCGGTCGTCAGGCCGTTGGCGACGTTGGCGGTGCTCATTGCGGCGAACTGCGCCGTTGCCAGGCCGGCGATCTGGTCGGTCGTCAACGCGGCCACCTGGGTCGAATTCATGCCGGCGAACGACGCGGTCTTGAGCGCGGCCAGGTCGGCCGTCTGCAGGGCCGCCACGGCGTCGGTGCTCAGGGCGGCCACTTGCGCGCTGCTCAGGGCGTTGGCTTCGGCGGTGGTCAAGGCAACCACCTGGTCGGTCGTCAGGGCGCGGATCTGGCTGGTGGTCAGGCCGGCGACGGCGGCGGTCTTCAGCGCGGCGAAGTCGGACGTTTCCATCGCGGCGATGGCGTCGGTGCTGAAGGCGGCCACTTGCTGCGTGCTCAGCGCCGAGGCTTGCGCCGTGGTCAGGGCCACCACCTGGTCGGTGGTCAGGCCACGGACGGCGGCGGTGGTCAGGGCGACAACCTGGTTGCTCGACAAGGTCGCGATCTGGTCGGTGACCAGGGCGGCGATCTGGTGCGATTTCAGGGCGGCGATACCGGCGGTGCTGATACCGACGATGTCGGCCGTCTGGATCGCGGCGACGCTATTGGTCGACAGCGCGCCGATCTGGGCGGTGCTCAGGTTGGCGAACTGGGCAGACGTCATGGCGACGATCTGGTCGGTGGTCAGGCCGTTGGCGATGTTGGCGGTGCTCATCGCGGCGAACTGCGCCGTTGCCAGGCCGTTGACCTGGTCGGTCGTCAGCGCAGCCACCTGGCTCGAATTCAGGCCGGCGAACGAAGCGGTCTTCAGCGCGGCCAGGTCGGCCGTTTGCAGCGCGGCGACGGCGTCGGTGCTCAGGGCGGCGACTTGGGCGCTGCTCAGGGCGTTGGCTTCGGCGGTGGTCAGCGCCACCACCTGGTCGGTCGTCAGGGCGCGGATCTGGTTGGTGGTCAGGCCGGCGACGGCGGCGGTTTTCAGCGCGGCGAAGTCGGACGTTTCCATCGCGGCAATGGCGTTGGTGCTCAGGGCGGCCACTTGCTGGGTGCTCAGCGCGGCGGCTTGGGCCGTGGTCAGCGCGACGACCTGGTCGGTGTTCAGGCCGGCGACGCCGGCGGTGGTCAGCGCGACGATCTGGTTGCTCGACAGGTTGGCGATCTGGTCGGTGACCAGGGCGGCGATCTGCGACGATTTCAGCGCGGCGATGCCGGCGGTGCTGATACCGACGATGTCGGCCGTTTCAATCGCGGCGATGCTGTTGCTCGACAGCGCGGCGATCTGGGCGGTGCTCAGATTGGCGAACTGGGCCGAGCGCATGGCGACGATCTGGTCGGTCGTCAGGCCGTTGGCGATGTTGGCGGTGCTCATCGCGGCGAACTGCGCCGTGGCCAGGCCGTTGACCTGGTCGGTCGTCAGCGCAGCAACCTGGCTCGAGTTCATGCCGGCGAACGAAGCGGTCTTCAGCGCGGCCAGATCGGCCGTCTGCAGGGCGGCGACCGAGTCGGTGCTCAGCGCGGCCACTTGCTGGCTGGTCAGCGCGCCGGCTTCGGCGGTGGTCAGCGCCACGACCTGGTCGGTCGTCAGGGCGCGGACCTGGTTGGTGGTCAGGCCGGCGACGGCGGCGGTTTTCAGCGCGGCGAAGTCGGACGTTTCCATCGCGGCAATGGCGTTGGTGCTCAGCGCGGCCACTTGCTGGGTGCTCAGCGCGCCCGCTTGGGCCGTGGTCAGTGCGACGACCTGGTCGGTGGTCAGGCCGGCGACGCCGGCGGTGGTCAGCGCGACGATCTGGTTGCTCGACAGGTTGGCGATCTGGTCGGTGACCAGGGCGGCGATCTGCGACGATTTCAGCGCGGCGATACCGGCGGTGCTGATACCGACGATGTCGGCCGTTTCAATCGCGGCGATGCTGTTGCTCGACAGCGCGCCGATCTGGCCGGTGCTCAGGCTGGCGAACTGGGCCGACGTCATGGCGACGATCTGGTCGGTGGTCAGGCCGTTGGCGACGTTGGCGGTGCTCATCGCGGCGAACTGCGCCGTTGCCAGGCCGTGGACCTGGTCGGTCGTCAGCGCGGCGACCTGGGTCGAGTTCATGCCGGCGAACGAGGCGGTCTTCAACGCGGCCAGGTCGGCCGTTTGCAGCGCGGCGACGGCGTCGGTGC
Source organism: Oxalobacteraceae bacterium OTU3CINTB1 (assembly GCA_024123955.1). NCBI lineage: Bacteria > Pseudomonadati > Pseudomonadota > Betaproteobacteria > Burkholderiales > Oxalobacteraceae > Oxalobacteraceae bacterium OTU3CINTB1. The sequence continues at coordinate 89,900 of CP099652.1, forward strand.
TCAGGGCGGCGACTTGGGCGCTGCTCAGGGCGTTGGCTTCGGCGGTGGTCAGCGCGACCACCTGGTCGGTCGTCAGGGCGCGGATCTGGCTGGTGGTCAGGCCGGCGACGGCGGCGGTTTTCAGCGCGGCGAAGTCGGCAGTTTCCATCGCGGCAATCGCGTCGGTGCTCAGGGCGGCCACTTGCTGGGTGCTCAGCGACGACGCCTGGGCCGTGGTCAGGGCCACCACCTGGTCGGTGGTCAGGCCGCGCACGGCGGCGGTGGTCAGGGCGACGATCTGGTTGCTCGACAGGGTCGCGATCTGGTCGGTGACCAGGGCGGCGATCTGCTGCGATTTGAGCGCGGCGATGCCGGCGGTGCTGATACCGACGATGTCGGCGGTCTGGATGGCGGCGATGCTGTTGGTCGACAACGCGCCGATCTGGACGGTGGTCAGGCTGGCGAACTGGGCCGACGTCATGGCGACGATCTGGTCGGTCGTCAGGCCGTTGGCGATGTTGGCGGTGGTCAGCGCGGTCAGCTGGGCGGTGGCCAGGCCGTTGACCTGGTCGGTCGTCAGCGCGGCGACCTGGCTCGAATTCAAGCCGGCGAACGAAGCGGTTTTCAGCGCGGCCAGGTCGGCCGTTTGCAGCGCGGCGACGGCGTCGGTGCTCAGGGCGGCCACTTGCGCGCTGCTCAGGGCGTTGGCTTCGGCGGTGGTCAGCGCCACCACCTGGTCGGTCGTCAGGGCGCGGATCTGGTTGGTGGTCAGGCCGGCGATGGCGGCGGTTTTGAGTGCGGCGAAGTCCGACGTTTCCATCGCGGCGATGGCGTCGGTGCTCAGGGCGGCGACCTGCTGGGTGCTCAGCGCGGCGGCTTGGGCCGTGGTCAGCGCGACGACCTGGTCGGTGGTCAGGCCACGGATGCCGGCGGTGGTCAGCGCGACGATCTGGTTGGTCGACAGGTTGGCGATCTGGTCGGTGACCAGCGCGGCGATCTGCGACGATTTCAGCGCGGCGATGCCGGCGGTGCTGATACCGACGATGTCGGCCGTTTCAATCGCGGCGATGCTGTTGCTCGACAACGCGCCGATCTGGGCGGTGCTCAGGCTGGCGAACTGGGCCGAACGCATGGCGACGATCTGGTCGGTCGTCAGGCCGTTGGCGAAGTTGGCGGTGCTCATCGCGGCGAACTGGGCGGTGGCCAGGCCGTTGACCTGGTCGGTCGTCAGCGCGGCAACCTGGCTCGAACCGAGCGCGGCGAACGAGGCGGTTTTCAGCGCGGCCAGGTCGGCCGTCTGCAGGGCGGCGACGGCGTCGGTGGTCAGCGCGGCCACTTGCTGGCTGGTCAGGGCGTTGGCTTCGGCGGTGGTCAGCGCGACGACCTGGTCGGTCGTCAGCACGCGGATCTGGCTGCTCGACAGGGCGGCGATGGCGGCGGTCTTCAGTGCGGCGAAATCGGCCGTTTCCAGCGCGGCGGTGGCGTCGGTGCCCAGCGCGGCGACTTGCTGGGTGGTCAGCGCGGCCGCTTGGGCGGTGGTCAGCGCGACGATCTGGTCGGTGCTCAAGGCCTTGATGGTGGCCGTGCTCAGGGCGACGATCTGGTTGCTCGACAAGTTCGCGAGCTGGTCGGTGCTCAGGCCGGCGATCTGGTTCGATTTCAGCGCGGCGATGCCGGCGGTGCTGATACCGACGATGTCGGCCGTTTCAATGGCGGCGATGCTGTTGCTCGACAGTGCGGCGATCTGGGCGGTGCTCAGGCTGGCGAACTGGGTCGACGACAAGGCGACGATCTGGTCGGTGGTCAGGCCGTTGGCGATATTCGAGGTGCTCAGTGCCACCAGGGTGGCGGTGGTCAGGGCCTTGACCTGGTCGGTGGTCAGCGCGCCGACCTGGACCGACGACAGCGAAGCGATCACGCTGGTTTTCAATGCGGCGATGTCGGCCGTTTGCAGCGTGGCGATGGCGTCGGTGCTGAAATTGGATACTTGCGCGGTGGTCAGCGCGTTGGCGCCGGCGGTCGTCAGCGCGACGATCTGGTCGGTGGTCAGGGCCTTGATCTGGACGCTGGTCAGGCTGCTGACGGCGGCGGTCTTGAGCGCGGCGAAGTCGGCCGTTTCCAGGGCGACGATGCCGTCGGTCGACAGCGCGGCCACTTGCTGGGTCAGCAGGGCGGCGGCCTGGTTGGTGGTCAACGCGACGATCTGGTCGGTCGCCAGCGCTTTCATTTGCGCGCTGGTCAGGCCGGTCACGGCGCTGGTGCCCAACGCGGCGATGTCTTGCGTGGTCAGCGAGGTGACGCTGCTGGTGGTGATCGCGCCCACTTGGGTGGCGGTCATGACGGAAGCCTGCAGCGTCGTCAGCGCGCCGATCTGGTCGGAGTTGAGCGAAGCAAATTCAGCTGTGGTGATCGTGGCGATCTGCTGGGTAGTCAGACTTGCGATCTGTTCCGTGGTGAAACTGGTTACGACGCTCATTGCATTTCTCCTAAAGGGCGCTCATTCGATCTGTCCGAAAAAGCGGGAGCGGCGGTCCTACCGTCGTCTCCTGGCTTCCGTCAGTGGCACATTTGCCGTTTTATAACTATGTATTTGCTGATAATTCGTTACTACAGGCGCAAAAAATCCCGCACACACATTCTTAACGTCAACAAAAGTGTCAACTTTAGCAAACGGCGGCGATTTGCTGCATTTCAACTTAAATTTCTTTAAATTTGTGTTGTGCATCGTCCGCGACACGGTGAAGTGAACTTGGCGGACGACGATTTTGACCCACTCGAGTACAAGGCGACCGGAGCGAATCTTTCACTAAACAAACTTGTTGCTGCGGGGAATAAAAAATCTCGACATTCTCCGTCATGTATCCCAAATGCCCCAAGCATTTGAAATCATTGACTTTTTTCTACCCGAACCAGGGCTTGGGGGGCACCTGAACCGAGCGTATTGAGAGCAAGTATAGCCGACTTAATTTCCAACAGGAATTTATTTCCACGAATGTATCTTGTCCGCAACCTGCATAAAAGCAATATTCCAGCGGCACCAATCATGTTCTTTAGATCATGTTGTATTGCTGAGAAGATATCCTTCACAGCGGCGCTACGCAGGAAAATCGCGTGCGATATTAATTCGTGAAGGAAATTTTGTTAAGGATGTTACTGTGACTTCATGACGGGCCCATGACGTCCAGCAAGCGGTCGTCAACAGCGTGGCGGGACGCGACACGGCCGCCGGAAAGGAAGGGAAGTGGCGCCGCGTTCAGCGGGCGCCGGCGGCCCGCACGCGCCAGGCGAGCACCGCCGAGGTGGCGGCCAGCAAGGCCAGCGCGACCATGTTGAGCACCACCGTCACGCTCGAAAACTGCATCGCCAGGCCGATGCTGACCCCGGCCTTGACGCTATATTGCCATCCGCCGTCGTGCGGGAAATAGCCGATCAGCTGCACCGCGTAGTACAGCATGCCGCCCAACAGGCCGCTCTTCCAGCGTTTGAGCGACAGCACGGCGGCCAGAAAGCCGAACAGCCCGACACCGAACAACAGCGGCAGCGCATCCGCCTCCTGCGGCGCGCCGAGCAGGCCCAGGCTCACGCCCAGGGTCAGCGCGCTGTTGAGCAACAGTACGCGCGCCATCCATGTTTCAAATTCCCGCATGCGGTTTCCTGTGTGTGGCGCCGTTGGCCGAGCTTAGCCGAAACGCGCCTGATAGTCGCTGGGCACCACGCCCAGCTGCGCGGCGAAGGCGCGGCGCAGATTGTACCCGCTACCGAAGCCGCTTTGGGCGGCGGCGCGCTTGACCGTCATGCCGGGCTGCTCGAGCAAGGCGCAGGCGCATTCCATGCGCAGCCGCAGCAACAGCTGGGCCGGCGACACGCCCGCCTCCTGTTGCAGCTTGCGGTGCAGCGAACGCACCGACAGCGCAAACGCCGCCGCCATCTGCTCGACGTCGACCGGCTGCTTCAGGCGCGCGCGCAGCCACGCCGTCAGCTGGCCGTGCAAGCCTTGCGCACCGGCCTGGGCCAACAGTTCGGCGCTGAACTGGCGCTGGCCGCCGGGGCGCTTGAAGAACACCACCAGGCGCTTGGCCACGCCCAGCGCGAAGTCGCGGCCCAGGTCCTCGCCGACCAGGCTGAGCGCCAGATCGATGCCGGCGGCGATCCCGGCCGATGTATAGATAGTGCCGTCCTTGATATGGATGGCGTCCTCCTGCACCGTGATGGCGGGGTACTGCGTCTGCAACAGCGCCGCGTCCTGCCAGTGCGTGACGGCGCGCCGGCCGTCCAGCAAGCCCGCGCGCGCCAGCACGAAGGCGCCGCTGCACACCGCGCAGCAGCGCGCCACCGCCCGCGCGCCGACAGCGGCCGCGGCCACCCAGCGCACCGTCGCTGGCGCCAGCGCGACGCTGTCGCCCGTTTCCAGCCCCCTGCCGCCGGACACCACCAAGGTCGAGCCGGCCAGTCCCGCCGTCGGCAGCGGCGCGGTCAACACCGTCACGCCGGCGGTCGAGGCGATGGCGCCGCCGTCCGCCGACACCATATGTATACGGTAGGGTTCCGGCAGGCCGGCGTCCCGCGCCTCGTCGTTGGCGGTCGCAAACACCTGGGCCGGGCCGGTGGCGTCGAGCAGCACGAAGCCGGGGAACACCAGCAGCCAGATGTCGGTGGCTGCGGCGGCGTTCTTGGAAGCGGGCGTCGGATCGGGTCTCATATTGGCAGATATTCCGCTATGAGTGTCATTTGTGTCAATCGACAAAATGGGATGATGTTTGTCATTCCAACCCAGGAGGCTGCATGACACGCACCATCGGCATTTATGTTTTCAACAACGTCGAGGTCCTCGACTTCGCCGGACCGTACGAGGTGTTCACTTGCGCCACGCGCGTGGCCGGCAAGCTCGATCCGGGCGCGCCGCCGCCGTTCCAGGTCCGCACCGTCGGCGCCACCCTGGCCATGCTGCGCGCGCGCGCCGGCTTGAGCGTGCTGCCGGAGACCGATTTCGCCGGCGGCGATCTGGTCGACGTGCTGATCGTCCCCGGCGGCGTGGTCGATGCCGAACTGGCCAGGCCGGAGGTCATCGACTGGATCGCCGCCAGGGCGGGCGCCTGCGAACTGGTGGCGTCGGTATGCACCGGCGCCTTCCTGCTGGCCAAGGCCGGGCTGCTCGACGGCCAGCGGGTGACCACGCATTGGGACGACGTGGCCGGCCTGCGCGCCGCCTTCCCGGCCTTGCAGGTGGAGGAAAACCGGCGCTGGATCGACAATGGCGCCACCGTCACCTCCGGCGGCATCTCGGCCGGCATCGACATGTCGCTGCATCTGGTCGAGCGACTGGCCGGCCGCGAGCTCGCGCTGCGCACGGCGCGCCAGATGGAATACGACTGGAACCAGGGATAGGGGGCGAGCATGAAAATCGTCCGCGCAAGCGAGTACACCGGCGCGCGCGCCTGGGAGGCGCTATCGATCGCCGCGATCGACAACGCCACCGTGCGGCTGCACTGGACCGACCAGCCGTACCGCTGGCACGTCAACGACGGCGACGAGGTGTTCGCCGTGCTCGATGGCGAGGTGGCGATGCACTACCGCGAGAACGGCCGCGAACTGGTGGCGCACCTGCGCGCCGGTGACATCTTCTACGCCGCCGAGGGCGACGCCCATTGCGCCCACCCGGCGGGGCAGGCGCGCATCCTGGTCGTCGAGCGGGCCGGCAGCGTCTAACCTGGTGTTGGCGCTGGCATTTTCCTGTCGCGGTGCGCCAGCCGGTACAGCAGCGGCAGCACCAGCAGCGTCAGCGCGGTCGACGACAAGATCCCGCCGATGACCACCGTCGCCAGCGGGCGCTGGACTTCGGCGCCGGTGCCGGTGGCGATCGCCATCGGAATGAAGCCCAGCGACGCCACCAGCGCCGTCATCAGCACCGGACGCAATCGGCCCAGCGCCCCCTCACGGATCGCCTGTTCCAATGTGCGCCCCTGCCCGCGCAAGGAACGGATGTAGGAGATCAGCACCAGCCCATTGAGCACCGCGACGCCGGACAACGCGATGAAGCCCACGGCCGCCGATATCGACAGCGGTATGCCGCGCAGCGCCAGCGCAGCGATGCCGCCGGTCAGCGCGAACGGAATCCCGCTGAACACCAGCAGGCCGTCGCGCAGGTTGCCGAACATCGCCAGCAGCAGCAGCATCACCAGCAGCAGCGCAACCGGCACCACGATCTGCAGGCGGCGCGTGGCCGACTGCAGCTGCTCGAACTGCCCGCCCCACGCGGTCCAGTACCCGGCCGGCACCTTGACCTGGCTTTGCAAGGCCTGCTCCGCCTCGGCGACAAAGGAGCCGATATCGCGCCCGCGCACATTGGCGCTGATGACGACGCGGCGCTTGCCGTCCTCGCGGCTGATCTGGTTCGGGCCGGGCGCCACGCTGAAGCTGGCCACCTCGCCCAGCGGGATGAAGTTGGCGCCACCGCTGCCCCCTGCACCGCGCGGCAAAGGCACCGGCAGGCGCCGCATCACATCGAGGTCGTCGCGCAGTGCGTCCGGCAGCCGCACCACGATGTCGAAGCGGCGGTCGCCCTCGAACATGGTGCCGGCCTCCTTGCCGCCGATGGCGGTGGCGACGGTCTCCTGCACCTCGCCCACATTGAGGCCGTAGCGCGCGGTCTTGCCGCGGTCGATTTCCACCGTCAGCATCGGCAGGCCGGTGGTCTGTTCGATCTTGACCTCGGTCGCACCTTGCACCTTGCCCAGCGCGGCGGCGATCTTCGCGGCGGTGTCGTTGAGGACCGCCGTGTCGTCGCCGAACAGCTTGACGGCGACGTCGCTGCGCACGCCCGATATCAGTTCGTTGAAGCGCAACTGGATCGGCTGCGAGAACTCGAACGCGTTCCCGGGCAGCTTTTCCACCGTTTCGCGGATCGCCACCAGCAGTTCTTCGCGCGACTTGCGCGGCTTGGGCCAGTCGGCTTCCGGCTTGAGCATGATGTAGCCGTCCGAGATATTCGGCGGCATCGGATCGGAGGCGATTTCCGCCGTGCCGGTGCGCGCGAAGATCCTTTCGATCTCGGGGAATTTCTGCTTCAAGGTCAGCTCGATCTGCTTTTGCATCTCCACCGACTGCGTCAGGCTGGTGCCGGGAATGCGCAAGGCCTGGATGGCGAAATCGCCCTCGTTCAGGTTCGGCACGAACTCGCTGCCCAGGCGCGTCGCCAGCAGCAGCGACAGCACCACCGAAATCCCGGCGAACGTCAGCACGACCGGTGTATTGGACAGTACCCGTTCCAGCATTCCGCTGTACCACGCGGTGATCTTGCGGTGCTCCTTCTCGACCACGTTATCGCCGATGAACAGCGCAACGGCGGCTGGGATGAAGGTGATCGACAACAGCATCGCGCCAAGCAGCGCGATAACCACCGTCAGTGCCATCGGATGGAACATGCGGCCCTCGACGCCGGTCAGCGCGAAGATCGGCAGGTAGACCACCATGATGATCAACTGGCCGAACAGCAGCGGCCGGCGCGACTCCCTGGCCGCCGCGTGGACCTCGTCGAAGCGCTCGGCGCGTGTCAGCTTGCGGCCCAGCGTGGCCTGCGCGTGCGCCAGCCTGCGCACGCAATTCTCGACGATGACCACCGCGCCGTCGACGATGATGCCGAAGTCCAGCGCGCCCAGGCTGAGCAGGTTGGCGCTCACCTTGTACGTGACCATGCCGGTGAAGGTGAACAGCATCGACAACGGGATCACCATCGCCGTGATCAGCGCGGCGCGGATATTCCCGAGGAACAGGAACAGCACGGCGATCACCAGCACCGCGCCTTCGAGCAGGTTTTTCTTCACCGTGGCGATGGCTTTGTCGACCAATACCGTGCGGTCGTAGACGGTGATGGCCTCCACGCCGGCCGGCAGGCTGCGGTTGATGTCGACCATCTTCTTGTCGACCGCCTGCGAGACGGCGCGGCTGTTTTGGCCGATCAGCATGAAGACGGTGCCCAGCACCACCTCGCGGCCGTTGTCGGTGGCGGCGCCGGTGCGCAGTTCGCGGCCGATCTGCACCTCGGCCACGTCGCGCACCCGCACCGGCACGCCGTCGGTGTTACTGAGGATGATGTTGCGGATATCCTCCAGCGACCGCACCTGTCCCGGCGCGCGCACCAGCAGCTGTTCGCCGCGTTTTTCGATGTAGCCGGCGCTGGCGTTGGCGTTGTTGCGGTCCAGCGCCGTCACCACGTCCTGCAAGGTCAAACCGTAGGACGCGAGGCGCTGCGGATTGGGCGCCACCTGGTATTCCTTGGCGTAGCCGCCGATCGAATTGATCTCCGTGACCCCGGCGACATTGCGCAGCTGCGGCTTGATGATCCAGTCCTGGATCTCGCGCAGGTCGGTCGGCGTGTACGGCGTGCCGTCGGCCTTCTTCGCTCCCGGCTTGGCCTCCACCGTCCACAGGTAAATCTCCCCCAGGCCGGTGGAGATCGGCCCCATGGCCGGCGCGATCCCCGCCGGCAGCTGCGCCCTCGCCTCCTGTATCCGCTCGTTGACCATCTGGCGCGCGAAGAAGATGTCGGTGCCGTCCTTGAAGATGACGGTGATCTGCGACAGCCCATAGCGCGACAACGAGCGTGTCTGCTCGAGGTTCGGCAGGCCGGCCATGACGGTCTCGATCGGGAACGTCACGCGCTGCTCGGTCTCCAGCGGCGAGTATCCCGGCGCGGCGGTATTGATCTGCACCTGCACGTTGGTGATGTCGGGTACCGCGTCGATGGGCAGCTTTTGATAGCTGTAGATGCCAAAACCGGCCATCCCCGCCACCGCCAGCATGACCAGCCAGCGCTGGACGATGGCAAATCGTATGATGCGTTCGAACATGATGTCGTCCCCCGCCTCAGTGCGCGTGCTCGGCGCTGCCCTTGCCCAGTTCCGCCTTGAGGACGAAACTGCCGGCGGCGGCGTACTGCGTGCCCGCCGTCAGGCCTTGCAGGATCTCGGTGGTCTTGCCGTCGCCGCGGCCCGTCACCACGGGTTGCGGCCGGAAGCCGCCGGCCACCTTCACGAACACCACCGGCTTGTCCTCCAGGGTCTGGATCGCTTCGGTGTTGACGGTGACGGCGGCGGCGCCGCTCTGGCCGGACAGCACATCGACGTTGACGAACAGGCCCGGACGCCACGCGCGGTCGGGATTGGCCAGCGCCACCCGCGCCTTGGCGGTGCGGGTCTGCTCGCCGAGCAGTGAGCCGACGTAGGTGATCTTGCCGGTGGCCTGGGCGTCGAACGCGGAAGCCTTGACGGTCACCGTCTCGCCCACGCGCACCAGGTTCAGGTCCTTCGGCGGCACGGCGATTTCGGCCCACACGGTCGACAGGTCGGAGATGGTGAAGACGTTGGCGTCCTCCTTGACCGCCTCGCCCAGCGCCAGGTGCTTTTCCATGACGATGCCGTCGAACGGCGCGCGCAGCTCCAGTCGGTTCAGATCCGAGCCGGAGGCGGCCCCGGTGCCGAAGGCGCTCAACTTCTGGCGCGCGTTCTGCACCGCGATCTCCGCTTCGCTCATCGCCTGTTTGGCCTGCAGATAATCCTGCTCGGCCGAGATCTTGTCCTGCCACAGGCGGCGTTCGCGATCGAGCGTGGTGCTGGCCAGCGCCAGCCGCCGCTGCGCCGACAGCAGCTCGCTGCGCTGCTCGGACAAGCCGCTGCTGGCGACCACCGCCAGCACCTGCCCCTGTTTGACGATCTGGCCCAGGTCGGCCATCACGGCGGTGACCACGCCGGACAACTTGGGCACCACGTGCGCGGTGCGGTCCTCGTTGAAGCGGATCTCGCCGGGCAAGGTGATGGCGGTGCTGATGTCGGCCGGCGCGGCGGCGGCGACGGTGATGCCGGCGGCCTTGACCTGCGCGTCGTCGAGCGCGATTTTTTCCGGCTTTTCTTGTGCGTCGTGGTCGTCCTTGCGCGGCGCCACCGCTTCCGCACCATGGTCATCGTGATTTTCGCGTGTATCTTCGCCGCGCTTCGGCATCAGCATCCATGCCGCCAGCAGCAGTCCGATGACCACCATGACGGCTATCGTGATTTTCTGTTTCCTGGTCATGCTAGTCATCTTATTGTTCCTCTCCGAGGATGCGGCCGATGGCGGACTTGGCGCGATGCGCCTCCGCCAGGGCGTTCAGGTATTGGGATTTCGCCTGCAGCAAGGTGCGCTGGGCGTCGAGCACGTCGAGAAAGCCGAATTTGCCGTAATCGAAGCCGGTGCTGGCCGCCTCGTACGCGCTTTGCGCACCGGGCACGATTTCGCTGCGCAGCGCCAGCGCCTGTTGGCGGGCGACGTCGAAATCCTCGCGCGCCTGCGCCAGTTCGGCGTCCAGCCGCAGCGCGGTGGAGCGCAACTCGTCGCGCGCCTTGTCGACGCGGCGCGCCGTCTCCAGCACATTGCCCTGGTTGCGGTCGAACAAAGGCAGCGGCACGGAAATGCCGAACACCGCCTGCGACCGCCCCAGCTCCTCCGAGCGCTTGCTGCCGACGTTGAGCGTGACATCGGGCACGCGGCGGGTCAGCTCGACCTTGGCCAGCGCCTGGCGCTTGTCCAGTTCCGAGCGCGCCAGCGCCATGCCCGGCGCCTGCGCCAGCCGATGGTGCAGCAAGGCCTGGTCGGGCAGCGACGGCAACGTATCGAGATTATCGAGATCGCCGGCGGCCTTCTCGAAGCGCGGCGCCGGATTGCCCCACATCGCCGCCAGCCGCTTGCGCGCGATCGCCAGGGTGCTGCGCGCGCGCAGCAGATCCAGTTGCACGGTCGACGCGGCGACCCGCGCGCGCGTCTCCTCCACCGGCGACACCTTGCCGGCGACAACGCGCCGGCCGGTGGCGGCTGCCGCGCGCTGCGCCAGCTCGGACGCCTCCTGCGCCAGCCGCAGTTGCTCCTGCGCGGCCAGCACGGCGAACCAGCCGTCGATGACATCGGCGCGGAGTTCGGCCTGCCGCGCGCCCAGCTGCGCCGAGGCGCTATCGCGTTCGCGCTGCGCGGCCTGCATGCGCGCCTGCCGTTTGCCGCCCAGCTCCAGCGGCTGACTCAATAGAAAGGTGGTTTCACGGGTATCGTGACGGGTGTCCACCCGTTCGACCGACAGCGAGGGATTGGGCAGCAAACCGGCCTGCTGGACCGCGCCGTCCACGGCCAGCAGCTCGTGGCGCGCGGCCGACAGGTCGGCATTGGCGCCGGCGGCCAGCGCCAGCGCCGTCTCCAGGGTCAGTGGGCCGGTCGGTTCGGACGCGGGCGCGGAGGCAAGACCACCGGCCAGCGCGAACGCCGGCCATGCCGCCATATAAAGCGACAAAACATACTTGAACATCGAATTCTCCGAATAAATGGAAAAGAATTCGACGAGACGTCACCGTCTTCCGACAGAAAATGAGGAGGGGAGTCTCGTCGCGCTAGGCGACGAGCAGCCAATTGGGTCGCCGGGGCCCATCGGAGATGTGAGAATGATAATTCGCCAGCGGCGGCTCCGCATGCGATTGCGCCGCCGGCTGGACGGCGGCGCCGCTCTCTTCGAGCACCGAGGCCTGCACCGCGTGGTGGCAAACTTCGCAATCGTTATGGACTTTGACCGGCTTGCCGTGGTCCGTATCTTCGTCGGACTGGGCCTGGTGCTCATGGCCATGGTGGCCGAAGTGGCTCACCTTGGCCGGCTCGTGCTGGCAATAGACGGCCGCCATCGACCAGGCGTACTGGATCGGCAGTATGGTCAGCAGCAGGATGAGCAATAGCTTTTTCACCAGGCCATTGTAGCAGCCCGCCGCCGGCCGTGGCCCGTCAAGCCTTTTTTAGCAACTCAGGACGCAACGGCATCTCGCGTATCCGCTGGCCGGTCGCCGCGAACACCGCGTTGGTCAGCGCCGCGCCCACGCCGGCGGTGCCCGGCTCGCCGATGCCTCCGGGCGCCTCGGTGCTCTGGACGATTTCCACTTCGATCAGCGGCGCCTCGCTCAGGCGCAGGATACGGTAGTCGTGGAAGTTACTCTGCTCGATGCGCCCGTCCTTGAAGGTGATGGCGCCGAACAGCCCCGCCGTCAGGCCGTAGTTGATGCCGCTCTGGATCTGCGCCACCACGGTGTCCGGATTGACGACATGGCCGCAATCGACCACACAGACCACGCGCTTGACCGCCACCTCGCCATCGTCGTTGACGCTGACGTCGACCACCTGCGCCAGATAAGTGCCCCAGGCCCGCATCAGCGCGATGCCACGGCCGGAGCGCGCCGGCAGCTTTGCTCCCCAGCCGGCGCGCTGCGCGGCCAGCTTCAGCACGCGTGCCGCGCGCGGCTGCTTGTCGAGCATCGCCAGGCGGTAGGCCAGCGGGTCCCGGCCGGTTTTTGCCGCCAGTTCGTCGATAAAACTCTCCAGCACCGCCATGTTGCGGGTCGGGCCGACCCCGCGCCAGAAGCCGCTCGGCACCGGGCCGTCCTCGCGCGTGTACTCGACGCGCATGTTCGGGATATCGTAGGAGAAGGTGTCCGAGCCCTCGACGTTGTCGGTGTCCAGGCCGTTTTGCAGGAACGACGGCGCGAACGTGGCCAGGTTGGACGGCCCGGCGATCTTGTGCGAGAACGCCACCGGCATGCCCTTGGCGTCGAGCGAGGCGGAGATCGAATGCGCGTACAGGCCGCGCACCAGATCGTGCTGGATATCCTCCTCGCGGCTCCACACCACCTTCAGCGGCGCCTTGACCTGTTTCGCCAGCGCGGCCGCCTGCACCACGTAGTCGGTGTACAGGCGGCGTCCGAAGCCGCCGCCAATCAGGTGGTTGTGCAGCGTGACCTTCTCCGGCGCCAGCCCGAGAATCTTGGCGGCGTCGTCGCGCGCGCGGGCCGGCACCTGCGAGCCGACCCAGATCTCGGCGCTGCCGGCCTTGGCGTCGTAATGGACGGTGCAGTTCATCGGCTCCATCGTCGCGTGGGCCAGCATCGGATTGACGTACACCGCCTCGACGCGCTTGGTGTCGGCGGCGAGGGCCTTGAGCGCGTCGCCGTCGTTGCGCGCCACCTTGCCGGGCTTTTTCAGCGCATCGAGCATGATGGTGCGGACATCATCGGTCGACAGCTTCGCGTACTTGCCTTCGTCCCAGGTGACGTCCAGCGCCGCCAGTCCCTGCTTGGCATACCAATAATTATCGGCCACCACGGCCACCGCGTTCTCAAGCTTCACGACATTGCGCACGCCGCGCAGCTTGCGCGCCCTGGCGTCCTTGACGGATTTGAGCTTGCCGCCGACGACCGGGCTGGCCGCCACCACCGCCACCTTCATGCCCGGCACCACGGTATCGATGCCGAACAACGCGGTGCCGTCGGTTTTGCCCTTGGCGTCGAGGCGCTTGAGCGGTTTGCCGATCAATGTGAAGTCTTTCGGATCTTTCAGCGCGATTTTCTCCGGCACGGGCAGCCTGGCGGCTGCCTGCACCAGTTGACCGTACTTGACGCGGCGGCCGCTGGCCGCGTGCACCACCTCACCGTGTTCGGCGCGGCAGCTTTCCGGCGCCACCTTCCACTGGTCGGCGGCGGCCTGGATCAGCACCATGCGGGCGGCCGCGCCGGTCTGGCGCATCGGCTCCCACATCAGGCGGATGGAGGTCGAGCCGCCGGTGAACTGGTCGCCGAACGGCGCGCCGTAGACCTTCGCATTGGGCGGCGCGTGGCGCAGCGCGATCTTATCCATATCGACTTCCAGCTCCTCGGCGATCAGCATCGGGATGGAGGTATAGGTACCCTGCCCCATCTCCACCTTGGGCATGGTGAGGGTGATGGTGTCGTCGGCGCCGATGGCGATAAAAGCGTTCAGGTCGGACGCGGCGGCAGCGGTAGCGGCGGCGTTAGCGGCGGCGGAGGCCTCGCCCGGCAAGCTCCAAAAGCCGACCATCAAGCCACCGCCGGCGGCCGCTGCGATCTTCAGGAAGCCACGGCGCGATTGCTCGATGGACCCGGGGTTAAAGGGAGCGTTCATCTCAGGCCCCCTTCAGCAGTGGCGACTTGGCGGCATCCTTGATCGCCGCGCGGATGCGGGTATAGGTGCCGCAGCGGCAGATATTACCGGACATGGCATCGTCGATATCGGCGTCGGTGGGCTGCTGGTTCTTGGCCAGCAGCGCGGCGGCGGACATGATCTGTCCCGATTGACAGTAACCGCACTGCACCACCTCGGCGGCGATCCACGCCTGCTGCGCCGCCTTGCCGGCCGGCGTCGCGGCCACGCCCTCGATGGTGGTGATCTTCTTGCCGGCGACCGCCGACACGGGCAGCACGCAAGAGCGCGTGGCCTCGCCGTCGACATGCACGGTACAGGCGCCGCACAGCGCCATGCCGCAGCCGAATTTGGTGCCCATCATATGCGCCTCGTCGCGCAGCACCCACAACAGCGGCATATCGCCGGCGACATCGAACTCCCGGCTCTTGCCATTGATTTCCAACTTGATCATGTGCGGCTCCTAAACGGACAAAGGATAAAGCCACACTATAGACAGATATGTCCTCCCAACAATACTACCCAAAGGTGATACATCAAAAAGTTGCACCCCAGCCCCCGGGGTCAGTGCCGACATTCGGACATTTCGGAACTTTTTCCCCGCCTGGAAGTTCCCAATTATCGTCTTTTGTCCGAATGTCGGCACTGACCCCGGGGTTTATTTGGGTTGGAAGCGGTTCCAGGCGAGACTGGTAACAGCCATGTCATATGACGTCATTACTCTATGGCCTTTTTACTTCTGACATTGGACTCCCACATGCATCTCGTTCCGTCGCGCCCCCTCATCCTCGCCATCAGCATCGCCGTCGCCCTGAGCGCCTGCGGCGGTTCCAGCAATGACGATCAGGTCGTGTCCGCTCCGGCGGCGCCGGCCGACCAGGGCGCGGCCGACGTGGCCCCGGTGCCGACTGTCACCGCCTTCGTCGATACCGCCTTCAGCAACCAGCGCGGCGACGCCCGCTATGCGACCCTCGACACCAACGCCGGCGTGCGCGTGCTGGCCGGGATGCTGCAGATCTGGAAGCCGCTGACCGAAATCGTCGACGCCGGCCAGACCGCGCCGGCCGTGGGCACCTTCCCGGCCGTGACGGCGTCGGCCTGGACCGGCGTGCCGAACGACGGCACCAACGGCGGCGCCATCCTCAACCAGGCCGTCCACAACGCCAATATCGACTATGTCGTCAAAGCCACCGCCAACCGCACGCCGGAGCAGGCGCTGGCCGCCTATCTGGACGACCGCCGCAACAAGGGCTACAGCGTCAGCGACGGCATGGGCCCGCTGACCAACGCCTGGCGCACCGCCGCCCAACAGACCACCACCATCACCGCCATCGCGCCCGACGCCACCACCGTGCTGTACAACGACGGCGGCAACAACAACGGCGTCGGCGGCAGCGCCAACCCGACCTTCGGCGCGGTGGTCGACCTGGTCAACATGGTCGGCGCCAACGGTTCGACCGAGCCGGCCAAGCGCTTCTATAAATACGCCCGCCCTTACCGCTGGAGCAGCGCGGTGCAGGTGCTGCCGGCGCTGATCCCGGCCAAGAGCCCGACCCCGACCACCGACGGCGGCTTCACCAGCGGCCACTCGGCCGAATCGGTGCGCAACGCGCTGGCAATGGCCTACGCGGTGCCGGAGCGCTATCAGGAAATCATCAGCCGCGGCCTGGAACTGGGCGAGTCGCGCATCCTGGCCGGCATGCATTCGCCGCTGGACGTGCTGAGCGGCCGTATCCACGCACAGGCGGTGGTCGCCGCCGCCATGGTCGACCCGGCCAACGCGGCCAAGAAGACGGCCGGCTACGCCCAGGCCCACAGCGCCCTGATGGCCGCGACCTCGACCACGCCGACCACGTTCACCGCGTTCGCGCAATCAGGCAGCGACCGCTTCTCGGACTACGCCACCAACAAAGCCAACTACCTGCGCCGCATGACCTACGGCTTCGCGCCGATCGCGCCGACCAACGCGCCGGCCTCGGTGCCGAAGGGCGCCGAAGTGCTGCTGGAAACCCGATTGCCCTACCTGAGCGACGCCCAGCGCCGCGT
Organism: Oxalobacteraceae bacterium OTU3CINTB1; assembly: GCA_024123955.1. Classification (NCBI taxonomy): domain Bacteria; kingdom Pseudomonadati; phylum Pseudomonadota; class Betaproteobacteria; order Burkholderiales; family Oxalobacteraceae; species Oxalobacteraceae bacterium OTU3CINTB1. The sequence continues at coordinate 105,914 of CP099652.1, forward strand.
GGTGCTGAAAACCACGGCCGTCGCTTCCGGCTATCCGGTCATGGACGATCCTGAAGGCTGGGGCCGACTGAACCTGTTCTCGGCGGCCGACGGCTACGGCGCCTTCACCGGCAACGTCGTGCTGGTCATGGACGCGTCCAGGGGCGGCTTCAACGCGGCCGACCGCTGGCGCAACGACATCGGCGGCACCGGCAAGCTGGTCAAGCAAGGCAGCGGCGCGCTGAAGCTGGCCGGCAACAACACCTGGACCGGCGGCACCGAGCTGACCGCCGGCGCGCTCGAAGGCGTGTCGCCGACGGCGTTCGGCAACGGCGACGTCTATGTCAGCGGCGGCACGCTGGTCGCCAATGCTCCGGCCGGCTTGAAACTGGCCCGCGCGTACACGCAACTGGCCGGCGCCACCACGCTGGAACTGAACGCGCTGGGCGGCGCCAAGGGCACCATGACGGTGGCCGGCACCGCCACCATCGTTGGCGGCACCTTGCGCGTCAAGTTCCCGGGCAGCTACAAGCCGAAGGCGGGCGAGAGCATCATCGTGCTGAGCGCGGGGAACCTGAAGGGCCGCTTCACCAGCATCGCGGTGGAAGGCTTCGCCAAGGTCGATCCGGTCTACAGCACCACGACGCTGACGTTGACGGTAGCTAACTAAAAAAAAGCCCCGGACGGCTGAGCGAGCCGTCCGGGGCTTTCTTATCGATGCGGACCTTAGCCGCGCAACGTCCGGCGACGCTGCCATCCGAGCAGCGCCAGACCGGCGCCGAACATGCCCCAGGTCGACGGTTCAGGCACGGGCGATACCGTCAGCACCATGTTGTCGAGATTCAGGATCAAGTTGGGACTGTCCGGCAAGATGGAGAAGCTGGCGATGGCTTCGGTGGTCGTCACAGACAACAGCCCCAGCGCGCCATTCGTCGATGGCAGGGTGTTCACGGCCAATACGTTGCCAGAAGCGCCATAGGCGGTCAACGTGGCCTTCCAATAGGATTTGCTTTCAATGCTGATGCCGTATACGGGAATGCTGAACGTCCCGATTGGGCTGGTCGACGACAGAAAATGATTCTTCTCATCACCATTGAAAAATGACCATTGCATGATCGATCCCTGGGTGAACGTGAGGCCGGCCGGCGCCAGTTGATCGCGTATCTGGGTGACAAAGGTGGACTCCATTGCCACATCGTCGGCCGTGCCGAACTTTCCATCGGCCCCCGGCATGGTCTCGAAGTCGATGTTGATGGTGGCGGCGGACGCGGTGGCGGCAGCCAGGATCGCCGAAGCGAAAGCCAGTTTGATGCATGAGCTGATCGATGACATATCGTTTCCAAAAATAAAGTTGCACTAATGTTACGATTGGCGTTCACCTTTGTCCAGTAAAAGCTGCTTGGATTGCCACAGTTCATCGTCTTGAATCTACAATCGCAGTTCCACTGTTATTGAATGGCGCGGATCCCCGATGAACGACAACGACCCGACATCGCACCCCCAGGGCGATTTTTTCAACGCCGACCGCTTTCACAACGACCTGCAGAATTTCTCCAAGCAGATCGCCGGCTGCGACAAACTGGTGCGCATGGCGAATATCAGCCTGAACCAGATCGACGCGCGCATTGCCGAGGCCGCCAAGATCGAGGCCAAGGCCGCCGCCATCGTCGACGCCACCGCCAGGGAGGCGGGACGGGTGGCGGCCGAATCGGCCAGCATCGCCGTGGCCGACATGATGGGCAAGATGGCGGCGGTGACCAAGGAGGCCGAACAGGTGGTCCAGGCGATCAACCGCAGCCGTGGACAGACCGGCTTGTGGATCGCGTTTTACATCGCCTGCACCTTGGTGATGTGTCTGCTCACGGCGTGGATTACGCAACGCGTCGCCAAGTCATCGGCCATCACCCCTGAAATCACCGAATCCATCGCGCTGGGCGACAAGCACGAAGCCCTGATGCGCAAGGCGACCGACAAGGAGCGCAAACTGATCAACGAGATCATCGCCCGCAAACCGAAATCCAAATAGCGTTAGATACCGGTGGGATATTTGACCGGACTGGCGCTGCTGCCTATGATGGGAGTATGGAAGCGCGCCTGATCAAGCTTGAAGAATTCGCCATCGAAACGCGGGAACGGCTCGCGAAGATCGAGTTGCGGCTGGAGCAAACGGCAACCAAGGCGGACATCGCGGACATACGGGCCGATATGCAAAAATCCAGCACTGATATTTTGCGCTGGATGATCGCAACGGCTATCGGCCTCTTCTTCGGTTTTGGTGGATTGTTTTTCATGATGAGCAATTCCACGAAAAGTTCCGCGCCCATCGTCATATACGCCCAACCGCCGGCCGTGCCTGTCGCAACCGGCAAGCCTTAGACAGCCCCAGCACCTGAGCAGTCACATCGTTCAAGATCATTCCCACGCTTGGCAGTGATCAGTCTTCATTATGGCGCCGGGCTGTCCGCCACGTGCACGGCGCGTTTGCCCAGGCTTTCCTCTTGCGGCCCCGGCGCGTCGAGCACCGGACGCAGGCGCGGCAACGAATCCGGATAGTTGGCCGCCACGAAGGCGATGATCGCCTCGCGGATTTCGCAACGCAGGTCGAAGGCGGTACCGGAATCCTGTGCGCTGATCAGTAGCCGCAACTGCATGCCGCGGTCGTCGGCGTCCGTCACGTGCAGCACGCACACCCGCTGGTCCCAACGCGACGACGCATGCGTGATGCGCTCGAACTCGGCCCGTATCGCCGGCACCGGCACGCTGAAGTCCAGCCATAAAAACACCGTGCCGAGTATCGACGATGAGGTATGCGTCCAGTTCTCGAACGGATTTTCGATAAACCATTGGAGCGGCACGATCAAGCGCCGCTCGTCCCAAATCCGCACCACGACATAGGTGCCGGTGATACGCTCCACACGCCCCCATTCGCCCTTGACGATCAGCACGTCGTCCAGCCGGATCGGTTGCGAGAAAGCGATCTGCAACCCAGCAATAAAGTTGCCCAGCACAGGCCGCGCGGCGATACCGGCCACCAGGCCCGCCACGCCCGCCGAAGCCAGCAAACTGGCGCCGACCTGCCGCGCTCCCGGCAACGTCAGCAGCACGAAACCCAGCCCAATCAGCCCGATGATGAAGTTGGCGCTGCGGGTGAGCACCGCCGTTTGCGTCAGCAGCCGGCGCGCGCGCAGGTTGTCGGCCGCGTCGACCGGATTGACGTCGGTGATCGTGCGCTTGATGGAATTGACGCAGGCGATGGCCAGCCATGTCAGGCCGATGATCAGCAGTACATTGTTGATGCGCGAGATAGGCACCAGCAACGGCATGTTTTCGGGCGCACCGGTCAGCACGATGCGCAGCGCGAACAGCGCCATGCACAGCTGGCTCGGACGCCAACCGTACTTGATGGCGTTGGTGGTGTAAGGCCGGTTTCGCGCTATGCGGCGGAGCAGCATAATGCCCGCCCGATGCAACAGTAGAGCCACGGCAACAAACACCACGGCGCTGACGCCCACCACTGCGGCGGCGCGCCACGGCCCTTCATGCATATCAGAAAAATAGTCGAGTTCCATGGGCCTGATTCTAGGGGACTCCGCAATGTTGCGGCGCGCCATTTGCCTGCATGCGTGCGCTAGCGAACAAAGGTTTTTCCCTCATGAATGAAACAATAGAGGAGCTGAGGTCGATTGCCACGCATCCCGAAAAATTGATGCAGCGGTTGTTTTTCTATCCTGCAATCACACCTGAGGACTCCTCCAATGCTTTCACGCTCTGTAAAACTATCATTACGTTTCATGCTCCCCCTGGCGATTCTGCTGGGTCTGTTCGCCTACATCGTCGTCCCGTTGATGGACAACCTGACCCTACGCTGGTCGGTGCGCGATCTGGATAACCGCTCGCAACTGTTGGCCGCCACCTTGCAGGTGCCGCTGCGCGAGGATGTGCTGCTCAACGACAAGGCCCACATCAAGAAGCTGTTCGACGGCGCCATCGAAGACGAGCGCCTGTTCGCGCTGGGCTTCTGCGATCCTTCGGGCAAGCTGCTGTACAAAACCTCCACCTACCCGCAATCGCTGGGCTGCTGGGAAAAGCCGACCGACGGCAGCAAGCAAAAGTCGCTGGTGCAACTGCCACGCGGTCCGGTCCACGTGGCCGATACGCCGATCGAAGACAACGGCACCGGACTGGGTCGTCTGATCCTGGTGCACGACATGAGCTTCATCGAGCGCCGCAGCGCCGAGACCACCAAGTACGTGCTGATCTTCTTCGCGCTGCTGGGCGTGGCGATCGCCTTCCTGACGCTGCTGGTGTCGCACCTGAGCTGGCGCGGCTGGCTGGCCAGCCTGAACGACGTGCTGCGCGGCCAGCTGCTGCCGCGCGACGTCAAATCGACCGCGCCCGGCGCGACGCCGCCGCCGCCACCGCCCGAGATGGAACCGCTGATCGGCGAACTGCGCAGCCTGCTCGAGGAATACCACGAGGAACGCCAAAGCAGCAGCAGCAACAACAGCGCCGAATGGGCGCCGGAAAAACTCAAGGCCCTGCTGCAACAGGATCTGGCCGGCGATCAGGTGCTGGTGGTGTCCAACCGCGAGCCCTACATCCACGAGAAAAACAAGGACGGCACGGTCCGCGTGCGCCGTCCGGCCAGCGGCCTGGTGACGGCCGTCGAGGCGGTGATGCGCGCCTGCTCCGGTACCTGGATCGCCCATGGCGCCGGCAGCGCCGATCGCGAGACGGTCGACCGCAACGACCACGTGCCGGTGCCACCGAAGAATCCGAGCTACACCTTGCGCCGCGTCTGGCTGACGGAAGAAGAGGAAAAAGGCTACTACTACGGCTTCGCCAACGAAGGCCTGTGGCCGCTGTGCCATATCGCCCACGTGCGTCCGGTGTTCCGCTCGTCCGACTGGGAAGAGTACGTCAAAGTCAACCGTCGCTTCGCCGACGCCGTCATCAAGGAAGCGCGCACCGACAACCCGGTGGTGCTGGTGCAGGATTACCACTTCGCCCTGCTGCCGCGCATGGTGCGCGAGGCGCTGCCGAAAGCCACCATTATCACGTTCTGGCACATCCCATGGCCTAACTCGGAGTCGTTCGGCATTTGCCCGTGGCGCGAAGAAATCCTGGAAGGCATGCTGGGCAGCACGATCCTGGGCTTCCACACGCCGTTCCACCGCAAGAACTTCCTCGACACGGTCGACCGTTACCTGGAAACCCGCATCGAGCCGGAAGCATCGACCATTTCGTACGGCAACGAGCTGACCCAGGTCGAGGACTATCCGATCTCGATCGCCTGGCCCGACTATCCGGACACGCAGCCGGTGGAACAGTGCCGCACCGAAATCCGCCAGATCCTGGGCGTGCCGGAAGACCACCTGCTGGCCTTCGGCGTCGACCGCCTCGACTACACCAAGGGCATCCTGGAGCGCTTCCAGGCGGTCGAGAGCATGCTGGAGCGCCATCCGACCATGATCGGCAAGTTCAGCTTCGTGCAGATCGCCGCGCCGAGCCGTTCGGACCTGGAGGAATACATGAACTTCGAGCAGCGCGTGCGCAAGCTGGCCGCGCGGGTCAACGACCGCTTCGGCAGCGACGGCTACCTGCCGATCATCCTGAAGATCGAGCACCACGAGCAAGCCGAACTGCAGCGCTACTTCCGCGCCAGCGAGGTCTGCATGGTGACCAGCCTGCACGACGGTATGAACCTGGTGGCCAAGGAATTCATCGCCGCCCGCGACGACGAACGCGGCGCGCTGGTGCTGAGCCAGTTCACCGGCGCCGCCCGCGAACTGCACGAGGCCTTGATCATCAACCCGTACCATATCGAGCAAGGCGCCGAGGCGCTGTACCGCGGCCTGACCATGCCGCCGGTCGAGCAGCGCGAACGGATGCGCAGCATGCGCGACCGCGTGCGCCGCTTCAACGTCTACCGTTGGGCCGGCCACATGCTGCTCGACGCCGCCCGTCTGCGCAAACGCGAAAAAGTGATGCAGAAGATCCGTTCCCACAGCCGCGGCAACCTGCGCCGGGTAAGCTAATTAGCAGCTGAAAAGATAACCATGATGACACTCGACACCAACCAGGCGGACGCGACGAACACCGGCGCGTCCGCCGACAACCAAGCCTTCCTGCTGACCGACTGGCCCGATTGCAGCCTGTTCCTGGACTTCGACGGCACCCTGGTCGACCTGGCCGAAACGCCCGACACCGTCGTGGTCGTGCCCGGCCTGATCGAGGCGCTGGCCACGCTGCGCGACAAGCTGGGCGGACGCCTGGCCATCGTCAGCGGCCGCCCGATCGAGCAGATCGACGCCATGCTGGCGCCGCTCAAGCTGCCGGCGGCCGGCGTGCACGGCGCCGAACGGCGCGCCGCCGACGGCGAGCTGCACTACATCACGGTGCTGCCGCTCGATAACGCCAAGTCGCGCCTGCAACCGCTGGTGGCGCAATATCCCGACCTGCTGCTGGAGGAAAAGCGCGGCGCGCTGGCCCTGCACTACCGCCTGGCGCCGGGACTGAAGGAACTGTGCGAGCAAGTGATGCAGGAAGCGCTCGACGCCAGCCCCGGCATGGTCCTGTTACATGGCAAAATGGTGCTGGAGCTCAAGCCGGGATCGAGCACCAAGGGCAGCGCCCTGGCCGCGTTTATGCAGGAAGCGCCCTTCAAGGGCCACAAGCCGGTGTTTGCCGGCGACGATACCACCGACGAAGCCGGCATCGCCTACGCCCAGCAAACGGGCGGCATGGGCGTGAAGATCGGCCCCGGTCCGAGCGCCGCGCTGCGCCGCCTCGCCTCGCCGCAGGAACTGCGCGCGCAGCTGGTGCAAGCGGCCACTACCCTGCCTCATGGAGACACGCAATGACCAGCACAGCAACCGACACCAATTCCGCCGCACACACCAATCCGAACGAAGCCGCGCCCGGCAAACCGGTGACGCCCGAAGCGTCGCTGAACTGCGGCGTCATCGGCAACTGTTCCTACAACGCGCTGGTCGACCGTAGCGGCAACATCGTCTGGTGCTGCCTGCCGCGCTTCGACGGCGATCCGGTATTCAACGCGCTGCTGGACAATTCCGAGAACGGCAGCGTCTGGAGCATCGAGCTGGAGAACTGCGTCAAGACCGAGCAGTTCTACGATCCCAACACGGCCGTGCTGCGCACCCGCCTGATGGACGCCGACAACCATGGCATCGAGATCACCGACTTCGCGCCGCGCTTCACCAGCCGCGACCGCATGTTCCGGCCGCTGATGCTGATACGCCGCATTCGCATCCTCAACAGCGCGGTGCGCATCCGCGTGCGGCTGCGTCCGCGCTTCGACTGGGGCCGCGAGGCGCCGGAGATCACGCGCGGCAGCCACCACATCCGCTATGTCGGCTCGGACCAGACCTTGCGCCTGAACACGGATGCATCGCTCAGCCACCTGCTGTCGGAGACCTGGTTCCTCGCCAACAGCTCGCTGAACTTCATGCTGGGACCGGATGAAACCCTGAACGACGGCATCGAGGACGTCTGCCGCCGCTTCGAAAAGGAAACCATCAACTACTGGCGCAACTGGAGCCGCCGGCTGGCGCTGCCGTACGAGTGGCAGGACGTGGTGATCCGCGCGGCCATCACGCTGAAAATGTCGCTGTACGAGGACACCGGCGCCATCATCGCCGCCATGACTACCAGCATCCCGGAAGCGCCCGGCAGCGCGCGCAACTGGGACTACCGCTTCTGCTGGCTGCGCGACGCCTTCTTCGTCGTGCGCGCACTCAACAGCATTTCCGAGGTGGGCACGATGGAGGAGTACCTGCGCTGGCTGAGCAACATCGTCGCCAGCTCCAAGGGCGGGCATATCCAGCCGCTGTACGGCATCGGCCTGGAGGAATCCCTGCCCGAATCGACGTTGGACCACTTGCCCGGCTATCGCGGCCACCAGCCGGTACGGGTCGGCAACCAGGCGCAGGAGCACTTCCAGCATGACGTCTACGGCAATGTGGTGCTGGGGGCGGCGCAGGCCTTCCTCGACCATCGTTTGCTGAACCGCGCCGGCGTGGCCGAGTTCGCGCATCTGGAGGCGGTTGGCGAGCAAGCCTTCCGCGTCCACGACCAGCCGGACGCCGGCATGTGGGAGTTGCGCACGCGCGCCCGCGTGCACACCTCGTCGATGCTGATGAGCTGGGCCGCTTGCGACCGCCTGGCCAAGATCGCCCACGTGCTGGAGTTGCCGGAGCGCGCGGCGCACTGGCAGGCGCGCGCCGAGCAAATCCGCGAACCGCTGCTGCGCGATTCGTGGAGCGAGAAGCGCCAGGCCTTCTGCGAAAGCCTGGGTGGCGAGGACCTGGACGCCAGCGTGCTGCTGATGGCCGAGGTGAACTTCATCGATCCGAAGGACCCGCGCTTCGTCAAGACCGTGGAGGCGCTGGAGAAGTCGCTGTGCGACGGCCCGTACATGCGCCGCTACGAGGCGCCGGACGATTTCGGCAAGCCGGAGACGGCGTTCAACATCTGCACCTTCTGGCGCATCGACGCGCTGGCGCGGATCGGCCGCAAGGAAGAGGCGCGCGAGATCTTCGAGACCATGCTCAAGGCGCGCAACCATCTGGGCTTGCTGTCCGAGGACACGCATCCGGACACCGGCGAAATGTGGGGAAATTTCCCGCAGACGTATTCGATGGTGGGGTTGATCAACTGTGCAATGCGCTTGTCGGCGCCATGGGACAGCGTGGTGTAAGCGGAGGTTTACGGCGCCTTGGGCAACCTGCCCAGCACCGCCTCGATCGCATCGAAATCCACCGGCTTGGTCAAATGCTCGACAAAGCCGGCCTCTTTGGACAAGGTGCGGTCGTTCTCCGCGCCCCACCCGGTCAACGCGATCAGCGCCATGCCGTCGAGCGCCGGTTTTTTACGCAGCGCCTGCGCCAGCTCGTAGCCGTTCAGGTTGGGCATGCCGATATCGATCAACCCGACCTCCGGTATCCAATCCTCCACCACCTCCAGCGCCTCGATGCCGTCGTTGGCGACGCGGATGCTGTGCCCTTTGAACTCCAGCAAACTCGCCAGCGTCTGCGCCGCGTCGGCGTTGTCGTCCACCACCAGTATCCTCAACATGTCGGTGCGCAGCGGCGCCGCCAGCTGATCGCCCACCGCATGCCCGGCCTCCACCGTCACGCTCAATGGCAAACGAATGGTGAACGTGGTGCCGCCGCTATGGGTCCCGCCACTGGCGACGCTGATGCTACCGTCATGCATTTCCAGCAGCCGCTTGACCAGCGACAGGCCGATTCCCAGGCCGCCGTGCGACAGATCCATATTCCTGCCGACCTGGTTGAACATGTCGAAGATGAACGGCTGCGACGCCTCCGGAATACCGACGCCGTTGTCCTCGACCGCGATGACGATCTGCCCGCCCTCCTGCACCGCGCTCAGATCGATCCGGCCGCCGGGCGGCGTGTACTTGGCCGCGTTGTTGAGCAGGTTGCCCAGCACCTGCACCATGCGGGTGGGGTCGACCAGCAGCTCGATCTCCTCGTCGGGCATGACGACATACAGGCGATGGCGGGCGTTCTCGATCATCGGCGCGTTGGCCTCCACCGCCGCCGAGACGATGCTTTGCAGGGAGACGCGCTCCTTCTTCAAATCGATCTTGCCGCCGTTGATGCGGGCGATATCGAGCAAATCGTCGACCAGCCGCACCATGTGCGTGACCTGCCGGTCCATCATGTCGCGCATGCGCTCGACCATCTGCGGATTGGCGCCGCTGAGCTTGAGGATATCGAGGCCGCTGCGGATCGGCGCCAGCGGATTGCGCAACTCGTGCGCAAGCACCGCCAGGAACTCGGTCTTGCGGCGGTCTACTTCGGACAGGTCGGCCGCCAGCCTGCGCAGGCGCGCCTCGTTCTCCTTGCGCACACTGACGTCGGTAAACAGCAGCGCCACCTTGCGGCTGTCGGCGTCGCCGACGCGGCTGGCGTAGCCTTCGAACCAGCGACCGCTGGACTGCGCCTGGTTCTCGAAGCGCACCGGCTGTCCGGTCACCGCCACTTGCGCATAGGTGTCGATCCAGTATGATCCGATATGCGGAACCACCTCCTTGATGGTCTTGCCGACGACATCGCCCAGGCCGTAGATCGCGATCCCCGCCGGATTCATCTCCAGTACCCGGTAATCGACCGCCTCGCCGGCCTCGTCGAAGATCATGTCAATCACGCAAAAGCCCTGGTCCATCGAATCGAACAGGTTGCGGTAGCGCTCCTCGCTGCGTTGCACCTGCCGATAGAGTTCGCGCAAGCGCTCGTCGTCGGCACGTCCGCGCACGAGTTTTTCATTGAGCAGCGCGAGCTCGGCGTCCACCGCGCGGTCGACCAGCTCCCGCACCTTCTTGCCGACGTAGAGAAAGAATATGCCGACTACAACAAACAGCGCCAGTGAAACCTGGTCGCGCACGGAACCGACATACAGGCTGCCCAGCGGCAGAAAGATCGAACAACCGTAAAGAAAACCGGCGAGCAACACGATTGCGGCAGGACCGCTGCCCAACACCGCAGCCGCCAGCGCCACCAGCGGCACGAACAGCAAAAAGGGAATCCGGTTGCCGACGATAAAAGACACGCCGATCTGCAATGTGAAAGCAAATAGTGACAGGCCGGCACCCACGGCGTAGCGCAGCGCAGTTGGAAGTTTTTTTGCGAGAAGCAGCATCGGGGAGCCCTTGGTTTTCCCTATCATACCAAGCGACAACCCCGGCCAGTAAAACTGGCTGGACTTTAACGGCTATAGCTCAAGTTTCCCCCGGCTGCGTCATGCGCCAGCGCAAACATCTTGCTGATTACTTCTTGGCCGGCTCGGGCTTCGAGCCGAACCGCACCTGCGTCGCCTGTTTCAGCGCGGCGGCGCAGTCGACCGCTTCCACATTGCCGGGATTAATCAACGGCACCACCGCCGCCAGCGGATTGATGATGCCCAGCGCCACGGCGGCGCCGGCCTTGAGCGCCAGCGGTCCCTTGGCCACGCCGACGTCCGGATTGGAGAACGTGCCCCGCGCGTACAGCGGCGTGCGCAGCGAAATGATGCGCACGCCCTTGGTCTTCGGCTTGACGTCGAGGTTCAGGCGCTCGTTGGCCAGATCGATGCTGCCGGTGACGTCGACGACGGCCTCGTCGGTGTCGACGACGAAGCGCCGCGTTTGCGCCTGGCCCTTCTCGACGACGAAATCGCTGGCCACGCAGTTCAGCTGCACCTGCTTGTCGCCGAACATTTTGACGAAAACGGCGTTGGCGATGTTCAGGCCGGCCGCCTCGAGCACGAACTTGCTGACCGAGCCCTCGCTGACGGTCGCGCCCAGTTCGCCGCTGGCGGTCGCCAGCATCGACGACACCGAGTTGCCGGTGCCGGCTAGCGCGGCGTCGCCGTTGACCTCGCCCACGCTGGCCTGCATCGCCTGCAATTTCGGGAACAGCTGGCGGATCTTCAGGTGGCGCGCGGCCAGCTTGATCTGCGCCTGGATCGGATTCTTGCCGCCGTCGAGCGTGATGTTGGAGGTGACGTTGCCGCCGGCCATGCCGAAGTTCAGCGGCGTCAGCGTCAATACCTTGTTCTTCATGCGGATCTGGGTTTCGATATTCTCCAGCGGAATATCGTGCGTGCGCACCAGCTTCTTGCCGGAGAATTTGACGTCGGCGTCGAGCGCGTCCCACTTGGCGGTATTGAATTGTTCGACCGGCAGCGCCTTGCCCGCCGGCTGGTTCGGTTTCTTGTCGCGCGCGGCCTTGTCGGCGTTGCTCTCGGCGCCAATGCTCGGCCCCAGGTCGGCCAGCCGCAGCTGGTTGGAGGTCAGCGTGCCGGTCAGCAGTGGACGAGGCTTACGCGGACTGTAGCTCAAGGTGCCGTGCAGGTCGCTGCCGCCGACGGTGCCGGTGAAGTTGCGGTAGGTCCAGTTCCACACGGCGCCCTCCTTCTTGCCGCCCAGGCGGCCGGTGGTGGCGTAGGCGGGCGTCTCCGGCAGCAGCACGCCGGTCAGCGGATACAGGTCCGCCATGCTGGCGCCGGCCAGCGACAGTTTCAGGTCGATGCCGGACAGCGAGCGCGGATCGGTCAAGGTGCCTTCGATGGCGATCTTGTTCTTGCCCGCCATGGCGTTGGCCTGAATCGGGAAGGTGTTGTGTTCGTCCTGCAGCGACAGCACCGCGCCGGTTTTGCCGCCCCCGGTCACCGGCGCGCCGCGATACGTGCCGCCCAGTTCGAAGCGCAGGCCGTAGGGGCTGCCAGTGCGGTTGTCGCCGGCCTGGGCGGTGGTCTTGCCAGCGGACCGGTCGGCCGGCTTCTCATCGGCTTTGTCGTCGGCCGTGGCGTCGGCGTCGTTCGGATTGATCGTGGTCGCCTTCGCGCGCAGGTCCAGCTTGATGCCGTCGTCGAGGTAGCGCAGGCTGCCCTCGCGGAACGCCAGGCGGCGGATGTCGACCTCCCACTCCGACGGGCCGTTATCCTTGAAGGTCCAGGTATTGCTGCCGTCGGCGCGGCGCTGGGCCGCCACCTCCAGCTTGTCCAGTTCCAGGTTGGTGATCACCACTTCCTTGTGCAGCAGCGGCAGCGTGTGCATCGCCACGACGATATTGCCCACGCTGGCCAGGCGCGGACCGGTGGTGGTCCAGGACGGATTGACGACATACACATCCTTGGCGCTGATTTCGGGGCGCGGCACATAACGGCGCCATCCCGGCTCGGCCGGATCGCCCTGGCGGAAGCGCACATCCAGGTCGCCCTTGATGGCGAACTCGCGCCCGATGGTCTGCGACACCTTGTCGTTGATGTAGGGACGGGCGCGGTTCCAGTCGAACGTCAGCACGAAGATGACGAGTGCCACCAGCAGCACCAGCAGTGCGGCGAGGAAATAGTAAACAATGGTCAGTGGGCGCGATCTTCTCATGCGGTCCATGCTACGCCTCGATCACGCCAGGTTATGTGAGCTACTCAACAAAACCGGCAAATCCGCCGGCAGGGCGGCGCGCGCTGGCGGCATAGCGCAGCAAGGTGTCGCCGAAGCCGCCGCTGGCCTTGGGGTCGCGGCGCGCGCTCGTCACCACGCGCGGCGCCGAGCTCCAGGCGAAACGCGCACCGCAGCGCTCCAGCGCCGCCACCAGCGCCACATCCTCGCCGCAGGCCAGCGCCTCGAAGCCGCCGGCCCGCAGATAGGCCGCCGCCGACACGCCCAGGTTGGCGCCGTGGATGTGGCGGTGGCCGTCGGCGTCGGTGTAGCCAAGGTGGAAGTGGCGGCGCAGCGCCTCGGCGTCGTCCAGGTGCGGCGACCAGTCGTCGACCGCGATGGTGCCGCAGACGACATCGACGTCCAGGCCCAGTTGCACCGCCAGCCACGCCGGCGAGACGCGCGTGTCGGCGTCGGTGAAGGCGAGCCAGCGGGCGCCGAGCGCCAGCAAACACGCGGCGCCGGCCGCGCGGGCCGCGCCGACGTTGCGGAATGCGACCACGAGGCCGCCGACCACGCAACAATCCTGCACGCGATGGCGCGCATGGCGCTCGACGATCGCGCGCGAGCCGTCGCTGCAGCTGTCGAGCACCACCATGACATGCACCGGCTCGCCGCCCAGCGCGCCATCGCCGGCGGCGACGCGGATCGCCCCCAGGCACTGTTCCAGTTCGCGCTCCTCGTTGTGGGCCGGGATGATCACGCCGATCATCAGGCCAGGCCCTCTTGCTGCGCCACCGAGTCGGCGCTGCCGGACCAGACGTCGAGCAGGAAGTCGTCCTCGCTGTGGCGCAGCAGGCGATGCAGGCCCGGCGTGGCGTCGAACACGGTGTGCACGCTGTCGGTGTTCAGGCGGCGGTCGGCGAACGGCCGGCGCCAGTGGCACATGACCAGGGTGCCGCCGTCGGCCAGCCCATCGACGCAGCACTGGCGCAGCCGCAGCAAGGCCGGTTCGTCGAGATAGTAGGCCATCTCGCTGATGACGATCAGGTCGAACGAGGCGTCGGCCGGCCAATCCTGCGGAATATGCTGCTGGCGGATCGTCACGCGCGCGGCGTCGCTTGGGTCCTCGCGCAGCATGCGCCGGCGCGTCAGCACCACCGCCTCGGCCGACAGGTCGCTCGCCAGCAAGCGCTCGGCGCGGTGGGCCAGCGCCGCCGTCAGCTCGCCGTTGCCGCAGGCCGGTTCGAACGCGCTGCGGTAGCGCTGGCGCGGCAGGGAGGCCAGCAGGATGTCGCGCTTGCGCTGCTCGTACCAGCGCTGGCGCACTTTCCACGGATCGGCGTCCTGCTGGTACAACTGCTGGAAGTGCGCGAGCGGATCGAAGTCGGAGGGTAGTGAGGTCGTCATGTGAAGTAGATTTCGTAGGGATGCAGCAAGCGCGCCAGCACATGCGGCGGCAGGATGGCCGGCTGGCCGGTGGACGGATCGTCGTGCAGCTGGCTGGTGAAGCAATCGACCGCCGCGCGCTTGCGCCGCAGTTCATCCTCGCCCAGCGCCAGGCGGCGCGCGCGGCGCCACGGCAGGCGTGCATCGCCCGGCGCCGCCCAGTGCCAGCTCCACACCGGCATCTCGATCAACGTCGCGCGGCAGGCGCCGGCGGCCATCGCGGCGGCCAGTCCGCACGCCTCGTGGTCCGGATGGCCGTCCTGGCGCCAGGTGACGAAGACCACGTCGTCCGGCCGCAGCATCTGCCGCAGCAGCGTGTGCAGCTGGTCGAGCGATGCGGCGACCGCGCCGTCGGGCAGCCGGGCGCGCAAGACCTGCGGCGCCGGTTTGCCGGCCGACGCGTTCAATCCCAACGCGCCCAGGGCGGCGTCGGTTTCGCGCGGGCGCAGGCGCGCCAGCTGTTCCGGCGTGATCGTCGTCGAACCCGGATGGCTGCCGGTGCCGTCGGTCACCGCCACCAGCACCGTGGGACTGCCTTGCGCGGCCAGCAGTTGCAGCAGCCCGCCGCAGGCCAGCACCTCGTCATCCGGATGCGGGGCGACGATGACGGCGCGGCGTCCCGGCGGCACCAGGGCGGCGGCGGACACCGGCGGCAAATCCTGTAACCCGCCCCAGGCCTGCCAGCTGGCGTCGGGCGTGCCTTCCCCAGCGATGTGGCGTTCGGCGGCGTGGTTGATCATAGCGCCCATGGCGACTCCTCCGACTCGGACAACATGCGTCCCAGCGCCGCCAGATCGCGCTCGGCATGGCTCTGGCGCAGAAACACCGGCAGGTCGGCCGCAAGCCGGGCGAAGTGCGGGTCGCGGCACAGCGGCGTGGCGCCCAGCGCGCGCGTGGCGTGCTGCAGCACCAGCGTGGCCGCCGCTTCGACGGCCAGGCGCGCGCGCAGCGCCAGCACGCCGGCGTCGGCCTCCGGATCGGCATCGATGGCGGCGGCGGATTCGCGCAGCACCGCCGCCGCGCCGGCCAGCGCGATGTCCGCCATGCCCAGTTGTGCGAGGCGGTGCGGATCGGCCGCCTGGCGCGCGGCGCCGGCGCGCACCGCCGCGAGCAGGGAATCGGCGATGGCTCGCGCCGCCCCGTACCAGCAGGCTGCGATGCCGGCGCCGCCGTGCCAGAATCCCGGACGCCGCACATACGCTCCGGAGACGCCCACCAGCTGCGCCTCGGCGTTGTCGAACACCACGTCGACGCTGGCGCTGCCGGCCATGCCGACCGCGTGCCAGCCGCCGGCCGTCACCGTCACGCCGGGCTGGTCGAGGGCGACGGCGGCCAACCAGGGCAGGCCTTCCTCGTCCCAGCAACTGACCAGCGCGTGGTCCAGCGTCGCGGCGCCCGAACACCACAGCTTGCGGCCAGACAGGCGCACCGCGCCACTTGTGGATCGATGCACCGTGACCCTGCCGTCGGGCGGTTCGGCGCACCAGACACCCCACAACGTTCCCGGCGCGGCCGGCGCCCCCAGCTCGGCCAGGATGGCGAGGGCGTCGGTGTGGCCTTCGTAGAGCTTGAGCAGGCTTAGATCATGGCCCGCCACCTCCGCCAGAGCGCGCCAGCGCTGCGCCGTGGCGCCGCCTCCCGGCGGCGGCAGGCGGTCAAGCCGCCCGTCCACGATGCGCCGCAGCAGCTGTCCGGCGCCGGCCGCGCCGCCGCGCTCGGGCAGCAGCAAGCGGCGCAGCGCGGCCGGCATGTCGCTGCCCGCTGCGGGTAGGCGGGGCGGCGGCGGGACGGACGGCGATGCCGCGATGATCGATAACTGGGACGGCATGACGATCCATTCGAAATGTTGTGGGAAGCGATCTCATCATGCTGCGGCACAGCTCTGCTGTATGTTCGCTTGGACACAATAGTCGCCAATCAACTTCTTCCGCGCGGTACCCCGCCCGCCATGCCGGGTAGAATGAAAAACCGGCGCTCCCCGCCCGACCTTTCCTTGCGTCATCATCCTCAATGAAACCCCGTGAAAATATTGATATCTGGCACGACTTCCATCCCGCCGTGGCGGCGTGGTTCCGCGCCAGCTTTCCCGCCGCCACCGAGGCGCAGCGGCGCGCGTGGCCGCTGATCCAGGGCGGCTCGCCGACGCTGATCGCCGCGCCGACCGGCTCCGGCAAGACCCTGACCGCCTTCCTGGCCGCCATCGACGCGCTGGTGCGCGAGAGCGGCGACACGCCCTTGCCGGACCAGACGCGGGTGCTGTACGTGTCGCCGCTCAAGGCGCTGTCGAACGATATCCGCGTCAACCTGCTGGCGCCATTGGAAGGCATCGACCGCGAGCTGGCCGCGATGGCGCTGCCGCCGCACGGCATCCGCGCCGCCGTGCGCACCGGCGACACCACCCAGGCCGAGCGCAACGCCATGCGCCGCCGGCCGCCGCACATCCTGGTCTCGACGCCGGAGTCGCTGTACGTGCTGCTCGGCTCCGACAGCGGACGCGCCATGCTGGCCGGCGTGCGCACCGTGATCGTCGACGAGATCCACGCCGTCGCCGGCGGCAAGCGCGGGAGTCATCTGTCGCTCAGCCTCGAACGGCTCGACGCGCTGTGCAAGGCGGGCGGGCAGCGCGCGCCGGTGCGCATCGGCCTGTCGGCCACGCAAAAGCCGCTGTCGGCGGTGGCGCGCTTCCTGGCCGGGGGTGATAACGACTCCGGCCGCGATTGCGCGGTGGTCGACGTCGGCCACGTGCGCGCCCGCGACCTCGGGCTGGAACTGCCGCCGGTGCCGCTGGAGGCGGTCATGCCCAACGAGGTGTGGGAGCGCGTCTACGACCGGCTGGCCGAATTGACCGTCCTGCACCGCACCACGCTGGTGTTCGTCAACACCCGGCGCATGGCCGAACGCATGGCGCGCCACCTGGGCGAGCGCCTCGGCGCCGAACACGTGGCCGCGCACCACGGCAGCCTGGCCAAGGAATACCGGCTCGACGCCGAGCAACGCCTCAAGCGCGGCGATCTGCGCGTGCTGATCGCCACCGCCTCGCTGGAGCTGGGCATCGACATCGGCGACGTCGATCTGGTGTGCCAGATCGGCTCCCCACGCGGCATCGCCTCGTTTTTGCAGCGCGTGGGCCGCTCCGGCCACCACGTCGGCGGCCTGCCTAAGGGCCGCCTGTTCCCCACCTCGCGCGACGACCTGGTCGAATGCGCGGCGCTGCTCGACTGCGTTCGCCGCGATGAACTCGACGCGCTGCGCATCCCGGTCGCGCCGCTCGACGTGCTGGCGCAGCAGATCGTCGCCGAAGTGGGCGGACGCGAATGGCGCGAGGACGAGCTGTTCGACCTGGTGCGCGGCGCCGCGCCGTACGCGGCACTGGAACGGACACGCTTCGACGCCGTGCTGCGCATGCTCACCGAAGGCTACACCGGCCGCCAGGGCGTGCGCGGCGCCTACCTGCACCGCGACGCCGTCAGCGGCACCGTCCGCGCGCGGCGCGGCGGCAAGCTGACCGCCGTCACCTCCGGCGGCACCATCCCCGACAACGCCGACTTCACCGTGGTGCTCGAGCCGCAGGGCCACAACATCGGCACCGTGCACGAGGACTTCGCCGTCGAGAGCCTGGCCGGCGACGTTTTCCAGCTCGGGAATACCTCCTACCGCATCCAGCGCGTGGAGGCGGGCAAGGTGCGGGTCGAGGACGCCCACGGCGCCGCCCCCAACATCCCGTTCTGGCTGGGCGAGGCGCCGGGTCGCAGCGACGAACTGTCGGCCGGCGTGGCGCGCCTGCGCGGCGAGATCGACCGCCTTCTCGGCGAGAAGGAAGGCGGCGCCGCCATCGACCATGCCACCGACTGGCTGTTCGA
Source organism: Oxalobacteraceae bacterium OTU3CINTB1 (assembly GCA_024123955.1). Classification (NCBI taxonomy): domain Bacteria; kingdom Pseudomonadati; phylum Pseudomonadota; class Betaproteobacteria; order Burkholderiales; family Oxalobacteraceae; species Oxalobacteraceae bacterium OTU3CINTB1. The sequence continues at coordinate 124,109 of CP099652.1, forward strand.
GCACCTTGGTCTGAACGACGACGCCGCCGGCCAGATCGTCGACTACCTGGCCCGCGCGCGCTCCGCGCTCGGCGCGCTGCCGACCCGCGACATCCTGGTGATGGAGCGCTTCTTCGACGCCTCGGGCGGCATGCAGCTGGTGCTGCATTCGCCGTACGGCAGCCGCATCAACCGGGCCTGGGGACTGGCGCTGCGAAAGCGCTTCTGCCGAACCTTCAACTTCGAGCTGCAGGCCGCCGCCACCGAGGACGCGATCGTGCTGTCGCTGTCGGACACCCACAGCTTTCCGCTCGACGAGGTGTGGCGCTACCTGCGCTCGGGCAGCGCCGAGCATGTGCTGATCCAGGCGCTGCTCGACGCGCCACTGTTCAACGTGCGGTGGCGCTGGAACGCCACGACCGCGCTGGCCCTGCCACGCTACGCAGGCGGCCGCAAGGTCGCGCCGCAGCTGCAACGCATGAAGAGCGACGACCTGCTGGCCGCCGTCTTCCCCGACCAGGCGGCGTGCCTGGAGAACATCGTCGGCGAGCGCGAGCTGCCCAGCCATCCGCTGGTCGACCAGACGCTCGACGACTGCCTGCACGAGGCGATGGACAGCGAGGGCTGGCTGGCCCTGCTGCGCCGCATGGAGGCGGGCGAAGTGCGGCTGCTGTCGCGCGACCTGCCGGCGCCTTCGCCGCTGGCGATGGAAATCCTCAACGCCCGGCCCTACGCCTTCCTCGACGACGCCCCGCTGGAGGAACGCCGCACGCAGGCGGTGGTCAACCGCCGCTGGACCGATCCCGCCTCCACCGACGACCTGGGCGCGCTCGACGCCGGCGCCATCGAGGCGGTGGCCGCCGAAGCCTGGCCCGGCCCGCGCAACGGCGACGAAATGCACGAGGCGCTGATGTCGCTGGCCTGCATCACCGAAGACGAGGCGGCGGCCGGCGACGGCTGGCGCGTGCTGCTGGCGGCACTGGCCGCCGGCGGCCGGGCGACGCGCCTGCACGGCGGCGGCGCCGACCTGTGGGTGGCGCTGGAACGCCTGGCGTGCCTGCGCGCGGCCTACCCGGACGCCGTCGCCACGCCGGCGCTGGCGATACCGGAGCGCCTTGCGGCCAACGACTGCGACGAGCCGTGGACACGCGACGACGCGCTGGTCGAGATCCTGCGCGCGCGCCTGAGCGGCTTCGGCCCGCAACCGCTGGCCGCCATCGCCGGCCCGCTCGGTCTGCCGGAGGGCGACACCGCCATCGCGCTGGCCCGGCTCGAAAGCGAAGGCTATGTGATGCGCGGGCGCTTCACCCCCGGCGCCACTGGCGAGGAATGGTGCGAACGGCACCTGCTGGCGCGCATCCACCGCTACACCATCAAAAGCCTGAGGCGCGAGATCGAACCGGTCGAACGCCAGGATTTCATGCGCTTCCTGTTCGAGTGGCAGCACCTGGCCGAGGATGCGCGGCTGCGCGGCAGTGAGTCGCTGCCCACGATACTGGCGCAGCTGGAGGGCTACGAGGCGGCCGCCGGCGCCTGGGAAAGCGAGCTGCTGGCGCTGCGCATGGAGGACTACTCGATGCTGTGGCTCGATGACTTGTGCCGCGCCGGCAAAGTGGTCTGGACGCGGGTCGGCGCGCCGGCCAGCGCCGCCGGCGGCCCGGTGCGCGCCACGCCGCTGGTGCTGCTGCCGCGCCGCCAGCTCGGCCTGTGGCACGCGCTGCCGGCCGTCGCCGCCGAGGTGGAGGTGTCGCCGCGCGCGGCACGCGTGCTCGAGGCGCTGCGGCGCGAGGGCGCCATGTTCTTCGACGAGCTGTCGCGCGACGCCCGGTTGCTGCCGGTCGAACTGGAAACCACGCTGGGCGAGCTGGTGGCGACGGGGCTGGTCAACGCCGACAGCTACGCCGGCCTGCGCGCCATGCTGCTGCCGGCGGCCAAGCGCGCCACCATGGACAAGCGCCGCCGCCGTGGCGCCGGCCCGACGATGGAGGAAGCGGGCCGCTGGGCGCTGGTGCGGCGCGCCGACGGCGTCACCATCACCGAGCGCTTCACCGGGTTGACCGTGGACGGCGGCGGCGCCGACGACAATGATGCGGCGGCCACGCCCCCGCCGGCGGCGCAGGCGCGCAAGCCAGCGACTACACCGGTTGCGCGCAGGCCGCGCACCGATCCGCAAACGCTGGAGCACATCGCCATGACACTGCTGCGCCGCTACGGCGTGATGTTCTGGCGCCTGCTCGAGCGCGAGGCCGCGTGGCTGCCGGCATGGCGAGAACTGCTGCCGGTGTACCATCGGCTGGAGGCGCGCGGCGAGATTCGCGGCGGCCGTTTCGTGGCCGGCCTGTCGGGCGAGCAGTTCGCGCTGCCCGAGGCGATTCCGCTGCTGCGCGAGATGCGCCCCCGGCCGCACGACGGCGGCTTTGTCGGCATCTCCGGGGTCGACCCGCTCAACCTGTGTGGCACCCTGCTGCCGGGCGATAAGGTGCCGGCGCTGGCCGGCAACCGCGTGCTGTTCCGCGACGGCCTGCCGGTGGCCGCCATCGTCGCCGGCAAATTCCGCTACCTGCAAACGCCCGACCCGGCCGAGCGCGAACTGCTGCACGCCCAACTGGTCGCGCGCCGATAGCGCGGCGCGACTTTGCGTCAACATGTGACTTGCATTAAATACTTTAGTTTCCGGCAAGAATCGTGTCGAGCTCTTCGTTAGGGTTCGATACGATGGCGGTTCAGCATCAGCTATCACAAAGGACACACATGGAATACTCGGACCTCAGCATCGCCATTCAGATCCGCACGCTTGCGGCGATCCGCCAAGCAGAAACCCTGCGCGCGCGCGGCAACATCGCCCCGGACAGCGCCGAGGGCCGAAAGTGGGTCGAGGAAAATTCGTTGATGACGTTCGTACCGCTCGTCATCAACGAGTTAAAGCAAATCACCGAAATCATCAAGCAGGAATACTGACAACCTCTTTCAGCATCGGTTTACGCTCATTCCCGTGACAGCCATCTGGCCCCCCACCGGGAGAGCAGCGGCATGAGCCAATACACCATGATGGCTGAGATCGTCGCTGCGTTTAACGCCATCACAAAAAAACCTGGCAAAGCCGGCATCAGGGCACGCGCCAGCGCTCCGACCGAAACGGGGATCAGCGCAGTGAGAGGAAATACCGCCAAGGTCGACAGCACCCATTGCTTCCAGCGTCTCGGGACGGCGGCTCGGCGGGGCGCGGCAAACCAAAATTCATTATCGTCGTGAACCTGGTATCTGTCCTCCTGTAGAAGCCAGGGCTGCACCTGCCTTAGCAGCGCCGCGCGGACGCCGGACTGCAGCCACGCCTCTGCGTCGGCGCCGGATGAAAATCTCAGTATCACGACGTAGCGCAAACCTGCACCGACCGGCCTGATGATATCCGTCGCCAAATATCCCTTGAAGCGTTGGTGTGCCTCTGTCGCGGTGTCGATCCACGACTCGTAACTGGCATGGCGGTCCGGCGCGACGTCGTGAACGATCACGCTGGTACCCTGGCTCGCTGTGTGATATGCGTCCACTGTTCCGCGCCGCTCAGTAGTGCTTTCCTACTTCAAATGCCGGCAGATCCGGGTCGGTCTTCACCGTCCAGCTGCCGCCCTGCCTGAAGGACGAAGCAGACGCGTAGGTATCCTCCATGAACTGGAAGTAAACGATTTTCCCGTCCTTCACTTTTGCATGGATCGAGAATGGCGAACGGAAGGAGGTGCCGACGGCTACCGACCGGTAAGTGAATGCGCCGAACACGGCGACGTCGTCACCCGCACCGAAGATGTCGATAATTCCGAACTCCTCGATCGTCCAGAACCTGGCCACGCGTGCGAAGGTGCTGCTAAAACCCTCCGGACCTTTGGATGTACCCGCCCAGGGTTCGATCTGCTTTAGCTCCGGATTATCGAAATTTAACGAGACGTAGGTCGCGTCGGGCGCGACCAAACGTTTTGAAGCGGCCTCGACTTTTTCCGGTGCTGTATTTTCAAGAAACTCCTTGAGGACCTCGATCGGGTCACGATAAACCGTGTTTGCGGCACTCGCAATAATTTGCTTCGACATTTACTTTTCTTTCGTTAAATTTGAAGACGGCGGCGTCAAAGGACGCGATTCAACACACGTCCGAATTCGGTCTTATCGACGTTCTTCACACCATGTTCCTCGAAGTGCTTGATATGTGGACCATGTTCATGATGCTTCGCGCGCGCTTCGGCGGACGACCACTCTTCTACCAATACAAAATGGCCGGGGGCGTCCTTATCTTCCAACAAGTCGTAACGGATATTGCCATCTTCGTTGCGGGAAGGCTCGACCAGCCTGGAAAGATCAACACGGAGTTCGTCCGCCTTACCCTCTTTGGCCTTCAATCCGAAAACAATAAATAATGTACTCATCAAGGTTCCCAAATAGTTGATTGGTAGCGATCGCGTTCGCGATCGCCACCATGGATGTCCGCTTACTTCTTACCGGCTTCCTGCAGCGCCTTTTCAGCGTTGAAGCCGTCGTAGTTCTCGAATACGCCCATGAATCCTGGTACCGTCGCTTCACGTGCCCAGTCACGCTGAAGCTCGCAATACAGCTGAACGCGGCTGATGAGCTTTACGCCTGCCTGCTCCATGCGACGAAGCGCTGCCTCGTGCGCGGCAACCGAGGTGCCGCCGACGGCGTCAACCACCACATAGACTTCGTAGCCTTCCTGAATGGCGTCAAGCGCAGGAAACGCCAGGCATACTTCCGTCCACAGCGCGGTCATGATCAGCTTCTTTCGGCCGAAGGCCTTCACCGCGTCTTTGAACTCCGTGTCCTCCCAGGAGTTGACCGTAGTACGGTCGTAGGTCGGCAGGTGGCCGAGCACCTCCTGCAGGCCGGCAATCGGAGGCTGGTTACGGCCCGACTTGACGTTGACGGTCGTGTGGACGATCGGCAGCTTGTAGTTCACTGCCGCCTTGGCGGTGCTGACGATGTTGAACACCAGCTCGTCGCGCGACATCGAGCGGATGGACGATACCTGAACGGGCTGATAGTCGATGACGATGAACATCGAATTTTCGGGCGTCAGCAGGTGGTCGGTTTGAGGGTTGCGGATTTTTTCAGATGCCATGATATTTCTGCCTTATCGGTTGGGTGAAATCAAGAGTGCCAGCGTACCAATGTCGGTGGTAGCGCCGGTTAGTGCGACGCTGTTTCCAGCAAAGTGGAACAGCGTTTATCCGCTGCGCGCTGATGGGAAACGCACGCGCCAGCGAGCGTCTTGTTAAAACGCTCGACGAGCAGATCGGTCAGGATGCGAACTTTGCTCGTTGTCCGCTGGCCAGGGGGTCTCACGACATACGCGCCGGCGGGCGGTATCGGATGCTTCCGCATCACGGGCACGAGCTCACCCGCATCCAGGTGCTGTTGAACAAGGACTGTGGGAACCCGCGCGATACCCAGCCCCGCCAATGAGGCGGCGATCAACGCCGTGCCATTGTCGGCTTTGAAGCGCCCTTGCGGCCGTAGCGAGACGATGTTTTCTCCGTCCATGAATTGCCAGGCGTCGGTGCCGCGCGTCAGGGCCTGATGGTCCATCAGCTCCGCAATCGACTCGGGCGCCCCATGTGCTTTGACATACTCCGGACTGGCCACGACTGTGCAACAAATAGGCCCAATATATCGGGCCACTAAATTCGAGTCTGGAAGAACACCAAGTCGTATAGCGCAATCGTAGCCCTCCGTAACGAGATCGACGACATGGTCGCTGTAGCAGGTGTGGATATGAAGCAAGGGGTGGCGCCGCGCCATTTCGGCAAGTATCGGCGCGAAGTGAGTCGGGCCGAAAGCGAGCGGCGCGGATATGCGCAGGCGTCCGCTGAGCTCCCCCACGGGCTGCATCGTTTCCTTGCCGAGTTCGATCTCGGCACAAGCCCTGGCCGCGTAGTCCCGAAAAGTGAGGCCAGCCTCCGTCAATGCCGCGCCGCGTGTTGTGCGCGAAAGCAATTGCATTCTCAACTCGTCTTCCAGGCGGGCGAGACGGCGGCTGACAATCGACTTGGACACGCCAAGCCGAAATGCGGCGGGCGAAATGCCGCCAGCATCTGCAACTTCGACAAAGGTCTGTAGCTCTTCGATATCCAATTTTTCCTGCTCCTGTTTCAGTAAAAACGTCTTCTTCGCACGCTAACGATCTGCCAATTTCCCCGGTACCGACCGAAATCGATGTTAGCATGCTGATTTGAGAACTTGGACGCCGTAAAGAGAACCTATCGTTCTCTGGCAGAGAACATGAATAATTCATTTGAAGAGTTGCGCACGTTTGTCGCAGTTGTTCGCGGGCGTACCATCAGCGCCGCCGCGCGCGAACTGGGAGTGGTGAAATCGGCCGTGAGCCGCCGCCTGTCAGACCTTGAAAACAGGCTCGGCGTCCGGCTGATCAATCGCACCAGCCGCACCCTCACCCTGACCGACAGTGGTGCCGAACTCTATGAGCGGGCGCTGCGGCTGATGGCGGATCTGCAGGATGCCGAACAGGCGGCCTCGCAGGGCGCCTTCAACGCCATCGGCACGTTGCGCATCTCTGTGCCGGTGTCATTTTCGGCCCACTGCCTGGCCCCTGTGCTGCATCAGTTCTTGACGCAAAATCCGCAATTGGATCTGGAAATCGACACCACCGACCGGCAAGTCGATCTGGTACGCGAGGGCTACGACCTCGCCCTTCGGATCACCAAGCTGAAAGATTCTTCACTGGTCGCGCGTGGTATCGCACCGATACATCATGCGCTGTGCGCAAGCCCCGCTTACATTTCGCAGCACGGTGCCCCGCGCACGCTGCAAGACCTCGCGCACCACAAGTTGATTGCATACACATTTACCGAGCCTCGGGATCGCTGGACGTTCAAGAATGGAGAGCAGATAAGTATCACGCCGAACGTGAGGATTTCAAATGGCGACTCGATCAGGGAAGCGATCATCGGCGGATACGGCATCGCCTATCTGCCGACGTTTATCATCTACGACGCGGTGCGCGAAGGGAAATTGAAAATCCTGTTACCGGAGACCTTGCGCGAGCCGCTCGGCTTAAGCGCCGTCTACCCGTCGAGCCGCCATGTCGCCACCAAGGTCCGGCGCTTCGTCGACTTCTGCGTCGCCCAGTTTGGGGATAGACCGTTTTGGGACGACATCATCATCGCGCGTCCGTGAAACGGTCCGATGTCGCCCCTCGGCCTACAGAGGTTAGTCTCTCGTCGAACTGAGGTAATTCCACACGCCGGAGATGACGACCGAGCCTTCGCCAACCGATGCGGCAACGCGCTTGGCCGAACCGGCGCGGACGTCGCCGACGGCGAAGACGCCCGGGCAGGAGGCTGCGTAGGCCGACGTGCCCTGCACGTCGCCTCCGGTCAGCACGAAGCCCTTGTCATCGAGCTGCACCAAGTCTGCAAGCCAAGCGGTATTCGGCACGGCGCCGACCATCACAAACAACGCGCAGGTGTCGACCATCTCCTCCGCATCGCCTTTGCGGATGGTCACCGCTTCCATCCTGTCATCGCCATGCACGCCAACCACCTGGGCGCCGTATTCGATCGTGATGGCGGGATGGGCTTCGAGGCGGGACGAGAGGTAGCTCGACATCGAGGCGGCCAGCGACTCGCCACGGACCAGCAGACGAACCCGGGCGGCGACGCGGCTGAGAAACATCGCGGCCTGTCCGGCGGAGTTACCGCCGCCGAGCACGATCACTTCCGCGTCGTGGCAGTAGCGCGCCTCGTTCTCGGTGGCGGAGTAGTAGATCCCGGCGCCCTCGAATTCGGCGAAGCGCTTGATCGGCAGGCGGCGATACTGCACGCCCGTCGCGATCACCACGGCGCTGGACCGGACCCGTTTTCCGTTATTGAACGTGGCGCAAAAACCGCCGTCGTCGAGTTTCTCCAGGAAGTCGACGCGCAGCGGCATGGCGAACCGCGTACCGAATTTCATCGCCTGTACCTGTCCGCGCCAGACCAGGTCCGCGCCAGAAATACCGGTCGGGAAACCCATGTAGTTCTCGACCCTGCTCGACGTACCGGCCTGGCCGCCGATCGCAATGTCCTCGACCACCAGCGCGCTGAGCCCCTCGGCGCCCGCGTAGACGCCTGCCGAGACGCCTGCCGGGCCACCGCCGACGATCAGCACGTCGACCGCTTCGTCGTGTATGAGGTCCTGGTTCAGTCCGATCAGCCGGGCAATCTTCGCCGGCGTGGGATCGGTGACGACCATGTCCTTGCCGAAGATCACGGCGGGTTGGTCGGGATCGGCGGAGGCGCCCAGCGCCACCGTCCGCGCATCGGCGCTGCCAAGCGTGTGGGAGACATACGGGACCCGGTTGCGACTGGCAAATTCGGCAATGCATCGGACGCCCCGGTGCGACTCCTCGCCGATCAGCACCAGGGAGCTGAGTCCGGTCTCCAGCTGCCGCCGGCGCCGCGCGGCAAGCACCGTGATGATAATGTCCGACATCTCGGGGAAGTGCGCCATCAGCTTCAGCATCTCGTTGCGGGACACCTGTATTACCCTGGTGTCCTGCGCCGCTCGAAACGCCATCGACCAGCTGCCGCCGGCAAGGAGCGAAATCTCCGCCATGAACTGGGTTGGTCCGAGCGTGGCGGCGATTAATCGCTCGCCGGTGAGGGCGTTCACAACTTCGATCTCGCCTTCCTCGACATAGACGAAATGCTCCACTGTCTCGCCGGGCCGGACCAGCACGGCGCCTGCCGGATAGCGGATTTCGGTGCCCGCGCTGCGGATCGCGGCAACGTGCGATTCCGCCAACGGGGTCCGCTGCAAGGTCAACAGGTCCTGCCCGATTTTCTCCACGCCCAACTCCTAATTTGTGTTATCAAAGAATCACTGGCAAGCCCGCTGTCGACCTTGCGGCACGAATGAAACCAGCCGAAGAAAATATTGCCATGCCAGCCATAGATGCACTAGTGCCATAAGCTGCCATGCAGTGTCGCAGATTCGGGAACATACAAATTGTTGCAGGACCAGATTCAGGTGCGGTTGACCGAAACGCCACCGTCGGCCATCAGGCAGGTGCCGGTGGTGAAGCTCGACGCGTCGGAGGCCAGATACAACGCCGCCCGCGCGATTTCCTCCGGCCGCGCCAGCCGCTTGAGCGCGTACAGTCCTTCGACAAAGGCGCGCACTTCCGGCGTATTGCAGACGGCGCGCCCCATCTCCGTATCCGTGCCACCGGGCACAAGGACGTTGGCGCGGATGCCGCGCGCGCCGTATTCCACCGCGATCACCTGCATCAGGCCGGTCAAGCCGGCCTTGCTGGCCGCATACGCCGCCATGCCGGGAAAGCCGGCCGTGTGGCCGACGAAGGTGGACGTGAAGATCAGCGAACCGCCGCCCCGCGCCAGCATCGCCGGAATCTGGTGCTTCGCGCCCAGGAAGGCGCTGGTCAGATTGGTGGCAAGCACCGCGTCCCAGTTGGCGACGGACAGATCGGCCGTCGGCGCCGCCTCGCCAGTTGTGCCGGCGTTGTTGAAGGCGATATCGAGCCCGCCGAAGCGGCCAACCGCCACCTCCACCAGCGCGCGCGCCACCTGTTCGTCCTGGATGTCGCCGGCGACGGCGACCGCCGTCCCGCCGTCCCGCTCGATCTCGTCCACGAGCGCGTCAAGCTCGGCCTGTCTGCGCGCCGTCGCCACCACGCGCGCGCCCTGCCGCGCGAACAATTTGGCCGCCTCGTAGCCAATGCCGGAACTGGCCCCGGTGACGATCGCCACTCTTTCCGCTAACTGACTCATGCTGTGCTCCCTGTTGGGTTGATGGAGCTTGCCAGCATAGGAGCGCAGGTGGCGCCGGGCTATCCGTTTCTTGCTGCGGTAGTCCCGGTCGCAGGCTTACAGCACGCCGGCCAGCACCGGGTCGGTGCGGCTGTCCCGCCCCGTTTCCACGTGGCCGGCGACGCGGCGCAGCCATGTCGGATCGGCATCGCAGGTGACACTGAAATCGTACCATCCGAAGCTGCCCGCCAGCCCGCACGGCACCAGCAAGGTCTGGCCGGCCACCACGCGGTGGCTGGCGGCCGGCGCGCCATAGGCATTGTCGGTGATGATGAAGCGGCAGGCCTTGCGTCCTTCCAGATTCGACAGCACCAGGCTGATGTCGCCATTGATCCGGTCGTAGCGCGTCAGCAGTTCCGGACGCGCGCCGCCGGCGATGGCGAAGCGGCCCTTGAACTGGCGCATATAGCCATTGGCGCCGTGCGCGCTGAGGTCATAGCCGGTGCTGGTCCAGTTCCACATTTCACGGTCGATTTCCTTGCCCGCTTCGACCGTGTAGTACCAGGGTCCGTCCTTGCGCACGCCGGAATACACGATGAAGGCCGCGCCGGCCTGGCCGCTGTTGGCGAAGCTTAGCTCGAACTGACCCGCGCCGGCCAGGCGTCCCTGCACCGATAATTCATACGGCAGCGCGCAGGCGGTGCGCGGTCCGCCGGCCGTCCCGCCCAACTCCTGCCGGGGCAAGGTTTGCTCGGCCGGCGGCACCGGATACGGCTTGCCGGCGACGCGCCGGTCGGCCGCCGTCTTCGGCACGCTGGCAGGCCAGACGCTGTTCGGCGTGCGGAAATCGAAGGCCGACGTGAGGTCGCCGCAGACCGTGCGCCGCCACGGCGAGATCAGGTCGCACCGGACCTTGTCGCGTGCCTCGCCGCGCGCCACCAGCCACTCCTCCAGGAAGCGCAGCTTGGAGGTATGGTCGAACAGCTGCGAGCATACGCGCCCGCCTTTGCTCCACGGCGAAATCACCAGCATCGGCACGCGCGGGCCCAGTCCCACCGGCTCGCCGCGATAGGTCTCGTGGATGCCGATGGCGGGCAAGGTGGTCTCGCCCATGGCGGCGTTGAGTGGCGCCATGTCGGAGGGCACGTGGTCGAAGAAGCCGTCGTTTTCGTCGTACATCAGCAGGAACACGGTCTTGGACCAGACCTCCGGATTGGCCACCAGCGCGGCCAGCAGGCGCGCGGTGATGTTCTCGCCGGCGTTGGGCGAGTTGGGCGAATGCTCGGTGTAGTCGTTGGGGGAGCAGATCCACGACACCTGCGGCAGGCGGTTGTTGCGCACGTCGTCGGCGAAGGCGTTGACCAGCCAGTCGCCGGTCGTACCGGCGGCGTTGGCCGCGGTGGAGCCGGGCGCCAGCGCGCGGCCCTTGCGGTAAAGGGGCGAGTCGGCATCGAGGCGGCTGCCGTCGGCGTTGACGCGGAAGTTCCTGAAGTAGGCCAGGTAGTTGTCGCCGTAGTTGTCCCACTCCTGGTAGACCTTCCAACTGACCTGGTTCGCCTCCAGCACCTCGGCGTAGGTGCGCCAGTTGGGCGCGCCGGCGATGACGCCGGGGGAGATATCGTCCAACGCCGGATCGCCGTTGAAGCGCTCCGACTTGTCGACGTTATACAGCTTGCCCATATTGTCGATCCAGCCCTGGTTGCTGCCGGTGAGCGAATACAGGCGGTTCGGATCGGTGGCGCCGAACACCGAGCAGTGATAGGCGTCGCAAATGGTGAAGGCGTCGGCCAGCGCGTAGTAGAACGGCAGGTCGCCGCGATCGAAATAACCCATGGACTGCGGCGTCTTTTTCTGGACCCACGCGTCCCAGCCCTGCCACGTGCTTTGCGACCCTTTCCAAGAATGGTCGGTGCCGAGCGACAGCGCGCTGGTGTTGTTGGCATCGAAGTGGAAGGGCAGAACATGGCCGCCCTTGCCGTCTGGCTGATACCACACCGGGCGGCCGTTGGGCAGTGCGATGGCGCGCGGATCGTTAAACCCGCGCACACCCGACAAGGTGCCGAAATAATGATCGAAGGAGCGGTTTTCCTGCATGAAGATGACGACATGTTCGACGTCCGCCAGGGTGCCGGTGGCGTTGTTGGCGGGGACGGCCAGCGCCTGGCGGATCAGATCGGGAAACGTGGAAGTGGCGGTCACGCCCGCGCCGGCGGCGGCGAGGCGGAGGAATTTGCGGCGGCTGATGGACATCGAAGGCTTTCTGTTGCACGACAAGGACGTGCCGATCGCAAGATCATAGCCACCAAATATGACAGGCCTATTGCATAAAACCCCGGGGGTCAAGTCTAACATTCATACACGAACTGATCCTCTCCATTGCCCCCGAGGTCAAGTCTGTCATTCGGACACGAGCTGATCCGCTTCATGGCTTAGCTCGTGTCCGAATGACAGACTTGACCCCGGTGTTTGGTGTTTTACCAGCCGAACTTGAGCTCCATGCCGAGGTAGTTGGCGCTGCCGCCACCGGCCGCGCGCAGGCTGTCGCCGGCTCGGAAGTGCACCGCTTCCAGCGACGCCGTTACGTTCGGGCTGACCACCCAGTCGGTGCGCAGCTGCGCGTAGGCGCCGGTCCAGCGGCTTCCCTGCCCCGCCGTGCGCGGCACGCCCGCCATGCTTTGCACGTACACTGCGTCGCCGGTGGTCTGGCGCCATTGCAGCCCGAGCGCCGTCGTCACGCTGAGCGCCTTCACCGGCTTGACCGTCAGCGACGGTTTCAGGTGTATCAGGTTGCTGTAGCCGGTGAGGCCGGCCAGCGAAAAATAGTAGCCATTGGCGAACAGCGGATTGAAGGTCCCCAGCTTGCCGTCGCCGGCGTGCTTGTCGCCGGAGGCCATGTCGAACTGCACGCCTAAGCGCGGCGTCCAGGGCGTCGCGGCGAAGGTGTAGCCGGCGATCGAGCCGATCGCCCAGGACGACACGCGCTTGGCGCCAACCTCGCCATGCTGCAGCATGCCCTCCACGTCCCAGTCGGCGTTGCCGGTCTTGCCGTTGTAGCGCAGGTCGTAGACATCCCGGCGCTCGTCGCCCTGCGCGTCGAGAAAACGCGCGCCGTCGCGCCGGTAGCGCGAGTAATAGCCGGACAAATCGCCCGGGCCGAGGCCCTGCCGCTCCAGGCGCAGGCCGTTCAAGGTCAGGTGGCCGTTGGAGTAGTCGTCGAAGCTGTCGACGCTGCGGTTCTGCACCGGCTGCGTGACGTAACCGATTACGCGCCACGGTCCGTGCTCCCAGTCGGCCCAGACGCCATCGAACGCCTGCCGTACGTTCGGGCCGTCGCGCACGGCGATGAAGCGCTGCAGGTCGAAGGCCATTTCCTGGCGTCCCGCGCGCACTTTGATTGCCCCGTCGGCGGTGGGCACGGCCACGGTCACGAACAGCTGCTCGACATCAAGCTTGTCCTTGTCCGGTGGGGCGATCGACTGTTTTTGAAAGGCGCGCGCGTCAACCAGCTGGCCGAACACCTGCACGTAGCTGCCAAGCCGCAGGTCCGCGTGCACATTGGCGCGCTGGATCACGTAGCCGTCCGCCGGGGCGCTGCCGGCGCCGAACAGCGGCGTGGCGATGTGCTCATAGCGTTCACGCAAACCGCCACCGAGCGACAGATATGACGAGCCGTCCGCACCCAGCGGGATGTATTTCAGGCCGTCGAGCGGCTGGCGCGGCAAGCACGGATCGGCCAGCACGCCCCAGTTCTCGTTCCAGCGGTTGAAGTTCACCGACGGGCGTTTGACGTCGCAGGGCGGCGCGGCATCGACAGGGGCCGCCGCCAGCGTCTGCGCGCCGGCGGCGGCACCGGCGACCAGCGCCAGCACGCCACCGCAGCGGCGCAGCGCGTGACTAGTGCGCGGCATCGTGGATCTCGCTGATGTAACCGCCCGGGAATTGCAGCATCGCGCTGGCGTTGCCCTTGCTGGTCTTGTACGGCGGCGACAAAACATTCACGCCATTGGCGGCCGCCTTGGCCAAGGTGGCCGCCATGTCGTCGACCTGATAGCCGGTGGTCTCGCGGCCGAACGGGAACGGCAGCTTGCCGTCGCTGACGAACACCGTCATCTTGCCGAACTTCGACGTCAGGTGCACGCGGCGAATCTTTTCGCCGGCGCGGCCGATCTCACCGCCGTCGACCTGCTCGTCGCTGGCCACTTTGGCGTGCGCGAACTGCTTGAACTGGCCGATGAATTTGTCGGCCGACACGCGCGAGACGTACACGCGATTGTCCGGCACCGAGTGCAGCGGCGCGTACGACGGCGCCTTGGTGTGCCAGTACAACTGCATATTGACGCCGCCGGCCCACTGGATCAGCACATCCTTGCCGATCGGGTCGTCGAACGGTTCGACGGTGACGTCGGCGCCCGCCTCCACCGCCGCCTTGGTGGCATCGTTGATGTCGGTGACCAGGTAGCCGGTGCGCTCGGTGCCGAAGCCGTACGGAATCGGCGTCTGGAACGCGAACACCGACAGCATGCCCACCGGCGTTTGCACGTACTGCGACGCGGTCTTGCTCGGCGTCGGCGTGACGGTGAACACCGCGCGCGGCGATGCCTTGCCGCCGAAGGTGTTGACGAAGCTGGTGACGAAGACGTCGATGTCGGCGTTTTGCACGTACACGTGGGTGGTGTCGTACTGCGGCGCGACGGCGACGTCCGGCGCGGCCATGGCCAGCGCCGGCAGCGCCAGCGAGAAGGCCATGGCGTAGGAGGCGATGCGGGTGCGGATGAAATGCGTTGTCATGTGAGGCTCCGAGAAATAGCGACGGACCGGGGCGGTCCGACCACGGGAAAAGCGGCGCTGTCTGCATCGACCGGGCCGGAATTCGGGTATCAGCAGTGGCGCGGTTGCGCGACTACTACCGATTCACTATACGCAAAGCGCGTGTGAATTTGACCTCCCATCGGATCGGGTCGGTCCTATGCATTTCGTGCCGGCATAGCGCAGTTGACAGCGGATCGGCGCACGTATACGCTGTATACATGGCTGAGCAAACCACATCGAACAAGATTCTGGCCGCCGCGCGCGCGCTGCTGGAAAGGGAAGGCGCCGACGAGGTGAGCATGCGCCGCGTCGCCGACGCCGTCGGCATCACGCCGATGGCGATCTACCGCCACTTCGCCAATCGCGAGGCGTTGCTGAAGGCCGTCGCCGACGCAGCCTTTCTGGAGGTGGCCCAGGAATGGGCCACGCGCGCCCGGCACCCGGATCTGATGCAGGCGTTGCGGCACTCCATGGAAAACTACCTCGACTATGCGCTGCGGCATCCGCATATGTTCGACTTCAACTTCTCGGTGTCGCGCGACGACGCGCGCCGCTTCCCGGAAGACTTCCGCGCCCGCTGTTCGCCCACGCTCAACGTCGTGGCGGACATGCTGACCGAAGCGATGCGCCAGGGCCTGCTGCGCGAGGGCGATCCGTGGGACATCGCCATGACCTTGTGGGCGCAGGCGCACGGCCTGATCGCCCTGTACCGCGCCGGCCGCTTCAGCTATGACGAGGAACGGTTCCGCGCCTTCTACCTGCAATCCATTGGAGTGGTATTTGATGGCATCGTCCGCTAATCGTTCTCTCGCGTGGGCGGGCGCCGCCGCGACCATCCTGTCCGGCGCCGCCTGGTGGTTTGGCACCGGCCTGCATCCTCAAGCGTGGCTGACCTGGCTTGCGCCGTTGCCGCTGTTGCTGCTCGCACCGCGACTGCGCTGGCAATACGCTGCGCTGGCCGCAATGGTCGCGGGCGCTTGTGCGGGGCTGAATCTGTGGCACTACCTGATCGATATTATCGGGTTGCCGCTGCCCGTCGGTGTGCTCGCCGCACTCGGGCCTGCCGTAACGTTTGCGCTGGCCTTGCTATTGTTTCGCCGGCTGTGGCTGGTGCGACGGTATGCGGCCGCCGCGCTGGCGTTTCCGTCGGTGTGGGTCACGCTGGATTACTTGTCGTTCCGGGGTTCGCCGCACGGCACCTTCGGCAGCCTGGCCTACAGCCAGCTGGACTTTTTGCCGTTCGTGCAGTTTGCAAGTCTGACCGGTATCTGGGGCGTCACCTTTGTGCTGCTGCTCGCGCCCACCGCCATCGCGGCAGGCCTGCTTTCCGGGCCGGATCGGCAACAGCGACTGCGGGTGACCGGCGCGACGTGCTTGCTGCTCGTGCTGGTGTTCCATTTCGGCTTCAAGCGCTTGGACATGCCGGCAGACGACAGTCTGCGCGTGGGGCTGGTGTCGATTCCCGGGCCGATACGTCCGGCAATGTTGTCGGGCGACGGACAAGTCCTACTCAAGCGTTATCTCGCCGCCATCGATACTCTTGTCGAGCGCGGTGCGCAGGTCGTTGTGCTGCCGGAGACCGTGATCAGCACCGATCAGGCGGCCATCCCCGAGTTTGTCGCCAGCGCGACGCGCAACAAAGTGACGATCACCGCCGGCGTCGCCATCACGGACGCCACGCGGGGGCAGCGCAACAGCGCACTGGCCTTCCTACCCGACGTGGCGGAGCCCGTCTCCTACGCCAAGCACCACCTGATTCCGGGCTTCGAGGACGAGTACCAGCCGGGCGCGGACTACACCATGCTTCCCGGCACGCGCACCGGCTTGGCGGTATGCAAAGACATGGATTTCCACGACACCGGCACCGCCTATTCCGACCGGGCGGCCAGGCTGTTGCTGGTGCCGGCATGGGACTTCGCGGCGGACGGACGGATGCACAGCCGGATGGCCGTCATGCGCGGCATCGAAAGTGGATTCGCCGTCGCGCGCGCCGCTCTACGCGGCAACCTGACCTTGTCGGACAATCGCGGCCGCATCGTGGCGGAAACGTCGGATGAGCTTGGTGATGCCACCTTGATTGGCGAAGTGGCGTTGCATGATACGCGTACCTTGTATGCGCAGTGGGGCGACTGGTTCGCCTGGCTGTCCATCTGCACCTTGGGCGCGGCCCTGGCCTTGTCGCGCGGAAAGCAGACCTGATTCCACATGGCATTCCTTCATACAACACCACCGCGGAGCGCCTGCGCACAACAGTGACTTAGCGTACAGAACAGCTAGTCGCGACGTTGCACACTCGACCTCAAACTCACCACAAGAGGCGACACATGCGACACAAATTTGCCGGCGCGACACCTGCCATCCTCGGCGCCGTGCTAATGGCTTGCTCCGGCTTTTCCCATGCTCAACAAGGCGACGGCACGCGCGTGGCGATCGCCGCCGCCATCGTCAAGCCCGACAAGGTCGAGGCGACGCCCGAGCGCATCGCCGCCATCAAGGCGCCTGCGGGTTTTACGGTGACGGCCTTTGCCACCGGGCTGAAAAATATCCGCATCGTCGCCGTCGCCCCCGACGGCACGATCTACGTCAGCCGGCGCGACCAGGGTGACGTGCTGATGTTCAAGGACGCCAACGGCGACGGCCGCGCCGACGGGCCGCCAGTCACCGTAGCCAACCGCGCCGGCGCGCACGGCCTGGCGATCCGCAACGGCAAGCTCTACCTGGCCACGGTGAAAGAGGTCTTCGTCGCCGACATCCTCGGCGACGGCAAGCTTTCTCCGTTGAAGCTGATCATCGGCGATCTGCCGGACTCGGGCCAGCATCCCAACCGCACGCTGGCCTTCGGCCCGGACGGCATGTTGTATATCAGCGCGGGATCGACCTGCAACGTCTGCAACGAGAGCAATCCGGAAAACGCCACCCTGCTGCGCGCCACGCCGGACGGTAAGCAGCGCACCATCTTCGCGTCGGGGCTGCGCAACACCATCGGCTTCGACTGGCACCCGCGCACCGGCGAACTATGGGCGCCCGACCACGGCATCGACTTCCTCGGCGACGACGACCAGCCCGAAGAGCTCAACAAGCTAGAACTGGGCAAACAGTACGGCTGGCCGCACGTCTATGGCGACGGCAAGATCTACCCGCAAAGCACGCCGGTTGGCGATATCACCAAGCAAGAATGGAAGGCGCGCAGCGAGCCGATGGTGCTCGGCTACACCGCCCACTCGGCGCCGATGCAAATGCTGTTCTATCGCGGCAGCAATTTCCCGTCCGAGTACCAAGGGGACGCCTTTGTCACCATGCGCGGCTCATGGAACCGCAGCGCCCCGTCCGGCTACGAAGTGGTCCGGATCCGGTTCGCCGACGGCCAGGCCAAGTCGATCGAACCGTTTGTCACCGGCTTCCTGACGGACGGCGGCAAGACCCACATCGCGCGTCCGGTCGGGCTGGCGATGGCCAAGGATGGTTCCCTGCTGATGGCTGACGATGGCAATGGTGTGCTTTATCGCATTGCCTACTCGGGCAAGGATAAGGGATCGGCCCCGCTGCCGCCGCCACCGGCCGGTCCGATGCAGCAGCAGGCGCAGAAGGGAAACAATGTGCCCCTCGCGCTGACACGGGCGCCATCCAGGGGCGACGCCAAGCTGTCCGTGCGCAGCCCGGCATTCGCCGGCGGCGCGCCGATGGCCGCCAAGTACAGCGAATATGCCGAGGGCGTGTCGCCGCCGCTGACGTGGGCAGCCGTCGAGGGCGCCAAATCCTATGTCGTCATCGCGGAAGACCCGGACGCGCCGCAAAAACCGTTTGTGCATTGGCTGGCGTGGAATATTCCGTCATCGGTCACCGCCTTGCCCGAGGGATTGCAGGAGCAGCCCCGCCTGACCGAGCCGGAGGGCGTGCTCCAGGGCAGGAATACGCGCGGGTCGCTCGGCTACTACGGGCCCCGTCCGCCGGTCGGCGATCCGGCGCACCACTATCACTTCCAGCTATTCGCGCTCGATACGACACTGACGCTTCCGTTCGGCGCGGATCGCGACCAACTGCTACAAGCGATCCAGGGCCACGTTCTGGCCAAGGGCGAAGTGGTCGGCCGCTACGCTCAGTCGCAACAACCACCGAAGTAACCATCCCCCAACCAAAGGAGACACCATGAAAACTACGCAATTTCTGACCGCATTGACCCTTGGCATCGCCTTCGCCCATTCCGCCTCCGCACAGACGGTATCGAAAGCCGACACCGACCGCCTGAACGCCATCGCGCAAGCCAACATCGCCGAAATCGAAACCGGCAAGATCGCGCTGGAAAAGTCCAGCAACGCCGACGTCAAGCAATTCGCGCAGTCGATGATCGACGACCACAGCAAAGGCCTCGAGGAAACCAAGAAAGTGGCCGCCGCCAAGAAGCTGACCTTGCCGACGGAGCCCGATGCAGAGCACAAAAAGATGGCCGAGAAGCTCAAAACCCTATCCGGCGCCGCCTTCGACAAGGAATATGTGAGCAAGGCCGGCGTTGCCGACCATGCGAAGGTGCACGCCGCGCTGAAACAAGACATCGCCAAAGCGCAGGACGCGGACGTCAAGGCGTTGGCGACGAAGCTTGAGCCGACCGTTGCGCATCACGGCGAGATGGCCAAAAAGCTCAACGCGGCGATCAAGTAATCGCGCACGTTTTACAAGCAAACAGGAATGGGAGGACACCTCTTTTTGAGCCATCCGGCGGCGCATTGGCGTGTGTCGCCGATCTGGAGTACGGGGCAGGAGAGCAGGCGGGTTAGAATAAAAAAAGATCTAGCGGCAGGGCAGCTACTTATGCCACTTACTCCGCTGGAGGGTCCAAGCCTCTTAACAGCCCATCCGTCGCAAGAATGTCCGTCACTGTCTGTTCTTCGATGGCATACACTCCACGCGCGGCGCGCCAGACCAATTTCTTCTCCTGAAGAGCAAGGAGTGCTTGTTGAACGCCGGGCACATCGATTCGTACATCGTCCTCGGTTTCGTCCGCCAGCTGTAGACCCCTCCGGTATAGCTCCATGGTCGAAGCCTCGAACGGCGCGTAGTCGCTGCCGGTCGCGGCCATCACACGCAAGACCACTTGTTGGATAGGGGTCAAACTACGGATCACCTTCCGTTGTACCTGATTAATTTCAGTTGCCAGATCGCGGACCTCGTTTTCGAACATGTCCGGGCCGGTATCCGCACTGATTTCGAAATTGAACCGCAGCGTGTCGGCTGCAGAACCCAACAATTCAGGGCGATAACCGGCCTCCACAAAAAGGGGCCACACCTTTTCCGGGAACAGTGGGAATGGAAGTTCCGCTTTCTGACAAAACCACTCGATAAAATCTTTCCCGAGCATAGGGAAATTGACCATCGGCGCACCGTAAAACGCTTGGTCCTTACTATTTCGAAGCATGGCCAGCTTGTCACGGTTCGAGCCGGTGCAGACTACCCGCAAGCCGTGGTGATGCGAACTGTTTAATTCATCGCGCGCCGCCTTCAAAGCAAACAGGGCTGCAATACCGGGGTCGGTCGTGATTGCATGTTGAGCCTCGTCGATGATCAGGACGATCGCCTGCCTGGTTTCATCGGAT
Organism: Oxalobacteraceae bacterium OTU3CINTB1; assembly: GCA_024123955.1. Taxonomy (NCBI): domain Bacteria; kingdom Pseudomonadati; phylum Pseudomonadota; class Betaproteobacteria; order Burkholderiales; family Oxalobacteraceae; species Oxalobacteraceae bacterium OTU3CINTB1. The sequence continues at coordinate 144,249 of CP099652.1, forward strand.
AGCGCCACAAGCGCTTGGGTCAGAGATACGTCCTTCCCCAATCCCACGCGGTCGAGGTCAAAATTGACAGCACCGCCAACAGCGATCTTGCTCAGCCCGGATGCCTTAGCCAAGCGCATGACAACACCGGCTTTCGTTGCAAGCGAAGCTCGAAGGGCCGCGACAATGACCTCTCCGGGATCTGTTGTCGGATTGGCCCACAAATCGGCGTAGACGACGAGGGCGCCTGCACGCTCGAAAGCCGGCCGCAGGTCTTCACGGACGAACGTCGACTTGCCGGTGCGGCGCGGCGCCGCGAGAAACACACCCGAGCTGGCGGCGCTACCGACTGCGACAGTCAACACTTGCTTGGCAAGCCTCTCCGCCAACACAGCCCGGTGGAACAACTCTGGTGCGTGGGACATGATGACATCTCCCTCTTTATAGAAAACTATAGAGGAATTATAGACCGATTATTTTTGCTGTCACTGGCGGCATAGATGTAAAAACGCCCTGCAAATCAAAGACTTGCAGGGCGCGCACACTTGTCGCCGGAGTTGAGCATCAGAACGGAATGTCGTCATCCATATCCGAGAAGTTCGGCGCCGGCTTCGGTGCCGGACGTGGCGCCGGAGCGGCCATCTGCGGACGCGGAGCCGGAGCCTGACGCTGCGGCGGGGCCGATTCGTAGCCGCCACCATCATCCATGCCGCCGCCATCGCCCATGCCTTGACGGCCACCCAGCATTTGCATTTGCTCGGCGATGATGTCGGTCGCGTATTTCTCTACGCCATCTTTATCGGTGTACTTGCGGGTCTGCAGGCGGCCTTCAACGTAGACCGACGAACCCTTCTTCAGGTATTGGCCGACGATTTCCGCCAGGCGGCCGAAGAACGAGATGCGGTGCCACTCGGTTTGCTCTTTCTGCTCGCCGGTGTTGCGGTCCTTCGATTTGTACGATGTCGCCACGGCAATGTTGGCGATCGCGTCACCGCTAGGCATGTAGCGAATTTCCGGATCGCGACCCAGATTGCCGACGATGATGACTTTGTTGACTGATGCCATTTATAAAACTCCTGAGTAACGACGGCCGCGCTTTGCGGGCTGTTTTTTGGAATGCTAAACGCGGATTATAGCATCGCCAGCATGGCAAATTCCTGTGTCCTTGGCGGCTCGTGGCGGATTACGGCGTGCCGCCTAATCCGCCCTACGTGGTTTAACTCACCCACGCGCAATCGGGCTGGCGATTTCTGACAGGGCGTTGAAACGGCGCAAGAAAATACTGGTATTATATACAGTGTCAAGCCCGGCACGTTCGATGCACATCAAGCCCGGCGCAAGTATATCCAAACCCGGCTATAGTTACGGGTTGACTCTAAAGGCCAAATCAATGGAACAGATCCGCATCCGCGGCGCACGCACGCACAACCTCAAAAACATCAATCTCGACCTCCCGCGCAACAAGCTGATCGTGATCACCGGCCTGTCCGGCTCCGGCAAGTCGTCGCTCGCCTTCGATACGCTGTACGCAGAGGGCCAGCGCCGCTATGTGGAGTCGCTGTCGGCTTACGCCCGCCAGTTCCTGCAGCTGATGGAAAAGCCGGACGTCGATCTGATCGAGGGCCTGTCGCCTGCCATTTCGATCGAGCAGAAGGCCACCTCGCACAATCCGCGTTCGACGGTCGGCACCGTGACCGAAATCCACGATTATCTGCGCCTGTTGTACGCGCGCGTCGGCACGCCTTATTGCATCAACCATCCGGACCAGGCGCTGGCCGCGCAGACGGTGTCGCAGATGGTCGACGCGGTGCTGGCCATGCCCGACGATACCAAGTTGATGATCCTGGCGCCGGTGGTGGCCAATCGCAAGGGCGAGCATTCCGACCTGTTCGAACAAATGCAGGCGCAGGGCTTCGTGCGCTTCCGCGTGCAGAGCGGCACCGCCGCCGCGAAGATCTATGAAGTCGACGACCTGCCCAAGCTGAAGAAAACCGAAAAGCACACCATCGACGTTGTGATCGACCGCGTGAAGGTGACCGCCGAAATCAAACAGCGCTTGGCCGAGAGCTTCGAGACCGCGCTACGCCTGGCCGATGGCCGCGCCGTGGCGCTGGAGATGGATAGCGGCACGGAGCACGTCTACTCCAACAAGTTCGCCTGCAACACCTGCGGCTACTCGCTGCAGGAGCTCGAGCCGCGCCTGTTCTCGTTCAATAACCCGATGGGCGCGTGCCCGGAGTGCGACGGCCTCGGTCACATCGAGTTCTTCGATCCGAAGCGCATCGTCGCCTTCCCCAACCTGTCGCTGGCTTCCGGCGCGGTCAAGGGGTGGGACCGCCGCAACCAGTTCTATTTCCAGATGCTGTCCAATCTGGCGGCTTACTACGAGTTCGATCTGGACCTGCCGTACGAGCAGCTGCCGAAGACCGCGCAGGAAGTGATCCTGCACGGCTCGGGCAAGACGCATATCCCGTTCACGTATGTGAATGAGCGCGGCCGCACCGTCGTCAAGGAACACGCGTTCGAGGGCGTGGTGACCAATCTGGCGCGCCGCTACCGCGAGACCGATTCGATGGCCGTCAAGGAGGAACTGGCGAAGTTCATCAACGAGAAGAAGTGCCCGGCGTGCGAAGGCGCGCGCCTGCGCATCGAGGCGCGCTACGTGAAGGTCGGCAGCGGCAAGCAGGAAAAGGCCATCTACGAGATCGCCGAGAAGCCGCTGCGCGAGACGCTGTCTTTCTTCGAGCAGCTGAAGCTCAAGGGTTCGAAGAAGGAGATCGCCGACCGCGTGGTCAAGGAGATCATCTCGCGCCTGAAGTTCCTCAACAACGTCGGCCTCGATTACCTGTCGCTGGACCGCAGCGCCGATACGCTGTCGGGCGGCGAGGCGCAGCGTATCCGCCTGGCGTCGCAGATCGGCTCCGGCCTGACGGGCGTGATGTACGTGCTCGATGAGCCATCGATCGGCCTGCACCAGCGCGACAACGACCGCCTGATCGAGACGCTCAAACACCTGCGCGACATCGGCAACAGCGTGCTGGTGGTGGAGCACGACGAGGATGCGATCCGCACCGCCGACTTCATCGTCGACATGGGCAAGGGCGCCGGCGTGCATGGCGGCGACATCATCGCCCAGGGCACGCTGAAGGACATCCTGAAGAACAAGCAGTCGCTGACGGCGCAGTATTTGAACGGCACGCTGAAGATCGCGGTGCCGAAGAAGCGCCACGTCGCCGATCCGGACAAGCAGCTGGTCATCACCGGCGCCACCGGGAACAATCTGAAGAAGGTCAACCTGCACCTGCCGGTCGGCCTGATGACGTGCGTGACCGGCGTTTCCGGTTCGGGCAAATCGTCGCTGATCAACGATACGCTGTATCCGGCGCTGTCGCGCCACCTGTATGGTTCGCAGACCGAACCTTCGCCGCACGATTCGATCAGCGGCCTGGAACACTTCGACAAGGTCATCGCCGTCGACCAGGCGCCGATCGGCCGCACGCCGCGCTCCAATCCGGCGACGTACACCGGCTTGTTCACGCCGATCCGCGATCTGTTCTCGACGGTGCCGGTGGCGAAAGAACGCGGCTACAGCGCCGGCCGATTCTCGTTCAACGTCAAGGGCGGCCGCTGCGAAGCGTGCCAGGGCGATGGCGTGATCAAGGTGGAGATGCACTTCCTGCCGGACGTCTACGTGCCGTGCGACGTGTGCCACGGCAAGCGCTATAACCGCGAGACGCTGGAAGTCCAGTACAAGGGCAAGAACATCACCGAGATCCTCGACATGACGGTGGAGGACGCGCATGAGTTCTTCAAGCCGGTGCCGCTGATCGCGCGCAAGCTGCATACCTTGCTGGACGTGGGCCTGGGCTACATCAAGCTCGGTCAAAGCGCGACCACGTTGTCGGGCGGCGAGGCGCAGCGCGTCAAGCTGTCGCTGGAGCTGTCCAAACGCGACACCGGCCGCACCTTGTACATCCTGGACGAGCCGACCACCGGCCTGCACTTCCACGATATCGATCTGCTGATGAAGGTGATCCACCGCCTGCGCGACCAGGGCAACACCCTGGTCATCATCGAGCACAATCTGGATGTGATCAAGACCGCCGACTGGGTGGTCGATCTGGGACCGGAGGGCGGCGCGGGCGGCGGCAAGATCATCGCCGCCGGCACGCCGGAGGATGTGGCCAAGAACCCGGCCAGCGTCACCGGCAAGTATCTGGTGCCGCTGCTGAACTAATCGGTCAGGTGTAAAACATGAAACGGGAGCTCCCTCTCTCACCGCTCGATCAGATGATCGATATCGTCGGCCGGTTCGCCCGCGACGACGAGCGGTACGAGACGGTGATCCCGTTTTTGTCGTTGCTGCGGTCTTCGCGGCCGACAGCCGTCACGCGCGGGGTTCTCAGGCCCTCGTGCTGCGTGATTCTTCAAGGCGGCAAGCGCGTGCACCTTGGCGCCGACGTTCTCGATTACGGTCCCGGTGAATATCTTGTGGTTTCTGTCGACCTTCCGGCTTCCGGGCAGGTACTCAACGCGACATCGGGGCAGCCGTATCTGCTGCTGAACATCGAATTCGATCCCCAGGAAATCGCCGCCATCGTGGCCGAGGCGCGTATCGCGATGGCCGATGACGCGCAGCCGGTGCGTGGCGCGTTCGTCGGCAGATCCGACGCCGGTTTGCTGGAAGCGTTGAACAAGCTGGTTCACCTGCTGGATGCGCCGGCGGCGGAGGCGGCGTTTCTGGCGGTGGGATTGAAGCGGGAGATCATCTACCGCCTGCTGACCGGGGAATACGGCCGACAGCTGTATCAGAACGTGGTGCTCGACCAGCAGGATCGCGGCATCAGCAAGGCGATCGCGTGGCTCAAGGATCGCTTCGACCAGCAGCTCAAGGTGGAGGATCTGGCGCAGGCCACCAATATGAGCGTCTCCAGCCTGCACCACCGCTTCAAGGCGGTGACGACGATGGGGCCGATGCAGTATCAGAAGCAGCTGCGCCTCCAGGCGGCGCGCACCTTGCTGCTCAATGGCGATATCGACGCCGGCACCGCCGCCTACAAGGTCGGCTACGAAAGCCAGTCCCAGTTCAGCCGCGAGTACCGGCGCCTGTTCGGCGCCCCGCCGATGCAGGATGTGAAAAAGCTGCGGGTTTAACGTTATCCTTTAGCTGGCGGTCACCGTGCGCTTCTCGTCCGCCACCCAATCCTTGATGTGCTTTTCCAGCACGTCCATCGGCAACGCGCCGGCGCCCAGCACCTGGTCGTGGAACTTGCGGATGTCGAAACCGGCGCCCAGCTCTTTGCGGGCGTAATCGCGCAGTTCGAGGATCTTCAGCTGGCCGATCTTGTAGCCCAGCGCCTGCCCCGGCCAGACGATGTAGCGGTCCGTCTCGCTCTGCACGTCGACTTCCTCGATGCCGGAATGGTCATGGAAGAAGTCCACCACCTGCTGGCGGTTCCACTGTTTGTAGTGCAGGCCCGTGTCCACCACCAGGCGGATCGCGCGCAGCATTTCATCCTGCAGGTGGCCGTAGTAGCTGTAGGGGTCCTTGAAGAAGCCCAGTTCCTCGCCCAGACGTTCCGAGTACAGCGCCCAGCCCTCGGCATAGGCGGTGTAGTTGCCCTGCTGGCGGAACATCGGCAGGCCCTCGATCTCTTGCGCGATCGACAGCTGCATATGGTGGCCCGGCACGCCCTCGTGCAGCGCCGTCGTCTCGATGCTGATGGTGGAGCGGTCCTTGAATTCGCCGGTGTTGACCATCACGCGGCCGGGACGCTTGCCGTCCGGCGAGCCTGGCATGTACGCTGCGGCTGAAGCGCCCTTCTCGCGGAATTCCTCGACCTTGATAATCTCCACCTTCGCCTTCGGCAGCACGCCGAACTGCTGCGGCAACTGCGTGTACATCTGGTCCGTGTATTTCTGATACAGGTCGATGATCTCCTGGCGCGATTTCGGATGCGTGGCGGGATTGGCGGCCAGCGCCTTGTTGAAGGTCTTAAGATCCTTGAAGCCCAGCTTTTGCGCCGTCTCCAGCATCTGGCCTTCGATGCGTGCGACCTCGGACAGGCCCAGTTGATGGATCTCCTCCGGCGACATGTCGGTCGTGGTGGAATTCTTCGCCTTGAAGGCGTAGCGCGCCGCACCGTCCGGCAGCGACCACATGCCCACTTCCTTGCGGCCGTGGGGCAGGTATTTGGTCTTGGTGTAGACGGCCAGCTTTTTATATGCGGGATTGACGTGGGTACGCACGGCGGCCAGCACCTCCTTGCTCAGGCGGGCCTTGTCGGCGGCCGAGAACTCCTTGGGGAATTTCTTCAGCGGCTCGGCGAACGGCGACTTGGCCGGCGCCATCGCGGCGACGTCCTCGCACTGCTTGACGATCTTCGGTATCAGGAATTGCGGCGGCATCAGCTTGTCACCGACGCCATTCTCCATCTGCACGCGCGTCTCGTCGAACAGCTTGGGCAGCGATTGCAGGCGCTTGATGTAGTCCTCGTAGTCCTTGACGGTGTCGAACGGCAGCGCCGAGACGATCATCGGCGCGTCGATGTGGATGCCGGAGTTCTGCGCCAGCGGCATCTCCCAATCCTTGAAGCGGGCGCCATCGACGTTCTGGCGCAGCTGGCGCACCATCAGTTCACGGTTCAGCTGTTCCTGCAGCGGGAAGCCGCTGGTGTCGACCGCCTCGAAGCGCTTGAGGAAGTCGCCGCTTACCTTGATGTCCTCCTCGATGTTCGCCTGCGAGAAGTCTGACCACCTGTCGTTGTAGCGCTTATCGCCCAGCAGCGACGCCCATTCGGGGCTGTTGCGCATCGTGTACTCCCACTGCTCCTTGATCAGGCTATTGAGGGCGGCGCGGCGGCCCTCGAGGTCCGGCGCGGCGTTCGCGGATTGGGCGTGGGCCGGGCCAAGCAGCAGGGAAAACAGCAGCGCGCTGGCGACGCCAAGGCGGGTGGTGGTCAGCTTCATGTAGGACTATCCATAAAAAGGGTCGAGCATGCACTGTAAATGAAGCGACGGCGCGGCGACGGGCTTTTGTGACGGATGGCGAAACCGCGGTAGCAAAGCGCATTTTTGCGCGACAGGCAGAATCAGGCAAAGATCGTGCAGGAACCCCACTGACGCGCGGGCGCTGCGCTTTCTAGAATGGACGCACCTATTCCACCAAGTCGAAACAGGAGCCTAGCCATGCGTAACATCGAACATATCTACATCAACGGACAATTCGTCACCCCGCACGGGACGGAGATGGCCGATCTCGTCAACCCCACCACCGGCCAGCTGACCGGCCAAGTGCGCCTGGGCGACGTCGAGGACACGCGCCGCGCCATCGCCGCCGCCAGGGCGGCCTTCCCGGCGTTTTCTCGTACTACGAAGGAGGAACGCGGCGCGTATCTGCAAAAGCTGCACGACGCCGTGGCGGCGCGTGCGGACGACGCGGCGCAGGCGCTCGTCGAGGAGTACGGCGGTCCACTCAAGACCAGCGTCGGACGATCGCGCTACACCGCCAAGATGTTTTTGGATGTGAAAAAGGTGATGGAGGATCACGCCTTCGTCAAAACCGTCGGCGTCTCGAAGGTGATGCTGGAGCCGGTGGGCGTGGTCGGCATCATCACACCGTGGAACTCGAGCGCCTGGTTCATCGCCAACAAGGTCGCCACCGCCATCGCGGCCGGCTGCACGGTGGTGGTCAAGCCGAGTGAATTGAGCGCGGTGCAGAACCAGATCCTCACCGAATGCTTCCACGCAGCCGGGCTGCCGCCGGGGGTCGTCAACATCGTCAATGGGCGCGGCGACGTGGTCGGCGCCGAGATCAGCGCAAATCCCGGCATCGACAAGATTTCGTTCACCGGCTCCACGCTGGTCGGCAAGACCATCGCGCGGGCGGCTGTCGATACGATGAAACGCGTGACCCTGGAGCTGGGCGGCAAGAGCGCCAACGTGCTGCTCGACGACGCCGACTTCGACAAGGCGATACCGATGGCGATCCAGGCCTGCTTCATGAACAACGGCCAGGCGTGCATCGCCGGCACGCGCTTGCTGGTGCCGGCGCACAGGCTGGAACAGGTCAAGCGGCTGGCAAAGGCGGCGGCGGAAGCGGTGACGGTCGGCGATCCGCGCGATGCCGGCGTGGCGCTGGGTCCTATCGTCACCAGCAAGCAGTATGAGCGCGTGCAGCACTACATCCGCATCGGCATCGAGGAAGGCGCGGAGCTGCTGACCGGCGGTCCTGGCAAGCCGCAAGGGCTGGAGGCGGGCTACTTCGTCAAGCCGACCGTGTTTGCCAACGTCACGCCGTCGATGACCATCGCCAGGGAGGAGATCTTCGGGCCGGTGCTGTCGATACTCACCTACGAAACCGAGGACGAAGCGGTCGCCATCGCCAACGATACGCCGTATGGATTGCAGGCCTATGTCAGCTCGACGGACTTGGCGCACGCGAATCGGATAGCCGGGCGATTGATCGCGGGCCGGGTGCATATCAACGGCATGCACGACGACTTGATCGCGCCGTTCGGCGGCTTCAAGCAGTCGGGCATCGGCCGCGAATTCGGTCCCTACGGTCTGGATGCGTATCTGGAGCCAAAGGTCATCCTTGGCGAAGCAGCACAGTATCCGGACTGAGATCGAGCAGGTCGTCGACGTGGCGGAAGATGCGCTGCGGATGTTGCGCGGCCAGCGCGTCGACATCGTTGAAGCCCCAGGCCACGGCGCCGAAGCCGATGCCGGTGTCGGCGGCCGCCTTGGCGTCGCGGATCTCGTCGCCGATCAGCATCGCTTGCTCCGGCGCGACGCCTGTGGCGGCGAGCACCTTGCGTATTTTGGACGGCTTGCCGAACAGCGATGCGCCGCACTCCACATGCCTGAACAGCGCCATGAGCTCCGGCCCGAGGATGGCGCGCACATTACCCGGCGAGTTGGAGGTGACGATGGTGAGCGTCACGCCTTGGGCCTGCAAGGCGCGCAACATACGGTCGATGCCGGCGAAGAGTTTGATATTGGCAATATCGTCGGCCATGCGGGCGCGCATGAAGCGCGCGATGGCCGGCACTTTCCATAGCGGGATATCGTGATGCGCCATGATCTGTCGGGCATCCAGTCCACGTAAAACACTCTGGCGTTCGCGGTCCAGGCGTTTGAAGCGGTACTTGTCGGCGGCCTGGTCGAACACGCGCACGAAGCTGGGGAAGGTATCGGCCAGCGTGCCGTCGAAATCGAAGATGATGAGCTTGCTAGGCATAAAAAATCCGGGGTCAGGTCCACCAATGCTACACGAGCTGAACAAAGTTAATGCTCTGCTCGTGTAGAAATGGTGGACCTGACCCCGGAGTTGTTACTTGCGGTTACTTAGTTGGCCAGACGCTGTTCCAGCTCGGCTTTCACTGCGGTCAGTTCCTTCGGCAGGTGGTAGGCCAGCTTGGTGAACAGTTCTTCATGCAGTTTCAACTCTTCACGCCAGGCGTCCTTGTCGATCGAGGTGATCGTTTCGAACTCTTCCGGCGAGAACGGGATGCCGTCCCACTTCAGGTCGCCAAAGCGCGGGGTGGTGCCGAAGATGTTTTCGATACCGCCGGCCGAGCCTTCGATGCGTTCCAGCATCCACTTCAGCACGCGCATGTTGTCGCCGAAGCCAGGCCAGACGAAGTGGCCCTGGTCGTCGGTGCGGAACCAGTTGACGCAGTAGATCTTCGGCAACGTGGCGGCGTTGACCTTGCCGAGCTTCTCGCCCAGGTTCAGCCAGTGCTGGAAGTAGTCGCTCATGTTGTAGCCCATGAACGGCAGCATCGCGAACGGGTCGCGGCGCACGATGCCCATCTGGCCGGCGGCGGCGGCGGTCGTTTCCGAACCCATCGTCGCGGCCATGTAGACGCCTTCGACCCAGTTGCGCGCTTCGGTGACGAGCGGCACGGTGGTCGAGCGGCGGCCGCCGAAGATGAAGGCCGAGATCGGCACGCCGGCCGGATCGTCCCAGGCCGCGTCGATCACCGGGTTCTGCGTGGCGGCGACGGTGAAGCGGGCGTTCGGGTGCGCGGCTTTGGTGCCGGCGTCCGGCGTCCAGTCCTTGCCCTGCCAGTCGATCAGGTGCGACGGCGCTTCCTTGGTCAGGCCTTCCCACCAGACGTCGCCGTCGTCGGTCAGCGCGACGTTGGTGAAGATGGTGTTCTCGCGCATCGAGGCCATGCAGTTGAAGTTGGTCTTTTCGTTGGTGCCGGGGGCAACGCCGAAGTAACCGGCTTCCGGATTGATCGCGTACAGGCGGCCGTCGGCGCCCGGCTTGATCCAGGCGATGTCGTCGCCGATGGTGGTGACTTTCCAGCCGTCGAAGCTCGCCGGCGGGATCAGCATGGCGAAGTTGGTCTTGCCGCAAGCCGACGGGAAGGCCGCCGCGACGTAGTGCTTCTTGCCTTCAGGCGATTCGACGCCGAGGATGAGCATGTGTTCGGCCAGCCAGCCCATGCCGTCCTTGGCCGCGTCCTGGTGGCCCATGTTGGAGGCGATGCGCAGCGCGAAGCATTTCTTGCCCAGCAGCGCGTTGCCGCCGTAGCCCGAACCGTAGGACCAGATTTCGCGGGTCTCAGGGTAGTGGACGATGTATTTGGTCGGGTTGCATGGCCATGCGACGTCTTTTTGGCCGGCGGTGAGCGGCGCGCCGACGGTGTGCACGCACGGCACGAACTCGCCGTCGGTGCCCAGCACGTCATAGACGGCCTTGCCCATGCGCGTCATGATGCGCATGTTGACGGCGACGTAAGGCGAGTCGGACAGTTCGACGCCGATGTGCGCGATTGGCGAGCCCAGCGGGCCCATCGAGAACGGCACGACGTACATCGTGCGGCCGACCATGCAGCCGTCGAACAGTGGATTGAGGGTCGCGCGCATTTCAGCGGGGGCCATCCAGTTGTTGGTCGGGCCGGCTTCTTCCTTGGTGGCCGAGCAGATGTAGGTGCGGTCTTCGACGCGGGCGACGTCGGTCGGGTCGGAGCAGGCAAGGTAGGAATTCGGACGCTTTTCCTGGTTCAGCTTTTTCATGGTGCCGGCGGCGACCATTTCGGAACACAGGCGGTCGTACTCTTCCTGCGAGCCGTCGCACCAGTAAATGCGGTCCGGTTTGGTCAACGCGGCGATTTCCGCCACCCAATTGATCAGTTTTTGTTGTTTGATGTAAGCTGGGACGTTCAATGTGGCAACGCCACCCATGACGGGCTGATTCATAGTACCTCCAATACAATTAAGAATTCTTTGGTCCCTACGCGGCAGGATCGTCGTCAGCTTGTGGCTTGCGCTCGGAAGCCCATTCGAAATGGGTCGGCGGATCACGGCGGTCTTGTCGAAAGCGCCAGTGCCTGCACTGGCGCGCAACTCTTTTTGATGGGGAGTTGTTCATTTTTTGAGCGATTGTACACCCGTCAATAGGCGATTCAATCAAAAATGTAGGAGAATTGGTTGACTAAAGTAGTAAGCTATTCCGGTTCTTTCTGACACTGTTATTTCGCTACGAATTTCATTATAAGATCGGCTAACTCCCATGAAAATCGCTATTCTCGATGATTACCAGAACGCAACCGCCACGCTCGCCTGCTATGATTTATTGCGCGGGAATGATGTCAAAGTGTTCAATAACACAACAAAAGGGCTGGGACAACTGGCAATCCGGTTGGCGCCATTCGACGCTTTGGTGCTCATCCGTGAGCGCACTACATTGAATCGGGCGCTGTTGAACAAGCTGCCGAACCTCAAGCTGATCTCGCAGACGGGCAAGCTGGCGGGACACGTCGATGTGGCCGCCGCGACCGAGCTGGGCATCGCCATCGCCGAGGGCGTCGGTTCGCCCACCGCGCCCGCCGAGCTGACGTGGGCGCTAATCATGGCCGCCGCGCGCAAGATCGTGCCCTACGCAACCAATCTGAAGGATGGGCTGTGGCAGACCACCTCGGTCAACCCGCAGCTGAATGGACTGGGCGTGGTGCTCAAGGGACGCACGCTTGGAATTTGGGGCTACGGCAAGATCGGCCAGTTGATCGCCGGCTACGGCCGGGCATTCGGCATGAAGGTTGTGGTGTGGGGCAGCCAGGGCAGCCGCGACAAGGCGGTGGCAGACGGCTACGCGGCTGCTGCGTCGCGCGAGGCGTTCTTTGGCGAGGCCGATGTGCTGAGCCTGCACCTGCGACTGCATCCGGACACGCGCGGCATCGTCACGGCGGACGATCTGGCGCGCATGAAGCCGACGGCGCTGTTCGTCAACACCAGCCGCGCCGAGCTGGTGGCGCCCGACGCGCTGGAGCAGGCGCTCAACAAAGGCCGGCCCGGCTGCGCGGCGATCGACGTGTTCGAGACCGAGCCGCTGGAGGCGACGTCCCCGCTGCTGCGCATCCCCACCGTGCTGGCGACGCCGCACCTGGGTTACGTGGAGCAGGACAGCTACGAGCTGTACTTCCGCCACGCGTTCCAGAACATCGTCGATTTCGAGAACGGCACTTGCGACAAGATCAACAACCCGGAATACAAGGCCAACGCGCGGATGTAAAACGCCCTCTCATCGCTGGGCGGCAAAAACTAATCGGTCTGCTCCGGAACTTCCGGCAGGCCGGTCAGGTTGATGCGCGGCGCCGGCATCACGTGCACCTTGTTCCACAGGCCGGCCCAGCCGGGCGGCCAGCCGATCTCCGGCCCCGCGTACGGCGGCAAGGTCGCGCGCACCGGGATCACCGGCACCGCCGGCACGTCCGTCAGCGGGCCGCCATCGGGACGCTGCATGTCCAGACTGTACATATACCCCGGCAGCAGCGCCTCGCACACGCTGTCGAACCACGCGGTGTGGTCCTCGTCGCGCCCCAGCGCCTGCGCCAGCCCCTGCGGGTCGAACTTGGCCAGCGCGTGGATCAGCTCCTCCGTGGTGGCGCCGGGCGAATCGCCCCAGCCCATCACCGGGTTGACGTTGTAGTCCGCCCCGGAGCCGTACCAACCCTCGCGCCACGAGCGCTGCATCCAGTCGCGCCGGCCGGTGAACAGATGCCAGCGCCAGTGCAAGCCGGACGGCTTGGGCCAGGAATACAAATAGAGCCGTTGATACCCCGCCTTGTGCAGCGCGCGCACCACCGCCATCAGCCGCGCGTGGGGCATGCGGTCGGGCGGCGCGCGGCGGAACAGGATCGCCTCGCCGTCGGCGAACTGCACCTCGTCGGTGGACAGGTTCAGGTCGAGCGTGCGCGACTCGCTGCCGAAGCGCGCCGATATCCAGCCGGTCAGCAGATTGACCGTCGTGATGACGCCGTAGCCGCGGTGGCGATGAAAAATAACAGTTCCGGGAGCAAGGGCTTTCATGGTGCGGAGGCGGACAAAAGAAACCAGTGTAGACCTAGTATGCCCAACTTTCCAGCCCGCCGCTCCCTCTTTTTTACGCTGCGGTGTAGCCGGGGGTTTGGGTTATGATGCAGGTCATTTTCCTTAGCTTGAGCTTTTATTATGACCCTGCGCATCCTCGCCACCGGCGGCACCTTCGACAAACATTACAACGAATTGAACGGCTCCCTGGGCTTCGCCGAGAGCCACGTGCCGGCGCTGCTGGAACGCTGCCGCCTGACTGTCGATGTGGCGCTTGAAACATTACCGCTGATGGATTCGCTCGACATGGTCGACGCCGACCGCGAACGCATCCTGGCCTCGTGCCGCGCCGCGCCGGAGAAGGCGATCGTGATCATCCACGGCACCGACACCATGCCGCAAACGGCCATGGTGCTCGGGCCAGCCGAGCTCGGCCAGACGATCGTGCTGACCGGCGCGATGATCCCCTACGAGATCGCCAATTCGGACGCGCTGTTCAACCTCGGCTTCGCCTGCGGCGTAGCGCAAACCTTGCCGCCCGGCGTGTATGTGGCGATGAACGGCAAGATCTTCGCCTGGGATAACGTCCAGAAGAACAAAGCGGCCGGCGTGTTCCAGCCGCTGTAAGAGCTCGATAAACCCGCACGGCCACGCGGGGTCGGACCCTACAGGGTCCGACCCCTAAGAGGTAACGCAAGCGTATAGGCAAAGGCGCACCGGGTTCCGCCAGACGTAAAAAAGCCGCGACATCCTGCGATGTCGCGGCTTTTTTTATCCCAAAACCTTAGGCTTTCGCTTCGCCGCCCAATGCCTCGACCACGTCGGCCATCAGCTTGTTCAGCTCGCCCGTCATCAGCATGAAGTCGCCGTCGAAACGCTCTTCGTCGTTCTTGGTGCTCGATTCCTTTTCGGCGATCACGTCCAGCGGCTTGATGCCCTTGATCGCCAACGATTCGGTCAGCACGAAGGAAATCTTGCTGTCCCACGTCATGGCCAGACGCGTGCACTGCTTGCCGGCGGCGATGTGGCGGCGCACCTCGTCCGCTTCCAGCGTGTGGCGCACGTAGCGCACGGCGGCCTTGCTCTCGCCGGTGGCGCGCAGTTCGGTGTCCATGTCGACCGTGAAGCCGGCCGGCGCGTCGTCCGCCTGCAGCCACTCGGTCATCACGCCCACCGGCGAGCGCTGTACGCGCAGGCTTTCCAGCGGTAGTTTATCGACGGCCTTCAGCAACAGCTTGATCACTTCGTCGGCCTTGGCAGGGCTGGCCGCATCGACCACCAGCCAACCGTTGACCGGGTCGATCCAGGTCCAGACGTTGCTGCGGATCGAGAACGCGCGCGGCAACAACTCGTCGGCGACGCGTTCTTTCAGCTCTTTCATGGCTTTCTTGCCAGGAGCGAAACCTTGCGCTTCTTCCATTTCGGCCGCGCGGGCCTTGGCGACCTGGTTGATGACGGTCGACGGCAGCAGTTTTTTCTCGGTGCCCAGCAGAATCAGCATTTGCTTGTTCACCACGTGCACCAGGCCGCCGTTCGGGCGCGGCGTGTCCCAACCCTGGCGCAGCAACTCGTTGCTGCTGGCTGGTACGAAGGAGTGGGGAGCGAGGGCGGCTTCCAGTTGTTCAGGGGTATAGGCCCACGGGGCCGGCAGACGGTAAATCTGAAGATTCTTAAACCACATGAGTGTTGCCTTGTCCTAAAGTGAAAATGCCAGGGAACGACATTTTACACGGTGGCGGCCGGCGCAGGCTGGTATCCGCGCCGGCCGCCAGTCTTTCAGCGGCGCTTACAACGACGGCGCGCGCTTGATGGTGCGCGCCTCCCCGCGCGCGACGGGTGGCGCGCCGTCGGTGCCGATGCTGATCAGGGTTGTTGTTGCCACGCCACCGTTGGCGTCGAGCAGTTGCACGCCGCCCAGGTAGCGTTTGCCGTCGACCAGGCCGGCCCAGCTTAGTCCAACGGTGGCCGTGCTGCCGGCCACGATGCGGCCCGGTACGGCCGCCTTCAGGTTGCCGCCGGCGTCGCTACGGTTGACCATGCCCGAAGACAAGGTGAACGCCGCCGTCGACCGGCCGGACAGCGCATAGCCGATCACGCACAGCTGGTAGGCGCCGGCAGGCGGACTGGCCAGCGAGATCGTCTCGTTGGCGCCCACGTGCATGCTTAAGTTAACCAGCGCGCCGTTTTGCAGCAGCACCAGGTCCAGGTCCTGCGCGCCGCCGGCGCCGCCCTCCACGTCACGGTCGAACAGTTCGAAGCGAGCCGCCACCGTGCCCGAAGGCACCGTCACCGGCACCAGGCGCACGCCGCCGCCGCCGGCCTTGCAGGCAGCCACCGCCTGCGCCACCGTGTCGGCGCTGCCGGACGGCGCCTGCGCCACGCTCAGCGCGGTGCGCGTGACTTCCTTCATGCCGGCCACCACGGTGGCGAGCTTGCCGCTGAAGCCCGTGTCCACGCTCAGCAGGCGCATGCCGCTGGCGCGCGCGGCCGTGACCAGCGGCGCCGTCACCAGCGGCGGGCCGGAGCGCGCCTGCAGTGGACTGCGCACGGTATGCGCGCCGTCGCTCCAGGTCAGCGCGCCGAATTGCCAGACGTTGTCCGGCGCGCCGTTGCGGGTCAGCGTGACGGTGAACGACTGGCTCTCGCCCGGCGCCAGGGTCAGCGCGGCCGGCGTTACCGCCACGCTGTAGCCGCTCAGGGCGGCCTTGGCCGTGTAGGTGGTCCGCGCCGGGCCGACGTTGGTGACGGCGCGTGTGACGCTCTGGCTGCCCATGACGTTGTTGACGGTGATCGACGCCTGGTTCAGGTTGTAGCTCTGGATGGTGCCGGCGCCGCACTCCTCGCTGATGCCCAGGCCACACATATATTTGCGGTAGTCGGGCAGCGCGGCGTCGTACACCAGGCCGGGATCGGCGGCGGCGTTGGGCGCGACGTGGCCGGCGCCCTGCCCCCACGGCAGCACGCCGCGCGCGGCGCCGGTCTGGGCGTCGGGCAGCGTGTCGGTGGCCGAGGTCATCAGCGCCGACTTGATCGCCGCCGGGCTCCAGTCCGGATGGCGCTGGCGCAGCAGCGCGGCCAGGCCGGCCACGTGCGGCGAGGCCATCGACGTGCCCTGGTAGAACGCGAAGGCGGTCGGCGGCGTCAGGGCGCCGGCGGCCACGGCGTCGCGCTGGTCGGTCGTCAGGCCGGGCGTGACGCTGGCGAGGATGTCGACGCCGGGCGCGGCCAGGTCCGGCTTGAGCAGGTTGGGGTCGGTCGGATTGGGGCCGCGCGATGAAAAGCCCGCCACCACCGGCGCCTTGACCAGGCCGCGCGTGGCGGCAAACTTGCCGATCGCGCCGGCTGCGCCGGCCGTTTTGGCGTACTGCTGGATCAGGTGGCCGTCGTCCACCGTCACGTGCACGGTCGGCACCGAGTGCACGTCGGCCACCGGACCGGCGCCGTCGTCGACCATGACCATCCCAACGCCTCCCGCTTCCAGCACGGCGCGGCTTTTCTCGACGCGGTCGATGGCGCCGCGCGTGCAGGTGACGATCTTGCCGCGCACCTTGGCCGGATCGAGCACCGGCGCGCCGCTGTTGGAGGCGGCGCTGTAGCACAGCGACAGCGCCTCGGCGTCGGCCCCGGCAACGCCGGCGTCCTCGGCGCGGATCAGCGGGCTGCGCGGCAGCGCGGTCTGGTTCAGCGAGGCGCCGTTGTACTTGACGCCGTTGGCCAGGGTCAGCGGCGCGGCCAGCGTACGGTCGTGGGTGGACGCGGCCACCGTCGCCAGCCACGGGCTGACGTGGTTGACCGACGGCCCCGGCCCGGCGTTGCCGGCGGCGGCGGCAACGAACACGCCGGCGCTGGCCGCGTGCAGGAAGGCCTGCTCGACCGGATCGTCGACGCGGTCGCCGCCGCTGATCGAGTAGTTAATCACGTGCACGCCATCGAGCACGGCCTTTTCGACCGCCGCCACGCTGTCGCCGGTGAAGCAGCTCGAGGTGCCGCCGGTCGGATCGGCGTCGTCCTGGTAGGACCAGCACACCTTGTACATGGCGACGCGCGCGCGCGGCGCCATGCCGGAGGTCGCGCCCATCGGCACGCCGTCGACGCTGGACTCGACGCCGCCGTTGCCGGCGGCGGTGGTGGAGGTGTGGGTGCCGTGGCCGCCGTGGCCGACGCGCCCGCCGAGCGAATCGCGCGCCGAGCGGAAGTCGCTCCAGTGCGGCGTCAGGCCCTGTTCGCGGTAGTCGGCGTCGAAGTATTGCGCGCCGATCAGCTTGTTGTTGCAGTGGCGGGTCTCGAAGCCTTCGCCGGGCGTGCATTCGCCCTTCCACGCGGCCGGCGGCGCGTCGTAGGCCGGCGTGCCGCTGGCGTCGAAGGTCGGACGGCCGGCGCCGTCGACGCGGTCGGCGTACGACAGGCTCTCGGGCCAGACGCCGCCGTCGAGCACGCCGACGATGATGTCCTCGCCGGCATGTTCCTTGCCGCCGAGCTGGTTCCACAGGCCGCCCGGCTGGTCCAGGCCGAGGAAAGCGGGCGTGTAGCTGGTGACCGGCGTGCGGCGCTCGTCGGCGTAGACGGCGGCGACATCTGCGCTGGCGGCCAACTGGCGCACCTCGGCGTCGGTCAGCAAGGCGTTGAAGCCGTTGAAGACCACCTTGTAGTCGTAGATCACGGGCGCGGCGGCGACGGTGGCGCGTACCTTCGCGCGCCGCTGGTCGAGGTAGGCGCTGTAAATATGCACTTCGGGCGCGTTCAGGTCGAGGTGGGCGCCGCCGGCCGGGCGCGTGGCGCGCATACCGGCGACGCCGCCGGTGTAGCCGGCAACAGGCTTGTCGGCCAGTTTGACCAGATAGCTGCGGCGCGCTTCCTCGGCGCCGGCACCATGGGCGGCGCACAGCAGCAGCACCGCCAGATAGAGGGGATGACGTTTCATGGAATTCCTTGAATGAGTGAGATCAGGCCGGGGTGGTGGCGGCGGTGGACATGGTGGCGGCGGTGGACATGGCGGCGGCGCGGCGGCGCGCGGTCGCGCCGACCAGCGCCAGGCCGAGGCCGAGCATGGCGTAAGTGGCCGGTTCCGGCACCGGCGAGACTGCGTCGGACAGGTTATCGAGCGCGAACTGGCCCTTGTTGGAGTTGAAGGCGTTGCAGTCGCCCTCGAAGTCGCAGCTGTAGCTGGCCACGCTGATGGCGATGAAGCCGCTGCCGGCGAAGGCGCTGCTGGTGACGTAGTGCTGGAAGCCGTAGGCGGGACTGGCCAGCTCGTAGAATTCCTCCATGACGCTGCCGTCGGCGCGGGTGCCGGTGAGCCACAGCACGCCGGAGACGAACGGATCGCCGCGCAGGTCGTGGCCGATGGCGCTGGCGTCAAAGCTCGACAGATGGAACACGCCGCCCGATTCCGCGCTCATGCTAAGGCGTCCGTCGTTCAACCCGGCCAGGTAGTGCGTGGCGTTGTTGGACGGGCAGGTCATGTTGACGCAAAAGAAAGGATCAGCGCCGTCGATCACTGCGCCGACCAGGCCGCCTCCGTCGGCGGGGTCGCCCACGTAGGCGCCGGTGAAGGCGTAGCCGCCGTGCGTGAACGTCTCGCCGTCGAACAGGAAGGCTGGATCGGCGGCGTCGAAGTCGACGCTGGCGGCGTGCGCAGCCGGCAGCGCCAGCAAGGTGGCACCGGCCGCCAGCGCCAGCGCAAGGCGTCGGGACACCGTGCCAGCGCTCGCCGGTGCGAAGCGGCGGCGCGCCATCGCGCCCACCAGCAACAAGCCGGCGCCGAGCATCAGCCACTCGGCCGGTTCCGGCACCGGCGCCGCCATCGGCACCAGGTCCAATCGCAGTTGCGTGGCGTCGCGGCCATTGCCCGAAATGTAGATGCCGCTGCCCAGCACGGCCTCGCTGCGGATCGGCTGGGCGTTGGTGGTCTTGTTGGTGAAGCCGACCAGAAAGTAAGCGCCGGAGGCGGCGTTGATATCGGCCAGCGCGCGCCCGTTCAACGTCAGGCTCAGCGGGTCGTTGTAGAAGGTGCCCGATCCGTATTCCCGCCCCGACCCCAGATCCTCGTAGACCTCGGTGCCAGGATGGAAGGTGTTAAGGAACGATGAGAACGGCGTGCTGACGTCGAACAGGCCGAGCACGGCGGGACCGCCGTCGCCATAGCTGCCCGGCGTCATACTAATGGTCGCGCTGGCATAGCTGCCGGCGGGGATGAAAAACGCCGCCCAGCTATTGAAGCGCTGGCCGTTTTCGCTGCCGGTGAAGGTATTGTTGAGCGGATTGGCCTCGTCGCTGCCGCCCGTGTTGCTGACCCAGCCGTTGAGCGCCGAATACGTCGTCACGCCCGCCTGGACGGTGGCAGAAGCCAGCAGCGCCAAACCGAGTCCGGCTGCCGCCAGGCAGGACCGCAATTGCAATTTACTCTTAACCATCATCACCCCATAGTTGTATTAATTGACAGGAGGTTTGATGGTAGCTATATACGAAAACCAAATATGTAACAAGAAGTTACGTTACGAAATGCATTTGTAATTAACTGTATGTAATTATCCATATGGGCTATGGCCGATGGCGATCGTGGTGCGCCTTGCTGCACCAAAATGGCTCGCAGGCGTCGTCTGCGACTCTCTCGTAAGAGATAGGGCAGTGTCGCAATTATGCGAACAAATCGCCTTGGATCGCGCGCTTGATCTGGCCGGCGGGCGGCGGCGGTTCGAGCGTGCTGGCCCGTACGCCCAGCAGCCGCAGGCGCCGCTCCAGCGGCACGCGCTTGAGGCATTCGCGCGCCGCGTGCAGGATGGCGGTCGGGTCCGCCACTGGCTGCGGCAGGGTGACGTTGCGACTGACGATCTGGAAATCGTCGAAGCGCAGCTTGATGCTGATGGTGCGGCTGACGTAGCCCTTGCGTTTGAGGTCGTCCGCCAGCCGGTCGCACAGCGACGTCAGGATGCCGGACAGCGCGCCCCGGTCCTGACGCGCGTGCAGGTCGCGCTCGAAGGTGGTTTCGCGGCTGATCGACTTGCTCTCGGAGCTGGTGGAGATTTCACGGTGGTCGATGCCGCGCGCGGCCGTGGCCAGCCAGCCGGCGTAGTGCGCGCCGAAGTGGTCCTGCAACAGGCCGGCGTCGGCCGCCGCCAACTGGCCGATGGTGTCGATGCCGAGCGCCGCCAGTTTTTCGGTGGCCTTGGGGCCGATGCCGTTGATCTTGCGCACGCCGAGAGGCCAGATGCGCGCCGGGATGTCGTCATAGCCGAGGATGGTCAGGCCGTTGGGCTTTTCCAGGTCGGAGCAAATCTTTGACAGCAATTTGTTGGGCGTGATGCCGATCGAGCAAGACAGGCCGGTGGCGTCGCGCACGGCCTGCTTGATGCGCTGCCCCAGTTCGCGCGTTTCGCCTTCAACGCGGGTCAGGTCGATATAAATCTCGTCGATGCCCCGGTCCTCGAAGTCCGGCGCGATCGACGCCACGGCGGCCTTGAAGAGGCGTGAGAAATGGCGGTAGGCGTCGAAATTGACCGGCAGCAGGATGGCGTCGGGCGCCAGCTTGGCGGCCTTCATCATGCCCATGGCCGAGCCCACGCCCAGCGCGCGCGCCTCGTAGGTGGCGGTGGTGATGACGCCACGGCCGACATAGTCGCGCAGGCGGGCGTAGCGGTGCGTGCCGTCCTGCTGCAATACCGGCTGGGCGTCGCGGCCGCCGCCGATCACCACCGGCTGGCCGCGCAGGTCCGGGTAGCGCAGCAGCTCCACGGAGGCGTAGAACGCATCCATGTCGAGGTGGGCGATGCGCCGGGTATCGTCAGTCATGTGCCGGATTTGGAACTAATTACTGTGAATTCATACAGTATCCACGGAAATTGCCCAGGCTGCAAGTCCAGGCCAGCAATCAACCCAGCCGCCGAACCCCAGCCACCACCAGCACCGCACCCGCCACAAGGCTGGCCGCCAGCAGATAAATGCCGTTGGCCGTGCTATGCGTGGCGTCCTTGATCGCGCCCACCAGATACGGGCTGACGAAGCCGGCAAGATTGCCGACCGAATTGATCAGCGCGATGCCGGCCGCCGCCGCCGCGCCGCCCAGCATCGCCGTCGGCAGGCTCCAGAAGATCGGGAACGTCGTCAGGATGCCGGCCGTCGCCACGCTCAGCGCCGCCATTGCGATGACGGTGTTGTCGCTGTAGACGGTGGCGACGATCAGTCCCAGCGCGCCGGCCAGCGCGGCCACCGCCGCGTGCCAGCGCCGCTCGCCGCTGCGGTCCGAGTGGCGCGCGGCCAGCACCATGACTACCGCCGCGACGAAATACGGGATCGCTGTCAGCAGGCCGATGGTGAAGACATCGTCGATGCCGCTGTTCTTGACCAGCTGCGGCAGCCAGAAACTGACGCCATACAATCCCATCACGAACAGGAAGTACACCAGCGCCAGCAGCCATACCTTGCCGTTGCTGAACATCCGCGCGAGCGGCATGTGCTGTTGTTGCTTGCGGTCTTCGGCGATCGCTTGCTCCAGCTGTTGCTTGTCGCCTTCACTGAGCCACTTGGCCGCGCGGATGCCGTCGTCCAGATAGAACAGCGTCCAGATACCGAGCAACATCGACGGCACGCCTTCGAGCAGGAACAGCCACTGCCATCCGCTCAAGCCGTGCAGCCCGGCGAAGGTTTTCATGATCCAGCCCGACAGCGGACCGCCGACCACGCCGGCCACGGCCACGCCGCTCATGAACAACGCCACCATGCGGGCGCGGCGGTGCGCCGGATACCAGTAGGTCAGGTACAGGATGATGCCGGGGAAGAAGCCCGCCTCGGCCGCGCCGAGCAGGAATCGCAGCACGTAGAAACTGGCGACGCTGTCGACGAACATCATCGCCGACGAGATCACGCCCCAGCTGATCATGATGCGGGCGATCCAGATGCGCGCGCCGGTGCGCGTCATCAGCAAGTTGGACGGCACCTCGAACAAAAAGTAGCCGACGAAGAAGATGCCGGCGCCGACGCCGTACACGGTGTCGCTGAAGCGCAGGTCCGACAGCATCTGCAATTTGGCGAAGCCGACGTTGACGCGGTCGAGATAGGCGGCCACGTAGCACAGGAACAGGAAAGGCATCAGCCGCCAGCTGACGCGGCGGTACAGGCTGTCGAGGGGATCGCTACTAGTGTCGTTGCGCCGCATGGGGTCTCTTTCTTCTTGGTTCGTCGCGGCCCTATCTTGACACCCCCAAACAGGCGCGCGGGCAATTTTTCTAAATTATTTACAAAACCCCTTGCGGAACCGATAAACCAGCTTGTAGAATACGGCCTCGTTCAGCAGTTGTAGCAGTTAAATGAAACAACGCTGATAAGTTTTCTGGGTGCTTAGCTCAGTTGGTAGAGCGGCGCCCTTACAAGGCGTAGGTCGGGAGTTCGACCCTCTCAGCACCCACCAGAGAAAACGATAAAACGAATTAGGAGTGGTAGTTCAGTTGGTTAGAATACCGGCCTGTCACGCCGGGGGTCGCGGGTTCGAGTCCCGTCCACTCCGCCAACATTCCTTAAGGGCCCGATTTCGATTGGGCCCTTATTCATTTCCGCTTCAGAAAACGCTACACCGCCACCCGCTCCAGCGCCGCGACGAACTGGTCGACCTGCGCCTCGGAGGTGAAGATCGACGGCGTCACGCGCACGCACGCGCCGGAGGCGAGGCCGTCGCGCATGACGGTGAACACGCGATGCTCCCGCAACAGGCGCCGGGACAGGGCGAGATTATCGGCCACCGACGCGCGGCCCTTCAAACGGAACGACGAAATCGCGCTGGTCAGGCGCGGATCGGCGGAAGCCAGCACCTCAACACCCGCCATCCCGCGCACCTGCTCGACCCAGCGGTTGCGCAAGCGATGCAGCCTGGCCTGCTTGTTCGCGACGCCTATGCGCTGATGCAGATCCAGCGCCACCGGCAACGACAAATACGCGGCGAAGTTGACGGTGCCGGTGTGCACCCGCGTGCGGATATCGTCGCCGGCCGCCTCGCCCATGTACGGATCGATATCGGCCACGCGCCCGCGCCGGATATAGACAGCGCCGACGCCGACCGGCGCGCCGATCCACTTGTGCAGATTGATGCCGACGAAGTCCGCCTGCAAATCCGGGATGCGCATGTCGAGCTGGCCGAAGCCGTGCGCCGTGTCGACGATGGCGTCGATGCCGCGCTCGCGCGCCATGCGGCTGATCTCGGCCACCGGCAGCACCATGCCGTTGCGGTGGTTGACGTGGGTGAGCAGCATCATGCGCAGCCCGGGATGCCGGTCCATCGCCTGCGCGTAGCAATCGATCAGCGACTGGTACGTGGCCGGCTCCGGCATGGCGATCGACACCACCTCGACGCCGCGCCGCTCCTTGAGCCAGTGCACGGCCTTGATCATGTTGTCATAGTCGATGTCGGCGCACAGCACCACGTCGCCGGGACGCAGCTTGTTGTAGCCGCCGATCAGCGCCAGCAACGCCTCGGTGGCACCACGCGTGAAGACGATCTCGTCGCGCTCGACGCCCAGCGCCTGGGCGGCACGGGCGCGCGCCGCCTCGTACTCGGCCGGAAACTGCACGCGGCCGTAGTAGGCGTTGCCGCGATTGGCTTCCAGCGTGTGGCGCTCGTAAGCCTCGGCCACCGGCCGCGCCATCGAGCCCCAATAGCCGTTGTCGAGCATCGTTACTTCGTCGGTCACATCGTACAGGTCCGCCACCGATTGCCAGTAGCCGGTATCGGCGGCCAGCGATTCCGGCCCCAGTAGCGGGCGCACCGGAAATGGCGGCGAGGTGTTCGACGCCATCGCACCGGCCGGCGCCAAGGACAAAGGTAAGGACAACATCGCTCCGGCGCGCAGCAAGGCGCGCCGGCTCAAATCAGGCTGGCTCAAAACTTCACCGTGTAGTCGATGTAGAGATTGCGGCCATCGGTATCGTAAGGCGCGTTGCGCGAGTAGATCAGGCCACGGCTGGCCTGAAACACCGCTTCGTCCGGATACTTATTGAGGACGTTGTCGACGCCGAAGCGCAGCGCGTGGTTCTTGGCGATCTTGACGCTGGCCGCGAGGTCGAGGAAGCGCATCGCGCCGAAACGCTGGAAGATGTCGCCGGTGGCGTTGCCGGTGCTGTCGGTCCAGGCGCCGTAGTGGCGCAGGCGCGCCAGGGCGCTCCAGGCGCCGAGGTCGTAGGTGGCGCTGACGGTCGCCTTCTGGCGCGGCAGGCGCTCCTCGAACACGGTGCGCTGGCTGGCGTTGGTGGCGACGCTCGAACTGCCGCTATCGACCTTGGTGCTGTTGTAGTTGAACGCGGCGGTGAAGTTGAGTTTGCCGTCGCCGACGCGGCTCAGATAGCTGCCGACCACATCGACGCCGCGCGTGGTGGTGTCGAAGTCGTTGGTGAAATAGCTGACCGAGGTGTAGCGCAGCGGATTGGCGACGCCGGCCGGCACGGCGAACGAGGCCGACGTGCTGAAACGGTCGCGCAGCTTGATGTCGTACAGGTCGACCGAACCGGACAGGCCCAGCGCCGTCTTCCACGTGAAGCCCAGCGACAGGTTCTTCGATTTTTCCGGCTGCAGCGGCTTGGCGCCCAGCGCGACGGCCAGCGGATCGCCGTTCGACAGGCGGCCGGTGGTGAACACCAGCAAGGTCTTGGTGTCGAGGCCCTGGCTGGTGCTGTTGGTGTTGAGCTGGCCCGGCGTCGGCGCCCGGAAGCCGGTCGAGTACGAGCCGCGCAACGCGAAGTCCGGCGACAACGCCAGGCGCGCCGACAGCTTGCCGTTGAGCGTGTCGCCGAATTCGGAGAAGTCCTCGTAGCGCAACGCCGCGCCGACGGTGATCATCGTGCCGAGCGGCGCCTCGACGTCGAGATAGGCGGCGTAGCTGTCCTGCCCCCAGCTGCCGGCCTGGCGGTCGCTGAAGCCCGGCGCGCCGTTGGAGTTGGCATCCAGCCCGGCGGCCGCGCCCGGCCCCACCGCGTACGACGCCGGATCGCCGGCCCTTACCTTGTAGGTCTCGTTGCGGTACTCGGCGCCGAAGGCGACGTTGACCGGCTGCGCCAGCGCCGGCAAGCGCCACTCGTAGTTGAAGTTGGCGTTGACCAGCTTTTCCCGCTGCGTCAGGCGGCCCAGGTAGAACGAGGTCGGGCTGTTCGGTCCGAGCGAGGCGTTGATCGAGTTGTGCAGGCCGTAATCGATGGCGTTGGCGCCGTACGACGCGCTGACATCCCACGCCAGCGCCTCGCTGAAGCGGCCGCGCACGCCGGCCAGCACTTGCAGGTCATCCTGCTTGTTGGTGTACTGCGGGCTAAAGCCCAGCGGATAAATGCTGCGCACGTCCCAACCCGGGAACACGGCGCCGGTCTTGTAGACGCTGGTGCTGGTGTCGGGATTGCGCCAGTTGAAATCGGACGTGCCGTCGCTGTGGCCGACCAGGCCATGGCCATACAGCACGGTGTCGCCCGCCAGGCCCAGGCTGGCGTTGAAGCCGGCGCGCTGGCTCTCCAGTTCGGGCTGGCCCCAGCGCTGCACCGGATTGGGCACGGCCAGGGTCGGATGCGCGGCCTGGAAGGCGATCGCGTCCGGACGCTGACGGGTGCGCGAGGTCGGGTCCGACTTCGCCGCCTCGGCGAAGAACAGCACGCGGCCGTCGTCGCCGAACGCGAAACCGTATTTGGCGTTGAGTTCGTTGGACTTGCCGTCGCCCTCGCTGTACTGCGCATGGCGCGCGGTCAGCTCGCCGCCGACCGAGTCGTCGAGGATGATGTTGATGACGCCGGCGATCGCGTCCGAGCCGTACTGGGCGGAGGCGCCGTCGCGCAGCACCTCGATGCGCTTGATGGCGCTGGTCGGAATCTGCGCCAGATCCGGCGCCTGGGCGCCGCGCGCGCCAAGCAAGGCGCTGCGGTGGAAGCGGCGGCCATTGACCAGCACCAAGGTCTGGTCCGGCGACAGGCCGCGCAGCGTGGCCGGACGCACGAACACCTGGCCGTCCGCCATCGGCAGACGCTGCACCACATACGATGGCACCAGTTGCGCCAGCACGTCGTTCAGGTCGGACGATTCGACGGCGCCGATTTCCTCGCGGGTGAACACATCGACCGGCGCCAGGGTGTCGAACTGCGTACGGTTGCTGCTGCGGGTGCCGGTCACGATCACCGATTGCTGCGCCTGCGCCACGTCGGCGGATGAGACGGACCCGGCGTTCTGGGCGTGGGCGCCGGGCAATGCGTTGTAGGCGCACAGGGCGGCGGCGATGGCGATTTGGCTGCGTTTGATAGTCATTGGCTCAATCTGGTTAAGAAAAAAATAACCTCAACTTCTATTAATTTCATTCAAGTGGGATGAACGTCGGCGAAGCGGGCGGGCGTGAGCTTACAAAACCAGTGTGTCAGGGGCATGACGCGATTCATGCCTGAAATGTACGGCATGTGTGTAATTTGCAAAAATTTCCGCGACTAAAGGCTTTAATGGCGTAAAACCGGCGACAATGTCTGCCATAGGCCGCCAATCGGCAGCGATACCGCGCAATTGCGTTACTTCCCCACTTGGAGTTTTTTCTCGATGTTCGGCTTTTTCAGGTCCCCCACTTTGTCGCCGCGCTTGCTGCGGCTGAAGGATTCGGCGCTGTTCGCCTCGCTGACGCCCCTCGAACTGAAGACCGTCGATGGCTTGATGCATGAGCGCCGCTATCTCGCCGACGAGATCATCTTCGACGAAGGCGAGGAAGGCCAGGCGCTGTATGTGGTGATGTCGGGCCGGGTGCTGGTCAGCCGCCAGGTGGCTGCCGGACGCGAAGTGGTGGCCGAGCTGTCGGCCGGCTCCTTCTTCGGCGACATGGCGCTGCTGGACGATTCGCCGCGCAACGCCCAGACGCGCGCGCTGGAAAACTGCGAGCTGGCCGTGTTCTTCCGCGCCGACTTCATGGGACTGATGGAAACCGACGCCGTGATCGGCTACAAGATCGCGCTGGCCCTGGCGCGCCACATCGGCACCCGCCTGCGCGAATGGATGGGCGCGGCGCCGCATTTCGAGGCGCTATGACGTTCATGCCCACCCAACAGCGGGCCGGTCCGGTGGTCTGGAGCGGCATCATCGCCGCCACCTGCGCGCTGCTGTTCCTGTTGCAGCAGATGCTGTTCCTCGCGATCCCCTTCCTGTTCGGCATCGTGCTGTACTACATCATGCAACCGCCGATGCAGCGCCTGATCCGCGCCGGCGTGCGCGTGAACGCAGCCATCCTGACGGTCGGTTCGGCGTTCCTGCTGGTGTTGTTGATCGTCATCGTGATCGCCATACAATGGGATTCCGGCCCCTCCGAGCCGTGGCAGGACATGCTGGGCCGCTACATCACCGGCGGGCTGGAATTCGTGCGCCAGACGATGCTGTCGCTGGAGCGCGAGTTCCCCATCCTGAAACAGGTCAAGCTGGCGCGCACCGTCAACAGCCGGGTCAATTCCTTCACCGGCACCTTCGTGCAAAAGCACCTGACGGAAATCCTGGTGTCGGTGGCGGCGTGGCTGCCGTCGCTGCTGCTGGCGCCGTTTTTGACTTTCTTCTTCCTGCGCGACGGCCTGCGCTTCAAGAAATTCCTGGCGCGCGCGGTGCCGAACGCCTTCTTCGAAAAGACCTTGTGCCTGCTGCACGAGGTCGACCAGACCGCGCACCGCTACTTCCAGGGCCTGGTCAAGCTAACCCTGCTCGACACGGCGGTGCTGGCGCTCGGCCTGTGGGCGATCGGCGTGTCCTCGCCGCTGGTGCTGGGGCTGATCGCGGCGGTGCTGGCGTGGGTGCCGTATGTCGGCTCCATCCTCGGCTGCGTGCTGGTGGTGATGGTCGCCTCGACCGACGCGCCCGGCGATCCGTCGGTGGCCTACCTGGCCATCGGCGTGTTCATCCTGGTGCGCCTGCTGGACGACTTCGTCTTCATGCCGCTGACGCTTGGGCGCAGCCTGCACATCCACCCGCTCATCACGGTGCTGATGATCTTCATCGGCGGCTACGTGGCCGGCGTGGCCGGGCTGATGCTGGTGCTGCCGCTGCTCGGCGTGGTCATGGTCGTCGGCGAAACGCTGGGGCGGCTGATCACCGATGCGCGCCTGCGCGCGCGCCACCGCAACGCCATCCACCTGCGCGACAAGCAAGCCAGCGTCGACCTCGTCACGTAAAACACCCTGCGGGGGTCAAGTCTGTCATTCAGACACGACCACAGCTGTACGGGACGCCTACTGATCAGGACGTGTCCAAAAGACAGACTTGACCCCGAGGCATGGTCGGACCGCCGCGTGCCGCCGATTTCCATTGACTTTTGAATGAGAATCGTTATCATTCCTGTTTCGGCTGGAATACCAGTAATTACAATCTTTCCCGCCTCCCCGTTTTCGCCAAAACTCATAACAGGAATCAATGAATACGCACGCCCGCGCCCACCAGCGTCTCAAACTGAACCAACTCGCCCTCTGCGTGGGACTGGCGATGCCCTTCATCGCCCAGGCACAGATCGCCGACCAGAACAGCGCCGTGCTGCCGCAGGTCGAAGTCACGGCCGACAAGATGAGCGACACCACCGAAGGCACCGGCTCGTACACCACCGGCCGCACCCGCACCGCTTTGCCGCTGGGCCTGTCGCTGCGCGACACACCGCAGTCGGTCTCCGTGGTCACCCAGCAGCGCATCGAGGACCAGGGCCTGGTGTCGATCACCGATGTCATCAACAACGTCACCGGGGTCTCGGTCAACCAGTACGAAACCAATCGCGCCGGCTTTACCGCGCGCGGTTTCGACATCACCAATCTGCAAATCGACGGCATCCCGACCACCTGGGAGCAGCCGTGGAGCTCGGGCGAAGTGGCCGGCAGCCTGGCCATTTACGACCGCGTGGAAGTGGTGCGCGGCGCCACCGGCCTGATGACCGGCGCCGGCAACCCGTCGGCCGCCATCAACCTGGTGCGCAAGCGCGCCACCAGCAAGGAGCTGACCGGCTCGGCCGAAATCGGCGTCGGCCGCTTCAGCGAGCGCCGCGCGCTGGTCGACGTGTCGACCCCGCTGACGCAGGCGGGCAACGTGCGCGCGCGCGTGGTCGGCGAATACCAGGAAGCGGACAGCTGGATGGACTACGCCAGCGACAAGAAAAAGACCATCTATGCAACCGTCGAGACGGACCTGACGCCGAAGACCTTGCTGTCGGCCGGCTTCAGCCGCCAGGAGACCGATCCGAAAGGCGCGAACTGGGGCGGCCTGCCGTTCTGGTACACCGACGGCACGCGCACCAACTGGCCGATTTCGAAGACGGCCGCCGCGGACTGGAGCGAGTGGCCGACTTCCTACAACAACGGCTTCGCCAACCTCGAACATACCTTCGACAACGGCTGGAAGGTGCGCGCCACCTACAGCCACGGCGACCGCAAGAGCGATTCCCACCTGCTGTACCTGTCGGGCGTGCCCGACCGCGTGACCGGCACCGGCATGTTCGCCTTCTCCGGCTCCTACGTCACCCACACCAGGCAGGACGACGCCGGCCTGCACGCCAGCGGACCGTTCGAGCTGGGCGGGCGCAAGCACGAGGCGGCCTTCGGCTACATGCACTCGAAGCAGAAGTTCAACGCCAACAGCCGCGCCGCCGATTTCGGCTCGCAGCCGTCGGACGTGGGCGACTTCAACAACTGGAACGCTGCGGCCTACCCGAACCCGACCTGGGGTCCGCAGACCTTCTACGAAGGCGGCGTCACCAAGCAGGAAGGCTTGTACGGCGTGGCGCGCTTCTCGCTGGCCGATCCGCTCAAGCTGATCCTCGGCGCGCGCGTGACCAACTACGAAAAGGACGTCACGCTCAGCTACGCCGCGCCGTACACCATGAAGTACGACAAGGAAGTGACGCCGTACGCTGGCCTGGTCTACGACCTCAACGACACCTACTCGACCTATGTCAGCTACACGGACATCTTCCAGCCACAGAGCCAGAAGAATTTCGCCGGCGACTCGCTCGATCCGGTGGTCGGCAAGAGCTACGAGGGCGGCATCAAGGGCGAGCACTTCGGTGGCCGCCTGAACACCTCGCTGGCCGTGTTCCGCATCAAACAGGACAACCTGGCGCAGGAAGCCGGCAACGTAACCCGCCCGGGACAAAGCGTTCCGGAGGTCTACTACCGCGGCGCCGAGGGCGCCACCAGCACCGGCTTCGAGCTGGAGGTGTCGGGCGAACTGGCGCGCGGCTGGAACGCCACCGCCGGCTACACGCAATTCAAGGCGGAAGAGGCCACGGGCGCCGACTTCAACAGCATCTATCCACGCAAGCTGTTCCGCGTGTACACCACCTACCAGCTGCCGGGCCAACTGAGCGGCCTGACGGTCGGCGGCGGCGTCAACTGGGAAGGCCGCACCTACACGGTCGACCCGTCGGCGCCGGCCAGCACCAACGGTTTGATCGAGCAAGATTCGTTCAGCCTGGTCAACCTGATGGCGCGCTATGACATCACCAAGCAGCTGTCGGCGCAAGTCAACATCAACAACGCGCTCGACAAGAAACACTTCGGCATGTTCGCCGCGTACGGCGCCATCACTTATGCCGCGCCGCGCACCGCGTCGGTGTCGCTGAAGTACCGCTTCTGACCGGCCAGGACCGCGCCCGCGCCGGCGCGGTCTTTTTTGCTTTCTCATTGTTGGAGGTTACCTTGCGCGCCTTCTGGACTTTGGTTCATCGCTACGCCGGCCTGCTCATGGCCGGCTTTTTGTTTATCAGCGGCGTCACCGGCGCCATCATTTCGTGGGACCATGAGCTCGACGACGTGCTCAATCCGCACCTGATGGAAGCACACACCGAAGGTCCGGCGTTAGCGTCGCTGGCGCTGGCGCGGCAGGTCGAGGCGCGCTACCCGGACGTGCGCGTGTCGTACATTCCGCTGCACGCGCAAAAGGGCGAATCGCTCGCGCTGGGTATCAGTCCGCGCGTCGATCCGGCCACCGGGAAACTGGCCGAACCGGGCTTCAACCAGGTCTTTGTCGACCCCGTCAGCGGCGCCGAGCTGGGCAAGCGCGAATGGGGCGCGGTGTGGCCGATCACCAAGGAAACCTTCGTCTCGTTCCTGTACCGCCTGCATTACACCCTGCACATTCCCGAAATGTGGGGCATCGACCGCTGGGGCATCTGGCTGCTGGGCGGCATCGCCATCATCTGGACCCTGGATTGCTTCGTCGGCTTCTACCTGACGTTGCCGGTGCGCCGGCGTGGCGCCAATAACGCCGCGCGCGCCATCGCCCGCGACGACATCGCCGGCGACAAGCCGCTACCGGCCGGCAAATCGTGGCGGCAGCGCTGGCAGCCGGCGTGGAAGGTGCGCTGGAACGGCGGCAGCAACAAGCTCAACTTCGACCTGCACCGCGCGTTCAGCCTGTGGACCTGGGCGCTGCTGTTCATCCTCGCCTTCACCGCGTTCTCGCTCAACTTGTACAACGAAGTGTTCGCGCCGGTGATGAAGACGTTCTCGCAGGTCACGCCGACGCCGTTCGACACGCGCCCGATGGCCGACAAGCACCACCCGATCGAGCCGCGCCTGGGCTACGCCGAAGTGATCGAGCGCGCCAGCAACGAAGCGATCAACCGCAAGTGGGCCGAGCCGGCCGGCGGCGTGTTTTATTCGCAGGAATTCGGCATCTACGGCGTCAGCTTCTTCACGCCCGGCAACGACCACGGCACCGGCGGCGTCGGCACGGCCGCGCTGTATTACGACGGCGCCGACGGCCGCCTGCTGGGCGACCGCCAGCCATGGAAGGGCACGGCGGCGGACATCTTCCTGCAAGCCCAGTTCCCGCTCCATTCTGGCCGCATTCTCGGCCTGCCGGGCCGGATCCTGATCTCGTTCATGGGCGTAGTCGTCGCCATGCTGAGCGTCACGGGCGTGATCATCTGGTGGCGCAAGCGCGCCTCGCGCGTAACGGTAGCGCAAAAGCGCCAGCGCCCGGTCCTCGTTGCCGATTAGATACTCCGGGGTCAGGTCCACCATTTCTACAGGAGCTCAGCCTTGCCGGGCTATACAGACCAGGCCGTGTAGAAAAAGTGGACCTGACCCCGGAGTTGTTGGGACGAAAAAAAACCGGGAGCTTGCTCCCGGTTTTCATTTGATGCCGCGGTTGCTTACGCGGTCATCGCGTGCTTCTCGGCGGATTCCTCGACCACTTCCTCGTCGTCCGAGCGGATCAGGTGGTCGAAGGCCGACAACGCCGCCTTCGCGCCTTCGCCGGTGGCGATGATGATCTGCTTGTACGGCACCGTGGTGACGTCGCCGGCGGCGAACACACCCGGAATCGAGGTCTGGCCACGGGCGTCGACTTCGATCTCGCCGTGGCGCGACAACGCCAAGGTGCCCTTGAGCCACTCGGTGTTCGGCACCAGGCCGATCTGCACAAACACGCCTTCGAGCTCGACCTTTTTCGCTTCGCCCGACACGCGGTCGTTGTAGCTCAGGCCGTTGACGATCTTGCCGTCGCCGTGGATCTCGGTGGTCTGCGCCGAGGTGATCACGGTGACATTGGCCAGGCTGCGCAGCTTGCGTTGCAGGACCGCGTCGGCGCGCAGCTCGGCGCCGAATTCGATCAACGTCACATGCTTGACCAGGCCGGCCAGGTCGATCGCCGCTTCGACGCCGGAGTTGCCGCCGCCGATGACCGCCACGCGCTTGCCCTTGAACAGCGGACCGTCACAGTGCGGGCAGTAGGCGACACCGTGGTTGCGGTATTCCTTTTCGCCCGGCACGTTGATTTCGCGCCAGCGGGCGCCGGTCGCCAGGATCACCGACTTGGCCTTCAAGGTCGCGCCGGTGGCGGTGGTGATCTCGATCAGCTTGCCCGGCACCAGGCTGGCGGCGCGCTGCGTGTTCATGATGTCGACTTCGTATTCCTTGACGTGCTGCTCGAGCGCCACGGCGAATTTCGGACCGTCGGTTTCCTTGATCGAGATGAAGTTCTCGATCGCCAGGGTGTCGAGCACCTGGCCGCCGAAACGCTCGGCCAGCACGCCGGTCTTGATGCCTTTGCGGGCGGCGTACACTGCCGCTGCGGCGCCGGCGGGACCGCCGCCGACGATCAGCACGTCGAACACGTCCTTCTTGCTCAGCTCGGCCGCCTGACGGGCGCCGGCGTTGGTGTCCAGCTTGGCCAAAATCTCTTCGACATTCGTGCGGCCCTGGCCGAAATGCTCGCCGTTCAGGAACATCATCGGCACCGCCATGATCTGGCGTTCTTCCACTTCTTTCGGGAACACGCCGCCGTCGATGGTCGTGACCTTGATGCGTGGGTTAATCACCGACATCGCGTTGAGCGCCTGCACCACTTCCGGGCAATTGTGGCAGGTCAGCGAGATGAAGGTTTCGAAGGCGTAATCGCCGTCGAGGTTGCGGATCTGTTCGATGACGGCGTCGTCGAACTTGATGGTGTGGCCGCCAACTTGCAGCAATGCCAGCACCAGCGAGGTGAATTCGTGGCCCATCGGGATGCCGGCGAAACGCACGCCGATATCGGTGCCGGGGCGGTTGATGCTGAACGACGGCTTGCGCTCGGCGTCGTCGGTGCGCTTGACGAGGGTGATCTTGTCGCTCAACAGGACGATTTCCTGGAGCAGTTCTTCCATCTCGCGGGCCTTGGCGCTGTCGTCGAGCGATGCGACGATCTCAATCGGTTGCACCACTTTTTCCAGGTAGGTTTTCAACTGGGCTTTGAGATTTGCATCCAACATGATTTTTTCTTCCTTTTTACAAATATTTAGGCGTATGCCGGGCCGGACGCCCGGTCCGGCATCGCGGTAACTACTTGTGTGCTGCGTGCTTCAAGCGCTCAGCTTTACAACTTAGATCTTGCCGACCAGGTCCAGCGATGGGGTCAGGGTCGCTGCGCCTTCGGTCCATTTAGCTGGGCACACTTCGCCTGGGTGGGAAGCGACGTACAGGGCGGCTTTGACTTTGCGCAGCAGTTCCGACGCGTCGCGGCCGATGCCGTTGTCGTGCACTTCCATCACTTTGATCTGGCCTTCCGGATTGATGACGAAGGTACCGCGCAGTGCCAGGCCTTCTTCTTCGATCATGACTTCGAAGTTGCGCGACAGGGTGCCGGTCGGGTCGCCGATCAGCGGGTAGTTCACTTTTTTGATCGCGTCCGAGGTGTCGTGCCATGCTTTGTGCGCGAAGTGGGTGTCGGTCGACACGCCGTACACTTCCACGCCCAGCTTGGCGAATTCAGGCTGGTGATCGGCCAGGTCTTCCAGTTCGGTTGGGCAAACGAAGGTGAAGTCGGCTGGGTAGAACATCAGAACCGACCACTTGCCCTTCAGGGATTCGTCGCTCACGTCGATGAACTTACCGTTAGCGTATGCGGTTGCCTTGAATGGTTTTACATGGGTATTGATCAGAGACATTGTGGTTTCCTCGTGGGGTTGTGAATCATTGAGACGCCAGTGTACGGGTTTTTCGCCCATATGCAAAATTGATTGTTCCAATAGTTTCAATTTGTTTTAACTATGACGCCTGCATGGGGGATAGCTATTATCGCCGTTTCGGCCAGGCGCCGCGCGCGCCTTATTTTTCAGACACGATTGCTCCCCACCACCCCGGGGGTCAGTGCCGACATTCGGACATTGACAACGAACTGAGGAACTCTTTGGACGAACAAAAGTTCCCAAATGTCCGAATGTCGGACCTGACCCCGGGGTTTATTGGGCCGATTTGAGGAAGGCGTCGAAATCGTCGGCCGGCATCGGCTTGGCGAACAGGTAGCCCTGCCCGTAGTCGCAGCCGGCGGCGGCCAGCAGATCGCGCTGCTCGGGCGTCTCCACCCCCTCGGCGATCACCTTCAAGCCCAGCTTGTGCGCCATGACGATGATCGCGCCCGACAAGGCCATGTCGCTCGAGTCGGCCGCCAGGTTGCGCGTGAACGAGCGGTCGATCTTCAGATAGTCGATGTCGAATTTCTTCAGGTACGACAGCGACGAGTAGCCGGTGCCGAAGTCGTCCAGCGCGACCTGGATGCCGGCGTCGCGCAATTGCAGCAGCTTGTTGCTGACGGCCGTGTTGGCGTCGAGCAGCAAGCCTTCGGTGATTTCCACCACAAGCGATTGCCCCGGCAAGTCCAGCGCCCGCAGATGGTCGATCCAGCCCTCATAGCAACCATCCTCGCGCTGGAACTCCAACGGCGACTGGTTGATGCTGACCTGGAAATCCGGGTGGTGCTCACTGCGCCAGCGCCGCACCCACTGCGCCGATTCGCGGAACACCCATTCGCCGATGTCGCAAATCAAGCCGCTCGCCTCGGCCAGCGGGATGAATTCCAGCGGACTGACGAGGCCGCGCTGCGGGTGGTTCCAGCGGATCAACGCCTCGGCCTTGTGGATGCGACCGCTCTCGAGGTGCACGATGGGCTGGAAGTACAGCGCGAACTGTTCGCCGGCGAGCGCGCCGCGCAGGTCGTTGGTCAGGCGCATGCGGTTGAGCGCGGCCACCTGCAAGGTCGGCGTGAAGAAGCTGTAGCGGTTGCGACCGGCGCCCTTGGCCGCGTACATCGCCTGGTCGGCGTTCTTGAGCAGGTCGCCGATGTCGAGCGCGTCGTCCGGGTATAGGGTGATGCCGATGCTGGCCGAGACGAACGCCTGCTCCTGCCCCAGCGCGAACGGCGCGCGCAGGCTGTCGATGATCTGCTGGGCGATGCGCTCGACGCGGTCGGTCTGGCCCAGGGTGGACAGGATGACGGTGAACTCGTCGCCGCCGAGCCGGGCCACGGTGTCGGACTTGCGCACGCAGGCGCCGATGCGGCGCGCCGCGTCCACCAGCAGGATGTCGCCCTGGTGGTGGCCGAGCGTGTCGTTGACTTCCTTGAAGTGGTCGAGGTCGATGAACAGCACGGCCAGGCTGGAGCGCTCGCGCTTGCAGACCACGATGTCGTGCGCCAGCCGGTCGTGGAACATGCGGCGGTTGGGCAGCTGCGTCAGGGTGTCGAAGTTGGCCTGCTGCCAGATCAGGGTCTCGCTCTGCTTCTTGGCCGTGACGTCCTCGATCATGCACAGGTGGTGCGGCTGGCTGGCGGCCTCGGTGTCGAGCACGGTGATCGACATGTCGACCCAGGCCATGTCGCCGTTGGGAAGGTATATGCGGCTGGCGGCCTTGAAGCCGGTCGATTGCTGCGCCGTCAGCATGGCCATCTGCGCCTTGATCTGGGCGGCGTCGTCCGGATGGGCGATGTCGAGCCACTTGCCGGCGCGCAGCTCCTGCTGCGAGCGGCCGACGATGTCGAGGTAGCGCAGGTTCAGGTCGCGGTATTCGTAGCTGACCGAGTCGACCAGCGCGATGCCCAGCGGCGAGGCCTCGAACATGGTGCGGAAGCGCTGCTCGCCCTTGCGGATGGCGTCGAGCGCGCGCTTGCGTTCGCGCGCCAGCAGGCTGAAGTGGACGGCCGCCGCCAGCACCAGCGCCAGCGCGACCGCGCCCAGCACCCGGTACAGCCACGCCAGGCTGGCGCGCTTGTTGTCGCCGTCGTACAGGAAGCCGTCGAAGCTGACCGCCTTGGGCAGCATGCCCAGCCCGGCGTAGACGTCGGCGATGTGGCGCCAGCGCTCCGGGTTCATGTAGCCGATCTCGACGAGCACCGGCTGCACCAGCCCCACCATCTGGCGCGCCTCGTACAGCAGGTGCTGGCGGTCGTTGCGGCGCGAGTACTTGTTGAGGATCAGGTCGACCGTCTCCTCCTGGTGGCTCATCGCCCATTGCCAGCCGCGCATGGTGGCGGCGCGGAAGGCGCGCACCCGCTCCGGATGGCTGGCGATCTCGCGCTCGCTGGTGAACAGGTTGTCGCCGTAGAAGTCGATGCCGACCGCGCGCGGGCTGTAGATATCGTATGGAAAGCCGACCCGGTCGAACAGGTCGGGCTCGTTGGTGGTGTAGACGGCCATGGCGTCGACCCGGCCCTCGATCAGGTCGTGCGGATCGAAGCTGGGCGCCAGGCGCTGGATGCTGCCGACCGGCACGCCCTCCTTGGCCAGGTAGGCCAGCAATTCGTCGGCGTTGCCGGCTTCGTCGGTGAGCGAGCCGATCATCGCCCGCTTGCCGATCACGCGGCGGATGTCGGGCTCGCCGCCGGACTGGCGCATCGCCAGGCCGTACGGCGAATGCTGGAAGATCACGCCCAGCACCACCACCGGCTTGCCGGCCAGCCGCGCCAGCAGCAGGCTGCTGCCGGCGACGCCGTATTCGGCCTTGCCGGACAACACATCGCGCTCGGCCTCGTTGCCGTCCCCGCCCTCGAGGATGCGCACGTCGAGCCCGGCGTCGCGGTAATAGCCCTGCTCGAGCGCGGCGTAGTAGCCGGCGAACTGGAATTGGTGCAGATGCTTGAGCCGCAGCGTGACTTTATCCTGCGCGACGGTCGGCGCGGCGGCCAGCAACAGCACAAGCAGGGAGAGGATGGCGCGAAGAATGGCGCGTGAGCGGGATGGCACTAGGGGTCCTGGAGCGAAAGAGCTAGGCAAATTGTATCCGCTCCGCACCCTTTTCCGGTGCTTTATGACATCTCGTTGGTACAAAAAGCAACGGACGGCCGGGCTCCCGCCCGCCGTCCGCCGTCCGCCCGCGCTGCCATCGATGGCGGCGCGCGCGTTGTGGCCCGGTTCGCCGCTTAGTTCGGCACGTTGACCGGCACCGGCGCATACGGCGCGTTCTTGCCGTTGCCCAGTTGTCCTTCCACATTGCGGCCCCAGCCCCACAGCGTGTCGTCCGATTGCAGGCCGAAGCTGTGCGCCATGCCGGAGGTGACGGCTTTCCAGTTGGCGCCGGTGCCGATCTGCAGTGGCACCGGGGAGTCGGTGCCGCCGGTACCCAGTTGGCCTTCGGTGTTGGTGCCCCAGCTCCACAAGGTGCCGTCGGTGCGCAGGCCGACGGTGTGCTGCGCGCCCGCCGCCATTTGCGACCAATTGCTGTCGGTACCGATCTGCACCGGCGCCGTGACATCGACCACGGTGCCGTTGCCCAGTTGTCCGAAGGCGTTGGAACCCCACGCGTACAAGGTGCCGGAGGTGGTGATCGCCGTCGAGTGCAGCGCGCCGGCCGACACCGAGGTGTACTTGAGCGTGCCGACCTTCGCGGGCGCCGTCACGTCGGTGCGGCTGGCGTTGCCCACCTGGCCGCTCGCATTGCCGCCCCAGCCGTACAAATCGTTGGTGTCGCGCTGGATCGCCAGTGAGTGGGAGTCGCCGGCGGCGATCGAAGACCACAGCAGCACGCCGATCTTGGTCGGCACCGCGCGGTTGCCGGTCAGGGTCGGGTCGCCGAGTTGGCCCCTGTCGTTGCGGCCCCATGCGTACAGGTTGCCGTTGACTTTCAGCGCCAGCGCGTGGGCCTTCCCGGCCGCCACAGAGGCCCAATCCTTGGCGGTGCCAACCTGGGTCGGCACCGCACGGTTGATTTGGGTACCGTCGCCCAGCTGGCTGTCGAGGTTGTAGCCCCACGCCCACAGCGTGCCATCATTGCGGATCGCCACGACGAACTGGTCGCCGACGGCCACCTGTTTCCAGGTCGGGCTGGTGCCGGCCACCAGCACCGGCGCGTTGCGGTCGGTGGTGGTGCTGTCGCCCAATTGCGACTTGATGTTCGAGCCCCAGCTGTACAGATTGCCGTCGGCCTTGCGCGCGACGGTCTGGTAACCGCCGGCGGCCACATTCATCCACGGCGCCGTGACCGTGATGGCCAAAGTGCCGACCACGCTGTCGACCGTGGCGGTGACGTTCTCGGTGCCGACCGCCTTGGCCGTGAGCGCGCCGTTGGTGGCGACCGACAGCGCCTTGCCGTTGGTCGGCGCCCATAGCAGGCCGCCGGCGGCCGTCAGCGCCTTGGTGGTGCCGTCCGAATAGCTGCCGGTGGCGACCAGGACCTTCGGCGCGGTGCCGACCGCGATCGTGGTGGCGTTCCCGGGCACGGTGATGGCGATGCTGCGCAAGGTTGGCGCGGTGCTGGCCGGCGGGGTCGAGGAAGAACCGCCTCCGCCACCGCCGCCGCAGGCGGCCAATACGGCCAGCAGGGCGACCATCGGCACGTGCAGCAGGGACGAGAATTTAAAATTTTTCATGATGTTCCAGTTTCACAGTGAAAGTCTGCGTTGCCGGCCGCCGGAGATGACAGCCATCCTCAACCAGTGTAGTCGGAAGGACCCCGCCCGCATCGCCGGAGCAGGACCGCATTAGCGGTGCAATTTGACCGATGCAACTAATTAACAACATTTCCATGGCGCATGTGCGAAAAAAAAGCAGGGACAGCGATGTCCCTGCTTTTTTGTACCGGCTGTCCGGCGTGGCGCGCGCGCGGTCTACTTGCGTCCGCGCGGGGCGGCGGCCGGCGCGCGCGCCGGTTTGCCGCCCTTGGCGGGCGCCGACGCCGCCGGCTTCTTGACCTTGATGGTGTCGAGGATGGAGGCGCGCACCTTGGTTTCGAGCGACTGGCGCGCCGTCAGGGAACCGGTCAGCGCGTTGGCGCGCTGACCCTGGCCGCGCTGTTGCGCCTGGGCCGAGGCCGATGCCACGATGCCGGACTTGGCGCCTTTGCCGCCCTTGGCGGCGGCGCCCGGCAGCGGCAGCGCAGAGGCCGGGCCACGGCGGCCGTCGGTGCTCGGATTGCTGGTCGCCTCGCCGGCCGACCAGCTCGGAATCAGGTGCTTGTCGCCGTTGCCGATCAAGTCGCCACGGCCCATGGCCACCAGCGCCTCGCGCAGGATCGGCCAGTTCTCCGGGTCCTGGTAGCGCAGGAAGGCTTTGTGCGTGCGGCGGATCTTGCCGCTGCGCGCCGTCTCGACGGTTTCCGAATCGGCCGTCACCTTGCGCAGCGGATTCTTGCGCGTGTGGTACATGGTGGTGGCCATCGCCATCGGCGTCGGCATGAAGGTCTGCACCTGGTCGAGCTTGAAGTTGTTCTTCTTCAGCCACAGCGCCAGGTTCAGCATGTCCAGGTCGGTCGTGCCCGGATGGGCGGCGATGAAGTACGGAATCAGGTACTGCTTCTTGCCGGCTTCGAGCGAGAAACGGTCGAACATTTCCTTGAACTCGTCGTAGGCGCCGATGCCCGGCTTCATCATCTTCGACAAGGTGTTCTCTTCCGTGTGCTCGGGCGCGATCTTGAGCAGGCCACCGACGTGGTGCGTGACCAGTTCCTTGACGTACTCCGGCGAACGCACGGCGATGTCGTAGCGCAGGCCCGACGAGATCAGGATCTTTTTCACGCCGGGAATGGCGCGCGCCTTGCGGTACAGCGAGATCAGCTTGCTGTGGTCGGTGCCCAGGTTGACGCAGATCGACGGGTACACGCACGACAGGCGGCGGCACGATTCCTCGATCTTCGGGTCCTTGCAGGCCAGCCGGTACATGTTGGCGGTCGGCCCGCCCAGGTCGGAGATGGTGCCGGTGAAGCCCTTGGTCTTGTCGCGGATGTGTTCGATCTCGCGCAGGATCGACGGCTCCGAGCGGCTCTGGATGATGCGGCCCTCGTGTTCCGTGATCGAGCAGAAGGTGCAACCGCCGAAGCAGCCGCGCATGATGTTGACCGAGAAACGGATCATTTCCCACGCCGGAATGCGGGCCTTGCCGTACGACGGATGCGGCGCGCGCGCGTAGTTCATGTCGTAGACGCCGTCCATCTCGTCCATGCGCAGCGGCAGCGGCGGCGGGTTGATCCACACGTCGCGCTCGCCGTGCGCCTGCACCATCGCGCGGGCGTTGCCGGGATTCGATTCCAGGTGGAACACGCGCGAGGCGTGCGCGTACATCACCGGATCGGCGCTGACGGTCTCGTACGATGGCAGCCGCACCACGGTTTTGTGGTGCTTTTCCTTTTCCATCGCCTGGCGCTCTTCGCGGCTCATGATGCGGATGGTTTTGACCACCTCGACCGGAGCGACCGGAATAGGTGCGGCCGGCTGAGGCTTGGGTTCGACCATGGCCTCGTTGACTTCAGTCTCGGCACCGGCTTTGGCGCCGCCGTTCTCGGTGGCGCACGACGACGTGTTCTGCTGCACCATCATGTACGGATCGACATGCGGATCGACCTTGCCGGGCGTATCCATGCGGGTGCTGTTGTTGACGCCCCATTCCTCGCTCGGCAGCCAGCCGGCCGGCACCATGAAGGCGGTGCCGCGCAGGTCGCGGATGGTCTTGATGTCCTCGCCCGCCGCCATGCGGTGGGTCAGGTCGACCAGCGCGCGCTCGGCGTTGCCGAAGATCAGCAGATCGGCCTTGGAATCGGTCAGCACCGAACGGCGCACCTTGTCGGACCAGTAGTCGTAATGGGCGATGCGGCGCAGCGACGCCTCGATCGAGCCGATCACGACCGGCGTGCCGGGGAAGGCTTCGCGCACGCGCTGGGCGTAGACGGTGACGGCGCGGTCGGGCCGCTTGTTCGGCTCGCCGTTGGCGGTGTAGGCGTCGTCGGAGCGGATCTTGCGGTCGGCCGTGTAGCGGTTGACCATCGAATCCATGTTGCCGGCGGTGATGCCGTAGTACAGGCGCGGCTTGCCCAGCGCGCGGAAGGCCTCGGCCGAGGTCCAGTCGGGCTGGCTGATGATGCCGACGCGGAAGCCTTGCGCCTCCAGCAGGCGGCCGACCAGCGCCATGCCGAAGCTCGGATGGTCGATGTAGGCGTCGCCGGTGACCAGGATCACGTCGCATTCGTCCCAGCCGAGCGCGTCCATCTCGGCGCGGGACATCGGCAGGAAAGGCGCGGCGGCAGCGCGGGCAGACCGCTTCGGGACGGTCGCAAATAAATTGGTAGGGGAGATCATATCGGACAGCATTGTACCGGAAATGCCATCCCTCCGCTCACGGGGCGCGGAAAATTCTTTTAGTATTCAACAACTTGTGACGAAAGCGCCAGTGTTATCGGTCGATAAACGCTGGCGCTTCGACACCGCCCGGGCGGGCGATGGCAAGCTTTAAACGCCGATATTGGACAGCATACGGCCCAGTTCACGCAGCGCCGGCTCCAGTTTCGGGTGTTCGGCGGCGAATTTGGCCGAGATTTCCTGCGAACGCTCGGCCAGGCCGTAGGTGGTGGTGCCGCCGTCGGGCTGTTCTTCCTTGCCGCGCTCGAGCAGCGCCTGGATGTCGCCGTCGAGCTGCACCAGCAATTCCTGCAATTCGGCGTCGACCGGGCCGGCAGTGGCCAGGTTGGCCTGCAGGGTTTTGAGCGATGTTTTCAGATTACTGTCCATGATGCTTATCCCTCGTTGTTCAATCGGCAAATTTGGTGGTCACGTATAACTCTTCGACCTTGGTCCTTGCCCACGGTGTCTTGCGCAAAAACTTCAGGCTGGATTTAACGCTTGGATCGCTGATGAAGCAATTGATATCGATCCGCTGGGCCAGCTGTTCCCAGCCGTAATGCTTGTGCAAACGGGTGACGATGGCTTCCAGCGTGACGCCGTTCAAATCATTACTCATGGTTCGGTTTAACTCGTAAAAACTATGCAGACTCGATTTTGACATAAATTTCGCGCTTCCCCCGTACATCCGGTTTGCGGCTAAGTTGCGCCGCATCAAGTTCCTCCCGCCGCGCCATGTCTACAGTGAATCCTTCATTTTTCGAGGAACCATCATGATGCGCGCCGTGATTTGCAAAGGCGATCCCACCAGCCATGGCGGCAAGGTGCTGGAGGGCAACGAGCTGGTGACAACCAACGGTCGCGCGGTCGCTCAAAAAGGCCACATGACGTTCTGCCCGCAGTGCAAGGGCAACTTCCCCATCGCCGAGGGGCTCGATTTCCACACCTACGCCGGCATCGGCACGGCGGTGGACGGCATGAAGACCGCCTGCGGCGCCAAGCTGATCGCCACGCAGCACCAGATGGTGATCGACGACGGTGGCAGTGGCAGTGGTGATGGCGGCGCAGGCGGCCAAAGCGACGTGGCGTCGCCGGACGGTTCGAAGTCCGCCGCGCCGGTGTCGGCGCCCGAACCGCCGCCGACTGTCTACAGCGCGACCTTCCGCGCTGTCGACGAGCGAACCGGCCAACCCGTCGCGGACAGACCCTACCGCATGGTGACGTCCGACGGGCGCACCGTGCGCGGCGTCACCGACGGCGATGGCCGTACCAAGACCATTAAGGGCCACGATCCATCGACAGTTCAGCTCTTCTGGGAAATGGAGGACGTCGGCGACGTTGACGAAGGGGGAGACAAGCAATGACCGAAGCAGCTTCCGCAGCTACCTGCGCACTCGATGTCAAGGGCACTGTCACCACAGTCGCGCTCGGCGGGTGC
Organism: Oxalobacteraceae bacterium OTU3CINTB1; assembly: GCA_024123955.1. Classification (NCBI taxonomy): domain Bacteria; kingdom Pseudomonadati; phylum Pseudomonadota; class Betaproteobacteria; order Burkholderiales; family Oxalobacteraceae; species Oxalobacteraceae bacterium OTU3CINTB1. The sequence continues at coordinate 187,790 of CP099652.1, forward strand.
CGCAAGGTATGCTACGAATTCGATACCAGCGCCACCAAGGCTGACCTGGCGCTGCCCTACCGGGTATCGCTCAATGGAAAGGTGCAAGAGGCTGCGGGCGCTTCGGGCGGCCTGACCGCCGCCAACCGCAAAATCACCTTGCTGGCCGCCCCCGGTGACAAGATCGCCCTGTTTCTCAACAGCGACGTCCATCCCGATTTCCGCCGCCAACCCGTCTACGCCGTGCAAGTGGGCGACAACGATGTGCTGGTCAAGATCACCGAGCAGACCGGCCAAAAGCACCAGGTGCGCGCCGAGGTGGGCAGGGCGGCCTACCGCCCACCGAACCGGCCGGGCGGTCCTCCGGTGGACTTTTATTCAGCGGGTCTGACAGGCGATATCTGGAAGCTGATCTCGCACAAATATAGCGAGGCGGAAGTGAACGCCTTCCTGCCGCCGGAAACGATACCGGCTGTGCGGCAGGCCGTGCGCGCTATCTACGCGGGGCTGCGGGAGAACAGCGTCCTCGTCAAAATCCCCGTCAGCGACTCCGCGCCGGGACTGGAACTGCGGGTCCGCTTTGCCGATGCGGAAAACGCCAGGGCCAATGTCACCGCTTGTTCACTGCTCGATGACGTGTTGCCGCGCACCCATCCCTGCGCATTTGCTTCGCTGTTCACGGAGGCCTGCAACGCTGGCGTGACCGACATGCTGGTGACGTCGTGCTGGCGGCCGATGCTCGGCTCGATTGCTCACAGGGCCGGCCTCGGAATCGACGTCATCCACATCGCCAACGCCAGCCAAAAAGTCCGGATCAACCGGGTGGGATTGACCAGTGACGGCAAGAACGAAAACGTCAGCGACACCGAGAAGAAACTATACGTCGAGTACCTCGCGGCGAAACAGAAAACGCGAGGAAGTACCGCTGCCAATGGCGAACTATCTCGGGACAAAGAGACGAATGCAAAAGACGAAGGTCAAGCGAAAAAAGAATGGCGTAAAGAGATCAAGAAAAACGAACCGAAGCTGATGAGTGAACTGCGCAATGGACTTTACAAACACCCGTCAATAAAACAAGTGTTCGACCCTTGGTACATGGAGACGAGTACAGAAGATCAGCGTCCACCCGAGACAAACGAACAGGGCAGCGCGAACGAGAAACTGCATGCGAACCACCTTCACCTAACCGTAAAAGAACCGAAAATACTATGAATCTACAGCGATTAGCCTCCACATTACCAATGCTAACATTTGCGGCCACGGCGTTCGCGGCTAGTCCAGCCGTGAACGAAAGAGACCCATCGCGTGAGTGGATAGATATTCCATGGAACTTACGCTACGTCCTCTTCATCAATTCCGAGAAATACATGAGGGAAGGCATCGCGGCTTCAAGGCGCTTCAACGCTCTCGACGGAAAGCAGGGGAAGGACCACGTATATCATGATATTGAAGAGCTATTTATCAACATGAAACAAGTCGTTCCGGCAAAAAAAGGAAAGATCGCAGTCGCCTTGATTACGTTTGATCGGACCGGCCGTGTAACGAACGAGGATTCAGCCTTCTCCGGGTTCACCGGCAAACTGTCGGCGATAGAAAGCTTTGTGCTCATTCGGCCTGACGAGGCTCAGACAAAACCATACGGTTTCGGCGAATGGGACCAAGGCATCCCCGGCGACGTTAGTTTTTCGCCGGCCTTGTGCATAACGATCGATTCGCACCGATACGAAAAGTACTGGCGCCAAAACGACTATCGCGGCAACGTCGGGTGCCGTGAATGGACCGCGCAACTGTACCGCCCGGAGGAGCCCTATATCGATGTCACCACGTACTCCAAGCGCGGCAATTTCATCGGTGAACTGGTGGGATGGGCGCGCTTTGAAGACCGCCCTAGACCAGTCATCGGCATGCAAGGCAAGCAGTGGCTGTGTTTGCACGAATGTCCGGCGGGGGAAAGCCCGGGGGTCATCTCTAACATCCGTGCATGGACGCGCAAGCACAACTTCCCCATACCAGTACGCCCGAAGCGCCAGCCCGTTTATCCGGATGCCAATTATAAGGACGACCTCAACGAGTTCAGGGACTACGACTGAACCCGTCGATACCTCTGAAAATTACTTCTCGGTCAAACCACGGCGCTCCAGCAGCGGTTCGATCTTCGCGTCACGGCCGCGGAATTCGCGGAACATTTGCATTGCGTCCATCGTGCCGCCTTTCGACAGCAGCATCTTGCGGAAGTAATCGCCGTTTTTGCGCAGCATGCCGCCGTTTTCGTTAAACCATTCGACGGTGTCAGCGTCCAGCTTCTCCGACCACAGGTAGCCGTAGTAACCGGCCGAGTAGCCGCCCGAGAACACGTGCGAGAAGTACGTGGTGCGGTAGCGCGGCGGCACCGGCGCGTAATCGACGCCGGCCGCCTTCAACGAGGCCGCTTCAAAGCCCAGCACGTCGGTCGGGATCTGCGTCGCGCCCAGCTGGTGCCATTTCTGGTCCAGGATCGACGCGGCCAGGTACTCGGTGGTGCGGAAGCCTTCGTTGAATTTCTTAGAAGCGATCACCTTGTCGAGCAACTCCTGCGGCATGGCGGCGCCGGTCTGGTAGTGCTTGGCGTAGTTGGCCAGCACTTCCGGCTGGGTCGACCACATCTCGTTGACTTGCGACGGGAACTCGACGAAGTCGCGCGGCACGCGGGTGCCGGCAAAGCGCGGGTACTTGACGTTCGAGAACATGCCGTGCAGCGCGTGGCCGAACTCGTGGAACAAGGTGCGCAGTTCGTCGTAGGTCAGCAGGGTCGGCTCGCCGTCGTTCGGCTTTGGAATGTTGAGGTGGTTGGCCACCACCGGCTGCGTGCCCATCAGCGACGATTGCGACACGTAGGCATTCATCCAGGCGCCGCCACGCTTGTTGCTGCGGGCGTAGAAGTCGGCGATGAAGATGGCCAGTTGCTTGCCGTTGGCGTCCATGACGTCGAACACGCGCACGTCGGGGTTGTACACCGGCAGGTCCTTGCGTTCCTTGAACGACAGGCCGTAGACCTTGTTGGCGGCGAAGAACACGCCGTTGGTCAGCACGCTGTTCAGCTCGAAGTACGGCTTGAGCTGGTTCTGATCGAAGTTGAAGCGCTCGGCGCGCACCTTGTCGCTGTAGAACGACCAGTCGTGCGCGGCCAGCTGGAAGCCGCCTTTTTCCTTGTCGATCACCTGCTGGATCTCGGCGCCCTCCTTCTTCGCGTTGGCGACGGCCGGACGGGCGAATTCGGACAGCATCTTGTTGACCGCTTCCGGATCGTGCGCGGTCTGGTCTTCCAGCGCGTAGGCGGCGAAGCTTGGGTAGCCCAGCAGCGCGGCCTTGTCGGCGCGCAATTTGGCCAGTTGCAGCACTACTTGCGTGTTGTCGAACTTGCCGCCGTGGCTGCCGCGCGTGAGCGACGCGGCCATCAGGCGCTCGCGCGTGGCGCGGTTGGTCAGCACGGCCAGGTTGGCCTGGCCGGAAGTGTTGACGACCGGGATGGCGAACTTGCCTTCCAGGCCGCGTTTGTTGGCGACGATGGCGGCGGCGTCGATCGCCTTGTCGCTCATGCCGGCCAGTTCCTCGCGGGTGTCGACGATCAGCGCCGAGGCGTTGGCTTCTTCCAGCACGTTCTGCGCAAAGGTCGTTTGCAGCTTGGCCAGCTCCGCGTTCATCGCCTTGAGCTTGTCCTTGTCGGCGGCCGAGAGCTTGGCGCCGGCGCGCACGAAGTCGGTGTTGTAGCGTTCCAAAAGGTATTTCGACTCGGCGTCCAGGTTCAGCTTGTCGCGCTTGGCGTACAGCGACTGGATGCGCGCGTACAGCTTGCCGTTGAGGCGGATGGCGTCGCTGTGGGCCGCCAGTTTCGGCGACAGCTCGCGCTCGAGGGCCTTGAAGGTGTCGTTGGTGTTGGCGCCGGACAGGTTGCCGAACACGCTGGACACGCGCGACAGCAGCTGGCCCGATTTCTCCATCGCGACGATGGTGTTGTCGAAAGTGGCCGGCTTCTTGTTGTTGGCGATGGCTTCGATCTCGGCCGCCTGCTGGCGCATGCCTTCGGTGAAGGCCGGCGCGTAGTCGTCGTCCTTGATCTTGTCGAACTGCGGGTAGCCGTATTGCAACGGGCTGACTTTGGCGAACGGGTTGCTCGCGGCCAGCAGCGAAGCAGGTTGGGCGGCGTGGGCCACGCCGCAGATCGCGGTGATGGCGGCGGCGATAATCAGGTTGGTGCGATTCATGGAAATCCTTTGATATAGCGAAATATAAATGGCCACGGTTCCACGTAGGGCGGATTAGGCGGAACGCCGTAATCCGCCATGGATGAGCCGTCGGCGGCTCATGGCGGATTACGCTGCGCTAATCCGCCCTACGGTCCAATGACATTGAGTGAAGCGATTATTTTCCGGTCAGGCCGCGGCGTTCCAGCAGCGGCTCGATGACCGGATCGCGGCCACGGAAGTTGTGGAACAAATTCATCGCATCGTCCGTGCCGCCGCGCGACAGCAGCTTGGCGCGGAACCAGTCGCCGTTCTCGCGTTTCAGGCCGCCCTTCTCCTTGAACCATTCGACGGTGTCGGCGTCCAGCTTCTCCGACCACAGGTAGGCGTAATAGCCGGCCGAGTAGCCGCCCGAGAAGCTATGCGAGAAATACGTGGTGCGATAGCGCGGCGGCACCGGCGCGAAATCGACGCCCATGTCCTTCAGCGACTGCGCCTCGAAGGCCAGCACGTCGGTCGGGATTTGCGCCGGGGTCAGCTGGTGCCAGCGCTGGTCCAGCAGCGACGCGGCCAGGTACTCGGTGGTCAGGAAGCCCTGGTTGAACTTCTTCGACGCGATCACCTTGTCGAGCAATTCCTTCGGCATCGGCGCGCCGGTCTTGTAGTGCTTGGCGTAGTTGGACAGCACCTCCGGCCACACGGCCCACATTTCGTTGACCTGCGACGGATACTCTACGAAGTCGCGCGGCACGCTGGTGCCGGAGAAGCGCGGATACTTCACGTTCGAGAACATGCCGTGCAGCGCGTGGCCGAACTCGTGGAACGCGGTTTTGACCTCGTCGTAGGTCAGCAGGGTCGGCTCGCCGGCCGGCGGCTTGGGAATGTTGAGGTGGTTGGCCACCACCGACTTCGTGCCCAGCAAGGTCGACTGCGAGATGTATTCGTTCATCCAGGCGCCGCCCTGCTTGTTGCCACGGGCGTACATGTCGGCCAGGAAGATGGCCAGCTGCTTGCCGTCGGCGTCGAACACGTCGAACACGCGCACGTCCGGGTTGTACACCGGCAGATCCTTGCGTTCCTTGAAGGTGATGCCGTACAGCTTGGTGGCGGCGAAGAAGACGCCGTTGACCAGCACGTTGTCCAGTTCGAAGTAAGGCTTGAGCTGGTTCTCGTCGAAGGCGAAGCGCTGCGCGCGCACCTTGTCGGTGTAGTAAGCCCAGTCGGCCGCGCCGATCTTGAAGGCGCCCTTTTCGGTGTCGACCACCGCTTGCAGGTCGGCCGCTTCTTTTTTAGCGTTGGTGACGGCCGGCGGGGCCAGTTCACCCAGCAGCTTGTTGACGGCGGCGGTGTCGTGCGCGGTCTGGTCTTCCAGCGAGTAGGCGGCGTAGTTGGCATAGCCCAGCAGGGTGGCCTTTTCGGCGCGCGCCTTGGCGATCTTCAGCACCACCTGGCGGTTGTCGAACTCGCCGCCATTGGCGCCGCGCGACAGCGATACGGCCATCAGCTTGTCGCGCACGGCGCGGCTTTTCAGCACGGCCAGCGGCGGCTGGCCGCTGGTGTTGACCAGCGCGATCAGGAACTTGCCGTCCTTGCCCTTGGCCTTGGCGGCGGCGGCGGCCGCGTCGATCTCGGCGTCGCTCATGCCGGCCAGTTCCTCGCGGGTATCGACCAGCAGCGCCGAGGCGTTGGTTTCCTTCAGCACGTTCTGCGTGAAGGTGGTCTGCAAAGAAGCGATAACGCCGTTGAGCGCCCGCAGTTTGTCCTTGTCGGCGGCCGACAGGTTGGCGCCGGCGCGGACGAAATCGGTGTGATAGCGTTCCAGCAGGTGCTTCGATTCGGCGTCCAGCTTCAGGCTGTCGCGCTTGTCGTACAGCGCCTTGACGCGCGCGTACAGCTTGGCGTTCAGGTAGATCGCGTCGCCGTGGGCGGCCAGCTTGGGCGACATTTCGCTGTCGATGGCGTCGAGCTTGTCGTTGGTGTTGGCGCCTTGCAAGTTGCCGAAGGTGGTTTGCACGCGCGTCAGCAACGCACCGGATTTCTCCATCGCCACGATGGTATTGTCGAACGTCGCCGGCTTCCTGTTGCTGGCGATCGCATCGATTTCCTTCAGTTGCTGGCGCATGCCTTCGGCGTAGGCCGGCAGGAAATGCTCATCCTTGATCTTGTCGAAGGCCGGATAGTGGAACGGCAAGGTGCTGGCGGTGGCCAGCGGGTTGCCGGCCAGGGAGGCGGCCGGGGCGGCCAGAACTGTCTGGGAGAAGGCCAGGCCTAGGGCGACGGCGACAACAAGCATCTGGGGACGGGACATGATCTGCATCTTTCAATAAGCGCCAGGAAAAATGCCGGCGCGGCAAAGCGCGGCACGGAAGCGCAAGATCATATCAGGGTGATAGACAAGCAGTCACCCGCAAAAAATGGTGCACTGCACTTGATTGGAAATGGTGCATATTTTCCGAAGAATGATTTGCTGCACCGCCCATTACGGCGCTGAGAGGCGCTCGGTGTCGGCGCCGACCGTAGAAACGGCACCGCCGATCCGGCCGCGCACAGTACGCGTCAATTATCTGAATCATCACACTTTGTATTAAGATCGCGGCATCCAACCAGGAGAACCACCTTGCCGCGCACCTTGCTCATTGCCGCTTTGCTCGCCGCCGGGGTCGCCGGCCCCTCCCATGCCGCCATCACGCCGGAGGCCTTCAACAAGGTGGCGCCGCCGCCGGGCCTGTACCGCATCGACAGCGATGCCTCGATGCGGATGTCGCCCGACAGCGCCACCGTCCGACACCAGCTCGATAGCGCCAGCGGCAAGGTCGACGTGACCGCCATGCAGCCGGGAAAAAGTCCCCAACGGATCTACAACGGCGCCAGTGGGCAGAAGCCGTACTGTTTGCCGCCGCGCAGTGGCAAAGCGCAGATCCTGCCGCCGGAAATGGCCGCTTCGGCCTGCAAGAACATCTCGGAAAGCATCACCGACACCACCCTGGTCACCGAATCGCAGTGCGCCATCGGCAAGATCAAGATCACCATCCGCAAGCTCGGCAACGACAAATGGGAGATGACCCACGAGTCCGACACGAAGACGTCGCCGGCGGCGTCGAACATGAACGCCATGCGGCCGATGCTGGAGAACGCGGCCAAAAACGCCCCGACGGCGGAACAGCGCGCGCAGGCGAAGCAAATGCTGGCCGACCTGCCGCGCCAGCAGGCCGAGATGCAGGCGGCGCTGGCCGAGACCAGGGCCGATTTGCTCAAGGAGCAGGCCAGCGCCAACTCGGCGGCGGAGAAAGCGGAAATCGCCAAGCAGTTGCAAGCGATGGATCAAGGCGGCCCGAGCATGCATGCCATCAGCCGTTCGCTGTGGACGCGTATCGGCGGCAGCTGCGGCGCGACGCCTTAGCCTGTCGCTCAGGGGCGCATCGCCGCCTCGATGCGGCGGTCGGGCAGGAACCACAAGATCGCCACCAGCACCAGCAGCGCGAACGACGCCCACACCGACGCGAACGCCAGCGGCACGGCGAGCAGATACAGCACCATGGACGCCATGCCCTTGCGGTCCTTGCCGACGGCCTTGGCCAGGACGCGATCCTTCGGGTTGCAGGAAATGAGCATGCGCTCAAGGATGAAATAAGCCACCGACGCCAAAAACAGCGTGGCGGCGTACAGCGCGACCGGCAGCGGCGCGAAATGGTTCTCGCCCATCCAACCGGTGGCGAACGGGATCAGCGACAGCCAGAACATCAGGTGCAGATTGGCCCACAACACATTGCCGTTGACCACGGTTGAGGCGTGCAGCATGTGATGGTGGTTGTTCCAGTAGATGCCGACGTAGACGAAACTGAGCACATAGCTGAAAAACACCGGCACCAACGGCTCCAACGCCGCCAGATCGGCCCCGTGCGGCACCTTCAGTTCCAGCACCATGATGGTGATGATGATCGCGATGACGCCATCGCTGAACGCTTCAAGCCTGCCTTTGCCCATCTGATTCCCCAGTGTTTTTGTGGGCTGATTTTACAGGATGGCAGACGGCTTGGCGGCGTCCGGTCCTCCCCCATCGGTTAGATGCGCATGAGCTGGCATCGAAGGCCGAAATGCGAGGCTGCCTTTGCCATAATGCGATCAAAGGTCCACAGTTCCGCTTGGTATTGCTGGACCAAGGCCAAATGCAGTGCGTCTCCTGCGCGAACGCTTGTCTGCCATCCATCCAACATATGCGCCGAACCTGTATGCCCAATGCAGACAGTAACTCCACCTCGGTCCAGCTGCTACAGGCGAGAACCTCGCCAGGACTGGTCATTAAGCGCTCGGCAAGTTGGCTGCCGGATTCTGGAAGCAGGAAAGCGATCAGAACGCTGGTATCGACATACCGCATCAGAAACGATCCGAATCCCGCATTTTACGAATGAATTCAGCGGCAGGCTCACCTCGATAGCGAATGCCGGCCCGATGTCCGGCCAAGCTCGGAACCTGCTGGCGGGGCTGGTCGCTTTTAACGATCTTCACAACGGGTTTTCCATGCTTGGTGATTGTCACCTGCTCACCACTTTCCACTAACTCGACCAGCTTGCTAAGCTGTGCTTTCGCTTCAGCCAGAGAAAACGTGTACATGGGAACCTCGCGACCATCTGATAGTCATTTGATCATAGCACCATGCGAAACCGACCGCACGTTCGACGGTAGCGTTCTGAGCTGCGTCGATCGTGCGCTCTTTGGCGCGGCACGAACAATTGATGAAGATTCGCACCACGGACTGTCGCATCCATTGAAGCATCAGCCTGACCACCGCCCTCGGCACGGCAGGTTTGATCGCCAAGGTTTATGGCCTGCTCCCATCGCAGTAAGCGGCGAAAGACACGCGACTCGACAATATCAATTTAACCACATAAACTGGCATCCACTATTCCTTGGTGGCGCCATGATGAAATCAAACATTTTCAACAAAAAGATCCTTGCTTCCGCATTCGGCCTGGCCTTGCTGGCAGGCGTGAGCATCCCATCTGGCGCCGAAGCGCAAAACATGCAAGCTGTTGCCGACTTCAACAGCTGTCAGAAGCCGGAATGGCCCAAGGAAGCGCTGCGTAGCGAACAGACTGGTGCCGTAACGTTGTCGTTCCTGGTAAGCGACGAGGGAAAAGTGACGGACTCGGTGATCGTCAAGTCGAGCGGCTTCCCCTCGCTGGACGAAGCAGCGCAGCGCGGCATCGGGCGCTGCCGATTTCGCCCGGCAAAAATCAACGGCACGGCGGTCGGTGGCTGGACGCAGATGCAATATGTGTGGAGCATCGATACGCGCGAGCGAAGGCAGCAGGCGGTGGACCGCGCGGAGACCTATCGCGCCGCCGCGCTGAAAGGCGATTTACAGGCCTTGTATGAGCTTGGGATGCTGTATCGGGGATCGCACGGCTTGCCTGCGGATCCGGCATATGCGACCAGGATGTTTCGCCTGGCGGCGGAACGCGGACAGCCGGATGCGCAATACGAGCTCGCAAACATCTTAAACTACGGGGTGGGCGCGGAGAAAAACCCTGAGCAGGCACTGGCCTACTATCAAAAAGCTGCACAGCAGGGCAATGTCCAGGCTCAGCGCAAGTTGGCCGGATTCTACGAAACGGGTACCGGAGTCGCGCGCACCCCCACGCTTGCGGCGGAGTGGTATCGCAAGGCCGCCGACCAGGGCGATCATGCATCCGAGGATAAATTGGGCAGCTATTACGAGAACGGGACTGGCGTTGAACAGAGCGATGCCAATGCCGTGTCGTGGTACCGCAAGGCCGCCGAAGCCGACCTGCCGGCGGCTCAGACACATCTTGGCCTCATGTACTTACGCGGCAAGGGGGTCGAAAAAGACTTGGCTCTGGCCAGGCTTGGCTTGGAAAGGCTGCGCAACGGCGCGATCCCCGGGCGGAGGCGGTAATGGGCGAGTTGTACCTTGCAGGCAAGGGCGTGATGCAAAGCCCGGTCGATGGCTGGAACTTCCTGCAGCGGGCCGCGGCAGGTGGAAATGTCCAGGCGATGGCAGTGATGGGCTATATGCTCACCAGGGGGATGCACACGGCGCCGGATCCGGAGCAAGGCAAGGTCTGGCTGCGAAAGGCCTCCGCCCTGGGAAGTCCGATAGCCGGTCGCTGGCTCGATAACAGCGAGGCCGCGAACTACATTTTTGGCGAGTGATCGGCTCCGGAGCTTTCGCGTTCGGCGCTGCGTCAATCGTGCGCTCTATGCCGCGCCTACACGACGGCGTAAAGTAGCGATCAATGAGGAGGAGTCCATCATGAACAGCAATCGCGAGTCCCAGCAGGGCCAACCTTACATCGCCGAGCGAGTCGCCCATCTGGAGACGGCGATCGACTACCAAGGCCAGGCCGTATCGGGACTGCGCGACGAAATGCGGGCCGGTTTCGTCCGTACCGACGCCGAATTCGTTCGCGTCCACGAGCAATTGATGAAGATTCGCACCACGGACTTCCGCATTCTGTTGAGCATCTGCCTGACCACCGCCCTCGGCACGGCAGGCTTGATCGTCAAGGTGTATGGTCTGCTCCCGTCTCCTTGAGCGTGGACCATCGCACTAACGCCTCATTACTTTGGGAACTACTGGCGAATCTCCGGCTCGACCAGTTGCGCCAGCAGCACCAGCGACTCCTGCCAGCCCAGATAACACGCCTCGGCCGGGATCACCGCCGGGATACCCTCCTGCACCACCTTGATCTCCACGCCGCAGAACACCTCGCGCAAGGTCACCGTCGTCTGCATCTGGCCCGGCAGGTTGGGATCGTCGAACTTGGCCGTGTACCGCAGCAACTCGTTCGGCACCAGTTCCAGGTATTCTCCGCCGAACGAGTGGCTGTCGCCGGTGGTGAAATTGGTGAATGACATGCTGTACGTGCCGCCGACCTTCGCATCCATCTGGTGGACCTTGCCGGTGAAGCCAAACGGCGGCAGCCATTTGGCCATGGCGTCCGGGTTCAGGAAGGCGCGATAAACGCGGTCCGGCGTGGACTTGAGGACGCGATGCAGTTGCACGGTGTTAGTGGTCATAATCGATGCTCCTGAAAGAAGTAGAGGACAGCCCTCAGATCATACGACGAACGGCAAACGGTCGATTCGACATCGTCCCGCATATTTTTTCAGGCGTCGTAACGCGTCAACAACGGCGTTGCGCCTGCTACCCGCCCAACGTGATGGCCCGGCCCCGCGCCTTGGCGAGGTACAGGCCGGCGTCGGCGCGGCGCAGCATGGCCTCGATGGTGTCCGATTCCGACAGGCGCATGGCGATGCCGGCGCTGTACGACAGCTCGAAATCCAGGGTCGGCAACACATAGTCGGCCAGCCACTCGCGCAGGCGGCGGTCGTAGGCCTGGACGGCGGCGATGTCGGCGCGGTTGAGCAGCACACAAAATTCCTCGCCGCCGTAGCGGCAGAAGACGTCGCCGGTGCGGCTGACCGCCCGCAGCGCCGCCGCGAAGCGCTGCAGCGCGCGGTCGCCGGCGGCGTGGCCGCGCGTGTCGTTGAGTTGCTTGAAGTGGTCGAGATCGAGCATCAGCACCCCCATCGGCTGCCGGTAGCGCACGCTGATCGCCAGGTCGATGCCGGCCTGCGCCAGCCAGGCGCGGCGGTTAAGGGCGCCGGTGAGGCCGTCGACCGTGGCCAAGCGCTCGAGTTCGCGCGCGGCCTCGTCGCGGTGGGCCAGCAGGATGGCCGCCAGCGACAGCACCACCGTGATGTTGGCCACCAGCGCGAACACCAGGTTGACCAGGTGCGGCGCGAAGAAATGCGGGAAGTCGGCCGTGTAGAAGGCGCCCAGCGCGCCGCGCCAGGCCGTCACCACCATTTGCGCCAGCAGCGAGATCACCAGCAACCAGCGCCAGCGGCCGACCGGCGCCTGCGGCCGGCGGCACAGCGCCATGACCACCATCGCCATCTGCAGGGTCAGCAGGCCGTTGGCCCAGCCGACGCGGAAGGCGTAGCTCGAAAAGCCGGCGCCGTAGCCGAGCGTCAGCAGCACGGCGATGATGGCCGGCGCGCGCGCGGTGGCCTGGCGGCCGCACCACAAGTCGAAAGCGACCGCGTTGAACGCCATGCCGCCGGCGATGCAGCCCATCGACAAGGTCGACAGCAAGCGGTCCAGCCAGCCACCCGGTTCGCACAGGCTCGACAGCAGCAACAGCACCCAGCCGGCCGTCTGCAAGACGATGCCGACCTGCGCGCGCCGTGCCGGCCGGTTGACGTGCCCCATGAAATACGGCAAAGCGACCGCCATCGTCAACATGTTGAGCGTCATGGCGATGAGCAAGGTGGAAACGTCGATGTGCATGAAAAACCACGGGAGAGCGTGGCTGGGGGCGGCACGCGGGCCGATAGTATAACGCACAACCATCTGTTCCATCAGACAACTTTATGGGCATTGACACAACTAAATATCGGCGTTGCGTCTTGCGCGTGGGAACAGAAGGCCGAGCTCGGCTACACTGCGGTCTGCGCTTACCACTAAAGGAATTATCGATGGAAAATTTCCCGGAGTTGCTCGACACGCTGACGCAGCAGGAAAAGGAATTGCAATTCACCGCGTTCGGCAGCGATACCGCGCTGGCGCTGGGCTTGAAGGTGGTCGAGCTGGCCAAGGACAGGCAGAAAATCGTGACGGTCAACATCACCGTCAACGGCAAGGTGCTGTTTCACCACGCGATGCAGGGCGCCTCGGCCGACCAGGCCGACTGGATACGCCGCAAGAACAACGTGGTGGAGCGCTTCGGCCGCTGCTCGTTCTTCATCGGCATCGACCATAAGCATCGCGGCGTGGCGTTCGACGAGATCAAGTATCTCGATCCGGCCGACTACGCGGCCCACGGCGGCGCGTTCCCGATCACGATCAGGAACGTCGGCATGATCGGCACGGTGACGGTGTCGGGCCTGCGCCAGGCCGAAGACCACGCGATCGCCGTCGAGGCGCTGCGCGCGGTGCTGGTATAAATCAGTAGTGTGGCGGCGGCTCGTGCGCGAGCGCGCCGCCGCTGTTGCCTTGTGCCTGGTCGCGCATATGCTGGACCAGCGCGGCGCACATCTGCTCGAGCTTGTCGATCTGCTGTTGCTGTTCGTAGACGCGCTGGTTGAGCGACTCCACGATGTATTCCTGGTGCGCCAGTTTGGTTTCGATATCGATGAAGCGGTCTTCGGTGTTACCCACGGCATACTCCCTGCTGGAAAGCATGCATTCTAACCGCCCCGCCGCTTATTTCAGATAGACGCCCCCGCACAGCACCATATCGTCTTCCGGCACGCAGTACATGCTCTTCGGTTCGATCTTGCCGTTGGTCGGGTTGGTGAACTTGTAATCCTGCCAGAACGGCTTTTTCTTCTTGGCCAGCTCGATGCGCTCCTTGATGAAGAATTTGCCGTCGACGTCGCGGATTTCCATCAAGTTCTTGCCGATCATCTTGGGATTGGCGCCGTGCGTGCGCACCGTACCGTCGAGACCGTAAATCACCAGATACAGGTCGCGATCGACGAACTGGCCGTCCTTCTTGCCGATCTCGGCGTAGGTTTTCTCGTTGCCGTTGGCCTTCCAGTATTTCAAGCCCTTGGCCACCATGGCCTCGGCTTCCGCCTTGGTGGCGAATTCCTCGGCCTGGGCTGCGGGCAAGAGCGCGCAGGAGAGCAGCAAAGCAGCGATAAGTCGGATACGCAAGATGTCACCTCCGGAAGCAGTCGGACCAAAGCGGTCGGCAAATCGATGCTAGCACATTGCTCGTGGACAACGCGCGCCTATTGATGGTTTACGGCTTCACTTCCGGCTTGGGTGTGGTTAAAAGTTCCTTCATCCTTGCCAGCCGCTCCTTGGGCGTGATGATCTCGGATTCGACCGGCACGGCGGTGCCGACGTCCAGTTCCATTTCCTTGATGAAGCGTGAAGGGTCGCAATGGACCTGCTCGCCGCCGCGCTTGCGCTTCTTGCACCACGTGATCTGCAAGGTGCGCTGGGCGCGCGTGATGCCGACGTACATCAAACGCCGCTCCTCCTGCACGCGGGCGGCGATGGTCTCGGCCGGCGCGTCCGGATCGCCCTTGTGCGGCAGGATGCCCTCCTCGACGCCGACCAGGAACACGTGCGGATACTCCAGCCCCTTGGACGCGTGCAGGGTCGACATGCGCACCGCGTCCGGATCCTCGTCCTGGCCCTCCAGCATCGACATCAGCGCCACCATCTGCGTCAGCTCCAGCACGTTCTTTTCGTCGCCGTCGCGGTCCTTGCCGCCACGGCCGCGCTCCTTGAGCCAGTTGGTGAACTCCAGCACGTTCTGCCACTTGCCCTGGGCCGCGCGCTCGTCGAACATGTCGTACAGGTAGGACTCGTAATTGATCGCCTCCAGCAGGTCGTCCAGCACCTGGGCGGCATTGTCGCCGCTCCCGCTCGGACCGGGACGGCTGGCGCGCGACTCGAGGTTGTTGATGAAGTTGCAGAAGTCGCGCAGCGGTCCCAGCTGGCGATCGTTGAGCAGGGCTTCGATGCCGCCCTTGAACACGGCCTCGAACAGCGAGCACTGCCACTGGCCCGAGAAGGTGCCCAGCGTTTCCATGGTCGACTGGCCGACGCCGCGCCGGGGCGTGGTCACGGCGCGGATGAAGGCCGGATCGTCGTCGGTGTTGGCCAGCAGGCGCAGGTAGCTGATGATGTCCTTGATCTCGGCCTTGTCGAAGAAGCTTTGGCCGCCGGAAATCGTGTACGGTATGCGTTCCTTGCGCAGGCTTTGCTCGATGATGCGGGCCTGGTGGTTGCCCCGGTACAGGATGGCGTAGTCGGACCACTTGTTCTTGCGCTGGAAATGGTCGGCCGAGATCATGATGGCCACCTGCTCGGCCTCCTGGTCGTCGTTGGCCATGCCGAGCACGTTGATCGGCTCGCCCAGGCCGTGTTCCGACCACAGCGACTTCTCGAACAGCTTGGGATTGTTGCCGATCACCGCGTTGGCCGCTTGCAGGATGCGGGTGGTCGAGCGGTAGTTCTGCTCCAGCTTGATCACCTGCAAGTCGGGGAAGTCGGTCTGCAGGGTCTTCAGGTTTTCGACCGACGCGCCGCGCCATGCGTAGATGGCCTGGTCGTCGTCGCCCACGGCGGTGAACATCGGCTTCTTGCCGATGCCGGTCACCATCAGCTTGACCAGCTCGTACTGGCAGGTGTTGGTGTCCTGGTACTCGTCCATCAGCAGGTAACGCAGGCGGCGCTGCCACTTGTCGCGCACCGGCTCGTTGCTGCGGAACAGTTCCACCGGCAACCGGATCAAATCGTCGAAGTCGACCGCCTGGTAGGCAGACAAGGTCGCCACATAGCTGGCGTAGATACGAGCGGACTGCGCCTCGTCCTCGTCCTTGGCCTGCTGCAGCGCGATCATCGGGTCGACCAGGCCGTTTTTCCAGAGCGAAATGTCGGTCTGGATACGGCGCACCACCTGCTTGTCGGTGGTGATGGCCAGATCCTGGATCAGCGAGCCGCAATCGTCGCTGTCCATGATCGAAAAGCGGTCCTTGAGGCCGACACCGTTGGCTTCCTGGCGCAGGATCTTCACGCCCAGCGAATGGAAAGTCGACACCGTCAGCTGCTTGGCCTGCTTGGGCTGCTTGAGCAGCTTGGCGATACGCTCCTGCATCTCCAACGCCGCCTTGTTGGTGAAGGTCAGCGCGGCGATGGTGCGCGGATCGTAGCCCCGGTCCTCGATCAGGTGGGCGATCTTTTGCGTGATCACGCGCGTCTTGCCCGAGCCGGCGCCGGCCAGCACCAGGCACGGGCCGTCCAGATAGGTCACGGCTTCGCTTTGCGGGACGTTGAGGCCGAATTGTGGTGCTTTGGACATCGGGGGACGATCTGACGAGGAAATAGCCAGCCATTGTAGCAGCGCCGGGCCGTCGCTTGCAGGCTGGCGCTGAGGCTTTATGACATTTGCGTTACCATGTTGGCCTGGAGCGCACATGCGCCGCTTTTACACGGTAGAACTATGAAATTCGAACATTTAATTGAGATTAACGACCCGCTGAATCCTTTGATCGACGCCCTGACTCCCGAGCAGGTGTGGGCCGGCCTGGTGCTGAGCGCCGAGTCGCCGAAGTTGTTCGTCCCGCACCTGGACGATTGCATCGTCGACGAGCGCACCGACAACGGCTTCCGCCGCCGCCGCCGGTTTGGCGAGCTGGTGGTCGAGGACCATGTGGTGCTTGAACCGATGCGCCAGCTGCGCTATGAAGTGGCGCCGCAGCAAGACATCAGCCGCCAGAGCCTGACGGTGACCATCGAAACCCCGACCGCCGACACCCTGTACGTGCGCTTCCAGTACCAGGACGACCACGACGCCGCCACCGATGCGGCCAACGCCATGTACGACGAGTTCCGCAAATCGGCCTACCAGGAGTCCGATATCGACATGATCCGCGTGCTGCGCGACCTGGCCTCGCAAGGACGCCTCGGCGCCACGCTGAACTAAAAGCGCTATAGCGCCGCCGCGCTTCCCCACACCTGTTCCATCCGCAGCGGCGGCGCGTTCAGCGCCGCCACCTGGGCATTGGTCAGCACTTCGCGGATCGCGTGCAGCGGCATGCGCGTGTCGCGCTCGAGAAACACCTCCAGCGGCGCCCCGCGCGGGCCGAGCACCGACTCCACATGCGGCGTCGTCGATTGCAGCCCCCGGCGCGACACCACCGCCACCTCGCCGTCGATCAACCGCACATAACTGCCGATGGGGTAGATGCCCAGCTCGCGGATCAGCAGCGACGCCAGGTTGGTGTGCAAGGTGGTCCGGGCTTCCAGCAGGATGTCGCGCAGCGCCGCGTTGGCCGACATCGCCGGGCGGTAGCCGCGCTCCGATACGCGCGCGCAATACCGATCGGCCAGGATCACCAGCTTGGCCAGCGGCGGAATCTGCGCCCCGGCCTTGCCAAACGGGTAACCGGTGCCGTCCTCGTTTTCATGGTGGTGCAACACGCAATCGACCCAGGTCGGGTCGGTGATCCCCACATCGGCCAGCAAGCGCGCGCTCAGCTCGGGATGGGCCATCATGCGCTCGCGCTCGGCCGCGTCGAAGGCGGCGGCGCCGTCATGCCAGCGCTGCTGGTCCTCCAGCAAGCCCAGATTCATCGTCAGCGCGGCCAGGGTGACGGCCATGACGTCGTCCGGCGAGCGCTCGCGGGCGCGGGCGAGCACCTGCGCGACGATGGCGGTGTCGATGCAGTGGCGCACCGGATAAGGCGCCTGCCGCTGGTTGTGCAGGATGCTGGCGGTGGCGATATCGACGTTCAGCGAGATCGCGTCGCCCACCAGGGTCGCGATCTCTTCGAGCTTTCGGCGCAGGCCGGGCGGGGCCGCGCGCCGGGCGATGGCTTGCTGCAAGCCCTGCAGTTCCAGGCAGGCGCCGTTGAGCTTGCGCAGCACGGACTCCGGCCCGGCCGATTCCGGGCCCTGGTCGCTATAGTCTTCAAAATTGCCGCGCTCGATCAGATAGTCGATCTGATTGGCGCTGGCGATCATGTGTCCCTTACGTATAAGCAAAGCACCGGTGTCGCTATAAACATTCCACGGAATCAGCATTCCCAACTTCAAATCCGCCGCCGTGACCTTACGCATCTTCATCAAACCACTACCGGAATTATCGATCCGGCAGCATAAAGGTTCTCAATAGAAATGTGTGACTTTTTTTGTATCGTTGTGTGACATTCCAGAATCATGGCGCGGGTGTGCAGTCGACGCACGGGTCGTCGTGCTTGGGCTCGTTCGCCAGCTGGTGCGCCAGATCGCGCAACGCGGTGCGCACGCCCTCCTCCACCACCGGATGGTAAAACGGCATGTCCAGCATGGCGGCCACGCTCAGCCCGGCCTGGGCGGCCCATGACAGCAGATGGCCGATGTGCTCGGCGCGCGGGCCGATCATCTCGGCGCCGAGGAAGCGGCCGCTGCGGAACTCGCCGTAGACGCGCAGCATGCCCTGGTTTTGCAGCATCACGCGGCTGCGGCCCTGGTTCTCGAACGACACCTTGCCGACCGCGAAGCGGCCCGTGTGCGAGGCGCACAATTCCTCGTGGCTGGCGCCGGCCGTGGCGATCTGCGGCTCGGTGAAGGCGATCGTCAGCGGTGTGCGGCGCAGGCCCGGCTTGACGTCCGGATAGCGGGCGGCGTTGTCGCCGGCGATGCGGCCCTGGTCGGCCGCCTCCGGCAATTGCGGGCGATCGTTGTCGGCGTCGCCGGCGATGAAGATCGGGCTTTGCTGACACTGCATGGTGTATTTGTCATACAGCGGGATGCCATGGTGGTCGCGCTTGAGGCCGGTGTTCTCCAGTCCCAGCTCGTGCACATTCGGACGCCGTCCCACCGCCGACAGCAGGTGGCTGAAGCGCTCGGTGCGCTGCTCGCCGTCCAGCCGCGTGCTGGTGACGACCAGTTGCTCGCCGTCAAGCTCCACCTTGGTCACCTTGGTTTCATAGCGGATGTCGAGTTCAACGCTCATGGCGCGGCGGGCAACCGCCAGCACGTCCGGATCGCTCAACTGGGCAATGCTCTCGCCGCGCGCGAAAATGGTCACGCGCACGCCCAGCCGGTGCAATGCCTGCCCGAGCTCCAGCCCGATGATGCCGGTGCCGGCGATGGCGATCGATTCCGGCAAATCGTCCCAATAGAACACGGCGTCGCTGTTGATGACGCGCGGGCCGGCGGCGGCCCACTCCTCCGGCACGATGGGAGTCGAGCCGGTGGCGATGACGAAGCGCTCGGCCTGGACCAGCGTGTGGTCGTCCACCTGGAGTTTGTTTTCACTGATAAAGCGCGCGTGGCCGTGGAGCTTGTCGGCGGCCGGATAGCCGTCGACCGCTTCGACGACGAAGCCGACAAAGCGGTCGCGCTCGGCGCGCACGCGCGCCATCACGGCCTTGCCGTCGATGCGGACCGGCCCCGGATGGACGCCAAAGGCAGGCGCCGCTTTCGCCGCGTGTGCGGCTTCGGCCGCCGCGATCAGCAGCTTGCTGGGCATGCAGCCGACCCGGGCGCAAGTGGTGCCGTACGGGCCGCTCTCGATCAGCACGGCTTTCTTGCCGCCGGCGGTCGCGGCGCGGTAGGCCGTCATGCCGGCGGTGCCGGCGCCGATCACCGCAACTTCTGTCTTGATAGTCTTCATAAGGTGTTCCGATTGGTTTTCTAATTTTACTTTGGAGCAAAAGAGCATTAGTATTACTTATTGTATTTCAATTTTATAAGTAGCACTTATGGCTCCACTAGACTATCGCGCGCTAGCCGTGCTGGACGCTGTCGCCAGCCATGGCAGCTTTGAAAAGGCTGCGACCGCGCTCGGCATCAGCCAATCGGCCGTCTCCCAGCGCATCAAGGCGCTGGAGGACGCCGCCGGCCGCCTGCTGATCGTGCGCGGCCAGCCGGCCGTGCCGACCGGGCTCGGCCAGCGGCTGGTCTCGCACCACCGCAACGTCAAATTGATGGAAGCCGCGCTCGACATCGATCTCGGCAACAAGGTTAGCATGCCGGAGATTTCCCTGGCGATAGACGCCGCCAGCCTGGCCACGTGGTTCCCGCTGAGCTTGCAACCGCTGCTGTCGCCGCCGCGTTGCCAACTCAACATTCAGCAGGCCACCCGCGACATGGCCCTGCATCTGGTGCGGGAGGGTAGCGTATTCGGCAGCATCGCCGCCGCCCAGCCGCACCCCGAGCATCCGGCCAACGGCCCGGAGGTAACGCCGCTGGGCAAGCTGCGCTATGTGTGCGTGGCCACGCCGGTGTTCGCCGGCCACTGGTTCGGCGACGGCTTTTCGGCCGAGGCGGCGCGGCTGGCGCCGGCGGTGGTGTGCGACCGCGACATGATGGCCGGCTTCCTGCGCGAGGCGCTCGGCCTGGACGGTCCGTATCCGCACCACACGGTGCCGCTGTCGCCGGCCAGCGCCGAATGCGTCCACGGCGGCCTGGCCTACGGGCTGATGCCGCTGTCGCAGGCCACCCGGTCGCTGGCCGACGGCCGCCTGGTCGATCTGGCGCCGGGCAGGCACGTCGAGGTGGCGCTGAACTGGCACGCGTGGAACCTCGACACGCCGTTCACGCGCGCGCTCAGCGAGCAAATCATCGCCACCGCGCGGCGCTGCCTGTTGCAATAGCCGCTATCGTTAAATATCGAGCGGATCGACTTCCAGCGACCATTTCACGCGGCTTTTCATTTCGCGCAGGGTCCACAGCCACTCCTTGAGGAACTGCTGCAGCATCGGCCGCGACGCCGATTCGACCAGCAACTGCGCGCGGTCGACGTTGTGCACGCGGGTCATGCTCATCGGGATCGGGTCGTTGATGGTGATGCCCGGATGCTCGACGCAGTCGCGGGCGATGGTCAGGAATTCGATGGCCGTCGCCAGCTCCGGCGCCTCGGCGCGCAGCAGCGCCTGGAACAGGTATGGCGGCAGCGCGGCCTGCTCGCGCTCCTCCAGCAGCGCCGACGCGAAGTGATCGTAATCGTGGTGCACCACCGCGCCGTACAGCGGATGCTGCGGATAGCGCGTCTGGATCAGCACCTCGCTGACGCTGCCGCCCTCGGTCCGCCCGGCGCGGCCGGCGCGTCCCGCCACCTGCATCAACTGCGCGAACAGCCGCTCGCTGGCGCGGTAATCCTGCGAAAACAGCGCGGTGTCCGGATTGAGGATGCCGACCAGCGTAAGCTTTTTGAAGTCGTGGCCCTTGGCGACCATCTGCGTACCGATCAGGATATCGACCTCGCCGCGATGGACGGTGTCGAAGGCCGCCTGCGCGCTGCCCTTCTTGCGGGTCGAGTCGGCGTCGATGCGCAGCACGCGCGCCTCAGGGAACATGGCCTGCAAGCCCTCCTCGACGCGTTGGGTGCCGCGTCCCAGCGGTTGCAGGTCGACGTTGCCGCAGGTCGGGCAGTGGCGCGGGATGCGCAGCTCCAGGCTGCAGTGGTGGCAGCGCAACCGGTGCTCGGGACGGTGCAGCACCATGAACGAGGTGCAGCGCGTGCACTCGCTGATCCAGCCGCACGATTCGCAGCAGATCACCGGCGCATAGCCGCGGCGGTTGAGGAACAACAGCGATTGCTCGCCGCGCTCCATGCGCTGCTTGATGGCGGCGATCAGGCCGGAGGTCAGGCCGTCCTTAGGCTTGTCGCGCTCCATGTCGATCAGCTTCACCTGCGGCAGCACGGCGTTCTTGACGGCGCGCTCGCGCAATTCCAGCTTGCGGTAGCGGCCCGACTGCGCGTGGTGCCAGCTTTCCAGCGACGGCGTGGCCGATCCGAGCACGATCGGAATCGCCAGCTGCCAGGCGCGCCACACCGCCAGGTCGCGCGCCGAATAGCGCAAGCCTTCCTGCTGCTTGTACGACGGGTCGTGCTCTTCGTCGATGACGATCAGCTTCAGGTTCGGCAGCGACGCCAGGATCGCCAACCGCGTGCCGAGCACGATGCGCGCCCGGCCCTGGTGCGCGGCCAGCCAGTGCAGCATGCGCTCCCCCTCCGACAGGCTGCTATGCAGGGTCGCCAGCATCACGCCGGGGAAGCGCGCGCGGATATTGCCTTCCAACTGGGGCGTCAGGTTAATCTCCGGCACCAGAATCAGGATCTGCGCCTCCGCCTCGCGCGCCAGCACCTGGGCGCAGGCCTGCAGATACACCTCGGTCTTGCCGCTGCCGGTGACGCCGTACAGCAAAATGGGCGTGAAGCCGGCAGCGCCGCCGATGGCGTCGGCCGCTTCCTGCTGCGAGGGATTGAGCACTGGCATGTTGAGCGGCGTGCCGTCGTGCGGGGCATCGAGCTTGGCCAGCTTTTTTATCGCCTTGTCCAGGGTCAGCGGGGTGGGCGCGCGCAGGTTCTTTGGCAATCCCGGCAAGGCCACCTCGCCCAGCGGACGCTGATAGTAGTCGGCGGCAAAGCCGGCCAGCGCCAGCCATTGCGCCGACAGCGGCGCCAACTGGCTGCGGACCGCCAGCGCATCCTTCAATTTCCCGTCCGGCACATCGGTCTCCGCCGCCACGCCGACGATCAGGCCCATCACCTCGCGCGCGCCGAACGGTACGAACGCCAGCTGGCCGACCTGCGGCTGCTCCGCCGCGTCGCAATACCAGCGGTAATCGAAGATGGCATTCAGCGGCGTATCGAGCGCCACCTGAAGAATGCAATGGTGAAAGAGGCCCTGCATAGATCCAGTCACATGAAATCGGTGCTGTGGAAGACTCCACGGTTTTTTGTGGATAACTTTGTGGACAAGAGAATCTTAATCTCCGGAAACCAATCACTTAACAGTTGGTAGCCACGCTAAGTGCTCAAATATTCGAATTTATTTCCGTTTAAAATCAAACACTTGGAAAAAGCCTCCTAGGAGGCGGGGAAAACCGGTTTTTTCTCCGCAGCTGTGCATAAGTGAAGTATTTGGGATTATTTTTTAACGATTTTCAACACTTTACGGGCCGTTTTAATGGCTACCGGAAAGTACAACATTAAGTCGATAACGACAAATTTTATACAGGAAGCGCTCAAATGGTTTGCGCGGCCCTAACTTCGTTATCAAGCCAGCCATATTGCCTAAAAATCGTGCAGCGCAACATAAAGCTCATGCAAAACAACAACATTATGGCTAAGTCACGGTTTACTAAGTACTTTTATTTTTTATCCACAGTTTTTGTGGATAACTTTGTGGACAATGAAGAAATAAACCTGCCAAAGCCCGACTTATGGGTTTACAACCAGTACCTACCCTCATCCGACGACCTTATAATTACGCTTATAAATCAATGACTTACAATACATCCTCGGGCGATGGAAATCATGCTGCCTGTTATTCTTGCACCAAAAAAAATTGTGCATAAGTCGGTTTGCTTTCCTCTGCGCACCAATGAAAATGGGGCACGCCCCATTGGAACGTGCCCCACGGGTTTGCGGTGGATCAAGACGCGCGCTGGGCCTTGCTGTAGGTGTGGACAGCATCCACCATGGCAGCCACATTCTCCGGCGGCGTGAACTGGGAGATGCCGTGGCCCAAATTAAATACGTGTCCATGCCCGTTTTCCGGCTTGCCAAAGGCGTCGAGCACCTTGTGCACTTCGGCGCGGATCTGCTCGGGGCTGGCGAACAGGATCGCCGGGTCCAGATTGCCTTGCAGACCGACCTTGTGGCCGACCAGTTTGCGCGCCTGCGTCAGGTTCACGGTCCAGTCCAGGCCCACCGCGTCGGCGCCGATGTCGGCGATCTGCTCGATCCACTGGCCGCCGCCCTTGGTGAAGACGATGGCCGGAATGTTGACGCCGTCCGGGTCTCCATCCCTGCGGCGTTTGAGCAGTGACACCACCTGGCGCATGTAATCGAGCGAGAACGCCTGGTAGGCGCCGTCGGCCAGCGCGCCGCCCCACGAGTCGAAGATCATCACCGCCTGGGCGCCGGCGTCGATCTGCGCGTTCAGGTACTCGGCCACCGCCTTGGCGTTGATGGCCAGGATGTGGTGCATCAGGTCCGGACGGTTGTACAGCATCTTTTTAATGGTGTGGAACTCGCGCGAGCCCTGGCCCTCGACCATGTAGCACGCCAGCGTCCACGGGCTGCCGGAAAAGCCGATCAGCGGCACGCGGCCGTTCAACTCCGTGCGGATCTGCGTGACCGCCTTGAATACATAGTCCAGCGACCCCAGTTCCGGCGCGCGCAGCGCCAGCACGTCGGCCTCGGTTTTGAGCGGACGCTCGAACTTGGGGCCCTCGCCCTCGACGAAATACAGGCCCAGGCCCATGGCGTCGGGCACCGTCAGGATGTCGGAGAACAAAATGGCCGCGTCCAGCGGGAAGCGCTCCAGCGGCTGCAATGTCACTTCGGTGGCGTAATCGGGATTGGTGGCCAGGCCCATGAAGGACCCCGCTTTTTGTCGCGTGGCGCGGTATTCCGGCAGGTAGCGCCCCGCCTGACGCATCAGCCATACCGGGGTGTGCCCGGTCGGCTGGCGCAACAACGCACGCAAGAAGGTGTCATTCTGAAGCGGAGCAAATTGTGGCATGAAAGGCAATCAAAAAGCGGGGAAAGGGCTATTATCGCACTCCGCGCCAATTTTTTTGCGAGGACGCTGGAACATTGCGCGCCCTTTCTCTATCATCCTAGCACCCCGCCCCATCACCCAACCCACGCCCCCCGGAGCCGCCATGACATCAGAAGCATCGACCATCGCCGAATACGGCACCTGGCCATCGACCATCAGCGCCGAGCGCGTGGCGGCCGGCGCCACGCCGATGTCGTCGCTGATGCTGGGCGGCGCCGACGGCGGCGATATCTTCTGGCTGGCCGGACGCGCCGCCGAGGCGGGCCGCAACACGCTGCTGCGCCACCACGGCGCCGTCACCGACGAACTGACGCCGGCGCCGTTCAATGTGCGCAGCCGGGTGCATGAATACGGCGGCGGCGCCTACGCGGTCGACGGCGAAACGGTCTACTTCTCGCATTTCGCCGACAACCGCGTTCACCGGCTGGATTTCGCCGCCGATGACGACACGCAGGCCGCGCCGGTTCCGCTGACGGCCGGCGGCAAGCAGCGCTTCGCCGACTTCGTGGTCGACCGCGCGCGTGGACGCCTGATCGGCGTGCGCGAACTGCACGGCGAGGATGGCCATGGCGAGCCGTCCAACACCATTTGCGCGATCAACATCGCCGACGGCGGCGAAACGGTCTTGGCGCAAGGCGCCGACTTCTATTCGTCGCCACGGCTGTCGCCGGATGGCCGCGCGCTGGCCTGGCTGACCTGGGACCACCCGCGCATGCCGTGGGAAGGCACGACGCTGTGGCTGGCCGAATTCAAGGACGACGGCATGCTGGCGGCGCCGGTGCGCGTGGCCGGCGGCGCCGACGAATCGATCTGCCAGCCGGAATGGTCGCCGAACGGGCTGCTGCACTTCGTCTCCGACCGCAGCGGCTGGTGGAACCTGTACCGGCTGGGCGCGGCCCACCAAGGCGTGGAGGCACTGTGTCCGATGGAGGCCGAATTCGGCGCCCCGCACTGGACCTTCGGCAATTCGATGTACGGCTTCCGCTCGGCCTCCGAAATCATCTGCACCTATATCGACAAGGGCGTGAGCCGGCTGGCGCGCCTGGTGCCGGCCAGCGGCAAGCTCGAAGCGATCGCCAACCCGTACGAGGAAATCCGCGAGCTGCGCGTGGCGCCGGGCTACATCGCCATGCTGGCGGGCGGCCCGTCGATCCCGCTGGAGCTGGCGCGCATCGACTTCACAGAGGAAGGCGTGGAAATCCTGGCGCAGTCGATCGCCGACCTGCCCGACGAGGACAACCTGTCCATTCCCGCCAATATCAGCTATCCGAGCGCCAACGGCCGCACCTCGCACGCGTTCTTCTACGCGCCGCGCAACCGCGACGTGCGCGCGCCGGACGGCACCAAGCCACCGGTGATCGTCATCAGCCACGGCGGCCCGACCGGCATGACCGTCAACACGCTGAAACTGGCGACCCAGTACTGGACCAGCCGGGGCTTCGGCGTGCTGGATGTGAACTACGGCGGCAGCACCGGCTTCGGCCGCGCCTACCGCGACCTGCTCAAAGGCCAGTGGGGCATCGTCGATGTCGAGGATTGCGTTGCCGGCGCCCGCGCGCTGGTGGAGCGTGGCCTGGCCGACAACGACCGCCTGATCATCCGTGGCGGCAGCGCCGGCGGCCTGACGACGCTGTGCGCGCTGACCTTCCACGATGTCTTCAAGGTCGGCGCCAGCTACTACGGCGTCTCCGACCTGCAGGGGCTGGACGACGACTCGCACAAATTCGAATCGCGCTACACCGCCTACCTGATCGCGCCGCAGCCGCAGGCGCAAGCGCTGTACAAGGAGCGCTCGCCGATCAACCACACCGACAAGCTGGCGCGCCCGATGATCTTCTTCCAGGGACTGGACGACAAGGTCGTGCCGCCGCAGCAATCGGAGATGATGGTCGACGCGCTCAAGGCGCGCGGCGTGCCGGTGGCCTATGTGCCGCTCGAAGGCGAGGGCCACGGCTTCCGCAAGGGCGAGAACATCGTGCGCACCCTGGAGGCGGAACTGTACTTCTACCAGCGGATCTTCGGCCTGCATGATTCCTCGGCAGCCGCGCCGGTCCACATCGACAACCTGAAAGACTGATCCACGCATGGCCGACCCGAAGCTGCTTGCCGAATTTGACGCGCTTGAATTCAACGAAAAAATGATACTGGCGCTGCTCGCCCTGATCGGCGAGCCGGTCGGACGCACCGCCATCCTCGATCATTTGAACAAAGCGCGCATCGAGGACAAGGACGGCCGCCACTACAACGTCGGCACCCTGGACGAATCGATGCGCAAGCTGGAACGGCTGGCCTTCATCAGCGTCGTCACCGGGCGTGGCTTCGTTTGCAACCCCAAGCTGCGCTGGCCGGCCATGCGCGCCTCGATCGGCACCCACGCGCTCGACGATCTGTGCGAAGCCTACGACGAGCTGGTGCCGATGCGCCAGACCTGGAACAACGTCGAGCCGCGCAGCTACCGCGCCGGCATGGCGCGCCTGCGCATGGGCCTTTTGCGCGGCCAGGCGCCGCAGCAGATCCAGCCGCTCCTGGCTTTCTGCCTGGGCAGCTACGAGGCGGCGCAGCTGCACCCGATCGTCGACATCTTCGGCCGCCCGTTCGAGCCGGGCATGATCGCGCGCGTCCATCCACTGCTGCAGGACGACGTGCTGGCGGTGCTGCTGGAAAACGCCAAGCGTGAACTGCCCACCGTGCCGGTGATCCGCGAATTCTGCGAGCAGCACCTGCAACGGCGGCTGGCGGCCAAGGACGACATCAGTCCCGAACTGCGTCTGGCGCTGGCGGAGGACGCCATCCTGTGCGGACGCCTGGACGACGCCAAGCGCTATCTGGAACGCACCGCCGGCCCGCAAAGCCAGTTCCTCGCCAGCACCATCGTGCTGCTGCGCGGCGCCACCGGCGCGGCCTTTGCCGGCTACGAGGCGGCGCTCAAGCTGCTGCGGCGCGAAACTGGCAAGCGCAAGCACCTGTTCGCCGGCATCGGCGCGTATCTGTATCTGCTGTCGCTGTTGCGCAGCGAAGACCCCAAACATCAAAAAGCAGCGGACGCCTACCTCGAGATCGCGGTACGCATGCCGCCAAACTACGACGCCGCCATCCACCAGCAGATCGACATGCTGCGCCAGATCCGCGCCGGCACCATGCAGACGGACGTCGTCTCGGCACTGCCGTGGGATCTTGGCCCGCAAACGCAGTTGTTCCAGTGCCTGCTGTATTTCTGGCTGTCGTTGCCGCATCTGAACGAGCGCCGCTTGCAGTTGCAGGAGCTGTTCGAGAACGCCGAACGCGCCGGCTACCTGTTCATCGCGGCGCAGGCGGCCGCCCTGCTCGGCCACCTGGGCGATGTCGACCAGCAGCGCCACGCGAGCGCACTGCGTACGCGCCTCGGCATCCCGGACATGACCGTATGGTTCGAGCGGCAGGAGGCCTGGCAGCGGCAGTTGTCGGCGCTGATCAATCTTCAGCAGCCGGCGACGGCCGACGCGGCCGGCGCCACGCGCCTGGTCTGGCAGCTGACCTACGACAACCGCCACGGCCTGACCGACGTCGCGCCGGTCGAACAAAAACGCGATGCGCGCGGCCTGTGGAGCAAGGGCCGCGCCGTGGGCCTCAAACGCCTGCGCTTCGAGCCGGAACAATTCGACTTCCTGACGCCGCAGGACGTGCGCGTGTCGGAGGCGATCTCGGTGGCACACCGCAGCTACCAGTCCAGCGGCCTGGCCTATGAGATCGATCCGCAGCGCGCCGCCTCGGCGCTGATCGGCCACCCGCTGCTGTTCTGGGCCGACGCGCCCGATACGCGCGTGGAGATGCTGGCCGGCGAGCCGGAACTACTGATCAAGAAAAGCCCGGGCAACCTGGAGATTCGCCTGCACCCGCGCATCCCCGACGACAATTCGTCCGTCATCGTCAGCAAGGAGACGCCGACCCGCCTGCGCGTGGTCAGCATCCTCGACGAGCACCGCCGCATCGCCGCCATCGTCGGCGACAGCCTGACAGTGCCGGCGCACGCCGAGCAGCAGGTGCTGCACGCGATCAGCTCCATCTCGTCGCTGGTGACGGTGCAGTCGGAAATCGGCGGCGCGGCGCCGGACATGCAGCAGGTGGAAGCCGACACGCGCCTGCACGTGCACCTGCTGCCCTACCAGCACGGCCTGAAGATGCAGATCCTGGTGCGGCCGCTGGCCAACGGCGCCTATTACGCGCCGGGCGCCGGCGCCGACAGCGTGATCGCCGATGTCGGCGGCAAGCCGGTGCAGGCGCGCCGCCACCTGATCGACGAACGCGACGCTGAACGTGAACTGATCGCCAAGTGCCCGGTGCTCGAATCGGCTGAGCAGGATCACGGCGAATGGCTGCTCGGCCAGCCGGCGCTGTGCCTGCAATTGCTGGTGGAGCTGCAGGAGATGAAGGCCGGCAGCATCGTGCTGGCCTGGCCGGAAGGCGAGAAATTCCGCGTCACCGCCAAGGTCGAGACCAAGCAGGTGCGCCTGTCCATCAAGAGCAACAAGGACTGGTTCGCGGCAAGCGGCGAAGTGCAGATCGACGAAGACAAGGTGATGGACCTGCGCACGCTGCTGGAGCTGATGCAGAAGAACCAGAGCCGCTTCGTCGAACTGGGCGAAAACCGCTACCTGGCGCTGACCGAGGAGCTGCACCGGCGCCTGCGCGAGGTGTCGGCCTACGGCGAGCTGACCGCCGACGGCGTTCGCCTGCATCCGCTGGCCGCGTTCGCGCTGGAGGAGCTGGCCGACGATGTCGGCGGCCTGAAGGCGGACAAGCTGTGGAAGGAGCACCTGCAGCGCATGGCGTCGCAGGCGGCGTTCGAACCGCATCTGCCCAGCACCTTGCAGGCCGAGTTGCGCGACTATCAGCTGGAGGGCTTCAACTGGCTGGCGCGCCTCGCGCATTGGGGCGTGGGCGCCTGCCTGGCCGACGACATGGGCCTTGGTAAAACCTTGCAGGCGATCGCGCTGATCCTGTCGCGCGCGCCGCAGGGCCCGACGCTGGTGATCGCGCCGACGTCCGTGTGCATGAACTGGATCAGCGAAGCGGCACGCTTCGCGCCGACCCTCAGCGTCAAGCTGTTCGGCGCCGGCGACCGCGCCGGGACCATGTCCACCTTGCAGCCGTACGACGTGGTGGTGGCCAGCTATGGCCTGCTGCAGCTGGAATCGGCGCTGTTCGCCGGCGTGCAGTGGAACACCATCGTGCTCGATGAAGCGCAGGCGATCAAGAACGGCGCCACCAAGCGCTCGCAGGCCGTGATGGCGCTGAAGGGCGACTTCCGCATGATCGCCACCGGCACGCCGCTGGAAAACCACCTGGGCGAGTTGTGGAACCTGTTCCGCTTCATCAATCCGGGCCTGCTGGGCAGCATCGAGCAGTTCAACCTGCGCTTCGCCGCGCCGATCGAAAAGCCGCAGGACCACCGCGCCGAACTGGGTGCGCGCAACCGCCTGCGCCGCCTGATCCAGCCGTTCATGCTGCGCCGGACCAAGGCGCAGGTGCTGACCGAGCTGCCGTCGCGCACCGAGATCACCCTGGAGGTCGACCTGTCGAAAGAAGAGACGGCGCTGTATGAATCGCTGCGCCGCACGGCGCTGGAGAACCTGGCCGCCGTCGAAGGCCCGGCCGAGAAGAAATCGATCCAGATCCTGGCCGAGATCATGCGCTTGCGGCGCGCCTGCTGCAACCCAAACCTGATCGCGCCGGAGCTGGGACTGGCCAGCAGCAAGCTGGCGGCGTTCGCGCACCTGCTCGAAGGGCTGCTGGAGAACCGCCACAAGGTGCTGGTGTTCAGCCAGTTCGTCGACCACCTGTCGCTGATCCGCGCGCACCTGGACGCCAACGGCATCAGCTACCAGTACCTCGACGGTTCCACCTCGATGGCCGACCGCAAGAAGCGGGTGGACGCCTTCCAGGCCGGCATCGGCGACGTCTTCCTGATCAGCCTGAAGGCGGGCGGGGTCGGCATCAACCTGACCGCCGCCGACTACGTGATCCACATGGACCCGTGGTGGAATCCGGCGGTGGAGGACCAGGCCTCGGACCGCGCCCACCGCATGGGCCAGTTGCGCCCGGTGACCATCTACCGCCTGGTGGCGCGCCACACGATCGAGGAAGGCATCGTCGACCTGCACCAGCACAAGCGCGACCTGGCCGACAGCTTGCTCGAGGGCAGCGACGTCTCGGGCCGCATGTCGGCCGGCGAGATGCTCAACATGCTGCAGGAAGGCTTAAAAAAATAACACGAAGACCGTCTTGAACTTCATTGTGCCTATCCTATCTTACTGCCATGGCGTCGCCCGACGCCTACGTTCATGTAAAGGAGAAACACGATGAAAACCATTGCGGAAGTTATGAGCAGGGAAGTCAGCAGCGTCTCACCGGAGGATTCGATACGCCAGGCGGCGGAGATGATGGACGATCTGGATGTCGGGGCGCTGCCGGTGACAGAAGGCAATCGCCTGCTCGGCATGATCACCGATCGCGACATCACCATCCGCGCCACCGCGGCCGGCCTTGGTCCCGACGAGACGCAGGTGAACGAGGTGATGACCGAGGATGTCTGCCATTGCTACGAGGACCAGACGATCGATGAGGTGATGCAGGATATGCGCGATCTGCAGGTGCGCCGGGTGCCGGTGGTCAGCCGCGACACCCACACGCTGATCGGTATCGTCGCTCTGGCCGACCTGACCGATCCGGAAGCCGACACCGACGCCGAGGAAACCGCGGAAACGCTGCGCGATATTTCGGCGCCGATCGGCGGCGGGCAGCAGTCCGCCCAAGCATAGGAATGATGGGGCGAATCTTCCTGTCCGGCTGCTTTGTCTTGTATCGAGCGCTCTCAAGCGGGCCGATTAGTGATAATCTCCATCGCTTCGACTCGGCACGCTTGCCACCGCGTGATGTGGACACGCGTGCCTTGTCAAAATAAACACAAGGCTGCAGACGATGATCAAGACAAAAATTGCACTGGCGGTGGTGATGGCGGCACTTGCCTTCGCACCTGCCGGCGCGGCGACCACCAACAAGGACGCCAGCACCAGTAGTAAAAACAAGAACGCCAAGAGTAGCAAAAACACCGGCAAGACAGGCACCAAAAGCGCCACCGCCAGCAAGGCTGGCAAAAGCAGCAAGACAACGAAGAAAAGCGGCAACGGCAAAGCTGTCGCGGCCGCTGCGGCGACAACGGCGGTGGTCGCCGCAAGGCCGGCCGTGGCCGCCGTGTCGGAACGGCGTCAGGACCGCTCGTTCGACACCCTCAGCAACCAGTTCCTCAACGCGCTGTGGCGCATCGATTCGGAAAGCGCGATCTACGCCGGCAAGTACGACACCGCCGCCACCTTGAGCATTCCGGACGCGGCCACGCAGACCAGGGAACTGGCCTTCATCGACGACTGGAAACTGCGCTTCGGCAAAGTCAACGCCAGCCAGCTGTCGCCCAAGCAGCGCACCGACCTGGCGCTGCTGATCAACAAGCTCGATAGCGACCGCTTCCGCCTGACCACCTTGCGCGAGTTCGAGTGGAACCCGGCCAGCTACAACGTCGCCGGTCCGCTGGACCTGATCCTGGGCACCGAATACGCGGCCCAGCCGCAGCGCCTGCGCACCTTGCTCAAGCGCATCGCCAGCATTCCGGCGTACTACGAGGCGGCGCGCAACAACATCGTCAACCCGACCCGCGAACACACGCGCCTGGCGATCAAGCAGGCGCCCGGCGTGCAGACCGTGCTGATCGAAGTCAACAAGGCCGCACAGGCCTCGATCCTGACGCCGATCGAGAAGCAGCAGTTCACGCAGCGCGTCAACGCGGCGCTGACGGCGGTCGACGGCTATGTGGCCTTCCTGACCGAGATGGACAAGCTGATGGACACCCGGGGCCGCCGCACCTTCCGCATCGGCAAGGCGATGTATGAGCAGAAGTTCGCCTACGATATCCAATCCGGCAGCACCGCCGAACAGACCTATCAGAAGGCGCTCGCCGCGCGCGAGGACCTGCTGGCCAATATGGACAAGCTGTCCGATGGGATGTGGGACAAGTATTTCCCCGGTGTGGCCAAGCCGGCCGACCGTTTCGCCAAGATCGGCATGATGATCGACAAACTGTCGGCCAACCACGTGCGGCGCGAGGATTTCGTCAACGAGATCAAACGCCAGATACCGGTGCTGCAGGACTGGGTGATCAGCAAAAACCTGCTGACCCTGGACCGCAACAAGCAGCTCGAAGTGCGCGCGACGCCGGCCTATCAGGCGGGTGTGGCCGGCGCCAGCATCGACGCGCCGGGACCGTACCGGCCGCAGGACCGCACCTACTACAACGTCACGCCGCTCGACGGCGCGACAGCGGAGGCGGCCGAGAGCAGCCTGCGCGAGTACAACCACTGGATCCTGCAGATCCTCAATATCCACGAGGCGATCCCGGGCCACTACGCGCAGCTGGTGTATGCCAACAAGTCGCCGTCGATCGTCAAATCGATCTTCGGCAACGGCGCGATGGTCGAGGGCTGGGCGGTCTACGGCGAACGCATGATGCTGGAGTCCGGCTACGGCGACAACGCGCCGGAGATGTGGCTGATGTATTCGAAGTGGAACCTGCGCAGCGTGACCAACACCATCCTCGACTACAGCGTGCACGTGCTGGGGATGACGGAGGAGCAGGCGATCGACCTGCTGACGCGCCAGGCCTTCCAGACGCGCACCGAGGCGGTCGAGAAGTGGCACCGGGTGCAGGTGTCGTCGGTGCAGCTGACCAGCTATTTCAGCGGCTACAGCGAGATCATGGAATTGCGCGAGGAACGCAAGCAGGCCTTGGGCGAGAAGTTCAACCTGAAGGATTTCCACGAACAATTCCTCAGCTACGGCAGCGCGCCGGTGCGGGTGATCAAGGGCTTGATGACGAAGTAGTAGTTGCAGAGTACTGATGTTGCGAAGCGGGGCGCTAACAGAGATGTTGGCGCCCCGTTTTTGTTAGTTCGCGCATTGGCGCGCTTGCGAGCGCGCAAAGGCCTCATCCACCGATTCGATACGATGGTCGCTTGGCCCATGCCGGGCCGGTTCTGCTACGATAAAAGCCGGGAGTGATCATGACCATGCCGATCAAGTTTGATACCCTTGAGTACGCCAGAAGGCTGGCGGAAGCCGGAATCCCGGCCGATCAGGCCGATGCGCATGCGCAGGCGCTGAGCGAGGCGCTGGCGACGGCCAGCGTCACGCCGGCCGAGTTAGTGCTAGTGAAAAGCGAGCTCTTGGCGCGAATGGATATGCTAAAGACCGAGGTGTATGCGCGCATGGATAGGCTGAAGGTCGAAATCGATGCGCGAATCGACCAGTTGAAGGTCGAAATCGATGCGCGAATCGACCAGTTGAAGGTCGAAATCGATGCGCGACTCGACCGGTTTGAAGCGCTGACGAATATCAGGTTCAAAGTCTTATACTGGCTGACTGGCTTATCGCTCGTAATGAGCGCTCTCACCTTCGCGACACAAATCTATCTGCTTGCGAAACTGTTGCCCTAACGTCAGGACTGCTTCTCTTCCGGCGCGGTCGACATGCGCACGAACATCGGCGCCACCAGCAGGCCCAGCTCGAACAGCAGGCACATCGGAATAGCCAGCGAGAACATGCTGACCGCATCCGGCGGCGTAACGATCGCGGCGATGACAAACGCGCCGACGATGGCGTAGGGACGGATTTCCTTGAGCTTGGCGACGGTGACAAATCCCATGCGCACCAGGATCACCACCACCACCGGCACCTCGAAGGTCGCGCCGAAGGCCAGGCACATCGACATGACGAAATCGAGATAGTTTTCGATATCCGGCGTCACCGCGATCGACTGCGGCGAGAACTCGGCGATGAACTGGAACACCCGGCCGAACACCAGGAAGTAGCAGAATGCCACGCCCGACATGAACAGGAACGACGACGAAATGACCAGCGGGGCGATCAGGCGCTTCTCGTGCGCGTACAGGCCCGGCGCGACGAACGCCCACAGCTGGTACAGCACCCACGGCAGCGACAGGATGATCGAAATCACCAGGGTCACCTTCATCGGCACCAGGAACGGCGAAATGACGCCGGTGGCGATCATCTTCGAGCCGACCGGCAAGGACGCGATCATCGGCTGCGCGATGAAGTCGTAGATTTGCGCCGGACCCGGCCAGATCATCAACCCCAGGCACACCAGCGCCACGCCGATCGACGCCTTGACCAGACGGTCGCGCAGTTCGACCAGGTGGGAGATGAAGGTTTCTTCGCCGGAATTCGGTGTAGTCATTAGTAGAAGCTAGCGTTGGTGTTGCCGCGTGGACGGAAGCGGGCGACCCGCGCCGCGCCGGAGGTGACGTGCAGTTTGCCGCCGTGGCGCTGCTTGTACCAGGCCGGAATGGCGGCGCTGCGCACCACCTTCTTGCGGCGGAATTCGCGCGCTTTGCGCGCCAGGTCGTCGGTGCTCACGCTGCCGTACGAGGCGGTGTCTGGTATCGAGGCCGGCGTGTCGTGCCAGGCGTTTTCGACTTCGGAGATATTCTGCGAAATCGAGTTTTCCACATCACTCTTGATGTTCTGAGCGGCGTCCTGCACCGTCTTGTGGAGGTTTTTCAATTCCTCCAGCTCGATTTCGCGCGAGACCTCGGATTTGACCTCGTTCAGGTAGCGCTGGGCGCGCCCGTACAGAGTCCCGGCCATGCGCGCGACGCGCGGCAGCTTTTCGGGACCGATGACGATCAGCGCAACCACGCCGATCACTGCAAGTTTGGTGAGACCGAGATCGATCATAGGATATGCGCGTCAGCGAACCGGGCCCAGGGAGTGCTCCAGGACCCGGACCGGCTTACAGCTTGTTTTTCTCTTTGGCGTCGACGTCGATGGTGCTCGGCGTGACCGGCGTGACCGGCTTCTCGTCGTCGCCCTTGACGCCATCCTTGAAGCCCTTGACGGCCTTGCCGATGTCGGAACCCATATTGCTCAGTTTCTTGGTGCCGAAGACCAGCATCACAATCACCAGAACGATCAGCCAGTGCCAAATACTAAATGAACCCATCATATTCCCCTTGCAAGGCGCATGCGCCCAGATTATCCGTTGATTCAAGAACCGCGTGCGACAGTATAAGCGAACAGCGGCGTGTCATGTAGATGTCATGTGGCAAGCGATATAACCACCGCCATGCCGCCCGGAGAACGGTTTTTACCGCTCGCCGCGCCAGGGGTGCGCGCCGCCGATCACGTGCAAATGCAGATGGTACACCTCCTGCCCGCCGTCCGGCCCACTGTTGATCACACTCTTGTAACCGCCGCCGGGCGTGCCGTCCGCATCATAGCTGACTGCGCAGCCGAATTCCTCTGCCAGACGGGGGGCGAGCGCCAGCATCTTGCCCAGCAAAGGCGCCTCGTTGGCACTGCAATCGGACAAGGTTGAGATGTGTTTCTTCGGGATTACCAGCAGATGTACGGGCGCGGCAGGGTTGATATCCTTGAACGCCAGCAACTCGTCGTCCTCATACACGGCGGTCGACGGGATTTTCTTTTCAGCTATCTTGCAAAACAGGCAGTTTTCCACAGCGACTCCATCAATGGGGGTGTTATTCGGCGCGCCCGGCTTTTTCGGCGATGCCGGAGACGCCCTCGCGGCGCGCCAGCTCGTCGAGCACCTGCTGCGGCTTGAGGTCGAACTGGGCCAGCAGCACCAGCGTATGGAACCACAAGTCGGCCACTTCGTACAAGACCTTGTCGCCGTTGCCGCCGGCGTGGCGCGCGTCCTTGGCGGCCATCACCGTCTCGGTGGCTTCCTCGCCGATTTTTTTCAGGATGGCGTCGTCGCCCTTGGCGAACAGCTTGGCGACGTAGGAGGCGGCGGGGTCGCCGCCGTTGGCCGGCTTGCGTGACTCGATCAGCTCGGCCAGGCGGTCCAGTTGTGTGCTCATGGGGTCTTCTTCGGCTTTGCCGCGTAAATATCGGACGGATCTTTCAGCACCGGCTCGCTGTTCTGCCAGTCGCCCTCGAGCGCGTCGCCCTCGAACTTCTGGAAGAAGCACGAATGCCGGCCCGTATGGCAGGCGATGCCGCCGGCCTGCTCGATCTTGAGCAGAACCACGTCCTCGTCGCAGTCGAGGCGGATCTCCAGCACCTTTTGCGTGTGGCCGGACTCCTCGCCCTTGTGCCACAGTTTCTTGCGCGAACGGCTCCAGTACACCGCCTCGCCCAGCTCGACCGTCTTGGCCAGGGCGTCGCGGTTCATCCACGCGAACATCAGCACGTCATTGCTGCCGGCTTCCTGGGCGATGACCGGCACCAGGCCGTTTTCGTCCCATTGAATCTTTTTCAGCCATTTGGCTTTGGCGAGGCTGCCCGGGGTGGTCGTGGTCGTGGTCGACATATTGCTATCCAGTGCTGTAATCAATTAATCCAGGCGCATCGGAATGCCCTGTTGTGCCATGAAACGCTTGGCTTCCTGCACCGTGTGCTGGCCGTAGTGGAAGATGCTGGCCGCCAGCACCGCGTCGGCCTTGCCCAGCTTGACGCCGTCGGCCAGGTCCTGCAGGCCGCCGACGCCGCCCGAGGCGATTACCGGGATGCCGATGGCGTCGGACACGCCGCGCGTCAGGCCCAGGTCGAAGCCGGACTTGGTGCCGTCGCGGTCCATGCTGGTGAGCAGGATTTCGCCCGCGCCCAGTTTTTCCATTTTGACGGCCCACTCGATGGCGTCGATGCCGGTGGCCTTGCGGCCGCCGTGCGTGAACACTTCCCACTTGCCCGGCGAGACCTGCTTGGCGTCGATCGCCACCACGATGCACTGCGAACCGTGCTTTTGCGAGGCGTCGAACACCAGTTGCGGATTGCTGACGGCCGACGAGTTCATGCTGACCTTGTCCGCGCCGGCGTTGAGCAGGCGGCGCACGTCGGCCACCTCGCGCACGCCGCCGCCGACTGTCAGCGGAATGAACACCTGCGAGGCCACGGCCTCGATGATGTCGAGGATCAGGCCGCGGTTGTCGCTGGTGGCGGTGATGTCGAGGAAGGTCAGTTCGTCGGCGCCCTGCTCGTCGTAGCGGCGGGCGATCTCGACCGGATCGCCGGCGTCGCGCAGCTCGGTGAAGTTGACGCCTTTGACGACGCGGCCGTCGGTCACGTCCAGGCAGGGAATGATGCGTTTAGCGAGCATGGGAGCCTGAATCATCTTGTTCTTGTTCGTCGTCGTCGATCAGGTCGCCGCTGAGCTCGTCGGCGCGCAACTGCGCCGAGGCCAGGTCGATCGTGCCCTCGTAGATCGAGCGGCCGCAGATGACGCCCTCGATGCCTTCGTCCTGCACCGCGCACAGCGCTTCGACGTCGGCCAGGTTGTGCAGGCCGCCGGAGGCGATGACCGGGATCTTGACCGCTTGCGCCAGCTTGACGGTGGCGTCGATGTTGACGCCGCCCATCATGCCGTCGCGGCCGATGTCGGTGTAGATGATCGATTCGACGCCATAGGCTTCGAACTTCTTGGCCAGGTCGATCACCTCGTGGCCGGACATCTTGCTCCAGCCGTCGGTGGCGACCTTGCCGTCCTTGGCGTCGAGGCCGACGATGATGTGGCCCGGGAAGGCGCCGCAGGCGTCGTGCAGGAAGCCCGGTTCCTTGACGGCGGCGGTGCCGATGATGACGTAGCTGATGCCGGCGTCCAGATAGCGCTCAATGGTGTCGAGGTCGCGGATGCCGCCGCCCAGCTGGACCGGGATCTCGTCCAGGCCGTTTTCCTCGGCGTATTCCTGCACCACCTTCAGGATCGCCTTGACGGCGCCCTCGTTCTTCGGCTTGCCCGCGAAGGCGCCGTTCAGATCGACCAGATGCAGGCGGCGCGCGCCCTGCTTCAGCCAATGCAAAGCCATGTCGGCCGGATCTTCGGAAAATACGGTGGCGAGTTCCATATCGCCTTGTTTCAAGCGAACGCAGTGACCGTCTTTGAGGTCGATGGCAGGAATGAGCAGCATGATGGTTTAAGTGTGAGAAGGTGAGAGGGTTCGAGGTGTCAAGCCAGGGAGATCAGGGATTCCAGTGAACAAAGTTCTTGTACAACTGCAGTCCGGTCGCGGCGCTTTTCTCCGGATGGAACTGTGTAGCAAAAATATTATCACGAGCGACGGCGCAACTGAATGGCGCACCGTAGACGGTCAGGCCGACGGTGTGCGCGCCCTGTTCCGGCTGGGCGAAATAACTGTGCACAAAGTAGAAATAACTGTTGTCGGCGATATCCTGCCACATAGGGTGGGACGCGTTTTGCTGGACTTGGTTCCAGCCCATCTGCGGCACCTTGAAGCGCGAGCCGTCCTCCTGCAACTGGCCGTCGAGCTGGAAGCGCACCACCTTGCCCGGCAGCAGGCCCAGGCCGGCGGCGTCGCCCTCTTCGCTGCCGTCGAACAGCATCTGCTCGCCGATGCACACGCCCAGCAGCGGCTTGTTGCGCGCCGCCACCATCAGAGCGTCCTGCACGCCGGATTCGCGCAGGCTGCGCATGCAGTCCGGCATCGCGCCCTGGCCCGGCAGCACGATGCGATCGGCACTTTCGATATCGGCCACTTCGCCCGAGATCAAAACGTTGGCCTCGGGGGCGACCGCGCGCAGCGCTTGCGCGACCGAACGCAGATTACCCATACCGTAATCAACTACGACAATTTTTTTCATAATGAGTAGGTGGTTCGCTAAGCCTTACAGGCTGCCCTTGGTCGAAGGAATGGTACCGGCGGCGCGCGGGTCCAGCTCGGACGCCATGCGCAGCGCGCGGCCGAAGGCCTTGAACACGGTTTCGCATTGATGGTGCGCGTTGGTGCCGCGCAGGTTGTCGATGTGCAAGGTCACCAGCGCGTGGTTGACGAAGCCGCGGAAAAATTCCAGGGTCAGGTCGACGTCGAAGGTGCCGATCATCGCGCGCGTGAACGGGATATGGTATTCGATGCCTGGACGGCCCGAGAAATCGAGCACCACGCGCGACAGCGCCTCGTCCAGCGGCACATACGAGTGGCCGTAGCGGACGATGCCCTTGCGGTCGCCGATGGCCTTGGCCACGGCCATGCCCAGCGTGATGCCAACGTCCTCGACCGTGTGGTGGTTGTCGATGTGGATGTCGCCGGTGGCTTCGACGTCGAGGTCGAACAGGCCGTGGCGGGCGATCTGGTCCAGCATGTGGTCGAGGAAGGGCACGCCGGTGTTCAGCTTTTGCTTGCCGGTGCCGTCGAGATTGATGGAAACGCGGACTTGCGTCTCGTTGGTGTTGCGGATGATTTCTGCGGTGCGGTTCATGAAGGGCTCGGTGGCGGTGATTTAAGCTGCAAGCGATGCGGATAAGGCACCAAGGAAGGCGGTGTTCTCTTCCGGTGTGCTGACCGTGACACGTAGACAATTGGCCATCACGGTATCCATTTTACTCATATTTTTAATTAATACCTTGTGGGACAGTAGTTTCGCATAGGCATCATCGGCATTTGGCACTCGAATCAAGATAAAATTCGCCGCCGACGGAAAGACCTCGACACCGGGCATGGCGGCCAATGCGGCCATCAGATCGGTCCGTGCGGCGCGCAACGCGGCCGCCTGCTGGTTCAGCACCTCCAGATGGTCGAGCGCGAATTCGGCCGCCGTCTGCGTCAGCACGTTGATGTTGTAAGGAGGCCGCACTTTGTCGAATTGCTCCAGCAATTCGGGCGCGGCGGACATGTAGCCAAGGCGGATGCCGGCCAAACCGAGCTTGGACACCGTGCGCATGACGATCAGGTTGTCGAACTCCGGCAGGCGGTGCATGAAGGTTTGCTGCGCGAACGGCTCGTAGGCCTCGTCGACCACGGCCAGGCCGAAACCATCCAGCGCCTTGATGATGGTGACGATATCGTCGTCCGAGAACAGGTTGCCGGTCGGGTTGTTCGGGTACGACAGGAACACCAGCGCCGGTTTGTGTTTTTCGATCGCCGCCAGCATGGCCGGCATGTCGAGCGTCAGGTCGGCCTTGACCGAGACGCCGACATAATCCATGCCGGCGAACTTGGTCGAGCGCGAATACATGACGAACGACGGCGTCGGCGAGATGGCGACGGCGCGGCGGTCCTGGTGGGCGCAGGCCATGCACAGGATCGAAATCAGCTCGTCGGAGCCGTTGCCCAGCATGACGTCGTAGCCGGCCGGGATGCCCAGCTTGGCGCGGATGCGTTCCTTGGTGCTTTCGTAGGAGGCCACCGGATAGCGGTTCAGGGTGACGTCGGCCAGGCGCTGGGCCAGTTCGCGCGTCAGATGCTCCGGCAGGTGGTAAGGGTTCTCCATCGCATCCAGCTTGATAAAACCGCTCGCGTCGGCGACGTGGTAGCCATTGACGGCGCGCACATCGGAACGGATGGTGGTGTCGATCAGGGTGTCGATGGAAGACATCTTACGTGGGCTCCTAGGTGGTGGTGGCGGTGCGTTTGACCGCGGGTTTTTTACTGCTACGGGGGACCGGCTTTTTCTTTTCGGGCGGTGGCGGCAGATCCGCCGCCGCGATGCGTTCGGCGATGATGGCGCAGTAGTCCGGATTCAGTTCGAAGCCGACGAAATTGCGTCCGCAGCGCTTGGCGGCGATCGCCGTCGTGCCGCTGCCCATGAACAGGTCCAGCACCACGCCGTCGGCCGGACACGAGGCCTTGACCATGCGCTCGATAATCTCCAGCGGCTTTTGCGTCGGATGGTCGGCGCGCTCGGGATGCTCCCGGTGCAAACGCGACACGCTCCACAAATCCTTGGGGTTGTAGCCCACTTCCAGCCATTTGGCGCCGACGAAGATCGAGCGCGAACGGGCCTTCTTGGTCTCGGCGTCATACGGAATGCGCACAGCATCCAGATCGAAGTAGTAATCCTTGCGGCGCACGAAAAAGCCGATGGTGTCGTGCACCGACGAATAACTGCGCACGCTGCCGCCCATCGACGGCACCCGGCGGTCCCAGATAATCTCGTTCATCATCGTCATGCGCTTTTTCAGCAGCACGAAGATCTCCGGCGAAAAGCGCCAGGTCAGGAAGATATACAGGCTGCCGTTGGGTTTGAGCTTGGGCAGCGCGGCGTCGATCCATTGCTCGGTCCAGCGCAGGTACTCCTCGACCGTCTGCGAGTCGGAATCGTTGCCGTAGTCCTTGCCCAGGTTATAAGGCGGATCGGTCAGGATCAAATCGATGGAGCCCTCCGGGATGCGTGCCAGTCCGGCCAGCGCATCCTCGCAGAAGACCTGGTTGATCCAGGTCTCCTGATTGTCCATGGCCACGGCCACGGTCATTGCGGCGTCTTCAAACGCAATTCGGCGCTGCGCGCGTGGGCTTGCAAGCCCTCGCCGTAGGCCAGTTCCGCCGCGACCTTGCCCAGCGTTTGCGCGCCGGCTTCGCTGACCATGATCACCGAGGAGCGCTTCTGGAAATCGTACACGCCCAGCGGCGACGAGAAGCGCGCGGTGCGCGACGTCGGCAGCACGTGGTTCGGACCGCAGCAGTAGTCGCCCAGCGACTCGGACGAGAAGCGGCCCAGGAACATGGCGCCGGCGTGGCGGATCTTGTCGGCCCACTGCTGCGGATTCTCGGCGGAGATTTCCAGGTGTTCGGCGGCGATCGAGTTGGCGATGGCGCAGGCCTCGTCCATGTCGCGCACCTTGACCAGCGCGCCGCGATCGGTCAGCGAAGTGCGGATGGTTTCGTGGCGCGGCATCGTCGGCAGCAGCTTGTTGATGCTCTCTTCCACCTTGGCGATGTAGCCGGCGTCGGGGCACAGCATGATGGCCTGCGCCAGTTCGTCGTGCTCCGCCTGCGAGAACAGGTCCATCGCCACCCAGTCGGGATCGGTGGTGCCGTCGCAGACGATCAGGATCTCGGACGGCCCGGCGATCATGTCGATGCCGACGATGCCGAACACGCGGCGCTTGGCGGCAGCCACATAGGCGTTGCCGGGACCGACGATCTTGTCGACCGGTTGTATCGTTTCTGTGCCGTGCGCCAGCGCGCCGACGGCTTGTGCGCCGCCGATGGTGATCACGCGGGTCACGCCGGCGATGGCGGCGGCGGCCAGCACCATCTGGTTCTTCACGCCGTCCGGGGTCGGCACCACCATGATGATTTCCCCGACGCCGGCGACGTGCGCCGGGATCGCGTTCATCAGCACCGACGACGGATAGGCGGCCTTGCCGCCGGGGACGTAGATGCCGACGCGGTCGAGCGGGGTGATTTTCTGGCCCAGCACCGTGCCATCGGGCTCGGTGTAGGTGAAGCCTTGCAGCTCCTGCTTCTGGCGCTCGTGGAACACGCGGATGCGTTGCGCGGCCACTTGCAGCGCCTCGCGCTGCGCGGTGGGAATCGCGGCCAGCGCGGCCTGCAATTCGCTTTCTGGAATATCGAAAGCGGCCATGCTGGCGGCGCCGCCGTTGGGGATGCGGTCGAAGCGGTTGGTGTATTCCAGCACGGCGGCGTCGCCGCGTGCCTTGACGTCGGCCAGGATGCCGGCGACGGCGCGCTCGATGGCGTCGTCGGTGCCCGCTTCAAACGCCAGCAGGGTGTCCAGTGACTTTTTGAAATCGGCTTGGGTGGAATCGAGCTTGGTGATTTGAATCGGCATGATGGAATCCGTGATTACTTCTTGGAAGCGCGTTCGAACGCCTCGATGATCGGTTGCAGACGCTCGCGCTTGAGCTTCAGCGCGGCCTGGTTGACGATCAGGCGCGAGGAGATGTCCATGATGGCTTCGACTTCGACCAGGTCGTTGGCGCGCAAGGTGTTGCCGGTGCTGACCACGTCGACGATCGCGTCGGACAGGCCGACCAGCGGCGCCAGCTCCATCGAGCCATAAAGTTTGATCAGGTCGACGTGCACGCCCTTCTTGGCGAAGTGCTCGCGCGCGGTCTGCACGAACTTGGTGGCCACCCGCAGGCGCGCGCCCTGGCGCACGGCGGTCTCGTAATCGAAGCCGTTCTTGACCGCGACCGACATGCGGCAGGCCGCGATGTTCAAGTCGATCGGCTGGTACAAGCCCTCGCCGCCGTGCTCCAGCAGCACGTCCTTGCCGGCCACGCCGAAATCCGCCGCGCCATGCTGCACATAAGTCGGCACGTCGGTGGCGCGCACAATGATCACGCGCACATCGGGATCGTTGGTCGACAGGATCAGTTTGCGCGACGTCTCGGGGTTCTCGGTGACGGTGATGCCGGCCGCTTCCAGCAGCGGCAGGGTGTCCTCGAAAATACGTCCCTTCGACAGCGCCAGGATCAGCTGCTGGTTGGCGGGGGCTTGGGCTTGGAATGCGCTCATGTTTTACTTAATCCGTTTGATGTTGGCGCCAACGGCGGACAGCTTCACTTCCATCTGGTCGTAACCGCGATCGAGGTGGTAGATACGGTCGATCAGGGTCTCGCCGCGCGCGGCCAGCGCCGCGATCACCAACGAGGCCGATGCGCGCAAGTCGGTCGCCATCACCGGCGCGCCGACCAGCTGCGCGACGCCCTTGATGTGGGCCGTGTTGCCGTCGGTCTCGATGGACGCGCCCAGGCGGTTCATCTCCTGCACGTGCATGAAGCGGTTTTCGAAAATCGTCTCGGTCACGCGGCTAGGGCCGGAGGCGATGGTGTTGACCGCCATGAACTGCGCCTGCATGTCGGTCGGGAAGCCGGGATATTCGGTGGTGCGGAAGGTGACCGGTTCCGGGCGCTGGTCCATCTGCGCGCGGATCCAGTTGTCGCCGATGGTCATCTTCAGGCCCACTTCGCGCAGCTTGTCGAGCGCCGCGTCCAGAATGTCGACGCGGGTGTTGCGGATCGTGATGTCGCCGCCGGTGGCAGCGACGGCGCACAGGAAGGTCGCCGCCTCGATGCGGTCGGAGATGACGGCGTGCTTGGCGCCGTGCAGCTCGGCCACGCCCTGGATCACCAGGCGGTCGGTGCCGATGCCTTCGATTTTGGCGCCCATGGCCACCAG
Organism: Oxalobacteraceae bacterium OTU3CINTB1; assembly: GCA_024123955.1. Classification (NCBI taxonomy): domain Bacteria; kingdom Pseudomonadati; phylum Pseudomonadota; class Betaproteobacteria; order Burkholderiales; family Oxalobacteraceae; species Oxalobacteraceae bacterium OTU3CINTB1. Next base: position 231,987 of record CP099652.1, read on the forward strand.
CAGGTTCGCCAGGTCGGTCACTTCCGGCTCGCGCGCGGCGTTTTCCAGAATCGTTTCGCCTTCGGCCAGGGTCGCGGCCATCAGCAGGTTCTCGGTGCCGGTCACGGTGATCATGTCGGTGACGATGCGCGCGCCCTTGAGCTTTGCGCACTTGGCGTAGATGTAGCCGGCGTCGATGGTGATCTCGGCGCCCAGCGCCTGCAGACCCTTGATGTGCTGGTCGACCGGGCGCGAACCGATCGCGCAGCCGCCCGGCAGCGACACCTTGGCTTCGCCGAAGCGCGCCAGCAATGGGCCGAGCACCAGGATCGAGGCGCGCATGGTTTTCACCAGCTCATACGGCGCTTCCAGCTTGTCGATGTTGGCGCCGTTCAGCGTGACGGCGTCGCCGTCCTGCTTGACCTGCAGGCCGGTTTCCTTAAGCAGTTTGAGCATCGTGGCGACGTCGTGCAGGTGCGGCACGTTGGTCAGTTCCAGATCGCCGGCGGTCAGCAGGCCCGCGCACAGGATGGGCAGCGCCGCGTTCTTGGCGCCGGAGATGTTGATGTCGCCGTGCAGGCGGTTGCCGCCTTGGATGAGGAGCTTGTCCATGCTTATCCTTTGTATTCTTCAGGGGTGAGGGTTTTCATCGACAGCGCGTGGATCTCTTCGCGCATGCGGTCGCCCAGCGCGGCGTAGACGATCTGGTGGCGCTGGATCGGGCGCTTGCCCGCGAACGCCGGCGAGACGATAACCGCCTGGAAGTGCTGGCCATCGCCTTCGACTTCGAGGTGGGTGCATTCGAGGCCGGCGGAGATGTAGCCGTGGATCAGTTCTGGAGTGGTGGTCATGATGAATCCTTAAATATTAATGGCGCCGCTTTAGTGACGTAACCCTCAGTGGCGTAAACGATAGCCGCTGCGCAGAAGACGAATGGCGGCCAGCGACAGCACCACCAGGAAGCCGGAGACGATGGCAAGGCTGGTCCATGGATTGGTGTCGGACTGGCCGAAGAAACCGTAGCGGAAGCCGTCGATCATGTAGAAGAAAGGGTTCAGATGCGACACCGTCAGCCAGAACGGCGGCAGCGAATGGATCGAGTAGAACACGCCGGACAAGAAGGTCAGCGGCATGATCAGGAAGTTCTGGAACGCGGCCAGCTGGTCGAATTTTTCGGCCCAGATGCCGGCGATCAGGCCCATGGTGCCGAGGATGGCGGCGCCCAGCAGCGCGAACACGATGATCCACAGCGGCGCGGTGAACGACATATGCGCGAAGTAGGCGGTGGCGGCGAACACGCCCAGGCCGACCGCCAGGCCGCGCACCATCGCCGCCAGCACGTAGGCGGAAAAGATCTCCCAGTGCGACAGGGGCGTGAGCAGCACGAACACCAGGTTGCCGGTGATCTTGGACTGGATCAGCGACGACGACGAGTTGGCGAAGGCGTTCTGCAGAACGCTCATCATCACCAGGCCGGGGATCAGGAACGAGGTGTAGCTGACGCCTTCATACACCTGCACCCGGCCTTCGAGCACGTGGCCGAAGATCAGCAGGTACAGCATCGCCGTCAGGATCGGCGCGGCGACGGTTTGCGTGGCCACCTTCCAGAAGCGCAGGGTCTCCTTGTAGACCAGGGTGCGGAAACCGCTCGAGATGAAGTTCATACGGTCCCCTTGTCCATGATCTGCAGGAAGATGTCTTCCAGGTCGGCCTGTTGCAGCTGCATGTCGTCGATGACTGCGCCCGATTCGCGCAGGCGCGCCAGGATGGCCTCGACCTCCGAATACTCGTTGATGCGCAGGCTGTATTTACGACCGTGGTCCGAAGTTTCAGGATGCGTGACCAGGTGCTGCAAATCGGCCGGCAGCTCGCCCTGCACCATGTTGACGATCAGCTGCGAGCCGGAGATGCGGCGGATCAGCGCCGCCATCGTATCGAGCGCGACGACCTTGCCGCTTTTGAGCATGGCCACGCGCTTGCACATGGCTTGCGCCTCTTCCAGGTAGTGGGTGGTCAGCACCACGGTGTGGCCTTCGCGGTTCAGGCGCGAGATGAACTTCCACAAGGTCTGGCGCAGTTCGACGTCGACGCCGGCGGTCGGCTCGTCGAGCACGATGACCGGCGGCTTGTGCACCAGCGCCTGCGCCACCAGCACGCGACGCTTCATGCCGCCCGACAGCGCGCGCATATTGGTGTCGGCCTTGTTGGTCAGATCGAGGTTGTGCATCACCTCGTCGATCCAGGCGTCATTATTGGGCAGGCCGAAGTAGCCCGACTGCAGGCGCAGGGTTTCTCGCACGGTGAAGAACGGGTCGAACACCAGCTCCTGCGGCACCACGCCGAGCTTGCGGCGCGCCTCGCGGAAGTCGCCGGTGACGTCGTGGCCGTGGATCGAGACCTTGCCGGCGTCGGGCCGGATCAAGCCGGCGATGATGGAAATGAGCGTGGTTTTGCCGGCGCCGTTGGGGCCCAGCAGGCCGAAGAATTCGCCCTCCTCGATCGAGAGGGAGACGCCGCCCAGTGCCTGGAGCGACTTGTAGCGCTTCTCGACGTTCGTTATTTGGATCGCTGTCATGCTTGACTTATCAGTTGGTTGCGGCGGCATGGCCGGCGCAGGATGCGTATTGATGCCTAACGGCGGAAGGTGTAACCAGGCGCCACGGCTCTTAGGCGGTGGCAACGTTCAATTATATTGGAAATCTGGTCAGGCAGAGCCGGACCGGCAATAACTGGGGGTGACTCTGGCTACAACTAAAGATACAAACTGGGTAATGCGCGGCGGGGTGGGGCGGGGGTCAATGATGGTGGTGCAGGTCGGCAGGCACGTCGGCCTGGCCGGCGCAAGCTTGCGCGGGATCGCTTTGTTCGGGGAAGACCAGCGCGCAGACGCCGTACAGCTTGGTCAAGCTTTGCAGCGCCGGCGGCAGGTTCTTCAGTTCCAGCTTGAGACCGGCCTCGCTGGCGGCGCGTTGCCACGCCAGCAAGACCGAAACGGCCACCGAATCGACCGTCAACACGTGGCGCAGATCGAACACCGCCTGGCCGGCCTTGATGGCGGCCAGGCCGCGCTCAAGCGCCGCGGTGGCGTTGAGCACGGTCAGGGACGTGAGCGATTGCAGGTTGTCGGTCGGTTCGGACATGGTCGTTATTTTCTAATAAACATCGCGGTGGCGTTATTTTGCCGTAGTTTTCAAAGGTTTGCTGGCCAGCGACTGGTTTTTCGCGGTCAGGGTCTTGATCAGGCCGTCGACGCCGCCCTTGCTGATCTCGGACGCGAACGTACCTTTGTAGGTCTCGACCAGCCAGGCGCCCATGACGTTGATGTCATAGATCTTCCAGCCGGCGGCGCCCTTGGCCACGCGGTAGTTCAGGGTGATCGGCTCGCCACGGGTCATGTTGACCTTCGAGCGCACTTCCACCTCGGTGTCCGACGGGTCGGCGCGCAGCGGCTGGAAGTCCACGGTTTCGTTCTTGATCTGCGACAGCGCGCCCGAGTAGGTGTAGATCAGCAGGGTGCGGAACTGCTCCGACAGCTGCTTTTTCTGCTCGGGGGTGGCGTCGCGCCAGAAGCGGCCGGCCGCCAGCGAGGTCATGCGGTCCGAATCGACATACGGCAGGATCTTGGTCTCGACCAGCTGCATGACTTTCTTGGTGTCGCCGGCCTGGATCGCCTTGTCGGACTTGGCGGTCTCGATGACGTCCTGGCTGATGCGCTTGACCAGCGCGTCCGGCGCTTCGTTGGCGGGACCGGCGGCGTGGGCGTTGAACGCCAGCGAAACGGTGGCAATGGCTAACAGCTGTTTAAATAATTTCATCTTTTATCTACCTATGTGGGTTCTTCGGGGTCACAGGCTGGCGTTGCTCGCAGCCGGCGTACCGGAGTTTAACTCCTCGGGTGCCGATTCGGATGACACGCTTGCGGATTTTTCCGCAGGTTTCGCGTCGGCAGGGCCTTGCGGCGTGACCGGCGCGGCCGGGGCGGCGTCGGGTTTTGCCGCAGGCGCGCCCTCGTCGGCCGCTGGCTCTTGCTTCTTGGAACTATCCGGATTGCCGTCCGGATGGATCTGGCTCTCGCGGCGCTGCATGTAGCCGTCGCGGATGAACTCGTAGCGGTCCAGCGCGGCGTCTTCCAGCATGCTGGTGGCGTCGAGCAGGCTGGCGCGGGTGTCGACCAGGTTGACGCCGGTGCCGATGTTACGCACGTGCACCGGGTCCTTGTAGCGCCAGATGTTGCCGGCGAAGTCGGCAGGCAGCGCCACCGTGTCGCGCACCGTCGACGGGCCCAGCAGCGGCAGCATCAGGTAGGGACCGGAGGCCACGCCCCAGGTGCCCAGGGTCTGGCCGAAGTCTTCCTTGTGCTTTTGCAACCCGGCCTCGGAAGCGATGTCGAACAGGCCCAGGATGCCCAGGGTCGAGTTCAGCGCGAAGCGGGTGATGTCGGTCATGCCGGCCTCGCCCTTGCCTTGCAGCAGATTGTTGACGGCGGTCCAGGCGTCACCCAGGTTGCCGAAGAAGTTGCCCACGCCGGTCTGCACGAACGACGGCGTAACGTCGCGGTACACGGTCGCAACGGGCTTCAACGCGTAGGTGTCGACCTTGTCGTTGAAGTTGAACACGGCGCGGTTGTAGCTCTCGTACGGATCGCGCGGGTTGGGACCGGCGCAGCCGGCCAGCATCAAGGTGACGCCCAGCGCCAGCGCGGCCTGACGGAAGTGTTTCGGGGTGCTAGACATTTATTCTTCCTTTTTTCCTTCAGCGGCCTTGCTGTAGATGAACTGATTGATCAGGTCTTCCAGCACGGCGGCCGATTGGGTTCGTGCGATTTTGTCACCGGCGGCCAAATTATTGGTGTCGCCGCCGGCCTCGATGCCTACGTATTGCTCGCCCAGCAGACCGGCCGTCAGAATTTTGGCGGAACTGTCCTTAGGGAATTTATAACCTTCTTCCATATTCAAGGTTACCAGCGCCTGGTAACTCTTGTCATCAAACTTGATCTCGCCGACGCGCCCGATCACCACGCCCGACGCCTTGACCGCCGCCTGCGGACGCAGGCTGCCGATGTTGTCGAACTTGGCCGTGATCGGGTACGTTTTGCCAAAGGACATGGAACCCATGTTGCCGGCTTTCAGGGCCAGGAACATCAGCGCGGCCACGCCGATGACGATGAACAGACCGACCCAGACATCCAGTGATTTACGTTGCATAGCTCTTCCTCGCGTAATACTACTAAGTATTCTTTAATTATGTTTTATTTGCTGAACATCAAAGCGGTCAGCATGAAATCGAGCCACCAGATCATCAGCGATGAGATCACGACCGTGCGGGTGGTGGCGCGCGCCACGTCTTCCGGCGTCGGTTGGGTCTGATAACCCTGGTACAGCGCGATAAAGGTGATGGCGATGCCGAACACCACGCTCTTGACGAAGCCGTTGAAGATATCCTTCCAGATATCGACGCCGCCCTGCATCTGCGACCAGAACGCGCCCTCGTCGACCCCGATCAGCTTGACGCCGACCAGCCAGCCGCCCATGACGCCGACCGCGCTGAACACCGACGCCAGCAGCGGCACCGAGATCAGGCCGGCCCAGAAACGGGGCGCCAGCACGCGCTGGATCGGGTTGACGGCCATCATCTCCATCGCCGACAGTTGCTCGCCGGCCTTCATCAGCCCGATTTCCGCCGTCAGCGAGGTGCCGGCGCGGCCGGCGAACAGCAGCGCGGTGATGACCGGGCCCAGTTCGCGCGTCAGGCCCAGCGCCACCAGCAGGCCGAGCGACTGCTCGGCGCCGTATTTATTCAGTGTGTAATACCCTTGCAGGCCCAGCACCATGCCGACGAACAGGCCGGACAAGGTAATGATCAGCATCGAGTAATTGCCGATGAAGTGCAGCTGCTCGATCACCAGGCGCGGACGGCGCAGCAGACCGGGCGACAGGCGCAGCATGTTGAGGAACAGACGCGCGCCGTAACCGATGCTTTCGATGTAATCGCGCAACGGCGCGCCCAGCTGGGACAACCAATTTCTTACAGTCATGCTTTCCCCCCCAGGCCCAGATCATCGGCCAGGGACTTGCCTGGATAGTGGAACGGCACCGGACCGTCCGCTTCGGCGTTGACGAACTGGTGCACGTAAGGATCGGTCGACACCATCATGTCGGCCGGCGTGCCGTGCGCGACGATCTTGCCCTGCGACAGGAAGTAGACGTAGTCGGCGATCGCGAAGCATTCCTTGACGTCGTGCGACACCAGCACCGTGGTCGAGCCGAGTGCGGTGTTGAGGTTGCGGATCAGGTTGGCGGTGACGCCCATCGAGATCGGGTCGAGGCCGGCGAACGGCTCGTCATACATGATCAGTTCCGGGTCGAGCGCGATCGAGCGCGCCAGCGCGACGCGGCGCGCCATGCCGCCGGAGATCTCGGCCGGTTTCAATTTGGCGGCGTTGCGCAGGCCGACCGCGTGCAGCTTCATCAGCACGAGATTGCGGATCAGCTCTTCCGGCAGATCGGTGTGCTCGCGCAGCGGGAAGGCGACATTTTCAAAGACGGTAAGGTCGGTGAAGAGCGCGCCATGCTGGAACAGCATGCCCATTTTGCGCCGCAGCAGATACAAGCCGGCGGTATTCAACTTGTGCACAACCTGGCCCTGGACTTTGACCTGGCCTTTTTGCGGGCGGATCTGGCCGCCAATCAGTCGCAATACCGTCGTCTTGCCGCTGCCCGAACCGCCCATCACTGCGATCACTTTCCCGCGTGGGAAATCCATCTGGAGGCCCGACAGGATCGAGCGCTTTCCATAGGAAAAGTGTAAATCACGGATTTCGACAAGATTAGGCACGACTGAACTCATTATTTTTAATGCCGTATTGTAGTGCAGAAAGGTTAATCTCTGCTGGAGACGGCCCATTCCGGGCCGCTGGAGCCATGGTGCGTGGCAGATAATACAACACTACTGAATCTCAAGTCAGCAATTTACACGAGGCATGAAATGTTACATTGCTGCGGCGCGATAGCCAGTGTGCCAGCATAAACCTTACCGGATTCTGACTGACTGCCAATAAACAACCGTGCGCACAGGCACATTGCCCGCGATGTAAACCTGCAGGGTCAAGTCTGACATTCGGACACGAACGGATGCGTTGGCCGCGCAGTTTCCGTTCTACGGCTTAGCCTGTGTCCGAATGACAGACTTGACCCCAAATAAAAAAACCGGGCAGCGAACGGGGATCACCCACTCGCTCCCGGCTGGGAAGCAAACCGTTCCGCTGCCTCTACTTAGCGTGGCAGGTCGGAATAGCCCATCAGGAACTCGTCGACCGCGCGCGCGCACTGGCGCCCTTCGCGGATCGCCCACACCACCAGCGACTGGCCACGGCGCACGTCGCCCGCGGCAAACACTTTCGGTGCGGAAGTCTTGTAGCAACCCTCGCCATCGGTGGTGGCCTTGGCGTTGCCGCGCGCATCCTTGTCGATGCCGAAGGCGTCGAGCACGTTGGCGACCGGCGACACGAAGCCCATCGCCAGCAGCACCAGATCGGCCTTCATTTCGAATTCCGAGTTCGGCACTTCGGCCATCTTGCCGTCTTTCCATTCGACGCGGCAGGCGATCAGCTTGTCGACCTTGCCGCCCTTGCCTTCCAGACGCTTGGTGGCGACCGCCCAATCGCGCTCGCAACCTTCTTCGTGCGACGACGAGGTGCGCAGCTTGGTCGGCCAGTACGGCCACACCAGCGGCTTGTTCTCTTGCTCCGGCGGCATCGGCATCAGTTCGAACTGGGTGACCGAGGCGGCGCCGTGGCGGTTGGAGGTGCCGACGCAGTCGGAACCGGTGTCGCCGCCGCCAATGACGACCACATGCTTGCCGGTGGCCTTCAGCTGGTCCTTGACCTTGTCGCCGGCGTTGACCTTGTTTTGCAGCGGCAGGAAGTCCATCGCGAAATGCACGCCCTTCAGCTCACGGCCCGGCACCGGCAGGTCGCGCGGCTGCTCGGCGCCGCCGGCCAGGATGACCGCGTCGAATTCTTTTTCCAGGTCTTCCGGGAAAATGGTTTCCTTGGCCCAGTTGTTGACGTTGGCCGGGAAGTCCTTGCCCACCAGCACGCTGGTGCGGAACACGACGCCTTCTTCTTCCATCTGCTTGATACGGCGGTCGATGTGCGACTTCTCCATCTTGAAGTCTGGAATGCCGTAACGCAGCAGGCCGCCGACGCGGTCGCTCTTTTCGAACACGGTCACGGCGTGGCCGGCGCGCGCCAGCTGCTGCGCCGCCGCCAGGCCGGCCGGGCCGGAACCGACCACGGCCACTTTCTTGCCGGTCTGGTGGGCCGCAGGCTGCGGCACGACCCAGCCGTGTTCCCAGCCTTCGTCGATGATCTTGTGCTCGATCGACTTGATGCCGACCGGATCATTGTTGATGCCCAGGGTACAGGCCGATTCGCACGGTGCCGGGCAGATGCGGCCGGTGAATTCCGGGAAGTTGTTGGTCGAGTGCAAGGTGTCAAGCGCTTCGCGGTAGTTGCCGCGATAAACCAGATCGTTCCAGTCCGGGATGATGTTGTTGACCGGGCAGCCCGTGTTGCAGAATGGGATGCCGCAATCCATGCAGCGCGCGCCCTGCACCTTGGCCTGCTCGTTGGTCAGGGTGATGACGAACTCGGAATAGTTCTTCAAACGCGCCGCTGGCGGCAGATAGCCCTCGTCCTGGCGCTGGAATTCCATGAAACCGGTGATTTTACCCACGATAAATCCTTAAATTATTCAGTCAACAAGACGGCGCTTAAGCGGCGATCGGCTGGACGGCGGCGGCTTCGTTCGCCACGTCCTGGGCCATTTCGGCCAGGGCGCGTTTGTATTCGCTTGGGAATACCTTGACGAACTTGCTGCGGCCATCGGCCCAGTTGTCCAGCAACAGACGGGCGCGCGTACTGCCGGTGTGCTTGAAGTGACGCTCGATCAAGCGTTTCAGGATCACCTCGTCCGCTTCCGCGCCCTTGTCCTTTTGCTGGATGTGCCACGTGGCCTTGTCCGCTTCCTGCTGCTTGGCGGTCACGACCGGCTCGAGCGACACCATGGCGGTGTTGCAGCGCGATTCGAAATCGCCGTCCGGGTCGTAGACGTAGGCGATGCCGCCCGACATGCCGGCCGCGAAGTTGCGGCCGGTGCAGCCCAGCACAACGACGGTGCCGCCGGTCATGTACTCGCAACCGTGGTCGCCGGTGCCTTCGACAATGGCCGTGGCGCCGGAGTTGCGCACCGCGAAACGTTCGCCGGCCACGCCGTTGAAGAACGCTTCGCCGCTGATCGCGCCGTACAGCACCGTGTTACCGATGATGATGTTGTTGACGGCCCAGCCGCGGAACTCGGTGTTCGGACGCACGATGATGCGGCCGCCCGACAAGCCCTTGCCGACGTAATCGTTGCCTTCGCCGACCAGGTCGATGGTGATGCCGTGCGCCAGGAAGGCGCAGGCCGACTGGCCTGCCGTGCCCTGCAGCTGGATGTGGATGGTGTCGTCCGGCAGGCCGGCGTGACCATAGCGCTTGGCCACTTCGCCCGACAGCATGGTGCCGACGGTGCGGTTGACGTTGCGTACCGGCGAGATGAACGAGACGCGCTCGCCCTTCTCCAGCGCGGCCTTGGCTTGCGCGATCAGCTTGTGGTCGAGCGCCTTGTCGAGGCCGTGGTCCTGGTCCATCGTGTGATAGATCGAGTGGCCGTCCTGCACTTCCGGCTGGTAGAAGATGGCGCTGAAGTCCAGGCCCTTGGCCTTCCAGTGCGTGATCGCCTTCGACTTGTCCAGCAGGTCGACGCGGCCGATCAGCTCGTCATAGGTGCGGATGCCCAGTTGCGCCATCAGCTGACGGGCTTCCTCGGCGACGAAGAAGAAGTAGTTGACCACGTACTCAGGCTTGCCGGAGAACTTGGCGCGCAGCACAGGGTCCTGCGTGGCGACGCCGACCGGGCAAGTGTTCAGATGGCATTTGCGCATCATGATGCAACCTTCGACCACCAGCGGCGCGGTCGCGAAGCCGATCTCGTCGGCGCCCAGCATGGCGGCGATGACGACGTCGCGGCCGGTGCGCATCTGTCCGTCCGCTTGCACGCGGATGCGGCTGCGCAGGCCGTTCAGCACCAAGGTCTGCTGCGTTTCAGCCAGGCCCAGCTCCCAAGGGGTGCCGGCGTGCTTGACCGACGACAATGGCGAAGCGCCCGTGCCGCCGTCATGGCCGGCAACGACGACGTGGTCGGCCTTGGCCTTGGTGACGCCGGCGGCAACGGTGCCGATGCCGACTTCCGACACCAGCTTGACCGAGATCGAGGCGCGCGGATTGGCGTTCTTCAGATCGTGAATCAGCTGCGCCAGATCTTCAATCGAATAAATGTCATGGTGCGGCGGCGGCGAAATCAAGCCGACACCAGGCACCGAGAAGCGCAGGGTGGCGATGTATTCCGACACTTTATGGCCGGGCAACTGGCCGCCCTCGCCAGGTTTCGCGCCCTGTGCCATTTTGATCTGGATCTGGTCGGCCGAGTTCAGGTAGGCGGCGGTGACGCCGAAACGGCCCGAAGCAACCTGCTTGATGCGCGAGCGCAGCGAATCGCCTTCCTGCAAGGGAATGTCGACCACCATCTGCTCTTTGCCCATGACCGAAGCCATGGTCTCGCCCTGCTTGATCTTGATGCCTTTGAGTTCCATCGTGTAGCGCGATGGGTCCTCGCCGCCTTCGCCGGTGTTGGACTTGCCGCCGATGCGGTTCATTGCCACGGCCAGGGTCGCGTGCGCCTCGGTCGAGATCGAACCCATCGACATCGCGCCGGTGGCGAAACGCTTGACGATTTCCTTGGCTGGCTCGACTTCCTCCAGCGGGATCGCCTTGGCCGGGTCCAGCTTGAACTCGAACAGGCCGCGCAAGGTCAGGTGACGCTTGCTCTGGTCGTTGATGATCTGTGCGTACTCCTTGTAGCTGGAGAAATTGTTGCTGCGGGTCGAATGCTGCAACTTGGCGATCGCGTCCGGGGTCCAAAGATGGTCCTCGCCGCGCACGCGGAAGGCGTACTCGCCGCCGGCGTCCAGGTTGTTGGCCAGCACAGGATCGTCGCCGAAGGCCAGGTTGTGCAGGCGCAGCGCTTCCTCGGCCACTTCGAACACGCCGATACCTTCGACGTTCGAGGCGGTGCCCTTGAAATACTTGTCGACCAGCGACTTGTTCAGGCCGACCGCTTCGAAGATCTGCGCGCCGCAGTACGACATATAAGTGGAGATGCCCATCTTCGACATCACCTTCATCAAGCCCTTGCCGATGGCCTTGGTGTAGTTGTAGACCGCCTTGTCGCCGGACATGTCGCCCGGCATGCCGTGCGCCAGCTCGACCAGGGTTTCCATCGCCAGGTACGGGTGGATCGCTTCGGCGCCGTAGCCTGCCAGCAGCGCGAAGTGGTGGGTTTCGCGGGCCGAGCCGGTTTCGACGACCAAGCCGGTCGAGGCGCGCAGGCCTTTGCTGACCAAATGCTGATGCACGGTAGATGTGGCCAGAAGTGCGGGGATGGCCACACGATCGGCGCCGATCGAGCGGTCGGAGACGATCAGGATGTTGTGGCCGGACTTGACGGCGTCGACCGCCTCGGCGCACAGCGACGCCAGGCAGGCTTCGACGCCTTCCTTGCCCCAGGCCAGCGGGTAGCAGATGCTCAGCTCGTACGACTTGAACTTGCCGCCGGTGTGCAGGCTGATGCCGCGCAGGCGCGCCATGTCGTCGAAGCCGAGAATCGGCTGCGACACTTCAAGGCGCATCGGCGGGTTGACGTTGTTGGTGTCCAGCAGGTTAGGCTTGGGGCCGATGAACGACACCAGCGACATCACCATCGCTTCGCGGATCGGGTCGATCGGCGGGTTGGTCACCTGGGCGAACAGCTGCTTGAAGTAGTTGTACAGCGGCTTGAGCTTGTTGGACATGACGGCCAGCGGCGAGTCGTTGCCCATCGAGCCGGTGGCTTCTTCGCCGGCGGCGGCCATCGGCGCCATCAGGAACTTCAGGTCTTCCTGGGTGTAGCCGAACGCCTGCTGGCGGTCCAGTACGGACGCGACGGCTTTTTCGCCCGGCGCGGCGCTGTACTTGACGCGGTTGTGCGCCAGCTGGCTTTCGCTCAGCTTGATTTCGTTGAGCTTGATGCGCACGGCGTTGATCCACGCCTTGTACGGCTTGGCGTTGGCGTACGTGTCTTTGAGCTCTTTATCGTCGATGATGCGGCCCGCTTCCAGGTCGATCAGGAACATCTTGCCCGGCTGCAGACGCCATTTCTGGATGATTTTCGATTCCGGGATCGGCAACACGCCTGATTCCGACGCCATCACCACCAGATCGTCGTCGGTGACGATGTAACGCGCAGGACGCAAACCGTTGCGGTCCAGGGTGCCGCCGATGTAGCGGCCGTCGGTGAAGGCCATGGCGGCCGGGCCATCCCACGGTTCCATCATCGCGGCGTGATATTCGTAGAACGCGCGGCGATTGTCGTCCATCGTGCCGTGATTTTCCCAGGCTTCCGGGATCATCATCATCATCGCCTGGGCGATCGGATAGCCCGCCATCAGCAGCAGTTCGAGCGCGTTGTCGAAGCAGGCGGTGTCCGACTGGCCTTCATAAATCAGCGGGAACAGCTTCTGCAGGTCTTCGCCCAGCACGGCGGATTTCATCACGCCTTCGCGCGCGCGCATCCAGTTGAAGTTGCCTTTGACGGTGTTGATCTCGCCGTTGTGGGCGATCAGGCGGTACGGGTGGGCCAGCGGCCACTCCGGGAAGGTGTTGGTCGAGAAACGCTGGTGTACCAGCGCCAGCGCCGAGACGCAGCGCGCGTCCTGCAGGTCTTTATAGTACACGCCGACCTGGTCGGCCAGCAGCAGGCCCTTGTAGACGATGGTGCGGGCCGACATCGAGGCGACGAAGAATTCCTTGCCGTGCAGCAGCTTGAGCGCCTGGATGGCGTGGCCGGACGATTTGCGGATCACATACAGTTTGCGTTCCAGCGCGTCGGTCACCATGATGTCGGCGCCGCGGCCGATGAAGATCTGGCGGATGACAGGCTCTTTGGCGCGCACTGTCGGCGACATTGGCATTTCGCAGTCGACCGGCACATTGCGCCAGCCCAGCACGACCTGGCCTTCGGCGCGCACGGCGCGCTCGATTTCCTGTTCACAGGCGATGCGGGACGCGTTTTCCTTCGGCAGGAATACCATGCCGACGCCGTATTCGCCCGGCGGAGGCAGTTCCACGCCCTGCTTGGCCATCTCGTCGCGGTAGTACTGGTCCGGAATCTGGATCAGGATGCCGGCGCCGTCGCCCATCAGCGCGTCCGCGCCCACGGCACCCCGGTGATCGAGGTTCTTCAGGATCAGCAGACCCTGTTCGACGATGGAGTGGCTTTTATTTCCCTTGATGTGGGCGACGAATCCGACGCCGCAGGCATCGTGTTCATTGGAAGGATCGTACAGACCTTGGGCTTTCATGGGGCTTCTCCGCTGGCAATTAGGCTAATGAGAAACTAGAGTAGTGCAATGCAGCGTAAAAAACAACTATAACAAATAGGGTCGGAGTCGAATTAAATTTTTTGAAGTTGCTTAAAATTTTAATTAGGGACAGAGTGAACCGGCATTTAAAAAAACCGCAGGAACGTTAGTTTCCTGCGGTTTGGCCGAATTAGCTCAGGTGGATTCAGTCTTGATTTTGAAGGGACGGCCCCGTTTCGCCGGCAATACCTGACGCTTGACCTTGTTCTGCAATGCCGTTTTGAACTGGTCCGATCCCAGCGGCCAGCCCTTCAGCAGCGCCTTGCTGATAGAGGAGATCTGCTCTACCGTCAGCGGCGGTTCGCTCAGGGCCGTATACGCCGCCTCGCGCTGGAACGGCGTATTGCCAAGCGCCCAGAATTGCGCGTGATCGACCACCAGGCCGTCCGAGCGGATACCGGCGTGATGGCAATAGCTGGACCATGGATAGTCCTCGGCGCGGCTGACCATGCCGTTGCGGACCGGGTTGAACTCGATGTAACGGCTGCACAGCATGAAGTATTCATCGGCGTCGATCAGCGAGGTTTTGTAGCGTCCGTTCCACAAAGTTCCACTGCGGCTATATTTCTGGTTGAAGTAGGGAACGTAGTAGCGGCCGATCCACTGCATCATCTGGCCCAGGCCGTTTTCATCGGACGGCGTGACCAGCAAATGCAGGTGGTTGGGCATCAGGACGTAGGCATGCACCGCCACCTTGTGATTTTTGGCGGCGGTGCGCAGCCAGCCGTGGAAAGACTGGTAATCCTCGGCATCGTGGAAGATCAGCTGGTCGTTGTTGCCGGTCTGGATGACGTGGTGCGGCTGGGCGGGGACGATCAGGCGTGGGAGACGTGCCATATAAGCTAAGTGGAAAGCCGCCTTGGTGACACGTAGGGCGGATTAGGCGGCACGCCGTAATCCGCCAATGCATGCGCCATCGAAACGCACGCATTGGCGGATTACGCTGCGCTAATCCGCCCTACGTGTTTCAGATGGTTCGGGCGTTGGTGGTCGAATACGAGATTCTACACCACTCTGTCCCTAATTACGTCAGGACAGATTGAAGCTGGCCGAGAGGCTGTAGCCTTCGCCATAGGCGCTGCGCAGCGGCAGGTCCTGGCCCAGGCCGGTGCGCGCCTTTTTGCGCAGGCGATATACGAGCATGTCGACGCGGCGGCCGGCGTCGGGATCGTCGCCGCCGATGCCGGCCACGATGACCTGGCGCGGCACCGGACGGGTGTTAATCGTCAGCAGGTGCAGGAAATTGCATTCCTTTTCCGTCAGGGTGATCGCCAGGCCTTGCAGCTCGAGCTGGCGGGCGCTCACCTTCAGCGTCCACTTGCTCGGCAGCGGAATGGTTTCCTGCGGGCCGACGCGGCGGTCGAGCGCCTCGATGTGCGCGGCCAACTCGGGGAATTTGATCGGCTTGGTCAGGTAATGGTCGGCTCCGAGGCGCAGACCGAGGATGCGGTTGTCGAAGGCGACGCGGCCGGTCAGCACCAGCAGGCCGATCTGCGGGTAAAGCTGGCGCATGCGCGGAATGACGTTGAAGCCGTCTTCATCGGGCAAGCCGAGGTCCAGCACCACCACGCCCACGTTTCCCTGGCTGAGGGCCGTCCACATATCGCTGGCGTTATTGGTGATGTGCACTTCGTGTTGTAGCTCAATCAGGAACTCCGCCATTTCTTCGGCGTAGTCCAGATTGTCTTCCACGATAAGTATTTGCGTCATTGATGCGCCATTTGATCGATTGTTGAGCGTTGCGCCCGTACTCTTCAGCTTGTATGCGGGGAATTATCACTGCTGCCACCCGCTCGCGCAAGGCTTTTCCCGGGAACGGTAGTTACCGGCAGCCAAATCCGAAATTCCGCGCCGCTTTCAGAAACATTCCTGACCGTGACAGTGCCGCCGTGGACGTCGACGATGGCGCGCGCCATGTACAGCCCCAGGCCGGATCCCGCCACGCCGGCAGCGTTACTGCCACGGTAAGCCTTGGCGAAGATTTGCTCCAGCTCGGCCGCCGGCACGCCGGCGCCGCCATCGCGCACCAGGAACTCGACACCACCCTCGGTTGCAATTTTGCCCATCAATTCTAACGGAGTATTCGCATCCGTGTATTTGATGGCATTGTCGATCAATATTTCCAGGCACAGTCGGATGCCGGCGGGGTCGCAGCGCATCCATTGCGGCAGCGCCTCCACGCGCAGATTGACGCGGCTGCGGCGGCTGCGGGCCTGCTCGGCGACCGATTGCAGCAGCGCCGCCGGCGAGATCTCGTCGGGCTGGCGCGCGCGGCCGATGCTGGCCATGCGCTCCGGCGACAGGTATTCGTCGAGCATCGCCAACATACGGTCGACCGCCGTCTGTATCTTGCGGTAGCGCTTGCGGGTGCCTTCGTCGTGGTGGGCGCCGGTCATCTCCAGGCGCTGCACGGCGCCGTCGATAGTCGACAGCGGCGTGCGGAATTCGTGCGACAGCATCGAGGCGAATTTCTTTTGCTGTTCGGCCAGTTCGCGGCGCGCCGTCAGGTCGCGCACCACGCCGGCCACCTGCACCGGCACGCCAGCGTCGTCGAGGATCAGGAAGGAGTCTATTTCCACTGGCAACAAGCGGCCGTCGGCGTGCACAAGTTCGGCCTCGCGCAGTACGCGACGCCGGCTGGCGTCGCCGCCGGCAAAGCGCGTCAGGCGCGGCGCCAGATCGCCCAGCAGGCCGGCCGCCATGGTGTCGGCGCTTTCAAGCGTATAGCCGAACTGGCGTTCCGCCGCCGCGCTGAGCCAGGTCAACCGCAAGCTGGCGCAATCGGCCACCCAGCTGACATCGACGCTGTTGTCGAGCAGCAGGCGGTAGCGGGCCTCGTTCGCCCGCGATCGCGCCAACGCCGCCTGCAACTCGTCGACGGTGGCCGCCACCTTACTCAACCAGCGGCGCGAAGATCTGCTGCAGATCCTCTTGCGTGAGCGCCATTTTCTGCGACTCGCCCTCGGCCAGGATCGATTGCGCCAAGTCGGATTTTTTCTGCTGCAGCACCTGGATCTTCTCTTCCAGGGTGCCTTTGGCGATCAGCTTGTAGACGAACACCGGCTTGTCCTGGCCGATGCGCCAGGCGCGGTCGGTGGCCTGGTTCTCGGCCGCCGGGTTCCACCACGGATCGTAATGGATCACGGTGTCGGCCGCCGTCAGGTTCAGGCCGACGCCGCCGGCCTTCAGGCTGATCAGGAAGATCGGCACCGCGCCCTGCTGGAAGGCCGCCACCTGCGCGCTGCGGTCCTTGGTGTCGCCGGTCAACAGCGCGTACGGGATGTCGCGCGCCTCGAGCTCTTGCTCGATCAGCTCGAGCATGCTGGTGAACTGCGAGAACACCAGGATCTTGCGGTTTTCCTCCAGCAAATCCTCGACCATCTGCATCAGGTCGATCAGCTTGGCCGAGCCGGCCGTCTGCTTCTTCGACGGCAGCGACTTGACCAGGCGCGGATCGCAACACACCTGGCGCAGCTTGAGCAGCGCCTCGAGGATGACGATCTGGCTGCGCGCCACACCTTTGCGGTCGATTTCCTCGCGTACCTTTTGGTCCATCGCCAGCCGCACGGTTTCGTACAGGTCGCGCTGGGCGCCGGTCAGCTCGACCTTGCGCACCATCTCGGTCTTCGGCGGCAACTCCTTGGCCACGTTATCCTTGGTCCGGCGTAACAGGAAAGGCTTGATGCGGCGGTTCAGCAGCGCCCGGCGCATCGGATCGTCCTGGCGCTCGATCGGATGGCGGAACACGCTGTTGAAGCCCTTCTCGTCGCCCAGCAGGCCCGGCAGCAGGAAGTGGAATTGCGACCACAGCTCGCCCAGATGGTTTTCCAGCGGCGTGCCCGACAGGCACAGGCGGTGGCGGGCGCGCAGCAGGCCGGCGCTCTGAGCGGCCTTGGAGCGGGTGTTCTTGATGTAGTGCGACTCGTCCAGGATCACCAAGTGGAAATCGTGCTCGCGCAGTTTTTCCTCGTCGCGCGGCAACAGCGCGTAGGTGGTCAGCACCAGGTCGGCCTCGTCGATCTGGTCGAACTGGCCCATGCGGTCCTTGCCTTGCAACAGCAGCACGCGCAGGCTTGGCGCGAATCGGGCCGCCTCCTCCTGCCAGTTGCCCATCAGGCTGGTCGGCGCGATCACCAGCGCCGGCGCCGTCAGGCGGCCCGCCTCTTTTTCGATCAGGATGTGGGCCAGGGTTTGCACCGTCTTGCCCAGGCCCATGTCATCGGCCAGGATGCCGGCGAAGCCGTATTCGCGCAGGAACTGCATCCACGACAGGCCGTCGGTCTGGTAATCGCGCAGGGTCGCCTGCAGGCCGGCCGGCGTCTCGACCTTCTTGACTTCGCCGAACTGGTTCAGGCGCGCGCCCATTTCGCGCAGTTCGTCGCCGCCGTTCCACTTCAACTCCACGTTGCGGGCCAGCTCGTCCAGGCGCGCGGCGTCCAGGGTCGCCATGCGCAGCGAGGTCTTGATCTTGTCGCTGAAATACAGCTCGCCCAGGGTCGACAGGATCGGCTTGATGCGCGCCCACGGCAGCGCCACGCGCGCGCCGTCGGCCAGGGTGGCCAGCATCTGGTCGTCGTCGCCGTGGCTGGCGATGGCCTTCGGATTGAAATCGTTGGGCGCGTTGCGTATCAATTGCACCAGCACGGGCAGCAGCGGCACGCGCTCCTGGTCGACCATGATGCCCAGTTCCAGTTCGAACCAGGCGCGGCCGCCGTCGGCAGGGTCCGCCGTGACGTCGGCATACCAGTCGCCCACTTCCATGACGTCGTAGCGGTATTTGGTGGTTTTTTCGACTTTCCAGCCGGCGTCCTTCAGCGCGGCGATGCCGTCGCGGGCGAAGCGTATCCATTCGGCCTGGCTAGGCAACAGCAGCCCGCCTTTGACACTGCTCAGCGGCAACGCGGCCGGCGTCTGGAAATGGCGCTCGTTCAGCAGAGCCAGCGCTTGCTCCTCGGCGCCGGCGTCGCGCTGGATGATCTCGGTGACCTCGCCCTTCTGGCGCACCACGCGCTGCGACGGATCGAAGGAGACGCGCTCGCCGTCGTAGTCGAACGACAGCACGGCGAAATCGTGCCAGCGTTGCAGGGAGCCGTCGGCCAGCATCGCCGAGTCCAGGGTCAGCACCGGGCGCGGCTTGACGTCGTCGCGCACCCGCTGCGGCAGCGGCTGCGGCAGCGGCATCAGCTGTTGCAGGCCGTGCGCCAGCAACAGTTGCGACACGCGCATCTTGTCGTTGGCCGTCAGCAGCGGCGCCTGGGCAACCAGCGCCTGCAGGTCGGCCAGCGGAATCGCGGCGCCGCCCTGGTTCAGTTGCAGCACGCCGCAGGACAGGTTGTCGATGTACCAAGGCGGGTCGGTCGGCAGCATGTAATCGACCTGGTCGGCGCCGTTGCTGGTTGCGCGCGCGCCCGGCGGCGGCTGCACCTGCCAGCCCAGACGCAGGCCCTTGCCCTCTTCGCGCCAGGCCAGGTTGGCTTCGCGCAGCACGCCGCCCTTGAGCGGATACACCAGGCCGTTGCCGACGTCGGCCCACGAATTTGCCCACAGCAATTTATCCTGCTCGGCCAGCATTTGCAGCAGCGCCGCGCCGATCTTGCCGCGCGGCTCGGTGGCCGAGCCGGTCTGCGAATTCTGGCCGCTGCGCATGGCGACAAAGAAACGAATCAAATCCTCGTCGCCGGACGCCAGGAAGGTCGGCGGCGCCGACAGCAGCGAGAACACTTCGCTGACCGGGGTGGCGGCGGCGACGTCGCCGTTCGAGCGCAACCGCGCCTTGTACAGGCACAGCGCCACGTGGCGGCCGCCGCTGGTCGGCGCCATCACGTAGATCAGGCGGTACTGGGTTTGTTTCGGATCGCTATCGACCGGGGGCGCGGTCAGCTTGGCCTTGGGATGCGCGGCGGCGTCGACCCGTTGCAGCCAGGTGGCCACCGCGTACGACAATTGGTTCGCCGGCGGCGGCGGCAGGCGCGTGGGAATCGCAGGAACTGCGGCCGGCACTGCCGCCGG
This sequence comes from Oxalobacteraceae bacterium OTU3CINTB1, assembly GCA_024123955.1. Taxonomy (NCBI): domain Bacteria; kingdom Pseudomonadati; phylum Pseudomonadota; class Betaproteobacteria; order Burkholderiales; family Oxalobacteraceae; species Oxalobacteraceae bacterium OTU3CINTB1. The sequence continues at coordinate 251,532 of CP099652.1, forward strand.
GGCGGCTGGCTTGGCGGGAACCTCGTCGGTGGCGTCGTCGCGGGTAAAATCCATAGGTCGCATTGTTGTTCAAAGATGGTTCAAAAACGGCAACAGGCGATATTATCCGCCATACACGCGTTCGTGTTTGCGGATTCTTTTGAAAAACCCGCGTGCTTATGTGCCTTTGGTGTCTTTCGACGCCTCAAACACGGTTCAAACTTTGCGGATCGGCCATATCTTCGTCCATTTGGACTGTCAAGACTGGCACAATCGCGCCGATTGCGTATCATTCCGGGCTTGACCGCTAAGGAACGACCCACATGCTGCCTTCCATCGAACAACGCCTCGCCCTCGAACTTGCCGCTAAACCGGTCCAGGTCGCCGCCGCCATCGCCCTGCTGGACGAAGGCGCCACCGTGCCCTTCATCGCCCGTTACCGCAAGGAGGCCACCGGCGGACTCGACGACATTCAGCTACGACTGCTCGAAGAACGCCTGCGCTACCTGCGCGAGCTGGAAGACCGCCGCGCCGCCATCGTCGCCTCCATCACCGAGCAGAACAAGATGACGCCGGCCTTATTAGATGCTGTCATGCATGCGGAAGACAAGACCCGGTTGGAAGACTTATATCTTCCGTACAAACAAAAACGCCGCACCAAAGCGCAAATCGCCATCGAAGCGGGCCTCGCGCCGCTGGCCGACAGTCTGCTGGCCAACCCCGAACTGACTCCTGAAACGGAAGCCACCCGCTTCCTGCGCGAAGCCTTCACCACCGCCGACGGCAACAATCCCGGCGTCGCCGACACCAAGGCCGCGCTCGACGGCGCCCGCCAAATCCTGATGGAGCGCTTCGCCGAGGACGCCACCTTGCTGCAGTCGTTGCGCGAGTACGTACAAGAGCATGGCATCGTTGAATCGAAAGTTATTGAAGGAAAGCAAGACGAAGGCGAAAAATTCGCCGATTACTTCGACTATTCGGAGACCATCGGCACCGTGCCGTCGCACCGCGCGCTGGCGCTGATGCGCGGGCGCCGCGAAGGCATCCTCGACGTCACCCTGCGGCTCGACACCGAAGCCGAGAAACCGAAGTGGGACGCGCCGCACAATCCGTGCGAAGGCCGCATCGCCGCCCGCTTCGGCATCAAGAACCAGGGCCGCGCGGCCGACAAATGGCTGGCCGACACGGCGCGCTGGACCTGGCGCGTGAAAAGCTTCATGCACCTGGAGACCGAATTGATGGGTGCGCTGCGCGAGCGTTCCGAGCTTGACGCGATCAACGTCTTCGCCACCAATTTGAAAGCCCTGCTGCTGGCCGCGCCGGCCGGACAGCGCGCCACCATGGGCCTGGACCCGGGCCTGCGCACCGGCGTCAAGGTGGCCGTGGTCGACGCCACCGGCAAGGTGGTCGACACCGCCGTCATCTATCCGCACCAGCCGAAGAACGACTGGGACGGCTCGCTGCACATCCTGGGCCGCCTGGCCGCCAAGCACAACGTCTCCTTGATTTCGATCGGCAATGGCACCGCCTCGCGCGAAACCGACAAGCTGGCGCAGGACCTGATCAAGCAGCATCCGGATCAGAAGATGACCAAGATCGTCGTCTCCGAGGCGGGCGCGTCGGTGTACTCGGCGTCCGAATTCGCCTCGCGCGAGCTGCCGGACATGGACGTGTCGCTGCGCGGCGCCGTCTCGATCGCGCGCCGCCTGCAGGACCCGCTGGCCGAGCTGGTCAAGATCGACCCGAAATCGATCGGCGTCGGCCAGTACCAGCACGACGTCTCGCAAACCCAGCTGGCGCGCTCGCTCGACGCCGTGGTCGAGGATTGCGTCAATGCCGTGGGCGTGGACGTCAACACCGCGTCGGCGCCCCTGCTGGCGCGCGTGTCGGGACTGTCGACGTCGGTGGCGCAGGCCATCGTCTCCTACCGCGACGTCAAGGGCGCTTTCGCCTCGCGCGCCGCGCTCAAATCGGTGCCGCGCCTGGGCGACAAGACCTTCGAGCAGGCGGCCGGCTTCCTGCGCGTGATGGGCGGCGAAAATCCGCTGGACGCCTCGGCGGTGCATCCGGAATCGTATCCGCTGGTCGAAAAAATCCTCGGCGACATCAAAAAGGACATCAAGGCCGTCATCGGCGAGACCGCCTTGATCAAGTCGCTCAACCCGGCCAAGTACGCCGACGACAAGTTCGGCGTCCCGACCATCACCGATATTTTGAAGGAGCTGGAAAAGCCGGGCCGCGATCCGCGTCCCGAGTTCACCACCGCCACCTTCAAGGACGGCGTCGAAGAAATCCGCGACTTGCGTCCCGACATGATCCTCGAAGGCGTGGTCACCAACGTAGCCGCGTTCGGCGCGTTCGTCGACATCGGCGTGCACCAGGACGGCCTGGTGCATATCTCGGCGCTGTCGAACACCTTCGTCAAAGACCCGCACACGGTGGTCAAAGCCGGCCAGGTGGTCAAGGTGAAGGTGCTGGAAGTGGACGAAAAGCGCAAGCGCATCGCGTTGACGATGCGCATGACCGACAGCGCCCCGCAAGCTGGCGCCCAGCCGCAGCAGCGCAGCGACCGCACCGACCGCAAGAGCATGGGCCAGCACCAAAAGCAAACCGCCCGCGCCGAACCGATCGGCGGCAGCATGGCGGCGGCCTTCGCCAAACTGCGCGGCTAAACCCTGTAAACCCTGGGGTCAGGTCCGACATTCGGACATTTTTGAACTTTTGCCAACCAAAAAAGTTCCGCAAAATCTGGATTTGTCCGAATGTCGGACCTGACCCCGTGGGTTGTTGGTACGCGGGGGCCGCATTTCTTATAAAATGTGGGCACCTAATACTTATTTATACTGAGGCAGCTATGAGCGACGTACAAACCTGGATCAAAGAAACCGTGACCGCCACCCCGGTGGTGCTGTTCATGAAGGGCACCGCCCAGTTCCCGCAATGCGGCTTCTCCGGCCGCGCCATCCAGATCCTGAAAGCCTGCGGCGTCGAAAACATCGCCACCGTCAACGTGCTGGAAGATCCGGAAGTGCGCCAAGGCATCAAGGACTACTCGAACTGGCCGACCATTCCGCAGCTCTACGTTAAAGGCGAGTTCATCGGCGGCTCGGACATCATGAACGAGATGTTCGAGTCCGGCGAGCTGAAAGCCCTGCTGGATGCCTGATCGCCCCCGGCGGATAATCATCGCCATCACCGGCGCCACCGGCGCCGTGTATGGCGTGCGTCTGCTGCAACATTTGCAACATACTGAAAACGTCGAGACGCATCTGATCGTCTCCGAAGCGGCCGTCCTCACCCTGCACCAGGAAACCGGCCTGCAGCGCAAGGAAGTCGAATCGTACGCTCACGTGGTGCACAAGGTGCGCGACGTCGGCGCGTCGATCGCCAGCGGCTCGTTCCAATCGGATGGCATGATCGTCGCGCCCTGCTCGATGAAGACCTTGGCGTCGGTGGCGCATGGCCTGTCGGACAACCTGATCGCGCGCGCGGCCGACGTGGTGCTCAAGGAGCGCCGCCGGCTGGTGCTGATGGTGAGGGAGACGCCGTTCAATCTCGCGCACTTGCGCAACATGACGGCGGTGACGGAGATGGGCGGCATTATCTACCCGCCGCTGCCTGGCTTTTATCATAATCCGCAAAGCATTGCGGAGATGGTGGACCACACCGTGGGCCGCGTCATAGACCTGTTCGGCATCGAGCACACGCTGACCCCGCGCTGGCATGGTATGAAACCAGCCAGCCCGTCCAACGACGATGGCGCCGGTCCCGCCTAGCGCTTATCGAACTGCGATCCGCTGGCGCGTTTCAAATCCCTGGCTTCCTCCACCATGCGGCGGTGCGCGATGCGCTTGCGCATCACCTCGGCATGCTGGGCGGCGGTCATGGGCGGGACGGTCATCAAATCTTTTAGCTGCGCGACGTTGCTGTAGTTACTTTTCATAGGACGGCTCAAAAGCTTGGCTCCGAAGTAAATGCTGCGGTTCAGCGGCGCTGACTCCCCATTGTGCCTGAAATCCATGTCGAAACGATGACAATTCGCAAACGGGCCCAAAATAAAAAGTCACCACTTCAAATGCACCTTTTCCGAACAAAAACCGGTGAAATCATGAAACTAGTTTCACAGACCACTTGCCCGAAAAGCCGTCACCAAAGGTCGACATATCGCCGTACCAGTACTTAAAATGACTACTTTTGGTAATTTACGCGCACCAGCATGCGAATAAATTCGCGGGCGATTTGCCGGTGATGCTCGTCCAGGCGCTGTAAGTCGGCGATGAGTTTGACGTCGGCCGACTCGAAACGGGAGGCGCCGTTGCCGTTTTCGCCGGCCGGGGCGCCCGCCTCGGCGCCGCCGAAGCGCAACCATTCGGCGGGCACACCCAACCATTGCGCGATCATGCGCAGCTTTTCCTGGGTCGGGATGGCCTCGCCCACCAGCCATTTCCGGGCCGCGTGGACGGTGATCGGTCTGCCATCGAACCGAATATTAAATTCCCTGGCCAGCCTTGTGGGGCTGTCGGGCGAGTAGTGGGCGTTCTTAAGAGCCTGCTGCAAGCGCTGGCTAAAGCTTTCGCGTTCATTGGAAGAGTTCATGGGTGCACTATTTCACGTTGCGTCATGAAAGTCAGTCTCTTGAACAGGAGCGCTGACGGTGACGTGGTGGGATGTCGAAATTGGCATTCTATCCTCTGAAAGTGCGTATGCCGGCGAGCAAGCCGACCAAATTATGTTTGGCCGGGCACTGCAAAAGAGGCAAGATCATCCCTCTCTTTTGAGGGATGCCGAAGTTGCAAATTTTACCATTATTCGTCGGCTGAAGACCAGACCACTTTTACGCGGAAGCGTATGATGCCGCCGCCCCCCGATCGGCGTCGCACGATACCTGGGCGCCACGGATCGGGGCAATCGACCACGCCGGCGCCGCGCCGGGCGCGCTACAATATCCGTTACGTTGACGTTAACGGAAATCGAACGACTTACCGCACTGATCCCGATGCCTACCTATACCATTACCGAACTGGCCCGTGAATTCGACATCACGGCGCGCGCCATCCGCTTCTACGAAGACCAGGGCCTGCTGAGCCCGTCCCGCGAGGGAGCCGGCGGCCGCAGCCGCGTCTACACGCCGCGCGACCGCACCCGCCTCAAGCTGACCCTGCGCGGCAAGCGCCTCGGCCTGTCGCTGTCCGAAATCAAGAGCCTGGTCGACATGTACGAGACGCCCAAGGACACCAGTGCCCAGATGAACCGCTTCCTCGGCGTGCTGGCCCAGCACCGCCAGACCCTGGAACAGCAGCGCGAGGACATCGAGATGTCGCTGGCCGAGATCACCGCGCACGAGGACGAATGCAAACGCCTGCTGGCGGCGCAGGAAGAGGCCAAAACGGCCTGACGTATTTGACGCTTACTTTACGTTTACGTAAACGTCACTCCAAGGTATGATTGCCGTTCAAATCCAACCAGAAGAATGAGGATGACATGCTCCATCTCCCAGGCCTGACCTTTGACCACGGCGAAGACATCGCCGCCCTGCGCGAAGCCGTGCAACAGTTCGCCGCCGCCGAGATCGCCCCGCGCGCGGCCGAGATCGACCGCAGCGACCAGTTCCCGATGGACCTGTGGCGCAAGATGGGCGAGCTGGGCGTGCTCGGCATCACCGTCGGCGAGGAATACGGCGGCGCCAACATGGGCTACCTGGCCCACATCGTGGCGATGGAGGAAATCTCGCGCGCGTCGGCCTCGGTCGGCCTGTCCTACGGCGCCCACTCGAACCTGTGCGTCAACCAGATCAAGCGCAACGGCACCGAGGAACAAAAACAAAAATACCTGCCGAAACTGATCTCGGGCGAATACGTCGGCGCGCTGGCGATGTCCGAACCCAACGCCGGCTCCGACGTCGTCAGCATGAAGCTGCGCGCCGACTTCAAGGGCGACCGCTGGGTGCTCAACGGCACCAAGATGTGGATCACCAACGGCCCCGACGCCGACGTGCTGGTGGTCTACGCCAAGAGCGACCTCGAGGCGGGACCGAAGGGCATGACCGCCTTCCTGATCGAGAAGGGCTACAAGGGTTTCTCGGTGGCGCAAAAGCTCGACAAGCTGGGCATGCGCGGCTCGCACACGGGCGAGCTGGTGTTCGAGGATTGCGAAGTGCCGGTCGAGAATGTGCTCGGCGGCCTGGGCAAGGGCGTCAACGTCTTGATGTCGGGCCTGGACTTCGAGCGCACAGTGCTGTCCGGCGGTCCGCTGGGCATCATGCAGGCGTGCATGGACGCGGTCGTGCCCTACATCCACGACCGTAAACAGTTCGGTCAGGCGATCGGCGAGTTCCAGCTGATGCAGGGTAAGATCGCGGACATGTACTCGACCATGATGGCGTGCAAGGCTTATGTCTACGCGGTTGGCCAGGCCTGCGACCGGGCCACCACGCCGGAGGCCGTGCGCCAGCTGCGCAAGGACGCCGCCGGCGCCATCCTGTACAGCGCAGAGAAGGCGACCTGGATGGCCGGCGAGGCGATTCAGACCCTGGGCGGCAACGGCTACATCAACGAGTATCCGGTCGGCCGCCTGTGGCGCGACGCCAAGCTGTATGAAATCGGCGCCGGCACCAGCGAAATCCGCCGCATGCTGATCGGCCGCGAACTGTTCGCGGAAACCCGCTAATTGCGCATCGGGAGTGCGACCATGACCCAGGCTGCATTCCCAAAACTGCTGCGCTCGCAGATCGCGTTCGACATCGCGCGCACGATCCGCGACGGCTTCGACAAGCACTACCGCCTGTTCCGCCAGACCAGCCGCCAGGCCAAAGAGCATTTCGAGCGCGGCGCCTGGGGCGCGGCGCAGCAGGCCGCCCGCGAGCGGATCGATTTCTACGACCGCCGCGTGCAGGAATGCGTGCAGACGCTGGAAGACGAATACAGCCAGTCCGACCTGACCGACGAGGTCTGGCGCGAACTCAAGCTGCACTACATCGGCATGCTGTCCGACCACAAGCAGCCGGAGCTGGCGGAAACCTTCTTCAACTCGGTGTGCTGCAACATCCTGCACCGCAGCTATTTCCATAACGAATTCATCTTCGTGCGGCCGGTGGTCTCGACCGAGTACATCGAGACCGAGGAGCCGGCGCCCACCTACCGCGTCTACTATCCCGGAACGGACGGACTGGGCGTCACGCTGGAGCGTCTCGTCACCAACTTCCAGCTCGACGCCACATTCGAAAACCTCCCGCGCGACATCGAACAAGTGCAGGCGCGGCTGCAGGAACTGTTCGGCGCGGGGCGGACCGAGCCGAACAACCAGATCCAGGTGCTGTCGAGCCTGTTCTTCCGCAACAAGGGCGCCTACATCGTCGGCAAGGGCATTAACGGCAACAAGGAGTATCCGTTCGTCGTGCCGATCCTGCACAACCGTCACGGCGAACTGATACTCGACACCGTGCTGTTCGATCAGGAACTGATCACGATATTGTTCTCGTTCACGCGCGCCTACTTCCTGGTGGACATGGAGGTGCCGTCGGCCTATGTGCAATTCCTGCGCACCTTGCTGCCGCGCAAGCCGCGCAGCGAGATCTATACCATCCTCGGCCTGCAAAAGCAGGGCAAGACGCTGTTCTACCGCGACTATCTGCAACACCTGAAACATTCGTCTGACCAGTTCGCCATCGCACCCGGCATCAAGGGACTGGTGATGCTGGTGTTCGCGCTGCCGTCATTCCCCTACGTGTTCAAGGTCATCAAGGATTTCTATCCGCCGCCCAAGGACACCACACGCGCGCTGATCAAGGAAAAATACCTGCTGGTCAAACACCACGACCGCGTGGGCCGCATGGCCGACACCCTGGAGTATTCGAACGTCGCCTTCCCGCGCAACCGCTTCACCGAGGAACTGATCGCCGAGTTGAAACATTTCGCGCCGTCCCAATATGAGGAGGAGGGCGAAAAGGTCATCATCAAGCACCTGTACATCGAGCGCCGCATGGTGCCGCTGAACATGTGGCTCGGCAACGCGGACAAGGACGGCAACGACGCCCAGCTCGAACACGGCATCCTCGAGTACGGCAATGCCATCAAGGAGCTGGTCGCCGCCAATATTTTCCCCGGCGATATGCTGTACAAGAACTTCGGCGTCACCCGGCACCAGCGCATCGTGTTCTACGATTACGACGAAATCGAATACATCACCGACTGCAATTTCCGCGATATCCCGGAAGCGCGCAACGAGGAGGACGAGATGGCGTCGGAGCCGTGGTATCCGATCGGCAAGCACGACGTCTTCCCCGAGCAGTTCGGCCGCTTCCTGCTGGGCAACGCGAAGATCCGCAAGTATTTCATGAAGCATCACGCCGACCTGCTGACGCGCGAATACTGGCAGGCGCGCAAGCAACGCATCCTCGACGGCGTCGTCGAGGACGTTTATCCGTATCCGCAGCACATACGGTTCTTCCACGAAAACCAGTCCAACATTCCGGCGGTATCGATCCCGGTGCCGCCACCCTTTATGGAGACGCTAGAAAATGAATGATCCTATTGTTATTGTTGGCGCAGCCCGCACCCCGATGGGCGCCTTCCAGGGCGACTTTTCCGGCAAGGCCGCGCACGACCTGGGCGCGGTGGCGATCGCCGCCGCCGTCGAACGTTCCGGCATCGACGGCAAGCTGGTCGAACACGTCTACTTCGGCAACTGCCTGATGGCCGGCCAGGGCCAGGCGCCCGCGCGCCAGGCCTTGTTGAAAGCGGGCCTGCCGGCGTCGACCGGCGCCGTCACCCTCTCCAAAATGTGCGGTTCCGCGATGCAGGCCGCCATCTTCGCCCACGACCAGCTGGTCGCCGGCAGTGCCGATGTGGTGATCGCCGGCGGCATGGAATCGATGACCAACGCGCCGTACCTGATTCCCAAGGCACGCGGCGGCTACCGCATCGGCCACGGCATGATGTTCGACCACATGATGTACGACGGCCTCGAGGACGCTTATTCGCGCAACGAGAAAACCGGCGAAGGCCGGTCGATGGGCACGTTCGCCGAGGAGTGCTCGGCCAAGTACGAATTCACCCGCGAGGCGCAGGACAACTTCGCCATCGAATCGGTCAAGCGCGCGCAGGCCGCCACCAACGAAGGCTGGTTTAAATGGGAAATCGCTCCCGTGACCGTCACCAGCCGCGCCGGCGACACGGTCATCGACAAGGACGAGGGGCCGCTGAAGGCCAAGGTCGAGAAGATCCCGACCCTGCGCGCCGCGTTCAAGAAGGACGGCACCATCACGGCGGCCTCGTCGTCGTCGATCAACGACGGCGCCGCCGCGCTGGTGATGATGCGCGAGTCGACCGCCAAGCAACTGGGCGCGACCGTCATCGCCAAAATCCACGGCCACGCCACGTTCGCGCAGGAACCGAACCTGTTCACCACGGCCCCGATCGGCGCGGTGGAAAAGCTGTACAAGAAAATCGGCTGGGCCAGCCGGGACGTCGACCTGTTCGAGATCAACGAAGCGTTCGCCGCCGTGCCGATGGCCGCGATGCGCGACCTCGACATCCCGCACAGCAAGATCAACGTGCACGGCGGCGCCTGCGCGCTGGGCCACCCGATCGGCGCCTCGGGCGCGCGCATCCTGGTCACCCTGATCGGCGCGCTCAAGCGCACCGGCGGCAAGAAGGGCGTGGCCGCGCTGTGCATCGGCGGCGGCGAGGCCACCGCCATGGCCATCGAACTGGTGGAGGCATAAGCGATGGCGACCGCACTCATCATCGGCGCCTCGCGCGGCATCGGGCACGAGCTCGTCAAACAATACCTGGCCGACGGCTGGCGTGTGATCGCCACCGCCCGCAAGGCCGATGACTGCGAAGCGCTCGGCGCGCTGGGGGCCGAGCCGCACCAGCTCGACGTCACCGACGTCGAAGCGTGCGCCGGCATCGGCTGGAAGCTCGACGGCGAGGAGCTCAACGTCGCCATCCTGAACGCCGGCGTGTACGGCCCGCGCCACGACGGTTTCCCGTTGCAGACCGACTTCGATACCGTGATGCATACCAACGTGCTGGCGGCGATGCGCCTGCTGCCGATCATCGCGCCGATGGTGGGCGCGGCGCGCGGCAAGCTGGCGGTGCTGTCGTCGAAGATGGGATCGCTGAGCGAACGCAGCAGTCCCAGCGGTTCGCTGTACCGCGCCAGCAAGGCCGCCTTGAACTCGGTGCTGATCGACACGGCGCTGGTGTTCGGCAAGCAGGGCGCCACCTGCGTGGCCTTCCATCCCGGCTGGGTGCGCACGGAGATGGGCGGCGAGGGCGCCGACATCTCGGTCGAGGAGAGCGCCGGCGGCATCCGTGCGACGCTGGCAGCGCTGCCGGCGTCGGAGCGCGCCGTCTACCGCAACTACGACGGCACCGAGATCGGCTGGTAACGACGCACCCATCAACGGCGAAACCCGCACAGCCAGGCGGGGACGTACCCCGTACGGGGTACGTCCCCAGCATCCGGGGTGCGGGTTAAAAATTAAAAACAAGAGACGACATGATACTGACCGAAGAACACGAAATGATCCGCGACGCCCTGCGCACCTTCGCGCAGGAACGACTGGCGCCACAGGCCGCCCGCTGGGACAAGGAACACCACTTCCCGAAAGAGGAATTGAAGGAACTGGCCGCGCTGGGTGCCTTCGGAGTCGCGGTGCCGGAAGCCCTGGGCGGCGCCGGCATGGACTACGTCTCGCTGGCGCTGGTGCTGGAAGAAATCGCGGCCGGCGACGGCGGCACCTCCACCATCATCTCGGTCAACAACTGCCCGGTGTGCAGCATCGCCATGATGTACGCCAACGACCGGCAGAAGGAACAATGGCTGCGTCCCCTGGCGCAAGGCGACATGCTGGGCGCCTTCTGCCTGACCGAACCGCACACCGGCAGCGACGCCGCCGCGCTGCGCACCACCGCCACGCGTGATGGCGGCGACTACGTCATCAACGGCGTCAAGCAATTCATCACCAGCGGCAAGTACGCCGACGTTGCCATCGTGCTGGCCGTCACCGACAAGGCCGCCGGCAAGAAGGGCATCAGCGCGTTCTGGGTGCCGACATCGACGCCGGGCTACACCGTCGCCGGGCTGGAACAAAAGATGGGACAGCACTCGTCGGACACGGCGCAGATCCTGTTCGAGAACTGCCGCATCCCGGCCGAGAACCTGATCGGCGAAGAGGGCCAGGGCTACAAAATCGCGTTGTCAGGGCTGGAGGGCGGCCGCATCGGCATCGCCTCGCAAGCGGTCGGCATGGCGCGGGCGGCATACCAAGCGGCGCTGACGTACGCGCGCGACCGCGAAAGCTTCGGCAAGCCGATCTTCGAGCACCAGGCGGTGCAATTCCGGCTGGCCGACATGGCCACGCAAATCGAAGCGGCGCGCCAGCTGATCCGCCACGCCGCCTCGATGAAGGACGCCGGGCTGCCCTGTTTAAAGGAGGCGGCGATGGCCAAGCTGTTCGCCTCCGAGATGGCGGAAAAAGTCTGCTCCGACGCGATCCAGGTGCACGGCGGCTACGGCTATGTCTCCGACTTCCCGGTCGAGCGCATCTACCGCGACGTGCGCGTGTGCCAGATCTACGAAGGCACCAGCGACATCCAAAAGCTCCTCATCGCCCGCGCGCTCTAACCCCGGGGTCAAGTCTGACATTCGGACACGAACTGAAGCATTGTGTAGTACAGCCCGTGTCCGAATGACAGACTTGACCCCCGCATTTTTACGAAAACGCGGACGAAAAAAAAGCCCGTATCTCAACGGGCTTCGTTCCAATGTATTACCAATGCTTTAATCGTGCCGTCGTCCAGTGCTATCTGCAAAGTGACTTCAGCGTTTCTCGGACGCCCATGCTATCTGCATGGTGCCTCCAACGTGTAAAACGACCAATGTATTCGAAACTACAACTCCAGGTAGCGCCAGCTGTGATCCGCTCTTACACATATCGGACTACGGCACTTGCCTCGGACGTGGGACTGAACGCTTGGAAACCAAGAGAACCTCAACCACGAACGTAGTGTAACACAGTTGTTTGTGCGACGCACAAATTATTTCATCTCTGTCGCTTCCGTGGTCAGCGGCGTTGGATTGCGGCGCGGCTTGTGGCGGCAGGCCCGTTCGAACTCGGAAATCACCTGGGCGCCGAACAGGAGCAAGGTGGCGCCGATTTCCAGGCTGAACATGACGATGATGGCCGTCGTCATCGAGCCGTACACCACGTTCACCTGCGACAGGGTCGAGAAATACCACACCAGGATGTGGCGCGCCAGTTCCCACAGCAGCGCGGCCGTCACGCCGCCGATCAGGGCGTGCGACAGGGACAAGCGGCCCACCGGCATGACCAGATAGATGGCCGTCAGCACCAGCACCTCGCCGCCCAGGCCGAGCATATACAGCAGCGCGCCGGACACGCCCTCGAGCGACCAGTCATAGCCGAACAGGTGCACGCTTTCCTCGCCCATCACTTGCAGGCTGCCGGCCACCAGGGTCACCAGCAGCATGCCCACGCCCAGCGACAGGATGAAGCAGTACGGCATGATGGCCGAGATCAAAAACCGCCGGCGCTTGATCTCGACCCGGTGCTTGAAGATGACCGACATGGCATTCTCCAGCACCGTGAAGGCGAGCGAGCTGAAAAAGATCATGCTGACGAGCAGCACGCCGCCGACCACGTCGCGGTGTTCGAGGAAATGCCCGACCTCGGTGACGAACGGTTTCGTTTGTCCGGGCACCAAATAGTTCAGATAGCGCCCCACCGTTTCCAGCAGCACATCCTGGTCGATGACGTGCGACAACGCCACCACCACCAGCATCAGCAGCGGGACGATCGATAGCAAGGAGTAATAGGCCACCGCGCCCGCCAGCAGCAGGCCTTGGTTGGCGCGAAAGCCCTTGAGGCATTGCACCAGGAAGTCCATGGGGTGGGTCAGCACGTAGGCCAGGCCCCGGCGATTGAGAAATTTCATTTGTCCATTCTACGCGGCAGCTCAGCGCGGGGTCTGTGCGTCGACGTCCAGATAGCGCCAGTTGGTGAATTCCACCGGGTGGCGCGTGTAATGTTTGAGCCATGGCTGCTGCAAATCGGCGGCGATCGGATGCGTCAGCAGCACCCATGGCGTGTACGCGTGAATGATCTGCGCCATTTCATCATACAACCTGGTGCGCGCCGGCGACTCCCCCATCGTGCGGGTTTGCTCGTAGCGCTGATTGTAGGCCGGCAGGTTGAAGCGGGCGTAATTCGGTCCCGCCTTGTTCGGGCCGTACAACAGTTGATAGAAATTGTCGCCGTCGGGGAAGTCGGCCACCCAGTTGGTTTCGAACATCATCACGTTGCCCAGGCGCGAGGCTTTGATGATCTCGGTCTTCTTGTCGCTCTTGAAGGTGACGTTAAGGCCGATCGCGTTCAAATTCTTGCGCCACAGTTCGTCGCGCAGGCGGCCCACCATCGACGGCTCGGTGTGCATGACCAGGGTCAGCGGCTTGCCGTCGGGCAGGGTGCGGAAGCCGCCCGCGCCTTTTTTATAGCCGTAGCGGTCCAGCAGCGCGTTGGCCAGCGCCGGATCGTAGCCGACCGGGCTGCGGTAGGCGGGGTCGTAACCGAGCACGTTCGGTGGCAGCGGCGACTCGGCGCGCAGCGCCAGCCCCTTTTTCATCTGGGCGATGTCCTCGGCGCTGTTGTAGCTGAGCGCGATGGCGCGGCGCAGCGCCAGCTTGTCCTTGCCGTAGCCGCCGATCAACGGGTCTTCCATGTTCATCCACATGTAATAGGTTTGCAGCACGGGGAAGGGCGACAGCACCAGCCCCTTGCGCGCCAGTTCCGGCTTCAGGGTCGGTGTGGCGTCGTCGGTCAGCACCATTTCCTTCATCGATTCGGGCAGTTGCTCGAGGAAATCGAATTCGCCGTTCAAAAAGCCCAGCACGCGCGACTGGTATTCCTCCATGATCTTGATGTCGACCCGGTCGACCAGCGGCAAGCGCCGAGTTTGGAAATACACCGGCCGGAAGTCGCGGTTGGCCAGCAGCGAGATCTGGTCGCTGCGCTTCCAGGTGCCGATCTTGAACGGGCCGGTGCCGACCGGATGGTTGCCGACCTGAACGCCGTACGCCTCGACCACCTCGCGCGCCACCACGCCCGTGGCGGGAATGGCCAGGTAAAACAGGAAGTTGGGATCGGCGGTGTTGAGCCGGATGCGCAAGGTGAACTTGTCCACCGCCTGCAGGCCGGCGATGTCGCCGTCGTAGCCGAAGCGGGTTTTGAGCGCCGCGTCGCCGACGATTTTTCCTTCCAGCAGGAAGCTCCACGGCGATTTGAGCGCCGGATCGTACAAGCGCTTGAGGCTGTAGACGTAATCCTGCGCGGTCACCTGCCGGCGCGCGCCCTTGAACGCCGGATCGGCGGTGAAATACACGTCCTGCCGCAGGTGGAAGGTGTAGGTCAGGCCGTTGTCCCCGACCGTCGGCATGGCGGTCAGCGTGTTCGGCTGCAGTTTGACGGGACGGGCTAGATAATCGTAGCGCAACAGCGGGTCGAACAGGTTTTCCAAGAGGCTGAGGCTGGCGATGTCGGAGGCGACCGCCGGATCGAGGCCGGTTTCGCCGGTGCTGAGGAAGGCGCGCAGGACTTTGGGGGCGGCCGCGGGCGCCGCCGGCGCGGCAAGTCCGACCACCAGCGCCAGCACGGCCGCTGCATAACTTTTCAGCATGGCATCCATTTCACATCGCATACGTAAAGCGGCAGCTTATAACTTTTTCCGCGTGCCGACCCGCTATACTTTGCCTGTCGCCCACAGTTTCAAGAAAATCCGCACATATGTCGCTCAATTACATCTGGTCTGGCTTCTTCCTCGTCGGGTTCGCCGCCGCGCTGGCGCAGTTCCTGTTCATGGGCGACACGGAAATTTTCAAGCGCATCATCGACGGCACGTTCGAGTCGGCCAAGAGCGGCGTGATGGACATCGCGCTGCCGCTGGCCGGCGTCATGACCCTGTGGCTGGGCATCATGAACATCGGCGAGAAGGCCGGCGCCGTCAACCTGCTCGCGCGCGTCATCGCGCCGTTCTTCTCGCGCATCTTTCCGGGCGTGCCGAAGGACCATCCGGCCACCGGCCACATGCTGATGAACTTCTCGGCCAATCTGCTGGGCCTGGACAACGCGGCCACGCCGTTCGGCCTGAAGGCGATGGAAAGCCTGCAAACGCTCAACCCCAGCAAGGACGAGCCGACCGACGCCCAGATCCTGTTCCTGGTGCTGCACACCTCCGGCCTGACCCTGATCCCGGTGGCGATCATGGCGCAGCGCTCGATCCTGGGCGCGGCCGACCCGTCCGACATTTTCATTCCGTGCATGATCGCCACCTATGTGGCCACCGTCACCGGCCTGATCGCCGTGGCGATCCGCCAGCGCATCAACCTGTTCGACCGCGTGGTCCTGAGCTGGCTCGGGTGCAGCACCGCCGCCATCGCCGCGCTGATCTGGTATTTCACCCAGGTGCTCACGCGCCCGGAGATCGAACTGTTCTCCAAGGTCTTCAGCAACCTGGTCCTCATCGGCGTCATCGGCGGCTTCATCATCGGGGCGCTGTGGAAGAAGGTCAACGTCTACGAAGCCTTCATCGAGGGCGCCAAGGGCGGCATCCAGACCTCGCTGACGGTCATCCCGTATCTGGTCGGCATGCTGGTGGCCATCAGCGTGATCCGCAACGCCGGCCTGTTCGGCTTTATCGTCGAGGGCTTCAGCTGGCTGTTCGGCGCGCTCGGCTTCAACACCGATTTCGTGCCGGCGCTGCCGACCGCGCTGATGAAGCCGCTCAGCGGCAGCGGCTCGAAGGCGATGATGATCGACGCCATGCAAACCTATGGCGTCGACTCCTTCGTCGGCCGCCTCGCCTGCGTGTTCCAGGGCTCGGCCGACACCACCTTCTACATCGTCGCGCTGTACTTCGGCTCGGTCGGCATCCGCAAGACGCGCTACGCGATCTCGTGCGGCCTCATCGCCGACTTCGCCGGCGTCGTCACCGCCATCGCCGTCGCCTACGTCTTCTTCCATTGAACGGATTAACCATGTTTCGTCGTCTTATCCTCGCCAGCGTGGGGGCGTTCATCGCAGCCGGCGCCGTCCACGCCGCCGACCTGCCGGAGCCGGTCGCGCGCCTGATGCAATCGGCGCAAATCCCGCCCGAGGCCGCCGGTATCCTGGTCATGCGCGGCGACACCACGCTGATCTCGCACAACGCCCAACAAAGCATGCAGCCGGCGTCGACGATGAAGCTGTTCACCACCTTGACCGCGCTCGAGCAACTGGGGCCCGTGTTCCGCGGCCGCACCGAGTTGCTCACCAGCGCAGCGGTCGTCAACGGCATGCTGCAGGGCGACCTGATCCTGCGCGGCGGCGCCGACGCCGACTTCAACGAGGACGTCCTCGGCCACATGCTGCGCGCGCTGCGCAACCAAGGCATCAAAAACATCAAGGGCGACATCGTGCTGGACCGGCAGCTGTTCCAGCCGTCGCGGCCCGACCTCGGCCAGCCGCAGTTCGACGAATATCCCTGGGCGTACTACAACGTCGTGCCGGACGCGCTGCTGGTCAACACCAACCTGCTGAAGGTGGAGATGCGCTCGGTCGGCGGCAAGCTGTCGCTGGCGATGATGCCGGACCTGGACCAGGTCAGCGTGCGCTCGGAAATGGCGGCCAGCGACGCGCCCTGTCCGGCGTGGGAAAACGGCTGGCGCAATCCCGACTTCAAGCGCAGCGGCGACAAGATCGAAGTGGTGTTGCACGGCAGCTTCCCCCGCGATTGCGTCAAATCGATCAGCATCAACGTGCTCGACCCGCACGATTATCTGGCGCGGCTGGTGCGCCTCACCTGGCAAAAACTGGGCGGCAGCCTGAAGGGCGAGGTGCGCGAGGGGAGCGCGCCGACGCCGTTGCCTTCGCCGGAACCGGCCGCCACCGCCTCCAATGCCGACACCGACGCCAGCGCCGCCACGAACGTGCCGACCACCCCGCCAGCGGCCGTGGCCGCGCCGGCCACCACGCCGGTGCTGCGCCTGCTGGCCGAACACGTCTCGCGGCCGTTGCCGGAAGTGCTGCGCGACACCAACAAAAACTCCGACAACACCTTGGCGCGCACCATCTTCCTGAGCCTGGGCAGCCTGGAGGCCGATCCGGTCCTCGGCAGCCGCCCGCTGCCGCCGGATGCCGCCCAGCCCACCACGGCCGCGCGCGCGGAGGCGGCGATCCGCACCTGGCTGCAACAACACGCCATCGACGGCAACGGCCTGGTGATCGACAATGGCTCGGGCCTGTCGCGCACCGCGCGCGCCACGCCGGCGCAGGTGGCCGGTGTGCTGCAGGCGGGCCTGAAAAGCCTGTGGATGCCCGAGTTCCTCTCCAGCCTGCCGATCGCGGCCACCGACGGCACCATGCGCCGACGCCTCAAGGACAGTCCGGCGGCGATGCGCGCGCGCATCAAGACCGGCAGCCTCAAGGGCGTGATCGCCATCGCCGGCTACGTGCAGGACGCCAACAACCAGCCCGTCATCGTGGTCGCCATGCTCAACGACGAGCACGTCGCCAACGGCGCCGGCCGCGCGGTGCTCGACGCGCTGATCGACTGGGTGGCGCGCTCCGGCGTGCCGGCCGCCGCGGTCCCCTATGCGCCGAGCGCGCCTTCGGCCACCAGGTAATCGATCATGGCCCGCACCTTCAGCGCCAGGTGCGGGCCGGGCATGTAGACCGCGTGCACGGTGCCCGCATACGGCTGGTCGAACGTCCAGTCCGCCAATATCCTTATCGCCCGCCCCTGCGCCAGCGCCGCCCGCGCGGTGAAGTCGGGCACCAGGCCGATACCCCCGCCGGCCTCCACCACGGCCATCAGCGCCGCGCTGTTATTGATCGTCAAGCGGGACGGCACGCGGATGCTGGCGATGTCCGGACCGCCCGTCCCCTCGCGACGCATGGTCCAGGCGGCGCCGAAACGCGCATAGCCCAGATAATTGCACCGATGACCGGGCAACTCCTGCGGCGTCGCCGGGGTCCCGTGCGCGGCCAGGTATTGCGGCGACGCCACCAGCAGATAGCGCATCGGCCCCAGCGGCCGCGCGGCCAGCCCCGGCGCCAGGTCGGCCGAGATGCGGATCGCCAGGTCGATGCCCTCCTCGATCAGATCGACATTGCGGTCCACCAGCGACAGGCGGACATCGACCTCCGGATAGCGGTCCAAAAACGCCGGCAGCAAGGGCGCCAGCCACAGCTGACCCAGCACCACCGGCGCGCTGATGCGCACCACGCCGTTCGGCCGGGCGCTGTAGCTGCCGGCCAGCGCGTGGATCTCGCGCGCCGTGTTGACCATGCGGACACAGGCTGCGTGCACCTGTTCGCCGAGTTCCGTCGGCGACACCGAACGCGTGGTCCGCTGCAACAGCCGCCCGCCAATATAAGTTTCCAGCCGCGACACGTGGCGGCTGACGGCCGACGTCGTCAGGCCCAGGTGGCGCGCGGCGGCCGAGAATCCTCCGCTGTCGACCACCTGCGCGAAGATCGCCATTTCCTTCAGCATTTCCATAATTGAGCCGCCTCACCGTTGCACCTGCATCAATAATGCTTTGCATTTTAATCGGATTGTGGATTTTTTAGATGGTGGCATACTGAATCCCATCCAACCGACAGGAGGTCAACATGAAACAACGCAATTTAGGTAGCCAAGGTTTGACGGTCTCGGCGCAGGGCCTCGGCTGCATGGGCATGAGCAACACCTACGGCCCTGCTGACCAGAATGAAGCGGTTGCCACCCTGCACCGCGCGATCGATCTCGGCGTCAATTTCTTCGACACGGCCGAGCAATACGGTCCCTACGACAACGAGGCGTTGCTGGGCCGTGCCTTCGCCGGGCGTCGCGACGAGGTCATCCTCGCCACCAAGTTCGGCTTCGACATCCGCGACGGCAAGACTGTCGGCGTCACCAGCGACCCGGCGGGCATCCGCGCCAAGGTCGAAGGCTCGCTGCGCCGGTTGAACACCGACTACATCGATTTGCTGTACCAGCACCGCATCGATCCGCTGGTGCCGATTGAGGATGTGGTGGGCGTGATGGCCGATCTGGTGAAGGAGGGCAAGGTGCGCTATCTGGGGCTGTCCGAGGCGGGGGTGGCCAACATCCGCCGCGCGCACGCGGTGCACCCGATCAGCGCGGTGCAAAGCGAGTATTCGCTGTGGGAGCGCAACCTGGAGGCGGACGTGATTCCGGCGCTGCGCGAGCTGGGCATCGGGCTGGTCGCGTTCAGTCCGCTGGGACGCGGCTTCCTGGCCGGCAGCGCCAAGCGCGCGGAGGAATATCCGCCGAGCGACTTCCGCCATCTGGACCCGCGTCTGCAAGGCGAGAATTTCGACCGCAACATGCAGGCGGCGGCCATCGTGCGCGAGCTGGCCGACGCGCGGCAGGTCACGCCGGGCCAGATCGCGCTGGCGTGGGCGATGCACAAGGGCGACGACATCGTGACGATTCCCGGCACACGCCGCCGCACCTACCTGGAACAGAACGTGGCCGCCGCCGGGATCACGCTCGATGCCCGCGAGATGGGCGTACTCGACAACGCGTTGAAGCAGGTCGCGGGGCCGCGCTACAGTCAGGAGCGCATGGCGATGGTGGACCGGTAACGGTGAGACTGATCCCGAACGACTCCGGGGGCAGTAGCCTGAAAAAGCCGGATTTACTAATCCCTGCTATTCGCAACTAACCTTTACTACTCCGCTCTGTCTCTTACTAAAATTCCTATGCAACACACTAAAACTTACTAAATTATCGCGACACCTGAGAAATAGTACGAATTAGCGCTTTTTAGTGTTCGGCGTAGCGGCAAATAGCACGAAATAGTGGGGAATAGCTCAGTGTAGTAAGAAATAGCAGGTTTTAGTAAAAGCTGAAAAAAGAGCTCCCCTCCCTCGCTGCCGGGCGGCGGGGCCTCAGGGGGGGTCTACAGTACGCGGGCGTAATCGCGCCGAACCAACAGCCGATCTCCACAGTCGAAATGCCACCATTCGCTGTTGATGCCGACAAAGCCGGCCTGGAACATCGCGCCCCGCAGCCAGCGGCGGTTTTCGATGTGGTGCACGCTCAGCTCGCCCCGCGCCAGCAACAGTGCCTCCTTGGCCGGATGCGAGCGCTCACTCAAGTCGTCGAAGCCGGTCCCCATGTCCAGCTCGCGGCCTTGCGCGTCCACCAAGGTGACATCGAGCGCCATGCCGAACGAGTGGATCGAGCCGCGCGCCGGGTCGGCGATGTAGCCAAGCAGATCGGTGCCCTGCAGTGCTTGCCAGAGTTGCTCCTGCACCCGTTGCGGGCGCAGGGCGTCCAACACTAAAAACTTGTAATCCGGACGGCGCGCCGCCAGCCATGCCACCGCCCGCTCGAGCGCGGCCGCCGCATCTTTATGCAGGAAGCTGCAATCCAACGGCGAATAGAGATCCCTGCCGACAAAGTTGTCCGGCGTGGCGTAGCGCAGATCGACGGCAATGCCCTGGATGGTGTCGAGACGACGGAAATCTGGGTGGCCGGCAATCGTTTCGCAGTGGATGGGAGACGTCATTGCAGGCACCCGGTGGCTTATTGCGACTCGACCGGCTCGGTGGGAGGCACCGGCTGCGGAGGCACGGCCGGAGTCACCGGCGTTGGCGCGGGCGCGACCGGCGCAGGCGTTGCGGGCAACGGCGTGATCGGTGCTGGCGTCACCGGTGCTGGCGTCACAACCGCCGGCGCGACGCCAGCACCCTGCGCCGGCACCGCGGGCAGCGGACTGGTCAACACATCCAGAATCGCCGCCGTCTCCGCATCCGGCACGCCGTCAAACAACGACTGCCGATACTTCGACTGGAACACCGTCAACACATTGCGCGTCGCCTGATCGAATTGCCCGGTTTGCGGCACCGCGTAGCCATGCTGCGCCAGCTTCAGCTGGAACCACAGCACATCCGGCAACTGCTGCTGATACCCCGGCAGGCGCGCGGCCACGCGGCTCGGCTCCGGCCACGTGATCAGTCCTGCGTCCGCAAGTTGCTTCCACGGGAACAACGGCCCCGGGTCCTGCTTGCGCTGCGGCGCGATATCGTTGTGGCCGAGAATATTCTCCGGCTTGATGCCATGGCGCTTGACGATATCCTTGAGCAGCAATATCAACTGGTCGATCTGCGCCTGCGGGAACGGATACCACACCCGTCCCTGCGGCGATTCGGTGAAGCCGCGATTGACGATCTCGATGCCGATCGACGCCGAATTGAGCTGGTTGTAGATCTTCCAGCTGCTGATGCCGGCGTGGTTCGATTGCCGCGACTCGTCGACCAGCGCGTAGAAGAACGGCTGCTCGGTGTCGGTCAGCAGATAATGCGCGCTGACATCCTGCTGCGTCAGTATCTTGATCGAGCGCGGCAGGTCCGACACCGTGTAGTGAATGATGATGTACTTGACCCTGTCGCTCTGCCCGCGCGAGCTCAGGCTGCGGTCGATGCGCGGCTCGGACGGCGGCACGGTGGCGCAACCGGCCAGCAGCGCCATCATGGTGGACAAAACGGTCAACGGAACAATCTTCATGGGCAATCTCGGCAGCGGTTCAATTCAGTGAGTTTAGAGCAATACGGGCCGCCGCGTGGTGCGCTTTTGTTGCGCGCTGCGTCAGCAACAACGCTTCGGGCAACGCCGCGCGCATCGTTTGCGCAATCAGCGGATGCAAGGTGGCGGCGCGTCCGGCCAATGCAATTGGACGCGGCCCGTAGCGGCGCACCAGCGCCAGCGCGATGCGCGCCAGTTCGCGGCCGGCCTGTTCGAGGATGCCGCGCGCGAACGGATCGGCGTCGGCACTGGCGGCGACGGCCAGCGCCAGCCGCCCGATCGCGCCCCGCTCCTGCCCGTAGATAAACTGACGAGACAAGGCCCAGTCGCTGCCGCCGACGTGGTCGAACACAGCGCGCGCCATGGCCGAACGTTGCCACGCGCCGGGCTCCTCGTCCTCCAGGCGCCAGATGTGGCGCATCGCCTCGCGCGCGATCCAGAAGCCGCCGCCGCCGTCGTCCAGGGTCACGCCGCGTCCGCCGGCGCGGTGGAACTGGCCGTCCGGCGCGATCCAGGCGGCGATCGAGCCGGTGCCGGCGTACACCAGATAGCCCTCGCCGGGCGCGAAGCCGTCCAAATAGGCGATTTCGATATCGCTGCGCACGGTCACGGCGGCCGGCGCGACGTTCAGCAATTCGGCCAGCCATTGCGCCGGCAAGCCGGCGGCGCCGTCGAAACCGGTCAGGCCTGCGCACACGGCCACAGGCCGGCCGGCGGCCAGCACCTGCGCCGCCAAGTTGGCGAAGACGGCGCGCACGGCGTCGCGGCCGCCGTCATTGCCCATCTGCGTGGCCGACATGCCGTCGACCGCACCCTCGGCGACGACGACGCCGGCCGCATCGGCCAGCGCCCAGCGGGTTTGCGTGCCGCCCGCGTCGATGCCAAGGCCCAGGCCGTTCACCGTCAGCTCCGTTTGTAGACGCTGATGCGCGGGCTTTCATTGCCCAGCCGGTCGACGGCGCTGACCACCACCGTCTCGGCCGCCTGCCCGGCCGCGTCGTCCGCCAACAGCAGCACCGCGCGCGACGCGGGCGCCACGGCGAAGCGCCACTCGGCGCCGTAGCGGCTCCAGATCGCGTAATGCGTCACCGGCTTGCCGCCGCCGGCCGCCAGCCGCAGGCCAACGCCCTGCGATTCGCGCTTGGCGGTCGCGCTCGGCGCGACCGGCGCTTCGGACCCCAGCCACGGCGTGGCCGGCGACAGCGCCGGCGCCTGGTAGGTGCGCGCCTTGAGCTGGTCGGTGATGCCCTTGCGGTTCTGCATCAGCGCGGCGACGGAGAAGTGCAGATGGCCACGGGCGCCGGCGCGGCTGCGCGTAACGCCGATCTGCTTGACGATCTCCTCCGGCGCGAACGTCTTGGCCGTGTTGTCGATGCGGCTGGTGTAGAGCCCGGGCCAGACGTGGCGCGCGCGCGTGTTCTGCGCCAGCCAGTAATCGAGCAGCACGTCGAACGCCTGCGGCGCCTGCGCCACCGGCCAGTACAGCTGCGGCGCCAGATAGTCGAGCCAGCCGTTGTTGAGCCATAGTTCGGCGTCCGCGTACAGCTTGTCGTACTGGCTCAGGCCGACGATGCCGGCCGGGCGCCGGTCCGGCCGGCCGATGCCGAAGGGGCTGATGCCGAAGCGCACCCAGCTTTTTTCCTTGTGGATGCCGATATACAGCGCCTGGATCAACGCATTGACGTTCTGGCGCCGCCAGTGCGGCCGGTCCAAGGTACCGCCGCCGAGCAGATAGCGCTGCCACGACGGCTGGTCCGGAAATTCCAGTTCCTGCCTGCCGCCGCCACCACCCGCGCCGCCGTCCAGCGCCACGCCCTCCGGGCCGGCGGCGTTGGGCGTGTCGATCGGATACGGATAGAAATAATCGTCGATGTGCACGCCGTCGATGTCGTAGCGCCGCACCACGTCGAGGATGACGTCGAGCGTGCGCTGCGAGGCGGCCGACTCGCCCGGGTCCATCCACAGGTAGCGGCCGTAGGTCTTGACCGCTTCCGGGTTGGTGTTGGCGATGTGGTTGCGCGCCAGCGCCGACTTGGCCGTCGCGTGGCGGGCACGGTAGGGGTTGAACCACGCATGCAGCTCGAGCCCGCGCACGTGCGCCTGCTCGATCCAGAATTGCAGCGGATCGTAGCCGCCCTTGGGCGCGCGGCCCTGCTGGCCGGTCAGGAACTCCGACCACGGCTCGAGCTCGGACGGATAGATGGCGTCGGCGCTTGGACGCACCTGCAGCACGATGGCGTTCAGGTTCAGCGCCTTGCAGCGCTCCAGGATGGCGACGGCTTCGGCCTGCTGCTTCTCGGAACTCAGGTTGCTGCGGCTGGGCCAGTCGATATTGGCAACCGTGGACACCCAGGCGGCGCGGAACTCGCGCGGCGCCGGCGGCGGCATGTTCGGATCGAACGGCAGCGGTGGCGGCGCGATGGCACCCGGCGGGCGCGGCGTGCCGGGCGGGGGCGAGGGCGGCGGCGGGGTGGCGCCATCGGCGGCGGGCGCCGACGGCGTACTTGAACAACCATCCAGCAGCGCCGCCATGACGCCGGCCACGCCGGCGGTCAAGGTCAGCCGTTTCTTTGCATTAAAAACCAAAACCATTCCCCGATACAGTTGAGCCTTCTATTGTAAAGCCGGGGACGTCTATTTCTTACCGAATTCAATCGGGATACGCACCCTGGCGGTCATGAAAAACGCCGGCAAGGTCGAAATACATGCCCAGATGAAAAACTTTTGATAGCCCAAATGGTCCTGGATCCAGCCGCTGACCATTCCCGGCAGCATCATGCCCAGTGCCATGAAGCCGGTGCAGATGGCGTAATGGGCGGTCTTGTGCGCGCCGTCGGCCACCAGGATCATGTACAGCATGAAGGCGGCGAAGCCGAAGCCGTAGCCAAACTGCTCGACGGCCAGGCAGGCAGAAATGAACACGGTATCGGTCGGCAAGGCGGTCGCCAGGTAGACGAACACCAGGTCCGGCACGTGCATGATGAACACCATCGGCCACAGCGCGCGCTTGAGGCCGAAGCGCGAAATGACCACGCCGCCGGCCAGGCCGCCCAGCACCAGCGCGCACACGCCGATGGTGCCGTAGACCAGGCCGAACTCCGACGTCGTCAAGCCCAGGCCGCCCTGGTCGCGCGGATCGAGCAGGAACGGCGCCGCCATTTTGAGCAGTTGCGCCTCACCCAGCCGGTACAGCAGCAGGAAACCGAGGATGGCGACTATGCCGGGCTTCTGGAAAAAGCTGCGGAAGGTATTGATGAAATCGGTCCACAGCGCGCCGCCGCCGGCGTGGCTGCGGTCCGAATCCGGGCGCGGCAGCACGAAATGGTGATAGGCGCACAGCAGCAGGAACAGCGCCGACATCACGCCGAACACCACCGACCAGGCCCAGGCCGGATCGCCGCTGGACTTGATCAACTCGCCGGCCATGTAGACGATGCCGCCCTGGCCGGCGATCATCGCCAGCTTGTAAAAGGCGCTGCGCACGCCGACGAAGGCCGCCTGCTGGCCCTGGGTCGGCAGGCCCAGCATGTAATAGCCGTCGGAGGCGATATCGTGGGTGGCCGAGCTGAACGCCATCAGCCACAGCACGGCCAGGCTCATGGCGAAGAATTGCGGCAGGTGCAGGGTCAGCGCCACGGATGCCAGACAGGCGCCCGTCAACAGTTGCAGCAGCACGATCCAGCGCCGCTTGGTGCCCACCAGCTCGACCAGCGGCGACCACAGCGGTTTGATGACCCACGGCAGGTACAGCCAGGCCGTATAAAACGCCAGATCGGTGTTGGAGATGCCCAGGTTTTTATACATCACCGTCGACAGCATCATCACCGCGACATAGGGCACGGCCTGGCTAAAGGAAATGCTGGGCACCCAGCTCCACGGGTTGCGTTGTTGCTTCATACTTCCTTTCGCGGCGGCCGCTGCTGTTATGCTCACGGCAGTTACCATACGCACACAACGAACAATACGCAACCGAGCGCCGCCAAATCATGTACCTGCTGACTTTTTTGCTGATCCTGCTGTCCTACCCGCTGATGTTTTTGATGATTACGGTCTACATCTTCGGGCCGCTGAACATGTACCTGGGCTACCGCGCCTACCGCGGCACACTGAACAAGCATCCAAGCCTGAGCGCCGGGCGCAAGCTGTGGGCCGCCCGGGCGCTGCTGGCGGCGGCGGCCTCGTTCGCCTTCCAGGTTTATTTGATCACTACCCAATACAAAGCCTGACCCGGCCGCGTTACAGTATTGCCGCCCGCCCCCGCAGGCGGCTGGCATCGGTGGCGGGCGCCTCGCCATACAGGCGCCCATACTCGCGGCTGAACTGGGAGGCGCTGTCGTAGCCGACCTTGAAGGCCGCCTGCGCCGCGTCCATGCCCTCGGCCACCATCAGCCGCCGCGCCTCCTGCAGCCGCAAGCGGGCCCGATACTGGATCGGACTCAAGTGGGTAATCGACTTGAAATGCGCATGCAGCGACGACGGACTCATGCCGGCCTGCTCGGCCAGCACATCGATGGTGATCGGCTCGCGATAATGGTCCCTGATCCAGCCGATCGCCCGCGACACCTGGTTCAGGCTGCGGTCGCCGCTGGCGATATGATGCATGACAGCCCGCGCCGGCCCGGTGGCCAGCCGATAGATGATTTCCTGCTCGATCAACGGCGCCAGGGTCGCAATGTCGGCCGGCGTGTCGAGCAACTCCACCAGCCTGGTGAACGCGTCCACCAGTTGCGGCGTCGTGTCGTGAACCGCCAGCCCGCGCACGGGACCGGATGTCCCATCCTGCCGCACGGCGGCGTCGACTTTCAACGCCAGCCTGGTCAACTCCGGCCGGTTGAAGCGGTAATACACGCACAAATAGGGCCGCGCCACCGTGGCCTCGGTCACCGCGCCGACGGCCGGCACGTCCACCGCCGCGATCAGATAACGGGTACTGTCGTAGTTCAATATCTGCTCGCCGGCCAGCACCTGCTTGCTGCCCTGCGCCATCACGCAAATGGACGGTTCGTAGACCGCCGGCATCGGCGTGGTCGGCGTGGACGAGCGGATCAAGGTCACGCCGGGCAGGGCGCAATCGTGCATGCCGTCCGCTGGCGCGTGGCGCAGCATCAATGAGGTCAGTTTGTCGGGCATGATCGTGACGACAGTGCCGGCGTCGGGGTCAGGTCGCGCGCCGCATCTCGGCGACGAAGTCGTAATGGTCACTATGACAATATGAATGCGTCAACTCCATCGCCTCGCCGGATTCCAAATAGGCAATACGCGTAATGTACAGCACCGCCTGCCCCTCCGGCACGCCCAGCTGGCGCGCCAGGTCGGCCGACGCGTTCATCGCGCGGATGTGCTGCAGCGCCCGCACCGGCGACTGGCCGATGCTGTCGAGATACTGGTACAGGGAGGCGCCGACCGCGTCCGGGTCGTTGAGCACCGTCTGCGGCAACACGCTGACCTCGTAGGCCATGACCACGTCGTCGGCCAGCCGCAGGCGCTCGAGCCGCGCCACCTTCGAATACGGCGACAGGCCCAGGCTCAGCTGCTCCTCGGGCGTGGGCGTGACGATCGCCCGCTTGAGCCAGCGCGAGCCCGGCACGTGGCCGCGCTGCTGCAACTGCTCCGAAAAACTGGTCAGGTTCGACAACGGCTGCTCGATGCGCGGCGCGATATAGTTGCCCGAACCGCGCCGGCGCACCACCAGGCCCTGGTCGACCAGCTGGTCGATGGCCTTGCGCGCGGTCACCCGCGAAACGTTGAGCAACTCAGACAGCGCCCGCTCGGACGGCAGCGCCTGATCGACCTGATAGCGGCCGTTATGCACATCGTCGCTCAATTTCCGGGCAATCTGCATGTACAGGGGCGAACTGTCGTTGGCGTCCGCCTTGAATTCAAAACCACTCTGGCTCATTTGTTTCTCCTAACCCCCCTAGTGTAATAGCGATACGCAAGCCCGTGCGCCCGCAAGGCCGTAAAACACATTATTTAGTGCGCCCGGCGAAACGCGGGGCGGTGCGCAAGCGGCCCATTTGGCGGATAATGCTGGCTTGTCACACCAGCCCGTCCTGCCACCCATGTCCAAGAAGTCCGCCGCGCCCGCCGGCTGCCCATGCGGCGGCCCGTCCCTCGCGGCCTGCTGCGGCCCCTATATCGCGGGCGCCGCCATCCCGCCCACCGCCGAAACGCTGATGCGCTCGCGTTACACCGCCTATGGCCTGCGCGACGAGCCCTATTTGCTGGCCACCTGGCACGCCAGCACCCGCCCGAGCGAGCCGATCCTGAGCGACGAAGAAAAATTGCAATGGTTGGGACTTGAGGTAAAATCTGCTTTACGTTTACGTCAACGTAAAGCAGTAGTTGCATTGGTGGCAACTGCGAAGACAACTGATCCGGAGCGCGACACGGTCGAATTCGTCGCCCGTTTCAAGGTCAACGGCAAGGCGCAGCGCCTCCACGAGATCAGCAACTTCGTGCGCGAGCCGACCGAGGGCGGCCCGCGCTGGTATTACGTTGACGGTAGTTTTCCCGAATAATCATCACGACGCGTGCGAGACCACGCGCACAAAGGAAAAACAATGCCGCAGATCGAAAGCAAGCTCAATCCCCGCAGCGAGGACTTCAAGGCCAACGCCGCCGCCATGCGGGCCGTCGTCGACGACCTGCGCGCCAAGGTCGCGAAAATCGCGGCCGGCGGCGGCGAGGCGGCGTCGGCCAAGCACGTCGCGCGCGGCAAACTGCTGCCGCGCGACCGCGTGCAAATGCTGCTCGATCCCGGCACGCCGTTCCTCGAACTGTCGCAGATGGCCGCCTACGGCATGTACCAGGACGCCAACGGCGCCGACGCCGCGCCGGCGGCCGGCATCATCACCGGCATCGGCCGCGTCGCGGGCCAGGAGTGCGTCATTGTCTGCAACGACGCCACCGTCAAGGGCGGCACCTACTACCCGATGACGGTCAAGAAGCACCTGCGCGCGCAAGAAATCGCCGACCAGAACAACCTGCCTTGCATCTACCTGGTCGACTCGGGCGGCGCCAACCTGCCCAACCAGGACGACGTCTTCCCCGACCGCGACCACTTCGGCCGCATCTTCTACAACCAGGCCAACCTGTCGGCCAAGGGCATTCCGCAGATCGCCGTCGTCATGGGGTCTTGCACGGCCGGCGGCGCCTACGTGCCGGCCATGAGCGACGAATCGATCATCGTCAAGGACCAGGGCACGATTTTCCTCGGCGGTCCGCCGCTGGTGAAGGCGGCCACCGGCGAGGTGGTGACGGCCGAGGACCTGGGCGGCGGCGACGTCCACACCCGCCTGTCCGGCGTGGCCGACCACCTGGCGCAGAACGACCTGCACGCGCTGTCGCTGGCGCGCACCATCGTCTCGAACCTGAACCGCAGCAAGCCGCAACAGGGCGCGCTGCGCGAAGCGGAAGAACCGAAATACGCCACCGAAGAATTGTACGGCGTGATCCCGGTCGACACCCGCAAGCCGTTCGACGTGCGCGAGGTCATCGCCCGCATCGTCGACGGCAGCGAGTTCGATGAATTCAAGGCGCGCTACGGCACCACGCTGATCTGCGGCTTCGCCCACATCTTCGGCATGAAGGTGGGCATCATCGCCAACAACGGCATCCTGTTCTCGGAATCGGCATTGAAGGGCGCACACTTCATCGAGCTGTGCGCGCAGCGCAAGATCCCGCTGGTGTTCCTGCAAAATATCACCGGCTTCATGGTCGGCCGCAAATACGAAAACGAAGGCATCGCCCGCAACGGCGCCAAGATGGTCACCGCCGTCGCCACCGCCGCCGTGCCGAAGTTCACCGTCATCATCGGCGGCAGCTTCGGCGCAGGCAACTACGGCATGTGCGGCCGCGCTTTTTCGCCGCGTTTCATGTGGATGTGGCCCAACGCCCGCATCTCCGTCATGGGCGGCGACCAGGCCGCGTCGGTGCTGGCCACCGTCAAGCGCGACGGCATCGAGGGCAAGGGCGGTTCGTGGACGGCGGAGGAGGAAGCGGCCTTCAAGCAGCCGATCAAGGACCAGTACGAGCACCAGGGCCACCCGTATTACGCCACCGCGCGCCTGTGGGACGACGGCGTCATCGACCCGGCCGACACCCGCATGGTGCTGGGCCTGGGCCTGTCGGCCGCGCTCAATGCCGAAATCCCCGACACCAAATTCGGTGTCTTCAGGATGTAAAAGACGACCATGCGCCATCGCCTTCACCCCCGTCACCGTTTGGCCGCGCCTTTGTGCGCGCTTCTTTGCGTGCTGGCGTGCGCCTGCGCCGGCGCGCAGGAGGGGACGCAGGTGAAGATGCTGCAGCCGCTGACGGCGCCCGGGCAGTCGCTGCCGCTGGTCGAGAAACGCATGGGCGAACAAGTGGTCGACGTCCCCGCCACCATCGGCGGCGATCCGATCACCTTGCAAACGACGATCTTCAAACCACCGGGCAACGGCCCGTTCCCGGTGCTGTTCATGAACCACGGTAAATCGGGCGGCGCAGACGCCCACCAGCAGGAGCGTGCCCGCTACGTCGTGCTGTCGAAGCAGTTCGTACGGCGCGGCTACGCGGTCGTCATCCCGATGCGGCTCGGTTTCGCCGGCTCGGGCGGCATCTACGTCAACTCCCACTGCCGCGCCGAGAAAAACGGCGACGACCAGGCCAATTCGCTGTTCTTCGCGATGCAATACGCGATGAAGCAGCCGTGGGCCGATCAAACCCACGTGCTGCTGGCCGGCCAGTCGCACGGCGGCCTGACGGCCATCGCCGCCGGCAGCCACAATATCAGCGGTGTGCGCGGCGTGATCAACTTCGCCGGTGGCGTCAACAGCCGCTCCAAGTGCGACTGGCAGGGCGCGCTGGTCGACGCCTTCAAGGCCTACGGCGCGCGCAGCAAGGTGCCGACCCTGTGGTTCTACGGCGCCAACGACGCCCACTTCGGACCGAAGCTGGCCGAGGACCTGTACGCGGCCTACACAGGCGCCGGCGGCAAGGCGCAACTGGTCGCCTTCGGCCCTTTCAAGAAGGACGCGCACACGATGGTGTTGAGCGCGGACGGCGTGCCAATCTGGCTGCCGGAGACCGAACGCTTTCTCAAATCGGTCGGCATGCCGACCGAAATCAAGTACGCAATCAAGGAGTAGGCATGGCTTTCACCACACTCAACGTTACCCGCGACGGCAAAATCGCCACCGTCACGCTGAACCGGCCGGACACGCGCAACGCCTTCAACGAAGAGACCATCGCCGAAATCACCCGCGCCTTCCGCGAGCTCGGTGCCGACGACGAGCTGCGCGCCATCGTGCTGGCCGCGAACGGCCCGGCCTTCTGCGCCGGCGCCGATTTGAACTGGATGAAAGAAATGGCGGGCTACACGCACGCCGAAAACCATGCCGACGCCCTGCAACTGGCGGAGATGCTGCGCACGATCTACCTGTGTCCCAAGCCCGTGGTGGCCAAGGTGCAGGGCGATTGCTACGCCGGCGGCATGGGCCTGGTGGCCGCCTGCGATATCATCGTCGCGGTCGACGAGGCCAACTTCTGCCTGAGCGAAGTGAAACTGGGCCTGATCCCCGCGACCATTTCGCCCTACGTGATCAAGGCCATGGGCGAAAACGCGTCGCGCCGCTACTTCCTGACGGCGGAGCGCTTCTCCGCCGGCGAAGCGCTGCGCATCGGCTTCGCCCACGAGGTGGTGGCCGCCGACGCCCTCGACGCCATGGTGGCGGAAATCGTCAAGGCGCTGGTCAACAACAGCCCCAACGCGGTGCGGCAAGCCAAGGCGCTGGTGCGCGACGTCGTCGGGCAACCAGTGAACGATGCGCTGCTGGCCGATACCGCCGAGCGCATCGCGCATATCCGCGCATCGGAGCAGGGCCGCGAAGGCGTGGCCTCGTTCCTCGAAAAGCGCAAGCCGAACTGGCTGACGCATTAAAGACATCGGAGTTTCCTTGCAAGACAAAACACAAAGCGAATGGGTGGCACGCAGCCTGCGCAGCGTATGGCACCCATGCACGCAGATGCAGCACCATGAGACAGTACCTTTGATCCCGGTCAGCCGGGGCAAGGGCGCGTGGCTGTACGACCATGAAGGCCGTCGCTACCTGGACGCGATCAGCTCCTGGTGGGTCAACCTGTTCGGCCACGCCAACCCGCGCATCAACGCCGCGCTGAAGGACCAGCTGGACACGCTGGAACACGCCATGCTGGCCGGCTTCACGCACGAACCGGTGATCGAACTGTCGGAAAAACTGTCGGCGCTGACCGGCCATGTGCTGGGCCATAGCTTCTACGCCAGCGACGGCGCCTCGGCGGTGGAAATCGCGCTCAAAATGAGCTTCCACTCGTGGCGCAACAACGGCAAGGCCGGCAAGCAGGAATTCGTCTGCCTCAAAGGCAGCTACCACGGCGAGACCATTGGCGCGCTGGCCGTCACCGACGTCGCCCTGTTCAAGGACGCCTACGGCCCGCTGCTGCGCGCCTCGCAGACGGTGATGTCGCCGGATGCACGCAACGCCGCCGAAGGCGAGACGGCAGAGGACATGGCGCGCCGCGCCGCCGCCGACGTCGAACGCCTGTTCGTCGAAAAAGCCGACAAGATCGCCGCCATCATCATCGAACCGCTGGTGCAATGCGCCACCGGCATGGCGATGCACGACCCACTGTACCTCAAACTGGTGCGTGAACTGTGCGACCGCCACCAGGTGCACCTGATCCTCGACGAAATCGCCGTCGGCTGCGGCCGCACCGGCACCTTCTTCGCCTGCGAGCAGGCCGCCGTCTGGCCGGACTTCCTGTGCCTGTCCAAGGGCATCAGCGGCGGCTACCTGCCGCTGTCGCTGGTGATGACGCGCGACGACATCTACCAGTCCTTCTACAGCAGCGACGTCACGCGCGGCTTCCTGCACTCGCACTCGTACACCGGCAACCCGCTGGCCTGCCGCGCCGCGCTGGCGACCTTGCAAATCTTCGAGGAAGATAATGTCCTCGACGCGAACAAGGTCAAGGCGGCGCGCCTGACGGCCGCGCTGCAACCGCTGGCGCAGCACCGCCAGGTGCGCAACTTCCGCCAGCGCGGCATGATCTGGGCCTTCGACGCCATCGGCGCCACGCCGGACTTCTCGCGCCGCTTCTTCGCCACGGCGGTCGAGCATGAACTGCTGATGCGCCCCATCGGCGCCACCGTCTACATGATGCCGCCGTATATCCTGAACGACGACGAAATCGACGGCCTGGCCGCCAACACGCTGGCCGTGTTCGACAAAACGATGGCGGGCTGACGATGGATCTGCTGAACAAACTCACGGGCCAGCTGCGCGCGCTCGACGAGCAAAGCCTGATCCGCAAGCGCCGCACCGTCGACACGCCATGCGGCGCCCGCGTGTCGGTCGACGGCCGCCAGTTGCTGGCTTTCTGCAGCAACGACTATCTGGGCCTGGCCAACCACCCGAAGCTCAAGCTCGCGCTGCAGGAAGGGGCCGCGATCTATGGCGTCGGCAGCGGCGCCTCGCACATGATCAGCGGCCATGTCCGCGCCCACGCCATGCTGGAGGAGCGCCTGGCCGAATTCGTCGGCGCCCATCTGGAATCGGCGCGCGCGCTGACCTTCTGCACCGGCTACATGGCCAACCTCGCCATCATCACCGGCCTGACCGCCGGCGACCGCGAGGCCGAGATCTTCTCCGAATCGCTCAACCACGCCTCGCTGATCGACGGCGCCCGACTGTCGCGCGCCAAGGTTACCGTCTACCCGCATGCGGATCTGGAAGCGCTGGGCGCCATGCTCGCGGCCAGCAACGCCGCTACCAAGCTGGTAGTGACGGACAGCGTCTTCAGCATGGATGGCGACCTGGCGCCGCTGCCGGCCCTTCTCGCGTTGTGCGAACAACACGGCGCCTGGCTGGTCATCGACGACGCCCACGGCTTCGGCACCCTGGGCGACCATGGACGGGGCGCGCTGGAGCATTTCAACTTGCGCTCGCCCTATCTGGTCTATATGGGCACCCTGGGCAAGGCGGCCGGCGTGGGCGGCGCCTTCGTCGCCGCCCACGAGACGGTGATCGAGACGCTGATCCAGAAAGCCCGCCCCTACATCTTCACCACCGCTACGCCGCCGGCGCTGGCGCACGCCCTGCTGACCAGCATCGACCTGATCGAGGGCCAGGAAGGCATAAAACGGCGCGCGCACCTTGCCGCATTGGTGGCACAATTGGACGATGGCGAGGTTGGGCTCAAACTGCGTCGCTGGCGGCGTTTGCCGTCGGTGACGGCGATCCAACCTATCCTGATCGGCGATAATGCCGAAACCATGCGCGCCGGCGCGGCTCTGTACGAACAGGGGCTGTGGGTCGGCACTATCCGTCCGCCCACCGTCGCGCCAGGCACATCGCGCCTGCGGGTGACGCTATCGGCGGCCCATAGCAGCATGGAAGTGGCGCAGCTGATCACCGCGCTGAATAATTTGGATGCCTTCGAAAAGGACGTCAGATGAGTCTCGATGATCCCGTCATAGCAGTCGACATACCGTCCGACGCGCCAGCGGTCGATGAGGTACTGGAGCAGGAGCCAGAGATGCAGCCGGCGGTGCTGGCAGGGGGCCTGCCGCCGCGCTTTTGCTGCTTCGTCACCGGTACCGACACGGAAATCGGCAAGACGCTGGTCTCGTCGGCGATGCTGCACGCCTTGGTGAAGGCCGGCGTGCGCGCTTGCGGCATGAAGCCGGTGGCAGCCGGCGCCGAGCTGCGCGACGGCGAATGGCACAACGACGACTGCGACCAGCTGGCCGCCGCCGGCAACGTCCACCTGCTGCCGACGATTACCACGCCGTTCCTGCTCAAGGAGCCGGCCGCGCCGCACATCGCCGCCGCGCTCGAGGGCGTCACCATTTCGGCGGTGCCGATCCTGGCCGCCTACGTCGAAATCAACGCCGCCTCCGACGCCGTGGTGGTCGAGGGCGTGGGCGGCTTCCGCGTGCCGCTCAACGACGAATTCGACACCGCCGACCTGGCCGAGCAGCTCGCGCTGCCGGTGGTGCTGGTGGTCGGCCTGCGGCTCGGCTGCATCAGCCACGCGCTGCTGACGGTCGAGGCGATCGAAGCGCGCGGCCTGACGGTGATCGGCTGGGTCGCCAACGAGACCCAGGCCGACATGGCCTTTGCCGACGAAAACGTCGCCGCGCTGGCGCAGCGCATCGACGCGCCGCTGCTGGGACGCATCCCGCGCCTGGAAAACCCCAGCGCGGAGGCGGCCGCCGCCCATATCGATTTTACCGGGCTGCCCAACTGGCCAACCCGGAACAAACTTTGAACGAACTTTGAACAGACAAGGAAACACGATGTCCCTGACCACCCTCCAAGAACCTAAAACCGTCGCCCTGCACCGTCCGACCGCCGCGATCACCCTGCCGCCGGCGGCGACCTGGCCGCTGGAAGACGTGATGGCGCTGTTCGACCTGCCGTTCAATGACCTGATGTTCAAGGCGCAGCAAACGCACCGCCTCAACTTCCCGGACGGCGACGTCGAACTGGCCACGCTGTTGTCGATCAAGACCGGCGGCTGCGAGGAAGACTGCGGCTACTGCCCGCAAGCGGCGCGCTACGACACCGGCGTCGAAGCCAAGAAGATCCTCGACATCGACACGGTGCTCGACGCCGCCCGCCAGGCCAAGGACAACGGCGCCACCCGGTTCTGCATGGGCGCCGCCTGGCGCAGCCCGAAGGATCGCGACATGGACAAGGTCGAGGAGATGGTGCGCGAAGTGAAGGCGCTCGGCCTGGAAACCTGCGCCACCTTGGGCATGCTGGAGGAAAGCCAGGCGCAGCGCCTGAAGGACGCCGGCCTGGATTACTACAACCACAACCTGGATACGGCGCCCGAGTTCTACGACAACGTCATCTCGACCCGCGAATACCAGGACCGCCTGGACACGCTGGGCCGCATTCGTGAAGCGGGCCTGAAAGTCTGCTGCGGCGGCATCGTCGGCATGGGCGAGACGCGCCTGCAGCGCGCCGGTTTGATCGCGCAGCTGGCCAACCTGAACCCGTATCCGGAATCGGTGCCGGTCAACCACCTGGTGCAGGTCGAAGGCACGCCGCTGTACGGCATGGACCCGCTGGACCCGTTCGAATTCGTGCGCACCATCGCCGTCGCCCGCATCACGATGCCGAAGGCCCGCGTGCGCCTGTCGGCCGGCCGCCGCCAGATGGGCGAAGCGGTACAAGCGATGTGCTTCATGGCCGGCGCCAATTCGATCTTCTACGGCGACAAGCTGCTGACGACCGAAAATCCGGAAGCGGAGGACGACCGCAACCTGCTGGCGAAACTGGGCCTCAAAACCCGTGGCGCCGTACTGGAATCGGCCCCAAAAGAGAAGTGCGGCTGCTAACCCGCAAAGCTGGGCGGGGTCGTACCCCGTACGGGGTACGACCCCAAACCCCCGGCCCGGGCGAACCTGCGGCATGGTGGTGGGTTAAAAACAAAAAATATACGGAGACAAAAATGTTCACCAAAATCCTGATCGCAAACCGTGGCGAGATCGCCTGCCGGGTCGCCGCCACCGCACGCCGCATGGGCATCAAAACCGTCGCCGTTTACTCCGAGGCCGACGCCAACGCCAAGCACGTCGCCGTCTGCGACGAAGCGGTGCTGATCGGCCCCGCCGCCGCCAAGGAGAGCTACCTGTGCGGCGACAAGATCATCGCCGTCGCCAAGGCCACCGGCGCGCAAGCGATCCACCCCGGCTACGGCTTCCTGTCCGAGAACGCTGCCTTCGCCGACGCCTGCGCCGAGGCGGGCCTGGTCTTCATCGGCCCGCCGGCATCGGCGATG
The DNA here is from genome assembly GCA_024123955.1 of Oxalobacteraceae bacterium OTU3CINTB1. Classification (NCBI taxonomy): domain Bacteria; kingdom Pseudomonadati; phylum Pseudomonadota; class Betaproteobacteria; order Burkholderiales; family Oxalobacteraceae; species Oxalobacteraceae bacterium OTU3CINTB1. Next base: position 287,924 of record CP099652.1, read on the forward strand.
CGCGCGATGGGCTCCAAGTCCGCCGCCAAGTCGCTGATGGAAAAGGCCAACGTGCCGCTGGTGCCGGGCTATCACGGTGAACAGCAGGACGCCGACTTCCTGCACACGCAGGCCGACAAGATCGGCTACCCGGTGCTGCTCAAGGCCTCGGCCGGCGGCGGCGGCAAGGGCATGCGCGTGATCGAGAACTCGGCGCAGTTCAAGGACGCGCTGGCGTCGTGCAAGCGCGAGGCGATCAGCTCCTTCGGCGACGACAAGGTGCTGGCGGAGAAATACCTCCAGCGTCCGCGCCACATTGAAATCCAGGTCTTCGCCGACACCCTCGGCAACTGCATCTACCTGTTCGAGCGCGATTGCTCGGTGCAGCGCCGCCACCAGAAGGTATTGGAGGAAGCGCCCGCGCCGAGTATGACGGCCGAGCGCCGCGCCGCCATGGGCGAGGCTGCGGTGGCCGCCGCCAAGGCAGTCGGCTATGTCGGCGCCGGCACGGTGGAATTCATCGCCAACCAGGACGGCTCGTTCTACTTCATGGAGATGAACACCCGCCTGCAAGTCGAGCATCCCGTCACCGAGATGGTCACCGGGACCGACCTGGTGGAATGGCAGCTGCGCGTGGCCGCCGGCGAACCGCTGCCGAAACAGCAGCACGAACTGGTCATCAACGGCCACGCCATCGAGGCGCGCATCTACGCCGAGAATCCGGAAAAAGGCTTCCTGCCGTCGATCGGCACCTTGCGCCATCTGGCCACGCCGGACGCCGTCTCGTTCGAGCTTGGCGGCGCGATCAATCTGCCGGCCGGCGTGCGCATCGATTCCGGCGTGCGCGCCGGCGACGCCATCTCGCCGTTCTACGATCCGATGATCGCCAAGTTGATCGTCTGGGGTGCGGACCGCAAACAGGCGCTGGCCCGCATGGCGCAGGCGCTGTCGGAATACCAGGTGGTCGGCCTGGCGACCAACATCGCCTTCCTCAAACGCCTGGTCGAAGGCCAGGCCTTCTCCACCGCCGATCTGGACACCGGCCTGATCGAACGCAATCAGGACGCGCTGTTCCCGGCGCCGCAGGCCGCGCCGAAAGCCGCGCTGGCGCTGGCCGTGGTGTCGCTGATCGCCGCCGAAAAACAAAGCGCCGCCGCGCAATCGCGCGCCAATCCCGCCGACCCGTGGGGCCAGGCGCTGGGTTGGCGCATGAACCAGCCTTACTTGCGCGCGTTGTCGTTCGGCGACGAATTCGCCAGCGACCAGCCCTACACCGCCCACGTCAGCTACCGCGCCGACGGCTGGCTGTTCAGTATGGGCGCGGGCGCGCAGCCCGAAGCCCTCAGCCTCACGGCCGAAGGCGCGGACGGCTACAGCATCAAGCTGGGCGACCAGGCCGTGCACGGCGCTGTGCGCCGCGACGGCGATGTGCTGCACGTCTTCACCGGCGGCGCGCACTACCAGTTGACCTACAACGACCCGATGGCCCACGCCGGCGAGACGGAGGCCGAAGGCGGCCGCCTGACCGCGCCGATGCCGGGCAAGGTGGTCGCGGTGCTGGCCACCAAAGGCCAGGAAGTGAAAAAAGGGGATGCCCTCGTCATCATGGAAGCCATGAAAATGGAGCACACCATCGCCGCGCCGCACGATGGGGTGGTCGACGACATCCTCTACGGCGTTGGCGACCAGGTGGCCGATGGCGCACCGCTGCTGGCGTTCAAGACGGCGTAAAGAACGATCAGGAGATCATCATGCGCATTCTTTTACATCGCGCGGACGGCAAGACCGAGCCGTGGATCAAGGACTTCACCAAGTTCCTGCCCGAGGCGGAATTCGAGATCTGGCACGCCGGCGAAACCAGCCAGCCTTGCGACTACGCGGTGGTGTGGTCGCCGCCCGAAGCCATGCTGCCGGAGCTGGCGCAGGTCAAGGCGATCTTCAACACCGGCGCCGGCGTCGACGCGCTGCTGCGCTTCGGCGACGCCATTCCGCGCGAAGTGCCCATTATCCGCCTGGGCGACGCCGGCATGGCGGTGCAGATGGCCGAATACGTCACGTATTCGGTGCTGCGCTACTTCCGCCGCTTCGACGAATACGAGGCGCAGGCGCGCTCCGGCCTGTGGGCGCCGCTGCCGCAGCACGTCAAGAGCGACTTTCCGATCGGGGTGCTGGGCATGGGTGTGCTGGGCACCCGCGTGCTTGAAGCGCTGGCGCCGTTCGGCTTCCCGCTGCGCGGCTGGAGCCGCAGCGAAAAGCGCATCCCGGGCGTGCAGTGCTACCACGGCAGCGATGGACTGGACACCTTCCTGCGCGGCAGCCGGGTGCTGGTCTGCATGCTGCCGCTGACGCCGGAGACGTCCAACCTGATCGACCGCACCAACATGGGCAAGCTGCCGGCCGGCGCCTTCATCATCAACGTCGCGCGCGGCGCGCACATCGCCGAACCGGATCTGCTGTCGCTGATCAAATCCGGCCACATCGCCGCCGCCACGCTGGACGTGTTCCGCAACGAGCCGCTGCCGGCGCAGCACCCGTTCTGGCAGGAGCCGCGCATCACGATCACGCCGCACATCTCGGCGCTGACCCTGCGGCGCGAAAGCGTGCAGCAGATCGCCGAGAAAATCCGCAAGCTCGAAAAGGGCGAACCCGTCGCCGACATCGTCGACCGCAACCAAGGATATTGAAGATGAACAGTTCGCCAAGGCAGGTCAAGATCGTCGAAGTGGGACCGCGCGACGGCCTGCAAAACGAAAAAGCCAGCGTGCCAGCCGACGTCAAGATCGAACTGGTGGACCGCCTCACCAGCGCCGGCTTCCAGAACATCGAAGCGGCGTCCTTCGTCTCGCCGAAGTGGGTGCCGCAGATGGCCACCAGCACCGAGGTCATGGCCGGCATCGCGCGCAAGGACGGCGTGATCTACTCCGCGCTCACGCCCAACATGCAGGGCCTGACGGCGGCGCTGGCCGCGCGCGCCGACGAAGTGGTGATTTTCGGCTCGGCGTCGGAAGCGTTCTCGCAAAAGAACATCAACTGCTCGATCGCCGAATCGATCGCCCGCTTCGAGGAAGTAGCCAGGACCGCCAAGGAAAACGGCCTGCGCCTGCGCGGCAGCATCAGCTGCTCGTTCGGCTGCCCGTACCAGGGCGACGTGCCGCTCGACGCGGTGGCCGACGTGGTGGGCCGCATGCGCGACCTGGGCTGCGACGAAATCGACATTGCCGACACCATCGGCGTGGCCACACCGCGCAAGACGCAGGCGGTGATGGAGCGCGCGATCCGCGAGTTCCGCGCCGACGGTCTGGCGGGGCACTTCCACGACACGTACGGACAGGCGCTGGCCAACATCTACGCCAGCCTGGAGGTGGGCATCTCGATCTACCACTCGTCGGTGTCGGGACTGGGCGGCTGCCCGTACGCCAAGGGCGCGACCGGCAACGTCGCCACCGAGGACGTGCTGTACCTGATGCAGGGGTTGGGGATCGAAACCGGCATCGACCTCGATATCGTGGTCGATGCGGGCCAGTTCATCTCGCACTTCCTCGGCCGCAAAGGCGCCAGCCGCGCCGGCAACGCCATCGCCGCCAAGCGCGCGAACTAGAACGCTACATCTGACGAAACTGGCGCGTGAACGCCTCGCTCACGGCCAGTTTCTCCGATCTCCCTTTCAAACGAATCTCCATCGCCGCGCCATCGCGGTCGATACGCTCGATCGCCTCCAGGTTGACGATCGCCCCGCGATGCACCTGCGCGAACTGCCCCGGGTCCAGCTGCTCGATCAGGCTTTTCAACGGCACCCGTATCAACGCGTCGCCGCTGGCGGTCACCACCCGCGTGTACTTGCCGTCCGACGTGAAGAACTGCACATCCTTCACCATCACCAGCCGCACCGAACTGCCGGTCGACGCCTTGATCCACTTCAGATAGACCGGTGCGGCGGCCTTGCCGAACAACCGCTCCCACACCTCCGGCGCGACCACGCGGCTTTCGCGGCTCTTCAACCGTTTCACCGTTTGCAGCAGGCGCGCGGCCGACAGCGGCTTGACCAGATAGTCGGCGGCGCCGGCGTCGAAGGCATTCAACGCGTGTTCCGCATACGCGGTGACAAAAACGATCTGCGCCGATTCCGGCACATGCCGCGCCACCTCCAAGCCATTCAAGCCCGGTATCTGGATATCGAGAAAAACGATATCCGGGCGCAGCGCCTCCAGCATCGCCACCGCCTCGATGCCGTTTTCCGCCTGTCCTGCGATCTCCAGTTCGGGCCACAGCGCCGCCAGCTGGTCCGCCAGCTCGGCACGCAGCAGCGGCTCGTCCTCGACGATCAAAGCGCTGGTCATGCCACCTCCAACACGGGCAACGGCACCGACAGCGTGGCCTCGACACCGCCATCGTCCAGCGCCTCCACCGTCAGCGACGCGCCCTCTCCATACAACAGCCGCAAGCGCTCGTGGATGTTGGCCAGGCCGAGTCCCTGGCCCGGCTGATCGCTCAGGCCCGCGCCATTGTCGCGCACCGTCAGCCGCAGCGCACCGCCGTCGACGGTGGCACGGATCAGCAGATCACCGGGACGGGTCGCGCTTTCCAGCCCATGCTTGATCGCGTTCTCCACCAGCGAAATCAGCATCGCCGGCGGAAACGGCAGCGCGCGCACCGCTTCATCGGCGTCGATGCGGAAGCGCAGCCGCTCGCCCATCCGTATCTGCATGATCGACAGATAATCGCCCGCCAGCGCCAGCTCGCGCCCGACGGTGGACGACACGGAGCGCATGTCCGGCAGGGCGCTTTGCAAATAACCGACCAGATGATCGAGCATCAACTGCGCCGTGTCGCCATCGGTGCGAATCAGGTATTTGAGGTTGGCCAGGGTATTGAACAGAAAATGCGGCTCCACCTGCGCCTGCAGCGCAGACAGTTTCGCGTTCAACGCCGCGCGTTCCAGCTCGTGCTCGCGCCGCGCCAGTTGCAGCGTGTGGTGGCGGCGTTTGACTTCGACATGCAGATGATGGGCCACCGTCTGCACCGCGTCCCATGGCTCGCCCCTCTGCACCTGGAAAAACTCCAGGCCGAAGCGGCGCCGCACCTGGATTTGCGTCGGTTGCCCGGGTTCGCCGATCACCAGCACTTCCATGCGCCGCCATAGCCACAAGGTGTGTGGCGGCGAGATCCGGATCCTGCCCTTGAACTGCTGGTGCGAAAACGACGCCGGTCCCGGATAGCCCAGCGCCAGGCCCAGGGTCAGTCCGGACAAGGTTTCGGCGCACAGATCGAAGGTGCTGAGCGTGTCGAGAGGGGAGCTCACCGTCATGCTGGGCCGCGAGGAGATCATCTCCGGCGTCAGCGCCGTGCCGGCCTCGCGCAGCTTGCCGAGGTAACCGCACGCCATGGCGATGAGCACCGGGAACATGAGGATGAAATCGATCAGAGGTAACAGGTAGAACCAGTTGACGCTGTCGGCGACGTAGCCCTGCGACCACCAGGCATATGCGACGGGAAGCGACAGGCACAGGCCGCACACCAGCACCGCCGCGAGCGCATGCCGCAACAGCGTTTGCAAGAAATACCGGCGCACCAGCGATGGGTCATGCTCGACAAGCGCAACCCTGGCGTTGAACGGCAATTTGAACGACATCATGGCGTCACCTCCGGTTTGAACTGAAGGCATTCTAGCGAGCCGTCCCGCGTTCCTGGGGCAGATGCGACCGACAGCCGAATTTGCGGGATGAACACGGTTTTGAAATGGAAAAACCCCCGTTTGACGTTGCCATCAAACGAGGGTTTTAAATACTGGTCGGAGTACAAGGATTCGAACCTTGGACCCCCTGGTCCCAAACCAGGTGCGCTACCGGGCTGCGCTACACTCCGAAGAAGCAAGATAATACAAGCTGCCCCAGTATCCGTCAAGTGCCGCTATAAAAATCATTATGTACCACCGCCGATTTTTTTCAAGGTAATATCCCGGGGGTATGCATAACTTAACTAAAAAACCATGAGCGCGACCTTGACCCTGGGCCAGCCCGCACGACTGCGGCGGCCCGGGATGATATGGGGCATCGCCGTTTCGATGGTTTTGCATGCGCTGTTAATTTTCGGCTACCGGCTGACCTCGCCACAGGCGCCGGCCGAGCTGACCATCCACTTTATCCGGAGCAGACGGGGACCGAGCTGGCGGCCAAAATGGAAGGCGCCAAAGGTAAAAGTTGCCTCAACCAGCCCGGCGCCAACCTGCTGACGCCGCTATTCTGGTTGTTGGACAAGAAGGATCACGGCTGCAAGTTCTGATCAGTCTTCTTCTTTCAGTTGCAACGCACGGTCGTACAGCGCGTTTTTCTTGCGGCCGGTGATCTGGGCGGCCAGGTTGGCGGCTTGCTTGACCGAGCATTCGGTCAGCAAGATCTTCAATATCCGCTCGGCTTCGACATCCTGCTCGTCCTCGGCCGCCGGCGCGCCGGCCAGCAGCACGACGAATTCGCCCTTTTCGCGGTGCGGATCGGCCTTGATCCACGCCTCCGCCTCCGACAACGGGCAGCGGTGGATTTCCTCGAACATCTTGGTCAGCTCGCGCGCGAACACCACTTCGCGCTCCGGCTCGAACGCGGACGCCAGCGCCACGGCGCAATCGAGTATCCGGTGCGGCGCCTCATAGAAAACCATCGTCGCCGTCACCGCGCGCAATGTGCCAAGGAAATTCTCGCGCTGCTTGGCCTTGGCCGGCAGGAAGCCGACAAAGTAAAACTGGTCATTGACCAATCCGCTGGCCGACAAGGCCGTGACCGCCGCCGACGCCCCCGGCAGCGGCAACACGCGCAAACCGGCCGCCCGCACCGCGTCGACGATGCGCGCGCCCGGATCGGACACGCCCGGCGTGCCGGCGTCCGACACCAGCGCGATGCGCTCGCCGCCCTGCAAACGCGCGATCAGGGTCTCGGCCACCTCGCGCTCGTTGTGCTGGTGCGCGGCGATGAGCGGCTTGTGCAGCCCGAAACGGGTCATCAGCTGCGCCGTGTTGCGCGTATCCTCGCAGGCGACCGCGTCGACCAGGCTCAAAACGTGCAACGCGCGCAGCGTAATATCGGTCACATTGCCGATGGGGGTCGCCACGATATACAAGGTTGCGCTAGGATAGGCCTGGTGCGCCGTTTCACCCAGCACGGGAAGGGTGGAAATGGCGCGGGAATCTTGGTCGGTCATTGGGGGTCGAATGAAAAGTATGAGGTTGTCGCTGCGGTGTGCGGCTATTACGACGATTGCGGCGGTCACGGCCGTCGCCTTGAGTGGCTGCGGCAGCACGCCGATCCCACCCATGGCGCCCATTATAAGCGCAACCCCGACACCGCCCGCTCCGCCTCCGCCGCTGCCAAAGCCGCCACCGGAGCCGACGCCCCCGGCTGCCGAAACCTTCGCCATCGACCTGCCGGGCGGCGCCGCCCCCGCAGCGCCCGGCGCCACCGCCAGCAGCACCGGCGACCAGCCGCAGGGCCGCCTGGCCGACGAGGGCGCGCGGCCGTCCAACGCGCCGGTCAACATGGCGCTGCTGCTGCCGCTGCGCTCCGAAACCCTGGGCGCGGCCGCCGAATCGCTGCGCGCCGGCTTCATGGCGGCGTGGGAGCGCGACCGCGACAACATCACCGTCACCGTCATCGAGACCACCGACGTGCCGCAGGACATCCTGTCGACCTACGCCAGCGCGGCCGAGCGCGAGGACATCATCGTCGGCCCGCTGGCGCGTTCGGCCGTGGCGGCGATCGCCTCCAGCCCGCTGGTAAGCAAGCCGACCATCGCGCTGAACTATCCGGAAGGCTACGGCAGCGCCGGCGCCGCGCCGCTGCCGCCGAAGATGCTGGCCATGGGCCTGTCGATCGAGGAAGAAGCGCGCCAGGCCGCCCAGTGGGCCGCCGCCGACCATCCCGGCGCCAGCGCGATGATTCTGACCACCAGCTCGTCCTGGCAGCGCCGCATCGCCGCCGCCTTCGCCGGACAGTGGCAGCGCATCGGCCAGCCGGTGCGCATGGTCGAGCTCAACGCGCCCAACGGCTACCTCAGCGATCCGGACCTGGTGCAGCTGCGCGCGCGCCTGGCGCAGGATCCGCCCGGCCTGCTGTTCTCGGCCATGGGCGCCGACCAGACCCGCCAGCTGCGCGGCGCGCTGAGCGCCCCGGTGACGACCGAGCCGACCAATCCCACCATCAGCACCGCCGACGCCATGCCGGCCCAGCCGCCGGTCCAGCTCAGCTCGTTTAGCGCGCTGCCGGTCTACGGCACCTCGGCGCTCAATCCGGGAACCACCATGGCCTTCGCCGGCCCCGAGCTCGACGGCGTGCGCCTGCTGGACCTGCCGTGGCAGGTGCAACGCGACCATCCGGCCGTGATGGTCTATCCGCATCCGGTGCAGGCCGGCACGGCCGACATGGAACGCCTGTACGCGCTCGGCATCGACGCCTACCGCGTGGCGCGCGAAATCAGCCGCCGCCCGGCCGGCCGCTTCAACATCGACGGCGTCACCGGCCGCCTGACGGTCGATTTCGGCGCGGGCACGTCCAGCTTCGAGCGGATCGAGCAGCCGGCCATCTACAAAAACGGCGTGCCGCAGGCCGTCGCACGATGAGATCGCCATGTCGCCGCCACGGCAACGCGCTGGTTCCTCCGGCGGGCAACCCACCGAGCAGCAACGGCTGGGCCGGCTGGGCGAGGACCGCGCGCTCGCCCACCTGATCGGCCAGGGCCTGACCCTGGTCGAGCGCAATTTCCTGTGCAAGGTCGGCGAGATCGACCTGATCATGAAGGACCGGGGCGGCCTGGTGTTCGTCGAAGTACGGCGCCGCGCGGCGGCAGGCTTCGGCGGCGCGGCCGCCAGCGTCACACCGGCCAAGCGCCGGCGCCTGATCAACGCCGCCCAGTATTACCTGCTGCGCCACCCCGATCCGCCCCCATGCCGCTTCGACCTGGTTGCCATCGACGATGAAACGTTGTCATGGATGCAAAACATTCTGGAGTTGTAAGCATTTTTAACAGAGCTTGTCCGGCTCCCCGAGGGACTGCACTATAATCAGCACACTATGAATAATCAACGCATCCTGGCGCACTTCCACGAAAGTGCCGAAATCAAAATCCAATCCGCCACCGTCCTCGCCCCGCATTTGGCGCAGGCGATCGAACTGATGTTCTCGGCGCTGTCCAACGGCAACAAGATCCTGGTGTGCGGCAACGGCGGTTCGGCCGCCGACGCCCAGCACTTCGCGGCCGAGCTGGTGGGACGCTTCGAGCGCGAACGCTTCCCGCTGCCGGCGATGGCGCTGACCACCGACACCTCGATCCTGACGGCGGTGGCCAACGACTACAGCTACCGCGAGATCTTCTCCAAGCAGGTGCAAGCGTTCGGCCAGGCCGGCGACATCCTGCTGGCGTTCTCGACGTCGGGCAACTCGGCCAACGTGATGGCGGCCATCGAAGCGGCGCTGGAACGCGAAATGCGCGTGGTGGCCATGACAGGCAAGGGCGGCGGCGCCATCGGCAAGATGCTGACCGACGCCGACGTCCACATCTGCGTGCCGGCCGACCGCACCGCCCGTATCCAGGAAGTCCATCTGGTATCCATACATTGCATTTGCGACGGCATCGACGTCGCGCTATTCGGAGGAGATGTGAATGACTAACCCAGGTGCTATCTGGAACAAGATCCAGCGCCCGCTGGCCCTGAGCGTGCTGTGCGCGGCGATGATGACCTCGTTGACCGGCTGTATCGCGCTGGTCGCCGGCGGCGCCATCTCCGGCACCCTGGCCGCGTCGGACCGCCGCACCTTCGGCGCCCAGACCGAGGACACCACGATCCAGATCAAGGCCGCGAACAAGCTGCGCAACGTCGTCGGCGACGCCGGCCACACCAACGTCAACAGCTTCAACCGCCGTGTGCTGCTGACAGGCGAAGTGCGCGACGAGACGATGAAAGCGGCCGCCGAGCGCGAAGTGCGCAGCGTCGAAGGCGTGATTTCGGTCACCAACGAGCTGGAAATTGCCGGCCCGGCCAGCTACACCTCGCGCTCCAACGACACGCTGATCACCACCAAGGTCAAGGCCAGCCTGGTCGACGCCAAGGATATCTCGGCCAACTCCTACCAGGTCACCACCGAGCGCGGCACGGTCTACCTGCAGGGCCGCGTGACCCAGCGCGAAGGCCAGATCGGCGCCGACATCGCCCGTGGCGTGAGCGGCGTGAACAAGGTGGTCAAGGTGTTCGAGTACATCTCCGAGGAAGAGTACAAGCAGTACCAGGCAACGCCTGCCCCAGCCCCGGCTGCAGCCCCGGCCAACGCCGACAGCGGTGGCGCCACCACCCACTCGGTGCAGTAAAAACGGCTCGCGGGCGTCGTCGGGGATACCGGTCTATAATGACTCCACCCTCTTCGGCGCCCGACACCATCATGCAAGATACGCTCACTTCCGCTGCTCCTTCCCCTACTTCGTCGTCGCGCGGCTGGATCAAGCCGGTGCTGGCGGCCGTGGTGATCGCCGCCATCGGCTTTGGCGGCTATCTCTCGCTGAACAAGCGCCCGGTCGCGCCGGACGTCGGCTTCGTCACCATCAAAGGCGAAAAGATCTCCCCCGACGCCTTGCGCGGCAAAGTCTACATGGTCAATTTCTGGGCGACGTCGTGCACCACGTGCGTGGCCGAAATGCCCCAAATGGTCGAGACCTACAACAAGTTCAAACCACAGGGCATGGAATTCGTCGCCGTGGCGATGAGCTACGATCCGGCCAACTACGTCATCAACTATGCCGAAACGCGCCAGTTGCCCTTCAAGGTGGCGCTGGACACGGACGGCTCGGCCGCCAAGGCCTACGGCGACGTCTCCATGACGCCGACCACCTTCGTCGTCGGCAAGGACGGCAAAATCCTCAAGCGCTATCTGGGCAAGCCGGATTTCGACGAGCTGCACAAGCTGCTGGCGACGTCGCTCAAGAGCTAGTCGCCGTCACGCCGCAGGCGCTGGCATAGCGCTTGCATGCTCCATGACCATCCCAACCCGAGGAGCCGTCATGGACCGCCAACAAGTCACGCATAAAATCCTGTCCGTCAAAGTCGCCCGCAAAATGCTGTGGGGCGACATCGCCAAAGAGATCGGCCAGAGCAAGGAATGGACGACCGCCGCGCTGCTCGGCCAGATGACGTTCAACCGCCAGCAGGCCGACACGGCGCAGCGGCTGTTCGACCTGACCGACGAAGAGGCGGCATGGCTGCAGATCGTGCCGTACAAAGGCTCGCTGCCGTCGGCGGTGCCGACCGACCCGCTGATCTACCGCTGGTACGAGATCGTCAGCGTGTACGGCACCACCATCAAGGAATTGATCCACGAGGAGTTCGGCGACGGCATCATGAGCGCGATCGATTTTTCGATGGACATCCAGCGCGAAGAAGATCCGAAGGGCGACCGCGTGCAGGTGGTCCTGAGCGGCAAATTCCTGCCCTACAAATCGTATTGATCAGAACCCGGCCTGCACCGACAGGTACACGCCGTGCTGCTTTTTGGGATTGAAGATGGTGATGTCGCCCAGCTCCGCGTAGGCCGCCGTCACCGAGAGATGCTTGGTCGGGAACCAGGCCACGAAGGCGTCGTAATATGCCTTCTCGTCATCGACGGTCAGGTTGCGCGGCTTGCGCCGGTACTCGGCGCCCACCGCCAGCTTGCGCGAAACCAGGTACGCGGCCGAGAACTCCGGCATGAAGCGCCGGCTGTCGCGCAGGTCTCCGCCGAATCCCAGCAAACCCATTTGATTGGCATTGGTCGACCTCAAAGTGGCGTTGAGCAGCAAACTTTGCTCGAACAGGATCTTGGTCGCGGCGACGTAGTAATCGTAGCCATGATCGTCCTTCGCGCCCAGCTGCGTCACATTGGTCACGCCCAGCGCGCCCAGGCCACCGATGCCCTTGTTCTTCTTGTACATGGCGCCGACGGCGATCTGCGGCAGCCAGCTATCCTGTTCGTAGACGGCGTCGCCGGCGACTTTCACTTTCACGCCGACGATATCCTGCTTGATCGCCAGCTGGTTGAGCGGCGCCAGGCTGCCCTTGAATTCCTGGTTGGCCAGCGATATCTCGACCCGGTCGGCGATCCCCACCGCCACGCCATAGCTGGTCAACTTGTAGTCCTGGGTTTTGAGATAGGTGTAGTGCGCGTTCGCGCCCCAGCTGTCGCGCGTGCCATAGCCGGAAATCAGCGCCCACGGCACGATGCCGCCGCCGCCCGCGCCTTCGACCTGGCTGACGCCACCGGTGGCGAGGAACTTGCCCATGTCCGGCATCGCCTGCGCGGCCGCGCCGCCGCACGCCAAAGCCGCAGCTACCGTCGCCAGGATATTTTTCAAAGGATGATTGTTCACTGCGGGGCTCCCGGCCGGGTTATTTGGTCACGATGGCGCGCTGCATCGGCGCCAGCTTGGCTATCAGCTTGTTCGCCACGCTATTGGGCACGTTGTTGCGCTCCATGGCGATCTGCAAATCCTCGGTCAGCGCATTGAACATCGCGTTGGTGACTTTCAAATCCTGGTGCACGGTCGCCATGTCACGCTCGGTGCCGACGCCGTCCATCGTCTTGTCGCGGTATTTGCCGGTGTACTTGCACGGGCCGCCGGCGAACTCGCAGAACTGCTCCTGCAGGCGCACGTTCAGCTGCTCCATGTCGAAGTCGGTAAAGCTGTCCTTGATGCGCGGATCGGCCAGCATCAGCGGAATGAAGGTATCGACGATCTTCTTGATGCCCTCCTTGCCACCCAGTCCTTGATAGACCTTGTCGTCGGTGTACGGCGTCTGCGCGAATGCCAGCGAGGAGGCCAAGGAAGACGCCAAAATCAGGCCCAGGCCGACGCCGGCCAGCTTCGTGAATCGACTCATTTGATATCCTTGTGCGAGGGTTGCTCCCATGCACAATTTATCAGCTATTTGGCGCTATTTGGGGAACAAAACCATCTGTGTGCAGCGGAACAACGCTATTGTTTTACCAGTGGCCTGGCTGGTCACCACCGCGTCCCACACCTGCGTGGTGCGGCCCAGATGAACCGCCTTCGCCGTGGCCACCACCACGCCGTCGCGCGCGGTGCCGAGGTGGTTCGACTTCAGCTCGATGGTGGTGAAGTTCTGCGCGCCTTCCGGCAGGTGCGCGAAACACGCGTAGCCGCAGGCGGTATCGGCCAAGGTGACCACGCTGCCGGCGTGCAGGAAACCGTTAGGCGCCAAGTGCTTGGCCGCCACCTCGAACTGCGCCACCAACTCGCCTTCGCGCACCTCCGTAATGACGATGCCGAGATGGGAGGGCAGCGTCTCCTGGCCGAACTGATTAAAGTACTCGGGCGTGAATTTTTGCGCGTCCATTGCCAGCCTTTCAGTTTTTAAAATTTAGCTGGCAATGATAGCAATTTTCGCAATTTCGGGCTGGTGCGCCGACTTCGTGCGCTGAAATCGATTGGCTTGACGCACTACAGGAATGTCGTAAGGGATGTGGAGTACGTTGTGTCGTAATGCGCAGTCTCTCCAACTTTGACATTGAGCGTCGGAAGCATAAGGTCGCCGTCATGGTTACAAAGGCCAATTGAAGAATAGAGCCGTAAACGGGAATGGCCCACCGAAGTGGGCCATTCTAACTCTCTTGTCCCCAGGGGAAAGCCGAAGCTAACAAGTCCTGGAAATCACAACCTGATTGTATACGAATCCTAAAACCGAAGCATCAAATTTGATGAAAATGGCCCTAACACCCGCCCAAACCGTCGCTGTTAGCCGCACTATCTCGCCAGTGCGATTGGGCACCTATCTCGCTGCTACGGGGTTTTCCCCGGCCGCGACCGCTCTGGATATTTACGTTTGGAATGCTCTGGTGTCCGGCGCTTTCTTCTCATCGCTACATATCTGCGAGGTAGTTATGCGCAACGGCATCGCTCATGCGCTCGAACTCAAGTATGGACCCGACTGGCCGTGGGATGCCGGTTTCGAACGCACGTTGACGGCAGCGCGCAAAGGCGATCTTCAACAAGCTCGCCAAGGCATCCCCGTCGGTGCCACCGGCAAAGTGATCGCCGAGCTGAAATTCGTTTTCTGGTGCAAGATGTTCACCGTACGCCACGACCCTCATGTCTGGAATGTTAATTTGCGGATTGCGTTTCCCTTCTTGCCCTTTCCGCTGACAGTGGCAGCGGCCAGAACCAAGCTGTATGACGAAATGGAAGCACTGCGGGGATTTCGAAACAGAATCGCTCACCACGAACCGATTTTTGCCCATCCATTGGATGAGCATCATTTGCGGATAGCCAGGCTAATCAAGAGCCGTTGCGTTGAGACGGCACGGTGGTTGGCACAATGGGAAGTGGTAACGGCTGCGCTCGCGGCGAAGCCATGAATTCATGGCTGAGCCCTGGCCCGGAGTAAGGGCCGAAGCCAATACTCCCCATGATACCAACTACATCACGCGTACCCAAGCGCCTTTGTACAGGATAGGACCGGTCGGGCCGTCGGCCTTCGGCGAGCCGCCCTTCGGCTCCAGGGTCACCGCCAGCAGCGCGACGTCGTCGCCGATGGCGTTGCTGGTCAGCGCCAGCTTGACCTCGCCCCGATCGGCCAGCAGACCGAGCGAACGCGGATTGCCCTGCTTCGGCACCGCCCACAGCTCGAGCGATTTATCCGCAGGCACCGGCGCGTTGCCCACCATGCGCACCGTCAGCGCCTTGCGGCCGGTGTCGCCGGTCAGCACCAGCGCGGTCTGCGACTTCTCGTCGGTCAGCGTGGCGACATAATCGAGCTGCGGCGCGTCCAGCGTGCGGGTGGTGATGACCACCACCAGCAGAGCCGCCAGCGCCGTCGACACCACGCCCAGCGAGCGCCAGAACGTGACCGACTCATTGCGCCAGAATTGCCAGGCAGAGTGCGCGCGCTTGAGGTTCAGGCGCCGTTCGATGTTGGTCCACACCTGGCGGCGCGGCGCTTGCGGCGTCGCAAACTCTGCCAGCGGCGTCAATCGGTCCGCCCACTCCTGCGTGGTGCGGCGCAGCGCCGCGTCGTTGTGCATATAGCCTTCGAAACGCCGCCGCGCGCCCCCCTTCAGGGTGCCAAGCACGTATTCCGCCGCCAGCTTCTCGCGCAGCGGTCCGTTGTCGCGGATGTTCATGATTGCTCCCGCTTCGACAAGCAGGTCTTCAGCCGTTCCAGGCTGCGGCGTATCCACGTCTTGACGGTGCCGATCGGCAGCGCCATCTGCGCCGCCACCTCGCTATGCGACAGGTCGTGGAAGAACGCCAGCCCCACCACCTGGCGGTGCAGCCCTTCCAGCGCGGACATGCAGTAGGCCAGTGCCTTGGCGTCGCTGCTCATCTGAAGTGCCTCGATCGGCGTGGCGCCCGGATCCCGTAATGCATTGATAACCTCGCTGTCAAACTGTTCCCCATCGATTTCGGTGGTCACATCGCTGCGGCGCAAGAGATCGAAAGCCTTGTTGCGCACGATGGTGGTCATCCACGTCATCGGTGCGGCCAAATGGCTTTGATAACTGCCAGCGTTGTTCCAGATCGCCACGAAACTCTCTTGCAACACCTCTTCGGCAAGTTCGCGCTTGTTCAATATACGCAGCGCGAAGCCAAACAGTTTCGATGATGTGGCGTCGTAGAGGGAACGGAAGGCGGCGTCATCGCGGTTGGCGGCGCCTTGCAGCCACGTGCGCAGCTGCTGGGGATCGAGTGAATGAACGTCGGACACTGCGCGCCTTGAAAGTGATGATGCATTGATGGGAAACAAATTGGGCGTGTGAAAAATACCATATTCTCACGCGCGCGCGAAAATATATTATCGGGTCAGCAATTGAATCCGAACCGCCTCCCCCTCCGTACAACTACCCAACTTTGAATAAAAAATAACTCGGGTTGGGAGACGCGATGGGGATGAAACGCAGCATGGCAACGGTACTGGCCATGGCCGCCACACAGGGGCCGGCCGGCATGGCGCTCGCCGCCGAGGACGCCGAAGTGGCCGGCACGGTGGCGATGAGCCGGGTCACGGTGTTGGCGCATTACGACAACGCGGTCGGCACCTCGGACGCGGCCAGCCAGGGCACGGTGACATCCAGCCTGATCGCCAGCCGCGCCGCGCTGCGCACCGGCGAGCTGCTGGAGTTCGTGCCCGGCATGATCGTCACGCAGCACAGCGGCGACGGCAAGGCCAACCAGTACTTCCTGCGCGGCTTCAACCTCGACCACGGCACCGACTTCGCCACGTATGTCGACGCCATGCCGGTCAACATGCGCAGCAACGCGCACGGCCAGGGCTACTCCGACCTCAACTTCCTGATCCCCGAGCTGGTCCAGCGCATCGACTATAAAAAGGGTAGCTACTTCGCCGACGAGGGCGACTTTTCGTCGGCCGGCGCGGCCCACATCCGCCTGTCGGACCGGCTGCCAGAAGGCATCGCCAGCCTGACCTTGGGACGCTACGGCTACCGCCGCGCCTTGCTGGCGGACTCGATGGACGCCGCCGGCGGCACCTTGCTGTACGGCATCGATCTGGGCCGCAACGACGGTCCGTGGCAAACACCGGAACAGGTGCGAAAATACAACGCCATGCTGCGCTACAGCCGTGGCGACGCCCAAAATGGCTACAGCGTCACCGCCATGGCCTACCGCAACCGCTGGAACGCCACCGACCAGGTGCCGCAACGGGCCGTGCGCGACGGCCTGATCGGCCGTTTCGGCACGCTCGACGCCAGCGACGGCGGCGAAACGTCCCGCAGCAGCCTGTCGTGGGACATGCACCGGCGCGACGACGGCCGCATCACCGAAGCGTCGGCCTATGTGGTGCGCTCCAGTCTGGATCTATACAGCAACTTCACCTACCTGCTGGCCGACCCGGTCAACGGCGACCAGTTCCAACAGAGCGAGCGGCGCACCATGGGCGGCTTCAACGCCAGCCAGACCTGGCTCGACAAGATAGCCGGCATCGACATGCGCAACAAGGTCGGCGTGCAGACGCGCTACGACCATATATCGCCGATCGGCCTGTACGCCGCGCGGGAACGCGAGCGGCTGAGCACCGTGCGCGAAGACCGCGTCAAGGAAGCGAGCGCCGGACTGTATCTGGAGAACACCAGTTATTGGCTACCGGAATTTCGCACCATCGCCGGCCTGCGCTATGACGCCTACCGCTTCGACGTCAACGGCAACAGCGCCAGCGCGAACAAGGCCTCGCCCAAGCTGTCGCTGATCTTCGGCCCATGGGCCAAAACCGAATACTTCATCAATTACGGCGCCGGCTTCCACAGCAACGACGCCCGTGGCGTGATCGCGCCCGGCGCGGCCGGGGCCACGCCGCTGGTGGGCACGCGCGGCGCCGAGCTGGGCGTCCGCAGCGAATGGCTACGCGGCCTGCAAAGCTCGCTGTCGCTGTGGACGCTGGACATCGACTCCGAACTGGTCTACGTCGGCGACAGCGGCGACACCGAGGCGAGCCGCCCCAGCCGCCGCAGCGGCATCGAATGGAGCAACCACTACATCGCCGCGCCGTGGCTGCTGTTCGACCTGGACCTGTCGGCATCGCGCGCCCGCTATCGTCGAGACGACCCGGCCGGCAACCGCGTGCCGGGATCGCTCAACAAGGTGGCCTCGTTCGGCGTCACGGTCAAGGACCTAGGACGCTGGTTCGGCGGCATGGAGCTGCGCTACTTCGGACCCCGCCCGCTCATCGAAGACAACAGCGTGCGCTCGGCATCGACGGCGCTGGCCTACGGCCGCATCGGCTACCAGCTCGGCAAGCGCACCAAACTCACGCTCGACGGCTTCAACCTGTTCAACCGCCGCGCCAGCGACATCGATTACTACTACGCCTCGCGCCTGCCCGGCGAACCGGCCGAGGGCGTCGACGACGTCCACTCGCACCCGGTCGAGCCGCGCACCTGGCGCGTGACGCTGTCGCACAGTTTTTAACGCATCACTTTTAAATATATTTTCAAAAATCTTATCGAATCTGAATCTGGCGTCATGAACGCCGCGTATACGACCGTGCAGTCCAATCAAATCAACCAGTTGGGGAGAAATCGAATGCAAACAATCTTCAAGCAGGCGCTGTACGCGGCCGTGCTGGGCACTCTTGCCGGCGCCATCGCACCGGCGGCCATGGCGTCCAGCCACCGCGAAGCACCGTTCGTCACGCAAAGTCCCAAAGTCGACGCCACCGACTTCTATATGTTCCGCAGCTACGAGAGCGGCCGATCCAACTTCGTCACCCTGATCGCCGACTACGTGCCGCTGCAGGACGCCTACGGCGGCCCTAACTACTTCGCCATGGACCCGAACGCGTTGTACGAGATCCACATCGATAACAACGGCGACGCCAAGGAAGACTTGACGTTCCAGTTCCGCTTCACCAACACCAACAAGGACACCAAACTGTCCGTCGGCGGCAAGGACGTCTCGATTCCGCTGGTGATCAACGGCGGCGCCATTGCCGGCGTCAACGCCCCCGGCGCCAACGTGCGCGAGACCTACACCGTCAACGTCGTGCGCGGCGACCGCCGTACCGGCACCAAGGCTGCCGTGACCAACGTCGCCGGCGGCGCCACCTTCGACAAGCCGCTCGATAACATCGGCAACAAGTCGATCCCCAACTACGCCGCGTATGCCGCTGCCCACGTCTACAACGTCAACATCCCCGGCTGCAGCACGCCGGCGCGCCTGTTCGTCGGCCAGCGCAAAGACCCGTTCGTGGTCAACCTGGGCGAGACCTTCGACCTGGTCAACATCAAGGCGCCGGCCACCGAGTTTTCCGCCGGCGCCGAGAAGGGCGCCAAGGACGACCTGGCGACCAAGAACGTGACCGCGATCGAACTGGAAGTGGCGGCATCGTGCCTGACCGCGTCCACCGGCGGCGACCCGGTCATCGGCGGCTGGACCACCGCCAGCCTGCGCCAGGGACGCCTGTTGAACCCAACGCCGAACTCCAGCTCGCCGTCGAAAGAGGGCGGCGCCTGGACCCAGGTATCGCGCCTGGGCGCGCCGCTGGTCAATGAAGTCGTCATCGGCCTCAAAGACAAGGACACCTTCAACGCCAGCAAGCCTTCCGGCGACGGCCAGTTCGCCACCTATGTCACCAATCCAACCTTGCCCGCGCTGATCGAAATCCTGTACGGCAGCGCCGGCGCCAAGGCGCCGACCAATTTCCCGCGCAACGACCTGGTGGCGGCCTTCCTCACCGGCGTCAAAGGCTTGAACCAGCCGACGACTGTCACCGCGTCTGAAATGCTGCGCCTGAACACGTCGACGCCAGCCGTCGCCGCCGGCGCGCAGAAGCGCCTTGGCGTCATCGACGGCGACAACGCCGGCTTCCCGAACGGCCGCCGTCCGGGCGATGATGTGGTCGACATCGCGCTGCGCGTGGTGATGGGCAAACTGTGCACCCTGAACCTGGGCTGCGCACCGGCCGACGCAGCTGCCGGCGGCCTGCACTTCACCGACGGCGCCTACCTGGACGACAGCTTCTTCAACGCCTCGTTCCCGTACCTGAAAACGCCGATCGCCGGTTCGCCGCAGATGTAAGGGGGACGACATGAGATCCCTTAAATATCTGGGCCTGGTATGCGTGCTCGCGTTGAGCGCCTGCGGCGGCGGCAGCGACCACATCGCCTCCACACCGCCGGTGACGCCGCCTGTGGTGACGCCACCGGTGGTCACGCCGCCGGTCAGCATGTTGGATAGCTTCTTTGCCGCGGTGATGTCCCTCATCGGCGATGGCAGCGAAACCACCACCGAGCCGACGGCGACCGATCCTGTCGCCGTCACCACGCCGGACGACACGGAACCGGCAGCCGTGAAGTAAGCAAGCAGTGACAAGGGCGGACGCCGCATGGTCCGCCCTTTACGCCGTTTAGAGGTCCGTTTAGAGATCGATTCAGAGGTCCCCATGAGAACAACAATAATCATCGCCCTGGCATTGCCGGCCGCCCTCGCGCAAGCCGCGCCCTATATACCGTCCAGCGGCAAGCAAGTGATCGAAACGCTGCCGCGCCGTGGCGATCCGGTGCAGCAGCAGTTGCGCAGCCTGCGCGCGGAACTGAACGCCAAGCCGACCGACGTCGCGCTGGCGACCAGCGTCGCGCAGCGCTACATTTCGTTGGGCCGCAGCGAAACCGATCCGCGCTATCTGGGCTACGCGCAGGCCGCGCTGGCGCCGTGGTGGTCGCAGGCCGCGCCACCGCCACCGGTGCGCCTGCTGCGCGCCACGCTGCTGCAAAGCACCCATCAATTCGGTCCCGCGCTGGCGGACCTGAAAGGCGTGCTGGCGGCGCAGCCGGACAACGCGCAGGCGTGGCTGACGCAAGCGACCGTGCAAACGGTGCAGGGCGACTACGCCGGCGCCACGGCTAGCTGCGCGCATTTGTCGGCGCTGTCGATAGAACTGATCACCGTGACGTGCATCGCCAATGTGGGCACGGTCACGGGCCGCTCCGTCAAAAGCGAGCAGTTGCTGGAGCTGACGTTGGAACGCAGCGCCAACGCACCGGAGGAATTGAAGGAGTGGGCGTTGACGCTGCTGGCCGAAATGGCGCAGCGGCGCGGCGACAGCGCCGTGGCCGAGGCGCGCTACAAGAGCGCGCTGGCCATGGCGCCGAACGACAGCTATCTGCTGGGCGCCTACGCCGACCTGCTGCTGGAGCAAAAGCGGCCTGGCGAGGTGTTGACCTTGTTGCGCGACCAATCGCGGATCGACGCGCTGCTGTTGCGGCGCGCGCTGGCATTGCAGCAGCAGGATGGCAAAAGCAGCGTGCTGGCGGCCGATGTCAAGGAGCTGGCCGCCCGCTTCGACGCCGCCGCGCTGCGCGGCGACACGGTGCACCAACGCGAGCAAGCGCGCTTTGAATTGCTGCTGCGCCGGGATGCACCAACCGCACTGACACTGGCGAAGAAAAACTGGGCGATACAAAAAGAGCCGGCCGACATGCGCATCTATCTGGAAGCGGCGGTAGCGGCACGCGACACCGCAGCGGCCAAGCCGGTCACCGACTGGATAACGCAGCACAAGATCGAAGACGTCGCCGCGCAACGCCTGATGCGCCAACTCACCACGGGAACATAATGGCACGTCTTTATATATTCCTCGCGCTGCTGTTCGGCGCCATGCTGCCGGCGCAGGCGCACAAGCCGAGCGACAGCTATCTGTCGCTGACCACGCAAGGCGATCACATCACCGGCCAGTGGGACATCGCCCTGCGCGACCTGGACTTCGCCATCGGCCTCGATCAAGATGGCGACGGCAAACTGACCTGGGACGAAATCCGCGCCCGCCACGCCGCCATCTCCGCCTACGCGCTGGAGCGCCTGAAGCTATCGAACGAAAGCGGCACGTGCGCCATCAACATCGCCGACCAACTGATCGACGACCACACCGACGGCGCCTACAGCGTGATGCGCTTCGGCGTCACCTGCCAAAAACCGGTGACACAGCTCAGCATCGACTACCGCCTCTTCGCCGACCTCGATCCGCAACACAAAGGCTTGCTGCGGCTGACGCACGACGGCGAAACCTCCACCGCCATCTTCGATCCGCAGCACGCGCGCCAGACCTTGTCGCTGACGGCCCCGAACCGCTGGCAGCAATTCGCCACCTATATCAAAGAAGGCGTGTGGCATATCTGGATCGGCTACGACCATATCCTGTTCCTGCTGTCGCTGCTGCTGCCGGCGGTGCTGCTGGCCGCGCCGTCCGACAATCTGCGCGGTGCCTTCATCGACGTGCTCAAGGTGGTGACGGCGTTCACGCTGGCGCACTCGCTCACGCTGACCTTGGCCAGCCTGTCGCTGATCTCGCTGCCGTCGCGCTTTGTCGAATCGGCCATCGCCGCCTCGGTCATCCTGGCTGCGGTCAACAACATCTACCCGCTGTTCCGGGGACGGCGGCCGGTCGCCGCTTTCGTGTTCGGCCTGATCCACGGCTTCGGCTTCGCCAGCGTGCTGATCGATCTTGGCCTGCCGAAGACGGCGCTGCTGGCAAGCTTGTTCGGATTCAACCTCGGCGTGGAACTTGGGCAATTGTGCATCGTCGCACTGTTCCTGCCGCTGGCATTTACGCTGCGAAATACCGTGTTCTACCGGCGCGCGCTCACCGGTGGTTCGGCCGTGATCGCCTTGGTGGCATTGGTCTGGTTCGTCGAGCGTGCGTTCGACATCCAGGTGTGAGGGATCACGCGCGATATTGACCCACCTCGCATCCGTTGTCTTTTTGTTCAGCTACGATCAACGCCACTTTCATCGATCGCGGGAACAAAAAAATGTGTGGAATATGGGGCATGATCAACAATGGCGCGCCGCAATGCGACAACTCTGCCGCATTGGCCGCCGCCTTTCGCTACATCAACGGACGCGGCCCGGACGCGCGCGGCGCCCGGCAGGTAGCCTGTCGCGGCCACGCCGTCACCATCGCCCACAGCAGGCTCGCGGTGATCGAATTGTCGGCGCTTGGCGCGCAGCCGATGGTCGATGCGGCGTCCGGCTGGTCCATCGTCTACAACGGCGAGATCTACAACTACCGCGAAATCCGCGAAGCACTGCAAGCCAACGGGCAAGTATTTAACGGCGGCAGCGATACCGAGGTATTGCTGCGCGCATGGGCGCTGTGGGGCCCGGACGCCTTGCAGCGCCTCAACGGCATGTTCGCCTTTGCCGCGTTAAACGAAAAGACCGGCGAGCTCTGGCTGGTGCGCGACCGCTTCGGCGTCAAGCCATTGCTGTGGGGTCGCTGCCAGAATGGCGATATCGTCTTCGGCTCGTCGGTCGCCAGCATCGCCAGCGCGGTTGGCACCGACATCGACACCGACTACTGCGCGCGCGGCGTACGCTACAAAGCCTATGAAACCGCGCAATCGGGCTCGCCCTACAAACACGTGAACGCGGTCGGCGCCGGATGCTGGGTCAAATTCCAGCTGTCACCCGAATGCATCGGCATCGCCGAAGGCCGCTGGTACTCGCTGCGCGACGCGGTGGCGCGGCGGCGCGAGGCCATGGCGCACACCGGTGACGCCGACCTGCTCGAAGAATGCCGCCGGCTGCTCGACAGCGCCGTGCAGTTGCGGTTGCGCAGCGACGTGCCGGTGGCCGTGTCGTTGAGCGCCGGCCTGGATTCGGCTGCTATCGCCTGCATGATGCAACGCCACGGCGCCGACACGCACGCGTTCTCGTTCGGCTCGCCGTCCGAACGCACGTCCGAAGGCCCCGGCACGCAATCGCTGGCCAAGGCCACCGGCATCGACGTCACCTACGTCTGGCCGCGCTACAGCGGTTGGGACTTGTACGAGGTGCTGGAGAAGACCATGGCCTTCCAGGAGGCGCCGTTTTCGGGCATGAGCCCGATCGCGCAGAACGCCGTGTTCCGCGAGGTCGGCAAAGCCGGCTTCAAGGTGCTGCTGGGCGGGCAAGGCAGCGACGAGATCTTCGCCGGCTACCGCAAGTTCATCGTCATCGCGCTGCGCGAGACGCTGCACCGGCGCGAGCCGAAAGGCGCGCTGCGGTTGATGTATTCGCTGGGCCTGATGCTCGCGCACGAGGCTGGCCAGGCGCGCATGTACTGGCAAAACCTCAATCGCTACAAGGGCGGCAAGCGCAAGGCGGCCGCGTTCCGCCTGCTCGACTGGGAGCCGGGCGCGCACAACCTGTGGGGCGAGGCCGGGATCTCGCTGCCGGACCGGCAGATCGAGGACATCCAGCAATGGAGCCTGCCCACCCTGCTGCGCTACGAGGACCGCAACTCGATGGGCTACGGCATCGAGACCCGGCTGCCGTTCATGGATTATCGCCTGATCGAATTCGCGCTGGCGCTGCCGACGCGCATGAAGATCGCCAACGGCTACGGCAAATGGATGCTGCGCCATGCGGCCAAGGGCCTGGTGCCCGACGCCGTGCGGCTCAACCGCAAGAAGCGCGGCTTCGACGTCACGCAGAACTGGATCACCCAGGGCATCGGGGCGGCGCTGCGCGGGACCATCTTCGACCATGCGACGGCATTGCAGGGGCCGCTCAAAAACAGCCAACAGCTCGACACGCTGCTGTCGGACGAAGCGCTGTCGCGGGACCCGGACCTGCTCGATGAAGCGCTGCTGTTGACATGGCTGGTCGATCCGACACGCGTGCCGCGCCGGCAGACCGGGGCGTCCAGGCTGGCGGCCTAGCGACGGAGCCGTGCCATGAAAAAAATCTGCCATTTTTCGTCGGTGCATCCCGGCCTCGACATCCGCATCTACCGCAAGCAATGCGTCTCGCTCGCGCAGGCCGGCTTCGACGTGCATCTGGTCATCGGCGCCGACGCGACGCAAGTCGCCGAGGCGGCCGGCGCCGGCGTCACCATCCATCCGCTGACCGCGCTGCCGGGCGGGCGTTTGCGGCGCATGGTGGCGCACAGTTGGCGCTGCTACCGGACCGCCAAGGCGCTCAACGCCGACGTCTATCATTTTCACGATCCCGAGCTGATTCCGTATGGCTTGCTGCTGAGCTGGCAGGGCCGCAAGGTCATCTACGACCTGCATGAGGACCTGCGCGCCGACATCCACTCGAAGCAATGGATACCGAGGCCGCTGCGCCACGTCATCGGCTCGGTCGCGCGCGCGGTGGAGCACTTCGCGGCGCGGCGCTTCGCCGCCATGGTCGCGGCCACGCCGTACATCGGCGCGCTGTTCGACAAGAGCGCCGCGCGGGTGGCGGTGGTCCACAACTATCCGGCCATCAACGAGCTTGCCGCCGCGCCAGCGACGGTGTTGACCGCGTTCCCGCGCGACAGCGTCTGCTATGTCGGCGCGATCAACGAGATGCGCGGCATCCGCCACATCATCCAGGCGCTGGAGATGGTGCCGGTCAAACTGCTGCTGGCCGGCGCCTTCGACCCGCCCGCGTTGCGGGTGGAACTCCGGGCTTATCGCGGCTGGCATCAGGTCGAGGAATACGGCTTCGTCGACCGGCAAAAGGTGGGCGAGATCATGGCGCGCAGCCTGTGCGGCCTGGTGACGTTGAAGCCGGAGCCGAACTTCGTCAATGCGCTGCCGATCAAGCTGTTCGAATACATGTCGGCCGGCGTACCGGTGATCGCCTCGGACTTTCCGCTGTGGCGCGGCATTGTGGAGGACGCCGAATGCGGCATCTGCGTCGATCCCGAAAATCCAAACGCGATCGCCAAGGCGATCAACTACCTGCTGACGCATCCCGAGGAGGCCGACGCGATGGGCCGCAACGGCAGGCGCGCGGCCGAAAGCAAATACCGGTGGGATTGGGAAGGCGCCAAGCTGGTGGCGCTCTATGCAGACATTCTGGCGGAGGTGCCAGATACCGGGGAGGTCAGGCTCGGCGGGCAAAAGCTGTGACTACTTCGGATTCGGCGAAGGAGTCTTGCGGCCATACGTACAAAAATCCTTGCTCAATTACCTTGGCTTGAGGCGCACCAATTTTTACTGGTGGAGATCGCGCCACAATAGGCTTGGAATTTTCTCAAACCACTTTCGGAGGTAACATGGCAACCGACGCATACTTGAAAATAGACGGGATCAATGGCGAATCAGCCGATGCAGCGCATAAGGGGTGGATCGAACTCACGGTAGCGCATTGGGGTGTTGTGCAACCTCGAAGCGCCACCGCATCATCTGGAGGCGGCCACACGGCCGAACGCTGCGAGCACAGAACCCTGTCGTTTTCTAAAGTTGCAGACTTAGCGTCGCCGATACTGATGCAAACCTGCTCGATGGGTAAAACAATCCCAAAGGCCACTTTAGAGTTTATGCGTGCTGACGGCGAGGGTAATCCGGTCAAGTATTACGTGGTTGAATTAGAGAACGTCATGATCGCCAACATGGATCAGCAGATGAGTGAAAGCGGCCTGGTACAGGACGACATCGGACTGCGGTTCTCAAAGGTAAAGTGGAAGTACACACAGCAGAAAATCGGCGGCGGCACCGGCGGCAGCACAACCGGCGGCTGGGATTTGGCCTGCAATAAGTGTGCGTAAGGGAGCCGCCATGCTCGAAGTCCAACCAAAGGATTCACGCGGCTACTTCATACTGCCGCAGACACCGGAAGACGCCGGTTACTATGTGTACGGGACGCCCGATCGGGGACGGGCGCAGTACGCTAGCCCCCGATTGCTTTCCGTGATCTTCTACATCGAGCGCGAGTGGCAAGCTATTGATGATCGGAAGTTCGGCATCGGAAACATCAGCATCGCTGGCGGGCTACCGTACGACGGACACCGCAGCCATCAAAAGGGGATAGAGGTGGACATTCGACCTGTCCGAAAGGACAAGGTGGTGGGCCAAGGTGCCAGTTTAACGCGGTTTGATTCGGCCTACGACCGCGAGGCCACCACCAAGCTTATTCGTCTTTTTGCGAATCATCCGATGGTGAAGATCATCTACTTTAACGACGACAAGGTACAGCAGGCCATTGGCGGCAGCCGCGTGAAGTCTCTGACAAGGCATGATGACCACTTTCACGTCGATCTCAAGGTGATGCCATGAATGTTCCCGTCCTCTGCATTATCGGTGCGCTTGCGCTATTCTCAGCCGCTTCGGCGGCAGAAAAAAAACAAGAATGGACGCCAGAGTTCAAACCTTTCAGCGGGCGGTACCAAGTCTATTCAGGTTCGCCGTCAGAGAGGCAGCCGCCGACATCCTCCGACAAGCAGGCTTTGGTCGTGCTGACTGGTCGTGCAGCGAAAGACCTGTTCGACCAGATCGGCCCCAATGTGAAGGATGCATGTAGCTCCGATCCGAATTATCGGGAACGGCGCAAGGGTCACCTCGATTGCTCCTATACAAAGGAGAACGGCTATCAGTGCTTTATCGGCATTGACCTTAAAACCGGGAAAAGCATGAATGGCTCGGTCTGTTAACCACGGCTAAATTAGTGTTCATCTCAGCAGAGCAAAGTAAAGGAGGATGCAGTCGCCTATCCATCGGACGGCGCACAGTAACGCTTGTACGCCGCTTAATATTCTTTGCGATAGGCCTAATTTTGACTACTGGCCTTAGGAATAGCGCATTCGTGGCACTTCAAACTTTCCATCATCAGCAAGCGTGTCGTCGTTGACTTTTCTCCAGAAACGGAAGCTACCATCTTTGCCCGCCTCCTTACCAATCATGAACACGCGTCCGTACGTGATATGCGCGGCAGCCGCTTTAGCTCGGTCGTAATATTGCAGGTGTGCACCTTTAACTTCAGCTAACGCCACTCCACCGCCTTCGACTCGCTCTTTAAGATGCAATACAAAGTCAGGGAAGAACCCCATGCCGTCAGCCCATTTATATAGCGCCACGCTCGACGGCTTGCGAACCGGGTTACGGTGCCACCAAATTACATCAGTTGATGTGTCAAGTTGCTCCGCGAATTCACGCTCCTGCGGGCTCATGTCTGCGGGGAAAACGCCGAATATATTTCTCGCAGCGGACTCTAACGGAACATCGCTTACCAGGCTGTCGGGGAGATGAACATTCGAGGCATGTACCTGCTCAGCACGCATGCGTTTATGAGCCTCTTTAACCAAGTTCGGATTACGCACAAGAACTAACTCAAGCTGATGGGTTAGCTCTTCATCGATTGCTGGAGGGATATGACCCTCCGCTATCAAGGTGCTGTGAAAACGAGTTTTTAGTGCTTGGAGCATCTCCCTGCGGTCCACATCATCGAATTCGAACGCCAATTGACGAGCCTTTGCAGCAATCATCGGGGTCGATACCTGCGCCCAGATGTCGCGGTCTTCCACAACGGTACTGGCGTCAAATACGTCAGTGGTACGCTCGGTCATTTTGGAGCGTACCTTAAGGCGGTCACCAAGCACTTTTGCGAAGTCAATACAGCTCACCAATCGCTCTTCAAAATCGTCTGGGACAGCGGGCAAGGTCTCCGTCACTAAGGAGTGTGGCATGTATTCGCGTCGCGCATAGACGAAGCGCTGGTCGTTTTGCGCGTCTAGCTCAAACGCTTTCGTTAGTGCCGTGTGCCCGTCCTTGTAACCAGGCGAAAAATCGGAAGGCGGTGTTGCTAGCAATGCGAATAACGGAGACTGCTTGGTGAGAAGCTGCGATGGATTGTCGGCCATTACCGTCCCTGTCAATTCTTGCGGTGCCGTTTTGACTGGGTATGCATCCGGCTCGGGTAGCAAGGTCAGAGACTGGCCAGGCTTAACCACTTGCACAACAGTTTCGCCCGCGACCACGGTAACGACAGTGGATGCGCCAGCTTGGGCCATTTGCTCAGGCATTTGATTGATTTGTGCCGCCGCACTCAGTAGTCCCTCCTGCGCCGCGCTATTAGCTAAGAAGACATAGCCATAGCTAAGCAGTTTTGACAGCAAGTCCAATCGGCCTTGAAGGCTGCGATGAACGCGCATAATACGGCCGACAACCTGCACGCCGAAATCTGCGTCGCGTGCTCCGCGTAACGCCGCTAAAGTGAAAGCTCGCGGAGCGTCAAAGCCCGTAGCAATTGCCATCTTAAAAAGAATCACCTCCACGCTAGGGTCATTCGCCAGCGCATCCAGATTAGGGTCCGGCTCATCGGCAGTATGCTCTCGCACAGCCGATTCAGGAAACTTTAAAACATTTACCAAGTATGCCTTTGCGTCCTTAATGGCCTGCCCGCCGTTTGGTACTTGCACCAACATCAATGGTGTGAGGCTAATATGCTCGTCCGCAAGAGTTTTCTTTATAAGTCGATGCATGGCCGCGCACTCGGAGAGCGCGACCTCTTCATAGGCAATCAGTTGAGCATCGTCCGCATTCTGGCTAATAAAACGTACCGCCTTTACAGAACGTTTGAGTAGTTGCGCGTCGACACCTTCATGACGAGAGATCGACGCCCACTCGCTTTGCGGACCAATGCGGTATCCGGTCTGAGTCGCAAATTTTGCGGCATCTGTATCTCTCGGCGTAGCAGTCATTAAGAGTACATAATCTGGCGCCAGTACTTCGGTGAAAAAACGCCCAGCCTCTGCGGCGCGGACGAAGCCGTGGTGGGCTTCATCAACGACAACGCCGATACGATAGCCCTGTGCCCGTGCAGCACCTATGAGGTCATCAATGGACCACCCCGCGTCACTATCCTGCCGAGCTAGCCGACTCTCTTTACTTCGTGCAGCGACCGTCTGCCACGACAATACAAAAATGCTGCCGTCGGACAGCTTCTCGGGACTACGATCTGATTCGATGCTTAGCAAATTAAGCGAGGGAGCTTGGCGAGCTAACGTCGCTTTTGCCTGTGCAAGGACGCCGGTGAATGGCGCGAACCAGAACCAGATGACCCGGTCCTTAGCTGAGAACTCTGCTAACAATTCGCAAGCCATCAACGTCTTGCCAATACCGGTAGGTGCTTGAAGCATAACGCAAGCACCATTTTTCCGCGCCAAGGTCACTTGCTTTGAAACAGGCTTAGGTCCCAAAGAGTCATAAACTGCTTTCATGTCGTCGAATCGAGCAACCAACGCCTCAATATGTTTAGCTTGGAATTTAAGCGGCATTATGCGACTCATCCGACGTCTCCCTGATGTACTTCCTCAAATTGTTCTTCTTGCGCTTCGCGTACGTTACCTTGCTTGAAAGCACGGTGGAGGTCGTACGGTACTGACACTACTCTAATACGCTGCGAGAACTCCTGAAGCCGTTCGGTGACAACCGCAGGTGCCCAAGTCAGGACTACAACGACCCCATTATGTTGAGAGATTGCAGTCTGTAGCTCGTCGAGCGTTGCAGTTTTGACGTTGCAGCAATAAGCCACCATGTGTTCCCCCAAGACAGATACGGCGAGGCGTGGAGTAACGGGCGTCAACGGATGGCCGCAAGCTTGCAGCGCAAAATTCCACGCCATACTGTCAGTGATACCTTCTTCCAGACGATGCATTGGCACACGTAAGGCTTTCACATAGGCGAAATTGCCGCCTAACCCCGCAACGCTTTTTCCATTCCCATTTTCGTACCCTTCGATAGCATTTCGCACCCGTGCCGCGCATACGTCTCTGCAAAGATTACGTTCTGGACTTTCTGCTGTCGCTTCTGTGCTTGATACCAATACAAACTTGCGTTGGCCATCGTCTTCCTTGTTTAAGGCTAGGAGAGCTTGCGCCAAGGTTCCTGAACCGGCGAAGAAATCGACAACCAGGTCGCCCGGCTTAGTCGCCATGCGCAGAATGCGGTCCATCAACTGCAACGGCTTTGGCGTTGAGAATACGTCCTCATTACGCTCTTTGGGCAGTATGTCGTTTAGCTGCTTTTTTGCATCCTGAGTATGACCAACGGCATCGTAGGTCCAAAGAGTCTGTGGCACTACACCTTGCTTAACTTCAGAAAGGAAGCGCTTCATGGCTGGGATGTTGTTCCCATCTTTGCCCCACCAGATTCGACTATCGGCATTTAGCTCATCAAATTTCGAGCGCGACACGCGCCAATAGGTCCCGGCTGGAGGACCTTCAATTAATCTGCCTGATGGACAAGTTATAGGATACCGACCTTCGCCATAATAATTGCGTGCTGTCAGGTCACTGGGCTTCCATGGACCCCGAAGGTCGTTGTCTGGATTCTTATACGCTTTGTCTTGCTCGGCAGAACGGGGCAACGGGTTCGGGCGCCAGCGGTCGCGGTCTGCGGCATAGACAAGGATGTACTCGTGGTCATCCGAAAAATGGACGGCTGTATTTTTTGGTGAATAGACTTTTTGCCAGATGACGTTTGCGATGAAATTATTTTCGCCAAACACTTGGTTCATGAGCAGCCCAAGATTGAACAACTCGTTGTCATCAATCGATACGAAGATAACGCCATCCTCTGCAAGTAGGTCTTTGGCCAATCGCAAACGCTGGTACATGAACTCCAGCCACGTCGAGTGCCGGTACCGGTTGGTCGGTTCAAAGAAGCTGTCGTTGTAGACAAAATCTTTCCTGCCGGTGTTATATGGTGGGTCAATGTAGATGAGTTTGACCTGTCCGGCATGCGTCGTCACAAGGTGACGTAGGGCGTCAAAGTTGTCGCCCTCTACTACCAAGTTAGTCCAAGGTCCGGGACCCACCGATTGTTCTTTGTCTAGCTCGAACCCGACGAAGTCGCGGTTGAGAGACTTATCTTGCGCGATACCGTCGCGTTCCCAACGCAGTCCGTAGCGGGCCAAGGCATCGCGCCTCTGTAACACTGCAAGCAACTCTTCTCTCGTCAAATCGTCGTAATTCACTAGCTATCTCACTTTTTTTCAAGATTCCATCTTAACTCTTCCGCTATGAAACAGGAAAGGGAAGAAGGGCGCTCAACAGTGACGGATAGTATGATTCTCAGGAATATAAGCGCCGAGCTTTCGCTCTTCAACCTCAATCCTTGGAGCGCAATCCGAGTAAAACCGGCGCACGGTCTGTTGATTTACATTTTTGCAACATTGCATACCTTAGGCCCAATAATCTCCTCTGCTTTCTGCGGTGGCGCGGCATTGAGAGAGAGGCAACAGGGGCAATTTGAGCGATCCCGAGAAATCCAACTCGACCACCAAGGCAGTAACCCTCCTGTTGCGTAGTTTGAGGCAGAAGGGGCCGCCCGCAACGATATGCTCGCCACCGAAAGCAAATATGGATGGGATCGTGATGGTATCAAGCTGGCCGCGCAGTAAAACGACATCCTAGCGGGCGACCAAGGTCGGCGGGTTCAGGTCAGGACGGATTGGAGTACGGCTGATGACATATCGAGGGATGCATTTTTTGAATGGCCTAGCGGGATCCGGTATCGATTCTAACCCCCGTAAGCTTTTTTTAGCTTTCCAGTCAGCGTCGATATGCCCGCTTTCACTGCGACAGCACGAAGCTTGGCGGGATTCTTCTTCAAGTCCGAGACAATAGCTCGAAATGTCGCCAACTCCGAGTTGGCGGAATATTTTATGCTGAAGCGGCCTGAAGCGGATGAGCGAGTAGCGCTAGACTTTGTCATGATAGTCTCCCACGTGACTTCAAATTATAGCCCACGCCTGCGGCGATTTGATATGAGGCGACATGACGCCGCTCAGAGAGAGATGGACAGGATTGTGCCCCTAACATCCAGCCCATCGAGAGCTAGCGCATCGTTGAAATGCTGGGGACTGAGAAGCGCAGGTGGCCACGATCCGTGACCACCCGGCAGTGCGGGTGATTACTCGTTGACGGCGGCCAGCACGTTATGCGCCTGCTCGTCCGCATGGTACGAGCTGCGCACCATGGCGCCGACGGCGGCGTGCTTGAAGCCCATCTTGTACGCTTCCGCCTCGAACATCTTGAACACGTCCGGGTGCACGTAGCGGCGCACCGGCAGGTGGCTGTTCGACGGCGCCAGGTACTGGCCGATGGTCAGCATGTCGATGTTGTGCTCACGCATGTCGCGCATCACTTGCAGGATTTCCTCGTCGGTCTCGCCCAGGCCGACCATGATGCCCGACTTGGTTTTGACTTCAGGATACAGCTCCTTGAATTCCTTGAGCAGTTGCAGCGAGTGCATGTAGTCCGAACCCGGACGCGCTTCCTTGTACAGGCGCGGCACCGTTTCCAGGTTGTGGTTCATCACGTCCGGCAGGCCGTCCTTGAAGATGTCCAGCGCCTTTTGCAGGCGGCCGCGGAAGTCCGGCACCAGCACTTCGATCTGGGTCTTCGGCGACAGCGCGCGGGTGTTCTGGATGCACTCGACGAAGTGGCCGGCGCCGCCGTCGCGCAAGTCGTCGCGGTCGACCGAGGTGATGACCACATAGCTCAGGCGCAGCTCGGCGATGGTGCGCGACAGGTTGCCCGGCTCTTCCTTGTCCAGCGGATCGGGACGGCCGTGGCCGACGTCGCAGAACGGGCAGCGGCGGGTGCACTTGTCGCCCATGATCATGAAGGTGGCGGTGCCCTTGCCGAAGCATTCGCCGATGTTCGGGCAGCTCGCTTCTTCGCAGACGGTGACCAGCTTGTTCTCGCGCAGGATGTCCTTGATCTCGTAGAAACGGGTCGAGGCCGACGCGGCCTTGACGCGGATCCACTCCGGCTTCTTCAGACGCTCAACTTGCTCGATCGGCACGATCTTGATCGGGATGCGCGCGGTCTTGCTGGCGCCTTTTTGCTTTTCGCTCGGGTTGTAAGCGGGGGCAATGCTGGAGGTGGTCTCAGTGGTCATTTGGCTGCGTGCCCTCGCGGGCATAGTTTGGTTGTTCGTGTATTGCTGCTGGTTCTACAAGAGCCAGGACGCGTATCAGTTCGTCGGCCAGTTGCTGTTGCACGTCCGACAATTGCGCCTGGGCGCCGACGGACCGCATATCGACTGTTTCCAGCCCGGCATAGCCGCAAGGATTAATCCAGGAAAACGGGGCCAAATCCATCGCCACATTCAGCGACAGCCCATGGTAGGTGCAACCGTTGCCGCGCACTTTCAAGCCGAGCGCGGCGATTTTGGCGCCTCGCTTCGGCCCGCCGGCCATATAAATGCCCGGCGCGCCTTCAACGCGCTCACCGACGAGATTATACGCCCCTAATACATTGATGATCCCCTGCTCGATTTTATGGACGAATTGCCGGGCATACAGCTTGCCGCCGGGCTTGTTGCGGCGCAGGTCGATCAGCATGTAAATCACCACCTGGCCGGGGCCGTGGTAAGTGACTTCGCCGCCCCGGTCGGTCTGCACCACGGGGATGGCGGACGCGCCGGCCAGCAGGTGGCCACGGTCGGCGCCCAGGCCCAGCGTGAAAACGGGCGGGTGCTCGACGATCCACAGTTCGTCGCGGGTGTCCGGCGTGCGCGCGTCGGTGAAGGCGCGCATCGCGGCAAAGGTGCTGTCGTAGTCGGCGAGACCGAGGTGGCGGATCAGCGCCGGCCCGATTTGGGTAGGAGACGTCATGCCGCCATTATAAATCAGCCGGCAAAGCGGGGCTGAAGGCGGCCAGCCCGGCTGATGACCCGGCGGCCACTGCTGCATCGACCGACCTTGCATTGGACGGCGGCATCATCCTGCAATTTTTTCGGCTCGTCGATACACGGCCGCCGGCTTGGCTAGATTTATTCACATGCCACACCTTGCCGTAGCGCCTGTATAACGTTATATTTTCGTGATTCCTGCTAATTTTATTCACATAGTTATCCACAGCATGCCGACCTGATGAGCGCCAGCCGCCGCCTGCCCAATTTTTCCGCTTTGCGCGCCTTCGAGGCGGCGGCCCGGCACGAGAACTTCTCGCGGGCGGCGGAAGAGTTGCATCTGACGCATGGCGCGATCAGCCATCAGGTCCGGGCGCTGGAGCAGGAATTGGGCAGGCCGCTGTTCGTGCGTCACGGCCGACAGGTGAAAATAACCAGCGACGCGCTCAAATTTGCCCAGTTTTTAGGCAAATCCTTTGCCGATATTGCCGCTGCGGCCGACGCGATGCGGGCGGCCAGCGTCAACCAGCGGCTGACGGTGACGTCGATTCCGTCGTTCGCGGCGCGCTGGCTCGCGCCCCGGCTGGGGCGGTTCATCGACTTGCATCCCGATATAGAGGTGGTGCTGCAGTCGAGCGGGCAACTGCAGGATCTGGCGCGCGACGGCATCGATGTCGGCATCCGTTTTGGCCGGGGCGACTATCCGGGCATGGTGGTGGAGCGGCTGATGGGCGACGTCTACTATCCGGTAGTGAGTCCCCACTATCGCGACGGCGCCCTGCCGGCAACGCCGCAACACCTGCCGCAGCAGACGCTGCTGCGCTCGGTCGAGCCCTGGTCGCCATGGCTGAGGGCGGCAGGCGTCGACATGGCCGAGCCGTCGGGCGGAGTGATGTTCGAAGATTTGTCGATGCTGATACGCTCCGCCGCCGATGGCAACGGGGTGGCGCTGGTGCGCCATATGGTGGCGATGCAGGAGATCGCCTCCGGGCAACTGGTGCGGCTGTTCGATATCGCCACACCCTGCCCGGATGAGTATTTCTTCGTCGCGCCGGCCGCCTCGGCCGACAGGCCGCAGGTGGTGGCGTTCCGCGACTGGTTGCTGGAAGAGATAGCCGCCTTCCAGCGCCAGCAACTTACATGACGATCTTCACCATCGGGTGCGCCGACAGTTCGGAATACAGCGCGTCGAGCTGCTCGCGGCTGACGGCGCGCACGGTCACGGTCAGGCCGGTGTAGTTGCCCTTGGCCGACGGCCGTACTTCCATTTTGCCTTCGTGGAATTCCGGATCGTGCTTTTGCACGACCAGCACGATGGTCGGGGCGAAGTCGATATGAGTCGGCCCCATCACCTTGATCGGGAAGTCGCTCGGGTATTCGATGAGGGACTCTGACGGCGGGATCGCTTGCATATTCATTCCAATCAAAAAGAAAACCGGCGGCATCAACACGATGCCACCGGCCTCTATTGTAGCGAATTCACGGTAAGCGCCGCGTGGCTTACGATTTGCCCATCTCCAGCGCGGCCGGCGCGGCGGCCTGCTGGCCCGACAGCCGTTGCAGCCGCGCCAGCGCCGACTCGTTGCCCAGGCCGGGCTGGGTCACCGATTTGCGGATCGCTTCGAGCTCGGCCGCCTGCTCGTAAGGACGCTGGCCGATGTCGGTGACGATCTTCAGGCCGGCCGCCTCGTTGTTGATGGCCTGGGCGCGGCGGGACAGCGCGTTGAGGGCGCTCGAATTGCCGCGCATGCCCGACAGGCCGGCCAGCTGGGCCTGGCGCTCGGCGCGCAACTCCTGCAAGTCCTGCTGGGCGCGCGCGCTGGCCAGCGCCTGCATCGCCTTCTTCGCCGCCGAATCGAACTCGGCCAGTTGCTTGGACAGCGCGTCGACGATGGTTTGCAGCTCGTCCATGTACTGGCGGGCGTCGGCCTCCTCCTGCAACTCCTGCGGCATGCGCTGCTTGTTGGCCTCCAGCTCGTCGCAGAACAGGGTGATCGTCGCCTCGGAAATCTTACCAGAGGCGAGGCGGTCGGCCAGGGTGCCGGCGGCCTGCTCGTCGGTGGCGATCAGCTGGCGCAGCTTGACCACGTCCGCCGCCTCCTTGTTGAAGGAGGCGCGGGCGGCCGCCAGCTTTTGCGCGGTGCTGCGCAGGCTGTCGGCCAGGCGGTCGCGGTCGGCCTCGGTCGCCGTTTCCGGATCAAAATTGGCGATCGCCTCGGACACGCGGTCCCCCAAGGCGCCAAAGTGTTTGGAGATCAGGCGCGCGGTCAAACCCCAGCCATTCGAGTTGCTCATATCGTTCTTCCTTCTACATTGAAGTTAAAAATGCGCATCATTGGATAACGATGCGTTCCTGCTCCACCGGGATGCCGATGACAAAGTCGACATGGATCCCGCGCTTCGATGCATCGCCGTTCACGCTGCTGATGATTTCAGTCGTGATGAGCAAATATTCGCTGCCGCCGTCGCGCAGCTGGCGCACGTACGGCATGAAATACATTTCCTGGCGTAAACCGAGGCTGCCGCTCGGGTTGTCGATCCGGGTCTCGGTGCCGGAGAAGGGCGCGATGAAGTCCTCGTCGTCGCTGCCGGCGTCGCGCCAGTAGTCGACGCCCTCGTCGGCGCCGAACACCAGGTCGAGGTCGGCCTCGTCCAGGCCGATGTCGCTCAGCTGGGCGCGCCACAAGGTATAGCTGCGGTCGCCCAAGCCGGCGTTGGCCAGGCCCATGTAGGCCTCCTGGTCTTCCACCGTCTCGGGAATCACGCGCGCCAGCTGGGTGCAATACATCACCTCGGCCACCTTGCCTTCGGCGTTCTGGTACACCTGCAAAAACTTTTCCTTCTCGTTCACATCGCCCGTGTCCAGGTAGTAACGGTACAGGCCGCCCGTCTGCTTGAGGCGGATTTGCGAAACGGCAACGATGCGGTTGTCGTCGGCGTCCGGCATCGCGATCAGCGAGCCATTGGCCAGCGCGCCCAACAGCGGCGACTGTTGCAGCCGCACCAGGCTGCCGATGCGGGCGCGCAGCGGCAGGTCCTGATCGGTGCGGGGCGCGTCGGCCCCGCTCAGCTTGGCCACGCCGTTGCGCAGGTAGTTGTAAGCGTCCGTCCAGCTCATCTCAATTCCTCTCGAATGAATAGTGGGGCTGTCTGGCCGCGCGCAGCCGGCGCACCTTGCGCACCGCCAACACGGCCGCCCAGGCGATGCCGCTCCACAGGGCCAGCCAGGCGAACCAGCGTAGTACGCTGGCGCCGAACGACGGTTGAGGCGGCGCAGGCGTGCGCGCATTGGCGGCCGGCGCATCAACTGCAGCCGCATCGCCGAGGCCGGGCATGCCGGTGATCTGGCCGGCCTGGTTGATGGCCGGCATGGGCGGCGGCACGCTGCCCGCCGTGGCCGGGGTGGTCGCGGCCACGGGCGAGGGCGACGATGTCGAAGATGTGGGGTAAGCCACCGGCTGGTTGGCCTGGCTCATCGCCCGGCCCAGCATGAATCCCACCACGCCGCTCATCAGACCGCTATTGCCGGACGGCGGCGGCTGCACGATGGGATAGCCGGACGGCACGGTGCCGGTGTTGCGGGACGCAATCGCATCCGGCCGGGCCGGACGCACCGGCGTATCGTTCAACGGCGGCAACGGCGCCGGCGCGCGCCCTGCTGCGCGCCGGGCCTCCAGATTGTTCAGCGCCCGGGCTTGCGTCGCGCTGCGGTCGAGGTCGCGCGAGGCCGCCGATGCATTCGCAGGGCGGTTACGCGGATAGGCGGATGCCGGCGAGCCGGGCGCCTTGCCGAACGCGCCAGGACCGCTCTGGCGGTCGGCCGGTGGCGCCGATGGCCGGCTCCTCGCGGCATTGCCTTTTTGTGAAGAAAATCCACTTTTGTAGGTTGACGATGTGCCAAAATAAGGCTGGGCCTCGGCTTGCGCCGGGGCGCTGGCGCCGAGTGCAAGGCAAAAGCTCAGCAACAGTGCGGATTGAAGGGGCTTCATGATGTCTTTTCACAAACAAGTTGAATAAAAAGCAGCATAGCGCCCGATTGCGGCGGATGCATCGGTAATAAAAGGCACGCTTCACCATGACTCGCAAATACCTGGACATGAACCAACACGACGCGCTCTACAAGGTGGCGCGCAGCTATCCCGGCGGCATCGACGCGCTTGCGCAAGCGATGGGCATCTCGGTCAACGTGCTGCGCAACAAGCTGGCGCCGACGATCGCCTCGCACTATCCGTCGTTCGAGGAAGTGTCGGCGGTGGTCGACCTGTGCCACCGTGCCGGCGTGGCCGAGGCGCACCTGCCGCTGCACGCGCTGCTGACGCGCCACGGCATGGCCGCGTTCGTCGTCCCGCTGCCGGAAAGCATCGGCGACGACGACCTCTCGCAAACGGTGTGCAAGGTGATGAGTCAAGTGGGATCGGTGGCCGAAGCGGTCTCGACGGCGCTGATGGACGGCAAGGTCACGGCCGCCGAGGCCGACCTGATCGAGCGCGAATTCCAGGGCGCGCTATCGGCGCTGGGAGAATGGCGCGCCCGCCTGCGCCAAAAAGCCGCCCGCAACCCCGGCTAATCCAAAACAACTCCGGGGTCAGGTCCACCATTTCTACACAAGCTGAACAGTAGAGCGGAGAATCGCGCCCTACAGCTTAGTCCGTGTAGAAAAAGTGGACCTGACCCCGGATTTGGGGGCAAAAAAAAGCCAGCCCGTAGGCTGGCGAAGACTATTCTCTCTCGGGAATTACCTAGAAAATAGCAGGGCAAATGG
Organism: Oxalobacteraceae bacterium OTU3CINTB1; assembly: GCA_024123955.1. Classification (NCBI taxonomy): domain Bacteria; kingdom Pseudomonadati; phylum Pseudomonadota; class Betaproteobacteria; order Burkholderiales; family Oxalobacteraceae; species Oxalobacteraceae bacterium OTU3CINTB1. Next base: position 326,528 of record CP099652.1, read on the forward strand.
ATGCGGTCCCGACGGCCTTGCGCGGCGGACGATCTCGTCCTTGTCTTCGCGCTGCCACCGTTTTGCAATGTTGCTACTGTATGCAAAGCGGTGGACCACTGCCAGCCGATTGTGACGAACTGCATTTTTTGCTGCCTGAACTGCCATTTTCCGGGTTAAACCGTCGCTCACTGCAGGTTGTGGGTCGGCCGGTTGCCGTTGTTGCGGCCCTGGCCTTGTCCCTCGTTGCGTTGCGCCGGTTGAGGGCGCGGCTGGGGCTGCGCTTGCGGCTGGGGTTGATGCACTTGCGGCTGCGGCTGGCTTGCCTGCGGCGGGGGCGATGGACGCGGCGCCGGCTGGAACTGCTGCTGCGGCGGCTGGAACTGCTGCGGCTGCGACGGCCGCTGCGGTTGCACCTGGACTTGATGCGGCTGCGTTTGCTGCTGCGGCTGGAACGCCGGCCGTTGATCGCGTTGCTCACGCTCACGCGCTTCCCGCACATCGTCGCGCTGACGCGATGGCCGGCGGCCGTTGTCGTCGTCGCGGTTGAAACGGTCGCGGTTCGGGTTGACCTGCAAGATCGGCGCCGGCATCGCGCCCGGCTGCACCGAATTCTGCGGACGGGGACGGTAACCCGGCCGCAGCTCGATGCCCACATCGTTTGGATTGATCGTCTGCGCCGGCGCGTTCGGCGTGCCGAACTGTCCCGGCGCGAGCGTGGTGGTGGTCTGCGGACGCCCGGGGCCCTGGCCGATTTGCACTTGCGGCTGTGGCTGCGACGGCGCGGTGATCACCCGCCCCGGCTGCTGGCCGTTGTTGCGCTCGAAACGGTCGTTGCGCTCGAAACGGTTGTTGCCGTCGTTGCGCCCGACGCGGTCCGGCCGTCCATCGCCGTCGCGGTCCGGCCACGGCCGCCGGCCGGGTTCGCCCACCCGCGTGCTCAGGGCCGGCGGCGGCGGCGCCACCGTCACCGCGTTCTTAACCAGGTTGGCCGGCGGAATCACCACGCCGCCGCGATTGACCGGCACCGTGTGGCGGCCCTCGAATTGATCGCGCGGCAACATCGTCACGCCGTCGCGGCGCTCAGGCCGGTCGGACCGTGGCCGGTACGGCTTGCCGTTGTAGCGCCACGTCATGCGGTCCTCGTAATGGTTCGAGACCCGGTAGTTCGGCACGTAGCGCTCGCGCGGCGACAGCGGGAACCAGCCCAGGCCGGGACCGCGCTGATGCCCGAACCCGTCGCCGCCGACCCAGCCGACCAGCGCCGGCGCCCACACGGGACGCCCGACCGGACGGCCCGGCGCCCAAAACCAGCGGCGGTTGACCGTCACCCAGCGGCCGTAATGCGACGGCGCGTAGCCCCACGGGGCGTTGTCGACCCAGGTCCAGCCCCACGGCGCCAGCCAGGTCCAGCGGCCGTCGCGGTAGGGCGCCCAGTCGACCGCGACATTGCGCGGCGCCCACAGCGGGCCGTATTCTGCGCTCTCGGTCCAGCTGCCGTTGCGGTCCAGTTCCTCGTAGCCGGTGATGCCGCTCGACACATAGCGGGACGTCACCACGGCCTCCGCCTGCCGGTCGCGCTCGTCGGCCCAGACATCGAAGCCGTCGCGCCGCGCCACGCTGGTGCGCACGTCTTCGCCGCTGATGTCGACCTGGCGGCCGTTGCCCACCACCACCGACGAACCGCCGCCCTCGACCCTGGCGCTGCCGCCCACCATGCTAACCTGGCTGGTATCGGCGACGCGCTCGGCATCGACCCGCAGCAAACCCGGCTCCAGCATCGTGACACGCGCCTGCGGCGTGGTCAGCTCGAAGTCGCGCAGCAGCTCAGGGCTGCGCACGCGGATGCTGACGCTGCCGTAATTGAGGCGCAGCCGCAACAAATCCTCGTCCATGTCGGTGATTTCCAGGTCGGAATCGCCGTCCAGCCGCACCGCCGTCGAACCGACCCGGAATTCGGTGCGGGCGCCGCCGGCGGTATTGATATGGTTGGCGCCCGTGACCGGCCAGTTCAGCGAGGCCGCGACCGGTTCGCTGTCGCCGTTGGGATCGTTGCTCACCAGGGTCACCTGGCCCTGGACGGCCGAAATCCGCCCCACCACTGCGGGCGGGTCGGCCAGTGCAAGCGAGCTGAAGCCGGCCAAAGCGGCCAGCACGACGGACGGGATGATCTTGCGGCTCATGGCAGCGCTCCTCTATTTACTTCACCTATAACGCCGCAGGCCGCGATTCGACTACCGGGGTTACAAATAATTGCAAAGTAAATCATACCTCAGGTGGTGGTACCTCAGGTGCTGGCGCCGCCCCGCTTGACGAAGAACAGCGCCGCGCCCACGCCCATCAACAGGCCGCCGAACACCCGGTTTTGCTTTTTGACGGCGCTGGCGTCGCGGAAAAAGCGCTGCATCGACGACGCCAGATAGGCGTAGCTGTGCATCACCACCAGATCGATGCAGCACATGGTGGCCGCCAGGATCAGCAACTGCGGCAGCAGGGGCGCGTGCTGGTTGATAAACTGCGGCAACACCGCCACCATGAAGATGATGCCCTTGGGATTGGTGGCGTTGGTCAGGAAGCCGGTCAAAAACCGCTTGCGCGCCGACGGCACGACCACTTCGGCCAGGGTTTTCTGTTCGCCGATGGTCACCTTGGCGCGCCACTGGCTCAGGCCCAGGTAGATCAGGTACAGCGCGCCCACCGTCTTGACGACATTGAACGCCAGTTCGGACGCCAGCAACAAGGAGCCGACCCCGGCGCCGGCAATGAAAAACACCAGCAGCAGGCCGGTCTGCAGGCCGATAATGGTGCTGCTGGCACGGCGCACGCCGTACGACAGACCGTGCGACATCGACAACACCGCGCCCGAGCCGGGCGACACGGCGATGATGCAGGCGGCAATGAAAAAACCCATCCAGGTGGCAAAACTCATACGTGATCCATTGTGTAGGTCGCAGCGGCGCTGCGAGGCAACGCACATTGTAGCTGTGAAGCCATATCGCCGTGCCCTGCCTCTGGGTTAATATTGCTCCTTTAATATTGCTGGCTACCAAGGACAACCAATGACCCCTACCACCACCCCGACCCCGCAAGGGAGCCGCTAAGATGGCCGGCTCCAGTCTGTTCGCGCTGATCGACGACATCGCCACCATCCTCGACGACGTCGCCCTGATGAGCAAGGTGGCGGCCAAGAAAACCGCCGGCGTGCTGGGCGACGATCTGGCGCTGAACGCGCAGCAAGTGGCCGGCGTGCGCGCCGACCGCGAACTGCCGGTGGTGTGGGCGGTGGCGCTCGGCTCGCTGAAAAACAAGGCGATCCTGGTGCCGGCCGCGCTGGCGATCAGCGCCTTCATGCCGGCCGCCATCACGCCGCTGCTGATGGTCGGCGGCCTCTACCTGTGTTTCGAAGGCTTCGAGAAGATTGCCCACAGCATCATGCACAAGGAAGAAGACGCGCAGCACAGGCAACAGCTGACCGCCGCGCTCAACGATCCGAACGCCGACATGGTGGCCATCGAAAAGGACAAGATCAAGGGCGCCGTGCGCACCGACTTCATCCTCTCGGCCGAGATCATCGTCATCGCGCTGGGCACGGTGGCGGCCGAGCCGTTCGCCAAGCAGGCGATGGTGGTGGTCAGCATCGCGCTGGTGATGACGGTGGGCGTGTACGGCATCGTCGCCGCCATCGTCAAGATGGACGACGCCGGCCTGTACCTGAGCCAGCGGGCCAACGGCGCCGTCCGCGCGCTGGGCAACGTGTTGCTGGCGGCCGCGCCACGGCTGATGAAGCTGTTGTCGGTGGTCGGCACGGCCGCCATGTTCATGGTCGGCGGCGGCATCCTGGTGCACGGCACGCCGGGCACGCACGACATCGTCCACCACGCCACCGAAGTGGCGGCGGCGGTCCCGGCTCTGGGACCGGTGCTGGGCTTCATCACGCCCAGCGTGATCGACGCCGTGGCCGGCGTCATCGCCGGCGCGCTGGCGCTGGTGGTGGTCACCCTCGGCGGCAAACTCTTGCGCGCGGTCAAGAAGCCGGCCTGACTCTTCTGGTTTGATGGGAAAGCGCGCGCCGGCCCGGCGCCGCCTTCCCCCACCAGCAAGGAGTCCCCATGGCCCAACCCCAACCCGGCCCCACCCCCGCCTTCGTCGCCGCCTCGTGGATCGCCCTGCTGGCCGGGGCGTCGGCCTTCATGATCGGCCTGTGGAACGCCAGCATGCAGCTCAACGAAAAGGGGTATTACTTCACCATCCTGATGTATGGTCTGTTCGCCGCCGTCTCGCTGCAGAAATCGGTGCGCGACCGCGCCGAGGGCACGCCCGTCAGCGGCCTGTATTTCGGCCTGTGCTGGCTGTCGCTGATGCTGACCTTGCTGCTGTTGACCGTCGGCCTGATGAACGCGACCCTGACCATGAGCGAAAAAGGCTTTTACGCCATGGCGTTCCTGTTGGGCCTGTTCGGCGCGGTGGCGGTGCAAAAGAACGTGCGCGACATCAGCGCCGTCAAACAACAGGCCGCCGGCCCGGTCGACACCAAATAATCCGGCCGCTTCTCGTCGAACTTTTTGCTTTGGGCTTGTTCTAAATGCTGTAAGCCTGGCTTTTGGAGCAAACGAGGTATGGATATCATTCAGCGCCATTTGCGCATGGCGCTAGACGCCGCGCGCATGACCATCTGGGATTCGCACATCACGGATGGCAAGGTGATCAACAGCGTCGTCCACTGGGTTGGGTGGGGCACCGGTTTGTTGGGACTGCCTCCCGGCGATCTGGCCCAGCCGTTCTCGCACTTTCTGCAATTCGTCTATCACGAGGACCGCGACTACCTGCTCAACACCATGCAGGAGGCGGTCGATTGCGGCTCGGGCTACGACGTCGAATACCGCGTCGCCTGGCCGGACGGCAGCCACCACTGGCTGGCCGCCAAAGCCCATGTGTTCTACGACGAGCACGGCCAGCCCACCGGCACGCTCGGCATCGTCTGGGACATCACCGAACGCAAGCGGATCGAACAGGACGCCGCCCGCGCGCGCGAGCAGGCCGCCGTCACCTTGCGCTCGATCGGCGAGGGCGTCATCACCACCGACGAACACGGCAAGACCCAATACCTGAACCGCATCGCCGAACAACTGACCGGCTGGAGCAACGACGAGGTGCACGGCCTGGACATCGGCACCACCTTGCCGCTGATCGACGACAACGACGCCCCGCTGGCCGAGCACGCCGCGCTGCAATGCCTGCGCCTGCGCCAGACCATCAACATGCCGTCGCAAAACCAGCTGGTCACGCGCGAGGGGCGCCGCATCGCGGTCGAGGAATCGGCCGCGCCGATCTGGTCCGACGCGGGCGAGCTGCTGGGCGCGGTGGTGGTGTTCCGCGACGTCAGCCACGAGCGCAAGCTGAGCAAGCAGCTGTCGTGGAACGCCAGCCACGACATGCTCACCGGCCTGATCAACCGGCGCGAATTCGAGGCGCAGATCGCCCACGCGCTGCACAGCGCCAAGGAGGAGGACCATGTGCACGCGCTGCTGTACATGGACCTGGACCAGTTCAAGATCGTCAACGACACCTGCGGCCACAGCGCCGGCGACCTGCTGCTGCAACTGCTGGCCAAGATGCTGCAGACGGAGATGCGCGACAGCGACATCCTGGCCCGCCTCGGCGGCGACGAGCTCGGCGTGCTGCTGCCGCACTGCCCGCCGGATCAGGCGCTGCTGGTGGCCGACGGCATCCGCCAGTCGATCAAGAATTTCCGCTTCGTGTTGGACAGCCGCACGTTCGAGCTGGGCGTGAGCATCGGCGTGGTCGAGATCAACCGCCACAGCAAATCGATGACCGAACTGCTGATCGCCGCCGACCAGGCCTGCTACGTGGCCAAGGAGCGCGGCCGCAACCGCGTCCACCTGTACCAGGAATCGGACTTGCGGCTGGCGCGCCGCCAGGGCGAGATGCAATGGGTGTCGCGCCTCAACGAAGCCTTCGAGCACCAGTATTTCCGGCTGTACGCCCAACCCATCGTCGGCCTCGGCACGCGTGGCGAAGTGCACGACGAAGTGCTGATCCGCATCCAGTCCGACCCCGGCGAGCTGATACTGCCGGGCGCCTTCATCCCGGCCGCCGAACGCTACGACATGATGGCCGCGATCGACCGCTGGGTGATCCGCGCCGTGTGCCGCCACGTGCGCAACGTACGCGAGAGCAAGGTGGCGGCGGACGCGAACATCCAGGCGGACGGCACGCAACAGCCCGGACCGGACCGGTATTCCGGCCAGTATTCGATCAACCTGTCGGGCACGTCGCTGGGCGACGAAGGCTTGCACGACTATATCCTCGCGCAATTCGCCGAGCACAACGTCGATCCAGGGCAGATCTGCTTCGAGATCACCGAGACGGCCGTCATCGCCAACCTGGTCAAGGCGCAGGATTTCATGAGCCGGCTCAAGGCGCTCGGCTGCCGCTTCGCGCTCGACGACTTCGGCAGCGGCCTGTCGTCGTTCGCCTACCTGAAGGCGCTGCCGGTCGACTTCCTCAAGATCGACGGCGTGTTCATCCGCGACATCGCCAACAATTCCATCAACCGCGCCATGGTCAAGGCGATCAACGAGGTCGGCCACGTGATGGGCATCTGCACCGTGGCCGAATACGTGGAGGACGACGACACCTTGGCGGTGGTGCGCGAACTGGGCGTGGACTACGCGCAGGGCTACGCGGTCGGCCAGCTGCGTCCGTTGCATATCCACTAGGCGCGGCGGCAATCCGGGGAATTTTGATCTACATCAATAAAATTTGCGGTTCGACTCCGTACACTGGCTGCATCTATTGTGATAGAGCAACAATTCAGCCGGAGCTATGTGATGCGCAACAATCAACCCGTCAGCAACCGTGAAGTAGACGTCCTGGACGACCAGGCCATCGTGTCGAAAACTGATTTAAAGGGCAACATTACCTATGTAAATCCCTATTTCGTCCAAATCAGCGGCTACAGCGAGGCCGAGCTGCTGGGCGCGCCGCAAAATATCCTGCGCCATCCGGACATGCCGGCCGAGGCCTTCGCCGACCTGTGGGCCTCGATCCAGGCGGGCACACCGTGGACCGGCCTGGTCAAGAACCGCTGCAAGAACGGCGACCACTACTGGGTGCGCGCCAATATCACCCCCATCCGCGAAAACGGCAAAACCATCGGCTACATGTCGGTGCGCGTCAAGGCCGCGCGCGAGCAGATCGCCAAGGCCGAACAGGCCTACCGCGACATCCTCCTCAAAGAAGGCCACGGCATCCGCATCAAGAACGGCCAGGTGATCCGTCCCGGCGTCGGCAACCTGCTCTCGCGCCTGAGCCACGTCTCGCTGGCGATGCGCGTATGGTTGGCCACCAGCGTGGTCAACGTGCTGCAGGTGATCGTCTGCGCAGCCGCGCTGATGAGCGGCGGGGGCGGCCACAGCTACGCCATCTTCGGCGCCACCTTCATCGGCCTGCTGATCAACGTGTTCCTGTGGTACACCCTGCGCGTGTCGGTGCTGCAACCGCTCGACCGCGCGCTGCACGGCGCCCGCGCCATCGCCGCCGGCGACCTGTCGGGCAGCTTCGACACCGAGTCCACCGACGAGGTGGGCCAGCTGCTGCGCGCGCTGCAGCAAATGAACAGCAACCTGATCGCCACCATCCGCGACGTGCGCGTCAATGTCGAGACGATGGCCGTGGCCACGCGCCAGATCGCCGCCGGCAACGCCGACCTGTCCGGCCGCACCGAGGCGCAGGCCGCCAGCCTGGAGGAAACCGCGTCGTCCGTCGAGCAGTTCTCGTCGACCGTCAAGCAAAACGCCGACAACTCGGCCCAGGCCAACGCGCTGGCGCAAAACGCCTCGACGGTGGCGGTGCAGGGCGGCGCCATCGTCGCCGACGTCATCGCCACCATGGACGAGATCAACAATTCCTCGCGCAAGATCGTCGACATCATCGGCCTGATCGAAGGCATCGCCTTCCAGACCAACATCCTGGCGCTCAACGCCGCCGTCGAGGCTGCCCGTGCCGGGGAACAGGGACGCGGCTTCGCGGTCGTCGCCGGCGAGGTGCGCAACCTGGCCCAGCGCAGCGCCACCGCCGCCAAGGACATCAAGAACCTGATCGATATTTCCGTCGGCAAGGTCAGCGCCGGCATGACGCAGGTCGACCGCGCCGGCGCCACCATGAAGGAAGTGGTGGCCTCGGTGCGGCAGGTGACGGCCATCATGGAGGAGATCTCGGTCGCCTCGCGCGAGCAGAGTATCGGCGTCGACCAGGTCAACTCGGCCATCGCCCACATGGACCAGGTCACGCAGCAGAACGCCGCGCTGGTCGAAGAGGCGGCCGCCGCCACCGCCAGCCTGGCGCTGGAGGCGGGCGGCCTGACGCAGGCGGTCAGCCTGTTCAAGTTCGGCCGCGCCACGCCGGTCCGGCCAACCGCGCGCCCGGTCCGCAAATCGCCGCCGGCCGCGCGCCTGGCCGCGTGAGCAAGGTCTTGACCATGCATACCAGTCCAAGTTCAAGCAACAGCGTCAGCCCCAGCCACGCCGGCGTCGGCGCCGCCTTTCCGGCCGTCGAATTCGACGCCGCCATCATCGGCAAACTGAGCCAGTCGGGGCCGCGCTACACCTCGTATCCGACCGCCGACCGCTTCACGCCGGAGTTCGGCTACGGCCAGTTCCTCGAGGCGGTCGCCGGCCTGCGCCTGCGGCGCAGCCAGCGGCCGTTGTCGCTCTACATCCACATCCCGTTTTGCGACACGGTCTGCTACTACTGCGGCTGCAACAAGATCGTCACCAAGGACCACGGCAAGGCCGCCACCTACCTCGGCTACCTCAAGCAGGAGCTCGACATGCAGGGCCGCCTGTTCGCCGGCATCGGCCAGCTCGAACAGTTGCACTTTGGCGGCGGCACGCCGACCTACCTGAGCGACCGCCAGATGGGCGACCTGATGGCGCACCTGCGCGCGAACTTCGATTTCGCGCCGGACGCGCTAGGCGAGTATTCGATCGAAATCGATCCGCGCACCGTCAGCGTGGAGCGCGTGCACAGCCTGCGCGCGCAGGGTTTCAACCGCATCAGCCTGGGCGTGCAGGATTTCGACGCCGACGTGCAAAAGGCCGTCAACCGCATCCAGCCGGAGGCCGAGACGCGCGCCGTCATCGACGCCGCGCGCGACGCCGGCTTCCGCTCGGTCAGCATCGACCTGATCTACGGCCTGCCGAAGCAATCCATCGCCAGCATGGAACAGACGCTGGTCAAGGTGATCGACGCCAGCCCGGACCGCATCGCGCTGTACAACTACGCGCATCTGCCGCACCTGTTCAAGCCGCAGCGCCGCATCCTCGACGCCGACCTGCCCAGCGCCGCCGTCAAGCTCGAGCTGCTGGCCTTGTGCATCGACCGGCTGTGCGCGGCCGGCTATGTCTACATCGGCATGGACCACTTCGCCAAGCCGGACGACGAACTGGCCGTGGCTCAGCGGCAGGGCCGGTTGCAACGCAACTTCCAGGGCTATTCGACGCGCGCCGAGACCGATTTGATCGCCTGCGGCGTGTCGGCCATCAGCGCCGTCGGCGCCACCTACAGCCAGAACGAAAAAACGCTCGACGCCTACTACGAAAAACTCGACAACGGCGTGCTGCCGATCACGCGCGGCATCAAGCTCGACACCGACGACCTGCTGCGCCGCATCGTTATCCAAAAGCTGATGTGCAATTTCGAGTTATCGATCTCGTCGCTGGAGCAGGCCTATCCGATCCGCTTTCCGCTGTACTTCGCCGACGAGCTGGAAAAGCTGAAAGCCTTCGAGGAAGGCGGCCTGCTGACCGTCGACGCGCACTGGATCAGCGTCACGGCCAAGGGCAGGCTGCTGATCCGCAATATCTGCATGGTGTTCGACCGCCATCTGACCCTGGCGCGTGCCGACGCCACGCAGCCGCTGCGCTACTCCAAGACCATTTGACATCATGAACACCGGCTACCAGCTGCTGCCCGTGTTCCTGGTCGGATTGGCCGGCAGCGTCCATTGCGTCGGCATGTGCGGCGGCATCGTCGGCGCCATCTCGGCCAGTGGGGGCGGCAAGCCCTTGCCGCGCAACGTCATCCCCACCCAGACCGCCGCCAGGTTCGCCGGCGGGCCGACGGCCGCGTTCATCCCACGAGCGGCCGCGCCGGTGCGGGCGATCCCGCGCGTGCTGGCCTACAACGCCGGCCGCATCGGCAGCTACATGCTGGCCGGCGCGCTGGCGGGTGGCCTGGCGAACGGCGCGCAAAGCCTGGCCGACCTGGTCGGCTGGCAACTGGGTTTCTACTGGCTGGCCAACCTGATGCTCGTGGCGCTGGGCCTGTACCTGATGAACGCCTGGCACGGCCTGACCAAGCTGGAGCAGGCCGGCCGCACGCTGTGGCAACGCGCCCAGCCATGGATGGCGCCGGCGATGAAAACCCTGATCCCTGCCAACCGGCCGCACCAGGCCTTCGCGTTGGGGGCGCTGTGGGGCTGGCTGCCGTGCGGCATGGTCTACAGTGTGCTGCTGACCGCCATGCTCACCGGTAGCGCGCTCGGCGGCGCCATCGTGATGCTGGCTTTCGGCCTCGGCACCCTGCCGATGTTGACCGGCCTCGGCCTGATGGGTGCGCGGCTGCGCAACGTCATGCAGCGACGCAAGGTCCGCGTCGCCTGCGGCATGCTGGTGCTGACGTTCGGCCTGCTCGGCGTCGCGCGCGCGGCGGTCGGTATCACGCCCGCCTGGATGGATATCCTATGCTTGACACCGCACCCTTGAACCACCCGGCGGCCGCGCCGCAAACCAGCAGCGCCCCCGCCGCCTGCTACCACTGCGGCCTGCCGGTGCCGGCCTCTGCCCCGAGCGCGTGGACCGTGCGCATCGACGACACCGACCGCGCGATGTGCTGCCCCGGCTGCGCGGCGGTGGCGCAGGCCATCGTCGATCTCGGCCAGCAATCCTACTACCGCGACCGCTCGGCCTTCGCCGCCACCGCCGAGGGCGCGCAACTGCTGCCGCCGGAACTGCAGCTGTACGACAACGCCGATCCCCGCTTCGCCTTGGACGAACACAGCCGCGAAACCACTTTGTCGGTCGACGGCATCCGCTGCGCCGCCTGCGTATGGTTGATCGAAAGCCGGCTGGCGCGCCTACCCGGCGTCGACAGCGCCCAGCTCAACGTCGCCACCGAGCGCCTGTATGTGCGCTGGCGGTCGGATGCCTGCCAGCCGGCCGACATCCTGACCGCGCTGCACACGATCGGCTACAGCGCCTACCCCTACGACGCCGGCCGCCACGGCGAACAGCAGCGCAAGGCCGCCCGCACGCTAGGCCGCCAGTTGTTCGTCGCCGGGCTGTCGATGATGCAGGTGATGATGTATGTGGCGCCGGCCTACCTGGCCGAGGACGGCACCTTGGACGACAACATGGCCGCGCTGATGCGCTGGGCCAGCCTGCTGCTGACCTTGCCGGCGATCTGCTACGCGGCGCAGCCGTTCTGGCGCGGCGCATGGACCAGTATCAAAGCCGGTGCGCCCGGCATGGACGTGCCCGTCGCGCTGGGCATCGCCGCCGCCTTCGGCGCCAGCGTCGTGGCGACCGTGCGCGGCCACGGCGACGTCTGGTTCGATTCGGTGACGATGTTCATCTTCCTGCTGCTGTGCAGCCGCCATTTGGAGCTGCGCGCGCGGCGCAAGGCCGGCGCCGCGCTCGAACGCCTGCACCACGCGCTACCGGCGTCGGCGACCTTGCTGGCCGACTATCCCGCCAGCCGCGAGGCCAGCCTGGTCAAGGCGGCCGCGCTGCTGGTGGATAACGTCATCATGATCAAGCCGGGCGAGGCGGTGGCCGCCGACTGCGTCATCGTCGACGGCGCCACCACGCTCGACCTGTCGCTGCTGAGCGGCGAAAGCGCGCCGGTGGCCAAGGCGGGGGGCGAGGCGCTGCCCGGCGGCGCCATCAACGCCGGCGCCGTCGTGCTGGCGAGGGTGACGCGCCGCGCGCAGGACAGCACGATGTCGAACCTGGTCAAGCTGATCGACCGTGCCGGGCGCGACAAGCCGCGCATCGCGCTGTGGGCCGACAAGGTGGCAGCCTGGTTCGTCGCCGGCCTGCTGCTGTTCGCGCTGGCGGCGTTCGGGTTCTGGTTCTGGGTCGACGGCGACGCCGCGCGCGCCTGGCCGATCGCCATCGCCGTGCTGGTGGTGTCGTGCCCGTGCGCGCTGTCGCTGGCCACGCCGACCGCGCTGGCCGCCGCCACCGACCGCCTGCTGGGGCAAGGCGTGCTGGTGAGCGGCGCGCAAACACTGGAAACCCTGCACCGCGCCACCCATGTCGTGTTCGACAAAACCGGGACCCTGACCTTCGGCCGGCCGGTGCTGCAAGACGTGTTGCCGCTGGGCGCGATGCGCGACGACTTCTGCCTGCAGGTCGCGGCGGCGCTCGACGCCGGCAGCGGCCACCCGCTGGCGCGCGCCATCGTCGGCGCCGCCAGCGAGGCGGGCGGTGGCGCGCGCGCCGACTGGCACGCCACGGCGCTGACGGAAACTGCTGGACGCGGTGTCGAGGGCAAGGTACACAACCGCCTTTACCGGCTCGGCAATGCCGGCTACGTCGCCGAACTCAGCGGCTCGGTCCCGCCACATACCGTCGCCGACGGCGCCACGCCCGTCTACCTGGGCGCCGACGGCCAATGGCTGGCCTGCTTGCAGCTGCACGACGGCCTGCGGCCCGATGCCCAGGCCACCGTCGATTACTTCCGCCACGCCGGCAAAACGGTGGTGCTGCTCAGCGGCGACCACGACGTACTGGCGCGCCGGGTCGGCGACCGGCTCGGCATCGGCACCACCGTGGGCGGCTACCTGCCCGACGAGAAACTGGCCTTCGTGCGGCAACTGCAAATGAAAGGCGCGGTGGTGGCAATGGTCGGCGACGGCATCAACGACGCCGCCGTGCTGAGCGCGGCCGACGTCTCATTCGCGATGGGCGAGGGCGCCGCACTGGCCCAGGCCCACGCTGATGCGGTGCTGCTGGGTGGCCGACTCGGCGCGGTGGCCGACAGCGCGCGCGTGGCGCGACGGACGATGGCGGTGATCCGCCAGAACCTGGCTTGGGCCAGCCTGTACAACCTGCTGGCGATCCCGGCGGCGGCGCTCGGCCTGCTCAATCCGTGGCTGTCCGGCGTCGGCATGGCGGCCAGCTCGGCCGTGGTGGTGCTGAACGCGCTGCGGCTGCGCGGCGGTATGCATCGGCGTGCAAAGGAGGAAACGTGATGGAAGCCTTGTTCTTGCTGGTTCCGCTCAGCGTGGCCTTGGTGTTCGCCGCGCTATGGGTGTTCTTCAACGCCGCCGACGACGGCCAGTTCGACGACCTGGTCGGCCCGGCGCTGCGCGTGTTGCAGGACGACGACTCGCCGAAAGTAAACCCCGCCGAAAAAGATCCATCCGGAAAATTTTGATCCACATCAAGGTTTTTTGAAGCCCCGATAAGTAACCTTTGATCTACATCATCAAAGCGTTCTAAGGGAGAACTTCGTGGACGGGAACTACAACTACAAGATCGTCAAGCAATTCGCGATCGCAACGGTAGTCTGGGGCATCGTCGGCATGCTGGTGGGGGTGATCATCGCCGCCCAACTGGCCTGGCCGGCGCTGAACCTGGACATCCCCTGGCTGACTTATGGCCGCCTGCGGCCGCTGCACACCAACGCTGTCATTTTCGCGTTCGGCATCTGCGGCCTGTTCGCCACCTCATATTATGTGGTGCAGCGGACCTGCCAGGTCCGCCTGTTCTCGGACAAGCTGGCCGCCTTCACCTTCTGGGGCTGGCAGGCGGTGATCCTGAGCGCCGTCGTGACCTTGCCGATGGGCCTAACGCGCGGCAAGGAATACGCCGAGTTGGAATGGCCGATCTCGATTTTGATCGCCGTGGTCTGGATCTGCTACGCCATCGTGTTCTTCGGCACGCTGCTCAAGCGCAAGGTCAAGCACGTCTACGTCGCCAACTGGTTCTTTGCCGGCTACATCATCGCCGTCACCCTGCTGCACGTGGTCAACGGCGCCAGCATGCCGGCCTCGGCGTTTAAATCCTACTCCGCCTACTCGGGCGTGCAGGACGCGATGATCCAGTGGTGGTACGGCCACAATGCGGTCGGTTTCATCCTCACCGCCGGCTACCTGGGCATGGTCTACTACTTCATCCCCAAGCAGGCCGAGCGTCCGGTGTACTCGTACCGCTTGTCGATCGTGCACTTCTGGGCGCTGATCTTCACCTATATGTGGGCCGGCCCGCACCACTTGCACTACACCGCGCTGCCGGACTGGACGCAATCGATCGGCATGGTGTTCTCGCTGGTGCTGCTGGCGCCGTCGTGGGGCGGCATGATCAACGGCATCATGACCCTGTCGGGCGCCTGGCACAAGCTGCGCACCGACCCGATCCTGAAATTCATGATCGTCTCGCTGTCGTTCTACGGCATCGCCACCTTCGAAGGTCCGATGATGTCGATCAAGACCATCAATTCTCTGTCGCACTACACCGACTGGGGCATCGCCCACGTCCACGGCGGCGCGCTCGGCTGGGTTGGCTTCATCACCATGGGCTCGATCTACTACCTGATGCCGCGCCTGGCCGGCCAGCAAAAGATGTGGAGCACCAAGCTGATCGACCTGCACTTCTGGGTCGCCACCATCGGCATCGTGCTCTACATCGCCGCGATGTGGATCGCCGGCGTCATGCAGGGCCTCATGTGGCGCGCGGTCAATCCCGACGGCACCCTGACGTACACCTTTGTCGAGGGCGTCAAGGCCACCTATCCGTACTACGTGGTGCGGTTCGGCGGCGGCTTGCTGTACCTGGGCGGCATGTGCCTGATGGGCTACAACACCTGGATGACCTTGCGTAACCGCGAGACCGCCGTCGCGCGCATTCCCGCGCTGGCCGCCGGCCACGCCTGATATCGGAGCACAAGATGAAATTTTCACCGAATTTTAAACATGAGTGGATCGAGAAAAACCCCTGGCTGCTGATCGCGCTGGTGACCCTGGTGGTCAGCGTCGGCGGCGCCGTCGAGATCGTCCCGCTGTTCTTCCAGAAGTCGACCACCGAGCCGGTGGCGGGGTTGAAACCTTATTCGCCGCTGCGCCTGGCCGGACGCGACGTCTACGTGCGCGAAGGCTGCTACAACTGCCACTCGCAAATGGTGCGGCCGTTCCGCGCCGAGACCGAGCGCTACGGCCACTACTCGGTCGCCGGCGAGTTCGTCTACGACCGGCCGTTCCAGTGGGGTTCCAAGCGCACCGGTCCGGACCTGGCGCGCGTGGGCGGCCGCTACAGCGACGAATGGCACCGCACCCACCTTGCCAGTCCGCGCGACGTGGTGCCGGAATCGAACATGCCGAACTATCCATGGCTGGCGAAAACCGCGTTGGTGCCGGCCGAGATCGTGCCGAAGATGCGCGCGCTGAAGCGCCTGGGCGACCCGTACACCGACGCCGAGATCGCCGCCGCGCCGGAAGAGCTGAAAGACAAGACCGAAGAAGACGCCCTGATCGCCTATCTGCAAGGCCTGGGCACTTTAATCAAGACGAGGAACTAGCATGGCTATCGAGAACCTGTTTGACCGCGCCAGCAGCGTGATGACGGTGATTTCCTTCATCACGTTCGCCGGCATCCTGTGGTGGACGTTCATCGCCAACAAGGAAGCCGACTTCGCCAAGGCGGCGCAGCTGCCCTTCGACGACGAGGAGAATGGCCATGGCTGATTTCACCAACGGTTTCTGGGACATGTATATCGTCGTGCTGACCCTGCTCGGCATCGCCGGTTGCGGCATCCTTCTGTATTCGCAAGCCAAGGTCAAGCTGGCCAAGGACAAGGATGGCAAGATCGGCACAACGGGCCACACCTGGGACGAGGACTTGACCGAACTGAACACGCCGATGCCGCGCTGGTGGATGTGGCTGTTCTATATCACCATCATCTTCGCGCTGGCCTACCTGTTCCTGTATCCGGGCCTGGGCACCTACGCGGGCAAGCTGGGATGGAAATCCTCGGGCCAGTACCAGGCCGAACTCAAGCAGGCCGAATCCGAGTATGGCCCCTTGTTCGCGCAATACCAGAAGCAGGACCTGAAAAAGGTCGCAGCCGATCCGAAGGCGCACGCCATCGGCCAGCGCCTGTTCCTGACGTACTGCGCGCAATGCCACGGCTCCGACGCGCGGGGCAACAAGGGCTTCCCCAACTTGACCGACAACGACTGGCTGTTCGGCGGCGCGCCGGAAACCATCAAGCAAACCATCCTGCACGGACGCGTCGGCGTGATGCCGCCGATGGGCGCCGCGCTCGGCTCGGACAAGGAGGTGGAAAACGTCGCCCACTACGTGCTCAGCCTGTCCGGCTCGACCGCCGATCCGATCAAGGCGGTGTTCGGCAAGGGCAAGTTCGGCGCCTGCATGGCCTGCCACAGCGCCGGCGGCACCGGCAACCAGGCGATCGGCGCGCCCAACCTGAGCGACAAGGTCTGGCTGTTCGGCGGCAGCGCCGAGACGATCATGGAAACCATCCGCAAGGGCCGCAACGCTACCATGCCGGCGTTCGAGGACTTCCTCGGCGACGCCAAGGTGCACGTGCTGGCGGCGTACGTGTGGAGTTTGTCGAACGACGTCAACGCGCCGGAATCGTCGCCTAACCCGCCCGCGCCTGCACCGGCCGTCGCCGCCACCACGGCTGCGGCGGAATAAGCGATCGAAGATTATGAGCTCGCCTGAAACCCAAGTCGTCCACATGTACGCCGCGCGGGAGGAAATCTACCCGCGCGAGGCCTCGGGCCGCTATGCCCGGCTGCGCTGGCTGTTCGTCTGGCTGACGCAGCTGGCGTTCTATTGCACCCCGTGGCTGCAATGGAACGGCCGCCAGGCCCTGCTGTTCGACCTGGGCGCACGCAAGTTCTACATCTTCGGCCTGGTATTGTGGCCGCAGGACTTCATCTACCTGGCCGCGCTGCTGATCATCTGCGCCTATCTGCTGTTCCTGGCGACGGCGGTGGCGGGGCGCGTGTGGTGCGGCTTTGCCTGTCCGCAAACGGTGTACACCGAAATCTTCCTGTGGATAGAGCGCAAGATCGAAGGCAAGCGCAGCGCGCGCATCGCGCTCGACCGCCAGCCGCCGTCGGCGTCCAAGTTCGCCAAGAAAAGCGCCAAGCACCTGGCCTGGGGCGCCGTCGCGCTGTGGACCGGCTTCACCTTCGTCGGCTACTTCACGCCGATCAAGCATTTGGCCGGCGAAGTGCTGACGTTGAGCTTTGGCCCGTGGGAATGGTTTTGGGTGGTGTTCTACAGCTTCGCCACCTACGGCAACGCCGGCTGGATGCGCGAGCAGGTGTGCAAATACATGTGCCCATATGCCCGTTTCCAGAGCTCGATGTTCGACCGCGACACCTTGATCATCACCTACGCCGGCGAACGGGGCGAGCCGCGCATGCCGTTGTCGAAGAAGGCGGCCGGCAAGGGCGGCGACTGCATCGACTGCTCGATGTGCGTGCAGGTGTGCCCGACCGGCATCGACATCCGCAACGGCCTGCAGTACGAATGCATCGGCTGCGCCGCCTGCGTCGACGCCTGCAACGGCGTCATGGACAAGGTCGGCCTGCCGCGCGGGCTGATCCGCTACAGCACCGAGCGCGCCATGACCATGCACTACACGCCGACGCAGATCCGCCGGCGCACCCTGCGGCCCCGGGTGCAGATCTACGCCGCCATTCTGGCGCTGATCGTGGCCGCCGTCGGCACTGCGCTGTACCTGCGGGTGCCGCTCAAGCTGGACGTGATCCGCGACCGTGGCGCCATGGGGCGCGAGGTCGAGGACGGCATGATCGAAAACGTCTACCGGCTGCAGATCATGAACACGTCCGAGCAGGCGCAGACCTACCGCATCCGCGTCAGCGGCATTCCAACGCTGGCCCAGGTCACGCCGGAGCTGGTGCGGGTCGAGGCCACCGACACCAAGGCGCATCCGATCCGGCTGCGCACGGCGCATGGCGCCGCCCATCCGGGCTCGAACAAGATCGCCGTCGAACTGACGTCGGTCGACGACCCGTCGCTGCATGTGAAGGAGGACGCGGTATTCATCGTGCCGCGCTAAGGAGAGCATCATGACCGTATCGATATCGCATACCACGGTAACGCCGTGGTGGAAGCAGCGCTGGCCGTGGCTGCTGATGGCCGGGCCGGCGATCGTCATCGTCGCCGGCGTCTACACCGGCTACCTGGCCTTCACGCGGCAGGACGCGCTGGTGGTGGGCGACTACTACAAGCAGGGCAAGGCCATCAACCAGGACTTGCGGCGCGACCGCCTGGCCAGCTCGCTGGGGTTGTCGATGTCGATCGGCTACGACGCCACGCAAGGGATGCTGGCCGGCCAGCTGCGCCGCAATAGCGACGAGCGCGGCAAGACGGAACGCTTGTTCGTGCGCCTGTCGCACGCCACCTTGCCGGCCAAGGATATCCAACTGGTGGTGCAGCCGGACGAATTCGGCCGCTTCCAGATCAATCTGCCGATGCTCGAGCGCAGCCGCTGGGTGGTGCTGGTGGAAGGCGAACAGCGCGACTGGCGCCTGGCCGGCGCCTGGAGCTGGCCGGCGCAGCGCGGCGTGATCCTCCGCGCCGAATAACCCCGGGGGTCAGCGCCGAATAACCCCGGGGGTCAGTGCCGACATTCGGACATCGGCGGCAAACCGCGGAACTTTTTGAACGGGCGAAAGTTCCTAAATGTCCGAATGTCGGCACTGACCCCGTGGTTGTTGCTCTGACCCCGTGGTTGTTGCTGACCCCGTGGTTGTTGCAGGTCTAGTGGCAGGTTTGGGTGCCGGCCGTGATGGCCTTGAGCATGGGCGGGTCGAGCAGTTCGATTTCGCGGTTGCTCACCCGGAGCAGGCCTTCCTTCTTGAACTTCGACAGCAGGCGGCTGATGCTTTCGATCGTCAGGCCCAGGTAGTTGCCGATCTCTTCGCGCGACATGCGCAGCTGGAAGGTGTTGGGCGAGTAGCCGCGCGCCTCGTAGCGCGACGACAGGTTGACCAGGAAGGCGGCGAAGCGCTGCGTCGCCTGCATATTGCCCAGCAGGAGCATAACGCTTTGCTCGCGCGTGATCTCCTGGCTCATCATGCGGTGGAAGTGCCGCAGCAGGGTCGGCATGTCGGCCAGCAGCTGTTGCAGGCTGCCGAACGGAATCTCGCACACCTCGCTGTCCTCCAGCGCGACGGCGGTGCAATGGTGCAGGTCGGTGCTGATGGCGTCCATGCCAAGCAGCTCGCCGGCCATCTGGAAGCCGGTGATCTGCTCGGCGCCCTCGCGGTTGACCTGGTAGGTCTTGAAATGCCCGAGCCGGATCGCGTACAGGTTCACGAACGGATCGCCGATGCGGAACAGGGTGCTGCCGCGCGCGACCTTGCGGCGGCGCCCGATGATCTGGTCGAGCCGCTCCATGTCTTCGTTGCCCAGTCCCATCGGCAGACACAGCTGATGCATGCTGCAGTTGGCGCAACTTGCCTTCAGGATGTCGATGGTGGCGCCGGGCAGCACCAGTGCGGGGAGGTCTCTTATCATGCCCCCAGTGTAGACCATTAGTCGCCGCTTTTGGCCGATGCCGCACTGTGCCGATCAGGTATTCGCCTTGCTGACAGCCTTGCTTGCTGCAAGCGTTTTCGCACCGGCGGCCATGGGAACGGCAAAATATTTTCGACATTCGGTCAAATTTATCTTGCACGCTATTAGATTGTTCGCTATAGTTCAACTCAAGCAAGTAGTACACTACTTAATCGTAAACGACCAACCTCGAAAGGAATCACCATGAAACGCTCGATCATCGCCTCCGCCCTGCTGGCCTCCACCGTCCTGACCGCCCAAGCCGCCGCGCCGGCCGCCGACACCACCGTGGTACTGGTGCACGGCGCCTTCGCCGACGGTTCCAGCTGGGAGAAAATCATCCCGCTGCTGCAAGCGAAGGGCTTGAAGGTGGTGGCCGTGCAAAACCCGCTGACCTCGCTGGCCGACGACGTCGCCGCCGCGCAGCGCGTGATCGACGCGCAAACCGGTAAGGTGGTGCTGGTCGGCCACTCGTGGGGCGGCACCGTGATCACCGAGGCGGGCACCAGCGACAAGGTCAAGGCGCTGGTCTACGTGGCCGCGTTCGCGCCGTCGGCTGGCCAGGCCACCGCCGACCTGGGCAAGGATTACGCCGTGCCGCCAGGTATCGCCACCCTGCAGGCCGACGCCGGCGGTTTCCTGTGGCTGCCGACCGCGTCGGTCTCCGCCAACTTCGCCCAGGATGTCGCGCCGGCCACCGCCGCGCTGATCGCCGCCACCCAGGGTCCGATTGCCGCCAAGGCCTTCGCCGACAAGACCACCGTAGAGGCCTGGAAAAACAAGGCGAACTATTACATCGCCGCGTCCGACGATCGCATGATCGATCCGGCCCTGCAGCAAGCGTTCGCCAAGAAAATCAACGCCACCACTATCACGCTGAAATCGAGCCACGTGCCGATGGTGTCGCAGCCGCAAAAAGTCGCCGACGTGATCATCGCCGCTGCCCAGCGTTAATACTGTTGCCAAGGTCGGGCATTGATAGGAGAATTCCTGAGCACTTCCGTAGTTCTCCGATTTCATGTCCGACCCGCCCGACAAGGATGAAATGAAGCCACTTGGCATCAAGGCTAAAGTTGCGCTGGCGACCAGCATCACATCGATCCTGATGATCGCGCTGGTGACCGTGGTTCAGATGCAACGCATGAAGGCGGACTTCACCAAGGTGCTTTTGACCCAGCAAACGGCGCTGATCGGCCGCACCGCCGAGGAACTCGACGACAAGCTGACCATGCTGCTCGACATCATCGCGCTGTCGGCGCGCCATCAGCCGGTCGAGCTCGCCAACTCCACCGAGCGGCTGCGCGCCTACTACCAGGACCGCGCCGTGCTGGCGCTGTTCGACGATCTGCTCGTGCTCAGCCCGCAAGGCGTGGTGATCGCCGACGTCCCGGTCCGGCCCGGCCGGGTCGGCATCGACGCCTCCGACCGCGCCTACTTCCAGACCGTGATGCGCACCCGCAAACCGCTGGTCGCCGAGCCGGTGATCGGCAAGTCCCACAAGCAGCCGATCGTGCAGATGGTGGCGCCGGTGCTCAACGCCAAGGGCGAGGTGGTGTGCGTGCTCAACGGCGTGCTGCGCCTGTACAAGGACAATGTGCTGGGCCACCTGCGCACCGCCAAGGTCGGCAAGAGCGGCTACTTTTTCGCCCTCACGCGCGGCGAGCATTCGGTCTACGTGCTGCATCCGGACGCCAGCCGCCTGCTGCAGCCGCGCCAGGCCGGCGCCAACGCCGCCACCACGCGCGCGCTGCGCGACGGCTTCGAGGGCACGGTCGAGAGCATCAACGGCAACGGCGAGCGCGCCCTCAACAGCTACAAGGCGCTCAAGTCGGTCGACTGGATCCTGGCCGCCTCGTTGCCGGCCGAAGAGGCGTTCGAGCCGTTCGACGGCGTGCTCTCGCGCGTGCTGCTGTGGAGCGTGGTGGCCTCGATCCTGGCGGCGGCGCTGATCGGCTGGCTCACCCTGCGGCTGCTGGCGCCGCTCATCCGGCTGCGCGACGCCATCGTCGCGCTGCGCGGCGACGCCACCCATTTCGCGCCGCTGCCGGTGCGCACCGACGACGAGGTCGGCCAGCTGACGGCCGCCTTCAACAATCTGATGCGCGACCGGCTGGCGGCCGACGCGCGCCTGCAAAGCCTGGTCGAGTTCGCGCCCAACGCGATCGTCGTGGTCGGCGTCGACGGCCGCATCGAAACCTTCAACCGCGAGGCCGAGCGCCGCTTCGGCTACGGCCGCGACGAAATCCTCGGCCAGCCGCTCGAGACGCTGGTGCCGGTGGCGCTGCGCGAACAACACGCCGCGCACCGCGTCAAGTTCTTCGCCGACCGCCTCAGCGCCGAGCCGGTGCGCATGGGCGGCGGCGCCACCTTGCTGGGCCTGCGCCGCGACGGCAGCGAGTTCCCGATCGAAATCAACCTGAGCGCGGTGCGCACCGACCAGGGCACCAAGGTGCTGGCGGTGATCTCCGACATCACCGAACGACGCCGCCTGCAGCTGGAGGTCGAGGCCCGCGCCCAGGAGCTGGAGCAGGAGCGCGACCGCGCCGAGGCCGCCAACCGCGCCAAGAGCGAGTTCGTGGCCAACATGAGCCACGAGATCCGCACGCCGATGAACGCGGTGCTGGGCATGGCCTACCTGCTGGGCAACACCACGCTGACCACCCAGCAGCGCAAGTACCTGAACATGGTCAAGGTGTCCGGGCAATCGCTGCTGGGCATCCTCAACGACGTGCTCGATTTCTCCAAGATCGAGGCGCGCCACATGGAGTTGTCGCCGGTCGAGTTCAGCCTGGACGACACCATGAACTCGCTGGCGACGATGATGACGATGAACGCCGGCGACAAGGAACTGGAGCTGGCCATCAGCGTCGAGCCGTCGGTGCCCAAGCGGCTGCGCGGCGATTCGATGCGGCTGCAGCAAATCCTGGTCAACCTGGCCGGCAACGCCATCAAGTTCACCGAGCAGGGCGAGGTGGTCGTCAGCGTCGAGCTCGACGCGCGCACAGCGCCCAACCCGCAAAGCGCGCTGCTGCGCTTCGAGGTGCGCGACACGGGCATGGGCATGACCGAGCAGCAGCTGGCGCAGTTGTTCCACGCCTTCTCGCAGGGCGACCAGAGCATCACGCGGCGCTTCGGCGGCACCGGCCTGGGCCTGGCCATCACCAAGCGCCTGATCGAACTGATGGGCGGCCAGATCGCCGTCCACAGCACGCCTGGGCAGGGCTCGACCTTCTTCTTCAGCCTGCCCTTCGAGGTGTTGCCGGAGCGGCCCGAGGAACGCCGCAAGCCGGTGCTGGGCGACCTGCGCCTGCTGGTGGCCGACGACAGCCGCACCAGCCGCGAACTGATCGCCAAGCTGATCCGGGCCTGGGGCTGGCAGGCCGACGAGGTCGATTCCGGCGCGGCCGCGCTCGCGCAGTTCCGGCTCGGGCTGGAAACGGAGCGCGCCTACGACGTGGTGCTGGCCGACTGGCACATGCCAGGCATGGACGGGCTGGCCACGGCCAAGGGCATCCGCGCGGCCGCGCCCGACAAGAAGCAGCCGATCGTGGTGATGGTCAACGCCTTTGCGCGCGACCGCATGGAGGAGATCTCCAACGCGCCCGAGGCCGACGTGGTGCTGGTCAAGCCGATCACCAGCTCCAACCTGTTCGACGCGCTGCACCAGGCGCTGGTGACCAAGGCCGACGCCAGCGTGCAGGCGGCGGCCGACCAGGGCATCGCCGGTTGCCTGGCCGGCATGCATTGCCTGCTGGTGGAAGACAATCTGCTCAACCAGGCGGTGGCGCGCGGGATCCTCGAGCTGGCCGGCGCCACGCTCGATGTCGTCGACAACGGCCAGCAGGCGGTCGACCGCATGAGCGCCAGCCCCGGCGTCTACGACCTGGTGCTGATGGACATGCAGATGCCGGTGATGGACGGCTTCACCGCCACCCGCCTGTTGCGCCAGGAGTTGAAGCTGGACTTGCCGATCATCGCCATGACGGCCGGCGTGCTCGAATCGGAGCGCGAGCGCAGCCTCGAAGCCGGCATCACCGATTTCATTCCGAAGCCGATCGAGGTCGAGGAAATGCTGGCCGTGCTGCACAAGCATTTGCCCAAAAAAGCGGCCAAGCCGGTGCCGGCGCAGGCCGACGCCGCCCCGCCGCCGGCGCCCGCCAATGCGCCGGTCAAGCTGGTCAGCTCGCCGGTGCCGGCCGGCGAGGCCGGCGCCTTCAACATCGATAGCCTGGTGCGCGTGATGGGCCGCGACGCCAAGGGCCGCGCAGTGATGGTCAAGATGGTGCGCGGCGCCATCGACAGCGGCATGGAACCGGTCGAGCAGGCCGCCGCGGCGCTGCGCGAAGGGCGCCCGCGCGACGCCGCCCGCCTGTTCCACGGCCTGCGCGGCGCCGTCGGCGTGCTCGGCGCGCGGCGCCTGATCCAGGCCACCATCGACGCCGAGACGGCCATCAGCGAAGGACGCGGCGAGGAGCTGGCGCAGCGTGTCGACGCCGTGCGCGCCGAGCTCGAAGAAACGCTGGCCGAGGCCCGCGCCTGGCTCGAGCGTCAAGCGTCGTAACCGGCACTTCAACAGCCCGCCCGGATTCCCGCCCCCGCCAAATCCGTTGCCTTTTGCCACCACGTGAATAGTATTGATAACAATTCGCATTTACGTTTAGGTGTTTTATTGTTACACTCTCACTAATCAGTAAAGATTTCCCGGCTGTCAGACCCAGGTTGGCAACACTTCAGCAACACTTCCCGCCGCCGGCCTCCCTTCGATTAGATGAAAGAATGGCAATGATCAAGAGTCGCAAACACACGCAAGCGCGCTTCAACCAACACATGAGTGCGGCGCTTGCCGTGATGCTGCTGCCGGTCGCGGCAGCCGCCCAGCAGCAGCAAACCATGCCCGAAGTAACGGTGCAGGGCACCGCCGAGGGCATCAAGGCCGACAAGGCCTCGTCCGTCAAGTACACCGAGAAGCTGGTCGACACCGCCCAGACCATCACCGTCATCAAAAAAGAATTGATCGAACAGCAAGGCGCCGTCACCCTGACCGAAGCGCTGCGCAACACCCCGGGCGTGGGCGCCTTCTTCCTGGGCGAGAACGGCAACACCAACACCGGCGACGCCATCTTCATGCGCGGCTTCGACGCCTCCGGCAGCATCTACGTCGACGGCGTGCGCGACGTCGGCTCGATCTCGCGCGATACCTTCAACATCGAACAGATCGACGTGCTCAAGGGTCCGGCCGGCACCGACAACGGCCGCAGCTCGCCAACCGGTTCGATCAACCTGGTCAGCAAGCAGCCGCAGCAGGAAAACGCCTACCTCGGTTCCGTCACCTTCGGCAGCGGCAAGCAAAAACGCGCCACCGCCGACCTCAACCAGGTGCTCGACGCCGACAGCGGCACCGCCTTCCGTGTCAACGTGCTGGGCCAGGACTCCGGCAACGCCGCGCGCGACGTCGTCGAGAACAAGCGCTGGGCCGTGGCGCCGTCGGTCGCGTTCGGCCTGAACGGTCCGACCCGCGTCTACCTGAACTACCTGCACGTCAAACAGAACAACATCCCCGACGGCGGCGTGCTGACCATCGGCCTGCCCGGCTACAGCGCGCCGGTGCCGACCACCGGCGGCACGCCAGCGTCCCGGGCGGCCGAGGCCGTGCGCCTGGCGCCGCTCAACAGCGCGCCGCGCGTCGATCCGCGCAACTTCTACGGCTCCTCGTACGACCACGACGACGTCACCGCCGACATGGCCACGGTGCGCATCGAGCACGACTTCGCCGGCGGCGTCAAACTGCAGAACACCACCCGCTTCGGCAAGACCGAGCAGGATTACCTGCTGACGTCGTTCATGGCCACCGCCGCCAACCTGGTGCTGCCAAGCGCCGATCCGCGCAGCTGGCAGATGCTGCGCACCAACACGACCTTCCGCGACGCCACCAACAAGGTGTTCACCAACCAGACCACCGCCACCGCCGAATTCGCCACGGGCGCGCTCAAGCACACCATGGTCGGCGGCATCGAGCTCACCAGCGAGAAGCAAACCCTGTACACATGGGCGCCGACCGGCGGCACCGGCCTGCCGATCACCAGCATCTACTATCCGGATCCGGCCACGTCGTTCAAGCTGACCTACGCCCGCAACGGCGCGCAAAGCCGCGGCACCACCGACACCCAGAGCGCCTACGTGTTCGACACCATCAAGATCGGCGACAAGTGGATCCTGAACGGCGGCGTGCGCCTCGACCACTACACCACCGAGTACGACGCCGTAGCGCTGCAGGCGGCGGTGACCCCGCCGGCAGTGCAGCCGCTGCCGGTCGGCACCCGCATCCCGACCTCGCTCAAGAAGAGCGACAACCTGGTCAACGGTAAATTGTCGGCGCTCTACAAGCTCACGCCTGAAAGCAGCGTCTACGGTCTGGTGGCGACGTCGAAAGCGCCGCCGGGCGGCACCAACTTCACCCTGAGCACGGCGGCCAACAATTCGGCCAACGTCAACTACGATCCGCAGGAAACCACCAACTACGAGCTGGGCGGCAAGTGGGACCTGCTCAAGCAGAAGCTGTCGCTGTCGGCCGCGCTGTACCGCACCGACGTCAAGAACGAGATCGAAGTCGATCCGACCAACGCGGCCGTGTTCTTCCAGAACGGCAAGAAGCGCGTCCAGGGCGTCGAGCTCGGCGTGACGGGCGAGATCACCCGCGGCTGGATCGTCAGCGCCGGCTACACCCGCATGTCGACCAAAGTGGAAAAGGGCCGCTCGGTGCTGGCCAACGGCGAAGAGCAACTGGCCTATACGCCCAAGCAGGCGTTCACGTCGTGGACTTCGTACACCTTGCCGATGGGCCTGACGGTCGGCGGCGGCGTGCGCTTCTCCGACAAGCTGCTGCGCGGCACCGACGGCGCCGTCGGCACCCCGGCCTACATCGATTCGTACTGGGTCGCCGACGCCATGGCGTCGTATCCGATCAACAAGAACATCGATGTGCGCCTGAACGTGTACAACCTGACCGACAAGGAATACGCCGCGGCGATCAACAAGTCGGGCTACCGTTACACGCCGGGCACGCCGCGTTCGGCCAGCCTGACGGCCAACATCAAGTTCTAAGGTAAGCTTGTAAGGTTTAAGCAAAAGGGCCCTTCAGCCGTGTTGCTTGCCCCGCCCTCACCGGCGGGGCTTTTGTTTTTCCGGACCCACTGTTTCGAGGAGTTTCACCATGATGCTGCACATCCCGGGCGTGTTGCGCCGCGAACAGGTCGCCGCCATGCGCGCCCGCCTGGACGCATCGGACTGGATCGACGGCCGCGCCACCGTCGGCGCCCAGGGCGCCCAGGTCAAGCAGAACCGGCAACTGCCGGAGACGTCGCCGCTTTCGCTCGAGCTGGGCCGCATCGTGCTGGCGGCGCTGGCCGACTGTCCGCTGTTCTTCTCGGCCGCGCTGCCGCTGCGCACCATCCCGCCGCTGTTCAACAGCTACGCCGGCGGCGAGCACTACGGCGCGCACGTGGACGGCTCGATGCGCCGCATCCCCAACAGTGGCGAGTGGGTGCGCACCGACGTTTCGTCGACCCTGTTCCTGAGCGATCCGGACGACTACGACGGCGGCGAGCTGATCGTCACCGACGCCTACGGCGAGCACGAGGTCAAGCTGCCGGCGGGCGACCTGATCCTGTATCCGTCGACCAGCATCCACCGGGTCGAGCCGGTCACCCGCGGCGCCCGCGTGTGCGCGTTTTTCTGGACCCAGAGCATGGTGCGCGACGACATGCGGCGCGGCATGCTCCTCGAGCTGGACCAGAACATCCAAAGCCTGCGCGCGCGCCTGGGCGACTGCGCCGAACTGGTCGGCCTGACCGGGCATTACCACAATTTGTTGCGCCAATGGAGCGAGGTGTAGGCCCGGCCGGCACATAGCTGGTGCCGGGTGGCTACGCTTTCGCAACTCCGCAACAGTTCCCGTTAAAAGAATATAAAAAAGTCTAGCAATTTTGAGCACGCTGGCTAAACTGCCAATTCACGGGTGGCTGGGGTCGCGCGACCGCGCGCCAACGCGGCTTTCCGTCCATTCACGGAGGACTCCATGGTCAGCGTACAAGGCACCCGCCCCCAGCCCCAACCCCAACCCCGTTCCCATTTCCGTTCCCGTTCCAGTCGCCTGCGCACCGCGCTGCGCCTGATACCGCTGCTGTGCGCGGCGTGGGCCGGCAACGCGGCGGCCATCGACGTGATCTACCAGGGGCCGCCGGGCGGCAGCGGCCTGACCGGCGCCGCGCCGGGCGCGGCCGGCGGCAACGGCATGACGGCGCCCTCGGCCGTTCGGGCGGAGTTCAGCCTCGACCTGGCCAACACGATGGCTGTCACCGGCGGCAAGGGCGGCGACGGCGGCAACGGCGCGACCGGCAACGCCAGCGTGCTGGGCGGCAACGCCGGCACCGGCGGCGATGGCGCCTTCACCATCGGCTCGCTGACCGCGACCCTGATCACGGGCCCGGCCTCGGTGGCGGTCTCCAGCACCGGCGGACTGGGCGGCAACGCCGGCCAGCCCGGCGCCCGCAACGGCGGACCGGGGCCGGGCCAGGGTGCCATCGGCGGCAAGGGCGGCAACGCCAACGCCAGCGCGGCCCTGATCACCTCCGCCAACACGCCAGGCCAGGTGGCGGCCAGCGCCACCGGCGGCCAGGGCGGCGTGGGCAGCGCCGGCTTTGCCAGCGGCAACGGCGGCGCTGCCACCAGCAACGCCCGCGCCATCAGCATCGGCAGCGCGCCGTTGCAACTGACGTCGAGCGCCACGGGCGGGGTCGGCGGCGCGGCCCTCTTTGAAAGCGCCCAGGCGGGCGCCGGCGGCGCGGCCAGCGCCACCAACGGACTCGGTCTTCCGGGTTCCGGCGTGCTTGACCTGACCATGCTGACCACCGCCACCGGCGGGCGCGGCGGCGAGGCCAACTTCGACTTCGAGCTGGCGCCGCACGCCAACGGCGGCAACGGCGGCACGGCAACGGTCAGCAATACCGCCGCCTACGCCGGCAACACATTGACCCTGGCGCAGACGGCCACCGGCGGCGCCGGCGGCGCCGCCCTGTTCGGCCAGGCCGGCCACGGCGGCAACGCCACGTCGACGATCGCGCTGTCGTCGGGCGCCGCATCGACGGTCAACGTGGCCGGCACGGCCGTCGGCGGCCAGGGCGGCGCCGCCGTGGGCGGCCCGTTCGGACCCGGGCCCGACTATGGCGCGCCCGGCGGCGGCGGCTCGGCCAACAGCCAGCTGTCGCTGACCTCGTCGGCGACCGGCTGGAACGCCCAGATCACCGGCACCAGCACGGCCATCGCGGGCCTGAAGGGCGAGGGCTCGTTCCTCGCCCGCGACGGCGGCGCGGCCGACGCCGTGTCGGTCGTCAATGGCG
Organism: Oxalobacteraceae bacterium OTU3CINTB1; assembly: GCA_024123955.1. Classification (NCBI taxonomy): domain Bacteria; kingdom Pseudomonadati; phylum Pseudomonadota; class Betaproteobacteria; order Burkholderiales; family Oxalobacteraceae; species Oxalobacteraceae bacterium OTU3CINTB1. The sequence goes on from CP099652.1 coordinate 355,548, forward strand.
GCGGGCGCGTGACCAGCCTGGCCGACGCCACCGGCGAATATGGCTCCGGCGCCGGCGGCCAGGGCAATGCCCAGGCCACGGCCAACGCCAACTACATCGCCATCGCCCGCGCCAACGCGACCGGCGGGGGCGCCTACTTCAACGGCGGCGCCGGCGCCTACGCCACCGCGACGGCCCGCGCCGGCTACTTCGCCAGCGCCGAAGCCACCGCCAACCCCGGCTCCGGACACTTCGGATGGACCGACGGCGGCTCGGCCTCGGCCCAGGCGGTCGTGACCCGCGCCGCCGGCGATACCGCGCCGGTGTCGCCGACCCAGCCTTCCGAGGCGCGCGCTCGGGCAGTGGCCACCCGCATGGGCAGCATCGTCGAGGCACGCAGCACTTACAACGACCTCGGCCGGGGCGCGGCGGTCACCACGCGCGCCGTCGGCGATCAGCCGGCGCTGTACACCCCCGAGGCGGCCAGCGCCGCCAATGTCGGCGGCGCGGCCTACGGCCCATGGACGCCCGAGCAGGGTCCCGGGCCGACGATCGCTTCTTACGCCAGCGCGCTGCCCACCGCCGCCTCGGTGGCGCCCATGATCGCGTCGTCGGCCGAGGTGGCCACGGCGTTCGCCGACGCCACCACGCTGGCCGCCGGCACCATGGCCGGCGTGTTCGCGCCCCGGCCCATTACGGCCAGCGCGCAATTGAACCTGCCGTTCGGCGCGGGCAACCACTTGCTGCTGGCGCTGGTGCAGCCGTTCCTCTCGCCCTTCACCGACAGCAGCTTCAGCTTCTCCGTCGCCAACGGCGGCGTCTCGCTGTATTCGGGCAGCTTCACCACCCTGGCCCAGGCCGACGCGGTGTTCAACGGCCATGTGCTGGACCTGGGCGCCGTCAACGCCAACAGCCTCGACCTGCTGATCACCTTCACCCTTGAGAGCGGCCTCTACGGCTTCAGCTATCTGGTCGGCCAGGGCCCCGCGCTGGCGCCGGTGCCGGAGCCGGGCACCTGGCTGTTGCTGATGCTGGGCCTGGCCCTGCTGGCCTGGCGCGCCGGCGCGTTCAAGACCGCGCGCACTAGCCCGATGTCCAGGACAGCCTAAACCGACCGCGGCTTACCAAACGCAAGCCACACACCGCGGCGCTCCTCCTCGCAGACGCCCTTATGCCACAAGGGCGTCTGCGAACACCCCCGGCCGCCGACTGAAAGCAACGCTCGGACTAATCCTGCCTGAAAATACTTGCCACACGTAACGCTAACGTGACATGATCAAGATCAGACTTTGGTTTCTTGGTAGCGCATTTCGAAAGGGAATGTGGTCGCGATGGTGGTGGATTTCTCCTCATGCCCGCAATGGGCACGGCACGTAGCAGCTTGCACAGCCTCATCGCACCACGACCCGAAACGCCGCTTGTATATCGCTAGCCTCCGCGCCGCTTGTCCGGCATCCGTTTTTGCTTTTCCACGAACTATCGCCAGCGCTAAGCGCGCATCGGCGATGCATCCGCTTTAGGGAGAAATTATGTTTTCAAACATGAAGGTGGCCGTCCGGCTGTCGCTGGGCTTCGGCGCGGTGGTGCTGTTGTTGCTCGTGTTATCGACGGTCAGCATCATCCGCATGGCCGGCATGGACCAGGATATGGACCTGATTATGGAGGACCGCTATCCCAAGGTGGTGCTGGCCAACGAGGCGGCCAAGCGCACGCTGGACAACGCCCGCCAGGTGCGCAGCATGCTGCTGGCCACCAGCGACGAGGAACGCGACAAATACAAGGCGGCGGCGGAGGCCAACCGCGCCAAGGTGAGCGAAACGCTATCCAAGCTCGACAAGCTGCTCACGCTGCCCAAGGCGCGCGAAATCTTCAAGGACATCACCGACAAGAACGCGGCGCTCAACCTGGCCTACAACGAATTGTACGACCTGATCAAGAGCGATCCCAAGAAGGCGGTGACCTTCCTCAAGGAGCAGTTCGTCACCGTCAACAGCGGCTACTTGGGGTCGCTCGAGTCGCTGGTCAAATTCCAGAATGAACTGATGGACCAGGAGCGCATCACCGCCAACGCCAACTACGAAAGCACGCGCACGGTGATCATCACCTTGTCGGTGGCGGCGGTGCTGATCGCGGTCGCGCTGGCGTGGTTGATCACCGCCAGCCTGGTCAAGAGCCTCGGCGGCGAGCCGAACTACGCGGCCGATGTGATGCGGCGCATTTCCGAAGGCGACCTCAGCGGAGAGGTGCGGGTCAAGCCCGGCGACCGCGGCAGCCTGCTGCTCACCATCAAGGAGATGGTGGCGAAATTGACGCAGGTGATCGATGGCCAGCGCACGGTGGTGGAGGCGGCCAACCGCGGCAACTTCGGCGCGCGCGTCGACCTCAAGGGCCTGCAGGGCTTCCAGCGCGAGATGGGCGAGGGCTTGAACCAGCTTGCCACCACCACCGGCGCCAGCATCGACGATGTGGTGCGCGTGATGGGCGCGATGTCGGAGGGCGACCTGACGCAGACCATCGACAAGCCGTACGAGGGCGCTTACGGCGAGCTGAAGAAATACGCCAACAATACCGTCGCCAAGCTGGCGCAGGTGGTGTCGGAAGTGAACGCCAACGCCGAAGGCCTGGCGGCCGCCTCCGAAGAGGTCAGCGCGACGGCCAATTCGCTGGCGCAGGCGGCCAGCGAGCAGGCCGCCGGGGTCGAGGAAACCTCGGCCTCGGTCGAACAGATGACGGCGTCGGTGGCGCAAAACACCGACAACGCCAAGGTCACCGACGCCATGGCCAGCCGCGCCGCGTCCGAGGCCACCGAGGGCGGCGAGGCGGTGCGCTCGACGGTGTCGGCGATGAAACAGATCGCCGCCAAGGTGCTGATCATCGACGACATCGCCTACCAGACCAACCTGCTGGCGCTGAACGCGGCCATCGAGGCGGCCCGCGCGGGCGAGCACGGCAAGGGCTTCGCGGTGGTCGCGGCCGAGGTGCGCAAGCTGGCCGAGCGCAGCCAGATCGCCGCGCAGGAAATCGGCGAGGTCGCCACCAGCAGCGTCAGCCTGGCCGAGCAGGCCGGGCAAATGCTGGGGGCGATGGTGCCGAACATCAAAAAGACGTCCGAGCTGGTGCAGGAGATCACGGCCGCGTCGGAAGAGCAGTCGTCGGGGCTGGCGCAGATCAACGGCGCCATCGCGCAGCTGAGTCAGACCACGCAGCAGAACGCCGCCGGCTCGGAGCAGCTGGCGTCGACGGCCGAGCAGATGAGCAGCCAGGCCGAAGAGCTTCAGCAGGCGATGAGCTTCTTCAAGATCGGCCACACGTCCGGCGCCGCCAGGAGTGGCGCGCCGCGTGCGCAGCCGCGCGGCGGCGCGCGTCCGGTGCCGATCCGCCAGGTCGAGCTGGCGGGCATCGGACCGGACGAGTCGAAGTTCGTGAAGTATTGAGCCCGGACCGGGTATCCGCACAATCCGGAGATACGTAGGGCGGATTAGCGCAGCGTAATCCGCCATGAGCCGTCGGCGGCGCATGCATGGCGGATTACGGCTTCGCCTAATCCGCCCTACGTGTCTCCATGGAATTCCACCGCCGGTTGCCTAGCTCCGCTTCGGTATTTCCAGGCCCTTGGCCACGGCGGGCCTGGCGACAAACGCCTCCAGCACCCGCGTCACATGCGGGAAGTCGGCGATGCCCACCAGATCGCCGGCACCATAGAAACCGACCAGGTTGCGCACCCACGGGAAGGTGGCGATGTCGGCGATCGTGTACTGATCGCCGGCCAGCCACCGGTGCGTCGCCAGATGCCCGTTCAACACGCCCAGCAAGCGCTTGGACTCGGCCACGTAACGGTCGCGCGGGCGCTTGTCCTCGTAGTCCTTGCCGGCGAACTTGTGGAAAAAGCCCAGCTGGCCGAACATCGGCCCGATGCCGCCCATCTGGAACATCAGCCACTGCAGGGTTGCATAGCGTCCGGCGGCGTCGGCCGGCAGGAATTGCCCGCTCTTTTCCGCCAGGTAAATCAGGATAGCGCCCGATTCGAACAGCGCCAGCGGCTTGCCGTCCGGACCGTTCGGATCGAGGATGGCCGGGATCTTGTTGTTCGGATTGAGCGACAGGAATGCCGGCGACGTCTGGTCGCTGGTTTCGAAGTTCACCAGGTGCGGCTCGTACGCCAGCCCGGTTTCCTCCAGCATGATCGAGACCTTGACGCCGTTGGGCGTGGGCAGCGAATACAGCTGGATGCGGTCGGCGTGTTCGGCCGGCCATTTTTGCGTGATGGGGAAATGGGAGAGATCGGTCATGGGCTGCCTTTCAAATGTACGTCCCACAAAATAGCAGAAATCGCGATTCCGGGTCCGGCCCCGCCCGAAATGGCGCCGGCAAGCCCGACACCGCATGCAAATGAGATTGATTATCATTTATAATGTGAAACTTATTTCATTTCCAACGGGTTTCCATGTCTTTTCGTCCCACCGCGCGCTTCCTTGCGCTGAGCCTGCTCGCCTCCGCGCCTTTTGCCCCTTTCGCCTCCGTGGCCCACGCCCAGGCCACCACCGATGACGCCGCCGCCGACACTGCGCTGCCGCAAGTCAACGTCGTCGCCGAGCGCGCCACCGGCCAGTACAACCCGCAGCACAGCAGCGGCGCCACGCGCACCGACACGCCGCTGCGCGAAGTGCCGCAATCGGTCCGGGTGATGGGCCCGCAGCAGATCGAGGACCTCGGCGCGCTGCGCCTGGCCGACACCGTCGACTTCGTCAGCGGCATCTCCCGCCTCAACGATTTCGGCGGCACCTGGGACAACTTCGCCGTTCGCGGCTTCAGCAGCACCGACATGGGCTTCCTGGTCAACGGCTTTCCCGGCTCGCGCGGCTACAACCAGCCGCGCGACACCGCCAACGTCGAGCGCTTCGAATTCCTCAAGGGACCGGCGTCGGCCCTCTACGGCAGCAGCGAGCCGGGCGGCACCATCAACATCGTCACCAAGAAGCCGAAGTTTACGCCACACAACGCCGCCGAGGTCAGCCTGGGCAGCCGGGGCTTGCGCCGCGCCACCGTCGACAGCACCGGCGCGCTCGGCGCCAGCGTGGCCTACCGCCTCAACCTGATGACCGAGGAGGGCGACAGCCGCTCCACCCTGCTGCACAATAAGCGCACCCTGGTGGCGCCGGCGCTGACCTGGGTCATCGATCCGCAAACGATGCTGAACTACGAAGCGGAGTTCCTGCGCGCCGACACCCCGCTCGACCGTGGCGTGATCAATGTGCGCGGCGCGCTCGGCGCCGTGCCGCGCGACCGCATCCTGAACGAACCGTCCGACGGCAATATGACCTTGACCAGCGACACCCACCAGCTGACCCTGGACCGGGCGCTGTCGGACCACTGGCGCGCGCGCTTCGGCGCCAGCTACAAGGAAAGCACGTTCGACGGCAACTACACCGAGGCGACCTCGCTGGCGGCCGACAACCGCACGCTCAACCGCCAGGCGACGTGGCGCCAGCTGCCGTCGCGCGACGTCGCGGTGCAGGCCGAGGTGGAAGGCAAGTTCGACACCGCCGGCATCGGCCACACGGTGCTGGTGGGCGCCGAGGCGTCGCGCCTGTGGATGAACACCGAGATCCTGCGCTCGGCCAACACGCCGATTGACATCTACAATCCGGTGTACGGGACGCCGGCGACGGCGCCGACCAACCGCACCTCCAGCTCGGACGAACGCCAGCGCGTCAAGGCGGTGTTCGCACAAGACCAGCTCAGCCTGTCGGCGCAATGGAAATTGCTCGGCGGCCTGCGCTGGGACGAAGTCAGCCAGGACATCGACAACCGCGTCGCCCGGACGGCCACCTCGAAACAGCAAAGCGCCGTGTCGCCGCGCGCCGGACTGACCTTCCTGCCGAACGAGTGGAGCTCGCTGTACGTGTCGGCCGGCAAATCGTTCCGTGGCAACAGCGGCACCGACGTCAACGGCAGCCCGTTCGACCCGCAGCGCTCGACGTCGTACGAGGCCGGCTGGAAACTGCAAACGCTGGACCAGCGCCTGGGCGCCAACTTCGCCGTCTACGACATCGCCAAAACCAATGTGCTGACCGCCAGCGACGTGCCCGGCTATTCGGTCGCGGCCGGCAAGATCAAGAGCAGCGGCGTCGAGGCCGACGTCTACGGCCAGATCGACGCCAACTGGCGCGTCAGCGGCAATTTCGCGTGGGATGACGCCCGCGTGGACAAAGACCGTACCCTGGCGCCGGGCACGCGCATCATGAACGTGCCGAAAGTGGCCGCCGGCCTGCTGGCCATCCGCGAAGCGGTTCTCGACAACGGCGGCCGCTACGGCATCGGCGGCGGCGTCAACTACGTCGGCGACCGCTCCGGCAATACCGCCGACAGCTACACCTTGCCGGCCTACACCACGGCCAAGCTGGTGGGCTACTGGCAGATCAGCAAGAAGGTGCGGCTGTCGCTGGACGTGCACAACCTGTTCAACCGCAACTACTACACGGCCTCGTGGGCCAATCTGTATGTCATCCCCGGCGCCGAGCGCAGCGTCGTCACGCGCCTGAAGGTTGACCTGTAAAGCGTGGGCCTGTAACGGTGCGTCGCCGCCGCGCCGCTTCTGCTAAGGTTTCGGTCTGGGCGCGGCGTCGATTCCACATCGCCGCCGCGCGCTTTCCCATCAGTGCGGAGGTGGCAACATGGAACGATTCCTGATCGTCTATCGAGGCGCGCCCGGCGGTACGTCGGAGGCTTCGGAACATCATCCAGACCGCTGGGCGGCCTGGTTCACTGCGCTGGGTCCGGCGCTGATCGACCGTGGCAGCCTGACCCATAACAGCGTCGAAGTGGTCAACCGGCTGCTCGGCCCCAAACTGTCCGGCAGTACGTTGGCCGGCTATTCCGTGGTGGCGGCGGCCGACTTCAACGAGGCTGTCCGGCTGGCCGAGGAATGCCCCATCTTCGACGAGCACGGGTGGGTGGAAATCGCTCGCCTGACGAGCGCGCCTGCTTGAACGAGGGCTTGCACACGACCAAGCCCGTCGTCATGCGCTACGTCACCGGCGTGCTGCTCGCGCTCACTGTCGTGTTGATCGTCTGGCATCACTACGGCATGGAACGGGTGATCGAATTGTCCGCCGCCCGCAAATCCGGCGTCGAGGTGCTGGGCGACCAGACCAACGGCGGCACCAGCGTCGCCACCCTGGAACGCAAGGACGGCGCCTTGCGCATGCGCTGCCGACTGACCCACCAGATCGATTGGCCCGCCTGCCGCTACTTGTTCCTGACCACGCGCGACGCCGCCGGCATCGACCTGTCGGAATTCGAATCGGTCAGCATCGACATCGGCTACAACGGTCCCGGCCCCCACGAACTGCGGCTGATGCTGACCAACTTCGAGCCGGGCATCTCGACCGTGGGCGACTGGATGTCGCAAAAAATCAACGAGGTCGATTTCAAGGTCCCGCAACGCGCCACCATCCGCGTGCCGCTGAACGTGTTCCACGTCGCCGGCTGGTGGATCGACTTCAAGCAAATACCGCTGGAAAAATCGGGGGTGCGCCTCGACAAGGTCACGCGCGTGGAACTGATGACCGGCGCCGCCAACGCGGTCGGCGAACACGTCATCGATCTGCATGCGATCCGCTTCCACGGAAAATGGATCGGCCAAGACCGGCTTTACCTGATGCTGATGGGCGCATGGATACTGTGCGCGGTCGGCTGGCCGCTGATGGCGTGGCTGCAACTGCGGCGCCAGCTGCGCCACAGCAGCAAGCGCCTGAGCCTGCTTAGCGAGGTCAACCGCGCGCTGCAGCTCGAGGCGCGCGAGCTCGTCGAACAAGCCAACACCGACCCGCTGACCGGCGCCCTGAACCGCCAGGGACTGCGCGCAGCGCTCATGTCCACGCCCGCGATCCTGGCCGCGCCGATGTCGGTGGTGTTCGCCGACATCGACCACTTCAAGCAGATCAACGACCAGCACGGCCATGACGCCGGCGACGCCGTATTGCGTCAGTTTGCCGATGAGATCACGGCCGGCATCCGCTCCAGCGACAAGCTGGTGCGATGGGGCGGCGAGGAATTCCTGATCATCTGCCCGGGCACCGGCGCCGAGCAGGCGCGCCTGCTGGCCGAGAAATTGCGCGCGGGCCTCAAGACCGCGTCCTGGGCGCACGGGATCGCCATCACCGCCTCGTTCGGCGTCGCCGAGCTCACGCCGCACGACGACATCGGCGACGCCATCAAGCGCGCCGACGAAGCCCTGTACGCGGCCAAGAACACGGGCCGCGACCGGGTGGTGGTCGACAAGACTTTCAACGATGTCGCGTCCGCAGAGCAAGCCCGCCGGTTGACCAGCCAGCGTTAGGCGCGGCGTCAGGCGACGCCCCCGCCCCTTATTGCAACACAGTTGCGTTTACAGCCGTAAGTCCCTAGAATGCCTGCAACACATTCGTGCACACCTTGCAATGGAGGACTATGGAAGCCGCCCTGCTGCCGATTCCAGGCTTATCGCTCATGTTCATGCTGGGGTTGCGGCATGGTTTCGATCCCGACCATATCGCCATCATCGACAGCATGGCCTACCGGGCGCTGGGCGAGCGGCCGCGCCTTGCGCCGTGGACCGGCACCTTGTTCGCGCTGGGGCACGGCCTGGCGGTCACCGCCATCGCCGTGGCGCTGGGCGCCTTCTCCAGCGGCATCGCGTTGCCGGCCTTGCTGCGCATCATCCTGGACTGGCTGCCGACCGTGCTGCTGATCCTGGTCGGCACGCTCAACCTGCGCGACTTGCTGCGACAGCAGGCGTACCGGCCCCGGGGCTGGAAAACCTTCTTCCTGCCGCGCCGGCTGCAAAATAGCGCGCATCCCCTGACCATCTTCGGCACCGGCGTGGTTTTCGCGCTGGTGTTCGACACCGCCACGCAGGCGGCCGCGTGGGGTTACGCCGCGACCGCCGACGCCGGGAGTGCCGCCGCCCTGGTTGCCGGCCTGGCCTTCACGGCCGGCATGGTCGTCACCGACAGCGCCGATGGCCGCCTGATGGTGCGATTGCTGCGCAGCAGCTCGGGCCAGGCCGCCGCCACCGCCGCCGCGTACCGGCGCCGGATAGGCTGGACCGTGGTGCTGATGTCGTACGGTATGGCGCTGTACCAGATCGCCACCGCGCTGCGTCCCGATATCGAACTCGACGAGCTCGCCTTCACCATCGTGGGAGGCGCCCTGTTCGCGTCCCTGCTGATCGCTTGCGGCGTCCTTGTCCGCAAGCGCGCGGCGGCCGCCTGCGTACCGGCCCGGAAATAGCCCTTCGGCCCGCCGCCCCTCCCTGATGTACACTTCGGCCGCGCGGCCATCCATCGCCGACCGGATTCGAACAATAATTAACCACCAAAGTACAACGCATGAAATCAAATGAAGTATGGCTGGCGCGGCTGGCACTGACCTCGATCGCGGCGCTGTCGGCGACCATCTCGGCGGCCTTGCCGGCGCAGGCCGCCGATGACGGCGCCAACGCGCAGGCCGATTCCCAGGCCGGCGCCGGCCGTGAAATCACCCGCGTGGTGGTCGGCGGCGCCACCGCCTCCGATACGCTCGACAAGGCCGCGCCCACCGCCAGCCGGCTCGGCCTGACCGCGCGCGAAACGCCGGCCACCATCGACACCGTCGGCGCCGAGACCATGGAGCTGCGCGGCTACCAAAATGTCGAGCAAGCCGTCGACAGCATGCCCGGCGTCAGCTCGGGCGGCGCCCCCGGCAGCCCGTCGCAGTTTTCCATGCGTGGCTTCACCGGCGGCCAGGTGACGATCCTGCGCGATGGCATCTATCTGGGGCCGTCGGACATGACGTACCGCTCGCAGAACGCCTTCAACCTGTCCAGTGTCGACGTGCTCAAGGGGCCTGGCTCGGTGCTGTACGGGCAGGGCGCCATCGCCGGCACCGTCAACGTCGTCTCCAAAAAGCCCACCCTGCGCGGCGACACGCTCGACGTCGCCGCCTCGTACGGCCGCTTCGACCGCAACCAGGCCGGCGTCGGCGGAAACCTGGTGCTGGGCGACGGCCTGGCCCTGCGCGCGGACCTGAGCCGCACCGCCTCCAGCGGCTACGTCCACGGCGACGGCTCGGACTCGGTCAACGGCACCGTCGCGCTGCTGTGGAAGCCGAACCCGCGCTTCGACCTTACGCTGAGCCTGGACTACCTGACCGACCATCCCTCCAGCTACTACGGCACGCCGCTGGTGCCGGCCGCCTTCGCCACAGCGCCGCTGAATGGCGTGGTCGGCACGCCCACTGGCGCGACACTCGATAGCCGCATGCGCTACGTGAACTACAACGTCGGCGACGCCCGCATCACATCGACCCAATACCTGCCGCGCGCCAGCCTGCACTGGAAGGCCGGCGGCGATGTCACCCTGAGCAACGACACCTATTATTTTTACGCCGACCGCAAATGGGAAAACGCCGAGGCCTACGCCTTCAATCCGGCGACCGCGCGCGTCGACCGCGACCGCTTTTTCGTCTTCCATGATCAACACCTGTTCGGCAACCAGTTCAGCGCCAGCGTGACCACGCCGCTGGCGGGGCTGGCCAACCGCTTCGTCGTCGGCGTCGATTACAGCAAGCTCGATTTCGTGCGCGTGCGGGGCTTTCCCGACGGCGACAGCGTCGATCCGTTCGCACCGGCCGCCGGCACGTTCGGACCGCTGGTGGGCCGCCGCAGTCCGACCCGCTGGACCAACGTCGCGCTGTTCGTCGAGGACGCGCTCGACCTCACGCCCAAGCTGAAGCTGGTGGGCGGCGCGCGCCTCGAGCGCTTCGATCTGGAGCGTGAAAACTACGGTCCGGACGGCGCCTTCCAGGCGTCCAGCAGCTTCGCGCGCAAGTTCAAGCCGAAGAACTGGCGCCTCGGCATGGTGTACCAAGGCTCGAATGGCCTGACGCCTTACCTCCAGTACAGCACCGGCCAGGATCCGGTCGGCGCCAATATCCTGCTGGTGAACGCGGCACAGAATTTCGACCTGAGCACATCGCGCCAGGTGGAAGTGGGCGTGAAAAGCGATCTGGGCCGCAATGGCGAGTTGACCCTGGCGTACTACGACATCCAGCGCAAGAACCTGCTGACGCAAACCTCGGCCGACGTGGTCGACGCGGCCGGCATGCAAAAGTCGCGCGGGCTGGAGGCAGCGCTCGATATCCGGCCGCTGCCGACGTGGAAGGTGAACGCCAACCTGGCCTACACCGACGCCGGCTACCGCAATTTCATCGACACCAGCAATGGCGTCGACGCCAGCGGCAACCGTCCGGCCAACGTGCCGAAGTGGACCGCCAACCTGTGGAACAGCTACAGCGGCTTCGGCGGCGTGCCGCTGGAAGTGGGCGCCGGCATGCGTTATGTGGGCGACCGCTTCGGCAACACGGCCAATACCCTGCTGCTGAAAAGCTATACCCTGGTGGACCTGTTCGCGACCTACAAGATCAACCGCCATGTCAGCCTGACCGGGCGCCTCAACAACGTCACCAAACAGGTGTACGCGCAGTGGGCCGACGTCAACTATCCAACGCAGGTTCAGCTCGGCGCGCCGCTCGGCTATGAGATCGGTCTTGTCGGCCACTTCTAGCAAGGCGCCGCTGCTGCGGCGGCCGGCGCGTCAGCTGTCGCGCCTGCACCGCTGGCTGGGCACCGGCTTTTGCCTGCTGTTCGCGCTGTGGTTCGGTACCGGCTTCGTCATGATGTATCTGCCGTTTCCCTCGCTCGGCGAAGGCGAGCGCGTGGCCGCGTCCGCGCCGGTGGCGCTGGCCGCCGTGGACATCGCGCCGGCAAAGGCGGCGCAGGGCCTGCCGGGTTTGTCGGTATTGCGCCTGCGCCTGGTGGACGTGCTGGGGCGGCCGCGCTATCTGGCCACCCTGGACGACGGCCGCGTGCTCGCTATCGCCGCCGACGATGGCGCCACACCGCGACCGCTGAGTGCCGCAGAGGCAAAACTGCTGGCCGAGCGCTTCGCCGGTCATCCCGCGCAGGCGGTCGGCGGCCCGTTCGCTTACGACCAGTGGGTCGTGCACCATCGCTTCGACGCCGCCCGGCCGTTCTACAAAATCGCACTGGGCGACACCGCCGGCACCGAGCTGTACGTTTCGGCGGGCCTGGGACAAGTGCTGCAACGGACCACGCGCTTCGAGCGCGGCTGGAACTGGGTCGGCGCCGTGGTGCACTGGATGTATCCGACGGTGCTGCGCAAGAACTCCTGGGCGTGGGATCAAACGGTGTGGTGGCTGGCGCTGGGCGGCATCGTCGTGGCCGCCGCCGGCTACGGCGTCGGCGTCGTGCGCCTGCTCAACCAGCGGCGCGCGGGCCGGCCCGGCATCTCGGCCTTTCGCGGCTGGCTGCGCTGGCATCATGTGCTCGGCCTGACCGGCGGCCTGTTCGCGCTGACGTGGGTGTTCAGCGGCTGGCTGTCGATGGATCACGGACGCCTGTTTTCGCTCGACCAGGCCAATGCCGGCCACGCGGCGCGGTTTCGCGGCGCCCCTCTGGCCCCGGCGATGGCGGATTTGACGCCGGAGACGCTGCGTACGATGGGCACGGCGCGCGAGATCGAGTTCCTGGCCGTCGGCGGGAAGCCCTTTGTCGTGCAACGCGGCGCGCCCGATGCCGCCTACCGCCTGATTCCGCTTGCAGGCGGCAAGCCACAGACGCCGTTGGCACAGCTGCCGGACGCGCTGCTGATGCAGGCGGTGGCGGCGGCATGGGCGCCGACGCCGGTGCGGGATATCGCCGCCATCGGCGCCGACGACGCCTACGGCCACACCCGCTCCGACGCGCTGCCCGCCAGCGCGCGGCGCGTGCGCCTGGACGACGCCGGGTCGACCTGGGTGCATGTCGACGCCCGCTCCGGCCAGATCATTTCGCAGATGGACGACAGCCGGCGGCTCTACCGCTGGCTGTTCAACGGCTTGCACAGCTTCGACTTTCCCTTCCTGCGCGGCAGCGGGCCGCTGCGGCAGGCGCTGATGCTGGCCGCGCTGGCGGCCGGTCTGGCACTGAGCGTGAGCGCGCTGGTACTGGCGGCGCGGCGGCTCGCCAGATCGCGTCGATGAGAATTTATTGGTGCTGACCATGGACGGCCCGCACGCCGCACTGCACGCGGCCGTCTAGGCCGGCAGGACCCTCGCCAGCGTCGGCAGGCGCCGGTCCTGGGTGGGCAGGCGCCGGTCCTGCGCCAGCAGTTGCTGGAACGCTTCGCTGCCGAGCGGACGGCTGTAGTGATAACCCTGCATCATGTCGCAGCCCTCGTCGCGCAGGAAATCGAGTTGCGCCGTGTTTTCGACGCCCTCGGCGATCACCTCCAGCCGCAGGCTGTGCGCCAGCGTGACGATGGCGCGCACGATGGCCTCGTCGTCGGCGTCGATGCTCAATTCGCGCACGAAGGACTGGTCGATCTTGAGCACGTCGATCGGGAAGCGCCGCAGATACGACAGGCTCGAATACCCGGTGCCGAAATCGTCGATCGAGATCTGCACGCCGAGCGCCTTCAAATTGCGCAGCACCTCGATCGCGTACTCGACGTCGTGCATGACCGTGCCCTCGGTCAGCTCCAGCTCCAGCAATGACGGGATCATGCCGGTCTCCTGCAGCAGGTCGGCGATCGATTGCACCATGGTCTTCTGCGTGAACTGGCGCGGCGACAGGTTGACCGCCACCCTCAGCCCGGTCCAGCCGGCCTTGTGCCACGCCATCGTCTGCAGGCAGGCGGTGCGCAGCACCCAGGCGCCGATCGGCACGATCAATCCCATGTCCTCGGCCAGGCCGATGAAGCGGGCCGGCGCGATCATGCCCTGGGTCGGATGGTTCCAGCGCAGCAGCGCCTCCATGCCGATGATCTTGCCGCTCTTTAAACAAAGCTGCGGCTGGTAGTGCAGCACGAACTCGTCGCGTTCGAGCGCGCGCCGCAGGTCGGTTTCGATCTTGAGCCGGTCCAGGGTACGCTCGTTCATCTCCGCCGTGTAGAACTGGAAGCCATTGCGCCCCAGTTCCTTGGCGCGGTACATCGCGATGTCGGCGAAGCGGGACAGGGCGTCGGCGCTGTCGGCGTCGGTCGGATAGGTGGCCACGCCGACGCTGCACGTGACGAAGAACTCGTGCCCCTCGATCATGATGGGCTGGCCGACCGCTTCCATGATGCGCGTGAGGACGGCGACGCCGGTGCCGTCCTCGGGATTTTCGGGCAGCACCAGCATGAATTCGTCGCCGCCGACGCGCGCCACCGTGTCGGTTTCGCGCACGCAGGCCGACAGCCGCTCGGCCACGATCTTCAGCAACGTGTCGCCGGCCTCGTGGCCCAAGGTGTCGTTGACGAACTTGAAGCGGTCCAGGTCGAGGAAGGCAACCCAGAACGCGCCGCTTCTGCGGCGGGCGCCGGCGATGGCGTCGTTCAGGCGGTCGCGCAGCAAATTGCGGTTGGCCAGTCCGGTCAGGCTGTCGTGGGTGGCCTGGTATTCGATCTCGGCCTCGTAACCCATCGCCGCCGAGATGTCGTACTGGGCGACGACGAAGTGGCTGACGGCGCCATGCTGGTCCTGCACCGGCGCGACGAACAAATCGCTCCAGTAGCCGCTGCCGTCCTTGCGATGGTTGCGCACCAGCGCGTGGCCCTCGGTTTGCTCGCGCAGCGCGGTCTGGATCTGCTCGATGTTGCCCTGGTATTGGCCGCCGCCGTGCAGGCAATCGAGCCGCTGGCCCAGCACCTCGTGCGCGCTGAAGCCGGTGAGGCGTTCGAACGCCGGATTGACGTATTCGATCGGATGCTCCGGCGCCTGCGCGCCGCACAGGATGATGGCGTTGGCCGACACCTCGATCACCCGCTCGCGCAGGCGCAAGCCTTGCTCGGTCTGCACGCGCTGGGCCAGGTCCTCGGCCAGCCGCAGGTTGGCGAACTCCAGTGTGGAGGTGCGCTCGCGCGTGGCCCGCTCGACCATGGCCAGGCGCGTCACCAGCGCGTAGATATACGCGGTCGCCAGCAGGCTCGACAGCAGCCCGCCCAGCAGCGCGTACAGCGAGCCGTTGTGGCCGTCGGCGAAGAAGGTGCCGGTCTGGCTCACCTCCACCCGCAAGGTCTGGCCGGCCAGCGCGAACGACGACACCACCGGCGCCGGGCGGTCGTAGAACAGCCATGACGACAGCCAGTGCGGGCCGTTGGGCGACGCCGCCAGCGCGCCGCCGACGTCGCCGTGGCTGGCGATCAGCCGCGACGGGATCCCAGGGGAGGCGGAGAACAGGCGGATGCCGATGCCGTCGAGCGCCGGGAAGCCGCGCGACTCCAGCACCGGGTCGAACAGGCGGTCGACGCGCAGCTCGGCGACCAGCTCGCCGACCACCGCGCGCTGGCGCTCGGCGGCGGTATCGAGCGGGGCGCCGCGCCAGAACACCGGCGCCAGCACGCGGAAGCCCTCGAAGCGGCCGTTGGCGAACAGCAGCGGCAGCACGGCGGTGCCGGCGCTGCCGCCGCGCTGGCGCGACACCTGACGGGCGTCGGCCAGCTCGGCCATCGGCGCGGTGTCCAGTCCCACGTGATCTTCGTTGCCGAACAGCGGCTCCAGGTAGTCGACCAGCAGGTAGCTGTCGCGGATGCCGGCGCGGCGCACGCGGCCGTCGACCAGTTCGGTCAGCGTGAAGCCGGGGAAGCGTTCGCGCATGGCGGCCTCGTAGGCGGCGCGCTCGCGGTGCTGGATCAGGCGCTGGAAGCCAAGCGCCTGGATTTGCGGCGAGTGCTCGCGCAGCGGCAGGCTCAATTGGTGGAATTGCTCGCGGGTGAGCAGGCCGAACGTGGCGTACAGTTGCCGCAGCGCGTCGATCTGGTCGACCGCGTCGCGCACGCCGCCGGACACGGCGTTGATGCGCAGCTTGGCGTTTTGCTCGAATTGCACGGTTTGCCGGGCGGCCTCGACCCGGCGCACGCTGACGAACAGCAGCGAGGTCAAGGTCAGGCCGACGGCCAGGGTGATCAGGGCGGACAGCGACACGGATATGCGGACGCGTGTGATGAGCTTTTGCATTGCAACTCCTCGAGACGGCTCACCGGGTTCAGCGGATCTGGCCGGCGGGGGGATTGCAGCGACCCCAAATGCAGTGTTGTTTATTACCGTGCGGAAATCCGTGCGGTAGCGTACATAGGCTGCGGCGACCGATGGCGCAGGCTGTGGCCGGGCGGCCTGAGCGGTGATCTATACTCTTGGTTTTCCGGGGGAGGACCGCCCTCGCCGAGACAGTTAGCGACAACCGTAAAGCGCCTTCCGCAATGATCAACATCTCCGGTAACGACACCCCCGCCCGCATCCGCCGCAGCCAAACCTTGTCGCTGGTGCTGTTGGTGGTGTGCGGCGTCATCAACTACCTCGACCGCGCCACCCTGGCCGTGGCCAACGAATACATTCGCGCCGACCTCGGCCTCTCGCTCGGCCAGATGGGCTTGCTGCTGTCGGCGTTCTCGTGGAGCTACGCGCTGTGCCAGCTGCCGGTGGGCGCGCTGGTCGACAAGATCGGGCCGCGCTGGCTGCTCGGCATCGGCCTGGTGGTGTGGTCGCTGGCGCAGGCCGCCGGCGGGCTGGCCTCGACCTTCGGCTGGTTCGTGATTGCCCGCATCGCGCTGGGCATCGGCGAGGCGCCGCAGTTCCCGGCGGCGGCGCGGGTGGTGAGCAACTGGTTCCCGGCACGCTCGCGCGGCACGCCGACCGGCGTCTACAACTCAGCCTCGCCGCTGGGCGTCGCGCTCGCGCCGCTGTTGCTCGCGCCGCTGATCGCGGCCACCAGCTGGCACTGGGCTTTCTTTGTCACCGGCGCCATGGGCCTGGCGGCGGCGGTGGTCTGGGTAGCGCTGTACCGCGATCCGGTGCCGGCGCAGCTGAACGCCGACGAGCGCACCTATCTGGAGGACGGCGTCACAGGAGAAGCGGTCACCAAGACCAGCTTCGCCGCCTGGTGCGCACTGTTCCGCCACCGGACGACGTGGGGCATGATGTTCGGCTTCTTCGGCTCGGTGTACCTGAACTGGGTGTACCTGACCTGGCTGCCGGGCTACCTGCGCACCGAGCGGCATATGGACCTGGCGGGCGCCGGGCTGGCGTCGTCGATTCCGTTCATCTGCGGCTTCGCCGGCGCGTTGATCGCCGGCTGGGCCTCCGACAAGGTCGCCAGCAGGGCCAAGTCCCAGATGTCCGGGCGCCGCAACGCGGTGGTGGTCGCCACCTTGGGCATGGTGGTGTTCACCGTGCCGGCCGCGCTGGTCGACAGCAACGCCTTAGCCGTCGCCTGCATCTCGATGGTCATCTTCCTGGCCAACGCCTCGTCGGCGTCCGCCTGGTCGCTTGCCACCGTGGCGGCGCCGCCCAGCCGCATCGCCTCGCTCGGCGCGCTGCAGAACTTCGGCGGCTTCCTCGGCGGCGCGCTGGCGCCCATCCTGACCGGCTACATTGCGCAGACCTGGTCCTTCGTTCCGGCGCTGCTGACCGGCGCCGGCATCGCCTTTGTCGGGGCCATGTCGTATCTCTTTTTGGTGGTGCGGCCGATCCCCGAGGACGACAAAGGCTAAAAACGCCGCTTGCGCAGAACAATACGATACATTTACAATCCATATACACTTCGTATATAGGACTACTTATGGGCATCGTAAACATCGACGACAATCTGCACGACCAGATCCGCAAGGCCAGCGGCGTGGGCTGCCGCTCGATCAACGCGCAGGCGGCGTTCTGGATCAAGATCGGCATGTTGTGCGAAATGAATCCTACGCTCAGTTTCAACGAGATCGTCGCCGGGGAGTTGCGGGCGGCGGGCGTCGGGGTCGATGTCGATACCCAGTTCCGGAGCGCGCTCGGATGACCAAGCGACCGGAAGAAATCGCGCTGATGGCGGAATCGGGCAAGCTGCTGGCCAGCGTGTTCGGCCACCTGGACCAGTTCAGCCTGATCGGCATGTCCACCATGCAGGTCAACGACATGGTCGACAGCTTCATCGTCAATGAACTGCGCGCCCGTCCGGCCAGCAAGGGGCAGTACGGGTTCGCCTACTCGCTCAACTCGTCGCGCAACAATGTGGTGTGCCACGGCGTGCCGTCCACCACCGATATCCTGCGCGACGGCGATATCGTCAATTTCGACATCACGTTGGAAAAGAACGGCTTCATCGCCGATTCGAGCAAAACCTATCTCGTCGGCGAAGTCTCGCCGCTGGCCAAGCGGCTGGTGGAAGTGACCTATGAGGCGATGTGGAAGGGTATCAAGGCGGTGCGACCGGGCGCCAGGCTGGGCGACGTCGGCCATGCCATTGAACGCCACGCGCGGCGCAACGGCTACACGGTCGTCCGGGAATATTGCGGGCACGGCATCGGCCGCGAGATGCACGAAGCGCCGCAGGTGCTGCACTGGGGGAAGCCGAAGACGGGACGGGTGCTACAGGAAGGCATGGTCTTCACCATCGAGCCGATGCTCAACGAGGGCCGCCGCACCGTGCACACCGAGGAGGACGGCTGGACCGTCGTGACCACGGACGGCAAGCTGTCCGCGCAGTTCGAGCATACGGTGGCGGTGACGCGCAACGGCGTGCAGGTGCTCACACTGCGCTCCGAGGAAAGAGTGCTGAACTGAATACAGACATCGACATCGTGCGCGCAGACGAACTGGCGGAGCGCTTGTGTCGTCTCGCGCAGTCCTCAGCATGGTTCATGACGGCGCTGAAGGCAGTGCGGGATTTGGAGCTGTCGTCATGGTGCATCGGCGCCGGCGCTGTCCGCAATCTGGTGTGGGACGCCTTGCACGACTATGCGACGCCGTCCCGGCTGGCCGACATCGACGTCGCTTATTTTGACGCATCCGATCTGGCGCCTGAAAGCGAAGCGGACCTGCAGCGACGCCTTCACGCAGCGATGCAGGGAGTTCCCTGGGAAGTCACCAACCAGGCGGCGGTGCATCGATGGTTCGAAGAATATTTCGGCCATGCCGTCGCGCCGCTTGCCTCGCTCCAGGACGCGATTGCGTCGTGGCCCGAGTACGCTACCTGCGTCGGCCTGTTCCTGAACCGCGATGACTCCATCGTAGTGATTGCGCCGCATGGTTTGGACGACCTATTCGATTGCGTGGTGCGGCGCAATCCGGCGCGGGTGAGCATGGAAACCTATCGTCTACGCGTCGAGCAGAAAAACTATGCGTCGCGCTGGCCGCGTGTGACAGTGGTCCACGGTTAGCGTTATTTCTTATTGTCCGGCGAGCGCTTTATCGCGTGATGGCGGCAGCACCTGCCGAATCGCCGCCGTGACGATATCCGGCGATGTCAGCGCCATCTGGTGCGGATCTGCTGCAAGCAGAGGTAGTTGCGCGCCATGTCGAGTTCGGCCGCAAGGGTGCTGTCGGTCTGGCGCAGCTGCGACAGGCTGCCGCGCAGATAGCTGGAGAAGGTTTCGATCATCCGTTTCGCGCGCGGCGTGTCGTAGTCCATCAGGCTTTGGATGTTGGCCAGCGTGTTGAACAGCAAGTGCGGCTCGATCTGCCCTTGCAACAGGCGCAGGCGGGCCTCCGTGACCTCGCTTTGCAGCTGCTGCTGGCGCAGGCGCGAGCGCCACCATACCCAGTTGATACCCAGGACGAACAGAATGAACACGGCGAATTTGGTCAGCGCGGCAGGCAGGGAAATGAACATGCCCCAGACGGCCGAAGATGGAGACAAACGACATCAGCGCGAGGGCCAGGGCGACGGCGATCAGCGACGCGATCAGCAGGCGGGTGACGGTGGGGACCTCATGCCGGGGGCGTAGTTCCCACAATGAACGCCAGCTTTGGATCAACGTCGTTTTAATCTTCATAAACGTAGTGTACCCAAAGCCCCGGTTTACGACGGCAGCAGGCCGGCGCCCTGGTAACTGTCGATCAGCGCGTCGAACAAGGTGATATCGGCGCGGCCGCGCGCCATCAGCTGGGCGCCGGCGATCGCCGCGAAGATGGCCTGCGCCCGGCGGGGCGCCTCGTCGGCGCCGGCCACCCGCGCCGCCACCAAGGTTTTCGCCAGCCACGCGACATTGACGTCGGCGAAGGCTTGCACCTCCTTCTGCACCACGGCCGGCAAATCGTCGTATTCGGCGGCCATGAAGCTGCCCAGGCACATGCGATTGTCGTTTTCCAGCGAGCGGCGGAACGTCTCGGGATAGCGGCGCAAGGCGGCAAGCGGGTCTTGCGTCTCCGCCGACAGGGCCTCCAGCGTCACGGTGGAATCTTCCCAGTAGCGCTTGGCGACAGCCGCGGCGAGGTCGGCCTTGCTGGGAAAGTGATGGTAGAGGCTGGCCGCCTTGATGCCGACCTGTTCCGCCAGCCCGCGCACGTTCAAACCGCCGTAGCCGCGCGCTTGCGCGATCCTGGTCGCCGCCGCCAGGATCCTGTCGCTGGAATTGGATGTGGGCTCGGTTTTCAAGAATTTTTCCTCGAACAGTGTTGACGGAGTCGATTATAGCGTATATCTTTCAGCCTAACGAACGTTAGGTAGGCTAACCCAGCGTTTTTCCTGTGACCACCCTCATCGAAAGGCGACTATGAACACCGAACTTTTCTATCAAGACGCGACCAAATTGGCTGAACTCATCCGTACCAAGGAAATCTCGCCGGTTGAGGTCATGCAAGCGCACCTCGAACGCATTGAGGCCGTGAATCCCCAGGTGAACGCCATCGTCACGATCGCCGGCGACGCGCTCCAGGCGGCCAAGGCGGCGGAGACGGCGGTGCTGTCGGGAGCCGAGCTGGGTCCGCTGCACGGCGTGCCGTTCACGGTGAAGGATTCGATCGACACCGCCAGCGTGGCCACCCAGCGCGGTTCGCCGATCTTCAAGGGCCGCGTGCCCGACGCCGACGCCACCAGCGTGGCGCGCATGAAATCGGCCGGCGGCATCCTGCTGGCGAAGACCAACCTGCCGGAATTCTCCTATTGGATTGAAAGCGACAACCTGCTCTCCGGCGCCTCCAACAACCCGTGGGACTTGAGCCGCACGCCGGGCGGCTCCAGCGGCGGCGAATCGGCGGCGATAGCGGCCGGCATGTCGCCGCTCGGCCTGGGCACCGACCTGGCCATCTCGGTGCGCGGACCGGCCGCGCAGACCGGCATCACCTCGATGAAGGCGACCCACGGCCGCGTGCCGATGACCGGCATCTGGCCGCGCGCGCCGCGCCGCTTCTGGCATGTGGGGCCGATGGCGCGCTCGGTACGCGACATCGCGCTGGCGTTCGCGCAGCTGGCCGGGCCGGACGGCAAGGACGCCTTCGCCAGCAGCACGGTGCCGTTCGACGCGGGCCTCGGCAACGCGCCGTCACGTCCGCTGCGCGTCGGCTGGATGGTCGGCCCCGGCTTCGGGCCGGTCGATCCCGAAGTGGCGGCGACGGTCAAGGCGGCGGCCAGGGCGCTGCAGGACATCGGCATCTTTGTCGAGCACGTCGGCATTCCGGCGCTGGAGCGCGATTTCGCCCTCGACGTGTTCAACAAGCTGCACGTGATGGAGATGAAGCCGGCGTTCGCGGCGGCGACGGCGGGCCGCAGCCAGGATGAGCTGTACAAGATGGCCAAGACCATGCTGTCGCTGCCCGATACGTCGATGAAGGACTACATCGAGGCCGAGCAGGCGGCCGAGCGGCTGCGCGACGGCTATGCCGATTACTTCTCGCGGTACGACGCGCTGATCACGCATGTGCTGCCGATCCCGGCGCACAAGCACGGCGTGGAAAGCTTCGTCATCGACGGCCGGACGGTGGACGCGACCTACCTGCAAGGCGCAACGGTGCCGCTCAACGTGACCGGCTTGCCGGGCCTGGCGATGCGCTTCGGCACCAGCAGCGAAGGGCTGCCGATCAACATCCAGATCGTCGGCACATGGCAGGCGGAGTCGACGATCCTGCACGTCGCGTCGTTGCTCGAAGCGGTCAGCCCGGTGCGTGGACTGCATCCGGCGCTGTGATCCGGTGGCGTCGGGGCGGCAAAAGTGGTTTCTGTGTGCTAACGAGCATAGGCAACGCGATGTCAAGGTTACAATGACTTGCCGCGCCGCGCCGGTGATGATCGACCAACCGACCTTGCCCCATGCCAGCTACCGCTACCTCGCCCGACGCCCGTTTTTTCATCGCCCTCAATGCCGGCTCCGGCCATTCCGAGACGGAAGAGCGCCGCACGACCATCGAAACGGTGCTGCGCGCGGCCGGCCGGCAGTTTGAGTTGACCATCGTCGATCAGCCCGACACCATCGACGAGATCGCCGGCCAGCTTGCCAGGCAAGCGGCCGACGCCGGCGGCGTGCTGGTGGCGGCCGGCGGCGACGGCACCATCAACGCGGTGGCGCGTCAGGCGATCACGCACGGCTGCGCGTTCGGCGTGCTGCCGCAAGGCACCTTTAATTATTTCGGCCGCACCCACGGCATCCCGGAAGACCTGAGCGAGGCGGTGCACGCGTTGCTTGCCGCGCGGCTGCACCCGGTGCAGGTGGGCGTGGTCAACGACCGCGTGTTCCTGGTCAACGCCAGCATCGGCTTGTATCCGAAGATGCTGGAAGAGCGCGAGCAGGACAAGAAGCAGTTCGGCCGCAGCCGGCTGGTGGCGGCGCTGTCGGCGCTGAAAACCGTCCTGAGTCCGCATCGCCGGCTGCGCCTGGTGCTGCACATCGACGGCCAGCTGCAGCGCCTGCGCACCGCCACATTCTTTGTCGGCAACAATCGCCTGCAAATGGAACAGATCGGTATTCCGCCGATGAGCGCGGCGCTCGAGGATGGCCGGCTGGCGGCGGTGGCGCCGCGCACCAAAGGCAAACTGGGCATATTGTGGTTGATGCTGCACGGCGCGCTGGGCCGCATGGGACGCCTGGACCAGGGCGACGAGCTCACCACGTTCAGCTTCAAGCAGATGCAGGTGACGGTGAAGGGACGCAGGCTGGCGCGGCGCCGCCAGGTCAAGGTGGCGCTCGATGGAGAAGTGGGCCGTATGGACAACCCGCTGGAGTTTCGCGTGATGGAGGAGCAGTTGCTGCTCTTGAAGCCCGATGCGACATGGCCGAAGGATGTCGAAGCAGCGCCGGATGAACCGCCTGCGCTGGTGAATATCCGCTAGCGTAAACGGCAGCTCTTACGGAGCAAAAATTACTTGTAAGGTTTGCAGGGTGACAGCTAGCGTTTTGGGATTGGTAACGACGGGCGCGACTTTTGAATTTCGCTACCGACGGTCGGATCGAGATTCACCAGCCATATTTCGCCCCGCTTCACCACGTGATCGCCTCGTCATCGGCGTTGCCGAACTGCGGCATGATCAAGGCATCGTCACAAGCAGCGGCAAGCGCTTTACTGGCCTCCGCCCACCCGCTACGAACCGACTGAGCGGGAACACGAACCACAATCGCACCGTCCTCGACCGATACATCTGCCTCATCTTGCAAGCCAATCTGCGCCAAAAACGCTGTCGGGAGAATCATCCCTTTTGAATTTCCAATACGACGAATAGCGATGCGCATATATCCTCCCATGTCTCGCAACGCTATACCCGCTTGGGTTGTCAGTCAACATTGTTATAAGATGGATCGCACTGATCGATTTCATCGATGACGCGGGATCACGCTGAGAGGAGGCGAGGCTCACTCGATCACAAAGGCCACCTGCCCTTCCGCCTGGCACAGCTGGGCGCTCTGCCCGGCCTGCTCAAAGGCGGAACACAGTCGATTACCCTGCGGGTCTTCCAGTCGTGGATGGATGCGCAAGAGGTAACTCCCCGAACGCCAGCGCCGCGTTGGCGTGAAGCGCCATTCCCGCTCGCCGGCCGCGAGCGTCGCCACGCCCGGCAGGCGCCGCCCGTTCGGGCCCTGCACGGCGATCTGCGCAGCCGCAGTCCCATCCAGCGCGGCGGGAACATGAACGCGCAGCGGCTGCCGGCCGCCACGGCGCCCGGCCTGCACCGTCCACTGTGCCGGATCGATGCGCTGGCGCAGCGGCGCCGTCACCAGCCAGCGCCGTTCCAGCGGCGGACCAACTTGCGGATCGTCAATGCGCAGTGTGACGAACTGGCCGCTGCGCAAGGCCGGCCCCAGCGCGACATTAGGGCCGACGCCGCTTTTGATACGGCCCGGATGCAGCAACAGGGCGACGGTCCTTCCGCTGCGGTCCGGCAGCGGCAAATCCAGGAAAGCGTCGCGAATCGGTGCGCCGGCGCTATCGAACAACACGACACGCCCCATATCGAGCGGCGCCGCCAACGGCCGATCGAGGTGCAATTCGATCCGCAACAGGTTTTCCGCCACCGTCGGTCCGGAAGGCGTCACCGTGGCGTCGGCCAGCACCGGCCCGGGCGCCAGGGCCAGCGCCAGCAGCAACGCGCTAGCGGGCCAGTTCAGGATAGCCTTCGATGGTGCGCGCATATTTGTGGAAGTCGCGGAATGTGTCGCCGTCCGGATAACGGTAATCGGGAAAATCGTACTCGTTGACGAAGTCGCTCAGGCGCAGGTAGCCGCCCTTGGGAATCGACACCAGCTGCATTTCGCCGCCCGCTTCCGAGCGGCGCAGCGCCAGCAGCAATTGCGGATTGAGGTTGTCCAGCCGCATCACCGCCGACATCGGCGCCATGGTCGCCTTGACGCCGAGATAAGGTTTTCCCGGCCACTCGATCGGCGCGTCCAGGCCCGGCGCCGCGGCGGCGGCGGCCAGGTCGACGGCGCTCAACAGGTCGGCCGACCGGCTGGAATTGACCAGCAAGGCGTAGTCCTGGCCGCCGGTGCTGAAACTCACCAGGCCGTTCGGCGCGCTGCCCCAGCCCAGTTCTCCCACGGTGCGGGCGGCGATGTGCGCGCCATCCTTCAGATCCTTGAGCGGGATGGTCACCAGCGGCGTGCACGTATAGGCCGCGACCAGCGTGGGCTCGCCGCCGATCGTCATCACCGTCATGCTGCGGATCGGCGCGCGGGTTTCGATCTGATTGTGGACCGGATGGTACATCTCGACCGTGGTGGCGCTGGCCTTGCCGCTGAACGGATAGTCGTACACCCGCAAGGTGGAGGCGAAACTGCGGTTCGACAATCCGGCCACATACAGCCGGTTCTGGTAGTAGCGCATGTCCGTGACGGTCAAGGTCTGTGCCGGCAGGTCGCGCCAGAAGGCGACATCGGCCGTCGGCGCATCGGTGATGGCGGCCGAGGACGAAACCCTGGCCAGATCGAGCCGCCGGACTTGCCCCGTGGCGTCGATACTGACGATGGCGGGCTTGGCCTGGCCTTTCACGCCCCGCACGGTCAGCGCGACGTACGCCACTTCGCCGCCGGGCTGCACGGCCATGTCCTCGAAGCGCAGCGCGCCCGGCGCCACCCGCAGCGCTTTGGCGATCGGCGCCTGCACATCCATCAAATTGAACGGCTTGCCGGCAGGACGGACGGGCGCCGGCAGCGCCAGCGCGAAAATGCGCGCGCCCTTCCAGTCGGCGACGAACAAGGTTTGCGCGTCGCCAAAGGTAAGCTTGCTGGCCGACTGCATGGCCGGCGGCGCGGCATGGGCAGCGCCCGCCGCCAAGAGTAAACTCAACAACAATTTCAACCGGGTGTTCATGGCGATACCGTCCTTTCGCTCGATGGCAAAAAAACAGTATAAGGACGGGGCGGGGCCGCGGTCACTGCCGCCTAGGGCCGGTTGTTTTTCACCCTATCGTGTCTTGCAACCGCTCAGTTCTCCCAATAGCCGCGCCGCACGGCGATCATCACCGCATGGGTGCGGTCGCGCGCGTCGAGCTTTTGCAAAATGGCTTTCATGTGGGTCTTGATGGTGTCTTCGCGCAAGCCCAGCTGGTCGGCCACGCGCTGGTTCGAGTTGCCGCCACTGACCAGGCGCAGCACCTCGACCTCGCGCTTGCTCAAGGCGTCGAGCTGGAAGCTGTTGACCAGGCTGGCCGCGACCGGCGGCGGCAACAGCCGCCGGCCGGCGTGCACCGAAACGATGTAGTCGCTCAAGGCGGTGCGGGCCGTGTTCTTCAGCACATAGCCGGTCGCGCCGGCCTTGAGCGCGCGCGTCACCTGCACGTCGCCGTCGAACGTCGTCAGGATGATGACGCGGGCCTCGGGGTCGATCCGGCGTATCGCGCCGGTCGCCTCGATGCCGTTCAATCCCGGCATCTGCAAATCCATCAGGATGACGTCGGGGCGCCAGCGCCGGTACAGCTCGACGGCCGTGTCGCCGTCTTCGGCTTCCGCCACCACGGCAAATCGCGGGTTGGCCGACAGCACCGCGATGATGCCGCTGCGCAGCAAGGGGTGATCGTCGGCGATCATGATGCTGATCTGGTCGTTCTGCATGACTTTGCTCCTGTCGTTATCGCCCGGCCGGGTCAGCGGTCCTGATGCAAGCGGTCCAGATGCAAGCGCGCATAGGCGAGCTTGGCCGGAAGGTCCAGCCGCCAGGCGGTGCCGCCGCCTTCACCGCTGCGCAGCGCCAGCCTGGCGTTGATCCCGGCGGCGCGCTCGTACATCCCGCGCATGCCCCAATGGTTCGGGCGGCCACCGTCATTGAACACCGTGGCGGGCATGCCGATGCCGTTGTCGCTAAGGATACAGCGGAATTCCCGCCCGCCATAGTGGACTTCCACCTCTATCCTGGTCGCCCTGGCGTGGGTGCAGGCATTGGCCATCGCCTCCGTGAGGATCGCCAGGGCTTCCACATGGACAGTGGCGTCCAGCTGGCGGACGGCGCCGGTAACCGTCACGCCGACCGGGGCCGCATCGCCCTGCCGCAGGCGCGCCGCCGCAGCCCGTAGCGCGTCCTCGAAACCCGGCTTGCCGATTTCGTCGCCCCGCAGTGCGCAAATCCGCTCGCGCCCCTCGTTGAGCACCTCATCCGCCTGCAGCAACGCGCTTTCGATCCGCAGCCGCGCCGCAGCGGCCGCCGGCAACTCCAGCATCGCCGCGTGCACGTGCAGGACCAGCGCCTGCACCGATTGCAGCAGCGTGTCGTGCAGCTCGCGGGCGATGCGTTCACGCTCGTTGACGCGCTCCTGCAGCCGGGCCGCCATCTGCCGGCCCAGCCGGCCGATGCGCCAGCGGTAAGCCAGGTAGACCGCCGACAGCGACACCAGCACGCACAGCGCCTTGAACCACCAGGTCTGCGTCGCCCTGGGTGCGATCTCGAAACCGACCGTGGTGACGGCGTCGCTCCACTGGCCGTTGTAGTCCGTCGCGGTCACGCTGAAATCATACCGGCCCGGCGCCAGATTGCCGTAGTAAGCGCTGCGGCGTGCGCCGGCCTCCTGCCATTGGGCATCGACGCCGCCCAGACGGTAGCGGAAGCGCAGGCGTTCCGGCATCGACAGCGCCACACTGGTGTAATCGATTTGCAATGCGGAGTTGCCCGGGGCGAAGCGGATCGGCAGCAGCGGCGCCCTGGCGTCGCCGGGCGGACCCAGCGTCTTGATGGTGACCGGCAGCCGGGGCGCGGCCGGCAATGGCGCGGCGGGGTCCAGGCGAAAAAGACCGGTGGTTCGGGCGACCCACAGGCGCCCGTCGGCGGCCAGCACCAGCGATGGCGTCGGCGTGAAGTAGGGCGCGCTGCCTTCCAGTCCGTCGAGCCGGTCCAGCCGCTCATACTGCACGCGGTACGCGCGCGCGCGCTCGAATCTGGCGATCTCGGCGGCGGGAATGCGGAACAGGCCGGCAAATGCATTCAGCCACAGATCGCCGTTTTGCAGCTGCACCATGCCGGAAATGCCGTGGAAGGTCTCGCCATCGGCGCCGCTGAGCTGGTTAAACCGGTTTTCCCCGAGCAAAGCCAAGCCTCTCTCGCCACCCGCCCATACGTGCCCTGCACGCAGGTGCAGCGCCATCACCGGGCCCAGCGTCAATCCCTCGGCCGGCCCGTAGCTGCGCCACGCCGCGCCTTGCGCTTGGGCCACCAGGCCGGGATGATAGCCGAGCCAGAGGCCGGCGGCGTCCGAGCGGGCCATCACATTGACTTCGGCCTGCCTGCCGGTTTGTTCCCATTGTCCCCGGGGACTGCGGCGATACAAGCCATTTGGAAACAGCGCCACCAGCAGGCCGTCATCCTGGTCCGCCAGCAGCGCCCGCACGCGCGCGCCGCCGACCGCGGCGGGCAGGCCCACCGTCCGGCTGTCGTCGCCCTGAAAACGCCACAACGTACCGTACGAGGCGCCCCACAGCGCGCCATCGCCGGTGAGGGCCAAGCTGGACAGCAAGCCGTCCCAGCCGGCGCCGTCCACCGTCCGGCGGGGCGTCGCCGTCACCTGGCCGCGCTCGTTCGCCATGGCGTGATACCTGCCGATCCAGACGCCGCCACGCTCATCGGCAAGCAGCGCGCCGCCGATGGCCGCTTCCGGAACATCGAGCCGGCTCACGCGTTTGGCACGAAACCGGTCGATGCCAGTGGACGTGGACGTCCATATATTTCCTTCGCGATCTTCAAAAATGGCGTGGACGGCGCGCCCGCTCAAGCCCTGGGGCGACGCCGCCCGGGCCGTTACCCGCGCCGTGCGATATTCCAATGCTTCCAGCAGCCCCACCCACAGATCGCCGTGGCGGTCGACCAAAAGACTGCCGGGGTCGCCCAGGGATCCCCACTGCCGATACACGGTATTGCGCTGGGGACCTGTCAGCAGATGGAGCTTGGCATGCAGCGCATCCCAGCTGACCACATTGCCATCGGGGAGTTCGAACAGCACGCCGGTGCCGCTGTCGACCGCCGCCCTGGCAAACCGCGTCGCGCCCGGCTGGAGCGAATACACGCCGGCATCGCCCTGCGCCCACAGCACGCCATGCCGATCACGCATCAGGGTTTTATAGCCGCCGCCGGCCACTTGCCAGGCGCCGTCCGCCTTATGCCAGCGGCCGCCCTCCAGGTAGAACAGGCCCAACGCGGTGGCCGCCCACATCCGGCCGCCGCCGTCTTGCTCCAGCCCCCAGACGGCGCGCTCGGGCAGGCCGTCCGGTTCGCCGTAACTGCGTATCACCCCTTGCCGCAGGTAGCTGACGCCGCCGGCGCGATAGCCGATCCACAGTCCGCCGTCCGGCGCCGCATTGACAATGCTGACGTATTTGGGCGGCAAGGCGTCATTGACCGGGACAAATTGCTCGAACTGCATACCGTCGAATCGATACAGTCCGCCCGCCCCGCCCAACCACAGCCAGCCGTCACTGGTCTGCGTCATCGAAATGATCGATTCCGGCGCCCCGTCGCGCGCGCTCCAGCTGGTGTGATGCAAATCGATGGTGGGGGACGACACGGCTTGCGCCCGGCCTGCCGCAGGCAGGGCGCCGCACAAAAATACGGCGCAGCAGGCCAGCACGCCGCGCAGACCGCCGGGCAATGGGCGTATTCTCATGTCACATAGAAATTAGTTATAACTTGGCAACGTTCATCCGCGATTGTATAGAAGATTTCCACCCGATAGTGTGTTTAGGGCAGTTGCTCTTTGGGATATCCTGTGTTTTCAACCACAGGAGCCAACCAAGGAGAACCGACATGGACTTGCAACTCAATGGCAAACTGGCACTCGTCAGCGGAAGCACGGCGGGCATCGGCTACGCGATCGCGGCGACGCTGGCGCGGGAGGGCGCCAGCGTCATCGTCAGCGGCAGGACGCAGGCCGGGGTCGACGACGCGGTGAACCGCCTACGGGAAGAAACGCAGGGCACGGTTTACGGCTATGCCGGCGACCTGAGCCTGGCGGAGGAGGCAAAGGAAGTGGTGCGGCGTTATCCGGGCATCAGCATCCTGGTCAACAATCTCGGCATCTTCGAGCCCAAGGCGTTCGAAGATATTCCCGACGAGGATTGGCTGCGGTTTTTCGACGTCAACGTGCTCAGCGGCGTACGGCTCGCGCGCCTGGTGCTGCCCGAAATGAAACGGGCGAACTGGGGCCGCATCATCTTCATCTCGAGCGAAAGCGCGGTGCAGATTCCCACCGAAATGATCCATTACGGCATGACGAAGACTGCGCAACTTGCCGTCTCGCGCGGCTTGGCGGAATCGGTCGCTGGCACCGGCATCACGGTCAACAGCGTCCTGCCCGGCCCGACGAAGTCGCGTGGCGTGGGCGACTTCGTCGAAGACATGGCGCGCGCGAGCGACAAGAGCTTCGAGCAGATCGAAGCGGAGTTCTTCGACCACGTGCGTCCGACTTCGCTGATCAAGCGCTTCGGCACGCCGCAGGAAGTGGCGTCGCTCGTGGCCTACGTGGCCAGCCCGCTGGCGTCGGCGACCACCGGCGCGGCGCTACGTGTCGATGGCGGCGTCGTCAAGAGCGCGTTCTAGCGATCGCGTACGCGCGCCGGTGAGGCGTTGCCGAACAGCTCGGTAGTCCACTCGGTGAACGCCCGCATCGCCGGCGAGAAAAAGCGATGATGGGGATAGAGCAGTGATACCGGCACCGGCGCCGGCCGCTTGTCGGCCAGCACCTCGACCAATGCTCCGGTCCGCAAATGGTCGGTCACCAGGATCTCGGCCAGCTGCATCAAGCCGTGGCCGTCGAGGCACAGCTTGATGTAAAGCCCGGTCTCGTTGACCGCCACCTTGCCCGGGACCGGGACGGAGATGCCCACGCCCCCTTCGACGAAACGCAGGTCGCTGCCGCGCCGCGTCGTGCTGGAAAAGTAATGGACCGCCCGGTGTCGTTGCAAATCCTCCAGGGTTTCGGGGACGCCTTGTTCGGCCAGATAGGACGGCGCCGCGCAGGTGATCCAGCGCAGCTCGCCCAAGCGGCGCGCGACCAAGGCCGAGTCATCGAGGCTGCCGGTGCGGATGACGCAATCGACGCTCTCCTGGATCAAGTCCACCTGGCGATCATTGACGCCGATCATCAGGTAGATGTCCGGGTACCGCTGCTGGAATTGCCACAACTGCGGCAGGATCACGGCATGGGCGATGCCGCCGGGCATATCCACCCGCAGGCGGCCTTGCGGACGCTCGACGGAACCATGCAGGCTCGATTCGGTGTCATCGATCAGGTCGAGGATTTCGCGGCAACGGTGGAAGTACCGCTCGCCTTCCGGCGTCAGGCTGAGGTTTCTGGTGGAACGATTGAGCAGGCGCGTCTGCAAATGTTGTTCCAGCCGTTTGATGATGCCGGTGACCGACGACGCCGGCATGCCCAGCGTCTGCGCCGCGCGCACAAAACTCCCGCTCTCGACCACGCGAAGGAATACCTGCATTGCTTGTACGCGATCCATGTGGTGTCCGTGTGGCGGTAAATGTGGCGGTGAAAGTGGCGGTGAAGGAAACGGCACTATAACCCAGCATTGTTCGAGTTTTCTGCATGGTGAAAACGCCCGGCACTACTTTTTCCATGGGGTGGCCGTCGCTAGACTGCGTGCATACCATTCAGCAGGAACCTACAATGTCAGATCAAGACCGTCAACTGCTCGCGCCGCTGGCGCCGGCCACACATAAGACGCTCATTCGAGGCGCGACGATCATCAGCATGGATCCCAATGTCGGCAATTTGCCCAAGGGCGACATCCTGATCGCCGATGGCGCCATTGCCGCCATCGGCTTACAGCTGGAGGCCGACGGCGCCGAAGTGATCGATGCGAAAGATATGATCGCCATTCCGGGCATGGTCGATACCCATCGCCATTCCTGGGAAGGCCAGCTGCGCCGCATCAACCCCAATGCGGCGTCGCTCGAGGACTATTGCAACGCCACGCATTTCTCGTTTGCCAAATACTACCGGCCGCGCGACATCTACGTGGGTAACCTGCTCACGGCATTGGGCTGCATCGATGCCGGCATCACGACCGTGATCGACAACTCCCACAACAGCCGGACAGCGGCGCATTCCGACGCGGCGGTCGAAGCATTGCTCGATACGGGCATACGCGCGTTGCACGCCGCCGGGGCGCCGGTATCGGGGGTGTGGGACGAGGCACACTGGGCCGGCAACCTGGCCCGCCTGCAGGCCAAGTATTTCACCGATCCCGCCAGCCTGGTGACCCTGGCTATGATGGCGCAGCTTGAACCAGCCCAGTGGGCCGTCGCGCGAGAACTGGGCATTCCCATCGTGACCGAGTTTTTTGGCGGCGCCATGGCAGCCGAGCTCGAAGTCCTGCACCAGCGGGGGCTGCTCGGCGGCGACAACATCTTCAACCACTGCACCTGCCTGCCGGATTCGGGCTGGGAAATCTTGCGCGAGGCGGGTGTGCGCGTCAATGTCTGCCCGCGCTCGGATGCCCACTACGGTATCGAGAACGGCATGCACGCCTGGCAGGCGGCGCTCCATCACGGCATCCGCCCCGGTTTCAGTGTGGACAACGAGACTTCTTATAGCGGCGACATGTTCATGGAGATGCGCGTGGCGTTCTACGTGCAGCGTGTCATTGGGCATGGCCAGCGCCTCCATGGCCATCACCATGCGCCGGCGCCGACCAATGCGTTCCGGTTGCTGGAGGCCGCCACGATCGATGGCGCCGCCTGCGCGGGACTGGCACAGCGCATCGGCAGCATGACGCCGGGCAAGCAGGCCGACCTGGTACTGATACGCACCGGAGACCTCAACCTTTATCCTGTCAACAACGCCGTCGCCACCGTGGTGCACGCGGCCGAGCGCAGCAATATCGATACCGTCATCATAGGCGGACGGGTGCGCAAGCGCGGTGGCGTCGTGCAGGGCGTGGATCAGGCGACGCTGCGCGCCGCGATCGACGAGTCCTGCGCCCATCTGTTCAGTGCCGCCGGTTACCAGCCAGATCTGTTTGCCGAATCGTTCGCGCCGATTCACCTGGCGTAAGCGGGGAGCGATGGACGCGGCGCTCCTTCCGCGCTACACCGTACCGGTGGTGTGGATCATTCCCGCCCTGGTGTGGTTAGCAATGTCGCGTTGGCTCAAACGCAGGCGATAGCATGGTGTCGGCGATATCCAGCAGCGCCCGCAGGCGATCCATATGCCGCAGGTCATGGTGGTAACCTACCCAGATCTCCCTGGCTGGCGGCGGCTCGGGCGTCTCGATGCGCTGTAACACGGGTGTTGCATCGCCAAGCGGCCTCGGCAGCACTGCCACACCCATACCTTGCGCACACATGCGCGCCTGCACTGCGCGGCTGGTGCTGGTGAAGACACGCCGGGACAGCGGAAACCGGTCCAGCAGCCAGGCGACATCGGGAAAGTGCGACTGTGCCGAATTCATGAGTATGAGTCCGACCGAAGCCGGATCCCTTTGCATCGCGCGCGCGGATTCGGCCGAGCCGTAGAGGCCGTACGGAATGCTCATCAGGCGGCGCTGGACGATGTCCGGTTCGGTGAAGGGCACGATACGGAAGGCCACATCGGCCTCGCGACGCGACAGATCGAGCAGCCGGTAGCTGGCGATCACCTCGGGCACAATGGCCGGGTGGCGGCGCGTCAATTCCGCCAGCACGGGCGCGAGAACATAGCCGGCAAACCACTCCGCAGAAGATATCCGTAACACGCCTTCGAGGCGTTCGTGGTTGCCCGCCAACCGCCGTTCCATGGCCAGGCCGGAATTTTCCATGGATTCCGCCAGCGCCAGCACCGCGTCCCCGGTGTCCGTCAGTACCAGCCCATCCTTGGTCCGGCGGAAGAGCGCCTGCTCCGCCTCGTCTTCGAGCGCCTTGATCCGCCGACCCACGGTCGGATGACTTACCCCGAGTCTGCGCGCCGCCTCGCCCAGAGAACCGGAACGGACCACCGCTAGAAAAATTCGGACGTCGCTCCATTCCATGTGTCAAAACCCGTTCAAAAATGTACGCCGAATATACAGGAATGGCAGTTCACCGACAAATCAGTTTGCAGCATCATGGCGCCTATTCGAGCTGGCCCATGCAGGGTCGGCATTTTCAAATGCTCATTCCTCAGGGAGATTTCCGATGTCAAAAGAATTTGAAGCACGCCTGGACGCCATCGAAAGCCGTTTCGCCATCGATGCACTCATCGCCAATTACGCGGAAGCGTTCGACACAATGAACATGGCCCTGCTTGCCACCCTCTGGCATCCCGACTCGCGTCTGTTGCTTGGACAGAACGGCAACTCCGAGGGCCTGGAAGCCATCCTGGCGCAGGCCGAAGTCAACATGAAACGCATGCCCCACATGCACCACTGGATGGCCAACGCGCTAATCACCGTGGAAGGCGATAGCGCTCATGGGCTGGTAGCGGCGGACTGCATTTTCTACGACGTCGACCAAGGCCCGTTGCAGGTAAGCGGTCAGTACAAGGATATCTATGATCGACGAGACGGCCGGTGGGCATTCGTCGAGCGCAAGTTCACGATGCACTATGCAACGCCGCTAAAAAATTGGGCACCGGTCGCAGGCACGGAGCGCTTCGGCCTTCCGGCGTGACCTAGACCTTTTCCACTGAAATCATGCAAACGACGACATCCGCCACGCGCCGCTGGTCGGCATTTGCGGTGTTACTGGTGGGGGCATTTTTGCCCCCGCTGGACTTTTTCATCGTGAATGTCGCCTTGCCGTCCATCCAGAGCTCGCTTCATGCCAGCGCTGCGGAACTACAACTTGTTATTTCCGGATATGCCGCGGCGTATGCGGTCTTCCTCATTACCGGTGGCCGGCTCGGTGACCTGTACGGTCGACGCAAAATCTTCCTGATTGGCATCAGCGGCTTCGGACTGACCTCGGTATTGTGCGGTCTGGCCGCTTCACCGGCCTTGTTGATCGTCGGTCGAATTCTTCAAGGCTTGAGTGCGGCCGCCATGGCGCCACAAGGCCTGGCGTCCATCCACGCGCTGTTTCCGGAGCATGAGCGCGCACGCGCGCTGGGCCTGTACGGTGCCGCTGTCGGACTGGCGGCTGTCGCCGCGCAAGCGCTCGGTGGGGCGTTGATTTCCGCAGACTTCTTTCACCTAAAATGGCGCATCATTTTTCTGATTAACCTGCCGGTGGTCGCGGCCGTCCTCATTTTCGGCTTCCCACTGCTGCCCGACGTACGCGGCGATCATCCCGCGCCGCTCGACAAAACCGGAATGTTGCTGTGTGCTCTCACGCTCGCCTTATTGATTGTTCCGCTGGTCGAGGGACGGGAGTTGGGTTGGCCTTGGTGGGCCTGCGCGATGCTCACCGCTTTTCCTTTCGCTGGCGTTTGCTTCTGGAAGTACGAAAAGGCCTATGCCGCTCGAGGCGGGGTTCCGCTCATCAGCGTTGAGCTGGTCAAATTGCCTGGGCTGATGAGTGGCCTCACAGGTGTGCTCTTCTTCTATGTCGTCTCGGCCTTTTTCCTGGTCTTCTCCGTTTATCTGCAATCGGCGATCGGACTGGGTCCCCTGGAAACGGGCTTGGTCTTCCTGCCTTTCGGCATAGGCGCCTTCATCGGCCCGCTGACGACGCCGCTGGCCATACGCGTTTTCGGAAGGTTCGTTCCCGCCATCGGCATGATGCTCGAAGTCGCCGGTTGCGTGATCCTGGCCGTCATCGTGGCATCCGCGCCTGGCCGGATGCCTGCTCACATTCCGCTGGTCATTGCAGTGGGGCTATTGGGCTTCGGTCAGGGATGGGCGCTGCCGACACTCGTGCGCGCCATCATCAATCGGGCACCGGTAACCGGCTCCGGGATGATCGCCGGCATCACCAACTCAGCCTTGCAGATCAGCGCGGCGCTTGGCGTTGCGGTCATGGGGGGCATATTCTTCACCGTGGCAGGGGCATCGCCCGACGCGGTCTCGATGGCCAAGGCGTTAGCCGCCGCAATGCTGTGCGTCGCGGCCAGCCTGTCGATCTCTGCGATCTTTTCTATCGTGGCGTCGAGGCCGCGGCAGCCGCTGGCAGGCCGCGACTAGCGGAGCGTCTGCAATGGGAGTTTTGCTCTACACTCCCAACCAAACCGGCGCGAATCGGCATACTTTTCGGCCTAACAACCCGCGAATGGAGATTTGGAAAACATGAATATGAGCATGCTCGGCCTTGCCACTACTTTCTCGCTCACCCTGCTCGCGCTCGCCGCCCCGGCAGCCGCGAACGCGCGGGCCGGTGCATCCGCGACCGGCGGCCTGCCTTTCGAAGTCAAGCCGGTCGGCACATTCAAGAGCCCATGGGCCTTGGCATTCCTGCCCGATGGCAACATGCTGGTGACGGAAAAGGAGGGGACGATGATCCTGTTCGATCCCGCAACCGGAACCAAGCGGACAGTGTCCGGCACACCCGCCGTCAGCAGCAGGGACCAGGGCGCGCTCATGGACGTCGTGCCCGCTCCCGATTTTGCGGCCAGCAAGCTGCTCTACTTCAGCTACTCCGAGGCGACCCCCGGTGCCGGCAGCCGGGTCGTGCTGGCAACCGCGACACTGGATCAGGCAGGTGGCACGCTCAAGGATACAAAGGCCATTTTCCGCAGCCAGGATGCCTCGACTGGCGGGCACTATTCGGGCCGTATCGGCTTTTCGCCGGATGGCAAGTATCTCTTCTTCACCAGTGGCGACCGCCAGCTTTTCGATCCGGCGCAGGATCCCAAGTCGACGCTGGGCAAGGTGCTGCGCCTGAACCTCGACGGCACGCCGGCCGCCGGCAACCCGCTCGCGGCCAAGGGCTTCCATGCCGCCGTCTGGTCGTACGGCCATCGCAACCTGCTGGGCATCGCCTTCGACCGCCAGGGACGCCTGTGGGAGATGGAGATGGGGCCGCGCCATGGCGACGAGATCAACCTGATCAAGCCAGGGCTCAACTATGGCTGGCCGAAGGCATCCAATGGCAACCACTATGACGGCCGGGACATCCCCGACCACGCGCCTGGCGACGGCTTCGAGGCCCCGAAGGTGTCCTGGAATCCGGCCATTTCACCGGGCGGCCTCGCCTACTACGATGCCGACCTGTTCCCGAAGTGGAAAAATTCCCTCTTCATCACCGGTCTGTCGGGCAAATCGCTGGACCGCATCGCCCTCGACGGCGAGAACGCGACCAAGCAGGAACATTGGGACATGGGTGAACGAATCCGCGCCGTGCGCACTGGGCCGGATGGCGCG
This sequence comes from Oxalobacteraceae bacterium OTU3CINTB1, assembly GCA_024123955.1. Lineage (NCBI taxonomy): Bacteria > Pseudomonadati > Pseudomonadota > Betaproteobacteria > Burkholderiales > Oxalobacteraceae > Oxalobacteraceae bacterium OTU3CINTB1. The sequence continues at coordinate 392,453 of CP099652.1, forward strand.
CTGTGGGTGCTGGAAGACGGTCCGCGCGGCCGGTTGCTGATGCTCACACCGAAGAGATAGGCCACTTTGTTCATCACCAAGTACCTGGTTTCTTGGAAAGACCCAACTTCCATTGCCAGCATGGCCGTCGTTCGGGCACTCCGCGTTAACGCAGGACTGCCAACTTGGCTTTCTTGCCGTTGCGGAAGGTATAGATCGTCATCGCCGCGTCGCGCAAATCGCCCTTCTGATCGAAGGCGATGCTGCCGGTAACGCCATCGTGCCTGACCGCAGCCAAGGCAGGCAGGAATCTGGCTGGATCGCTTGAATTGGATGTCTGCATCGCTTTAGCGAACACCATCACCGCATCGTAGGCGTAGGGCGCATACGTCTGCACCGGGATCTTGTAGCGCTGCTGGTACCGCTGCGCGAACGCATTCAGGCCCGCTTCCTGCTCAGCGCCGACGCCGCCGGCCACCACGCAGTACACCTTGTCGTCGACCAGCGCGTCGCCGGCCAGCTGCGGCATTCTTTCCGAGCAGACGCCGTCGCCCGAAATGAGTTTGGCGCGCAGCCCGAGCGCCTTCATTTGTTTGAGCATCGGGCCAGCCACCGCATCCATGCCACCATAAAAAATCACGTCCGGATCGCGCGCGCGGATCTGGGTCAGGATGGCGCTGAAATCGGTTGCCTTGTCGTTGGTGAACTGGCGGCTGACGACACTCCCGCCCGCCCCCGCGTTTTTGAGGCCCTTGACGAATTCGTCCGCCAGCCCCTGGCCGAAGGCGGTGCGGTCATCGATCACGGCAATCTTCTTTGCTTTAAGCGTGCCGGTCGAATAAGTGGCCAGCGTGCGTCCGATCAGGTTGTCGTTGGCGACCACGCGAAAGGCCGTGCTGAAACCTTGTTTGGTGTAGGCGGGCGTCGTGGCCGCTGGCGAAATCTGCGGAATGCCAGCGCTGGCGTAGATTTTCGACGCCGGCACTGTCGTGCCCGAATTCAGGTGCCCCACCACGGCCACCACTTTCGCATCGACCAGTTTTTGCGCGACCGCTGCGCCGGTTTTTGGATCGGCGCCGTCGTCCTCGGGTTGCAAGACCCATTGCACCCTTCTGCCGCCGAGCATGATGCCTTTCGTGTTGAGTTCATCTGTCGCCATGCGGGCGCCGTTTTCGATGTCCTTGCCCGCATGGGCGCTGGGGCCGGAGAGCGGAGATGCAGTGCCGATTCTGACTTGCAAAACCTTTCCTGCCGGCTGGGCCTGGGCAAGCGGCACCGCGACGAGGGAGGACGCAGCGGCGATGACAAGAAAATGCATGGCGGGCCTTTAAGAGACGGGCGTTTGATTGTACTGCCAGGCCGCGTCATGACGGAAAAGCAATCGTGCACACGTCTTTAGGCAGCCCTGAGCGACTGGTATGAACGCCTCTACTCCACCGTTACCGACTTGGCCAAGTTCCTAGGCTTATCCACATCCGTCCCCCGCGCCAGCGCCGAGTGGTACGCCAGCAGCTGCAACGACACCACATGCAGGATCGGCGACAGCAAACCATAGTGCTCGGGCAAGCGGATCACGTGGATGCCTTCGCCCGAGGTGATGCGCGAATCGACGTCGGCGAACACGTACAGCTGGCCGCCCCGCGCGCGCACTTCCTGCATGTTCGATTTCAACTTCTCGATCAGCGCGTCGTTCGGGGCGATGGTGACGACCGGCATTTCCTCGGTGACCAGCGCCAGCGGGCCGTGCTTCAACTCACCGGCCGGATACGCCTCGGCGTGAATATACGAAATCTCCTTGAGCTTGAGCGCGCCTTCGAGCGCGATGGGGTAGTGCATGCCGCGCCCCAGGAACAGGGCGTTTTCCTTGCGCGCAAAATCGTCGGCCCAGGCGATGATCAACGGTTCCAGCGCCAGCACGGCGGAAATGGCGACCGGCAGGTGGCGCATCGCTTTCAGGTGATGCGTTTCCTCTTCGTCCGTAAGGCGGCCGTTGATTTGCGCCAGCGACAACGTCAGCAGGAACAAGGCGGCCAGCTGCGTGGTGAAGGCCTTGGTGGAGGCTACGCCCACTTCCACGCCGGCACGCGTGATGTATGCCAGCTTGCATTCGCGCACCATGGCGCTGGTGGCGACGTTGCAGATGGTCAGCGTGTGCTCCATGCCGAGGCTGCGCGCGTGCTTGAGCGCGGCCAGGGTGTCGGCCGTTTCGCCGCTTTGCGAGATGGTGACGACCAAGGTGTTGGGATGCGGCACGCTGTCGCGGTAGCGGTATTCGCTGGCGATTTCCACGTTGACCGGGATCTTGGCGACCGATTCGATCCAGTATTTGGCCGTCAAGCCGGAGTAGTAACTGGTGCCGCAGGCGAGGATGAGCACGCGGTCGATCTGCTTGAAGACGTTGTAGGCGCCGTCGCCGAACAGTTCCGGCATGATGCCGGTGACGCCTTCGAGCGTGTCGCCGATGACGCGCGGTTGCTCGAAGATTTCCTTCTGCATGTAGTGGCGGTACGGGCCCAGCTCGGCCGCGCCGGTGTGCGCCAGCACGGTTTTGACTTCACGCTGCACCGGCTTGCCATTGACGTCGACGATCCAGGTGCGGCCCAGTTGCAGGTCGACCACGTCGCCTTCTTCCAGGTAGATGATCTGGTCGGTGGTGCCGGCCAGCGCCATGGCGTCGGAGGCGACAAAGTTTTCGCCCTGGCCGATGCCAACGATCAGCGGCGATCCCTGGCGGGCGGCGACCACGCGGTGCGGCTCTTCGCGGCTGAACACGGCAATGGCGTAGGCGCCCTGCAGGCGTTTGACGGCGTGCTGGACGGTGTCGAACAGGTCGCCGTTGTACATGTGGTCGACCAGGTGGGCGATCACTTCGGTGTCGGTCTGGCTTTGGAAGACGTAGCCGAGCGCGGTTAGTTCGGCGCGCAGTTCGTCGTGGTTTTCAATGATGCCGTTGTGGACCAGGGCGATGCGCGCCTGGTCGGCCGATGGCGAGAAGTGCGGGTGGGCGTTGTGCGAGGCCGGGGCGCCGTGCGTGGCCCAGCGCGTGTGGGCGATGCCGGTGAAGCCTTTCATGTGCGCTTCGTCGATTTGCTTTTCCAGGTCGGCCACGCGCGAGGTGCTGCGCGAGCGTTGCAGTTGCCCGTCGACGTGCAGGGCGACGCCGCAGGAGTCGTAGCCGCGGTATTCCAGGCGCTTGAGGCCTTCGATCAGGATCGGGGTGATGTTGCGTTGCGCTACCGCGCCGACGATGCCGCACATAGAAAACCTCTTCTGTTAAGTTAGGAGGCCATCGTAGAGCAGCCTCTGTGAAATATGCTTTCTTATTAGCTCGTCTTCTGAAATAATATTTCGTCACTTCGATATCGTGAAATATTATTTCATTTGGACGGGAAAATTTTATGGATGAGATAGATCGTCGCATTCTCAATGTGCTGCAGGTTGATGCGTCACAAACCAATAGCGAGCTGGCGCTGGCTGTCCATGTGTCGCCGCCGACTTGTCTGCGCAGGGTCAAGCAATTGACGGAAACCGGCGTTATTCAACGGCAGGTGGCGATTGTCGCGCCCGAAAAGGTGGGGCCGAGCCTGACGGCGATCGTGGAGATTTCGCTGGACGTGCAGGCGGCCGAGCGGATGGCGGAGTTCGAGGCCCATGTGGCCGGGGAAGATGCCGTGCTGCAGTGTTATCGGGTTGCGCCGGGGCCGGATTTCGTGCTGATCGTGCAGGTGGCGGATATGCCTGCATATCATGCGCTGGCGCATCGGTTGTTCGCGACCCAGACCAATGTCAGGAACGTGAAGGCTTACTTTTCTACGTTCCGGAGTAAGTTTGAGACGCGGATTGCGGTTTGAACGGTTATGCGTCCGCAGCCGATAGCGAACGGCTCAGCGAACGGCTCTGTAGCTTCCGGAAAATTATCGATTAATGTTCAACTTCCTGAATATTCCCGGCATGGTGGCTGCGTCCAAGGATTGCATATCAACTAACTTCAGCGATTTGACCATGTGGAGCGTCCCGGATTTGTATTTTTGAAAATGAGGAGTCTTGAGGTGCGCCTCATATGCCTCGCGACTCGCGTACATCTCAAGGATCCTGAACTCGGTATCCTTATCTCGTTGATACATCGGGAAAATCGCAATCACGCCAGGCTCCAGTCTCACCGAGGCTTCCGCTTCGTCTTTGAGGATTGCCTTGTATTGTTCCAGGTACTTTTCGTCCACTTCGATTTCCGAGATGCGCACCATCATTTCCTGAGCTTGCGCGTTCGCTACGTTGCCGCCAATGAGAAGAAAAGCGGCGCCTACTGCCGCGAAGAATTTTCGGATCGGGTTCGACAATGGGCGGCCACGAGTTTTTTGTACCGCCATCGGTTTGTCTTTCCAGCTAGTCATTTCATGACTCCTTTATGGTCTCCATTTCCGATGCAAGGATAGACGGAGATGTGATCGATGCAAATGGAATTTTGGCCCATCGAGAGGATCAGGCAATGAATCGGCAGGATGAGGATACCGTTCCAATCGTGCTGGCCGCAAGCTTGTCGAAGCTACTGAATCGCACTCAATCTTGTTAAAGGAAAGCACATGAATATCAAACCCGGCATGCGGCGTTGGCTTTCGGCAATCATGATCGGCATGTTCGCCATGGCTGGCCTCCACGCACAGGAGGCGCCCGCAGCCAAGACCGGCAATGCGAATGCCAATCCAGCCCAAATGCTGATCGCCCGCGCGGGCAGCCAGGCGTCGACCAAAGGACCCGCGCCGAACTTCACGGGAAGTGTGCGTGTTGATCCACTGTTTGGCGCGCGCGCGCCATCGACCGTGTCCGGCGGTGCAGTGACGTTTGAGCCGGGTGCACGCTCGGCCTGGCATAGCCACCCGATGGGACAGGCACTGATCGTCACTGCAGGTGCGGGACTCATACAGCAGTGGGGCGGTGCCGTAGAGCAAATCCGTCCGGGCGACGTCATCTGGACTCCGCCTGGCGTCAAGCACTGGCATGGTGCCGCGCCAACGACGGCAGTGACGCACATCGCCGTTCAGGAGAGCGCCAATGGCAAGAATGTCGAATGGATGGAGAAAGTCAGCGATGACCAATACAGGCAATAAGCGCGCCCCATCGAAATGGGCAGTGGCCGGCACCGTCGCGCTGTGTGGCATAGCGATGCTTGCCTTGCCAGGCGGTGCGGCCGCACAGGCGCCCAAGCCCGCCAACAGTCGTTCATCCCCATCAAAGGAGATTCAAATGCTTGCTCCCGCACTCGAAAGCTATACCAAAGGCCTGCTACTCGGCGAGGTCTGGGCGCGTCCTGACTTATCGCCACGAGACCGCAGCATTGTCACACTCACGGTGTTGATCGCCAGAAACCAACCCTTGGAGCTGCCGTTTTACCTGAACCGGGCGCTCGACAATGGTGTCACGCCTGGAGAGATATCGGAAATTATCACGCACCTGGCTTTCTATTCCGGCTGGCCGAACGCCATGGCGGCCGTCAGCGCAGCCAAGCCGGTCTTTGCGGAGCGCAAGATCACCAGCGAACAGTTGCCATCGGCGAAAGTGCAATTGTTGCCGCTCGATATGGAAGCGGACGACAAGCGCGCCAAATCGGTCGAGGAAAATTTCGGCAAGGTAGCGCCGGGCGTGGTTCAGTACACGACCAACGCCTTGTTCCGTGATCTCTGGTTGCGCCCTGGCCTGGCGCCTCGCGACCGCAGCATGGTCACTGTCAGCGCGCTTGTCGCTTCTGGCCAGGTGGCGCAAATCACTTACCACCTGAACCGGGCAATGGATAGCGGCCTCACCGAAAAGCAGGCCTCCGAGATGCTTACCCAGTTGGCCTTCTACGCGGGCTGGCCGAACGTGTTTTCTGCCATGCCGGTCTTCAAAGACATATTTGCGAAGCGCACTGTTGATGCGGCAGGTAAGTGAGGTTTCGGGTTCATCATGGGCTGGTTGTCCAACGGTTATACGAGGGTTTTGCACAAGGTTGTTCACATCTTATTTTTAGCTCCCGAGCTTTTCCCGTGGTTTGCACAGCTTGTTCAGAGGCTTTTCACCCGCTTATACCCAGTCTTATCCACATTTAAAAGTTATCCTGCGTTACCCACATGATTTCCCACAGGCTTATCCACAAGACGGCCAATATCACGGCTTAGTGCGGCTTTGCGGATCATCTGCGCTCACCCGGGTGAAGTTGTCCAGCAGATTTCCCCCGCTTATACCCGGCTTCTTCAGGGCTTATCAGCAGGCTTCTCCACATCCTTATCCACAAATAAAAAAGCCGGGATAGTTATCCCGGCTTGTTCTGGTGGATGTCCACACGTTTATCCACAACACCTCATTTTGGCTTTTTGACCGGGCGGCTCCAGTTGTCGATCGTGATCTGGCGCGGACGGGAAATCGTCAGCTTGCCGGCCGGCGCATCCTTGCTCAGGGTGGTGCCGGCGCCAAGGGTGGCGCCTTTGCCTACCGTCACCGGGGCGATCAGCTGGCTGTCGCTGCCGATGAAGGCGTCGTCCTCGATGACCGTGCGCGATTTGTTCACGCCGTCATAGTTACAGGTGATTGTGCCGGCGCCGATGTTGACGCGCGAGCCTATCGTGGCGTCGCCGATGTAGGCCAGGTGGTTGGCCTTGCTGTGCGCGGCGACCTGGCCGTTCTTGATTTCGACGAAGTTGCCAACGTGAACGTCCTCGGCCAGCACCGTGCCCGGGCGCAGGCGCGCATATGGGCCGATGATCGAGACTTCGCCCACCACCGCCTCTTCGATATGGCAGAACGGCTTGATCTGGGCGCCGGCCAGGATGCGGGCGTTGACGATGACATTGTGGGCGGCGACGCGCACGCCGTCACCCAGCTCGACCTTGCCTTCGAACACGCAGCCGACGTCGATGGTGACGTCGCGGCCACAGATCAATTCCCCACGGACATCGATGCGCGCCGGGTCCATCAACGTCACGCCCTGTTCCAGCAGCTTGAGGGCGATGTTGCGCTGATGAATGCGTTCAAGTTCGGCCAGCTGCACTTTGCTGTTGACGCCGGCCACTTCCCACTGCGCCGACGGTTGCGCCGAGACCACCCGCACGCCGTCGGCCACGGCTTGCGCGACGATGTCGGTGAGGTAGTACTCGCCCTGGGCGTTGTTGTTCTTGAGCGCGGCCAGCCAGCGCTTCAGGTGGACGGTCGGCGCGACCATGATGCCGCTGTTAATTTCCTTGATGGCGCGCTCGGCGTCGGTGGCGTCCTTCTGCTCGACGATGCGGACGATCTCGCCGCTCATTGTCCCCCCCTCGCGCACGATGCGGCCCAGCCCGAACGGATCGTCCTGCTCGACCGTCAGGATGCCCAGCTTGTCGTTGCCGGCCACGTCGATCAGCGCCTGCAGCGAGGCGGACGTGGTCAGCGGCACGTCGCCGTACAGGATCAGGGTTGGCACGCTGTCGTCCAGCTCCGGCAGCGCCTGCATGACGGCGTGGCCGGTGCCCAGCTGCGGTTCTTGCAGCGCTGTGGCGACCTTTTCCGGCTGCCTGGCCAGCAGTTCCTGCACGGCAGCGCCCCCATGTCCGTAAATAACGCATAATCGGCTGGCAGACAGGCTGCGCGCGGTATCGAGCACATGCAAAAGCATGGGCTTGCCGGCCAGTGGATGCAAAACCTTCGGCAGCGCGGATTGCATGCGTTTGCCCATACCCGCGGCGAGAATAACGACGTTCATAAGAAGCCAGATAGAGTGAGTGAGTAAATGCAAAAGTCTAACATGCCCCAAAACGGCAACCGAACGCTAAGCCGCCTTTTCCTGATTGCGCTCATGGCAGTGCTGGCCGCGTGCAGTTCGCTGCGCCTGGCCTATAACAATGGCGACACCTTGCTGTACTGGTGGCTGGACGGTTACGTCGATCTGACCTCCGATCAAAAAGGCGTGGTGCAGAAGGAGATCGACAAGCTGTTCAGCTGGCACCGCAAGACCCAGTTGAACGACTACGTGCAGATCCTGCAAACGGGACAAAAGCAGTTGGCCGGCAACCTGACGGCCGCCGACCTGCAAGCCGATTACGACGATATCAAGGGCCGCACGCAGAAACTGCTGCTGAAGGCGGCGCCGGAGCTGGCCGGCCTGGCGACATCGCTGGAGCCGGACCAGATCGACAACCTGGAGAAGAAGTTCGCCTCCAACCTCGACGACTTCCGCAAGAAGAACATGAAGGGCAGCAAGGAAGATCAGCAAAAATTCCGCTACAAGAAATCGATGGAACAGTTCGAACTGTGGTTCGGCAAGTTCTCGAAGACGCAGGAAGAAGAGATCCGCAAGGCTTCCGATGCCCGTCCGCTTGACAACGAAATCTGGCTCAACGAGCGCAAGCGCCGTCAAAACGCCATCCTGAGCCTGGTGCGCAAAGTGAAGCAGGAGAAGTTGAGCAAGGAAGCGACCATTCCGCTGATCAATACGCTGATCAAGGATTCCTTCAACCGTCTGGAGAACTCCGAGCACAAGCAGTTCTTCGAAGCGTCCGAGCAGGGCAGTTTGCAGTTGATTTTGACAGTGGTGAAGATCGCCACGCCGGAACAGAAGGCGCACGCGCAGAAGCGCATGCAGGGCTGGATCGACGACTTCCGCAGCCTGGCGGCGGAGGCCCGCTGACCAGCGCCAGCAAGCCCGTATGGTATAGTGGACCCTGTTGAATCAATGACTTAGAACACAGCCACATGCCAAAGAAGCCAGCAAGCAAAGCCGCAAAACCAGCAAAAGTACCGGTCCACGGTCCCCAGCACAGCAACCAGGTGCGCATCATCGGCGGGGCGTGGAAACGCACTCCGCTGCCGGTATTGAGCGCGCAGGGCTTGCGGCCGACGCCGGATCGCGTGCGCGAGACGGTGTTCAACTGGATCAACCACCAGCGCGACGCCAACTGGGCCGATGCGCAAGTACTGGATCTGTTCGCCGGCAGCGGCGCGCTTGGCTTCGAGGCCGCCAGCCGTGGCGCCAAGTCGGTCATGATGATCGACTCCAACGTGCCAGTCGTGCGACAGCTCGACGAAATCAAGACCAAGCTTAAAGCGGACAATGTGCAGATCATGCGCGGCGACGCGTTGGCGGTGGCACAGTCGGCCGCCGCGCGCGGTCAGAAATTCGACCTGATTTTCCTCGATCCACCCTATCAGCAAGAGTTTTTGGAGCGCTGCCTGCCGCAGTGCACAAGAATCCTGAAAGAGGGCGGCCTGGTGTACGCCGAGTCCGGCGCGGCGCTGGAATTCGACACGGACGCGACGCCCGATTGGATGGCGCAATGGGAAGTGATCCGCGCCGATAAGGCGGGAATGGTATTCTTCCACTTGCTCAAGTTGAAGGCATTAGTGGCTTAGTAACAACTAAGTTGCAACTAGTTCCATGCAAACTGCCCGATATTAAGGCAAACATCGTTTTTCAGGCATAATGCGCGTTCTATATTGGTGCACTGCAGGGAGCCGCAATGGTAGTAGCCGTTTATCCGGGAACGTTCGATCCGCTGACCCGTGGTCATGAGGATCTGGTGCGTCGCGCATCGGGTCTGTTCGACACGCTGGTGGTCGGCGTCGCCGACAGTAAGAACAAGAAACCTTTCTTTTCACTGGAAGAACGCCTGACCATCGCCAACGAAGTGCTGGGGCACTATCCGAACGTGAAAGTGGAAAGTTTCTCCGGTCTGTTGAAGGATTTCGTGCGCGCGCATGATGCCCGCGTCATCGTGCGCGGCCTGCGCGCCGTGTCCGACTTCGAGTATGAGTTCCAAATGGCGGGCATGAACCGCTACCTGCTGCCGGACGTCGAAACCTTGTTCCTGACGCCGTCCGATCAGTACCAGTTCATCTCCGGCACCATCGTGCGCGAAATCGCCGTGCTGGGCGGAGATGTCTCCAAGTTTGTTTTCCCATCGGTCGACCGCTGGCTGCAAAAGAAAATCGCAGCCACCCAGACCGAATAAGCGAGTTCCGTCATGGCCTTAATGATCACCGACGACTGTATCAATTGCGACGTGTGCGAGCCCGAGTGCCCGAACGACGCGATCTACATGGGCGCGGAAATTTACGAAATCAATCCGGACAAGTGCACCGAGTGCGTCGGCCATTTTAATGAGCCGCAATGCCAGCAAGTATGTCCGGTCAGCTGCATCCCCTTCAATCCCGCCTGGCGCGAGACCGAAGAACAACTGCGCGCCAAATACGAGCACCTGCAGGCCGCCAAGGCCTGACCGCCATGCGACGCCGACAACTCATCAAGAGTCTGATGGCGGTGGCCGTGCTGACCGCCGGCGTCCAATTGCCGGCGTTTGCCACTGTCGAGGTGGCAGGCGCCAAGTTCGACGACATCGCCACCGTCGCCGGCAAGGAGCTCAAGCTCAACGGCGCCGGCCTGCGCACCAAGGTTATCTTCAAGCTGTATGCGGCAGCTTTGTACCTGGCCGAAAAGAAAACCACCGTCTCCGACGTGCTCGGCGCCACCGGCCCGCGCCGCGTCAGCATCATCATGCTGCGCGACATCACCTCGGACGACTTCGGCAAATCCTTCATGGAAGGCCTGAGTTCCAACACCGACAAGGTCGAGCGCACCCGCATCCTGCCGCAGACGATGAAGTTCGGCGAAGTGTTCGCGCAAATCCAGACGCTGAAAAAAGGCGACCAGATGCTGCTCGACTGGATACCCGGCGAGGGCACCCAGTGCTATCTGAACGGTAAAAAGCTGGGGGAATTGATGCCGGATGTGGCGTTCTATAACGCCGTGCTGCGTATCTGGCTGGGCGACAAGCCGGTGGACAGCTCGCTCAAGCCCGCCCTGCTGGGCGAGCGCTAACTTCGCTTCTAACTTCTCTTATTAGGCGCGCGAGGCCATCGCGCGCAGCTCGGCGGCATGGCTGGCACCGCATTCGCTGGTGTTGAGCATGCGCTTGAGCATCATCGCATCGCGCATCTGGCGGCGTTGCAGACGTTCTTCCTTGGTCAACTTCGGCTTAACGATCAGCACGGCGGCGCGCGCGCAGCCGCGCAGCAGCGGTTTGAACAAAACCAGCAGGCCCACGGCGACAACGGCGGCCAGCGCCAGCTGTATCGTGGTGAGGAACGAAAGATCTTGGAGTACTGAGCTGATGGTAGACATGATAGACCGGTGCATTTAGAATCAAGTTAACTATAGTGCAGCGCAACATAAGTATCCAATTTACTTCCACGATAACAATTATTCGTTTGGTGAATGGAGAAGCTTATCCTTGACGAGAAATCCATATTTCTCGATACTGTCTTATCCTATTTTCATACTACCTGAGCCAACATGAGCTTTTTGACGCTGGACTTGAATTTGTTACGCGTCTTCGACGCCGTGATGACAGAACAAAATCTGACACGCGCGGCCGGCCATCTGGCCATGACCCAGCCCGCCGTCTCGAACGCGATCAAGCGTCTGCGCGAGAGCCTGGGCGACGAATTGCTGATACGCACCGCCTACGGCGTCAAGCCGACGCCGCGCGCCGAATCGCTGTGGCCGTCCGTGCGCAGCGCGCTGGCCAGCCTGGAAGCGGCCGTGGCGCCGGAAACCTTCGACGTCTCCGCCGCCCACGCGACGTTCCGCATGGCGATGGCCGACGCCACCGCAGCCTTCTGGCTGCCGTCGCTGATGCGTTCGATCGAAGTGGAAGCGCCCGGCGTAAACGTGCGCATGGTGCCGCTGACCACCCGTGAACCGCGGCCGATGCTGCTGCGGGGCGACATCGACCTGGCGGTTGGCTTCTTCCCTGGCGTGGCGGCGCAGCTGTCGTACGAGACGGGGTCGCCGATCCGCCACGAACGGCTGTATTCCGGCCACTATGTTTGCGTGATGCGGCGCGACCATCCGCTGGCCAAGGTCGAGCTGAACCTGGACAACTATTGCAAGGCCAATCACCTGCTGGTGAGTTTCTCGGGCCGCGCGCATGGGCTAGTCGACGAGGCGCTGGCGCAGATCCAGCGCGAGCGGCGGATTTTGCTGACGGTGAACCAGTTCTTCACGGCAGGGCGGGTGGTGGCGAACTCGGATCTGATCACGGTGTTGCCGCGTCACTTGATCGCCTCGACGGGCATGACGGACGCGCTGATCGCCAAGGAATTGCCGTTCCAGCTGCCGGCGGTCCACCTGGACATGCTGTGGCACGAACGCGATGCGCGCAGCCCGGCGCACAAGTGGCTGCGGATGCATCTGGAAGGCATGAACCAGGTGGCGGCGCGCACCGCGCCCGGCAGCGCCCCAAAGAAAGATACCGCTTAAGGGTTCAATTCCCCGGCGAAGTACGCCTCCCGATCCATGTCTTCGAGCAAACCCGGATGCGTTGGCCGCCAGCCCAGCTGCCGCCGCGTCTGCTCGCTCGACGCGGGGCAATCCATGCCGAAGAAGCGCCCTATAAAGCCGAAGTGCCCGGCGGCCTGATCGCCCGACATTCCCACCACCTGCAGGTTCAAGCGCCGGCCGATCACCCCGGCGATCTCGCGTGTCGCCACGCCTTCCTCCGCCACCGCGTGGTACACCGACCCCGCCACGCCGCTCTCCAGCGCCAGCCTGTACAACCGCGCCGCGTCATGCCGGTGCACCGCCGGCCAGCGAGTCATGCCGTCATCGATGTACGCCGAACTTCCCTGCTTGCGCGCGATTCCGATCAGCGCCGGAACGAAGCCATGGTCGCCGTCGCCATGCACCGACGGCGGCAAACGCACCACCGAAGCGCGCACGCCTTGTCCGCCCAGCGCCAGCGCGGCCAGTTCCGACGGGATACGATACGACCCGGCCGAAGCGGCCATCGGCGCATCGCTTTCCACGGAAATCCGGCCGGGCTGCAATATCCCAATGGCCGACGTCACCACGAACGGCTTGCCCGAACCCGCCAACGCCGCCCCCATCGCCTCGATCGCCGCCAGATCGGTTTTGGCCGATTCGGGCATGTTCGAGAAGTCATGGATGAAGGCGGTGTGGATCACGCCATCGCAAGCCTTCGCGGCCGTCACCAGGCTGTCGATATCCAACAGGCTGCCGCGCTGGACCTCGGCGCCCAGCCCCGTCAACGTCGCGGCGGCCTCGTCGCTGCGAGCCAGTCCCAGCACCCGATGGCCGGCTTGCATCAAATCCTCTACAACTGCGGAGCCGACAAAACCTGTCGCTCCCGTCACGAATACACGCATGGTCATTTCCTTGGCTGATTAAAAAGCCAATGATAAAAGCGGAATGTCATCCGATCCATGCTATAAAGTCTGCATTATCTTCGCGTTCGTCCAAAACTCATGGATCCACTCTCCGATGTCCTGGCGCTGCTCAAGCCGCGCAGCTATGTATCGGCCGGCTTCGACGCCGGCGGTGACTGGGCGGTCCGTTATCCGCCCAACATCGGCATCAAATGCTATTCGATCGTCTCCGGACAATGCTGGCTGGCGGTCGACGGCGTCAGCGAACCGACGTTGTTGAAGGCCGGCGATTGTTTCCTGCTGCCGGGCGGGCGACCGTTTGTGATGGGCAGCGACCTGTCGCTGCCGGCGGCCGACTCGGCCGAAGTATTCGCGGCCCCGCGCGTCGCCGGCGTCATCGTGCATAACGGCGGCGGTGCTTGCCTGATGGTCGGCAGCCGCTTTTTCCTCGGCCACAGCCACGGCGAGATCCTGCTGGCCATGCTGCCGCCAATCGTGCACCTGCGGCAGGAGACGGATCAGGCGGCGCTGCTGTGGTCGGTCAAACGCATGATCCAGGAGCTGCATGAACAGCGGCCCGGCAGCTCGCTGATGGCCGAGCACCTGGCGCACATGATGCTGATACTGGCGCTGCGGTTGCACATGGAGGAGAGCGCCAAAGACAAGGGCGCGGACCCGGGCGTGGGCTGGCTGTTCGCGCTGGCCGATCGTCAGATGGGGTTGGCGCTCAGCGCCATGCATGCGGAGCCGGCGCATCGCTGGACATTGGAAGCGTTGGCGCGCCGCGCGGGGATGTCGCGCTCGGCGTTCGCGCTCAAGTTCAAGACGATGGTGGGGGCGTCGGCGATGGACTATCTGACGCGCTGGCGCATGCTGCTGGCCGGAGACAAGTTGCTCAATTCGAGCGCGCCGATTTCGGTGATCGCGCCGTCGCTGGGCTACGAATCGGAAAGCGCCTTCAGCACGGCCTTCAAGCGCGTGATGGGCTGTTCGCCACGGAATTACGTGACTCGTAGGGCGGATTAGCGCGCAGCGCGTAATCCGCCATGGGCCGCCGACGGCGCGTGCATTGGCGGATTACGGCGTTCCGCCTAATCCGCCCTACGTGGATCCACGTTTATTTTGGTGCAGCTCAATGCTTCGTGCTCGAGCGGTAACCGATGCGGAAACCACCCCAATGCTTGCCGTTGACATAAATCGGCGCCGACAGGTCGTGCATCACTTCGCCCGTATCGCGCTTATACGTCTGCAACAGGAACGGCTTGGTATTCGAGCCGCAACGCTTGCCCGTGCGATCGCTGAAAATCCGCTTGGTGCGGTTGTTGACGATGTCGACGTCGTAGTTCCCCGTCAACGGCTGCGAAAACTTTTTGTTATGGGTGGGGAAATAGCCGTTGTTATCCACAGCACCGGCGTAAGCCAGTTGCGGCATGGCCACCAACAGCGCCTCCTGCAATGAAGGCAGCACGCGATCCGTAAAATCATCGAACCTCGTCTTGTGCTTGGGCGGATCGGTATTCGGAATCGGGCTATAAGTCCGGTCGAACAAAGCGTCGCGCGTGATCTTGCCCGACGACAGCGCCGCCTCGAAAATCCGGCCCACTTCCAGCGCCGCCTGCTGCGCGGCATGCCGGATCGCGTCGTGCGACGTGGCGATCGACGACTCGCCCAGCGCACCGGTGATCACCTCGGCCCGCTCAGCCAACGCCATCGCCGAACTGGCGGCGCGCGGCAATTCCTTCTCTGTGGATAACAAGCTGTCGCGGATGCTGGCGATCGCGGCGGCGATTTCCTCGGTGGTGGCGACATGCTCGCGCGAGGCCCGGGCGATCTGGCCGATCTCGTCTTCCGACACGCCGGAGGAACGCTCGATATTACCCAGCAAACCGTGCACCTTCTCCACATTGCCGGCCGCTTCGCTGACCTGCACCGCCAGCGACGTCATGCCGGTGGCGGCCTGTTCCGCCTGCTGATTGATCTCGCGCACCATGGTGCTGATTTCATCGGTCGCTTCCTTGGTGCGCAAGGCCAACTGGCGCACCTCGCTGGCGACGACGGCGAAGCCACGCCCTTGTTCGCCGGCGCGCGCCGCCTCGATGGCGGCATTCAGCGCCAGCAGGTTGGTGCGGGCGGAAATCTCGCTGATGGCCTCGGTGAAGCCGTAGATTTTGCGGGAATTGGTTTGCAGGCTCGTCATGACGGACGCCGCTGTCTGGGCATCCTGGCGCGCGGTGCGGATGCGTTGCAGGCCGTTATCGGCCTCGGTGCGACCGGCAACCGTTTCGCCACGCACCTGGGCGGCGATCTTGGCGGCGCGCTCGGCATTGGCCGCGATGCGCTCTGTGGTCGCGGCGTTCTGCGCCGAACTGTGGACTATGCCGCCGGCGGTGCCGACGTCTAGCTCGATTTTCTTTTTAACGGAATCGACGAAGTACGACGTTTCGGCCGCGCCGATCATGATGGCATCGATTTCGGCGCCCACGGTCTGGGCGAAGTGGCGCACGCCGCCCTCGTCATTGCCCTGGCGCGCCGCCCACCAGGAGATCAGCGCGCCGGCCAACGCCGCCGGCGCGGCCGTATACATCAACGAGGCCTTGTCGCCGGCCGCCAGATTGAACAAGTACGCCAGGCACGTTCCGCCCGCCGTAGCCCCCAACAACCATAATCCACGTTGCACCAACTTCTGCTGCAAAAGCTTCATTTGTCCCCCGTTGACCCCGGCGCTTTGGCGCGTAGCAGGTAATTTTATTTCCTACATACTACTTTATAGGTAACTTGGTGGTATTCTTGACTTCTTCCATCACGGCATAAGTGTGTGTTTCACGCACACCTTTTTGGAGCAGGGTTTTACCCAGGAATTCGCGGTAGGCGGCCATGTCCTTGACCCGGGCCTTGACCAGGTAGTCGAAACCGCCGGCGACCATGTGGCATTCCAGCACTTCCGGAATGACCTGGACGCTGTGTTTGAAGGCGTCGAAGACTTCGGGCGTCGTGCGATCGAGCACGACTTCGATGAAGACGAGCAGGGAAACGTCGAGCAGCTGGGGATTCAGTTGCGCGGTGTAGCCCATGATGTACCCGGACTCGTGCAACTTGCGCACGCGCTCCAGGCAAGCGGCGGGCGACAGGTTCACCCGCGCCGCCAGCTCCACGTTGCTGATGCGGCCGTCGCTCTGCAACTCCATCAAGATTTTTTTGCTGATCTTGTCTAACATTTCCGGGGACTCCCAAATAAATATTATTTGGTTAAATTGTCTCACTAAAAACAATCTATTGCTAGCCCCCTGTAATACCAGAATTAATCCAGAAGAATTCACTTTACAATCGAATCATCAGCAGTTCACGATTCGAGACCACGATTCAACCTCAATTCACGCTCTCAAGCTACCCGCTTGCAGAGCGTGTTTTTGTAAGTGGACGCTCCTACATTTCTATTCCGAGAGCCATTCATGCAAGCAGCAGATCCGACCATTTTTACCCCCTTCGCAGCGTTACAAGCAGAAATCCTGCGCGACCCGATTCCATTGCGCGCAGCAGTGACGGCGGCCTACCGGCGCGACGAAGTGAGCGCGGTTCAGTGGTTGTTGGATCAGATCAAAAAGAACGACGCCGACAGTCTGCAAAAAGCCCAGCAACTGGCGCATAAACTGGTCAGCTCGGTGCGCGAACAGCGCACCCGCGCCTCCGGTGTCGATGCGCTGATGCACGAGTTTTCGCTGTCGTCGGAAGAAGGCGTGGCGCTGATGTGCCTGGCCGAAGCACTGTTGCGTATTCCCGACAATGCCACCGCCGACCGCCTGATCGCCGACAAAATCAGCAAAGGCGACTGGCGCAAGCACCTGGGCGAGTCGCCCTCGCTGTTCGTCAACGCTGCCACGTGGGGCCTGCTGATCACCGGCAAACTGGTCAGCACCAACAGCGAAACCGGCCTCGGTTCGGCGCTGACCAAGCTCATTTCCAAGGGCGGCGAGCCGCTGATCCGCAAAGGCGTCGATCTGGCGATGCGCATGCTGGGCAATCAATTCGTCACCGGCCAGACCATCGACGAGGCCATCAAGAACGGCCAGGGCAACGAAGCGCGCGGCTACCGTTATTCCTATGACATGCTGGGCGAGGCGGCGCTGACCGAAGCCGACGCCAAGAACTACTATGCCTCGTACGAGACGGCGATCCACGCGATCGGCAAGGCTTCGAACGGCCGCGGCATCAAAAACGGTCCCGGCATTTCGGTCAAACTGTCGGCGCTGCACCCGCGTTACAGCAGAGCGCAGCGCGCCCGCGTGATGGAGGAATTGCTGCCGCGTATGCGTCAACTGGTACTGCTGGCCAAGCACTACAACATCGGCCTGAACATCGATGCGGAAGAGGCCGATCGCCTGGAGTTGTCGCTGGACCTGATGGAGGCGCTGGCTTACGACCCGGAACTGGCCGGATTCGAAGGCATCGGCTTCGTCGTGCAGGCGTATCAGAAGCGCTGCCCGTTCGCGATCGATTTCCTGATCGACCTGGCCAAGCGCAGCGGCCGCAAATTCATGGTTCGCCTGGTCAAGGGCGCTTATTGGGATGCCGAGATCAAGCGCGCCCAGGTGGACGGCATGAGCGGCTACCCGGTCTACACACGCAAGGTCTACACCGACGTTTCCTATCTGGTGTGCGCACAAAAGCTGCTGGCCGCGACCGACGTGATCTATCCACAGTTCGCCACGCACAACGCGCAAACCTTGTCGACCATCTACACCTGGGCCAAGCGCGACGGCGTGACCGACTACGAATTCCAGTGCCTGCACGGCATGGGCGAATCGCTGTACGACCAGGTTGTGGGCAAGGACAATTTGGACAAGCCGTGCCGCATTTATGCGCCGGTCGGCACCCATGAAACCTTGCTGGCTTACCTGGTGCGCCGCCTGCTCGAGAACGGTGCCAACTCGTCGTTCGTCAACCAGATCGTCGACGAGGCGATTCCGATCGAATCGCTGATCAAGGACCCGATCGCCATGGCGCGCGAGCAGGGCGGTCAACCGCACGCCGGTATTCCGCTGCCGCAAGCCATGTTTGGCGCGGAACGCAAGAACTCGGCCGGCTTCGACCTGGCCAACGAGGACGTGTTGCGCAATATTTCAGCAGCCTTGGCTGAGCCTCGGACCTGGTACGCATCGCCGCTGCTGGCGGGCGGCGTCAGCGTCGGCCAGCCGGTGCAGGATGTCAGCAACCCGGCCCAACACAGCGATGTTGTCGGCAAGCTGGTCGAAGCAACCACCACCGACGTCGACAGCGCGCTGATCAGCGCCAGCAATTTCGCGATGGACTGGCAGACCACCGAACCTTCGCAACGCGCCGCAGCGCTGAACCGCGCCGCCGACCTGTTCGAAGCGAATGCCATGGAGCTGATGACCCTGGCCATCCGCGAAGCCGGTAAATCGCTGCCGAACGCCATCGCAGAACTGCGCGAAGCGGTCGATTTCCTGCGTTATTACGCGGCCGAGGTCGCCGGTTCGACGAATACCCTGGCGCTGGGTCCGGTCACGTGCATCAGCCCGTGGAACTTCCCGCTGGCCATTTTCACCGGCCAGGTCGCCGCCTCGCTGGCTGCCGGCAATGTGGTGCTGGCCAAACCGGCCGAGCAAACGCCGCTGATCGCGCACCGCGCGGTCGAGTTATTGCACGAAGCGGGCATTCCGCGCGCCGCGCTGCAATTCCTCCCGGGCCGCGGCGAAGTGGTCGGCGCCGCGCTGACCGCCGATCCGCGTGTCAAAGGCGTGATTTTCACCGGCTCGACGGAAGTTGCCCAGCTGATCAACCGCACCCTGGCCAAACGTGCGGCCGCCGAAAACATCGAGATTCCGCTGATCGCCGAGACCGGTGGCCAGAACGCGATGATCGTCGACTCGTCGGCGTTGCCGGAACAAGTAGTGCAGGATGCGATTTCGTCCGCCTTCGACAGCGCCGGCCAGCGTTGCTCGGCGCTGCGCGTACTGTTCCTGCAGGAAGATATCGCCGACAAGACCATCAAAATGCTCAAAGGCGCGATGCTGGAGTTGAAAGTTGGCTGCCCGGACCGCCTGGTCACCGATATCGGCCCCGTCATCGATGCCGAAGCGCAGCAAAACCTGCTGGCGCACATCAACAAGCTCAAGGGCACGGCGTTGAACTACTTCTCGCTGGATCTGCCATCGAGCGTGATTACCGCCGGCACTTTTGTTCCGCCGACGGTGCTGGAGATCCGTTCGCTGTCGGAATTGACGCAAGAAGTCTTCGGCCCGGTGCTGCACGTGATCCGCTACAAGCGCGCCGATCTGCCGAAACTGGTCCAGCAAATCAACGACAGCGGCTTTGGCCTGACCCTGGGCGTGCACTCGCGCATCGATGAAACGATCGACTACATCAGCTCGAATGCGCATGTCGGCAATATCTACGTGAACCGCAACATCGTCGGCGCGGTTGTCGGTGTGCAGCCCTTCGGTGGCGAAGGCAAATCCGGCACCGGCCCGAAAGCGGGCGGACCTCTATACCTGAAACGCCTGCAGCGCGGCGAAACTGCCACGCCGCAGCACCGCCACGACCGCCAAGCGACGCCGGCACTTGACGCCCTGACCGCCTGGGCGCAAAAGCACGGCCGCGACGGCATCGCCAAGCTGGCCGATCAGTACAGCCGCACGACCATGCTGGGCAGCCTGACCGCCTTGCCAGGTCCGACCGGCGAGCGCAACACGCTGGCGCTGGTGCCGCGTGGCGCGGTGGTGTGCGCCGCAGGCACCCAGGACGGCCTGCTGAACCAGCTGGCCGCAGTCCTCGCCACGGGAAATATCGCCTTGCTCGCCGGCGACACGGCCAAGCTGGTGCCAGCCGATCTGCCGGCCACGGTGAGGGACCGGATCAAGCCAGTTGCCGATTTAAACGGTTTCGAAGGCGATTTCCAGATCGCCCTGGTTGAATCGATGCTGGCCGGCAGCCTGTACAGCCCATTGGCGGCCCGTAGCGGCGCCCTGGTGAGCCTGATCGACACCAACGAGGACGGGGCTATCCCACTGTGGCGTTTGCTTGCTGAGCGCGCTCTGTGCGTCAACACGACCGCTGCGGGCGGCAACGCCAGCCTGATGACGCTCGAAGCGTAAGAAAAACCAGCTGTCAACGCCAAGGGCCGGGATCAAACCCGGCCCTTTTTACATCCGGGGTCATACATCCGGGGTCAGGTCCACCATTTCTACACGAGCTCAGGTTTAAGTGGCCCAAATGGCCGCTCCAGGGCAGCTACGGCTAAGTCCGTGTAGAAATGGTGGACCTGACCCCGGAGTTGCTTTTACTGCTTGCAGAAGTTGTGGATAACCTCGAACGCGTAGCGCGATGCTACCGTTTTGATGAAATGCATGAAGTCGACGGCGGCGTCGTCGTTGGCGTTGTCGGAGATCGTTCGGATCACCGCGAACGGAATGCCAAGCTCGAAACACACTTGCGCGACAGCTGCGCCTTCCATTTCCACTGCCAGTAATTCAGGCAACGCCGCTTTGATGGCTTGGATTTGCGCCAGTTTTCCGATGAACTGGTCGCCACTGGCGATCAATCCGCGATGCACACGCGTGGTTTTGGCCGCTGCGATTGCCAATCTTTCCGTCAATGCGACGTCGGTGGCGAAGTGCGATAGTCCTGTCAGCGGTATTTCAAATTTTGGAAACAGCGGGCTGGCGTCGAAATCATGCTGAACCAGCGCTTCCGCGACGACGATATCGCCCACCTTGACGTTTTTATCCCCGCTTCCGGCGACGCCGGTGAAGACGATGTGGGTAACTCCGAACTTTTCCACAAGGATTGCGGCTGTCATTGCTGCTGCAACCTTGCCTATACGCGACAGAACGCACACAGCGTCGATTTCCCAGAGTGTCCCTGTCGTGTACTCCCTCATACCATGGACGTGCTTGTAGGGGCTCTGAAGGGCTTCTATCAGCCCATGCTGTTCTTCAGCCAACGCACTAATGATGCCTAGACGCATATCTTTTTCCTGTTTTTCGAGGGTGGGCTGTGGACTTCCAGCGAGTTCTCCACAGTGCGAAGCTAAAAACGATCGATTTTAAGGCGTTTTTTGCCGTGTAAACGGGTCTTTGCCCACGAAGAGGGCCTCAGATTTCGTCGGAAATCTGCGGTTTTTTCGGTTTTCGGAGTGTTTTTCGCTTTTCATGGTTTAGTAGTTTACAAAGATATATATAAAAAATAGTAGTAGTAGTAAACGGACATTTAGCTGTGGATAAGTTCTGTATACGTTTACGAATCATTGGTTTACGCGAAAGATAAGCACTTGCATAAGCGCTGTAACATTTACGGAGCAATTCTGTATAAAATGTCGGCCCTTGGATAACTTCGTGCTTACTCACAACTCATCCTGTGGATATCCAGTAAGTTATGCACAGGCAGCACGGTTTTGCAGGGTTTCCTGAGCTTTTCAGCAACATCAACGACGGTCACCGCGCCAAAGGCATCGACGGCGCATCGATGGCGGATTACGACCTTCGGTCTAATCCGCCCTACGTGTCTACAGAGCAATCTTTTGTTTTGCATGTCTTCAGCTACATGCAATCACTTTTCCCATTTTTGCGACTTCTTTTTTGACCCATGGTCTTCAGGCGCTTGCGCCTTGGTTCTTGGGTTTTCTTCGAGCCGCGTGAACTATGGTTTACTCTAAAGATGTATATATAAAAATAGTAGTAGTTGTTAACGTAGACACTTTTCTGTGGATAAGTCCTCATTTTGGATTAGAATCAGGCGTTTACGAACTTCATAAGCAGGCTCGTAAGCCGTGTATGACAAAAGAACTGTTTTGGGATAAGAAAACAGCTCCTCAGAAATTTTTTGTTTACTCACATATCGTGCCTGTGGATATCCATAGACTTATCCACAGGGGTAAGTGGGCCTTTAAGTGAGAAATATGATGAATCTGACATCCGTCTTCCCCCATCCAATCGTTCAGGGGCCGACCGCTGGCGGTCCCAACACCCCGGCCCAAGTCGCCGCTGTCTCCAATGCCGGTGCACTCGGTTCGATGGCGTGCTCCTTACTTTCTCCAGCCGCGATCCGCGAACAAACCGCGCAAATCCGTGCGTTGACGAACAAGCCCTTTTGCCTCAACTTCTTTGTCCTGGAGACTCCACAGCCTGACCCGGCCGAGATCGCCCAAGCCACAGAATGGCTGAAACCACTCTGGTCTTCGCTGGGTTGGACCGAGTTACCCACGCCGAGCAAGTGGTGCGAAGACTTCACGGCCCAGTTTGAGGCGCTGATCGAATTGCGCCCGGCTGTCGCCAGCTTCACTTTCGGCATCTTGAGCGCTGACCAAATCCAGCGTTTGCACGACGCAGGCATTCTCGCGATCGGCACAATCACCCATGCCCAGGAAGCCATCGAATGGCAGAGCAGGGGCGCCGATGCGGTGATCGCTTCCGGCACCGAGTCGGGCGGCCATCGCGGCACCTTCATCGGCGCGCAGGAAGACGCGACATTGAAAACGTTCGAGCTGCTGCCGAAAATAGTGGCAGCGGTGGATATTCCGGTCATCGCCGCCGGCGGCATCATGGACGGCGCCGACATCAAGCGGGCGCTGGACGCGGGCGCGCAGGCGGTACAGATGGGCACCGCGTTCCTGGTAACCGACGAATCGGCAATTAATCCACACTACAAACAACGCCTGTTAACCGCCGGCGACCATCCGACACGCCTGACGCGCACTTTTTCCGGCCGCTACGCGCGCGGATTGGTGAACCGCCTGATGCGTGAGCTGGAGCCCGTGGAAGCCCAATTGCCTGCATATCCCGTACAAAACGCGCTAACCTCGCCGATCCGCGCGGAAGCGGCCAAGCGCGGCGATACTGAATTGATGTCGCTGTGGTGCGGCACCGGTGTCGCCCGCGCCAGGCCGATGCCTGCCGCCAAGCTTGTTGAAACATTGCTATCGGAGATGAACGCAGCGTAGACTAAGGGACCGCCGAGAGAGCGTAAAACGCCCCGGCATACCGAGTCATCCTTGGAGGAGCAGTTTTTGGAATCAGCAGGCGACTACGATTACATCATCATTGGGGCAGGCTCGGCTGGCTGCGTTTTGGCAAACCGTTTAAGCGCGGATAGAAACGTCGATGTCCTGCTGATCGAGGCCGGCGGCAGGGACGATTATGTATGGATACACATCCCGGTTGGCTATCTGCATTGCATCGACAATCCCCGTACCGACTGGATGTTCCGCACCGAGGCCGACGCCGGCCTCAACGGACGCAGCCTGCTTTACCCGCGCGGCAAAGTACTCGGTGGAAGTTCCTCCATCAACGGCATGATTTACATGCGCGGCCAGGCGCAAGACTACGACCGCTGGGCCGAGCTGACCGGCGACACCAGCTGGCGCTGGGACGCGGTGCTGCCGCTATTTAAAAAGAGCGAGGATTATCACGGTGGCGCGTCCGAAGATCACGGCGCCGGCGGTCCGTGGCGCGTGGAAAAGCAGCGCCTGTCCTGGCAGATACTGGACGCATTCCGCGACGCGGCCGAACAAACCGGCATCGCCAAGGTCGACGATTTCAATCGCGGCGACAACGCCGGCTGCGGCTATTTCGACGTCAATCAAAAACGCGGCATCCGCTGGAACACGGCGAAAGCTTTTCTGAAGCCGGTGTCCGGCCGCCCGAATCTGACCGTCATGACCGGCTGCCACGTGGAACGCTTGCAGATCGAAATGACCGACCAGGGACCCGTGTGCAAAGGCGTGATTTTCACCGGCGGCGGCGCCAAATATCAAGCGATGGCCGCGAAAGAAACCATTCTGGCCGCTGGCGCCGTTGGTTCGCCGCAGATTTTGCAGTGCTCCGGAATCGGCTCGGCCGCGAAGCTGCTTCATCACGGTATCGCGCCGCTGGCCGATCTGCCGGGCGTCGGAGAAAACCTGCAGGACCATCTGCAACTGCGCATGATCTACAAGCTCGGCGGCGGCGCCCGCACCTTGAACACGATGGCCTCCAACTGGTTCGGCAAAATGAAAATCGGCCTGGAGTATGCGATGTTCCAGAGTGGGCCGATGTCGATGGCGCCGTCGCAGCTGGGCGCGTTCGCGCGCTCCGATGCCAATCAGCCGACTCCCAATCTTCAGTACCATGTGCAGCCTTTGTCGCTGGAAAAATTCGGCGACCCTTTGCACGCCTTCCCCGCGTTCACCGCCAGCGTGTGCAACCTGCGTCCGACATCGCGCGGCCACGTGCACATCGCCGGCGCCGATTCGTACGCCCCTCCCAAGATTTCGCCGATGTATTTGAGCACCGCCGAGGACCGCAAGGTGGCGGCGGCGGCGCTGACGTTGACGCGCCAGATCGTCGCGTCGCCCGCGCTGAACAAGTTCGCGCCCGAGGAATACAAGCCCGGCATCCACTACCGCACCGAGGAAGAGCTCGCGGAGGCGGCGGGCCATATCGGCACCACCATCTTCCATCCGGTCGGCACCTGCAAGATGGGTCGCGCCGACGATCCCACCGCTGTCGTCGATAGCGAATTGCGTGTCATCGGCGTCGCCGGTCTGCGCGTTGTGGACGCATCCATCATGCCCTTTATCACATCCGGAAATACTAATTCTCCCACCATCATGATCGCCGAAAAAGCTTCAGAAATGATCCGTTCAGCCTGGAAATGATGAGACCGCTAGTTAGCGTTAGATCAAAAGTAAGTAGTAGTTATACTGTATTGTTAGCTAATTTTTTACTCTGTATGATCTAAAAAAAATTTGTACCTTGAACCATAAAAGCAAGGGAGACAGGATGTCCGGTGTTATCTTGGAAACGAAGAACTTGACCAAGCAGTTCAGAGGTTTTACTGCGGTCAACGATGTCAATTTGAAAGTCCAGCGCGGTCATATCCACGCGCTGATCGGCCCCAACGGCGCCGGTAAAACCACATGTTTTAATTTGCTTACCAAATTTCTGGTGCCGACTTCGGGCCAGATTCTGTTCAACGAAAAAGACATTACCTCCGCCAAGCCGGCCCAGATCGCCCGCATGGGTGTGATTCGTTCGTTTCAGATTTCGGCGGTGTTTCCGCATCTGACGGTGCTGCAGAATGTCCGCATCGGATTGCAGCGCCAGCTTGGGACCAGCTTCCATTTCTGGCAAAGTGAACGCGCGTTAAACAAGCTCAACGATCGCGCGATGCAGTTGCTGGCCGAGGTCGATCTGACCGAGTTCGCCGACACCGTCACCGTCGATATGCCTTACGGGCGCAAGCGCGCTTTGGAGATCGCCACCACGTTGGCGATGGAGCCGGAGCTGATGCTGCTCGATGAACCGACGCAGGGCATGGGCCACGAGGACG
Source organism: Oxalobacteraceae bacterium OTU3CINTB1 (assembly GCA_024123955.1). Taxonomy (NCBI): domain Bacteria; kingdom Pseudomonadati; phylum Pseudomonadota; class Betaproteobacteria; order Burkholderiales; family Oxalobacteraceae; species Oxalobacteraceae bacterium OTU3CINTB1. The sequence continues at coordinate 417,926 of CP099652.1, forward strand.
TGCACCGCGTAACCGACCTCATCAAAAAAGTGTCGGCCGGCCGCACCATTTTGATGGTCGAACACAACATGAAAGTCGTGTCCGGCATCTGCGACAAGATCTCCGTGTTGCAGCGCGGCGCCATGCTGGCCGAGGGCACCTACGCCGAGGTCTCGCGCAACGCGCAAGTAATGGAAGCGTACATGGGCACCGAAGCCGCCGAGCTGGAAGGAGCCCATTGATGACGGCCGCCCTGCAAATCTCCAACCTGCAAACCTGGTACGGCGAATCGCACATCCTGCACGACGTCAACCTGACGGTGCAGCCTGGCGAAGTGGTCACACTGCTGGGCCGCAACGGCGCCGGCCGCACCACCACCTTGCGCGCCGTGATGGGACTGACCGGCGCGCGCAAGGGCTCGATCAAGATCAACGGTGTCGAGGCGATCGGTTTGCCGACGCACAAAATCGCCCACCTTGGCGTTGGTTACTGCCCCGAGGAGCGTGGCATTTTCGCCTCGCTGTCGACCGAGGAAAACCTGCTGCTGCCGCCGCAGTTGTCGACCGGCGAGAAGGGGATGTCGATCAAGGAAATCTACACGATGTTTCCCAACCTGGAAGAGCGCAAGCACAGCCAGGGAACCCGCCTGTCGGGAGGCGAGCAGCAGATGCTGGCGGTGGCGCGCATCCTGCGCACCGGCGCGCGCCTGTTGCTGCTCGATGAAATTTCGGAGGGCCTGGCGCCCGTCATCGTGCAAGGCCTGGCGCGCATGATCACCACCCTGAAATCGAAGGGCTACACCATCGTCATGGTGGAACAGAATTTCCGGTTCGCCGCGCCGCTGGCGGATCGGTTTTATGTGATGGAACACGGGCAGATCGTCGAGACCTTTGTTTCATCGGAACTGAGCGACAAGATGCCGGTGCTGACCGAGCTGCTTGGCGTGTAGATATTTACTTCATCGTTCTGTGACCATACAAATCTAAATCACGACTATTCGAACGGAGACAAAATGAAACTCAAAGCTATCACCATTGCCGCCACTGCCATCTGCGCGCTGGGGCTGTCCTTCGCCGCGCAAGCGCAAGTGTCCGGCGACACCATCAAGATCGGCATGATCACCGACATGTCCGGCCTGTACACGGATATCGACGGCGCCGGCGGCGCCGAGGCGATCAAAATGGCGATCGCGGACGCCGGCGTTGTCATCGCCGGCAAGAAGGTGGAGTTCATCTCCGCCGACCACCAGAACAAGGCCGACATCGCCGCCTCCAAGGCGCGCGAATGGTTCGACCAGCAGGGCGTCGACATGCTGATCGGCGGCACCAACTCCGGCGCCAACCTGGCCATGGCCAAGGTCGCCGCGGAAAAGAAAAAGGTCTTTATCTCGATCGGCGCCGGCTCGGCCCGCCTGACCAACGAGGAGTGCACGCCTTACACCGTGCACTACGCCTACGACACCATCGCGCTGGCGCGCGGCACCGGCGGGGCCATCGTCAAGCAGGGCGGCAAGAGCTGGTACTTCATGACCGCCGACTATGCGTTCGGCCAGTCGCTGGAGAAGGACACGGCCGATGTGGTCAAGGCCGCCGGCGGCAAGGTGATGGGTTCGGTCAAACATCCATTGTCGGCGTCGGACTTCTCGTCCTTCCTGCTGCAGGCGCAGTCGTCGGGCGCGCAGATCCTCGGCCTGGCCAACGCCGGCGGCGACGCGATCAACTCGATCAAGGCCGCCAACGAGTTCGGCATCACCAAGAAGATGAAACTGGCCGGCTTGCTGATCTTCATTAACGACATCCACTCGCTGGGCCTGAACCTGACGCAGGGCATGTACCTGACCGACGGCTGGTACTGGGACCAGAACCAGGAAACGCGCGATTGGTCGAAGCGCTACTTCGCCAAGATGAAGAAGTCGCCGTCGATGCTGCAGGCGGCCGACTACTCGGCCGCCGCCAACTACCTGAAAGCGGTCAAGGCCGTGGGTACCGACGACGCCGACAAAGTCATGGCCCATCTGAAGGCCAACAAGATCAACGACATGTTCACCAAAAACGGCGTGATCCGTCCGGACGGCCGGATGGTCCACGACATGTACCTGATGGAAGTGAAGAAGCCTTCGGAATCGAAATATCCTTGGGATTACTACAAGGTCGTGGCCACCATTCCGGGCGACCAGGCGTACGCCACCAAGGCCGAAACCAAATGCAGCCTGTGGAAATAAGCTGAGTTGTGCACAGGGCCGGCGCGGCGCCACTCCGCGTGGCGTGGCGCCGGTCCGTTCCTTGTGTTTGCCTTTGTTCTTGTCTTTGTCCTCTTATTCCGCCTCGCCGTCCGGCCAGGTGCTCTTTAGACTGTGATCTCATGGAAATTTTCGGCTATCCCTTGAGCGTATGGATGAGCCAGCTGCTGCTGGGGCTGGTGAACGGCTCGTTCTACGCGATGCTGTCACTCGGCCTGGCCGTCATCTTTGGCCTTCTCAACGTGATTAACTTTTCCCACGGCGCCCTGTACATGATGGGCGCGTTCGTGGCTTGGATGGGGATGACTTATTTTGGTCTGAACTACTGGACCATGCTGCTGCTGGCGCCGCTGATCATCGGCGTGTTCGGCATCGTTATCGAAAAAACCATGCTGCGCCATCTGTACAAGCTCGACCATCTGTATGGCTTGCTGCTGACCTTCGGCATCACCTTGCTGGTGGAAGGCGTGTTCCGCTCCTTCTACGGCGTCTCGGGCCAACCGTTCCAGGTGCCCGATGCGCTGGCCGGCGCGACCGATCTCGGTTTTATGGTGATGCCGAATTACCGCGCCTGGGTGGTGGTGGCGTCCGTAGTGGTCTGCCTGGCCACCTGGTACGTCATCGAAAAGACCAAACTTGGCGCCTATTTGCGCGCCGGCACCGAGAATCCGAAGCTGGTGGAGGCGTTCGGCATCAACGTTCCGCTGATGGTCACGCTCACCTATGGCTTCGGCGTCGCTTTGGCGGGCTTTGCAGGGGTGCTGGCGGCCCCGATCATCCAGGTGCAGCCCCTGATGGGTCAGAACCTGATTATCGTCGTATTCGCCGTTGTGGTGATCGGGGGCATGGGGTCGATCATGGGTTCGATCCTCACCGGCCTGGGCCTGGGGGTGATCGAGGGCTTGACCAAGGTTGTGTACGCGCCGTTTTCATCGACGGTGGTGTTTCTCGTGATGGTCGTCGTGCTGCTGATCCGTCCCGCTGGCTTGTTCGGTAAAGAAAAATAGGAGGGGACGATGGACAAGAAAATTGGTTATACGATCGCATTGGCGATCGCCCTCGCGGCGCCGTTTGTCGGCTACCCGGTGTTCCTCGCAAAACTGCTGTGCTTTGTGCTGTTCGCCTGCGCCTTTAACTTGCTGATCGGCTTCACCGGCCTGCTGTCGTTCGGCCATGCGGCCTTCTTCGGCGGCGCCGGCTATGTGGCCGGCAACGCGCTCAAGGTCTGGGGTTTGCCGACCGAGCTCGGCATCCTGGCCGGCGTCGTCGGCGCCGCCTTGCTGGGCTTGGTGATGGGCGGGCTGGCGATCCGCCGCCAGGGCATCTACTTCTCGATGATCACCCTGGCGCTGGCGCAGATGGTGTTCTTCGGCGCCCTCAGCGCCGGCGAGTTCACCGGCGGCGAGGACGGCCTGCAAGGTGTTCCACGTGGAAAGCTGCTCGGCGTGGTCGACCTGTCCAACGACACCGCGCTGTACTTCTTCGTGCTGGCCATCGCCGTGCTGGCGTTCGCGCTGATCGTACGCATCGTCCACTCGCCGTTCGGCCAGGTGCTCAAGGCGATCAAGGAGAACGAACCGCGCGCCGTCTCGCTGGGCTACGACGTCGACAAGTACAAGCTGCTGGCCTTCGTGCTGTCGGCCGCGCTGGCGGGCTTGGCGGGCTCCACCAAGGTGCTGGTGCAGGGCTTCGAGACCCTGACCGACGTCCACTGGACCATGTCGGGCCTGGTGATCCTGATGACCCTGGTGGGCGGCATGGGCACCCTGGCCGGTCCGATCCTCGGCGCGGTGATCATTATCATGCTGGAGAACAAACTGGGCGACTGGGGCATCTACCTGACCCGGGTCACCGGCATCGAATGGTTCAACACCATCGGCGAAGCCGTCACCATGGTGATCGGCCTGATCTTCATCGTTTGCGTGTTGTTATTCCGCCGCGGAATCATCGGCGAAATCGTCGCCAAGCTCGGCAATAAGAAGCCTGCATGATCTAGCACAGACGCCGGGCGTTCTGCCCGGCGTCCTTTTCAAATCGAGAGTAAATTTTTTTATCCGGCCTTGGGCTGGATTGGGGGTAGTCCGTCTGTTGCTTTGAGTCTTACTGGAAGAAGAGGATGACATGCATACCAAGAAAATCACGCTGGCGCTGGCCGGCATCGCACTGACCGCTTGTGGCCATCACCACGATGAGCCCGAAATCATCAATGAACGTCCGAGTTTTCTCGGCACCATCACCGCCAAAACCTACGACGGCGTCAGCGACGATTTGCTGACCGCCGGCCTGGGGGCGACCGGTCTTGCCGGCGCGCTGTCAGCTTACGCCGACCCCTTGAACCCGACCCCGGCGGAATTGCGCCGCAATGCCATCTACGCCAATTACAGGGCCATCCAGGACATCAGCTCGGCCGCCGGTTACGGCAGGCTGTACGGCCCGAATGTCGACGTCAGCGGCAACCCGACGACGGGCGAGGGCAAGATCGCCGGCAGCGAGTTCATCGCCTACGCGGACGACGGCACCGGCAGCAAGAATGTCACGCTGATGGTGCAAATACCGGCCAGCTTCGACGCCAACAATCCCTGCATCATCACGGGCGCGTCGAGCGGCTCGCGCGGCGTCTACGGCGCCATCGGCACGTCCGGCGAGTGGGGCCTGAAGAACAAGTGCGCGGTCGCCTATAGCGACAAGGGGTCCGGCACCGGCCTCTACACCTTCGATGACGACAGCGTGAACCTGCAGAACGGCGCGCGGGCGCCGCGCACGGCCGCCGCCAGGAACTCCAACTTCACGCCGATATTGAGTGACGCGGACCGCGCCGCCTTTGCCGCTTCCAAGCCCGGCCGCATCGCCTTCAAGCACGCCCACTCGCAACAGAATCCGGAAAAGGATTGGGGCAACCACACGTTGCAGGCAGTCGAATTCGCGTTCTACATGCTCAACGAGCAATACGGCCGCTACGCGCGGGACAACACGCACCACGTGGTGCGCTTCACGCCGACCAACACCATTACGATCGGCTCCAGCATCTCCAATGGGGCCGCCTCGGCCTTGCTGGCGGCCGAGCAGGATACGAAGGGCCTGATCGACGGCGTGGCCGCCAACGAGCCGCAAATCCAGCCGCGCACCGCCACCGGGTACTCGATCCGCCAGAACGGCGTGCCGGTGGCGGGGCAGGGCAAGTGGCTGATCGATTACTCCACCTACGCCGCGCTGTACCAGCCGTGCATCGCCTCCACGGCGGCGGCGCCCGGCCGCTGCACGGCGCTGGTGGCCAAGGGCTTGCTGACCGGAGCGGATCTCGCTGCGCAGCAAGAGGATGCGCGCGCGCGGTTGAGGGCATACGGCTGGCTGCCGGATTCCGACGTGCTGCAGGCCTCGCACGCGCTGACCACGGTGCTGGTCGCCGTGACCTACGCCAATGCCTACGGCCGCTTCTCGGTGACCGACCAGCTGTGCGGATTTACGTTTGCCCCGACCGATGCGGCCGGCTCGCCGGTGCCGTTCACGCCGGCGCAGCGCGCCGCCAGCTTCGCCACGCAGAACGGCATCATCGGCACGCCGGTCTACGAGGCGTCGGTGGGCGGACCGAAGGCGTACAACGTCGGCGTCTCGCCAAGCACCAATCTGGCCGACCAGTCGCTTGACGGTTTCCTGTGCCTGCGCGCATTGGCGACCGGCATCGATCCTGTCAACGGCAACGCGCTGACCGGCACCTTGGCCGAGCAGAGCGCGCGCGTGCGCTCAGGCGCCGCCGAGGTGCTGGCGACCGGCAATCTGCATGGCAAGCCGGCGATCATCGCGGCGGGCCGTAGCGACACGCTGATGGTGGTGAACTTCAACTCTCGCGCGTATCTGGGCTTGAATGCGCTGACCGAGGGGCCCGCCAGCAAACTACGCTACATCGAGGTGTTGAACGCCAACCACTTCGACACCTTCACCAGCGTCTTCCCGCAGAACATCGTGCCGTTGCATATCTACCTGTTCCGCGCGCTGGACGCGATGATGGCCCACCTGCGCAACCCGAACGTACCTTTGCCGCCGTCGCAGGTGGTGCGCACGGTGACGCGGCCGGACGCGGCGACGCCGATGACCGTGGCCAATCTGCCGCCCTTCGTGCAAGCGCCCGCGCCGGGCAACCTGATCAACGTGAGCGGCACGACGGTGGATGTCCCGCAGTAAGGTTGATGTTGAAAGCGGCGGCGTTCACAACGCTGCCGCGTAAATCGCCCTCGCGTCGTCGCGCGTGACGGTGCGGGGGTTGTTCCCCAGAAGACGGGTCTGGAGCATGGCGTCATCCGCCAATTGATCCAGATCCGTTTCTTTTATGCCGACCTGCTGCAAGGTCCGCTCTATCCCCGTGATGGTCGCTATTTGTTGCATGGCAACAACCAGGGCTTCCGCGCGCGCCTCGACACCGCCGCTTGCTTCCGGCACGACGATCTCCGCCAACTCCGCATACAGGCCGGCCGCCGCCGGCAGGTTGAAGCGCAGCACGTGCGGTAGCACCAGCGAATTCGACAAGCCATGTGGCACGTGGAACGTGCCGCCGATCGGGTAGGCGAGGGCATGCACCGCCGCCACCGGGGCATTGGAGAAGGCCTGTCCCGCCAGCATCGCGCCGAGCAGCATGGCCTGACGCGCGGCCAGGTTGCGGCCGTTCTCGCACGCGGGGATCAGGTTGGCCGACAGCAGACCCAGCGCCTTGCGCGCCAGGATGTCGGACAGCGGATTCTTTTTTTGGCGGCTGGTGTAGGCCTCGATCGCGTGGACCATGGCGTCGATGCCTGTCGCGGCTGTGACCTGCGGCGGCAAGCCGAGGGTCAGCTCGGCGTCCAGCAACGCCATGTCCGCGTACAGCTGTGGCGCGACCACGCCCATCTTGGTGGTCGCGCCGGTCGTGACGATGGCGATGTTGGTGACCTCGGAACCGGTGCCTGCGGTGGTGGGGATTTGCACCAGCGGCAGCCGATTGCCCTTGACGTTGCCGATTCCGTAGATGGCGCCGATCTGCTGCTCGCTGCTGGCCAGTACGGCGATCAGTTTGGCGACGTCCATCGAGCTGCCACCTCCCAGGCCGATGACGATGTCGCTACGGTGTTGGCGTGCTGCGGCCACCGCTTCCAGCACGATCTGCTCCGGCGGATCGGCGACGACGTTGGAGTAGATGCTGACGTCGATGCCGGCGGTTCGCATGCTGGCGGCCGGTGCGTCGACCAATCCCGTCTTGAGGAAGCCGGGATCGGTGACGAGCAGGGCGCGTCGGACGTTCGGGAAGCGTTGGGCGATGTGCTCGCCCAGTCTGTTTGCGGCGCCCAGTTCGGAGACGATGTGGGCGACGGTGCTGAAGGTGAATGATGGGAAATCGTTCATGGCTGTGGTCCGTGATGTCGTGGATTTCACGTGAAAGCTTACAGGAAGGCGGAAGGGGAGCGTCAGGTGCCCTGCTAATTTCTTCCGTACAATATGGCTTTTGCCAGTCGGGGTAGCGGGTCATGGTCGAGTATGCAGTGTTGGGTGTGGCGGCGTTCAGCGCCGGTTTGGTGGATGCGGTGGTCGGGGGCGGGGGACTGATACAGCTGCCGGCGATGTTTTCGATATTTCCCAACATGGCGCCGGCCACGATCATCGGTACCAACAAGCTGGCCAGCATTGCCGGCACCAGCGTCGCGGCGGTCAGCTACGCGCGCCGTGTCGCCATCGCCTGGACGGTCGCCGCCCCGGCCGCTTTCGCCGCGTTGATCTTCTCCTTCTTCGGCGCCTACACCGTCACCAAGGTTTCGCCCGACTTTTTCCGGACTGTCCTGCCGATCGTGCTGGTCGCTGTGGCCATCTACACCTTCGCCAAAAAGGACTTCGGCAGCGTACACGCCCCACTTCACACCGGTCGAAAGGAGCAGACGCTGGCGCTGCTCATCGGTTCGGGCATCGGCTTCTACGACGGCTTCTTCGGGCCCGGCACGGGCAGCTTCCTGGTGTTCCTGTTCGTGCGGATATTCGGCTTCGACTTCTTGGGCGCGTCGGCCGTAGCCAAGGTTGTCAACGTTGCCTGCAACCTGTCGGCGCTGGTCTGGTTCGGCTACAGCGGCCACCTGATTTGGCAGCTCGGCGCCATGATGGCTGTCTGCCAGATCGCCGGCTCGATCATCGGCACGGCACTGGCGATGAAACATGGCAGTGGCTTTGTACGCAAATTGTTCCTGGTTGTAGTGTCCATATTGATCGTCAAGACGGGATATGACGCCTGGATCCGTTGGTAGATTGTTTCACGTGGAACCAAAAAGGGACGCTTCGGCGTCCTTTTTCCATTGTTTCACGTGGAACAATGAAGCCGACAACACTAAAATATTTTGCCTAAAAAAGTCGCAGCTCGCAAAAGACTTTATAATCGATGCTTAATCCCTTCGCATTTACCCAATTCCATCATGTTATTTCCAACTAATTTCGACGTCATCGTCGTCGGCGGTGGTCACGCCGGTACCGAGGCGGCCCTTGCTTCCGCCCGCATGGGGCAGAAGACTTTGCTCTTGACGCACAACATCGAGACCCTGGGCCAGATGTCGTGCAACCCTTCCATCGGCGGTATCGGCAAAGGCCATCTGGTCAAAGAGGTCGATGCCATGGGCGGCGCGATGGCGATCGCCACCGATGAATCGGGCATCCAGTTCCGCATCCTGAACTCGTCCAAAGGCCCTGCGGTACGCGCCACGCGCGCCCAGGCCGACCGCATTTTGTACAAGGCCGCGATCCGTTCGCGTCTGGAAAACCAACCCAACCTGTGGCTGTTCCAGCAGGCCGTCGACGACCTGATGGTGGAGGGCGACCGTGTCGTCGGTGCCGTCACCCAGATTGGCCTGAAATTCCTGGCGCCGGCCGTCGTGCTGACCGCCGGAACCTTCCTCGACGGGAAGATCCATGTGGGCCTTCAGAACTACTCAGCGGGCCGTGCAGGCGATCCGCCGGCGATCTCGCTGTCTGCCCGCCTGAAGGAATTAAAGCTGCCACAGGGCCGTTTAAAGACCGGCACGCCGCCTCGCATCGACGGCCGCAGCATCGACTTTTCGCTGATGACCGAGCAGCCTGGCGACCTCGATCCGGTGCCGGTGTTCTCGGTGATGGGCAACGCCGCCATGCATCCCGCGCAAATGCCGTGCTGGGTTACGCACACTAACAACAAAACCCACGACATTATCCGTGCCGGTTTGGACCGCAGCCCGATGTACACCGGCGTGATCGAAGGCGTCGGCCCGCGTTATTGCCCGTCGATCGAAGACAAGATCCACCGTTTTTCGGCCAAGGAATCGCACCAGATTTTCCTGGAACCGGAGGGCCTGACGACCAACGAATTCTATCCAAACGGCATCTCGACCAGCCTGCCGTTCGACGTGCAGATCGAGCTGGTACGGTCGATGAAGGGCATGGAAAACGCCCACATCCTGCGTCCGGGCTACGCCATCGAATACGATTATTTCGACCCGCGCGGCCTCAAGGCATCGCTGGAAACCAAGGCCGTCAGCGGCCTGTACTTTGCCGGCCAGATCAACGGCACCACCGGTTACGAGGAAGCGGCGGCGCAAGGCATGCTGGCCGGCCTCAACGCTGCGCTGCAAACCCAAGGCAAGGAAGCCTGGACGCCGGCCCGTTCCGAGGCCTATCTGGGCGTGCTGGTCGACGATCTGGTCACGCAAGGCGTGCTGGAACCGTACCGCATGTTCACCAGCCGCGCCGAGTATCGCCTGAGCCTGCGCGAGGATAACGCCGACATGCGCCTGACCGAAATCGGCCGCAAACTGGGCTGCGTCGGTGACGCGCAGTGGGAAGCGTTCGAGAAAAAACGCGAAGCGGTGGCGCTGGAACTGGAGCGTCTGCGTTCCACGTGGGTGAATCCACGCATCCTGGAAGCGGCTGAATCGGAGCGCGTTATCGGCCAGCCGATCGAGCGCGAGTACTCGCTGGCGGACCTGTTGCGCCGTCCCGGCGTCGAGTACGAGAAGCTGATGAGCCTGTCCGGCATCGACGGCAAGGATCTCGCCGGACCCGGCGTGAGCGACGAAGCGGTGCGCGAACAGGTCGAAATCCAGCTCAAATATTCGGGCTATATCGACCGCCAGACCAAGGAAGTGGAGCGCCACGAGCACTACGAAAACCTGAAATTGCCGGAAGGTTTCAGCTATCTGGACATCACCGCGCTGTCGGTGGAAGTGCGCCAGAAGCTGCATGCGCAGCGTCCCGAGACCCTGGGCCAGGCGTCGCGTATCTCCGGCGTGACGCCGGCGGCGATCTCGCTGCTGCTGGTGCACCTGAAAAAGGCCGGTTTCGGCGGCTTCCTGAATGACAAAAATGCGCAGAAAGACGAGGCAGTTCAATGAAGGTGTTTGACCGTGTAGTTGTCGCGGATGTTTTAAAACAAGGCATCAAGGATCTGAATCTGGACCTGGCCGACGATCAGGTAGAGAAGCTGCTGGACTATCTGGCGCTGCTGAACAAGTGGAATTCGGTCTACAACCTGACGTCGGTGCGCGATCCGATGCAGATGGTGACCTTGCATTTGCTCGATTCGCTGGCCGCCGTACCGGCGTTCGCAGGCGCGAAAAATGTGCTGGACGTGGGCGCGGGCGGTGGCTTGCCGGGCATGGTGCTGGCCATCAGCCGTCCCGACATGATGGTGTCGATGATCGATACGGTGCACAAGAAGACCGCGTTTTTGAACCAGGTGAAGGCGGAGCTGGGCCTGTCCAACGTGACGGTGTACACCAAGCGCGTGGAGCAGCTGGAAGTGAAGACCAAGTTCGATGTCATCACCTCGCGGGCCTTTGCAGACCTGTCGGACTTCGTCAACTGGTCGGGCCATTTGCTGGAAGAGGGCGGACGATTCATCGCCCTGAAAGGCACCGCTCCAGAAGACGAACGGGAGCGGCTTCCGGAGCCATGGAAAGTACAGAAACTGGAGCCTTTGACGGTGCCTGGACTGGAGGCGGAACGCCATCTTGTGTTCATCGAGGCAGAAACCGTATAAACGGTTTATACCGTATAAATTGTTTATACCTTATAAACAGTATAAATCGTTTATATCGTATATATCGTATAAACAGTATAAATAAATAATTTGAAAACGAGACCTCGTCGTCCGAAACCAAAAAGAGATCGATAAGAACTACATGGCAAAAATTTTCTGCGTAGCGAATCAAAAAGGTGGAGTTGGTAAAACAACAACAACCGTCAACCTGGCCGCCGGCCTGGCAAAACTGAACCAGCGCGTGCTGCTGGTGGACCTGGACCCGCAGGGCAACGCCACGATGGGCGCGGGCATCAACAAGGCGGGCCTGCCCGCGTCGACCTATGAGGTCATGCTGGGCGAGTCCGACGTCGCCACCGCGCGCCAGCGTTCGGAGCCGGGCAAGTTCGACGTGCTGCCGTCCAACCGCGAGCTGGCCGGCGCGGAAGTGGAGATGGTCTCGCTGGACAACCGCGAGCGCCGTCTGAAGGATGCGCTGGCCGCCGTCGACAAGGAGTACGACTTCATCCTGATCGACTGCCCGCCGGCGTTGTCGATGCTGACCCTGAACGGCCTGTGCGCCGCGCACGGCGTCATCATCCCGATGCAGTGCGAGTACTACGCGCTGGAAGGCTTGTCCGACCTGGTCAACACCATCAAGAAGGTGCACGCCAACCTGAATCCCGATCTGAAGATCATCGGCCTGCTGCGCGTGATGTTCGATCCGCGCATGACGCTATCGCAGCAGGTGTCGGCACAGCTCGAGCAGCACTTCGGCGACAAGGTCTTCAAAACCATCATCCCGCGCAACGTGCGTCTGGCCGAAGCGCCGTCGTATGGCCTGCCTGGCGTCACGTTCGATCCATCCTCCAAGGGTGCGCAGGCGTATATCGCCTTTGGCGCCGAGATGGTCGCGCGCATTAAAAAAATGTAACGTAGAGATTCCCACATCATGGCAACCAAAAAACTCAAGGGCCTCGGTCGCGGCCTCGAAGCGCTGCTCGGCGGCGACGGCGATCTGACCACCGCGGACGCCAACACCCCGTCCCAACTGAACGTGACGCAGATGCAGGCCGGTAAATATCAACCGCGTACCCGCATGGACGAGGGCGGCCTGCAGGAGCTGGCCGCGTCGATCAAGAGCCAGGGCATCATGCAGCCGATCCTGGTGCGCCCGGTCGGCACCAATAAACTGACCGGCGAGATCACCTACGAGATCATCGCCGGCGAACGCCGTTTCCGCGCCGCGCAAATCGCCGGCCTGGAAGTGCTCCCCGTTTTGGTGCGCGACGTGGACGACCAGGCCGCCGCCGCGATGGCGCTGATCGAGAACATGCAGCGCGAGGATTTGAATCCGCTGGAAGAGGCGCAGGGCATCCATCGCCTGATCACCGATTTCAGTTTCACGCACGAGCAGGCGGCCAGCGCCGTCGGCCGTTCGCGCAGCGCGGTGTCGAACCTGTTGCGCCTGATGAATCTGGCGTCGGCGGTGCAAACCATGCTGATGGCCGGCGATATCGACATGGGCCATGCCCGCGCGCTGCTGGCGGTCGACGCGGCCACGCAGATCAATCTTGCCAATATGGTCATCGCCAAACGGCTGTCGGTGCGCGAGACCGAAAAATTAGTGACCAAGACCTTGGAAGAACAGAAGGCGTCTCCAACTGAGGCGCGGCAGAAGGAAAAGTCCGGCGACATCGTCCGGCTGGAGGAAGAGCTGTCCGACAAGCTGGCCACGCCGGTGGTGTTCAAGATGGGGACGAAGGGACGCGGCCAGATGATCATCGATTTTGCCGACCTTGACATTTTGGATGGCGTGCTAGCGAGATTGCGCGCCTGACGAAGACCCGTCGCGGAACCACGTAGGGTGGATTAGCGAAGCGTAATCCGCCTAGCGCCGCCCGCGCCCAGGATTTTTGCCGCGAACTCAACAAAACGCCAAACATACAACTGGTTCCAAAGTGGTGCAAAGCGTTTGGAAATGTTTATAAAAGCGTCTCATTCGCGCACAAAATGCTCTGCTGCGGTGCAGCAATGTTTGACGTGATACAGTAAAGACACATATAATCACGCGTCTTTGGGTTTTATCGGCTTTTTTTGGAGCTCGGCAGTGAGTAAATCAACGAGTCATTCCAAGCCGATGTTTAAAGTCGTCGCCCTCCAGTTGGCTATCGTCACTGGATTCGCCTTGCTCGCCTGGAACTGGGGTGGAGTACTCAAAGCTTGGTCGGCCGCCTATGGCGGAGCAATCGCAGTCATCGGGAGTCTGATGTACGCGATGATTGTTGCGGGCGGAACAAATGACCCCAAAAAAGTTTTCCGGTCGCATGTATGGGCTGAAGTAACGAAGATATTTATCACGGTAGTGCTGTTTATTGTGGCACTGGCGCTGTTTCAGTCGGCCTCTTGGTTATGGCTGATCTTGGGTTTCGCGGTGGCAACCTTGGCATACTGGTTCTCACTGCTAGCAATTTAATCACCAAAATCTAAACTTTTATGACCACAGAAAACGCTGCAGGGGCGCATACACAAGCTGCGCCGACCTCAATCGAGTATATCCAGCATCACCTGACCCACCTGAAAAGTGCCGATGGCATGTACAACCTGGACACGTTCTGGGTTTCGGCCATTCTGGGACTGATTTTCCTGGGCGTGTTTTACATGGCGTCGCGTAAAGCGACCGCCGGCGTGCCGGGCAAGCTGCAAAACTTCGTCGAAGCCGTCATGGAGCTGGTCAACGAAGTGGTCAATTCGGCCTTCCACGCCAAGAGCAAGGTCATCGCCCCGCTGGCGATCACCATTTTCTGCTGGGTTTGGCTGATGAACGCCATGGACTTCCTGCCGGTCGACCTGCTGCCTAAGCTGCTGGGCTACGCTGGCGTCCACTACCTGCGCGTCGTGCCTACCGCCGACGTCAACCACACTTTCGGCATGTCGTTCGGCGTCATGCTGTGCATTATTGGTTTCTCGATCAAAGCCAAGGGTTTGGGCGGCTGGGGTAAAGAGTTGCTGACCGCCCCGTTCCATGCGCATGGCTTCATGGCCATCGTGCTGGCGCCGGTCAACTTCATCTTCCAGATGATCGAGTTGCTGGCCAAGCCACTGTCGCTGTCGCTGCGACTCTTCGGCAATATGTACGCCGGCGAGCTGCTGTTCATTCTGATCGCTCTGCTGCCATGGTGGGCGCAGTGGCTGCTGGGTGGTCCTTGGGTTATCTTCCACATCCTGGTGGTGACCCTGCAAGCGTTTGTGTTTATGGCGTTGACGGTTGTCTATCTGAGCCTTGCGGTTGAGAAGCACTAACAACAAATCGTTTTATCTTTTTTAGTATCTGTAGTCTTTTTTAAAATCTTAGGAGAAATTTCAATGCAAGCTCTGATCGCACAAGTACAAAGCATGACCGTTCTGGCCGCAGCAATCATCATCGGTCTGGCCGCTATCGGCACCGCACTCGGTTTCGCAATTCTGGGCGGCAAATTCCTGGAAGCGTCGGCCCGTCAACCAGAACTGATGCCACAACTGCAAACCAAGCTGTTCGTTATCGCTGGTCTGCTGGATGCGATCTCGATGATCGGCGTCGGCGTTGCCCTGCTGTACACCTTCAGCAACCCGTTCCTGGCTGCCGTTATCTCCGCTGCTCAGTAATCCGCTCCACCCTAGGAGAAACTTTTAGTTAGGAGCAAAGGTATGGACATCAATATGTCTCTCATCGGCCAGATGATCACCTTCGCGGTGTTGGTCTGGGTATCGATGAAGTTCGTATTTCCATCGCTGAACGCAGCGTTGGATGAGCGTGCCAAGCGTATCGCTGATGGTCTGGCTGCGGCCGACCAGGGCCAGGCTGCGATGGTTGTCGCTGAAAAGCGCGCCGCCGAAGCACTGACCAGTGCACGCGAAGAAGCTTCGCAACGTGTTGCCGACGCCGAAAAGCGCGCGCAACTGGTGGCTGAAGAAATCAAAGCGAATGCACAAGCCGAAGCCGACCGCATCATTGCGCAAGCCAAGGCAGACGCCGATCAGCAACTGGCCAAGGCGCGCGACACGCTGCGCGCTCAGGTGGCTGACCTGGCTGTGAAGGGCGCCGAGCAAATCTTGAAGCGCGAAGTCAACGCCTCGGCTCACGCCGATCTGTTGTCGCGCCTGTCTGTCGAGCTGTAATCATGGCAGAAAACGCAACCGTCGCCCGTCCCTACGCGGAAGCTTTGTTCCGCGTAGCCCAAGCAGGTAAGGAATCGTTCAACCTCGCGGCGTGGTCCGAACTGGTGGCCGAACTGGCCCAGATCGGCGCCCACCCCGAGGTGCAAGCATTCGCCCGCAACCCGAAGACCTCGGCAAGCGACGTGAGCGCCGCCATTACGGCCCTGGTGAAGTCGCCTTTGACCCCGGAAGCGAAAAACTTCCTGGCGATGCTGGTCGACAACGGCCGTATCAGTCTGCTGCCGGAAATCGGCGCGCAATTCCAAGCGTTGAAAAACGCCACGGAAGGCGCCGCGGACGCCGAGATCACCAGCGCCTTCGAGCTGAACGCCGCTCAAGTCGCCGAACTGATCGCGACACTGGAAAAGAAATTCAGCCGCAAGCTGAACCCGGTCGTGACCGTGGATCCGGCGTTGATCGGTGGCGTGCGCGTGGTGGTTGGCGATGAAGTGCTGGACACTTCGGTCCGCGCCAAGCTGTCGCAGATGCGTATGGCACTGGCCGCCTAAGGCGCAAGCCGGCGGACCCGCTTAGAACAGATTCTTCCCCTCGCGCAAGCTGAGAGAAACACTTTTAGGAGTTAGTATGCAACTCAACCCATCTGAAATCAGCGAGCTGATCAAGAGCCGTATCCAAGGCCTTGATGGCGGCGCTGAAGTACGCAACCAAGGCACGGTTATTTCCGTCGCCGACGGTATCGTCCGCATCCACGGCCTGTCGGAAGTGATGCAGGGCGAAATGCTGGAATTCCCAGGTAACACCTTCGGTCTGGCGATGAACCTGGAGCGTGACTCCGTGGGCGCCGTGATTCTGGGTGCTTACGAGCACATCTCCGAAGGCGACACGGTCAAGTGCACCGGCCGCATTCTGGAAGTGCCGGTCGGTCCTGAACTGCGCGGCCGTGTGGTCAACGCGCTGGGCCAGCCGATCGACGGCAAGGGCGCCATCGAAGCCAAGCTGACTTCGCCCATCGAAAAGATCGCACCGGGCGTTATCGCCCGTGAGTCCGTGTCGCAGCCGATGCAGACCGGTCTGAAATCGATCGACGCGATGGTACCGATTGGCCGTGGCCAGCGCGAGCTGATCATTGGCGACCGTCAAACCGGGAAATCGGCCGTGGCCGTTGATGCGATCATCAACCAAAAAGGCCAGGGCGTGACGTGTATCTACGTCGCCATCGGTCAAAAAGCCTCGACCATCAAAAACATCGTTCGCTCGCTGGAAACGCACGGCGCGCTCGAGTACACCATCGTGGTCGCAGCGACCGCGTCGGAATCGGCAGCGATGCAATACATCTCGGCCTACTCGGGCTGCACGATGGGCGAATACTTCCGCGACCGCGGCGAAGACGCACTGATCGTCTACGATGACTTGTCGAAGCAAGCTGTCGCTTATCGTCAAATTTCGCTGCTGCTGCGCCGCCCACCAGGCCGCGAAGCGTACCCAGGCGACGTGTTCTACCTGCACTCGCGTCTGCTGGAACGCGCAGCCCGCGTGAACGCCGACTACGTGTCCGCCTTCACCAACGGCGCCGTCACCGGCAAGACCGGTTCGCTGACCGCATTGCCGATCATCGAAACCCAGGCTGGCGACGTTTCGGCGTTCGTGCCAACCAACGTGATTTCGATCACCGACGGTCAGATCTTCCTGGAAACTTCGCTGTTCAACTCGGGTATCCGCCCTGCGATTAACGCCGGTATTTCGGTGTCGCGCGTCGGTGGCGCCGCTCAGACCAAGGTCATCAAAAACCTGTCCGGCGGTATCCGTACCGACTTGGCGCAGTACCGTGAGCTGGCCGCGTTCGCGCAGTTCGCCTCGGACCTGGACGAATCGACCCGCAAACAGCTGGACCGTGGCGCGCGCGTCACCGAACTGCTGAAGCAAGCCCAGTACTCGCCACTGTCGATCTCGCTGATGGCCGCTTCGCTGTTCGCAGTGAACAAGGGCTACCTGGATGACGTGCCAGTCAAGAAGGTGCTGTCGTTCGAAGCCGGTCTGCACGCCTACCTGAAGACTAAGCAAGCTGATCTGCTGTCGAAGATTGAATCGTCGAAGCAACTGGACAAAGACGGCGAAGCAACGCTGTCGGCCGCTGTTGCCGACTTCAAGAAATCCGGCGCATTTTAAGCGGCACGGGCGGCACGGGATCAAACCCGGTGCCGCCTTCAGCGCAGAAGGAGTAAGGACTCATGGCAGCAGGCAAAGAGATACGAGGCAAGATCAAGAGCGTAGAGAATACGAAGAAGATCACCAAGGCGATGGAAATGGTTGCCGCATCGAAAATGCGCAAAGCGCAGGACCGTATGCGCGCCGCCCGTCCCTACAGTGAGAAGATTCGCAATATCGCCGCTAATCTGGCTACCGCTAATCCGGAATACACGCACCCGTTCCTGGCAACAGAGCAACAGGACACGGCCAAGAAGGTTGGTTTCATCATCGTCACCACGGACAAAGGTCTGTGCGGCGGTATGAACACCAACATCTTGCGCATGGTGACGTCGAAAACCCGTGAGCTGGAAACAGCCGGCAACAAAATTGCCGCGGTGGCCATCGGTAACAAAGGGTTGGGCTTTTTGAATCGCGTAGGCGTTCCTGTCGTTGCGCAAGTAACGCAGATCGGCGATACGCCGCACCTGGAAAAACTGATCGGACCGGTCAAGGTCATGCTCGAGAAATTCCAGAACGGCGAGGTCGACGCAGTCTACCTGTGCTACACCAAGTTTATCAACACGATGAAGCAAGAGCCGGTGGTGGAGCAGTTGCTGCCATTGCCAGCCGCTAAGATGCAAGCCGACGCGGGTAATCACAACTGGGATTACATCTACGAGCCGGACGCAGCAAGCGTGATCGATGAACTTCTGGAGCGCTATATTGAAGCGCTGGTGTACCAGTCGGTGGCGGAAAACCTGGCGTCCGAGCAATCGGCGCGTATGGTGGCGATGAAGTCGGCAAGCGACAACGCCGGCAGTGTGATCGGCGAATTGAAGCTGATCTACAACAAGACCCGCCAAGCTGCGATTACCAAAGAACTCTCCGAAATCGTCGCCGGTGCGGCTGCGGTTTAAACGAATTAAACTATATAGAAGGAACGAACATGGCTGATGGCAAAATCGTTCAGTGTATCGGCGCTGTGGTGGACGTTGAGTTTCCCCGCAACGCGATGCCTAAGGTATTCGATGCCTTGAAAATGGAAGGCTCCGAGCTGACCCTGGAAGTACAACAACAGCTGGGCGACGGCGTGGTCCGTACCATTGCTCTGGGTTCGTCCGACGGCCTGCGCCGCGGCATGATGATCCAGAACACCGGCAAGCCAATCATGGTGCCAGTGGGCAAAGCGACCCTGGGTCGCATCATGGACGTGCTGGGCAACCCGATCGACGAATGCGGTCCGGTCGCTCACGACCAGATCGCCTCGATCCACCGCACGCCTCCTGCATACGACGAACTGTCGCCGTCGCAGGACCTGCTGGAAACCGGTATTAAAGTTATTGACCTGGTCTGCCCGTTCGCCAAAGGCGGTAAGGTCGGTCTGTTCGGTGGCGCCGGCGTCGGCAAGACCGTGAACATGATGGAACTGATCAACAACATCGCTAAAGCGCACTCGGGTCTGTCCGTGTTCGCCGGTGTGGGTGAGCGTACCCGCGAAGGTAACGACTTCTACCACGAGATGGCCGATGCCAAAGTGGTCGATCTGGAAAATCC
The DNA here is from genome assembly GCA_024123955.1 of Oxalobacteraceae bacterium OTU3CINTB1. Classification (NCBI taxonomy): domain Bacteria; kingdom Pseudomonadati; phylum Pseudomonadota; class Betaproteobacteria; order Burkholderiales; family Oxalobacteraceae; species Oxalobacteraceae bacterium OTU3CINTB1. The sequence continues at coordinate 437,035 of CP099652.1, forward strand.
AGAGAACTCCAAAGTGGCGATGGTTTACGGTCAGATGAACGAACCACCAGGCAACCGTCTGCGCGTCGCGCTGACCGGCCTGACCATGGCCGAAGCGTTCCGTGATGAAGGCAAGGACGTTCTGTTCTTCGTCGACAACATCTACCGCTTCACGCTGGCCGGTACCGAAGTATCCGCACTGCTGGGCCGTATGCCATCGGCGGTGGGTTACCAGCCTACGCTGGCCGAAGAGATGGGCCGTCTGCAAGAGCGCATCACCTCGACCAAGACCGGTTCGATCACCTCGATCCAGGCCGTGTACGTTCCAGCGGATGACTTGACCGACCCGTCGCCAGCGACCACCTTCGGTCACCTGGATTCGACCGTCGTTCTGTCGCGTGACATCGCCTCGCTGGGTATCTACCCTGCGGTCGATCCACTGGACTCGACCTCGCGCCAGCTGGACCCGCTGGTCGTCGGTCAAGAGCACTACGACACCGCGCGCGCTGTTCAGGGCACCCTGCAGCGCTACAAGGAACTGCGTGACATTATCGCGATTCTGGGTATGGACGAACTGGCGCCGGAAGACAAACTGCTGGTCGCCCGCGCCCGTAAGATGCAGCGTTTCCTGTCGCAGCCGTTCCACGTTGCTGAAGTGTTTACCGGCGCGCCTGGTAAATACGTCTCGCTGAAGGACACGATCAAGGGCTTCAAAATGATCGCTTCGGGCGAGCTCGATCACCTGCCGGAACAAGCGTTCTACATGGTCGGCACGATCGAAGAAGCAATCGAAAAAGCCAAGAAACTCAACTAATCGTTGAGCGCGGTCCCGCCCCGGCGGGACCGCAGCTAACCCGACAGGACACACATGGCAAATACTATTCACGTTGACGTGGTTTCCGCCGAGGAGTTGATCTACTCCGGCGAAGCCGAATTCGTCGCGTTGCCGGGCGAACAGGGCGAGCTGGGGATCTATCCCAAGCACACGCCGCTGATCACCCGCATCCGTCCGGGCGCGGTCCGCATCCAGGTACCAGGTCAAGCTGAGGAAGAATTTGTCTTCGTCGCCGGCGGCCTGCTGGAAGTGCAGCCGGGCGCCGTGACGGTGCTGGCTGACACCGCGATCCGCGGCAAGGATCTGGACGAGGCCAAAGCGACGGCCTCCAAGAAACGTGCCGAGGAAGCGCTGGCGAACAACACCTCCGGTATCGACTACGCGAAAGCGCAAGCCGAACTGGCGGCAGCGATCGGCCAGCTGGCGGCGATCGCCAAACTGCGCGCCAAGCACTAAGCAACGCAAACCATCGGCTGCACAGCAGCACAGCAAAAAAGGCAGCCTCGGCTGCCTTTTTTTATGGCACTAGTGTTTCTTGAGTCCGGTTCGCTACGGCGACCAATGCTTCGGGATGGTTGAGGGCGATGGCGATCAGGGTGCGTACGGCGCCGTCCGGTTGTTGACGCTCTTGTTCCAGCTCCGTGAGCTCACCTGGGGTGATTCCCAACAAAGCTGAGAATTGTTCCCGTGTGAGACCGGTATTTTCACGGGCCGCAATCAGCGGTGAGTACACGACCCGTCCCAGACCCGCCTTCATTTCCTTGCCCGCCTGTAGCAGCTCGGCGCCCAAGTTACGGGTCGCTTCGAAGACTTCCAACTCTTCGTCGCTGAGAGGCAATTTTCTATTCGTAGACACGGCGAATTTCCTTAAGTATCGCGGCTATCTTGAAGAAGTATAGTCGTTTTAGGGCGGTATCAAAGATCCACCATCTTTTGCGCGTGATGCATGTGCTTGCGGCAGCATGGCTTGGATGCTATATTCGTTAACACGTTAACTATCTCCAGCCATCGTGGACAGCGAAAATATCATCATTAACGTGCCTGATGCGGGCACCATCTCCGGAACCCACTGGCCGGCTGACAATCCACGCGCACTGGTGCTGCTGCATCCGGCTACCGGCGTGCCGCAGGGCTACTACCAAAGTTTTGCCCGCTATCTGGCTAACCTGGGAATGAGCGTGCTGACCTACGACTATCGCGGCATCGGACGTTCGCGTCCGGCCTCCTTGCGCGGTTATGACGTCAGCATGTCGGACTGGATCGATCACGACGTCCCGGCCGTCACGACGTGGGCGCAGGGGCGGTTTCCGCAGTTGCCTCTGCTGGCCATCGGCCACAGCATCGGTGGCCACGCGATCGCCTTGTCGCCGTCGAGCGGGGCGCTGCGCGCGGCTGTGATGGTGGCGTCTCATGCAGGTGCCTCGCACACCATCAAGGGCTGGGCCGAGCGGCAACGCGTGCGTTTCATCATGCGCGTGCTCGCGCCAATACTGGTCGCCTTGACAGGGTACATGCCCAACAAGCGACTGGGCTTCGGCGAAGACCTGCCCGGGACCGCGATGACGCAATGGCGCCGATGGACCACCTTGCCGCGTTACTTTTTCGACGATCCGGCGATGGCGGCCGAATCGCGCATGGCGCAATTGCGCATACCGCTGCTGGTGGTAAGCTTTGAGGACGACCCATGGGCCAACGCCCGCGCCGTCCAGATGCTGATATCTCCGCTGAAAAACGCGCAAATGGAGCGCTGGCACCTCGATCCGCGCGTAGCAGGCATGCCGCCGGTCGGGCATATGGGCTTCTTCAAAAAACGCTTCGAGCAAGAGTTGTGGGGCAAGGTGGCGAATTGGCTACTGGCGGCGGTGCCCAAATGAGCGCGCCGTCGAAGCCGCCCCGGCTGGTCTTCCTGCTGAACCGCGCCCAGCGCGCGATCCAGAAGTGGATCGAAGGCAGCCCCGATTCCTGGGAGGGCATTTCCTCGGCGCAGGTGGGGCTATTGTTTCTGCTGACGTCGAAGGATGAGGCTTCGGTCGGCGAAATCGCCGAGGCCTTGCGGGTGGCGCCGGCGGCGGTCACCAACCTGTCCAAGCGTATGCAGGGCGCCGGCCTGATCGAGCGCGTCGCAGACGCCGCCGATGGCCGCCTGACGCGTTTGCGGTTGACCTCTGCCGGAAAAGCCGCGAGTACGCAGTCGAGTATGGTCTTACAAGGCCTGAACGGTCAATTGACGAGCGGATTCTCGCAGGAGGAATTGGTCATCGTCGCGCGCTGGCTGGATCACGCCGCGAAATTGTCCGGGGACGACGTGCCGGGGGTTTGAGGACTCAGGCCGCCGGTGCAGCGAGCCTTATCAGCGATCACGGGGAAAGCGCACGGTGAACACCGTGCCGTCGGTCTCGTTCGACGTCACGCTGATCGTGCCGCCGTGCGCGGCGGTGATTTCCTGCGCGATGAACAAGCCCAGACCCAGGCTGGTCTTGGGACGCGCATCGGGGCCGCCGGCCGGCTCGAGCTGCACCAGCGGCTGAAAGATCGTTTGCAGCGACTCGGCCGGGATCACCGGTCCGATGTTGGCCACCTTCAACGTAATGGCGTCGGCGTCGCCGTGCGCGGACAACCTCACCGGCGTGCCCTTGTCGCTATGCTGCGCGGCGTTGATCAACAGGTTGGTGACCAGCTGCAGCAAACGAATATCGTCGAACTCGCCTTGCAGGTCGCCGTCCGCATGGAAGACGATATCGGCGTTCGGGAACATGGCTTGCGCATCGGCCACGGCCGTCTTGCAGACCTCGGCGGTTTGCAGCGGCGTGCGCGTGGTCGGCATGCCGGCGGCCATCTGCAGCCGGGCGAATCCCAGCAAGTCCTTCACCATCGCGCTCATCAACATGGCGCTGCGCTTGGTGCGCTCGGCCAAGGTGGCGATTTGTTCCGGCGAGGCGTCCTGCCGTGCGAGCAGCTCGCCCACCAGTGAAATGGTGGCCAGCGGCGCCCGCAGGTCGTGGCCCAGCACGGCCAGGAACAAGTCCCGCGTGCGGTCGGCCCGCTCCGAATAGGTGACGATGGATTCGGCCAGCGCCTGGTCGATCGCCTCGTTGAAGCGCACCATGTCGTTGATGGTCTGGTCCGACATCTGCGTCACCCGCGGCAACCACAGCCGCAAAACGGTCGCCCGCAACGCCCGGAATTCGGAACTGAGCTGAAGCAGCGAGAAGTTGCTGGCGTGGCGCAGCCGTCCGTGGATGGCGGCCGCACTTTCCTCGGGGCCCAGATCGATGTCCTCGCCCTGGGATTTGTCGTACTGCTGCTGATCGCTCTGATGCGTGTCTATATCGAGCGCGATTGCGGTCAGGATCTGCTGGGCATGGTCGGTGAGCGCCAGCTTGGTCATCTCGCCCTCGGGTGGCGCGGTCTTCTCCGCGAAGGCGGTCCATTCGGCGAGGATCTCCGTCATGTTGGTGCGTATAAAGGCGGAGATGCTCATATCACGATTGCTTTCCAGGGTGGCGCGAGGCGCGTCGTGCAATGCAGCGCCTCGAAATTTGGACGCGGCATGGCCGCGTGGCTGTGATTAACTTTCAGTGTAACTGAATCCAGGCACCCGGTCTGTCCGCATCGGCGGCGCGCCGCGCTGGGCAGGCGCACCGCCGCGTGCTCAACCGCGCCGGGCTTTCGATCTGGCCTGGGCGGCGCGTTGCATGACTTTCCACTTGGCGACATCGGCGATGCGATCGAGCGGCGTCTGCTGGCCGCGCCGCGCCTCGCGCAACAGCTTGTGATAGTTGCGCAGCCGGTCGGCGTCGATCACGCCCTGCACGGCGCAGCCCGGTTCTCCGTTGTGCCGGCAGTCGCGGAACTGGCAATGGGCCGCCAAAGCGTCGATATCCTCGAACGCCGCCGCCAGGCCGGCTTCATCGGTATCGGGTTGCCAGCTGCGCAGCCCGGGCGTGTCGATGATGCAGGCGCCGCCGGCGCACCGGTGCAGCGAGCGCGACGTGGTCGTATGGCGGCCACGTCCGTCGCCCTTGCGCACGCCGCCGGTCGATTGGCCTGCCTGTGCGAGCGTGTTGGTCAACGTGGATTTGCCGGCGCCGGAGGTGCCCAGCATCACCAGCGTCTGTCCCTCACCCAGCCACGGTGCCAGCTGCCGTGCGGCATCGTCGCTGGTGCCGTCGATGGCCAGCAGCGGAATGCCTGTCGGCAGTCGCTGGCGCAATTGCTCCACGCGTTGCGCCACGTCGTCGCCGATGTCGGCCTTGCTCAGCACCACCACCGGCTGCACGCCGGCGGTCTGTACGATCGCCAGGTAGCGTTCCAGCCGGCGCGGATTGAAGTCGTGGTCGAGTCCCATCACCAGCAGCGCCGTGTCGACGTTGCTGACCAGGCGATGATGGCGGCCATCGTTGCCGCGCCGGCCGATGTGGGTGGTGGGCGGCACCAGCGCGCTCAGCCAGCGCTCGTCATGGTCGCGCACCGTGCTGAGCACCCAGTCGCCGACGGCCAGGTGTTCGTCGTGCAGCGCCGGCAGCGCGCGGGCGCGAAATTCCTCCTCTCCGTCATGGACGGTGATCCGGTCGCGCTGGATCTCGGTGATACGCGCAAGGTGCGTGTCGTCGGGATATTGGTGAAGTTGGGCCGCGATGGTTTGCGTCAAGCCGATGCGGCGCAGTAAGGCGAAGTCGATCTCTATCATTGTGTGTGTTTTCCGGTAAGCGAGCAGAATCCTTCGCGCGGGCGCGACAGGAACGGATACGGGAAGTCAGCTGCGCGTTGCCGCGCGGATCAACACATTGACAGGGAAGTCCGGGGAATCAGGCAGCCGACAGGAGGGCAATATCAACGGTGCGCATGAAGTTTCTCCTGTGGCTTGATAGCGGGACTTGATTTTCTCATAACTCCGGGGTCAGGTCCACCATTGCTACACGAGCTCTTGTGTCGTGGGCGTCGCCACGTGGTTTAGAGCATTTTTGCGGTCTCAGGCCGTTGGTGCCTTGCAACTACGGCGGTAGTCGGCTGGCGGTTTGCCGACCAGCTTTTCAAAGTCCGTCGTGAAGTGCGCCTGGTCATAGTAGCCCAGCGACTGCGCCAAGGTGGCGAGGTCGACGTCGGTGCCGTTGGCCAACTGGTCGGCCGCGTCGAGCAGGCGGTTGCGGCGGATGACCCACTTCGGACTGGCCCCGACATATTCCTTGAACAGCAGTTGCAGCCGGCGCACACTGATTCCCAGCTGATCGGCAAGTTGCTGTACCTGCGTGATGTCGGGATGATCTTTGATCGTCTGCAATATCGCGCCGATGCGGTCGATTTGCGGATCGTGAGGCGGCAGGGCGCCGCGCAGGATGGCGCTGGCGGCGGCCACCATGCCCGCATCGTCGGGCGCGTCGAGCACTTTGCGTTCTGCCTCGGCGTCATCGCAGCGGAACACCGACGACAGCGGCAGTTCCTGGTCGGTGATGGATTGCACCGGCCGCCCAAGAAAACCGCGAAACGCCCCCGGCCGGAACCGTGTGCCCAGCACGCGGCCGCTATCGCGCAGCGTGTATTCGAACGCGCCCGTCATCACGCCGAACACGCCGCTCCGGCCCCTGTCAAACACCACATGGATGCACGGCGAGGGCAGGGTGCGCTGTACGTGGACCACGCCTAGCGGCAACTGCCAGGCGACCAGCCAAAAGTACTCGACAAACGGCGCCAGGTCCGGCTCGGGCAGGTAGCGCTCAAGCCGAAAGACCTTGCCCACCGCCGCCGGATGCACCACACCTTTGTAGTGACCATCGGCCATCAGCTTATTGGTCATGATCGGGTTCGCGTTTTTACAAGACCGCCATGATAGCAGCGGCTATCGTGGCATTTTCCTCACCACCGACAGGAGACGTCCATGGCATCGCAAATCACTTTATATCACTGCCCGCATTCCCGCTCCACCGGCGTCATCACATTGCTGGAGGAACTCAAGGCGCCATACCAATTACATGTCATGAACATGAAGAAGGGCGAGAACCGCGAGGCCGCCTATCTTTCGATCAATCCGATGGGCAAGGTGCCGGCCATCCGCCACGGCGACGCCATCGTCACTGAACAGGTGGCGATCTACCCGTATCTGGCGGACCTGTTCCCCGAGGCGAAGCTGGCGCCGCCGATCGGCGATCCACAGCGCGGCCCGTATCTGCGCTGGATGGCGTTCTACGGCAGCTGCTTCGAGCCGGCGCTGGTCGACCGCTGGCTCAAGCGCGAAGTCGAGGACAAGGCGACCACCGGTTACGGCAATTTCGACGACGTCTTCACCACGCTGGTCGGCCAGTTGTCCAAGGGGCCTTATATGCTGGGCGAGCAGTTCACCGCGCTCGATGTGCTGTGGGGCGGGGCGCTGGGATGGATGACCGCCTTCGACCTGCTGCCCACGCGTCAGGAAATCACCGACTACGTCGCCCGCGTGCAGGGCCGGCCTGCCGCCGTCGAGGTGCAGCGCCGGGATGACGAAATGGCCGCCGCGCAAGCAGCCTGACGAAGACCTGCCACCCCGGAATTGGCATTGGTACAACACCGTTGCTAATTTCCAATTTATTTTTCATTTTGAACCGTTTACCAGTGGTTCCCGTCGCGCTTTGAGGTATTGTTACTTCAGTTATGCGAGTAGGCAAAATAGCAAAACGGGGACAAATATGAAAAAGGCATTCTTTTTGGTTGGGGTGGTGGCGCTGGCTGGCTGCGCGTCGAATGTTCGGCATCAATCGCTGACGGCGGAGTCGGTCGCGGGTAACAGGACAGCCGCTGTCACGCCCAAAGACACTATCTTTCGCGACGTTCCGCTCAAACCGATGACGGCCAGCCAAAGCGCGGCCAGGATGAACTGATCAGTCGAAGCCCGGCGGCGCTCGCCGAACTGTATTGATGTGGCTGGACGCAGGCGCCAAGGCCTGTTCGATGATAGTGAGCGCCAACTCAGGCTGCGCGCTGCCGCACATAAAGATGTCGGCGGCCGCAAAACCACACTCCGGCCACGTATGGATCGAGATATGCGACTCGGCCAGCAACACCACCCCGGTCACACCCTGGCCTTCGCCAAATCCGTGAAAATGGCTATGCAGGACATGCGCGTGCGCCGCCTCGGCCGCCGCCCGCAGTAACTTTTCCAGCGCCTCGCAGCTGCTTAATTTTTCAGCATCGATTCCGTTCAGATCGGCCAGCACATGAATGCCGACCGGTTGGTGAACGGCCGGCAAAGCCACGCCGGCCTCCTGTAGCGTTTCGCGTTTCACTTGTGGCCTCCGCCGCCGGAGCCGCCGCCAAAACTGCCGCCGCCGCCGCCCGTGTGCGAACTCCAGGTGCTGCCACGAGAGGCCGCACCGCCACCGCCGACGAGCCGCCCCCAGCTGTTGCAGGAGGTCAGGACGGTAACAACGACCGCATAAATGAAAAATTTCGTCATGATTTGTCGTTGCTATCTAAAAATGTCGCCGGCAGGTAGATCGCCAGGGCGCCGATCGCGCTCATGAACCAGGTGCCGGAAAAATTCGTCAGCAGCGGTATCGCATTGATTACCAGCATGAATCCGATGATGTATTTGGCGGCGTTGCGGTAGCGGTTTTTGACCGTCAGCGTGCCGCCGGCTGCTTTCGCGGGCATCGCGCTGCCATGGAATTGGGCGCCGAACCAGGCCTTCAGCTGGTCGACCGCGACCGGCGCGGAGCGCGACCACGTCATTTCCTGTTCGCTGGTCTCGCATGCCAGCCGGATCTGGCCGGCCTGGAATTCCTCGACCTGCGTATGGTCGCCAACGGCCACGCGCCAGTTGAAGGCGCCGGCGGCGAAGGTGACTTCCGAACCGTAGGCGTACAGCAGCTGGTACTGCGCTTTTTCCACCACCACGTTTTGCTGTCCCGGCGTGTAGACGACCGGCCACTCCGACATCACCGTGGCGCCGGACCAGCCCTCGTCCGTCTCCACCAGCCATGAGAAGCCGGCGCGCGCGCCGTACATCAGGTACTCGGTCCACTCGGTGCCCTCGTCGTCCATGCGCCGCATCATGCCGATGATGGTGAAATCCTGTTTGTTGATGTTGGCCGTGGCGCCCAGATCGAGCGTCGGCCGCGCCGCGGTCACGCGTTCGCCGGCCGCCAGCACCGTCGCCTCGGTGCCCGCCGCGTCGATTTGCGTCTGGCACGCCGGGCACACCAGCGTCGTCGTCACACCAGGCAGATATTTGATGCCGCTGCCGCAGGACGGGCAATCGAGCGCATCGAGCTTGCCGCGATAACGCCCAGCGGAGCGATGGATGGTCTCGTCGTCGCGCAATAGCTGCATGCGCAGGCTGTCGAGCGTGACCGCCATGCCGGTGTAGATGATCGGGCGTGGCGAATCCGAGCAATCGAGGGTGATGAACTCCGTGCCGCGCCGGAAGTCGGCGACCTTGCTCTGATAGCCTTCGCCCACCTTGAACGGCAACTCGCCCTGGCCGCCAATGCAATCGGCCAAGCGGATCTCGGCGGCGATATACGGCGCGCCGTTGATGCCATAGCTGGCGCCGGGGCGCAGCTGTTCGAACGCCGGCACGTTGATCTCGTGCGGCGTGATGCCGTTGCCCTTGTATTCTGCGGTGACGGTGTACATGCCGGACGAATCGCCCAGCCACGAGGTGGCGCCGTCGTCGAACAGCAGATACCACTCGTTCCACATGCCGGCCGAATAGCGCAACTGGATGCGGCCGACGACCGTGAATTGCCGCTTACCGAGCACGCCGGAGGCGCCGATCTGGATCGGCGAATAGTCCTCCAGCACGGAGGACATCTTGCCCAGGTCTTTGACCGAGTCGGCGTCTTTGAGCACGCTGGTGCCGCAATATTCGCAGACGGCCATGACCGAGGCGTGCGAGCGGAATTTGACTTCCGCGCCGCAGCTGGGACAGGAAACGATTTGCATGTGTCCTTATCAGCCGATCAGTTTTTTGAGCAGTTCGGCCTTGGTGCTGTCGTAGTCGGCGGCCGAGATCAGGCCTTTGTCGAGCAGTCCCTTGAGCTTTTCCAGGCGGTTTTCGATCGAGTCCTCGGCCGGCGCGGCCGGTGCGACAGGCGCCGCGGCCGCAGGCGCCGCCGCGCCGGCCATGGCCTGCCCCATCATCTGGCCGACCGTCATGCCGGCGCCTAGGCCGGCGCCGATGCCCGCCAGGCCGCCTTCGTTCGACGCGGCCATCGGGATCGCGCTGGCCACCTGGTAGCGGGTGAAGCCGGCCATTTTGTCGGCGCTCATGCCGCCCTTCATGCCGGCGGAGATGCGCTCGTCCAGCGCGGCCTGCAGTTCCTCCGGCAGGCTGACGCTGGCGACGTTGAATTCATCGAGTCCGATGCCATAGCGGCCGAACGCGGTGGACAGGTCGCCCTTGACCTGCTGCGCCATCAGCGCCTGGTTGGCCGCCATATCGAGGAACGGCACCTGCGCGCTACCCAGGGAGCTGGCCATGGTCGCCATCAGGATGCCGCGCAGCTGCTCCTCCACCTCGTCGCGGGTGTAGACCTCGCGCGTGCCGCTGATCTCCTTGAAGAACAGGCGCGGATCGGCCACACGGTACGAATACATGCCGAAGGCGCGCACGCGCACCATGTCGAAGTCCTTGTCGCGGATCGTGATCGGCTGCGGCGTGCCCCATTTACGGCCGGTCTGCACGCGGGTGCTGAAAAAATAGACATCCGACTTGAACGGCGAGTCGAACAGCTTGTCCCAGTTTTTCAGGTTGGTCAGGATCGGCAGGGTTTGCGTGGTCAGCTTGTGGGTGCCGGGGCCGAAGACGTCGGCGACCTGGCCCTCGTTGACGAACACCGCCATCTGCGACTCGCGCACCACCAGCACGCCGCCGTTCTGGATCTCGAAATCCTGCATCGGATAGCGCCAGGCCAGTACGCCGTCGACTTCCTCGTTCCACTGCAGTACGTCGATAAACTGCTTCTTGATAAAGCTGCCGATGCCCATGATGGTCCTCGCTTTGGTTTGGCTAAATTAGGAAATGCAGGCGCCGTTGATGACGCCGATGGAAATGGAGATCGCGCCCAGCAGGCCGCCGAATGCGGTGTTGTTCGCCTCGATCTGGTCCTTCGACATGTTCAGCACCCGCGTCGTGATCGCATACGCCAGCACCTGCACCAGCATCGCGCCGAAGGCCCAGGCGAAGAACTCCTGGTAATTCGCAGTATGCATCAGCGCCGAACCGACGGTGATTGAAAAACCGATCAACGCGCCGCCCAGCGATAGCGCCGCCGCCTGGTTGCCCTGGCGGATCAGCAGCACCTCGTTGGCCGGCGTCGTGCGCGTGTAGACGACGAAAAAGACGGCCAGCAGCACGGCGGCCAGTAAAAGGTGAATCAGATAGTTTAGGATGGCGGGCACGGCGCGCTCTCAGTGGGGTAAAGTGTTGAACCTGTGGTTAAGTTACTAACGCTGAAGCATATTAGTGCAAAAGAGCCAAATGAACAAAAAGATTCTTATATTGTCGGTGTTTGTGGTCGCTTCCTGCGGCCTGGCGTACGAATTAATCGCTGGCGCGCTGTCCAGCTACCTGCTGGGCGACTCCATCCTGCAGTTCTCCACCGTGATCGGCTGCTACCTGTTCGCGATGGGCGTCGGCGCCCACTTTTCCAAGTATGTGCTTGACGAGGATGTGCTGGCGCGCTTTGTCGATATCGAACTGGCGGTCGGCCTGGTGGGCGGGCTGTCGGCGGCGATCCTGTTCCTGACGTTTTCGTGGATGGCGGCGCCGTTCCGCACCATGCTGTACGTGATGGTGTTCCTGATCGGCGCCTTCGTCGGCATGGAGGTGCCGCTGGTGATGCGCGCGCTGAACGCGCGCCAGACCGGCTTCAGTGAAATCGTCAGCAAGGTGCTGACCTTCGATTACCTGGGCGCGCTGGCGGTGTCGCTCTTGTTCCCGCTGGTGCTGGCGCCGACCCTGGGCCTGGTGCGCACCGGTTTCCTGTTCGGGATGCTCAACGTCGGCGTCGCCCTGTGGACAATTCGCGTGTTCCGCACAGAGCTTAAAAACGTCACCGGCCGCATGCTGCGCGCGTCGGCGGTGATGTTCGTGCTGGTGGCCGGCTTCGCGTCGGCCGACAAGCTCACTTACTGGGGCGAGCATGGCCTGTTCGGCGATGAAATCGTCTTCGCCACCACCACGCCTTATCAGCGACTGGTCGTCACGCGCTGGAAGGACGATCTGCGCCTGTACATCAACGGTAACCTGCAGTTCTCGTCGCGCGACGAGTACCGCTATCACGAGGCGCTGGTGCATCCGGTGCTGCAGCCCTTGCCGTGGGCGAAGCGGGTGCTGGTGCTGGGCGGCGGCGACGGTCTGGCGCTGCGCGAGATCCTGCGCTACAAGAATATCGAGCATGTCACGCTGGTCGACCTGGACCCGGCCATGACCGGCGCCTTCACCAACCGTCCGGAGCTGGTCAAGCTGAATGGCGGCTCGTTCAGCGACAAGCGCGTACGCGTGATCAACGCCGACGCGGCCCTCTGGCTGCGCGAGAACGACGACATGTTCGACGCCATCATCGTCGACTTCCCCGATCCGTCCAGTTTCGCGCTCGGCAAGCTGTACTCGGTGCCCTTCTACGGCATGGTGCGCAAACACCTCGCCGCCAACGGCTTGATGACGGTGCAATCGACGTCGCCGTTCTTCGCCCCGCACGCCTACTGGACCATCGACGCCACCTTGCGCGAAGTCGGCATGAAGACCTATCCTTATCATGCCTATGTGCCGTCGTTCGGCGAATGGGGCTTCATACTCGCCACGCCCCAGGCGCAGTACACGCCGCCCGCCGAATACCGTTTGCCGATGCGCTACCTGAACGCCGACACCACGCGCGAGATGTTCATCTTCCCGCCGGATATGAAGCGGCTGCCGATGGAGCCCAACCGGCTCAATACACAATCGCTGGTGCACGAGTTCGAGCAGGACTGGCGGCGGGTGATACGCTGATGCTGCGCCGATCCTTTCTTGTGTGGGCCGGCGCCACCGGCCTGGCGGCGGCGGGTACCGTCGCGGCGTTCCAGCGCTGGCAGGAGATCACGCCCACGCTGCACTATCCGGGCCGCGACGAGGGCCACTTCCTGCGCGACCTGCGTGGCAAGCCGCTGCCGCTGCCGCCGCCGTCGCAGGTGCTGCAAACCGATATCGCCATCCTCGGTTCCGGCATCGCCGGCCTGACCGCCGCGTGGAAGCTCAAAAAGCTCGGCAAGACCGACATGCTGATGGTGGACGGCCCGCAACCGCACGGCAACGCCGCCGGCGGCGCCTTCGGCGAGTACGAGTATCCGACCGGCGCCCACTATCTGCCGCTGCCGTCGCCGGAATCGGTGCACGTGCGCGAGATCCTGGCCGACCTGGGCATCATCCAGAAAGACCCGATGGGCGAAAAGCCCTACTACGACGAGCTCTTCATCCTGCATGCGCCGGAGGAGCGGCTGCTGTACAACGGCCAGTGGCAGGAAGGTTTCATGCCGACCGAGGGCGTGCCGCAATGGGAGATCGACGAGCACACGCGCTTTTTCGCAGAGGTGGAACGGCTGCGGCAAACCCACGGCGCGGACGGCCGGCGCGTGTTCGTGTTCCCGACCGTGATGTCGTCGGAAGACCCGCAGTGGCAGGCGCTGGACCGCATCACCCTCAAGCAGTGGCTGGAGCAAAGCGGCTACCGCTCGCCTACCCTGCACTGGTATCTGAACTACTGCTGCCGCGACGACTACGGCACCCGCTACGACAAGGTTTCGGCCTGGGCCGGCCTGCACTACTACTGCAGCCGCTGGGGACAGGCCGCCAACGCTGGCAACGGCACCTGGCTGACGTGGCCGGGCGGCCTGCAACCGCTGGCCACCGGCATGGAGCGCGCCTCGGGCATCAAGCGCTTGGCCGGCACGGTGGTGTCGCTGAAAAAAACGGCGGACGGCGTCGAAGCCTTGTGCTTCCAGCTCGAAAACGGCAAACCGGCCACTTATCTGGTGCGCGCGCGCAAAGCCATCTGCGCGATGCCGGTGTATGTGGCCGCGCGGGTTGTGGATAACATCGCCGCCTACGGTTTCGATCCGGCCAAACATATCCCGGAATACGCGCCGTGGATGGTGGCCAATTTCCTGCTCAAGCGTTTTCCGGAGGAGTTGCAGGAGGGCGCGCATTCGCCGCCGCTGTCGTGGGACAACGTCGTCTACAGCGAGCCGGGATTGGGTTATGTCGTCTCCACCCACCAGGATATCCGCGTGCGGCCGCCGGAAAAGACCGTTTTCAGCGCCTATATCGCGCTGTCCGACCGCAAGCCGAGCAGCGCCCGGCACTGGATGGCAGCCGCCAAGCCGGAGGAGTTGCTGGCGCTGGCCAGCGCCGACCTTAAAACCGCTTACGGCGCGCAGTTCGCGTCCTGCGTCGAGCGGGTCGACATCACCCTGCGCGGCCACGCGATGGCAGCCCCATGGCCCAACTTCCGCGCCAACGCCGGCATGAAGGCCTTGCGCGAGGTGGACGGGCCGATTCTGTTCGCGCACGCCGACCTGTCGGGCTTCTCGGTGTTCGAGGAAGCGGCTTGGTGGGGCTACCGGGCAGCCGGACTGGCGGCGAAATGATATTCTAGCTAAACCATATAAATCGAATCGACCGCCATGACCCATAACGCCCGCCAACGCTTCCGCGCCGCCGACAAACAGAAGCTGCGCGACGAGGACGCCGACGACAGCGCCTTCTCCAGCCGCGCCGCCAATCCAGAGCTGAGCAAGTCCAAAGGCAAAGCGCTCGACATCAAGCGCACCGACGCGCTGATCAAACGGATCGCCGCTTTGCAAAGCATGCTGTACGCGCAGCGCAAACAGAAGGTGCTGCTGGTATTGCAGGGGATGGACACCTCCGGCAAGGACGGCACCGTGCGGGCGATGTTCAGCGGCGTCAGTCCGATGGGCGTGAGCGCGGTGGCCTTCAAGGGGCCGACCGACGAGGAACTGGACCACGACTATCTGTGGCGCGTGCACCAGCACGTGCCGCCCAAGGGCAAGATCGCCATCTTCAATCGCAGTCATTACGAGGATGTGCTGATCACCAAGGTGCAGGGCATGATCGACGGCGGCGAGTGCAAGCGCCGTTACGCGCAGATCCGCGATTTTGAGCGCATGCTGGCCGAAACGGGCACCGTGATCGTCAAGGTGTTCCTGCATATCTCGAAGGAAGAGCAGCGCGAGCGCTTGCAGGAACGTCTCGACGATCCGGACAAGCAGTGGAAGTTCGATCCCAACGATATCGAGCAGCGCAAGAAATGGAACGAGTACCAGCGCGCCTATGAGCAGGCCATCCGCGAGACCGATGAACCGCACGCGCCGTGGTACATCGTGCCGGCCAATTCCAAGACCCACCGCAATCTGGTGATCGCCAGCCTGCTGCTGGAGACGCTGGAGGGCATGGACCTGAGCTATCCGCCGCCGCATCCGGACCTGTCCTCGTTCACCGTAGTGTAAATCACGCTGGCGCACGATGTGGCATAGTCATTCTTTGCATGAGGAGGACTGACCGATGCTGCAACTGAAAGACCCCACACTGCTGCGCCAGCAAGCCTACATCAACGGCGTCTGGGCCGACGCCGACAACGGCGAGACCCATCCGGTAACCAATCCGGCCACCGGCGAGCAAATCGGCACCGTGCCGCGCATGGGCGCTGCCGAAACCCGGCGCGCCATCGACGCCGCGAACGCCGCCTGGCCGGCCTGGCGCAAAAAGACCGCCAAGGAGCGCGCCGCCATTCTGCGCAAGTGGAATGACCTGATCCTGGAGAACACCGACGACCTGGCGCTGCTGATGACGGCCGAGCAGGGCAAGCCGCTGACCGAGTCGCGCGGCGAGGTGGCCTACGGCGCCTCGTTCATCGAATGGTTTGGCGAGGAAGCCAAGCGCGTGGCCGGCGAGACGCTGGCGTCGCCCTGGCCGGACCGCCGCCTGCTGGTGACCAAGGAGCCGATCGGCGTGTGCGCGGCGATCACGCCGTGGAACTTCCCGATCGCGATGATCACCCGCAAGGCCGGCCCCGCGCTGGCGGCCGGCTGCCCGATGGTGCTGAAACCTGCCGAGTCCACGCCGTATTGCGCGCTGGCGCTGGCCGAACTGGCCGAACGCGCTGGCGTGCCGCCGGGCGTGTTCAGCGTGCTGACCGGCGCTTCCAAGGATATCGGCGGTGAAATGACGTCCAACCCGATCGTGCGCAAGCTGACCTTCACCGGTTCGACCGCCATCGGCCGGCTGCTGATGGAGCAAAGCGCGCCGACGATTAAAAAGCTGTCGCTGGAATTGGGCGGCAACGCGCCGTTCATCGTGTTCGACGACGCCGACCTCGATGCGGCCGTCGAAGGCGCGATCGCCTCCAAGTACCGCAACGCCGGCCAGACCTGCGTGTGCGCCAACCGCCTGTATGTGCAGGACGGGGTGTACGAACAATTCGCCGAAAAACTGGTGGCCGCCGTCGAAAAACTCAAGGTCGGCAACGGCGTCGAGGAGGGCGTGACGCAAGGCCCGCTGATCGACGAGAAGGCCGTCCAGAAGGTCGAGGAGCACATCGCCGACGCGCTGTCCAAAGGCGGCCGCCTGCTCACCGGCGGCAAGCGCCACCCACTGGGCCACAGCTTCTTCCAGCCGACCGTCATCGCCGATGTCGGCAACGACATGCTGGTCGCCGGCGAGGAGACCTTCGGCCCGCTGGCGCCGCTGTTCCGCTTCAAGACCGACGAGGAAGTCATCGCGCTGGCCAACGATACGGAGTTCGGCCTGGCCAGCTATTTCTACTCGCGCGATATTGGCCGGATCTGGCGCGTGGCCGAGGGACTCGAATGCGGCATCGTCGGCGTCAATACGGGCCTGATCTCCACCGAAGTGGCGCCGTTTGGTGGCGTCAAGCAGTCGGGCCTGGGTCGCGAAGGCTCGCAACACGGCATCGACGAGTATCTGGTGGTGAAGTACATTTGCCTCGGCGGCGTTTAGCGCCTGACGGCGTTTGCGATTTTGCATGCTCGTCAGGCAAGTTCCGGCGGATTGGCATAGAATGATTTTTTTACTCTAAGCGACCTCGACCATGTCCAAGACAATTGCCCAGTTGTGCGTAGTTTCCTCGCTGACCTTCTTGGCGGGCGCCCATGCGTTCGCGCAAGCTCCCGCCGTGGCGGCCGGGACGGCCCCTGCGGCGACGGCCGCGCCGGCCAATTGCCCTGCCATCCTCAAGCAAACGTTCAAGCGTTTGCAGGACGAGGCGCCGCAGGACCTGTGCCAGTACTCCGGCAAGGTGATTCTGGTGGTCAATACCGCGTCATATTGCGGCTTCACCAACCAGTACGAGGGGCTGGAGGCCATGTACGCCAAGTACGGTAGCAAGGGGTTGGTGGTGCTGGGCTTCCCGTCCAACGACTTCGGCCAGCAGGAGCCCGGCAGCAGCAAGGAAATCGCCGATTTCTGCTACAACACCTATGGCGTGAAGTTCCCGATGTTTTCCAAATCGGTGGTGTCGGGCAAGGAGCCGAATCCGCTTTTCGCCAACCTGATCAAGGCGACCGGCAAGGCGCCGGCCTGGAACTTCCACAAATACCTGATCGACCGCAACGGCAAGGTTGTGGATAACTTCGGCAGCAAAGTCAAACCGGACGACAAGCAACTGGTCGGCGCGGTCGAAAAAGCGCTGGCGATGTAATTAATCCTCCTGCGGCGCGCCGGCGGGCGCGGTGGCGAGGGCGAAGCCTTCGTCGAGCCAGCCGGTGATGCCGCCTGGCATCAGTTTGACGGGCCGGCCCAGCTGCGCCAGCCGCACGGCGGCGCGCGCCGCGCCATTGCAGTGCGGGCCGGCGCAATAGACCACGAATAGCGTATCGTCCGGGAATTCGGCGATCTTCGAGCCGATGATCTTGCGGTGCGCCAGATCCAAGGCGCCCGGCACGTGGCCGGCGGCGTACTTCTCCGTGCCGCGCACATCCAGCAACACGAAATCCTGCTTGCCGCCGGCGAGCGCGTCGTGCACGTCCCAGCAGTCGGTTTCGTAGCTGAAGCTGGCTTCGAAGTGGGCCAGGGCGGCGGCGCTGGGGGCGGCCGGGATGGCGGTAACGAGGGATTTGGCGGACATTGCTATCTCCTTGGTGGATGAGCTCCTGGGATCCACGTAGGGCGGATTAGCGCAGCGTAATCCGCCAGGCGCCGTCGGCGGCTCGTGCATGGTGGATTACGGCGTGCCGCCTAATCCCCCCTACGTGTTTGAACAGTAACGCCATTGTCCACGCGCCCCGCCAATGCCATCAGTGGCGCATCGGCCATTCTGCGTTAAGATTACGCCATGAAAAAACATCTCGTTGTCGCGCTGGCCTACGACCGGCTGTGCACCTTCGAGTTCGGCTGCACGGTCGAACTGTTCGCCCTGGAGCGTCCCGAGCTGGACGTCGACTGGTATGACTTCGCCGTCTGCGCCGTCGAGCCGGGGCCGATCCGCGCGGCCGGCGGCATCGTCGTGCAGGCGCCGTACGCGCCCGAGTTGCTGGCGCTGGCCGACACCATCGTCATCCCCGGCTGGCGCGACGCCGATGAAGCCCCTCCACCGGCGCTGCTGGAGCTGATCCGCGCCGCGCACCGGCGCGGCGCGCGCCTGTGCTCGATCTGTTCCGGCGTCTTCGTGCTGGCCGCCGCCGGCGTGCTCGACGGCCAGCGCGCCACCACCCACTGGCGCTACGCCGACAAGCTGGCCAAGCGCTATCCGAAGATCGATGTCCAGCCGGACCACCTGTACGTGGACACCGGCCAGGTCATCACCGCCGCCGGTTCGGCCGCCGGGCTCGACATGCTGCTGCACGTGGTGCGGCGCGATCATGGCGCCCGCATCGGCAATCTGGTGGCGCAGCGGCTGGTTGTGGCGCCGCACCGGGAGGGCGGGCAGGCGCAGTTCCTGCCGCGGCCGATGGCGCAGGGCGAGCAGGGCCGGCTGTCGAAGCTGATGGACTGGCTGCGCAGCCATCCCGAGCTGGCGCACACGGTCGCCAGCATGGCCGAGCGCGCCGCGATGAGTCCGCGCACCTTGCAGCGGCAGTTCCAACAGGCAACGGGACTGGGTGCGGTCGAGTGGCTGATCCGCGAGCGGGTGGCGATCGTCAAGGAGATGCTGGAAGTGCCGGATGTGCCGCTGGCGCAGATCGTCGAGCGGGCCGGCTTCGGTTCCGAAGAATCCCTGCGGCATCATTTTCGCCGGCTGGCCGCGACCACGCCCGGCGCCTACCGGAAACGTTTCGTCGACGCCCGCTGAAATAATGAATCGGGTTGATGTTCATTAAGCTATGTCGCTTGTCATCCGCCGCTTAGTTGACTAATCTGGTTGTTCACCCGATAACCAGGAGACAGTCATGGCATATGTCGATGGATTTGTGATTCCGGTACCCAAAGAGAACATCGAAGCGTACAAAAAAATGTCGTTGGCCTGCGGCGCGGTCTGGAAGGAATACGGCGCGCTGGAGTTCCGTGAAACCATCGGAGACGATGTCCCGCCCGGCAAGGTCACCTCGTTTCCGATGAGTGTGGACCTGAAGGAAAACGAAGTGGTGGCGTTTTCCTGGATCGTCTACGAATCGCGTGCCAAGCGCGACGAAATCAACGAAAAAGTCATGAAAGACCCGCGCCTGGCCGAGTTCATGGACCCCAAGAGCATGCCCTTCGACGGCAAGCGCATGATCTACGGCGGCTTCGAGATGATCGTCGACCTTTAAAGTGTCGCCTTCACCGCGCCGCGCAGGGCATTGCAGACGACGATGTCCTGCGCGCGCTCCAGCATTTCGCGCGTGATCACGGCTTCGCTGGCGTTCCATTCCGGATCGTCGAGCAACACGCCGCGCATCACGCCGGGCAGCACGCCGCAGGGCAGCGCAGGCGTCAGCCAGCGGCCGTCGACGCGCACGAAGACGCTGCTGCGTCCACCCTCGGTCAGTTCCCCGCGCTCGTTGAAGAACAGCGTGTCGAACGCGCCTCGCGTCTCGGCGTCGCGCCAGGCGTCGTCGTAACGGGTGCGGATGCTGGTTTTATGGCGCAGGAATACATCGCCGGAAGCGGTGGCGTCGCCGGCCAGCAGCACGCGCACCGGTTGCGTCAATGGCGCCAGCGGCGCGTGCTGCACCGAGAAAGCTCCCGATGAACCCAGCGCCAATCGCAGGCGGTATGCCGCGCCGGCCGCCGGCGGCTGAAGTATGTCGTCCGCCAGCATGTGGCAGGCGGTGTCCAGGTAGGCGTTGGCCGCCGCCTCGTCCCACGCGTAGCCGAAGTAGGCGGCCGACGCGGCGAGCCGCTTGAGGTGACGTGCGCGGTGGCGCACGCCGCCCTGTGGCGTCGCATACATCGTCTCGAAAATCTCGAAGTCGTTTTTCAGGCCGGTGAGGAAGCGCGCCTTCAACTGGCACTCGGCGTACTCCCCGGCGGCGTCGCTGTCGAAGACGATGCCGGCGCCGACGCCCATTTCGCCCCGGCGCACGCCGTCGATGCCGTCCGGCGCGTCCAGCGCCAGGGTGCGGATCGGCACCGACATGCAGAAGTCGCCGACCTTGCCTTCCTTGTCTGGATCGAACCAGCCGATGGCGCCCGTGTAGATGCCGCGCGGGTCCGGTTCCAGCTCGCCGATGATTTCCATCGTGCGGCGCTTTGGCGCGCCGGTGATCGAGCCGCATGGATAGAGCGCGTCGAAGATGTCGGCCAAGGTGGCGTCATCGCGCAGTTCGGCGGTGACGGTCGACGTCATCTGCAGCACGCTGCTGTAGCGGTGCACCTCGAACAGCGCCGGTACCTTCACGCTGCCGGTGCGGGCGATGCGGCCGATGTCGTTGCGCAGCAGGTCGACGATCATCAGGTTCTCGGCGCGGTTCTTCGGATCGGCCGCCAGCACGGTGGCCCGCAGGATGTTCTCGGCCGCCTGCGCCGGCGGCGCGGCCGGCGCGGTGCCCTTCATCGGCCGCGCCGTCAGCACGCCGTCCTGGTGGCGCACGAACAGCTCCGGCGACAGCGACAGGATAGCCGAGCCGTCTTCCAGCCCGACCAGCGCGCCGTAGGGCACCGGCTGGCGCCCGCGCAGGCGGGCGTACAGCGCGTGAATGCCGCCGAAGGCGTCGAAGCGCAAGCGGTAGGTGTAGTTGACCTGGTAGGTGTCGCCGGCCTCGATGTAGTCGTGGATGCGCGCCAGCGCGGCGTCGAAGGCTTGGCGGTCGACGTTGGGACGGACGTTGGCGATGCCGGCCGGCCGGTCGATCGGGAACGAGCGCGCGGCCAGCCAGTCGCCCACTTCGGCGCTGGTCAGCGACGCGCAATCCTTGAACAGCAGGATTTGGGCCAGCGGCGCGCCGGCGGGCGGGGTGGCGCCGATATCGAGCAGCGCCGCGCCCAGCTCATAGGCGCACAGCGTGATCGCGTACTCGCCGCGCTTCAGCGCCGCGCGCATCTGCTCGAGCACTTGCGGCCATTGGCCGATGTCGTCGCAGCGCAGCGTGCCCAGATGGCCGGTGTAGAGGCGCGAACGCGGACCATCGCCGTGCGCACCCCCTGCGTTTAGCGATGCGCCCGCGTCACCACTTAAGGGTCGTACCCCATGCGGGGTACGACCCTGCTCGGCCGTGCGGGTTTCAAATCCGCTACTCGGACTGGCGTCGTCCAGCAGTGCGAAACATTCAGCGTTCATTTCCATCTACGATAACAGCAGCGCGATTTGCAGGGGGGCGTCCTGCGAGGGGTTGTTCTTGAATCCACTCTTGGCATAACGGTGCCAGCGGCCGATGACAAAACTGGTCAGCATGCCGGCGCGGGCCTGTACCTCGTTCTCGTGCGCCTGCCCCTCCGCCACCGACTGCCGCAACGCCTGTTTGAGCGCCAGGTCGACGCGGTCGTAGAACTGGTTCATGCGCAGCTGCAGGCGTTCGTCCTCGTTGACCAGCGCCTCGCCGATCAGCACCCGCGTCATGCCCGGATTCTGGCTGGCGAATTGCAGCAGCATGCCGACGATGTCGCGCGCCTGCGTCAGGCCGTCGGCCTGGCGTTCGGCGATCTGATTGATCAGGCCGAAAACGGTGGACTCGATGAATTCGATCAGCCCCTCGAACATCTGCGCCTTGCTGGCGAAGTGCCGGTACAGCGCGGCCTCGGAAAACGCGAGCTTGCGCGCCAGCGCGGCCGTGGTGATCTTGTCGCCCTTGGGCTGTTCCAGCATCTCCGCCAGCGCTCGGAGGATTTCAAGGCGGCGCTGGCCCGGCGGTGTGCTTGCCATGTGATCTCGCGGATAGGTGTCGAAAAAGAGGTGAATCAGCGCAGATGATGCAAGCGTGCCGGCAGATTCCTGACAGATTTTACTTTGACATCGACATAAGCGGGGCGAATTAACCTTTTTTGGGGATGCGCCAGGCCGGCGGTGTCGCCAATGGTCAGGTACTGGGTGATCCACGCGGTGCGCATGCCGAGCGCGTGGGCGCTGCGCAGATTGGCCAAGGTGTCCTCGACCAGGATGCAGCGCTCGGGCGTCAGGCGGTGGCGGCGCATCAGGTTACGCAGCATCAGCTTGGACGGCTTGGGGCGCATCTGCCGGTGCACCGTCATCGATTCGACCGAGACGTGATGGCCGAATTCGCGGTGCAGGCCGAGATGCCGCAGCACTTGGGTCGAATAGCGGTGCGGCGCGTTGGTCAGCAGGATTTTGCGCCCGGGCAGGCGGCGCATCAGCTGGCGCAGTCCGCGCTCGGCGCGGATCATCTCCGTCATCTCGGCGATCGTGTGGGTCTCGTGCAGGAAATGGGCCGGAATGACGCCGTGATGCTTGACCAGTCCCAGTATCGTTGCGCCATACCTGCGCCAGTAGCTGGTGCGCGCGGCGTTGACGATATCCTCGCTGGCCGGCGTGACGCCGTCTCCCAGCACGCGGGCGATATAGACGTTCATGTTCGCCATGATCGCGGGGAAGATGGCGTGGGAGGCGTTGTGTAGCGTGTTATCGAGATCGAACAACCACACGGGCGGGTTACGAGTAATATTCACGGGAGACCAATCAACAAAGGAAGCCATGCGACGCCAGATTATAGTGATGTTCTGCAGTTTGTTCTGCTTTGCCCTCGGTCCCACTTGGGCGGCGGACCCTGGACAGGCGCCCAACCGCGGCGCGCTGTTCAAGGTGCGCAGCGGCGAACATGCGCTATACCTGTTCGGCACCATCCACGTCGGCTCCAGGGACTTCTATCCGCTCGAGCCGCGCGTGGCCGGCGCGTTGAAGCAGGCGCCCGTGCTGGCGCTGGAAATCGATCCGCTGGGCGATCCGCAAAAACTGGCGCGGGCGGTGCAGAAGTATGGCCTGGTCGGCCCCGGCGCGGCGGCGCCGTCGTTGTCGCCGGAATGGCGGCGCCGGCTCGACGCGCTGCTCAAGCAGTACAAGATCGAGCCGGAGACCGTGGCGGCGATGAAGCCATGGCTGCTCGCCAGCCTGCTGACGGTGAGCGAATTCGCCAGCCAGGGCTACGACGCCGCGCAGGCGGTCGATGCGCACTTGGCCAAACAGGCACACGACCGTGGCCAGAAAGTCATCGAGCTGGAATCGCCCGAGGGCCAAATGGGCTTGTTCGGCAATCTGTCGCCGGCCGAGCAGCTGCTGTTCCTGCAGGAGACCATCGCCGGCATCGAGGACAAGGAACAGGCCAGGCAGGCGCGCGAGATCGCCGAGGCCTGGCGCAACGCCGACATCAAGGCGCTGGACGCGCTGGCGGCCCAGGCGGAGCGCGACGACACCTTCTCCGGCCGCTTCGTGCAGAAGGTGCTGCTGGACGGACGCAATCCGGCGCTGGCCGACAGCATGGTCAAGCTGATGGCGCGTGAAAACAACAGCGTTGCGGCGATCGGCGTGCTGCATTTGATCGGCAAAGGAAGCGTGCCGGAACTGCTGCGCCAACGCGGCATGACGGTGGAGCGGATTTATTGAAGAGTTAAGGACAAGCGGGGGAGGGTGCTGCGGGAGGGGCAATGCGGGAGATGGTGCCCTTTACGTGGATTGAACACGTGGCCTCTCCCTTACCAAGGGAGTGCTCTACCACTGAGCTAAAAGGGCGTACTGGTATGACGATGCACTCAAAAACGCGGCTAAAAGTGCATCGCCGTTTTTTCAGTGAGACCGGATCATAGTTCCAAATGCCTGTTCGGTCAACACCTCGAGCAATAAAGAGTGTTCAATTCGCCCATCGATGATGTGAACCGTGTTGACGCCGGACTTCGCAGCGTCCAGCGCTGATGAAATTTTAGGCAGCATACCGCCGGAAATCGTCCCGTCGGCGAACATCTCGTCGATCTCGCGCGCCGACAGGTCGGTTACCAGGTTGCCCTGTTTGTCCTGAACGCCGGCGATGTTGGTCATCATGATCAGCTTTTCGGCCTTGAGGATTTCGGCGATTTTGCCGGCGACGACGTCGGCGTTGATGTTGTACGCCTGGCCATCCTGGCCGAAGCCGATCGGCGAAATGATCGGGATGAAGGCGTCGTCCTGCAGCGCCTTGACGACGGCCGGGTTGATCGCGTCGATCTCGCCGACGAAGCCGATGTCGAGGAACTGGCCTGGATTTTCCTTATCCGGCATCGCCATCTTCTTGGCGCGGATCAGGCCACCGTCCTTGCCGGTCAGGCCCACGGCCTGGCCGCCGTAGTGATTAATCAACATCACGATGTCCTGCTGGACTTCGCCGCCGAGCACCCACTCCACCACTTCCATGGTTTCTTCGTCGGTGATGCGCATTCCTTGGACGAACGTGCCCTGCTTGCCGATTTTTTTCAGCGCGTTGTCGATTTGCGGACCGCCGCCGTGCACCACGACCGGATTCATGCCCACCAGTTTGAGCAAAATGACATCACGGGCGAAGCCATGTTTCAGGCGCTCGTCGGTCATCGCATTGCCGCCGTATTTGATGACAATGGTCTTGCCATGGAAATTGCGGATGTAGGGCAGGGCCTCGGCCAGAATCTGTGCCTTGATCTGCGGCGACACCGCGGTCAAGTCGTCATTCATGCCTAAGTTAAGGTTAGTCAGTTGGGTCATGGCGAGTCCGGTTAAAAATTTTGTGCAATTTTACAGCCTGTGGCTGCGATCGCTGCGATCAGTTACGCATTATAGGGCTATCCGGTTGTATTTTCCGAGATCATCCGATACGCTGGACCGCATGACCAGCCAACTTGCCGCCATATGAGTACCTGCTCGCGTTGCGGCGCCGAATTCTCGTGCGCCATGGTGGACGCCGATCCCGCCACGGCGGCCCAGCCCTGCTGGTGTACCTATCTGCCGGCGGCGTTGCCGGTGCCGTCGGCGCCGGGCGCCAGTTGCTGGTGCCCGGCGTGCCTGAAACAGCATATCGCCGACACGGAACCGAACCAGACCCCGGAGGCACGTAGGGCGGATTAGGCGAAGCCGTAATCCGCCATGCATGCGTCGCCGACGGCTCGATGGCGGATTACGCTGCGCTAATCCGCCCTACGTCTCTCCAGACCTCATCCCGGACGAGGCCTAGCTCACCGTGCGGAAAAACCGCACCATCTCACGGCTGGCGTCCGGCCCCTTGGCGTCGGTGTAGGTGCCGTGGGAGCTGCCGCCCGACCATGCGTGGCCGGCGCCATGCACCACCCAATGTTCGCCCAGCGGCGAGCCGTCGGCCTTGGTGTGCGTCGTCTGCGTGTAGCGATAGCCATTCGGCACGCTGCCCGACTGGATCGACGGCGCGCCCTTGTGGCTGTGCAGGCTCTGCTCGATCACCTGCTCGCCGTTGCGCGGATTGACGGTGGTGTCGCTATCGCCGTGGAACACGATGATCGGCTGCGAGCCATTGCCGGCCTTGCGCGAGCTGCTGGCGCCGCGCTTCATGGCGCTCAGCGCCGACGGCAAATCCTGCGCCGAGGCGAACGGCAGACCCGAATGCACGCCCACCGCCGCGAACAGCTCGGGGTACAGGGTGCCGACGATGACGGCCATCGCGCCGCCGGCCGACAGTCCGGCCACATACACCTGGCGCTCGTTGACCGGATATTCGTCGATGATCTGCTGCGCGATGCCGGCGATGATGGATGGCTCGCCCTGGCCATGCTGCTGGTCGATGGCATTGAACCAGTTCCAGCACTTCGAGTGGTTGGCGCCGGACGTTTGCTCCGGATAGGCGACGAAGCAGCCCATTTCCTCGGCCACCTGGTTCATTTGCGTGCCGGCGGCGAAATCGTCGGGGTTCTGCGTGCAGCCGTGCAGCATGACCAGCAGCGGCATGGCCTGGCCGGTGTAGGTCGACGGCACATACAACTTGTAATTGCGGCTGCCGGCGTGGTTGGCGTAGCTGCCGCTGATGAACTTTGCGCCTTCCGGCAGCGGCGCGGCCTGGGTGGGATTCATGAACGAACCCATGTCCATGCCAAAGTTGGACTGCAGATCCATGGACTGCAAATCGATCTTGATGCCCATCCGGTTCAACATGTCCTGCGCGTACTCGGTTGGATTGGTGGCCGGATTGGGCATGCTGGCCGGCGTGGCCTGCTGCGGCGGTTCAGTCGCAGCTTGGGCGGTCGGTTTCGCCGCCGATTCGGTGTGAACGCGCGCGCTGTCGGCGGCCGGTTGCGGCGCCGAACGCGGCGCCACGTATTCCGGCGGCGGATTAATGTCACGCATATGCGGTTGCGACGACGGCTGGGGCGCCGACGGCGATGCCGGTTGTGGCCCGGCGGCGCGTTGTTGCTGCTGCTTTTGCTGCAGTTCGACCATGCTTTCCATGGCTTTTTGCACGGCGGCCGTGGCGCCCTTGTTAATGAGCTTTTGTGCGGCACTGCGCACGCTCGACATAAACGGTAATTTCATAGTTGTCCTTTAGTGGATTCGTTGGGCTAACGCGGTTTTGATCACCGCGCTGGCGTGGAGCGAACCTAATACAAAAATCGAATCGATGGTCGCCAGTGCCAGTTCGACCGAAACGTCGCTGGCGATGCTGGCCAAACCAAGTACCTGTATCTGCAGCCGCTGGCCGGCCGCCTGCACCGCTTCAAGATCCGAGCGGGTGTAATGTTGCATTCCGAGCACCAGGCTTTTGCGCGCCACCGTTTGCTTCACCACGTCGGCGTGCTCGTTTAACTGATTGCGGATCGCCGTCCGGATCAAATCGGTGCGGTTGGAGTAAAACCCCTCCTGCACCAGCAAATCGATCTGCCCCAGGTCGATGGGCCCGAGGTTGATCGTGATCTTTTCCGACTCGGCGGTCTTCAGTTTTAGTTCTTGCTTAGCCATACATCTCCATCTGGTTACCATCTACATGGATGGTAGTATAGGCTTCGCGTTCCCCAAGTCAAGCGCATTCGGTCCATAATGGCGCCATGAGTGATCCAACTAACTTAGCCCTTCCAGGCGCTGCTCCCGAGCTCGCCTCCCCAGTCCCGTCGCCCTGCGTCAGCCTGTGCAAGATGGATGCCGAGCGCCGTTATTGCATGGGATGCCTGCGCACCATCGAGGAAATCGTTAACTGGTCCAAGGCGGACGACGACTACAAGCGGGGCGTCTGGGCCGAAATCCGCCGGCGCGAGCTGACGGTGAATTTCGACGACGATTTCGCGGAATGATCGCGCTGCCGGCCTCGATCCAGGTGTTCGAGCGGGGCTGGCTGTCCTCCAACAACGTGCTGTTGTTGGGACGCGACGACACGGCCTTGATCGACACCGGCTACCTGACCCACGCGCCGCAAACGCTGGCGTTGGTGCGGCACGCCTTGCAAGGCCGGCATCTCGACCTGGTGCTCAACACCCACCTGCATTCCGACCATTGCGGCGGCAACGCCGCGCTGCAGGCGCATTACGGCAGCCGGATCGCGATTCCGGTCGCCGAGGCGGACAAGGTGCGGGACTGGGATGTCGACGCGCTCAGTTTCAAGGCCACGGGCCAGCGCTGCGAGCGATTCACCTTCGACACGACCATCGCGCCGGGCGACGTGCTGGCCTTTGGCGGAATGGAGTGGCAGGCGCTGGGCGCGCCGGGGCACGATCCGCATTCGCTGATTTTTTACTGTCCGCAGGAGCGCGTGCTGGTGTCGGCGGACGCGCTGTGGGAAAACGGCTTCGGCGTGATTTTCCCGGAGCTCGAAGGCGAATCCGGTTTCGCGGAGGAGCGGGCCACGCTCGATGTCATCGCGGGGCTGGATGTGCGGCTGGTGATTCCGGGGCATGGCCGGCCGTTCGGCGATGTGGAGGGCGCGCTGGCGCGGGCCAGATCCCGCCTGGCATATCTGGAGGCGGACCCCGTGCGCAACGCGCAGAACGCCATCAAGGTTCTGCTGAAGTTCTTGCTGCTGGAGCGGCAGCGGATAGCGTTGAGCGAAGTGCCGGCGCTGCTGCTGGCGATGCCGGTATTCGAAGCGGCCAATGCGCGCTTTTTGAAGGAGACGCCGGAAGCGCTGGGAACATGGGCGATAAAACAGCTAGTAAGGAGCCTGGCGGCCCGCATCGAAGGTGAGCACTTACTTAACCAGTGAGCTGCTACCGGGCCGCCACTATCCGGTGCAAACTCTAGAGCAATCCACCTATTTTTGGCACGATCGTACTATTTCCGGCTTATAATCTTCCGAGACCTTACACTCCGATCAACTTACGTCAGCGAGTTCGCCATGGCCCTGCCTGCAGCGTTGCAAAATCTTTCACTCCCAGTAATCGCCTCCCCGATGTTCATCGCCAGCGGTCCCGCGCTGGTGGCGGCGCAGTGCAAGGCCGGCATCGTCGGCTCTTTCCCGGCGCTGAACGCCCGTCCGGCGGAAATGCTCGACGTCTGGCTGACCGACCTGCAAAAGGAACTGGCCGATTACCAGATCGCCAATCCGGACAAGCGCGTGGGTCCGATCGCCGTCAACCAGATCGTCCACCAGTCGAACGACCGACTGGCGCATGACGTCGAAGTCTGCGTCAAGCACCAGGTTCCGATCATCATCTCGTCGCTGCGCGCGCCGCCGAAGGAAATGCTGGACGCGATCCACAGCTACGGCGGCATCGTCATGCACGACATCGTATCGATCCGCCACGCCGAAAAAGCGCTGGAAGCCGGCGTCGATGGCCTGATCTTGGTCGCCAGCGGCGCCGGTGGCCACGCCGGCACCTTGTCGCCGTTCGCGCTGGTGGGCGAAGTGCGCAAATTCTTCAAAGGCCCGATCGCCCTGTCCGGCGCGATCGCCACCGGCGACGCTATTTTGGCGGCGCAGGCGATGGGCGCCGACTTCGCGTACATCGGTTCGCGCTGGCTCGCGACGAAGGAATCGAACGTCAGCGACGACTACCGCGACGCCATCGTCGAATCGTCGGCCGCCGACATCGTTTATTCGAGCCTGTTCACGGGCGTGCATGGCAACTACCTGAAGAAATCCATCATCAACGCCGGCCTCGATCCGGACGCGCTGCCGCAGGCCGACAAGAGCTCGATGAACTTCGGCTCCAGCAGTGCCAAGGCATGGCGCGACATCTGGGGCGCCGGCCAGGGCGTGGGCCTGATGGACGACGTACCGACCACCGCGGAAATGGTCGCGCGCCTGAAAGCCGAATACGACGCGGCCCGCGCACGCCTCGCGCTCTAAACCCCGGGGTCAGGTCCGACATTCGGACAAATGGCGATAATGGGGAACTTTTTCAACGCTTAAAAGTTCCTGAATGTCCGAATGTCGGACCTGACCCCCGTTTTGCCGTGACCCCCGTTTTGCCGGCGCAGCAGCGTAGGGCATGGTCTAGCGAAAGCACTTATAATAAATTCAACCTTGCGAAAAAAATGGATTGAATGATGAATAAAGTGCGCGCGCTGTCGCTGTCCCTCTCCATGTCTTTTTCGTTGCTGTGCTTCGCGCCCACGGCCACCGCGCAAATACCCATCAACGACGCTGCCGCCGCGCTGGTCAAGCAAGGCGACATGCAGCTGTCCCAGCGCAAGCCCGGGGAGGCATTGCGCAGCTTTGAAGCGGCCGTGAAGGCGGATGCGACATCCTCCGTGCCCTTGTCGCGGCTGGCAAACGCAATCTACGTTTTATCGATAGTGCAACCCGACGCCGAGAAAAAAAACCAATGGCGCGCGCAGTCGGAGGCCGTCGCGCGGCAGGCGTTGAAGCTTGAACCGCGCGATCCGATTGCGCAGGAGGTGCTGCGCATGCTCTCCGAGGAAAAGCCGGCGCCGTTGCACGTGCCGACCGAGCAGGCGTCAAACCTGAAGCGTGAAGCCGAACAGCTGTTCATCGCCGGAAAACTGGACGAGGCGCGCGAAAAATACCTGCAGGCGGCGCAGGCCGACCCGTTGTATTCCACCGCCTGGATTTACGCCGGCGATTGCTACTTCGCGCAGAAAAAATATGCCGAGGCCGAGGAGCTTTTCCGCAAGGGCGTGACGATCGAGCCGTTGAATAGCCAGGGCTGGCGCTTCCTGTTCGACGCGCTGGCGTACCAGGGCAAGCGCGCGGCCGCCGAGGAGGCGCTGTTCAACGGGATCGCCGCGCAACCGAGCCAGATGCCCAACTGGGGCAAGCTGGCACACATGCGCGCGGCGGCCGGCACGCCGCTGAAGCCCTTGGGTTTGGTGCGCAAGGTCGGCGTGACGCTTGAACCGGCAACCGGCAAGCCGTCCGTCCAACTCGATTCCACTTTCAGCGGCGGGCCGGGCGAGCAGAAAACGGCCGATGGCGGGGCGTGGCTGATGCTGGGCATGAGAGAGGCGGCCATCCGCGTTAAAAATCGCGAGGACAATATCGCCAGCACGCCGTTCGCCATCGAGCTGGCGTCATGGGAGGGGGCGATGAAAGCGGCCAGCGAAATCGAGGCCAAGGGCGGCGAAGCGCTCACCGATCCAGGCTTGATCGCCATGCAGACATTGGCCAAGGCCGATCAGCTGGAGGCGGGCCTTCTGATCTTGCGGTACAAGGAATCCTACCGCCCCGAGTTCGAGGCGTGGAAGAAGGCGCATCCCAACGGTATTCGCAAATTCGTCGATACGTGGGGGCTGCAGCCCTAGTTACTGCTTCTCGGTCTGGATCGCCCACAGGCCGGGCAAATTGCGCCAGTAGCCGTATGCGTCCATGCCGAATCCGACCACGAAGCGGTTCGGGATCGTGATGCCGACGATGTCCGCCTTGACCGGCTTGGGCTTGCCGATCGCCTTGTCGGCGAAGACGGCCAGCACCACTTCGGCCGCGCCCATGTCCAGCAGGCGCTGTTTGACGTGGGCCAGCGTTTCGCCTTCGTCCAGGATATCGTCCAACACGATGACGACGCGGCCGGCCACGTTCGAACGCGGCACCACTTTCCACACCACTTGTCCGCCCTGGTCGTCGTCGCCGTAGCGGCTGACGTGGATGTAGTCGAATTCGAGCGGGAACGTCAGCTGCGGCAGCAGGTTGCCGGTGAAGACCACCGCGCCGCCCATCACCCCCAGCACCAGCGGGAATTCCTCGCTGTCGGCCTGGTTGAAGCGGGCGTTGAGGGTGTCCGCCATCGCGGTGACGGCGCCGTCGACGGTCTCTTTATTGAACAGTTCTTCCGCGTTCTCCAGCAGGGCGCGGGCGCGGTTGTGGTGGAAGTCTTGCATGGTCTTCTTCGGCTTTTAAAAACATGTTGAAGAACGATATTATCCGCCATATCACCGCGCACCGCTCACCGTTGCTATCCCGCCACAGGATTTGCCTTGGCCCTACGTGTAATCCCTTACGTCGTCGATCACCTTGCCGTCGCCGGGCAGGCTGCCGATGGCGGTGAAGCGCACCTCGCCGCGCAATTTGGTGAGCTCGCGGATCGATTCGACGATGGCCGCGTCGCTGGCGGTGGCGGGATCGGCCACCTCGCAGTGCAAGGTCATCACGTCCTGCGCCATGCGGCCGGAGACCACCAGCCGCGCCTTGACGATTTCGGGATGGCGGCGTGTCACCTCGTGCAACTGCGACGGATGGACGAACATCGCGCGCACCTTGGTGGTCTGGTCGGCGCGGCCCATCCAGCCCTTGATGCGGGTGTTGGTGCGGCCGCACGGCGAATCGGGCACGCCGGTCAACACCGCCGACAGGTCGCCGGTGGCGAAGCGGATCAGCGGATAGTCCGGATTGAAAACGGTGACCACCACCTCGCCGATTTCGCCGGCGGCCACCGGATCGCCGCTGCCGGGACGGACGATTTCCAGGATCACGTCTTCATCGAGCACCATGCCGGGGTGGCGCACGTCGCCGCTGCGCGTTTCGAAGGCGATGCTGCCGATATCGGCGGAGGCGTAGGTTTGCAGCACATGCGGCACGCCGTTGTCGGCGAACCACTCGCGCAGCGATTCGGGCAGCGCCTCGGCGCCCATCAGCGCTTTGGTCATGCTGCTGATGTCGGCCCCCATTTCCTGCGCCTTCTCGATGATGATCTTCAGGAAGGAAGGCGTGCCGACGTAGGTGTCAGGCCGCAGTTCGCTGATCGCTTGCACCTGCATCTCGGTCTGGCCGCTGCCCGCCGGGATGACGGTGCAGCCGATGCGCGCGGCGCCGCCTTCGACCATGAAAGCCGCCGGCGTGAAATGATAGGAGAAGCAGTTTTGCAGCAAACCTCCGGGACGCACGCCGGCCGCGTACATGGGACGGGCAAAGCGCCACCAGTCCTTGCCTTTGCCTTCGGGGTCGAAGATCGGCCCGGGTGACATGTACAGGCGCGCCAACTGCCCCACCGGCGTGGTATTCAGGCCGCCGAACGGAGGCTGGAGTTTTTGCAGCGCGTGCAGTTCGGATTTGCGCGTCACCGGCAAAGTCGCCAGCGCGGCGCGGCTGGTGATGTCGGCCGCGTTCACGTCCCGCAGGATGCGCGACCAGCCGGCGGCAGCCTTTGCGCGCGCAACCAGTTGCGGCAGGCGCGCCATCAGTTCGCGCTCGCGTTGTTCGGGGGGGCGTACTTCCAGGCTGTCCAGGGTATCCGTCATGATTGCCGTCCTCCGATCTCTTGATTGATATTCATGCGCGAGGGTCCTCAGGCCAGCCAGCGTTTGCGGCGGCGGTAAAATTTCATGTCGCGGAAGCTCTTGCGGCCCGCGCCGGACACGCCGAGGTAGAACTCCTTGACGTCCTCGTTGCTGGCCAGGTCGGCGGCCGCACCTTCCATCACCACTCGGCCGTTTTCCAGGATGTAACCGAAATCGGCGTAGCGCAGCGCGATGCTGGTGTTCTGCTCGGCCAGCAGGAAGGATACGTTCTCCTTGCCGTTCAAGTCCTTCACGATGCCGAAAATCTCGTCGACGATTTGCGGCGCGATGCCCATCGACGGCTCGTCCAGCAAAATCATTGACGGCTTGGCCATCAGCGCCCGGCCGATCGCGCACATCTGCTGCTCGCCGCCGGAGGTGTAGCCGGCCTGGCTGGTGCGGCGCTCCTTCAATCGCGGGAAGTAGTGGTATACCTTGTCCAGCGATTCCTTGAGCTCCGCGCGCGACAGGCTGCGCGTGTAGGCGCCGGTCAGCAGGTTTTCCTCGATGGTCAGGTGGCCGAAGCAGTGGCGGCCCTCCATCACCTGCGACAGGCCGCGCTTGACCAGTTCATTGGGCGTGAGCTGGTCGACGCGTTCGCCCTTGAACTGCACGTCGCCTTTGGTGACGTCGCCGCGCTCTCCGCGCAGCAAGGTGGAAATGGTCTTCAAGGTGGTCGATTTGCCGGCGCCGTTGGCCCCCAGCAGCGCGACGATTTTCCCTTGCGGGACCTGCAGCGACACGCCCTTCAGCACCAGGATCACATGGTCGTAGATCACTTCCACGTTGTTGACGGACAGGTAGGGCGTCATTTTGCGCAGGCCGGGGTGATTTTTTTCTCGGCCGCGTAGGCTGCGGAGCTTTCTTCCAACAGCTTGCGGGTCAGCGCCTTGTCGCCCACCACCCAGTTGGGCGTGATGGCATTCCATTTTTTGCCGTCCCATTGCTGGACCTTCACCGCGCCGGAGCCCTCATGATCGTCGCAGCTGGTCTTCACCACCGGTAGCATGCCGAGCGCGCCGATAGCCTTCTGACGCGCTTCGTCGACGTTGAGGTTTTCCAGGCCCCAGCGCATTTGTTCGCCGGTGACCGCTTTGCCTTTGCCGAAC
The DNA here is from genome assembly GCA_024123955.1 of Oxalobacteraceae bacterium OTU3CINTB1. NCBI lineage: Bacteria > Pseudomonadati > Pseudomonadota > Betaproteobacteria > Burkholderiales > Oxalobacteraceae > Oxalobacteraceae bacterium OTU3CINTB1. Next base: position 470,937 of record CP099652.1, read on the forward strand.
TTCTCCTGCGCGGTGCGCATCGCCTCCACCCACAGGATGGCCGCGCTGACGCCGCGCATGTGGTACACGGAGCCGATGCGGTTGCGGTCCGCCAGATTACCCTTGCCGGCTTCGTAGAGTTTTTTTCTGATGTCGTCCATCACCGGGTAGTTGCCAGGGGTGTTGAAGGTCATCGCGCTGTAGCCCTTGGCGGCGTCGCCGGCCGGCACGGTGTCTTCTTCCGACCCCGCCCACCACACCCCGAGCATTTTCTCGCGCGGGAAGCCGTTGCGCTGCGCGGTCTTGATCGCCACCGCGTTCATCGAACCCCAGCCCCACAGGATCACGTGGTCCGGCTTGGCCTGGCGGATTTGCAGCCATTGCGACTGCTGCTCGCTGCCCGGCGGCGTGACGGGGATTTTGATCAGTTCAAAGCCATACTGCTTGGACAGCGCCTCCAGCACCGGCAACGGCTCCTTGCCGAAGGCCGAGTCGTGGTACAGGTGGACGATCTTTTTGCCTTTGAGTTTGTCCATGCCGCCGTTTTTGTCGCCCAGGTACTTGATCATGCCGGCGGCCTGGTTCCAGTAGCTGGTGATGAGCGGGAAGACGTAGGGGAAGACCTTGCCGTTGGCGGCGTCGGAACGGCCGTAGCCGATCATCGTCATCGGGATTTTATCGGTCGGCAGGCGGTCGAGCACACCGTAGGCGACGCCGGTGGACAGCGGTTCGACCAGAGTCGCACCGCCGTTCTTGGTCTTCAGCCGCTCGTAGCATTCGACGCCGCGCGACGGGTTGTATTCGGTTTCGCATTCCTCCCAGCCGATCTTGACGCCATTGATGCCGCCCGCCAGGTTGACCAGGTTGAAGTAGTCGATGATGCCTCCGTAAAAACCGGAACCGCCCGCCGCGTAAGGGCCGACGCGGTAGGAGGGAAGGGCGACGTACTGTCCGGCGGCCTGCTGCGCCAGCGCGGGCGCGATGGTTGCGACAAGTGCGGCGCCAATTACAAACGATGCCATGATTTTCATTGTTGTCTCCTCTTGGGTATTACGCTGCAAGGTTGCATCCAATTGCTGCGTTCAGTGCGGGAAGGGCCACAGACGCAGTTTCTCTTTACCGATTTGCCACAAACGCGCCAGGCCGTGCGGCTCGACGATCAGGAAAAATATGATCAAGGCGCCGAACACCATCAACTCCAGGTTGGACGCCACGCTGTTCGGCAGCGACAGGCTGTGTGCCAAAATATTGAGCAGCACCGGCAGCAGCACGATGAAGGCAGCGCCCAGGAAGGAGCCGAGTATCGAGCCGACGCCGCCAATGATGATCATGAACAGGATGCGGAACGACAGATCGAGGTTGTAAGCCTCCGGCTCCACGGTGCCGAGATAGGCGAAGGCGTACAACGCGCCGGCCACGCCGCAGTAGAAGGAGCTGACCGCGAACGCCAGCAGCTTGGTGCGCATCAGCCGGAAGCCGATGACCTCCGCCGCCACGTCCATGTCGCGCACCGCCATCCAGGAGCGGCCGACGTTGGAGCGCACCATGTTCTTGGCCAGCAGCGCCATGACCGCCACCACGCCCAGCACCAGCAGGTATTTGCGGTCCGGCGTGTCGAACTGGTAGCCGAGGATGACTATTTTCTGCGCGGTGATGACGCCGGACGCGCTGTAATTGGTCAGGTAGGGGATCTTGGTCAGGCACCAGATCACGAAGAACTGCGTGGCCAGCGTCGACGCGGCCAGGTAGAAACCGCGTATGCGCAGCGACGGCAGGCCGAAGGCGATTCCCACCGCCGCAGCGCTTAAGCCCCCGAGCACGAACGCCACCAGCACCGGAATGCCTGGAATGCGGGCGACGAAGTTATACGAGGCGAAGGCGCCCACCGCCATGAAAGCAGCGGTGCCGAGCGAGAGCTGGCCCGCGTAGCCGGTCAGGATGTTGAGTCCAAGCGCGGCGAGCGAGAAGATTAAAAACGGGATCAGGATCGCCGACAGTGCGTACGGCGACGCCACCAGCGGCACCACCACGATGGCGACGATCAGCAGCGCGAGCATCGCTACGCGGTCCTGCAGAATAGGGAAGATCTGGCTGTCGGCCTGATAGCTGGTCTTGAATTGTCCTGCTTCGCGGTAGAGCATGTTCGCCTCTTAAAATTCGCCTCTTAAATTCTGCGGATGATTTTTTCGCCGAACAGCCCTTCCGGCCGCACCAGCAGGAACATCAGCGCCAGCACGTACGGGAACCAGCCTTCGATACCCCCGCCGACCAGCGGGCCGATATACACCTCGGCCAGTTTTTCCGACGCGCCGATAATCAGGCCGCCGACGATTGCGCCTGGCATCGACGTGAAGCCGCCGAGGATCAGCACCGGCAGCGCCTTCAGCGCCACGAAGGTCAGCGCGAACTGCACGCCATTGCGCGCGCCCCACAGCAGGCCGGCCACCAGCGCGACCACGCCGGCCACCGCCCACAGTACCGCCCAGATGCGTTGCAATGGAATGCCCACCGCCAGCGCGGCCTGGTGATCGTCTGCGACGGCGCGCAGCGCGCGGCCCACCTTGGTCTTGGAGAACAGCAGCGCCAGGGAGGTGACCAGGATGCCGCACACCGCCGCCGCCATGATGTCGAACTGCGACACCAGCAGGTTGAAGTTCTCCATCAGGTACTCCGACGGCACGTCCTCGATCGGCAGTTCCAGCTTGTGCACCTGATTGCCCCACATTAGCTGCGCCAGCCCTTCGATGAAGAAGGCCAGTCCGATGGTGGCCATGAACAGCGTGATCTCGGGCTGGTTCACCAGCGGCCGCAAAACCACCCGCTCGATCGCTATCCCGAGCAGTATCATCACCACGATCGTCAGCGGGATCGCCACCCACAGCGACACGCCGAATTTATCCATGATGCCGACGCAAGTCAGCGCGGCGAAAAATACCATCGCCCCCTGCGCGAAGTTGAACACGCCGGACGCTTTGTAGATCAGCACAAAGCCGATCGCCACCAGCGCGTACATGACGCCGGACAGCAGGCCGCCGATCAGCACCTCGAAGAAGAAATTGATGTTCATGCGTGCGCGACTCCGAGGTAGGCGTTGATCACATCCTGATTGCCTCGCACCTCGTCCGGCGTGCCGTCGCCGATCTTGCGGCCGTAGTCGAGGACCACTACGCGGTCCGAGATATCCATCACCACGCCCATATCGTGTTCGATCAAGACGATGGTGGTGCCGAATTGGTCGTTGACGTCGAGGATGAAGCGGCACATATCCTGTTTCTCCTCGACGTTCATGCCGGCCATCGGCTCGTCCAGCAGCAGGATCTCCGGTTCGGCGGCCAGCGCGCGGCCCAGTTCCACGCGCTTTTGCAGGCCGTACGGCAGGCGTCCAACGGGCGTTTTGCGAATCGCCTGGATCTCCAGGAAGTCGATGATCTCCTCGGCCTTGACGCGGTGCGCGATCTCCTCGCGGCGTGCCGGCCCCCAGTACAGCGCCTGCATCAGGAAGTTGGACTTCATCTTCAGGTTACGGCCGGTCATGATGTTGTCGAGGACCGTCATCCCCTTGAACAACGCGATATTCTGGAAGGTGCGCGCGATGCCCGCCTTGGCGGCGCTGTGGCAGTCCATATTCCTGCGGTGCTGGCCGCGAAAAACGATCTCCCCCTGCTGCGGGCGATAGACGCCGTTGATCACGTTCAGCATCGAGCTTTTGCCGGCGCCATTGGGGCCGATGATGGCGCGGATCTCGTGCTTTTTCACGTCGAAGGAGATATCCGTCAGCGCCTTCACGCCGCCGAACGACAGCGAGATGTTTTTCAGGTCGAGTATCACGTCGCCGATGACGCGGCGCCCGCTACTGATGTCTGCGCCGAAGTGGACGTCTGGTTCGTTCATCTGCATGGTCGCTCTCTCCGTCATGCCGCTGCTTGGACCGCAGGGAAGGTCTTGCAGCGCTTTATCGTCAGATCCGCCGCCACCAGGCCCGTTCGGCCATCTTCAAACTTCACCTGCGTCTCGATGTATTGAGACGTTTTGCCGCCGTAGAGGGCATCGATCAGCACCGCGTACTTCTCGGCGATGAATTTTCGCCGCACCTTGCGTGTCCGGGTCAACTCGTCGTCGTCCGGATCGAGCTCCTTGTGCAGCACCAGATAGCGGTGGATTTGCGTGTCGCCCATCATCGGTTCGGCGGCCAGGTCGGCGTTGACCTGCTCGATGCAGTCGCGGATCAGGCCATAGACTTGCGGATGCGCCGCCAGGTCCGTGTAGCCGGAATAGGCGATGCCGCGCCGCTCGGCCCAGTTACCCACCGCCTCGATATCGATATTGATGAAGGCGCAGACCTCGTCGCGCTCATGGCCGAACGCCACCGCCTCTTTAATGAACGGGAAGAATTTGAGTTTGTTCTCGATGTAGTTCGGCGCGAAGATGGCGCCGCCATTCATCCTGCCGACATCTGCCGCCCGGTCGATGATTTTCAGATGGCCTTCGGGATCGAACAAGCCAGCGTCGCCGGTGTGGAAGTAGCCCTGCGCGTCGATCGCGTCGCGGGTGGCGTCGGGACGCTTGTAATAGCAATCCATCAGTGTTGGCGATTTCACCAGCACCTCGCCGTTGTCGGCCAGTTTGACCTCCACGCCGGGCGCCGGCAGGCCGACGCTGTCGAATTTGATCTGGCCGTCCGGTTGCAGGCAAATATAGGCGCAGGTTTCGGTCGAGCCGTAAAACTGCTTCAGATTGACGCCGATGGAGCGATAGAACCGGAACAGATCGGGTCCTATCGCGGCGCCGGCGGTGTAGGCGACCCTCACACGCGACAATCCGAGCACGTTTTTCAGCGGCCCGTAGACCAGCACCCGGCCCAGCGCGTACGACAGGCGGTCGGTCAGCGGCACTGCTTTGCCATCCAAAATCGCGGCGCCGCTGCGGCGCGCCACCGCCATGAAGTAATGGAACATTATGCGTTTGATGGCGCCCGCGTCCTCCATCCGTATCATCACGGTAGTGAGCATGTTTTCGAACACGCGCGGCGGGGCGAAGTAATAAGTAGGACCGATTTCGCGCATGTCGGTCATGACGGTGTCGCCGGATTCGGGGCAGTTGACGGTGAAACCGGCCGTCATCGCCTGCGCAAAGGAGAACAGGCAGTCGCCCACCCACGCCATCGGCAAGTAGGACAGGATGTCTTCGGCGTCGGTGAGGTTCTCGAAACCGACGCCGCCGGTGCCGGCCGCGATCAGCGCGGCGTGGGTCTGGCACACGCCTTTCGGCTTGCCGGTGGTGCCGGAGGTGTAGAGGATGATGGCGTTGTCGCCGCCCTGTCCGGCATCGACGGCGGCGTCGAACATGCCGGGATGGGCTTTGTCCCAGTCGCGCCCCAGCTCCTGCAGGCGGGAGAAGGACAGCAAACCTGGCTGGCGGTAGTGGCGCATGCCGCGTTCGTCGTCGTAGGCGATATGGCGAACGTGCGGATACAACGTTTGCAATTCCATCAATTTGTCGACCTGTTCCTGGTCTTCGACGATGGCATAGTGGATCTCGGCGTTTTCCAGCACGTAGGCCATGTCGGCCGCCGGCGCGTCCTGGTACAGCGGCACCGGCACGCCGCCCAGGCATTGCGCGGCCAGCATCGCCCAATAAAGGCGCGGGCGATTGTCGCCGATGATGGCCAGGTTCATACCGCGTTCGAACCCCAGCGCCGCCAGTCCGCAGGCCAGCGCGCGCACTTCGTCGTTCACCTGCGCCCAGTTCCAGCTTTGCCAGATGCCCAGGTGTTTTTCGCGGAACGCGGGCTTGCCGGGTCTGACCTGGCCGTGCGCGAGCAGGCGGCGAGGAAAAGTCTCTTGATTGTTTTGCACCAGTTGTCTCCGGTTGCTTTTCTTGTACTTGTGTACAGCTTCTTGTGTGATGATATTAGCCTGCCGCAAAGACCTGTGTTGTCGTTTCGATGACAATTGACCGACTTTTCTATGGTGCGACGCAATAATGTCTCAACATCAAATCTCCCTCAAAGACGCTTTGCGATCTGCAATTTGGGCGCAAAGCCTGACGCCCGAGCAAATGGCGCGCGTCGAAGCCGATACCTTTGAAACCTTCGTCCCCAAAGGCGGTTACGTTTGCCGCAAAGGGGATATGGTCGAGAATTGGCTCGGTATTATCGACGGCATGGTCAAGATGAATAACTTTTCGCGTTCCGGTAAAAGCGTGACTTTTACCGGCGTGCCCGCCGGCGGATGGTTTGGCGAAGGTTCGATATTAAAGAACGAGATACTTAAATATGATGCGATGGCGTTGCGCGACGCGCGCATCGCGCGCATGCCGGCTTCCACATTTATGTGGCTGCTGGATTCCAGTTTGCCGTTTACCAGGTTCCTGTTAATGCAATTGAATGAACGTCTCGGTCAATTTATTGGCATGGTGGAAAATGATCGGCTGCTAAATCCAGATACCCGCGTGGCCCGATGCCTGGCGTCGATGTTCAATTCCCACCTTTATCCGGGTCTGGAAAAATTGATTCAAATATCGCAGGAAGAATTGGGCCTCCTTTCGGGCGCATCGCGCCAGCGCGCGCATCAGGCTTTGCACCTGCTGGAGAAACAAGGCCTGCTGCGCGTCGACTATGGCGGCATCCGCATACTCGATCTGGAAGGTCTGCGTCGCTACGAAGCCTGAGTCCGCGTGCTGAAAATTGGCGAATACACGCCAATACTTGGCACGAATAGCCCGGCAATACGCTCCCGAGTCTCCTTTACGCGCTGGTCGGTACGGTTCCGCCATCGGCACGGATTTTCCGACGAAATAAAATCATTAAAACTTTCTATTAGACATTTCGTAGGGCGGATTAGGCGGAACGCCGTAATCCGCCATGAGCCGCCGACGGAGCCTGGCGGATTACGCTACGCTAATCCGCCCTACGTGATTTAAATAGGCGCTTAATTAGTTGCATCAGGCGATGACAAGGCTCCAGGATCCCCTTCTTATCAATACGTAGCAGACTGGCGCTGCTTCCACAAGGCCGGCAGTTTGGTGGAAGTATTACCCCGTTTAATTCGGGCGGCACCGAGGAGATTCAAGCGATCTTCCGCAACCGGCGCCACATGCCGCAGCGTGCGGGTGTTTATCGGCTATCTGGTCGAGAAAATGGGCAGTGCCGTTTTCGGTGCGGCGCCCCGCATGCTTCAACGGTGATGGCAAACCAGGCGTAGGGCAATCGCGGTATCATAGCGACTAGCTATGCCGCATCGGCGGCGCACCGGATTCAAGCTACCCATGGATATTTCAGATACCACCCACGTCACCGAGCGCCTGGCGCTATTGCGGGCGGCGATGCGTCGGCGCGGCATCGACTCGCTGATGGTGCCGTCGGCCGATCCCCACCTGTCCGAATACCTGCCGGCCCGCTGGAAGGGCCGCGAATGGCTGTCCGGTTTCACCGGCTCGGTCGGCACCTTCATCATTACCACCGATTTCGCCGGCGTCTGGACCGACGCCCGCTATTGGACCCAGGCCGAGCAAGAGCTGGCCGGCACCTCGATCCGGTTGATGAAGCTGACCTCCGGCGCCAGCGTGCAGTATGTCGACTGGCTGGCCGCCAATCTGCAAGCCGGCCAGACCCTGGCCGTGGACGGCGCGGTACTGGGCCTGGCGATCGCGCGCCTGCTGCGGCAGGCGCTGGAAGCCAAGGACGTCACCCTGCGCACCGATCTCGATCCGCTCGACGAGATCTGGCCCGATCGTCCCGCGCTGCCGGCCGCGCCGGTCTACGAACACCAGCCGCCGTACGCCTCGAAAAGCCGCAGCGAAAAACTGGCCGAGCTGCGCGACGCGATGCAGCGGCTGGGCGCCGACCGGCACCTGATCTCGACCCTGGACGATATCGCCTATCTATTCAACCTGCGCGGCGCCGACGTCAATTTCAATCCGGTGTTCCTGGCGCACGCGCTGATCACGCCGACCCGCGCGACCTTGTATGTCGCCGACGGCAAAATCGCCGCAGAACTCATCAAGCAACTGGCGGAGCAGGATATCTACGTCGCCCCATACGGCGCCATCGCCGGGGCGCTGGCCGACTTGCCGCACGACGCCACCTTGTTGATCGATCCGCGCCGCGTCACCTTCGGCACCCGCCAGTGCGTGCCGGTGGAAGTGCGCGTGATCGAGGCGGTCAACCCCACCACCTTCGCCAAATCGCAAAAGAGCGCGCAGGATGCAAGCCACATCCGCGCGACGATGGAGCAGGACGGCGCCGCGCTGTGCGAGTTCTTCACGTGGCTGGAGCAGACGCTGGCCGATCCGCAGCGCGCGCCGCTCACCGAAGTGGCGATCGACCACCACATCACCGCTGCCCGCGCGCGCCGGCCGGGATTTATCAGTCCGAGTTTCGCCACCATCGCCGGCTTCCGCGCCAACGGCGCGATCATGCACTACCGCGCCAGCGAGGCGCACCAAGCGGTGATCGAGGGCGACGGCCTGCTGCTGATCGACTCCGGCGGCCAGTATTTGGGCGGCACCACCGACATCACGCGCGTGGTCGCCGTCGGCGCCATCACCGCCGAACATAAACGCGACTTCACCCTGGTGCTCAAGGGCTTAATCGCTCTGTCGTCCGCGCGCTTCCCGCGCGGAACCAAATCCCCGATGCTCGACGCCATCGCCCGCGCGCCGCTATGGGCCGAAGGGCTCGATTTCGGCCACGGCACCGGCCATGGCGTCGGCTATTTCCTCAACGTGCACGAAGGCCCGCAGTCGATTTCGCAATCGGCGATGCCGGAGCCGCACACCGCTATGGAACCAGGCATGATTACATCGATAGAACCGGGCCTTTACCGCCCGGGCAAATGGGGCATCCGGATTGAAAACCTGGTGCTCAACCGGCCCGCCGGCCAGACCGATTTCGGCGATTTCCTGCAGTTCGAGACGTTGACGCTGTGCCCGATCGACACCCGCTGCATCGAGCCCTCGCTGCTGCGCGACGACGAAAAGCGCTGGCTCAACGACTACCACGCCACGGTGCGCGGCCGTTTGCTGCCGCTGTTGTCCGGCGACGCGCTGGCCTGGCTGGAAAACCGCACGGTGGCGCTATGAGCGGCCGCGCAACCCGGGCCACGTCGGCCGTCGACCGCCTCAAGGTCCGCAGCGGCAATGCCAAGTATTCGATGTCGCGCACCGGCAGCGGCCACTTCTTCCTGACCGAGGGCCCCGGCGAGCCGCCGCTGTGCGCGCCGTTGGAGCTCGACGATTTCGTCGCCTTCGTCAACGGCATTTCGCCCGGCCCGCCAAGGCGCGTGAGCAAGCTCGATGTGGCGTTTGAAAAGCAGCTCGTCAAAAAAGCACCCAAAGAATAAAGGCTCGACATGCCCGCCATCGATTTCCTGAGCGCCTACTGGTCGCACGACGAGCTAGCGACCAACGCCGTCATCCTGCTCAATCTAATGGGTGCGCTGGCCCTGGGGCTGATGGTCGGCTACGAACGCTCGTACCACGGGCGCGCGGCGGGCATGCGCACCTATGGCCTGGTGTGCATGGCGTCGGCCGCGCTCACCGTCATCGGCGGCTATCCGGGGCACTGGTTCGGCGGCCACGTGTCGCAATATCTGATCAACTCCGACCCGACCCGCATCGTGCAGGGCATCGTCACCGGCATCGGCTTCCTCGGCGCCGGCGTGATCATGCGCGAGGGCTTCAATATCAGCGGCCTGACGACGGCCGCATCGATCTGGGCCTCGTCGGTGATCGGCGTGATGGTGGGGGTGGGCTTCTATCTGGGCGCGATCGGCCTGGCGATATTGTGCGCCGGCTCGATGATCTTCCTGACCCGCGTGGAGAGGTGGTTGCCGTCGCGGCATGCGATCGCCATCACCATGCGTTTCAAGGCGGGGTATATGCCGCAAGAGCCGGCGCTGCGGGCGATGGCGCTGCAGCGCGGCTACGAGATCGCCGGCGGCTCGCTGATGATCGGCAGCGACGGCGGCCAGCAGGAGTGGCGCTTCGTCGCCATCGCATTGAGCAAGCGCAGTGGCGCGCCGATGGCGGTGCTGTCGGCCGAACTGGCCGCGTTTGACGGCATCCACAGCTTCCAGCTATCGCACGCGAGGAACTAAGACGATGAATGAACAAGCCCAAGCCGTATTCGATTTCTGGTTTCAGCCCGGTCCCGGCCAGCCTGCCGACGCCCCGCGCCGCGAGTGGTTCCAGAAGGACGACGCCTTCGACCGCGAAATCGGCAACCGTTTCGGCGCGCTGATCGCGCTGGCGCTGGCCGGCGGCCTGCTGGAATGGGATGCGGAAGGTCCGCCATCGCGACTGGCGCGCATCCTGCTGCTCGACCAGTTCACCCGCAACGTCCATCGCGGCACGCCGCAGGCCTTCGCCGGCGACGCGCTGGCGCTGCAAGCGGCGCAGGCAATGGTCGACGCCGGCCACGATGAGGCGCTGCCGCCGCTGCAGCGCGCATTTGTCTACCTGCCTTTCGAGCACGCCGAGGACATGGCGATGCAGGAGCTGGCCGTGGCGCTGTTCACGTTGATGGAAAACGAAGAACGCGATGTCGTATCCGCGGCCACCCTCAAGGGCATCGGGGGTTCGCTCGACTACGCGCAGCGCCACCGCGAGGTGATACGCCGCTTCGGCCGCTTCCCGCACCGGAACGCGATCCTGGGCAGGCCATCGACCGCTGAAGAACAGGCCTATCTCCAGCAGCCCGGATCGGGATTCTGATGACGCCGGGTTTGAATGTGATCGGCGCCGGCCATGTGGGCCGCGTGCTGGGGCGTCTGTTCGCGCTACAAGGCTGCTTCACCATCCAGCAGGTGCTCACGCGCTCCGTGGCTTCCGCCCGCGACGGCGTGGCCTTCATCGGCGCCGGCGACGCGGTCGAGCGCTACGATCAGTTGCAACCGGCGGCGGTGCACGTGCTGGCCGTCGGCGACGACCAGATCGCCGGCGCCTGCGCGGCCTTGGCCCAAGCCGTGCCGCTGGCCGGCAGCGTGGTCTTCCATTGCAGCGGCGCGCTCGCATCCGGCCAGTTGCAGGCCGCGCGGGAAGCCGGCGCGCTGGTCGCCAGCGTGCATCCGATCCGCAGTTTCGCCGACCCGGCGGCGGTGGCCGCGCAATTCGCCGGCACGTTTTGCGGCATCGAGGGCGATGCCGGCGCGCTGGCCGTGCTCACGCCGGCCCTGACGGCGATCGGCGCGCAACCGGTGCCGATCGATGCCGCCGCCAAAACCGTGTACCACGCGGCCGCCGTCTTCGCCAGCAATTACCTGGTCACGGTGCTGGACGCCGCGCTGCGCGCCTACCAGGCAGCCGGCATACCGGAGCCGGTGGCGCGCCAAATGGCGCAGCCGCTGGCGGCCGAATCGATGGCCAATGTATTCCGGCTGGGCGCCGCCGCCGCGCTCAGCGGGCCGGTCGCGCGTGGCGACATGGCGACGGTCGAGCGCCAGCAGCGCGCCGTGGCCGGCTGGGACGCCGCTACCGGCGAGCTGTACCAGGCACTGGTGGCGCCGACGACCCTGCTGGCGCGCAGAAAACATCAAAAAATGCCCTGAGGCGTCCCCCGTACACGCTTTGGCACTTATCTCCTTGCAAATTACTACATAACAACTATATTTTAGACAGGGTTGCCTGTGGTCTGGCGCCGTGTATGGTCATGCGTTGCAGTTTTATTGGTACGAATTCACAAATAAGTGGCGGGATTTGTCGACAAACGCGGCGATTCACAATAAGCTTGTTTCTCAGAATGTTTTCTTTGAGAATCAAGAAGTACACGATACAACACGTCAGCAAGACTGCAGCCGGCGCCAATTGGATAGGGGTAAGAACATGTTATTTTTGAAAAGTACGACCGTCACTAAGGCGCCAGGCATTTACGACGTCGACATCGCCGCCAAGCCGCCAGGCAAAACCTTCGGCGTCTTCATGGCCACCGATCCGGACAATCCGCCGGCCGAAGTGCTGGCAGCGCTGGCCGCGATGGGCTTCAAGAACACCTACAGCGGCGGCTACACCCACAAGGACCGCGGAAAGGTGCTGGACCTGCACTTCCAGAAGGACGGCACCGACCTGTTCCAGGGTTGGAAGGCCGAGGAAATGGAAGCCAACATGGCCGCCATCACCGCGCTGTTCAGCGGCATCGGCATCACCATCACGCCGCGCGTGATGACCTTGGCCGAAGCGTACGCTTAAAACCTTCCGCGCGGCGTCACGCCGCCACCTCGATGTGATACAAGGCCCACGGGCAGGAGCCAAACCGCTCAGGCAGCGGTTTGCCTGCCATGTCGGGCACTTTGTCGGCATCGTAGATCGCCCATAGCGGACCAAGCCCGCCCAGCGCCATCGCCGTCCCGTCCAGATGGGTGGCGACGATGTAGCGCTGCGCGCGCGCCTGCGCCACCGTAATCGAGGCCGCGTAGCCATCCACCGCCCGCAGCACCAGCCTGACGTTGTCGCCGAGCGCGCCGCCGGCCGCCTTGACCACGTCCAGCAGCAGCGGGCCACTCAGCGTGTGCGCCTTGGCGTCGTATTCCAGGGTCGGCTTGATGGTGACGGCGGGCAGCGCGGCCAGCGCCGCGAACGTGAACGCGTGCGCCTTGTCGAAACCCAGCTTTTGCTTGAACATCATCTGGTCGCGCACCGGGTCGAACCTGTCCCGGTTGGGCTTGCCGATAGCGCCGGTGACGGTCAGCAAGGCCGGGCCGGCGGTGGCGACGGCCGGGGCGGCGGCGCCGGCCCGGCCAGCGGGCAGGGCGGCGGCCAGGCCGCCGGCGACGGCGCTGCCCAGGAACTGGCGTTTTTTCATGCGGTTTCTCCTCGATCGCGTAGTGCCGGTATCATACCGCGCATGGACTTATTCGCCGACGACACCGCCCTGACGCCGATCCCCATCGACGATGGCGAACTGTGGTTTCAGCAACGGCTGGCGCTGGACTGCCCGCCGGCCGAGGTCATGCAACGCCTGCTCGACGAGACCGATTGGCGCCACGAACAGGTGCAGGTCTGGGGCAAACTGCACATGCAGCCGCGCCTGACGGCCTGGCATGGCGAGGCGAGCTATCGCTATTCCGGCAAGACCTTCCATCCGCTGCCGTTCACGCCGCTGCAACTGCACATCAAAGAGGCCGTCGAGCGCGCCACGGGACGCCGCTTCAACAGCGTGCTGCTGAACTACTACCGCGACGAGCGCGACAGCATGGGCTTCCACGCCGACCACGAGCGCGAACTGGGGCCGGACCCGGCCGTCGCCTCGGTCAGCTTCGGCGCGCCGCGCACCTTCATCCTCAAGCACCGGCGCCTGCCGAAGACCGTCAAGCTGGCGCTGGGCGACGGCTGCCTGCTGTTGATGGCGGGCACCCTGCAGCAGCACTGGCTACACGGCATCAACAAAGAACGCACGCCGCGCGGTCCGCGCATCAACCTGACCTTCCGCATGATCCGCTGAACCGTTGGTCAACGGCAACAGCTTGCAAGGTGCAAGACCAAATAAGCGGGTCACGACCGCCGGCCCGATGTGTTGAACAAACCCGCGCCTGCCGCCGTTTTTTGATGCAGTGCGCCTCGATGTTCTGGACAACTTCCCAAGGCGCCGCGCCGCCGTCGTTTGACGCGGTTTTTCGAGGAATACAGCCGCCGTTTCCGCTGCTATCTTTGCCTTCTCAAAACGGGAGGCGTTATGTTTAGAAGCATGAAAGTGGGTACCAAGCTGATCGCGGGATTTGTGTTCGTCTCGATACTGGGCGCGATCGTCGCCTGCATCGGCATCTTCAGCATGGGCGATATCAACGACCAGGCCGACAGCATGTACTCGGAGGACCTGATGGGCCTTTCGTACATCAAGGAAGCCAATATCAACCTGATCTACGCGGGCAGGTCGCGCAACAGCTTCCTGCTGGCCACCACCACCCAGGAGCGTGCCGGGCATCGCCGCGACATCGACAAATACCTGTCCACGGTCGACGACTATTTGCAGAAGGCGCGCCCCTTGTTCATCAGCCAGGAGGGGAAAAAACTGCTCGACGACTACACCAGCTCTTCGCGCGAGTACAAGCAATTGCTGTCGCGCGCGCTCGCCCGGGCGGAGGCCGAGCCGCTGGCGCAGCGCAGCGATGAACTGACCGGGATGCTGGTGGCCGCGCGCAAGCAGGCCGACGTGCTGGACGACATGCTGACCGCGATGACCAGGATCAAGGAGGCACGCGCCAAGCAGAAATCTGACGAGACTACCGAGCTGTTCGAATCGAGCCAGGAACTGATGATCGGCCTGGTGCTGGGTAGTTTGTGCCTCGGCCTCGGTCTGGGTGCGCTGATCGCCCGCGCGCTCACGCGCCAGCTGGGCGGCGAACCCGCCTATGCCGCCGACGTGGCCGGAAAAATCGCCGGCGGCGACCTCACCGTCGACGTCGCGCTGCGCCACAACGACCACGACAGCGTGCTGTTCGCCATGAAAACCATGCGCGACAGCCTCGGCGGCATCGTCGGCGAGGTGCGCGCCGGTACCGACATGATCGCCACCGCCTCGTCGCAGATCGCCAGCGGCACCCAGGACCTGTCGGCGCGCACCGAGCAGCAGGCCGGCGCGCTGGAGGAGACCGCCTCCTCGATGGAGGAGCTGACCTCCACCGTCAAGCAGAACGCCGACCACGCGCGCCAGGCCAACCATCTGGCGCTGTCGGCCTCGGAGGTGGCGCAAAAGGGCGGCGCGGTGGTGGACGAGGTGATCGGCACGATGGGTGCGATCAACGAATCGTCCGGCAAGATCGCCGACATCATCGGCGTCATCGACGGCATCGCCTTCCAGACCAATATCCTGGCGCTGAACGCGGCGGTTGAGGCGGCGCGCGCGGGCGAGCAGGGCCGAGGTTTCGCCGTGGTGGCCACGGAGGTGCGCAACCTGGCGCAGCGCTCGGCGGCGGCGGCCAAGGAAATCAAACAGTTGATCGACGATTCGGTGAGCAAGGTCGACGCCGGCGCCAAACAGGTCGACCAGGCCGGCGTGACGATGCGCGAGATCGTTGCCAGCATCCAGCGGGTGACCGACATCATGGCCGACATCCAGGCGGCCAGCAGCGAGCAAACCACGGGTATCGAGCAGATCAACGAGGCGATCGTCCAGATGGACCAGGTGACGCAGCAGAACGCGGCGCTGGTGGAGCAGTCGGCGGCGGCGTCGGAATCGATGCAGGACCAGGCCAGGAGGTTGTCGCAGGTGGTCAGCGTGTTCCGGCTGGAGCAGCGGCACGTGGCGCTGGCCGCGCCCGCCGCGCCGGTGTCCCGTCCGGCACTTGCCAAGCCGCCCGCCCGACCGGCCAAGGCGCCGCTACGTGTGACCGATGCCGGCAAAACCAAGGCTGCGGCAAGCACCGCAACCTCCGATTGGGAGGAATTCTAAGACTTCTTAAGCTTGGCTTAAGTTTGGTGAAGCGGCTATTATACCATGAAACATATGGCTTACACTTGGTCACACTTATTACTAATTCGGTCGTGACGGACGATGGTCGGAGTGCTATCTTGAACACATCGCAATTCAAAGAACTGCGATCCCAAGCAAGTCCCACTTCAATCATTTTGCTGAAAGATCGATATCATGAAAAAAATTCTGTTCGCATTAGTCGCTTCCGCTGCCGCCCTGAGCGCCACTTCCGCCTTCGCCGATGACGCAGGCACCGGTTACATCGGCGCCGGCGTGGTGGGCAGCCGTTACGAGTTCAACGCGCCAAACGCGCTGAGCGGCGACAACCACAGCGGCTACAAGGCCGGCGGCAAGGTCTACGGTGGTTACAACATCGACCAGACCTGGGCTGTGGAAGCGGGCTATACCGACTTCGGTAAAAAGTCGTACAACTACACCTCCAACGGCCTGCCTGGCGGCGTGCGCACCGATGCGCACTCCTACTACCTGGCCGGCAAGGGCACCTGGCCTGTGAACCAGCAGATCGCGCTGTTCGGCAAGCTGGGCGTGGCGCGCAACACCAACGAAGTGACCACCACCGGTTTCTCGACGGTGAGCGGCGACAAGGACAAGACCGCGCTGTACGCGTCGGTCGGTGCTGAATATGCCGTCAACAAAAACGTCAAAGTCTCGCTGGAATATGAAAACTACGGCAAGAACGACATCGATACCGGTCGCAAGAGCGGCGCTGTGACGGCGGGCCTGCGTTACGCGTTCTAAGTTTCAAGCGTTCAAGCAATAGCAGCAAGAAAGCCACCGCGAGGTGGCTTTTTTCGTTCCGCGCCGCGTGCGCGATGTCAGCGTAGCTTGTTGATCAGCCGGCGCGGCGCCTGTTCCACATCCTCCTCGGGCAAACTGGCGCGGCGGGCGAAGATGGCCGCCATTTCGGCCATGTGCTCGCTTCCCCACGTGCACAGCGGGACGATGGCCTCGGCCAAGCTGCCCCCCAGCGGCGTCAGCGAGTAATCCACGCGCGGCGGCACCTCCCGGTAGTCGTTCCGTGCAATCACGTGGTCGGCCTCCAAATCCTTCAATTGCTGGATCAGCACCTTGTCGCTGACGCCTTGGGTCAGCCGTTTGAGCTCTCCGTAGCGCTTGGGGCCGTCGCGCAGGAAAAACAGGATCAGCGGTTTCCACTTGCCCGAGATGATGCGCAAGGTGGCGTCGAGCCCGCAGGAAAAACCACCGGTGCCGCAGGTTTCATAGGTCGTCATCATTTTTCCAAAAAAGGGGTACTTACCAAAAAGTGCATACTTGTCCTTAGGTTAGCAGCTCGTTATATTGGCCGTCAAGGAAGCAATCCCTGCTTCCTTCACCCTGCAACGAAAAGGACACCTGTCATGACCAGACTGAATGGAAAAACCGCCGTCATCACCGGCGGCGCCACCGGCATCGGCCGCGCCGCCGCCAAACGCTTCATCGAGGAGGGCGCCTTCGTCTTCCTCTACGGCCGCCGCCAGGACGCGCTCGACGCCGCCGTCGCCGAGCTTGGCCCCAACGCCCGCGCGGTGAAGGGCTCGGTCTCGGACGAGGCCGACCTCGACCGGCTGTACGCGGCGGTCAAGGCCGAGCGCGGCACCCTGGACATCGTCTTCGCCAATGCCGGCGCGGGCAGCCAGGGCCGGCTTGGCGAAATCACCGCCGCCCACATCGACGAAACCTTCGACACTAATGTCAAGGGCACGATCTTCACAGTCCAGAAGGCGTTGCCGCTGATGGGCCAGGGCGGGTCGATCATCCTGACCGGCTCGAGCGCCGGCACCACGGGCGCCCCGACCATGAGCGCCTACAGCGCCAGCAAGGCGGCGGTGCGCAACCTGGCCCGCACCTGGGCGGAAGATCTGAAGGGCACCGGCATCCGCGTCAACGTGCTGTCGCCCGGGGCGACGGCGACCGAGCTGGCGAAGGCGGCGTTGGGCGAGGAGGGGCAAAAGGTCTACGCCGCGATGACGCCGCTCCAGCGCATGGCCGATCCGGCCGAGATCGGCGCGGCCGCCGCCTTCCTGGCGTCGCCGGACAGCAGCTTCATGACCGCCAGCGAGCTCGCCGTCGACGGCGGCCTGGCTCAACTGTGATGCGCCAGGCAGGCGCACGAAAGGAGCATCTATGACTTACGCAATTATCGGCTTCGGCAGCGTCGGCAAGGCGCTGGCCAAGGCATTCGCCCGCAGCGGCATCGAGGTAGCCGTCGCCACCACGCGCGACCCGGCCAGCTTTGCCGCCGACGCAGCCGCGATCGGTCCCGGGATCAAGCCGGCCACACTGGCGCACGCCGTCGAGGCCGACGTCATCTTTTTGGCGGTCCGGTTCGAGTCGCATTCGGATGTCGCCAGGGCGCTGTCGAGCTGGAAGGGCAAGACCATCGTCGACGTCACCAACGCGTATGGCGTGCCGCCCGAGCAACTGGGCGGTCAGCCCTCCGCCAAGGTGGTCGCACAGGCGTTCACCGGTGCAAAACTGGTCAAAGGCTTCAACCATCTGGTCGCCGGCGTGCTTGAGCAAGATCCGGCCGTCCACGGCGGCAAGCGCGTGGTCTTCCTGGCCAGCGACGACGACGGCGCGGCGACGGAAGTCGCCACGCTGGCGCAAAAGTTCGGCTTCGCGCCGGTCAAACTGGGCGGTCTCGCGGAAGGGGGATTGCTGGTGCACGCGCGCGGCAATAGCTGGGGCCAGCTGATCTTCAAGGACCTGGTCAAGTTCGACTGACGCTGAAGTCCCGGCGTATTGCGATCGTGTCCGCGCTGTTCGCGGACACGGTTTCTGGTAACGAATAGGGAGGAATTTCGATGGGCACCGAAGAGAATATCCAGCTTGTGAAAGATGCGTTTGACGCGCTCCGAAGCGGTGACCTGCAAGCTTTGCTGGCGTCCACCGCCAGCGATGTCGAGTGGATCGTTCCGGGCGAGTGGGCGCTGGCCGGCACGCATTGCGGGCACGCGGGATTGACCGCATTGTTTAAGAAGGCTGGCGACGTGGTGGACATCTCCTACCCAGAGCCGCTCGAATTCATCGCGCAGGCGGACCGCGTTGTCGTCGTCGGCTTTGCCAGGGGAACGGTCAAAGCGACGAATAAGGCATTCGATGACCGTTTTGTCTTCGCCATCACCGTTCGAAACGGCAAGGTGGCGAAGATCCGCGAATATATCGATACGCTGGCGTTGGCGCTGGCCTCCGGGACGGCAGAGAACCCGCGTCCCGGCGGAGCCTGACAATGGCGCTCGAACAATGGCAAGAGCGCCAGCGCGTCGACTGCCTCGTCATCGGCGGCGGCCCCGGTGGACTGACGGCCGCGCTCTATCTCGCGCGCTTCCGGCTGACCGTCCAGGTCGTTGACCGGGGCGCGGGCCGGGCGGCGTCGATCCCGCTGACGAGAAACTACCCGGGTTTCCCCGACGGCATTAGCGGCCGCGACTTTGTCCGCCGCATCGGCGAGCAGGCCGTGCGCTACGGCGCGCGCATCGCCGCTGCCGAAGTCGAGGCGGTGGAGCGGTCCGGCGACGGCTTTCTCTGTCACACGGGTAAGGGGCTGATCGAGGCGTCGACGGTGATCCTCGCCACCGGCATACGCGACGTCCGCCCGCCCATCGATGACGCGCTACACGACGCCGCGCTAGCGGCCGGGATGATCCGTTACTGTCCCATCTGCGACGGCTTCGAGGTGGTCGGCCGCGTCGGCGACGTCGTCGCCGGCCTGAACCAGATCAGCCGCGCGACCGCACAGGCCGCGACAGCCGCCACGGCGTTGCGCAACGATCTGGCCGCGAGACCGGCAGGAAAACGGCCGGCCGCGCTAATACCGCTTATACCGTAAGCGGTTTGTAACGGATACGTTTCGGCTTGGCGCCTTCTTCACCCAGGCGTTTCTTCTTGTCGGCTTCGTATTCCTGATAGTTACCGTCGAAGAAGGTGACCTGCGAGTTGCCTTCGAACGCCAGGATATGCGTGGCGATACGGTCCAGGAACCAGCGATCGTGGGAGATCACCAGCACGGAACCGGCGAACTCGAGCAGCGCGTCTTCCAGCGCGCGCAAGGTTTCGATGTCCAGATCGTTCGACGGTTCATCGAGCAGCAGCACGTTGCCGCCCTTGAGCAGGGTCTTGGCCAGGTGCAAACGGCCGCGTTCGCCGCCGGACAGGTTGCCGACGATCTTCTGCTGGTCGGAACCCTTGAAGTTGAAGCGGCCCAGGTAGGCGCGCGACGGCATGTCGAAGCGGCCGACGGTGAGCATGTCGGCGCCGCCGGAGACGTCCTCGAACACGCTCTTGCTGTCGCTCAGGGTGTCGCGGTTCTGGTCCACCAGCGAGACGCGGGCGGTCTGGCCGATGACCACTTCGCCGCTGTCCGGCTGGTCCAGGCCGGCCACCATCTTGAACAGCGTCGATTTACCGGCGCCGTTCGGGCCGATGATGCCGACGATGGCGCCAGGCGGGATGGTGAACGAGATGTTGTCCATCAGCAGGCGGTCGCCGAACGCTTTCGAGACGTTCTTGAATTCGATGACTTCGTTGCCCAGACGCTCGGCCACCGGGATGAAGATCTCCTGGGTCTCGTTGCGCTTCTGGTATTCGTATTCGCTCAGCTCGTTGAAGCGGGCCAGGCGGGCCTTCGACTTGGCCTGGCGCGCCTTTGGATTCTGGCGCGACCATTCCAATTCCTTGGCCAGCGCTTTTTGACGCGCCGATTCGGTCGATTCTTCCTGCTTCAGGCGGTTGGCCTTCTGATCCAGCCACGACGAATAGTTGCCCTTCCATGGAATGCCATGGCCGCGGTCCAGTTCCAGGATCCATTCGGCGGCGTTGTCGAGGAAGTAGCGATCGTGGGTGATGCCGACCACGGTGCCGGGGAAGCGCAGCAGGAACTGCTCCAGCCATTCGACGGACTCGGCGTCCAGGTGGTTGGTCGGTTCGTCGAGCAGCAGCATGTCGGGCTTCGACAGCAGCAGCTTGCACAGCGCCACGCGGCGCTTCTCGCCGCCCGACAGCACGCCGATCTTGGCGTCCCATGGCGGCAGGCGCAGCGCGTCGGCGGCCATTTCCAGTTGCAGGTTCAGGTTGCCGCCGTCGGAGGTCGAGATGATCGCTTCCAGACGGGCCTGCTCGGTGGCCAGCGCGTCGAAATCGGCGTCCTCTTCGGCGTAGGCGGCGTACACGGCCTCCAGCTTGGCTTGCGCCTCGAACACTTCGCCCAGACCCGATTCGACTTCTTGGCGCACGGTTTTTTCCGGATCGAGCTGCGGTTCCTGCGGCAGGTAGCCGATGTTCAGGCCCGGCATTGGCACGGCTTCGCCCTGGATGTCGGTGTCGATGCCTGCCATAATTTTCAGCAAGGTCGACTTACCCGAGCCGTTCAGACCCAGCACGCCGATTTTTGCGCCTGGGAAGAAGGACAGCGAAATATCTTTCAGAATCTGGCGCTTGGGCGGGACGATTTTGCCCACGCGGTTCATGGTGTAGACGTAATTTGCCATTCAGGGGGAGCTTTCAAGAGAGTAAGGGATAATCCGTATCCAGCATTATAGGCGCAGCGGACAGCGCCGGACACATTGCGCGCGCATCCGGACACCCGGTTTCAGCAAATTCAAGGACTTAGCGATGGCACGGATCGTGCTCATCACGACTGTTCTTTATTCACATCAACATCCATGAAAAATACGATTTGCGCAGTCCTGTTTTGCATCGCCGCGGCAGCGGCCACGGCGGGCACCGCCGCCTTGCCGGCGCCGCGCGACATCCCCTTCAAGGGCGAGATCAAGGTGAGCGTCGATGCCACCGACCAGGTTCATAAAATCCTGCGCGTGCGCCAAACCATCCCCGTCCAAGGCCGGGGGAAGATGGTGCTGATGTATCCTCAGTGGGAAACCGACAGCCACTCGGCCACCCAGGAGCTGACCGGGCTGGCCGGCCTGATCGTCAAGGCCGGCGGGCGGCGCATCGAATGGCTGCGCGATGGCGGCGATCCCTACGCCTTCCATATCGACGTTCCCGCCGGCGCGCGCGAACTGGAGGTGGAATTCCAGTTCCTGTCGCCCACCGCCGGCAACGTGCTGATGAGCCGCGACATGCTGACCTTGCCGTGGCAAAAAGTCGCGCTGTATCCGGCCGGCTGGTTCATCCGCAACATCGCCGTGCGGGCGGAACTGAAACTGCCGGCGGAATTCCAGTACGCCACCTCGCTGGAGACGGCCGCCGTCCACGACCAGCTGGTGTCGTTCAAACCCACCACGTTCGAGGACCTGGTCGATGCGCCGGTGCATGCGGGGCGCTACTTCAAGCGCATCGAACTCACGCCCGGCGCCGCCCGTCCGGTGCGTCTGAACATGATCGCCGACAATGAAGCCGCGCTGGCCATCCCGCCGGCCCTGCTGGACAAATACCGCGCGCTGGCCACCGCGCTGCCCGGCTTGTTCCGCTCGCAGCACTACCGCCATTACGATTTCCTGCTGACCTTGTCCGACATCCTGCCGTCTGCCGGAGGGCGCGAACATCAGGAGTCGAGCGAGAACAACCTCGCGCTCGACTTTTTCACCCGGCCGGACGCGCATCTGCCGATGGCCGACCTGATCGTGCATGAGTACGCGCACTCGTGGAACGGCCGCTTCCGCCAGCCGGCCGACCTGTGGTCGCCGACGATGAACCAGCCGGTGCGCGGCAGTCTGCTCTGGGTGTACGAGGGGCAGACCGAATTCTGGGGCCGCGTGGTGGCCGCGCAACTGGGTTTCCGCACCCGCCAGCAAACGCTGGACGCGCTGGCCGTCGATGCCGCCAACGCCGTCGCCCGCAGCGGGCGCGAGTGGAAGTCGCTGGCGGACAGCACCAACGACCCGCTGTACATGCCCGGACGCCAGATGCAATGGCGCGACTGGCAGCGGCGCGAAGATTACTACGGCGAGGGCGTGCTGCTGTGGCTGGACGTCGACATGCTGCTGCGGGAGCGCACCGGCGGCAAGAAAAGCCTGGCCGATTTCGCCGGCGCCTTCTTCGGGGTGGGTGGCAACGCGCTGGCCACCAGCACCTACAGCTTCGCCGACGTCTGCAAGGGACTCAACGCCATCGCGCCCCACGACTGGGCCGGGTATTTCAACACGCGCCTGCGCGCCCACGATGACAGCCACCTGCTCGACGGCCTGGGGCGCGCCGGCTACCGCCTGGTCTACACCGACGAGCCGACCGAATATTTCGTTCAAAACGAGGGCTTCAACGTCCGCGGTATGGATTTGAGCGCGTCGCTCGGGCTCACCGTGGGCAAGAAAGGCGTGGTCAGGACGGTGGCGTGGGAGGGACCGGCGTTCCGCGCCGGCGTCGGCATCGGCGCCAAACTGACCACGGTCGGCGGACAGCCGTACAGCGACGACGCGCTCAAGCAGGCGATCAAGACGGCGGCCGCGACCAACCAGCCGATTTCGCTCGGCTTCGAGGCCGACGGCCAGCAGCAAACCGTGCTGATTCCCTATTACGGCTCATTGCGCTACCCGCGTCTGGAACGCGTCCCCGGCAAACCCGATCAGCTGGAACACCTGCTGACGCCCATTCGTTAAATTAATATAATGATAATTAACTTTTAGATATGTTACATTGTAATTTCCATAACCAATACGGGGATTACAATGTTTATTCGCACACTGGCCCTTGCGGCCGCTCTGCTTGGCGCGCAGGCGGCGCAAGCCGGCACCATCTTTTACGACGATTTCAACAACGATTACGCGGCAGGCAACAAGACCGATTTCCTGCATGGCTGGAAAGTGCCGGTCGGCACGGTGGATGTGGAAACCCCAGGCTGGTATCCACAGGTATCGAACAGCGGCAATTTCGTCGATCTCGACGGCACGAGCTATGTCGGCGGCCTGTTCGTGAACTCGGTGTACGTGACCGCCGGGACCACCTACGAATTGCGCTTCGACCTGGCCGGCAATCAGCGCTCGTGGGGCGTGGACACGGTGGTGGTGGCCTTCGGCAGCACGTCGCAGATTTTCAACGTGCAGGACAATCAACCGCTGACCACGCTGTCCTTGTGGTACACCCCGCTGATCGACGGCGTGGCGTCGTTCAGTTTCCATAACCTGGGCGGCGACCTGCGCGGCGCTTTGCTCGACAACGTGTCGGTCTCGGACGGCGTATCGGCCGTGCCGGAACCGTCCACCTACGCGATGCTGCTGGCCGGCCTCGCAGGCGTGGGCGCCATGGCGCGCCGCCGCCGCGAAGGCTGATCGCCAGCCGACAACTTGGCAACTAGGCAGCCGGCGCCCGCCGGCTGCTCCACAGTCCCTCTGCCACGTACAGCGCCAGCGCGGCCCAGATGATGACGAAGCCGAGCAGGCGCGCCGGCGGAAACGCTTCGTGGAACACCCACACGCCCAGCAGCGCCTGCATGGTCGGCGACAGGTATTGCAGCAGTCCCAGCGCGGCCATTGGAATCTTGCGCGCGCCGGCGGCGAACAGCAGCAGCGGAATGGCCGTGATCGGCCCGGCCGCCGCCAGCAGCCAGCGGGTGCTGTCGAACTCGCTGTTGACGAAGGTGTTATGGCCGTTCATCGTCAGCCAGACCACATAGATCAGCGCCAGCGGAAACAGGATCATCGTTTCCAGCGACAGGCCCTCGAGCGCGGCGAGCGCAGCCGTTTTGCGCAGCAGGCCATAGGAGCCGAAAGTGATGCCCAAAATCAAGGCAATCCACGGCACTTGGCCGGCCGTCCACGTCAGCCACAGCACGCCGCAGGCCGCCACGCCGATCGCCACCCATTGTGCGCGCCGCAGTTTTTCCTTCAGCACCACCACGCCCAGCAGCACATTGACCAGCGGATTGATAAAGTAACCGAGGCTGGCGTCGATGACGTGGCCGTTGTTGACCGACCAGATATAGACGAACCAGTTGGCCGACAGCAGCACGGCGCTGGCGACGAAGCTGGCCAGCACGCGCGGCCGGCCTAGGGTTTGCGGCAGCCACTTCCACTGGCGCCGCGCGGTCAGCACGATGGCCAGGAACAGCAGCGACCACAGCATGCGGTGCGCCAGCATTTCCAGCGCCGGCACCTCGGCCAGCGCGTGGAAATACAGCGGGAACAGTCCCCAGCAAAAGAACGCAAAGGCGGCGTAGGCAATACCTGGATTCATGGTGCGCAGCGGCGTAAAGGGGCGGGCCGACATTATCGCCCAATTAACCCGGGCTTGCTGGCCGCAGGGCAACAACGACGTCCCGGCAGCGCGCCATGCTCGCGCTCGCGGCCACAGCAGCGTACACTGACGCTATTGACTAATTGGAATGCCTGCGTATGCCAAAATCTCCTTGCCTTTTGCAAATAGTTATCCTATTGTGCAACGCACCAAAACAACAACAGGTGCAATCTTGACCGAGCAACACAAGAAAAGCAGTGTCGCCGCCCTTACCCTGGCGGCGGTCGGCATCGTCTACGGCGACATCGGTACCAGCCCCCTTTACACCCTCAAGACCATCTTCGACCCCGATCACGGCCTGGTGTTGAACGAATTCAACCTGCAGGGCATCATTTCGCTGATTTTCTGGGGCCTGACGATGATCGTCTCGCTCAAGTACGTCACCCTGGTGCTGCGCGCGGACAACCGCGGCGAGGGCGGCATCATGGCGCTGATGGCGCTGGCGCTCAATTCCGTCACCAAGGCCGCGCCGCGCTGGCATTTTCCGCTGATGCTGGTGGGCGTGTTCGGCGCCACCATGTTCTACGGCGACAGCGTCATCACGCCGGCCATCTCGGTGCTGGGCGCGATCGAGGGCCTGGAAGTGGCCGCGCCGGGCCTGGAGCAGTACATCGTGCCGCTGTCGATCATCGTTCTGGTGTCGCTGTACGCGCTGCAAAGCCAGGGCACGGCCGGCATCGGCCGCTGGTTCGGGCCGATCATGGTGATCTGGTTCGTGGCGCTGGCCGTCATGGGCGTGATCAACATCGTCGCCGCGCCGCAAATCCTGTACGCGCTCAACCCGCTGCACGCCTTCCACTTCATGCTGGCGAACCGCATGATCGCCTTCGTCGCGCTGGGCGCGGTGGTGCTGGCCTTCACCGGCGCCGAGGCGCTGTACGCCGACATGGGCCACTTCGGCAAAAAACCGATCCGCGCGGCCTGGTTTTTGATCGTGTTCCCGGCGCTGGCGCTGAACTACCTGGGCCAGGGCGCGCTGCTGCTGACGCACCCGGAGGCGGTGTCCAACCCGTTCTTCAACCAGTTGGGTTCATGGAGCGTCTACCCCCTGGTGGTGCTGTCGACGATGGCGGCGGTGATCGCCTCGCAGGCGACCATCTCCGGCACCTTCTCGATGACCAAGCAGGCCATCGCCCTGGGCCTGTTGCCGCGCATGCGCATCCTGCACACCTCCGCCACCGAGATCGGCCAGGTCTACATCCCGGCGGTCAACTGGCTGCAGCTGGTGGTGGTGCTGATGGCGGTGATCGGCTTCGGCTCGTCGGACAAGCTGGCCGGCGCCTACGGCATCGCGGTCACGGCCACCATGCTGTGCACCACCGTGCTGACGTTCTTCGTGATCCGCTACCGCTGGCACCTGCCGCTGTGGCTGTGCTTTGGCGCCACCGGCTTCTTCGTCGTCATCGACATCCTGCTGTTCTCGGCCAGCACGCTCAAGCTGTTCCACGGCGGCTGGTTCCCGCTGCTGCTGGCGATCATCCTGTTCACCATCATGCTGACCTGGAAGCGCGGGCGCGAACTGGTGTTCAAGAATCTGCAAAAGCACGCGATTCCGCTCGAGGAGTTCCTGTCGTCGCTGTTCGTGGCGCCGCCCACGCGCGTCTACGGCACCGCGATCTTCCTGCGCGGCGAAAGCGACGGCGTGCCGCACGCGCTGCTGCACAACCTGTCGCACAACAAGGTGCTGCACGAGCGGGTGGTGTTCTTCACCGTGCATATCGTCGAGGAGCCGTGGGTGTCGGAGGCCGAGCAGGTCAAGGTGATCGACCTCGGACACCAGTGCTACCAGGTCAATGTGTTCTACGGCTTCAAGGACGAACCGGATATTCCGAAGGTGCTGGCGCAGTGCGAGTGTCTGGGCCTGCCGTTCGAGATGATGGAAACGTCGTTCTTCATCGCCCGCCAGACGGTCATCTCGACCCCCGGCCACGGCATGGCGCCATGGCGCGAGCATCTGTTCGTGACGATGTCGCGCAACGCCCGCGGCGCGGCCGACTACTACCAGATTCCGCCCAACCGCGTCATCGAACTTGGCACGCAAGTGGAAATATAAGCACACAATCGGCGCTAAAAGATGTAACCGAATGTAGTGCTTGGGGCGGCGGTGCCGGCGTCTGCTAAACTTCTGCTCCTAAAAGCTTGCACGAATATGAACTGTTCATCAAAGGTCATCATGAAATCGAAGTTTCACATTATTGTTGCTGTTGCCTGCCTGGCGATCTTGACGGCCTGCGGTGGCGGTTCGAAAAAATCCGATCCGGTCGTGGTGCCGCAGCCGGCCTACGCGGTCAAGGATGTCACGGTCGGTCCGGCCAGCGCTCCTGTGGCGGAGAAGGGCGACCTGGTCGCCGTCGCCTACACCGGCTACCTGTACAACGCCGCCAAGCCGGACGGCATCGGCGACAAGGTGGAAAGCTCGATCGACAGCGGCACCACGGCGCCGCCGTTCACGCTGGGCGTGGGCGGCATCGTGCCGAATGGCTGGGACCTGGCCGTCGCCGGCATGCGTGTCGGTGGTGTGCGTCTGGCCACCCTGCCGGCCAATCTGGCCTACGGCGCCACGGTGCGCGCGGCGCAAACGGTCTTGGGCGTCCCCTACGCCGCGCTACCGGCCAATTCGCCGCTGGTCTACGAACTGCGCTTGATCAGCGTCATCAAGCCTAACCAGTTGCCTAATCAGCCGGGTGGCACGACGTTGGCCATCACCGAAGTTTTGGCGGGTACGGGCACCGCCGCGACGGCCGGCAAAACGGTTTCTGTCGTCTATACCGGCTATCTGTATGATGGCACGGCCACTGGCGGCAAGGGCAAACAGTTTGATACCAACCGCGATACCACACCCGCGAAGCCCGCTTTGCAGTTCGTGATCGACGCGTCGCCGCTGCAAGTTATCCCCGGCTTCAACCTGGGTGTGAAGGACATGAAGGTCGGCGGAAAACGTACGGTCTACATTCCCGCGACCCTGGGCTACGGCTCTGCGGCGCAGACTGGCATCCCGGCCAACTCGAATTTGATCTTTGACATCGAACTGACGTTGGTCAACTGAT
This sequence comes from Oxalobacteraceae bacterium OTU3CINTB1, assembly GCA_024123955.1. Lineage (NCBI taxonomy): Bacteria > Pseudomonadati > Pseudomonadota > Betaproteobacteria > Burkholderiales > Oxalobacteraceae > Oxalobacteraceae bacterium OTU3CINTB1. The sequence continues at coordinate 498,573 of CP099652.1, forward strand.
AGAGCTAGATAGAACAACGATGGCAGCCAATCAAATGGCTGCCATTTTTTTCGTCTATACGGCTTAGTCGCGCAGCGCCAGGGCCGGCGCGATGCGCATTGCCGCCAGCGTGTGGCGCGCGGTGGCCAGCGCCACGATCAGCAGCGCGACGGCCAATGCCGCCGCCGGCGCCCAGGCGCCCAGCGGCGTGCGCTCGACAAATGGCGCCAGATAGTGCTGGATCGCCAGCGCGGCCGGCGGCAGCCCGACCAGCGCGGCGACGCCCGTCAGCAGCAGGAATTCACGCCCCACCAGCGCGCCGATGGCCGCGCGGCCGGCGCCATGCAGCTTGCGCAGCACGATCTCGCGCGCGCGCCGCTGCACGCTGTTCGCCGCCAGCACGTAGATGCCGAACGCCGCCAGCGCGAACACCACGGCGGTGGCGCAGGCCAGCATGCTGGCCACGCGCAGGTCGTCGGCATAGGCCTCGGCGTGGTAGCTGCCGGCGTGCCGTATGATCGGCGGGGATGTCGGGAAGTAGCGCAGCGCGGTCGCGACGATTGCCCGCTCCAGCGCCTCGGCCGCGCCGCGTGCCGATGGCGCGGCGCGCATCCGCACCGTCAGCAGGCGGCTGCTCTCGGCCGGCAGGTACAGCGTTGGGCCGACCGGTTCGCGCAAGGTGTACCAGCGGATGTCCGGCGCCACGCCGACGATGCGCCAGTTCGAGTCGGGCAGGCGCTGGCCCAGCGCCTGTTGCATCGACTTCCAGCCCAGCGCCGTTACCGCCGCCCGGTTGATGACGATATTGCGTTCCGCATTCTTGCCGGCGCCGGCGTTGTTGTCGATGCGCGGGTCGAGCAGCCGCCCGGCGATGGCGGACAGGCCGTAGACATCGAAGAACTCCGGGCTGACGAATTGCGCCGCCATGCCGGCGGTACTGCCGTCGGTACGCCGCAGCGAAACGCTACCGCGGGTGCCGGTGTGGTCGTCGCGGCCGGGCACAAAGTGGCTGTCCGCCACGCCGGCGACCTCCGGCAAGCGCGCGACGGCGTCGCGGAACGCCCGCGCTTGCGCATCGCCCAGCCCTTTGCTCATTTCCACCACCAGCAACGGCGCCGGATCGAAGCCCGGCGGCGCCCGGCCGGCGAACTGGGTCTGCCACAGGATCGCCAGCGCCATGCTGCCGGTCGCCATCGCCGTGGCGAACTGCAAGGCCGTCAGCACGCGCCGCAGCCATGCGCCGCCGGCCGTCTCGCCGCTGCGGTGGGCCAGCGCAGCGCCCATGTCGATGCCCCGCGCCAGCCAGCCGGGATACAGACCCGCCAGCGCGCCCACTACCACACCGGACAGCAGGCCGCCCGCCAGCGACATCGGCGTGAAGACGCCGTCCAATCGGCGGTCCAGCAGTTCGGACAATAGGGGCAGCAGCAGCCATGCGATCAGCATGCCCAGCGCGGCGGCGGCCAGTGACAGCAGCAGCGATTCGGCCATGAACTGCGTCAGCAGCCGGCGCGTGCTGGCGCCCAGCACGCGCCGCACGGCGATCTCGCGCTGGCGGCGCAGCGTGCGCACCGTCGCCAGGTTGACGTAGTTGACCACGGACAAGCCAAGGATCAGCAGTCCTGCCGCGCCCATGGCCAGCACCAGGCGCATGTCGCCGCGCGGGCCGCTGCCCATGGTGTTGGCGACGCTGCGGTCGAAATAGGCGTCTGCCAGCGGCCCGAGACCGATATCGACCATTTTGCGGCCGTTCAGCATGGTCGTCATTTCCGGCGTGGCCATGCTCTGCCACGGCGCGCGGTCGACGACATCCTGCAGGACCTTTTGCAGCGCCGCCGCGCTGACGCCGGCGCCGGTCTTGATGTAGATGCGGCCCTCGATCCCCATCCAGTTGGACAGCGCCCGCTGGCGCTCCGCGTCCGGCCACAGCGCGCTGCCGATGCCGACCATCGCGCCGAACTGCAAGGTGCTGTTGCCCGGCCTGTCGTCCAGCACGGCGCGCACCTGCAAGGTTTGACCATCGATGTCCACGGTCTTTCCAAGGGCATCGGTGGTGCCGAACAACGCCAGCGCGGTCCGCCGCGTCACCGCCAGGCCGTCCGGCAAGGTCAGCGCCTGTTGCAGGCTGCCTTCCCGCGCCCGCAGGCCGGCAATGCGTTCAAAGGCCGGATCGACCGCCATGACCTCTAGTTCGCGCGCGCGGCCTTTCAGCGACGCCGTTGTCTTGTGCGGCCACCACACGCTGGCTTCCAGCGGCAAGCCGCTGCGCAGTGCCACTTCGCGTATCGCGAACGGCGTGTATTCCATCCACTGCGGCTGCGGAATGAAGTTGAGCCGGTGTTTGATCACGTAGACGCGCTCGCGCTGCGGCACGTCGCGGTCGTAGCTGAACGAGTAAGCCATAAACCCGAGCAGCAGGAAGCAGACCGCGAAGCCGGTCGCCAGCCCCAGCAGCTCGACGGCCGATTGGAACGGCTGGCGCACCAGCAGGCGCCAGCCGATGCGAAAGTCCCTTAGTCTCATTTGCATCTCCTTGTTAGTCGCGCAGCGCCATCGCCGGCGACATGCGCAGCGCCGTTACCGTATGACGCGTAGTTGCCAGCAGGGCTACCAGCGCCGCCATCGCCAGCGCCGCCGCCAGTGTCCACATGCCGATCGGCGCGCGGTCGGTGTAGCTGGCGAGATAGCGTTCGATTGCCAGCGCCGCCAGCGGAAGTCCGATCAACGCCCCGGCGCCGATCAGCGACAGGAACTCGCGGCCCATCATCAGCGCGATATCGAGACGCCGCGCGCCATGCAGCTTGCGCATGACGATCTCGCGCCGGCTGCGTTGCACGCTGTAGGCCGACAACACGTAGATGCCAAAGGCCGCGAGCGCGATCGCCACCACGCTGGTGGTGACCAGGATGCGCACCAGGCGCGCATCGTCGGTATAGGGTTCGGCCAACACAGCCTCCTGCGACGAGATCTCCAGGATGTCGTTGGGGAAGTGGCGACGCCATACCGGCTCGATGGCGCCATAGGCATCGGCCAGGCGGCCGTCGGTGCGGACCGACAGCACGCCGGCCGCACGAATGCCGTAGATGATGGCCTTGGCCGGTTGTCGCAGTCCCTGGAAGCGGATGTCCGGCGCGATGCCGTTGATTCGCAGTCCGCTGGGTGTCGCCTGGCCTACCGCATCCTGTGGCGAGGCATATCCGAGCGCTAGCGCGCCGGCCTGGTTCAGGACCACGCCGCCGAGGTTTTTGGTGTCGTTGGGATCGTGGGCGGGGTTGAACAGCTGGCCGTGCAGCGGCCGTATCCGGTGCACCTCGAACCAGTTCGGCGAGACGTACTTGGCCTCCATGGGGATCTCCCTCCCGTCCTTGGCGACGACTGTGTTGACCAATTTGAGGCCGTCGCGGCCCACCGCTTCCGAAATCGCAGCCACCGCCTCCACCCCCTGCACACGCCGCAATTGTTCGATAAAGGCGATGGCGGCCGGCTTGCCCTCGGCGCCGTCGGGCAGCGACAGCATGAGCAAGTTGGCCGTGTCGAAGCCCGGCGACGCGTGGCTGGCGAACCAGGTTTGCCAGCCCACCGCCAGCGCCGTGGCGCCGAGCGTCATCGCGCTGGCGAATTGCAGCACGGTGAGCACGCGGCGCACCCACAGCCCGGCCGCCGTCTCGCTATTGCCGCGTCCCGCCAGCGACGCCCCGGGCAGCGCATGCAGGGCGATCCACGCGGGATAGGCGCCGGCGCAAACGCCGATGAAAACGCCGAACGCCAGCGCGATCGCGCAGCGCAGCGGCGTGAACATGCCGTCCAGCGTGCGGTTGACCATGTCGGAGAACACCGGCAGCAGCAGCCACGCGAGCATGAGCCCCGCGACGGTCGCGATCAACGCGGTCAGCACCGCCTCGCTGAGGAATTGTTGAACCAGCCGCGCCGCGCTGGCGCCGAGCAGTTTGCGCAGGCCGATCTCGCGTTGGCGGTGCAAGGTGCGCACAGTGGCCAGGTTCACGTAGTTGGTCGCCGCCAGCAGCAGGATCAGCAAGCCGCCGCCGGCCATGCCGAACACGGTGCTTTTCTCGCCGTGCCGCTGCGCCGCGCGGCTGTTGAGCAGCTCTTCGTCGAAGTAGGCTTCGCGCAGCGGCAGCAGCTTGATGTCCGAGACGTTGCGGCCATTGAGCGCGGCGCCCATCGGGCCCGCCTTGACGCGCTGGTTCATCGGCGATTTCTCGGTGGCGTCCTGCAGCAGCGTGGCCAGCGCCGCCATCGACGCGCCGGGTTTGAGTTTTATGTAGACCGTGCCGCGCGACCAGTTGGTGAAGGCGGTCGCGCGCTCCGGCCAGGCGCTGCTGGCGCTGCCGATCAGCGCCTCGTAACGTTGGCTGGAGTTGGCCGGCGCATCGGGCAGCAACGCGCGCACTTGCAGCACGTTGTCGCCGACATTGACGCTGCGTCCCAGCGCCGGCGCATCGCCGAACAGCTTGCGGGCCGCCGTCTTGGTCAGCGCCAGACCATCCGGCTGCATCAGCGCCGCCCGCAAGTCGCCGGCCGACGCGGAGATGCCGAACAACGAGCCGAAGGCCGGATCGACCACGCTCAGGTCCATCGCATGCAGCCTGCCGTCGGCGCGCAGCGGCTTGTCGATTCGCCCGACGATGGTGGCCTGCTCCACCAGGCCGCTGGCGAGGGCGATGTCGCGCAGCGGCAGATAGCCGATGGTTTGCCATTCCGGACGCGGAAAGACATTGATGCGCTGCTTGACGGTCACGAGGCGCTCGTTGTCCGGCACGCTGCTGTCGTAGTTCAGGCAAAAGGCGACAAAACCGAACAGCAGGAAGCAGGCCGCGAAGCCGATCGCCAGCCCGCCGGTGACGACGATGGAGTAGGCCGGCTGTTGCAGCAGCAGGCGCCAGCCGATGCGAAAATCGCGCAGGTTCATGGCGGTGATCCTGACGCTTAAGCGGCTTGCAGGGCGTCGACCATGATGCGGCCGTCCAGCAGGTTGATGGTGCGCGAAGCCTGCGCGGCGTGGTCCGGCGAGTGCGTCACCATCACCACGGTCGTGCCTTCGGCGTTGATCTCGCGCAGCAGGCGCATGACTTCGTCGCCGTGGGCGGTATCGAGGTTACCGGTCGGTTCATCGGCCAGCAATACGGCGGGACCGGCCACCAGCGCGCGCGCGATCGCCACCCGCTGCTGCTGGCCGCCCGACAGCTGCGACGGGCGGTGGGCGGCGCGGTGGCCAACACCCAGTTTGTCGAGCATGGCGGTGACGCGTTCGCGCCGCTCGCGCGCCGGCGTGCCGTTGTATTCGAGCGCCAGTTCGACGTTTTCGAACACGGTCAACTCTTCGATCAGGTTGAAGCTCTGGAAAATGAAGCCGATGCGGCCGCGCCGCAGCTGGTTCAGCTTCGATTCGCTCCAGCCGGCCACGTTTTGGCCCTCGAACCAGTATTCGCCGTGGTTGGGCGTGTCGAGCAGCCCCAGGATGCCCAGCATGGTCGATTTGCCGCAGCCGGACGGTCCGGTGATGGCGACGTATTCGCCCGCCTCGATCTCCAGGTCGATGCGGTCCAGGGCCGTGGTCTGGATTTCCCCTGCCTGGTGGATTTTGCTGATGCCGACGAGTTTGAGCATGTGGGTTTGCCTTTTGGTAGTGTGGATGTGAATTTACTGCGTAATCTGCAACCTGGGTGAATTTCCGTAGGCGGCGTAACTGGACAAGATCACCTTGTCGCCGGCCGCCAGGCCTTCGAGCACCTCGATCTGGCTGTTGTTGCGGCGCCCGATGCGCACCGCGCGCCGCTGCGCGCCACGGCCGCCGGCGTCCACCACGTAGACCCAGGCGCCGCCGCTGTCGTTGATGAAGGCGCCGTTGGGCAGCAGCAGCGCCGGCGCCGGCTCGCCCAGCGTGATGCGGGCGTCCAGGCTTTGGCCGGGGTTGAGCACCGGCGGCTGGCCGTCCCTGAACACCATTTCGACGGTGAAGCGGCCTTCCTTGATCTGCGGGTAGATGGTGCTGATGTCGGCGGCGTAACTCTTCTCGTCCTGTTTGACGCTGCCCTTGCGGCCGACCGCCATGCGATTGAGGTAGTACTCGTCGACGCTGGCCGAGAGCTTGAAGCGCACCGGATCGTCGATGCGGCCGATGTTTTTGCCGGTGGCGATCGATTCGCCCACCTGCAGCCGGAAATTGGTGAGCCGGCCTTCGACCGGCGCGCGCACCGCCAAGGCGTCGACCGTGCCGGAGACCAGTTTCAGGCCGGAGTTCAAGCCGTCGATCGCGCTTTCGAGTTGCTGCGCGGCGGCGCTGCGAACCTTGTCCTCGGTGCTCGACGCCCGCTGCTCGTTGGCCAGCTGGCGTTGTTGCTGATCCAGCTTGTCGGCCGACTCCTCGAGCGCGACGCTGGAGATGAAGCCCTGCGCGGCCAGCCGCGTGTTGCGCTGGTGCTGTTTGCGCGCCTGGTCCACCTCGAATTGCAGCTCGTCGAGCCGACGCCGGTGGTCGCTGGCGCTGGACTCCTGCGCCACGCGCAGGTTGGACAGGTTGAAGATGCTGACCGCGTGTTCCGATTGCCGCGCCAGCAGTTCCAGGTTGCGCTGCGGGTTGGAGATGCGGAACAGCAGCTGGCCTTTTTTGACCAGCGCGCCGTCGCTTGCCAGTACCTCCTCGACGCGGCCCGATTCCACCGAATCGAGGATCACGGAATTAAGCGGCTCGGCGTTGGCGCGCACGACGATTTCATCGACGAAGACGCCGCGCGCGGCCTGGCCGATGCGCAGGTCGGCACCTTCGATCTGCAGGCCGCGCGGCATCCACGACCACAGCGCGTAGCCGGCGGCAGCCACCGCCAGCACCGAGACGACCGCGATGGCGATGGTTTTCCCGCGCCGGCGCGGCACCACGGTGTCCATCGCGGCGCCGCTGGCCGGCAGGCCCGGATTGGGCTGGTCGATATTTTTTTTGATCTGCATACCGGTCTCAGAGCAAACGCTGTGCCACGCACAAAAAACGGCGATTCAGGGGTATTTGTGACGCATGTGGTCCGCAGGTGTTCAATATCGAACACCAAGCGATGTTCGGAACTGGACATCCGCATCCACTATGGTTTGCCGGGCCTGTTTTGCCTTGTCCGCAGCCCCTCCCGCGCTGCTAGAATGCCTGCATGTCCGCCTACGTACTGATACTCGACGACGACCCCGATGTCGCCACCGCCGCCCAGCTGCTGCTGCGGCGGCGCCACGGCCAGGTCGCCACGCTTTGCGATCCCGCCGGCTTGCCCGCGCTGCTGGCGCAGGGTGTGCCCGACGTGGTGCTGCTCGACCTGAATTTCACGCCCGGCTGCATCGACGGCGCCGAGGGCCTGGCGCTGCTCGACGTGCTGCGCGCCCAAGGGCGTCCGCCGGCGGTGATCGCGATGACGGCGTATGCCGACGTCCCGCTGGCGGTCGAGGCGCTCAAGCGCGGCGCCGGCGATTTCATCACCAAGCCGTGGGATAACGCGCGGCTGGTGGCGGCGGTCGACCAGGCGCTGGCGCGGCGCGCGGCCCTGCGCGGATCGTCGGCCGCCGCGCCCGAGTTGATGGGCGGGTCGGCCGCGATGCGCGAGCTCAAGGCGCTGATCGGCAGCGTGGCGCCGACCGAGGCCAATGTGATGGTCCTCGGCGAGAACGGCGTCGGCAAGGAGCTGGTGGCGCGCGCCATCCACGCGCTGTCGCGCCGCGCGGCTGGCACGCTGCTGGCGGTGGACATGGGCGCGTTGCCGGAATCGACTTTCGAGAGCGAGTTGTTCGGCCATCGCAAAGGCTCGTTCACGGACGCCAGGTCCGACCGCGCCGGGCGCTTCCAGGCGGCGCGCGGCGGCTCGCTGTTCCTCGACGAAATCGGCAACATGCCGCTGGCCGCGCAAGCCAAGCTGCTGACGGCGCTGGAACGGCGCGAGGTGACGCCGATCGGCGCCGACAAGCCGGAGGCGATCGACGTGCGCATCATCAGCGCCACCAATCTGGACGAGGCGCGCCTGTTCGATCCCTCCGTCTTCCGGCCGGATTTGCTGTTTCGGCTGAATACCATCGTCATCCGCGTGCCGCCGCTGCGCGAGCGGCGCGAGGACATTCCCTTGCTGCTGGCGCATTATCTGAAACTGTATGAGCTGCAGTACCAGCGGCCGGTGCGCGAGGTGGCCGGCATGGCGCTCGACAGCCTGCGGCGGCACGAGTGGCCGGGCAACGTGCGCGCGCTGCGCCACGCGTGCGAGCGCGCCGTCATCCTCGGACAGGGGACGGAATATGGCTTGAACGATTTCGGCCTTGGTGCCGCGCCGGCCGCCATCAACGTCGCAGCCAACGAGGGCGCCGCGCCCGCCGTCCCTGGCGACATGACGCTCGACGCCCTGGAACGCGAAGCCATCGCCAGCACGCTGGCGCAGTTCAACGGCAATATCAGCCACGCCGCCAAAACGCTTGGCATCAGCCGCGCCGCCTTGTACCGCAAGCTGGGCAAGCATGGCATCTGAGCGCGCGCTCAAGATCGGCGTCGCCGCCAGCGTGCTCGCCCTGGTGGCGCTGGCCATCATGGCCGACGCCTTGTCGCCCGCGCCGCAGCCGCGCCGCATCGTACTGTGCGCGATGCTGGCGCTGGCGCCGATCTGCGCGCTGTGGCAATGCCTGCGTAAACTGGGCCCGCGCGTGCCGCGCATGGAGCCGCAAGGCGCCGGCGCCGACATGGCCCCCGGTCCCCGTCGCAACGAACTGGCCGCCAGCGTGCTGGCGCTGGAGGCGCGGCTGGAACACGCGCCCATCGCGCTGTTCCGCATCATGCACGCCAGCGGCGCGGGGCAGGTCGCGCCGCTCAACGCCAGCGCCCGCAGGCTGCTGGCGCCGGGCCGCGCCAGCGCGCCGCAGGATCTGCACGATCTGCTGGCGGCGCAGCCGGTCGGCCAGCGCAGGTTGGTCACCTTCGACACCGAACGCGGTGGCGAGCGTGCGCTGGTCGCCATCTCCGCGCTCTCGGTGCAGGGCTCGGCGCAGCGTCTGGCCGCGTTGATGCCGGTGGAAAGCGAACTGGAAGCGGAGGCGCTGAACGCCTGGCGCGAGCTGGTGCAAGTGCTGACGCACGAAATCATGAATTCCCTGACGCCGGTGGCCTCGCTGTCGCGCACCGCCTGCGGCCTGCTGGACGAAGCCAGCGCCGGACTGCCCGCCGACATCCACGCCGACCTGGGCATCGCGCTGGACGCCATCGCCCGCCGCGCCGCCAGCCTGGTCGATTTTGTCGGCAGCTACCGCAGCCTGTCGACGGTGCCGCAGGCGCAGCCGCAGCGCGTGCGGTTGGAGGATTTGTTCGACCGCTTGTCCGCGCTGCTGGCGCCGCAGTGGCAGGCGCTGAGCGGGCAGGTGGAGTTTTCGGTGGAGCCGGCGTCGCTGGAGGTGATGATCGATCCGGGGCAGTTGGAGCAGGCGCTGATCAACCTTCTCAAGAACGCCGCCGAAGCGATGGCCGGTGGCGCGCGGCCGCCGCGCGCGCTGGTGAGCGCGCGCCTGAGCCGCGGCAGCCGCTTGCGCATCGAGGTGGCCGACAACGGCCCCGGCGTGCCGGAAGCGCTGGCCGCGCACATCTTCACGCCGTTCTTCTCGACGAAAAAACAGGGCAGGGGAATCGGGCTGGCGATGGTGCGCCATCTGGTGCACGCCAACGGCGGCACGGTGCGTTACGCGCGCCCGGTGGGCGAGGGCGCGCGCTTCATGCTGACATTTTGAAGCCCCAGGTTAAAAAACCTTAGCGCACCATATCGATGTGCATGATCCCGTCTTCGTCATACGGTTCGGTGACGGTCTGGAAGCCAAAGCCGGCGTAGAATTTTTCCAGGTGCGCCTGCGCGCCGATACGGAACCGGTGGCCGGGATGCAGCGCCTGCGCCAGCGGAATGGCCTTGGCCAGCAGCTCGCGGCCGATGCCGCTGCCGCGCGCGGCGCGCGTGGTCAGCACGCGGCCCAGCGACATCTCGTCGTACTTCAAGCCGGGAGGCAGGCAGCGCAGATAGGCGACCAGGGTGCGCTTGCCATCGATCTCGCGCCACGCCATCAGGTGGTGGCTGTCCAAATCGTAGCCGTCGATATCGGGATACAAACAGGTTTGCTCGAGGATGAACACGTCCTGGCGCTGGCGCAGCACCTCGTACCAGTCGTTGCGCGGGATGTCGTCAAAGCCCAGCCAATGCCATTCAATCATTGCGTATCTCTGTAGGGGATGAGCGACGATTGTAATGCAGAAGGCCGGCGCTGGTGGGCGCCGGCCTCGGGACCGTCAATCGCTGAACGCGGCGATTACAGGATGGTCAGGGTGACGTCGATGTTGCCACGGGTGGCGTTCGAGTAAGGGCACACGATGTGGGCGGCGTCGACCAGCTTCTGCGCGCTTTCGCGGTCCAGGCCCGGCAGCGAGATTTTCAGTTCCACTTCGATGCCGAAGCCGGTAGGGATGGCGCCGATGCCGACCGTGCCTTCGATCGAAACGTCCGCCGGCAGGGCGATCTTGTCACGGCCGCTGACGAATTTCATCGCGCCCAGGAAGCATGCCGAGTAGCCCGCCGCGAACAGTTGTTCAGGGTTGGTGCCGACGGCGCCGGCGCCGCCCAGTTCTTTCGGGGTGGTCAGCTTGACGTCCAGCACGCCGTCGGAGGAGACGGCTTTGCCTTCACGGCCGCCGGTGGCTTTTGCGGTGGCGCGGTACAGTACTTTTTCGATCGACATGATGAATTCCTTTTCAGTTAAGTTGAAGTGCAAATAGTGGACTACAAATATAACAAACTATCTAATCGCTAGCTATCTATCACCCATCGCGACAGCTTGCTAATCTACTACGCTTCGCTGCTGTTTGCAGCGCCGATGTGAGAACTATACATAGTACGCAATCTAATAGCAAGCGATTTTAATAAAAAATTTTATATTTCTGCGTATTGACCGGTATGTGACGAATGTCGCACAATGAGTGCAATCGTCACAAAGGGCCGCCATGACCATTCCATCCATCACCGAACTGACCGTGCTCAAAGCGCTGTGGAAGCAGCAGCCGCTGAGCGCGCGCGAAATCCACCAGCACATAGAAGGCGAGCTCGGCTGGTCCTTCTCGTCGACCCGCAAGACGCTCGAGCGCATGCTCGACAAGGGTTCGGTGGGCCAGCACACCGTGCACGGGGTGCAAGTCTATACGGCGGTGCTGGAGAAGGTCGGCACGTTGGCCGCGTTCGCCCGCGATTTCGGCCAGCGGGTGATGGAGATGGACGGTCCCTTGCCCGTCAATATGTTCACCGGCAGCAAGCTGGTCGACGATGACGAATTGGCGCAGCTCGAACAACTGTTGAAGGACTGGCCCGACGAGCCGGACGCGGCGCCATGAGCTTCGACGATCTGCTGATTTACCGGTTTCTTCTGGCGTGCGCCGGCTGTCTGGCCGCCGGGCTGGGCGTGTGGGCGCTGCTGTCGGGGTTGAGCCGGCGCCTGCCGGCGCTGGCGTCGCAACGGTCGGTCTGGCTGCTGGGCCAGGTCACCATCGCCGCCGCGTTCCTGGTGGTGCTGCTGCCGCACAGCGAGCGGCTGAGCGTGGTGCCGCAGATCGAATTGCCGAATCCGGCCGTTGCCGCCGCGCCCGCGCCGGACAAAACCGCGTCGCCGCTGGCCGCGGCCGGGGCCGAGTGGAGCGCGGATACGCGGCCGGCGGGACGCTCTTGGCTGGCCCTCGGCGCCATCGCCTGGCTGGCGGTGTATTTGTCGGGACTGGTCCATGCGGCGTGGCGGCTACTGAACGCCGGACGGTTCCTGCGCGGCCTGTCGGTGTCGGGCAGCCAGGTGCCCGGCACCTTGGCGGGCGGCGCCGAAGTGATCGAGGTGGATGCGCCGATCTCGCCGATGTTGTACGGATTTTTCCGCGCCCGCCTGCTGCTGCCCCGGCATCTGCGCGGCTTCGACCCCTTGCAGCGGCAGATGATGATCGAGCACGAGGTGACGCATTTGCGCCGGCGCGACCTGCAATGGATGGGCGCGGGCCTGCTGCTGCAAACGCTGTTCTGGTTCAATCCCTTCATGCGCTTGCTGCGCGCGCGGCTGTCGTGGGCGCAGGAGCTGGGCTGCGACCGCGAGGTGCTGCGCGGCCGTCCGCCGGCCCAGCGCAAGGCTTACGCGGCGGCGCTGCTGGCGCAGCTGAAGATGCAAGGGGCCGGCGTCGAGACGGCGCTGGCGTTCGGCGGCGCCGGCGCGCGGCTGCTGGCCGCCCGCATCGGTTTGATACGCGCGCCGTCCGGCGCCGGGCGCTCGCTGTGGTTGCGGCTTGGGGCGCTGGCCGGGCTGGCCGGCATCTTCGCCGGCACCCTGGCGTTCCAGCCGGCGCTGGCGTGGCGCATCGAGCCACTGTCGGCGGCGTCGGCCGCCTCGCGCCAGCCGTTCAGCTGCCTGACGATGGCCGATGCGGCCAGCGGCGCCACGCTGGCGAAGGAAGGCCATTGCGACGAACGCGTGACGCCGGCGTCGACGTTCAATATCGTGGTCAGCCTGATGGGCTACGACAGCGGCATCCTGACCGACACCCACACGCCGATGATGCCGTTCAAGGCCGGTTACACCGACTACAACGAATCGTGGCGGCAGGACACCGACCCCACGCTCTGGTTCAAGAATTCGGTGCTGTGGTTCGCGCAGCAGGTGACGGCGGCGCTGGGCATGGAGCGCTTCCGGCGCTACATCGACGGCTTCAATTACGGCAACCGCGATGTCTCCGGCGACGCCGGCAAGGACAACGGCCTGTCGCTGTCCTGGGTCGGCTCGAGCCTGAAGATCTCGCCGGTCGAACAGGTGGCCTTCCTGCGCAAGATGGTGCGGCGCGAGCTGCCGCTGTCGCCACGGGCCTATGAGATGACGTCGCGGATCATGGCGCCGGTGACGCTGTCGAACGGCTGGACCGTCCAGGGCAAGACCGGGACCGCCGGGCCGGTGCGGGTCGACGATGGCGGCCCCATCGAGCAGCAGTACGGCTGGTATGTCGGCTGGGCCAGCAAGGGCGACCGCACCGTGGTGTTCGCGCATCTGGTGCTGGACCACACGCAGGACGGCGCCGGCGGCGGTCCCCGCGCCCGCGCCGCCGTGCTGCGCGAGCTTCCCGCGCGCCTGGACAAGCTTTATCCAACCAAGGAATGACAATGCAAGGTATGAAACGTTTGATGCTGTCGGCGGGGTTGCCCGCCGCCTTGGCTGCGGGTTTGTTCGCAGCGCCGGCCATGGCCGAGGATTGGAACGATCCGCAGGAGCCGTTCGCCATGTTCGGCGACACTTATTACGTCGGCACGCGCGGCCTGAGCGCCGTGTTGATCACGTCGCCGCAGGGACACATCCTGATTGACGGCGGCAGCCCCGAATCGGCGCCGATGATCGCCCAGCATATCCGCCAGTTGGGATTCAAACTGGAGGACATCAAGTTCATCCTCAACTCGCACGATCACTTCGACCACGCAGGCGGCATCAGCGCATTGCAAAAATTGTCCGGCGCGACCGTGCTGGCCAGCGTGCAGGGAGAAAAGGTGCTGCGCAGCGGCCAGCCGAGCAAGGGCGATCCGCAGTACGGCGACCTGACGTCGATGCAGCCGGTCGCCAACACGCGCGCCGTGGCCGATGGCGAAGTGGTCAAGCTCGGACCGTTGGCGGTGACGGCGCGCTACACGCCGGGCCACACGCAGGGTGGCGTCAGCTGGACCTGGCGCTCGACCGAAAACGGCAAGAGCGCGGCCATGGTTTATGCGGACAGCCTGAACGCGTTCGCCGCCAAGCCGTTCCGCTACAGCGATTCCAAGACGTATCCGACCGCGCTGGCCGATATCAAAAAATCGATCGCCACGGTCGCGGGGCTGGACTGCGACATCCTGGTGTCGGCGCATCCAGGGGTATCCGGCCTGTTCGAGCGTCAGGCCAAACAGGCCACACTGGGCAACGCGGCCTTTATCGACCGCCAGGCATGCCGCGATTATGCGCAGGCGGGCACCGAGCGGCTGAATAAAACGCTGGCGGCGGAGGCTGCGGGGAAATAGGGCAGCGGATAACGGGAATTGATAATCATTCTCATTATCTAGTAAAATGACGGCATCCTTTCAATTTGATGCCTTCTTGTCCACTCATGTCCCAGCTTCGTCACGTTCCGGTCTACCTCGCGCTGTGCGCCGCTTTTCCATCCGTCGCGCTGGCGCAGGAGACCGATGAAAAAATCCTGCAGACCGTCAAAGTGACGGCCGCGCGGGCCGACGGCTTCGTGCCGACGACGGTCGAAGCGGGCAGCTTCCGGGGCGCCGACATCATGGAAGTGCCGTCGACCGTCAACGTCGTCACGCGCGAAGTGCTGGAGCTGCAGGCGGCCGGCGGCTTGTACGACGCGCTGCGCAACACGGCCGGCGTCACGCGCCAGCAAAACGGCGGCGAGACCTGGGATCAATTGGTCATACGCGGCATCGCGGTGGAAAACCGCACCAACTATCGCCTCAACGGTTCGCTGCCGATCATGAATTTCGGCCAGGTGCCGATGGAGGACAAGGAGCGTGTCGAAGTATTGAAGGGCGCCACCGCCTTGTACTACGGCTTCACGTCGCCGGCCGGCGTGGTCAACTTCGTCACCAAGCGCGCCGGCGCCTCGCCGGTGACCACGGTGGGCATGACGGTCGACCAGAACGGCACGGCGGTGGCCACCGCCGACGTCGCGCGCCGCTTCGGCGAGCAGCAGCAGGTCGGCGTGCGCATCAACGCCGCCGGCGGCACCCTGGCCAGTTATCTGGACGATGTCGGCAACGGCAACCGCCGCTTCGTCTCGGCGGCGCTGGACTGGCGCGTCAACTCCCGCCTGCGCCTGGCGGCCGACCTGGAATACGACAAGCGCCGCGTCACCGAGCAGGTGGGCATCACCTTGCCGACCGCCGTCAACGGTGTCATCACCTTGCCGCGCACCGTCGATCCGAAGCGCCTGGTCGGCCCGGACTGGGCCAAATTCGAGACCGAGACCAGGAACGCGCTGCTGCGCGCCGATTATGCGCTGAGCGACAACTGGGCGCTGACCGTCGAAGGCGGCCACTCGGAAACGGCGCGCGACCGCGCGCTGCCGATCTTCCGCTTCACGAACAACGCCGCCATCGCCACGGGCGCCGGCCGCATCACCGGCAACCTGCAACACAGCGTGCTCGATTCGACCATGCTGCGCGCCGAACTGGCTGGCACCGTCGCCACCGGCCCGGTCAAGCATGACGTCACCTTGGGCGTGAACCGCACCGACAAGGGACAGGACCCGATCTATCAAGCCACCTTCACGATCCCGTCGCAGAATTTGTACAATCCGACGCCGGTCACCAGCTACACCGTCAGCGCCTATTCGACCACGCCGACCACCGCAGGCCTGGAGACGCGCGACTCGGGCGCCTACGCGATCGACCGCATGACCTTCTCGCCGAACTGGCAGGCCGTCGCCGGCGTGCGCAGCGTGAAGTACAAGAGCGACCAGGGCACCAACCACTACGACGTGAGCAAAACCACGCCGATGGCGGCGCTGATCTACAAATATACCGACGACCTGTCGTTCTATGTCTCCGGTTCGCAGGGCCTGGAGGAGGGCGAGACCGCGCCGACCGGCACCGCCAACGCCAACGAGCGCCTGGCGCCCGGCGTGAGTCGCCAGAAGGAGCTGGGCGCGCGCTGGCGCATGCCCGGCGCCGGAGGCACCCTGGTGCAGGCGTCGCTGTTCGAGATCAACCGTCCGGGCTACTACACCAACACCGCCAACATCTACAGCGCCGACGGCGAGCAGCATTTCCGTGGCCTGGAGCTGTCGACCCAGGGCAAGCTGACGCCGCGTCTTTCGTGGCAAACCTCGGCCCAGTTCATCGATCCGGAATTCCGCGACATCGGCGCCGCCTACAACGGGAAGCTGCCGGAGAACGCCGCCAAGCGCACTGCCAGCGCCTTCCTGTCGTATGAACTCGACGCCGTGCCCGGCCTGTCGTTCAACGGCGGCGCGTACTACACCGGCAGCCGTCCGGTCAACGATTTGAATCAGGCTTTCCTCGGCGGCGCCACCTTGTTCAGCGTCGGCAGCCGTTATGTGACGACGGTCATGGGCAAGCGCACCAGCGTGCAGCTCAATGTGGAAAACGCGGGCGGCAAGGAGTACTGGGCCGGCGCCGGCACGCGCCTGAGTTCCGGCGCGCCGCGCCTGATTAAACTGGGCGTGAAGGTCGACTTGTGAAAAAGCTCTGGTTCCAGCTGCACTGGTTTGTCGGCATCACGGCCGGCACGATCCTGATACTGATCGGGCTGACCGGCGCCATCCTCGCCTTCCGCGACGAGATACTGGACCTGTTGAATCCGGGCGTGATGCACGTTGCGGTGGATCCGGTGGCGCCGGTGCTGGCGCCGCCGCACATCGCGCAGGCGGCCAGGCTGCTGCATCCGGACGCGCGCATCACCGGCATCATCGTCTACACCGAACCGGGTACCACCGCGCGCGTGACGATTGCGCCGGCGCCCGGCGCCGAGCATGGCGAAACGATTTATCTCAATCCGTACACCGGCGCGCTGCTGCCGCCGCTGCATTACGACGAGGCTTTCGAATGGGTGGAGTCGCTGCATCGCCACCTGCTGCTGCCGCGCGACGTCGGCCGCATCGTGCTGGGCATCCTGGCGATCTGCCTGCTGGGACTTTCGCTGAGCGGACTGTATCTGCGCTGGCCGCGCCGCGCGCTCGACTGGCGCACCTGGCTGACCTTCGACACGCGCCTGAAAGGCCGCTCCTTCCTGTGGGGGTTGCATTCGGTGGTTGGCACCTGGGCGCTGGCGGCGTACGTGGTCTTCACGCTGACAGGTCTGTACTGGAGTTTCGACGTGGTGCGCGATACCGTCGACGGCTGGCTGGGCACCACCCGTCCGCCGCGCATGGCGACCGCGCCGAAGCCGAAAGGCGTCAAGCCGCCGAAGGCCGCCGCCGCGCAGGCCGACCTGACCGCCAGCTGGGCGACCTTCCAGCAGGCCGCGCCGGACTGGAAGATGGCCTTCCTGCGGCCGCCGGAGCGCGCCACGCAGCCGATCCAGATCCTGTGGGTGGCCAATGACGCGCCGCACGTGCGCGCGCGTGGCCGCATGTCGGTCAACCAGCAGACCGGCGCCATGATCAAGAACGAGCCGTATCGCGACATGGCGATCGGCACGCGCGCGCAGTCGACGATTTATCCGCTGCATTTGGGGACGTATTTCGGCTTGCCCGGTCGTCTGTTCATGTTCCTTACCAGTCTGGCGCTGCCCGGCTTCGCGATCACCGGCTGGATGCTGTACCTGAACCGCCGCCGCCAGAAGCGCATCGCGCAGGCCGAGCGCGCGCAGTTCGCGGCCACGGCCGGCGCCAATGTCGCCGATACGTCGCTGGAGCCGGTCCTGATGGCCTACGCCAGCCAAACCGGCCAGGCCGAACGCCTTGCGCTGCAAAGCGCGGCCGCCTTGCAGAAGGCCGGCGTTCCGGTCCACGTGCACTCGCTGGAAAAACTGACGCCGCCGCAGCTGGTCAAGTACCGGCGCGCGCTGTTCGTCGCCAGCAGCTTCGGCGAAGGCGAACCGCCGGACGGCGCGCGCCGCTTCAGCCGACTGCTGCAAACGGCGGCCGAGGAGCTGGCGCACATGCAGTACGCGGTGCTGGCGCTGGGCGACCGCAACTACGTGCAGTTCTGCGGCTTCGGCCAGACCCTGGACCAGCGCCTGCGCGTGATGGGCGCGCGGCCGCTGCATCCGATGATTGAAGTCGACAACGGCGACGCCGGCGCCCTGGCGCGCTGGTCGCACACCTTGCGTGAATTGATCGGCGGCGATTCGGCCGAGGTGTCGCTGTCGGCGGCGGTGGCGGAATCGGACTATACCCACTGGACGCTGATGGAGCGCCAACTGCTCAACCCCGGCAGCGTCGGCGATGGGCTGTACGAAATCACGCTGTGCGGCGGCGATGCCGAAGCGGCCGCCAACTGGCAACCGGGCGCGCTGGTCGACATTTGGCCGGGCCATTACACGCCGGCCGGCGCCACCGACGCGCAACGCCAGGCCATCGCGCCGCGCCGCTACTCGCTGGCGTCGCTGCCGTCGGACGGCGGCATGCAGCTGCTGGTGCGCCAGGTGCGCCACGACCAAGGCATGGGCCTGGCCTCCGGCTGGCTGACGGCGCACGCGGCGCCTGGCGCCACGGTGCGCGTGCGCCTGGTGGCCAATCCGTCGTTCGACGCGCATCCACAGCCGCTGCCGAGCATTTACATCGGCAACGGTTCCGGCATGGCCGGTTTGCGTTCGCATTTGCGCGCGCGCGTGCGCGGCGGCTTGCGCCGCAACTGGCTGATTTTCGGCGAGCGCCAGCGCGAGTTCGACAGCATCTGCGCCGACGAGGTGCGCGATTACCGCGAGCGCGGTTTCCTGCCGGAGCTGGACCTGGTGTTCTCGCGCGACGTCTCCGGCGGCGAATATGTGCAGGACCGCATGCGCACCAAAGCCGACACCTTGCGCGCCTGGATCGCCGAGGGCGCCGTGCTGTATGTCTGCGGCAGTTTGCAAGGCATGGCCGGCGGCGTCGAAGCCGCGCTGGAGGAAATCATCGGCCGCGCCGCGCTCGACGATCTGATCGAGACAGGCCGCTATCGCCGCGATGTCTATTGATTAGAGTGCGGTCTCGTAGCCTTCAAGGACGTTGACGACGTTGGTGCCCAGCTCCTTGACCGCATAGCCGCCTTCGAAGATGAAGGCGGTCGGCAGGCCCAAATAGGCCAGGCGCTCGCCCACTTTCAGGTAATCCGCGCTTTGCAGCGCGAAGCGCGACAGCGGATCGCCGGCGAACGTGTCCACGCCCAGCGACACCACCAGCGCGTCCGGCGCGTAGCCGCCGATGCGGATGCAGGCCGTCTCCAGCGCCGTGAACCAGGCCTTGACCGAGCTGCCCGCCGCCAGCGACAGATTCATATTGAAGCCCTGGCCCGCGCCTTCGCCCCGTTCGTCCGCATGCCCCAGATAAAACGGATATTCGCTGCGTGGATCGGCGTGGATGGACACGAACAGCACGTCGTCGCGCCCGTAGAAAATGCTCTGCGTGCCGTTGCCGTGGTGGTAGTCGATGTCGATGATGGCGACCTTCTTCGCGCCGTCGTCGAGCATGTGCTGGGCGGCCAGCGCGGCGTTGTTCAGGAAGCAGTAGCCGCCGAAGAAATCGGCGCCGGCGTGGTGGCCCGGCGGGCGGCTCAGCACAAAGGCGCCGCGCTCGCCCAGCCGCAGCGCGTGCGCGGCGTTGACCGCGCAGTCCGCGCCGGTCTTGGCGGCGGTCCAGGTGCCGGCCGTCAGCGGCGTGCCGCTGTCCATCGAGTACAAACCGAGTTTGGCGCAGAAGTTATCCGGCTCGATGTCGGCGCGCAGCGTGCGCACCGGCCAGACGGCGGGGAAGGCGTCCTTCTGCGCGTTGGCCGGGTCGAGCGCCAGCCATTCGCTCCACGCGGTGCGCAGGAAGTGCAGGTAGCGCGGCGTGTGGATGCGCTCGAGCGACATCAACGGCACGCCGTGCGGCGTGACGATGCGGCCAAGGCCGCGCCGGCCCAGCTCCGCCAGCACCGAGTCGGCCCGCTCCGGCTTTTCGAAGCACGGCACCATCTCGCCGCGAAACATCTCGTAGCGTCCCCGGTGCTGGGCATGCAGCTCGTTGTAGAAGGTGAGCACGGGCGCCCCGAAGGTGTGTGGTTAGTCGCAGTCGACGGTGGAGTGGCACAAATTGCTGGCCCGGTAGGCGGCCACGTAATCGTCGAAATTGTTCTGCGGGGCGGCTTCCATCTCGGCCTGCTCGGCCAGGGAGGCGGCGGCCAGGCCGTCGAAATACGCCGCTTGGTCGGCGCTCGGCGGATGGCTGCGGAAGTAGGCGGCGTGCTTTTCGCTCTGCGCCAGCCCGAATGCGGCGAACGACTTGCCGTTGGCTTGCAACGTGGCCAGCACCTTGGCCGACGGCGTCAGGCTGGCGTCGGCCAGCTTGGCCGCTTGCGATGCGATCGCGTTGGCATGCGCGCTGTCGCCGCGCAGCGAGTCGAGCAGCTCGGCCGCCGGACGGATACGTTCGAGCAGGTCGGCGCCCCAGCTTTGCAGGCCGATGTCGCCGTCGTCGTTGGTCAGGGTCAGCCCCGGACGGCGGCCTTCCTTGACGGTGCGGGCGAAGTTGCGCGTGTGGCGCAGGCTTTCCTCGGGCGTGATCTTCGGGCTTTCCTCCAGTGCGCAGAACAGCAGGAAGGCGTCGAGGAAGCGGCCCGCTTCGACGCTGATGCCGACCGGCTCGAACGGGTCGACGTCCATGCAGCGCACTTCAATGTACTGCACGCCGCGCGCGCACAGCGCCTGGATCGGCCGTTCGCCGGTCTGGATCACGCGCTTGGGACGGATGGTGGAGTAGTACTCGTTTTCGATCTGCAGCACGTTGGTGCTGAGCTGTATCCATTCGTCACCGCGCTTGGTGCCCAGTTCCGCGTAAGGCGCGTACGGCTGGTTGACGGCCTTGGTCAGCGCGGCGACGTAACTGTCCAAACAGTTCTCGTGCGGGCTCAGACCCGATTGCGCGTCGTTCTGGTAACCGAGGTCGCTCATGCGCAGACTGGTGGCGTAGGGCAGGTAAAGCGTGTCCTCGGACAGCGTTTCGAGCTTGTGCGGACGCCCGCGCAGGAAGCCGGTCGACAGCACCGGCGAGGCGCCGAACAGGTACATCAGCAGCCAGCTGTAGCGGCGGAAGTTGCGGATGGTGGCCAGGTAGGCTTCCGACTGATAGCCCTTTTTCGACAGGCGCTTTTCAGCTGGTTCGTTCTCCGCCAGCACGCGCCACAGGCGTTCGTCCAGCGAGTAGTTATAGTGGATGCCGGCGATGCACTGCATCGCTTTCCCGTAGCGCAGCGCCAGGCCGCGGCGGTACACATGTTTGAGCGTGCCCAGATTGGAGCTGCCGTACCAGGCGATCTCGATGTCTTCCTCGCCCGGCAGTTGGCATGGCATCGACTGGCTCCACAAAAGCTCGTCGCCCAATTTGCTGTACGCGTAGCGGTGGATGCCGTCGAGCTTTTCGATGGTGGTGGCGATGTCCTTTTCGGCCGGCGTGATGAACTCCAGCAGCGCCTCGGCATAATCGGTGGTGATTTGCGGATGCGTCAGGGCCGAGCCCACGGCCACTGGATGCGGCGTGGTGGCCAGATGGCCGCTCCGGTCAACCCGCAAGGTTTCGCGCTCGATGCCACGCAAGCCGCCGAGCACCGCGCGGTGCTCTGGCTTGGCCAGCAGTGCCAGGCGGCGAGTCAGTAGATTGGACAATTGGATCTTCCTTTCGTGTTGCATCAAACAAACTGTGAGGTGCGAGATTAACCGAAAACGGGCAAACGCGTCGGCAAGGCCAAAAGTTGGCCATCACCAAAGATCGCTTGCTAGTTTATCAAATAGTGGGGGAGGTGGCGCAAAGCCAGCATATCCCGGGGGAGGGGCGCCTGTCAGTGCGCCCGCGCACCGGTCACGCGCTCGATGCCGGCCAGGTCGGTCCAGCTTTGCACATCGGTGTAACCTTGTTCGGATAATAACTGTCGCACCGCCGCCGACTGGTCGTAGCCGTGCTCCATCAGCAGCCACCCTTGTGGCTTCAAATGTGCCCTGGCCCCGGCGACGATGATGCGCAGCGCCGACAGGCCGTCGGCGTGGTCGGTCAGCGCGCCCACCGGTTCGTAGCGTAGATCGCCCTCGGACAGATGGCGGTCGCCGCTGGCGATGTACGGCGGGTTGGAGGCGATGACGTCGAACGGCGGCCTTGCCTCCAGCGCCGCGTACCAGTCGCTTTGCAGGAAGGCGACGCGGGCGCCGTTGGCGGCGGCGTTGCGGCGCGCCACGGCCAGCGCCTCGCCGCTGACATCGAGGGCGGTGACGTCGGCGTCGCGCCGCGTATGGGCCAGGGCGACGGCGATGGCGCCGCTGCCGGTGCCCATGTCGAGCACACGGCCCGACTGCGGCAGCCGCTCCAGGGTCAGCTCGACCAGCAGTTCGGTGTCGGGACGCGGTATCAGCACGGCGCCGCCGACTTCAAACGGCAGGCCGAAAAACTCCCGCTGGCCGACGATGTAGGCGATCGGTTCGCCGTCCAGGCGGCGCTGCACCAGCGCGGCGAAGCGCTGCGCCTCGTCGGCGTCCAGCGCCCGTTCGGACTGGGTGATCAGGCCGACGCGGCTCAGTCCCAGCGCGTGGCACAGCAGGATGCGGTTGTCCAGCGCGTCGAGCAGCGACTGGATTTGCAGCGCGCCGACGGTGAGGCCGGCCTCGATGGCGCCGAGTCGGTCGATCATGCGCGCGGACGTCGCAACAGTGCCCACGCCAGCGCCAGGGCGAAGAAGGCGAACCAGATGAAGGACCACTGCGGAATCGACAGGCCGAACCACGGCGCCAGCGCGTCCTCGCACAGGCCGTCGGCCCTGAACAGGAAGGGCAGGTAGGTGGCGGTGGGGATCTTGTTGAGGAAGGTCTCCATCGGGTCGATGCCGCACGACAGGCCGGGGTTGGCCAGCACGTACAGGTGGTCGCCGGCGTAATACAGCCCGCCCAGCGCGGCCAGCAGGCCAACGCCGGCGCCGATTTTCGGCTTGCTGATATACGCGCCGACCAGCGACGCGATGCCGATCGCCAGGAACAGGTAGCGCTGGATCACGCACAGCGGACACGGAAGCATGTCGAGGCCATGCTGCAGGTACAGGGCGACGGCGACCACGCCGAAGCTGGCGAAGGCGATAAACAGCAGCAGGGAGCGGGACTGGTTCATGTTGTTATCCGTTTTGTAGGTCGCGTGATTTTCGCACATTGGCGACAGCGGAGCTTAGGCGGCCCTTAATCGCCCAGCGCCGCCAGCAACTCGGCCTGGTGTTCGGCCGCCAGCGCGTTGGTCAGCTCCGTCAGGTCGCCGTCCATGATGAAATCGAGCTTGTACAAGGTCAGGTTGATGCGGTGGTCCGTCATGCGGCCCTGCGGGAAGTTGTAAGTGCGAATCCGCTCGCTGCGGTCGCCCGAGCCGATCAGGCTCTTACGGGTGGCCGCTTCCTTCGATTGCTGCTCGCGCAGCTGCACGTCCTTGATGCGCGCCGCCAGCACCTTCATCGCCTGCGCCTTGTTCTTGTGCTGCGAGCGGTCGTCCTGGCATTCGACCACGATCCCGGTCGGTAAGTGGGTCAGGCGCACGGCGGAATCGGTCTTGTTGATGTGCTGACCGCCGGCGCCGGACGCGCGGAAGGTGTCGATGCGCAGGTCGGCCGGGTTGATGTTGACGTCTTCGACTTCGTCCGCCTCCGGCATCACCGCCACGGTGCAGGCGGAGGTGTGGATGCGGCCCTGCGTTTCGGTGGCCGGCACGCGCTGCACGCGGTGGCCGCCGGATTCGAACTTCAGCTTGGCGTAGACGCCGTTGCCGACCAGGCGCACGATCACCTCGCGGTAGCCGCCCAGGTCCGACGCCGATTCCGACACCACTTCCACCTGCCAGCGATTGCGCTCGGCGAAGCGGGTGTACATGCGCAGCAGGTCGCCGGCGAACAAGGCCGATTCGTCGCCGCCGGTGCCGGCGCGGATTTCGAGGAAGATGTTGCGCTCGTCGTTGGCGTCCTTCGGCAGCAGCATTTTCTGCAGCTCGATTTCCAGTTCCGCCATGCGGGCCTTGGACGCTTCGATTTCGTCCTGCGCGAATTCCTTCATCTCCGGATCGGACAGCATCTCCTGCGCGGCGACACCGTCGCCGATCGCCTCCTGATACGAGTTGTAGAGCGCGACCAGCGGACCGAGTTCGGCGTGCTCGCGGGTCATTTTCCGGTAGGCGTCCATATTGCTGGTCGCGCCTTCGGACATCAGCAGTTCATCGAGTTCGACCAGGCGGTTGGCCAATTGATCGAGCTTGGACAGCATGGATGGTTTCATAGCGTATTCGGTATTCCGTGAGGGGTGAAGCGGATGCCGCGAGGACGCGGCGCGAGGTGCGACCGACGGCAAGCACCGTCGGCGGTGTGGTGCGTGGCGGGGGCGCTAACGGCGGCCGCGGAACAGCTGCGGCAGCAGCTCGGCCAGGTGGGCGCGCTCGTCGCCCTGGGCACGGTGCAGCGCCTGCTGCGGACCGTGCATGAACTTCGCGGTCAGGCCCTTGGACAGGGCTTCGAGGACGGCGTCGATGTCCTCGCCCTTGGCCAGCATCTTGCGGGCGCGTTCCAGTTCGACCTGGCGCAGCGCCTCGCCGTTTTCCTGCAAACTTTGGATGACCGGCACCACGGCGCGGTCGTCGATCCAGTGCATGAACGACTGCACCCGCGTCTCGATGATCGCCTCGGCCTGCGCGACGGCGGCCAGGCGGTTTTCCATCCCGGTCTGCACGACTTTACCAAGATCGTCGACGGTGTACAGGAAGGCGTCGTTCAGGCGCGACACCTCCGGCTCGATATCGCGCGGGACGGCCAGATCGACCATGAACATCGGCTTGTGGCGGCGCGCCTTGATCGCGCGCTCCACCATGCCAAGGCCGATCAGCGGCAGCGACGAGGCGGTGCAGGAGATGACGATGTCGTACTGGTGCAGCTTGTCCTGCAAATCGGCCAGCCGGATCGCGCGGCCGCCGTAGCGGTGCGCCAGCAGCTCGCCGCGTTCCAGGGTGCGGTTGGCGATGGTGATGGTCTTTGGATTCTGCGCCGCGAAGTGGGTGGCGCACAATTCGATCATCTCGCCGGCGCCGATGAACAGCACGTTCTGCTCGGAGATCTTGTCGAAGATGCGCTGCGACAGGCGCACGGCGGCGGCGGCCATCGACACGCTGTGCGCGCCGATCTCGGTGGTGCTGCGTACTTCCTTGGCGACCGAGAAGCTGCGCTGGAACAGCTGGTGCAGATAGGTGCCCAGCCCGCCCGCTTCGTCGGCGGTGCGGATGGCGTCCTTGATCTGGCCGAGGATCTGCGTCTCGCCCAGCACCATCGAATCGAGCCCGGAGGCGACGCGGAAGGTGTGGCGCACGGCGTCGTGCTGCGGCAACAAATACAGGTGCGGACGCAGTTCGGCGTAGTTCAGCTTGTGGAAATCGGCAAGAAAATGGGCGCCGGCGTCGAGCGGCTCGGGCACCTGGCTGGCCGCGTAGAGCTCGGTGCGGTTGCAGGTCGACAGGATCGCCGCCTCGTCGCTGCCGCGATGGTCGATGCGCTCGAACCACGAACGCGCCGCCACCACCGCCTGGCCGAGCTGGTCAGGGGCGAACGCCAGCTGCTCGCGTAGCGAGACCGGTGCGGTGTTGTGGTTGAGGCCGACGGCAAGCAGCTGCATTTCGGGTCCGGACGATGGATTAGCGGACATTATACCGTGATGTACCTGTATCTTGCCCCGGAGCTTGCCCCGAAGCTGCCTAAAGCCATAGCAGCCGCCCTTGCCTTCGGAGCAGTCCGGCCGGGAGGATCAGGCCGCGCCGAGTTTTTCCAGACGGTAACCGTAGCTGTAGACCGGCACCAGGCGGAAGCCGTTTTCCGGCTTCAGCTGTAATTTGTTGCGCACGCGCGAAACGTGGGTGTCCATGGTGCGGGACGGCACGGCGGTCTCGCGGATCCACACGGCTTCATGAATATAGGCGCGCGACAGCGGCCGCCCGATGTTGCGGAAAAATAACAGTGCGAGGTAGAACTCTTTGTGGGTGACGTCCAAGACCACGCCATCCATCAGCAAACGGCCGGGCCGGGTCTCGAAAACGTATTGACCGAATTGCAATTGTTCAGCGCCGTTCTGGGCCGGATAGGCGCGTCGCAGCAGCGCTTGCACGCGCGCGACCATCTCGCTGCGGCGCAGCGGCTTGATCATGTAATCGTCGGCGCCGGCGGCCAGGCCGGCGACGATATCGTCCTCGCCGGAGCTGGTGGTGAGGAACAGCACGGGGGCGCTGTCGGGCAGCTTTTCACGAGCGCGGCGCATCACTTCGGCGCCGGTCAGATCGACCACCTGCCAGTCGAGTATGAGCATGTCGTAACTGTCTTTACGCAGCTGTGCCAGCACGTCTTTCGCGGTCTGAAAGCTGTGGCAAATGTGGCCGGCGGAGGTCAATACCTGGCAGATCAAGTCTGCCTGGCTGCGGTCGTTGTCGAGTACGGCGATTCTCATACTGCTGCCTGTAGGAAATATATGTTAAAGAGATGTCACGTCAAATATAACAGAGATTCACAAATTAATTGGCAGAATGATTAAATATTTTTTTTGGGACATTAACGTTTGTCGTTTGACAACGCATTTTTGTTGCATATTTTCATCGTGCGCGCCCGTTCGGTTATTACACGGTACACTGGAAAAAGCCCGAATTCAATGAAGAAGTTGAAATTTGGAAAGAATCCTCAGTTCATCCGGGAGCCGCTATGGGACTCAAAACAAACACAAACTGGACCCTGGTTCCGGGCACCGCGCGCGATATTGATGCGGTGCGGGAACGCTGCCGGAAACTGGTGCGGCGCCGCGCGATGGTGTCGGCCGGCGTGGCGGCGGTGCCGATTCCGGGCCTCGACGTGGTGTCGGACATGCGCCTGTTCGCGCAGCTGATCGACGACATCAACCACGAGTTCGGTTTGTCCGACGAGCAGATCGAGAAGCTGCAGCCCAGGTTCAGGCTGATCGCCTATGAAGCGGCGATCGGCGTCGGCGGCATGCTGATCGGTAAGGTGGTCACGCGCGAGGTGGTCACGCAGTTGTTGCGCCGGAGCGGCATGAAAGTGGTCGCGCGCCAGGCCGGCAAGATGGTGCCGCTGGCCGGCCAGCTGGCGGCGGCCGGTATAGGATTTTTCGCGTTCCGGCAGATCGGCTACCAGCACGTGGAAGCGTGCGCCAAGGTGGCGGCGAAGCTGGTGACGGCCGGTGTCGGGCACGACGGCGCGGTGGCCCATCCGGCTTAATTGTGTCGCGGACGACACGTTGGCGGGCCGTCGGGCCCGCCATTTTTTTACGCGTCCGGCAGCACCACGTTGACGTCGAGTACTTCCAGGTTGCCCTGGCGATCGAGCGAAATCTTGATGTCGTCCGCGTTGACCTTGGTGTACTTCGAAATCACCTCAATCAATTCCTTGTGCAGCGCCGGCAGAAAATCCGGACCGCTGCGGCCATTGCGCTCGCGCGCGATGATGATCTGCAACCGCTCCTTGGCCGCCGTCGCGGTCTTCTGTTTTTGCGGGAACAGGAAAGAAAGCAGGGCCATGGTCACTTGCTCCCAAAAATACGCTGCAGAAGGCCTGGCTTTTCATAAGTGACGAAGCGCAACGGCAATTCCTGGCCGAGGAAGCGCGACACCACGTCTTCGTAGGCTTCCGCGACATCGGTGCCCTTGAAGTGAATGGCCGGGTTACCCTGGTTTGAAGCGTGCAGCACCGATTCCGATTCCGGGATGATGCCGATCAAAGGAATGCGCAGAATTTCCTGCACGTCTTGGTACGACAGCATTTCGTCCGCTTCCACGCGTTTTGGCGAGTAGCGGGTGATCAGCAGATGTTCCTTGACCGGCTCGCCGCCGGTCTGGGCGCGGCGCGACTTGGCCTGGATGATGCCGAGGATGCGGTCCGAATCGCGCACCGACGACACTTCCGGATTGGTGACGATGATCGCTTCGTCGGCGAACGTCAGCGCCATCAAGGCGCCGTGCTCGATGCCGGCCGGCGAATCGCAGATGATGAACTCGAAGCCCATGTTGATCAGCTCGTGCAGCACGACTTCCACGCCGTCTTCCGACAGCGCATCCTTGTCGCGCGTCTGCGAGGCCGGCAGGATGAACAGGTTGTCGCAATGCTTGTCCTTGATCAGCGCCTGGGTCAGCGACGCTTCCTTGTTGATCACGTTGATCAGGTCGTACACCACGCGGCGTTCGCAGCCCATGATCAGGTCCAGGTTGCGCAGGCCGACGTCGAAGTCGATGACGGCGGTCTTATGGCCGCGCATGGCCAGGCCGGTGGAGAAGCTCGCGCTGGAAGTCGTCTTACCGACACCGCCCTTGCCGGACGTCACTACAATGATTCTCGCCACAAATAATCCTTTTCAGAGAGATGAACAGCAGGCCATTCAGGCGCGGTTCGCGGAATTGACAGATAGTATATCGATTCGGTCGCCGACCAAGCGAATTTGCGCAGGGGAACGCGCGAACTCGGCGGGAAAACCGTCTTCAAAAGTACGGTAAACGCCGGCAATTGACACCAATTCCGGCGACATGGTCATCGCGAAGATGCGCGCGTCGGGGTTGCCGGAGGCGCCCGCCAGCGCGCGGCCGTGCAGCGTGTTGTAGACGTGGATGCTGCCGTCGGCGATGACTTCGGCGCCGTTGTTGACGACCGCCGTGATGATCAGGTCGCAGCCGCGCGCGTAAATGCGCTGGCCGGCGCGCACCGGGGTGTCGATGATCATGACGCCGGCGTTGCCGGGCAGGCTGTCGGTGGCAGCGGCGGCGGTGGCCGCCGCGACCGGCGCTTTGCTGGCGGCCGGGGCCGGGGCAGGGGCCGGTGCCGCCGTTGCTGCCTTGGCGGCGCCTTTGGCTGCGGCTGCGTCGGCCTCGTCGGCGCGCGGCTTGGTCGCGGTTTCCAGGCTCAGTCCGTGGGCCGCGATCTCGGCGGCCATGGATGGCGGCGCGTTGCGCACGGCGACCGGATTCAAGCGGTATTTTTTCAGCAGGGCGATGATGCCGGCCCAGTCGATCGGATCGCAGCCGGCCGGCAGCGCGGCGACATCGATCACGGCCAGGTCGTCTTCAAAAAAGTCGGTGGTGCCGCCCGTCATTTCGGCCAGCGCGGCGTCGAGAGCGATGCTGTCGGCGGTCGCCAGGATCGCGGAAACGGCGACAACGGTGGAAATCTTGATTTCGATAGGCTTTTGAAACAGGCTCTTGGACATGGGCGACAGTATTAGAGGTATATGAGGTAAACAACCTCGCGCGCATGCGCAGGCACGAGCATTCTACTGTGGAAACCGGAGGATGGGGAGGGCGCACGGCGTACTGCGCCAGTAAAAATGCGGGATCAGGCTGGCGCGGCGAGGCCGTGCGCTGGTCATCGGCGGATGCCGTGCCGTTACGCCTTCTTGTGAATTGGCTCGGGACGTCACCAAATTCTGAACCACGTAGGGCGGATTAGCGTAGCGTAATCCGCCAATGCGTGCGCCGTCGGCGGCGCATAGATGGCGGATTACGGCGTGCCGCCTAATCCGCCCTACGTGTCTCTGAGGTAATGCCGATGTCCGTGGACCCCTTAATAAATCGCGTGCTCGGCGCGCAGCTGGTGCGCCGCCGCCACCATATTGCGCAGCGCCGTCTCCGTCTCCGCCCACCCGCGCGTCTTCAGGCCGCAATCCGGATTCACCCAGAGATTGCCAGCAGGAATCACCGCGCTGGCTTTGCGCAGCAGCCTCACCATTTCCGCCTGCCCCGGCACGCGTGGCGAGTGGATGTCGTACACGCCCGGTCCGATCTCGTTCGGATAGCGGAATTGTCCAAACCCGTTGAGCAATTCCATATCCGAGCGGCTGGTCTCGATCGTGATCACATCCGCATCCATCGCGGCGATCTGCGGCAGGATATCGTTGAACTCGGCATAGCACATGTGGGTATGGATCTGCGTGCCGTCCGCCGCCGCGCCGGCCGAGACGCGGAACGCGCGCGTGGCCCAGTCCAGATACTCGTCCCAGCGGCCCCGGCGCAGCGGCAAGCCTTCGCGCACGGCGGGCTCGTCGATCTGGATGATGCCGATGCCGGCCCGCTGCAGATCGTCCACCTCGTCGCGGATCGCCAGCGCGATATGCAGCGCGGTGCGCGAGCGCGGCTGGTCGTCGCGCACGAACGACCATTGCAGAATCGTGATCGGTCCGGTCAGCATGCCTTTCATCGGCTTGCCGGTCAGGCTTTGCGCATGCACGGTCCAGTCCACCGTCATCGCCTTCGGGCGGCCGACGTCGCCGTAGATGATGGGCGGCTTGACGCAGCGCGAGCCGTACGACTGCACCCAGCCCAGTTGCGTGAAGACGAAGCCGTCCAGCTGCTCGCCGAAATATTCGACCATGTCGTTGCGCTCGGCTTCGCCGTGCACCAGCACGTCGAGTCCCAGCGCCTCCTGACGGCGCACCGCGTAGGCGATCTCGTCGCGCATCCTGGATTCGTAGTCGGCGGCGTTCAGTTCGCCGCGCTTGAAGCCGGCGCGGGCGGCGCGGATGGCCGGCGTTTGCGGGAACGAGCCGATGGTGGTGGTCGGAAAGTCCGGCAGTTGCAGGCGCGCGCGCTGCACGGCCTGGCGCTGCGCGAAACTCGATTGCCTGCGGTCGGCGTCGTCGCCCAGCGCGGCCTGGCGCTCGCGCACGGCTGGTTGGTGCACGCGTTCGCTTGCGCGGCGACCGGCCAGCGCCGCGCGCGAGACCTCCAGCGCATCGGTGACCGAAGCTTCGTGGATGCCTTGCAGCGCTTGCTTCAGCACGTACAGCTCGTCGAGCTTTTCGGTGGCGAAGGCCAGCCACGATTTGATGTCGGCGTCGAGCGCGTGTTCGGCGGCCAGCGTGAACGGCACGTGCAGCAGCGAGCACGACGATGAAAGCCACAGCTTGCCGCCGCGCTTGTCGACGATGGGCGCCAGGGTGGCCAGCGCCGCGTCCAAGTCGGTGCGCCAGATGTTGCGGCCGTCGACGATGCCGACCGACAGCACCTTGTGCACCGGCAGCCAGTCGGCGATGCTGGTCAGCTCATGGGCGGCGCGCACGCCGTCCACATGCAAACCGGCCACCGGCAAGCGGCAAGCCAGGCTCAGGTTTTCCTCCAGTGGCGAGAAATAGGTCGCCAGCAGCAGCGGCACGCCGACCTGGTTCAACTGCCAGTAAGCGTTTTCAAAAGCGCTGCGCCATGCCGCAGGCAGGTCGAGGCCAAGGATGGGTTCGTCAACCTGCACCCATTGCACGCCTTGCGCCTTCAGGCGGTCCAGCACCGCGCCGTAGACCGGCAGCAGCTTGTCGAGCAGGTCCAGGCGGTCGAATCCGGTCTCCACGGCCGCGCCGCTTTTCTCCTTGCCGAGCCACAGGAAGCTCAACGGTCCGAGCAGCACGGCCTTGACCGCGTGGCCGAGGGCCTGCGCTTCCGCGACTTCGTCGAACAGCCGGTCGCAAGCCAGCGAGAATGCGGTTTCCGGCGTGAATTCCGGGACGAGGTAGTGGTAGTTGGTGTCGAACCACTTGGTCATTTCCAGCGCTGCCGACGCGTGCACATCGCCATCGTGGGAATGGTCGTGGCCGCAGCCGGGACCGCATTCCTGGGGCTCTTTGCCGCCATCGCCGCGCGCCATGGCGAAATAGCGGCTCAGCTGCGATTGGCGGGGATCGAAGCCGTAGCGCGCCGGTTCGCAGCCCAATAGCTGAACATGATTGGCGGCCTGGTCGTAGAAGGCGAAATCGCCGACAGTGACGAAGTCCAGCCCGGCCCGCTCTTGCAGGGCCCAGTGGCGGGCGCGCAGTGTGCGGCCGACCGCTTCCAGTCCGGCCTCGTCCAGTTCGCCACGCCAGTGCGCTTCCAGCGCGAATTTCAGTTCCCGTGCCGCGCCGATGCGTGGAAAACCGGGAACGTGGGTGTGGATGTGGCTTGAGGCCGCTTTATTTGATGGTGTCATGATCGGTGTCATCCGCATTTAATATTGATGCGATAAAGTTTGCGGCATTCCGGTCTATAATCAAAACGAAAGATTTTGTAGTTTCACATGAAAATTTTTAATAGACCATGCTAGAGATACGCCACCTTCGCACCCTGAGCGCGCTTCGTTCGGCCGGCAGCCTGGTGCGCGCCGCCCAACTGCTCAACCTGACCCAATCGGCGTTGTCACATCAGATCAAGTTACTGGAAGATCGTTACGGCGGACCGCTTTTTGAGCGAAAATCCGTGCCGATCGGCTTTACCGCCACCGGCGCGCGATTGCTCAAACTGGCCGATATGCTGCTGCCCGAAATTGAGGAGGCCGAGCGCGAAGTGGCCCGGCTGACCCAGGGCGACACCGGCCAGCTGCGTGTCGCGCTGGAATGCCACACCTGCTTCGATTGGCTGATGCCGGTCATGGACGAGTTCCGCAAACGCTGGCCGGACGTGGAAATCGACCTGGTGTCCGGTTTCCACAGCGAGCCGGCCGAGCTGCTGCGCAGCGGCGCCGCCGACCTTGTCATCGGTTCGCCGTACGGCCCGGATTTCGTCACGTTCCCGCTGTTCCGTTATGAAATTTTGGTCGTGATGGCGCAAAAACACCGGCTGGCGATGCAACGCCGCCTGCACGCGGCCGACTTCGAGGGCGAGACCCTGATCACCTATCCGGTGCCGGAAACCCGCATCGACCTGATCCGTGAAGTGCTGCAGCCGGCCGGCATTCAGGTCCAGCGCCGCACCGCCGAGCTGACCGTCGCCGTGTTGCAATTGGTCGCCAGCCGCCGCGGCATCG
Organism: Oxalobacteraceae bacterium OTU3CINTB1; assembly: GCA_024123955.1. Lineage (NCBI taxonomy): Bacteria > Pseudomonadati > Pseudomonadota > Betaproteobacteria > Burkholderiales > Oxalobacteraceae > Oxalobacteraceae bacterium OTU3CINTB1. The sequence continues at coordinate 531,047 of CP099652.1, forward strand.
CCGCCTTGCCCAACTGGGCCATCAAAAACTATGTCGACTACGACTACGTCATCGCCAAGCCGGTGGGCGACCACGGCCTGTGGAGCGACCTATTCGTGTCGGTGCCGGAGTCGCAAAAGCAAAAAGCCTACGTCCTCGATTTCGTCAAAGTGATACGCGAGCAGTGCGCCGCCACGCTCGACGGTATCAGATTATTGTCGTGACAAATTTACATTGTTTCTTCAAAATGTCTTGAGGCACGTCGAGGGAAAGATTGACAAAAATCAATGTGTCGCCAAATCCGGGCGCTTACGATGGCTCCGCGACTTGGGACAATCGTTGGCATGGATGCTGCTAGAGAAATAACCGGCATTCCTCGCGGCGACGCACAATCGAAACCCCCCACGACCTCGCCGTCGTAGGCGTATTATCGACGTTCACGTAGTTGCTCAATGTTGTTGCTAAACTAAGCCGGCCTTGGCCGGCGTATTGGAGAGTCATATGGATGATGTAGTTATCGTGGCCGCTGGCCGTACCGGTGTCGGCAAATTCGGCGGCAGCCTCGCCAAGATCGCGGCCTCGGACCTGGGCGCGCACGTGATCAAGGGCCTGCTGGCCAAGACCGGCATCGATCCAAGCCAGATCAGCGAAGCGATCCTGGGCCAGGTGCTCACCGCCGGCGTCGGCCAGAATCCTGCCCGCCAGGCGGTCATCAAGTCCGGCCTGCCAGATTCCATTCCCGGTTTCACCATCAACCACGTGTGCGGCAGCGGTTTGAAAGCCACGCACCTGGCGGCCCAGGCGATTAAATGTGGCGATGCACAAATCGTCATCGCCGGCGGCCAGGAAAACATGAGCGCCTCGCCGCACGCGATGCCGGGTTCGCGCGACGGCTTCCGCATGGGCGAGATCAAGATGGTCGACACCATGATCGTTGACGGCCTGTGGGATGCGTTCAACAATTACCACATGGGCATCACCGCCGAGAACGTCGCGAAAAAACACGACATCTCGCGCACCGAGCAGGACGAGTTCGCGCTGCAATCGCAGCTGAAGGCTGAAGCCGCTCAAAAAGAAGGCAAATTCAAGGACGAGATCCTGCCGCTGGAAATCGCCAATAAAAAAGGCACCATCGTCTTCGACAGCGACGAATACATCAAGCCCGGCTCGACCATCGAAGGGTTGGCCGGCCTGCGTCCGGCGTTCAACAAGGAAGGCAGCGTCACCGCCGGCAACGCGTCCGGCCTGAACGACGGCGCCGCCGCCGTCATCATGATGTCCGCCGCCAAGGCCAAGGAACTGGGCCTGCCGGTGCTGGCCAAGGTCAAGGCCTACGCCTCGTCCGGCCTGGACCCGGCCCTGATGGGCATGGGCCCGGTCTCGGCCAGCCGCCTGTGCCTGAAAAAGGCCGGCTGGACGCCTGACGATCTGGACCTGATGGAAATCAACGAAGCCTTCGCCGCGCAGGCCGTCGCCGTCAACAAGGAAATGGGCTGGGACACCAGCAAGATCAACGTCAACGGCGGCGCCATCGCCATCGGCCACCCGATCGGCGCGTCCGGCGCCCGCATCCTGGTCACCCTGATCCACGAGATGATCCGCCGCGACGCCAAGAAAGGCCTGGCCTCGCTGTGCATCGGCGGCGGCATGGGCGTGGCGCTGGCGATCGAGCGTCCATAAGATAACGATAAAACCTGCCGCCTCCGCGGTCGCGGGGCGGCGCGCGAACTTTGGTGTCAGCGAAGTTTGGTATCAACTACGATGAGGGGACAATAAAATGGCAAGAGTTGCATTGGTAACTGGCGGTATGGGCGGTCTGGGCGAAGCGGTGTGTTTCAAACTGTCGGCGCTCGGCTATAACGTGGTCACGACGTATTCCCCTGGCAATCCCAAGGTCGAGCAGTGGCTCGCCACGACGCGCGACCAGGGGTTCAACTTCCGCGCCTATCCTTGCGACGTGGCGGACTACGACTCGGCGCAAGCCTGCGTGGCCGCCATCGAAAAGGACATCGGCCCGATCGATGTGCTGGTCAACAACGCCGGCATCACCCGCGACATGACGTTCAAGAAGATGGACAAGCCGAACTGGGACGCCGTCATGGCCACCAACCTGGATTCCGTGTTCAACATGACCAAACCGGTCTGCGACGGCATGGTCGAGCGAGGCTGGGGTCGCATCATCAACATTTCGTCGGTCAACGGCCAGAAGGGCGCCTTCGGCCAGACCAACTATTCGGCGGCCAAGGCCGGCATGCACGGCTTCACCAAGGCGCTGGCGCTGGAAGTGGCGCGCAAGGGCGTGACCGTCAACACCATCTCGCCGGGCTACATCGGCACCAAAATGGTCATGGAGATCCCGCAGGAAGTGCTTGATACCAAGATCATTCCGCAAATTCCGATGGCACGCCTGGGCAAGCCTGAGGAAGTGGCCGGCCTGGTCGCGTATCTGTCGTCGGACGAGGCGGCCTTCGTCACCGGCGCCAACATCGCCATCAACGGCGGCCAGCACATGTCTTAAACCCCAGGCAGAAACTGGGGTCGTACCCTCTGGGTACGACCCCGCCTGGCGGTACGGGTTGGCGGTACAATTCGCTATCGAAGCGAAAAGGACCGCCCCCAATGTTCGACCCATCCACCCCTCTTTTTCCGCCCATCCTGCCGACCCGGCACGGCATGCTGGCGGTCGACGACCTGCACACCATCTACTGGGAGGAGGTCGGCAATCCGAACGGCATTCCGGTGATCTTCCTGCACGGCGGCCCCGGCGCCGGCCTGTCGCCGCAGCACCGCCGCTTCTTCGACCCGGAACAATACCGTGTGATCCTGTTCGACCAGCGCGGCGCCGGCAAATCGCTGCCGCTGGGCGAGTGCCGCAACAACACCACGCAGCTGCTGATCGCGGACATCGAACGCCTGCGCGCGCTGTTCGGCGTCGAGCAGTGGCTGGTGTTCGGCGGCTCGTGGGGCTCGACCCTGGCGCTGGCCTACGGCCAGGCGCATCCCGAGCGCTGCCTGGGCTTCGTGCTGCGCGGGATCTTCCTGTGCACGCAGGCGGAAATCGACTGGTTCCTGTATGGCGCGCAGTGGTTCCACCCCGAGGTGTACGCAGAGTTCATCGCGCCAATTCCGGAGGCGGAGCGCGGCAACCTGCTCAAAGCCTATGTGGACCGCATCATGAGCGACGACCCGGAAGTCCACTGGCCGGCGGTGCGCGCGTGGAGCCGCTTCGAGGGCCGCCGCGTGTTCCTGCTGCCGCAGCCGGAGGACCCGCCGTCGGACAGCCTCGATCTGGGCGTCGGCCGGCTGGAATCGCACTACATGGCCAACCTGGGCTTCTTCGACGGCGATCAACTGATCCGCGACATTGGCCGCATCGCCCATCTGCCGGCGGTGATCGTGCAGGGCCGCTACGACGTGATCTGCCCGCCGTCGTCGGCCTGGCGCCTACGCGAGGCCTGGCCCGGCGCGGTGCTGCACATGATCCCCGACGCCGGCCACGGCGCGATGGAGAAAGGGATCGCGCGCGCGCTGGTCGGCGCGACCGAACAGTTCAAGCGTAGCCGCGCATTTGCATAAACCCCGCACATTCGCGTACGCGGCGCCGGGAATCGGCCCGCGCACGCCCCGGGCTGCTACACTATGGCTTGACTAGCAATATCGACGGCCCAGAGAGGCAAGCATAAAAACCCAGCACTTATGGCAATCATGAATCTTCAGATCGGCGACATCGGCCACATTATCCAACTGGCCATCGCGCCGGTGTTCCTGCTGACGGGCGTGTGCACCAACTTGATGGTGCTGACCAACCGGCTGGCACGCATCATCGACCGTTCGCGGGTGCTGGAGGACCGGCTCGACATCGGTTACAGCGACGTCTATCTCAACGAACTCGATGTGCTCTACCGACGATCGCACCTGATCAACGCCTCGATCACCCTGTCGACCGCCTGCGGCCTGCTGATTTGCCTGGTCATCGCGATGCTGTTTTTGGGCGACATCACCAACACCCCGCTGGACAAATACATCGCCGGCATGTTCGTGGTGGCGATGCTGGCGCTGATCGGCAGCTTCTGCTACCTGCTGCGCGAAATCTTCATCGCCTCGGCGGCGATGCGCTCGCACCGCCACGTGCGCCGCGCCCCGGTCAAATAACCTGTAAAGAATAGAGTACCAACATGCACGACTACCAACGCCCTCCAACCCTGCACCGCTACGGCGTGCGCGAAGACCTGGAACTGGCGCTGACCCAGGGCCAGTTCATCCTCGTCCCGGCCTCGAACTGCCTGACCCTGAGCTTTTCGCAGGCGTGGGACCGCAAGCTGTTCGAGCTGTTCTCGGCCGACGCCTGCCTGATCATCCACAACACCGAGGAATTCGGCGAGCGCCTGCACCGCGCGGTGCAACGCACGCTCCCCAGCTGGGCGGGCATCGACGGCGCCGTCGAATATGGCACGCGCGCCGCGCTCGGCGCCGCCTTCACCAAGACGGCGGCCGAAGCGCAGGAGCAGGAGTGGCAGTTCGCCTGGCGCTCGATGCAGAGCAAATTGAGTTTGAATCCGGTGCTGGTGAAGATCGGCAGCCTGGAAAACTTCGCCGAGCTGCGCTCGCGCGATACTTACCTGGCCTGAGCTACCTGGCCTGATTGGGCTGCGCCGGCGCCGGTGCTTGCTGCGCCGGCGGCGTGACGGGGACCGCCGGCGTGGCCTGCACGCCGCCGCGTTTGGGCGCGTCGTCGCGGCGCTCGATGCGCGCCACCACGGCGCTCATCATATGTTCGATGTCGCTGCGGATCATGTTCGACCCCAGGATGCCCGGTACGTAAAAATTCGGCAGCAGCCTGCCGCTGTAGACAATCCTGGTGCCGCCGGTTTCGGGCACCGGCACCAATTCCCATTTCGATTCGTAGTGCTTCATGTCGCCGGAGATCAGCGAGATCTCGATCGACGACATCGGCTGCTCGGTCGCCCGCACGATCAGATGGATGGCCTTGGACATGAACAAAAAGCGCGCCACGCCGAATTGTTCGATGATCACTTCGTTACCGTTGCGTGACAGGACCTTGCACGATTCCAGGTCCGGCACGAACTCCGACATGCGCTCGTAGCCCGTCAGCACGCGCCATACCTTCGGCAGTGGCGCCGCCACCGTCGCTGTGGCGTCCACTTCATACATGTGCCGCGCTTCGGCGTCCACGCGATTGACCGAGACCTCCAGCTTGGGTAGTTCAAGCTTAGGTGCTTGTGCCATCGCCACCGGGGCAGCCACACCTAACAACAAATACACAAGGAATCGCTTCATCGTTCCAGCGTAAGGGAAAGGGTGGCAGAATACAAGCGAAGCGCCGTCACGTTACAAAATACACGCGGCGCGGGGCCTTTAGAAGCCCGGGTCTAGAGAATTCGGTTTTAATTCGGCCTCCGGCCTGACGCATACATCTGGACCATATAACTATAATGACAAACACACCATACCCCCATCTGCTGGCGCCCCTCGACCTGGGTTTCACGACGCTGCGCAACCGCGTCGTCATGGGATCGATGCACACCGGGCTTGAAGACCGCTTCTACAACTACGGCAAGCTCGCGGCCTTTTACCGCGAGCGCGCGCGCGGCGGCGTGGGGTTGATCGTCACCGGCGGTATTTCCCCCAACCGCTCCGGATGGTTGCTGCCCTTCGGCGGAACGCTCAACTTCAAGGGCGACGTCCACAATCACCGCCGCGTCACCAGCGCGGTGCACGAGGAGGGCGGCAAGATCCTGATGCAGATCCTGCACGCGGGGCGCTATGGGTATCAGCCGTTCGTGGTGTCGGCGTCGGACAAGAAATCGCCGATCTCGCCGTTCAAACCGCGCGCGCTGACGGAGGCCGGCATCGAGCAGACGATACGCGACTACGCCCGCTGCGCCAAGCTGGCACGCGCGGCGGGCTACGACGGCATCGAGGTGATGGGCAGCGAAGGCTATCTGCTTAACCAGTTCCTGTGCGCGCGCACCAACCTGCGCACCGACCGCTGGGGCGGCAGCATCGAGAACCGCATGCGGCTGCCGGTGGAAATCGTCAAGCGCATCCGCGCCGAAGTCGGTGATGACTTCATCATCATGTACCGCCATTCGCTGCTCGACCTGGTCGACGGCGGCAACACCTGGGAGGACGTGGTGGCGGTGGCCAAGGCGCTGCAGCACGCCGGCGTCACGATACTCAATAGCGGCTACGGCTGGCACGAGGCGCGCGTGCCGACCATCGTCACGTCGGTGCCGCGCGCGGCCTTCGCCGGCATTGCCGGCCGCCTGCGGCTGGAGGTGACGATACCGGTGGTGGCGTCGAACCGCATCAACATGCCGGCCGAGGCGGAAGGTATCCTGCAGCGCGGCGACGCCGACATGATTTCGATGGCGCGTCCCTTCCTGGCCGACTCGCACTTTGTCGTTAAGGCGGCGCAGGGCAAGGCCGACGAGATCAACACCTGCATCGGCTGCAACCAGGCCTGCCTCGATCACACCTTCTCCAACAAGCGCGCCAGCTGCCTGGTCAACCCGCGCGCCTGCCACGAGACGGAACTGGTATACGCGAAGACGGCCAGGCCGCGCCGCGTGGCGGTGGTCGGCGCCGGGCCGGCCGGATTGTCGGCGGCCACGGTGGCGGCCGAATGCGGCCACGATGTTACGCTGTTCGATTCCAGCGACAGTGTCGGCGGCCAGTTCAAGATCGCCATGCAGATTCCGGGCAAGGAGGAATTCGCCGAGACCATCCGCTACTTCCGCCGCCAGATCGATTTGACGGGCGTGAAGCTCAGCCTGGGCAGGCGCGTCACGCGCGAGCAGCTCATCGCCGAGGGCTACGACGAGGTGGTGGTCGCAACCGGCATCAAGGTGCGCCGTCCGCCGATCGAGGGCATCGATCATCCGAAGGTGCTGTCGTATATCGACGTGTTGCAGAACAAGGCGCCGGTCGGCAGGCGGGTGGCCATCATCGGCGCGGGCGGCATCGGCTTCGATGTCGGCGAATATCTGCTGCACGATCCGAAGCATCCGCTGCCGCTGGCGCTGGATGTCTGGGCCAGGGAATGGGGCGTTGGTTTGAAGGGCGATACGCCCGGTGGCTTGGTGGCGCCGGAAACGCCGGCGCCGGTGCGGCAGTTGTATCTGCTGCAGCGCAAGACGTCCAAGCTGGGGGCGGGGCTGGGCAAGACCTCGGGCTGGGTGCATCGCGCCGTCCTGGCGCGCAATGGCGTGGTGATGATCGCCGGCGTGCAGTACGACCGGATCGACGACCAGGGCCTGCACATCACGGTCGGCGGCGAGCAGCGCTTGCTGTCGGTCGATAACGTGGTGGTGTGCGCGGGTCAGGACAGCCTGACCGAGTTGATGCCGACGGAGGAGGAAGTGAAAGCGAATCCGTCGTGGCCGCGCTTCCGCAAGATCGGCGGCGCCGCGCTGGCGGCGGAGCTGGACGCCAAGCGCGCCATCAAGGAAGGAGCGGAGCTGGCGGCAGGCCTCTAGTCTGTTTGTGTCGCTGGCGGAGCTTGGCGGATTACGCTGTGCTAATCCGCCCTACGTGGATCACAGGCGGATCGCCTGCCTCGGCTTCCATCACTGACGTCGAGTAACCACGGAGACACGTAGGGCGGATTAGCCGGAACGGCGTAATCCGCCACCGAGCCGCCGATGGCTTAATGCCCGCCGCTTTTACGCTCGAAATTGGTGACGACGAAATCGGTCATGCCGTTGGCCAGTTCCTCCTCGCCGATGAAGATTTTGCCGGCCAATTCGCTGCGCAGCAGCTCCGCTTCCTCTTCGTTGTGCGTGCGCACCACGGTCTTGATATTCGGGTTGAGCAAACGCGCCGTTTCCACCATCGCCCGCACGTGGAAGGTGTCCGGCGTGGCGATCACCAGCATGCCGGCGCGCGCGATGTGCGCCTGGATCAGCACCGCAGGCTCGCCCGCGTTGCCGGCCACCGCGTGGATGCCATCCTTGCGCAGCTGGTCGACGATCTCGCGGTTCTGCTCCGCCACCACGAACGGGATGCTGTGCTTGAGCAGCACCTCGGCGATGCGCCGGCCCACGCGGCCATACCCGACCAGCACGACCTGTCCGTCCAGATGCTCGTGCGGCACCGACATCGGCAGCTCCGCCAGCGGATCGGCAGTGCGCTCGAACTTCGACATGATCGAACCATCCTTGCCCATCCACCGCTCCAGCGGTTTGGAGAGGCGGAACACCACCGGGTTCAACGCGATCGAGATGATGGCGCCGGCCAGGATCAGGCTCTGGCCCTCGATCGGCATCAGCTTGAGCGATAATCCCAGCGCCGCCAGGATGAAGGAGAATTCGCCGATCTGCGCCAGGCTGGCTGACACCATCAGCGCCGTCTTGGCCGGATAGCGCAGCAGCACTACCAGCACGAAGGCGGCCAGCGATTTTCCGAACACGATGATGGCCACCACCGCCAGCAGTTTGAGCGGCTGCCCGGTCACGATGGTCGGCTCGAACAGCATGCCCACCGATACGAAGAACAGCACCGCGAACGCGTCGCGCAGCGGCAGCGACTCCTGCGCCGCGCGGTGCGCCAGTTCGGACTCGCGCAGCACCATGCCGGCGAAGAAGGCCCCCAGCGCGAACGAGACGCCGAAGTAGTGCGTCGAGCCGTAGGCGATGCCGACGGCGGCAGCGATCACGCACAAGGTGAACAGCTCGCGCGAACCGGTGCGCGCCACCTGCCACAGGATCCACGGGAACAGCTTGCGGCCGACCACCAGCATCAGCGCGATGAATGCGCCGACCTTGCCGAGCGTGAGCGCCAGTGTGCCCCACAGATCGACTTCGCCGGCGGGGATGGCGACGCCGTGTTCATCGAGCGAGACGCCGCCGAGCGAGCCGGCCAGCGCCGGCAGCAGCACCAGCACCATGACGGTGACCAGGTCTTCCACGACGAGCCAGCCGACCGCGATGCGGCCGTTGAAGGTATCGAGGATGCCGCGTTCCTCCAAGGCGCGCAGCAGCACCACGGTGCTGGCCACCGACAGCGCCAGGCCGAATACCAGGCCGCCGCCGATGCTCCAGCCCCAGAAGTGGGCCAGCGCCATGCCGAGCGCCGTGGCGACGGCGATTTGCAGCACCGCGCCGGGCAGCGCGACCTTGCGCACCGCCCACAGGTCGTCGAGCGAGAAGTGCAGGCCGACGCCGAACATCATCAGCATCACGCCGATTTCGGCCAGCTGCGACGCCAGCGCGGCGTCGGCGACGAAGCCCGGCGTCGCAGGTCCCAACATGATACCCGCAGCCAGATAACCCACCAGCGCCGGTAGCTTGAGGCGCGTTGCAAGGTAGCCGAACACCAGGCCGAAGCCCAGCGCCGCTGCGATTGTGGTGATCAGACTGATATTGTGGGGCATGCGCGGGGGGCTCCTCTGGGGTTGGGGACAGCCCAAAGGGTAGCACACGCCGGCAAGCCGACAACACCCCTGCACGCGATGGCGGCGCGCCTATTTGCTCAGCGCGGCCGGCACCAGGCGCATGCCGACGCCGATGCGGTTGAATGCGCTCATCAGCGCAATCGACATGGTCAGATCGGCGAGTTCCTTTTCACCCAGCACGGCGGCTGCCTTCTGGAAGTCGGCGTCCGGGGCGTTGGTCTCGGCCACGCGGGTAAGCGTCTCGGCCCAGGCCAGCGCGGCGCGTTCCTGCTCGGAGAACAGGGCCTCGGCTTCCCGCCATACCGGCACCAGCACGACCTTGTCGATGCCGACGCCGTGTGCCAGCAGGTCGCGCGTGTGCATATCGATGCAATAGGCGCAGCCGTTGATCTGCGAGACGCGCAGATCGACCAGCTCCAGCAACTCGCGCGGCAGGCTCGATTCCTGCAAGGCGGTTTTTACGGCGCCGAAGCCCTTGTAGGCTTGCGGGGAAAGCTTGAAGATGTCGAGTCGGGCGGTCATGGCGTTTCCTTGGTTGATTGCGGATAGCCGTATTGTGCGATTTCATGGCTTAGCCGGGAAGTGCCAAGATCGGTCAACTTAACTGGGCCATGATGCCCAATGCCAGCTCGCGCGCCCGTCGTGGGGTCTCGATATTGGTAAAGCTCAGCAGCAGTGCCGACGACGCCTGCGGCAGCGCGCTGCATTCGGACAGTGGCAGCGCGAACATGCCTTCCTGCCGCAGGCGCGCCGCCAGCGCGCGGTCGGCGTGCCTGCCCGGCAGGCGCAGCACCAGGTGCATGCCGCCGGGTTGCGGATCGATGCGCAGGTGCTTGCCCAGCACTTTGGTCAGCTCGGCGGCCACCATCTCGCGACGTTCGCCGTACAGCCGCCGCATGCGCTGGATGTGGCGGGCGAAGTGGCCTTCGTTCATGAAGCTGGCGACGATGTCCTGGGTCAGCGCCGGACCACCGGCGGCAAAGGTCTCGCACACCGCCTCGAAGCGCCTCACCTGCGCCGGCGGCACCACCAGATACGCCAGCCGGACCGCCGGGAACAGCACCTTGCTGAAGGTGCCGGCGTACAGCACGCGCCCCACGCGGTCCAGGCTTTTCAGTGCCGGCAGCGGGCGGCTCACATAACGGTATTCGCCATCGTAGTCGTCCTCGATGATCCAGGCGTCGCTGTGCGCGGCCCAGTCCAGCAGCGCCAGGCGGCGCGGCAGCGACAGCGACACGCACAGCGGGCTTTGATGGGCGGGTGTGACCACGGTCGCCCGCGCATCGGGCGCGCTGGCGACACCATGCGCCACCTGCAGTCCTTCGTCGTCGACCCGTACCGGCACCGGGCGCATGCCCGCTTGCGTCAGCAGTTCGCCGGTGGGCGGGTAGCCGGGATCTTCGATCCATACGCGATCGCCGGGATGCAGCAGCGCGCGCGCGGCCAGCTCCAGCGAGTTGCGGTAGCCCGAGGTGACGAACACCTGCGCCGGGGCGCAGTCGATGCCGCGCGAGAGTTGCAGGTAGGTGGCGATGGCGGTGCGCAGCGCTTGCGTGCCGCAATACGGCGGGTAAACCATGTCGGCGGCCTGCGTGGCGCGGATCGCGCGCGCCGCCAGCGCGGCCCACACCTTGCGCGGAAACGCGTCCAGCGCGGGCAGGCCCATTTGAAACGGCCTGCCAAGCGGCGCCGGCGAGCCGGCCAGGTCGGTGGAACGATCTTGCGCCCGGGCCGATGGCGCCACCGGCGCGTGCCGCGTCAACGCCGGCGAGACGACGGTGCCGGCCTGGCCGCGGGTCTCCAGGTAGCCCTCGGCGCCAAGCAGCGAGTAGGCCGCTTCCACCGTGCCGCGCGCAAGGCCCAGGTCCAGCGCCAGCGCGCGAGCCGACGGCACGCGCGCCCCCGGCTGCAGCATGCCGTCAGCGATGGCGGAGCGGTAGCGGGTGTAGATCTGGCGGTACAGCGGTTCGGCCGCACCTTGGTCGAGCATGAGGAAGTCCGGGGCGGCTGTCATCGCGCGCTACCGCCTGCGCGCCGTTAGACTTTGCGCACCACCACGCAGCCGATCGAGTAGCCGGCGCCGAACGAGCAGATCACGCCCAGCTGGCCCGGGGCCATGTCGTCGGAGTGCTTGTGGAAGGCGATGATCGAGCCGGCCGACGAGGTGTTGGCGTATTCGTCGAGGATCACCGGCGCCTCGCCCGGCTCGGCGTCGCGGCCCAGCACCAGGCGGCTGATCAGCAGGTTCATGTTCAGGTTGGCCTGGTGCAGCCAGTAGCGGCTCACCTGCGGCACTTCCAGGCCGGCGCCGGCGATCGTGGTCTTGATCATCTCGGCGGCCATCGGGCACACATCTTTAAAGACTTTCCTGCCCTGCTGGCGGAACAGCTTGTCCGGCTGGCCGATGCCGGCCTCGTCGAAGCGGTTGAGGAAGCCGAAGTTGTTGCGGATGTTGTTCGAGAAGCTCGTCTTGAGCTTGGTGTCGAGGATTTCCCAGCGCTGCGAACCCTTGGCCGTGTCGGCCGCCTCGATGACCATCGCCGTGCAGGCGTCGCCGAAGATGAAGTGGCTGTCGCGGTCGCGCCAGTTCAGGTGGCCGCTGGTGATTTCCGGATTGAGCACCAGCACCGCGCGCGCCTGGCCGCTTTGCACCGCCGCCACCGCCTGCTGGATGCCGAAGGTGGCCGACGAGCAGGCCACGTTCATGTCGAAGCCGTAGCCGTCGATGCCGAGCGCGCCCTGCACCTCGACCGCCATCGCCGGGTAGCCGCGCTGCATGTTCGAGCAGGCGACCAGCACCATGTCGATGTCGGCCGGCACGCGGCCGGCGCGGTCCAGCGCCTGGTGGGCGGCGGCCACGCAGATTTCTGCTTGCAGCGACAGTTCCTCGTCGGCGCGCTCGGGAATGCGCGAGACCATGCGCTTCGGGTCCAGGATGCCGGATTTTTCCATCACATAGCGCGACTTGATGCCGGACGCTTTTTCGATGAAGGCCACGCTCGACAGCTCCAGCGGCGTGACGGTGCCTTCCGCGATGGCGCCGGCGTTGTCGGCGTTGAATTGCCCGGCGTAGGCGTTGAAGCACTCGACCAGCTCTTCATTGGAGATCGATTGCGCTGGCGTAAAAAGGCCGGTACCGCTGATGACGGCTTGTTTCATGATTAAACTTTCGAATTTGGCAATGGCTTGCGCCAATAATGAGCCAAATTCTACACAATGACCGCATGATCCGCGTAATAAAGGGACGAAATAAAAATGGCGCCCCGATGACGCCGCCGGTTACCGCCCGGTTCGTGTAGCAATGGCGGACCTGACCCCGGATGTGATCCGGATGTGATCCTGAATGTTAATTGCCCCAGAATAGATCTTCCTGCGCCTGGTCGCTGGAGAACAGCCGCACTGCGACGATTTTGCCCGCCTCGATGCGGACCAGGTCCACGCCGCGTTGCCGGAGCTTGATGCCGTTGGCCTCGCCGGCAAATTCGATCGTGATGGCGACCAGCTCGCCGTTTGCCATGTAGTCGTCGGCGCGGGTGATCGCGAAAGTGCCGTTGGATACTTCCATCATCTTGCCCAGCATCGGGCCGACGGCGGCCATGCCCTGGTGCGTGCCGGAGAACTGGTTGTTGCCTGGCTGGTGCCAAATCACGTCGGGCGAGATGATGGCGCCCAGGGTGGCCTGGTCGCCAGCTTGTATCGCCTTGATGTAGGTTTTTGCGATGTCAATGTTGGTCATGGTGGTTCCGTTAGGTTGGTCGATAGGGTTATTATTGGACATCTCCAGCTAAATGAAACGGTCTAAACGGGACAATGACTGATACATTCAAGACATTCGGCGACGAGATCCGGCCGCTGCGTTATCAGCCGAAGGCGCCTTATCTGCTCGACCTGGAGATCTTCGCCATGGCCGACCTGCGGCGCCGGGGCAGCAAGGAAAACGTGCGGGCGACGCACCGGTACGAGTTCCACACCCTGGTCTGTGTAACGCGCGGCGTTTGTACGCAAGTGGTTGATTTCAAGGCGATCGCCTGTGCGCCGGGTTCCGTGCTGGTGTTGCGGCCGGGGCAGGCGCACAGCTTCGGACCGGACGAGGATTGGGAGGGTTGGAACGTGCTGTTTCGTCCGGAATTCGTTTTGCCGATGTCGAGCACGCCGCGCGACCTCAAGCTGGCCGTCGATCTGATGCGGTTGGGGGAGCGCTTGCAGCTTGGCGTCGAGGCGCTACGCCAGGTCACGGACGCGATCCAGCAGATGCGCGAGGACTCGCGGCTGGACGCGCCGCCGGAGGACGTGCATGCGTTGCTACGCCATCAGCTGCATGCGCTGCTGACGCGGTTGAGCATGCTGCAAGGCCTGCGGCCGGCGCCGGAGTCGCCGGTGTCGCCCGCGTCGCAACGCTTCAGGCGGTTCCAGCAGTTGGTGGACGAGCGCTTCGCGCAGTGGCACCAGGTGGCCGACTATGCCGATCAACTCGGCTACACGGAAAAGAGTCTGGCGCGGGCGGTGACGGCGGTGCGGGGCACGACCGCCAAAGCCTTCATCGCGGCGCGCATCAACCTGGAGGCGAAGCGGCTGTTGGTGCATACCGATCTGGCGGTCGCCGGCATCGCGGAGAAGCTGGGCTTCGACGAGGCCACCAATTTCAGTAAGTTCTTCAAGCGGGAAGTGGGCTGCGCGCCGGCGGAGTTCCGCCGGCGGCAGAGGGATACGATCTGACCCCGGTTACTTTTTGACGTCGGCCTGCACGACCTTGGTTTCCTGCTTGGCCAGCTGCACCGGCAGGCCCTTGAGGTGGTTGAGCGCCTGCGCCAGCTGGAAGTCGTCGCCGCTGCCGTATTCGAGCGGCTTGCGGGTCTTTTCCATCGCGACGATGCGCAGCTGCTCTTCCAGCTCGTCGCGCTTGGTCTTGGCGACTTCCTTCTCTTTGTCGTTGCTCAGGTGCTTGTCCAGATCGGCCTCGCGCGTGCGCAGCGCGTTCAGGCCGTCGCCGTCGGCGTTCTCGTCCACCGCCAGGTCGGGCGTGATGCCCTTGGCCTGGATCGAGCGGCCGTGCGGCGTGTAGTAGCGCGCCGTGGTCAGTTTGACGGCGGTGTCGGCGGTGAGCTGGCGTATCGTTTGCACCGAACCCTTGCCGAAGGTTTGCGTGCCGATGATGTCGGCCCGCTTGTAATCCTGCAGCGCGCCGGCGACGATTTCCGACGCCGATGCCGAGCCGGTGTTGACCAGCACCACCATCGGCACTTGCTTGATGGCGGCCGGCAGCTTGGCCAGCGCGTCGCTTTCACTGCGCAAGGCGTAGTACTCGGGACGGCCGTAGAAGATCTGCTTTTGGTCCGGCAACTGGCCGTTGGTCGAGACGATCGCCGCGTCCTTGGGCAGGAAGGCGGCGGCCACGCCGATGGCGCCTTGCAGCACGCCACCGGGGTCGTTGCGCAGGTCCAGCACCAGGCCTTTGATGTTCGGGTCTTGCTTGTACAGTTCGACAATCTTGGCGGCCATGTCGTCGATGGTCGGCTCCTGGAACTGCGAAATGCGCAGCCACGCGTAGCCCGGTTCGACGATCTTGCCCTTGACGCTCTTTTGATGGATCTCTTCGCGCGTGATGTTGAACACCAGCGGGTCGGTCTCGCCCTTGCGCAGGATCGTCAGGCTGACCTTGGAGTGCGGCTCGCCGCGCATCTTCTTGACCGACTCGTCCAGGCTCAGGCCCTTGACGGCGGTGCTGTCGAGCCGGCTGATCAGGTCGCCCGGCTTGATGCCGGCGCGCCAGGCCGGCGAATCCTCGATCGGCGCGACGATCTTGATGTAGCCGTCCTCGCTTTGGCCGATCTCGATGCCGAGGCCGACGAACTTGCCCTGCGAACCTTCGCGCAGCTCGGCGTAGGCTTTCTTGTCCAGGTAGGCGGAATGGGGATCGAGCGAGGCGACCATGCCGGAGATGGCCTCGGTCAGCAGCTTCTTGTCCTCGACCGGTTCGACGTAATCGGACTTGATCAGTCCGAACACGTCGGCCAGCTGGCGCAACTCTTCAAGCGGCAGCGTCGGCTCGACGGGCTTCTGGGCCATGGCGGAAAATTGAAGGGAGACGGCGATGCCGGCGACGACGCCAAGGCCGACCAAACCGGAATTCTTGAGTTTCTTGCCCATGTTTCACCTGTTGGAACAATGTACAGAGAGCCATCACCAGCGAGCGATTGCGAGCGCGGTGTGCATGAGCTGAGTATAAACCTGATTTCGGGCAATCGTAGTAGCCCTCACGAAATGATTTATACCTTTACGGAATTTTACAACGGTTGGCGTTGACATTGAAACTACACCAGCACCCGCTTGGCGTTAGATCAAGTTTGCATAAATTTACGCAGTGTTTCCCTTACGTTCACGTCGGTAAGCATTTGTAAGAAGTGCCGCCACGGCCGGGGGCGCGGCCTACACTGAACTCGTATTTCTCTCTACCCTGAAGTGGTTTTCGCCTGCGCCCCAAGCGCAGGCTTTTTTTTACCTACGGAGTTCCCATGCGTTCATCGTTCTTCCCCTTCACCGCCGCGCGCGCCGTGGCTTTGGCTGGCGCGCTGTTGCTTGCCGCGTCTTTGCCGACGCCGGCGCTTGCGGTTCCCGTCTTCGACATGCATGCCGAGGATTTCCTGCCGATGGCGGACGATTTGAGGAAGGCGCTGAATCTCAATTCAAACCAGCAGATACTTTGGCAACACACCGAGACTAAAACGCGCAACCTGTTGCGCGAGCGTAAAGCCCGTCGCGACCGCCTGCAAGCGGCGACGCAGGCCGGCACGCAGGGCGCCAATGTCGAACTGCGCGATCTGACCAAGGCGATCGACGAGGAAACCAACGCCGCCGCCGCCGAGGAGAAGTTGCTGCGCGAATGGTGGCTGACCGTCAACGATGCGTTAAATGAAAGCCAGCGCCGGATCGTCGCGCAGCAGGTCAGCGAGCATTTGCTGCGGGTGCAGGACAGCGGCGGCGGCCCGCGCGCCGGCGGCGAGCGTAAAGAGGAGGGCGGCGGCGAGCGTCGTGGCGGCCGCAGGGGCGGTGGCGCGGGCGGCGTGGGCGTCGGCGTCGGCGCGGGCGGTGCCAGCATCAACCTGCCGGGCGGCGGTTAAGGCCTCTATCCGCGTGCGTGTATCGTAAAGTAAAAAAGCGGAATGGTGGCATTTAGATACGAGCTCAAGCGGTAGAATATTTGCGCGGCCGTCACAAGCGGCCGACAATGATGACTTGAAGTTCTAATTAAAGGACCGCCGTGAACCGCTTTCTGCTGAGTACCCTGACCCTGAGCCTTGCCGCCGCCTTCGCCACGGCCGCCGACACCCCCGCCGCCGCCAACGCGCCGCTGACTTCCGGTATCGAAGTCAAGAACATCGATAACAGCGTCCGCGTGCAGGACGACTTTTATACCCACCTCAACGGCCAGTGGCTGAAGACCACCGAGATCCCGGCCGACAAATCGAGCTGGGGCACCTTCGCCAAGCTGCGCGACGACACGTTGACCGAACTGCGCGGCATCGTCGAGAAGACCGAGGCGCAAAAAGGCAAAAAGGCCGGCAGCGAGGCGCAGAAAATCGGTGACCTCTACGCCAGCTTCATGGACGAGAAAAAGCTCGACGCGCTGGGCATCCGTCCGCTCACGGGCGAACTCAACCGCATTCGCGCGATCAAGGACAAGAAAGCCTTCCCGATGCTGATCGCGCATCTGGACAAGCTTGGCGTCGCCACGCCGTATGGCCTGGGCGTGCGCCAGGACGCGCGCGAATCGACCAAATACGCGGTGAGCATTTCGCAAAGCGGCCTGGGCCTGCCGGACCGCGACTATTACCTGAAAAAGGATGACGCCAAACTGGCCGCCATCCTGGTCAAGTACGAGGCGCATATCGCCAAGACCCTGAAGCTGGGCGGCGACAAGAATCCGGAAGCCAACGCCAAGGCCATCGTCGCGCTGGAAACCGCGCTGGCCGAGGCGCAGTGGACCAAGGTGCAAAACCGCGATCCCGTCAAACGCTACAACAAAACGCCGATCAGCAAGCTGCCGGAACTGGCGCCCGCCTACGACTGGGGCCACGCGCTGGCGTCGGCCGGGGTCGCCAACAAGGTCGACTACGTGATCGTTAGCCAGCCGAGCTACCTGGCCGGCTTCAACGCGGCGCTGGAGAAGACCGACCTGGCGACGTGGAAGGCCTACTTCGAATGGCAACTGCTGCGCAGCGCCTCGCCCTACCTGTCGAAGGACTTTGCCGACGCCAGCTTCGACTTCTACAGCACCGTGTTGACCGGCGTGGCCGTGCAGGAGCCGCGCTGGAAACGCGGCGTGGCGCTGGTCGAGCGCTCGATCGGCGAGGGACTGGGCCAGCTGTACGTGGCCGAGTATTTCCCGCCGGAGCGCAAGGCGCGCATGGACCAGCTGGTGAAGAACCTGCTGGCCTCGTACCAGACCAGCATCGACGCGCTCGACTGGATGGGCCCGGAGACCAAGAAGGAGGCGCAGGCCAAGCTGGCCAAGTTCACGCCCAAGATCGGCTATCCAAGCAAGTGGCGCGACTACTCGTCGCTGGCGATCGTCAAGTCCGACCTGATCGGCAACGTGCTGCGCGCGGCCAACTTCGCCAACCAGCGCATGATCAACAAGCTGGGCAAGCCGATCGACCGCGAGGAGTGGGGCATGACGCCGCAGACCGTCAACGCCTACTACAGCTCGACGATGAACGAGATCGTGTTCCCGGCCGCCATCCTGCAACCGCCGTTCTTCGACGTCAAGGCCGACGACGCGGTCAACTACGGCGCCATCGGCGCGGTCATCGGCCATGAGATCAGCCACGGCTTCGACGACGGCGGCAGCCAGGCCGACGGCGACGGCAACCTGCGCGACTGGTGGACCAAGGAAGACCGCGCCAACTTCAAGGCCAAGACCGACGCGCTGGTCAAGCAGTACGGTTCCTACAGCCCGATCAAGGGCTACAACGTCAACGGCGAGCTGACCCTGGGCGAAAACATCGCCGACAACAGCGGCGTGGCGATCGCCTACAAGGCCTACAAGCTGTCGCTGGGCGACAAGCCGGCGCCGGTCATCGACGGTTTGAGCGGCGACCAGCGCTTCTTCATGGGCTTCGGCCAGGTGTGGCGCGTGCGCATGCGCGACGAGCAGCAGATTTTGCAGGTGAAAACCGATCCGCACTCGCCGGGCCAGTTCCGCGCCAACGGCACCATGGTCAACCAGCCGGGCTTCTACGACGCCTTTGGCGTCAAGCCCGGCGACAAGATGTATGTGGCGCCCGAACAGCGTGTCATTATCTGGTGAGCGATTACAATGAGTTGTTGAAGAGGCCACATCGTGTGGCCTCTTCGCCGTCATCCCCTTACCGGAGAGCCGATTTGAAAGCACATCTGTTGTTAAGCGCGCTGACTTTGGCGCTGCTGGCCCCGGCCGGCGTCCTGGCCCAGCAAAAGAGCTCGGGCGTGGATCTGGCCAGTATCGACGCGTCGGTGCGTCCGCAGGACGATTTTTTCATCAACCTCAACGGCAAGTGGCTGGCCAAGACCGAGATCCCGTCGGACAAGTCGAGCTGGGGCTCGTTCGACATGCTGGCCGACGACACCCGGCCGCAACTGCGCGCCATCATCGAGGCGGCCGCCGCCGGCGGGCAGGCGGGCGGCGACGCCCGCCGCATCGGCGACTTCTACGCCAGCTACATGGACGAGGCCAGGCTGGAGGCGCTACGCCTGAAGCCGCTACAGGCCGAGCTCGACCGCGTTGCCGCGCTGCGCGACAAACGTGACATCGCGGCGCTGATCGCCGACTTCAACCGCCACGGCGTGACCGCGCCGTACGGCTTCGGCATCCACCAGGACAACAAGGATTCGACCAAATACGTCGCCGACCTCGGACAGGACGGCCTGGGCCTGCCGGACCGCGACTACTACCTGAAAAAGAGCGACCGCAAGATGGCCGACACGTTGGCCAAATACCAGCGCCACGTCGCCGCCATGCTGACCTTGGCCGGCAACGCCAACGCGGCGGCCGACGCCCGCGCCATCGTCGCGCTGGAAACCGAGATCGCCAAGCTGCAGTGGACCAAGGTGGCGCTGCGCGATCCGGTCAAGGCCTACAACAAGGTGCCGCTGGACAAACTGCCGGCGCTGGCGCCTGGTGTCGACTGGTCGACCTGGCTGCGCGACACCGGCATCGCCGGCAAGGCCGACTACGTGATCGTCGGCCAGCCGAGCTACATCAAGGGCTTCAACGGCTTGCTGGCCAAGACGCCGCTGGCGACCTGGAAGGCCTACTTCCAGTGGCAGGTGATCCACGCCTACGCGCCCTACCTGGCCAAGGACTTTGCGCAGGAAAACTTCGCCTTCTACGGCACGGTGCTGAGCGACATCAAGGAGCAGGAGCCGCGCTGGAAGCGGGCGGTCAACGCCGCCGACGGCGCGCTGGGCGAGAGCCTGGGCAAGCTGTATGTCGAGCAGCATTTCCCGGCCGAGCGCAAGGCGCGCATGGAGGCGCTGGTCAAGAACCTGCTGGCGGCCTTCCGCCAAAGCATCGATACGCTCGACTGGATGAGCCCGGAAACCAAGCTGCAGGCGCAAGCCAAGCTGGCCAAGTTCACCACCAAGATCGGCTACCCGAACAAGTGGCGCGACTATTCGAAGCTTGAAGTGGCCAAGGACGACCTGGTCGGCAACGTGCGCCGCTCGCGCGCCTTCGACTACGACAAGGAATTGAACAAGCTGGGCAAACCGATCGACCGCGACGAGTGGGGCATGACGCCGCAAACCGTCAACGCCTACTACAACCCGGAGATGAACGAGATCGTGTTCCCGGCCGCCATCCTGCAGCCGCCGTTCTTCGACGCCGACGCCGACGACGCGGTCAACTACGGCGCCATCGGCGCCGTCATCGGCCACGAGATCAGCCACGGCTTCGACGACCAGGGCGCCCAGTACGACGGCGACGGCAACCTGCGCGACTGGTGGACCAAGGCCGACCACAAGAACTTCGCGGCCAAGACCAAGATGCTGATCAAGCAGTACGGCGAATTCAGCCCGCTGCCCGGCTACCGCGTCAACGGCGAGCTGACCCTGGGCGAGAACATCGCCGACAACAGCGGCGCGGCCATCGCCTACAAGGCTTACCTGATCTCGCTGGGCGGCAAGCCGGCGCCGGTGATCGACGGCCTGACCGGCGAGCAGCGCTTCTACATGGGCTTCGGCCAGGTGTGGCGCTCCAAAACGCGCGACGCCCAGCAAGTTGTTTATCTGAAGACCGATCCGCATTCGCCCGACCAGTTCCGCGCCAACGGCACGGTGCGCAACCAGCCGGGTTTTTACGACGCCTTCGGCGTCAAGCCGGGCGACAAGCTGTACCTGGCCCCCAAAGACCGCGTCATCATGTGGTGATGTGATATAAATCGCTGCACGGCCCGTTGAGCACGGGCCTTTTATGGTTTTACTCAATAAGGAAAATCTCGTGAAACGTCATTTATTAAGTGCATTGACCCTGAGCCTGATCGCGGGCTTTGCCGGCGCCGCCGCCGACACCAAAAGTGCCGCGCCGGCCAACGCCAAGGTCGCCCCTGGAACCATGAGTTCCGGCATCGCCACCGAATACATCGACCCGGCCGTGCGCGTGCAGGACGACCTGTTCACCCATATGAATGGCAAATGGTTGGCCACGACGGAAATTCCGGCCGACAAGGCCAGCTGGGGCAGCTTCGCCAAACTGCGCGACGATATCCAGCCGCAACTGCGCGCCATCATCGAAGGCGCCGCCAACCAGCCGAACAAGGCCGCCGGTTCCGACGCCCAGCGCATCGGCGACTTCTACGCCAGCTTCATGGACGAGGCCAAGCTCGAGCAACTGGGCGTGAAACCGCTCAAGACCGAGCTCGACGGCATCGCCGCCGTCAGCGACAAAAAGCAGTTACCGGCGCTGATCGCACACCTGAACCAGATCGGCGTGAGCGCGCCCTACACCTTCGGCATCCACCAAGACAACAAGGATTCGACCAAGTACGTGGCCGACCTGTACCAGAGCGGCCTGGGCCTGCCGGACCGCGACTACTACCTGAAAGCCGACGACGCCAAGCTGGCGGACGTGCTGGCCAAGTACGAGCTGCACGTCGGCAAGATGCTGACCCTGGCGGGCGACCCGCACGGCGCCGTCACCGCGCACGGCATCGTCGAGTTCGAAAAAGAACTGGCCAAGCTGCAATGGACCAAGGTCGAGCTGCGCGATCCGATCAAGGCCTACAACAAGGTCGACGTCGCCAAGCTGGGCGCGACCGCGCCGGGCTACGACTGGAACGCCTACCTCAGCGGCGCCGGCATCGCCGGCAAGGCCAGCTACGTGATCGTCAGCCAGCCGAGCTATCTGAAAGGCATGACGGCGCTGCTGGAGAAGACCCCGCTGGACACCTTGAAAGCCTACTTCCACTGGCAGACGGTGCGCGCCTTCGCGCCGTACCTGAGCAAGGCCTATGTGGACGAGAACTTCTCCTTCTACGGCACCGTGCTGAGCGGCGTGACCGAGCAGCGTCCGCGCTGGAAGCGTGGCGTCTCGGTGGCCGAGGGCGCGCTGGGCGAGGCGGTCGGCAAGCTGTACGTCGAAGAACACTTCCCGGCCGACCGCAAGGCGCGCATGGAAGCGCTGGTCAAGAACCTGCTGGCGTCGTACAAGACCAGCATCGACAAGCTGGACTGGATGAGCCCGGTCACCAAGAAGCAGGCGCAAATCAAGCTGGCCAAGTTCACCACCAAGATCGGCTACCCGAACAAGTGGCGCGATTACTCGAAGCTGGAAGTGGCCAAGGACGACCTGGTGGGCAACGTGATCCGCTCGACCCAGTTCGAGTACAACAAGGAATTGAACAAGCTGGGCAAGCCGATCGACCGCGACGAGTGGGGCATGACGCCGCAAACCGTCAACGCCTACTACAACCCGGAGATGAACGAGATCGTGTTCCCGGCGGCCATCCTGCAGGCGCCGTTCTTTAACGCCGACGCCGACGACGCGGTCAACTACGGCGCCATCGGCGGCGTGATCGGCCACGAAATCAGCCACGGCTTCGACGACCAGGGCGCCCAGTACGACGGCGACGGCAACCTGCGCGACTGGTGGACCAAGGCCGACCACAAGAACTTCGCGGCCAAGACCAAGATGCTGGTCAAGCAGTACAGCGAGTTCAGCCCGCTGCCGGGCTACAACGTCAACGGCGAGCTGACCCTGGGCGAGAACATCGCCGACAACAGCGGCGTGGCGATCGCCTACAAGGCCTACAAGTTGTCGTTGAACGGCAAGCCGGCGCCGGTGATCGACGGGCTGACCGGCGACCAGCGCTTCTACATGGGCTTTGCGCAGGTGTGGCGCATGAAGATGCGCGAAGCGGCGCAGATCCAGCAGATCAAGACCGATCCGCACTCGCCGGGCCAGTTCCGCGCCAACGGCACGATGCGCAACCAGCCGGGCTTCTATGATGCGTTCGGCGTCAAGCCGGGCGACAAGATGTACCTGCCGCCTAAAGACCGCGTCATCATGTGGTAAAAAGCAGGTGAAAAAAACCCTCGCCACGGCGAGGGTTTTTTTTTCGTCTGTTGAATTACAGCTTGCCGACCGAGACCGGCTTGCCCTTTTGCACCTTCGTCAGATAGACCGTGCTCAAGCCCTGGTGGTCGGTGGGGCTGAAGGCGATGTCGAGTCCGCCCAGGTTGACGTTGAGTTTTTCCAGCGCCGCCATGAAGCTGGCGCGCGTCAGGTCCGGGCCGGTTTTCTTGAGCGCCTCGACCAGCGCCACGGCGTTGATGTAGCCCTCCAGCGATGTGTAGTCGCCATCGCTGACGCCGGCCGCCTTCATGTCGGCGCGGTATTGCTTGACGATGGGAATCGATTCGTCGAACGGCGACGGCACCACCTGCGTGATGTACACGCCTTCGGCCGCGTCGCCGGCAGCCTTGATGAAGTTGGCGGTGCCGACGAACGACAGGTTGAAGAACTTCGGCTTGAAGCCGGCTGCCGCCGCCTTCTGCACAAACGCCGCGCAGGCCTTGTAGGTGCCGACCATTAGCACCGCCTCCGGCTTGGCGGCGATCAGCGCGGCCAGGCCGGCGTCGACGTCCTCGGTGTTGCGCTGGTAAAAGCCTTCGCCGGCCATGCTCATTTTGCGTTTTTGCAGCGAGACCTGCAGGCCTTCCTTGCCGACCTTGCCGTAGGTGTCTTCCTGATAGAACAGGCCGATCTTGGTGACGCCGGCATCGGTAACCAGGCGCTCGACCTGCAATTCGATTTCATTGAAGTACGAGGAGCGGATGTTGAACACATGTTTGTTCAACGGCGTGCGCAGGAACTCGGCGCCGGTGAACGGCGCGAAGAACGGGATATTGGCCTCGTTGACCAGCGACATCGCCGCCTTGCTGGTGGGCGTGCCGACATAACCGAACAGTGCGAACACGCCGTCCTTCTTGATCAGTTTGTCGGTGGCGGTGGCGGTGCGCGGCGGATCGTAGCCGTCGTCCTCGCTGATCAGTGTGATCTTGCGGCCGTTGACGCCGCCGGCGGCGTTGACCTTCTTGAAGTAGGCTTCGCTGCCGGCCTTGATGCCCAATCCCAGGCCCGCGGTCGGGCCCGATTGGGCGTTGGCCATGCCGATCTTGATTTCGGTGGCGGTGACGCCGGTCTCGGCCGAGGCGGTCGACACCAGCGATGACAACAGCAATCCCAGCGCAGCGGTAAACAATTTGTTTTTCATATTATTGCTTCCATAGTATGCCGGCCCGCCGGCGTTCAGAAATCAAATAATTGCCCAACAAAAACTGGTGGTTCACATTAATCCTTTGTGTGTCGCGTGACAAGGCCGGTTTTGCAACGCATCGCCAGCCACATGCGAGTCGCCCGGGAGGGCCGCGTGCTGGTAAACTGGGGGCTCTATTCCACAGGAAAGCCGTCTTCATGCGTCTGCGTTATCTGGCACCGATATTTTTTACGCTGTTGCTCAGCGGCTGCGGCGACTCCTACACGCCCGGCAATCTTTACATGGCGACCACGCCCGAGTGCAAGACGTGGCAGGAGGGCTCGCGCTTCGAACTGCCGCGCGGCATGAGCGTGGCCACCACGCCGCCTGTGACATTGCAGGAGGGCGGCGCCGAGTTCACGTTCGTGTACATCCTGCCGCGCGGCGAGCGCGCGCGTTTCCTTACGCGCGATTACAACGTCACCGCGCCGAAGGGGCCGGTGCTGCACAAGGCCGAGCTGGTCACGTTGTACCAGCGCACCACCAACTCGCGGCCGGAGATCGTCGACTCGATTCCCAAGGTGCCGGATATGTTTGTCGCCAGCGCGTCCGGCGAAGAGACGTTGTGGCGCGTGCGGGTAAGGGTCAAGGAGAAGCTGCCGGAGCGTTTCGACATTGTCTCGCCGGCGTTCGAGATCGGGTTGAAGGAATATCCGGTGCGCACGTTCACGTACCGCTACTTCCCGGAGCGCAAAGCGTTTGGCCTGTGCAGCTAGGCCGGCTTACCCCTCGTTCGCATCGTACGACGCCAACAATTTTTTGATTTCTTCCATCACCTGGCGGGCATCGCGTGCGTCCGCGCCCTGCGGCTTGGGCTCGCCGTCGGTGCGCAGGGTTTCGGTACGCACGAAGGCCACCTCCAGGCCGAAAAAGGCGCCAATGCGGTTCAGGGTGCCAACGGTCGGATTGCCGGTTCCGCCTTCAATCGCCTTGATCACCTTCGTGCTGACCCCGCGATGCGCTGCGAATCCGGCCTGGGTCAAGCGGGAAACGGCACGCATCTCCTTGACCGAGTCCTGCAGGTTGATCTCGCCGCGTGCGATGGCCTCGTACAGTTGAGCGCGCCGCTGTCGGAGTTGCTCTTTGCCGGCCTTTCTTCTGGTTGGCGTCATGATGCTTTCAAGGTTTGTAGTTGCTGAATTTGCGTCGCGATGTGAGGTTGGAGGAACGCCACGATATCGTCGTCGACGCCGGCCGCTTTCATGTGCCGCTCCAACGCGCTCAATTGAACGCTAAAGCCATGCAGTGCCAATCCAATCACGTCGCGCTCCGCATCGTCGATCTCGAGCGCGTCCAGGATCGGGCGCCACTCGTGCAATTCCTGCCTGGTTCCGGGTTGGTACCAGCGTGCGGCGCGGGCAATACCGGCCGGGTCCAGGTACATCGGCGCAAAGTCGAACAGCGGAGTCAGGCGCACCGTGTCGCCGAGCACTTGCACAGCGGTGTTGCGCGCGTGATTGTCGGTGTTGCGCATGGCCAGATTCAAAACGTCGCGTTTGAGAAACTCGATGGTTTCGCCGGTCGGGTCGGTGACGACGGCCCGGATCGCCGACAAAAGCTCGAACTGGCTTGGTGTGTTGTCGAAGCCGACGATGCCGGCCAGCGAGGCGGCGCTTTCCTGATGCAGGCGCTGCACTTTGCCATGGCGGACAAGCCGGTCGAATCTCGGGATGAACAGGGTGTCATCGAGGTAGCGCGGCGTACCGATGGTGCGCAGACCCATGGCTGCGGCGACCTTCATATAGGCCGCTTCGTTCCTGAGCACCTTGTGGTCCGCGTCGGCTTTGCCGCGCGCGCGTTTGACAATGAAGTGCTCGGCCGCCTGGCTGTCCGGCAGGGCCGCATCGGCGTGCCACAAGCCTTGCTGGTCGGTAGTGAGCAGATATTTTGGCGCCGCGCCCTGAACCCCGAGGCTGCCGGTGGTGAGCATGGCGTGGATGAGCATGTCTTCGCTGAACGCTTCGCCACGGCCGATAATGTCTTCCATTGAAAACCCCTTGAGTGGGGCTCCGGTGTCATGTCTGATGACGTGGTTCTTGTAGTAGGCCGCCGCCTCGGCCACGCGTACCCGGCCGATGGGATTGAACGCTCCCGCGCACATCAATGGAAAGTCGGCGGCGGCATTGTCGGCAAGCTGTAGTTCGCCCAGCAAGTACTGTCGGCCACCGCCTTGGGGAATCAGATCGAAAAGGAACGCGGGCCATTGCTTGAGCATGTGCATTTCCGCGCTGACAGGAAAGCACAGCGAGACCGGTTCGACCCCGGTCTGGAACGCGTAGTTGAGATCGTATTCAAAGATCGCGGGCCTGCGCGGATTGCCGCCGGCGGCCTCGATTAGCGTCACTTCGGCGCAGTCAACCCAGTCATCGTCTCGAAAAATTTGGAAATGACAATTCATTTCAGTTTCCTTGCAACCTTTAGGGGCTGATTATAGGATTAAGTATGTCATATTAGTCCTTATAGGTGCCATATCCGATGTATTGCCTGCGCAAATTAGCGCGTGCGGTAATCCGCATTGTTTTTGGGGGGAAGTGCGGTTTTCCGCGCTGGATGCGGACCAGATAATTCGCTGACGCCTTAAAAATCAAGGGCTTATCTTCAGCGTGGCGCTTGGCACGGAAGCTGCAATGTCTCCAACCACAACAAACATATTGGAGACACGCAATGCCTAAACCCCTGCCCAAATTCCGTCTGCTGGCCCTGACCGCCGCCATCGCCTTCGCATCCACCGCGCAAGCGCAGGAAGTCGTCCGCCTCGGCAACCTTAAATTCGCCCACTACGGCGCCGTCTCGTACATTAAGGAAATCGCGCCCAAGTGCGGCCTCAAGGTCGAGGAGCACATCTTCGCCAAAGGCCCGGACGTCATGCAAGCCATCCTGGCGGGCGAGCTCGACGTTGGCGCCACCGCTTCAGAAGCGGCTATCTCCGGCCGCGCCAACGGCGCGCCGATCTACGTGGTGGCCGGTTTCGCCAAGGGTGGCGCCCGCCTGGTTGCCCGTCCCAACGAGGGCATCAAATCCATCAAGGATTTGAAGGGCAAGAAAGTCGGCGTCACGCGCGGCGGCATCCACGAGGTGTTGCTGATCGCCGAACTGGCGCAAGCCGGCCTGACCTCGTCCGACAAGCCGGGCAAGGATGTGCAGCTGGTGTTCCTTGCTTTCGCCGACCTGAACCAGGCGCTGATGGGTAAGAACCTCGACGCCATCATGCAGAGTGAGCCGCAATCGTCGCAGGCCATCAACAAGGGCTACGGCGTCGAGGTGATGAAGCCGTACGACACCGCCATCGGCGAGCCGGTGCGCACGATGGTGATGAGCGAGAAGTTCTACAACGAGAAGCGACCGCTGGCGCAGAAGTTCATGAACTGCTTCGTCCAGGCGACCAAGACGTTTATCGACAACCAGGCCGTCGCCGAGAAATACGTGCGCGAGTCGATGTTCAAGAACCAGATCACCAAGGACGACTTCGAGGACGCGATCAGCAATTCGCCTTACAGCTACGACGTCACCGCCGAGCACATCCAGATCACCACCGACATCATGCTCAAGACCGGCGTTGGCCGCATGAGCAAGCCGCCGGTGGCCAGGGATTGGGTCAAGACCGATCTGCTGGACGCTTCGAAGAAAAGCCTGGGCATCAAATAAACCCACCAATAGCAAGAATAAGCAGGAGACACCATGAACAAACAAGACTGGCGCCAGAGCGCCACCGGGGCCGTCGTCCCGATTCTGATCGTCGTGCTGTGGCAGGCCAGCGCCATGCTCGGCTGGGTCAATCCACAAGTGCTGCCGTCGCCGGTGGCCGTGGTCAGCAAATGGATCGAGTATCTGTTGCCGCTGACCGTCTACGACCCGGCCGCCAGCTCGTGGATCAGCTGGGCGTTCTCCGGCGAGCTGCTGGGCGACACCTTGAGCAGTCTGTACCGCGTGGTGGTCGGCTTCGCCGTCGGCGCCGGGCTGGCCTTGCCGCTGGGCCTGATGATGGGTGCGAGCCAGCGCATGTATGCCTGGCTCAATCCGCTGATGCAGGTGCTGCGGCCGATTCCGCCGATCGCGTACATCCCGCTGGCGATCCTGTGGTTCGGCCTGGGCAACGCGCCGGCCGTGTTCCTGATTGCGCTCGGCGCCTTCTTCCCGGTGCTGGTCAACACCATCGCCGGCGTGCGCCAGGTCGACGGCATCTATATCCGTGCCGCCCGCAACCTGGGCGTCAACCAGCGCACGATGTTTATCCGCGTGATGCTGCCGGCGGCCGTGCCGTACATCCTGTCGGGCGTGCGGATCGGCATCGGTACCGCGTTCATCGTCGTGATCGTCTCGGAGATGATCGCCGTGAACAACGGCCTCGGCTTCCGCATCCTCGAAGCGCGCGAGTACTTCTGGTCGGACAAGATTATCGCCGGCATGATCAGCATCGGCCTGCTGGGCCTGATCATCGACGTCGGCATGAACAAACTGAACAATCATTTGCTGCGGTGGCACCGTGGTCTGGAGAATTGAGATGAACCCTACCCATATTCAAGTCAGCGGTGTCAACAAAGTCTTCAAGACCGACAGCCGCGATGTGGTCGCGCTGAAGGACATCAACCTCGACATTCCACAAGGCCAGTTCGTTTGCCTGCTGGGACCTTCGGGTTGCGGCAAGTCGACCTTGCTGAACGCGGTCGCCGGCTTCTCGTTGCCGTCGTCCGGCACCATCACCGCCGACGGCAAGCTGGTTACCGGTCCCGGACCGGAGCGCGGCATGGTGTTCCAGGAATACGCGTTGTTCCCGTGGATGACGGTGGAAAAGAACATCGCCTTCGGCCTGGAGATCAAGGGCATGGACCAGTCCGCGATCACGGCCAAGGTCGACGAGTTGCTGGCGATGCTGTCGCTGAGCGATTTCCGCCACCGTTTCCCGAAAGACCTGTCCGGCGGCATGCGCCAGCGCGTCGCCATCGCCCGCGTGCTGGCGCTGGATTCGCCGATCATGCTGATGGACGAGCCGTTCGGCGCGCTCGACGCGCTGACGCGCCGCAACCTGCAAGACGAACTGTTGCGCATCTGGGCCGAGCTGAAGAAGACCATCATCTTCGTCACGCACAGCATCGAGGAGGCGATCTACCTGGCCGACCGTATCGTAGTGATGACCTACCGTCCCGGCACCGTCAAGCGCGACATGCTGGTTGACCTGCCGCGCTTGCGCGACCCGGCAGCCGCCGAGTTCAACGCGTTGAAGCGCGAACTCGGACAGCTGGTGATGGAAGAGCAGCAGCGCCACCACAACGACGAGATGCGGATGGCCGCGGTAGATTAAGGCGATGTGGTCACTCGCCACTGTTCCACGTAGGGCGGATTAGGCGGAACGCCGTAATCCGCCAATCCATGAGCCGTCGAAACGCACGCATGGCGGATTACGCTACGCTAATCCGCCCTACGTGTTTCAGAAGAGCTCGCGTGAAGTAGAATCCCTTGATGCGCGCCAAAAAACCCCTGCTCCTTCTGTTCGCGTTGCTCTGCGCGGTGGGCGTCATCGCCGCTTCGTATCTGGCCGGCACCTCGCGCGCCCGCGCCGACCTGCGCTTGCAAGGCCAGCGGCAATTGCAGCTGATGGCGCCGGACCTGCAATCGCTGCTGCAAAAATATGAGACGCTGCCGTTCGTGCTCGGCTTCCAGCCGGACCTGATCGAAGCGCTGGCGAACCCGTCCGACACGCGCGCGATCAGCCGCCTCAACAGCACCTTGAAAACCATCCAGCAACAGGCCAACGTCGGCGCCATCTACGTGATGGACCGCGACGGCCTGACCATCGGCGCCAGCAACTGGGACCAGCCGCTGGGCTTTGTCGGCAAAAACTTTTCCTACCGCCCTTACTTCGACGCCGCGCTCAAGGGCAGGGCGGGGCGCTTCTACGGCATCGGCACCAGCACCACCGAGGCCGGCTACTTCATCGCCCAGCCGGTCTACGGCAACGGCAGCGCCGGCGGGCCGGTCACCGGCGTGGTCGCCGTCAAGATCAGCCTGGCGGACTTCGAACGCACCTGGCGCAGCAGCGACGACGCCATCGTGCTGGCCGACCGCAGCGGCGTCATTTTCCTCAGCAACCGGCCCGACTGGATCTACCGCAGCCTGACGCCGCTGGACGCGGCCACCGAGCGACAACTGGCGCATACCCAGCAATACATGGGCAAGACCGTGACGCCGCTGGGCGGCCAGCCCGACCTGTTCGTCACGCAATCGGTGGGCCAGCTGGGCTGGCAGCTGATGCTATTCCCCGGACAGTCGCGGGTGCTGCGCGCCGGCCTGCAATGGGCGCTGGCGGCGGTCTTGCTGCTAGCGTGCGTCGCGTTGGCGGGCTGGGCTTCGCACCAGCGCCGGCGCCGGCTGGAGGAGCGGCTGGCCTCGCGCGCGGCGCTGCAAAAGGCCGAGCTGGAGCTGAACGACAAGATTGTCGAACGCACGCGGCAGCTGCGCACCACCAACCAGCATCTGGAAAGCAAGTACGCCAAGCTGCAGGAAACCGAACACCTGCTGCGTTCGACGCAAAACGAACTGGTGCAGGCGGGCAAGCTGGCGATGCTGGGACAGATGGCGACAGGCATCACCCATGAACTGAACCAGCCGCTTGCCGCAATTCGCGCCTTTGCCGACAACGCCCGCGTCTTTCTCGAACGCGGGCAGGGCGAGCAGGTCGCCGGCAACCTCGGGCATATCAGCGAGGCCAGCGCGCGCATGGGCGCCATCATCGGCCAGCTCAAGGGCTTCGCGCGCAAGGACGAGACCCTTGGCACGGTCGAGCTGGCCGCGTCGGTGCGGGCGTCCGCCTTCCTGCTCGACAGCGAATTCCGGCGCAACGCCGTCACCCTCGAGATCGACATCGGCGTCGAGAACCTGAAAGTGACTGGCGACAGCGTACGCATCGAGCAAGTGCTGATCAATCTGCTGCGCAACGCGCTGGACGCGGTCGAGAGCGCCGAGCGCCGCTTGGTCGCCATTCGCCTGGCGCGCGACGGCGACAGCGCGCTGGTCAGCATCAGCGACAGCGGCGAAGGCATCCCGGAGCAAGTCGTGGCGCACCTGTTCGAACCGTTTTTCACCACCAAGCCTTCCGGCAAGGGCCTCGGTCTGGGGCTGGCGATCTCATCGTCGATCGTGCAGGCGATGAACGGCCAACTGACGGCGCATAATCAGACCGACGGCGGCGCGCGCTTTGAGCTGCGCCTGCCACGCTTACAACAAACGCAGCAAGGAGCATGACGTGCAGGCCATCCTGATCGAAGACGAAGCGGCGCTGCGCCTGGCCACCAGCCAGACGCTGGAACTGGGCGGCTTCAGCGTGCAAGCGTGCGCCAGCGCGGAGGAAGCGCAAGCGCTGCTGCGTGCCGACTACGCCGGCGTCATCGTCACCGACGTGCGCCTGCCGGGCCGCTCCGGCCTGGACTTGCTGGCGCAGATCGCCGCGCTCGACGCCGAGCTGCCGGTGATCGTTGTCACCGGCCACGGCGACGTCGAGATGGCGGTGGCCGCGATGCGCGGCGGCGCCTACGACTTCATCGAAAAGCCCTTCGCCAGCGGCCGCCTGCTGGACGCCGTGCGGCGCGCGCAGGAGCGGCGCCGTCTGGTGCTGGAAAACCGCCAGCTGCGCACCGACCGCGCCCAGCATCCGGACTTGCCCGACCTGATCGGGCGCTCGGCCGCCATCGAACAACTGAAGGTCCTGGTGCGCAACGTCGCCCCGGCCGGCGTGGATGTGCTGATCAACGGCCAGACCGGCACCGGCAAGGAAGTGGTCGCGCGCCTGCTGCACGCCGCCAGCGGACGCAAGGGTAACTTCGTCGCCATCAACTGCGGCGCGTTGCCCGAGTCGGTGTTTGAAAGCGAAATTTTCGGCCACGAGGCGGGCGCCTTCACCGGCGCGCAAAAGCGCCGCGTCGGCAAGCTTGAGTTCGCGCAGGGCGGCACCGTCTTTCTCGACGAAATCGAAAGCATGCCGATGGCGTTGCAGGTCAAGCTGCTGCGTGTGCTGCAGGAGCGCAAGCTCGAACGCCTGGGCGGCAACGACTCGGTCGCGCTCGAATGCTCGATCGTCGCCGCCACCAAGGTCGACCTGCTGCAGCTGAGCGCGCAGGGCCACTTCCGCGAAGACTTGTACTACCGCATCGGCGTTGTCAGCATCGACCTGCCGCGCCTGCGCGACCGGCGCGAGGACATTCCACTGCTGCTGGCCCACTTCGCCGCCGATGCCGCCGCGCGCTACCGGCGCCCGGTGCCGGCCTGGACAGCGCAGCAGATGGCGCAATGGCAGGCCGGGGACTGGCCGGGCAACGTCCGCGAATTGCGCAACTTCGCTGAGCGGCTGGTGCTGGGTATCGTCACCGCGCCGGCGAATGCGCCGTCCGCCGTGGTCGGCGACGCCATGTCGCTGCCGCAGCAGGTTGACCATCACGAGCGCGAATTGATCGTCCAGGCGCTAGCGGCCGTCGATGGCAACGTCGGCTTGGCGGCCGACAACCTGCTGGTGCCGCGCAAGACGCTGTACGACAAGCTCAAGAAGTACCAGATCGGCACCGGCCGCAAATAAGTTCGCGAATGTTTGGACGAAAAAAAACCGGTCATGCAGACCGGTTTTGTTCATTGCCGCTTGCCGATTACTTAGGATTGGCGGGATCGACGGTTTTTTCCGGTCCTGGCGCCGCAGCCGGAGCGGCCGGCACTTCAGGCTCCTTGAACTTGGCGCCCGCCTGGTTCGCCATGAAGACCACTGCGCGTGCCACTTCCACATCGTCCAGGTCCGGGTTGCCGCCTTTAGCGGGCATTGCGCGCAAACCTTCGATCGCGTGTTTGACGATGGTGTCGTAGCCTTGCGCGATGCGGGCCGCCCAACCGCCGGCGTCGCCGACTTTCGGTGCACCGGCGACGCCCGCGCCGTGGCAGGCCGCGCAGGTGGAGGTGTAGACGGCTTCGCCCGATTGCAGCACCTTCGGCGCGTTCACGTCCTTGAAGGTGAAGCCCGCGTCGGCGACGGGGGAGAGGCGGGCGGCGATTTGCTCCGGGGCCTGGCTGTTGGAGCCGGCGCCGGTCAATTTATCTTCCGTGACGTACTTGACCAGCAGGACAATGCCTAAGACGGTGACTAAGAAAAAGCCGATCACAGCAGCTGCAAGCTGTTTGGGTGTTCTGATTGCGGATTCGTGTTCGTTATGTGCGTCGCTCATGATTTCCTTAACAGACTAATGTCGAGCCGGGGTGGCGTGCGAAAAACTGATCAAGCAGCTGCCTTGCAAAACCTTCACCAAACGGGCGATTATAGACTCAAAAATCCCGGTATGGAAACGCAAAGGTGCTCAAAACGACACTTTCCGTGGACGGGAAGCGATAAAAACGGTATCCTACGGCTCACTTCAAGAAATCCCCCTACGCGGCTGTAGCTCAGTGGATAGAGTATTGGCCTCCGAAGCCAAGGGTCGTGGGTTCGATCCCCGCCAGCCGCACCAAAAAAATCAACAATATCATAGAGTTGCGCTCAAACAGCGCGGGTTCCTGCTGGCCGAACCTTTTATAGTCCGGGTAGGGCCGGTGTAGGATTCGATGGCGGGAAATAGGCTAACAATTTTCCCTCTCGCCATATTGAGTTGGAGTTTTTCGAAAAAACTTCAATTTTCTGGAAGAAAGTCATAATTTTCGATAGAAGATAGATCTGGCGGCGCACATTATCCCTCATAAGCTCACAACGCCGGGATGGCCGCCTAAAGGATGAATGGCCTGCGCGAGCGTGCTACACTTCCACGGTCGAAAAAGGTGGGCCGGCGTGGTGAGCCCCGGCCAACTCCAACCATTGGAGCAAAATTTTCCCAGCCACCGAGGCCGGGGACCACGACGAGAGCGGACGTGCGCCGATTTCTCGTGGACTTTTTTGACTTGGCAACGCTGGTTCCCAGCCGCGTCAGCGTTCCCGCGCGATCGACACACGTCCTTTGATGAGCCATTTGGCAAAAAAGGACGTTTCTATGCATACTCCCATTCTCATCGTCGGTGGGTCCCTCGTTGGACTTTCCACGTCGCTGTTCCTCGGCTGGCGCGGCGTACCGCACATCCTCATCGATAAACATCCGGGCAGTTCGCCGCATCCGCGGGCCATGGGCTTCACGGAAACAACGTTGGAGCATTACCGGGCGGTCGGCATCGCCGATCAAATTCCCCAGGTGCCTGTTGGCACGCGCTTGCGACGCGTGACGGTCGACAGCCTGGTCGGTGACTGGCGCAGCGAGCAGGCCTGGACGCCGGGCGAGGCGCCGCCGTGCCCGCTCGAGCAATCGCCGTGCACCGGCGCGGCGATCCCGCAAGACACGTTGGAGCCGATATTGCGGGCGGCGGCGATCGCGCGCGGCGCGGAGCTGCGCGCCAGCACCGAGCTCACCGGTTTCCAGCAAAACGATGGCGGCGTGTTGGCTCAGGTCCTCGACCGCACCAGCGGACACCGCTACGAGATCAGCGCGGACTACATGATCGCCGCCGATGGCGCCAACAGCCCGGTCAGGGAGGCGCTGGGCATCACGCGCCGCGGCATCGGGCATCTCGGCGTCCTTCGCAGCGTGCTGTTCCATTGCCCCGAAGCGGATGCCTTCCTGCAGCGCGGCGCGCAGCAATTCTCCATCGAGCAGGAGGGCTTCCGCGGCTTCCTGACCACGTACGGGGACAGCCGCTGGGTGCTGATGCTGGACGGCGACGAGGAGCGCACCGAAGCCGCGCTGCGGGCGGCGATCCGCCGCGCGCTTGGCGCCGACATGGCTTTCGACATCATTACGACGGGGCGCTGGGAGTTGGCGGGCCGCATCGCCGATAGCTACCGCAAGGGCCGCGTGTTCCTGGCCGGCGACGCGGCGCATCAGCTGCCGCCCACCCGGGGCGGCTTCGGCGCCAACACCGGTATCCACGATGCATGGAATCTCGCCTGGAAATTGCAGCGTGTGATCCAGGGCGACGCGGCGCCGGCCTTGCTCGACACCTACGACGCGGAACGGCGTCCCATCGGCTGGCTGCGGCACCAGCAGACCTTTTCACGTCCCGATTATGCCGAGCGCGCCGGCGCCGCTTTCGTGCCGGAGGCGCTGTTCAGCAACGATGCCATGGAGTTTGGACAGCTGGTCCGGTCGCGGGCGGTGGCCGGCGCCGGGTCCGAGTTGCCGGCCGCCGCCACGCCCCAGCAATGGGCGGGGCAACCCGGTACGCGCGCGCCGCACGTGTGGGTGGACCAGGCGGGCCGGCGGATGTCGTCGCTGGACTTGTTCGGCAGGGAGTATGTGCTGCTAACGGCAAATCCGGACTGGCGGGCAGCGGCAGGGCGCCTGCGGCTGCGGTCGATCGATGTCGGCGACGATGTCATTTTCCCGCCGTCGCAACCGTTCGCTGAAGTGTTCGGTGTTCCTGCTTTGGGCGCGGTATTGGTGCGGCCGGACGGCGTCATCGGCTGGCGCGGCCTCGTTGGACCCAAAGAAGACAGCGTTGAGACCCTCTCGGCCTCTCTCCTGCTCGCCTAAGACGGACGCAATTTGATATAGCAAAGGCCCGATAGGTTTCTCCTATCGGGCCGATAGATTTAAATCGATTGCTATTAGATCGTACACTATGTAAAGTACACACATCGGCGCGCTGCAAACGAAACAAGCCGCAGAAAAATAGCAAGCGATTGAATCGCAAGTTATCTGAACGGCACGCAGTGAACCACCATCCAAACACTTTAAAGGAGATTTACCATGAAAAACGCCACCATCGCCCTGACCATCGCCCTGCTGTCCTCTTCGGCCGTGTACGCCCAGGAAGCTCCCCAACTGACTCGTGCCCAGGTTGTCGCCGAGTACAAAGCCGCTGTCGCAGCAGGCTTGGCACCGAACTCGGGTGAACTGTATGCAGGTTCCAGCCCAGAGGCTGTCTCGACCAAAACGCGCGACGAAGTGCGCGCCGAATTGCGCCTGGCCCAGCAACGCGGCGAGGTTGTCAGCGGCGAACAATATCCGCAGTTCGAGACCGAGGCCGCCGTGTCGATGATCACCCGTGCGCAAGTCCGCGCCGAGCTGGCCGCTTACCTCAAGGCCAACCCGCATCCGGTCGGCGAAGTCAGCCTGTATCTGTGATCACGGGATAAACAAGTCCATAAATATAGTTCACTATCTAATCGCTAATTATCTACAGCCGCAGTCAGCCAACTCAACCTTTAAGGAGTCACACCATGAAAAACGTCGCCATCGCCCTCTCCATCGCCCTGCTGGCATCCACCGTCGTGTACGCCCAGGAAGCGCCTCGAGTTACCCGCGCCCAGGTTGTCGCCGAATACAAAGCCGCCGTCGCGGCGGGCCAGGCGCCGAATTCCGGCGAACTGTACGCCGGTTCCAACCCAGAGGCTGTCTCGACTAAAACCCGTGACGAAGTGCGCGCCGAACTGCGCCTTGCCCAGCAACGCGGCGAGATCGTCAGCGGCGAACAATATCCGCAGTTCCAGACGGAAGCCGCCGTGCCGGCAGTGACCCGCGCGCAAGTTCGTGCCGAGCTGGCCGCTTACCGCCAGGCCAACCCGTATCTGGTCGGCGAAGCGAGCCTGTGACCGGCCCGTCCAACCGCAGGCGGTTCAGTGCCGCGAAGGCAGCGCATACCGGGCCAGTATGCGCGAATAAGTCTGGTCCTTGCGCATCTCGATCAGCGCGCGGTTGAAGGCGTCGCGCAGGTCGCGCTCGCGGAAGCCGACCTTGAAGCCGGTGGTGGCGTCGAAAATGGCATGGTAGTCCAGCGCCACTTGCGTGTTGAACTCGGCGCTGAACTGCTTGCGATACCACTCGAAGACTTGCTTGTCGACGACGATGACGTCGACCCGGCCGAACCAGAACATCTTGTTTTGGGCTTGCTGGTTGGAGGGCTGAAAATAATTACCGGGGAAGCGGCCGTCGGCGCCCGGCCGATACCGCGCTTCGAAGGCGGGACCCAGGTCGCGCCAGCCGTTTTGCCAGATGGCGAAGGTGTAGCGGTCCAGGTCGGCGATGGTCTTGAGCACGATGTGCCGGTCGCGCCGCGAGATGGCGACGTTGTGGAACGTGACGAACTCGTCCGAGAAATACACGCCGCGGCCATCGCTGCCGCGCACGCTCACGGCCAGGTCGACGCCATCGCCCTCCCTGAACGGCAGCAGCCGCACGTTGGGCGTCTCCCGGAACGTCACGCGACGTCCCGCCCGCCGCAGCGCCTCGGTGACCACGTCCGCCTCGATGCCCCCGGCTTTGCCTTGCGCATCGCGGAACGAGAACGGCGGCCGGCTGCCTTGATAAACCGCCACGAGCTCGTCCGACCGCGCCAGGGCGGTCAAGCTCACGAAGGCGAGAATGCACATTACTACCAGTCTTTTCATAGTCCGCTTGGTGTTGCAATTTTGCATTGTGACAATGTGAGATTTTTCATGCCCAGTCGCAATGGTACGATAATTCCTACTGGAAATTCCGATATCGTCGCAGTTCGCGCCCGGAAATAAGTTAGTAGGAACCGGAATCATGGGTATTACTCCAGAAGTCAGCCGTCGTACCTTTTTAAAAGTATTGGCCAGCGGCGCAACCGTCGGCTTGTCGGTGACCAGCCTGCCCGGCATGGCGATGAACGCGTCGAGGCCGCGCTTGACGGAGGTACCCGCCTGGGCGCCCGAGCCGGGCCGGGCCCGATGGCGCATCGACGGCCTGCCGAAGGTGCTGGGACAAAAAATCTACGCGCGCGATTTCAAGGCGCGCGACTTCAAGGACTGGCCGCAGAACGAGCAGTTCCTGTACGCGGTGCGTTGCGACCGCTACGACCAGGTGGTGACCGGATACCACCTGGACATGCTGCCGGCCGGCTTGCGTCCGGTGGCGGTGATCGACGCGCAGGCCCTGGTCGACAAAAAGCTCAAACTGGCCGACGGCATGAACAGCCCGTTCCTGGCCAGCATCGGCAAGCCGGCGGACTTTTTCGGACAGCCGGTGGCGATGCTGATTTTCGCAAATTTCGATGCCTACCGCCGCGCCGTCAAAATCCTCCAATTCAATCCGGACGTGATCCAGTACGGCGCGCCGGCCGCCACCGCGACCGGCACGTATCAGCCGGTCACCAGCTATGTCCGCGACGACGCGAAAAATTTCAACTACGTCTATACCCCCAACTACGCAGCGAACAAGCAGGCGGTGGCCGCCGGCATCTCGGCGGCGATCGACGGCAAGACCTGGCCCACCTTCACGCGCAAGTTTTACACGCAGACCATCGATCCGATGTTCATGGAGCCGGAGTCGGGCATGGCGTGGTACGACCCCGCCACCCAGCAACTGAACCTGGTGCTGGGCACGCAGTCGCCCAGCGGCGACCTGCGCAACGCGGCCGACATCTTCGACGGCAGCGCCTACCCGGTGAAAGACATCGATTTGTTGTCGTGCTACCCCGGCGGCGGTTTCGGCGGGCGCGATTCGTCGCTGTTTTCGATGTACCTGGCGCTGGCGGCGCCGTTCTCCAGCGGGCCGCTGCGCTGGGCGCAAAGCCGTTTCGAGCAGTTTCAGGTCGGCCTGAAGCGCTGCGAGACGGATTTCAGCGAGACGCTGGCGGTGGACGCCAACGGCAAGATCCAGGCGTTGCGTTGCGACTTCACGCTCAACGGCGGCGACCAGATGAACCTGACCCCGTTTGTCGCCCAACTGGCCGCGCTCAGTTCGATGAGCTGCTACAACATTCCGCGCGCGATCGCCAACGCCAGGTCGATGCAAACGCCGCAGTTGATGGGCGGTTCGCAGCGCGGCTTCGGCGGGCCGCAGGCCTTCATGGCGATCGAGACCCTGCTCGACGAAGCGTCGCAGGCGCTCAACATCGATCCGTTCGAGCTGCGCCGCCGCAACCTGCTGGGCAAGGGCCGTGGCGCCACCGTGACGGGCGCGCCGATCCTGCAGGACCTGCAACTGGAAGAGATGCTGCAGCGCCTGGAGCGGCATCCGCTGTGGCAAAACCGCAAGCTGACGCAACAGGCCAGGCAGCGCCAGGGGCTGCTGTACGGCGTCGGCTTCGCGTTGTCGAACGAGGCCTACGGCACCTCCGGCGACGGCATGTTCGGCGCCGTGCAAATCGAGCCGACCGGCACCATCACCATCTACACCCCCTATATCGACATGGGCAATGGCGCCGCCACCGCGCTCGGCCTGGCGCCGGCATCCTACCTCGGCCGCAACGCCAACAGCATCAACATGGGCGAGGCACAGCTGTTCGATTCGCTGAACCTGACCACCAGCTTGCCCAAGCCGCCCGCGCCGGTGCCGCCGAACTACGTGCTCAAGGCGTCCGGCTCGGCCAGCGCCTGCCTGGGCGCCTTCTTCCAGTACCACGTGGTGGAGCAGGCGGGGCTGGCGCTGGTGTTGCAGACCTTGCTGCCGGCGGCCAACGCCATCTGGGGCCGGGAGGTGCCGGCCGCCGCGTTGCGCTGGAAGGACAACCGGCTGCACGCCGAGGGCGTCAAGTCGCTGCCGTGGTCGGCGTTGGTCAAGCAGGCAACGCGCATGCGCCTGCCGATGGTGGCGGTGGTGCACGCCAGCTATGTCGGCGGTTTTGCCACGGCGCCGTTCACCTTCCGCAGCGGCGCCACGACCTTGCCGCTCGACTATGTCGCCATGGGCCTGACGGTCGATACCTTGCAGCCGATTGCGCGCGGCCAGGTGGTCAACCCGCCGTTGATCAACTTCCGGTTCGGACGCACCACTTACGCGCCTTGCGGTTCGCTGGTGGCGGCCACGATCGAGCCGCGCACCGGCGTGATCGCGGTCGAGTCGGTGGTGTCGGTGCTCAGCGCCGGCGTCCAGCATTGCCCGCAGATGGTATCCGGCCAGTCGCAGGGGGCGATCGCGATGGCGCTGGGGAACGTGTTGCTCGAGCATTGTCCGAACGACCGCAGCGGGCCGGGCAACGGAACCTGGAACCTGCACCGCTACGCCATCGCGCGCTCGACCGATATTCCGCGACAGGAATTGATCGTGCTGCCGCCGGCGCCGGGCGAGACCACCGCGCGCGGCATCGCCGAGGCGGTGATGTGCCCGATCGGTCCTTCCATCCTCAACGCGCTGGCGATGGCCACCGGCGGCAAACGCTATACGACGACCCCGGTCACCGCCCGCGCCGTCCTGGAGTCCCTGAAATGACACAGCCCATCCGTTTTCACATCAACGACAAACCCGTGCAGGCCGACGCCGGCGACGCCGACATGGCCCTGATCGATTTCCTGCATGAGCGACAGGACCTGACCGGCACCAAATTCTGTTGCGGCATCGGCGTTTGCCGCGCCTGCACCGTCGCCACCCGTGAAGGTGGCGACGATGTCCTGGAGAAGACGCTGTCCTGCTCGACGCCGGTCAGCGCGGTCGAGAACATGTCGATCTACACCGTCGAAAGCCTGGGTTCGGAACAGGCGCTGGCGCCGTTGCAGCAAGCCTTCCTGGAGAATTTCTCGTTCCAGTGCGGCTACTGCGCGCCCGGATTTTTGATGGCGGCCACCGCCATGCTGTCGCATCTGAAGCGGGCGCCGGTGCCGGCCTCGCAGCTCGACGAGGTCATGGAGACCTGGGTCGGCGGCAATCTGTGCCGTTGCACCGGCTACGTGCGCTATATGGAGGCGATCCGCAAGGTGGCCTTGCCCTATGCGCTGGGTGGCGGGGTGCAATTATGAGCCTGCCTTCGCTGCTGTCCTTGATCCCGGCGCTGTTGCTCGCCGCCACGATGGGCATGGCGCAAGCCGCGCCCAAGGCCGCCGCCGTCAGCAAATACAGCAAGCAAAGCGCCGTCGAGTACGGCCAGGTGTGCGCCGACATGATCGGCCAGATCCCCGCCTTCGATTGCCTGGACGGCAGCATCGTGCCGATCACCGTCGATGGCAAGACGCCGACCGAGTACAAGCCCGGCATGACGTGCGACCGGCCGGCGCTGCTGCCGTATCCCGGCGAGTCGTTCGGCCAGTGCACGCCGTATTCCCGCTTGCTCAATCTGTCCTACGGCAAGACGCAAATCTCGGCCATGTGTCGGCGCGAACAGTTGCGCGATCCGAACAGCAAGTTCTTCGACGAGGTCGACATTGTCGCCCACAATGTCGATACCGGCGACACCTGCTGGTTCCACGCCGAGGGCAAGCCGGGCCAGAAGACCGGCTTCGACGCCTCGCGCGTGCCGCCGCCCAACGAAAAGGCGCCGCCGCCGCAGCGCATTGCCGCCGGCCAGTTCTGGTGGGCGCCGGCCGCCACCGCGTCGAAAAACTGCCTGAGCTGCCACGACGCCGATCCCTTCATGTACAGCCCGTGGATCGGCCAGCTCAAGTATCTGTTGCCGGCCGATCCGCTGGGCCGCTACAGCAACATCGGCAAGGAGTTCGCGCAGTGGCATTCGAACAGCATCAGCACGCGCGACAACACTTGTATCGGTTGCCACCGCATCGGCGACCAGGCAAGCTGCTCGCAATTCGTGCCGATGGCGGCCGGCAGGATCCCGGCCAAGGGCGGCAACGCGCTGGCCAACAGCTATCCGTTGAGCCACTGGATGCCGGTCAATAACGAGCAGAGCAAGGAGTTCTGGGAGCAGGCCAACCTGGAATCGCTGAACCAGCTGTTGACGTGCTGCGCCGATCCGAAGAATCCGATCTGCACGATCAAGCCCATCGTCGCGCCGCCCAAGGCGGGCAAGTCCGGACGCTGACGTCACAGCGCCGCTGTCGAACGGCCCAATCTGGTTAAATATGCAATAATTTATTATTGCCATGTTTCGCGTTGACGTTTCGATTCCTCGAAGCGTGCGCGCCGGCAAATTTCAATCAAAAGGGGAAGTTATGGGCGGGTCGGCGATCAAGCGGTCACTATCGACGTTATCGGGTTATGGACGCGCCGTCGGGCGCGCGGCATGCGTAACGGCCATCATCGCGGCGTTGCCGGCGACGGCGCTGGCCGACGGACGCTCCGCCGTGCAGAATTTGTTTGCCAACGCCGCAACCGCCAGGCTGGCTCCAAGTTTCGACCAGAAGACCACGCAGGCGACGCCGTCGCTGGTGCGCGGCATGTATGTGCTGACCACTTCCAAGGGCGAGTTCGCCGGCTTCGTCAACGAAGCAGGCACGCTGTGGGGCGACGTTAATGAGATGCGGGTGTATTCGCCCAGCGGCGCGCAGCCGCGTCCGATCACCCCGCAGGAGCGCGACGCGCTACGCGCCGAGATGATGTCGGCGATCGAATACGACAAGCTGATCAAGGTCACCTATGGCGACGGCGGCGGCCGCAAGATGCTGATGTTTTCCGCGCTCGACTGCGGGTATTGCAAGATGTTCGAACAGCAGTTCAGCAAAGTGGGTCCCAACAATAACCTCGCGTTCTATGTAGTGCCGTCGTCGTTGCGGCCCATCAAGGCCGGCGGGCAGGAGGCATGGCAAGGCGTGTCACAGATCTGGTGCGCACCGGACAATGGGCAGGCGTGGAAACACTATTGGGCCACCGACGAGTTGCCGGCGCCACGCCAGTGCGGCATCGATGCCGCGAAGGCAGAGCGCGACGTGCACTACTTGTCGTCGCTGATGAAGGTGGCTGGCGTTAAAGTCACGGGGACGCCGCAATTGGTGCGCGAAGACGGCGTGATGATTCACCCCGGGGACTTCAAGGCATATCTGAAGTTGCGGTCACCAGTGCAGTCGGAGCCCAAGCTGGTATGGCTGGCGGCGGCGGATCCAACCGTCCAGGCGGCTACGCCGTCCAACAACAAAATCAACGTCGGCGAGAAGCTGAAAAAGCTGTTCAACTAAGATCCTCGCGCGCCAACGCCGCCGCCAACATGTCGGTGAAGACACGGATCTTTGTCGAGCCCCGGCGGCTGGCCGGATACACCGCGTGGATCACCACATCCATGTCGCCGGGGTTGGCGTCGTACTCCGGCAGCACGGGCAGCAAGGCGCCGGCGGCCAGATCGTCGCGGATCAGCCAGTCGGCCAGCAGCGCCAATCCCACCCCTCCCAGCGCCGCCTGGCGCAGCATTTCCGAGTTATTCACGTTCAGGCTGCCTTGCACGTCGATGTCGGCCTGCTCGCCGTCGCGCCGCAACCGCCAACTGTGCCGATTGGCGCCGTAGGAAAACTGCAGGCAGTTGTGTTGCGCCAGCTCGGCCGGCGTTTGCGGCGCACCATGCCTTGCGAGATAAGCGGGACTGGCGCAAATATGCCGCCGATGCGCCGCCAGTTCGCGCGCGATCAGGTTCGGCTGCTGTTGCGGACTGCCGATGCGGATGGCGACGTCGACCGCCTCCTCGACCAAATTAATGTAGTTGTCGCTCAGCCGCACGTCCAGCGTGACCTTGGGATGGCGGCGCGCGAACTCGGGCAGCAGCGGGGCGATATAGCGCACCGCCAGCGTGACCGGGGCGGCGATGCGCAGCACGCCGCTGGGCTCGGCGTCGCGGCCGGCGGCGGCGTCGTCGGCCTCATCCAGCGCGGCGAGGATTTGCGTGGCGTGCTCGACGTAGGCGCGGCCGCTGTCGGTCAAGGTGATGCTGCGCGTCGAGCGGTTCAGCAGCGGCGCGCCGAGGCGCTGCTCCAGCGAATCTACCAGCCGCGTCACCGACGAGGTGGCCACGCCCAGCTGGCGCGCGGCCGCCGAAAAGCCGCCATTGCTGGCGACCAGGCAAAAGGCTTTCAGTTCGGCGAATCTGTCCATGGTGGCGTTGCGTCCAGCGCAAAGGTGTATGCGAATCCATTCATATTATCACCTGCGCGTGGCGTCTATATATTGATTTCATACATCTCAGGCTTAGGAGGCCATATGAATATCACCCCGCTCCCCGTCGGCTTTGGCGCCATCATCGAAGGCTTGGACCTGCGCGACGCCGGTCCCGGCACGGCCAAGCTGCTGCGTTCGGCATTGCTCGAGCACGGCCTGCTGGTCATCCGCGGCCAGACCTTGACGCCGCAGCAACAAATCGCCGCGACCGGCTTGTTCGGCACCTTGGAGACTTTTCCCACCATGCGCGGCCAGTTGGACGGCTTCGAGGAAATCTTCCGCGTCGCCAGCCGGCCGGAGGACGGCCACGTCGAAGTCGGCCGCTACTGGCATTCGGACGGCTCCTTCCGCGCCGATCCGACGCCGATCAGCTTGTGGTATTCGGTGGCGCAGGCCAGCGAGGGCGGCGATACGCTGTTCACCGACCTGCAACGCGCCTATGCCGAGCTGGACGACGATATCCGCCAGGAGTTCGATGGTCTTAATACTGCGCATCGTAACGGCGTGGTCCATCCCCTGGTGCTCAAGCATCCGAAAACCGGAATTCCCGCGCTGTATCTGAACCTGGGATTGACCGGCGGCGTGCTGGGATACGGTCCTGACCGCTCGCAGGCGCTGATGCAGGCCGTCGACCGGCATTACTCCCGCGACGGCGCGACCTACCGCCACCATTGGCTGCCGGGCGACGTGGTGGTGGCCGACAACCTGCACGTGGCGCACAAGGCGACGCCGATCAGCCCGCAGTCGCGCCGCATCCTGAACCGCACCACGGTGCGCGCCGACGGCGTGATCTGGCATGAACCGGCATCCGCACCAGCGACGGCATAGCAAAAAAAGCGGCATGCGCATTGCGCACGCCGCTTTCTCATTTCGCCTACCAATTATTGCTTGATCATCGTGGCGCGGATGCTGCCGGCCTGGCCTGGCGAGTTCTGCGTGGTAATAATGCTCCAGCCGCCCGAGCTTGGCCAAGTGAGCTG
Organism: Oxalobacteraceae bacterium OTU3CINTB1; assembly: GCA_024123955.1. Lineage (NCBI taxonomy): Bacteria > Pseudomonadati > Pseudomonadota > Betaproteobacteria > Burkholderiales > Oxalobacteraceae > Oxalobacteraceae bacterium OTU3CINTB1. Next base: position 575,970 of record CP099652.1, read on the forward strand.
CGCGGTCTGGCCGTTGGTCAGGAAGCCGGTTTCGGAGGCCACGGTGCCGCCTTTCATGAGCGCTATTTTCACGCTCGCGCCACCGGTGCCGATTGCCGTCACCGTATAAGTCGCCCCGGCCACCGGGCGGCCCCAGCTCAGGCCGACAGCGTTAACGGGAGTGGGATCTCCGCCGGAGATGCCGGTGCTGTTACCGTTCGATTGTTTCACCAGACCCGGGTTGCTTGGGAACTCGACGCTTTGGGTGAAGGTGTTGAACTTCGCGGGCGTCCCGCCGACAGGCCACTCTATTTTCCACGGGCCGCGCATCGACAAGATGTTGAAGTTACCCTCCACGTTGGTGGTGGTTGGATTGCCATTGCCGTCGACGTAGCTGCTGGCGGAGATGACTTGGCGCAAGGCACCGCGAATCTGCTCCATATTCTGGTAGACGGGCGTGAGGTTGCCGGTGTACAGCGGCCAGCCCCCGCCGTTTTCCACGTAGATCGAAAACGGCGTGTCGGTGTTGCGATCGACCACGCGGGCACCGTAGGTTTTAAGCGTATTGACCACTTTTTGCAGGGTCGGATTGGCGTTTTTCAGGACGAATTCCGGCGGCAGCATTACCAGCGCGCCTTCCGGGATCTGGCCCTTGTTTTCGTACACGGCGTTATAGTCGGCCGCAGTGGCAGGGTAGACGTACGCGGGATTTGCTGCCAAGCCTTTCAGCGATAGCGCCATTGCCAGCGCGTGTTGATAGGAGCTTTGGCCGTCGTTGATCTCGTGGGCGCGGATCAGGCCGCCGATAGTCGATACGCCGGCGGCGCGCGCGCCTTGTTTGAGGTGGGACGGATCGCCCCAGCCCCGGCCGTTGACCGCCGACCAGGCGTGCATTGCCGCAGTCCATTTGCCGTTCACCAATCTCAGTTGCCAGAAGCTGTGGATCTTGCCGGTGACCGGGTCAAAGATTTCGGCATGGCCGTCGCTGCCGCTGGCCGGCGCGGTGGCCGCAGGCCAGCGCGGAATCGTCACCGACGTTGGATTTTCGCGCGCGTCCGGATCGGTGTCGCCGCCGGATTTCACCAACGCCACGATCATCGGCGGGTCGTCCGCCTTGGCCTCGAACGCGGTGGTGGAGTACTTTCCGCCGTCGACCGCACCGTAAAACCCGCTGGCTTCCGTCGGTATGACGAAGGCGCCGAACACCGGGCCGATGGGGCGGATGTTCCATGGCGAGTCGGCCGAGAACGGGCGCTTGAAGCTGCCGAACGGTTCGGTTTGAGCAAAAGCGCTGGCTGCGAGCATGGTGGCGGCTGCGGCAATCAAATATTTTTTCAAGGGGGGTCTCCAGTGTGTTGGAAGTTCAGCAGGGTAGAACTAGCATGACTGTAGTTGAAAATGTTTCGTATAAACTATCCAATTGTCACAATCATGACTTCTTTAAAATATTTCATATTAACCATTCCACTTGCGGCGCCAGCGTTTCCCCCACGCACGATTGGAATGGATCTGGTCAAGCATGTGTTTGAGATAAAATCTTGCTTCTCCAGTTATCTTGGTCCGTGCCATGCCCACTAAAACGCTCGACGACGCAGCTTTCCGTCGTATTCTTGCCCGTAACATCACTTTGCCGCTGGCCGCCGGCGTGGTCAGCGCCGGGGTGTTCGTCATGCTGCTGGTATATCTGGTCACGACCATGAATTGGGTCGAGCATAGCGAGCGCGTGATCGGCAACGCCAGCGAGATCAGCAAGGAAATGGTCGACATGGAGACCGGCCTGCGCGGCTATATGCTGGCCGGCGACGAATCCTTCCTGCAGCCCTATGTGCTGGCCAAGCCGAAGGTGGCCTCCAGCTTGGCCAGCCTGGCGAAACTGGTGGAAGACAACCATGCCCAGGTCGACCGGCTGCGCCTGATCGAGGCCCAGCACCGGCAATGGGACTTATACGCGCAGGAAATGATACGGCTGCGCGCCGCCAACGGCGATGTGACCGGCCCGGTCAAGACCGGGCGCGGCAAGAACCAGTTCGACGAGATCCGCCGCCAGCTCGACGCTTTTCTCGAGGTCGAGATGCGCATGCGCCAGGACCGCAACGCCTCGGCGCGCAGCGTCACCATCAGCGTGGCGGTGGTGTACCTGCTGCTGACCCTGGGCGTGGGCGGCGCGCTGGCCTGGTTCGGGCGGCGCGAGCTGCTCGGACTGTCGAAAACCTATAACGCCGTGCTGCTGCAGCACACAGAACACGCCGATCTGTTGCAGCAGCAAGCCTGGCTGCGCACCGGCCAGAGCGAGCTGGCGCAGCAGGGCATCGGCCAGCTGGCCTTGCCGCAATTGTCGGCGGTGCTGCTGCAATTCCTGGCGCGCTACATGAACGCGGTGGTTGGCGCGCTGTATCTGCGCAACCCGGACGGCAGCCTGCGCCGCGTGGCGTCGTACGGCTTCAGCGCCGAGTGGGAACGGCGCGACCAGCAGCTCAAGTCCGGCGAGAGCCTGGTGGCGCAAGCCGCGCTGGAACGCCGCCTGATCCGCCTCGACCGGGTGCCGGCCGATTACATCCAGGTCGCTTCCGGCCTGGGCGCCGGGACGCCGGCCAGCGTGCTGCTGGCGCCGCTCGACAATGACGGCCAGATCAACGGCGTGGTTGAAATCGGCCTGCTGCGTCCGATCGCGGTGCGCGACATGGATTTCCTCACCCTGGTCAAGGGCAACATCGGCAACGCCATCGAGGCCAGCCAGTCGCGCCAGCGCTTGCAGGAAGTGCTGGAGGAAACCCAGCAGCTCAACGAGGAATTGCAGGTGCAGCAGGAGGAATTGCGCACCGCCAACGAGGAACTGGAAGAGCAGTCGCGCGTGCTGGAGGAATCGCAGGCCAGCCTGGAGAACCAGAAGGCCGAGCTGGAACAGACCAACGAGCAACTGGCCGAGCAGGGCACCGCGCTGGACCAGAAAAACGCCGCACTGGTCAAGGCGCAGTCGGACCTGGAGGAGCGCGCCCGCGAGCTCGAGCGCGCCAGCCAGTACAAGTCGCAGTTCCTGGCGAACATGTCGCACGAGCTGCGCACGCCGTTGAACAGTTCGCTGATCCTGGCCAAGCTGCTGTCGGAAAACTCCGCCGGCAACCTGAACGACGAGCAGGTGCGCTTCGCCAACACGATTTACTCGGCCGGCAACGATTTGCTGAACCTGATCAACGACATCCTCGACATCTCCAAGGTCGAGGCGGGCAAGCTGGAGCTGGTGCCGGAGCAGCTGTCGCTGCGCCACGTGGTCGAAGGCATGGCGATGGTGTTCGAGCCGCTGGCCCAGCAAAAGAAACTGGGCTTCCACGTGCAGGTGGCCGACGATTTGGCCACGCACATGGTCACCGACCGCCAGCGCCTGGAACAGATACTGAAAAACCTGCTGTCGAACGCGCTCAAGTTCACCAGCAACGGCCAGATCACCCTGGCCGTGCATGCCGCCGGCGACGGCGCGGTCGGCTTCTCGGTGCAGGACACCGGCATCGGCATCCGCCAGGAAGACCAGCAAGGCATTTTCAACGCCTTCCAGCAGGCCGACGGCACCACCAGCCGCAAGTACGGCGGCACCGGCCTGGGCCTGTCGATCTCGCGCGACCTGGCGCACCTGCTGGGCGGCGCGATCAGCCTGGTCAGCGAACCGGGCAAGGGCAGCTGCTTCACCCTGACCATGCCGTTGCGCTGGACCGCGCCGGAGCCTGGACCGCGCGTCGGCAGCGCCAGCGCGCCGGCCAGCATGGATGACAATGGTGGCGGCGGCGTCGGCGCCTACGCGGCCACGTCGCTGGGCCTGGCCATCGCGGCGACGTCGCCGCCGGCCCGCGGCGACGACGGTACCGAAGAGGCGCCGCCGCGCGTGCGCGCCTTCGACGACGACCGCGAACAGCTGCCGCCCGGCGCCGACAACGCCCGCTCGGTGCTGGTGATCGAGGACGACCCCACCTTCGCCCGCATCCTGTACGACCTGGCGCACGAAAAGCAATACCGCTGCCTGGTCGCGTTCGACGCCGACGAGGGCCTGGAGCTGGCGCGCCTACACCGTCCGAACGCGATCCTGCTCGATATCCGCCTGCCGGACCGCTCCGGCCTGTCGGTGCTGCAAATGCTCAAGGACGACGCCCAGACCCGCCACATCCCGGTGCACGTGGTGTCCGGCTCGGACGCCGGCGAGGCCGCGTTGCACCTGGGCGCGATCGGTTTCGCGCTCAAGCCGACCACGCGCGATCAGTTGATGGAAGTGTTCCGCCGCATCGAGACCAAGCTGACGCAAAAGATCAAGCGCGTGCTGCTGGTCGAGGACGACGACCGCCAGCGCGACAGCGTGGTGCAGCTGATCTCCGACGACGATGTCGACATCGTCGACGTCGGCAGCGGCGAAGAGGCGCTGGCGCTGCTGCGCACCACCGTGTTCGATTGCATGATCATCGACCTGAAGCTGCCCGACATGCAGGGCAACGAGCTGTTGCAGCGCATGTCCGGCGAGCAGCTGGCGGCGTTCCCGCCGGTGATCGTGTACACCGGCCGCAACCTGTCGCGCGCCGAGGAGGCCGACCTGCACAAGTATTCGCGCTCGATCATCATCAAGGGCGCCCGCTCGCCGGAGCGCCTGCTCGACGAGGTGACCTTGTTCCTGCACAAGGTCGAGGCCGACCTGTCGTCCGAGCGCCAGACCATGCTGCGCACGGTGCGCTCGCGCGACCGCGTGTTCGAAGGCCGCCGCATCTTGCTGGTCGACGACGACGTGCGCAACATCTTCGCGCTGACCAGCGCGCTGGAGCAGAAGGGCGTGCTGGTCGAGGTCGGCCGCAACGGCTTCGAGGCGATCGAAAAGCTGGACCAGAATCCGGACATCGACCTGGTGCTGATGGATGTGATGATGCCCGGCATGGACGGCCTGGAGGCGACGCGCCATATCCGCGCCGACGCCCGCTTCGCCCGCCTGCCGATCATCGCCATCACCGCCAAGGCGATGAAGGACGACCAGGAGCAATGCCTGGCCGCCGGCGCCAGCGATTACCTGGCCAAGCCGATCGACCTGTCGCGCCTGTATTCCTTGCTGCGGGTGTGGATGCCCAACGGCGAGCGCGGCGCATGATGGGGAGCTAGCGTATGCAACATAGCGACACCGACATCGAGCTCAAAGTGTTGATGGAAGCCATCTACATGAAGTACAGCTACGATTTCCGCGACTACACCGGCGCCTCTCAGAAGCGCCGCGTGCTGCATGCGCTCAAGGAAATGGAATGCGCCAGCATCTCGGCGCTGCAGGCGCGCATCATGCACGAGCCGGCCGCGTTCAGCCAGCTGCTGCAATACCTGACGATCCCGGTGACGTCGATGTTCCGCGATCCCAGCTATTTCAAGGCGCTGCGCGAGCAGGTGGTGCCGGTGCTGCGCACCTATCCGTCGCTGAAGATCTGGATCGCCGGCTGCAGCACCGGCGAGGAGGTGGTGTCGATGGCCATCCTGCTCCGGGAGGAAGGCTTGCTCGAGCGCAGCATGATCTACGCCACCGACATCAATCCGCAGTCGCTGGAGAAGGCGCGCAAGGGCGTGTTCCCGCTCGACGCCATGCAAGAATATACGGCCAACTACCAGGCCGCCGGCGGCACGCGCAGCTTTTCCGACTACTACACGGCGGCCTATAATGCCGCGCTGTTCGACAGTTCGCTATGCGAGAACGTCACCTATGCCGACCACAGCCTGGCGACCGACGCCGTGTTCGCCGAGACCCATTTGATCAGCTGCCGCAACGTGATGATCTATTTCAAGAAGCGGTTGCAGGAGCGCGCGTTCGGACTGTTCCACGAATCGCTGTGCCATCGCGGTTTTCTCGGCCTCGGCAGCAAGGAAAGCATCGATTTTTCCGCCTACGCACCCAATTTCGAACCGGTGCAAAAGCGCGAGCGGCTGTTCAGGAAGCGTTAGAAATGAAGCCGACGACGGGACCATCGAGTGCGCCGGCCAAGGCGGCGACGGCGGCGATCGCCGCCGTGCTGGCCGGCCGCACCATCGAGGCGGTGGTGATCGGCGCCTCGGCCGGCGGCGTGGCCGCGCTGCTCAAGCTGCTGCCCGGCCTGCCCGCCGGCTACGGCCGGCCGCTGGTGGCGCTGCTGCACCTGCCGGAGAACCGCCAAAGCCAGCTGGCCGAGGTGTTCCGCCAGCGCATGGTGTTGCCGGTGCGCGAGGCGGCCGACAAGGAGCCGCTGGCATCCGGGACGCTATACTTTGGCGGTTCCGGCTACCATTTGTCGGTTGAGTCGGACCGCAGCTTTTCGCTCAGCTGCGAGGCGCCGCTGCACTTCGCCCGTCCCGCGATCGATTTCCTCATGGAGTCGGCGGCGGACGCCTACGGCCCGGCTTTGCTGGGCATTTTATTGACCGGCGCCAATCAGGACGGCGCCGCCGGCCTGGCCGCCATCGGCCGCGCCGGCGGCCTGACCGTGGTGCAGGACCCGGACGAGGCCGAGGTGGCCACGATGCCGAAAGAAGCAATCCGTCTGCGGACGCCGGACCTGGTCCTGCCGCTGGACGCGATACACACAATGCTGTTGATGCTGGAGAATAATTGATGCAAGCCGAGCACCCGACCAAACTGCTGATCGTCGACGATCTGCCGGAAAACCTGCAAGCGCTCAACGCCGTCATCCGTGGCGCCGGGCGCGAGATCTTCCAGGCCGGCTCCGGCGAGGAGGCGCTGGCCTTGCTGCTGCAGCACGACTTCGCGATGGCCTTCCTCGACGTGCAGATGCCCGGCATGGACGGCTTCGAACTGGCCGAGCTGATGCGCGGCACCGAGCGCACCCGGCAAATCCCGATCGTCTTCGTCACCGCCGCCGGCAAGGAACTCAATTATTCCTTCAAGGGGTACGAGGCCGGCGCCGTCGACGTGCTCTACAAGCCGCTCGACTCGCGCGCCGTGCGCAGCAAGGTCGAGGTCTTTGTCCAGTTGTACGAGCAGCGCGAGGCCACCCGGCGCCAGGTGCAGGCGCTGGAGCTGGCGCGGCAAAAGCAGGAGGCCACCCTGGCCGAGCTGAACGCGGCGCAGACGCAGTTGCAGCGGGCGCTGTCGATGCGCGACGAGTTCATGTCGATGGTGTCGCACGAGATGCGCACGCCGCTCAACACCTTGTACCTGGAAACGCAGCTGCGCAAGATGCAGCTCGAGCGCGGCAACATGGCCGCCTTCGGCGCAGAGCAGTTGCAGCGCATGGTGGCGCGCGACGACCGCCAGATCCAGAGCATCATCCGCCTGATCGACGACATGCTCGACGTCTCGCGCATCCGCAGCGGCAAGCTGTCGCTGCGGCCGGGCTGGGTGGAGCTGTCGGGCCTGCTGCGGCGCGTGGTGCACGACCTCACGCCGCAGGCCACCACGGCCGGCTGCAGCATCAGCCTGGACGCCGACACGCCGGTCAGCGGCTGGTGGGACGAGTTCCGCATCGAGCAGATCGTCGTCAACCTGCTGACCAACGCGCTGCGCTACGGCGCGCAGCAGCCGGTGGCGGTGTCGCTGGTGGTCGTGCAGGATGCGGTGCGGGTCGACGTACGCGACCACGGCCCGGGCATCGCGCCCGATCAGCAGGCCAAAATCTTCGAACCGTATGAGCGCGGCGTCGGCAACGAGGTGCCGTCGGGGCTGGGATTGGGTTTGTATATTTCGCGCGAGCTGGCCGAGGTGCACGAGGGCACGTTGACCGTCGCCAGCATCCCGGGCGAGGGCGCGGTGTTCAGCCTGACCTTGCCGCGCAGGGACGCGCCGCCGGCCTGAGGACTTGTCGGCGTGTTCAGCGCGAGCCGGATTCTTCGCGGCGCTGGATCAGGTAGGCGTTCAGGTCGTCGAAGCTGACGTTGCCGCGCTGCGCGGTGTCGATGCTGTCGAAATTCTTGTCGACCACGCCCAGGCCGGCCTGGCGCGCCTCTTCGCGGTTCAACGTACCGCTGTGGTCGGCGTCGGCGTCCTCAAAACGTTTCTTCAGCTTTTGCACCGTGGTGAAGCGCAGCAGCACCGGTCCCGGCGCGATGTCGCGCTGCGGCTGGCGCATCGAGCGCGGCACCGAATACGGCGTCGCCACGCCTGCGGCGGACGCCGCGCGGACGGCGGGTGTGGGCGTTTCCACTTGCGGGGTTTGGGCGCCGGCGCCGGCGGTGGCCAGCAGCGCTGTCAGTAAGATCGGATGTGAAAGGTTCATGGTTGTCTCCCCGTCATCGGTGGATGCACGGCTCAGGTTGACACTTTGATCCCAATGTCCGAATTAATCAAACACCTTCTATTGTGCGATGCGATTTTGTCGCCAGGAAACATCGTTTTGGCGAGTTAAGTGTTTGTTTTTGCTGGTAATTTTGTTGAAACGGTAAGTGTGCAATGTATGCCAGATGGCATTAATTGAATAGTTGGAAGAGGGCGGCCGCGCGACGATGCGGCGCGCCCCCGAGGCTGATGCATCAGCTGCAATTGCGCAGTTGCAGCGATCCGATCGCTAAGCCAGGCAGGGCCGGCAGCAGGGCGGGCGTCATGTCGACCTCGATCCAATAGGTGTTGGCCGTGAAGTTCAAATTCATGGCGCCGGCGCAGGCCGCAGGGAAGCGGTAGCGCGTGAAGCCGGTGGCCGCGATCGGCGTGCCGGCCAGCATATCGCTGTCGATCGTCGCCATCAGGTTGCCGGCCGGCGTGCCGCCGCCGTTGGGATACTCGTAAAGACGCACCACCACTTTGCCGGCGGTAACGCTGTTGTCACGGATGTGCGCAAACATCGCCAGCGTGGCGGTGGACAAGCTGCCGAACGAGTCGGTGACCTGATAGCGTATCTTGCACGGCAACAGCAGGCCGGGGGCAAGCCTTGCCTCGGAATTGTCCATCTGAACGGCGAGGTAGCACGACTCGTCGATCGCGCCCATCGAGCCGCTGCCGGTCCAGGGGCTGCTGGCGAGCGCGGCGCCCGGGGCCGACAGCGCGGCCACGGCCAGCAGGGCCAGGGGGCGCATGAGGCGCGACGAGAAGAGCTGGGATAGTTGAAGTGAGAACATGGCGACTCCTTGAAATGGCAGACCGGACCGGCCTGCATGACTTCAAGACTAGACCGTCGCGCAAGCGCAGCTTTACGACGGATCAACCAAGTCACTACGTTGAAAATAGGCAGCCCGAGGGTATCGTTCCCCTCGGGTTTTTATTTTTGCCAGAAGCCGGCGTGGGCGGCGCGCGCCTCGTCTTCGCGCAGCGGACCGATGACCTCGGTCGGCCGCTGGCCGCGCGCGAAAACATCGCGGCACGGCAGCGACAGGGTCGGATTTTCGGGATCGCTGCCGGTCAGTTGCAGCAGGCTCGCTTCCGACATCGCGTAGACAACCCGGCCGACGCCGCTCCAGTAGGTGCCGCCGGCGCACATCGCGCACGGTTCGGCGTTGGCGTACAAGGTGGCGCCGGCCAGTTGCGCGGGGCTGTGGCGTTGCGACGCCATGCGCAGCGCGTTCATCTCCGCGTGCGCGGTGCGGTCGCTGCTGGAGGCGTTCATCGCCTCGGCGATGACCTCGCCGTCGGCGGCGACCACCATGGCGGCGAACGGATGGTGGCCTTCGTCGCGCGAGCGTTGCGCTAGCGCCAGCACGCGGCTGAGGAATTCGTGGTCTTGCGGCGTGGCTGTGGTCATCGGCTAAGTCATATAAAAATGCTATCAGATAGCATAATGTCATCAAATAATATTATGTCATTTTGATAATTCTTCGCCGGTATGATGTGCCTCAGCGTTCATCCCTGATGTTAAACAAAAAGGCGCACAATGTCCAAAATTCTCACCGCGTTAATCTGCGTGGCGTCGCTGTGCGCGGCGCCGGTCCAGGCCGCCGTCAATCTGGTCCATAACGGCGATTTTGAAACCGCCACCCTGCTGGGCTGGACCTCGAGCGGCGACCCCAGCGGTCAATTCGTCGGCCCCGACTACAGCGCCGCCGTGCCGACGCTGAACCAGGTCTTCAGCGAATCGGCCTACGACAACCTCGGCTACATCAGCCAGCAGGTCGCCACGGCGGTGAACGGCATTTATACGCTGGAATTCGATTTGCAAGTGCAAGCCGATCCGGTCGAGGCGGCCGACACCGAGGCCCTGGTCCTGTTCAACGGCGCGCAGGTGTTCGGCGAGACCGACGTCAGCCACGACTGGCAGCATTTCACCATCACCGGCCTGCTGGGCAACGGCACTTTCGGCTTGCTCAGCTTTGGCAACCGCAACTACTTCGCCTATAACCAGCTGGACAATATTTCACTGGTGCAGACCGGGGTCGGGGTCGGCACCGTGCCGGAACCGGCGTCGGTGTCGATGCTGGTGCTGGGCCTGGGCCTGATCGGCCTCGCCCTCAAGCAACGCCAACAGCGGTCTTTCTAAGTCCACCACGCCGGAGTCGCCATGTCCGAAGCCTTCCTCGGAGAAATCCGCATGTTTTCGTTTAATTTCGTGCCGAAAGGCTGGGCCGCCTGCAACGGCCAGCTGTTGCCGATCAATAGCAACCAGGCGCTGTTTTCGCTGCTTGGCACCTACTATGGCGGCAACGGACAAAACAGCTTCGCCTTGCCCGACCTGCGCGGGCGCGCGCCGATGCATACGGCGGACGGCACCCCCGGCCAGCGCGGCGGCGCGGTCAGCCACACGCTGACGCTGGCGGAGATGCCGGCCCACCGGCACGCGCTGCTGGCCGAGGCGCCGGGCAATCCGGGCCATACGCCGGCGCCGGGCGGCGCGGTGCTGTCGTCGGTGCCGGCCGGCGCCATCAACATGTTCAGTCCGGCCGATGGCAGCGCCGCGCTCGACGCGCTGGCCGTGGCGCCGGCCGGCGGCGGCGCGCCGCACAACAATATGCAGCCGTATGCCACCAGCACGTTCGGCATCTGCCTGTCGGGCATTTACCCTTCCCACTTCTGACCGCGGCCGGAGTCCTCCATGTCCCAACCTTATATTGGCGAAATCCGCATCTTCGCCGGCAATTTCCCTCCCTACGGGTGGCGGTTCTGCGACGGCGCGGTGCTACCGATCAACGAGAACGACGCGCTGTTCGCGCTGATCGGCACCACCTACGGCGGCGATGGCCAGCAAACCTTTGCGCTGCCCGACCTGCGCGGCCGGGTGCCGGTCCACGCCGGCGCGAACGCCGGGTACGACTACCTGCCGGGCGACCACGGCGGCGCGGAAACGGTGACGCTGACGGCCGCCCAGATGCCGGACCACACCCACGCGGTCGGCGCCAGCACGGCGGCCCCGGCCAAGGCCGGCGCCGCGCTCGACATCACCACCGGCGCCTACGTGCCCGGCACGCCGCTGCCCAAGCCCAAGCTGTACGGCGCGCCCACCGCGCTCGCGCCGATGTACGCGGGTGCCGTGCGGCCGGAGGGCGGCGGCCAGCCGCACGACAACATGGCGCCTTTCCTGGCGATCAATTTCATCATTGCGCTGTTTGGCGAGTTTCCGTCACCTTACTAGGACCGACCATGTCAGATCCATTCATCGCCGAAATCCGCATGTTCAGCGGCAACTTCGCCCCGTCCGGGTGGGCCTTGTGCAACGGCCAGTTCTTGCCGATCTCGCAAAACACGGCGCTGTTCGCGCTGCTGGGCACTGCTTATGGCGGCGACGGCAAGAACAACTTCGCCCTGCCGGACCTGCGCCAGCGCCTGCCGCTTGGCACCGGCGACGGTCCCGGGCTGACGCCGCGCGACCTGGGCGAGCGCAGCGGCAGCGCCAGCGTCAGCCTGCAGACGCCGCAGCTGCCGTCCCACGGCCACCAGCTGCGCGCCACTTCGCAGGCGGCCACCAGCACCTCGCCGGCCGGCAACCTGCCGGCCGGCGTGTCGTCGCCGACGCCCCCCTACCGCGCGCCCAGCAACCTGGCGCCGATGGCCGCCAATCCGCTCTCGGTGGCGGGCGGCGGCCAGCCGCACAACAACCTGCAGCCTTACCTCGAGGTCAATTTCATCATCGCCACGCAGGGCATTTTTCCGGCGCGCTGGTGAGCCGATGAGCGCCATCACGCTACGCCCGGCCACGCCGCAGGATGCGGAATTCATGCTGCGGCTTTACCGCGGCACGCGCCAGGACCTGGCCGCGCTGGCCGACGAGGTGCTGCGCGAGCGCATCGTCGCGATGCAGTTCGCGGCCCAGCAGCAGCAATACCTGGCGCGCTTTCCGCATGCGGAGGTGAGCGTGGTGGTCGACGGCGACCGGCCGGTGGGACGGCTGTATGTCGATTGCGACGAAACCGGCGTGCGGCTGGTCGATATCAGCCTGCTGCCGGAGGTGCGCAACCGCGGCATCGGCGCCGGCCTGCTGCGCGCCTTGATGACGCGCGCCGGCGCCCACGCGCTGCCGTTGCGCCTGAGCGTATTGCCCACCAACCGCGCGCGGTCGCTGTATGCGCGGCTGGGCTTCGAGGCCGCCGGCGATGGCGGCCTGTATCAATCGATGGAATGGCGCGCCGCCGGCGCGCCAGCGGCAACCTGACTGGGGAATCTTCATGGAACGCAGGAACTTCATTTTCGCCGGTGGCGCCTTGCTGGGCGGCGCCGGCCTGCACGCGGCAAGCGCGTTCGCGGCCACGCCGCGGCAGCCGGGCGGCGCCACCTACCAGACGCTCACGGGGCAGAGTTTCAACCTGTATGCCAGCACCAGCGGCACCAGCGTGACGCTGTTGAAGGTCAAGCGCCGCGACCAGGCCAGGGAGTTCGACCAGTTTTCGCTGTTGTTCGCCGGTGCCGGCGCGGCGCTGCCGGCGGCGGTCTACGAGATCGAACACCCGGTGACCGGCAAGCTGGCGCTCTACCTGGAACCGGCCGGCAAAGGGCCTGAGGGGAACTACTACCGTGCCGATTTTACATTGCTGGCGTCCGCCGCCCGCTGAGGGCGGGCCGATGCCGGGGCGTCAATCGTCGCGCAGCACGCCGTAGCGCAGTTTCTGCCGCTTGAGGTAATTGCGATAGGCCAGCGACATGCGGTCGCATGCCACCGACACTTCGGCGCCGGGGACCAGCGGCAGCCGCGCGGGGCTCTGGCTTTCCAAAATCGGCAGGTCCTGCAGGAAGATGGTGTCCTGGAAGGCGCGCAGGGCGTTGTCGTCGGAGGTGAAATCGTTGAGCGCCATGATGATCCACACGCGGGTGGTGGTCTCGGTCAGCGGCTGCGGCAGCAGCGCGATCGCTTCGACGATGCCGCCCGGCGGATGCTTGGTGAGGATCGCCGTCAGCGGCCGTACCACGCGGTAGGTGTAATCGATGTCGCTGCCGCCGGTGGCGGCCTTGCTGGCCTGCGGCTGCCACGCGCGGCATTGTTTGGCCCAGACGCCGCTGCCGTAGTCGGCGTCGTCGAACGTCTCGACCGTGTAGTCGGCGATCGCTGCCTGTTCCGGCACGCCCAGTATGCCGTCGTGCACAAAGGCGAAGTGCGCCATGTCGAGGAAGTTCTCGACGACGCGCGGCGCGCTGCTTTGCACGTCGTACGGGCCGCACCAGACCTTGCGCAGGCGTTCGTCCTCGAACTCTGGAAAGCGCGGCGGCCCAGAGCTGGCAGGCGATCCGGCAGGCGACCCGATGCAAACCCATACCATCCCGTATTTTTCCTGCGTGTGGAAGGCGCCGACCCGCGCTTTGAGCTGGTCGGGTTGGAGCGACGGCAGCGCGGGGATGTGCCGGCAGCGTCCCTCGCCGTCGAAGCGCCAGCCGTGGTAGGCGCAGCGCAGCGTGTCATTGTCGATTGTGCCCATCGACAGGCGCGTGCCGCGATGCGGACAGCGGTCCTCCCATGCGTGGACGTTGCCGGCGCTGTCGCGCCACAAGGCGATGCGCGTGTCCAGCAGGTCGCTGGCGGTGACGGCGCCGGCCACGATCCGCGTGGACAGCGCCACCGGATGCCAGTCGTCGAATAAAACGGGATCGGTTGTCATGTGTGTCGCGGTGGGCGGGACCGTAAAGCGTCCCGCCGTTGCCCCTATTTTGGAATCGCGCCGTCCACGCCCTGCACGTAGAAGTTCATCGACAGCAGGTCCTTCAGCGGCACGGCGACGCCGGCCGCGTACTTGACCGCGCCCGATTGGTCCTTGATCGGACCGGAGAACGGGTTGAAGGTGCCTGCCGTCATCGCCGCCTTTTTCTCCTCGAAGATTTTGGCCGCGTCGGCGGGAACCACGGCGTTCAGCTTCGACATCTTGACCATGCCTTCCTTCAGGCCGCCGCGATAGTCGCCGGTTTTCCAGGTGCCGGCGAGGACCGCTTTGGCGGTATCGGTGTAGTAGCCCGACCAGTCGTTGGTGGCGGCGGTCAGGTGGGCCTTCGGCGCGAAGCGCGACATGTCCGAGTCCCAGCCGAAGGCGTACACGCCTTTTTCCTGCGCGACCTGCAAGGTGGCCGGCGAGTCGGTGTTCTGCGCCATGACGTCGGCGCCTTGCGCCACGAGGGTTTCCGCCGCCTGGCGTTCCTTGGCCGGGTCGTACCACGAGTTCACCCAGATCACTTTGGTCTTGATGCCCGGATTGACGCTTTGCGCGCCCAGTGTGAAGGCGTTGATGTTGCGGATCACTTCGGGCACGGGGAAGGAGGCGATGAAGCCCAGCGTCTTGGACTTGGTCATTTTGCCGGCCAGGATGCCGTCCAGGTACGCGCCCTCGTACAGGCGCGATTCGTAGGTGCCCAGGTTCTTGGCGGTCTTGAAGCCGGTGGCGTGCAGGAACACCACGCCGGGCGATGACTTGGCCACTTTCTCGGTCGGGTTCATGTAGCCGAACGAGGTGGTGAAAATCAGCTTGTTCCCTTCGGCGACCAGCTTGCGGATCACGCGCTCGGCGTCGGCGCCTTCCGGCACATTCTCCACGTAGGTGGTTTTGACTTTGCCGGCCAGCGCCTTTTCCATCGCCAGGCGGCCCTGGTCGTGGGCGTAGGTCCAGCCGGCGTCGCCGACCGGGCCGACGTAGACGAAACCGATCTTCAGCGGTTCTGCTGCCAGCGCGGGCAGGGCAGTGGCGCCAAGGGCGGCGGTCAGCGCGGCGAGCGCGATCAGGGTGCGACGATTCATCATGCGATTTCCTTTAGCGTTGAAGAGGGTGGATTAGAAGTGGTATTCGGCGCGGACCATCGGCGTTCTGGCCGTGGCGCCGGGATTGTTCTTGTCCGAGTTGCCGAATTTGTTTTTCCAGTACTGGTATTCGACGCCGATCTTGAAGGTGTTCTTCGGCGCGCTGACGACGGCGCTGGCGTCATACATGATCTGCAGGTCGATGTTGGTTTCGCGCGCCGTGTCGCCGCCGAATTCGTCCTTGCCTTTCTTGTCGATGAAGTTGGCGTAGCCTTCGAACGACAGCGGAATGCCGATGTTGAACGGGATGCCCCACGCGGCGGTGAGCATCGCGTGCGTGTCGTAGCGGTAGCGCGGCGTGGCGACGTTGGTGAACGTGTTGAACGGCGCGTTGCTCTCCCATAGCGCGAGCAGGCTGATGTCGAGGAAACCCGGCACGTCCATCATCAGGGTCGGGCCGGCGACGACCATGCGCTTTTTGGAGTTGTAGCCGGCGTCGGTCTTGCTGTTGTAGTCGAAGCCGGCGGTCAGGCCGACGCCGCGCACCGGGCCGAAGGCCAGCGTGCTGCCGCTGATTTTGCCCAGGTCGAGCGTGTGGCGGTAGACGGCGTACGCTTCGTGCGCGCCGCTGGCCGCGCCGGCCGACGACGGGTCGTCGTGCGACGACATCAGGAAGTCGACGTTGAAGAAGTTCTTGCCGTATTTGTAGCCCGAGACGTGGCTGAAGTTGACGATGTTCTTGGTGATGTCGGTGTCGTTGAACGGCTCGGCGAAGCGGGTGCCGTAGCGGTAGCCGACGTAGGTGTCGCTCCAGTCGGCAGCTTGGGCGGCGCAGGCGCAGCCGGCGAGAAGTATTAGTGCTGCCGCGTTGCGGGTTACGAGTTGAGACATCATGCGAACTCCAGTCAGTGGGTGAAGGTGCGGTATGAACGAACTATTTTTGTATCCAATTTCGTGTGGCGATTGGATTCAATCTCGTTGTCTTTTCTAGCAAGTTGCGGGCCACATGCCTGCCTTCCCGTTCAAAAATCCGACAGCGCTTCGGCGAGGTTCACTTTTTTGTGCGGGGTGTCCAGGTGCAGGCGCGCTTCGATTTCCAGCAAGTGGTGCTCGATCAGGTGCGTCGCTTCGGCGACGTTTCCCTGCTCGATCAAGGTCGCCAGGTCCTGGTGTTCGTGGTTGCCGCACATCGGCGCGCCGGGCTTTTCATAGAGCGCGATGATCAGCGAACAGCGCGACACCAGTTCGCCCATGAAGCGTTGCAGCACGTGGTTGCCGGCCAGTTCGGCCAGCAGGATGTGGAACTCGCCGCCCAGACGTATCCAGCCGGCGCGGTCGCCGGTGCGGCGCGCCCGGTCCTCATCTTCAAGGGCTGCGCGTATCTGCCGCAGCGAAGCCGGTGTGGCATTGCGTATCACCAGCGGCATGATCTCGCGTTCGATGGCGCGGCGCGCGGCGAAGATGTCGCGCGCCTGCTCCGGCGTGGGCGAGGCGATGACGGCGCCGCGGTTGGGCCGCAGTTCTATGATGTGGTCGTGCGCCAGCCGTTGCAGCGCCTTGCGCACGGTGGTGCGGCTGACCTGATACAGCTCGCAGAAATCGGCTTCGCCCAGATGGGTGCCGGGCGGCAGGCGGTGGCTCATGACGGCGTTGACCACGGCGCGGTAGATGCGCATGTCGACGCCGGTGGTGCCGCGCTTGAGCGGCGCACCTTTGCCCGCGGCCGGGGCGGCCGGTTGGGCCTTGCCTGCGTTGGTGCGTTTGCCTTGTGGGCGTGCGGAACTGGCGGATGACATCTGTTGGATCTCCGGTGGATACATGCGCTTATATAAGCAGGAATTGTGCTCAACCCTGTGCTCAACCCCTGTGCTCAACCGCACGCGCTTTTTGTGTACAACCGAAGGGAGACCGCGCACGTTTTTGGTGACGTTTATGTCATATTCAGTGCGCTGTGCTGTTTTAAAGGGCGCGCAACCCGGCGCTTCGCGTGGCATGTTAATTGCGTCTGTCGACGTAACTACTTTGTATACGATGAGGACAGCGGATGAAGCATGCACCCCGCCTGCAGATGCTCGGCATCTCGAAGATATACCCGTCCGTGGTGGCCAACGCCGACGTTAACCTCACCGTGATGCCTGGCGAGATCCATGCGGTGCTGGGCGAGAACGGCGCCGGCAAAAGCACGCTGATGAAGATCATCTACGGCGTGACCAAGCCCGATGACGGCCAGGTGATCTGGGAGGGGCGCCAGGTCCATATCAATTCGCCGCACGACGCGCGCAAGCTGGGCATCGGCATGGTATTCCAGCACTTTGCGGTGTTCGAGACCTTGACGGTGGCCGAAAACATCGCGCTGGCGCTGGACGAGAAGGTGACGCCGGCCGAACTGGCGCCGCGCATCCGCGCCGTCTCGGAACAATACGGCCTGCCGCTCGATCCGCTCCGCCTGGTGCACAGCATGTCGGTGGGCGAGCGGCAGCGGGTGGAGATCGTGCGCTGCCTGTTGCAATCGCCACGGCTGTTGATCATGGACGAGCCGACCTCCGTGCTGACGCCGGACGCGGTGCTCAAATTGTTCGAATCGCTGCGACGCCTTGCCTCCGAAGGGGTCAGCATCCTGTATATCAGCCACAAGCTCGACGAAATCCAGTCGCTGTGCGACAAGGCGACGGTGCTGCGCGGCGGGCGCGTGTCCGGCACCGCCAACCCGAAACAGGAAAGCGCGCGCTCGCTGGCCGAGTTGATGATCGGGCGCGAGCTGCCGGTGTGCGTCAACACGCCGCGCGCGCCGGGCGAGGTGATGCTCTCCATCGATGGCCTGACCGTGGACAGCGAAGACCCTTTCGGCACGCGGCTCAAGGACATCAACCTGGACCTGCGCGGCGGCGAGATCGTCGGCATCGCCGGCATCTCCGGCAACGGCCAGCAGGAGCTGTTGAAGGCCATCTCCGGCGAGCGTCCGCTGCGGACAGGCGCCGGCAGCATCCGCCTCGGCACGCTGGACGTCGGCGCGCTGGACGCCGCGCGCCGCCGCCAGCTCGGGCTGGGCTTCGTGCCGGAGGAGCGCCTTGGACGCGGCGCGGCGCCGGAGCTGTCGCTGGCCGATAACGCGCTGCTGACCGGCTATCTGCCGGCCGCCAACACCGGCATGGTGAAAAACGGCCTGATACAGCGCGGCGCGGTGCGCGGCTTCGCGCGCAAGGTGATCGCCCGCTTCAACGTCAAGTGCGGCGGCGATGGATCGGCCGCCTCCAGCCTTTCGGGCGGCAATCTGCAAAAGTTCATCGTCGGCCGCGAGATCGCGCTGGCGCCCAGGGTGATGGTGTTCGCGCAGCCGACATGGGGCGTGGACGTCGGCGCCGCCATGCTGATACGCCAGGCCATCCTCGACATGCGCGACCAGGGCGTGGCGGTACTGGTTCTGTCCGAGGAGCTCGACGAATTATTCATGCTGAGCGACCGCATCGCGGTGCTGGCCGACGGCCGCCTGTCGCGCGCCGTGCCGGCCGCCGACACCGGCATCAACCAGATCGGCGTGTGGATGAGCGGCGACTTCGACTACCAGGGAGCTGACCATGTCCAGGCTTGAAAAACGTCCGGAACCTTCGCGCCGCATGATGCTGGCGTCGCCGCTGATCGCCGCGGCGGCCATGCTGTTGACCGGCTCCGTATTGTTCTTCTTCCTCGGGCAGGAGCCGCTGCGCGCCTTCCACGTGTATTTCATCAAGCCGTGGACCACGTTGTACGGCGTGGGCGAGCTGCTGCTGAAGGCCACGCCGCTGATCCTGTGCGGCGTGGGGCTGGCGATCGGCTTTCGCGCCAGCGTCGCTAACATCGGCGCCGATGGCCAGCTGACCATCGGCGCGATCGCCGCCGGCGCCGTGGCGCTGTACTTCGACCAGGTCGAGGCCTGGTGGGTGCTGCCGCTGATGCTGGCCGCCGGAGCGCTGGGCGGCATGCTGTGGGCGGCCATACCGGCGCTGCTGCGCACCCGCTTCAACACCAGCGAAATCCTGGTCAGCCTGATGCTGGTGTACGTGGCTTATCATCTACTGAGTTATCTGGTGCACGGGCCGATGCGCGATCCGGACGGCTTCAATTTCCCGCAGTCGAAGATGTTCAGCGAGTCCGCCACCTTGCCGCTGCTGGTGGAGGGGCTGCGGGTCAACGCCGCCTTCATCCTGTCGCTGCTCGCGGCGGCGGCGGCCTGGTTCTTCTGCAAGCACACCTTTGCCGGCTACCGCATGCAGGTCAGCGGCATGGCGCCGGCCGCCGCGCTGTACGCGGGCTTCAGCGAACCGCGCAATGTGTGGCTGGCGTTCATGGTCAGCGGCGCGCTGGCCGGCGTGGCCGGCGTGGGCGAGGTGGCCGGTCCGCTGGGGCAGATGCAGCCGTCGGTGTCGGCCGGTTACGGCTTCGCGGCGATCATCGTCGCCTATGTCGGCCGCCTGCATCCGCTGGGCGTGGTGCTGTCGGCGTTGTTGATGTCGCTGCTGTACATCGGCGGCGAGACCGCACAGATCGAGCTGCAGGTGCCGTCGGCGATCACCGGCATGTTCCAGGGATTGCTGCTGTTTTACCTGCTGGCGGCCGACCTGTTTATCCACTACCGGTTCAAACCGCGCAAGCGTCATCTGCCTGCTGTCGTTGGAGAAGCCGCATGATCGATACCGCGCTGTTAATCGCCTTCCTCGCCAGCACGGCGGGCGCCGCCACCCCGCTGGTGGTGGCCTCGATGGGCGAGCTGGTGACCGAACGTTCCGGCGTGCTCAATCTGGGCATGGAGGGCATGATGCTGGTCGGCGCCGTAACGGGCTTCGGCGTCACGCTGGCCACCGGCCAGATGTGGCTCGGGCTTCTCGCGGCGATGGCCGCGGGGATGGCGATGTCGTTGATCTTCGGCTTCCTGGTGCTGACGTTGCAGACCAATCAGGTGGCCACCGGCCTGGCGCTGACGTTGTTCGGCATCGGCGTCTCCGCGTTCATGGGACGCGGCTTCGTCGGGCAGACGGTGGAGCGCATGCCGCAACTGACCTTCCCGCTGCTGTCGGAGATGCCGTTTGTCGGTCCGCTGCTGTTCCGCTTCGACGGCATGGTGTACGCGTCGGTGGCGCTGGTGGTGCTGATCGGCTGGATGCTGGCGCGCACCCGTCTGGGATTGGTGATACGCGCCGTCGGCGAGTCGCCGCACAGCGCCCACGCGATCGGTTTTCCGGTGATCGCGCTGCGCTACGGCACGGTGCTGTTCGGCGGCGCCATGGCCGGTTTGGGCGGCGCCTATCTGTCGCTGGCGCTGACGCCGATGTGGGTGGAGGGCATGACGGCGGGGCGCGGCTGGATCGCGCTGGCGCAGGTAGTGTTTGCGACGTGGAAGCCGCGCGGCGTGCTGGTGGGCGCCTACCTGTTCGGCGGCGTGACGGTGCTGCAGTTCCACGGCCAGGGGCTGGGATTGGCGATTCCGTCGGAGTTCCTGTCGATGCTGCCTTATCTCGCCACCATTGTTGTGCTGGTGATTATCTGCCGTAATCCGCAGACAATCTTGCTCAACAAACCAATGTCGCTGGGGCAGAATTTTAAGGCGGACTGATCTGTTGTAGACAATCCACGGAAGGTTGGCGGATCAGCCAGTAACCGTGGTGATTTCGTTGGAGTAAGCGCTGGTTGTAACAATTGGTGATATTTGCCTTGCGAGGTGCGTGTATGGTGGGGCCTGTAACGGCTGAGGTCGCTACTAGCGACGGCCCCCCGACCCCGGTTCGTTCATGTCCAAAAGTTTTTAACAATAAAACATAAAGGAATGGGCCATGCGCACCAATACTCCAGTCACCCAAAACGAATACATCATGGAAGATGGCAAGACCATCGTCTCCAGCACGGATTTGCAAGGCAATATCAACTACGCCAATCCCTATTTCATCGACGTCAGCGGCTTCACCGAGGAAGAACTGATGGGCGCGCCGCAGAACATCGTGCGCCATCCGGACATGCCGGTCGAAGCCTTTGCCGACCTGTGGGCGACCATCAAGGACGGCATGCCGTGGACCGGCCTGGTGAAGAACCGCTGCAAGAACGGCGACTACTATTGGGTGCTGGCCAACGTCACGCCGGTGATCGAGCAGGGCAAGCCGGTCGGCTACCTGTCGGTGCGCACCAAGCCGACGCGCGAGCAGGTGCGCGCGGCCGACGAGCTGTACCGGCAGTTCAAGGCCGGCAATCCGCGCCGCATGCGCATCGTCAACGGCAAGGGCGTGTCGACCGGCATCGCGGCGCGCCTGTCGGGGTTGATGACGATGTCGCTGGCGGCGCAGATCGGCCTCACGTGCGCGCTGGTGTGCGGGACGCTGGCCTTGCTGGCCGCCTGCCTGCTGGGCCTGGGCGGCGCGACCCTGGCCGGCGCCAGCGGTTGGCTGGGCGGGCTGGCCTTGCTGTCGATGGCGGCCATGGGGCTGTTCGGCCGCAGCCTGTATGCGAATGTGGCGCTGCCGCTGGGACATGCGACCAAGGCGGCGCGCATGATGGCCGGCGGCGATCTGACGGCCAACATCGAGGTGCGCCGCGACGACGAGGTGGGCCGCCTGCTGGCGGCGCTGCGCCAGACCAATATCAACCTGCACAGCATCATCGGCGACGTGCGCGCCAACTTCGAGGAGATTTCGCAGGCCACCGGGGAAATCGCCAACGGCAACCTGGACTTGTCGGGCCGTACCGAGTCGCAGGCGTCGAGCCTGCAGCAGACCGCCGCCAGCATGGAGCAGCTGACGTCGACCGTGCAGCAGAGCGCCACCAATGTGGCCAGCGCCAACGACCTGGCCGACCACGCCAAACAGGTGGCGGCGCAGGGCGGCAGCATCGTCTCGCAGGTAGTCTCGACGATGGGCGACATCAGCGCCTCGTCGAACAAGATCCTCGACATCATCGGCCTGATCGACGGCATCGCCTTCCAGACCAACATCCTGGCGCTCAACGCCGCCGTGGAAGCGGCGCGCGCCGGCGAGCAGGGACGCGGTTTTGCCGTCGTCGCCAGCGAGGTGCGCGGGCTGGCGCAGCGCTCGGCCACGGCCGCCAAGGAAATCAAGACCTTGATCGATATGTCGATCTCCAAGGTGCAGGCGGGCACGGTGCTGACCAACAGCGCCGGCGTGACCATGGGCGAGGTGATCGAGTCGGTCAGCAAGGTGTCGGCGGTGATGGGTGAGATCTCCAATTCCACGCGCGAGCAAAGCACCGGCATCGGCCAGGTCAACCAGGCTGTGATCCAGATCGACGACATCACGCAGCAGAACGCGGCGCTGGTGGAGGAGGCGGCAGCGGCGGCGGGCAACCTGGCGCAGCAGACGCGTTGCGTGTCGCAGGCGATGGCGGTGTTCAAGCTGCAGAACGCCAAGCGCGTGGCGCGCGCGCCGTTGCCGGTGGCGCCCAAACCGCCGGCCAGGGCCAAGCCCAAACTTGTCGCGGTCGGGTGACGGCCGGCTCTAGTATCATGCCGTTTTGACGATCTGGAAGCGACGGCATGGGCGGCACGGTGACATTGGCGGGGCAGGGCTGGCGGTTCGGCGCGGAGGCGCCGGCGACCGTGCTGGAAGCGGCCGAGCGGGCCGGCGTGCGCTTGCCCAGTTCGTGCCGCAACGGCACCTGCCGCACCTGCATCTGCCTGAGCAAAAGCGGCACGGTGCGCTACAAGATCGAGTGGCCCGGACTGAGCCTGGACGAGAAGCGCGAAGGATATATCTTGCCGTGCGTTGCCGTGGCGGAGGGCGATCTGGTGATCGTGGCGCCGGCGGCAAAGCGCCTCGACGACCAGGGACCTGACCAAACCACGGAGACACGTAGGGCGGATTAGGCGAAGCCGTAATCCGCCATCTGTAAGCCGCCGATGGCGCATGCATGGCGGATTACGCTGCGCTAATCCGCCCTACGTGTCTCCGTGGTGTATTGTCTCGTTGCTCATTTGGATTTGCGCAGGCGGCTCAGCAGCGCGTCGGCCGATTCGCTGAGCGGCACGCCATGGCGCCGCAACAGCTGGATATTGAGCACCATGTTCTCCAGCACCAGCTTGGCCGCGACGGCCAGCAACGTCAAATGCTTGTCCTCGTCGCTGAAGTTCTCCATGGCGTCGGCCATCTCGCACAAATGGTTCGAAATCAGCCCGCGCAGATCGTGCTCGTCGAACGGCAGGTCGGCGAAATCGATCGGATCCTCCTTCTCCACCTCTTGCATCAGCAGTTCCAGCTCTTGCGGCGTAATCGTCATGCGGTGCTCCGGTAGTTGACGCGTTTTCATTTTAGCGAAACCGGCGCCAATCCGCGTTAGAATCTGTGGTGAATCCAGTCGACCAATGAGAAAGTAAACATGGCGCAACTGATTTTTACCCAGCAACTGGGTCGATTCATGACCGTGCCGCAGGTGGAGACCGACGCGGCCGATCTACGCGGCGCCCTCGACCAGGCCTTCGACGCCCATCCGAGGCTGCGCGGCTACGTGCTCGACGAGCAGGGCTGCCTGCGCGAGAACGTGGTCATCTTCATTGACGGCCAGCGCGCCCGTGAACGCGAGCGCTTGAACGACGCGCTCGCGCCCCTGTCCAAAGTCTATATCTTGCAAGCACTATCAGGAGGCTGATATGTCCGACCGCGCCTATCTGGCGACCCGCAAGGGGCTGTTCGAACTCTACCGCACGCACGAGGCGTGGCATGTGGACCGGCAGCATTTTCTTGGCGATCCGGTGTCGATGGTGCTGCCGGACCGGCGCGACGGCACCCTGTACGCGGCGCTGAGCCTGGGCCATTTCGGCAGCAAGCTGCACCGGCTCGATCCGGGCGCGACCGACTGGACCGAGATCGCGGCGCCGGCGTTTCCGCCCAAGCCGGCAGACAGCGACGACAAGGTCGAGTGGGCCGTCAAGCAAATCTGGTCGCTGGCGGCCGGCGGGCCGGACCAGCCTGGCGTGCTATGGGCGGGGACTTTGCCGGGCGGCCTGTTCCGCTCCGACGACCGCGGCGACAGCTGGCGTCTGGTCGAGCCGCTTTGGAACATTCCCGAGCGCAGCCAGTGGATGGGCGGCGGCTACGACGTGCCGGGCATCCATAGCATTTGCGTCGATCCGCGCGACAGCCGCTCGGTGCTGGTGGGCGTGTCGTGCGGCGGCGCCTGGCTGACCAGCGACGGCGGCGAGAGTTGGGCGCCGCGCGCCAGGGGCATGGTGGCGAGCTATATGCCGCCCGAGCTGGCCGAGGTGGAGGCGGTGCAGGACCCGCACCGCATCGTGCGCTGCGCGGGCGAGCCGGACAAGCTGTGGTGCCAGCATCACAACGGCATCTGGCGCAGCGTCGACAACGGCGCCAACTGGACCGAGGTGCGCGCGGCGCCGCTGTCGAATTTCGGTTTCGCCACGGCGGTCCATCCGACGGACGGCGAGACGGCGTGGTTCGTGCCCGCCGAGGCCGACAGCAAGCGCGTGCCGCCGCGCGCGGCGCTGGCCGTCACCCGCACCATCGACGGCGGCCAGAGCTTCACCGCGTGGCGCGGCGGCCTGCCGCAGCAGCATTGCTACGACCTGGTCTACCGGCACGGGCTGGCGGTCAGCGACGACGGCCAGTTGTTGCTGATGGGGTCGACGACCGGCGGCGCCTGGCTGTCGGAGGACGGCGGCGGCCAGTGGCAGACCGTGTCCACCACGTTGCCGCCGATTTACGCGGTCAGCTTCGCCTAGGCTTTTACTTCGGTCCCGGGGCCGTAGTAGGCCAGGAACATGTCGACGGCGGTCTCGATCACCTTTTGCTGCGTGGCCGCGTCCAGTTGCGGCTGGTTTAGCGTAACTTGCGGCCAGAAGGCGAAGGTTTTGAGCTGTCCTTGCAGCATCTGCGAGGCCATGGCCGGGTCGGCCTCGCGCAGCTTGCCGTCGGCCTGCGCCGCGCGCAGCCATTGCGTGACGGCTTCCTCCTTGGCGCTGAGCCGCGCCACCATCTCGTGGGCGCGCGCCGGCGAGTGGATCGTTTCGGCGATCGCCACCCGCGCCAGGTCCAGGAAGTAGGCGTCCTGCAGCATCGCCATCTTTTTGCCAAGAATCTCCATTAGCTGTTGTCGCAGCGGCAACTCCGGCACATACGGCGTTTCCATCAACGCGGTCGTGCTGGTCCATAACTCATGCAATATTTGCGCGAACAGTTCGTCTTTACTGGGGAAGTGGTTGTAGACGGTGCGTTTCGACACGCCGGCCGTGGCGGCGATCTTGTCCATGCTGGTGGCTTCGAAACCGCTGGCGCGGAACTCCGCAATGGCGGCGTCGACGACGGCCTGGCGCTTACGGTCGGTGAGCTTGAGGGGAAGGTTCATGGCATTTATTTTACACCGTCTGGTTTACTTTCTCAAAAAATGTAACTACACTGTGTAGTGTACATTATCTGCCCTGGAGCGTTCCGATGCCTTATCAAACCGCTATCGCCAAATCCCCCGCCGATCTCGACGGCCTTGACGGCCTGTCCGTGCCCACCGCCCCGCGCACGCGCACCGGCAAGTTCCGCAATCCGGTCAAGATGCATGCGATGGGCCTGATGCAGGGCCTGGGCCTGATGTTGCGGGTGCTGTTCGATAAGCCGGCCGACACCGTGCCGCGCCAGGCCATTCCCGTTCACGCGATCACGCAGCGCCAGTTATTGGATGCTCCGGATCGCACCCTGTTCCGCCTCGGCCATTCGACCGTGTTGCTCAAGCTCGACGGCAACTTCTGGCTGACCGATCCGGTGTTCTCCGAGCGCGCCTCGCCGGTGCAGTGGGCCGGTCCGAAGCGCTTCCACAAGCCGCCGATCAGCATCGACGAACTGCCGCCGATCAAGGGCATCATCCTGTCGCACGACCATTACGACCATCTGGACAAGGCGGCGGTGCTCAAGCTGGCGGCCAAGACCGAACACTTCATCACGCCGCTGGGCGTGGGCGACCGCCTGATCGCCTGGGGCATCCCGCGCGCCAAGGTGCGCCAGTTGAGCTGGTGGCAGAGCACGCAGGTGGCCGGCCTGAAGCTGGTGGCGACGCCGGCCCAGCATTTCTCGGGCCGCGGCTTGAACGACCGCAACAAGACGCTGTGGGCCTCGTTCGTCATCGAGGACCGTGGCCTGAAGGTGTTTTTCAGCGGCGATAGCGGTTACTTCGATGGCTTCAAGGAGATCGGGCGCAAATTCGGCCCATTCGACCTGACCATGGTGGAGACCGGCGCCTACGATCCGCAATGGCCGGACGTCCATATGCAGCCGGAGGAGTCGTTGCAGGCGCATATCGACTTGCAGGGCAAGGTCATGATGCCGATCCATAACGGCACCTTCGATTTGTCGATGCACGCGTGGCACGACCCGTTCAACCGGATTTCGGAGTTGGCGGCCGAGCGCAGGCTGCCGCTGGCGACGCCGGAGATCGGCCTTGCGCTCGACATCACGCAGCCGGCGCTGGACGGCAAATGGTGGGTGCCGCTGGTGGAGCGGGAAACGGCCGCCGCCGAAGCCGCCGCAGCGAGCGCCTAGGCCTGGTGTCTAGGCGGTAACGTCGATCAGCTTGCCGATGGTTTGTCCCTGCGCGTTCAGCTGAGGCCGGACAGCGGCCGGATTGGCCGTCAGTAGCTGTTCGGCGCGGCTGGGGCGTTCGATCGCACTGCCGAGCGCGGCGCCCAGTTGGATCGCCGACGATTGCGCCGGGGCCTGCTGTTGCTGGGCCTGGGTGCTTTGCCGCTGGGTATCGGCCAGGGTTTGCCGGTCCTTCGTCAGCTGGCTGCGGCTCTGTTCCAGGCGGCCGGCGTCCTGGCTCACCCTCGACTGACCCTGTTGCACTTGCCGTTCAGCTTGTGCGACCGAAGCTTGCAATGCATTGGCAGAAATTACGGTGGCCACGATATTCCCCTGGTAACAAAACGCTGGACGCGATGATGCAGAATTGACATCGATCCCTTAAGATTAGGTGATGGCGGACAAAAAGGCAAGGTCCGCCGAGTGTTGTATTTCTCATTAGAAAAAGCGATCGCTATGGCGGCAAGCTCATCAGCGCCGCTATAATCAATGATCAACATTGAGCGTTTTTCTATGAATCTTCAGCTCCTGGCAAAGTTCCTCGGCATGTCGAAGACCACTGTGAGCCGGGCGTTAAACGGTTACCCTGAGGTCAATGTCCGGACGCGCGAGCGGGTTTTGAAGGCCGCCCAGGAGGCCGGCTACCAGCCCAATCCGCTCGCGCGCAGCCTCGCGCTGGGCCGCACCAATGTGTTCGGCATCATTTATCCGCTGCTGCCGTCCGACCTGGGCGATCCGATGTTCCTGGATGTGGTGTCCGGCATGTCGGCCGCGCTCGAGGACGTGGGCAAGAACCTGATCATCGCGCCGGTGTCGCCGAACGCCGAGCAACGCTCCTATCAGCAGACCGTTTTGGGCCGCCGTGTCGACGGTTTGGTGGTGGCCCGCACCTTGGTGCGCGACGAGCGCGTCGCCTTCCTCAGCAAATCCAAATTCCCGTTCATCGCCTACGGCCGCACCGAGCTCGACGCCCCGTACGCCTGGTTCGACTATGACAACGCCTCCGGCACCAGCATGGCCATAGAGCGGCTGCTGGCGTGGGGGCACAAGCGCGTGGCCCTGATCAGCGCACCGCTGGAAATGAACTTCGCGCGCCAGCGCCGGGACAGTTTCGTCGCCTCGATGGCGGCGGCGGGCCTGGCTGTCGATCCGCGCTACCTGATCGACAGCAAGCTGGACCGGCGCAGCGGTTACCAGGCGATGCAGCAGTTGCTGGCGTGCTCGCCGCGCCCGAGCGCCGTCATTGTCGACAACAACATCGCCGGCATCGGCGCAGTGCGCGCCTTGCGCGACGCCGGCGTGGAAATGGGCAAGGAAATGTCCATCATCGTCTGGGGCAGCATGGCCGACACCCTGGCCGGCGCCAACGTCACCACCATCGACCAGCCGGAGCCGACCAAGGCCGGCGCGCGCATGATCCAGATGCTGCTGGCGCTGATCGACGGCACGCCGGCGAGCGAATTGCACGAGTTGTGGCAGCCGGTGTTTTTGGCCGGGACGACGGTTGGGCCCTGTTTGCCGCTTTAAACCCCGGGGTCAAGTCTGACATTCGGACACGAACTCGGCCGCCATAGGTTGATACGGCTGATCTCGTGTCCGATTGTCAGACTTGACCCCGATCTGATGTTTGTTTGATCGCGGTCGCTTCGATCTCGAACAGCATGCCGTCCAGCGCCAGGCGCGGGACCGGGATCAATGTGCAGGCCGGGGCGGGATTGTCGCCCCACGCTTCGCCCAGCGCGCTGCCGAAGATGCGCAGGCGTTCTTCACTATGGTCGACGATCAACACCGTAAGCTTGGCGACGTTGGCGAATCCGGCGCCGGCCGCGCTCAATGCCGTTTGCAGGTTTGCCAGCGCCTGCTTCACTTGCGTTCCGAAATCTTCCGACAGCACGCCATCGGCGTTTTCCCCGCCCTGGCCGGCGATGTAGATCAGCCGTGCCGGCGCTTCCGCGACGACGACATGGCTGTAGCCGTTGGGACGCGGGTCGTACAAACCGGGTGGGTTGATGAATTTAAGCTGGGTCATGGCGGCCTTTCGTGTGATGAGTGTGCGAACACTATAAAATCTCAACTTAACTTGAGGTCAAGGATTTTATATGGCATCTCCTCCGAAGGAGCTGGGCGTCGGCGAGCTGGCCGGGCGCGCCGGCGTGGCGGTATCGGCACTGCATTTTTATGAGGCCAAGGGCTTGATTCACTCCTTGCGCTCCGGCGGCAACCAGCGGCGGTACGCGCGCTCGGTGTTGCGCCGGCTGGCGGTGATCAAGGTGGCACAGCGGGTGGGCATGCCGCTGGCGGCCATCGCCGAGGCGTTGAATGCGCTGCCGTCCGGGCGCACGCCGACGGTGGCGGACTGGCGCCGCCTCTCGGCCGCGTGGAAAGCGGAACTCGATGAGCGCATCCGTACGTTGACGCAGTTGCGCGATCAACTGGATGGCTGCATCGGTTGCGGGTGCCTGTCGTTGAAGGCCTGCCCGCTACGCAATGCACAGGATGCATTGGCGCAGGAGGGCGCGGGGCCGCACTTCAAGCCTTAGCCCCAACCAACGCATAGCGCGCGCGGCGCTACACTCGGTGCGGGGCTAGGCGCTGGATGCGCCGCCCCTGTTGTCCACCGACGGCGTCGAGCCGCTGCTGGGGTCGCCGCCGGTCAGCGGTGTGGCGTGACCCGACGACGTTCCCGTGCCGGTGCGTGTGTCGTCGGCGGAGGCGGCTTCTCCAAGTCCGGTCCGTCCGGCCACGGCCGCTCCCGCCGCGTTGTCGCCGCCGCCGGCCAGCGAGCCGCCGGGCGCGCCGGGCGCGCCAACGCCATCGATCCCATCGGCCTGATGGCGCGGTCCTTCGCCGCCGGGACCGCCAGCGCCGCCCGACTGGCGCGCGCCGGCGGCCGCATCGCTGCCGGTGGCGGCCACCTGCGCCGCAGTGGTGGGCGCGCCAGTGAAGTCCGGCCCGGCGGTCGCGGTTACCGGCTGGGTTCCCGCCGAGGGTACATCGCTGCGCGTTGGCTCCGCCTTTTGTGCGTTTCCTGGAGGCTGCCGCTCAGCAGTGCTTTGTTGATCGCGTTGCTCGTTGCTCATGATGGTCTCCGGTGTTTCATGCGTTGACAAATTCTGCCAAAATTTATCGTGAATCGGCGTCCTTTTCCGGCGCGCACGATTCAGGCATGGACCCCATGGTTACGAGGACACAGCAAACGAGGAGGACAGCATGAACCAGCACAACAGTGATGAGAAGCTCGACCCGCAAGATCCGGAACGCATGCGTATGCAACCGCCGATTCCCACCCATCCGCCCGATCCGATCCAGAACGACGATGTCGATAAGGTGGTGGCGTCCAATACGCCCGGGCAGGATCTGAACGACCCCGCGCTGGTCAGCACCGGCATCGGCGCCGGTGCGCCGATTGACGAAGTCGGCGGTGCCGGTTTGGGCCGGCCGCCGGGCGGGGGCAATGATAACGGTGGGGAAGAGACGCCAGCGACCGAGCGCGATCGCGACGTGCGCGCGGTGGATCAGCAGGATCGGACCGGCCAGACGTAAGGCGCGCGGCATCACGCCGGCCGCGCTGGCCGGCGGCCTGGCCTACATTGTTGTCGGGGACGGTGTCTGGCCACCGGCCTCGGCACGCTCCTGGCAGCGAATGCAGGTTTGCGCGGTCGGCAGCGCCAGCAGGCGCGCTTCGGGAATCTCTTCGCCGCAGACGGCGCAAACGTTTGCGACGCCTTCGTCAAGGCGGCCCCTGGCAACATCAATAGCGTGCAGCAATTCGCGCTCCTGTCCCAGCAACGCCATCTGGTCGTCGCGCTGATACGCGGCCTGCGAGACGTCGTCCGGCTGTCCCTGATGGGCCAGCAAGGACACCGCCGCCGGCTCGTCCGAGCTGTCAGAACGGGTGCGGATTTGCGCGAGCACGTCGTCACGCGCGCTGTCGAGCCGCTTGTGCAGCTCGGCCGATGTTTCGGCAGAAAGTGTAGTCATGGTCTTCCTCCTGCGGGTTG
The DNA here is from genome assembly GCA_024123955.1 of Oxalobacteraceae bacterium OTU3CINTB1. NCBI lineage: Bacteria > Pseudomonadati > Pseudomonadota > Betaproteobacteria > Burkholderiales > Oxalobacteraceae > Oxalobacteraceae bacterium OTU3CINTB1. The sequence continues at coordinate 606,564 of CP099652.1, forward strand.
GTTAGTCGGTGTTTGGTTCGTCTACATATTGCGCCGGTACTGGCCGCCGACCTCGAACAGCGCAGTGGTGATCTGCCCCAGCGAGCAGACACGCACCGCCTCCATCAGCTTTTCGAACACGTTATCGTTGTCGATCGCCGCCTGTTGCAAGGCGGCCAGCGCGGCCGGGGCCTGCGCCGCGTGGCGGCTGTGGAATTCCTCCAGCCGCTTGAGCTGCGATTGCTTCTCGTCGTCGGTGGAGCGGGCCAGTTCGATCTTTTGCGGCTCGCCCGTCGCCTTCGGATTGCGGAAGGTGTTGACGCCGACGATGGGCAAGGTGCCGTCGTGCTTCTGGTGCTCGTACAGCATCGACTCTTCCTGGATCTTGCCACGCTGGTAGCCGGTTTCCATCGCGCCCAGCACGCCGCCACGCTCTGCAATGCGCTCGAACTCCTGCAGCACCGCTTCCTCAACGAGGTCGGTCAGCTCGTCCATAATGAACGAACCCTGGTTCGGATTCTCGTTCTTCGCCAGGCCCCATTCGCGATTAATAATAAGCTGGATTGCCAGGGCGCGTCGCACGGATTCGTCGGTCGGCGTGGTGATGGCCTCGTCGTAGGCGTTGGTGTGCAGCGAGTTGCAGTTGTCGTAGATGGCGATCAGCGCCTGCAGCGTTGTGCGGATGTCGTTGAAGTCGATCTCCTGCGCGTGCAGCGAGCGTCCCGACGTCTGCACGTGGTACTTGAGCTTTTGGGAGCGGTCGTTGGCGCCGTACTTGTCGCGCATCGCCACCGCCCACAGGCGGCGGGCGACGCGGCCGAGCACCGTGTATTCCGGGTCCATGCCGTTGGAGAAAAAGAACGACAGGTTGGGCGCGAAATCGTCGATGTGCATGCCGCGCGCCAGATAGGCTTCGACGAAGGTGAAGCCGTTCGACAAGGTGAACGCCAGCTGGGAGATCGGGTTCGCTCCTGCTTCGGCGATGTGGTAGCCGGAGATCGACACCGAGTAGAAATTGCGCACTTGGTGCTCGACGAAGTACTGCTGGATGTCGCCCATCACCTTGAGCGAGAATTCGGTCGAGAAGATGCAGGTGTTCTGGCCCTGGTCTTCCTTCAGGATGTCGGCCTGCACGGTGCCCCGTACGTTTTGCAGCACCCATTCGCGCAGCTTGGCCGCTTCCCCGGCGTCCGGCTGGCGCTTGTGTTCTTCGACGAAGCGGTCGATTTGCTGGTCGACGGCGGTGTTCATGAACATCGCCAGGATGGTCGGCGCCGGGCCGTTGATGGTCATTGAGACCGAGGTGCTCGGGCTGCACAGGTTGAAGCCGTCGTACAGCACCTTCATGTCGTCCAGCGTGGCGATCGAGACGCCGGAGTTCCCGACCTTGCCGTAGATGTCCGGGCGCGGCGCCGGATCGGCACCGTACAAGGTGACCGAGTCGAACGCGGTCGACAGGCGCTTGGCGTCCATGCCGGTGGAGACCAGCTTGAAACGGCGGTTGGTGCGGAAGGCGTCGCCTTCGCCGGCGAACATGCGGGTCGGGTCTTCGCCTTCGCGCTTGAACGGGAACACGCCGGCGGTGAACGGGAACGACCCGGGGACGTTTTCCAGCATCAGGAAGCGCAGGATCTCGCCGTGGTCTTCATAACGGGGCAGGGCCACCTTGCGGATCTTGGTGCCGGACAGCGTGTGCTGCACCAGGCGTGTGCGGATTTCCTTGTCGCGGATTTTGACGACGTAATCGTCGCCTGCATACGCGGCCTGCATCTCCGGCCAGCCGGCCAGCAGCTTCTTGGCGCCGGCGTCCATTGCGGCGTCGCGGTCGGCGATCAAATCGTCAAAGTCGGCGCTCTTGTGCGCCAGGGCCAGCATGCGTTTGGATTCGGTCAGTTGCTGGCGTTCGCGCGCCAGGGTCACCTGCTTACGGGTGAAGCGGTGGTAGCCACGTACGGTGTCGGCGATCTCCGCCAGGTAGCGGGCGCGCGCCGGCGGCACGATCACGTTCTTGCCGCTGGAGTGGCGCAGCGCGACCGCCGGCAGCTTGCCCGGCCTGGTCGGCAGGCCGAATTGCGCCAGCTTCGGCAACAGGCCCTGATACAGCGCGGTGACGCCATCGTCGTTGAAGCGCGACGCCTGCGTTCCGTAGACCGGCATCTCCTCCGGGCGTTGACTCCACAGCTCGCGGTTGCGCTGGTACTGCTTGGCGACGTCGCGCAGCGCATCCTGCGACCCCTTGCGATCGAACTTGTTGATGGCGATGAATTCGGCGAAATCGAGCATGTCGATTTTTTCCAGCTGCGAGGCGGCGCCGAATTCCGGCGTCATCACGTACATCGACACGTCCACGTGCGGCACGATGGCGGCGTCGCCCTGACCGATGCCGGAGGTTTCGACGATGACCAGGTCGAAGCCGGCCACCTTGCAGGCGGCGATGACGTCGGGCAGCGCCTCGGAAATCTCGGAGCCCGCCTCGCGCGTGGCCAGCGACCGCATGAACACGCGGCTTTGGCCGGCCCACGGATTGATCGCGTTCATGCGGATACGGTCGCCCAGCAGCGCGCCGCCGGATTTGCGGCGCGACGGGTCGATCGAGATGATGGCGATGTTGAGCGCGTCGGCCTGGTCGAGGCGGATGCGGCGTATCAGTTCATCGGTCAGCGACGATTTGCCGGCGCCGCCGGTGCCGGTGATGCCCAGGGTCGGCACGGGCAAGCCTTCGGCGGCGGCCAGGATTTCCGAGCGCAGCGCCGGCGCGGCCTTGTCGTTTTCCAGCGCGGTGATCAGCTGCGCCAGCGGGCGATGGCGCGAGGCCACATCGCCTTCGCGCAGCGGCGCCAGCGAGGTCGGGGAGTACTGCGACAGGTCGATGTCGCACTGCTGCACCATCCATTGGATCATGCCGACAAGGCCCATGCGCTGGCCATCCTCCGGACTGAAAATCCGGGTGACGCCATACGCATGCAGGTCGGCGATTTCGTCGGGGACGATGACGCCGCCGCCGCCGCCGAACACTTTGATGTGGGCGCCGCCGCGCTGGCGCAGCAGGTCGAGCATGTACTTGAAGTATTCGACATGGCCGCCCTGGTAGCTGGAGATGGCGATGCCCTGCACGTCCTCCGCCAGGGCTGCGGTGACCACCTCGTCGACCGAGCGGTTGTGGCCCAGGTGGACCACCTCCACGCCGTTCGATTGCAGGATGCGGCGCATGATGTTGATCGAGGCGTCGTGGCCGTCGAACAGCGAGGCGGCGGTGACGAAGCGGATTTTGTTGTTCAGGCGCGGCTGGTCCGGCACTGCTGCGATGGTCGGAGCGGAGAGGTCGTTCATGGTGTCCCTTCTATTCTGTGCGGCGATCTATGTCGTGCGTTTTTGTGTGGCTATTATATGACGTTTACGTAAACGTAAGCTTTTGAGGCTTAGGCTGCGCGCTGCTGGCCGAATTGCGCCATCAAGCGCGCCTTCTCGGCGTGGAAGACCGCCACCGCCTTCTCCTTCACGTGACCATAACCGCGCACTTTTTCCGGCAACCCCGCCAGTTCGACCGCCAGCGCGTGGTTTTCCACGGTAAGCCCCCCGATCAAAGCGGTGACCATCTCACGATATTCGACGATCAGCGCGCGCTCCATCTTGCGCTCGTCGCTGCGGCCGAAGACATCGAACGCTCCGCCGCGCAGGCCTTTGAACTTGGCCAGCAGCTTGAACGCGCTCCACATCCACGAGCCGAATTCCGCCTTGACCAGATGGCCCTTGGCGTCCTTCTTCGCGAACAGCGGCGGCGCCAGATTGAACTTGATCGAGAAGTCGCCCTCGAACTGCTGTTTGAGCTGCTCGACAAAGCGTCCGTCGGTGTACAGGCGCGCCACTTCGTATTCGTCCTTGTACGCCATCAGCTTGAAATAGTACTTGGCCACGGCGGTCGACAGCTTGTTCCCCAGTCCCAGCGCGGTCTCCTTGGCGCGCACCTGCGACACCAGCTGCTCGTAGACGCCGGCATAGGCGGCATTCTGATAATCGGTCAGGAACTGCACGCGCTTGGCGACGATGTTCTCCAGGCTTTGCGGCATTTGCACGACGATTGCCTGCGTCGGCGTGGCCACGCGCTCGACGCGCTTCAGGTCCACGGCCGCACGGCGGCCCCACAGGAAGCTCTTTTTGTTGGACGCGATGCCGACGCCATTGAGTTCGATCGCGCGCAGCAGCGACGCCTCGGTTAGCGGAATCCGGCCCCGCTGCCACGCGTAACCGAGCATGAACAGATTGGCGGCGATGGAGTCGCCCATCAGCGCCGTGGCCAGCTTGGTGGCGTCGATGAAATCGGCGGCGCCGGGACCGCCGACCGATTCCTCGATCAGCGCGCGCACTTCCGCGACCGGATACTGCCAGTCGGCGTTTTGCGCGAAGGTGCCGGGCGGCTGTTCGTGCAGGTTGATGACGGCCAGAGTGCGGCCGGGACGCATCTTCGACACCGCATCCGCGGCGCCGGCGGTCAGCATGTCGCAGCCGAGGATGACGTCCGCCTCACCGGTGGCGATGCGCTGCGCGCGCAGGTGCGCGGGGGTCTTGGCTACCTTCACGTGCGAGGTGACGGAACCGTTTTTCTGCGACATGCCGGTCATATCCAGCACCGACGCGCCTTTGCCTTCCAGGTGCGCGGCCATGCCCATCAAGGCGCCGACGGTGATCACGCCGGTGCCGCCGATGCCGTTGATCAGGATGTTGTAGGGCTGCTCGCAGGATGGCAGTTCGGGTTCCGGCAGCGCGCCGAAACCGTCGTCGCCGTCGTCACTATTGGATTTACTCACCCCGGTTTTGGTCTTCTTCAGTGTTCCGCCTTCGACGGTGACAAAGCTCGGGCAGAAGCCTTTCACGCACGAGTAGTCCTTGTTGCAGGACGATTGGTCGATGGTGCGCTTGCGGCCGAACTCCGTCTCCTTCGGCAGGATGGAGGTGCAGTTCGACTGCACGCCGCAATCGCCGCAGCCTTCGCACACGGCTTCGTTGATGACCATGCGCTTGGCGGGGTCGGGAAACTCGCCTTTCTTCCGGCGGCGACGCTTCTCGGCCGCGCAGGTCTGGTCGTAGATCAGCACCGATACGCCTTGGACCTCGCGCAGTTCGCGCTGGACCGCGTCCATGTCCTTGCGGTCGTGCAGGCTGACCAGCGATGGCAGGGCGGCCCGGTCGGTGTAGCGCCCTAAGTCCTCGGTCACCAGCGCGATGCGTTTGACGCCTTCGGCCGCCATCTGCTGCGCGATCATCGGTACCGATGTGATGCCGTCGACCGGCTGGCCGCCCGTCATCGCCACCGCGTCGTTGTAGAGGATCTTGTAGGTCATGTTGACCTTGGCCGCCACCGCCGCGCGGATCGCCAGATAGCCGGAGTGGAAGTAGGTACCGTCGCCGAGATTTTGGAACACGTGCGGAATCTTCGAGAACGCGGCTTGGCCGATCCACGGCGCGCCCTCACCGCCCATGTGCGTGGTCAGCTTGTTGAACTCCGGGTAGATCGACGTCGCCATCACGTGGCAGCCGATGCCGGCCAGCGCCAGGCTGCCCTCGGGAACCTTGGTCGAGGTATTGTGCGGGCATCCGGAGCAGTAAAACGCGGGGCGGAACGGCGTGCTGATGGCCTTCTTCAGCACCGCGTCCTTGGCGTCGAGGAAGGTCAGGCGCGCCTTGATATGATCGCAGGTGACCGGGTCGGAAATCAGGCGCTTGACGCGCGAGGCGATCACGCGCGCCACCTGCGAGACCGAAAAATCGGCCTTGGAGGTCAGCAGCCATTCTCCGCGCGGCGCCACCCACTCGCCTTTTTCGTCGAACTTGCCGATCACGCGCGGGCGCACATCGTCGCGCCAGTTGTACAGCTGTTCCTTCAATTGGTACTCGACGATCTGGCGCTTTTCCTCGACCACCAGGATCTCGTCGAGGCCTTGCGCGAATTCGCGCACGCTGTCCGGCTCCAGCGGCCATGGCATCGCCACCTTGAACAGGCGCAGGCCGACATCGGCCGCCATCTTCTCGTCGATGCCCAGTTCCTCCAGCGCCTCGAGCACGTCCAGGTACGATTTGCCGGAGGCGATGATGCCCAGTTTCGCGTTTGGGCTGGTGATAGTGGTGTGATTGAGTTTGTTCTCACGCGCATAGGCCAGCGCCGCGTAGATTTTATAATCCTGCATCAGCGCTTCCTGATTGCGCGCCTGCTGGCCGAGCGGAATGCTCGACAGGCGGGCATTCAGGCCGCCTTCCGGCATGACGAAATCGAGCGGGATTTTGACATCGACGCGGAACGGATCGGCGTCGACGGAGGCCGACGATTCGACCGTGTCGGCCAGCGCCTTGAACGCCACCGTGCAACCGGAAAAACGCGACATCGCCCAGCCGTGGATGCCGAGGTCCAGGTACTCCTGCACGTTACAGGGATAGAGCACTGGGATCATCGACGCCGAGAACAGATGGTCCGACTGGTGCGGCAATGTCGACGAATAGGCGCCGTGGTCGTCGCCCGCCACCAGCAGCACGCCGCCGTGCTTCGAGGTGCCGGCGTGGTTCATGTGTTTGAAGACGTCGCCGCAGCGGTCCACGCCCGGGCCTTTGCCGTACCACATGGCGAACACGCCGTCGTATTTGGCCTCGCCGATCAAATCGACCTGCTGCGAGCCCCAGACGGCGGTCGCCGCCAGGTCCTCGTTCACGCCCGGCACGAACTGCACGTGATGCGCTTCCAGGTGCGGCTTGGCCTTCCACAGGTTCTCGTCGAGTCCGCCCAGCGGCGAGCCGCGGTAGCCGGAGATGAAGCCGGCCGTGTTCAAGCCGGCCGCCTGGTCGCGCACCCGCTGCATCATGGGCAGGCGCACCAGCGCCTGGATGCCCGACAGGAAGATATCGCCGTGGGTGGCGGTGTATTTGTCGTCGAGGCTGACGGTCGTCAGTCGGGCGCTGCCGTCTCTTGCGGACGTTGCAGGGCCGGTTGCCTTGGTATCGGGCATGGGAGGTCTCCGTTTTTGGTATCAGATCGCACCTGAACTTGGTCACGCCGGGTAGGCGCGCCAGGATCGGGCCAGGGCCGCATGGTGAGCGGAATTGGGGCTAGTATGGGCGCGAGTTGACGTGTACGGAAATAGTGTTTGCCAATCGGGGCATAAGAAAAAGTGATACCCCTCAAAGCAACTCCGGGGTCAGGTCCACCAATGCTACACAAGCTCTACCTTACCGCCGCAAAAGGGACGCTAATGTCGGGGCCGTGTAGAAATGGTGGACCTGACCCCGGATCGGAAGCAATTGTTTAGGGGATGGGGGTGGCGCCGGGCCAAGTGCCGGACTGGCACAGCTGCATGCTGACTTGCTGCACTAGCCGGCTGATGGCGCTGGCCGCGTTGGTCAGGGGGATGTTTTTCGAGGCGCATAGCACCACTGTGCGGGAAATCGCCGGTTGGCGGATCGGATGCGCGCGCAGGGTGCCGCGCTGCAGCTCGTCGAGCACCGGCGCCGACGGCAGCAGGGTCGCGCCCATGTCGGCCAGCAGCGCCGACTTGAGGATGGCGATGGAGTTGATTTCGATGACGTTCGAGAGCTTGAGCCCGGCCGCGCGCACCATGCTTTCAATGCGCGGACGCACGCCGTGCTGCAGCCCCGGCAGGATTAGCGTAGTGCCCAGGGTTTGCTCAAGGGTGAGCGTCTCCTGGTCGAGCGCGAAGGCGGCGTCGGCGCGGCAGATGAAGCGCAACTCTTCCTCCACCAGCGGCGTTGTCGCGAATTGCGCCAGTTGGCCGTCGTCAAACAGCACGGCCAGATTGACCCTGCCGGATTTGAGCTGCTCGCTCAGGTTGCCGGTCAGTTCCTCGGTCAGCTGCAGCGTGATTTCCGGATACGTGGCGCGCGCGGCCGTCAGCAACGGCAACGCCAGCGCGCCCGAGATGCTGTGCGGCAGCCCGAGCGTGACGCCGCCGCTGGGCCGCTCGGCCGATTGCGTGACGGCCGAACGGGCGTCGGCCACCTGCTTGAGGATGGCTTGCGCGTGTTCGTAGAAGATCTTGCCGGCGTCGGTGCTGAGCACGCCCTGCGCCGAACGGTGCAGCAGTTGCACGCCCAGCTCCTCCTCGAGCTGGCGCAGCTGCTGCGTCAGCGCCGGTTGCGCCACGTGCAACACCAGCGCCGCCCGCGACAGCGAGCCGTGGTCGACGATGGCGACAAAATAACGAAGTTGGCGGAGTTCCATAGTGTGGCGCGGTGCTTGACCCGGAATAGTCATGGACAAACACATGGTAACACTAGCAAATATGATCCTGACAGGAAACTATTTGTTATACTGAATTCATATTGTGGTCCCCTCCAGACTTTTCGCGGGTGCATGTATGTTAAAGAAAGTCGACTCATCCCAGCTCAAAGTGGGCATGTATATACATGACCTGAGTTGCGACTGGATGACGCACCCGTTTGTCCGCAACCGGTTTTTGCTGACCAGCGAGGATGAAATCCGCAAGATCCTCAACGCCGGCATCCATGACGTGGTCATCGACAGCGGCAGGGGCCTGGACGTGCAGGACGCGCCGTCGCTGGCCGAGGCGCAAGCGGCGACCGAGCGCGAAATCGTTGACATCGCCGCCAAGACGCCCATTGTCACGCGCGTCTCGCTGGGCGACGAGATGCGGCGCGCGGTGCAGATCCGCCACCAGGCCTCGACCCTGGTGCGCACCGTAATGCAGGACGCGCGCCTGGGCAAGGCGATCGAACTCGACCAGGTCGAGCCCGTGGTGCAGAGCATCACCGAGTCCATCCTGCGCAATCCGGGCGCGCTGGTGGGCCTGCTGCGCATCAAAACCAAGGACGATTACACGTTTTTGCACTCCGTTAGCGTCTGTACGCTGCTGGTGGCGTTTTGCCGATCGCGCAACATCGACGCCGCTATCACCCATCAGGCCGGCCTGGGCGGCCTGTTGCACGACACCGGCAAGGCGCTGGTGCCCGATGCCATCCTCAACAAGCCGGGACCGCTGACGGACGAGGAGTTCGCCATCGTCAAGCGCCACCCGCGCGACGGCTACGACATCCTGCGCAGGACGCCAGAGGTGGGGCCGATACCGCTCGACATCACCTTGCACCACCACGAGCGGCGCGACGGCAGCGGCTATCCCGGCAAGCAAGCGAACGAACAGATCAGCGAACTGGCGCAAATGGCGGCCATCGTCGATGTGTATGACGCCATCACCGCCGATCGCTGTTATCACAAAGGCATGTCGGCGGCGGCGGCGCTGCGCAAGATCTATGAATGGAGCAAGTTCCATTTCAATCCGCAGTACGCGCAGGAATTCATGCGCTGCGTCGGCATTTATCCGGTCGGGACGTTGGTGATGCTGGAGTCGGGCCGGCTCGGTGTGGTGATCGAGCCACACGAAACCAATCTGCTGGCGCCCAAGGTGAACGTCTTCTTCAACACCAAGCAGAATCTGTACATCAAGCCGGAAACGGTCGATTTGTCGCGCGGGCTGGGCTTTGGGGGGGGCGACAAGATCGTCGGCCACGAGTCGGCGGCCAAGTGGAATGTCGATCCGATGCGGTTTTTAACCCTGGCGTAAAGCCGTCCAGCCGCCGGTCAGAAGAATTCGGCCGTGTCGTTCGAGGCGGTGGTCTGCAGCAGGCCGCCGCTGAGCAGCTCATCGTAGTGGCACACCAGATTGCGGCCGTGGCTTTTCGCGTAGTACAGCGCCTGATCTGCGTGTCCCAGGATGATCACCGGCGCCTCCAGCGCGCTGATGCTGACAAAGCCGACGCTCACCGTCACCTTGCCCACTTGCGGGAAATCATGCGACGCCACGTTCATGCGGAAGCGTTCGATGATCTTCTTGGCGTTGTCGAGCGTAGTCGAGCGCAGCAGCACGACGAATTCCTCGCCGCCGAAACGGAACACGCGGTCTTGCGCGCGGAACGACGAGGTGAGCAGGTTGGCAATCAGGATCAGCACCTCATCGCCGTATAAATGGCCGAAACGGTCGTTAACGTGCTTGAAATGGTCGACATCAACCACCGCCAGCCATTGCTTTTCCTCGTCGCCATGCTGGCGCCGCTCCGGCTCGCCCGGCAAGGTGACCGAATCCTGCTCGATACTGGCGGCCAGCATCTTGGAGAGCTGGTCGTCGAAGGTCTTGCGGTTGAGCAGGCCGGTGAGCGAATCGCGTTCGCTGTAGTCGAGCAGGTTCTGGAAGTTGCGGTAGACGCTGACGATGCCGCCGATGATATGGATGGTGTCGCTGGTGTACGGCGTCGGGTTGACGATCTCGAGGCAGGTGTCGGCCTTGTCGCCCAGCCAGATCGGCAGCCACAGCGTGTGCTCGCCGGCCTCGTTCGCAACGTCGGCGCCGGACTCGTGGTGGGCGATGCAGTGCGCCAGCGCCGGGAAATTCTCGATCGGCTCGCCGGGATTGTGCAGGTCGGTGTTGTCGACCATGCAAGCCGGCTCGCCGGCAACGACGATGGCGCGCGCCCGCACGAACACCTTGCCGCGCACGGTGGCCAGGGTCAGCACGCGGGCCTGACTCGCGCGGGCAAGCTCCTGCACCGCCGAAATCACGGAGATGTCGAGCATCGTGTGATCTCGGTGGCCGGTCATGTCCACCATGTGTTTCAGTAGGGAATCCATTTTCTTCTCTGGAAAATTAACACACAACCTTGCGGTCAGCCACGCTTTGTTCACGCCTATCAAGCACGATTTCTCTGATAGTCAGGCGCACGGTAAAGAAGCAATACGGGGCCTTTCCAAAGAACAGCTAAGCAGGATAATAGCTTTTTGCAATCAAGGCAATTCTTGTGTGCGAAAAAAAATGTCCTTGACGCTTATTGCAACCATTCTTGCAACCATTTTCCTACAGCAAAGCCGAGTCCCGGGCCGCCTTCAGCGTACTCGCGGGCAACAACGAGTGGTTTGACCTACGCCAGTGCCCAAGCGCGTCACCTGCGCTTGTTTGAGCAAAACGACCAAAATAGTTCCTTGAAGAAAACTTGCGTCAAGTCAATTCCTATAAAGCTGCTAGTCCTATAGTGACCTCAATGGCGCGGAAACGGCGGTCTGCAGGCCGGCCGTCCGTATCAGAGGTTTTTTTAATCGACTCAACTAGGGAGTACATCATGAACTCACTTATCGCAGCAGCAAAGGCGTTTGCGTCGGACGAGGACGGGATCACGGCCATCGAATACGGCCTGATCGCGGCGACCATGGTCGCCGCAGTCGTCGCCGCGTTCGCCTTCCTGACGCCGGTGCTGGAGTCTGCGTTCCAGACCATCGGTTCCAAGATCACCGACGCAACGACTTAAACCGCTTGGCTTTCCAGTCGTCCCCCGGCTGGAAAGCCATTTTTTCGTCCGAAAGCCACCCATGCTGAACGCCATCGAAGTCATTCTGATCTGTCTGGTCGCGCAGGCGGCGGTGACCGATCTGGCCATGCGCAAGATTCCCAATGTCCTCATTTTAAGCGGTCTGCTGTTGGCGATGATACTGCATCTGCTCGGCGGGCAGCAGTGGGCACCCGTATCGCAATGGCTGGCCGGCACCTTCGCCGGCTTTTTTTTATTCCTTCCCCTCTATCTATTGCGTGGCATGGCCGCCGGCGACGTCAAGCTGATGGCCATGGTCGGCGCCTTTGTCGGGCCGCAGGCGGCCCTGCACATCGGCGTGCTGGCTTACCTGATCGGCGGCGTCATGGCCGTCCTGATGCTGGTATGTAGCGGCCGTTGGCGCGAGAGCTGGCGCAATGTCGTGCTGATATGCAAACCGTTGATGTGGCGCCTGCTCGGGCTGCCGCTGGCGCCCGTGCCGCTGGCCTCGATCGGCAGCGTCGGCGGCATCCCCTATGGCGTGGCCATCGCGCTGGGCACCGGCGGCTTTGTGGCGTGGGCGCATCGCTGACCGGCACGCTTGGTCCGACTTTGCTGCGCATCAATGCCCGCCGGGCACCGCCCGATAGACTTGATTCCTCAATGAAACAATTCAGTCCGCGGAGACCGCCATGCTCAGCCTCGATCCCTCACCCTATGCATCCACTGCGGAGACCGAGCCGGGCCACGCGTTGCCGCCGCAGCCCAAAACCCTGCGCGACACCGGCTTGCCGCAGCAGCTCATTGTCGAGCTCATCGCCAAGGCCATCTACGTCGGCGGCCGCACCCATCTGCCGGTGCTCACCACCAAGCTGCACCTGTCGATCAACGTGCTGCGCGAGGCGCTCGACTTCCTGGTGGCCGAGCATGTGGCCGAGGTGGCGTGGCGCGGCGAATCCGACATCGACGTCCAGTACCAGTTGACGGCGGCCGGCAAGCAGCGCGCCAGCGGGTGGATGGAACGCTGCCGCTATGTCGGCCCGGCGCCGGTCACCCTGGAGGCCTACCGCGCCATGGTCGAACGCCAGGCCGGCCACACGCCGCAGCTGTGCGCGGACGATCTGGCCGCCGAATTCTCCGACGATTTCCTGCCGCCGTCGGTGCAGCAGATGCTCGGCGCGGCCATGTACTCGGGCCGCACCATGCTGCTCTACGGCCCGTCGGGCGGCGGCAAGTCGACCCTGGCGCGCCGCCTCGGCGCCATGCAACAGGGCCTGGTCGCCGTGCCGTATGCGCTGATGGTGGGGCAGGACATCATCCAGGTCTACGATCCGGCGCTGCACCGCGCGCCGTTGTCGCGCCAGGTGCGCCAGGCGCCCGAGCGGCGCAGCAGCGATCCGCGCTGGGTGCTGTGCCAGCGGCCCGTGGTGGCGCTCGACGGCGACTTGAGCGAGGACATGCTCGACCCGCAGCCGGACACGCCCAACGGCTGCTACCGCGCGCCGCCCCAGCTGATGGCCAACAACGGCCTGCTGATCGTCGACGACCTGGGTCGCCAGCGCATGTCGTCCACCGATTTGTTCAACCGCTTCTCGCAGGCGCAGGAGCTGCAGCGCAGCCAGTTGTCGCTGGCGGGCGGCTACCATTTCAGCGCGCCGTGCCGGATGCGGCTCCTGTTCGCCACCAGCCAGGCGCCGGACGCGCTGCTCGACGCCTCGGCGCTGCGCCGCGTCGGCTACAAGATCGCGGTCGGCGCGCTGAGCGCGGCCAACTACCGCACGCTGTTCCGCCAGCGTTGCCTGAGCGCCGGCGTGGCGTACGACGAGCCTTCGCTGCGCTATCTGGTCGACGAACTGCACGCGGGCAGCGCCTTGCCGTTGCTGGCCAGCGGCCCGCAGGAGATCATCGGCCGCATCGTCGATTTCGCCGGCTTCAACGGCGAGTCGCCGCGCCTGACCGTCGCCACCATCGACCAGGCCTGGAGCAGCATGTTCGCCTGCGGCGAACGGCCGGCCGCCATCGACCGCGGCGACTCCATTGACCAACTGGCCCAACACATCCTATGAAAAACCGGCGCGCACTGTGGATGATGGCGCTGGCCGTCATATTCGGACTGGGGGCGGTGCTGATGGCGTCGCGCTGGCTGCTGCGGCAGACGCCGACGACGGCCAACCGCATCGTGGTGGCCGCCGCCGATGTCAGCCTCGGTCAGCGGCTGACGCCGGAGATGATGAAGTCGCTCGACTGGCCGGCCGACAACCTGCCGCGCGGCGCGCTGACCGACGCGTCCAAGCTGGTGGGGCGCGTGCTCAAAACCAGCGTGCTGCGCGACGAACCATTGAGCGAAATGAAGCTGGCGCCAACCGGCACGGTGGGCGGGCTGTCGGCGCTGATCACCGAGGGCAAGCGTGCCATCACCGTGCGGGTCAACGACGTGGTGGGCGTGGCCGGCTTCGCGTTGCCGGGCAATTTCGTCGACATCCTCGTCAACACGCAGTCGTCGGGAAACGGCAACGAGAACGCCATCTCGAAGATCGTACTGGAACGGATACTGGTGCTGGCCGTCGCCCAGGAGGTGGGGCGCGACGAGACCAAGCCGCGCGTGGTCAACGCCGTCACGCTGGAAGTGACGCCTTCGCAGGCGGAGAACCTGGACCTGGCGCGCAGTGTCGGCACCTTGTCGCTGGTGCTGCGCAACCAGGTCGATCCGCGTCCGGGCATCACGGACGGCGCCACCAAGTCCTCGCTGCTCGGCATCGTCGCCAAGCCCGCCGAGCCGGCGCCCGAACCGGCGGTGGCGGCCAGGCCGCGCCCCCAGGTGGCGGCAGCCCCGCGCGCGCGCGCTTGTGTCGGCGTTATCGTCGGCACCCAGCGCACGCAGGAATGTCTATGAGGATGCCATGAAAAATCCACTCCGCACCGCGACGCTGCTGGTACTGGCGGCGGCAACGCTCCGGCTGCAGGCGGCCACCCCGGCCGCCGATTCTCCTGCCGAAGGCCGGGGCTTGCGCTGTAGCGGTCAGGCCGCCGCGCCGGGCAGCATGACGCTGCAGTTGGGGAAGTCGACCTTGATGCGCATGCCCGAGCCGGTGCAGGCGCGCAGCGTCGGCAATCCGGCCGTGCTGCAGGCGATGCTGGTGGCGCCGGATACCCTGTACGTGGTCGGCGTCGATATCGGCACCAGCAACATGATCGTGCAGGGCCGCAGCGGCATGTGCAACGTGGTCGAAGTAGTGGTCGGCATCGATCCGTCGGCGCTGCAAGCGTCGATCGCCGCGCTGATGCCGGAGCAGAAAAACATCCACATCAGCGCCGCTGGCGACACGCTGGTCATCAGCGGCATGGTCGACGACGCGCAGACCGCCGCGCGCGTGCTGGATCTGGCGGCGGCGTTCCTGCGCCGGCCGGCGCAGCACTTGTCGGCCGCCGTCGCGGAAAAAGGCGCGCCGGCGCCGCCCGCCGAAGCCAAGGGCGGCGCCACGGCGGGCGGCACGCGCATCGTCAATTTCCTCAACGTCAGCGCGCCGCAGCAGGTCATGCTGGAGGTGAAGATCGCCGAAGTGTCCAAGACGCTGCTCGACAAGCTGGAGGCCGGGCTGCTGGTGAGCGTCGGCGGCGGCGGCTGGCAAACCACGCTGGCGGCGAACTTCTTCAGCGGCACGCTGAAAGGGATGCTGGGCATGGGCCGCCCGGACGGCAACCGTGTGGGCGTCGACGCGGACCGGAAGGAAGGCCTGGTACGCATCCTGGCCGAGCCGACGGTGATGGCGATCAGCGGCCAGGAAGGCAGCTTTCTGGCCGGCGGCAAAATCTTCGTCCCGGTCGCGCAGGACAACAACAAAGTGACCCTGGAAGAGAAGGAGTTCGGCGTCGGCCTGCGCTTCACGCCGACCGTGCTGGCCGGCGGCCGCATCAACCTGCGGGTGGCGCCGGAAGTGTCGGAGATATCGCGCGAAGGCGTCGGCATCACGGCGGCCGGCTTCTCCGGCGGCGCCGTCCTGCCGTTGATCACGACGCGGCGCGCCTCCACCACGGTGGAGCTGTTCGACGGCCAGAGCTTCGCCATCGGTGGCCTGATCAAGAACAACCGCACCACCAATATCCACGGCCTGCCGATACTGGGCGAGATACCGGTGCTCGGTGCGCTGTTCCGCAGCACCGATTTCCAGCAGGACCGCACCGAATTGCTGTTTGTGGTCACGCCGCATCTGGTCAAGCCGCTGCCGGCCGATTACAAGCTGCCGACCGACGGCGCCACCGCGCCAAGCCGCGCGCGACTCTTCCTCGGCGGGAAAATGGAAGGCGAGCCGCCGCCCGTGACTGCGCCGGCGCCTTCGCCGACCATCGACAAACGTTAATCACCTCTTAGGAATCACTATGCGTATTTTATTCAGCATGCTGGCGACATGCACCTTGGCCGCCTGCGTCAACACGCCGCTGGGCAAGACCACCCCGCAGTGGGACAGCCAGTTCGGCAGCAGCACCCGCAACGCGATGGCGCAGCAGATCATCGATCCCAACGCGCGGCGCAACGCCGACCCGGTGGCCGGCATGAACGGCAAGGCGGCGCACGGCGCCTACGAACGGTATCAGCGCACCTTCAGCGGCACCGCCCCGCAGGCGCCGACGTTCATGATCAGCAGCGACGCTAAATAAGGCCCGACCATGAAAGCACTGATGATCAGCAGGGACGCCCTGCTACACGCGGAAATCGCCGCACAGGGTTCGGCGCGCATGCCGGCGGTGCAGCTGGTGGCGTCGCGCAACGGCCTGCGCGACGCCGTCGAACGGCAGTTGCCGGAGTCGCCGGAGCTGGTGATCTTCGACGCCAGCGACGTCGAACCCGGCGAGGCCGACCTGGTCGAACGTCTCGGCAAGACCTATCCTTCGGCCTCGTTCATGCTGCTGACGCGCGAGCCGCAGCAGGATTTGCTGATCCGCGCGATGCGGGCCGGCATGCGCGAAGTGCTGCAGCTGCCGCTGGTGCACAAGGCCTTCCACGAGTCGATGGACCGCATCGAGGTGGCGGCCGGCGTGAGCCAGATGCGCGACGGGAAGGTGCTGGCCTTCATCTCCTGCAAGGGCGGCAGCGGCGCCACGTTCTTGTCGACCAATTTCGGTTACGCGCTGGCCGCGCTGGCCGACAAGAAGGTGCTGCTGATCGACCTGCATGGCCAGTTCGGCGACGCCACCTTGTACGTGTCGGACCAGAAGCCGGCGATGACCTTGTCCGACATCTGCGGCCAGATCAGCCGTATGGACGGTTCCTTCCTCGATTCCTGCCTGGTGCACGTGGCGTCGAACTTCGGCGTGCTGGCGGCCGCCGACGATCCCAACCACCTGGTCGACATGAAGCCGGAGCACATGGACACCATCCTGCGCGTGGCGCGCCAGCACTACGACTACATCGTGCTCGATGTCGGCCGCCAGATCGACGCCATTTCGCTGCGCGCGCTCGACCAGGCCGACGCCATCTACCCGGTGCTGCAACTGGCGCTGCCGGACATCCGCGACGGGCGCCGCCTGCTCGACATCTTCCGTTCGCTGGGCTATCCGAGCGAGCGCACCCGCCTGATCGTCAACCGCTACGAAAAAGGCGGCAAGTTGCGGCTGATGGACCTGGAACAGGCGCTGGGCGCGGAAGTGATGCACACGGTGCCCAACGATTACATGTCGGCCACGGACTCGGTCAACCAGGGCATACCGGTGCTGCAGCTGTCGCGCAGCAGCGCCGTGGCGCGCAGCCTGGCCGACCTGGTGGAACTGGTGACGGCGCGCCGCGTTTCCGAAAGCAAGGGCCTGTTCGACCGCCTGTTCGGGCGCACCGACAACGATTGATTTGCTGGAGCAAAAAATGAGCTTACGCGAGCGTTTGGCCAGCGGCGAGGACGGCCGGCAAGGCAGCAACGGTCCGCCCGGCCTGGCGGCGGCGGCCTACCAGGAACTGAAGAAGAGCATGCACCAGACGATCATGGACCGGATCGACCTGGAACGGTTGCAGCGGCTCACGCCGGAGCAGTTCAAGCACGAGCTGGCGCTGCTGGTCCAGCGCATCATCGAGGAGGAGCGCATCGTGCTGAACCAGCACGAGCGGCACAACCTGGTGCTCGACATACAGCACGAGATGCTCGGTTTCGGCCCGCTCGAGCCGCTGCTGGCCGATCCCGGCGTGTCGGACATCCTGGTCAACACCCACGCCAAGGTGTATGTCGAGCGTTCCGGCCGGCTGGAGCTCACCAGCGTCACCTTCAACGACAACGCCCACCTGATGAAGATCATCGAGAAGATCGTCTCGCGGGTGGGCCGGCGGGTGGACGAATCGAGTCCGATGGTCGACGCCCGCCTGCCGGACGGCTCGCGCGTGAACGCCATCATCCCGCCGCTGGCGATCGATGGTCCCATCCTGTCGATCCGGCGTTTTTCGGTCAACCCGCTGACGATCGAAAACCTGCTCGACAACCGCAGCCTGACGCCGCCCATGGTGCAGGTGCTCAAGGCGCTGGGCCACGCCAAGATCAACATCCTGATCTCCGGCGGCACCGGCAGCGGCAAGACCACCATGCTCAATGTGCTGTCCGGGTTCATCCCGGCGTCCGAGCGGATCGTCACCATCGAAGACGCGGCCGAACTGCAAATGCGCCAGCCGCACGTGGTCCGGCTGGAGACGCGCCCGCCCAACATCGAGGGCAAGGGCGAGGTCAATCAGCGTTCGCTGGTGCGCAACGCGCTGCGGATGCGGCCCGACCGCATCATCCTCGGCGAGGTGCGCGGCGCCGAGGCGCTCGACATGCTGCAGGCGATGAACACCGGCCACGAAGGCTCGCTGGCCACGGTCCACTCGAACACACCGCGCGACGCGCTGGCGCGGCTGGAGAACATGGTCAGCATGGCCGGCGTGAACCTGACCTCGCGCGCCACGCGCCAGCAGATCTGCGCCGCCGTGACGGTGGTGATGCAGGTCTCGCGGCTGACCGACGGCACGCGCAAGCTGGTCAGCCTGCAGGAGGTGACCGGCATGGAAGGGGAGGTGATCGCGATGCACGAAATATTCCGCTACGAGCAAAAAGGCGTGGACGCCAACGGCAAGGTGCAGGGCGCCTTTTCCGCCACCGGCGTGCGGCCGCGCTTTGCCGAGCGGCTGCGCATGTTCGGCGTGCCGGTGCCCGATTCCGTCTTCGATCCCGACCGGATCTACGAGTAAGCGCCATGGACGCCATCTTCTCCACCTTCGTGGTGCTGCTGTTCGCGGCCGTGATCTTGCTGGTCGAGGGCGCGTGGCTGTGGTGGTCCGGCGCCCACGGCAGCGGCGCGCGGCGCATCGCCAAACGCCTGCGGCTGATGGCCGAGCGGGGCGAGGGCGGCGTCGAACGGGTCGATATCCTCAAACGGCGCACCTACAGCCGCTGGCCGGCGCTGGAGAAGCAGCTGCGCCGCATCGCCCGTCTGGGGGCGCTCGACAACCTGCTGCTGCAGGCCGGCGTTCAATGGTCGGTGGCGCAATTTCTCGGCTGCTCGCTGGTGATGCTGGTGGCCGGCCTGGTGGCCGTGAGGGTGCTGGATATGCCGGTATTGGCGGCGTGGGGCGGGGTGGCGCTGTCGATGGCGGTGCCGTGGATACTGCTGATGCGCACGCGGCGCGAGCGCCTGTCCAAGCTGGAGGAGCAATTGCCGGAGGCGGCGGACTTTCTCGGCCGCGCGCTGCGCGCCGGCCACTCGTTCGCAAACGTGATGCAGATGGTGGGCGAGGAAATGCCGGAACCGATCGCCGGCGAGTTCAAATTCGCCTACGAGGAGATCAACTACGGCGTGCCGATGAACGAGGCGCTGCACAACCTGGCGGTGCGCGTGCCGCTGACCGACCTGCGCTACCTGGTCATCGCGGTGCTGATACAGCGCGAATCCGGCGGCAACCTGGCCGAGGTGCTGGGCAATATCAGCCGCCTGATACGCGCCCGCCTGAAACTGCTGGGGCAAGTGCGCGTGATGTCGGCCGAGGGCCGGATGTCGGCCTGGATACTGGGCATCCTGCCGCTGGCGGTGCTGTTGTTGATGTCGGTGTTGAATCCGGCCTACATCAGGGTTCTCTGGACCGATCCGATCGGCGTTCGACTGATGTGGTATTCGGGCGCCGTCGCGGTGGGCGGTATTTTATGGATGCGCAAACTGATACGCATCCGCATATAAGGAGCACGGCATGGACGGACAGCACATACTCTTCCTGGCGATCGTGTTCATCGTCGTCGTCGGCATCGCCATGCTGGCGTTGAAAATCTTTTCGCCGGTGCAGGTGCGCGAGCGGTTGACCGAGGTGGTCGAGCCGGAGCTCGCGATGCCGGAGGTGACCGGCGGCTGGGTCGAGAAGATGGCGCACGTGGCGGAGCCGTTTTCGCGCCTGTCGTTGCCGGAGGAGGGGTGGGAGCGCTCGCCATTGCGCACCCGCTTCATGAACGCCGGCTGGCGCAGCCCGTCGGCGCCGTCGCTGTACTTCGCCGCCAAGAGCCTACTGGCGCTCGGGCTACCCGGCGTGACCGCGCTGCTGGCGATGACGATGCTGAGCGCCGTCCCGCAAAAGGGATTCCTGTTCCTGCTGCTGCTGGCGGCCAGCATCGGCTACTACCTGCCGAACTTCGTGTTGTCGCGCAGGGCCGCCGGCCGTTGCCGCGAGATCTTCGAGACCTTTCCCGACGCCCTGGACCTGCTGACCGTCTGCGTGGAGGCCGGCCTGAGTCTGGAGCGCGCGCTGGCCAAGGTGGCCGGCGAGATCCACATCAAGAGCGTGGCGCTGGCGCAGGAGCTGCAGCTGGTGCTGATGGAAATGCGGGCCGGCTTCAGCAAGGAGCGGGCGTTGCGCAACCTGGCCCTGCGCAGCGGCGTCGAGGATGTGGACACCCTGGTGGCGATGCTGATCCAGTCGGAGCGCTTCGGCACCAGCATGGGCGATTCGCTGCGCGTGCATTCGGATAATCTGCGCGGCAAGCGCAGCGTGCAGGCCGAGGAGGCGGCGGCGAAGATCGCGTTGAAGTTGTTGTTCCCGCTGATCTTCTGCATCTTCCCGACGTTGATGCTGGTGTTGATCGGCCCTGCGGGGATACAGATTTATCGCTCGGTGTTGCCAGGCATGGCGCGTTGACGGGAGGTTCGAAATGAAAAAATCACTACTGGCGACAGCCGCCGGCTTGTTGCTGATCGCATGCGGCGGCACGCGGACGCAGGCGCCGCCGCTCCAGCCGCCACCGACCGTGGCGCCGGCTGGCCGGGTCATCACGGCATTGGAGCGGGACTGCCTGTCCGATCCCATGGACGCGGCCAAATGGGAAGCGCTGGCGGCGGCGCTGGACGCGGACGGTCAGCGCGAGCGGGCGCGCACCATGTATGAGCAGGCGGCCACCCTGCGCGCGCACGATGTGCGGCGCGACTATGCGCTGCTGTGGGAAAAAGCCATGGAACCGGCCGCGCCCGAGCCTGACCCTTTTGCGGCGATGCCGCGCACCCAGGTGCGGCAGCTCGGCGCCGCGTTGGTCGAGGTGCTGCGCGTCGCGCCAACGATCAGAGCGACGGCGATGCCGGCACCGGCGCCAATTCCGGGCAAGCCGGCCAGTCCCACGGCGGCGATGCCGGCCTTGCCGGCGCCGGTGCGTCTTGAAATCAGCAACGGCAATGGCGTCAACGGCGCCGCCGCGCGGCTGGCGCGCTCGTTGAACGTGGACGGATTGAAGACCGTACGGCTGACGAATGTGAAGAACTTCGATGTGCCGGTCAGCCGCATCGAATACCAGCGCGAGCAGCAAGTGGTTGCGGAATCGCTGTCGGAGCGGCTGGGCCTGCCCCTGAAAGCGAAAAACGAAAAGTCGCCACGCGCCGACATGCGCATCGTCATCGGACACGACGCCACAGCGGGCGGCCTCTTCAAATAAAAAAACCGTCCGGGTGGAGATCATCCTCCCGGACGGAAAAAAACACACCCATGTGTTTCCTGTTGCCGCTGGCGCTACACAAGCGCTTCAGCGCATTCCTTACTGCCAGCTCACGCTGCCCAAGCCGTTGGCGACGGACTTGCGATTGGTCGGGTTGCCATACACGGTGGCGGAACCGAGACCGCTTAATTTGAGATTGGCGGTGTTCCTCGCGTAGACCGACGCGCTGCCCAGGCCGGACATGTTGACGTCCACCGTTTCGGCGCGCAGCTGCTGCGCATCGAGGCTGCCGACGCCACCGAGGCTGGCGTTCAATTGCCTGGTCTGGCCGATCATCTCTATGCGGCCAGCACCGTTAAGATGCAGTTCGACGTTATCGCTGCTGCCGGTGTTGACGGTCATGCCGCCCACCCCGCCCAGCTTGACGTCGACATTGCGGTATTGCGCGTTGACCTTCACCGCGCCGGCGCCTTCCAATGCCAGGCGCAGGTTATCGCCGCTGAATCCCGTCACTTCGGTGGCGCCCACGCCACCCGATACCAGCGCGCGCAGATTCGGCAAGGTCAGCTCGGCGCGTAAATCCTTTTTGCCGCCGATGTTGATGGTGTTGTTTTTGACGGTGCCGATGCGCAGCGTGTCGCCGGTCTGCTGCACCGTCACTTTTTTCAGCGCCTCCGGTTCACCGTACAAGGTCAGGGATGCCACCGCGCCCTGTTTGATCTTCAGGCTGATGACGCCATCGAGATCGACGTTGACTGCGCGCGCATCGACACTGCGGCTCTCGCTGATGACGTCCGCGGCCAGCGCGGCGCTGGCGCCGCTGCACAACACCGTGGCCAGCATCGCGGCCTTCAGATATTTTTTCATGATGCGCTCCATCTTCGTCTGTGGGATTGCGGTGGTATTACAGTGCGGCTTTTTCGGCGGCGGTCAGGCGCTTGGCGGTGACCGTCACCACTTGCATGGCGCTGCTGTCGGCCTTGGCGATGAGCGCCGCCGTCGGCGCGGTGGCTGGCGCGGCGGCGCGCGTTGCCGGCACGGCGGCGGTGGCGAAGGAGGTGGCGCCGGCGACGACGATGGCGGCGAGGAAGATGGCTTCCATGTTTTTTGCGATGTTCATTTTGAGCTCCTTGGGTTGAATAGTTCGTTGCGTTGAGTGAACTATAGACAAGGGCCATCCGGCCAGCCACCGGGATGTGACGAACTGCAAAAAGGAGGGGCCAGACTGCGATTTGGCGGCTAATTCGGCATTGGCGCGCCGCGATCGGGCGGCGGGATCAGCCGTTGTCGAGGCCCGCGCCGCACAGCAGGTCCTGGTGGCTGGCGTAGAGCTGCGTCAGCCAGGCGGAGACGGCCTTGAAGCGGGCGATCGATCCGGCGTCGCGATGGCTCAGCAGCCAGATGTCGCGCCGCACCTCGACCCCGGCGCCGATGCGGCGCAAGCCTTCGGGCTCGCCCATGATGCACGGCAGCAGCGCCATGCCGACCCCGGCGCGGCAGGCGCGCACCATCGTGCTCAGGCTGTTGACCTTGAGCACGCGGCGCGGCTGCGGCGCCATCGCCGCCAGCCATTGCATCTCGCCGGTGCCGGCCAGGGCGTCGTCGTAGGCGATCCACGGTTGCGTGCCCCAGCAGGCGCGCGGCGTGTCGGCGTAGCGGGGGTGGCCATAGACGGCGAAGCCCAGATCGCCCAGTTTGCGCATCACCAGCGCGGCGTCCTCGCCCGGCTTGCCCATGCGCAGGGCGAAGTCGGCCTCGCGCCGCGTGAACGACAGGTTCTGGTTCTCCGCCTGCAAGGTCAGCTGCAGATGCGGATGTTGCGCGTGCAATTCGGGCACGTGCTCCAGCAGCCAGTAGTCGAACAGGAAATCGATCGAGGTGATGTTGACCGGGCCGGCGGTGGCGTCCGCCTCCTGCGACGACGCTTGCAGCATGCTTTCCACATTGCCGTAGACGGTCTCGCCGTGCGCGACGAAGACCCGGCCGGCGTCGGTCAATTGGTAGCCGGTGTTGTCGCGGATGAACAGGCGCAGTTTCAGGGCTTTTTCGGCGGCGGCGATGCGGCGGCTGATGGTCGACGCGTCCACGCCCAGCTGGCGCCCGGTTGCGCTCATGCTGCCGCTGCGGGCCAGCGCCAGGATCAGCGGAATGTCGTTCCAGTCGAAATCGTTACTGCTTGGCATCTGTGTCGGCGTAGGGGGTGAAAGTGGGGGATTGTGCATTTCTGCAAAGCGGGCTTGCAAGGCTGTCTGTTCCACAAACGCGGCGTCGGGCCTAAGATTCATCCCATCGCAAGGCCAAACTTGCAAAGAATCGTAGCACAGACATTTATATCCTCATATTAACTAAAAGGAAGACCATCATGAACAATGCCGCTGAAACCACCACTGTCAACCTGTCCCGCCGCACCGCTTTGTTCAGCAGCGCCGGCGCCGCGGCGGCCGCTGTCGCCGCCGTCGCCGTGCCGCTGGCAACGATGACCGGCGCAGCCGAAGCCGCTCCCGTCGTCAAAGGCGGCCCGGTGGCGCAGTCGGTGAGCACCATCACCACCCGCGACGGCGTCGAGATCTATTACAAGGATTGGGGTCCGCGCACCGGCCAACCGGTCGTGCTCAGCCACGGCTGGCCACTGAACGCCGACAGCTGGGAATCGGCCGCCTTCCACCTTGCCAACAACGGCTTCCGCGTCATCACCCACGACCGCCGCGGCCACGGCCGTTCGAGCCAGCCATGGGACGGCAACGACATGGACCACTACGCCGACGACCTGGCGCAGCTGATCGAAAAGCTGGACCTGAAGAACATCATCCTGGCCGGCTTTTCGACCGGCGGGGGCGAGGTGGCGCGTTACGTCGGCCGCCACGGCACCAAGCGCATCGCCAAGCTGGGCCTGATCTCGGCGGTGCCGCCGCTGATGCTCAAGACCGCCACCAACCCGGGCGGCCTGCCGATCGAAGTGTTCGACGGCATCCGCGCCGGCTCGGTCGCCAACCGCGCCCAGTTGTATATCGACATCGCCTCGGGTCCGTTCTTCGGCTTCAACCGTCCGGGCGCCAAGGTCTCGCAAGGGTTGATCAATTCGTGGACGGCGCAGGGCATGCAGGCCGGCCACAAGAACACCTACGATTCGATCAAGGCGTTCTCGGAGACCGATTTCCGTGAAGACCTGAAAAAGTTCGACAAGCCGACCCTGGTGATCCACGGCGACGACGACCAGATCGTGCCGATCGACGCCGCCGGCAAAGCCTCGGCCGCCATCGTCAAGCATGCCAAGCTGATCGTCTACCCGGGCGCGCCGCACGGGCTGACCGACACGCATAAAGAGAAGTTCAACGCCGACTTCCTGGCGTTTGCCAAGTCCTGATCGTGGCAAGGGGAGGGCCGCCGGTAGCGGTCCTCCAATACGGTACAAAAAATATTTATAGAAATCGCTTGCTATCGAATAGCGTGCGATATATAGTTCTCACATCGGCGGCGCAACAGCGAAACAAGCAAGACAAGCATAGCGCCCTACTAAATCGTCAGTTATCTAAATAAACCAGGAGCCCATCATGAGCAAAGACACCCAAAACCAAGCAGTCAGCCTTTCCCGTCGTACCGCCCTGTTCAGCAGCGCCGGCGCCGCCGCAGCAGCCGTCGCGGCCGTTGCGGTGCCACTGGCGACGATGACCGGCGCAGCCGAAGCCGCCCCCGTCGTCAAAGGCGGCCCGGTGGCGCACTCGGTGAGCACCATCACCACCCGCGACGGCGTCGAGATCTACTACAAGGATTGGGGTCCGCGCACCGGCCAACCGGTCGTGCTCAGCCACGGGTGGCCGCTGAACGCCGACAGCTGGGAATCGGCCGCCTTCCACCTTGCCAACAACGGCTTCCGCGTCATCACCCACGACCGTCGCGGCCACGGCCGCTCGAGCCAGCCATGGGATGGCAACGACATGGACCACTACGCCGACGACCTGGCGCAGCTGATCGAAAAGCTGGACCTGAAGAACATCATCCTGGCCGGCTTCTCGACCGGCGGCGGCGAGGTGGCGCGTTACGTCGGCCGCCACGGCACCAAGCGCATCGCCAAGCTGGGCTTGATCTCGGCGGTGCCGCCGCTGATGCTCAAGACCGCCACCAACCCGGGCGGCCTGCCGATCGAAGTGTTCGACGGCATCCGCGCCGGCTCGGTCGCCAACCGCGCCCAGTTGTATATCGACATCGCCTCGGGTCCGTTCTTCGGCTTCAACCGTCCGGGCGCCAAGGTCTCGCAAGGGTTGATCAATTCGTGGACGGCGCAGGGCATGCAGGCCGGCCACAAGAACACCTACGATTCGATCAAGGCGTTCTCGGAGACCGATTTCCGCGACGACCTGAAAAAGTTCGACAAGCCGACCCTGGTGATCCACGGCGACGACGACCAGATCGTGCCGATCGACGCCGCCGGCAAAGCCTCGGCCGCCATCGTCAAGCACGCCAAGCTGATCGTCTATCCCGGCGCGCCGCACGGCCTGACCGACACGCATAAAGAGAAGTTCAACGCCGACTTCCTGGCGTTCGCCAAGTCCTGATCTGTTGCAAATCTGAGCACGGCGGGCTTCGAGTGATCGAAGTCCGCCGTTGTGACGTTATACTCCGGCTAGACCACCGGAGTTTCGCATGAATGTCATGGCGTTTGCCGCAGGCTTGCTGCTGATTTGCGGACAGTCTTCCGCGCGCGAGTGCGTGATCCGGGTGGCCTATCCCGACCGCGAGCGGCCGCCCTATTACTTCGGCAACGGCTCGGTGGTGCCGGCGCCGGCGGGAGCGGGCGTCGATCTGCTCCGAATGGCCGTCCGCAGCGTCGGCTGCAGGCCCGAAATGCTCCGTTTGCCGAACGCGCGCATCAAGCTGGCGCTGCTCAATGGCAGCGCCGATCTGGCCCCGGTCGATCTGCGCGACGGCGAGCAGCCGTACTCCGCCCTGCCCATGAGGGAGGGCCGGCTGGACGCGCGGCGCGGCCTGCGCATGACGGCCGTCGTGTACGTGCGCACGGCCGACGGCTTGCCGCCCAACATCGATCCCCGCCACTATTTCAAGGGCCGCACCCTGGTCACCAACCAGGGTTCGCCGCTGGGCGAGCAGCTCAGGGCCGAAGGCTTCAAAGTCGACGACGGCTCGCTCGACACCTACAGCAATATGGACAAAGTGGCATTGCGGCGCGCCGACGGCTTCGCCTTCTCGATCGCCAACATCGCGGCGATGGACGCCGTCATCGCCGCCCGCTACGGCGCCAGCCTGACGCGGCTGCCGATACCGGTGTGTGCGTACATTAAAGTCGGTAACTGCCTCCCCCTATGAGGGCGCGATTTTGAGGCCGGTTCATTTACATTTAAGTCGGTGACTCGCGTGCTCAGATATTCGAATGCTTCCACATTCAGCTCGGTAACTGGCCCTAGTATCTGGCCACACGCCTCGCAGGCTATGGCAGTTTGCTAGCCGGACACGTGGTACCTCGCGCGTTGATACCCCGGTGGGCAAGTCTGACGCAGGTATGGCGTACCGACAGCTGCATGTAAAAATGAAAAGATTCGTTGCTGAAGTGAACATGTTCGTGCATAGTTGTATTTTGGTTACAGCATGAAGGCGACGTATGGTTTTTCGCGTGACGGCCGCGGCCGCAGATTTTTTAGAACGGTTGGCCGAGGCGCTTGAAGTACCCGCAAGTCGATACGAAGAAGCTGAGAATCGCTACCACTCCGTCGGCGATTGGCTCGACCGCGAGGAGTCGAGTTTGAAGGAGCACTCGCCAAACGTTTATGTGCAAGGCTCTTTCCGTTTAGGGACTCCCATTCGTCCGGTGAACGATGATGAGCACTACGATATCGACCTGGTGTGCGAGCTATCCCTCGGGAAACACGAAGTTTCGCAGGAGGACTTGAAGGCAAAGTTAGGCGTCGAGATGCAGCTGTACGCAAAGCGTTATGGAATGGCGCCTGCCTCAGAGAGCCGACGCTGCTGGACCCTCGACTATGCAGAAGGCGCACAATTCCACCTGGACGCCTTGCCAGCAATCCCAGACGGCGAAGGTCGTAGGCTCGTGCTCGAGTCTATGCATCTGTCCGCCGAATGGGCAAAGAGTGCGATTGCTATCACCGACACCGAGTGTGAAACTTTCAAGCAACGTACGTCACAATGGCCGCACAGTAATCCCAGGGGATTCACGGAGTGGTTCCGCTCGAGGATGAAAATCGCTTTCAACGAGCGGCGTCAGCGTATGGCGTTTGAGGTGCAAGCAAATGTGGAGGATGTGCCCTCGTACCGTGTCAAAACCCCCCTCCAGCAAGTGGTTCAAATTTTAAAACGTCATCGCGACATTCGCTTTGCTGACAATCTTGAAGTAAAGCCGATTTCAGTCATCATCACAACCTTGGCTGCAAAGGCGTACGGAAACCAGGCCGACCTTCCCGAGGCACTGGCGGCAATCCTTGAGAACATGCATCTCCATATTCAGCAGCGCAACGGCGTGTACTGGATTGAGAATCCGACCGACCCGGCCGAGAATTTCGCGGACCGTTGGGCGACCCATCCGGAAAGAAAAGACGCGTTCTTCCAATGGCTAAGATTCGCGCACGAGGATTTCAAAAATATTGCAGGCAACGACGACCCTCAGCTAATAATGGAGTCCGCCAGTGCCGCCGTGGGGGACTCGCTGGCAAGGAAGGTCCGGGCCAGCGCTAGCCAATCCAAGCCTACAGGTACTACGCAAAGCATCTTTAAACGTGCGGTCAGCGTATTCACCGCTCCCCATCGCCAAGCTCCGCCCTGGGCTACTCATGCCAAGGGCAAAGTTAGCATTGCAAAAACCCGAGTCTTTCAAAATGGGTTCCGCCCGATTGTCTTGCTGCACGACTCAGCACCATTGACGAAAGGGGTTTCGCTGGAGTTTGCCGCTACAACTAATGTGCCCAAGCCTTACAGTGTTTTTTGGCAGATTGTGAATACGGGTGATGAAGCGAAATCTCGAAACGACCTGCGGGGCGATTTCAATCTCGACTTGATGGTTCAGGGCGGCATCGTGCGAAAAGAGGACGCGGTGTACTCCGGGACGCACTCTGTAGAGTGCTTCATCGTCAAGGACGGAAATTTGGCCGCACGAAGTGGTGCCTTTATCGTAAACGTGAAATGAGATTAAATAGTGAAAAATTTGCTCTATGAGTTCTGCAGCCGGGCTATCGACTGGATTTTCAGAGTACGTACGACGGGTGCCTTGTTGCTCAAAGGAGGACTGCTTCTCCTCATTGGAATTGCGGCAGTCGATTTCGCCTTTCAGGTCAACTATCGCGACAAGGAAAGCAGTCTGAACCTTCAGTTTGGAACCGGCGGGGCGCTGCCAGATTCAATCGTATATATCGTCGTTGGGATAGCGGCACTGTTACTGATTTCAGGGATATACGTGATGTGGCGCGATGACCGGAGAGAGCGGCGCCAGCTGTTGATAGTCGTAGAGGTTCGGGGTCTTCATGGAACCGTAGACACACCTTCCGTGAAGGCCGTCAAAACTAAGTTTCGAGGGAATCGGCACCCCGTGGTGGTTGACTTCAGGCCCAGCGGCAACGGAGAACTCGTAAATCCTGAGCTGATGCTGTCAAAAATCGAAGGCATGAAGTTGACCGTCGACACTTTGTCGCAAGGGCGGGACAAGAGCGACGTTTTCGTTGCGGTAGGCGGTATTGCGGCTGTGCCGGCGATGTTCCTAGTCGGTAAAATGTTCGAGGACGAGTCCCACAGTGATTTATATGATTGGGATAGAGACTTAAAATGCTGGAAGATGATAGACCGGCCAGACGATGGCAAGCGGGTGCTGCAGCTGGTAGTACCTACATTGTCGCCAGCAGATACCGAGATTGTTCTCGCAGTTTCGGCCTCTTATCCAGTGGATGACGTATCAGTTGGAGCGGCATTTCCTGGGCTGAGTGTGGCGCGATTGTCGGTTGATGCACCGCGGGTGAATAGTTACTGGTCCGAAGTGGCGCAGCAGGCATTTGCTGCGGCGTTTCGCGACTCTATACAGCAGTTGATGGGTCTAGGCATACGGCGGATCCATCTGGTACTTGCGGGGCCGGTAAGCTTAGTAGTTCGAATGGGGTCAATGTATGACGACCGTCTTCATCCTGAGCTCATCGTCTACCAATATGAAAAGTCGTCAACGCCGCCGTATCCTTGGGGAGTAGTAATGCCCACGCACGGGTCTCCGAGGCCAACTATCCATAAGCTTACAGTCCCAGCCGCTGGTGCACGCCATGTCGGTACCTAAGCTTCTCGGTACTGCGGTCGTTAGCCTGGTTCTCCTGGCGCTTGCCGAAAGACGCTCCAAACCGAACCGCAACCTTCAAGTTATGTTCGAGCGCTTCCACGCCGCGATAAAGCTCGACGACAATGATGAGCGTCTCAAGCTGCGCACGAAGCGGGAAATTCTACTCAGTGCGCTTAAGAAGAAGCTGGCGGTGCATTCGCTGGAATTCGAATCGTTCGACCAAGGTAGCTACGCAATGCGGACGGGGGTAGTCCCCAAGGACGGGAATTACGACATCGACGTAGGGCTCATTTTCGATTGTTCGCTTGAACGATTTCCAAATCCCGTTTCTCTTAAGACCTTGGTCCACGACGCGCTCGCTGGAAGTAAAAGAACTGTCGCCATACGACGAGCTTGTGTCACGGTCACTTACTTTCGGGATGGAGTGCCGGATTATCACGTAGACCTGGCCGTCTATTTGAGGAAGCCGGACGGTCATCTCGTGCTGGGAAAAGGCCGGAAATATTCCGAGGCGGAAAAGTGCGAATGGGTGCCCTCGGCACCGAGGGAGCTTACCCAGTTTATTCTGTCGAAATTCGGCGGCGAGGAGCAAGCTCAGTATCGGCGCTGCATTCGCTACCTCAAGCGTTGGAGAGACGTAAACTTTAGTGTCGGCGCGCCGCTCAGCATCGCTCTCACTGTCGCAGCGGCACTGTGGTTTGAACCCAAGCGCGCAACAGACGAGACCTTTGCGGACTTGGATGCCGTCCTCGCACTCGTCAAAACGATGCAGCGCAAGTTTGGAAATAACTTCGACTTGGGCAGGCTGTCCGTGCCTCTACCTGGCGTTCGGAAGATAGACTTGATGTCAGGCCTGACATCCGTTCAGATGAGCGTCTTTAAAGAGCGCCTAGATTGCCTGAAGGATGCTCTGTCGAACTGCTATGACGTCGATTCCACTGCTGAAGCTGCCCGAATTCTTCGTTCGCAGTTTGGGTCCGAGTTTCCACTTGGCGATGTGATGTAGCGCTGCTTACTGCAAGAGGCGGACAAGGCCAAATTGCCCGAACGAGCGATTGCTAACGGTCAGATGCCGTCTTCAATTTGATTTCGCGTCGGCCCGACGTCTGTGTATTTGCGCTGAACTGCGGCATTGTCTTCGTCGTGTTCCTCGCTGGTTGTCGCTCTTTGAATCGCAACCACCGCAGCACTGTCACCATCGACGATTGACTCAATCAGCGTACGGAGGTCATCTGTAGTCCCAACATGTGTGCCGATATATCCTGATTGAATCAGACTGAATAGAGCCTCCTGCCGCATGTAGTGGCCCTTAAGCGACCGGTAGCTAATTTTAAGATTTCCGTTTTTGTTCTCAAATTCGGGCTGTCCTATCAATTCCTCCATATGGTCGAGAGGAATAAGAAGGTTCGAGTCCGAGGATGAGAGGACGTTTCGTACGAACTTGAAATAAAACCCGCCTGCGTTCAGGCGGTATCCCTTCTTATCCGAGTGTTGCGAAAAATGTCGCATCTTGGCTATCTGGCCCGGAAAATGCCGTTCCTTTGTATACTGCCAGTCCGAGTTTGCTTCATCAGAGCCGCCAGTCTTCTTCAGCATTTTGTACTGGATGAGAATCGCATTGTTGTGGTGGCGATTAAGATAGATTAGGTCAACGCCCAGGACATCCTCTAGCGGCTTTCGGTTTGCAGTAAACACGTCGAGAGTCTCATTACCGTTGCGAAATGATGCCCTTCCCGTAGTGTCCAAGTGGGTGAACTCGTAGCCAGGGAAAGTGACTGCATCGCTCGCAATGACGTCGTCTTCCCGCACGCGGACTTCCTTCAAGGTGGTCTCGTCCTGCGAAATCTCGAGGCGGGTGGCTATAGCGTCCGCTTTTAGACCAAAGGCCTTCAACGCGGTTTGAACCGCGTCTAGCTGCGTGCGTTGATTTTGTCCGCGCTTCTTGCCAGGTAAGCCGTTCGCCACTGCCTCGATGCTGCGATGATTCCAGGTAGATTCGTTAAGACCCCTAAGGAGAGCTTGACTCACCTTCGGCGATAGCTTGACCAAGTCGGTTTGGCCTGCAAGGGCCCGCTTTAAGTCGCTGTGTTGGCGCTTTTCGCTCACCATTGCGAGCAACGCCGCCTCGGTAGCGGGTTGGATGGGAGACGCGCGTCGTACCCGAACTCGGGTTTCCAAACTAGCTACCGCATCGCGCCTGCCGAGAATACACAGAAAGGCGGCCGGCGTAGTTGGGACGGCGCCGAACCGAGGATTTAACTCCCCTAAGATTATGCAGACGCTGTTCTGCACGATGTCGCGGAAATGGTCATGTGGGCGAATCAGCGTGAAGTCCGTGATGCCGCTTTTTGTGTCTTGCAACTGGTCCAATGTGGAACCCAACCGGAAGACGACAATAGGATGCTTTGCGACCACAGCAAGCAGCTCCGACAGCCACAACGGCTCAGATATCGGTGCGGTTGAACCGGTCATAGGTAACAGTCAAATGATAATCCATGGAAGAAGGCGCCACATAGCTGGCGCTCACGTTTGGCATAGGCCGCCAAACAATATAGCGCTTTGATGTCAATGATTCAAGACTGAATCCCAGTTACCTCCTTTCGGCCTCGCTGGTGATTTCGGCGGCAGTACGTCGCAGTACCTTAGACAGCACCATAGCGACTTACGTTTTGCGGATTTCCGCCGCAAGCCTGACCCGGAGATGGACTCCTGCTTGCATTTAAAAATTTCATGACCTCGTCCATTGCTCCTGACTTTCGAAGCGCTTGATGAGTGTGCGAGGCGTTCATCCAATTTCCAACCTTGTACTTCATTTTCTTCCATGCCCGAGCGGACGCCATTTTTGCAAGGACGCCGTCCAGTAGCATTCGGGGACAGTGCTGGTAGCGACTGGCACTATTGCGGACGACGATTGGACGCAAGATAATCCATTCGTCGTCTGTCAGGTCCAGCGACCCATCTGGGTGCGTGGGTACAGGTGCCGAACTTACTAGCTGCCGGCCAGGATGTTCTTTAGCTAGAAACCGAGGCTTGTGATGCGCGACAATCAGTGGCATCGGCGCCATGTTAGCGATGGGTGATTCTTGCGGCACTATCGTAATGAGCATGCACTTAGTGACGAAGAAATCATCGCCGTTGCGAACGCCATCAACCGTGGCCGAGATTGTTGCTCGTGGCATCGACAGACCGATTACACCGCGGGCAGCAAACTCGTGAACGCTTCCTGCCATGTGGTAGGCACTCTGGTGCGACTGCATCCACTTAAGGCGCGGCTCCCATGGTGCGAATCGGCGAGAATTCGCTTCCGTTGCCCATGTTGCTAGCATTGTCAGCGCTGGTTCCGGGGCACCAAACTCAATAAAACATGTCTGGTCAAGCGCATGCGGGCGGAACATGGTGTCGAGGAGGT
This sequence comes from Oxalobacteraceae bacterium OTU3CINTB1, assembly GCA_024123955.1. Taxonomy (NCBI): domain Bacteria; kingdom Pseudomonadati; phylum Pseudomonadota; class Betaproteobacteria; order Burkholderiales; family Oxalobacteraceae; species Oxalobacteraceae bacterium OTU3CINTB1. Next base: position 639,454 of record CP099652.1, read on the forward strand.
ACCTACACGGGGTGAAGAGCGTACGCATTAAGACTAAAGCGGGAATGACGTATCGAACCGAGTTCACAGTTGTTTCGAATACGAGGTGCTGTCCTCGGCTATGAGGGCTCGCCTGCAGCCCGAATGCTTCTAAATAGTCATTCTCTGCTTGGGCGCTGTGACGCAAGCACGCTAGCGCCATTGTGATGCGCATTCGCGTCGAGGCGGCTGATGGCGTGCCCCGATTAAATGCTTTGAAGCTTGGCAGCTGTTGGGCCCGCAGCGAAGCGTCCACTACGTTTATCGCACCTGTGGCCAAATTTATACCCGTTACCCATTCCATAATTTGCCTCGTAAGAATCTCGTCTCGACGTATAGGTCGACGATTTATTCTTCGCCGGTGAGTTGCAACGACCTGAAACTCACCAACGGTAACGAAAGCGTCATTTTTTGAAAACTCAAGCTGTTTTTCGTTCTTTGTACCCTTTCTTCCATGAAAGTAGGGCAAGATTCTGCAGTAGATTAAACAGGAGATAAGATGGCCCGCATTCGCACTGTCGAAATTTCGAACTTTCGTTCGATTCAATCGCTGAGCTGGCTGCTGTCACCGGGCTTAAATTGTCTAATCGGCCCCGGTGATGCCGGGAAGTCCACCGTGCTAGATGCAATCGACTTCGCCGTGGGTGCCAGGCGAAATCTGACCTTTGCGGATACTGACTTTCATGGGCTGCAGGTTGCGAACCCCATCGTGATTTCCGTCACCCTTGGAGAATTGCCCAACTCGCTCATGAACGTTGACGCATACGGTGATTTTCTGCGCGGGTACGATTTAGGCAGCGGCAAACTAGAGGACGAGCCTCGAAAGAGTCTGGAAACGGTACTGACAGTACGGCTTACGGTCACCAGCGACCTTGAGCCCGCGTGGACGCTGTTCTCGGAACGCGCATCAGCTCAAGGACTTGAACGCGGGCTTGCCTGGAAGGACCGGGTCGCGATTGCGCCCGCGCGCATAGGCAACAACGCAAGCATCAATTTATCCTGGGCTAAGGGCTCGGTGTTGAACAAGCTGTCTGAGGAGCGGCCAGAGATGGCATTGGAATTGGCAAATGCCGCGAGAGAAGCGCGAGCGCACGTCGGCGATAAAGCGTCAGTCCAGTTGGCTGGAACGCTCGCAACCGTGACGACCACTGCTAGGAATTTAGGTGTGCCGGTTGGGGACGGTGCTCTGGCCATGCTTGATGCGCATGCCGTGTCCATTAACGACGGCGCAATCGCCCTGCATAACCAGGCAGGCATCCCATTGCGTTCGCTGGGTACGGGTTCAACCCGACTGCTCATTGCGGGGCTGCAGCGTGAGGCTGCCGAGTCGGCAACCACAGTCTTGATGGATGAAATCGAATATGGTTTAGAACCTCACCGATTGATGCGGTTGCTCGATTCGCTCGGCGCGAAGTCCGAGCCACCTCCGCTGCAGGTCGTAATGTCAACCCATTCGCCGGTGGCACTTCGGGAACTAAGTGGTCATCAAATTTTCGTCACGCGAAAGGGGCCAGTCGCCCATCAGATTTGTGTGGCCGGGATAGGTGATGACATTCAAAGTCTGCTTCGTAAGGACCCTGAAATTTTCCTCGCGAAGTCTATCTTGGTCTGTGAAGGCGCCAGCGAAGTCGGCCTTGTTCGAGGATACGACCAATATTGGACTGAGCTTGAGGCGGCTTCTATGCTCGCCAACGGTTGGGCTTACGCCGATGTTGGTGGTGGAGACCCGGAACGATGTTATCGCCGTGCTAAGGCGCTTCTTGACCTCGGCTACAAGGTAGTAGTTTTCATTGACGCTGACAAAGCACCCGTGAAAGAGCTGGTCGATGGTTTTCACGCGGCAGGTGGTTCAACTTTCACGTGGCGCGCTAGCCGAGCCTTGGAGGACGAGATTTTCTTGAGCTGCGATGATGCCACGATAAACGACTTGCTAAATTTAGCACTGGAACTGGAGCCAGACCGCGTCGACGTAAACATCATGTCGGAATCAGGCGGCAAAAAAGACCTAGGCTTAGTACAAGCCGAGTATGCTTTTGGAGGACAGAAGTATTCGCCTGAAACCCGTGCAATACTCGGTCGAGCTGCGCGAAAACGAAAAAAAGGGTGGTTCAAGTCCGTCACGGCATATCAGCATATTGCCAAAGTCCTGCTCGGACCAAACCATACCAGGTCGGAAGCTGGCTTCCAGCTGAAAGTCAACGAGCTGTATGCCTTAACACATGCCGCCTGAAATCGACTTGTCCTCGATTCGGCGTGGAGCCGTGACCGCGCCTGCTGGCTGCGGAAAGACACAGCTTATTGCTGACACGCTTGCTGGGCACAAGGGCGACAAGCCTATCCTCATTCTTACCCACACGAACTCTGGAGTCGGTGCCTTGAAGGCACGACTGCAGAAGGCCCGTGTCCACGCTTCATCGTTCAAGGTCTCAACAATTGATGCGTTCTGCATCAGACTTATTGGCCGCTTTCCATCGCGCAGTGGTCATGACCCGAAAATCCTCGAACTAGCGGCGCCTAAAACAGACTATCCCGCGATTCGTGCGGCGGCGGGCAAATTGATTCAAGCGGGGCACCTTGACGGTATTCTTGCTGCGTCGTATGCAAGCCTAATCGTCGACGAGTATCAAGATTGCGATTTGCAACAGCATGCAATTGTCGACGCGTTGGCAGCGACCCTGCATACTTGTGTCCTCGGTGACCCTATGCAAGCTATTTTCAACTTCGCGGGCCCCGTCGTTCATTGGGAAGGGGATGTTCTCTCTCGCTTTCCATCAGCTGGTCATCTTGCAACTCCCTGGCGTTGGCGCAACGCTGGAACAGAACCGCTTGGGCTGTGGCTCCTCGAGGCACGCCAAGCCCTAGCGCGCGGTATGCCAATCGACTTAAAAACCGCTCCAAGGGAAGTCGAGTGGGTTCCGGTCAGCGTTGCGGATGCAATTCAAAGGCGCATGAGCGCCGCGTTAACGCGTCCCGTGTCCAAGGACGGCGATGTTCTGATAATTGGTAAGAGCGCGAATCGAAGCCAGCGACACGATATCGCCAGCAAGACACCTGGTGCGACCGTCGTGGAGGCTGTCGACATCGACACATTGACTCAATTCGGAGCACGCTTCAGTCCGTCAATGGGTGACGCCGTCGGCAACCTACTTGCGTTGCCGGTGAGCTGATGACTGGTGTCGGCGCGTCGGTTTTGCTGAAACGTCTCGAAACGCTCAAGGCGGGACGAGCGCGAACGCCGCCTACGAGTGCCGAGCAAGCAGCATTGAACCTCGAACTTGTGCCGAACTGGACGACAGCGGAGGCTCTGCTCTTAGCGCTTACCGTGCAGGAAGGCGCTCGGGTGTATCGGCCGGAAATTTACAATTGCTGCCTATCGGCTATGCAGTCTGCCGCCACAGGAAGCTGCACCTTTGATGAAGCGACGAAGCAAATTCGCGAACGAAATCGGCATTTAGGTAGACGGATTGCGCGACGCGCGGTGGGAAGCACACTCCTATTGAAGGGGCTTGAATCCGAGGTCTGCGTCATCTTGCATCCCGAGGAAATGAATGCTTGCAACCTCTACGTTGCCCTAACCCGTGGCGCAAAAAAGATTGTCGTTTGCTCGGCTTCACACATTTTGAATACTAAGTGAGCAGCCGGACTTCCGTTTGCAGAGGCGCTCGTCTTCGACGTCGTTTTATGCGTCACGCATATCTCAAAAATTTATCGCTTTTTCGCATTGCCTTAGCGCACGTTGTCGTGCAAAGTGGCTACGCGCCAGCGTGGACCTGCATCGTTCAGGAATCTCCACACCCGTGGTACAAAAACTAGAAAAAGGGAAAAGCTATGGCATTTATGAATCATTTGTCCGTCCGAGTTCCCTGGCACGACGACCAGTGGCAGGGGACGGTGTGCAAGAAGCCTCGAGAAAATGCGGCGTGCATAGCTCTTCCCGAAATCGCAGCCAAGAAAATGGACGACGCCGAGGAATGCGTTGCCGGGCGCCGCTTCGATGAATTAACGGAGGCAGAATTGCCACCCTGCGTCCGGGAGCGTGTCTCGTTCATGGCGCCATTCGCGTTGCGCAGAGATTTCGTTCATCCCTATAAAAGAAGCGCAACACCGGAGCATCGCGACCTGAAGACGATGACACAGCAACAGCCTGCCTTCTCAGCTACATGCATCCCGTTTAAATGGATGCGCCGCGAGCATGCAGATTCATTCGCTGCGTCACGGCATCTCGACTTTGACCCAGGGCGGGAACCCACGGAGCCTGATTGGCTGGTCCATAGCGGTTGGATTCAAAACGGGCGCAATCAAAAGGCCATGCTTGACGGCTTTTTCTCTGGAATCAAACCAGAAGATTCCTTGTGCTTTTTTTATGCTAAACAAACTCCTTTTTCAGAGGATGCGCGCCGGGTTATCGTAGGTGTTGGTCGCGTCAAACGGGTTGGGAAACCACTGCAGTACGAGCGCGAGGGACGTACCGCTGATGCCGATACATCGTACGTCTGGGACGTGACCATTGAACATTCGATTCGGCCGACCGATGGAGACGGCTTCCTGCTCCCCTATGCGGAGTTGGTGGCAGCGCAGAACCTTGGTGCGGTCATCGACTGGGACAAGTGCCTTGCATTCTCACCTGAAGGATTAACTTCAGAATTCTCGTACGCCGCCGAGCATGTGAGCCACGATGGAGCTATCTCCGCATTACTGGAATGTAAGCATGCGTTGGAAGCGGCTCGAGCTGTTCTTGTCGAAGGGGATGGCATTCCGAAGGCACTCCGATGGATTGATTCTCGCATATCTGAACTGTGGAATTTGCGGGGCGCTTACCCTGGGCTTGGCGCTGCGTTGACTGCTTTAGGTGTGCTACACGGGAACTTCCTGGCTTTGTACCTCGCTGAGCAGCTGGGCGATAACGAAGACCCATGGCCGCTCGTAGACAAGGTGATGCGTAATCCAACTTCTATGCCTCCGACACTTCAAGCGATAGTGACGAGTGACCTCACAGCGGTGTGGAAGAGTTTGAAGCCGAAGCGGCTGGAGCTGCTCAAGCTTCTGGCGCGCTTTGCACTGACCAACGAGCAAGCCGAACGTTTCTTCCATTCGGCAGTTCGGAGCGCGTCGGGTCTTGATTATGTCGATGAGCAGTTGCTAGAAAACCCGTACGTCATCTATGAAGGCGACAGGTTTTCTTCCCCGGCGTCCGATGAGCACACACTTGAGCGAGTAACGCTAGCGACAATCGACAGGGGAGCGTTTCCTGCAGAAGCGGTGGCCTTGAAGCACCCCCTGCCGGAACCTTCGCGCATGACTGGTGCATTGGACAAACGCCGAATCCGGGCGCAGGTCATCGGTCAGCTCGAGCATGCGGCAGAGTCTGGCGGCCATACGATGCTACCAGAGGAGATGGTAATTCTAGGCATACGAAGCGCGAAACTTGAACCGCCTTGTCCCGCCTCGGAGGACGTGATACAGGCCGTCGCTGAATACTTTCCATACGAAGTCTTTCCCGTAACTTTGAAGGGCGGAAAGCCCGCGTTACAGCTTCAGCGTTACGTAGCCTCGAAGAAAATGCTGTCGAAGGAGATTCACAACCGGGCTCTTGTTGGTAAACGATTCGACATTCAGAACGATTGGAGAGCACGGCTCGATAACCTGCTGCCGCCACTCGATGGAGACGACAAAGATGAGGTGCGCGCACGGGAGGAGAAAGCCGCAGCGCTCGCAGAGCTGGCGGCCTCTCGCTTCTCAATTTTGATTGGTCCGGCCGGCGCCGGGAAGACCACGGTGCTAAAAGCACTCTGCGAGCATGAGGCTATTGCGAAACAAGGGGTGCTTTTATTGGCGCCGACAGGTAAAGCCCGAGTTCAGCTTAGTCAGAAATCTGGGCAGGATGCCTCGACCCTCGCGCAATTCCTGTTGGGATGCGGCGGGCGGTTTGACAGTAAAACAGGCACCTACAAGCCCGTCGCGGGCTCTCCCTACGATGGCTGCAAGACAGTCATCGTTGATGAAGCTTCGATGCTGACAGAAGATATGCTGCATGCACTTTTCGACGCCATCAAAGGAACCGTTGAAAGAATTATCCTGGTAGGCGACCCAAGGCAATTGCCGCCAATTGGCGCCGGAAAGCCGTTCTTCGACGCCGTCACCCATCTCACCCCAAAGGAAGGCATCCGGTTTCCGCGGGTGGGGAGAGGGTACGCAGAGTTGACCATCCAGCGTCGCCACAAGGCCACTGGCGAGACGGACAGCTTCCCCCTCGACCTGCAATTGGCGAACTGGTTCAGTGGGCGGCCGTTGGCGCCGGGTGAAGACGAAGTCTGGTCGATACTTGGGGGCGCTGGTGACTCGACCGGGCGGGTGATGACCTATCGGTGGGACTCGGTTGAAGAACTGCGCACGACGATGTTGAATTGCTTGTGCAAGGAACTGAACCTAAAGGGAGTAGACGACCAGAAAGGGTTTGCCCTCAGCTATGGAGGTGCCGCGAAAAACGATTACGTTCGCTTCGATGTGGGCGCTGCGGCACGTGTCGACGACTGGCAGGTGTTGACTCCACTGCGCAATGATGTATTTGGCGCAAAGGACATCAACCGCCTGCTGCACCGTACTTTTCGCAGGGATGCGATTGCTTGGGCAAACAATGGCAAGCGTGGCGGCGCCAGGACGACTGCGCCCAGAGGGATGGAAGAGATTGTCTACGGAGACAAGGTCATCAACGTTCGAAATCACAAGCGCAAGTATGTAAATCCGATTGATAGGGCACTTCAGTACATCGCCAATGGCGAAATTGGCGTCGTTGAAGGTGAGATAGCTGCGAGTGGTTCGTCCAACGAGCCGCAGCGAACAAAGGTTGAATTCACTTCGCAGCAAGGATTCGTTTACAACTATTGGAAGTCAGATTTCGATGCTGATAGGGGCGCGTCTCTTGAACTTGCTTTTGCCGTTACTGTTCACAAGGCGCAGGGAAGCGAGTTTGAGACCACCATCCTCGTGCTGCCTAAGAAGAGCCGGCTGATTAGCCGCGAAATGCTCTACACAGCCCTAACGCGCCAGAAACGACGTGTAGTCATTTTGCACCAGGGCGAGTTGGCTGACCTGCAGCAGTTAGCAACTGACGACAATGCGGTCATTCCTGCACGCTTTACTAACCTGTTCGAGAAGGAAGCTCCTGACCTGCTTCCCGCACCGATACAGGTTGGTGGCAAGTGGCTAGATGAGAAGTTAATTCACCGGTCCAGGCGAGGGACGTTGCTGCGGTCTAAGTCGGAAGTCATTATCGACGATGCCCTCGCTGCGCACGACATTGATGCTGCCTACGAGGTTCGATTTTATGGAATCGACGGGAAAGGGTACCGCCTTCCGGACTTTACAATCGAGGACCGTTCACTTGGGACGACCATTCTCTGGGAGCACTGCGGAATGCTTGCAGATGCGGGGTACGCCGAGCGATGGGAAAAAAAGCTGGAATGGTATCGACAAAATGGCGTCAAATTACTTTCTGAAGGTGGCGGTGAAAGAGCGTCTTTGGTGGTGACGATGGATGACGAACGCGGGGGAATCGACGGAAAAGCAATCGACGAGCTCATTGAGCAAATATTTTGATTTGCTGTTCGCGCGGCAGAGCTTGGCCTCTGTCGCTTTACTGACGAGAGAGCAAGATGAATCGCGACCAATTAACCGCCGAAGTCGAACATTTGGCATTTGAATTTTTCTTTCGCTTCTCACGCTTCGAATTTGCGTTGAAGGAAAACTGCTACCTCGAAGACGAAAGAGAAGGTCGCCAGGCGAAGCCAGGCTGGTCAAAGTTCGAAAAAAGATTTGAGGAACACTACGTGCTATCGGATGCTGGCAAACATATTATTGAGCTATCGCCACAGCGCCAGGTCGTCGCCGCACACAGGGCTCTGAAGTTTGTTCCTGAGTCGTTCAATGACAATCCATCGGACCTAAGCAAAGTGACCAGGCTGCTGAAAAACGTCAGGAATAACCTTTTCCACGGAGGGAAGCAAACACCTGTCGGCTGGGATAACCCCGCGCGGATTTCCCTACTACTCGCGGTGGGCATCGAACTGCTGGAAGAATTGGCGAAACTCGATTTCGAAGCCGACTATACGGGACGATACTAGATTAGTCGGCTGGCAACACATGGCCAACTCGGCTAATGTCGCCTCTTTCAACATCAAATTCTATCGGGTACAGGATGACTCTTCCACGAGACTTGTCGGCAACTAATGAAGCACACTTCACAGCTCTTGTTGATGCCCAGGTGAGTGAGGGAACGTATCTTGATTTCAAGCGCGACTTGCCTTCGCGTGACGCACGAGGGACCAACGACTTAATTGCGGACGTATCCGCCTTTGCGAATAGTTCAGGCGGTGACCTCCTTTACGGTATTGACGAAAACGGCGAAGGCCAAGCAGCCGCTGTCGTGCCGCAGCCTGGCAATATGGACGAGGAAGCACGGCGAATTCAGGATGTCTTAATGAATAACATCGAGCCACGCGTTCCGGGCATCCAGGTTCAGGCGGTAACTGTTGGGGGCGGATTTGTTTTGGTTATCCGCGTGCCTCAGAGTTGGGCCGGGCCACACCGAGTGAAGTCAAACCTGCACTTCTACATCCGAGAAAATGGACGCAAGCGTCCGCTGGACGTGCCGGAAGTAAGAGGGCTGTTCTTGCGTTCCGACCAACAGGCACAGCGTGTCCGAGACTTCCGCACTGAGCGACTCGGAAAGATTTTATCGGGTGACGCTCCTCACCGCTTAGTACCTGGCGCCGCTCTTGTTGGCCATCTGGTGCCGACTCAGGCGGCGCTTGGAACTGTGGATGTTGACCCGATTGCCTACATGAGACAACGAAGGCTACCCGTGCTGGGAGCAACGATTCCCGGTTCGCGCATAAATGCTGACGGCGCCCTGGCGGTGCGAAATCCTAACATGGCCGGCACCTACGGATACTCTCAACTTTTCCGGAATGGGTATTTTGAAACGGTGAAGGTTTTTGAATTTACGGCGGAAGGGAAACCTCCACTGGGAAGCATCGCGTACGAAGAACAGTTCATCGCATTGCTTCGGCAACTCCGCGAAGAATATGCACAACTGGGTATTGGCACGGAAATGACTTGTATGGTTTCGATATTGGATGCTGACAGGGTAGAGTTGGGGCTTAACCGCTGGAATTACAACTTGGATGACCACCAAGGACATTTTGACCGCAGAACCTTGGTGCTGCCTGATGTCCTGCTGCCAGCAGAGCTTGCACCGGAGCAGGCACTACGACCCATCTTCGATTTGGTGTGGCAGTCTGCAGGATTGGAGCGTTCTTTCAATTACAATGATGCCGGCGAATGGGCGCCCGAGCGGCGTTAGGGCATAGCTGCCTTTTCGGGCTAGAACTAAGCTACGCCTATGCTTGCGGAGTGCCATAGCGGGCGGGGTGCCGTGCGCGCCAGAATGAGCGGCCGCCAACCTGGCGCTCGGAAGACTCACTTTGCTTGAATTCGCTGAAGAACTGCTGCGTGAGTGGGAATTCTTGCCGGTGATGACGAAACCTTTCGAACATTCCACTTCGGCGAAGTAGTTCCGTCACGGTCAATCTCTCGTCGTCGATTTGCGCACCGATGACCAGCTCGCACAGTTGCTCTACCAGAGTTCTATCAAGCTGTTGGAAGTCTGGAAGACTTGGGCCTGGTGGCCGGTATGCGGCAGTCGCGTCGGACCTGCAAGGGACTCGCGCCTTCAGAAAAGTTCGCAACAGAATATGCTTTGGCGTCGCAAATTGCACATCGACTCGAGGCCGGAGCATCAAAGCGGGCCAATAATTTGAAGGTTTCCCATTGAGCGAACAGCCAGCTTGCAACAAATAATCTTCGCCGAAAAAATCCCTGAAGGCATCCGTAAAGGCAAGTGCAGCGACATTCCTGGAGCTTAGTTCGTACCCGCCCGCAAGCGCAGCCTGCCTGTATCTGCTCGCCGGATACTGAGGTGGCCTTCGAGTCTGGCCGAGAGTTTGCGAAGATAGTTTCGCAACAAAGTGCATCGCCCCATATTTCTCGAGTGCAACGACCGGCGTGCCGGCTACCTCGTCTGGAAGCTGAGCTTTACCGGTTTGTCCTTGTCCTCGAAGCGGGATGTCTGCCGCCATGAGCATGCGATTATGTATCGGACATACCAAAACGCCAGGCAGATTGTGCACTCTATGCCAATATGCTTCACCGAGAGTCTTCAGGTCGACTCGAACGCAGTCTGGGCACAACCGCCGTTTCGGGACTCCGTGCGTTACGACCTTCGAAACAGAGCCAATGCACTCGTGTCTTGAAGCTCGCAGTGCCTTCCTGAAAAGCGAAAACCGCATCGTACTTGGCATAAAGGCTGTCGCGTAGGGAAAGATAGTGTGGTCTAGGAGAAGCGTACTGGCTTTCATACCCATTTCTATTGCTAGCAGTTCGAGTTCGGCCCCCATGACGAAAGAATAGGTCGAGCGGCGCGAGCCCACCAGCTTGCTAAGCAGCGACTTGACCGATAGCCCGTAGTGTCGGCAGCCTCGTGCCAGAGCACTCCCGATGAGCTCGTCATGAAAGGGCCGGGGAAGCAGCATTTATCCAAGCTCCACCAAATCGCAAAGTGGTTCGAGCATGCCCAAATCCTGCATTTTTTGAAGCACAGATGTACCTGCTTGTCTCGCTAGAACGCCTGCTCGTCGGTAGTCCTCCGGCCTCTCTGCGTAGTCGTCCTGAGCTTGAACAGGGGCGACCTTCTTCAAGGAGGACTTGGCTCGTGTGCGCTTAACAGGTGCCATCAGTGAAATTGCGGCCTGCACTCCGTCGGCCAGACTGATTTGGTCACTTCCGCTGGCTGTTACCTCCGCAGCAGCACGGGCCTCTTCTTCATCGAATCCAGCTGCAACCAACGATGTTGTCACGCGCGCTTCAAAGTTTGCGCTGTCTGACTTCACTGTGTACGCTGCGCTGCCTTTGACTTTCGCCTTTCGCGCAAATCCGTGCATCATTTCTTGCAGGCTTACTGGCGCGATATCGCTGAAGTGAATGAGTTCTTGCACGTCGTTCTTGCGCATGGCGTCGACCATCGGATGCAGGAGCTTAAACTCTTGTTCATAAACGTTCGCCACCAAGCGCGCGGTCACCGTCTCGGTCCCGTCGAGGATGGCTCTGGCTTGTGCCGAAGCGAACAGTTTGATGGCAAGGTCAATCACACCCTGGCAGCAGTGGTACATGGTTGACGCCAATTGAGCATCGAGCTGAACGGGTTTCCTGGTCCATTGAAATGACCAAAGTACACTGAGAAAACCTCGCCATTCACTCATCGTGCCATCTTCTGTATCTTCTGGCAGACGTGCCCATTCAGTCATTCCATGGCCCGAAGCGCGGCGCGACTGCCTAAAGTCCAGCGAGAAGATTTGAGCTGCCTTGTTAGTGCCGATGTAGAGCAGTGGAACGCCGAGGTCGTTGCAGGCCGAAACCAGTTCTGTCATGACAGTCTGAGCGGACTTGCGCGAGTTCGTCAGGTTTTGAATCTCATCAGCGACCAGGAAACCAACGCAGTGCATATTCATAACGCGGGCGACGCTACGCATGAGGGAATCGGCGCCGGTCCGACCCTTTTGCGCGTATGTTTCAAAATAGCGGGCGCCAGGGATAAGCTGGTCGAGTTGATGCAAAATTCCGTGCGCCAGGCCCTTGATACTTGAACCGTCGCTAGGCATCTCGACGTGCAAGCGAGTGACTTGGTACAGATTGAATTCAGGGTGGTAGATGACCTGCGGGAAATTCGAAAAGAATCGCTTCACGGCGGTGGTTTTTCCCATCCCAGAGTTGCCCATCAGGAGGGCGGATACCTGCGCGCCAAGCGCTGACACGCCTCCCAGGTATGGGGTATCCGTTCCAACCAACGGGTAGTCAGCACGGAAACGCTTCGCATGTTCGGGAGTCCGCGGCGCGCGGCCAACATAGCCACTACGAAGCATCGAGTCCAGTGACCTGCCCAACTCGATGTGACGAGCCATGGGGACCATGAATGTATGTAGTGTTCCGAGCATCTGCAGACGTTCGTGCGCCTCCCATTGGCGCTGTTCTGCAGCGAACTCGGGGCGCACGCTAAGCGCTTCATACAAGTCGTCCTCGCTCAGGGAGGGCGGGAGTGCCTCAATTAGCGGATTACCCCGAAACTGGGGGAGCCGCTGCTGCGAGTACTGCGCTTGTCGGATTACTCCGTGCGCTGATTCACCATTGACCATTCATCATCCTTTCCCGCGCCAAACGCGCTTTTTCCGAAGTACTTGTGGCTGGGGCAGCCTCAGTCCTTGAACCTACTTTTGAATCAACCCCCACCAGTCCAAGAAAGGGTGCCGGCCGCAAGGGAACCACTTGAGCAAGCGGTGGAACGTCAAGAGTCTCTCGTGTAAGCAAACCTCTACGTTCAATCGTCAGTTCCTTTGCTCGGGCGTCTTTAACGTCAGCTTTGCGAGAGCTTCTTGTTCTCTTGACGGCGGCTGCCTGCAGGCGGCCGTTTGCCTGCTGCTGAATCTTTTCCACCGCCGTTCGGTATTCGACCTTGGCTTGCTCGCGCGCCTGTTCGATGTCGGGCTCCATGCGGTTCGCAATCTTCATCAACGTCATTACTTCGGGCAACGAAAGTCCACGATACTGGGCGCTCGGGCCAGTGAGCTGGCACTCGAAAACAATCCCGTCTTTATCCGGATGGTGCACGTATATCGTATCGACCAGGCGTGAGTCGAAGGAGACGGTTAGAGGAAACCGTGCCTTTCCTGCCTTTACAAACCAGCCTTGTGACAACGCCTCTTGGCAAGAGTAGTAGCATCCTTCAAACATAATCCCGAATCGTGTAACCGTTGCCGGCGCCCTGGGTAGCAGAGCGAGCCGCACAAATTGCTCCTCGTACCTGCATGCCTGTCCACTACGATTTGCGATGTCGAATTCCCAAACCTGAATTGGTGACGGATTGATTCGCGCCGTCAGTTCAGGAATCGAATATTGGTAGTTCTTCATTGGACTACGGTTGTGCATGATGATGAGGTTCAAAAATATTGCGGTGAACTGCTTGAGCGTAAGGCAGGCCTCACGTTCGGCGTTGCCCGTTTTATTTCGTCTCAGCTTCGCGTCCTCTGGCACGACAAAGCCGTAGGTGCCGCCTTGAAGGGTCTGCCGGACGTACTTGAAGCGTGACTCAACGATTGGTTTCCAGTCGGGGCGAAGCGCTGGCGCGTTCGCAACTGTCACAGCCATGTTTTCTGCAAGGCGGTTGCTGGCAAAGGTGTAGCCCTCGCCTCGGTCAAACAGCATCTGCTGGGGGAACGTTTGATGCGCGGGCCAGTCGTGCTCGTTGTACTCAACACCGTATTGTTCGCAAAGGGCTTTTTTGTCCTGAGAGATGCTCACGACCGCTTGCATCGCGCACGTCCAACTCGCGTTTTCAAATCCTACATAGAAGCCTACAATCAGGCGAGACTTTCTGTCGGCGATGAGGTAAATCGTCGGTTTGCCGACGATTAAGTTCGGGTCCGACTCCGATACAAGCAAAACATCACCGACGGTGGCATCAGCTTCGTAGTAATGGGCGACACCAATGCAATCGTCAAGCACCGAGCCCAAGACAGCGCGGTCCTCCCGATTGAAGTTCTTCTCGCCCTTTCGATTCCGCAGTCGCGTTTCGAGCGAATATTCCTTACGCAAGAAATGCTCGAATTGACGCACGCTTGGACGTTCGCCGGACAAGCGTAGCAGTGGCTTCCCGTTCTCGTCGAGCTGACAATAGTTTGTCTTAAGCATCTCGGTGTAGACGTTACGAACGCTTAGTCGGATATCGTCAAGGTATTGCTTGATTGCGCGCCGAAATACCTGGAGGTCGTTTTCCGATAGCTGATAAGTGGGGTGCCGTCCCGCCGGTCCACGGCATTTGTTAGCTTGGTTGTTGCGCCGGATTTTCTGAAATGAGGCAGCAGTGCACTCGCGGTCTGACCGCCAACCCAATAGCGCCGCAAATTTTTATATATAGCTTTTCGCGAGTAGCCAGTTTTTTCGGAGTGTGTACGGATTATCGCGCTTCTCGCTTTCGGTTCGAAGATGAACGGAACTTGCTCCGGCAGGTTACCCACAATGACCATCGCTCGCTGCTGCGAGGCGAGCATGGCTCGCGAGGGGGCGCTTAACAAGTTGAGGTCGACGGCCGGCTGAGTGCTTGGCATTAGTTCAGCGACCAAATGCATCGGAAGTCGTATCGGCATCGTCTCGGCGTCGCTGTCAATCGAGATGGCCCACGCTTGGCAGGAATTATTGTCGACATGAAGAAGGCGACAGCGAGTATTTTCCAGCTCGAAGATATCGTTTCGAAATAGCATCACGCACCTCCGCCAACCGCGCGCAGGCGGGTCGAGTGGGCAAACAATTTGAACGTTTTCAATTTGGCGTCTGGAAGAGAATGAGCGTTAAGGTCAGGTTCAAGTATCCTGGCGAACATCAGCCGGCGGCTAACGGTCAGTCCAGTCCCGGCGGCCAGCCCCGAATTGGTATCAAGGCGCTGGCAAAATTCGGTGAGCGAAAGGCCTGAAGGAGCGACAGAAAATGCCTGCGTGAATAGGGATTCCATTCGTTCCAGTAGTCGGGATACGGCACAGACTCACTTTTGCTCATGCATGGCCGCCTTATCCATTCAAGCTTTGAAATCAACTCGCGCGACATCATTGTGTCGAGGACCAGCTTGTGGGGAATCTTCATTTCCCATAGGGCCGCCCTTTGAATCTCAAGCTTTGCAACCGACCTTGCGTCCTCAATTTCGGAGGCCGGTTTAACATTGAATGCCATTAGTTGCCTTTCGCGATTCACCAACTTGGTTACCATGAAGTCGACCGTCATCACGGTCGGGGTATTTGTTCGGGGGTACATGGGATGCGCAATGCCTAACGAGCGTGCTACGTCCTGCGTGACGTCGCGGTCGAGGGGAAACTGCTCCCTGATGTCCGTTACTGAGCGGTCCCGCTCCAAACATAGGAAAAAGTCGTACTCTGCATCTGAGAAGAGTTCGTGAACTCGACCGGTTTTTGGGCTGACCCCGGTACTGCGGCACCGGCCGTGGCTACTGAACGAGAGACGGTGCAACCAGGGCAAATAGTCCGCGCCGGTACCGAAGCCATAGCCTTCGGCCCGCATTGCTTCGATTTTTTCCTCCGTCCACTTGATAGTCCCGACCATGATTTTTCCTTTATCACCCAGCCACCGCTCTTGCGCCCTTGTTGAACGACTACATCAGTCGTTAAAAAGCTGCCCCTGTTCGGTAAACCACCTGTTTTTATTCTTTTCAGTAAATTGCGGGCTGCCTACCGGGGTGGACATCGAGTTCATCAGTGCTTAGGCTCACAGATACAGTGTGAAAATGTCTTTAGCGCGATAAATATATCGTTTACGATATAGACGCGCTTTTAGCGGGGAAGTTCGGCAAGAATGGCGTACCACCACAGAAAGTTCCACTAATGCTGAGCACTTGGGAAACGGACGCGAAGCGCATTTTGAAAGCCGAACTCGTGCTTAACGATGTTTCATATAAGCAATTAGCGATTCGGCTGAAAGAACTTGGCGTCGAGGATTCGCATACCGCAATAGCGAATCGAATCTCTCGCGGGAAATTCACATTCGCTTTCTTCTTGATGTGTATGCGCGCGTTGGGCGTAAAGGAAGTGAAAATACAGGTCGAAACAGGAAGTTCTTCCGCCGGCTGAGGTTACTCGGGTAGAGCTGCAAGCGACGCCTCCATGACGCTAACGAAAGCCTGGACTTTTGCGGAGTGCCGCCGGATGCTTGGATACAGCGCGAAGATAGCACCCCATCCAAGGTGGCGCAGTAGTCTGGAAGAAGGACGACTAGACGGCCTTCCTCCATCTCGCGCGACCAGCCAAGTTGGCATAAGCAGTATGCCTAGCCCCGCCAATGCCGCCTCTAGCAATAGCTCCAAGTTACTCGCGAAGGAGGCCTCTGACTGCAACTTGCTCGTTTTCTCCATGTTCACTTCTGAAATGCCACATCGTGCTGCCGACATGGTAAGAAAACAGAACGCATTGATGCTTTACCAAGTCTTGGGGAACGGTAGGTGTGCCGCACCTAAGCCGGGTCTAGTAGGACCTCGACCGAATTAGTGTCGAACCATTCTTTAGTAATCTCGTCACGATTGTCCATGTGTCCCTTGAGATTCGCGCGGATGATTTTCGTTACCGGCCTTTAGCGAAGGTAATTTCTTTTTTAGAAGGGGCAGGACGTCCTCTGCGTTTATTAGAATTATCTGTTGTGCCTCAGGCACGTTACTCTCATCGCGAGGTATCAAATTCATTTGACGTAGTAGATAAAACAGCAAAGCCTCCCGGCATTCAAGCTTGGCCTCGCCTTGCTGCATTCCGTAGTCGTCCTCGACTATTCGTCGTGCAGCTGAGGTTAGCCCTGGGTGCGGCGCCAGCCGAAGCTGAACTACGTTATGCCATGCAGTGTCGAGTTCCAGGTCCATCGAACCAACCCTGGCATCAACAACGCTTACTGTCCTGGCGATGAGGAAGTCTCGGAACTCGTTCCTCAGATGGCAGTACGCTCGAACGTGCCAACGATATCCGTCGTGTGCTAGCGCATGCGGCGAGAGCCATCTTCCAGATTCGACGCTACTCGTTATCGACTGATAGTGGACGAATATATCTTCCTTATTCCGAATGGCCGCAACCACTCTAGCGAGCACCTCTTCGCTTACTCTTCGTCCTGGTATTGGCACTGTTGCCGTCGGCGGGTGCCAGCCAAGGAAACCCAACGAGTCGGGCTCATCTCGGGCGTTCGCTAGCATTCGGTCCAGAAACAAGTCGGGCTGACTTGTTGGAAAAGCTCGGCTAAAGCCCGACTTGGCCAGATACATCCTAGTCGTTCTATCGTAGTGGAGGTTCTCAGGGGCCAACTCGATGTACTTTGCTAGGTCAAGCGAGGCCTGCGGCGTCGAGATGCCGAAAAATTGCATTAACGCACTGCGGTTGATGCGTCCTTCCCATCGCAAGCGGAAGTCAATGAACTCTAGCCGCCTCTGTTGGCCCCACTTTATTGGAGGCTCCGCCGGAGCGGGGTGTTTTTGTGCAAGATTCATAGCCACAATTTTACCCCATGAATATTTATTGTATTAGTCTAATTTTTAGGCGTATAATTTTTATATGCGCACATACAACGCCGAAGAGAACCTTGCCGACCAACAGCAGCCCGCTGTAGCCGAAAATGGAGCGGCGACAGTTTGCCTCCTGGACTTGTCAAAACAGCAGCGAAACCTACTGCTGCTTCGGCCTGTGTTCGCTCTAGAGCTGGCGAAGAATTCGTATGGTGCTGACGCGACCGGTACTTCCAATTTGATGGATGGCGTCGACACTCACTACCTCGTCCTTTCTGCACTTGACTTCATGATGGAGGGCACCACGATGAATATGGGGTGCACCGAAGATGAAGTTGTCACCCATTTAGCGAACGTGGCCGCCCGGATGAAGCCGTCGCTGACGTTTCCGCTCGCTCGCAAAGTTGCGGAAATCGTTATTGATACGTTGGACAACAAGGTTAAGGGGTACAAGGAGTTTGAGTTCGAGTACTTCGACGCGAACGAGGGGCAAATGCGGTCAATTCGGTTCCGGCTTGTGTCATATGAACCGGATTTGGAGGACGTGTACCGCTATCGCCCGACGTCTGAGGGCTATTTGGTTTATCTAGGAATGCTCGACATGGCGCCGGAAGACGCTCAAGTGGTCATGGAGAAGATGCTTGACGTCCTACTGAAGCGCGGCGCGTTTGATGCGGCACTGGAGGTCGCAAAACGAGCACGAAAGCTATCGCTCGAATACCGACAGCTGATTGGTGACAGATTGAACCAAGCTATCCGTGCGCCAGGGTCGGTGAAGTGGGTAACCGACGTCGCGGTAAAACTCGCCGGCGCTCGGTCCCATGTGCAAGAGCGTCAGGCTGAAGACCAGCGAATGGAAGAAGCGGTTCGGGACGCTGTAATCAAGGCGGAGGAGCCGAAGGCAAGGAGGGACCTTTCTCAGTTGCTGAAGACCTTGCAGGGAGCTGGGTTGATTCGTGCCTATCTGGTCAACGACATTTTGGTCGCCCCACAACGCTTCCTCGATGCTCAAAAGGCGGTCTTTCGCGCAAAAAGGGCTGGCAGCCTACCAGACTTGGAATCTCGCCTGTTCCCGCAGCTTCTCGGCCTGAGCAGCGATATTTTGGCGGCAAATGGGGAGTTCGTCGTGAGCGCGTTTCACCCGCCCTCGTGGCCAAAGGTCTATGACCTGAACTCTGTCTTCTCGCTTTTGCTTGAGCGGCGTGCTGAAGATGGTCCTCCTGAGGATGATACCGGGGAGATTACTCCCCACGTGCCTTACCCGGAGAGGTTCCCCAAAGAGCTGATTTTGAAGGTGGAGGCGTGGATAACCCATCAGTTCGAAAGGTCCGGCACGTATCAACTCGACGAGCTCTTGCTTAAAGGGTCGGAAGCTGGCTTCGACTTGGACATGCTGCATTTTGCGGTTATCAGGCTGTTCCGATGCTACGCGCCCACCGAGTCTACTTTCCCATACGTTTCCGTCGAGGCGAACGGACGCTTCGTTCTAGACGTGGCCAGCGGTACAAACTTGCAGTTCGTCTCTAAGAAAGACTTCAATGAATGACCTCCAAACGAGCGTGCGGAACGCGTCGCGGTTAGTGTACAAATCGCTGAACGCTGCGCTGACACCGGTGAACGACTTGAGCTACCGCGAGCTCTTGGCAAGTTACAGGGCAGAGCCGGCATTTGCCGACCAAGTCCATGCGGTGGCAGAAGGAATGGAACTCCTCGTCCTCGACGTAAGCGAGCGTGGCCTAGTTGTGGCGCCAACGACAAAGGACAGCAAGTTCGCACTGAAGATGAGCGACATACGCAGTGTGCTAAATGCCGACCAAAAAGCCGCGATGGTCTTAGCGCATATCGCGATTGCAGCAACCTTCTTCCCAACCATGGATGGGCTTGAGGACGATGGGACCGCTCCTCCGCCAGCATCGCTCGCCAATTTTCGGGACGTTCTGGTCACGCTGGCTCGGCGCTTGAAAGAAGTGGGAGAGTCGGAAGTTGATTTGCCCTTCGCGCTTGAGCCTGGATGGGAGCTAATTTGCTCGCTGCCGTTGACGACTCCGTCCGTCAAGCGCGCTGGTGTCAATACGATTGTGGGGCTTATCGCGATTTCACTTACTCAGATGGTGACAGGCGGACTGGTACGTGTGGTCCGTGCTTCCGACGATGAGTCCCTCGTTACTTACACTCCGACCAATCGCTTTCGGGTGCAGCTGCGCGAATTGACTCTGCGGCGCCTGTTCGAATTAGCCCAAGCCGATACCGGTTTCACTCCACCCGAGGCATAGCATGCAAAAAATTACGCGAATCTACGTTGGAAACTATGGAGTGAACGCGGCTTGGTATGACGGGCTGATTTTCGACTTGACAGATGCTATGACCAAGGAAGCTACGGACGCGTTAATCAATCTTGAAAACGGCGGCGGGAAGACAACGTTTTTGAGCTTTGTATTTTCGTGCTTCGAGACGCCACAGGACAAGTTCCTGAAGCATCTCCAAAATGCTAATCACCGGTTTGGGCAATACTTTTCGAGTGACGGCCGGCCAGGATTCATCCTTATCGAGTGGGAGATGCCTCCGAAGGTCGTTGGCGGTAGTCCCTATCGTTTGGTGGTCGGCCAGGTGGTATCGGTCAAGTCGCGCTCCGACAAGACTGACATCGACCGCGTTTTCTTCAGCTTTGAGGTGACCGAACAATTGCGCCTCGAAAGCGTTCCAGCCCCAAAACTGGACCATGCGCCGGCCGAAACCCTTACTCACGTGTCCAAATGGTTCCACGACACTCAGCGATTCAACAATGATTTTTTCTATACACGCGGGCAGTCGGACTGGCAGAAGCATCTGCGCGACGAACGGTTGATTGATGTCGAGATGCTTCAGTTGCAAGTTTTCTTCTCAGCTCAGGAAGGCGGCATCGACACCAGCTTCCTCACCTTCAAGTCGGAGCCTGAGTTCATTCATAAGTTTTTCGACTTAACTGTCGACGCTACCCGGGCGAGCGCGGTTCGCGAGACGGTCGTGAATACGTGCGATAAGCTCTCAAAAAAGCCGGATACCCAGTTGCGACTTAACGAGCTGACGAAACTAGAAAGCTCGTTGGGCCGCTTTCAGGAGGGTGCCAATCAATACTCAGCTGCGATGGCAACTCGAGATGCTGCGCACAATGGCGGTGAAGGACTGGTGGTTAGTTTAGAACACCGTGTTCAAACGCTTCGCCAGCGCGTAGACGACGAGATTCGTCAAGCCGGCGTACATCGTCAAACGTTAGCGCTCAAGGCAGCGACAAAGAAAACGCTGACCGAGAAAGTTGACGCGATTTCGCACGTGCAACACCATCGCGCGCTCGAGCGCGCTGCAGTTCAGAGAGCAGAAACAGAGGCGGCGCACGCTGGGTCGAAGAAGAAGCTCGTCCACCTGGAGGCTGCGCGAGCAAAAACTGAAGCCAGCCAGGCGCTGTCCGTTCGTAAGGAACTGGAAGCGCGCGCAGCTCTGGCGGAAGCATCGCTGCAGCCCTGGCGCGACTCGGTCGAAAAACAAGGCGCCTTGCTACGTCACGCCTTGCAGGCCAGCATGGCAAAAGCAAAATTGCAGCAGCAGTCGGCAGAAAGTTTGGTAGCAGAGGCAAAAAAAGAGGACGCGCGACTGAATCAGGAGCGCGCGAGAAATGCCGAAAACGATTCAAACCTGCGAAGCGAAGCCACGAAGCTCGAGACGCTGGAGGCAGCGTGCACTTCGGCTCGAATATCGCTGGAAGCAGACGGGACAATGCAAAGCGCTGAGATTCCTGGAAAGGCAATTAAGCGATGGGTGAGCGAAGCCGCCCAGCATACCGAATCTGCAAAACAGTCTAGGGCTCGAATTGAGGAACATGTTCGCACCAGCGAAGGGTATCGAACCGATGCCGGCAGGTTGCGCACTGATGCCGCGAAGCTTTCCGCAATAAGCGCAGATGCACAAAGGTTCGTCGCCGAGGGCGAAATCGAACGGGAGCGCCTATCCCAATTGCCCATAGCACGTTTGGCGGCCGATGCCGATATGGCGGACCCTGAGTCTCCAGCGCTACTGACGGCATTACTTCGACTCGCCCAGGGAAGCGCAAACGAGGTCGCGCTGTCGAGCGTGCGTCTTTCTCAGCTCAACGCGAGTAGCTCTTCCATTCTGGAGACGGGCGTTACTGGTCAGTCATCTGACGTAAATGCAGTCGTTGCGCGGCTTAAGGAAATCGGCGTAAAGTCTGCGACTGCGTTTAACACCTACATCGCGAAGGCCGTTAGTGATTCTGATGCCGCGCGAGCGCTGATACGCAGTAACCCCGCGAGGTTTTTAGGAGTATGTATCGCTTCGAGTGAAATGAAAAAGGCCAGGACCCTTGCAGTCGAAGGGCTCGCTCTAGTCGCTCCTGTAATGATTTCTGCCGCCACGCTCGAACCGGAGGTGACTGCAGCCGACAACATCGTTATACCCGCGGCCGACGATGCCGCATTTAATTTCGCTGCCGCTCAAGTACTTCTTGAATCGTTACATGCACGAGTGGCGGCAGAGGCGTCGAGCCGCGATTTCTATGCCACTCAGCAAAGTGACGCAATGCTGGCCAAGGAACGTTTTGAGCGATTCGTCAAACGATTCGGTGAGGGAAAGCTGCAGCGACGGATTGAAGAGATTCAACGGCTGGATTTTGAAGCAGAGACGCTCACTCAACGAGCGGACATGCTCGACGGCCAAGCAGTCGAGGCATTGGGCATGGCTGACAGTTGCCGGGCAAAGGCAGCTCAGGCAGACGTAGCTGCTGCGCTCTGTCAGCGTCACCTCCGCGATATCGAAAAGTTTGTCGAGACTCACGAATCCGGGCGGCGGACTCGCCTCACTCGACTGGACGAAATTGTCAAATTGCGTTCTGGTCTTCATAGCCGCGCAAATGAAATTGCATGTCGGCTGGAAGAGCTTGCGAATGTAAGAGAAACGCAGCTTGAGGAAGTTCAACTGTATAAGACTCAGCATCTGAAGCGTTCGGAGGAATTTTCCGCGGTGAAGTACTACGGCGAAGTTGTCGTAGACGGAGACGACGGCGATGGCCCGTCCAGCATTGACTCGCTGGCAAATCTGTATGCCAGCGCCGCGATTCAATATGAGTCCGAAGAGCATGAGCGCATTGGTATTGTAAAGATTCACCTGGACATAGCGCGAGAGGAACACCTGCAAAAAGAGAAAATGTACTCGAGCCGGTTTGGGGACGTGTCGGAGGACGCAATGGCCCCCTTTCTGACCAAGCCGTACGAAGACTGGCTACCTGTGATTTCGCGAGAAATCGAGGTGCACGAGTCAGCTAAGATTGCGGCTGGACAGACACATGCTGTTGCCGTCGCTGCGATGAATCGACTAAAGCACCCCAACGAACTTAGCGTCGTCGCCGTTGAAGCCGCAGGCAGAGCCTCGGACGACGAGCTTGCGGCCGAAAGTGAGCAGGCGGCTGATGAAATCGAGAAGACGGACGCGGCGGTTGAGCAGATGGTCGAGTTTTTGCAACTGCTGCAGAAGTCTATCGAGGCTTCACAATCTCAAGAGCATCGAGCAAAAGTTGCGGCGCAGACGCTCCGCACTTCACTCTCTATGCCCGAGATTCTAGGCGCTGAGCCCTCTACCATCGAAGATGATTTTGAGTCGCAGGTGTCCGGTATCATCCAGCAGTTTCGCGAGCGCGAGCGGACGGTAAATCATGCCCGGACGCAGGCGATGAAGTTGTTCGATGATGTCAAATCGCTCGCACGTAGCGAGGCGCTTTCGAGAGTTGAGCCCGATATTTCTGCGCAACTTCAACGAAATGATTTCGATGCCGCCTGTTCGGATGGCGAGCGAATCTTGGCCGGCATCGCGGACCGCATTGGCACGACGAATTCCATGTTGGAGGGCATGCAGGCCGACTTCAATGCATGTGTAGGGGAATTATCCAATCTGGCGAACACGGCGATTTCGCTGCTGGTGTCGGCGACGAATAAAAGGGTTCCAGCTAACGCACCTTGGGTCGGCGGGATGCCTATGTTTAAAATGCAGGCCAAGTTCAACGAGGTGCAGCAGGAAGCGCGCAAGCTCGCTCTTAGGAACTATCTGGATTCCCTTATCGACACCAAGGTCGTGCCGGCTAAAGGAGCGGCTATGGTCGCTGAGGCGGTTTCGCGCATCTACGGTCGCAGCCTGGGCGTCAAACTGCTGAAAATGAGTCCCGATGTCGACTTGCAATACGTTGCGGTCGACAAAATCCAAAACTCGGGAGGCGAAGCCGTTGTGATGGCAATGTTCCTATATTTGCTCATTAACCAAATTCGCTCGGAAACTCAGGCCAAAGTACGGCGCAACGGTGGTGGACCGCTTATTTTGGACAATCCCTTCGCTAAGGCAACCAATCCGGCAATGTGGAAAGCGCAGCGCCTGTTGGCTGCCGCGATGGACGTGCAGTTGATTTTTGCTACAGCGCTTCCCGACTACAACGCCGTGGCGGATTTTCCACGCTTCATTCACCTGCGGAAAGCAGGAAAGAATACGAAATCGAATCGGTGGCATCTCGAGATTGTTGACTTCACCCTGCGTGACAATGAAACGGAGACAGCGTGACGGTTGACCTACTATCCCTCTTGCGAACTGGACGACGTAAGCGAAAGACCTTGGACGAAGTTCGTGCTGCGTTTTTCTCGCTACGGCCTGAGCAGGCAGCTAATCCGGAGCGAAATACTTGCCTACTTGCGGAACTGGACGAAATGGCTGCTGCGAACAGAATTCTCATGCCTGCCAGGGCCGGAGAGAACTGGGAAGTGCGCGGCTCGCCGCGGCTTCCATTATGGATACAAGTTGTCGACGAAGCTGCCGCGCCTGGTCACGAGAACTATTCTGAAGTCGCATGGGTACCCGAGCTTGGATGTTGGCCTGAACTCAAGCCCACGTCTCTACCAGCGGCAAAGGCAATCAATGACTTTCTACTGAAGCGCAGGGGTTCGCTTACATTAGTCCCGGTGAAGGAACGTTCGCTTGAAATCTTCGGTGACGAAAAGCGGCTCGACGTACTTCGAATCGGCAACTACCTTTTTGGGGGACGATTAGACTTGGCCACGATTGGTGCGTTTGCCGTGCCATTCCCTCTCGCATATCGAAGTCCTAAAGTTGCGGGCCTACCCATTTTGGTCGTTGAAAATCACAATACCTATTGGAGTTTTGGGGAGTGGAACGAGACGATGAAACGATATTCGGCTGTCGTTTACGGTGTCGGGGAAGCGTTCCGGAATACGGAGGATGCGCTGCTCCAAGTGCTGCGCGACGTTGGAGGCGTCGGGGTGGAATATTTCGGCGACCTGGACCCAACAGGTGTCGAAATACCTTTGCTGTTTAATCGTTCCGTTCGCGACCGAACTGCAACGGTAGCTCCCGCAATGAACCTTTACCGATGGATGCTGAAGTTCGGGTGCCGGCGCCCACTCGACGGCGACGCGCCCCAAACTTCTCGCGAATCGAAGAGCTGGTTTGGCGCCGAGGTTGGCGCACAGGTGGAAACGCTTTGGTCCGAAGGTTCATGGATGCCCCAGGAGGCCTTAGGAATCGAAAAGCTCCGAAGCCCTATGTTCACACGTGTTGTTTCAGGCGCGCTTGATGACGAAACGGTCGACGACGATTACTGGGCCATAGGCCATTTGGACAAGGATTGAATCATCTTCGAAAAATCGCGCAAGTCAGCAACTAGAAATTAGAACGGCGGTCTGGACGAAACAGACGCGTTGTTCCTATACATGCTAGGTCCACAACAGGAAACCAGCATGAAATTTATAGGGTTTAAACAAGAGAACATACGTAACGCCGTCGTCACCGCTCAGGACGACGATGTGTGGCAGCAAACCGTTCAGTTATGCACGTGCCGCATGTAGTTGGAGGGATGACCGACTACGGGCCCGAGGACGTCAAGGCTGCTATTCATGCAATTCTGGCGGAAGCGGAAGAGGACGCCGAAATATACCTCTTAGCCGCGACGTATGCTGAGCTGGAAAAGTACCAAGGCATACGTGATAAGCGACTGATGTGCACTACGTACCACCAGAGCAAAGGGCTCGAAGCTGACTACGTAATTTTGGTTGGCTCGCCCCGTTACTTCGGAGCGAACGACTTGAAGAATACTCTTCACCGTCTCGCCGGGTTTCCGCAGACATTCGATGCTGCTCAAAAGGACGAAGCATTTCGAGTCGCGTATGTGGCTGTGACCGGGGCGAAGAAGTTTTGCATCTGGTCTGCGGAATCGGCCCAAGGCAATGTCATCGAGGCGGTCCCCGCCGATGGGGTACATAGGTTAGAGTTGGAGAAGGGACTCGGTGCCGACTACGCTAGGCGGTGTGTGGGGTGTAATTTTAGAACGCCGTGAATGCGTTACAACTTGGGAGCAGTATATGGCCTTGATATCAAAGACAAGAGCGGAACTAGCGAAGGTTTCAGTGGGAGTCGAATTAGGCGAACAGCTAGGAGTCGGTGGAAACGGGGTGGTATACGCCGGCGTACATCCCACCCTTGGCGAGGTCGCCGTCAAATTTCTGCTTAACGATAACAAGAAGCGGTATGGACGATTTTGCGACGAAGTCAAGGTGGTAACGGAACGGTTGAAAAATTCTCCTCGCGTCTTGCCAATTTTAGAGTTCGTTTTAACTAATCCTTCGTTTGAAGTGCCGTATTACGTGATGCCAACCGCTCGACCGGTGTCAAAGGTTCTTGCGGGGGCATCGCTCGACGCTAAGCTGCTAGCATTTGCCGAGCTCGCCGAGGCTCTCACCGAGATACACAGGCAGGAAGTTGCGCATCGGGATATCAAACCTGAGAACTTATTTTTCTTCGAGGGCACGTATAGATTTGGCGATTTTGGAATTGCATCGTTTCCGGAAAAACTAGCCTTGACGGAAAAAAATGAGCCCATGGGACCTTGGGCTTTCATGGCGAATGAAATGCTGACCTCGCCGAAAACGGCGGACCCGTTCAAGGCCGACGTCTATAGTTTGGCCAAAACCGTGTGGTCGCTCATTACAGAGGAAAAGATTCCGTTTTCTGGACAATACAGTGCGGTCGGGCGCGAGGGACTAACCTCCGTCGGAAGCGTGCAAGGTGCTGTTGTTGAGCCGCTTGAAAGCCTGCTTAGCGACTGCACGAATTCGAAACCATCCCTTAGACCAACGGCCGCGGAGTTTTCGGCGCGAATCCGTGATGTGATTAAGCTCCAGTCTGATTTTCGCAGTGGGAATACCGCTCAGTGGGCAGCTGCTGAACTGGATGCCGTATCCGGTCCAGGGCTCGTGCGTGCAACTTGGGAGACAGTTGAACATATCGCTAGCGCCTTGGGGGTACTCTCGCGCCGGGACGGCTTAAATCACTTCTTTTTTCCGGAGGGCGGGGGGCAACAAATATCTGGCGTCAACGTCTGCGAGAACGGTTCTATGCTTGCTCTCACAATACCCTACAGTGGCAAGCTCATCTTGAAGCCGAAAAGACTAACATTGGAACGATTTATCGGAAAGCCCGAACTCGGCTACGCTGTCTTAGAAACGGAAGAGATTGCACCTCTCGGCGCCTCAAAGAAATATGCAACGAAGACGTCGGAGGAGCTACGGCAAATTGGAGACTGCGACTATTTGACGGACGACCGAGAAGATGATGAACCGGTCAATGGTTCCTTCGGAATAGGATGTGAAAGACGCTTTGCCAAAGGTGTTTTCGTTTTCGCTCCAACCGGTGGTGTCTACAACACGATAGACGACTATCAAGGAAATATGCAGGCGCTCGGCCTGGAAGGTTTGCGACGCCTATTTCAAGGCTACTTCGAAGAGTTGACCGCAGAAGATGCGGTGACCTCGATGCAATTGATACCTATAGTCCGCCTGCTCAATGACTCAACTTTCGCTCGCGCGGAACTCGTACTTGAATATTTGGACATCGCGACACTTCAGCAGCTCATAGAGCTGGATGATGAGATTGCGGCTGAACATAAGAACGCGAACGTGAACGGCCGTGAAAATATTCTTGATTTGATACTCGAGGGGGCGACCGTCGCTGAACGTAAAGGGCAGCAGTTGCTCGCTTCTTTGACAATAGAGCGGGTCGCCGAATGCCTGTCACTGGTGAACATCGGACGAAAGGTGCGTTCGCCCGCAGATATGGCGGAGAGCACAGCGGAAAACATCAAGGCAAAGCACAGCGTAGATTACGTTTTGGAAAAGTTCGGCTACTCTTTCTTGCGAAAAGCAATTGCTCGATTTGGGCTCTCGGTTGTGATGCCGACGCCGACGAGCACAAACGAGCTGGAGACAAGGAAGTGACGAAGACGAGTTGGGAGGCTCTAAATGAGACGCTCGAAGCTCGGAATCGAATCCTACGGACGGCATACGGATTATCGTTGAGCGAGTTTTCGCGGGTGATACTGCCTGCTTTACTCAAGTTTCCATTTGTTCCTAAGCGAGAAATGCAAACCTCAGATGTAGTCCAACGTTTTTGGCTCGCATCCATTCCAATTGCAAGCACAACTGATTGGCAAGTTCGCCAGGCTTCTATTGATGCCCAGGACGCCTTGTGTGGACATTTTCACCCATCGGTTTTAGGGACATGCCGCTCACTCCGGCGTAATTTCGAGTACCTGCAGCAAGCAAAGGCAGCCGGGTATCTTGACGTAAAATTGGTAACCAGACCGCAGTGCAGCTGTTTTTCTCGGCACCAGGATAGCTCCTTCAGTGTTGATGAGGCTTTGCTAGCCTTCGAAGAGACCGAAGGGAGTTGGGTTGCCCTATTCTCGCAGTGCGGATGTGCTCAAAGTGAAGACCCTCGATTGTGCGAAGTTTCAATGCTCGTCATTGAACCGACCCCGCCCGGTGATTGCCCTGACTTCACCCCATGGCTTAACGAAGCGCTCAAGGTTCAAAAATCCTAGATATGCGCGTCTGTACTGAGGCGCATTATCGTCAAGAAGGTTAAAGGCAGGATGCGCGCGGCTGACTTTCCAAAGTCGCGAAGTCGACGGTAGTCCTGCGGTCGTTCTGATAGCCACTATGCTTGAATGCTTTTATCGAATGTGCGGGTTGAAATGACCGGAACAGAAATTCTTTACGGTTTGAGAGATTCTCAACTCGTGCACATTGACGATGTAGCCAGTGGGCTAGCATGTTCTTGCTATTGTGCGGAGTGTAAAAGGCCGTTGATAGCAAAAAAGGGCTCCGTTCTTCGGCATCATTTCGCTCACGGCACCGACGACCCCAATTGTAATCCGGCACCTGAGTCCCTCATTCACCGTTACGCTAAACAGCAATTATCGACATTGGCCACCCTTGTACTGCCTGGCTTCACAGTGAACGCCAAGCATGAGTCTAACGATGGCCAGGTACATCAGCTGTCACGCCGCCATCACCCGTCTTTTCGGTTGGAGGTGGTCAGCGCGCAGGTTGAAGCTGAAGTCGCTGGATACGACGAAACCAAGGTTGTGCCCGATGTTCTTCTTGAGACCAATGTGGGGCGCGTCGCGCTTGAGGTCTTCTTCAGGCACCAGGTACCAGCTGAGAAGATATGGAAGTACGCTAAAAAGCTGCATATGTCTGCTGTTGAGATATGCCTCACTGATGTCGCGGTCGATGCCTCCAGCGCTGCTATTGAAATGGCCATGGCAGATTTAAGTCGATGGCGTTGGCTACACAATCAACATTCGAGGGGCCTCGAAGTGCAGATGGTCCGTCTACTTTCGATGTCGACCCGAATTTTTGTCCCACAGCCGGCCATCGCAACCCCGAAGCTCCGGATGAGCACGGTGCCCTCGACAAAGCTCAAGCAGGCGGCGAACTTGCGGGGCAAGCTACAAGCGCTGATTGTCAGGATGGCGGCGGTGACCCCAGCGAAAAAGATTGAACTCGTTCGCGGCCTTGATACAACCATGCGTATCGCACTTCATTGTCATTATCTTGGCGTGAGCCCGTTACAGCTCCCTCTTAATTTGATGCAGAGTGTCGAAAAGGGAGGCGCCTTGGGCTCCCATCCAGTAATTTGGCAGACAGGAATATTTGCGAAGTTTTGCATGAGCGGCGGCGAGTTCGCCGCACAAGACGTTGAGGTGTGGGTTCGTAATTGTATTGACGACAAGGCCTTATTGACCCCGGAAAGTGTCACCCAATCCACGAACGGATTTAGCCCTGTTGCCGAAGGTGCGTATCATTTTCTGAGGAACCTGGCAGCGCAAGGTCTGCTGCGAGGGATTCGTGGTCTACACCCGTGGAGTTCGCGTTTCGCGCCTGTTGCGCCCACCAAAGAACAGGTGCGCCTGTTGCTAAAGGCACAGCCTCCTGCAGTAAATCGGCTGCTTATTTGACCTCCGGTGTTGCGGTATTCGGCGAAGGCCATTTCAACACCTTTGCGGCCTCGCGAATCACCCACTCGGCTTCGTCGTCGCTGACCCATCTGGCCTCGATTAGGCGCACGAGATACTGGTCGAGAATGCCGGCCTCCGGCATGTCCCTGCGCTTTCCAGCTTTAGTTTGAATGCAGGCGGTCGCGAATTGGTCGACCAGTCCCACGCAATACCTCCATCGTTCATAAAGTTCAGGAGGCGTGCAGCCTGGTTGGTAGTAGCGGCCATCAAATTCGACCGCCAGGTATTTCTTCTGAGCGCCTGGAACAGCACCCAGATACTTTGGCCGCGGAAAATTGTCGGGAATTTCCAAGTTGTCCATTTTCCGCTCTCAGCATCGGATGGTCAGTTAATTCGATAGGGTGAACTTGAATTTGAATTGTCAGCGCGATGCATTTCGTCTGGAAGAGCCTTCTTCCGATTTGACAGTTGCTTGTTCAGTTAGTTCAAAGTCCGGAAGTCAACACGCGACGCCTCTAGGGAGCTCGAATGCTCGCGGTAGGCGAAACCCAGAAACAGGAAGAGCCGGTTTTTAAAGCCGGCACTGTTAATAGGAAACACTTATTCGTCGGTCGCAGTTACCAGTAATTTCCATGTGTGCGGCTTCTTGTCGCAATTGGAGCAGGGTGGGAGGTGACCGCATTCTCTGTTGATTACGTCTTCGTAGCCGCACGATTGGCATTTGTAAATCCCGGGACTTGACGGCTTCTCCCCGGGCTTTCGGGCTAAGCGGTATTTCTCATTCGTTTTCGACTCTCTAACTTTTTCTGCGTCATTGTAAAAGGCCATTTTTGCTTTCTATGCAACAAAAGTTGATGCTAGGAACGATTTCCTGGCGGACTCTACATTGGGACAGATATCAAAATTTCAAGTGATGGAGGGCAATCGTTGGACGTGCACCTGAGGTCCTGCGACGCGAACATTTCCTGGTTTGTGAGTGTGGCGGGCCGTGAAGACCACTCACCAAGTTTTCATAGGAATGCTGTTATCCTGATAATTTTGTACGAATTCTCTCGCGCGCGAGTGATTTGTGAGCTGTACAAAAACCCAGCTTATTTTGGCGGCCGGGTGGTATTCGTTTAAAACCGGAGTATGATACTGATGAGTTAGCACTCTGCAGTTGAGAGTGCCAATTTATTGTAAAAATGCAACCTTGCGCCAGGCTGTGCAACATCGCAGCGGCGAGTTTCGGCTCTTAATTAAGGATTTTCAAATGCCCGCGGTCCAAAAACACTTCGACGATTTTCATTCCAAAATCAAACTCGACGACGATGACGAAAAAGCAAAATTGCGCGACAAGCGTGATACTATTTTGAGAGCTCTCGACGCGAATTTGCCCGAAGACGTTCCGAAGTACGATAACTTCCATCAAGGCAGCTATTCCATGCACACCGGCGTGGTCCCCTTGGATGGGAACTACGATATTGACGTTGGTCTCATCTTTGATTGCAAAAAAGACAAATATCCTGACCCCGTCGCTCTCAAAAAAATAATTCGCGATGCCCTGGATACTCATGGCCGTAATGTAAACATCCGCCGTCCATGTGTGACGGTGAACTACATGCGGGGCGACGTGATTTCGTATCACGTTGACCTGGCGGTCTATACGAAGCGTGACGACGAGTTTCTCGACCTTGCCAAAGGCAAAGAAAATTCAGAGACAAACAAGCGTGTCTGGGAAACGTCAGACCCCAAGCAACTCACGAAGATAATCTGCACCGCATTTTCGGAAACTAACGAACTCGCCCAATACCGTCGCTGCATCCGGTACCTCAAGCGGTGGCGTCAAGTGCAGTTTGCGTCTGGCGCTCCGCTGAGCATTGCGCTCACCGTTGCAGCGCAAAAGTGGTTCAAACCCCACTTTGAGACGTCAGGGAAGGCTGGCGACCTTCAAGCGATGCTCAACTGGGTGAATGCAATTCTTGCCCAGTTTCAGTGGACTAGCACCGACGGCAGTTTTTATCAGCGGCTTGCAGTCACGCTCCCGGTCACCCCTTACTGTGACTTGATGGAATGGATGACTGAGGGGCAGATGAGTACGGTTAAATCCAAGTTCGAGGTACTTCGCGACGCTCTCAAGGATGCCTACGACGAGGAATTGCCAGAGGACGCATGTAAAGTGCTGAAGAAGCAGTTTGGGGACGACTTCGTTGTCCCAGAAAAGGCGGCCACTGCCCGCAAGGTAGGGGCGCCGGTCATTGGCACGGGTAACTCCGCCTGATGAGCGCTGGTAACGCCAGCGAGGATGTGGTGAATGCCTGCCTCGAGGCGGTCCGTCAGGCCGGTGTCGACCGTGGCCTCCAGCTTGAAGTCCTGGAGACCACGGCGGAACATCGCATTAACGTAGTCGTTCAGGGCGCGTCCCAGCGCTGGAACCTAGTAATCGAATGCCTTAGCGCTTCGCTTACGCGACTGCCTTATGTGAGATTGAAGCCCACCGGTCGGCTCCACCCGCACGTGGGCTACTACGGAAGTGTCTGCGTTAGCGACCACCAGGGCCTGTCCCTCGACCCGGACCGCAACGTGGAAATCGTCGCTTATACATTTCTTGCCGCCTTCGACTTGCTCGAAAAGTGGGATGCAGACAAGGCAGAGGGCGCAGCGGAGTTCTTCAATGAAGTGGAGGGCTACTGGAATGCTATGCCAGGTTCGATTCGCGCATCGAGCGCCTTCGATGCAGATGGACGTGACCGCCTTGTCACGACGTATCTTAAATTCAAGGACAAGGCGCCCCAGCGGTTTTTCACCGAGCGCGATGTCCCGCCACATAAAACGTTCGATGTAAAGGGGGCGGCTTCCCAGAACGCGCTGTACATCCATTTGGATACGTTGCCTGCGCCTCCGGTGTTTCCCGAAACGCTTACCGCTGACTACGTAGCGTCAATTCGCGACAGTATGTCGGAAAGCCAGCTTGTGCTCTGGGGGCGGTTGGTTCGACCATCCTTGAACAAGAATCATCCGAAGCAAGCGGTGCTTCTCGTGTCCATTCCGCGCCAGGCCGGCGGTGTATCTGTGGTCGGCTTCGAATTTCGGACACGAAACGGCGACATCGACCTCAAGGAGCCCGTGACGCCACTAACGACGCGACGCCTTACCCCAGCGTATATGCGGGAACGGGGCGGCGCATCCGCGGCTATGTACTCAAAACATGTTGTCGTCATCGGGTGCGGCGCCATTGGCGCGGTGGTCGCTGACGCACTCGCAGCGACCGGGGTGGGTCGGCTCACACTTGTCGATAGCGATGATTTCTCTGAGGACAACGTGTTTCGCTACATCCTGGACCCGTTTTGGATTGATTCGTCGAAGGTCTTCGGCCTGAAGTATCAGCTCGAGACACATTACCCTGGAATCAAAGTCATTGCGCGAGCCACCAGCGGACAGGAGTGGCTTCGTAGGGCAAATCTGGATGAAGTTGATGCAGTCGTTTTTGCGCTCGGGTTGCCGACGCTTGAGCAGAGCTTTGCACGCGCACTGCGTATGTCAAAAAGGCAGTTACCGATGCTCTTTACGTGGTTGGAACCCCTTGACCTCGGCGGGCACTCTGTGCTGACCTGGACGCAAGGTGAAGGCTGCCTCGACTGCCTCTATCGAGACGACGAAGGTGAATCGAGCCTGCAGTCCCGCATCGCATTTCTCGCCCCCAATCAGTCGGTGTCGAAGACGATTACGGGGTGCGGAGGCAACTTCGTACCGTACGGCGCACTGCAGTCCCGGCGTACGGCGCTGATGGCCGCAGAACATATCCTGTCGGCGCTGTCGGGAAAAACCGGGCCGTCGTACCACTACTGGGCTGGCGAAGGAAACGCGGCAGCCGAACACAATTTAAAAACGACACCGTGGTGGAATGAGGCGCGGTCGAAGATGCCGAGCGAAGAACAATCGAAGCGTGCATTCGGTCGCCCCTGTAAGAAGTGCAAGACGGACAAATGAAATTGGTCTACCGTGTTTCGAGCAATCGGCGCCTTATCATCGTGGAAGCAGCCGTCCAGCAGATGCTGGCGTTTCGCCAGCGCTCTTGGTGGCAGACAGAGGCCGGCGGCGTCCTTCTTGGACGGCACCTGCTCGATACTGACGATGTGGTCGTTGATGAAGTCACGACGCCGCAGAACGCGGATAGGCGCGGCCGGTTTAGCTTTTTTCGCTCGAAGAAGCACAGCGCAATCGCCCAGAGTCGCTGGTCCGAAGAAGAAAGCACGCTCGCTTATCTGGGCCTCTGGCACACCCATCCAGAGGCAGTCCCAAATCCGAGTGGGGTTGACCGCCAAGACTGGAAGAAGGCTTTGTCGTCGGACACCTTCCACGGTGACCAACTGTTTTTCCCTATAGTTGGCATTGAACGAATCCGCGTTTGGTCGATGACCTGTGACGGGGCATTTTACGAATTGACCGAGGAGAAAAAGAATGACTAGGACCCAAGCACGGGCTACTATCCCAACAGAAACCAAGAACACGTTGTGGATTGCCGCAGCGGGGCGCTGCCAATTCCGCGGCTGTAATAAGCCAGTCTCGCGGGATTTCCTTACCAAAAAAAGACTAAAAGTGGGCGAGAATGCACACATCATTGCCGACAGCCCCGATGGCGCTCGTGGCCTTTCAGGTCTTTCGGAAAAGCTGGCTGCCGACGGCAGTAATTTGATGCTTGCGTGTTTTGACTGCCATGCCCGTATCGACGAGCATGGCAAGAGCAGTGAGTACACGGCGGAACAGCTATACGCAATGAAGCGTGAGCATGAAGAGCGCATCGAGCGAATCTATAGCGCGACCGGAATGATGGAGAGTTTGCCTATTTTGATGGCGTTCCCCATTGGTTCTCACGTGCCCATTGTGGACATCGCTCAAATCAATTATGCGATGCTGGAAAACAGTCGTTACACGCGCTCGCCAAAGGCACCGCACATTCACATCGACAAAGCCGATTTTGACGTGTTAGACAACGTCGAGGATTTTTGGCAGCGTGCGGAAGCCGCGCTGCAAAACATTTACGAACAACGTATCCGCCCACAACTAGTTGATAGAAATGGGCCCACACACCTGACGCTTGCGGGATTTGCGCCGATACCGATGCTCATGAAGTTGGGCGCTCTTTTGGGCGACAAGACCGAGGCATCGGTCCTCGATTTGCCTAGTGAGCGATGGCTCTGGGATGTTAGGCCGGAGTGCGCGGCCCCGAAATATAAGTTCGATGTTCCCAACCAGCTACCGCGAGAGGTTGCGGTCGTGGTCAATATTTCTGGCCTCGCGTCGACGCCTAACCAGCAGATGCCGGTCGTCGAATTTCGTGCCGAGGAACCCAATCGCGGCATCATTCGAACCGAAGCGCACGTGCTTGAGTTCCGCCGGCAGTTCAACGCGTTTTTAAATGCTCTCAACGCCGCTGGGGTGCGAGTGCTGCACATCTTCCCGGCCACTCCGTTGAGCGCCAGTGTCGAGATTGGACGCATGCTGCTACCAAAGATTTTTGAGGAGGTGCATGCGTGGGAGTGGCAGGCGCCAAATTGGAAGAAAGCGTTGCGATTGAAGTAAGTGCAGAAGTAAATTTTTTGGTCAGAAACTTCACGGTACTTCATTCAAGGCACTCATTCGAGCGATTAGATTCCTCTGGCGAGAAGAAGCCCAACAGGGAAAGTCACGGTGCGGAGCGGGGCGGGATGCACGCGATTAAAGCATCGACAGAGTCCACCTTAAATGTGGCGGGAATTTACTTTTCTGGGGGCGTCCTCAGCAAAGCCAATCGCTGTGCGCATCACCTCTCCTACACGACCGGCTCGCAACGCATCCACAGGTGTAGTGCCTAGCGGTGTCCAAGCTTGGTAGAAAAACGTGAACTGAGAAACTGGTCCAATTTCGGAAAGGACGTTGACAACGCGCTCAATATCCGCACGGTCAAGGCCTGGTTCTGCGTAGAAGGCCGGATAGTAAGATTCGCCGTTTGGCGCCATTAGTGCAAACACGCGACCGTGATGAAGTGCGCCGTTTAGCCAATCAACATCTACGCCAACAGCGTGGCAAAATTCGTCGGCAGTGAGCAACTCCTTGCTCTCAAGTCGGCGTTGGAACCGCGCCGACGCCTCACGGTAGGTATCCGCGAGTGAAGCATCGCCAGCTTCGATGGACTCTGGCGTTATCGCTACTGGCCTGGCAAGGTGTGTTTGCGCAAGTACGCGCTCGACAGCCAAGTCCTCCATCGCCGCGCGAGCAATTTCCTCGTCAGTTAGCATGTCACGTTCCCGTCCCGTCAGCCCAGCCGTCTGATTGAGCGTGTAGATGTTGTCACATTTGGAGCGCCGGCAATACCTTGGCAGCACCAGTCATGCTCCGGCCTTAACAAGCCTTAGCGCTTAGGTGCTTGTTCCATAGCTCGCTGCTGACATTGACGAAGTCGCGTATGTCGTTGATGGCACGCCACCTGTTCCACGTATACTCGGCATCGCTGTTGTGACCAGGGCGGCCTCGGAGATTGTAGACACGTCCGCTCGATGTCATGGCTCGCATTGTTTTGATATCAAAATTCTCTACGCACGAACTTACCCGGCCTTCACTATTTTCGATTGCCCGGCCTACGAGATGACGCTCGCCCCCAGGAAGCTCAAATATCGACCACGATTCTAGTGTCAGTTCTGGTTGTTCAGTAATGGCGGCCGTTGTCCAAATAGGCATCTAGTCCTCCTGTGTAGTAAGTGTCCTGAAATGCGCGGTTCGCGAACGCCTGGGCCAACGGGAGCCGTAAACGTCCAATTCGCTCGCCGTCTTGCAAAGAATTCGTTGCGATTTTGCCCTCCTGTCGAAGCCGTTGGCCAGTGTTTCTTATGTTGAACTCGGTTGCAGTCGGCTCACAAATTCGTCGTGAAAGATTGTGTTCAGGTCAGATTGCGTGTCCTCAGCAGAACACATATATCGGACTGTTTTCTGCACACGAAGTTCGGAGGAGGCGAGGAACCAAGCGAGCTTTTTTACTCGCGAAAAGCCGTATAGCTCGTGGGGTTGATTGCGCTCATCTTCCCGATGCCCTCGCTATTGGCAAGTCATACTTCGGCATTCGCTGCTACCGGAAATTCTGCGCGGTCTGACTACCCCTGCGTTTCGGTTCGACTTTGGTTTCGACCGAAGCACGTTTGCGAAGTAGACAGCAAGCGTACTAGTGTGTCGCTACACGCTAAATCGCAAACATCTGCTCGGCAACCACAATGAAAATCGAATCTCAGCAATCTCGCGTGTCCATGCTACAAGCCGAGCTCGCCGGGCTAACAGCACACATACGCCTCCCGCGGCTGGCTGCAAAGCTCGTGGAGGAACGTCGAAAGAGCCACTGGTTCGACGCCGAGGAAAAAATTGGTGACCTCCAACGGAATATGCGCACGCTGAGAGCTGCTCTCGTCGGTCTTCTCGCGGCTCTCTTCGTCTTCTGGGCCGGCGTTTTGTTGTCTGTGTTCGAATCTCCGTGTGCGTCTCAATCCTTGGAGTATGCCCTGGTTCTTGTGGCAGCTTGTGGCATCGCCATCGTCTGCTATCGGCTGCGGTGTATACGGTTTGACGTTTGGCTCAGGACGAACGCGGCACATTCCGGCGTGGCGTGCGAGTTGCTCGGTCTGGCACACTCAACTCCAGTCGTTAGACGTTATATTCAAATTGCTGCAGAGCTTTTTCACGAGCCTCGAGGATTGGATGTGCTCGTGGCCCGGCGGCTTCAGGAGCATGAGCGAAATTGTGGGGAAGTCCGTGCATGCAATGAGCGGGCTGCTGTGCTTGAATTTCAACGCTTAGGTTGGGGTGAAGACTAGTGAGCAGCTAATACGGGGTAGAATTCCAGACCGAAAAGATTGGAGTTTTGTTATGCCCGCGATAGGACAAGAAACAGGTTCAACGTTTCTGGAAGCAGATATCTTGAACCCTGTGATTTTTGCAAAAATGCGCGGCGAACAACTTCATGATGATGTTGATGCCAACGCATTGGTTGTCCCAGTGCGTAATAAGCTAAAGCCGCATTTCCGTGTTCTCGCAAAGTATCCGGAACGCAGCAGGACGGGGAAGGGCGAAAGCAACGAGACCCATACAAAAGCCATCGATTTTCTTCTGAGACGGCTGAAATCAAACACTAGGGTGGCCTTAACTACATACGTTTTTGGAGAGTCTATCGAAGTTCAGACTATCTACAAAACCCCCAAACCGACTGAAGAGGTACCCGGCTACCATTGGTGGAGCGAGGCTCGGATTCCTGTAGACAGTACGCATTACATCCAACCAGATATTTGCGGTCGTGGGAATGCAGACTTTATGCCTAACCGACGAGCTCCTGGAATAATCATCGAGGTTATACAGACTCACTATCCCGACGAGGCCACGTTCATTCATCTCCTGGCCCTGTCAAGGCGTAACTTTTTTGTGCTGTTCTACTTCGTGAGAATCGACGCTCGCGGAAGCAAGTTCAGCGGAGTCGACAGCGCTATTCCAGGGCTGCTACAAATTCGGAGCGCGTACTGGCTTGATAATGGCGTCTTCTTCAAGAATGGGGAGGCAATGCCAGGTAACGGAAAGCCCGAAGCTCAGTGGTACCGCGAAATTTGTGCGCTGTATTTTGACAAAGCGATGGCGAGCAAGAACCAAATCCCGCCCAAAGCTACGTCAAGCTGAACGCAGTGGGTTAAATGGACTTTTTCTATTTCGCATCCCCACTATCTCGCGGACCCAGTTCTCATACATCAATCGTATGTGTCCAATTTGGGAGCCCGCTGTTAGCCAAGTGGTCTACCAGATGCCTGTCACCAAAAAAACGAATCCGTCCGTTCTCGCTGTAGGCTAAGGCGCTCTGGTCCACTTTGAGCCCAGATGCCTGAGCCTTTGCCGTCAGCTGGGATAAGAGCTGCCTGTTAGCAGAGTCGCCTCGACTGTTGGACTTGGCGTCAAACAAGGCGAAATCTATGTGGCCTCCCGATGCCGCGCGCGCCCTGATGTGAGCAAGATTGATTTTCATGTTAGCTCCATTTCGTAAATGCGAACGAAAAGCCAGGCATGCCGCCTGGCTGGCGATTAACGCTTGGCTTTGTCTTTTGCTTGAGTTAGCGCCGATGCTGCGACGCTCCTTTGGGCAGGTGTGGACTTGGGGTTTGAAAGAATCTTGCTGGCCTTGCTAGCGACAGCGGATGAGGTGTTTTCATTACTCTTCTTCATTGTCATAAAACCTCCAAACGATTTCAAGGGTTGGCCCACATTTAGGAGAAAAATTCAAATTGCGACTAGATGTAGTGGTTTCATTCTACTCGGCTTTTGCGGTAACGCAAGAACATACTGGGTTTTCGTACAGTTTTTTCGGGGCGCTTCAATGCCACTCTCGCGAGCAGGGACCAGTTACCGACATCTTGTTGACACGCGAATCTGATTACCGACGTATTGTTGAAAACACGTGCTTTCGTGCAAAGTAGTTAATCGAACGATATTAATGTGAAATATGTGTGTCGCGTTTTCGGCCGGGGCGTTCAAGGGATTGGGGTTGTTTATATGCGCACGGTTTCTACACCGAGCGAAAAACTCGTATGGTTTCAGCGAGTTATATGTCAGTTACCGACGTGTGTGTGCGTGTCTGCAGAAGCCCAGTTACCGGCCAATTGCCAAAAAAAGCCCAGTTACCGACTTTGTGTTGGAGTTACCGACTTAAATGTCGAGTCACACCGGTGCGCACCTCGACCTTGTGGCTGTCCGCCAGCACCGCCTACTTCGCGCGCAACAGCGATCAAATGGAGGCGTTGTGGAACTGGTGGGGCGAGAACTCGACGCGCAAGCTGGTCGAGTTGCTCAAGAATTACCCGCCGCCGAAGTGAACCCGCCCGCCGGCGGACGGCGGCTTTAATCCTGCCGCCAATCAACTATAATAATCGCAACACTGCGCAGGCGCCACGCTCACGACGGTGTCCCATCCCCTTGAATAACCTGATGAAAACGGCCCTTCGTTGAAGATCGCGATCGATTTCGCGCGTCGCATAGCGACCTTTGCCCCGACCTGGCCGCGCCGCGTGCTGGTGTCGGGTGCGCTCGTGCTGTCGCAGGCGGCCGTCGCCGCTGTGCCGGCGCTGGTCAATTACGCCCATACCGCCTGGAATGGACATCGCGGCGCGCCCGCCGACGTGCTGCAGTTCACGCAAACCCTGGACGGCTGGCTGTGGATCAGTTCGCCCAACGGGCTGTTCCGCTTCGACGGGGTCGATTTCGAGCGCATGGACCGCGTGCAAGGCCACCCCGTACACACCAACAACACGCTCGGATTGCTGACCACGCGCGACGGCCGACTGTGGGTGGGCGGGCGCTTCGGCGGCATCAGCGTGTTCGGGGCCAATGGCGCGCGCCTGTACACCGAGGCGGACGGCTTGCCGCCGGGCGCGATCTTCACCATGACGGAAGGGCCCGACGGCAGCGTGTGGGCCGCGACCAGGACCGGCCTGGCGCATCTGGCGCCCGGCGCGACGCGTTTTCGCCGGATCGGCGCACCGGAGGGACTGCCGGAAAAACACGCCCGGCAAGTCTTGTATGGCCGCGACGGCCGCCAGTGGGTCTCGGTCGAGGGCGGGATTTACTACCGCGATCCGGGCCAGACGCGCTACCGGCGCGCCTGGCCGCATATCGACCTGATGGCGATGGCCGAGGCGCCGGACGGCACCTTGTGGGGCTCGGACGGCGTCGACAAGCACTACCGCGTGTTGTCCGCGCCGCCGCCGGGCAAGCCGGCGCCGCGCGCGGAACTGGGCGGCAACGGCGCGCTGTTCGACCGCGACGGCAATATGTGGATACTGAAGGTGAACGCGCTCGAACGCCGCCAGGCCCCTTACGTTGGCAAGGGCGCCGACGCGCGCCAGATGACCCGGGCCAACGGCATGAGCGGCCCGCTGCCGCAAACGGCGTTCGAGGACCGCGAGGGCAATCTGTGGATCGGCACCTCCGCCGGGCTGGACCGCTTGCGGCGCACCCGCTTGCGCGCCGTGCCGGTGGCCACCGCGTTCGACCGCCCCGGCGTGATCGCCGACAAGGGGGGCAGTGTCATCATCGGCGACTGGCGCCATCCGCCGCGCCGCTACGACGCCGCCGGTCCCCGCGAGCAGGTGGGGCGGTTCTGGCTCAGCGGCGCCTATCGCGCCCCCGACGGTGGCCTGTGGCTGGCCAACGACGTCGAACGCTGGCACCGCGACGCCTCCGGGGTGCTCACGCGGCTGCCGTATCCGGCGCATCTGGCCGGCCACGACGCCCAGGCGATGACGATCGACGCCCGGGGCCGCATGTGGATCTCGCTGTCGCGCCAGGGCTTGTTCAGCATCGACGGCGGGACCTGGCGCAAGGACGACGGCCTGTCCGGCCTGCCGGGCGAGCTGGCGCTGGCGCTGGCGACCGACGGTGGCGGACGCGTATGGGCAAGCTACCTGCAGAACCGGATCGCGGTGATCGACGGCCAACGGACGCGGGTGTTCGGCGCGGCGGACGGCCTCCGGCTGGGCAATGTTCAATCGCTGCTGGTGGACGGCGCGCGCGTCTGGGCCGGCGGCCAGAACGGGCTGGCGTGGTACGACGGCCAGCGCTGGCATGGCGCGACGCCGGCCGGCGGGCGCCAATTGCGCGGCATCTCAGGCATGGTGCGCACCGCCGACGGCGAGCTGTGGCTGTACGGTTCCGAGGGCATCAGCCGCGTCGCCGCCGGCGATGTCGCGCGCCTGCTGCGCGAGCCGGACTGGCCGCTGCCTTACGAGCGCTTCGACGCGCTCGACGGCCTGGTCGGCGGCGCCGAGCAGTTGCGCCCCTTGCCGTCGATGGCGCAAGGCAGCGACGGCCGGCTGTGGTTCGCCACCGCCAGCGAGGTGGCCAGCCTCGATCCCGCCGCCATCGCGCGCAATCCGCTGGCGCCGCCGGTGCAGGTGCTGTCGTTGCGCTCGGGCGACCTGAGTTATCCCGTCACCCCGTCCCTGCATGATGTGCGGCTGCCGACCGGACGGCGCGACCTGCGCATCGCCTACACGGCGCTGGCGCTGGCGCTGCCCGAGCGGGTGCGCTTCCGCTACAAGCTTGAAGGCTACGATACGGACTGGCAGGAAGCCGGCATGCGC
The DNA here is from genome assembly GCA_024123955.1 of Oxalobacteraceae bacterium OTU3CINTB1. NCBI lineage: Bacteria > Pseudomonadati > Pseudomonadota > Betaproteobacteria > Burkholderiales > Oxalobacteraceae > Oxalobacteraceae bacterium OTU3CINTB1. Next base: position 681,074 of record CP099652.1, read on the forward strand.
CGCGAAGCGGTCTACACCAACCTCGGCCCGGGCGGCTACCGCTTCCGCGTGATCGCCGCCAACGAGGATGGCGTGTGGAACGAGACCGGCGCGACGCTGGCGCTGACGTTGCCGCCGCGCTTCGTCGAGACCGACTGGTTCAAGGTGCTGATGGTGCTGCTGGCGGCGCTGTTGCTGGGCGGCTTGTACCGGCTGCGCGTGCGGCATCTGACCGCGCGAATGCGCGACCGCATGCAGCAGCGCCTGGCCGAGCGCGAGCGCATCGCGCGCGGCCTGCACGACACCGTGCTGCAAAGCGTGCAGGGCTTGATCATGCTGTTCCACCAGCAGGCGCGCAGCCTGCCGATCAGCGCCGAGGAGCGCGGCAAGCTCGAACAAACCCTGGACCTGGCCGACGCATTAATGGCCGAAGGGCGCGACTGTATCGCCGACCTGCGCACCGCCGGCGAACGCGGCGAGCTGGGCCAGGTGCTGGCGCAATATGGCCACGTGCTGCTGCAGCAGCGTTTCAGCGCGACCATCCACGGCACGCCGCGCGCGCTCTGTCCACGGCTGCGCGACGAGGTGCAGGCGATTGCGCGCGAAGCCTTGTTCAACGCGTCGCGCCACGCCCAGGCCAACAAGGTGCAGCTGGTCGTCGACTACCGTGCCGACGGCCTGTCGGTGCTGGTGCGCGACGATGGTTGCGGCATGTCGGAGGCCATGTCGTGCGGAACGGGCCGGCCCCAACACTACGGCATCGTCGGCATGGGCGAGCGCGCCAGGAGTGTCGGCGCGCGCTACAAGCTGGTCTCGGCGCCGGGCGAGGGCACCGTCATGCACCTGGACATCCCGGCCGAATACGCTTACGCCGGCGGCCGCTCGGCGGCCCTGTTCGCCCGCTTGCGGCAGCGCCGCCGCCCCCAGGCGAAGGCCGCTTAGCGGGGGCTAGCTCGAAAGAGCTAGCGCCTTCGCGCTCTTCGTGGCGATGGCGGCGGCGACGCGCCACGGTACGCTATGGCTTGCATGTTCATCGTGCCCCCATTGATACCGAAGAGAGGAAAGCATGACCAACCACACCAATCCCGACCAGCGCCGCCGCAATGTGCTGATGAGCGCAGCCACCGCCGCCGCCGCCGCCGGCACCGCCGCCGCCGGCGTCTCGCTCAACGCCTCGGCCGCCACGCCATCGACACCGCAGACCCGCAAAGTCTCGACGCTGACCACCCGCGATGGCGTCGAGCTGTACTACAAGGATTGGGGGCCGAAGAATGGCCAGCCGGTCGTCTTCAGCCACGGTTGGCCGCTCAATTCGGACAGCTGGGAATCGCAAATGATCTTCCTGGCCGACCGCGGCTACCGCTGCATCGCGCACGACCGCCGTGGCCACGGCCGCTCGAGCCAGCCTTGGGACGGCAACGACATGGACCACTACGCCGACGACCTGGCCCAGGTGATCGAGGCGCTGGACCTGAAGAACGCGGTGCTGGTGGGCTTTTCCACCGGCGGCGGCGAGGTGGCGCGCTACGTCGGCCGCCACGGCACCAAACGCGTCGCCGGCCTGGCGCTGGTGTCGGCGGTGCCGCCGCTGATGCTCAAGAAGGCCGATTATCCGGGCGGCCTGCCGATCGAAGTGTTCGACGGCATCCGCGCCGGCTCGACCGCCAACCGCGCCCAGCTGTATATCGACATCGCCTCGGGCCCGTTCTTCGGCTTCAACCGTCCGGGCGCCAAGGTATCGCAAGGGTTGATCAATTCGTGGACGGCGCAGGGCATGCAGGCCGGCCACAAGAACACCTACGACTCGATCAAGGCGTTCTCGGAGACCGACTTCCGTGACGACCTGAAAAAGTTCGACAAGCCGACCCTGATCATCCACGGCGACGACGACCAGATCGTGCCGATCGACGCCTCCGGCAAAGCCGCCGCCGCGATCGTCAAGCACGCCAAGCTGCTGGTGTATCCGGGCGCGCCGCACGGCCTGACCGATACCCACAAGGACCGCGTCAACAACGACCTGCTGGCCTTCATCAAGGGCTAAGCCGGCGGGCCGGCGCGCGCCGTTAGAGGGAGATGATGCCGCGCTTGACCGCGATGGCGACCGCGTGGGTGCGGTCGTGCGCGTCGAGCTTGGCGAGGATGGTGCGGATATGGGCTTTGACGGTGTCCTCGGCGATGCCGAGGTGCACGCCGATTTGCTTGTTGCCGTTGCCGGCCGCCGCGCTCGACAGCACCGCCATCTCCCGCTCGCTCAGGTTCGGCTGGCCCAGCCGTTCGACCAGGGTGCGCGCCACGTCGGCCGGGATCCAGCGGTGGCCGGCATGCACCGCGCGGATCGCGTCGATCAAGTCCTTGCGCAGGCTGTGTTTCATCAGGAAGCCGGCCGCGCCCAGTTCGAGCGCGCGGCGCATCTGGTGGTCGCCGCTCAGCGTGGTCAGCATGATCACGCGGGCGTGGCCGTTGCGCTGCCGCAGCGCTTCAAGCGCCTGCAGGCCGTCCAGCCCGGGCATGGCGATGTCCATGATGGTCAGGTCCGGCCGCAAGGCTTCGAACGTCTCCACCACGCGGGCGCCGTCGTCGAGTTCGCCCACCACCTGCAAATCGGGCTGGTTGGCGATGGTGTCGGCCAGTCCCGCCAGGATCATCGGATGGTCGTCGACGAGGAGGATGCGGACTGGCTTGCTGCTTGGTTCGGTACTGCTCGACACGTGTACTCCGTGGGTTGGCGGATGGGCTGCGCGCAGTGTAATACAAGTACAAGCACAGCGGCAATCGACAACCAGTCGTTGCTCCGCCCAATATAACCAGAAGTAACTCTCGGCATCACGCCGTTCACTCACCAAGGAAACATGATGAAATCAATCGCTAAAATCGCTGTTGCGGCCGCCTCGTTGGCGGTGTTCTGCCTGCAAGCCCAGGCGCAATCGCCGGCCGCCGCCCACGACCACGTGTCGGCCGCGCCGCTGGGCGCTCCCAAGTTCGACGCCAAGGGCATCGCCCGCACCGAAACCGTGCGCAGCCAGTTCGACAGCACGCGCGAGGCGATCCAGGTGCGCGTCGATTTCGCCAAGGGCGCGTCGTTCCCGAAACACTCCCACCCGGGTGTGGAGATCGCCTACGTGCTGACCGGCGCCATCGAATATGAACTGGAAGGCAAGGTCGTTCGCCTCAAGGCCGGCGAGTCGATCTACATCCCTGCCGGCGCGGTGCACTCGGCGAAGAACATCGACACCGGCACCACGTCGGAATTGGCCACCTATCTGGTGGAAAAGAACAAGCCGATCGTCATTCTCGACAAGTAAGATCGTTGGGGCTGGAGTGCCGGCGGAACTTTCATGGTGAAATGCTAAGAAGTGGCGGAAAGTAGTAGAATCGCGCCAATTTCCACTGACCGCGAGAGCCCCTTGATCGACAGCCCACCGGTGCGCGCCCTGCGCGCCGCCTTGTACCGCAGCATGGAACGCCCCGAGCATGGCGACCAGGACCTGCAAGGCTGGCGCAATCGGCTGCTGAACGGCTTGTGCGCCGCCGCCTTCTGGCTTGGCCTGCTGGCCCTGGTGCCCAGCATGTGGGCGGCGGCGCAGCAAGGCCGCTTGCCGCTGGTGGCGACCGACATCGTCGCGCTCACCGGCGTCGGTTGGCTGAATTATCGGCGGGATATCGCCTATCAGGTGCGGGCCGGCGCACTGCTGGGCATCGTTTATCTGATCGCCGTGGTGCTGCTGTTTTCCCTCGGACCGCTGTCGCAGATCTATTTGATGGCGGTGCCGGTGCTGTGCACGGTTCTGGTGGGCAGCAGGGCCGCCCTGCTGGCGCTCGCGTGGTGCGGCGCCACCCTTTTTCTGGCCGGCTACTGCGGCGGGATAGAACCAGGCTTGGCCGTCGTGAAGGTCGGCCCGCTGGCGCACTGGCTCATCCTGAGCATCAATTTCCTGCTGGTCGCCTCCGTGCTGACGGTATCGTGCACCTATTTGCTGCACGGGCTGGACGGCGCCCTGGCGCGCCAGCGCGTCATCCATACCCGCAGCCACGACAACGAAATCCGCTACCGGCAAGTGTTGGAGGCGCAGATCGCCACCCTGCACGCGCGCGAGGCCGACCTGCGCGCCTCGCAGGCGAGCCAGGCCGAATCGCTGGCGGCGCAGCGGGCGGCCGAAGTGTCGAACCAGCTCAAGAGCGATTTCCTGGCGATGATCAGCCACGAGGTGCGCACGCCGCTGGGCGGCGTCATCGGCATGCTGCGGTCCGCCATGAAGGACGCGGGCGTGGCGCCCAACACCCGCGACAAGCTGCGCCTGAGCCTGAGCAACGCCGAGGTGCTGCTGCAAATCATCAACGACATCCTCGACTTCTCGCGCCTGGAGGCCGGCAAGATGCCGCTGGAGGTGCTGGACTTCGACCTCGCCGGCCTGCTCCACGACGTGGTGGGCCTGCTGGCCGAGCGCGCCGAGGCCAAGGGCGTGTCGCTCATCGCCGAGTTCGCTCCCGGAATGCCCGCCTGGTGGCGTGGCGATCCGACGCGGCTGCGGCAGGTGGTGGTGAACCTGGTCGGCAACGGCGTCAAGTTCACCGAGCGCGGCGAAGTGCGCGTGAGCGTGGCGGAGGACGGCGATCAAGGCATCGTCCTGACCGTGCGCGACACCGGCATCGGTATCGAAGCCGAAGCGCTCGGCCGGCTGTTCCAGAAGTTCGAGCAGGCCGACGCCGCCACGTCGCGCAAATACGGCGGCGCCGGATTGGGCCTGGCCATCTGCAAGAACATCGTCGGCTCCATGGGCGGACGCATCGACGCGAGCAGCGAACCCGGCGTCGGCAGTGTGTTCCGCGTACATCTGCCGCTGGAGCGCGGCGTGCCGGTGGCCGCGCTCGTGGAGGAGGCGCGCCGCCCGCACGCCGCCCGCCTGGCCGTGCTGTGCGCCGAGGACGGCAGCACCAATCAGGTGATCTTGACGGAACTGGTGAGCAACATGGGCCACACCCTCACCATCGTCGAGGACGGTTTGGCGGCGCTGGAGGAATTGGCCGCGCGCGACTACGACCTGGTGATCATGGACGGCCGCATGCCGCGCATGGACGGCAGGGCCGCCTTGCAGCGCCTGCGCGCCGGACTGGACGGCGTGCGCGACGCCGCCGTGCCGGTGATCGCGCTAACGGCCAACGCGACGGCGGAGGAGCGGCAACGCTTCCTGGCGGCCGGCGCCAGCGGCTTCCTCGCCAAGCCGATCGATGAAATCGCTTTGCACACGGAGATCGCCCGCCAGCTGGAAAAGTTGCTGGCGAACGGCAGGCCTTTGATCGGCGAGCAGCGCGCCATGGCGGCGGGCGCGCCGGCGTTGAGTGAGTTGGACGATATGTTTGGCGTGGCGGAGTTGCCGGCCGCCGGGGCGCGTTCGGCGGAGGTGGATGCCAAGTTGCAGCGCGCCATGCGCTCGGCGTTTATGATCGAAGGGCCGCGGCTGTTGACGGCTGCGTGGCAGGGGTTGGACGAGGGCGATGGTGCCGCGGTTGCGCTGGCCGTGCACAGCCTGATGGGCGGGGCCGCGTTTCTCGGCGCGGATGAGTTGCGTGCGCGCTGCGCCCGTATCGAGCAACTGGCCGATGCCGGCGAACTGGACGCGGTGAGGCCGCAGCTGGCGACGCTTACGCTGGAGCTGGCCGAGACGTTGGCGGAAATTGACTGACCTTCCTGTTGACGAAAGGCCCGCCGGCGACGTGTCGCCGGCGGGCCTTTTTAATTGCTACCTGTTAGAAGCAGCAGGCGAGCATCTTCACGCAGCAGTCCAGACTGACGCAGCAGTCCATGGCGGTTGCCGCATAGGCGCCAGCCGAAGCCAGAAGGATGGCCGTCACGGCGCTTGCTTTGACGATGATTGATTTCATGGTGTTTCCTATTAGCTGGAAGTTGAGTTGGTCGTGACATCACTTCGGTGTGCTAATCAGGCGGACACCAGACATCTTTCGCTGGTGCCGGAGACATGGTCGGGGCAGGGCAGTAGGCTGGCAGACGCGTCAGCGTTGGCGCGGGCAGCGCGATACCTGCGGCGATGGCGGGCATCGCCGCAGGCAGACAATCCATCGCCACGCATTGCGTCACTGGGCAATCGGCGCTCTTGCAGCACATGCGAGCGGGCGCCGCCGCCAGCACGGAGCTGTGCAGCACGAAGACCAGCGCGATGATCATGGCAAGAAATTGTCGCATCTGTCGATTGTAGCAAGAATGTTGGGCGCGGGGCCGGAGTTGAGCCGGATAAAGCGCACAGGCATCCAGCACAGCAGTGTAGCGATGCTGGCGGGTCATCAGTAGCCCAGCCCAAGCTCCTGCGCTTGATCTACCAATTGCTGAGCAATTGATGATGGCAGCCGTTTTCCCCTGGTGTCGGAACGTCAGTGCTTAACCGAGAGTCTAGTCCTAAACGAAATAGATGCAACCAGCCTCGCCCGGCGGGGCTTGCAAGAGCAAAAAGGGGCACAAGCTCGACGCTTGCGACGCTCCGATATGCCTGCTAATTCTGATGCCGCCCGTCAGTTTCTAACTAGCCACCTATGGCAGGAACGAAACGTGTGTCCCCTTTGATCCGACGCAAGCGTGGTTTGTCACCCAGCATGGTATTTGACATGCGCCAATCGGTCGGTCGGTCGAGCGGGCAGAATCATTCAGCGCCACTCTACGGGAGGAAACCATGGCAATCGACGTGTATCTTCATATTGACGGGATCAAGGGTGAGTCGACCGACTCGATGCACACTGGCTGGATCGAATGCACGACGGTCCAATGGGGCATGTCGCAACCGAAGAGCGCGACATCATCAACGGGCGGCGGCCACACCGCCGAACGTGCTGAGCTGGACGACATCACCATTCATAAACTGGCCGACCTCTCGTCGCCTATCTTGATGCAAACCTGCGTAATGGGCAAAACCCTTGCTCGTGCGAAGCTTGAATTCCTGCGCGCGGACGGCCAAGGCGAACGCGTCAGGTATTTCGAAATCGAGTTGGAGAACGTGCTGATCGGCGCTGTCACTCCGGTGGTCCACGAGGGGAACATTCTCAGCGAAACGGTCGGCCTGAAGTTTTCGAAGGTGAAGTGGAAGTACACCCAACAGAAGGTCGGCGGCGGGGCAGGTGGTAATACGGCCGGCGGATGGGACTTATCTGCTAACCGAGTCGTGTGAGAGCAATCATGAATGAGCCGCCTGTCAAGGACGCACGAGGCTTTTTTAAGCTGCCGCAGGGCCCGGAGCACGGTGGCCATGGATACTACACGTACGGCACCCCAGCGCGTGGGGCCGGCCAGTTTGCTCATCCCAAGCTACTTTCGATGCTTAACTTGGTTGAGCATCGTTGGCAGGGCATGGACAACCGTAAAATCGGGATCGGAAACATTAGCCTTGCTGACGGAGTCAAGTTCCGCCCGCACGAGGGCCACGTCAGCGGCTTGGATGTGGACATTCGACTGATTCGCAAGGACGGCCTGCAGTTGCCAATTAGCTGGAATGAGCGCCAGTACGACCGCGAAGCTACCGAAATGCTTATCTGTCTTTTCTTCGAGTCAAATCTGGTGAAGGTTATTTACTTCAACGATCCCAAGATACCTCGGGTACAGCCACGCATCTACCATGACAACCACTTCCATGTGACGATCTTAGAATAGGAGTGTGACGTGAAGACCTTAGCGCTCGTAGCAACGCTGATTGTCACCGCCGCCGCACTTGCGCACGGTGTACAACCATGGGAATGGATCACTCGGCCGGCCGAGGTCCAGTATGTGATCTACGGCGGCGGTCTTGGGGACACATACGCACCGGCTCCCAAAGATGTTCACGTCGCCTTCTATGTGCGTGGCCGCGCTGCGAAGGAGATGTTTGATGTGATGGGCCCCGACAAAAAGAGCGAGTGCGGTATCGAAAGAGGCGGTAGGGTGCGTGAAAAAGAAAACGTGGCCTGTCGATATCGCCCTTCGGACGCATACGAGTGCGACTTTGGCTTCGATCTTACCTCCGGCAAGAGCATTGGTGGTTCAATTTGCTGACCTCGACGCACACACTTTCGTGAGCGCAGCATACGAATTTCAGATAACGTCAATTTATCTGAAATTCAGATAATCCGTTTTTATCCGAATGACGGATAAATATTGGTCGCACACCCGACGCAGAAAACAAAAAGCCCAGCCGGTAAGGGCTGGGCTAAGTGCTTGATATTTCTGGTGCCGACTGCCGGTTTCGAACTGGCCACCTGATGATTACAAATCAACTGCTCTACCAAATGAGCTAAGTCGGCGAAACTTGTACGGGGCAAATTATACGCTATTTAATCCGCGTCAGGGTGGGGCGCCCGCCCTTTTTGGGTGGGTCGTTGTCGTCCTGCGGGGCGCTTGCCGCCTCGTTTTTGCCCTCCGGCGCGGGCGTCGGCACGGCTGCCAGCGACGGTCCCGGCACGCTGGTTTGCTCGGCCTGCGGCGGCGCATCGGTCCCGCCGGCTTGCGGCTCGAACGCCATGCCCTGGCCGTTTTCGTTGGCGTAGATGGCCATGACGTTGTTGACCGGGACGTAGATTTCGCGCGAGACGCCGCCGAAGCGGGCGTGGAAGCGGATGCTGTCGTTGTCCATCTTCAGCCCCGAGGTGGCGCCGAAACTGATGTTGAGGACGATTTCGCCTTTTTTGACGTATTCCATCGGTACGGTGGTCGAGGCGTCGACCTTGACGGCCAGGTAGGGCGTGTAGCCGCTGTCGGTGCACCACTCATAAATGGCGCGCAGCATGTAGGGCTTGGTAGAAATTTCGGACATGGTATTCCAGACTACGGTAAAACACGGCACGCCCCCGGTTCAACACGGTGGGCGCGCCGATAATTTCAACTAAACATCGGCGTTTCCGCGATCGAACCGATCAGCGGCGCATGACCTTTTCCGACGGCGTCAGCGCTTCGATGTAGGCCGGACGCGAGAAGATGCGCTCGGCGTACTTCATCAGCGGGGCGGCGGTCTTCGACAGTTCGATGCCGTAGTGGTCCAGACGCCACAGCAGCGGCGCGACGGCCACGTCAAGCATCGAGAATTCGTCGCCGAGCATGTACTTGTTCTTCAGGAACAGCGGCGCCAGGGTGGTCAGGCGGTCGCGGATTTCCGCGCGCGCCTTGTCGTGGCTCTTGTCGTTGCCCTTGGCGCGTTCGCTTTCGAGCACGTGCACGTGGACGAACAGTTCCTTTTCGAAATTGAACAGCATCAGGCGCGCGCGCGCGCGCATCAGCGGGTCGGCCGGCATCAGCTGCGGATGCGGGAAGCGCTCGTCGATGTATTCGTTGATGATATTCGATTCGTACAGAATCAATTCACGCTCGACCAGAATCGGCACCTGACCATACGGATTCATGGTCGAGATATCTTCCGGCTTGTTGAACAAGTCGACGTCGCGCACTTCAAAGTCCATGCCTTTTTCGAACAGGACCAGACGGCAGCGCTGCGAAAATGGGCAGGTTGTACCCGAGTAGAGAACCATCATTTTTTGTAGTTCCTTAAAAACTAAGGGGGTGAACCCGCGAACGGATCACCCCGGATCGATCGCCCGCCAACGGCGGACATCGCAAAACAAGCGCCGGGCCAGCCGGCGCTCTCGATTATTTAACTTCTTTCCAGAACGACGCGTTCAGGCGCCATGCCAGCAAGACGAACAGGGACATGAACAATACCACCGCCACGCCCAATTTTTTGCGGGTCTGCGCCGCAGGCTCCGCCATCCACTCCATGTAACCGACCAGGTCGGCCACGGCGGTGTCGAATTCTAACTTGTTCATGCTGCCGGCCTTGACCTGCTCGAAGCCGGCGAACTGCTGCACCATCTTGCCGTGCTCGTGCGGATCTTCCACCTCGACCGTCTTGATCTTCTGGATGCCCTGCAACTCCCACAGCACGTGCGGCATGGCCACGTTTTCCAGCACCCGGTTGTTCCAGCCGGTCGGACGGGTGTCGTCCTTGTAGAAATTACGCAGGTAAGTATACAGATAGTCGCCGCCGGTGCCGGCGCCGGACGATTTCGCCCGCGAAATGACCGACAGGTCCGGCGGCACCACGCCGAACCAGACCTTGGCATCCTTCGGACGCATATTGGTGGTCATCATCTCGCCGACCTTTTCGCCGGTGAACAGCAGGTTCGATTTGATCTGCTCTTCGCTCAGGCCCAGGTCCTTGAGGCGGTTGTAGCGCATAGCCGAGGCGTTGTGGCAGTTCAGGCAATAGTTGACGAACAGTTTGGCGCCATGTTGCAAGGCGGCCATGTTGTTCGACCGGTCCGGCGCCTTGTCGAGCGCGACGCCGCCTTCGTTGGCGAACGCCAGGGCCGGCAGCAGGGCCAGCGCGGCGAGCAGTTTCTTTGCAAAATTCATGTCATGTCCTTTATCGACTTTAGCCAAGGGTCAGTGCGCGTGGAAGACGACGCGGTCGGGCACTTTTTTGAACGTGCCCATCGCGCTCCACCATGGCATGAACAGGAAGAAGCTAAAGTACAGCAGGGTGCACACTTGCGACACCAGGGTGCGGGCGTCGGTCGGCGCCAGGGTACCGAGGTAGCCCAGGGTCAGGAACGACAGGAAGAACACGGCGTACACATACTTGTGCCAGGTCGGACGGTAGCGGATCGATTTGACCGGCGACTTGTCCAGCCACGGCATGAAGGCCAGGATCACGACCGAGCCGCCGAAGAACACCACGCCCCAGAACTTGGCGTCGAGGATCTGCGGCAGCATGCCGATGATGGCGACCAGCGCGATGACGGCGATGGCGATTTTCACCAGGCGCGGCAGCTGGGACTTGAGCCAGACGAACACCACGTAGGCGGCCACGAAGAACATCAGCACCCACATGAAGTCGGCGGTGGTGGCGCGCAACACCGAGTAGAACGCGGTGAAGTACCAGGTCGGGGCGATGTGCAGCGGGGTCTTGAGCGAGTCGCCCGGCAGGAAGTTGTTGTACTCGAGGAAGTAGCCGCCCATTTCCGGCGCGAAGAACACGACGGTGCTGAAGATCAGCAGGAAGATCGAGACGCCGAACAGGTCGTGCACCGTGTAGTAAGGGTGCGACGGGATCGAGTCGACCGGGTGGCCGTCCGGGCCCAGGTTCTCTTTGACTTCGATGCCGTCCGGGTTGCTCGAGCCGACTTCGTGCAGCGCGATCAAGTGCGCGGCCACCAGGCCCAGCAGCACCAGCGGAATGGCGATCACGTGGAAGGCGAAGAAGCGGTTCAGGGTGGCGTCGGAGACGACGTAGTCGCCGCGGATCCACAGCGACAGGTCCGGTCCGATCAGCGGGATGGCGCCGAACAGGTTGACGATCACCTGGGCGCCCCAGTACGACATCTGGCCCCAAGGCAGCAGGTAGCCGAAGAAGGCCTCGGCCATCAGGCACAGGAAGATGGCGAAGCCGAACAGCCAGATCAGTTCACGTGGCTTGCGGTACGAGCCGTACAGCAGGCCGCGCGTCATGTGCAGGTAGATGATGATGAAGAAGGCGGAGGCGCCGGTCGAGTGCATGTAGCGCACCAGCCAGCCCCACGGCACTTCGCGCATGATGTATTCGACCGAGCCGAAGGCCAGGTTGGCGTCCGGCTTGTAGTGCATGGTCAGGAAGATGCCGGTGACGATCTGCAGCACCAGCACCAGCATGGCCAGCGAGCCGAAGATATACCAGAAGTTGAAGTTTTTCGGGGCGTAGTATTTGCCCCATTGGTCGTTCCACAGCTTGGTCAGGGGGAAGCGGTCGTCGACCCAGCCTAGTGCTTTTTGTGCCACCGGCGCGTTCGCCGGCAGTTTTGTCTCTTTGAAAGCCGCCATGATTTACGCCTCGCCTTTCTCGTCTTTGCCAATGACCAGCTTGTTGTCGCTCAAGAACATGTAGCGCGGAACCTGCAGATTGTCCGGCGCCGGCTTGTTTTTAAAGACGCGGCCGGCCATGTCGAAGGTCGAGCCGTGGCATGGGCACAGGAAGCCGCCCTCCCAGTCGTCCGGCAGCGATGGCTGCGGACCGGGGGCGAACTTGGACGAGGGCGAACAGCCGAGGTGGGTACAGATGCCGACGGCGACGAGGATGTCGGGCTTGCGCGAGCGCCATTCGTTGCGGGCGTACTCGGGCGTGAATTCTTCGGGATTGCGTTTGGACTCGGCGTCGGCGACCTTGCCGTCGGTCTTTTTCAGCGACGCCACCATTTCCGGCGTGCGCTTGATGATCCAGACCGGCTTGCCGCGCCATTCGACCGTTGTCATTTCACCGGGATTGAGCGCCGAGATGTCCACCTCGACCGGCGCGCCGGCGGCTTTCGCCCGTTCCGACGGCTGGAAGGTGCTCACCAGCGCCCCCGCGGTTGCCAGACCCACTACACCACCCGCCGCGCCTGTTGCGACGAGCAAACCGCGACGGCCGGAATCGACCTGCTTTTCGTTACTCATACAAACCCCAATCAGTCAAAGTGCGAACAAAATCTGGAAACCGCGAACAATCCTGAAAACGAAAACTTGATGAAGCACGAATGTAGCTTCTAGCAACCTTAAATTATAAGGTAACCGTGTAGCGAATTAAAGCAAAAACGTTGCCTCAATCCCAATTTGGGCGATTTCCGCACCGTTTTGAGCTTGATTTTTGGCGGACTCTGCCCTATGAGGGCGACCGGACGTTTCGCTAATTGATATAGGTCAAACTTATAACGTAAATCGCTGTCCAAATGCGTGAACCGCAAGCGTGTTTGGAATCTAATTGAAAAAATAGTATGATCCACACGCAGTTTTGTTCACAAAAGACCACATGTCGAGGATATAAAAATGGCAATGATGCAAGAATTTAAAGAATTCGCGATGAAGGGCAATGTGGTCGACCTCGCCGTCGGGGTGATCATCGGCGGCGCGTTCGGCAAGATCGTCGATTCGCTGGTGACCGACATCATCATGCCGCCGATCAGCAAGCTGTTCGGTGGGCTGGACTTCGCCAACTATTACATCGGCCTGAACGGCCAAGCGGCCGGCCTGAGCCTGGCCGAAGCCAAGAAGCTGGGCGCCGTGTTCGCCTACGGTAACTTCGCCACGATCCTGCTCAACTTCATCATCCTGGCCTTCGTCATCTTCCAGATGGTGCGCTTGATGAACCGCGCGCGCAGCCTGCGCGAGCATCCGGTGGTGACGCCGCCGCCGGCGCCGCCCGCCGAGGACATCGTGTTGCTGCGCGAAATCCGCGACGCGCTGAAGAAATAATCTGGAACAACCAAGGACGCCGTCCGCCGGGCGGCAGATGCAAGTTATGCGACGACTCTGGTTATTGTTTGCGCAAACGGTGACCGTCGTTTTGGCGCTGTACTTTGTCTATGTGGCCGTGGCGCCGCAGGGCGCCGCGCCGGTGCGCCTGCAGCAGATGGGCAGCCCGGAGCGGCCGGCCGTGATGCTGGAGGCCGGACCGGGCAAGGCGCCGGCGTCTGCCGTCGGCTCCTACCGGGCGGCCGCCGGGCGCGCGATGCCGGCCGTGGTCAACATCATCACCAGCAAAAAGCCCAAGCACCGCAAGCATCCGCTGCTGCGCGACCCCTTCTTTAAAAAATTCTTCGGCGACCGGGATGGCGAGGGCGACGACGACGAGGCCAGCCTCGGCTCGGGCGTCATCGTCTCGGCTGAAGGTTATATCCTGACCAACAACCACGTGGTCGAGGCCGCCGACGAGATCGAGGTCGTGCTGGCCGACGGCCGCAAGGCCGCCGCCAAGGTGGTCGGCACCGATCCGGAGACCGATCTGGCGGTCATCAAGATCGCGCTCGACAAGCTGCCGGTGATCGTGCTGGGGCAGCCCGAGCAGTCGCAGGTCGGGGATGTGGTGCTGGCCATCGGCAATCCGTTCGGCGTCGGCCAGACGGTGACGATGGGCATCATCTCCGCGCTGGGGCGCAACAACCTGCACATCAACCACTTCGAGAACTTCATCCAGACCGACGCCGCGATCAACTTCGGCAACTCGGGCGGGGCGCTGGTCGACGTCACCGGCAACCTGCTGGGCATCAACTCGGCGATCTATTCGCAAAGCGGCGGCTCGGTCGGCATCGGCTTCGCCATTCCGGTCTCGACCGCCAAGACGGTGATGGAGGCGATCATCAAGTCCGGCCACGTGGTGCGCGGCTGGATCGGCGTGGAAACGCAGGAAATCACGCCGGAGATGGCCAGCAGCTTCGGCCTCAAGCGCCAGAGCGGCGCCATCATCGCCGGCGTGGTGCGCCACGGTCCGGCCGACAAGGGCGGCATCAAGCCCGGCGACATCCTGTTGACGGTCGACGGCAAGCCGGTCACCGACACCAACGGCATGCTCAATCTCATCGCGCAACTGATTCCGGGCGAAAAAGCTAAAATGACGATCTTGCGCAAGAGTCGCGAAACGACGGTCGACGTCACCGTCGGCAAACGTCCGGCCAGCGCCAAAATAAAGTAAACCCGAACCCATGCATTTACGCGACCTGACGCAATTCCTCAAAGAACTGGCTGACAACAACAACCGTCCGTGGTTCATCATGAACAAGCCGCGCTACGACATTCTGCGCGAAGAATTCCTGCAAGTGGTCACGGAGATGATCGCCGGGGTCGGCAAGTTCGATCCGGCGGTCAAGTTCAGCAATCCGAAGAAGGCGATGTTCCGCATCAACCGCGACGTGCGCTTCGCGCATGACAAGAGCCCGTACAAGACGCGCTTCTCGGCGGCGGTGGCGCCGAACGACATGCGCCGTCCGAGCCAGACCGGCGGGCCGACGTACTACATGCAGATCGACGGGCACGGCAGGTTGCTGTTCGGCGCCGGCGAGTACATGCCGCCGGCGGGCCGCTTGAAGGCCTTGCGCCAGCATATGGTCGATGACGCGGCCGGCTTCAAGAAAGTACTGAAGAACAAAAAGCTGCGCCTGACGTTTGGGGATATCCGCGACGAGGGCAAATTGATGCGGCCGCCGAAGGGCTTCGACGCCGATCACGAGCACATCGAGTACATCAAGCTCAAGAGTTTCTTCGTGTGGACCGAGATCGATGTGCCGATGAACAAGCCGGAACTGCTGGTGCCGTTGATCGTCAACGGCCTGAAGGATGCGTTCCCGCTGGTGCAGTGGATGCGCGAAGCAAAAGAAGAAGAGCTACCCGAGGAATAAGCACTCCGGGGTCAGGTCCACCATTTCTACACGATCTGAACCGTGCGACCGTCGCCAAGCCCCCAAGCGCCGAGGCCGTGTAGAAATGGTGGACCTGACCCCGGAGTTGCTTTTGGTCAGCGTTTGACTTTTCAGCGTTTGACTTTTTCATCGCGCGGATCGCGCGACAGCAATTTCGTGACCATCGCTTGCGGCTGGTCGCCGTCGAACAGCACGCCGGCCACCGCGTTGGTGATCGGCATGTCGACGCCCATCCTGGCCGCCAACTCGCGCACCGCCTTCGAGCACGGCACGCCTTCGGCTACGTGCCCCAGCTCCTGCACGATGGTTTCCAGCGCCTTGCCCTGCGCCAGCCCCAGTCCGACGCGCCGGTTGCGCGACAGATCGCCGGTGCAGGTCAGTATCAAATCGCCCATGCCGGTGAGGCCCATGAACGTTTCGATCTGCCCGCCCAGGGCGGTGCCCAGGCGCGTGATTTCAGCCAGCCCGCGCGTGATCAGCGCCGCGCGCGCATTCAACCCCAGTCCCAACCCGTCGGCCACGCCGGTGGCGATCGCCAGCACGTTCTTGACCGCGCCGCCGACTTCCACGCCGACCAGATCTTCGCTGGAATACACGCGGATATTGCCGCCGTGGACAGCCGTCACCACGCATTCGCGCAGCGCCGCCGAGCTCGACGCGATCGTCAGCGCGCACGGCAATCCGCGCGCCACTTCCTGCGCGAACGACGGCCCCGACAAAGCACCGCCGGCCACGCCGTCGCCCAGCACTTCACGCACGATTTGATGCGGCAGCAGGCCGGTTTCATATTCGAAGCCCTTGCACAGCCACACCACATGCGACACCCCGTGCGGCTTGAGCTGCTCCAGCAGCGGACGCAAGCCCGCCACCGGGCAGGCGGCGATCAACAGGCCGTCGCTGCCGGCAGCGTGCGCCAGCGCCGCGTCGAAGCCGGTTTCAACCTGCAAACGCTCGGGGAAGGGATGGCCGGGTAGGTAGTCGGTATTGTCGCGGGCCTCGCCCATGGCGTGCAGCGAGGCGCTGTTGCGGCCCCACAGCAGCACGTCGTGGCGCTGGGCCAGCGCGATGGCGACGGCGGTGCCCCAGGCGCCCGCGCCGAGCACGGTCACCTTGCGCACGCCCGGCGTCGCTTGTTTGTTTTGATTATCTGGCATGGGACCCGCGCTGTTGTTCAGATACGGGAATTATATGCCCCAGATCTCGGCATTCTTGACGTAACCGATCAGGCCGTCGCGATGACGCACCTTGATCCAGCCGCCAGCGGCCACTTCGGTCACTTCCAGCAACACGCCCTTGTCGGCGGTGAAGACGGGGGCGGCGGCGTCATCCGGCGTGGCGCGCACCTTCAAATTGGCGGTACGGGTAATGACGTTGCGCTTGGCGGTCAGCCCCTTGGCCTCGGTCCAGGCCATTTCGCCGTTGACGTCGCGCACCTTGAGCCATTCGCCATAGGCCAGCACCACTTCAAGCGGGGCGCCGCGCGGCACGACAAACAGTTTGCCGCCCTTGGTCGACGGCGCGTCGTACAGCACCACGGGCGCTGCGCCTACCGTTTTGAAGTCGAACGCGTGGCTGCTCGCGGCGGCCAGCATCAGGCCCAAACCTGCGATCAAACGGGGAAATGTCATGGCTTACCTTGCTGATGGAGGACAGCGCGCGGGGCGCGGCTAGTCGGGCGAAACAGCCGCCGGACGAGCGCCCGGCGACGTTGCTACAGTATAACTCTAAGCGGAGTGCTGCGCTTATTAGTGCGTGGTGGTGCTGTCGACGGCTGGCGCTGCGGCGGCGGCATCGGCCACGGCTTGCAGGCGCTGCTGGTAGAACACTTCGAAGTTGATCTCTGCCAGGTGCACTGGTGGGAAACCGGCACGGGTGATCACGTCGGCGATGTTGGCGCGCAGGTAAGGGTAGACGATGTTCGGGCAACCGATGCCCAGCAGCGGATCGAGTTGATCGGCAGGGATGTTACGGGCTTCGAAGATGCCGGCTTGCTTGCCTTCAACCAGGAAAGCGACTTTGTCTTTGACTTTGGCGGTCACGGTGATGGTGACGGTCGATTCGAAGATGCCGTCGGCCAGTGGCTCGGCGCCCACGTCCAGCGCGACTTCGATGGTCGGGGCTTCCTGTTCCAGGAAGATAGCTGGGGAATTCGGTTGCTCCAGCGACATGTCTTTCAGGTAGACGCGTTGGATTTGGAATACTGGTTGCAGGTTTTCTTCAGACATGGAACGCTTTCGTTATAGTGAAAACGAGCGGCACGCGCCGCTCAGATGATGTTGGCTTGGGATGGCCGAATAAAAGCTCAAATCAAACGCGAGGGCAATTGTATCAAAACCACTATCGATGCAAAGGATTTCCGCCCGCTCGTTGTATTTGGCGTCAGTTAGCCATTTAACAAGGGCGTCAGACCGCCGGCTTGATCGAGCGCATATAAATCGTCGAAACCGCCGACATGCTTGTCGCCGATGTAGATTTGCGGCACGGTGCGGCGGCCGGTCTTTTGCATCATCAGCATCCGCTGCTCCGGGTCGAGGTCGACGCGGATTTTCTTAAGCTCGGTCACGCCCTTCGATTCGAGCAGGCGCTCGGCGCGGGTGCAGTACGGGCATACGGCGGTGGTGTACATGATCACTTCGGTCGTCATGATGCTTCCTTCCAATTATTTTGCCTGCGGCTTGGCCAGGGTTACCGATGGCTTCGACGGCGACGCGGATGGCTTGGCCAGCGGCAGGCCGGCTTTTTGCCATGCGGAAATGCCGCCTTCCAGGTTCACCACGTCGGTGAAGCCCGCTTTGGACAGTTTAGCCGCAGCGGACGAGGCACGGGCGCCGGATTGGCAAACCACCACCACGCTCTTGCTCTTGAACTTGTCCAGTTCGCCGATCCGCTGGTCCAGTTCGGCCAGCGGAATATTCTTCGCGTCCGGCAGGGAACCGTTGGCGAATTCTTTCGCGTCGCGTACGTCTACAATGGTGGCTTTGCTACGATTAATCAACATCGTCACGTCTTGCGGGGTCGCCCGTTTGCCGCGCTGGGTCAGCAAGGGCCACAGCAGCGCGCCGCCGGACAGAACGACGACGGCGATGATGAAAATATTGTCAATGAAGAATTTCACGGGGTTCCAATGGTTTAACTTAATCCGCGCATTATAAAATAGAAGCTGGAAGAGTTCTTAAAGCACTGGTAATCCCTCCGATTCACTCCTTTTTTGAAGATAGTCCACATGTACAAAATCGTATTCATGCGCCATGGCGAATCCACCTGGAACCTGTCGAACCGCTTCACCGGCTGGACCGATGTCGACCTGACCGAAAAAGGCGTGGCCGAAGCCAAGGCCGCCGGCAAGGTGCTCAAGGAATCGGGCTTCACCTTCGACCTGGCGTACACCTCGGTGCTCAAGCGCGCGATCCGCACGCTGTGGCTGTCGCTCGACGAGATGGATATGATGTACCTGCCGATCAAGAACGATTGGCGCCTGAACGAGCGCCACTACGGCGCGCTGCAGGGCCTGGACAAGGGCGAGACCGCCGCCAAATACGGCGACGAGCAAGTGCTGGTATGGCGCCGCAGCTACGACACGCCGCCGCCACCGCTGGAAGAAGGCGACGACCGCGCCTCGTTCAACGACCCGCGCTACGCCGGCCTGGACAAGTCGCAGATCCCGCTGACCGAATGCCTGAAAGACACCGTGGCGCGCGTGATGCCGGCCTGGGACGAGGAAATCGCCCCGGCCATCCGCGCCGGCAAGAAGATCATCATCTCGGCCCACGGCAACAGCCTGCGCGCGCTGATTAAGATGCTCGACGGCATCAGCGACAACGACATCGTCGGCCTCAACATCCCCAACGGCCAGCCGCTGGTGTATGAACTGGATGCCGATCTGAAGCCGATCCGCCACTACTACCTCGGCGACGCCGATGCCATCGCAGCGGCCCAGGCCGCCGTCGCCAACCAAGGCAAGGCCAAGTAATTTGTCTTATTCTTCATTGAGAGGTTGGCGCAAGGCCGCCGCCGTCACAGGCGCGGCCCTGCTGTTGATAACGTCCCTGGGCGTGCAAATCCAAGCCCACGCCCAGACCGCCCGCTCGGGCAAACCGACCGAGCGCAGCAAGCAGAAGGCGCTGGCCGAGGCCGAGCGCGCCGGCTTGCAGCAAAAGCTGTCGGCGCTCAAAAAGGACATCAGCAAGACCGAAAGCGCCAAGGACGACGCGGCCGATACGCTGGCCGAGTCGGAGCAGGCGATTTCGGATGCCAACCGCGCGCTGCGCGACCTGCAGCAGGAGCAGGGCGATACCCATAGCAAGCTGCAACAGCTGACCGCCGAGCGCGAACGGCTGACGGCCACGGTCGCGCTGCAAAAGCAGCAGCTGGCCAAGCTGCTGCGCGAGCACTATGTCGCCGGCAATGAAGACCGCATCAAGTTACTGCTGTCCGGGGACAACCCCAACCGCATCAACCGCGATTTGCAGATGATGGCCTATGTGTCGCAGGCGCAGGCCAAGTTGCTGGACGCGCTGCGCGCCAACCTCAAGGCCGTCGAGGATAACCAGGCCGAGGCGCAAAACGCCAACGATGAGCTGGCCGAGATCGCCCAAGAGCAATTGCAGCAGAAAGCCAAGCTGGAACAGGAAAAGACGCGCCGCGCCGCTTTGCTGTCGACCTTGTCGCAAAAGTTGGTGGCTCAACGCAAGGAAGCGGGCAACGTCGAGCGCGACGAGCAGCGCATCAGCGGCCTGGTCGACAAGCTGAACAAGCTGATCGAGGAGCAGGCGATCGCCGCCGCCGCCGAGAAAAAGCGCCAGGAACAGCTGGCGGCCGCCCGCGCCGCCGCCAAGGCCAAGGCCGACGCCGAGAAAAAGGCGCTGTTGCTGGCCCAGGCCCAGGCGCGCGCGAAAGCGGCCGCGGCAGCGCAGGCCGAGCGCGAGCGTTTGGCCAAGGCCAACGCCAACAAATCCGGCACCATCAAACCCGCGCAGCCGTCCCAGCCGACCAAGCCGCCGGCGCCGGCCAGGCCCGATCCGATCGACGCCGATGAACCAAAAGTCGCGGTCAAGCCCGATCCGGTGCCGACGCCTGCACCGACACCTGCACCGGCGCCGGTCGCGGAACCGGTCCGCCCGCCGGCCCGTCCGGCCGACATCGCGCTGGCGCCCGCCGCGCCGGCCGGCGCCTTCGCCAGCCTCAAAGGCAAAATGGGCTCGCCGGTCAGCGGCCAGGTCGCGGCCAAGTTCGGCAGCAAGCGCGGCCAGGGACCTGCCTGGAAGGGCGTCTTCATCCGCGCCGCCGAAGGCACCGACGTGCGCGCCGTCGCCGGCGGCCGGGTGGTGTTTGCCGAATGGCTGCGCGGCTTCGGCAACCTGATCATCGTCGACCACGGCGGCCAGTACATGAGTATTTACGGTAATAACCAGTCGTTGCTGAAAAGGGCAGGCGATATCGTCAAGTCGGGCGACCCGATAGCGAGCGCGGGCAATAGCGGCGGCAACGAGGAATCAGGGCTATACTTCGAGCTTCGCCATCAGGGCACGGCATTCGATCCGGCTGGCTGGGTCAAGTTTTAAGGTTCGCGGAGAAAATGGGCAACAAGTTTAAGAGCATCGCTTTGATCGGACTCGGCGCCATCGCCGGCGTCACCGCCTCGTTGCAGTTTCCCGCCATCGCGCAGAAAGCCGGCGGCACCCCGTTGCCGCTGGAAGAGTTGCGCCAGCTGTCGGACGTGTTCGGCCTGATCAAGACCGACTACGTCGAAAACGTCGACGACAAGAAACTCGTCACCGACGCCATTTCCGGCATGGTGTCCTCGCTGGACCCGCATTCGGTCTATCTGGACAAAAAAGCCTTCCGCGAGATGAAGGAGACCGTCGCCGGCAAATTCGTCGGCATCGGCGTCGAAGTCGGCATGGAGGACGGCTATATCAAGGTCGTCTCGCCGATCGAGGACACGCCCGCCTTCAAGGCCGGCATCAAGACGGGCGACCTGATCACCCGTATCGACGGCACGCCGATCAAGAACATGTCGCTCGACGAAAGCGTCAAGAAGATGCGCGGCGAGCCCGGTTCCAAGGTGGCCGTCACCATCAGCCGCAAGGATGAGGACAAGCCGCTCGTCATGACCATCACGCGCGAGGAAATCCGCGTGCAAAGCGTCAAGACCAAGATCGTCGAGCCGGGTTACGCCTGGGTGCGCATTTCGCAGTTCCAGGAACCGACCCTGGACGACATGGCCAAGCAAATCACCGCCCTGTACGCGCAAGACCCGAAGATCAAGGGCCTGGTGCTGGACCTGCGCAACGATCCGGGCGGCCTGGTGCCGGGCGCGATCGGCGTTTCGGCCGCCTTCCTGCCCAAGGATTCGGTGATCGTCTCGACCAACGGGCAGCTGGCGTCGTCCAAGGAAACCTTCTACGGCCGGCCGGAGTTCTACGCGCCGCGCGCCAAGTCCGATCCGCTGGCCAAGCTGCCGGCCGGCCTGAAGGACGTGCCGATGGTGGTGCTGGTTAACGCGGGCTCGGCCTCGGCGTCGGAAATCGTCGCCGGCGCGTTGCAGGATTACAAGCGCGCCACCATCATGGGCACGCAAACCTTCGGCAAGGGCTCGGTGCAGACGCTGCGCCAGTTGACCGCCGACACCGCCGTCAAGCTGACCACGGCGCGTTACTACACACCGCAAAACCGCTCGATCCAGGCGCGCGGCATCGTGCCCGACCTGATGGTCGACGAAACCGCCGACGGCGACGGCTTGAACAGCCTGCGCATGCGCGAAGCCGATCTGCAAAAGCACTTGGGCAACGACAAGGACCCGGAGGCCGAAAGCATCGCGCAGAAGGCCCTGAACGCCCAGCGCGACGGCCTGGAGGACGCGCAGCGCATGGCTTCGCTGGCGAAGAAATCCAAACCGGTCGAATTCGGCTCCAAGGACGACTTCCAGCTGGCGCAGGCGCTGAACCACTTCAAGGGCTTGCCGGTCAAACTGTCGAAGGTGGAGGCGGGTGCGGCGGCCGGTGGCGACGGCGTCGGCGAGATCAAGTCCGATAGCGGCCCGGACATCAAGTCGGACGTTAAGTCCGACGTGAAGCCGGATGTCAAGCCAGATGGCAAGCCAAGCTCCAAGCCGGATGGCAAGCCAAACGCCAAGCCTGCCGCCAAGCCCGAAGCCAAATCCAAGGCTGGTGACGGCAAGCCGGCGGCGAAACAGCCAGTCACCGAATAACAAGAAACAATAGCGCGGCCCGGCCGCCGGTTGAGACCATGGACGATTCGCAACTACTGCGCTACTCGCGCCACATCCTGCTCGACGAAATCGGCATCGAAGGCCAGCAAAAACTGCTGGCCGCGCACGCGCTGGTGATCGGCGCCGGCGGCCTCGGCTCGCCGGCGGCGCTGTACCTGGCCTCGGCCGGCGTCGGCCACATCACCCTGGTCGACGACGACACCGTCGACCTGACCAACCTGCAACGCCAGATCGCCCACACCACGGCGCGCGTCGGCCAGCCGAAGGCCGCCTCGGCGCGCATCACCCTGCAAGAGATTAATCCCGGCATCGCCGTCAGCGCGCTCACCGAACGGGCCGACGACGCCCGCCTGGCCGAACTGGTGGCCGAAGCCGATGTCGTGCTCGACTGCACCGACAACTTCGCCACCCGCCACGCCGTCAACCGCGCTTGCGTGGCGCTGGGCAAGCCGCTGGTGTCCGGCGCGGTGATCCGCTTCGACGGCCAGATCAGCGTGTTCGACCTGCGCAAGGCAGGCAACCCCTGTTATTCATGCCTGTTCCCGCAAGATCAACAGTTCGAGGACGTGGCTTGTTCGACCATGGGCGTGTTTGCGCCGCTGGTGGGCGTGGTCGGCGCCATGCAGGCGGCCGAGGCGCTCAAGCTGCTGATGGGCGTAGGCAACTCGCTGGCTGGGCGGCTGCTGATGCTCGACGGCCTGAACATGGAATGGACCAGCATCGGCGTCGGTAGAAATGATGCCTGCCCGGTGTGCGGCGCAGGTAGAATGATAACGAAAAATACAACGTAGAATTTTCCAAAACCATCCGCCGACACCATCACCTCCAGGAGAAGACCTTGCTGACGAAACGACTCGCCTTACTTCCGCTGGCATTGGCCGCCGCCTTCAGCGCGCAGGCCGCCAGCACCACCAAGTATCTGATCTACACCGAAAGCGGCAAGCAGATGGGCGAGCAGGTGGTCGAGCAGCAGGACGACGGCCTGACCAAGGTGCGTTTCATCTATAAGAACAACGGCCGCGGCCCCGAGCTGACCGAGCAATTCCGCATCGGCCCGGACGGCACCATGACCGAGTATGCCGTCAAGGGCAATTCCACCTTCGGCGCCGTGGTCGACGAGCGCTTCGAGCGCAAGGGCGACCAGGCCGAGTGGAAATCGACGTCGGAACAAGGCAAGAAAACCGTCGCCGGTCCGGCCGCCTATGTGCCGCTGAACAGTTCCTTCGAGGTCATCTCCGCCGCCATCACCGCGCTGGCCGCCGCGCCGGACAACAAGCTGCCGCTGCTGCCGTCGGGCACCTTGTCGCAGACCAAGCTGGACGCGCTGGAGATCACCAACGCCACCGGCCAGAAGCAAACCGTGCAATTGCTGGCGCAAACCGGCATCGGCCTGTCGCCATCGTTCATGTGGGCCACAAACGGCGCCAAGCCGCGCTTGTTTGCCGTCATCATTCCGGGCTTCATGAACGCGATGGAACAGGGCTGGGAAGCGGCCATTCCGGAGATGGCCAAACGCCAGAAAGCCGCCGAGAGCAAGATGCTGGCCGATGTCGCGCAGAAGTTGCAGCATCCGCTGCCGGGCCTGACCCTTGTCAAGAACGCCCGCGTCTTTGACAGCGAGAAGGCCACCGTCGGCGCGCCGTCGGACATCTACATCCTGCGCGGCCGCATCACCTCGGTGCAGCCGGCCGGCTCGCCGACGCGCGACGCCGCCAACATTATCGACGCCGGCGGTCGCATCGTGCTGCCGGGCCTGTTCGATATGCACGGCCACGTCGACCGCTGGTCGGGCGCGCTCAACATCTCGACCGGCGTCACCAGCGTGCGCGACATGGGCAACGACAACGCCCAGATGCAGGCGATGCTGGACGAAACCACCGACGGCAAGCTGCTCGGTCCGCAAGTGGTGCCGGCCGGCTTCCTGGAAGGCGAGAGCCAGTACAGCGCCAGCGGCGGCTTCACCGTCAAGGACTTGCAGGGCGCCAAGGACGCGATCGACTGGTACGCGCAGCGCGGCTATCCGCAATTGAAGATCTACAACTCCTTCCCGAAAGACATCCTGAAGGACACGGTCGCCTACGCCCACACGCGCGGCATGCGCGTTTCCGGCCACGTGCCGGCCGGCCTGCGCGCGCAGCAGGCGCTCGACGCCGGTTACGACGAAATCCAGCACATCAACCAGGTGCTGCTGAACTTCTTCGTCAAACCCGACACCGAAACGCGCAACCTGAACCGCTTCGTGTTGCCGGCCGAGAAGGTGGCCGATCTCGATTTCAACTCCAAGCCGGTCAAGGACTTTGTCGCCCAATTGGCCAAGAAGCAAATCGCCATCGATCCGACCATGTCGGCGTTCGCCTTCCTCAAGCAGCGCGACGGCGACGTCAACGAGCCGTACGCCGATTTCGCGGCCAACATGCCGCCGGACGTGGCGCGCGGCTTTTCCGTCGGCACCATGAAGATCGACGGCGCCGAGCAGCTCAAGCGCTACGAGAAGTCCTACGGCAAGATGGTCGACTTCGTCGGCATCATGTACCGCGCCGGCGTGCCCATCGTGGCCGGCACCGACGACATCGCCGGTTTTACCTTGCACTCGGAACTGGCGCTGCTGGTCAAGGCCGGCTTGACCCCGGCCCAGGCGCTGCAAGTGGCCACGCGCAACGGCGCCCGCTACACCCGCACCAGCAACGATCGCGGCAGCATCACGCCGGGCAAGCTGGCCGACCTGGTGCTGGTGGACGGCGACCCGACCAAGGATATCAAGGACGTGCGCAAGGTGTCGGCGGTGATCACGCGCGGCTACGTGATCTACCCGAGCGAGATCGACGCGGCGCTTGGCATCGCCCCGTTCGTCAAGCAAGCGCCGACGGTGGCCAAGACCGCCGCCGCCGTGGCCGAAGTCGATCACGCGCACGGCGGCGGCAACGACGGCGCCCGCAACCGCATCGAGGCGACCGCCCGCAAACACGATTAAAGCGCAGGGCCGCCGGGTCCGTGAAAAGGCCCGGCATGACAATGGTGTGACAATGCCATGACCTAACGATGACAAGCTGGTAAAAGCTGGTTAAAACCGTCGATTATTAAGCCGTGTTTAAGCTCCAGGGCGCAAAAATCACGCCTCTGCCTGCTCTGATTCCGCTGTTTCGGCCTTATACTCTGCACTCACTTTAATTTGGTAGTAAATTATGAAAAAAGCAACGCCTCAACGTCGCGCCGCGCGCGGTTTCACGCTGATCGAAATCATGGTGGTGGTGGTCATCATGGGTGTGCTGGCGGCGCTGGTCGTGCCCAAGCTGCTGAGCCGCACCGGTGAATCGAAAGTGGCCGCCGCCAAGGTCGATATCGCCACCGTCATGCAGGCGCTCAAACTGTACAAGCTGGACAACCAGCGCTATCCGACCACGGAGCAGGGCCTGCAGGCGCTGCTGACCAAGCCGACCAGCGGCCCGGCCGCCAACGGCTGGAAAACCGGCGGCTATCTGGAAAAGATGCCGAAAGACCCGTGGGGCGCGCCGTACCAGTTCCTGTCGCCTGGCATCAAAGGCGAGATCGATGTGTATTCGCTGGGCGCCGACGGCGCCCCGGGCGGCACCGGCGACGACGCCGACATCGGTTCCTGGGAAAACTAAGCACACGGAGAGAGCCGATCATGCGCGCCGCGCGCCGGCCGAGCCCAGGCTTTACGCCGAGAGGCTTCACGCTGATTGAGTTGCTGGTGGTGATGGTCATCCTGGGCATCACGCTGGGCATCGTCTCGCTCAGCGCGATGCCCGGCCAGAAGCAGGCGCTGCAGCAGGACGCGCAACGCATCGCGCTGCTGCTGCAACTGGCGCGCGACGAGGCGATCGTGCGCAACCGCCAGATCGCCTTCGAGGCCGGGCCGGACGGCTACCGCTTCCTGATCCGCAACGACAAGCAATGGGATCTGGCGGTGCAGGACGACCTGCTGCGCGAGCGCGAGTTCAAACAGGGCCCGGTGACGTTGCTGCTCGATCCGCCACCCAACGCCCAGAACGACAACAACCTGCGCATCATCTTCGGCCGCGAACCGGTCGACAAGCCGTTCGTGCTGACCATGACCGGCGGCGGCAGCAGCGTGGCCATCCGCGCCGACGGCATCGGCCATTTCACGGTGGACTGACCATAAACAAGATGCGCCGACCCTCTCGCAAAAACAAAGGCTTCACCCTGCTCGAAGTGCTGGTGGCGCTGGTCATCGTCGGCACCGCGCTGGGCGCCTCGCTGCGCGCGGTCGGCAGCCTGACCCAGAACAGCAACGGCCTGCGCGGCGCCATGATGGCGACCTGGTCGGCCGAGAACCGGCTGGTGCAGCTGCGCCTGTCCAAGACGTTTCCGGCGGTCGGCAAGCAGACCTTCGAATGTCCGCAGGGCGACATGAAGCTGATGTGCCAGGAAGAAGTCATTGCCAGCCCGAATCCGCGCTTCCGCCGGGTCGAGGTCAGCGTCTACGACCAGGCCAACCCGGAACGCCGCATCATCAAGCTGGTCCAACTGGTGCTGAATTCATGACGCGCCGTCATGTCAAGCGACGCGGCGGTTTCACCTTGATCGAATTGCTGGTGGCCATTTCGATCCTGGCCATCGTCGCCGTGCTGGGCTGGCGCGGCCTGGACGGCATCATCCGCTCGCGCGAGTCGCTGACGGCCAAGATGGAGCAGACACGCGGCCTGCAACTGGCGTTCGCGCAGTTGCAGAGCGATTGCGCCAGCCTGGCCACGGCAACCCTGGTGAACAACCGCCCCTACATGCTGGCCGATAACGACCGCCTGACCTTCGTGCGGGTGGTGATGACGGAAAACGAGCCGACCCGCTTGCAGGTGGTGGCCTACCGCGTACGCGACGGCGTGCTGACGCGGCGCGAATCGAACGCCACGCGCGACCTGCTGCAACTGGACGCGCTGTGGCAGGCCGCGCTTAACGACACCGACACCGCCGCCAGCGTGGCGCTGCAGTCCGACGTGCTGTCGATGGGCGCGCGCTACTGGATCAACACCGAATGGCGGCCGGCGGCCGGCATGACGACGGGCGGCTCGGGCAACGCGCCGACCGGGCTGGAAGTGTCGCTGGCCTTGCAGGGCCAGGAAGTGCCGATGGTCAAATCCTTCCTGCTGGGGGCGCTGTGATGCGGGCGCGTCGGAACCCACGGCGCCAGCGTGGCGTCGCCGTCATCACGGCGCTGCTGCTGACGACCCTGGCCGTCACCATCGTCACCAGCCTGTTCTGGCAGCAGCAGGTGCAGGTGCGCTCGATGGAAAACCAGCGGCTGCAACTGCAAACCCGCTGGATCGTGCGCGGCGCGCTGGACTTGAGCCGGCTGATCCTGTTCCAGGACTTCCTCGATTCGGGGAGCTTTACGCGCCTGAACGGCATCTGGTCGACGCCGCTGGAAGAGACCCGGCTGGACGACTACGTCGAGCGCGAGCGCCAGGAAGGCGAGGATTTCAACGCCACCTTGTCGGGCAAAATTGTCGATGCGCAGTCGCGTTACAATCTCGCCAACCTGGCCACCGCCCGGGTGCCGGACAAGGCGCAGATCGGCGTGCTCCAACGCCTCTTGACAAATCTGCAATTAGACCCGAATCTGGCGCAACAGGTAGCGATGCAGGTGGCGATGACGCAGCCGGTCCAGACCGCGTCAGGGGGCGGCGCACCCGGCACCGGCACCGGCACCGGCGGCACCGGAACCACGGGCACCGGAGCCACCGGCACCGGAGGCACCGGCGGCAGTGGCACGACCGGGACCGGCGCACCGCCGGGTACGGTGCCGGTATCGGGTAGCGTCGAGCCGATGGGCTTCGTCCGGTTGGAGGATTTGCTGTCGGTGAGCGGTTTCACGCCGCAGGCGATCGAGCGGCTGCGCGAGTTTGTCATCGTTCTGCCGCAGCCGACCAAGGTCAACGTGAACACCGCGCCGCCGGAGCTGATCGCGGCGCTGGTGCCGGGGCTGTCCCTAGGCGACGCGGCGGCCATGGTCAATACCCGCAAGGGCGCTTATTATCGGGATATGACCAATTTCACGTCGCAACCGCAGATGGGCGCGGCGCAGCGCCAGACGGCGGTTGAGGTGGCCATCAAAAGCGACTATTTCCTGGCCTTCAGCCAGGTCAAGCTGGACCGCGCGGCGCTGGACACGGTGTCGCTGCTGTCGCGGGCGCAGGGGACGGGCCTCACCACGGTCGTATGGATACGGGAAAACTAGAGCAGCGAATGAGAGCGATCAACGAAAGCGAGACCCTTTGAGTACATTATTTATCCGCTATCCGGCCAAGGCCAGCGTCGACAGCGGCGCCGCCCAGACCTGCCCGTTCGCGCTGGTCGGCGACGGCGGCCACCTGGAGCGGCAGGGCACGTCGCCGCTGGGCAACCTGGGGGACCTGATCGCCGCCTCGCGCCGTGTGGTGCTGATGCTGGCCGCCTCGGACGCGACCTTGCTGCGCGTGAAGGCGCCGCCGCTGTCGGCCTCGCGCCTGAAGGCGGCGCTGCCGGCGCTGGTCGAGGAACAAGTGCTGGGCGACACGGCCGATTGCGTGCTGGCCGCCGGCGCGGCCGACGCCGACGGCGTGCGCACCGTCGCCGTGGTCCAGCGCGCCTGGCTGGAGGTGCTGGTCAAGGCGCTGCTGGCGCAGGGCGCGCACAGCGTCTCGGTGCTGCCGATGCAGCTGTGCCTGCCGTTCCAGCCTGGATCGGTCTCGGCCGCGCTGAGCCTGGGCGAGGCCGGCTACGAGCTGATCCTGCGCCGCTCGCAATACGACGGCATGGGCCTGGCGTTGCCGGCCGAGCCGGTGGCGGCGCTGCACACCTTGCGCGCGATGGCCGGCGACGAGCCGGTCACGTTGTACCTGTCGCAGGAGCAAATGAAGCAGTTCGAGCCGCTGATGGCCGATACGGCCACGGCGCCGCACGGCATCAGCCTGGCCGAGGATCACTGGCAGCATTGGGTGGCGGCGTCGCGCTCGGCCGGGCTGGACCTGGCGCCGGCGCTGGGCGCGGCCGGCGCCTCGGCGCGCGAATGGCAACGCTGGCGCTGGCCGCTGCGCATCGCCGCGCTGGCGCTGCTGGTCAACGTGGTGGGGCTGAACGTCGAATGGATGCGCCTCAAGCGCGAAGCCAACGAAGTGCGCCTGGCCATGATGCAAACCTTCAAGGCGGCCTATCCGAAGGAAACCGTGATCCTCGACCCGGTCGCGCAAATGCGCAAGAACATTTCGCTGGCCAAGGCCGACGACGGCCAGGCCGCGCCCGACGGCTTCATCGCCATGAGCGCCAACCTGGCCGAGGCGCTGAGCGTGTTGCCCAAGCGCGATGTGATCGCTACGTTGGATTATAGGGAACGCGCTCTGCAGGCCAAGGTCAAACCTAATACCGTCGACGCCGCCGCGATGACGCAAATTCGCGCCGCGTTGCAGGCCCGCAAGCTGGAATTGACGGAAGCCAATCCCGGCACCTGGCAAATCCGCGTCGCCAGCACCGGCGGGGCCAAACCATGAGCAGCGCCATGAGCATCACGATGAATGGAACCATGAACAGAACCATGAGCACAACGGCATGAGCAAACTCGATCAAACGATACAGGACTACCGCGCCCGCGCGTCGGCCTTCTGGCTGGCGCGCACCGAGCAGGAGCGTCGCCTGCTGGCCATCGGCGGCGTCGTGGTCGTGCTGGGGTTGTTCTACGGCGTGCTGCTGTCGCCGGCGCTCGAGGGCCGCGAGAAGCTGAGCAAGGAGTTGCCGGTGCTGCGCCAGCAGGCCGCCGAGTTGCAGGCGATGGCGCTGGAGGCGGCCGCCTTGCGCGGCCAGAACACCATCGAGCCGACGCCGATGACGCGCGAGAGCCTGACGGCCGGCCTGGCCGCGCGCGGCCTGACGGCGCAGTCGGTCAACATCACCGGCGAATACGCCAAGGTGCAGCTCAACAACGTGGCCTTCGCCGGCATCGTCGTCTGGCTGGACGCGGTGCGCAACGAAAGCCGCATCGCCGTCCAGGACGCCAATTTCACGGCCCAGGACACGGCCGGCATGGTCAACGCCACCCTGACTTTGCGCCAGGGCGCGCGATGAGCGTGCGGCTTGCGCAAAAAGGCCATGCATGAAGCGCGCCGTGCTATGGTTGCTGACCATCGCGCTCAGCGTGCTGATCACCCTGGCGGTGTTCTTTCCTGCCACGTGGCTCGGTGCCATCGTCGAGCAGCGCACCGGTGGCCGTTTGACCTTGGGCGACGCGCAGGGTACGCTGTGGCGCGGCTCGGCCTTCATCGGCGGCGCGGCCGGCGGCAATCGGCCGGTCACGCCGTTGCTGCCGGGACGTTTCAGCTGGAAGATCTCGCCGCTGGCGCTGGTCGGCATGGTCGACCTGCGGCTCGACAACGGCGAGGCGCTGGCGCAGCCGGTGACGTTCCGCGGCAGCTGGTCGCAGTGGCAACTCAGTCCGTCGGCGCTGCTGTTGCCGGCGCAGGGCCTGGCCGGCCTGGGCGCGCCGCTCAACACGCTGGCGCCGAGCGGCATCATGCGCCTGTCGTGGACCGCGCTGGAGCTGGCGCTGCAAGACCGCCAGATCGCCGTCAACGGCCGCACCACGCTGGAGATGACGGACATGTCGTCGCGGCTGGCGCCGGTCAGCCCGCTGGGCAGCTACACGCTGGCGCTCGACTGGCGCGGCCAGCAGGCCGCCTTGACGCTCGATTCCGTCAAGGGGCCGCTGTTGCTGAGCGGACGCGGCAACCTGAATAATGGCCGCCTGCAGTTTTCCGGGCAGGCGGAGGCGGCAAAGGGATACGAAGACACGCTGGCCAATCTGTTGAATTTGCTCGGCCAGCGCCGTCCCGGCAGCGACCGCAACGTCATCGCTTTAGAGGTCCGCTAAGCTTTCCCGTAGGGCGGATTAGCGCGTAGCGCGTAATCCGCCATAAGCCGCCGCCGACATGGTTATATTTAGTTTCAATCGTGGTTACAACACTAGATACAAAGTTCAGACAATGAAAAAACAGTCCGTGAGCAAATCCAATCTTCCCGCGCTGCGCCGCCTGAGCGCGGGTGCGATGCTGTGCTGCGCGCTCGGCGCCGTGCCGACCACCGGGCTGCTGTGGCCGGCCCTGGCCCACGCCGCCGCCGATGACGCCGCGCTGAACTTTGTCGGCGCCGACATCGAGTCGGTGATCAAGGCCGTCGGCCACTACACCAACATCACCTTCGTCATCGACCCGCGCGTCAAGGGCACGATTACCCTGGTGTCGGAAAAGTCGATCAGCAAGTCTCAGGCGTTCAGCCTGCTGACCTCGGCGCTGCGCCTGCAAGGCTACGCCGTCGTCAGCGGCGACGGCTACGCCAAGGTGGTGCCGGAGGCGGACGCCAAGCTGCAGTCGGGCCCGACCCAGATCGGCTCGGCGCCGACGCAGATCAAGGGCGACCAGATCGTCAGCCAGATCTTCCACCTGAACTACGAATCGGCCGGCAACGTCGTCACCGTGCTGCGGCCGCTCATTTCGCCCAACAACACCATCAACGCCAACCCGGGCAACAACACGGTGGTGATCACCGACTACGCGGACAACCTCAAGCGCCTGGCCAAGATCATCTCCGCGCTGGACGCGCCGGCCACGGCCGACCTCGACGTGATCCCGGTGCGTTACGCCATCGCCAGCGACCTGGCCTCGATGGTCAACAAGCTGATGGATGCGGGCGGCGGCGGTGGCGCGCCGGGCGCCGGCGGCGGTGATGCCGGCCGGGTCAACGTGCTGGCCGATCCGCGCACCAACTCGCTGATCCTGCGGGCGCCGTCGGCGGCCCGCTCCAACCTGGCCAAGTCGCTGATCGCCAAGCTCGACCAGCCGACCCAGGAACTGGGCAACGTCCACGTGGTCTACCTGAAGAACGCCGAGGCGACCAAGCTGGCGCAGACCCTGCGCGCGCTGGTGTCGGGCGACACCTCGTCGACCAACCAGCAGGGCGGCACGGGCACCGGCACCGGCCAGGGCAACCAGGGCGGCCAGAGCAGCAACACCGGCGGCTTCGGCGGCCAGAGCAGCGGCAGCTCGGCCAGCGGCGGCAGCACGGGGCCGACCAATCCTCTGCTGACCGGCAACAACAATTCGCAGCAACAGCCGGGCGGCGGCGGCCAGGCCGGCTATATCCAGGCCGACGCCACCACCAACACCTTGATCATCACGGCGCCGGAATCGGTCTACCGCAACCTGCGCGCCGTCATCGACCAGCTCGACGTGCGCCGCGCCCAGGTCTATATCGAATCGCTGATCGTCGAAGTGACGTCCGACAAGGCCTCCGAGTTCGGCGTGCAATGGCTCGGCGCCACCGGCAATGGCGACTCCAAGTACCGCGTCGGCGGCCTGCAGCAATCGTCGATCGGCGGCACCAACATCAGCAACCTGGCCGGCGCGCTGCTCAACAACAGCAGCGGGACGACGACGCAAATCCCGTCGCTGGGCGGTGGCCTGACGGTGGGCCTGTTCAAGCAGGTCGCCGGCGGCCTCGGCCTGGGCCTGCTGGCGCGCTCGCTGGAGTCCGACGGCAACGCCAACGTGTTGTCGACGCCAAACATGATTACGCTCGACAACGAGCTGGCGACGATCTCGGTCGGCCAGAACGTGCCGATCCTGACCGGTCAGTTCACCACCACGTCCGGCACCAACAGCAATCCGTTCCAGACCATCGACCGCAAGGAAGTGGGCCTGACGTTGAAAGTGCGCCCGCAGATTTCCGAAGGCGGTACCATCAAGCTGGCGATCTATCATGAGACGTCGAGCGTCGACAAATCGACGTTGACGAACACCGCCGGCATTACCATCAACAAGCGGGTGATCGAGAACAATGTGATCGCCGACGACGGCCAGATCATCGTGCTCGGCGGCCTGATCGAGGACACCGAGGGCGACAGCACCGACAAGACGCGCGGCCTGGGCGACATCCCGATCATCGGCAACCTGTTCAAGTACCAGACGCGCAGCCGCAAGAAGACCAACCTGATGGTGTTCCTGCGCCCGGTCGTGATCCGCAACCAGGAGCAGAGCACCAGCCTGGCCACCGACCGCTACGACTACATGCGCTCGTCGCAGGAGGCGATCAAGCCGCCGCAGAGCGTGCTGGTCGAGGATCTGGGCCAGCCGGTGCTGCCGGCGCTGCAAAACGGCGTGCTCAGTGGCGGCGGCGTGGTCGCCAAGCCGATTCCGCAGGCGCCGATTCCACGCGTGCCGGGCCGCGCCGACAATGTGCAGCCGCAACCGCAACCGCAGCAGCAACCCCAGCAGCAACCCCAGCAGTGAGATGAGCCGACGAGATGAGTAATCTTCTACCTTACGCCTTCGCCCGCGACTTCGTCGTGCTGGCGCAGCAGAGCGACGCCGCCGAGCACACGGTGGACGTCATGGTGTGCGGCGCCACGGCGCCGGCCGCCATCGCCGAGGTGTCGCGCCGTTTCGGCCGCATCCAGCTCAAGAGCATGACCCGGGCCGACCTCGAGACCGCCATCGCCACCGCCTATGCCAGCGCAGGCGGCAATGCCTCGATGGTGGCAGACGAGTTCGACGCGGAGCTCGACCTGACCAAGCTCCTGCAGGACGTGCCGGCGATCGAGGACTTGCTCGAATCGTCCGACGACGCGCCGGTGATCCGCATGATCAACGCGCTGCTGACGCAGGCGCTGCGCGACAGCGCCTCCGACATCCACATCGAGCCGTTCGAGCAAACCTCGGTGGTGCGCTTCCGGGTCGACGGGTCGCTGCGCGACATCGTGCGCCCGCGCAAGGCGATCCACGGCTCGCTGATCTCGCGTATCAAGATCATGGCGCAGCTCGACATCGCCGAGAAGCGCCTGCCGCAGGACGGCCGCATCACCTTGCGCATCGGCGGCAAGCCGGTCGACGTGCGCGTCTCGACCCTGCCGACCGGGCATGGCGAGCGCGCCGTGCTGCGTCTGCTGGACAAGGAGGCCGGCCGCCTCGACCTGAACCACCTGGGCATGAGCGAAACCATGCTGCCCAAGTTCGATGCCCTGATCAACCAGCCGCACGGCATCGTGCTGGTGACCGGGCCGACCGGCTCGGGCAAGACCACGACGTTATATGCGGCGCTGTCGCTGCTCAACGCGGCCACCACCAACATCATGACGGTGGAAGACCCGATCGAGTACGACCTGAACGGCGTTGGCCAGACCCAGGTCAACCCGCGCATCGACATGACCTTCGCCAAGGCGCTGCGCGCGATTTTGCGCCAGGACCCGGACGTGATCATGATCGGCGAGATCCGCGACCTGGAAACGGCGCAGATCGCCGTGCAGGCCTCGCTGACCGGTCACCTGGTGCTGGCGACCCTGCACACCAACGACGCCGCCGCCGCCGTCACACGCCTGCTCGACATGGGGATCGAACCGTTCCTGCTGTCGTCGTCGCTGCTGGGGGTGCTGGCGCAGCGGCTGGTGCGCAAGCTGTGCGGCCACTGCAAGAGTTTCGACGGCCAGTTGTGGCACGCGGTCGGCTGCGAGCACTGCGGCCACACCGGCTACCAGGGCCGGGTCGGCGTCTACGAATTCCTGGAGACGACGGAGCAGATCCGCGCCCAGATCCACAACCGCGCCTCGGAGGCCGAAGTCAAAGCGGCCGCCATCGGCAGCGGCATGCAAACCATGCGCGACGACGGCGAGCGTTGGCTGGCCGCCGGCATCACCACGCAGGCCGAGTTGCTGCGCGTGACCAAAGACTAGGCCGACAACGATGCCCGCATTCCGCTATGAAGCCGTCGACGCCGGCGGCGCCACCAAAAAAGGCGTGCTCAACTCCGACAGCGCGCGTTCGGCGCGCTCCGAGCTGCGCACGCTGGGGCTGGTGCCGCTGAAGGTCGACGCCATCGCCGCGCAGATCGACGCCGCCGGCGTGGCCAAGAGCCGCGGCTTCGGCGAACGGCTGTCGACCACCGAGCTGGCGCTGTTCACGCGTCAGCTGGCCAGTTTGCTCGAAGCCGGCCTGCCGCTGGAGCAAGCCTTCACCGCGCTGCTGGAACAGGCCGAGCGTCCTTACATGCGCGACCTGATCGCCTCGATCCGCTCGGAGGTGATCGGCGGCGCCGCGCTGTCGGACGTGCTGGGACGCCATCCGCGCGACTTCGCCGAGATCTACCGCGCGCTGGTCGCCTCGGGCGAACAGATCGGCCAACTGTCGCGCGTGCTCTCGCGCCTGGCCGACTACATCGAGCGCCGCAACGCGCTGGTGCAAAAGGTGCGGCTGGCGTTCACCTACCCGGCCATCGTCACCGTGGTGGCGTTCTCGATCGTGATCTTCCTGCTGACCTATGTGGTGCCGCAGATCGTTTCCGTGTTCGCCAACACCAAGCAGAAGCTGCCGGTGCTGACCATCGTCATGCTGGCCGTGTCCGACTTCGTGCGCAACTACGGCATCGTGGTCGCGATCCTGCTGGTGGGAGCGTGGTTCATGTGGCGCCGGGCGCTGCAGAACCCGGTGCTGAAGCGCCGCTGGCACACCTGGCTGCTGACGGCGCCGCTGTACGGCAAGTTCGAGCGCAGCCTGAACACGGCGCGCTTCGCCAGCACCTTGGCGATCACCACCGGCTCCGGCGTGCCGATTTTGCGCGCGCTGGAAACCAGCCGCGACACCTTGTCCAATGTCGCCATGAAGGAGCTGGTCGAGGAGGCCAGCGACGCCGTGCGCGAGGGCGTGAGCCTGGCGCGCTCGCTGTCGGCGCAAAAGCATTTTCCGCCGATGCTGATCCACATGATCCGCGCCGGCGAGATCACCGGCGAGCTGCCGGCCATGCTGGACCGCGCGGCCTCCGCGCAGGAGGCCGATCTGGAGCGGCGCACCCTGACCATCGCCGGCCTGCTGGAGCCGGCGCTGATCCTGGCGATGGGCGTGGTGGTGCTGCTGATCGTGCTGGCGGTGCTGATGCCTATCATCGAAATCAATCAGCTGGTACGCTGACAAGGGAAGTTATGAAGCATGAATCTATGAAGCGTTTGCCACTGGTCGGCAGCGTGCTGGCCGTGGTGCTGCTGTCGGTGTCGCTGGCGTACTGGGGCTTGCAGTTGTTCAAGCCGCCGCAGCGCGCGATCGCCGCGCCGCCGCCGCCGCCACCGATGGCGCTCAACCTGGACGCCGCCAAGGGCCTGTTCGGCGGCCAGATCTCGGTCGCCGCCGCCAGCAACTATCAGCTCAAGGGCGTGGTCGCTTCGAGCGGTGTCGGCAGCGCCGCCATCCTGGCGGTCGACAACAAGCCGGCGCTGGCGCTGGGAATCGGCAAGGAAGTGGTGCCGGGCGTGACCGTCAAGGAGGTGCATCCGAAGTATGTGCTGCTGTCCGAGGGCGGCGCCATCAAGCGCATCGATTTGCCGAGCGACGCCGGCGCCACCAGTTCGGCGGGGCCGGCCGGCGGCCAGCCGTACCAGTCGATGCAGCCGATGCAGCAGGGATCGCCACCGCCGGCGCCCGTGCCGCCGCCATCGCCCGCGATGCAACCGGCTCCCGCGATGCAACCGGCGCCGGCGATGCAGCCAACGCCGCAGCAGCAACAGCAGCAACAGCAGCAACAGCAGCAGAATCCGCCGCGCTCCAGCAGCTCATCGACCACCATCGCGCCCGTTCCCGGCTTCGACCGTCAACAATAAGAGAGGCTTATGGTTATCGCCCGCTCCCTGGCCGCAGCTGTTTGCTGCGGCTTTTTCTTGTCCATCGCGATGGTCGGCGCCTCGGCGCAGTCGCCCGTCCACCCGAACGCCGCCTCGGTGGCGCCGGCCGCCGCCCCGCCGCCGCCCGCCGATGCCGCGGCCAAGTCGCGTCCCAAGGTCGCGCTGGTGCTGTCCGGCGGCGGCGCGCGCGGCTTCGCCCACATCGGCGTGCTGCGCGCGCTGCAGGAGTTGCGCATCCCGGTCGATTTCGTCGTCGGCACCAGCATGGGCAGCGTGGTCGGCGGCGCCTTCGCCGCCGGCAGCTCGGTCGAGCAGCTCGAGCAACTGGTTCGCCGCACCGACTGGAACGCGGTGGTGGCGGACCGCCCGCCGCGCGACCAGCTGGTGTACCGCCGTCGCGAGGAGGATTTGCTGCTGCCGTCGCGCATCGAGCTGGGCGCCCGCATGGACGGGGTCACCTTGCCGCCGGCCGCCGCCGGCAACGAGGCGCTGGAGCTGGCGTTGACGCAGGTGCTGCCGCACGGCGCGCGCGACAAGCCGGTCGATCTGCTGCAACTGCCGTTCCGCTCGGTCGCCTCGGACCTGGTCACCGGCGAGCTGGTGGAGCTGCGCGACACGCCGCTGTTCCTGGCCATGCGCGCCTCGCTGGCCGTGCCGGGCGTGTTCGCCCCGGTGCGCGTCGGCCAGCGCTTGCTGGTAGACGGCGGCCTGGTGCGCAACCTGCCGGTCGACGTGGCGCGCGAGATGGGCGCCGACATCATCATCGCCGTCAACGTCGGCACCCCGCTGGCGCAGGAGAAGGAACTGGTCAGCGCGGTCAGCGTGGCGCAGCAGATGCTGCAGATCCTGACCGAGCAGAACGTCCAGCGCTCGCTCAAGGAGCTGCGCCCCGGCGACATTTTGCTGGCGCCGGACCTGGGCGGCATCGGCTTCCTCGATTTCGGCAGCCACGACCGCGCGATGAAGGAGGGCGAGGCGGCGGTGCGGTCGATGAGCGACAGGCTGGTGCAATTGGCGCTGCCGGAGGCGCAGTACGCCGCCTATGAAACCAGCCGCCTGTCGGCGCCGGTGCCGATCGACCAGCCGGTGCGGCTGGCCAAGCTGGAGGTGGCGCCGAGCGGACGTATCAACCCTCAGGCGCTGGCCGTGCAATCGGGGCTCAAGGTCGGCCAAATGATCACCAGCGAACAGGCGCAGCGCGCCGGCAACCAGCTGTTCGGACGCGGCGACCTGGCGCGCGTGGAAACCGAGATCCGCGACGACCAGGACGGCCGCAGCGTGTTGATCAAGCCGACCGAGGCCGACTGGGCGCGCAGCCGCCTGCGCATCGGCTTGGAATTGAACAGCGACTTCACCGACAACAACGCTTATCAGCTCAAGGTCATGCATGTGCTGTCGTCGCTCAACGACTGGGGCGCGGAGTTGCGCACGGTTGCCCGGGTCGGCACCGAGCGCGTCATTGGCACGCAGTGGTGGCAGCCGCTGGGGGCGGGGTCCCAGTGGTATGCGGCGCCGGAGTTGCAGTACGGTTCGTCGGCGCTCGACGTCTTCGATGCCTCCGGCTTCCGCCAGGCGCGCCTTGGCTACAACGCCAAGACCGTGTCGATGGCGCTGGGCCGCCAGTTGGGCAACTGGGGCGACTTGCGCTACACCGCGTCGCGGCAGACGGTCACGTCCCAGCGCACCATCCCGCACGACCCGCGCGAGGTGCGCGAGGCGCAAAACGTTAGCGCGCTGTCGTTCAATATCGACAGCCTGGACACGGTGGCGTTCCCCACGCGCGGCACCTTGTTCAATGTCGAATTGCAGCGGCTGATGACGCGCGGACGCGACGGTCCGGTGCCGGCGCGGCAAAGCGTGCAGGCGTTGAAGGCGTTCAGCTTCGGCAGCTGGGCCGGCCATGTGTATGGCGAGTGGGCACGCAACCAGGGCGGCGCCTCGCAATCGACCCTGGGCGGCTTCCTGCGGCTGTCGGGCACGACCACCGATTCGGTCATGGGCAGCCGCACGGTGCTGGGCCGCGTGGTGATGGCCAAGCGGATCGGCGTGATGCCGACCGCGCTGGGCGGCGACGTGCGGCTGGGCTTTTCGCTGGAGACCGGCGCCGCCTATGGACCAGACAACCCGCTCAAGGTGGGATCGCTGAAGCACGCCGCCAGCGGCTTCGTGTCGGTGGACACACGCTTCGGGCCGCTGTACTTCGGCTCCGGCGCCACCAAGTCGGGGGATAGCAGCATGTATCTGTTCCTAGGGCCGATCTGGTGACGGCCTGGGCCGGCTGAGGCGGCCCAGGCCAAGGCGAAACTTACGACAGCAGCGCCCGCTGTGGGGAGGCGGTCAACGTCGGCGACGGCCGCCGGGGGGCCTTGCTTTGGACCGTCGCGCCCGCGTGCAGTTTAAAGACGCCGACCACCTCGGACAGGGTGTTGGCCTGCTCCTGCAGCGAACCGGCCGCCGCCGCCGCCTCCTCCACCAGCGCCGCGTTGGCCTGGGTTACGCCGTCCATCTCGGAAATCGCGGTGTTGATCTGTTCGATGCCCGCCGTCTGCTCGACGCTGGCCGAGGCGATTTCGGAGACGATGCCGCTCACCCGGGCGATCGAGTCGACGATGTCTGCCATCGTCGCGCCGGCCTGGTCGACCAGCCTGGCGCCGGCGTCGACCTGCTCGACCGAATCGTCGATCAGGGTCTTGATTTCCTTGGCCGCCGCCGCCGAGCGCTGCGCCAGGTTGCGCACCTCCGACGCCACCACCGCGAAGCCGCGCCCCTGCTCGCCGGCGCGCGCGGCCTCGACCGCCGCGTTCAGCGCCAGGATGTTGGTCTGGAAGGCGATGCCGTCGATGACGCCGATGATATCGACGATTTTTTTCGATGACGCGTTGATCGACGCCATCGTATTGACCACCTGGGCCACCACCGAGCCGCCTTGGGCCGCGACGCCCGACGCCGAGATCGCCAACTGGTTGGCCTGGCGCGCGCTGTCGGCGTTTTGCTTGACGGTGCTGGTCAGCTCTTCCA
Source organism: Oxalobacteraceae bacterium OTU3CINTB1 (assembly GCA_024123955.1). Taxonomy (NCBI): domain Bacteria; kingdom Pseudomonadati; phylum Pseudomonadota; class Betaproteobacteria; order Burkholderiales; family Oxalobacteraceae; species Oxalobacteraceae bacterium OTU3CINTB1. The sequence continues at coordinate 721,132 of CP099652.1, forward strand.
TCGACGACGCCGTTTCCTCCAGCGCGCTGGCCTGCTGTTCGGTGCGCGACGACAGGTCGAGGTTGCCGGTGGCGATCTCGGTCGCGCCGGCGTTGATGGAATCGGTGCAATCGCGCACCTGGCCGACCACTTGCACCAGGCTGTCGCGCATGGTCTTCATCGCATGCATGACGCTGCCGCCGTCGCCGGCCTTGACGCGCACATCGACCATCAGGTCGCAGTTGGCGATGCGCCCGGCGATATCGCTGACCTCGCCGGGCTCGCCGCCGAGTTGTTTGAGCAGGCCGCGCGTGATCCATACGGTGAGCCCGCCGGCCAGGGTGAGGGCGACGAGCAGCAGCGCCGTAATCGCCCGCACGCTGCCGACGTGGCGCGCTTGCGCGATTCCGTGCACGTCTTTGACCGCGCCATTGTTATAGGTGGCCAGCGCGTCGATCTTTTTGCCCAATTCATCGAAGGACTTGCCGGACACCTCGCGCGCCTGCGTCGCCAGCTCGGCGTTGGCCTGGCCGAGGCTGGCGCGGGCGCTGGTCAGGGTTTTCGCGTGTTCGGCATAATACAGCTCGATTTGCCGGGTCAGATCGGCAAACGCTGCGCGCTCCGCATCGTTGTCGATACGGCGGGCGTAGTCCTGCACGTTCTCCTGCACTTCCGCACGGTACTCCTGTGCGGCTTTTTCCTCGTCCTGGAGCTGTTTTTCATTTTGCGCAAGTGTATAGTTGAGTTCGCTTTCGCGGACATTATTCATGTCGTCATTAATATCGTTGATGATATTCATGCTCGGCAGCGCATCCTCCACCAGGCTGGTTTCAACATCGCTCATATTGTTCAGCTGATAAATCGCGAAAATGCCGATGATCACGCTTATGACGAGCCCGCTTCCAGCGATCATCCCGATACGCTTGCCGACCGATACACTGGTAATTGAAATCACAATAATCCTTTCCGCTTGATACGAATGAATGAGTATGCTTTTAAAAAGCAAGTTTTAAACCGATGGTCGCCTGCCGGCTATGGACGCCGTTGAATTGCGCGCCGATGGAAGTATCGAAAACCAGGCGATCCGGAACAACGGTCCAGCGAGCGGCGAGCTGCGCCCATGGCGCCGCCCTGTCGTCACCGAAGATTTCGCCCATCAGGTCGACCGGGCCGGCGGCGTTGCGCCGCTCCAGCGCCAGCGCCCAGATCGTTTTGCCGCCATGGGAAGACGGCGTGCGGACCCAGCCGGCATTGGCGTGGGCCAGCCAGTGCTCGTGCGGCACGCTGAGCACCGCCTTGATTTCCGTCGCTTCGTGGCGCATGTGGTCGACGTGGTTGCCGCCAAGCACCGAATAGGCGATGGCGATGCCGGCCTGCTGATCCGTCAGCGCGCGCAGCGCGGTTTTCCCGCTGAGCGCCGCGATCGTCACATGGCCGGGATAGGTTTTTTCCCTGCCGGCGCCGGCATTGATTTGCGTATCAAAACCGGTGCCACAGCCTAATTGCCCCCATTGCAGGTTGAGTCTGGGCCGGCCAAGACGTGCGATATAGCTTTCCAGTTCACACGCGCCCGCGTCCAAGACCGCGGCATCTTCCGTTACCAGCGGACGCCCGGCCCAAGCCGCCGGCGTGTGTAACGAGAACGCTGCGAGCGCGGCCGCGCACGAAGCGATACGCGCCGATTTCAAGAATATAAATAATATCGGACTGTTATTCTTGAACATATAAAAAATTGAAATTTTATGCAAGATGGCCATGCCGTTAATTACCGACTTAATGCCATCCAATCTGCAAGTTAATGATGTGGCGATGCGCCTTCGAATAAAGCGAAGGTACAGGATCAGTTGCAGGTTTTAAATAAATTTCTTGCGGAATTTATTTAATCGACATTGGAATGGCGATATTTTGTAGGGGAGGAGCAACATCTGGGATGCAGGGTGGGTCAGCCGGCAGTCGAGCCCGCTGAGCGCGTGAAGCGCGGTAAAGGGACGGATGGGGTCAGCCCTTGGCGGGCGCCCGCCGCAGCGCCGTGAAGGCGGCGAATTCCCATGAGCGGAAGCCGACCAGCAGGGTAAAGCCGTCGCGCTCCTGCGGCGCCAGCTTGCGGTCGCCCTGGTGCAGCCGCGCCAGTTCGCCGGCCAGCTGCTGGATGCGGCCGACCAGCTCCTGCGCGCTCGGCAGCGACAGCCGCGCGGGCAGGCACAGCAAGGTCTCGCCGGCGCCGTCGAAGCTGCCGCCGAAATAGTCGTTGACCGCGTGCTCGCGGAAAAATTGCTGCACCGGGCCGTCCGGCAGCCATCTAAAGGCGTTCGACACGCGCAGGCGGTAGCGGTTCATCGGTTTGAGTTCGATCACGCCCAGGCGGTCCAGCTCGGCCAGCAGCATGATGCATTCGGGTTCGGTCAGGTCGTAGGTTTCCAGCACCTGCTCCAGGGTCCAGTGGCCGAGGCAGCAGATCGCCATCAGCAGCAGATGCGGCTGCGCCAGCAGCGACTTTTCCTGGGTCAGGGTCAGCGCGTCGGCCTGCGGCGTGGCGTCAGCGGCGCCGCGCAGCACGTCCTCCATCGCCACCCCGGCCGCCTTGCAGATCTGCGCCAGCCGCGACAGCGACATGTCCTGCTGGCCGAACATGCGCTTGACGCTCGATTCGCTCATCGCGATGCGCTCGGCAAGCATTTTGTAGGTGACGCCGGCGGCCCGCATCTGGGTCCGCAGTACCTGCAACAGCAATTCTGGTGAACTCATGGATACCTTGACAAATCGGCTAGACAGCACGCGAAAGGTATCGTAGCACGGTACTTGCCGTGCTGAAAAGCAGTTCTTGGAACAATCAATTAGTACAACGGGAGGATGTGGAGGACGATGGCGTCATTCCCCGAGAGCGGGCGCCACCACAGGCGCCCGTCGACGGTTTCACAGATCTGCCCACAGCGCTATTTCACAGATCTTCCGGGTCCGGCTTGAGCTTGGCCTTCGCCAACAGCCGCTTGGCGGCCTGGCGCTCGGACGCCACCGGTTTGGCGTGCGGACCGGCGCCCCCGGCGCGCGCCTTGGCCGCCAGCGCCACCGGATTGCGCGGCGGCTTTTGCGACGGTTCGACGCGGATCGTCATCTTCTGCCGCGTCGACAAGGCCTTGTTCGCCATCGCCGCCTCCCTCTTTACAGCACGTAGCGCGACAGGTCTTCGTTGACCGCCAGCGCGTCGAGTCGCTCGTTGACGTAGGCCGCGTCGATGGTGATGACCTTGCCGCCGTCCTCGCTGGCGGTGTACGACAGTTCCTCCAACAGCTTTTCCATCACCGTGTACAGGCGACGCGCGCCGATGTTCTCGGTGCGCTCGTTAACCGAGTAGGCGATCTCCGCCAGGCGCGTGATGCCTTCCGGCGCGAACTCGATCTTGACGTTCTCGGTCGCCAGCAGCGCCTCGTACTGCTTGGTCAGGCAGGCGTCGGTGCTGGTGAGGATGCGCTCGAAATCGGCGATCGACAGCGACTCCAGTTCGACCCGGATCGGGAAGCGGCCCTGCAGCTCCGGGATCAGGTCGGACGGCTTGGCCAGGTGGAAGGCGCCCGACGCGATGAACAGGATGTGGTCGGTGCGGATCATGCCGTACTTGGTGTTGACGGTGGTGCCCTCGACCAGCGGCAGCAGGTCGCGCTGCACGCCGGCGCGCGAGACGTCGGCGCCGCCCACTTCCGAGCGCGAGGCGATCTTGTCGATCTCGTCGAGGAAGACGATGCCGTTCTGCTCGACGTTCTGGATGGCCTTCTGCTTCATCTCGTCGTCGTTGACCAGCTTGGCGGCTTCCTCGTCGATGAGGAACTTCATCGCCTCCTTGATCTTGACCTTGCGCGCCTTTTTGCGGGCGCCGCCGATGCCCGAGAACATCGACTTGATCTGCTCGGTCATTTCCTCCATGCCGGGCGGGGCCATGATTTCCATTTGCGGGCCGGCCTCGGCCAGTTCCAGCTCGATCTCTTTATCGTCGAGCTCGCCCTGGCGCAGGCGCTTGCGGAAGGTCTGGCGCGTGGCGTCGCCGGCCTGCGGCGCGTCCGACGGCGTCGATTGGTGGAAGCCGAAATCGCGCGCCGGCGGCAGCAGGATGTCGATCACGCGGTCCTCGGCGGCGTCCTCGGCGCGGGCGCGCACCTTGGCCATCTCGGCCGAACGGGTTTGCTTGACGCCGATGTCGATCAGGTCGCGGATGATGGTGTCGACGTCGCGGCCCACATAGCCGACCTCGGTGAACTTGGTGGCCTCGATCTTGATGAACGGCGCGTCGGCCAGCTTGGCCAGGCGGCGCGCGATCTCGGTCTTGCCGACGCCGGTCGGGCCGATCATCAGGATGTTCTTGGGCGTGATCTCGTGGCGCAGCGGCTCCTCGACCTGCTGGCGGCGCCAGCGGTTGCGCAGCGCGATCGCGACCGCCTTCTTGGCCTTGCCCTGGCCGACCACGTGCTTGTCGAGTTCGCCGACGATTTCATGGGGAGTCATGTTCATGCTGGTTCCAGTGTTTCAACGATGTGATTCAAGTTGGTGTAGATGCACAGCTGCCCCGCGATCGTCAGTGACTTTTTGACAATCTCGGCAGGCGACAGTTCAGTGTTTTCCACCAAAGCCTTGGCGGCGGACTGGGCGTAGGTGCCGCCCGAACCGATGGCGCCGACGCCGTCCTCGGGCTCGAGCACGTCGCCGTTGCCGGTGATCACCAGGGTCGACTCGTGGTCGGCCACCAGCAGCATCGCCTCCAGGCGGCGCAGCACGCGGTCGGTGCGCCAGTCCTTGGCCAGTTCGACCGAGGCGCGCAACAGATTGCCCTGGTGTTTTTCCAGCTTGCCTTCAAAGCGGTCGAGCAGGGTGAAGGCGTCGGCGGTGCCGCCGGCGAAGCCGACCAGGACCTTGCCCTGGTAGACCTTGCGCACCTTGCGGGCCGTGCCCTTCATGACGATGTTGCCCAACGTGACCTGGCCGTCGCCGCCGAGGGCGACGTCTTTGCCGCGGCGCACGCACAGGATGGTGGTACCGTGAAATTGTTCCATATTGACCTCAAAGTAATGACGCGAACTGCTTCAAGACTGAAAAGTGGGGCTGGAAAGCGGAATTGCAAGTTAGTACAAAACCAGTACTTATGCCTAGTACTTATGCGGATAGAGCCGGGCGATGTCGCCGTAGCCGAGTAATCTTAACAGGGCCGTGACCAGATGGTTCACGTCGCGGAATTCGATTTTGCGGCCCCCGGCGGCGAGCGGCTGCAGGCAGGCGTGCAGGCCGATGGCGGCCGGGTAGTCGATGCGCAGCAGCCGCGAGCAATCGAACACGATGGCCTGGTATTGCCCGGCGTACTGCGCGATGGCCGGCAGCAGCGGGCCGAGCTGGCTTTCCATGATTGGCGGCAACATGAAACGGTCGGGCGACGCCGGCGCCCGCTGGGCCGGCGCCATCGCCACCTGGTGCGGGGCGGCGAACGACGGCGGCGACACCTCGAAGGTGACGCAATAATCCATGGCGGTTTCCTCGAATTCCTTTTCGCGGTTGAGCAGTTGCAGCAGCTCGAGCAGCAGCAGCCACGGCCCTTCGGTGTCGTCGGGGCGGCCGATGGCGATGCCGGCGCGGATCTGCGCGGCCAGTTCGGCCGCGCCCACCAGGATCAGTTCGCGCCGGCGGTCCTGCAGGCGGCGCAGCGTGTCGAGCAGCAGCCAGCAGGCCGTGGCTTCGATGTCGGTGACGCGGTGGAATTCCAGCCGCAGCACCGGATGCGCGTCGGCCAGCCGCAGCAGGTCTTCGAGCCGGCCGGCGATGTGCTCGCCGAGCACGCCGCTGAAGGTGGTGGTGGGCGTCACGCCGGCCCAGCCGGGCGAGGCGGCCGCCAGCCCGGCCGCCGCGCTCCACGACGGCGGCGAGGTTTCGAAGGTGGTGACGTAATCGATGGCCAGGTTGTCGAAGCGCTCGCGCCGGCCGTCGGCCTGGTACAGGTCGAACAGCATCCACCAGACGGTACGGTCCTGGCTGGCGCCGACGCTGTCGGTCAGCATCTGCTCGGCGGCCGCGCTTTGGCCGTTGGCGTAGAGGATGGCGATTTCCTCGACCACCGGCGCGGTCTGCGCCGCCACCGCCGCCTCCGGCAAGTCGTCGTCGCCCAGCAGCAGGGTGGTGGGGAGGTCGGCCGGCGCCTCGGTGTCGGGGCCGCCGTCGTTGCGGGTGCTGGCGGGTTTGGCGGGTTCGGCTGAGGGGGCGGATTTGGGCGCGCGCGGGCCGCTGCCCCAGGCCGGTTCCGGCTGGTTGAAGATGTCGAACGCCATCGCCGATTCGATGGCGTCGATTTTCATGGCGGTGGCGCGGGCGATCTCGCGCTGGCGCGCCTGCTGGTGCTGGCGCGCGGTTTCGCTTTTGGCGGCCAGCCGCGCGGCGTCGTCGTCGCCAAGCGGATCCGGCGCCTGGTCCGGGCGCGGCGGATCGGGTTTTTTGAATAGCGAAAACAGTCCCACGCTTTCCTCGTTGTCGTCGGCGCTGGCCGTGTCAGCTTAGTGTAGCGGAAGGGAAAGGGGTTTTCGTGTTACGGATGGGAAGGGTGCGTAGAAAGCAGGCAAAAAAAGCACGTAAAAAAGCACGCGGCGAGCGCGTGCTTTCTGGCTTGGCGGCGGCCGGCCGCAGGGGCCGGCCGGCGGGATCAGTCGCCGTACAGTTTTTGTTTCAGTTCGCGGCGCTGTTGCGCTTCCAGCGACAGGGTGGCGGTCGGACGGGCGATCAGGCGCGGGATGCCGATCGGCTCGCCGGTTTCCTCGCACCAGCCATAGTCGCCGCCGTCGATGGCGACGATCGACTGCTGGACTTTTTTCAGCAGCTTGCGCTCGCGGTCGCGGGTGCGCAGTTCCAGCGCGTGTTCCTCTTCGATCGTGGCGCGGTCGGCCGGGTCCGGTACGAGCACGGTTTCGCGCAGGTGTTCGGTGGTTTCGCCGGCGTTTTTCAGCAGCTCTTTTTCAAGGGCTTGCAGCTTTGCTTTGAAAAATGCCATTTGCGCCGGATTCATGTAATCCTTTTCATCCATCTTCAGAATTTCTTCTTCGGTCAGGACGCGGTCGGCGGCGGCGGGGGTCGATTTATTAGTTTTGGTCATAACTTCGCTTACCTTCGATACGACAGAGTTTTCAAATTAATCAGCCCGGATTTCGTGGCGCTTGCTGTGACAGTTTAGTGACAAATTGCCATCCCCACAAAACCCGGATAGTTTATACCAGACATTGTTCCAAACCGCTAATAAAGATGTCTTTTGGCAGATTTTTACCAATAAACACCATTTTGCTGCCGCGAACGTCGTTTTCTCCCCATTTCGCGCCCAGATCGCTGCCCATGATCTGGTGCACGCCCTGGAACACCACCTTGCGGTCGGCGCCCTGCATCAACAATACGCCTTTGTAGCGCAGCATGCGAGGACCATAGACATTTACCAGCCCGCCAAGGAATTCGTCCAGCTTGGCGGTGTCGAACGGGCGTGTACTTTTGAACACAAACGCGGCGATGTCATCGCTGTGGTGGCCGTGATGGTGGTTGTGGTCGTGGCCTTCATGGCCATGATCGTGGCCATGATCGTGGCCGCAGTGCTCGTCGTGCACATGGTCGTCGTCGTGGGCCTGGTCGGTCGCCAGGAAATCGGGGTCCAGCTCCAGCTTGTCGTTCAGGTTGAAGCCTTTGAGGTCCAGCACGTCGCTCAGCGGGGCGCGGCCGAAATCGGCCTTGCCGATCGGCGCGCGCGGATTGATGCGCTTGAGGCGGGCGGTCAGGGTCGCCAGCTCGTCCTCGGTGACCAGGTCGGTCTTGGAGAGCAGCATCTTGTCGGCGAACCCGACCTGGCGCTGCGCTTCCTCGTGCTGGTCCAGCTGGTCCATGGCGTGGCGGGCATCGACCACGGTGACCACCGCATCGAGCATATAGTGAGTGCCCACTTCCTCGTCGACGAAGAAGGTTTGCGCCACCGGTCCCGGATTGGCCAGGCCGGTGGTTTCGATGACCACGCGGTCGAAGTGAAGTTCACCCGCGGCGCGCTTTTGCGCCAGCCCGGTCAGCGCCACGATCAGGTCGCCGCGCACCGTACAGCAGATGCAGCCGTTGTTCATTTCGACGATCTGTTCGCCGCTATCCTGAACCAGGATTTCGTTGTCGATGTTTTCCTGCCCGAACTCGTTCTCGATGACGGCGATGCGCATGCCGTGCTGTTCTTGCAAGATGCGATTGAGCAACGTGGTCTTGCCGGCGCCAAGGAAGCCGGTCAGGATGGTGGTGGGGATCAATTCCATGTTCAAGCAGCCTGAGTCTGGTGGTCGGGAACCCTATATGGGGCTCTACAGCAAAAATGCAATCGGCCGATTATGCCGGAATTTCAATTGTGCCAGCAATTGGTCCGATTGAGCGGCGTCAGTACGGACTGGATTTAGACGCTGTTGCGCCGCTATTTCACTTTGGCGCGCGGGTGGGCCTTGTCGTAGACCTCGGCCAGATGCTGGAAATCGAGCGCCGTATAGACCTGCGTCGAGCTGATGCTCGAATGGCCCAGCATTTCCTGCACCGCCCGCAGGTCGCCCGACGATTGCAGCACGTGCGAGGCGAAGGAATGGCGCAGCATGTGCGGATGCACGTGCACCGGGGCGCCGCCGGCCACGCCGTGGGCCTGCAGACGCTGCTGGATCACGCGCGGCGAGACCCGGGTGCCTCGGGTGCTGACAAACAGCGCGTTGCCGCCGTCGACCGGCGCCGGGCGCGCGGCGATCCACGCCGCCAGCGCCTCGAGCGCGGCGGCGCCCACCGGCACCACGCGGCGCTTGTCGCCCTTGCCGGTGACGATCACTTCGCGGTTGTCGAGATCGACCCAGCCTAGCGCCGCCTTGCCGGCGGTCAGGTCGAGGCCGGCCAGTTCGGACACGCGCAGGCCGCTGGAATACAACAGTTCGAACATCGCGCGGTTGCACAGGTCGGCCGGTTCCGAGCCGGCGCCGGCGCGCGGCGTGGGCGGCGCCACCAGCCGCACCGCGTCGTCGACCGACAGCGCGCGCGGCAATGTCTTGGCGCGTTTGGGCGCGCGCACCCCTTGGACCGGGTTGGCGGACAGCGCGATCCGGTCGCCGAGCCAGCCGAAAAATCCGCGCCAACTGGACAGTTTGCGCGCGATAGAGCGCGGATCGAGGTCTTTTGCGTGCAGTTTGGCGGTCAGCCGGCGGATCAGGAAATGATCGATCGCCTGCCAGTCGTGGCCGTCCGACAGCGCGGCCAGTTCCTGCAAGTCGCGCGCGTAGGCGGCGGTGGTGTGCCCCGAGAGCTTGCGCTCGGTGCACAAATAGCCGAGGTAGGCATCGATCCAGGCCAGCTTGCTGTCCGGTTCGGCGCCCATGGTGTCGCCCCTCAGGCCAGCAGCCAGGCCAGCGCGGTGCTGGAGGTTTCGCCGATGTGGACCAGGAAGTCGGTCGCCATCAGCGAGGTGAAGCGCGCCGGGTCGGCCGAGCCCAGGATCAGCAGGCCGAAGGCGTTCTTGTTGCCCGGCTTGCGCAGCGGGATGATCACGGTGGAGGTGATGCCGGTGGCGTCGTCGAGCCAGCGCACCGCCTCGAAATCCTTGTTGGTGCCGCAGTAGGGCGCCATCAGGCTGTTGGCGAACAGGCGCGCGTCCTCGGTCACGCCTTTGACGAACCATTCGCCGTCGTACTCGCGCTCGGTGTCCCAGATGCGCAACGTTACCTGCGGCACGTCGAACGCCGACTTCAGGCCGCTAACCACCGAGTGTGGCATGGAGCCCACATCTTCGGCCTCCAGCAGCACCTTGGTCCAGCGGTGGAATTTGTTGGCGATGGCTTCGTTTTCGGAAGCCAGGCGCATCAGGTTGCTCATGCGCAGTTCCAGCGCCTTGTACTTATCGCGCATCACTTCCATCTGCCGCTCCTGCAGCGAGACGGCGCGGCCGGTGATGGGGCTGGCCAGTTTGATTTCACCGAGCAAGTCAGCGTGTTCTTCGAAGAAGTGCGGGTGGTCTGTCAGGTACTGCGCGACAAGTGTGGAATCCAGTGGGACGGTCATGGGTACTCTATCTGCAAAGTTGGGGCTAGTCACACATTTTAACCGACGCGCGGCGTTGTACTAAACGAAAAGCACGCGAAAAAAAACGGACAAGGTTGCCCTTGTCCGTATCCCCAACGTCACACCAGCGGTTCTTGCCGACCGCGAGGTTTAGAAGTTGTGATGTATGCCGAGACTGTAGAAATTAAACGTCGCGGCAGGGGTGATTTTTTTGCGGGCCGCATCGACGTACAGATAGGTGCGGGCCGACAGGTTGTAGTCGTAACCGATCGAGACCTGTTTGGTCTTGGCGATGTTCGGATTGTTGGCCTGGTTGTCCGGTTTTTTCTGGCCGTAACCGGCGCGTATCATGCCGGCGCCGATGGTGTAGTTGGCACCGACCAGCCATGCCTTGGTTTCAGGATTGATCAGGACGCTTTCTTCCTGGTCCTGCTTTTGGTAGGAGCCCATCAGCTTCAAGTCCGGGATCGGCTTGAACGATGCGCCGACCGACCACAGCTTGGTGTCGACGGCGTTGCGCTCGTAGGCGCCGTAGGCGGCGAACGGGCCGCTGGTGGCGGTCGCGCTCAGCGAGTACGGCACTGCGGCGGCCTTGCTATTGGCCGGGAACTGCGGCGCCAGCGTGGTGCCGCGGCCAATGATGACCGGGTTGTTGTTGGCTTCCTTGGAGGCCACCGTGGCGTTCAGCTGGAAGATGCCGGCGATCACGGGCGTGTTGTAGAACACGGCGTTGGAGAAGCGGTTGGCCGAGTTGCCAGCCGCGCTCAGCGGATCGCTGGTGTAACCGGCCACTTGCAGGTCGGTCTGGTAGCCGGCCGTGGCCGGCATGCCTGCCCACGGCTCGAAGGCGGTGCTGGTTTCCTGGAACGCGGTCAGGCCGCGGCCGATGCGCACGGTGCCGAAGCCGCCCTGCAGGCCGACCCGGCTCTGGCCCTGGAACAGGGGGCGGGTGGTGTTTTCGATCACGCCGGTGTCCGGCTCGTAGCGGATCTCCAGCTGGAACAGGGCCTTGAGGCCGTTGCCCAGGTCCTCGACGCCGCGGAAACCCAGTTTGTTGTTGTCGCGTTTGCCAACCATGGTGGAGGTGTTGCCGGAGTTGGTGCGCTTGGAAAGGCCTGCATCCAGAGTGCCATAAATGGCGACGGACGATTGCGCGGATGCAGCGCCGAACGCGCCCATGAGTGCCACGGTCACTAAAGATTTTTTGATCATTTGAGTTATTCCTTTTCAGAGAAAATCGTACAAAGGTCTAATGCTTTCCGGCCGCTTCATGTTCCCCGGTTGGATCGAACCTTAAAGGCTGACCGCTACAAACGCGCTGGAATGGTCGGCTATGGCGGCTTGTTTGTGTCAAAAGCAGGTGAATCGCGGCTTCCTGTTGTATTTTCGAAACGCTCGACCGGTGCTCCGTCAGCCGCCCGCTTGGCCCTTGTCGTTACAGGGTCTAACCTGCTGTTTGTGCATTATTTCTTTTCATGAAAGCATCAAAACAGTTCCAGCGTACAGGGGCGGCAGTGGGTTCGAGCTTGTGGCAGATCAAGCGCCCGCGCATTATGTCTAGGGTGTGGCGTCGATGGCACGCTACACTTGAAGGCTCATGGTGACCCGGCCGCCTGGCAACGGCGCCGCTGCACCGCCCGCTTCGATAAATCACATTCATAGTGAGACGATGGCAAATCGAGAAGAGTTAGGGATCATACGGGGCGCCCGCGCCGGAGACGCGGTCTGCCAGTTAGCGTTGGGGAAGCTGTATCTGTTTGGTGGCGCCAGTCTTCCGTTGAGCTTGCCGACGGCGCTGCACTGGCTCAACCGCGCCGCGCTGCAGGACCAGGATGAAGCCTGGATGCTGATCGGCAGCTACGTCCCCTTCGAACACGCACAACATTGCCTTCCAGCCGTGCTGTCCTGGTACGACCGCGCGTATGACGCCGGTGTCCAGCAAGCCGGTGTGGTGCTCGCGCAACTGGTGCTGAACCAGTCGGCGCCGCCCGACGCCGCCCAGCTTCCCCATCACGCCCAGCTGCGCGACAAGGCGCTGCAGGCGCTCGACACGGCCGCCCGCTCCGGCTCGGTGGAGGCGCAGTGGCTGCTGGCCCAGCAGGGTGGCGCGCCGGCGGCCAACGCGGCGCAGGCGTCGGCGCCGCCGTCCGCGCGCGCCGGCCGTGGCCCGCGCCCGCCTGCCAACCGGACCGGTGCGCGTCCGCCGTGGGCGCACACGGCCGACTACGGCATGGCGGCCCACTATGCGATGCTCGACGAGGCCTGGCATGGCGACCGCGACGTGTTTTTACAACGCGCGATGCCGTCGCTGCGCAAGTTGCTGGCCGAGGCACCGTGCGACGCCGAGGCGGCGCGGGCGGCCGACTGGCCGCTCGGCGCGCAACAACTGACGTTGCTTTCGCGCTGCGCCAGCCTGCTCGACAGCGCGCCGGGGGGCGAGGCCGGGTATGAGGCTGGGTACGCGGCCCGATACCAGGCCGAACTGCGGCAATGCCGCGAGCTGGCCGCACACGGTGGCGAGCGCTGCGCTCAGCTGGCGCTGGGGCTGTGGTTCGCGCGCATGGACAGCGAGGGCAAGCGGCAAACCAGGGGCATCGCCGCCGTCAACTTCAAGCGGGCGATACGCTGGCTGACCCTGGCCGGCGAGCAGGGCCTGGCCGACGCCTGGTTCGCGTTGTCGCGCATTTATCTGAAGCCGGAATTCTCGCAGCGTTGCGTGGCCGAAGCGCAAGCCTATCTGGAGCGGGCGGCGGAGATGGGGCATTGCGGCGCCCAGCTCGAATGCGGCATGTATGCCTGGCGCAACCGCCGCAACGACGAGAACAGCGACGTGCGCGCGGTCTACTGGCTGCAAAAGGCGGCGGCGCAGGGCTGCGACGAGGCCGACGCGGCATTGGAGCGGATCGCGCAATCGCCCAAGGAGTCGGGCTGGACGGAAAGCATCGCCGGCTGCGTCACGCGCGAGCTGACGGTCAGCCAGCCATTGCTGGCGGCGCGGCTGGAGCTGGCCGAGTTGTTTGGATTGAGCCGGGCCGAGGCGCTGCTGCTCGATGTCAAGGCGGCCGACCAGGGGCATTGCCTGGTGGTCGATATCCGCGCCAGCTACGGGCGCAGCAAGCGGCGGTTGATTTTGCTGCGCACGGCCCGCGAGCGCCAGGCGCTGGACCGCATCAGCCGCCTGTTCGACGCGGTCGATGGCGGGCCGGATGGCCCGGAAGGCAATTACCGCCAGCGCTTGTACCGACTCAAGACGTGGCTGCCGGCGGCCGATGGCGACGATTTATTGGCCGCGTAATTAAATTTCCATCTCGCCTTCGAACACCGTCACGGCCGGGCCTGTCAACAGCACCGGCTGGCCTTCGCCCGCCCAGCTGATCGACAACTGGCCGCCGCGCGCGTCGACCCGCACCGGGCTGTCGAGCAGGCCGCGCGCAATGCCGGCCACCGCCGCCGCGCAGGCGCCGGTGCCGCAGGCCAGCGTCTCGCCGACGCCGCGCTCGAACACGCGCAGCTTGATGTGGCCGCGATCGACGATCTGCATGAAGCCGGCATTGACCCGGTTCGGGAAGCGCGGGTTGTGCTCGATCAGCGGACCGGTCAGCTCCACCGGCGCCGCGTCGACGTCGTCGACCACCTGCACCGCGTGCGGATTGCCCATCGACACGGCGGAGATCAGCACGCTTTCCTTGGCGCCCGCCAGCTCCAGCACCAGCGGCCACACGGTGGCGCCGCCGTGGCGTTCACCCTGCAAGCCTTCGGCGTCGAACGGCACGCGCGGCGCGTCCAGCACCGGCGGGCCCATGTCCACGGTGATGCTGCCGTCGGCCTCGAGCCGCGGCGCGATCACGCCGGACCTGGTTTCCACCTTGATGCTCTGCTTGTCGGTCAGCCCTTTTTCCGAGACGAACTTGACGAAGGCGCGCGAGCCGTTGCCGCACTGTTCCACTTCGCCGCCGTCGGCGTTGAAGATGCGGTAGCGGAAATCGACGTCCGGCTGGACGGATTTTTCCACCAGCAGGATCTGGTCGGCGCCGACGCCGAAGCGGCGGTCGCCCAGCAGCTTCCATTGCGCCGCCGTCAGGTCGATCTTCTGGTTGATGCCGTCGATGACCACGAAGTCATTGCCGGCGCCGTGCATTTTGGTGAATTTGAGTTTCATCGTCGGTCTTCTACTTGGAAGTTTGATAGAGCGAGGGCTCGCCGTTGGGCCGCGTCTTGAAGCGCTTATGCGTCCAGAAATACTCCGACGGCGCTTCGCGCACCCTTTCCTCGATGAACTCGTTCATGCGGCGGGTGGCGGCGACCATGTCGGGACCGGGGTAATTGTCCCACACCGGATAGAACTTCACACAATAACCTTGATAGTTTGGCAGGAAGGTGGCGATCACCGGCATCACCTGGGCGCCGGTGGTGGCGGCGATGCGCGCGGTGGCGGTCAACGTGGCCGCCTGGATGCCGAAGAACGGCACGAACTCGGCATCTTTTTCGCCGAAGTCCATGTCCGGCAGCATGAAGTAGGGCAGCTTGTCGCGCAAGGCCCGCAGGATGGGCTTGATGCCGTCCTGGCGGGTGAACAGCTTGACCGGCTTGAAGCGGGCGCGGCCGGCGCGCAGCACCTTGTCGAAGGCGGTGTTCTTTTGCTGCACATACATCGACGAGGCGCTCGCCACCATCGCGATCGAGGCGCCGGCCACGTCCAGGCAGACGAAGTGCGGGCACAGCAGGATGGTCGGCCGGGCCGTCATCTCTTCCACCGGCACCGGGCCGGGCTCGACCCGGATCAGGCGCCGCAGCCGGGCCTCCGAGGCCCACCACAGGATGCCGCGCTCCCACACGCTGCGCGAGTACGCCTGGAAATGGCCGCGCGCGATGTCGATCCGTTCGGCCTCGCTCAGCTCCGGCATGCACAGGCGCAGATTGGTCAGCGCGATGTGGCGGCGCGAACGCAGGGTCATGAACAACAGGCTGCCGGTGAGCTTGCCGACACGGCCCAGCAGCGGCAGCGGCAGCCAATGCAGCAGCCACATCAATCCCAACAGCAGCTTCATGCCTGTTCTCCCGCCGCGACCGGCGCGTCGATACCGGCCGGCACCTTGTAGCGGTTGTAGCTCCAATAATATTGCTCGGGATTGCGGGCGATCAGCCGCTCCATGGCGGCGTTGATGGCGCGCGCCTGCTCGGCCGTGCTACCGGCCAGCGAGCCGTCGAACGGCACGAAGCGCACGATAAATCCTTTGCCGCCGGGCAGGCGCTCGGCGTAGGTGACGATGATGGTGGCGTCGCCCATCTGTGCCAGCTTGGCCGGCAGGGTCATGGTGTAGGCGCTGCGGCCGAAGAAATCGGCCCACACGCCTTCGCCCTCCTGCGGCACCTGGTCGGGCAGCACGCCGATCGGCTTGCCTTTCTTAAGGAACTTGGCCAGCATGCGCACGCCGGACATATTGGCCGGCGCCAGCAGCAGGTTCTTGCGCGCGCGCGCGCCCTCGACCAGCGGCTTGAGCGCCGCCTGTTTGGGCGGGCGGTACATCACCATCAGCTCGGTGCGCAGCGCGATTTCCTGCGCGACGATCTCGAAACAGCCCAAGTGTGGCGTCAGGAACACGATCCCGCGTCCCGCGTCGAGCTCCGTTTGCACCAACTCCCAGTTCTCGGCCTGCGCCAGGCGCGACACCCGCGCGGGCGACGCGCACCAGACAAATGGTAGCTCGACGATACTTTTTCCGGCCTCGGCGATGGCAGCCGACAGGTGGCCCGAATAGCCCGCAAGGGCCATGTTCTCGCGCATACGCCGACGATGCGAGGGAGAACACAGATAAACCAGCCAGCCCAACCCGGCGCCCACCGCGTGCAGCAGCGGCAGCGGAAAGATCGATAAAAAGCGGAATAGATAAACAAGCATGAAGTTAAATCGTCAATATGGAGGAGTGTTCGGCTGCTATTGCTCTAGCCAAAATTTTTTTAAGAAGCGTAAAATACCACGTATGCACTACCCGCTGAGTTAATAGACAACTTGCGAAGCGGAATATAAATATCGCTAAAGCGTCGCAAGCCGTATTGGGTGAGCGACAACCATTCTCAACCAGTAGCAGGAGCTTGCGATGTCAAACGATTATCTTTTCACTTCCGAATCCGTCTCGGAAGGCCATCCCGACAAGGTCGCCGACCAAATCTCGGACGCCATTCTGGACGCCATCCTCGAGCAGGACCCGAAGGCGCGCGTCGCCGCCGAAACGCTGTGCAACACCGGCCTGGTCGTGCTGGCCGGCGAAATCACCACGCACGCCAACGTTGATTATATTCAAGTTGCGCGCGAAACCATCAAGCGCATCGGCTACGACAACACCGACTACGGCATCGACTACCGCGGTTGCGCGGTGCTGGTGGCCTACGACAAGCAGTCGCCGGACATCGCCCAGGGCGTGGACGAAGGCGCCGGTATCGACCTCGACCAGGGCGCCGGCGACCAGGGCCTGATGTTCGGCTACGCCTGCGACGAGACGGCCGAGCTGATGCCGGCCGCCATCCACTACGCGCACCGCCTGGTCGAGCGCCAGTCGCAGCTGCGCAAGGACGGCCGCCTGCCATGGCTGCGCCCGGATGCCAAATCGCAAGTCACGCTGCGCTACGTCAACGGCCGTCCGGTCGCGGTCGACACCGTCGTGCTGTCGACCCAGCACGCGCCGGAAATGCAGCACAAGCAGATCGAAGAGGCGGTGATCGAAGAGATCATCAAGCAGGTGCTGCCGCGCGAATGGCTCGCCGAAACCAAATACCTGGTCAACCCGACCGGCCGCTTCGTCATCGGCGGCCCGCAGGGCGACTGCGGCCTGACCGGCCGCAAGATCATCGTCGACACCTACGGCGGCGCCAGCCCGCACGGCGGCGGCGCCTTCTCCGGTAAAGATCCTACGAAAGTGGACCGTTCGGCCGCCTACGCCGCGCGCTACGTCGCCAAAAATGTCGTCGCCGCCGGCCTGGCGCGCCAATGCCAGGTGCAGGTCAGCTACGCCATCGGCGTGGCCCGTCCGATCAACATCACGGTCTACACCGAAGGCACCGGCGTCATCCCCGACGACAAGATCGCCGCGCTGGTGATGGAGCACTTCGACCTGCGTCCAAAAGGCATCGTGCAGATGCTCGACCTGCTGCGTCCGATCTACGCCAAGACCGCCGCCTACGGCCACTTCGGCCGCGAAGAGCCGGAATTCACGTGGGAGCGCACCGACAAGGCCGCGATCCTGCGCGACGCCGCCGGCCTGAAATAAAGCCATCGGGGTCAAGTCTGACATTCGGACACTAGCTCGACCGTGGAAGGTTCTCTACGCTGGAGGCCGTGTCCGAATGACAGACTTGACCCCGGATCGATGGGGGTTACTCCCCGGATTGTAGTGTTGCTTGAACCTCGCTTGACCCACCTTATTTGGCGCGGCGTCTGTGCTGCGCGCCAAGGTGGTGCTAAAATGCACCTTCCGAGGAGCGCTGCGACGAATTCATTTTTGCCAGGCTCGGAATCTGCAACCGCGCTCACGTTACTTTTTTCTAACTGAAAGGAGGGCGTGATGAACGCCGTACTCAAATCCGCACAAGACTACCTGGTCGCCGATATTTCCCTGGCTTCCTGGGGTGACAAAGAAATCCGCATCGCCGAAACCGAAATGCCAGGCTTGATGGCGATCCGCGAGGAATTCGCCGCCGCCCAGCCGCTCAAGGGCGCGCGCATCACCGGTTCGCTGCACATGACCATCCAGACCGCCGTGCTGATCCAGACGCTCGAAGCGCTGGGCGCCCAAGTGCGTTGGGCTTCGTGCAACATCTACTCGACCCAGGACCACGCCGCCGCCGCCATCGCCGCCGCCGGCACGCCGGTGTTCGCCATCAAGGGCGAAACGCTGGACGAATACTGGGACTACACCCACCGCATCTTCGAGTGGCCCGCCGACGCCGCCGGCAACGCCGTCTACTCCAACATGATTCTCGACGACGGCGGCGACGCCACGTTGCTGCTGCACTTGGGCGCGCGCGCCGAAAAAGACATCTCGGTGCTGGCTTCGCCAAGCTCGGAAGAAGAAATCTGCCTGTTCAACGCCATCAAGGCGCACTTGGCGATCGACCCGAGCTGGTACTCCAAGCGTTTGCCGCAGATCATGGGCGTGACCGAGGAAACCACCACCGGCGTGCACCGCCTGTACCAGATGCACAAAGAGGGCAAGCTGGCCTTCCCGGCGATCAACGTCAACGATTCCGTCACCAAGTCGAAGTTCGACAACCTGTACGGCTGCCGCGAGTCGCTGGTCGACGGCATCAAGCGCGCCACCGACGTCATGATCGCCGGCAAGGTCGCCGTCATCGCCGGTTACGGTGACGTCGGCAAGGGCTCGGCCCAGGCCATGCGCGCGCTGTCGGCGCAGGTGTGGGTCACCGAAATCGATCCGATCTGCGCGCTGCAGGCGGCGATGGAAGGCTACCGCGTCGTGACCATGGACTATGCCGCCGAACACGGCGACATCTTCGTCACCTGCACCGGCAACTATCACATCCTGACCGAGAAGCACATGCTGGCCATGAAGGACCAGGCCATCGTCTGCAACATCGGCCACTTCGACAACGAGATCGACGTCGCCGCCCTGAAGAAGTACACCTGGGAAAATATCAAGCCGCAAGTCGACCATGTGATCTTCCCGTCGGGCAAGCGCATCATCCTGCTGGCCGAAGGCCGCCTGGTGAACCTGGGTTGCGGCACCGGCCATCCGTCGTACGTGATGAGCTCGTCGTTCGCGAACCAGACCATCGCCCAGATCGAGCTGTTCGCCAACACCGACAAGTACCCGGTAGGCGTCTACGTGCTGCCGAAGCACCTGGACGAAAAAGTGGCGCGCCTGCAGTTGAAGAAACTGAACGCCCAGCTGACCGTGCTGACCGAAGAGCAAGCGGCCTACATCGGCGTGACGCAGGAAGGTCCGTACAAGCCGGACCACTACCGTTATTAATCTGACGGTGTGATGCGGGGCCGGCGCGTGCCGGCCCTGTTTTATTGAGCTAATTTTTTTGCAGCGAGACTTAGTTATGCGTCTGGTCCTTACCTGGTTAATCAATGCGGTTGCCCTGCTGGCAATTCCGTACCTCATGCATTCCGTCGATGTCACAAGCATAGGCGCAGCCCTCGTCGCGGCTTTCGTGTTGGCCCTTGTAAACACGCTGATCCGCCCCGTGCTGTTGCTGTTGACCTTGCCCGTGACCATGCTGTCGCTGGGACTGTTTATCTTTGTCATCAACGGCTTCATGTTCTGGCTGGTGGCGCAATTTGTCGACGGTTTCCACGTCGACAGCTTCCTGTCGGCGATCGGTGGCGCACTGTTGTACAGCGTGATTTCCTGGGCTCTGTCTACCTTACTTTTGAAGAACGCAGATGACTAGTCATAATTTCAGTATCGAATTCTTTCCGCCGAAAACAGCGGAAGGCGCGGAAAAGCTGCGCGCCACGCGCGCCAAGCTGTCCGAACTGAAACCCAAATATTTTTCCGTGACCTTCGGCGCCGGCGGCAGCACGCAACGCGGAACCTTGGACACGGTGGTCGAGATCCTGGCCGCCGGCGAGGACGCCGCGCCGCACCTGTCGTGCGTGGGCGGCACGCGCGAGTCGATCCGCGCCATCCTTGCCGAATTCAAGTCGCACAACATCAAGCGCATCGTGGCGCTGCGCGGCGACCTGCCGAGCGGCTACGGCGCGTCCGGCGAATTCCGCTACGCCAACGAGCTGGTGGAGTTCATCCGCCAGGAGACCGGCGAGTGGTTCCACATCGAAGTGGCGGCCTATCCGGAGGTGCACCCGCAGGCCAAGTCGCCGCAGGACGACCTGCTGGCGTTCGAGCGCAAGGTCAAGGCCGGCGCCAACGCCGCCATCACGCAGTATTTCTACAACGCCGACGCCTACTTCCAGTTCGTCGACCAGACCCGCAAGATGGGCATCGACGTGCCGATCGTGGCCGGCATCATGCCGATCACGAACTACACGCAGCTGATGCGCTTTTCCGACATGTGCGGCGCCGAGATACCGCGCTGGGTGCGATTGAAGCTGGCCAGCTACGGCGACGACACCGCGTCGATCAAGGCCTTCGGCCTCGATGTCGTGTCGCAGCTGTGCGAGCGCCTGCTGGCCGGCGGCGCGCCGGGCCTGCACTTCTACAGCATGAACCAGGCCGCGGCGACGACCGCACTGTGGCAACGCTTGGTCTAAGCGTCATCGGATATACGTAGGGCGGATTAGGCGGAACGCCGTAATCCGCCAATGCACGCGCCGTCGAAACGCAAGCATTGGCGGATTACGCTGCGCTAATCCGCCCTACGTGGTTACCGTGATCATTTCAGCTACCGGCTTCGGTGATTATCCTGTCCAGCGCCACATCGTGCGCGTCGGCGTCGAACCTCACCTCCAGGCAGCTGTACGCGATGCCCACCGTCTCCGGACGCGGCGCCCGGGCCAGCGTGCGGTCGTAAAAGCCCCCGCCATAACCCAATCGATAACCATCCGGGTTGTATCCCAGGCAAGGCACCAGCAATGCCGGCGGGTACGCCGCCGCGAGCCGCAACTCCGCCGGCACCGCCACCCCCATCGTATCCTTGACCATCGCCTCGCCGATGCGCCAGTCGGCGAATTCCAGCGCCGCGTGTTTTTCCACCACCACCGGCAGCAGCAGCCGCGCACCGAGGCGCTCCAGCGCCACGTAGGCGGCCTGCAGATCCGGCTCGTCGCGCAACGGCCAGTACACCCCCAATGCCGCCGGCCGCGCCGCGCGCCACCAGGCGATCACCCGCGCGCCGATGGCATGGTCCCACGCCGCCCGCGCGGCCGGATCGAGCGCGCGCCGCGCGGTCAGCAACTGCTTGCGCAAATCGGCCTTTTGTGTGGCGGCCGGGGCTATTCGTTCGCTCTCGGCACGTGGTATTCTAGGGTCGCTGGTCATGGATTCATCGCCGGTCATGGATTCGGTTGTCGCTTCGTACACTGCTTAAAGAGAGTTTTACATTGATTTCCGCTTCGAAATGGATTGCCGGCGTTGTCGTCGTGGCCTGGGTTGCGTTCAACCCGTCGTATATCTCGCTGGCCCACGCCGAGGATATCGGCGCCGAGACCAAGCGGCAGGACGATGCCTTCCTGCTGATGCGCGACGCGGTGCGGCAGGACGACGCGGCCAAGGTGGATTTCTACGCGGCCCGTCTCGCCAATTATTCGATTCCTTCGTATGTCGATTATTATCGGCTCAAATCGCGCCTGAAGGACGCCTCCTACGCGGAAATCCGTGATTTCATGAAGCGCTACGAAGGCCAGGCCATCGTCGACCGCCTGCGCAACGACTGGCTGCTGGACCTGGGCCGCAAACGCGACTGGGCCACCTTCGACGAGCAGCTGCCGCTGTTTGTGCTCAACGACGACACCCAGGTCAAATGCTACGCGCTGCAATCGCGCGCGCTCAAGGGCCAGAAGGTGGCCGACGAGGCGCGCGCGCTGCTGACATCACCGGCGGTCTACGGCGAGCCTTGCGCGGGCCTGATCGCCACCCTGTTCCAGACCGGCCAGTTCGACGCCAACGACCTGTATGAACAACTGCGCCTGGCCGGCGAATTCAACGCCACCGGGCAGGCGCGCCGCATCGTCGCCTTGCTGGGCGGCCCGGAGAAAAAGGCGGTGCAGGCGGTCGACACGCCGGCCCTGGCGCTGGCCAAGGGGCCGGGCGCCGGCCGCACCGAACATGAGATCTTCGTGGTGGCCGTCGGCCGCATGGCCAAGACCAGCGTCAAGCTGGCGGCGCTGGCGCTGGAGAAGGCCTCGTCCCTGACGCCGCTGGAGCGGCAGGAAGGCTGGGCGGCGATCGCGCTGCAATCGTCCTATTCGCTGGACACCGACACCGCCGAATACTGGCGCCGCTCGAACGGCGCCAGGCTGTCCATCGACCAGATCCAGTGGAAAACCCGCATCGCGCTGCGCGCCGGCGATTGGCGCCAGGTCAAGGCCAATATCCAGGCGATGCCCGCCTCGCTGCGCGACGATCCGGCTTGGACCTATTGGATGGGCCGCGCGCTGATGGCCGAAGCCGGCGTGACCAGCCATCCGGCCGGCGAGGCAGAGCGGCTGTTCCGCAGCATCTCGGACCAGCCGAACTTCTACGGCCAGCTGGCGCTGGAGGAAACCGGCAAACTGATTACCATCCCGCTGCCTGGGCTGCCGATCACCCCCGCCGAAATCGCGGCGATCGCCGCCAATCCCAACTTCCAGCGTTCGCTCAAGTTCTTCGGCATGCGCCTGCGCTTCGAGGGCACGCGCGAATGGAACTGGGGCTTGCGCGGCCTGGACGAACGCGGCTACCTGGCCGCCGCCGAATTCGCGCGCCAGAACGAGATCCTCGACCGCATGGTCAACACCTCGGACCGCACCCGCATCCAGGTCGACTACACGCAGCGCTTCCCGTCGCCGCACCACGACGTCATGCACCCCGCCACGCAAACGCTGGGCCTCGACAAGGCCTGGGTGTATGGCCTGATGCGGCAGGAGTCGCGCTTCATCCTCGGCGCGCAATCGCACGTGGGGGCCTCGGGCCTGATGCAGGTGATGCCGTCGACCGCGCGCTGGGTGGCCAAAAAACTCGGCCTGACCGACTTCGCGCAGGACATGCTGACCGACGTGCGCACCAATATCATGCTGGGCACGAACTACCTGAACATGGTGCTCGGGAACATGGACGGTTCCGAGGTGCTGGCCACGGCCGCCTACAACGCCGGGCCGGGGCGCTCGCGCCGCTGGCGCGCCACATTGACCAAGCCGATCGACAGCGCCATCTTCATCGAGACCATTCCGTTCTACGAGACGCGCACCTACGTCAAGAACGTGATGTCGAACGCCACCTACTACGCGGCCTTGTTCGAGGGCCGCCCGCAATCGCTGAAGGCGCGCATCGGCACCGTCGCGCCGCGCTCCTACACCCCCGAGGAAGAGCAGGAATCGAGCTACGGCTCGCGTTGACCACGCATAGACCACACCATCATTACGGACGCATCATGCAGACCACCAAACTTGATCCAAGCTTGTCGACTTCCCTGGCCGCCGCGCGCGAGCCGGGCCTGACGCTCATCATCGGCAACAAGAATTATTCGTCATGGTCGATGCGGCCGTGGGTGGCGATGACCGCGTTCGGCATCCCGTTCCAGGAGGTGCGCGTGCTGCTCGACCAGCCCGACACCGCCAACCGCATCTGCGGCTACTCGGCCAGCGGCCGGGTGCCGGTGCTGCTGGCCGGCGAGATGACCATCTGGGACAGCCTGGCGATCTGCGAATATCTGGCCGAGCAGTTCCAGGAGCTGCACCTGTGGCCCCAGGACGTGGCCGCGCGGGCGATGGCGCGCTCGGTCTGCGCCGAGATGCACGCCGGCTTCGCCGACCTGCGCACGGCGATGTCGATGAACATCCGCGCCAGCTTCCCCGGCAAGGGCCGCACCAACGGCTCGCAGGCCGACATCGGCCGCATCAGCGAGATCTGGGAGGAGTGCCTGTCGCGCTTCGGTCACCACCAGTTCCTGTTCGGCGACTTCTCGATCGCCGACGCCTACTACGCGCCGGTGGTGATGCGCTTCCGCACCTACGGCGTGTCGCTGGCGCCGGCGCTGGACGCCTATTGCCAGCGCGTGCTGGCGCATCCGGCCGTCGCGCGCTGGGTGGCCGAGGCGCTGGCCGAAACCGAAACGGTGCCCAAGCACGACGCCGAACTGCCGGACTGACGATGATGCGGATTTATGTCGTCGGCGGCGCCGTGCGCGACGCGCTGCTTGGCCTGCCGGTCAAGGACCACGACCACGTGGTGGTCGGCGCCACGCCGGACGACATGCTGGCGCAGGGCTTCCGCCCGGTCGGCAAGGACTTCCCGGTGTTCCTGCATCCGACGACGCAGGACGAGTACGCGCTGGCCCGCACCGAGCGCAAGACCGCGCCCGGCTACAAGGGCTTCGTGTTCCATACTTCCCCCGACGTCACGCTGGAGGAGGATTTGATCCGGCGCGACCTGACCATCAACGCCATCGCCCGCGCCGACGACGGCACGCTGACCGATCCCTTCGGCGGCCGCCGCGATATCGAGCAGCGCGTGTTCCGCCACGTCTCCGACGCCTTTGCCGAGGACCCGGTGCGCATCCTGCGCGTGGCCCGCTTTGCCGCCCGCTACAGCGACTTCCGCGTGGCGCCGGAAACCAATGCGCTGATGCGGCAGATGACGGAGCAGGGCGAGGTCGACGCACTGGTGCCGGAACGCGTGTGGCAGGAACTGTCGCGCGGGCTGATGGAAGACAAGCCGTCGCGCATGCTGGAGGTGCTGCGCGATTGCGGCGCGCTGGCGCGCATCCTGCCGGAGCTCGACGCGCTGTGGGGCGTGCCGCAGCCGGAGAAATGGCACCCGGAGATCGACACCGGCATCCACATCCTGCAGGTGATCGATTGCGCCGCGCGCGCGAAGCTGGAACTGCCGACGCGCTTCGCCTGCCTGATGCACGACCTGGGCAAGGGCGTGACGCCGTCGGCCACCTGGCCGGCGCACCACGGCCACGAGGAGCTGGGCGTCAAACTGGTCGAGCAGGTGTGCAAGCGCCTCAAGGTGCCGACCGAATGCCGCGACCTGGCCGTGATGACCGCGCGCGAACATGGCAACGTGGGACGCGCGTTGCAGCTGCGGCCCAACACCATCGTCAAGCTGCTGGAGCGTTGCGACGCCTTCCGCAAGCCGGCGCGCTTTTCGCAGATGCTGCTGGCCACCGAGTGCGATTCGCGCGGCCGCATCGGCCGCACCGCCAGCTATCTCGACGCGCCGTTCCCGCAGTTGGCGCACCTGGAGGCGGCGATGGCGGCCGCGCGCGGCGTCAACGCCGGCGAGATCGCCCAGGCCAGCGCGGCCAACCCGCAGCGGATACCCGAATTCGTGCACCGCGCGCGGGTGACGGCGGTCAAAGTGGCGCTGCGGGCGGCCGACATCGATGGCGAGGACGATGCCGGCATGCCGCTGCCGCCGGCCGCCCCGGACGGCGGCCCCGCATAAACAGGAGTACAATGGGGCCGATGGTGCGCTGCACCATGCCGCTGCATGATGTTACTTTCGCCACTATGAACTCCATCGATCTGTTCCAAAATCCGCTGCGCCGCTGGGGCAAGCACAAAGACGGCAAACACCGTCCGACGGTGCTCGTCAAGGAGCTGCAGGAGCGCGACCGCCGGCGCATGGTCAAGCACTTCCTCGAACTGGAAAGCAGCGACCGGCTGCTGCGCTTCGGCACCATGCTGCCCGACGAGCAGGTGGAGAAGTACGTCAACAACATCGATTTTTCACGCGACATGGTGTTTGGCGTGTACAACCGCCTGTTCAAGCTGGTGGCCGTCGGCCACCTGGCCTTCGCGCCGCGCGACGAGTCGAAGAGCGCCGTCACCAAGAAGGAGCGGGTGGCCGAATTCGGCGTCTCGGTCAGCAAGAGCGCGCGCGGCATGGGCGTCGGCTCCAAGCTGTTCGAGCGCGCCGCCATCCACTGCCGCAACAACGACGTCGACACCTTATATATGCACTGCCTGTCGTCGAACAAGACGATGATGCACATCGCGAAAAAAGCCGGCATGGAGATCCATCGCGACTACGGCGAGGCGGACGCCTACCTCAAACTGCCACCGGCCAATCCGGCCAGCGTGCTGCAGGAAGCGTTGGACGAGCAATTCGCCACGCTGGACTACACCCTCAAGGCGAACAAGCGCTTCGCCACCAAATGGCTCGGCCGCCTGACCGGCCGAAAATAAATCGCATTTTCTCTCACTATAGTTAGAACCTTTACCGGCTGGCCTGGAATGAACGGTCAGACAAGATACGCAAACCGGTAACCAGGCTTCCCAACGTGCCGCTGATTTCCTCACTTCTGCCCATGCCATGGGCGGCGGACGCCTTGTGCGGCGCCCAGTTGCGGGCGCCCGACCTGGGTGTTTGCCTGCGGCTGCTGGTGCTTTCGCCGCTGCTGGAGGAGTGCGTGGTCCGCGCCGGCCTGCAGGAGTGGCTGATACGGCGCTCGCCGCCGGGGCTGCGCCAGGGCCCTGGGTGGACTTGGCCCGTGCTGGTGTCGACGGCCGCTTTCGGGCTGCTGCACCTGGGGTCCGGCTGGCAGGCCGCCGCCGCGGTGCTGCTACCGGGGCTGGCGCTGGCGCTGCTCTATCAGCGCACCCGCAACTGGTGGTGGTGCGCGTTGATGCACAGCGCGTTCAATGCCTTTGCTATCTCTGTCTGCGGTTCATAGATCTATTTTAGATCGACTTCAAGATCAACTTCAGGAGAGTGGCATGACAGGTTTAACGTGGGAATTCCGGCTGCAATACCGGGCGGCGGCGGCAGCGGCGCTGCTATTGGGACTGGCTTCGCAATCGGCGCACGCGCAAAACGCATTGAACGGCCGCACCCTGTACCAGAGCGGTCCTGTCGGCGGCGGCGGCACCTGCGTCGCGTGTCATGGCCCCTCACCGGCCAACAACGTCAGTAACATCCAGCGTGCCGCCAATCAGCCGTCGGTCATCGCCGCCGCCATCGCCCGCAACGCTGGTGGCGGCATGGGCCAGTTCGCCGGCCGCTTCAGCGCCGCCGAACTGGCGGACATCGCCGCCTACATCGGCAATCCCAACGTGACGGCGTCGCCGGCCGCCTCGCTGGCGCCGGCCAGCCTGGCCTTCAGCGGCACCAGCATCGGCCAGACCAGCGCGCCGTTGAGCACCACCCTGAGCAGCACCGGCAACGCCGCGCTCAATATCGGCAACATCTCCCTGGGCGGCGCGGCTGCCGGCGACTACAGCCTGGCCGGCGGCAGTTGCGCCAACGGCGCGGCCATCGCGGCGGGCGCCAACTGCACCGTGCAGGTCAGCTTCCGTCCGACCGTGGCCGGCGCGCGCGCCGCCACCCTGACCATCACCCACGACGCCACCGGCGGCGGCAGCACCGTGGCCCTGAGCGGCACCGGCAACGCCACGCCGCAGGCGACCATCGCCTTGTCGGCGCCGAGCGTCAACTTCGGCCCGCAACTGACGGGCGCCGCGTCGGCCGTCTCCACCATCAACGTCACCAACAGCGGCCAGGCGCCGCTGACGTTCAGCGCCATCGCCCTGAGTGGCGCCAACGCAAACATCTTCACGCTGGGCGGCAACTGCGCGGTGGCCACGCCATTGGCGGCCGGCGCCAGCTGCGCCGTCACGGTACAGGCCACGCCAACGGCCGCCGGCGCCTTCGCCGCCAGCCTGACGCTGGCCTCCAACGCCGCCAACGGCAACGCCACCGTGGGCCTGTCCGGCACCGCCTCGGCCGCCGCCCCGGCGCTGACCGCCACGCCGTCCGCGCTGGCTTTCGGCCTGCGTACGATCAGCTCCCCGGCCACATCGCAGTCGGTGGTGCTGGCCAATACCGGCAACGTCGCCGTCGCCTTCACGCGCATCGCGCTGACCGGATCGAGCACCTTCACCATCGCCGGCGGCGACTGCGGCGCCACGCTGGCCGTCGGCGCCAGCTGCTCGGTGCCGGTGCGCTTCGCACCGGCCGCCGACGGCGCGGTGACCTCGACCTTGGGCGTGACCTCCAACGCGGCGGCGGTGCAGGTGGCCATCACCGGCAGCGGCACCACGCAATCGGTCGGCGTCCCGGTGCTGTCCGAGACCGGTCCGATCGCCTTCGCCGACACGCAAGTCGGCGCCAGCGCGGCCGTGCACACCACGACCTTGAACAACGCCGGCAGCGCGGCGGTGCGCATCTCGACCCTGACCCTGGGCGGCGCCCAGCCGGGCGACTTCGTCACCGGCGGCACCTGCGCGGCCAATGGCGCCGTCAGCGCCGGCGCCAGCTGCACCATCACCACCGCCTTCCGCCCGACGGCGGCCGGCACCCGCAGCGCGAACCTGCAACTGGTGACCGACGCCGGCGCCCAGTTCACCTTGCCACTGAGCGGCAACGGCGTGGCGGTCGCGGTCAGCGCCCCTTCGCTGGGACTGAGCCCGCAAAGCTTCGACTTCGGCGCCGTCGCCATCGGCGCCGCCGCACCGACCCGCCGCTTCACGCTGACCAACAGCGGTTCGGCGCCACTGACGCTGGCCAGCGCCGCCTTCAGCGGCCCGTTCGCCGCCGTCGCCGACAGCACCGGCTGCGCCGCCTTCCCGTTCACGCTGCAACCCGGCGCCACCTGCGACTTGGTGGTGCGTTACACGCCGGTCAACGCCGGCGGCAACAGCGGCAATGTCGTGATCCAGTCGAATGTGGCCGGCAGCAGCTGGACCATCGCGTTGAACGGCCAGGCCAATGCCGCCCCGTCCAACGCCACGCCGCAAAACCGCGGTGGCGGCGGCTGCTCGGCCTCGCAGAGCGTCAAAGATCCGATGCTGGCATTGCTGGTCATGCTGTCGCTGGGCGTGATCGTGTGGCGCCGCCGTCGTAACGATCAAAACTAACCTGGAGCCCTTATGAAAATCAAAGCCATATCGATCTTGCTGGCCGCCGCGCTGGGCGCATCGTCCGCGTTCGCGCTGGAGAAGGGCGCACCCGCGCCGCAGTTCGACCTGCAGGGCATGGACGGCCCCGTCCAGCTGGCGAAATTGACCGGCAAGGTGGTGTACGTCGACTTTTGGGCCTCGTGGTGCGGCCCGTGCCGCCAGTCCTTCCCGTGGATGAACGAGATGCAGGCCAAGTACGGCCCGCGCGGCCTGCAGATCATCGGCGTCAACGTCGACGCCAAAAGCGAGGACGCCAAGACCTTCCTGGCGGCGACGCCGGCCAAGTTCACCATCGCCTTCGATCCGAAGGGCGCGACGCCGCGCCAGTACGGCATCAAGGGCATGCCGAGCAGCGTGTTGATCGGGCCTGACGGCAAGGTGCTGCTGGAGCATTCGGGCTTCCGCGACGCCGACCGCGCCGAGCTGGAAGCGAAGATTCAATCCGCACTGGGAGCCGTTAAATGAAAACCCTGATCGTTCTGGCGCTGGCTGTCAGCCTGTCCGGCTGCGCCTCGCTCGGCAATGTCCAGCCGTGGGAAAAAGGCACGCTGGCCAAGCCCGAGATGACCTTTAACGACGGCGGTTTGTTCAGCCGTTACGACGACCATATCTACACCAGCCGCGAGTCCTCGTCGGGCGGCGCCGGTGTCGGTGGTGGCGGCTGCGGTTGCAACTGACATGGAATCCCTTATGACGAGCAAAAACATCACCATGCATGACGACGGCCAGCCGTCGATGTCCTCATCTTCGGCGCCATCCCCGGCAACGTCGCTGGCCGGTTCGATCCTGGCGGCGGCGCTGATGCTGCCGGGCGTGCAGGCCCACGCCGAGGCGCCGCCGACCAACGGCGTGATCAGCATCGGCTACCTTGACTATCGCGAAAGCCAGTCCGACATGGACCGCATCCGCGTGCACGCGCCGTCGGTGTCCATCATGGCGCCGGTGGCCGGCGTCTGGAGCATCAGCGCCTCGGCCGTGACCGACGACGTGTCGGGCGCCTCGCCGCGCTACCACACGGCCGTCTCCGGCGCCTCGCGCATGAACGACGACCGCAAGGCCGGCGACGTCTCGCTCAAGCGCTACCTCGATCGCGGCAGCGTGTCGGTCGGCGCCAGCTATTCGACCGAGCATGACTACGTGTCGCGCGCGCTGTCGCTGCAGGGAACCTTCGAGAGCGAAGACCGCAACACCACGTGGTCGGCGGGCTTCGGCCGTTCCAACGACGAGATCAATTCCACCGGCGGCGCCGTCGTCGGCGCGAAGAAGAACACCACCAACCTGCTGGTCGGCGTGACCCAGGTGCTGACCAAGAACGACGTGGTGCAACTGACGTTGGCGCACGACCGTGGCCGTGGCTTCTTCTCCGATCCGTACAAGGCCTTCGACAACCGCCCGCGCAGCCGCAACGAGAACACGGTGCTGCTGCGCTGGAACCACCATATCGAATCGACCGGTGGCATCAGCCGCAGCTCCTACCGCTACTACCGCGACAGCTTCGGCGTGCGCGGGCATACGCTGTCGCAGGAATATGTGCAGCCGCTGTCGCAGGGCTGGACGGTGACGCCGGAAGTGCGCCTCTACACGCAGAGCGCGGCGGACTTCTACTACGACCCGGTCTACGATCCGGTGTTCGGTACGCCGTTCCCGCCGGGCTTCAACGCCGCCAATCCGGGCCTGTCGTCGGCCGACCAGCGCCTGTCCGGCTTTGGCGCGGTGACCGTGGGGCTCAAGGTCAGCAAGCAGATCGACAAGCTGTGGTCGGTGGACGTCAAGGCCTCGGCCTACCAGCAGCGCGGCAGCTGGCGCGCGTTCCACTCCGGCAGCCCGGGACTCGAGCCGTTGCGCGCGCAGACCTTCCAGATCGCGGTCAACCGGCAATGGTAGACGCGATCCACCGCACCGCGTTCGACGCGATGGCCAGCCGTTGCGAGATCCGGCTGGCCGCGTCCGACGCCCACACGGCCGAGCTGCTGTCGCGGCAGGCCGTGGCGGAGGTGCGGAGGATAGAAGAGAAGTACTCGCGCTACCGGCCCGAAAGCATCGTCTCGCGGATTAACGCCGGCGCTGGGGCGGACAGGGGGCCGGTGGTCTGCGACAAGGAGACCATGGCGCTGATGTCCTACGCCGCCGCGCTGTACGGCGCCAGCGAGGGGCTGTTCGACATCACTTCCGGCGTGCTGCGCAAGGCCTGGGATTTCCGCCGGCCGAGCGTGCCGAAGCCGGAGGTGCTGGAACCGTTGCTGGCGCTGGTCGGCTGGGACAAGGTGGCGTGCGAGGGCGAGGCGGTCCATCTTCGCGAAGCCGGCATGGAGATCGACTTCGGCGGCTTCGGCAAGGAGTACGCGGCCGACCGCGCGGCGGCCTTGTTGATGGAGGCCGGCGTGCGGCACGGGTATGTGAACCTGGGCGGCGACATGCGCTTCATCGGCCCCCGCCTGGACGGGCGCCCCTGGAGCATCGGCATACAGGACCCGCGCGATCCCGACGCAGTGGTCGCCAGTATTCCGATCAGCCAGGGCGCGCTGGCCACCAGCGGCGACTACGAACGTTATTTTGAACTGGATGGGCAGCGTTACTGCCACATCCTCGATCCGCGCACCGGCATGCCGGTGCGGCACTGGCGCTCGGTGAGCGTGATGGCGCCGATGGCGATAGCGGCAGGTAGTTGTTCGACGATCGCCATGCTGAAACAGCAGGGCGGACTCAATTTTCTGAACGCCTCTGACATGGGTTATTTGACCATCGATGATCAGGGGCAGATGTTGTATAGGGATATCTCATGAAACGACAAAAATGGATGGTGCGTTTGCAGATGCTGGCGACGATGCTGGTGGCGCTCATCGCGCTGTTTGCGGGTAGCCAGGTGCGGGCCGGCGATTTTCTCGAGCCTGACCAGGCTTTCAAACTGAGCGCCGAGGCGCTGGACGCCAAGACCGTACGGCTGACGTGGAAGATCGCCAAGGATTACCACTTGTACCGCGATCGTCTGAGCTTCAACGCCGCCGACGGCGCGCAGGTGACGGCGCCGGTGCTGCCGAACGGCATACGCAAGTTCGACACCAATTTCAACAAGGAGATGGAGACCTACCAGGACACGCTGGTGGTCGATCTCCCGGTGGCTGCCAAGGAGCCGTACACGCTGCTGGTCGGCTACCAGGGCTGCGCGGACGCCGGCTTGTGTTATTCGCCGGCGGAGCAGAGCTACCGTGTCGACCCGAGGAAGCCCGGCAAGCTGACGGCGATCGAGCCGGTCGCCGTTGACGCGGCGACCGCCGCCGCTCCCGGCCCAGCCGCCGCTGCGGCATCCACGACGGCATCCGCTTCGGCCGCCGCGCCGGAAGATGACAGCTCCCTTGCCCAGCGCACGCTGCAAAGCGGCAGCGCGTGGCGCATCGGCCTCGCCTTCCTGATTTTCGGCCTGCTGCTGTCGTTCACGCCGTGCGTGCTGCCGATGGTGCCGATCCTGTCGTCGATCATCGTCGGCGAAGGCAATGTCTCGCGTGGCCGCGGCTTCATGCTGGCGTTGGCGTACAGCCTTGGCATGGCGCTGGTCTACACGTCGCTCGGCGTCGGCGCCGGCCTGGCAGGCGAAGGCCTGGCCGCCGCGCTGCAAAAACCGTGGGTGCTGCTGACCTTCGGTGCCTTGCTGTTCACGCTGTCGCTGTCGATGTTCGACGTCTATCAGTTGCAGCTGCCAAGCAGCCTGCAAAGCCGCTTGAGCTCCACCAGCGGCAATATGGGCGGCGGCAAATTCGCCGGTGTGTTCATCATGGGTGCCCTGTCGGCGCTGATCGTCGGTCCGTGCGTGGCCGGTCCGCTGGCCGGCGCGCTGCTCTACATCAGCCAGACGCGCAACGTCTGGACCGGTGGCTGGGCGCTGTTCTCGATGGCGGTCGGCATGAGCGTGCCGCTGCTGTTGACTGGCCTGTCGGCCGGCAGCCTGCTGCCGCGCGCCGGTGCGTGGATGAACGGCGTCAAGAAGGTCTTCGGCCTGCTGCTGATCGCGGTCGCCATCTGGATGGTCACGCCGGTGTTCTCGGTGACGACGATGATGATCATGTGGGGCGTGTTCGCGCTGTTGTGCGCCATGTTCCTGCACGTGTTCGACGGCATTCCGAAGGGCGCTGGGTTGGGCGCCTATGTCGGCAAGACGCTGGGACTGGCCTTCCTGCTGGTCGGGCTGTTCGAGTTGACCGGCGCCGCCAGCGCCGGCCGCGACGTGTTGCAGCCGCTGGGGCATTTGACGATCGCCCGCGCCGAGGGTGGCGCCGGTGGTGGCGCAGCGGCCGGCGGTGAGGCGCACTTCACGCGCATCAAGACGGTGGCCGAACTGGATCAGATCCTGGCCACCAGCACCAAGCCGGTGATGCTGGACTTCTACGCCGACTGGTGCGTGGCCTGCAAGGAGATGGAGCGGTTCACCTTCTCCAAGCCGGCCGTCAGCGGCAAGATGAAGGAGGTGATGCTGCTGCAAGTGGACGTCACCGCCAACAACGCCGACGACAAGGCGCTGATGAAGCGTTTCGGCCTGTTCGGTCCACCGGGCCTGATCTTCTTCAACGGCGGCAAGGAGATTCCGAACAGCCGCGTGATCGGCTTCATGGCGGCAGAGCCGTTCCTGCAGCACTTGAACCGCCATTTCACTTCTTGAGCGGGCCGGGGTTTTTCTGCTGACGTTCGATATCAATGCCCACCGCTTGCTCGGCGGTGGCGTTGATCGCTGCAAAGTGCAGGTAGCCGTTAAACAAGAGGCCAATAACTAGTATGATGCCGAGGCCGGCAATCAGGGCGGTCGCCATCTCTCTGCCCCAAGCCCGAAGCGATTTTTTCTCGTTGAATTTTTGGTCGATTCGCTCGAATCCTACAGCCACGACTCGCTCAAGACTCAGTATTTGTCGCATCAGCTCGGATTGAGCGACCTGCTCGACGATTTCATTCATTTTTGCTTCCAGAGATTTTCTTGCAAAATCCCTGGCGAGATTTGCACCGCGCTGCTTAAAACTCTCTAAATTCTCCGGGAGCATGCAGATCGAAACGAACTCCATCCGTCACACGCTCTTTTGCCAGCGCCGCCACTATCTTCTTAAGGTCGGCAGGCGAATACTCCACAGATTTCAGGATGGATTTGCTCCGATCCGAGAGAATTGGATTCTCGTCTATGCTGACGTATAAGTTCTTGCAAATGTCTCGGATAGTTTCGTCCGAAAGATAGGTTGTGAGGTAGAACATGATTGCCTCCAGCAAAGGAAGCCGGACATCGGCCGGCCACTCTTCTTTATACCAGCGACAGGGCGGTCGTGTCCTTGATGCGTTGCAGGGCGAAGATCGATTTCACGGGGCGCCGTCCACGACTTAGTCGAGTTTCTCGATATCGACAAGCTGGCCCTTGAACGGTTCCTGCGTGCCGGCTTCACCTGCTTCCTGGGCGCAGGCGGCGGCAAGCGCCTGCATTGCGTCGCGGGCGGCCTGTTGTTGATTCTTTGCGGCGATCTGCAACCAAAAGTCATCGGGATGCAGTGCCGCGCGTGTGGTGGTGGCAGCCGCAAATTCGCGGAGCACACGAGCATGGTTCCTGAGAAATTCGATGCTCATATTCTCAACTCCACAAAGCCCTTCGGCGTCTTGCCGTCGTGCTGGAAACCAAACAAACCCTTGAAATATGCGTGCCGGCGCAACGTTTCGCCGGGGCTTGGCGCTTCCATATAAAAATCTACATGGAAGCGCCTGCCAACCGTATTGCGGTCGGTCAACGCGCGAACTTCAAGCTTTTGATCATCTGTTAGATCGATCCCGGCGCTTGGGTTCCACATGATGCAATCAATATCATCCGGGCCAATTTTGGCCGTTAAAAACGAGCCGTCGATCCAAAGTATAGCGTGTACTTCAAAGGACTGAAGTTTTTGAATCCACTGTTTAAACGAAGCAAATAGTATCGCCCGGCGCGCATCCGCCAAGAAAGGCGTGACGGCGACAGCTTGCAGTTCGTCCAGTGTCACGGGGTGAATCCCTGGCGGCCAGAGAGGAGGGAAGTCTGCCTTTTTCATTGCGATGACCGTCCGCGTGGGTACTCGTTGCTGACTTACAGCGTGCCGAGCGCACGGATTGTTTGGGTCATCGTGCCGCCCGATGGCATGAAAGATCGGGCGGGCGGAATAGATTCGGAATCAATCCGAATATATTCGTTTGTTGCCGCTGTTAAGACTATACGAGCGGCAGGGCGGTCGTGTCCTTGATGCGCTGCAGGGCGAAGCTCGATTTCACGTCCAGCACCGCCGGATGGCGCAGCAACGTCGCCATCATGAAGCGCGAGAAGTGGTCCATGTCCTCGACGTGCACGCGCAGCAGGTAATCCATCTCCCCCGTCATCGCGTAGCAGGCCACCACCTCCGGCCACTGCTCGACGGACACCGCGAAATCGGCGCGCGGCGAGGCCGGCGCGTTTTGCGCGCCCAGCGCGCGCGCGTTGCTGTGCGCGGCCGCGTCGCTGTGCTTCTCCAGCCGTACATTCACGTATGCCAGCAACCCCAGGCCAATTTTGTCCGGGTCCAGCAGCGCCACGTACTGGCGGATCACGCCCGCCTCCTCCAGCCGCTTGATGCGGCGCAGGCACGGCGACGGCGACAGCGCGACCAGCTCGGCCACGTCCTGGTTCGACAGCCGGCCGTCGGCCTGCAAGATGGACAGAATCTTACGGTCGGTTTTATCCAGCGCAATTTTGGTCATAAATCCCTCGATAATTCAGTGTTGAGGCAATATTATTGCTCAAAATGGCCGTGGGCGCGAATTGTTTGCAATTTAATGCCCGGTGGCCGGGACTATACTGGCGCTATTCTAACGAGGAGACACGCATGCAATTCCAGCCTTGGGACAACCCGATGGGAACCGACGGTTTCGAGTTTGTCGAATACGCCGCCCCCGACCCGAAAGCGCTCGGCGCGCTGTTCGAGCGCATGGGCTTCACCGCCATCGCCCGCCACCGTCACAAGGACGTGACGCTGTACCGCCAGGGCGGCATCAACTTCATCATCAACGCCGAACAGGATTCGTTCGCGCAACGCTTTGCGCGCCACCACGGCCCGTCCGTGTGTGCGATCGCGATCCGCGTGCAGGACGCGGCGGCCGCCTACAAGCGCGCGCTGGACCTCGGCGCCTGGGGCTTCGACAACAAGACCGGCCCGATGGAGCTGAACATCCCCGCCATCAAGGGCGTGGGCGACTCGCTGATCTATCTGGTCGACCGCTGGCGCGGTAAAAACAACGGCGAGCAGGGATCGATCGGCGACATCAGCATCTACGACGTCGACTTCGTCGCCATCCCCGGCGCGGACGCCAACCCGGTCGGCAATGGCCTGACCTATATCGACCACCTGACCAACAACGTCCATCGCGGCCGCATGAAGGAGTGGGCGGACTTCTACGAGAAGATGTTCAACTTCCGCGAGGTGCGCTACTTCGACATCGAGGGCAAACTGACCGGCTTGAAGTCGAAAGCGATGACTTCCCCGTGCGGCAAGGTGCGGATTCCGATCAACGAATCGTCGGACGATAAATCGCAGATCGCCGAGTACCTCGACGAGTACCACGGCGAGGGCATCCAGCACATCGCGCTGGGCACCGACGACATCTACACGTCGATCGAGAAGATGAAGACGACCGGCATCGCCTTCCAGGACACCATCGAGACTTACTATGAGCTGGTCAACCGCCGCCTTCCGGGCCACGGCGAGCGCCTGGAAGACCTGCGCCGCCTGCGCATCCTGATCGATGGCCATAGCAACGAGAACGAGCGTGAACTGCTGCTGCAGATCTTCACGCAGAACGTGATCGGCCCGATCTTCTTCGAGATCATCCAGCGCAAGGGCGACCAAGGCTTCGGCGAGGGCAACTTCCGGGCGTTGTTCGAATCGATCGAATTGGATCAGATCAAGCGCGGCGTGCTGCAAGATCCGGCTAAAGCGCCCGCATAAGGCTTATAGTAGTAGAAATCGCAGGAAAAACCGCCGGTAGCACCGCATAGAACGGAGCACCGGCAATCGCGCGGCAGGGCCTATCCGGTCCTGCCGCGTTCAGTATTTCAGAGAATATTGGAGACATTAATGAACGCACCTCACAAGGGTACGCTGCTGGACCCGGGCACCCACTCGGACGACATTTCGCTCGACGACAAATGGACGCTGGAGCGCGGCCGCGCCTTCATGACCGGCACCCAGGCGCTGATACGCCTGCCGATGATGCAGCGCGAACGCGATCTCAAGGCTGGCCTCAACACCGCCGGCTACATCACCGGCTATCGCGGTTCGCCCGTCACCAGCGTCGACATGACGGCGATGAAGGCCAAGAAGTACCTCGATGCCCACCACGTCAAATTCCATCCCGGGATGAACGAAGACCTGGCCGCCACGGCGGTGTGGGGCACGCAGCAGACCAACCTTTTCAAGGACGCCAAATACGACGGCGTCTTCTCCATGTGGTACGGCAAAGGCCCCGGCGTCGACCGCTGCGGCGACGTCTTCAAGCACGCCAACAACGCCGGCTCGGCGAAGCACGGCGGCGTGCTGGTACTGGCCGGCGACGACCACGCGGCCAAATCGTCGTCCACCGCGCACCAGTCTGACCACATCCTCAACGCCTGCGGCATTCCGGTGTTGTATCCGTCGTCGGTGCAGGAGTACATCGACTACGGCCTGCACGCCTGGGCCATGAGTCGCTATACCGGCCTGTGGGTGTCGATGAAGTGCGTGACCGACATCATCGAGTCCGGCGCCGTGGTGGACTTCGATCCGGACCGCGTGCAGATCCAGCTACCGACCGACTTCGAACTACCGGCCGGCGGCCTGAATATCCGCTGGCCCGACACCGTGCTCGATATGGAAGTGCGGATGAACAGCTACAAGTGGTACGCCGCGCTGGCGTATGCGCGCGCCAACAAGCTGAATAAAATCATCTGGGACAGCCCGAAGCCGAAGATCGGCATCATCACCGCCGGCAAATCCTACCTGGACACGCGCCAGGCGCTGGCCGATCTGGGCATCGACGAGCAGGCCGCCGCCGACATCGGCATCCGCCTGTACAAGATCGGCATGACCTGGCCGCTGGAGGCGGACGGCGTGCACGAATTCGCCAAGGGCCTCGACGAGATCCTGGTGGTGGAAGAGAAGCGCCAGATCCTCGAGTACGCGCTCAAGGAGGAACTGTACAACCTGCCGGACGGCCAGCGTCCGCGCGTGGTCGGCAAGTTCGACGACACCGGCGAATGGAGCAACAAGGGCAAGACGGGCCACGGCGACTGGCTGCTGCCGGCCACCTATGAACTGAACCCGGCGCAGATCGCGCGCGCCATCGCCTCGCGCATCGCCCACTACTGCGACGGCCATCCGGTGGCGGAGCGCGTCAAACAGCGCGTCGCCTTCCTCGAAGCCAAGGAGCTGGCGCTCAAGACGCTGCCGACCAAGGCCAATCCGGACACCGACCGCACGCCGTACTTCTGCTCCGGTTGCCCGCACAATTCGTCGACCAAGGTGCCGGAAGGCTCGCGCGCGCTGGCCGGCATCGGCTGCCACTACATGGTGCTGTGGATGGACCGCGAAACGTCGACCTTCACCCACATGGGCGCCGAGGGCGTGACCTGGGTCGGCCAGGCGCCGTTCACCAACGAGAAGCACGTCTTCACCAACCTGGGCGACGGCACCTACTTCCACTCCGGGATCCTGGCGATCCGCGCGGCGGTGTCGGCCAAGGTCAACATCACCTACAAGATCCTGTTCAACGACGCCGTCGCCATGACCGGCGGCCAGCAGTTCGACGGGCCGCTCGATCCAGGCATGATCTCGCGCCAGATCGCGGCCGAAGGCGTGACGCCGATCATCGTCGTCACCGACGAGCCGGAGAAGTACCCGTCCGATTACAAATGGGCGGAAGGCGTCACCGTGCGCCATCGCAGCGAATTGATGGACGTGCAGCGCGAACTGCGCGACAAGCCTGGCGTGTCGGCGATGATCTACGACCAGACCTGCGCCTCCGAGAAGCGCCGCCGCCGGAAGCGCAACGAGTATCCGGATCCGGCCAAGCGCGCCGTCATCAACGAAGCCGTGTGCGAAGGCTGCGGCGACTGTTCGGTGCAATCGAACTGCCTGTCGGTGGAGCCGCTGGAGACGGAACTGGGCCGCAAGCGCCAGATCAACCAGTCGTCGTGCAACAAGGACTTCTCGTGCACCACCGGCTTCTGTCCGAGTTTCGTGACGGTCGAAGGCGGGGCGCTGAAAAAGCCTAAAAAAGCGGCGACGGGCGACGCGCCCGCTGCCGTCTTGCCGATGCCGGCATTGCCGTCGACGGACACGCCGTACGGCATCCTGATCACCGGCATCGGCGGCACCGGCGTTGTCACCGTCGGCCAGATCCTGGCCGTGGCGGCGCACGTCGAAGGCAAGGGCGCCATCGTGCTGGACATGAGCGGACTGGCGCAAAAGGGCGGTCCGGTCATGTCGCACGTGCGCCTGGCCGACAACCAGGCCGATTTGCACTCGACCCGCGTCGGCACCGGCAGCGCCGATCTGGTGATCGGCTGCGATTTGATCGTCACCGCCAGCCGCGACGCCCTGTCGCGCATGGGCGAGGGCCGCACCCACGCGATGATCAACTCGACCGGCTCGTCGACCGCCGCTTTCGTCAAGAATCCGGACTGGCAGTTCCCGGACGCCGGCTCGCGCAGCGAGATCGTGCGCGCCTGCGGCAACGACCATGTGGACTTCGTCGACGCCGGCCAGATCGCCACCGCGTTGATGGGCGATTCGATCGCCACCAACATGTTCATGCTGGGCTACGCGTTCCAGAAGGGCCATGTGCCGCTGAGCGAAGCGTCCATCATCAAGGCGATCGAATTGAACGCGATCTCGGTCAACTTCAACAAGGCCGCCTTCCACTGGGGCCGCACCGCCGCGCATGATCTGGGTTCGGTCACCAAACTGACCACGCCGGCGAAGGTGATCGAATTTAAACGCATCCAGACGCTCGACGATATCGTCAACCGCCGCGTCGAACTGCTGACCGCGTACCAGAACGCCGACTATGCGCAGCAGTACAAGGCGTTCGTCGAGCAGGTGCGCGCCGAGGAGGCCAAGCTGGGCAAGTCGACCCGCCTGAGCGAGGCCGTGGCGCGCTACTACTACAAGCTGATGGCGTACAAGGACGAGTATGAAGTCGCGCGCCTGTACACCGACGGCGCGTTCCAGCAGAAGATCGCCGGCATGTTCGAGGGCGACATCAAGCTCAAGTTCCACCTGGCGCCGCCGCTGATGGCCAAGCATGATGCGCAGGGACGCTTGATCAAGCAGGAATTCGGCCCGTGGATGATGAAGGCGTTCGGCCTGCTGGCCAAATTCAAGGGCTTGCGCGGCACGGCGCTGGACGTCTTCGGCTACACGGCCGAGCGCAAGATGGAGCGCGCGCTGATCGGCGAGTATCGCCAGACGGTGGCCTCGTTGCTGCCCAAGCTGACGGCGGAGAACCTGGCGCAGGCGGTGGCCATCGCCAGCATCCCCGAGGATATTCGCGGGTATGGGCATGTGAAGGAGCGGCACCTGAAGTCGGCCAAGCAGAAGGAGGCGACGTTGTTGGCCGCTTTCGGCAAGCCGGTCGCGCCGGTGCCGGTCGATAGCCATACGCACGCGGCCTGATACCGGCCGCACCGCATTGCATCGCATGAATGGGCGGACTCTATGTCCGCCCATTTTGCGTTGCAATTGGGCACTCGCTTCCTGCAGCGTACTGGACTTCCCAGCGGAGGTGCGCCGAGCAAGCCTGAAAATCCTTAGCGTACAATTCCCCTGTTTCCCTGCTCTCCCCTTTTAGAAGCACCAACTAGCACGATAAGGAGGATTGAAAAAAGTGACCGATATCGACGACGACTTGCCCCTCATCTATTCCCCTCTGAATGGGACAGTAAGCCGTGACGGCAGGAATGTTGAGGTGGAAATCTATCGCGCGGAAAATGAAGATTGGATACTCGAGGTGGTCGACGAGCATGGTAACTCGACCGTTTGGAATGATCCCTTCCCGACCGACCAGTCGGCGCTGGACGAGGTCATGCGCACCATCGATGAACAGGGCATCGACGCGGTGATCGGCCCGCCGGCGGGCCAGGACGAGCGCAATCCACGCATGCACGGCCTGTCCGATGCCGAACTGCGCGAGCTTGATGATTTTCTTGCCGACGAATCGATCGAATCGACGTCGATGAATCTCGCGATGCTCGACGGCTATCTTGCCGCGATCGCCATCGGTCCCGGGCTGATTCCTCCGTCCGCGTGGTTGCCTTGGGTATGGGACCATGCCGAAGGCCTCAACGAGCCCGGTTTCGACAACAACGCCCAGGCCAATCGTGTCCTTTCGCTGCTGATGCGGCATTACAACGCGGTCGTCGAGGCTTTC
This sequence comes from Oxalobacteraceae bacterium OTU3CINTB1, assembly GCA_024123955.1. Lineage (NCBI taxonomy): Bacteria > Pseudomonadati > Pseudomonadota > Betaproteobacteria > Burkholderiales > Oxalobacteraceae > Oxalobacteraceae bacterium OTU3CINTB1. Next base: position 762,122 of record CP099652.1, read on the forward strand.
AATACCGATCCTGCCGGTTTCGAGCCCGTGTTCATGCGCGGCACGGGCTACGGCGCCGCCGAATGGTCGGATGGATTCCTCTCGGGGCTCCATTTTAATGAGCGCGCGTGGAACCTGCTTGCCGCCGAACGGCCGGCCTGGTTCGAGCCATTCATGCGCTTGGGGACCGGAGACGGCATGGCGAACACCGACAAGCAAGGCGATGCCGACCGGTGGATCGATGTCATCGTGCCGTCCTTGGTGGAGATCGCAGCCTATTGGACAGCGCGGCGAGCGATGCCCGGCGACGCACCCATGCCGGCAATGCCTATCGTCCGGGCGGCACCAAAGGTCGGGCGCAACGATCCTTGTCCTTGTGGCAGCGGGAAGAAATTCAAAAAATGCTGTGGCGATACGCCGACGGCGCCATCAACACTGCACTGAGGAGGAGGCCGCATGTGCCCATCCGCCCCGACCGGACCACGGTTCTTGCTTACACCTTACGTAGCGAGCACACGGTATCGAACCACGCCTGCATGCCCACCAGCGGCTGCGGGTTGATCGGCAGCAGCGCGTTGATGTTGACGCCATTGCCCTTGCCACCGTTCTTTTCGTCCCACCATACCCCCGCATTCAAATCGTCCAGTGCCGGCGCCGGGCCGAAGCCTTTGGCCGCGTCTGGCGCGATGCCGCGCGCGGCCACCTCGACCCGGCGTCCGCTGCGTCCCTCGCTGGCCCGCCCGCCGCTGATCCAGCCCACCGAATTCGACACCGCCACCACGCGCGGGTGCATGCCGCGCGTGACGAACACCCGCATCCGCGCCGAGCCGATCTTCTCGCCGGTGCCGCGATAGGCATGCTGCTCGGCCTTGTCCGCCGGCCCTGAACTCGGCCGGTAAGTGGTCAGCTCCACCATGTCGCCGCTCTTGAGCCCCATCTTTTTGGCCACGCCGGCGTTGATCCACATCGGATTGTCGTGCACGATCTCCGTCAGGTATTTTTGCGACGCGGTGCGCGCCTGCGTGTGCACGTTCCACTTGAACGTGGTCAGGATGAAGCGGTCCGCCGGCAGGTTGCGGTGCGAAGGGATCTGCGCGAAGGTCGGCAGCCCGTCATCGACGATGCCCAGCGTCTTGGCCACCTGCGTGATCTCCGGCGCGTGCACCTCGAACTTGCGCGACGGCGTGGTGAAGCCACGCACCGCCGCGTCGCCCACCCGCACGCCCACGGCGACCTCCTTGCCTTTATCGTTGGCGCGGTAGATCACGCCGGTGCCGGCATCGGTGCGGCTGCCCTCCAGCTGCTTGTCGTTCAGCGGCTTTTGATAGACCTGGTAAGGCTTGGGCTGCGAACGGTCGGCAAACACGCCGTAATGCTTCATATATTCGAAGCCATCCTTGAATTGCCGGCCGTCCGGCCCCGTCGTCGGCAGCTTGGCGCACTGCGCGCGCACGAAGTCCTCGTGGCTGCCGAACTGGAAATACTTGGCCTGTTCGGGCGCGAGCCTGCGGCCGATGTCGAACAGCACGTCGGCGAAGCTGCGCGCCTCGCCCGGCGGTGGTGTCAGCGGCTGGCGCAGCGCGACGTAGTGGGTCAGCTCGAGGTTGTTGCGTATGTCCATGCCCCAGCGTTCCAGGTAGGTGGCGTCGGGCAGGATCAGGTCCGCATAGTGCGCCATCTCGGAATAGACCACGTCCGAGCAGGCGTGGAACGGAATCAGTTTTTCGTCCAGCAGCACTTCGACCGTGGTGCTGCGGCCCTCGGGCCAGGTCATCGGCGATCCCAGCGTGTAGCTGATGTAGACGTCCAGCTTTGCGCGGCCCTGGCGCAGGTAGTCGTAGACGATCTGGCCGACCTTCATCTTCTGCCAGCGGTTCGCCAGCGGCCATTCGGGCGGATCTTCCAGGTCGGTGCGGATTTTCGGGCTCGGCGGAACGGGTTGCGGTTGCGGGTAGCGGCTGGCGGACAGCTTTTCATCGAGCCCGTAGCAATAGCCGCCCGGCTTGGCGATCGATCCGACCAGCGCGTTGAGCATCACCACCGCGCGTTCGGCATTGAAGCCGTTGTAGTGGGCGCCGGTACCACGGTTGGTGAAGGCGGCGACGGCCGGCCGCAGGCGCGCGAACTCCAGCGCCAGGCGTTCGATGTCGCGCGCGGCGATGCCGGACAGCTTGGCCGCCCATGCCGGCGTGCAGGTGGCCAGCCAGGCCCGCATTGTCTCCAACCCCGGCTGGACGAATTTGGCGACGAAGTCGTGGTCGATTTCGTTTTCGCGGATGATCACGTGCGCCATCGCCAGCGCGACGGCGCCCTCGGTGCCGGGGAAGGGCTGGTGCCATTCGTCGCTGCGGCCGGCGGTATTGGACAGGCGCACGTCGAAGGTGACCAGTTTTGCGCCGTGGTCGAAGCGCGCCTTGACCACGCGGCTGACCAGGTGCAGGCCGCCCTGGTGCGCCTCGTAGAAGTTGGCGCCGAAGTTGAGGAAGTATTTGCAGCGCTCGGCGTCGATCGACTCCCAGTCGGTCTCGCCGAGCGAGACGTAATTGGCGGCGCGCTTGTTGGAGGAGCACAGCGCGCGGTGGTTCAGCTGCACCGGCGTGCCGATCGCGCTCAGGAAGCGGTTGATCTCGGCGTCGATGCGCGAGCGGCCCTGGTGCAGCGCGACCCGCTCAGGGTGGCCGCTGGCAATGCTGGCCTTGATCCGTTCGGCCACTTCCGTGTAGGCCTGCTCCCAGCTGATGCGCTGCCATTTGCCCTCGCCGCGCGCGCCCACCCGTTTTAGCGGGTAGAGCAGGCGCTCCGGATAGTCGTTGATCGTCGGTCCGGACTGGCCCTTGGCGCAGGTCATGTAGCTGCCCATGTTCGGGTCGAGCGGATTGCCGCGAATTTTGATCACCTTTTCGTCCTGGACGAAGGCCTCGATGCCGCATACCGTCGAACAGTTCAGGCACACGCTGGTGACGCGCTTGGCGCTGCGGTAATCGTTTTTGACCTTGCGCTGGCGGCCGTCGGCGGCCGGCCGGTAGTTCATGGCGCCGGCGGCGTTTGGCGTGAGCAGGATGGTCTCGCCCAAACCCAGGGTGGCCATCGAGCCGATGCCGTTTTTGATGAATCCACGACGGTCCATGTCAGCCTCCCCGCGGTTTGTTGGCGCGCGGCGCGGCCGGCGGGAACTCGGACTTGAGCTGGTCCCAGGTCTCGACCTCGTACGAGAACGGGTCGTGGCTGCGGCCCTTGGGGATCTTGCGCTCCATCGCGCGCGGCACCACGCCGCCCAGACCCCGGTACTGCACCAGCGGACGGGTTTTTTCCTCCGGCTTGAGGGGCGCCGTCTGCGCGCGGTGTTTGGCATGGAACAGACTGACCTTGCTGGCCGGGTCGTTCAAGTCGCCGAAGGCGAAAACCTCGGCGGGGCAGACCTCCACGCAGGCCGGCTCCATGTCGGCGTCCAGCCGGTGCGAGCAGAAATCGCATTTGTCGGCCACTTCTGCCACCGGATCGATGTGGATAGCGCCGTAGGGACAGGCCTTGATGCAATCGCGGCTACGGTCGCAGACCGCGTCGTCGATGCGCACGATGCCGTCGGCGCCACGCGTGATCGCATCGGTGGGACAGGCGTCCAGGCAGGGCGCGTCCTCGCACTGCATGCACAGCGTTGGCAGGAAGGCACGCTTGGTCGTCGGCTGCTGGTTGTACGGATTGAGGGCGGCGAAATCGTAGTAATACACCTTGGTGCGGAAGTGGCCGAGCGAGACGGAGTTCTCGACTTTGCAGGCGACCGAACAGGCGTGGCAGCCGATGCAGCGTTCGAGATCGATGGCCATGCCCCATTTGGGGCCGGCGCTGGCGGTTGTGGTCATGAATGTCCCCGGTGAGATGCGCGAACTGCGATTGTAGAGCAGCGGCGCGGCGCTTCCGGCGCATGCACCAAAATAACGCATAAGCTTGTGCGGATTCGTTCGTTCATTCCCAACCCGGCGGTTGATAAAATGGCATCCCTATCTTTCATCGGACCACTTCAGTGCAAACACAATTTAAATTGAATCCGCTGGCGGCAGGCGCTATCGCGCTGCTGTGCGGCGCTGCCGGCTCGTCGAGCGCGCAGGTGGCGGGCTCGGAAACCCTGAACCCGCCCGCAGTCGTCGTCACCGGCTCGCGCATTCCGCGCGCCACGCTCGAGGGGCCGTCCGCCGTCACCATCATCACCGGCGAGGACATCACCAAGCAGGGCTACCGCAACGTCTTCGACGCCTTGAACAACCAGGCGCAGAACAGCGGCTTCACGCAGGGCGCCGACTACGGCAACACCTTCACGCCGTCGGCCAACACCATCAGCCTGCGCGGCCTGGGGCCGAACCACACGCTGGTGCTGCTCAACGGCCGTCGCATGGCCGACTTCCCGATCGCCTATGAAGGCACGGTCAACTTCACCAACCTGGCCAACATCCCCTCGAGCGTGGTCGAGCGCATCGAGATCCTCAGCGGCGGCGCGTCGGCCGTCTACGGCTCGGACGCGATCGCGGGGGTGGTCAATATCATCCTGAAAAAACAAGCGGAAGGTTACGATATCAACCTGAAAGCCGGCGGTACTTCGCGCGGCGGCGGCGGCGACAAGCGCCTGCAGGTCACCGGCGGCCACGCTTTCGACAAATTCAATACCCTGTTCAGCATCGAATTGCTGGAGCGCGATCCGCTGTGGAGCCGCGACCGCGATTTCATGAGCACCCGCACCGGCGTGGCGCCGACCTCGATCCTGGGCCGGCGCAATGTCACCAGCGGGCGCTATGTCGATCTGGGCGACGCCTGCGCGGGCCTGGGCGACGTCTTCAACGGCAGCGCCGTCAAATACACCGCCAGGACCGGCAGCTACTGCGCCAGCCCGAACGTCGGTCCCACCTACTGGACCACGCAAACCAAAAACAGCAGCCAGAACGTGTTCGGCAGCGCCAACTACGAGCTGTCGCCTTCCACCACCCTGTTCGTCGAGGGGTTATACGGCCAGAATCGCAGCGCGAACAACACGCGCGGCCCGTCGTGGACCTCGCGCTCGCTCACCGACGCCTATTTCGTCAACCAGAACACCGGCAACTACGAAGCGTGGAACAAATACATCTCGCCGGAGGAGATGGGCGGCGTTGATCGCTACAATCGCACCTGGGACGATCAAGCCAGTTCGCTGTCGTTCGGCGCCAAGGGGCAGCTCGCCGGCAGCTGGCAGTACGAGGCGGCCTACACGGCGTCGCTTTACAAAAGCCAGGCCAAGGCGCCGCGCGCGCTGGCCAATATCGACAGCTTCTTCCTTGGCCCGCAACTGGGCGTGGACGCCGACGGCGTGGCAATCTTCGCGCCCGACCAGTCGCGCCTGACGCGCCGTTTGACGCCGACGGAATTCGACAGCATCACCGGCTTCACCCACAGCGACGACAAGTCGTGGACCAATACTCTCAGCTTGTCCGCCAACGGCGAGGCGTTCGCGCTGCCGGCCGGTCCGGTCAGGCTGGCGACGGTGGCGGAGGTGGGCAAGCAGGGGTTCTCGAACCGTCCCGATGAACGCATCAACCAGGGCTACTTCAACCTGGCGCCGCCGGCCGACGTCACCGCCGGCACCCGCAAGCGTTACGCGCTGGGCGTGGAGGCGAACGTGCCGCTGCTGCAGCAGCTCTCGGCCACGCTGGCCGGCCGCTACGACCATTACAGCTACGCCGGCCGCGGCGAGGGCAAGGCCACCTACAACGGCGGCCTGGAATGGCGTCCCGTCAAGCAGGTGCTGGTGCGCGGTAACTACGCTACCAGCTTCCGGGCGCCGGACATGAACTATATCTTCAAGGCGCGCGGCACCGGCTACTATTCGTCGACCACCGACTACTACCGCTGCGCGAAGGCCGGCCAGCCGGTGGCCGATTGCGAGTTCGCCAACGTCTCGCCGGGATCGGACTATGTGCAGAACGGCAGCAAGGACCTGCGCGCGGAGCGGGGCCGTTCGACGGGCCTCGGCCTGGTGTGGTCCCCGAGCGCCGACTTCGACGTCTCGCTCGACTACTGGAACATCAAGATCGACGATCTGGTGACCAACCTGAGCGCCGACAAGCTGCTGCGCGACGAATCGGATTGCCGCATGGCCGGCGACCTGACGTCGCCGACATGCGCCGACGCCATCGCCCGCATCGAGCGCAACCCGCTCACCGCGCTCAACAAGCCGGGCGAGATCCGCCAGATCACGGTCAATCCGATCAACGCCGCGTCCACCAGCGTGAACGGCATCGATGTCAGCGTCAAGCATGTGCTGCGCACGGCCGGCTGGGGTCAGCTCGTCTCGAAGCTGAATTATTCGAAGACGCTGGAGAAGAAGTCGCGCCAGTTCTCGGGCGATCCGTTGAACGACGACCTCAAGGACCTGACCAATCCGGATTGGCGCGACAAGCTCAATGCGAGTGTGACGTGGAATCTGGAGAAGTGGTCGAACACGCTGTTCGTGCAGCGCTACAGCAAGGTGCCCAACGGCGCCGGCGAGGCGTATCTGACGCCGACGACGCTGGTCAATGCGAGCGTGGTGTATCGTTTGAATCCGAGCACCACGATCTCCGTGGCGGTCAACAACCTGTTCAACAAGGTCAAGAGCGACACCAGCGGCGGTTGGCCGTATTACCCGGTCGGGAGCTACAGCCCGGTCGGACGTCAAGGCTGGGTGGAACTGAACTACCATTTCGGTTCCTGACGCATTGGCGGATTACGCGCTGCGCGCCAATCCGCCATGCCCCGCATATTCCGTCACCCAATACGCCAGCGCCAGGGCCGGGAAGGCCATGCCGGTCAGCAGCGCCGCATGCCAGCCGTGCGTGGCGAACATCCAGCCGCCCAGCGCCGAACCGAGCGCGCCGCCGGCGAAGAACAGCGCGAAATACACCCCGTTCAAGCGGCTGCGCACCTCCGCGCCCAGGGTGAAGATGGCGCGCTGGCCGAGCACCAGGTTGGCCGCCACGCCCATATCGAGCACGATCGAGGCGATCACCAGTATCGCCAGGCCGACGTTGCGCGATTCCGGCGCGATCATCGGCAGGGCGAAGCCGACCACGCCCAGCGCCAGCGCGGCGGCCGTCGCCATCAGGGTGTGGCCCGCATCGGCCAGGCGCCCGGCGATCGGCGAGGCCACCGCGCCGGCCATGCCGACCAGCGCGAAGATGGCGATGCCGGTCTGCGACAGGTGGAACTGCGGACCGGCCAGCATCAGCGGCGTGACGGTCCAGAATAAACTGAACGATCCAAACAGGCCGGCGTGGTAGGCGGCGCGGCGGCGCAGCAGCGGCGTGCGCAGGAACAGGTGCCACAGGGACGCCATCAGCGCCGGGTAGGTGATGTTCGACGTCGGCACCCGCAGCGGCAGTTTGGCGCGCAGCACCAGCGCCACGGCCAGCACGATGATCGCGGCGCCGCCGAAGACGACGTGCCAGTTGCTGGCGTCGGCCACCAGGCTGGCGACCGGGCGCGCCAGCATGATCCCCAACAGCAGGCCGCTGACCACCTTGCCCACGGTATGGCCGCGCGTCGATTCCTTCGACAGGTGCGCGGCGAACGGCACGATGATCTGCGCCGCCACCGAGCCGAGGCCGATGCCCAGCGCCGCCGTCAAGAACACCCAGGCGCTGGTGCTGAACGCGGCCAGCACCAGCATCGCCGATGTGAACAGCAGGCCGCTGACGATCAGGCGGCGGTTTTCCAGCAGGTCGCCCAGCGGGACGACGAACAGCAGGCCGATGGTGTAGCCGATCTGCGTCAACGTGACGATCAGGCCCGCCGCCTGCGCCGACAGGCCGGTGGCGGCGCTGATCGGGCCGACCAGCGTTTGCGCGTAATACAGGTTGGCGACGATCAGGCCCGTCGCGGCGGCCAGCAACAGCACCATGCCGGGGCTGATGTCGGTTTCCGAAGATTTGTTCATGATGGCTCCAGGAATGGAATTTCGATGAGCCCAGTGTAGGCGAAACGGCGATGAAGATAATTAGGGCATAATGCTCCCATACTTTTCACTTTATATGAACAATCATGGATCGTTTGAAGGCCATGCAGGTGTTTGTGCGCATCGTCGAGGCCAATAGCTACACCAAGGCGGCCGAAACGCTGGACCTGCCGCGCGCCGCGTTGACGGCGACGATCAAGAAGCTGGAGGCGTTTCTGGGCACCCAACTGCTGCAGCGGACCACGCGCCGCCTGTCGCTGACGCCCGACGGCGCCGACTACTTCAGGAAATGCCTCGATATCCTGCAGGCGGTGGACGACGCCGAGGGCACTTTCCGCGGCCAGCGCGCCGCCACGCCCAAAGGCCGGCTGCGGGTCGAGCTGCCCGGCGCGGTCGGCCGCAACCTGGTCATGCCGCACATCGGCGCCTTTTGCCGCGACTATCCGGAGATCGATCTGGTCGTGTCCCTGAGCGAACAGGTGAAGGATTTGACGCGCGAAGGGCTGGACTGCTCGCTGCGCGTGGGCGACCTGCAGGATTCATCGATGATCGGCCGGCGCCTGGGCAGCATGGGCTTCCTGACCTGCGCCTCGCCGGCCTACCTGGCCGCCCACGGCGTGCCGCGCACGCTGGAGGACCTGCACGCGCATCGCGGCGTGACGCATTTTTCCGGCCGCACCGGCCGTCCGTTCGACTGGGATTTCGTCGCCGACGGCCGCGTGGTGACGGTGGCCGTGCGCGGCGCCATCGCGGTCAACGATCCGGACGCCTACATCATCTGCGCGCTGCAGGACATGGGCCTGATCCAGGCGGCGCGCTACCAGGTGCGCCATCACCTGGCCAGCGGCGCGCTGGTCGAGGTGCTGCACGCCATGCCGCCGACGCCGATGCCGATTTCGCTGCTGTATCCACAAGGCCGCATGGCGTCGCCGCGCCTGAACGTGTTCGCCGCCTGGCTGGCCGGGCTGTTCCGCGACGATGCCGACCTGCAAGCCTGAATTGTAAAAAGCGTTGTTTTACTGGCATCCCGGACGCCGTGCCGGTCTATAATATTCCCATGAAAAAACATTCGATACGTTTGGCGGCAGCAGCCGCAACGTCGCTGGCGCTGCTGTCGGCGTGCGGCGGCGGCGGCGGTGGCGACGCGCCCGCGGCCACCCCCGCGCCGCCGGTCGGCGTCACGCCGACGCCGACGCCACCGGTGGTGCCGACGCCGTCGCCCGCTCCCGATCCGACTCCGTCCACGCCGGTGGGCCCGCCCGTGATCGATCCCAACAATCCACCCGACTGGCTGGCGCTGGCCAACCGCTGCGAGCATCCGCTTCCGGGCAGCTCGGACCGGCAAGGTTCGCTGATGGACGAATTGAAGTGGCTGCGCTCCTTCTATAGCGAGACCTATCTGTGGTACCGCGAGCTGCCCGCCAACCCGCGGCTGGAGAACTACACGCGCGCGGTGGACTTCTTCGCCGACTACAAGACGTTTGCCACCACCGCCTCCGGCCGGGCCAAGGACCGCTTCCACTTCACCTATCCGACCGAAGTGTGGGAAGGGCTGTCGAGTTCCGGCACGGAGGTCGGTTACGGCGTGACCTGGGCGCGCAACGCCGACCCGGCGGCGCCGCGCGTATGGGCGGTGGCGATGGTGTCGCCGGCGTCGCCCGGCGCGCTGGCCGGCTTGCAGCGCGGCGACGGCCTGCTCTCCGTCGACGGCGTCGCGTTGACCGACACGACCAGCGACGGCGTCGCGCGGCTCAACGCCGGCCTGTTCCCCGCCACCGCCGGCGAGACGCACAGCCTGGTGCTGACGCGCGCCGGCGTGCCGCTGACGGTCAACCTGGCCTCCAGGCAGGTGAGCAATCCGCCGGTGCAGAACGTCAAAACCATCGACACGCCGACCGGCAAGGTCGGCTACCTGCAGTTCGACGACCACAATCAGCTGTCCGAGAGCGAGCTGGCGAAGGCGATCGGCACGTTCAAGGCGGCCAACATCGTCGATCTGGTGCTCGACATGCGCTATAACGGCGGCGGCTACCTGGCCGTGGCCAACGAGCTGGCCTACATGATCGCCGGACCCGCGGCCACCAGCGGCAAGATCTTCGAGCAGCTGCAATACAACGACAAGACCACGCCGCAGCCGCCGGACATGTTCCGCACCAAGGCTTACGGCTTCAAGTCGTCGCAGCTGGCCGCCGGCGCCGCGCTGCCCTATCTGGGGCTCAAGCGCGTCACCATCCTGACCACGCCGGGCACCTGCTCGGCCAGTGAATCGGTGATCAACGGCTTGCGCGGCATCGACGTCGAAGTCAATTTGATCGGCGGCGAAACCTGCGGCAAGCCATACGGCTTTGTGCCGGCGAATAACTGCGGCACCACCTACTTCGCGATCCAGCTGCAGGGCGCCAACCACAAGGGCTTCGGCGACTACGCCGATGGTTTCCAGCCGACCTGCCGCGCCGACGACGACTTCGATCACGTGTTGGGCGACAGCGCCGAGCGGCTGCTATCGACGGCGCTCAGCTACCGCGCGAGCGGCGCCTGCCCGGCGCAGCCGGCCATGAACCGCGCGCGCTCCGCCACCGCCACCATCGGTTCCGGCGCCATGACGCTGGTGCGCCCACAGGCCAGGGAAATCGCGATCCGCAATCGCTAGCGCGCAAAGCCGACTATAATTTCCAGCGTACCCGGTGCCGGCGCAGGCACCGGTCGATCAACCCCACGCTGGAAGTTCGTCCATGATCCGTTCCGCCATACTGCTTGCCTTTGCCTCCGCCACCACTGCCATCACCGCCACCACCGCCGGCGCCGCGCCGGCCACCGCCGCCGCTTCCCTGAGCACCATCGCCGAGCGATCCGGCTTCCAGAACACCGGCCGTTACGACGAGGTGGTCGCGCTGTGCGCGCGCTTCCAGAAGGCCTATCCGAAGCAGGTGCGATGCTTCGAATTCGGCCGCACGCCGGAAGGCCGTCCGATGCTGGCGCTGGCCGTCTCGCGCACCGGCGCGCTGACCGCCGAGCAGGCGAAAAAGCGCGGTCTGCCGGTGCTGCTGGTCCAGGGCGGCATCCACGCCGGCGAGATCGACGGCAAGGACGCCGGCTTCCTGGCGCTGCGCGAGGCGCTGGAGGACAAGGCCGCCCCCGGCGCGCTGGACAAGCAGGTGCTGTTGTTCGTCCCGGTGTTCAACGTCGACGGCCATGAGCGCTTCGGCAAATGGAACCGGCCGAACCAGCGCGGCCCGGTCGAAATGGGCTGGCGCACGACGGCGCAGAACTACAACCTCAATCGCGACTACGTCAAGGCCGACGCCCCGGAGATGCAGTCCATGCTGGCGCTGGTGAACGCCTGGGACCCGCTGGCCTACATCGACCTGCACGTGACCGACGGCGCCAAGTTCCAGCCGGACGTCTCGATCCAGGTCGAGCCGGTGCACGGCGGCGACGAGGACCTGAAGCAGGCCGGCCTGGCGCTGCGCACCGCCGTGATGGCGGACCTCGCGGCGCAGGGCTCGGATCCCAAGCCGTACTACATCTCGTTCGCGCTCAACGACGATCCGACCTCCGGCTTTGTCGACAGCATGCCGGCGCCGCGTTTTTCGACCGGCTACTTCCCGATGCGTAACCGCTTCGCGATGCTGGTCGAGACCCACTCGTGGAAGGATTATCCGACCCGCGTGCGCATCACGCGCAACACCATCGTCTCGCTGCTGTCGCAGGTCGGCGCGCACGGACAGCAGTGGCTGAAGGCGGCGCGCGAGGCGGACGCGCGCGCGGCGGCGCTGGCCGGTGCCGAGGTGCCGCTGAGCTATCGCACCACCTACAACACCAAGACCATCCAGTTCCCCGGCTACGAATACACGCGCGCGCATTCGGAAGTGTCGGGCGGTTTGATGACGCACTACGACGAAAGCAAGCCGCAGATGTGGACCGTGCCCCTGCGCGACGAGATCGTGCCCGATTTGCGGGTGGCCGCGCCAAGGGGCGGCTATCTGGTGCCGCTGGCCGACGCGCCCCGGGTGGCGGCCAAGCTGAAACAGCACGGCATCACGTTCAAGGTGCTGGGCGCGGACCAGATGGCGGCGGAGGTGGAGACTTTCCGCGCCAGCAAAGCCACATTCGGCGCGCAGTCGTTCGAAGGGCGGCAGTCGCTGGCGGTCGAAGGCGATTGGGGCCGCGAACGCCGCAGCGTGGCCAAGGGTTCGCTGTTTGTGCCGATCGCGCAGCCCAAGGCGCGCCTGGTGATGACGATGCTCGAGCCGCGCGGCGCCGATTCGCTGCTGGCGTGGGGCGAGTTCAATAATGCCTTCGAGCGCAAGGAGTACATGGAGGAGTATGTGGCCGAGGACGTCGCGCGCGAGCAGCTCGAAGCCGATCCGGCGCTGCGCGCCGAGTTCCAGAAAAAGCTCGACACCGACGCCGAGTTCAACAAGAGCCAGCAGGCGCGCCTGGAGTTCTTCGCCCGCCGCCATGCGTCGTGGGACGAGCGCTTCAACCTCTACCCGGTGATGCGCACGGCGCAGAAGTTTTAAGCGGGGAGGGGGGCGGTGGGCTGAATAGCCCGTGCGGGAAACGGTCTCTTTTGGCTGTCTCTTTTTGTCGCTTTTGGTCTCTTTCGGTCTCCCGCCTGTTTTAAAGCAGGCAGGAGTAGAAAAGAGACAAAAAGAGACCGAAAGAGACCAGCGAAAGAGACTCGTTCCCGCACGGTGTGGTTTGGGCTTGCATCTCGCTGGTCCCGAGCAAGGTGGTGGAGCTATCGCTTTCGCGCAGTGTGCCAAATCTGAAGTATCTCAATCCGGCCGGCTTTGATGCGATAAGTAATCAAGACCAGTGGGTTTGCAGGTCAGGCGCCATGACGAGCGAACCACTCGTCGACCTCGTCCTTCGAGGCGAAATCGCCGTCGTCTGCCGCAGCGACGGCTTCCTGCAGATCGAGCAACTGCGGCACCCGCCAAGTGACGTAGTGCCTCAGCGCATCTTGCGCAATTGATTCAGCCGGTTGGCCGGACAAGGTTTCGATTTTGTCCATGGCCTGCTTCAATTCAGGCGACATCGCGACTTCGATGTTGAGGTTGTCACTCATGACGCACTCCCGTTAAGAACCGGCTTTGATTATATGCCTGTTACGGCGCGCGCTTGAGCACTTCGCTCTGGATCGCGAACGCGCCGTTGACGCCATCGAGCGTGATGCTCTCGTCCTTGTCGAACAGGATGTCGCCGGTGAAGGCGCCTTCGGCTTCGCGCATTTCGTTTTTGCTGAAGTCGAACAGGCCGCGGTCCATCATGTGCGACGGCTTGATGTTGCCCATCGCGGTGAACATGCTCTTGATCCACAGCGGATTTTTCTGCTGCCAGGTCGCCAGCATCTCCTTCATCGCCTGCCGCTGCAAATTCGGCTGCGAGCCGCACAGGTTGCACGGGATGATGGGGAAGCCCATCTTGCCGGCGTATTTTTCGATGTCCTGCTCGCGGCAGTAGGCCAGCGGGCGGATCACCACGTTCTCGCCGTCGTCGGCCGTCAGCTTGGCCGGCATGGTCTTGATGGTCCCGCCGTAGAACATATTGAGCAGGAAGGTCTCGAGGATGTCGCCCTGGTGGTGGCCCAGCGCGATCTTGGTCGCGCCCAGCTCCTTGGCGGTGCGGTACAGGATGCCCCGGCGCAGGCGCGAGCACAGCGAGCAGGTGGTCTTGCCCGGCTCGATCTTCTCGGTGACGATGCTGTAGGTGTCCTGCTCGACGATCTTGTACGGCACGCCGATCTTTTCAAAATACTCCGGCAGCACGTGCTCCGGGAAGCCCGGCTGCTTTTGATCGAGGTTGACCGCGATCAGGTCGAACTTGACCGGCGCGATTTTCCGCAGGTGCATCAGGATGTCGAGCATCGCGTAGCTGTCCTTGCCGCCGGACATGCAGACCATCACCAGGTCGCCCTCGGTGATCATGTCGAAATCGACGATCGCCTTGCCGGTTTGCGTGCGCAGCTTCTTTTGCAGCAGCTCGAAGCGGCGCGAATCGGTCGGGTCGCGCTCCGGCGCGGCGGCTGCGGCGTGGTGTTCTTGCGGGAGGTGCAGTGGGGCGTTCATATCAGACGTTGTCCTTGATCTTGAAGACTTCGACGCCGACGCCTTCGCAGTCCGGGTACACGTCCGGCTTCATCGTCGACACGCGGGCGGCGCGCACGCGCGGGTGGTCCAGCATCGCGCGCACGATGTCGTCGCACAGGCTTTCCTGCAGCTGCACGTGGCCGCGCGCCATCAGCTTGGCGATGGTGTCGCGGATGAAGTCATAGTCGACCACCTCGTCCAGCTGGTCGTGGGTCGGCGTCGACACCGCCAGCGGGATGTACAGGTCGACGTTGATCAGCAGCCGCTGCTCGCCCTTTTTCTCGAATTCGTACACGCCGATGTTGATCAGCACTTCGTAATTGCGCAGGAACAGGCGGCGGCAGTCGGTCAGACTCGGGTGGGACAGGGCGGACAACATGGGATTACCTTCTTTCGATTTAAATTCTACTTATTCAGCGAGCTTATTTAGCCAAAAACATCACGTCGCGCGGCAGCGGCATCAGGTGCTGGCCGCCGTCGACCAGCAGGGTGGTGCCGGTCATGGCGCGCGCCGAGGCGGCGTAGACGACGCTGTCGGCGATGTCTTCGGGGGTGCTGGAACGGCCCAGCGGGGTTTGCTGGTGCGCGTTGGCGAAACCGGCTTCGGTCTGGTCGCCGGACACCATCGTGATGCCGGGCGCGATGCCGACCACCCGCACCGCCGGCGCCAGCTGCTGCGCCAGCATCGTGGTGGCGGTGTGCAGCGCGGCCTTGGACAGGGTGTACGACAAAAAATCAGGATTGAGATTGTACAGTTTCTGGTCGAGCAGATTGATGACGGCGGCCGGCTCGCCGCCGCTGCCAACGGTCGCCGCGTGCAGCGCCTGCGACAGCAAAATCGGCGCGGCGACGTTGGCGCGCATGTGGGCGTCGAGGCGGGCGGCGGTGAAATCGGCGGCGCTGTCGTAGTCGAACAGCGAGGCGTTGTTGACCACGCAGCGCACCGGCCCGAGGGCGGCGATGGCGCGCGGCAGCAGTTCGCGCACCGCCGCTTCGTCCGACAGGTCGCATTGCAGCGCGACGGCGCGCCGGCCCAGCGCGACGATGTCGGCCGCCACCTGGCGCGCCTCGTCCGCCGAGGCGCGGTAGTGCACCGCCACGTCCCAGCCGGCGCGCGCCAGCCCGAGCGCGATGGCGCGGCCGATGCGGCGCCCGGCGCCGGTCACCAGGGCGACGCGGACGGGCGCCGGCGCTGCCGGGGTGGGGGAGGTGGAGTGCTGCGTTGTGGTCATAGTCGCTGTTCAAAAAATGTTGTGGGTGTCACGTAATATCACGCACCTGCGCCGATTCGCTACAATGCCGGTATGTCCCTACCCGTACCTTCTAGCGACGCGCTGGCCGCGTCCCACGCCCTGCAGAACCTGATCGCCGCCGACATCGAACGCCATGACGGCGCGATTTCCTTCGCCCGCTTCATGGAGCTGGCCCTGTACGCGCCCGATCTGGGCTACTACAGCGGCGGCTCCGCCAAGCTTGGCAAAGATGGCGATTTTACAACCGCGCCGGAACTGACGCCGCTGTTCGGCGCCGCGCTGGCGCGTGTCGCAGCCGCTATTATCGCCCAAAGCGCGTCGCGCATCCTCGAATTCGGCGCCGGCACCGGCAAGCTGGCGTTCGACATCCTGAGCGCGCTGGCGGCCGACGGCGTCGCCGTCGAGCGCTATTTCATCGTCGAACTGTCCGGCGAACTGCGCGCGCGCCAGCGCGAGCGGTTGCGCGACTTCCCGCAGGTGGAATGGCTCGACGCGCTGCCGGACGCCTTCGACGGCGTCGTTTTCGGCAACGAGGTGCTCGACGCCATGCCGGTGCACCTGGTCACCAGGCACCCGCAAGGCTGGCAGGAGCTGCGCGTGACGGTGCGCGACGGCCGCTTCGACTGGCTCGAGGCGCCGGCCGACGCGGCGCTGCTGGCGCAGATCGAGCGCCAGGTCGCCGGCCACGCCGAACTGCCGGTCGGTTACGTCACCGAGGTGCACGGCGTCGCCTGCGGCTTCATGGCCACCCTGGGGCGCATGCTGCGCGACGGCGGCGCCAACGCCGCCTTCCTGTTCGACTACGGCTTCCCGGCGCACGAATACTATCTGGACCTGCGCGCCACCGGCACCCTGATGTGCCACTACCGCCACCACGCCCATCCGGACCCGTTCTATTACCCCGGCCTGCAGGACATCACCGCCCACGTCGATTTCACGGCGATGGCGCTGGCGGCGCAGGACGCCGGCGCCGGCGTGCTGGCGTACCTGAACCAGGCCGCCTTCCTGATCGGCGCCGGCATCGGCGAGCTGCTGATGCGCACCGACCCTGCCGACACCAAGCATTACCTGCCGCGGGCGGGCGCCGTGCAAAAACTGCTGTCGCCGGCCGAGATGGGCGAATTGTTTAAAGTCTTGGTTATAGGAAAGAACGTCACATTGCCCGACGCCATCACAATGCATGACCGCAGTCATCGTTTGTAGACAAAATGACACAATGGCGGGAAAGGCAAAGGCCGCCGCCGCCTGAACGGCGGGATGGGCGGGCCAAGATCGGCTATGATGCAGGATCGAGCGCCGATTTAACGCCATGGGACCAATGGGAAAGATACACACTCACTATGACAACCTGAAAGTGTCGCGCATGGCGCCTCAGGAAGTCATACGTGCCGCCTACAAGGCCCTCAGCCAGAAATACCATCCGGACAAAAATCCGGGGGATGAAAAGGCTGCGCGCATCATGGCCATTCTCAACAGCGCCTACGACACCTTGTCCGACACCCAGCGCCGCCGCGAGCACGACGAATGGATCGCCGCCGAGGAGTGGGAGATCGAGTGGCTGGAAAGCACCCGCAACGAGGACGGCCGGGGCGCCGACAAGTACCGCCACGACGCCGACCGCTGGAATCCCGAGCCGGTCGACGAGCCGCAACCGTTGGCGGCGCCGCTGCGCAAATGGAAGTGGTGGGCCGGGCTGGCCGGCTGCCTGGTGGCCGGCTGGCTGGGCGGCACGATGGCGTCCCAGTCGGCCTTGCTGGACGCGGCGCTCGGCGGCAAGGTGCGCGGCGGCGCCAAGGCCGAGCCGGTGCGCGCGGCCAAGGCCGAACCGCGCGAGCGCGAACGCGACGACTGGGCCGGGCCGCAATCGTTCTATCCGGAAGCCGACACCTCGCCGGCGCCCAAGGGGGCCCCGGTCAAGGTGGTGGCGATGTCGCAGATCGTGCTGCCCGGCGTGACGCCCGATTGCGACCATGACAGCCAGACCCTGGTCTCGCCCAACGGCGAGCCGTGGCCGGCCAACTCCGGCTATATCGAGGGCTTCAGCGTCGGCAACCGCGGCGACGACATCCAGCTGATGGTCGACAACGCCAACAACGCCTCGGCCGTGTTCATCAAGGTCTACGACGTCGAGCGGCGCGCCAATGTGCGCTACGCCTATGTGCGCGCGCACGACAAGCTGATGGTCGACAAACTATCGAATGGCAAGTACGAGATCCGCTACCAGAACCTCGACCCCGCCGCCAACCGCGGCGGCTGCTCCGGCGCCGGTCCCGGCGGCGGCGCGGCCCCCAGCCGCACCGCCGCCGCCGAGGCCGACACGCTGCCGGTCAGCAATTAGCTCGCCACCGTCTCCATCAGGCCCATTTCCTCGCTCGACATCAGCTTGTCGATATTGACCAGGATGAGCATGCGCTCGTCGATGGTGCCCAGGCCGATCAGGTAGTCGGAGCTGAAGGCGGTGCCCATCTCCGGCGCCGGCTTGACCTGCTCGGGCGTCAACGTGGTCACGTCGGACACCGAATCGACCACCATGCCCACCACGCGGCCGTTGATGTTGAGGATGATGACGACCGTGAACTGGTCGTACACCGGCGCGCCCAGGTTGAACTTGATGCGCATGTCCACCACCGGGATGATGATGCCGCGCAGGTTGATCACGCCCTTGATGAACTCCGGCGCGTTGGCGATGCGGGTGACGGCCTCGTAGCCGCGGATCTCCTGCACCTTGAGGATGTCGATGCCGTATTCCTCGGCGCCGAGCGTAAAGGCGAGGAACTCCCGGCCGGCGATATCGGCGGCGTTTTCTTGCATGGCGATGGTCCTTGTCGTGTCGTTGTTTTTGTCGTATTTGTGTCCCTGGGCGGCCCGTCGCGGCACCTTGTTGTGGTCCTTGAAAGGTTGATCCACGGTGGCAGCCGCCTTCTAAGAGTAGCAGAGTCGGGGCGCCGTGACGAGCGTTGGGAAGGCGCCGTTTGGTAAAAAGCGGCGCGCTGTTGCTATCGCTTCCATGGAGCTTGTCACAGGGGGGGAATCTGATTATGCTAGCCTCAGCTCAGGCACACGGCGCGGCCGGACGCCGGACCCTCCAGGAGATTTGTGTATGACAGATGCAACCGCCTCAGACGACGACTGGCTGATCGAGGAAGACGAGGAAGACCAGCCGGCCGATGGGGCGGGCGCTCCCGACCAGCGCCAATGGCGCGTGCTGATCGTCGACGACGACGCCGACGTCCACGCCGTCACGCGCCTGGCGCTGCGCAACGTCAGCTTCAAGGGCCGCGAGCTCGAACTGTTCTCCGCCTACAGCGGGCGCGAAGCGTTCGACATCCTGCGCGACACGCCCGACATCGCGCTGGTGCTGCTCGACGTGGTGATGGAGACCGACGACGCCGGCCTGATACTGGCGCGCCGCATCCGCGAGGAGCTGCACAACGCCATCGTGCGCGTGGTGCTGCGCACCGGCCAGCCGGGCCAGGCGCCCGAGCAGCGCGTCATCATCGAATACGACATCAACGACTACAAGGCCAAGACCGAGCTGACCACGCAGAAGCTGTTCACCACCGTGATCTCGGCGCTGCGCGCGTACGAGAGCCTCAACATGCTCGAACGCAGCCGCATCGGCCTGGGCAAGATCCTGGCCGGCGCCACCAATCTGTACCAGATCCATTCGCTGCGCGAATTCGCCTCCGGCGTGCTCAATCAGGTCAGCGCGATCCTCGACGTCGGCTCCGACGGCGTGCTATGCCTGATGCAGGGCGACACCGGCGTCACCAGCGTGGTGGCGGCCACCGGCGGCTACGCGCAACTGAGCGAGTCCGAGCTGATGCCGACCGGCCATCCGTTGTGGCCGACCATCGCCAAAGCCTTCGCCGAAAAGAAAAGCCAGTTCGACCACCCGGCCAACGTGCTGTTCATCCACACCCAGGAAAACCGCGAGGTGGCCATCTCGGTCACGCCGCCGTGGCCCCTGGCGCAGATCCAGCGCGACCTGCTGGAGGTGTTCTGCCAGCGCATCGCGGCCGCCTTCGACAACCTGTACATGTTCGGGCAATTGCGCAAGGCGCAGGAGGCCACCGTGGTGGCGCTGGCCGACCTGGCCGAGTTCCGCGACAGCGGCACCGGCGGCCATGTGCGGCGCGTGCAGCAGCTGTCGTCGTCGCTGGCCGCGCGGCTGGCCGAACGCGGCTCCTATCCCGACGAGATCACGCCGCAGCTGCTCGAGATGATCGGGCTGGCGAGCATCCTGCACGATGTCGGCAAGGTGGCCACGCCGGACCACATCCTGCTCAAGCCGGGCGCGCACACGCCCGAGGAGCGGGCGCAGATGCAGACCCACGCGGCGGTGGGGCGCGCGATCCTCGAGCGCGCCGCCGGCATGGTCGACGGCGTGAGTTATCTGACGTATGGCGCGGCGATCGCCGGCGGCCACCACGAGCATTTCGACGGCAACGGCTATCCGAACCAGCTCAAAGGGACCGACATCCCGGTTGCCGCGCGCATCGTCGCCGTGGTCGACGTGTTCGACTCGCTGCTGCACGAGCGGCCGTACAAGGAACCGTGGCCGCACACCGAGGTGATGACCTACATCACCGAGCGCGCCGGCAAGCAGTTCGACCCGGAGGTGGTGGCGTCGCTGCTGGAGTTGATCGAGCGCGATCCGACGATAGGCCGCACGCCGGATTAGGCGGAACGCCGTAATCCGCCATTGCGTGCGCCGCCGGCGGCTCATAAATGGCGGATTACGCTGCGCTAATCCGCCCTACGTGTTTGCGTGGTTCCTCATCTTCAGCATCCTCGTTTTGCGCCATCGCCTCGAATTGCGCCGCCGGCATCGGCCGCGCAAACAAATACCCCTGCGCCTCGTCGCACTGCTTGGCGCGCAGGAAGTCGCGCTGCGCCTCGGTTTCCACCCCTTCCGCCACCACGCCCAGCCCCAGCGAATGGGCCAGCGCGATGGTGGCCGCGACGATCACAGCGTCGTCCGGATCGGTCTCGATATCCTTGACGAAGCCGCGGTCGATCTTGATGCGGTCGATCTCGAACAACTTCAAATAACTGAGCGACGAATAGCCGGTGCCGAAATCGTCGATCGCCACCTTGATGCCGCGCGAGCGCAGTTCGACCAGCAGCGCGCGGCTGCGCTCCGGATCCTGCATCGCCGCCGACTCGGTGATCTCCAGTTCCAGCAGCGCCGGATCGATGCCCTGGCTCGATAGCAGGTGGTCCAGGTGCGGCAGCAGGCCGGCGCCGTGGCACTGGCGCGCCGACAGGTTGACCGCCAGCCGCAGATGCGCCAGCGGCGTGCCGCGCCACGCCGCCAGCAGGCCGGTGGCGCGCTTGAGCACCCAGTCGCCCAGCGGCAGGATCAGCCCCGACTCCTCGGCGATCGGGATGAAGCGGTCCGGCCCCACCATGCCCAGCTCCGGATGGTGCCAGCGCAGCAGCGCCTCGGCGCCGATGATGCGCTGCGTGGCCAGCTCCACCTGCGGCTGCAGATACAGCTCGAACTCGTCCTGCTCGAGCGCCTGCCACAATCGGTTCTCCAGCATCAGCCGCTCGTGGGTGGCGACGTTCATCGCCGCCGAGAAGAACTGGAAGTTGCCGCGTCCCTGGCTCTTGGCGGCATACATCGCGGTGTCGGCGTGGCGCATCAGGGTGCTGCCGTCGTCGCCGTCGGACGGGAACATCGCCACGCCCACGCTGGCGCCGCTGTGGATGGTCTTGCCCTCGAGCGGATAAGGCTCGGTGAGCGACTCGACGATGCGCACGGCGATGTGGGTGACGTCGTCCGGCGTGACGCCACCGGAGGTGACGACGATGAATTCGTCGCCGCCCAGGCGGGCGATGATGTCGACCTCGCGCAGCAGCTCGCGCAGGCGCTGGGCCACGGCGACCAGCAGCAGGTCGCCGGTCTGGTGGCCGTGGGTGTCGTTGATCTTCTTGAAGTGATCGAGGTCGATGAACAGCACCGCCGCGGCGCCGTGGGTGCGGCGCGTCTGCGCCAGCAATTGCTCCAGCCGCAGGTTCAGCGACAGGCGGTTGTCGAGCCCCGTCAGGGTGTCGTGGTGGGCCAGGCGGTGGATGCGCTCCTGCGCCATGCGCTGCTCGGTGAGGTCGTGCAGGATGGCGACGAACAGGTGCTCGTCGGGCAGCTCGACTTCGCTCACCGAGATCGCCAGCGGGAATTCGCTGCCGTCGCTGCGCCAGCCGGTCAGGGTGTAGTCGTGCGTGACGCCGCAGGCGATCATGCGCAGCAGGCCGGCCGCGTCGAGGCCGTCGGCCTCGCCGACGCCGACCGGGATCAGGCGCTCGAGCCGCAGGCGCGTCATCTGCTCCGGCGTGTAGCCGAACAGGCGCCCGGCGGCGGCGTTGGCCGACATCAGCAGGCCGTCGCCGTCGATGGTGAGGATTGCGTCGGCCGCCTTGTTCAGGATCGCTTGCAGCCTGGCTTCGCGTTCGCGCAGGCGCGCGGTGCTGTCCTTGACCTGCGCCTGGATGCGCGCGCGCTCGCCGCTGATGAGCAGCATCAGCGCGCCCAGCAGGCCTGTCAGCAGCAGGCCGCAGGTCAGCACCGTCCAGCTTTGCCAGCCGCGCTGCTGCTGCAGGTAGGCCGGCGTCGGCGCCAAGGTCAGCTCGTAGATGCGGCCGCCGAAATGCAGCTGGTGCTGGAAGTCGCCGGTGGCCGGCGCGCGCAGCAGCGTGTCGCGCAGGCTGCGGCCCGGGGTGTCGTCGTCCATGTCCTCGAAGCGCACCAGGAAGTGCTCGAACTCGGAGCGCTTGAGCGCCTGGTCGAGGTAGGCGTCGAACTGCAGCGCGATCAGCAGCGCGCCGGCCGGCTGGTGCTGGGCGTTGTTCGGATAGACCGTTTGCAGCAGCACCACGCCATGGCCGGGCAGGGTGCGCGCGAATTGCAGCGGCGACGTCGCCGTCGGCTGGCCCGACTGGATCGCCCGCTCCAGCGCGGCGCGGCGCTGGTCCTCGGACAGGAAATCGAGACCGATATAGTCGCGCGCCTCGCCCGGTTCGACGAAGGTGACCGGGAAGTAGCGTGCACGCCTGGGTGCCACGCGCCAGGTGCCCGCCAGCGAGCGTTCGCGGATCTCGAACGCCGGCGCGACGTGCTGGCGCGCCCACGACTCGAACGTGGCGCGGTCGGCGCCGGCCACCGGCACCAGCCAGCCCATCGACAGCAGCTCGGGGCGCTGGTCGAGGTAGCCGTGCGCCAGGTTGCTGAAGTCGTCCGCGCCGAGGATGCGGCTGGGATCGTTGAGCGCCTTGGCCATGGCGTAGATGAAGCGTTCGTGCTCGCTAAATTGCGCCTGCAGCAGGTCGCCCGTCTGCTGCGCCTTGAGGCGGAAGGTTTGCAACTGCTGGTTGCTTTCCCATTTGTCGGCCTGCACATAGATGGCGATGAAGGCGGCCGCCGACAGCACCAGCGGCAGGCCCACCAGCAGGCGGCGCCGTTCCCACAGCGCGCGCGGGCGGCCGATGGCGATCCACGTCAGCGGCGCGGCCAGCAGCACGCCGATGGTGTCGCCCATCCACCAGGCCAGCCAGTCGCCCACCAGGCCGTCCCAGCGCAGCGCGCCGGCCAGCAGCATGCCCGACAGCGAGACGGTGCAGCTGATGACGGTGACGCTGACCGCCAGCAAGATGAAGCGCGCCACGTCGCGCCCCGAGCCGAGGGCCGGGTCGATGTGGCGGCGGAACAGGCTGGCGCCCACCCAGGCTTGCAAGGTGGCGCCGGCGGCGGCCGACAGCGCGCCGAGCAGGGCGGGCGCGCCGATGCCGCCCAAACCCTGCCACGACGGCATCAGGTTGACGCATAGCGCGCCGAGGGCGACGGCCGGCAACAGCCGCATGCCGCCCATGGCACAGGCGGCCAGGGCTAGGCCGGCGGGCAGGAAGATCGGGGAAGCGTAGCCGGGCGGCAGCGCCAGCAGCAGGCCGAGGCGGCCGGCGATCAGATAGGCGGCCAGCAGGGCCAGGTTGGCCAGCGCCAGATGACGTCGGCCTGAGCCGGGGGAATACAGCTGCGTGGTGTTCAACTGCGGTGCTCCCGGGTCGCGTGGTGGGTCGAAAAGCGGGTCCAGCTGTGACTGATTGTATAGGAAATCATTCAACGTAAAAACAACACTTGCACTTTTGCACGCGGTCCAGTTAAAATCTCGCCCCGAAGCAGACGGTTCATCCTCAGGGACGCAAAATATCGCAGTCCAAATGAAATTGGAGGGTTGACAGGTCAAAGTAATTGCTTCATACTCTGCGGTTCCTCGCGGAGGGGTGGCCGAGTGGTTAAAGGCGACAGACTGTAAATCTGTTCTCTATGAGTACGCTGGTTCGAATCCAGCCCCCTCCACCAAGTTGTTGCGGTGAGACTGAGTAGCAAAAGTGAAATGAACGATACCTCGCGGGTGTAGCTCAATGGTAGAGCAGAAGCCTTCCAAGCTTACGACGAGGGTTCGATTCCCTTCACCCGCTCCAGTGTTGTTGCAATGCAGATGCGCAGGCAGGGCATCAAATAGTAGTACCCCATCAGCCCTTTTAGCTCAGTGGTAGAGCACTCCCTTGGTAAGGGAGAGGCCACGTGTTCAATCCACGTAAAGGGCACCAGAATTCGCAGTGCATCAGTAATACGCAGCACGTCGGCACAGAGCAGCAAAAAATTCGGTAGCAACAAATTCAGCAGTATTCACAGACAGTCGGGCGCGAGCCCGGGCAATCACACCAAATCGTTAGGAGTCTAAAATGGCAAAAGGTAAATTCGAACGGACCAAGCCGCACGTCAACGTCGGCACCATCGGCCACGTCGACCACGGCAAGACCACCCTGACCGCTGCGATCGCAACCGTTCTGTCGAAGAAATTCGGCGGCGAAGCTAAAGCATACGACCAGATCGATGCGGCTCCGGAAGAAAAAGCACGCGGCATCACCATCAACACCGCGCACGTCGAGTACGAAACCGCTGCCCGTCACTACGCACACGTTGACTGCCCAGGCCACGCCGACTACATCAAAAACATGATCACCGGCGCGGCACAGATGGACGGCGCGATCCTGGTGTGCTCCGCAGCTGACGGCCCAATGCCACAGACCCGCGAGCACATCCTGCTGGCCCGCCAGGTTGGCGTTCCATACATCATCGTGTTCCTGAACAAGTGCGACCTGGTCGACGACGCGGAGCTGCTGGAACTGGTCGAAATGGAAGTTCGCGAGTTGTTGTCGAAGTACGAATTCCCAGGCGACGACGTGCCAATCATCAAAGGTTCGGCCCGTATGGCGCTGGAAGGCAAAGAAGGCGAAATGGGCGTTGACGCGATCATGCGTCTGGCCGACGCACTGGACAGCTACATCCCTACGCCAGAGCGCGCAGTCGATGGCGCCTTCCTGATGCCAGTGGAAGACGTGTTCTCGATCTCGGGTCGCGGTACCGTTGTGACCGGTCGTATCGAGCGCGGCATCATCAAGGTCGGCGAAGAGATCGAAATCGTTGGTATCACCGACACCGTCAAGACCACTTGCACCGGCGTGGAAATGTTCCGCAAGCTGCTGGACCAGGGTCAAGCCGGCGACAACGTCGGTCTGCTGCTGCGCGGCACCAAGCGTGAAGACGTACAGCGTGGCCAGGTTCTGGCCAAGCCGGGTTCGATCAAGCCGCACAACCACTTCACCGGCGAGATCTATGTCCTGTCGAAAGATGAAGGCGGCCGTCACACCCCGTTTTTCAACAACTATCGTCCACAGTTCTACTTCCGTACGACTGACGTGACCGGTTCGATCGAACTGCCAGCGGACAAAGAAATGGTTATGCCAGGCGACAACGTGTCGATCACCGTCAAGCTGATCAACCCGATCGCGATGGAAGAAGGTCTGCGCTTCGCAATCCGCGAAGGTGGCCGTACCGTTGGTGCAGGTGTTGTTGCGAAGATCATCGCTTAAGGAATATCCTGATCTACCACCAGGGGCGTCTCTGGTGGTATAATCGATATCCTTTGTAGTTTTACGTAGGGACGTAGCTCAATTGGCAGAGCGTCGGTCTCCAAAACCGAAGGTTGGGGGTTCGATGCCCTCCGTCCCTGCCACCGTTTTCAGGTGCAGGGCACCGAAAGTAAATTAAATGTCAAATCAATCCGTGCAGACCGTCAGCACGTCGAATGACAAGATTAAGGTTGCACTGGCAATAGCCGTTGCAATCGCAGGCGTGGTGGGGTTCTATTACCTGTCAGACAAACCAGCTCTCGTACGCGCAGGCGCACTTGTAGCTGGTTTGGCTTTTGCCGTTCTGCTCTTGTGGACTTCGTCGACTGGCCGTGATTTCCTGAATTTCGCCAAAGAAGCCGTACGCGAGACGAAAAAGGTCGTTTGGCCTACCCGTCGCGAAGCAACCCAGATCACCGGCATTGTCTTTGCCTTCGTGCTGGTGATGGCGCTGTTCCTGTGGGGCACGGATAAGACGTTGGAATTCCTGTTGTACGATCTCATTCTGGGCATACGAAAATAATGAACGAAAACGTGCAAGATGACGCGGCAGGCGAAGAAGTCACCGGCGAAGCACCGGCGGCTGAAGCTGTATCCGCGCCGGTAAGCGTTCCAGTGAGCAATAAACGCTGGTACGTTGTTCATGCGTATTCCGGTATGGAAAAAAGCGTGCAGCGCGCGCTGACCGAGCGCGTCGAACGCGCCGGCATGCAAGACCAGTTCGGCCAGATCCTGGTGCCGACCGAAGAAGTGGTGGAAGTCAAGAACGGTCAAAAGTCCGTCACCGAGCGTCGTTTTTTCCCGGGCTACGTCCTGGTTGAGATGGAAATGACCGACGAGACGTGGCACCTGGTGAAAAACACCAACAAGGTGACCGGCTTCATCGGCGGCAAATCGAACAAGCCGACCCCGATTCCAGCGCGCGAGATCGACAAGATCATGCAGCAGATGCAAGAGGGTGTCGAGAAGCCACGGCCAAAAGTGCTGTACGAAGTGGGCGAGCAAGTCCGCATCAAGGATGGCCCGTTCACCGACTTCAACGGCAACGTCGAGGAAGTCAACTACGAGAAATCGAAAGTGCGCGTCTCGGTCACCATCTTCGGCCGCGCCACACCAGTCGAGCTCGAATTCGGCCAGGTCGAAAAAGTATAAATACCGTTCGCCAGAACGGGCGACGGTGTAAAAACCCCGACAATCTGGCACCAGAGGAGCCCCGCCATGCAATCGATCGCATGGCGGGGCGCTACTACTCATACCCAAGATAGGAGCCATCATGGCAAAGAAAATCATTGGTTTTATCAAGCTGCAAGTGCCAGCTGGTAAAGCAAACCCATCCCCACCGATCGGTCCAGCGCTGGGTCAGCGCGGTCTGAACATCATGGAATTCTGCAAAGCGTTCAACGCGCAGACCCAGGGTATGGAACCAGGCATGCCGATTCCGGTCGTCATCACCGCCTTCGCCGACAAGTCGTTCACCTTCGTGATGAAGACGCCGCCAGCGACCTACCTGATCAAGAAGCACTCGGGTATCACCAAAGGTTCGCCGAAGCCACATACCGACAAAGTCGGTAAGCTGACCCGCGCGCAAGCTGAAGAAATCGCTAAATTGAAAACCCCAGATCTGACCGCTGCCGACATGGATGCTGCTGTACGCACCATCGCTGGTTCCGCACGTTCGATGGGCATCACGGTGGAAGGTCTGTAATCATGGCAAAACTGTCCAAACGCGCTAAAGTTATCAAATCCAAAGTTGATAGCACCAAGACCTATGCCTTCGACAACGCTGTTGCGCTGATCAAAGAGCTGGCCACCGCCAAGTTCAACGAATCGATCGACGTGTCGGTACAGCTGGGCGTGGATCCTAAGAAGTCGGACCAGGTCGTTCGCGGTTCCGTCGTGCTGCCAGCCGGCACCGGCAAGACCGTTCGCGTCGCCGTGTTCGCTTCGGGCGAAAAAGCCGAGCAGGCTAAAGCCGCCGGCGCCGACGTTGTTGGTATGGAAGACCTGGCCGAGCGCGTCAAAGCCGGCGACATGCCTTTCGATATCGTCATCGCTTCGCCAGACACCATGCGTATCGTCGGTACCCTGGGTCAGATCCTGGGCCCACGCGGCCTGATGCCTAACCCGAAGGTCGGCACTGTTACCCCTGACGTCGCTACCGCCGTGAAAAACGCGAAAGCCGGCCAGGTTCAGTACCGTACCGACAAAGCCGGTATCATCCACGCTACGATCGGCCGCAAGTCGTTCGCCGACGCCGATCTGAAGAGCAACCTGGTTGCCCTGATCGACGCGCTGAACAAAGCCAAGCCAGCATCGAGCAAGGGTATCTACCTGCGCAAGGTTTCGCTGTCGTCGACCATGGGCGCTGGCGTCCGTGTTGACCACGCTACCCTGGCTGCTTAAGTTTTACTTTTAAGTCCTCTTGCGGTTCATCCGCAGGGGGCAGTTCTTTGGGCTGGTCGGTGTTGCTTGCAATGCCGGCCAGACAATCAAAGACCGTTGGGCTCAGCGCAGCAGGCAGGCGCCGGGTTAATTGGATTTTCCGCCCAACGCAGATGGTGTACCCGATCAAGTTTCGTAGTCCATTGGACTCCTAAACCTCGGACGCCGTTGTTCGAACCGATGGCAGGCAGTCGCCCGTCATCATTTAAGGAGGTTGACCGTGGGTCTCAATCTGAATGACAAAAAGGCCGTCGTCGCCGAAGTTTCCGCAAAAGTAGCAACTGCGCAAACTATCGTCGTGGCCGAATATCGTGGCATCCAGGTTGCTCACTTGACGCAACTTCGTGCCAAAGCGCGCGCTCAAGGCGTGTACCTGCGTGTGTTGAAAAATACGCTCGCTCGTCGCTCCGTCGAAGGCACGCAGTTCGCCAACCTGGCAGACAGCATGACCGGTCCGTTGATCTACTCGATCTCGGACGATGCCGTTGCAGCAGCTAAAGTCATCGCTGACTTCGCTAAAACCAACGACAAACTGGTCATCACCGCAGGTAACTACGCAGGCAAGCAGCTGGATAAAGCAGCTGTTACCGCGTTGGCGAGCATTCCTAGCCGTGAAGTCCTCATTTCGCAGTTGTTGGGCGTTATGCTGGCTCCGGTGTCGGGCTTTGCACGTGGTCTGGCTGCTCTGGCAGCGAAAAAATCCGAAGGCGCTCCTGCCGCAGCTGAAGAAGTTGCAGCAGAAGAAGCCCCAGCCGCTTAATTGCGATCGGGTTTTTTTCTCAAGTACCAATCTGATGTACTAACGAATCAATAAATTATTGGAGTTTCAAATGGCAATTAGCAAAGACGACATCCTGGCAGCAGTTAGCGAAATGTCCGTAATGGACCTGAACGAACTGGTCAAAGCTTTCGAAGAAAAATTCGGCGTTTCGGCCGCTGCAATGGCTGCTCCAGCAGCTGGCGGCGCAGCCGGCGGCGCAGCTGCCGCTGAAGAGCAAACCGAGTTCAACGTTGTTCTGACCGAAATCGGCGCGAACAAAGTTGGCGTGATTAAAGCTGTTCGCGAAATCACCGGTCTGGGCCTGAAAGAAGCCAAAGACGTGGTTGATGGCGCTCCTAAGACCGTCAAAGAAGCCCTGTCGAAAGCTGACGCTGAAGCCGCTAAGAAGAAGCTGGAAGAAGCTGGCGCCAAGGCTGAACTGAAGTAATCAAGTTGTACGGCGGCTAGTTAGCGCCTCGAGCCAAAGCTGCGGATTTCCTTTCGAAAGGGAGGAAATCCGGCTTTGGCTCCTTTGTCGTCCTCGTCGTATTTGTAGCGTATTGTCCGACGCTGCAGTGGTTAGTAGTTTATTCAAATCAGCTGGAAATGGTAGAGATTTCAGGTTTCGTCTGTGTGACATGCAGCCGAGATTGTTGCTGAAGTGGCTGTGGAACGGTTGAAGTCGACCGGTTCGCGCACTGGCAAAACCTGAATTTTTTATCCTTTCTGTCACTCACGGAGTGTCCATGCACTACTCATTTACTGAGAAGAAACGCATTCGCAAATCATTCGCGAAGCGCGCCAACGTTCACCACGTTCCGTTCCTGCTGGCTACCCAGCTCGAGTCCTACCATAGTTTCCTGCAGGAAGACGTCGCACCGTCGACCCGCAAGAACGACGGCCTGCAGTCGGCCTTTACCTCGATATTCCCTATCGTTTCGCACAATGGCTTTGCGCGTCTCGAATTCCTGTCGTATGTCCTGGGCGATCCCGCCTTCGACGTCAAGGAATGCCAACTGCGTGGCCTGACGTTCGCGTCGCCGCTGCGCGCCAAGGTGCGTCTGGTGATCCTGGACAAGGAATCGCCGACCAAGCCGGTCGTCAAAGAGATGAAGGAACAGGAAGTCTACATGGGCGAACTGCCTTTGATGACGACCACCGGTTCGTTCGTCATCAACGGTACCGAGCGCGTTATCGTTTCGCAGCTGCATCGCTCCCCTGGTGTGTTCTTCGAACACGACCGCGGCAAGACCCACTCGTCGGGCAAACTGCTGTTCTCCGCGCGTATCATTCCCTACCGCGGTTCGTGGCTGGACTTCGAGTTCGACCCGAAAGACATCCTGTTCTTCCGCGTCGACCGCCGCCGCAAAATGCCGGTGACGATCCTGCTGAAGGCGATCGGCATGTCGCACGAGCAAATCCTGGCGAACTTCTTCGTCTTCGACAATTTCAACCTGCGCTCGGAAGGCGCGGAGATGGAATTCGTTGCCGAGCGTCTGCGTGGCGAAGTCGCCCGCTTCGACATCGTCAACAAGGAAGGCAAGACCTTGGTGCTGAAGGACAAGCGCATCAACGCCAAGCACGTGCGCGACATCGAATCGAACGGCATCAAGCATATTTCCGTGCCGGAAGACTACCTGCTGGGCCGCGTGCTGGCCAAGAACATCGTTGATCCGGAGACCGGCGAAGTCGTCGCGTCCGCCAACGATGAGCTGACCGAAGACGTCCTCGGCCGCCTGCGCGAAGCCAACATCAGCGAAATCCAGACCTTGTACACCAACGATCTGGACCAGGGCGCGTACATTTCGCAAACCCTGCGCATCGACGACACCGCCGACCAGATGGCCGCGCGCGTCGCGATCTACCGCATGATGCGTCCTGGCGAACCGCCAACGGAAGACTCGGTCGAAGCGCTGTTCAACGGCCTGTTCTACAGCGCCGACCGCTACGACCTGTCCGCCGTCGGCCGCATGAAGTTCAACCGCCGCATCGGCCGTGACGAACTGACCGGCGCCATGACCTTGTCGAACGAAGACGTGCTGGCCGTGATCAAGATCCTGGTGGAACTGCGCAATGGCCGCGGCGAAGTCGACGATATCGATCACCTGGGTAACCGCCGCGTACGTTGCGTCGGCGAACTGGCCGAAAACCAGTTCCGCGCCGGCCTGGTGCGCGTCGAGCGCGCCGTCAAGGAACGCCTCGGCCAAGCCGAAGCGGACAACCTGATGCCGCACGACCTGATCAACAGCAAGCCGATCTCGGCCGCGATCCGTGAATTCTTCGGTTCGTCGCAGCTGTCGCAGTTTATGGACCAGACCAACCCGCTGTCGGAAATCACGCACAAACGTCGTGTATCCGCCCTGGGACCTGGCGGTCTGACCCGCGAACGTGCTGGTTTCGAGGTGCGCGACGTGCACCCGACCCACTACGGCCGCGTGTGCCCGATCGAAACGCCTGAAGGCCCGAACATCGGTCTGATCAACTCGCTGGCGCTGTACGCCCGCCTGAACGAATACGGCTTCCTGGAAACCCCGTACCGCAAGGTCGAAGGTTCCAAGATCACCGACCAGATCGATTACCTTTCGGCAATCGAAGAAGGCCGCTACATCATCGCTCAGGCGAACGCGACCATCAGCAGCGAAGGCACGCTCAGCGATGAGCTGGTCTCGGCCCGTGAAGCCGGCGAAACCATTCTGGTGTCGCCAGAGCGCATCCAGTACATGGACGTGGCGCCTGGCCAGATCGTTTCGGTCGCCGCGTCGCTGATTCCGTTCCTGGAACACGATGATGCGAACCGCGCATTGATGGGTGCCAACATGCAGCGCCAGGCCGTTCCTTGCCTGCGCCCTGAAAAAGCACTGGTCGGTACCGGTATCGAACGCACCGTGGCAGTCGACTCGGGCACCACCGTGCAAGCATTGCGCGGCGGTATCGTCGACTACATCGATGCGGGCCGTGTCGTGATTCGCGTGAACGATGACGAAGCAACCGCCGGCGAAGTCGGTGTCGACATCTACAACCTGATCAAGTACACCCGTTCGAACCAGAACACCAACATCAACCAGCGTCCTATCGTCAAGGTGGGCGACCGTGTTGCCAAGCGCGACGTGATCGCCGACGGCGCATCGACCGATCTGGGTGAATTGGCTCTGGGCCAGAACATGACCGTGGCCTTCATGCCATGGAATGGTCTGAACTTCGAGGATTCGATCCTGATCTCGGAAAACGTCGTCAAAGACGACCGTTACACGTCGATCCACATCGAAGAACTGAGCGTCGTTGCTCGCGATACCAAACTGGGCGCGGAAGAAATCACCCGCGACATCTCGAACCTGGCTGAGAACCAGCTGGCTCGTCTGGATGAGTCCGGTATCGTCTACATCGGCGCCGAAGTGCAAGCCGGCGACACCCTGGTCGGTAAAGTGACGCCGAAGGGCGAAACCCAGCTGACCCCGGAAGAAAAGCTGCTGCGCGCGATCTTCGGCGAGAAGGCTTCGGACGTCAAAGACACCTCGCTGCGCGTGCCTTCGGGCATGATCGGCACCGTCATCGACGTGCAAGTGTTCACCCGTGAAGGCATCGTTCGCGACAAGCGCGCGCAACAGATCATCGACGATGAACTGAAGCGTTTCCGCCTGGACCTGAACGACCAGATGCGCATCGTGGAGGGCGACGCCTTCCAGCGTCTGGAAAAAATGCTGATCAACCAGGTCGTCAACGGCGGTCCTAAGAAGCTGGCCAAGGGCGCCAAGATCACCAAGGAATACCTGGACGATCTGGACAAGTACCACTGGTTCGACATCCGTCCAGCGGACGACGCCGCCGCCACCGCCCTCGAAGCGATCAAGGAATCGATCAACGAGAAGCGTCACCAGTTCGATCTGGCCTTCGAAGAGAAGCGCAAGAAGCTGACGCAAGGCGACGAGCTGCAACCTGGCGTGCAGAAGATGGTCAAAGTGTATCTGGCCGTTAAGCGCCGCCTGCAGTCGGGCGACAAGATGGCGGGTCGCCACGGTAACAAGGGTGTGGTTTCCCGTATCGTGCCGGTCGAAGACATGCCATACATGGCCGACGGTACGCCGGCGGACGTGGTGCTGAACCCGCTGGGTGTTCCTTCGCGTATGAACGTGGGTCAGATTCTCGAGACCCACCTTGGTTGGGCGGCAAAAGGCCTGGGTATCCGTATCGGCGAGATGCTGCAACAGCAGATCAAAGTCGAAGAGATGCGCAAGTTCCTGACCACCGTCTACAACGAGAACGGCCGTCCGGAAGATCTGGACCAGTTCGACGACGAAGAGATCATGAAGCTGGCGAACAACCTGAAGAAGGGTGTTCCGTTCGCTACGCCGGTGTTCGACGGCGCGCACGAGTCGGAAATCCGCCGCATGCTGGATTTGGCGTACCCTGACGACATCGCCCAGAAATTGGGTATGACGCCTTCGAAGAACCAGGTCACGATGTACGACGGCCGCACCGGCGAAGCGTTCGAGCGCAAGGTCACCGTTGGCGTGATGCACATGCTGAAACTGCACCACTTGGTCGACGACAAGATGCACGCGCGTTCGACCGGTCCGTACTCGCTCGTGACGCAGCAGCCACTGGGCGGTAAAGCCCAGTTCGGCGGCCAGCGCTTCGGTGAGATGGAGGTGTGGGCACTGGAAGCGTACGGCGCATCGTACGTGCTGCAAGAGATGTTGACCGTGAAGTCCGATGACGTCAACGGCCGTACCAAAGTGTACGAAAACCTGGTCAAAGGCGACCACGTGATCGACGCCGGTATGCCTGAATCGTTCAACGTGCTGGTCAAGGAAATCCGTTCGCTGGGTATCGATATCGACCTCGAACGAAACTAAAAGACAGCTCGGTTACATAAGACTGTCGTTTGGTTTGAGAAACACAAAGCCCGGCTGGGTAACCAGTCCGGGCGATGTAGTCTCAGGAATTAGAAGTTTAATCACCTCTGGAGTGATACATGAAAGCACTGCTCGATCTATTCAAGCAAGTACAGACGAACGAGACCTTTGACGCGATCAAGATCGGTCTCGCTTCGCCTGAAAAAATCCGTTCGTGGTCCTACGGCGAAGTTAAAAAGCCGGAAACCATCAACTATCGTACCTTCAAGCCTGAGCGCGACGGCCTGTTCTGCGCCAAGATCTTTGGTCCTATCAAGGACTACGAATGCCTGTGCGGCAAATACAAGCGCCTCAAGCACCGCGGTGTGATCTGCGAAAAGTGCGGCGTTGAAGTCACCCTGGCCAAAGTGCGCCGCGAGCGCATGGGCCACATCGAGCTGGCCTCGCCGACCGCGCACATCTGGTTCCTGAAGTCCTTGCCGTCGCGTCTGGGTATGGTCCTGGACATGACCCTGCGGGACATCGAACGCGTGCTGTACTTCGAAGCATACGTCGTGACCGATCCAGGCATGACCCCGCTGAAGAAGTGCCAGATCATGTCGGAAGACGACTACGCCGCCAAGTACGAAGAGTACGGCGACGACTTCACCGCCTTCATGGGCGCCGAGGGTATCCGTGAACTGCTGCGCTCGATCGACATCCACCGCGATGCCGAGACCCTGCGCGTGGAACTGAAGGAATCGAAGTCCGAAGCGAAGATCAAGAAATACGCCAAGCGTCTGAAAGTGCTGGAAGCGTTCCAGCGTTCGGGCATCAAGCCTGAGTGGATGATCATGGAAGTGCTGCCGGTGCTGCCGCCGGAACTGCGTCCACTGGTCCCGCTGGACGGCGGCCGTTTCGCGACCTCGGATCTGAACGATCTGTATCGCCGCGTGATCAACCGTAACAACCGTCTGAAGCGTTTGATGGAGCTGCGTGCTCCAGAGATCATCACGCGCAACGAAAAGCGCATGCTGCAAGAAGCGGTCGACTCGCTGCTGGACAACGGCCGTCGCGGCAAAGCGATGACCGGCGCCAACAAGCGTCCGCTGAAATCGCTGGCCGAGATGATCAAAGGTAAGGGCGGTCGTTTCCGTCAGAACTTGCTGGGTAAGCGCGTCGACTATTCGG
The DNA here is from genome assembly GCA_024123955.1 of Oxalobacteraceae bacterium OTU3CINTB1. Lineage (NCBI taxonomy): Bacteria > Pseudomonadati > Pseudomonadota > Betaproteobacteria > Burkholderiales > Oxalobacteraceae > Oxalobacteraceae bacterium OTU3CINTB1. Next base: position 796,606 of record CP099652.1, read on the forward strand.
GTCGTTCGGTCATCGTGGTGGGTCCACAGCTGAAACTGCACCAGTGCGGTCTGCCGAAGCTGATGGCCTTGGAACTGTTCAAGCCATTCATCTTCAACAAGCTGGAATTGATGGGTCTGGCTACGACCATCAAGGCGGCGAAGAAACTGGTTGAAATTCAAGAACCGGTCGTCTGGGACATCCTGGAAGACGTGATCCGCGAACATCCGATCATGCTGAACCGTGCGCCTACGCTGCACCGTCTGGGCATCCAGGCTTTCGAGCCGGTCCTGATTGAAGGCAAGGCCATCCAACTGCACCCACTCGTCTGCGCGGCATTCAACGCCGACTTCGACGGTGACCAGATGGCTGTGCACGTTCCGCTGTCGATCGAAGCGCAGATGGAAGCGCGTACCCTGATGCTGGCGTCGAACAACATCCTGTTCCCGTCGAACGGCGAACCGTCGATCGTTCCTTCGCAGGATATCGTGCTGGGTCTGTACTACGCGACCCGCGAAGCGATCAACGCGAAAAACGAAGGCATGCTGTTCCAGGACGTGTCGGAAGTCATTCGTGCCTACGACAACAAGGAAGTGGAACTGACGACTCGCATCACCGTACGTATCGTCGAGAATCCAAAAGATCCAGTGACCGGCGAATTCGTCCGCACCGTGACTCGCTACGAGACCACGATCGGCCGCGCCATCCTGTCGGAAATCCTGCCGAAAGGCCTGCCTTTCTCGGTGCTGAACCGCGCGCTGAAAAAGAAAGAAATTTCCAAGCTGATCAACACCTCGTTCCGTAAGTGCGGCCTGCGCGCGACGGTCGTGTTTGCTGACCAACTGATGCAGTCGGGCTTCCGCCTGGCGACCCGCGCCGGTATTTCGATCTGCGTGGACGACATGCTGGTACCGCCACAAAAAGTCACCCTGATTTCGGCTGCGGAATCCGAAGTCAAGCAGATCGAGCAGCAGTACGCCTCGGGTCTGGTGACCTCCGGCGAGCGTTACAACAAGGTCGTCGACATCTGGGGCAAGACCTCGGACGAAGTCGGCAAGGCCATGATGGACCAGCTGAAAGTGGAAGACGTCATCAAGCGTGACGGCACCAAGTCGACCCAGGAATCGTTCAACGCGATTTACATGATGGCCGACTCGGGCGCCCGCGGTTCGGCTGCGCAGATTCGCCAGCTGGCCGGTATGCGTGGTCTGATGGCGAAACCGGACGGTTCGATTATCGAAACGCCGATTACCGCGAACTTCCGCGAAGGTCTGAACGTTTTGCAGTACTTCATTTCGACCCACGGCGCTCGTAAAGGTCTGGCCGATACGGCGCTGAAAACCGCGAACTCGGGTTACCTGACCCGTCGTCTGGTCGACGTGACCCAGGATCTGGTCGTCATTGAAGATGATTGCGGCACCTCGAACGGCACGCTGATGAAGGCGATGGTCGAAGGTGGTGAAGTCATCGAAGCGCTGCGCGACCGTATCCTTGGCCGCGTGGTGGTCAACGACGTCGTCAATCCGGAAACCCAGGCGACCTTGTACGAAGCCGGCACCCTGATGGACGAGGACATGGTTGAAGAGATCGAGCGTTTGTCGATCGATGAAGTCAAGGTCCGCACCCCGCTGACTTGCGACACGCGCTTCGGCCTGTGCGCCAAGTGCTATGGCCGCGATCTGGGCCGTGGCATGCTGGTCAACGCCGGCGAAGCTGTCGGTGTGGTTGCCGCGCAGTCGATCGGTGAACCAGGTACCCAGCTGACCATGCGTACGTTCCACATCGGTGGTGCGGCATCGCGTGCGGCGGTTGCCTCGTCGGTGGAAGCGAAGTCGAACGGTACCATCCGTTTCACCTCGACCATGCGTTACGTTACCAACGGCAAGGGCGCGCAAATCGTCATTTCCCGTTCGGGCGAAGTGCTGATCACCGACGACCACGGCCGTGAGCGCGAGCGTCACAAGGTGCCGTACGGCGCGACCCTGATCGTCAAGGACGGCATGGTCATCAAGGCCGGTACGGCCCTGGCGACGTGGGATCCGCTGACCCGTCCGATCATCACCGAATACGCCGGTGTGGTGCGTTTCGAGAACGTCGAAGAAGGCGTGACCGTTGCCCGTCAGGTGGACGAAGTGACCGGTCTGTCGACTTTGGTCGTGATCGATGCGAAGCGTCGCGGTTCGTTGACCAAAACGCTGCGTCCGCAGGTCAAACTGCTCAACGACTCGAACGAAGAAGTCAAGATCGCAGGCACCGAACACTCGGTGGCGATCGGCTTCCAGGTCGGCGCGCTGATCATGGTGAAAGACGGCCAAGCGGTATCGGTCGGCGAAGTGCTGGCACGTATCCCGACCGAATCGCAGAAGACCCGCGATATTACCGGTGGTCTGCCGCGCGTTGCCGAGCTGTTCGAAGCACGTTCGCCGAAAGACGCGGGTATGCTGGCCGAAGTGACCGGTACGGTTGCATTCGGTAAGGAAACCAAAGGTAAGCAGCGTCTGGAAATCACGGACATGGACGGCAACAAGCACGAGTTCTTGATCACCAAGGACAAGCAAGTGCTGGTCCACGACGGCCAGGTGGTGAACAAGGGCGAGATGATTGTCGACGGCCCAGCCGATCCACAAGACATTCTGCGTCTGCTGGGTATCGAAGCGCTGGCCCGTTATATCGTTGACGAAGTGCAGGACGTTTATCGTCTGCAGGGCGTTAAGATTAACGACAAGCACATTGAAGTCATTGTGCGTCAGATGCTGCGTCGCGTTCAGATCGTTAATGCCGGCGACACCAACTACATCGTTGGCGAGCAGGTTGAGCGTTCGGAACTGCTGGATGAAAACGACCGTATGAATGTAGAGAATAAGATTCCTGCAACCTACGAAAACGTTCTGCTGGGTATTACCAAGGCATCGCTGTCGACCGATTCGTTTATCTCGGCCGCATCGTTCCAGGAAACCACCCGCGTTCTGACGGAAGCCGCGATTATGGGCAAGCGCGATGGTCTGCGCGGTCTGAAAGAAAACGTCATCGTTGGTCGTCTGATTCCAGGCGGCACCGGCTTGGCATTCCACCGCGCTCGCAAAGAGAAAGAGCAGTGGGAAGTGGAAGAGCGTCAAGCTCTGCTGCTGGCCGAAAAAGCCTCGATGTCGGGCGGCGATGTGGAAGCGGTGGAAACCGTTACTCCGCACGACGGCGAAGCGTAATAGAAATGTAGCGCAATATAAAACGGCACCTTCGGGTGCCGTTTTTTTATGCCCACGATTTAATAAAAGTCGGGAATTCACATCGTACGCCCGAAGGAAATTAATTCTGTGATTCGGTTAAATCCGTGCCGGGACCGCCGCGACACCACAGATCCACGTAGGGCGGATTAGGCGGCACGCCGTAATCCGCCAAGCGCCGCCTGACAGCCAACCGCGCGCACGCGCCCAGCCCCCTACGCTATAGTCCGTGTAGAAATGGAGGACCTGACCCCGGAGTTTGCGCCAGCATTTAGTTCGTTCATGCTAATATCTGGCTCATGATCGCTCAAGCCCTCTTCACTCCCGCCCAGCAAAAACTGCTGGGCTTGCTGTTTGTACGTGTCAATCAAGGTTTCCACCTGAACGAGATTATGCGCCTGACCGGCCTGGGAAGCGCCTCGGCCCAACGCGAGCTCAAACGCCTGCACGAGTCCGGCGTCATCACGTCCGAACGCATCGGCAATGTGCGCCGCTTCAAGCCCAACAAGGAATGCATCGTGTTCGGGGAATTAAGCAGCCTGGTCAAGAAAACCTTCGGACTGGTCAGCGTATTGAATTCGGCTTTGGCGCCGCTGCAGCATGTATTGAACGTGGCCTTTGTTTATGGCGCGACGGCCAAGGAACACGAGGGCATGGATACGCCGGTGGAGTTGCTGCTGATCGGCGATAACACCAGCTACGGTGAGTTGTTATCCAGGCTGCCAGTCGCCGAGCGCTTATTGCGCCGAAAGATCAATCCCAACCTGTATTCGATTCCCGATTTTAAGCGGCGCCTGCGCGAACAACAGCCATTCATTCTGCAGGTATTACGCGAACAGAAAATCTATGTGCTGGGTGAGGAATCCGATCTGGAGAAAGTCATCAACGAGGACGCGGCGGTTTAATTTTCGCGCTTTAATATTCCCGCCTAATATTCCATCGTCCGCTCATTCGCCCAAGCGGCAGATACCTGTCTTTGGGGGAACGATAAAGAAAACCGTGTATAACGCCCGGCCTGGGATTCGCAATGAATCTTCCCGCCAAACGCGGTAATCACCTGCTCGCAAAACGCCAACCCCATTCCCGTGCCGCCCCCATTATGCCGGGTGCTGTAAAACGGTTCGAAAACGTGGGGCAGCACGTCGGCCGGTATGCCGCTGCCGGTATCGGTTACCAACAGCTTTTTATCGGCGCCGTCGATAAAGAAAGCGATCTCCAATTCTCCCCGTCCCGCCGATTTGATCGCGTACAGCGCGTTCTTGAACAGGTTGTATAAAACATAGACCAGCAGCACGTCCGAGCCGAAGAACGTGAAATCGTGCCCGCCCTTGACCACCACCTTGTCCCGCATCGAGCTTTCGAACGGATAGCAGGCCAGCGCCTCCTCCACGCATTTCTGGATCGAATGGTTGGCAAAATCACTACGGCTGAGCATCCCCGCGCGGGCCGAGGCCAGCATCATGTCGACCACGAAGTTGGAGCGGCTGATCTCCGCGTCGATGTGCTGGGTCAGCTTGCCGAGGTAGTTCAGTTGCGCAGGTTGCAAGGTTGGCTCGATCAACTTGTGTTCGACCGCCAAGTGGTAGCCGGCCAGTAACTCCGGCAGCGACTTGGCCAACACCCGCGACTGGCTGCGGATGGTGGCCAGCGGCGTACGCATTTCGTGCGCGATCGAGGCGGCGACTTCCATCGGGTCGGCCAGCAAGTTGTGCCGGACCATGGCCTGGGCGATCAGGCCGAGGCTGGCCGCGACGAACAGCATGCCGGGCGGATAGAACTGCACGCCGTAGTTGCACAGATAATCGACCGATGCGAAGAAGTAAATCAGCATGCTGACCAGGCAATAGCGCAAGCGCGTTTTTTCGGTCGATACGGCCAACTGCTGGCGGCGGTACAGCAGCCACAGACTGCGGCCGACGACCACCATCGTGTGCAGCAAGTGCAGCACATGCAGCGGGCCCGCCTTGGGATAAAAGCCGAAGAAGTAAGTGTAGAGCCCGGCGATGAGCCAGTTGCTGCTCAGCAGGATCACACCCAGGAAGCCGGCGAACAGATAGGACAGTTCGACCCAGCGGCGCTCGCTGCGCTGCGCGGTGAGTTCGGCGACGAAATGGTACAAGGTGGTGGGCAGGAACAGGATCAGCAGATAGCCGAGCTTGGCCGCCGCCAGCGCCTCGTCCGGGTCGCGGATCTGGAACAGGACCGCCCAGGAGAATTGCCAGCAAAAGGTGGTGGTGCAGAGCAGGAATAACGTGAGGCTGACCCGGCTGACCCCGCGCGAATGCAGCACATATGCCCCGTAGCTCAGGAAGAGTAGCGAGACAATGGCGGGCAGGAGAGAGTGCATGAGCGCATTCAGCAGGCTTAATGATAGTCGCAGTATTGCGCGAGCCGGAAGAGGGCGCTTGTATTTCAGGAGGGTTCTTGCGATAGATCAAGGTGGCGCAGGACTGTGTCAACGCCGGAAGGAGACGTAACATATGGGCGGGGCACGGCAAGCTGGGCCGCCGCGATGTCGCCATCGTCGCGGCCCATTGCGGTTATCGCTGCGACGCGATCCAGCGGTCCACTTTTTCTTCCAGCAGCGCCAGCGGCACGGTGCCGTCGCTGAGCACCACCTCGTGGAATTTAGGCAGGCTGAAGCGATCGCCTAGCGCCTCTTCCGCGCGGTGGCGCAGTTCGACGATCTTGAGCGAGCCGATCTTGTAGCCCAGCGCCTGGCCCGGCCACGCCATATAGCGTTCGGTTTCGGTCTTGGCGTAGTCGTCGTAGCCCAGGGTGTCGCGCATGTAATGGATGCTTTGCTCGCGCGTCCAGCCCTGCGCGTGCATGCCGGTGTCGACCACCAGGCGGGTGGCGCGCAGCAGCTCGTCGTTCAGGTGGCCGAAGTATTGCGCCGGATCATCGAACAAGCCCATTTCCTTGCCCAAGGTTTCGGAATACAGCGCCCAGCCTTCGGTGAAGGCGTTGTTGCCTCCATATTTGCGGAAGTCGGGCAGGTTCAATTCCTGCATCAGCGCGATGTGGAAGTGGTGGCCCGGCTTGCCCTCGTGCAGGAACAGCGTGGTCATGCCGGTGCTGCCGTACTTGGCCGGATCGTTGACCACCGACCAGAACACGCCTGGACGCGAGCCGTCGCCGGCCGGCGCCGTGTAGTGGTCGGACGCCGTGGCCCGGCTCAGTTCAGGTTCCAGGCGCAGGTCCAGTTTGGCCTTCGGCATCAAGGTGAACATCTGCGGCAATTTGGTGTCGAGCACGTCGTTCAGCTTGTGGAACACGGCCTGCACTTCTTCCTCCGTCTTGAACGGGCGGAACTTGTCCTGCGCGGCAACCCATACCGGCAAGCCCTTGGCTGGGCCGTTGTAGCCGAGCTTGGGACCGAGCTCGGCGAACTGCTGCTGGATGCGCGCCACTTCGCGCAGGCCGATCGCATGGATCGCGTCCGGCTTGAGCGTGGTGGTGGTGGCGTTGGCCACGCGCGCCTGATACCAGGCGGCGCCGTCCGGCAGCGCGCCCAGGCCGGTCGAGGTGCGGCAGGCCGGCAGGTAATCTTTTTCCAGGAAGGTGGCCAGGCGGGCCAGCGCCGGCATGATGTCGTCGCCGACGGTCTTGCGGTAGGCGGCCGTCAGGCGCTGCTTGTCGGCGTCGCTGAAGCCGGCCGGCAATTTCTTGATCGGGGTGTAGAAGATATTCGCTTCCGCCGTGTCGCTGACCAGCTTCTTGAACTGCGGCAGCGCCGAGATCATGATGGCCTTCGGCTGCGTGACGCCTTTTTTCATTCCTTCGCGCATGTTGGCGATGGCTTGGTCGATCCAGGCCGGCATCTGCGAAATGCGGCTCAGATAGGCGTCGTATTCCTTGACGGTGGCGATCGGCTGCGACGCCTCGCCGCCGGCGTAGTTGGCCAGCACGACCGGCACGCTGTCCATCTGCGTGACCGGCAACAGGTGCTCGGGGAAGCGCTCCATGGCCAGCAGGCCGCGCAGTTCATAGGTGAGGATGTCCAGGTTGAGGCGGTCTTCGGCGTTCAGGTGGGCGCGCTTGATGGCCTTGAGGCGCTTGCTGAAATCGCGGTACATCTTGAACTGCAGCGCGCGCTTGCCCGGCGAGATGCTCAGGCCCAGCTGGTCGTCGTAGCGGTTGTCGCCGTTCTCGGTCGCGCCGATCGGCTCGTAGCGGGCGACGGCGTCGTAGTATTGGTCGGCGATGGCCAGCAGCGCCTGGTGCGCCGGGGTGGCGCTGACCCGTGGCACGGCGGCTGCCGGGGCCGCCATGCTGTTGCTGATTGGAACGAACACCAGCGCGAGCGCGGCCGCGACGCTGGCAAGACGGGATGCATGCTTCATGTTTTGTTTCCTGGTCAATGAGAACTCTGGCGGGTGACTAGCATAAGGCATAGCGTCGGCCGCCCAAGAAACAAATTGTATCAAGCCACGTCAGGCGGCCGCTTCGGCGAAGCGGCTCTCATATAACGCCGCCACCAGGTCCGATTGCGTGATGATGCCGGCGAAGCGCTGCTCGTCGTCGACCACCGGAATATGGTGGAAGCCGGAGTCGGCCATCAGCGGCACCAGGTCGACGATGGGCGTGTCGAGCCGCGCCGTGGTCGGGTGGTGGGTCATGATCTGGCCGACCACCTCGGCTTTTTCGGTGTGGGTGACGCCGCTCTTGCGCAGGAAACGCCGCAGTTGCCGGCGGATGTCGCCGTAATTATCCAGGCCGCCATGGTCGAGGAAGTCGGTTTGCGTGACGATGCCGATCACCCTGCGCGCGCGGTTGAGCACGGGCAAGGCCGCCACCTGGTGGCGCCGCATCAACTGCCACGCCTGCTCCAGGTCGGTGCCGAATTCGGCGCTGACGATGTCGCGCGACATGATGTCCGCGCAATTGATGATGCCGAAGCGGCGCTGGTAGGCGCGCTGCTCGGTCTGCATGAACAGCGATTCCAGATCGTCGCGGCTGATGTCGAGCACCTGGTCGTGTTGCTTGAGCACGGCGTCCAGGTCCTCGGGCTTGAAGCCCAGCCGCACGGTCGGCACCGCGTCCCTGGTGCCGTGCGGATTCGGATGGGCGGCCTGCTGCGTGTGCGGATAGCGGCGCCCGGTCAGGTTGTTGTAGATGATGGCCATGCCGGTCAGCAGCGCGGTGTTGACCAGCACCGTCAGCAGCGCGAATTCGAAACCGGCCGCGTGCACGGCGGGGCCGCCGATGACGGTCGTCAACGCCACCGCGCCGCCGGGCGGATGCAGGCAGCGCAGCGCGAACATGGCGGCGATCGCCGCGCCGACGGCGACGCCGCACAGCATCGGCATCGGCAACGATATGGCCGAACCCGCGCCCAGCCAGCGCACGCAGGCCGCGCCCACCAGTCCGCTGACGACGTTGCCGCCGATGGCCGACCAGGGTTGGGCCAGCGGACTGGCGGGCAGCGCGAACAGCAGCACGGCCGAAGCGCCCACCGGCGCGACCATGAAGATGGTGGCGCTGCTGGGTTCGAGCAGGAAGTGGCTGAGGACGGCGGTGATGAGCAGGCCGCACAGGGCGCCGATGGCGGCGCGCAGCTGTTCGGCGCCGCTGGCGGTGGTGGGGCTGGGGAGCCAGCGGTCCAGGAAAGCGCGCATGGGCTTAATGAGTATTTGAAATAAGCATTATCCCATGTCGGGCCGGCTCATGCACGCACGTTGCACCTTATTGGTGCGAATCCTGATGGGATACCAGTTCCAGCGGCAAGGCGGTGGTGTATTTGATCTGTTCCATCGAGAACGCCGACGACACGCCGGTCAGTTGACCGACCTTGATCAGGCGCTTGTAAAACGCGTCGTAGCCGTCGATGTCGGTGGTGACCACCTTGAGCAGGTAGTCGACGTCGCCGCTCATGCGGTGGAATTCCTGCACCTCCGGCAAGGCCATGACGGCGGCGGCGAAGCGGTCGAGCCACTTGGCGTCGTGCTGGCCGGTGCGTACGCTGACATACACCGTCACCGGCAGGCCGACCTTGCGCCGGTTGACGATGGCGACGCGGCTTTCGATATAGCCTTCCTCCTCCAGGCGCTTGACCCGCTTCCAGCACGGCGTGCTGGACAGGCCGACCTTCTCGCTGAGCGCGGCGATCGAGAGCGTGCCGTCCACCTGCAGCGCGGCCAGGATGGCACAGTCGAATTTATCGAGTGAATTCATATGAAATAGGCTAAGAAAACGATTTTAACCGGATTGCGGAGTAATGAAGCATGCTCATGCTAACTTACCCGCTAAAGAGAGACTATTTTGGCATATTTTCTCCTTAGTGCCTGGTTAAACTGTTCAGCTGACTTGTATATCCTTGCGGCGAACACCATGACCACTGAAATCTACCTCGACGGCAACGCCACCACTGCCGTTCTGCCCGCCGCCATCAGCGCCGCCATCGACGCCATGGGCCAACGCTTCGGCAATCCCAGCAGCACCCACGCCACCGGGCTCAAGGCCAGGGCCATGCTGGACCAGGCGCGTGCCTGCGCGGTGCGCTTGCTGGGTGTCGGCGACGGCCGGCTGATGTTCAACAGCGGCGCCACCGAAGGCATCCAAACCTCGGTGCTGTCGGCGCTGGTGGCCTTGCGCGAGCGCCAGGCGCGCGGCGAGGCCATCGGCAGCCTGCTGGTCTACGGCGCCACCGAACACAAGGCCGTGCCGGAAAGCCTGGCGCACTGGAACCGTCTGCTGGGTTTGAATCTGACCCTGCACAAATTGCCGGTCAACACGGACGGCGCCCATGACCTGGCGCTGCTGCGGCAAGTGGCCGGCTCGGCCGCGTTGATCTGCACCATGGCCGCCAATAATGAGACCGGCGTCGTCAGCGATCTGGACGGCATCGAAGCGGTCATCAAGGAAACCGGCACGGCCGCCTACTGGATGGTCGATTGCGTGCAGGCGCTGGGCAAGCTGACGTTGGACCTGGCCGCCACCCGCGTCGATTACGCCCCATTTTCCGGCCATAAACTTTACGCGCCCAAAGGCGTGGGCATGTTGTACGTGCGCGCCGGCGCGCCGTTCACGCCGCTGATCATGGGCGGCGGCCAGGAGTCGGGGCAGCGTTCCGGCACCGAGAACATGGCCGGCATCGCCGCGCTGGGCGTGGTGCTGGCCGCGCTCGAACGCGGCGACACCTTCCGCAGCCACGACGCGCTGTGGAATTTCCGGGCGCGCCTGGCCGACAGCCTGCGCGCCGCCTTGCCCGGCGTGGTGTTCAACAATCCGTTCGGCAAGGCCTTGCCGACCACGCTCAACTTCTCCGTGCCCGGCCTGTCGAGCCGCGAGTTGATGGACGTGTTCGACGCGGCCGAAGTGCGCGTCAGCGCCGGCAGCGCCTGCTCGTCGGCCAAGGCGGCGCCCAGCTACGTGCTCGACGCGATGGGCGTGCCGCTGTGGCGCAGCGCCGGCGCCATCCGCATGTCCTTCGGTCCGCTGGCCGACGAGGAAATGATCGCCGCCGCCTGTGCCCGCATCGAGCGCTGCGGCGCCGCGCTGAGAGCCAGTTGCCTGATCGCATCCGAGAGTGCCGCCGTGCCGCACGACGGCCTGCTGCAACTGGGTGTCGAAGGCGCGTGCAGCTGGCTGGCGCTGGACGCGGCAAGCGGCAGTTGCGTGGTCATCGATCCGTTGCCGGAAATGACGTCGCGCATCGCCTCGTATGTGCGCTGCCAGAACTATCGCGTGCTGGCGGTGGTCGGCACCTCGGCGGACACGGGACGCCAGTCGCTGGTGGACGCGTTGGGCGATCACTACGTTGCCGGTTCGGTGGACGAGTTTGGCTGGCCGGCCGCCGCGCCGGTGGAGGTGGCGTTGGAGGGCGGTGCGACCGCGCGCGCGATCGCGCTCGGCGCGCAAGTGCTGGCCAGCGTGGCCGCCGGTGGTGCCGCCGCTGTTTCCGACAATGGATCGCGCGCGTATCTGCTGGGAACTGCCGACGCCGGCCGCTTGCCCGCCTCGTCCGTTCGCTTCGTATTCAGCGCCGATTCGCTGGACGAGGCGTTGCGGGCCGTCGGCGGGCCGCACACCTTGCTGTGCCCAACCCGCGACGAGCAGAATCAGTTCTGTGCCAGCATGACGAAGCACTCGCAGGCAACGTTGACTGCCTCCGCGCAACTGCCGACACAGCGCGACATGCAACTCGACAGCGACGAGCTCGAAGCGTTTTTGACCGCGCATCCGGACGCCGTCTTGATCGACGTGCGGGAGGCGTATGAATTCGCCGCCACCGTCGTGCCCGGTCCGGGAGGCCGCGTGGCGCATAGCGTGCCGCTGAGCCGGCTGGCCGGCCAGGCCAGCGTATGGTTGCGCGGCGAGCAGCGGCCGCTGGTATTTTTCTGTCGCAGCGGCAATCGCAGCATGAAAGCCACGCAGTGCCTGCGCCGCCTTGGCCATCAGCAATCGTATAGCCTCAGCGGCGGCTTGGCGCTCGCCGCATAAACTTGCCGCCACAACCGGCACGGCAAAATGCTAGTCACCAAAAGGGCCTGAATGGCCCTTTTTATTTGCCCGGACTCCGTCACTCACGGCTGTATGTTCGTCACCGTACAGTGCCATCTCGCGCGCCCCAGTACGATGCCTTAGCACATAATTTCCCATTCGCAGATTCGTCGCGCCCGTAGCTGGAGCGCGGCCGCGTCTCGCATGCAATATAGCGAGGTATAAGTTGAAAAAGTCCAATCCCCTAATGCCCGAGATGACGCTCGGATTCCGCGAATCGACAACGGCCTCCCTGGTCTCGGACGAAGACGACGAAGACCTGCCCTTACGCGCCGAGCTCTTCAGCGCCGCGCAAATGGGCGCGCACGGCAGGACCCTGGCGGCCCACCACGAACTGAGCACGCGCGGCGGTCCCGACCAGCTGCTGTCGCGCCTGTCGGAAAACGCCGACTTCATCAACACCACCTGCGACGAACTGACCGAGGCCGTCAAGGCCGGCCGGCAGATCACGCCCGCCTCCGAATGGCTGCTCGATAACTTCTATCTGATCGAAGAGCAGATCCGCATCGCCCGGCGTCACCTGCCCAAGGGGTACAGCAAGGAGCTGCCGCGCCTGAGCCGTGGCGCGCCGGAAGGCTGCCCGCGCGTCTACAAGCTGGCGCTGGAAATCATCTCGCACGGCGATGGCCGCGTCGATTTCGAATCGCTGTGCCGCTTCGTCGCCGCCTATCAGGAAATCGCGCCGCTCAAGCTGGGCGAATTGTGGGCGATCCCGATCATGCTGCGTCTCGCGCTGATCGAGAACCTGCGCCGCGTGGCCGTGCGCGTGGCCGATAACCGCGCCGACCGCGATCTGGCCAACAGCTGGGCCGACCAGATGACCGAGGTGGTGGAAAAAAATCCGAGCGGTTTGATTTTGATGGTGGCCGACATGGCCCGCTCCAATCCACCAATCACCAGCGCCTTCGTCGCCGAACTGGCGCGCCGCCTGCAGGGACAAAGTTCGGCGCTGACCCTGGCGCTGTCGTGGATCACGCACCGCCTGGCCGAATCGGGCCACACCATCGAACAACAGATCCAGGCCGAGATCCAGCAGCAGGCGGCCGAACAGGTGTCGATCGCCAACAGCATCGGCAGCCTGCGCTTCCTCGGCACCATGGACTGGCAGGAGTTCGTCGAGACCATGAGCGTGGTCGAACAGACCTTGCGCCAGGACCCGGCCGGCGTCTACGGCCGCATGGAATTCGCCACGCGCGACCATTACCGCCATTCGGTCGAAAAGATCTCCAAGCATTCGCGCCTGTCGGAAGTGGAAGTCGCGCAGCAGGCCTTGCAACTGGCCGTGGCGCACTCTAACAGCGGCGATGAGCGCCACAGCCACGTCGGTTTCTATCTGATTGGCGGCGGACTGCCGGCGCTGGAAAAAGTGACCGGCATGCGCCGTCCGTGGCGCGAGGTGTTCCGCCATACGTCGGGCGCCTCGCCGCTGACATCCTATCTGGGCGCGATCGCCGCCATCACCTTCGTCGCCACCGCGCTGCTGCTCGAACGCGCTGCCTTCCACGGCGTGAACGGCATCGTGCTGGTGGCGCTGGGCGTGCTGGCGCTGCTGGGCAGCAGCCAGCTGGCGCTGAGCCTCGTCAACTGGGTGACCACCCAGATCACCCGTCCCAATCCGCTGCCGCGCATGGACCTCGACGACGGCATTCCCGCCGAGGGCAGGGCGCTGGTGGTGGTGCCGACGCTGGCCTACAGCAAGGACAACATCGAGGAATTGTGCGAACAGCTGGAAGTGCGCTTCCTCGCCAATCGCGATCCGAACCTGGTGTTTTGCCTGCTGACCGATTTCGCCGACGCACCCGCCGAGACCCTGCCGGGCGACGCCGCGCTGCTCGAGCAAATGCAGCACCGGATCGAACAACTCAATCGCAAGTACGCCGTCCATCCGAGCGGCGACCCGGCCACGCCGTTCCTGCTGCTGCACCGCCCGCGCCTGTGGAATCCACAGGAAGGCGCCTGGATGGGCTACGAGCGCAAGCGCGGCAAGCTGCAGGACCTGAACCGCTTCCTGCGTGGCGGCGCGCGCGACAAATTCTCGGTCGTCGTCGGCGATATCAGCCAGCTCGAAAGCATCAAGTACGTCATCACGCTCGATACCGATACCCAGCTGCCGCGAGACGCGGCGGCGCAGTTCATCGCCACCATGATGCATCCGCTGAACCGCCCGCGTGTCGACGCGGCGCGCGGCTGCGTGGTCGAAGGTTACGGCATCCTGCAACCGCGCGTGGCCGTCAGCCTGCCGAGCGAAAATGCATCGCACTACGAAAAGCTGTGCGGCGGCGAGCCGGGTATCGACCCGTACACCCGCACCGTCTCCGACGTCTACCAGGACGTGTTCCTGGAAGGCTCCTTCATCGGCAAGGGCATCTACGATGTCGACGTCTTCGAGCAGGTGCTGGGACACCGCCTGCCCGACAACCAGGTGCTCAGCCACGATCTGCTGGAAGGCTGCTATCTGCGCGCCGGCTTGCTCAGCGACGCCCAACTTTACGAAGAATATCCGAGCCGCTACAGCGACGACGTGAGCCGCCGCCAGCGCTGGATACGCGGCGACTGGCAGCTGATCTCGTGGCTGTTCGGCCGCGTGCCGGGCCCCGGCCGCAAGCGCGAGAAAAATCCGCTGTCGCTGCTGTCGCGCTGGAAGCTGTTCGACAATCTGCGCCGCAGCCTGACCGCGCCGGCGCTGGTGCTCTCGCTGATCGTCGCGTGGCGCTGGCTGCCCGACCCGTGGCTGTGGACCGGCGCCGTGCTGACCGTGATCTTCCTGCCGCCGTTTGTCAGCGCGCTGCACGACCTGCTGCACCGGCCCAAGGATACTTTATGGAGCCAGCATCTGCGCGCCACAATGCGCCGCACCGGCCTGCACTTCTCGCACGCGATATTGATGCTGGTTTTCCTGCCATACGAGGCCTATTTCAGCCTTGACGCGATCGTCCGTAGCGTCTACCGCATGACGGTATCGCATAAGCACATGCTCGAGTGGCGTGCCTCGGCGCTGTCGCGCACCGGCGCCAACGCCAGCACTTGGGTCAGGATGTGGCCCGCGCCCGTGCTGGCGCTGTTCATCGGCGGCATGCTGCTTGGTTGGCGTCCCGCCAGCCTGGCGCCGGCCGCGCTGTTCCTGCTGGCGTGGCTGGTGGCGCCGGCGGTCGCGGACTGGATCAGCCGTCCGATCAAGCGCAAGGATGCGCAGCTGTCGCCGGAGCAGAATGTGTTCCTGCATAAGCTGGCGCGCCGCACCTGGGCCTATTTCGATCGTTTCGTCGGCCCGGACGACAACTGGCTGCCGCCCGATAACATGCAGGAGCATCCGGCGCAGGTCATCGCGCACCGCACTTCGCCGACCAATATCGGCATGGCGCTGCTGGCCAACCTGAGCGCCTGCGACTTCGGCTACATCACGGTGTCGCAGCTGATCGCGCGCACCGGCGCCACGCTGGATGCGATGGATCAGCTGGAGCGCCACCAGGGCCACTTCTATAACTGGTACGACACGCAGACCCTCAAGCCGCTCCACCCGATCTATATTTCGACGGTCGATAGCGGCAACCTGGCGGGCCACCTGCTGACGTTGCAGCCCGGCCTGACCGGCATGTTCGACCAGCCGGTGCTCGGTCCTCAAATCATCGACGGCATGCTGTCCACCCTGCGCGTGCTGGAAGAGACGCTCAACGACGCCGCCACCGCCAGTGCACCGGCTGCAAGCGCCAGCGTGGCGACCGTTGCCAACGCCGACGGCGACGCCGACAAGGCCGCGCCATCCAGCGCAACCCAGAGCGCCGAATCCATCGCCACGCCGCCGGACCTGGCGCCGCTGCTGGCGCTTATGGCCGCGAAGCCCGATCCCACACACCTGCAGCAGTTGAATGGCTGGCTGGTGCTGGCCGCGCAAGCCGCCGAAGCGCTGCACGCGCAGGTCGATCCACAAAGCGACGCCGCGATGTGGAGTGCCTCGCTGGTTCAGCAAAGCCACGCCGCGCTCGACGAACTGGCGGTGTTGACGCCATGGGTCAACCTGTCTTCCGATACCGTATTCGACACCAGCATGACGCGCGTGCCGACCTTGCGCGAGCTGGCCAGCCTATCCCACGCCACCGCCGCCATTCCGGTGACCGACCTGGCCCCGGCCGAGCGCGAACGCCAGCAACAACTGGCGCAGCTGCTCGAGCAGGGCAGCGCCGCCGCGCATGAACGCATGCGCGCGCTGGCCGAACTGGCGCAGCGCAGCTGCGGGTTCGCCCAGATGGAATACGGCTTCCTGTACAACGAGACGACCAATCTGCTGGCGATCGGCTACAACGTCAGCGAGCGCCGCCTCGACGCCAGCTATTACGATTTGCTGGCGTCCGAAGTGCGCCTGGCCAGCTTCATCGCCATCGCCCAGGGCCAGCTACCGCAGGACCACTGGTTCGCGCTGGGCCGCCAGTTGTGCATCGTCGCCGGCAAGCCGGTGCTGCTGTCCTGGAGCGGCTCGATGTTCGAGTACCTGATGCCGCTGCTGGTGATGCCGAACTACCCGAGCACCTTGCTCGACCAGACCTACAACGCCGTCATCGATGCGCAAATCGACTACGCCAAGCGCCGTGGCGTGCCGTGGGGGATTTCCGAGTCCGGCTACAACACCGTCGACACCAGCCTCAATTACCAGTACCGCGCCTTCGGCGTTCCCGGCCTCGGCCTCAAGCGCGGCCTGGCCGACGATCTGGTGATCGCGCCGTACGCCACCATGATGGGACTGATGGTGCAGCCGGAAGCGTCCTGCCTCAACTTGCAGAAGATGGCGGGCCTGGGCTTCATGGGACGCTACGGCTTCTACGAGGCGATCGACTACACCGCCTCTCGCCTGCCGCGCGGCCAGAGCTGCGCCGTGGTGCGCTCGTTCATGGTCCACCACCAGGGCATGGGCCTGCTGTCGCTCAGCTACCTGCTGCACGACCGGCCGATGCAGCGCCGCTTCGAATCCGATCCGCTGCTGCAATCGACCTTGCTGGTGCTGCAGGAACGCAGCCCGCAAGCCGGCGCCTTCTATTCCAACACCACCGAGCTGGCGGCGCTGCGTTCGACCGTGCCCGATCAGCAGGCGGCGCCGATGCGCGTGCTCACCCAGCACAGCACACCGGTACCGGAAACCCAGTTGCTGTCGAACGGACGCTATCACGTCATGGTCACCAACGCCGGCGGCAGCTACAGCCGCTGGCGCGACCTGGCCGTGACGCGCTGGCGCGAAGACAGCACCCGCGACAACTGGGGTAACTTCTGCTACGTGCGCGACCTGGATGATGGCCAGTTCTGGTCCACGACGTATCAACCAACCCTGGTCGATCCGCGCAAGTACGAAGTGATCTTCTCGGAAGGACGCGCCGAATTCCGCCGCTCCGACCGCGGCATGGAGCTGTACACGGAAATCGTGGTCTCGCCGGAAGACGACATCGAACTGCGCCGCACCCGCATCACCAACAAGAGCGACAGCGTGCGCACCATCGAGGTGACCAGCTACGCCGAGGTGGTGATGGCGCCGGCGGCCGCCGATGCCGCCCACCCGGCCTTCAGCAAGCTGTTCGTGCAAACCGAGATCCTGCGCGACCAGCAGGCGATCCTGTGCACGCGCCGCCCGCGCGGCGGCAACGAGGCCATGCCGTACATGCTGCACTCGATGACGGTGCACGACGCCAAGGTGGTCGAGGTGTCGTTCGAGACCGATCGTTCGCGCTTCCTCGGCCGAGGCAACACCGCCGCCGCGCCGCGCGCGCTGCTGGAAAGCGGCCCGCTGGACGGCGCCGAAGGCTCGGTGCTCGATCCGGTCGTGGCGATCCGCTACACCATCACGCTCAAGCCGGACCAGACGGCCACCGTCGATATCGTCACCGGCATGACCGAGCAGCGCGACGCCGCGCTGCACCTGATCGACAAATACCAGGACCGCCACCTGGCCGACCGCACCTTCGAACTGGCGTGGACCCACAGCCAGGTCGTGCTGCGCCAGCTCAACGCCAGCGAGGCGGACGCGCAGCTGTACGGCCGCCTGGCCAACTCGGTCATCTATCCGAACGCCGCACTGCGCGCCGATGTCGGCACGCTGGTCAAGAACCATCGCGGCCAGTCCGGCCTGTGGGCGTACGCGATCTCCGGCGACCTGCCGATCGTGCTGCTGCAGATCCGCGACCCGGCCAACATCGATCTGGTGCGCCAGATGGTGCAGGCGCACGCCTACTGGCGCCTCAAAGGCCTGGTGGTCGACCTGGTCATCTGGTACGAAGACCAGTCGGGGTACCGCCAGCTGCTGCACGAACAAATCATGGGATTGATCGCCTCGGGCATCGACGCCCAGGCGGTCGACCGTCCTGGCGGCATCTTCGTGCGCCTGGCCGACCAGATCTCCAACGAGGACCGCATCCTGCTGCAATCGGTGGCGCGCGCCATCCTCAGCGACACCCGTGGTCCGCTGGCCGAGCAGATCAAGCGCCCGGGCCCGCAGTCGATGCGCATGCCGCCGTTGCTGGCGGACGGTCGCGGCGAATATGGCGACGCGGTGCCGCCGGCCCGTCCCGCGCGTCCGTTGATGCTGGAAAACGGCATCGGCGGCTTCACGCCGGACGGCCGCGAATACGTGATCACCACCCGCGAAGGCCAGCGCACGCCCGCGCCGTGGTCCAACGTGCTGGCCAATCCGCAGTTCGGCACCGTGATCTCGGAAAGCGGCCAGGCCTACACCTGGCACGAGAACGCGCATGAATACCGCCTGACGCCATGGCACAACGATCCGGTCAGCGACGCCAGCGGCGAAGCCTTCTATCTGCGCGACGAGCAGACCGGCGAGTTCTGGTCGCCGGCCGCGCTGCCCGCGCGCGGCGCCGGCGACTACGTCACGCGCCACGGCTTCGGCTACAGCGTGTTCGAACACAGCGAGAATGGCATCGCCACCGAAATGACGACTTTCGTCTCGACCGACGCGCCGATCAAGTACACGGTGCTCAAGGTGCGCAACGATACGCTGGTGGCGCGCAAGCTGTCCGTCACCGGCTACGTCGAATGGGTGCTGGGCGATATGCGTTCCAAGTCCGGCATGCATATCCTCACCGAGGTCGATCCGGTCAGCGGCGCGATGTTCGCCCGCAATCCGTACAACACCGAGTTCACCGGCCGCGTCGCCTTCTTCAATTGCGACGCCAGCCTGCGCTCGATCACCGGCGACCGTGGCGAGTTCCTGGGCCGTAACGGCTCGCTCGCCGCGCCGGCCGCGCTGCGCCGTTCGCGCCTGTCCGGCAAGGTCGGCGCGGGGCTCGACGCCTGCGCCGCCATCCAGGCGCCGTTCGACCTGCTGCCGGGCCAGGAGCGCGAGATCGTCTTCGTGCTCGGTGTGGCCGGCCGCCGCAACGCCGACGCCAGCAGCCTGGTACAAAAGCACCGCAGCGCCGGCGCAGCGCAGGAGGCGCTGGCCGCCGTCCACGCGCACTGGGAACAGACCCTGGGCGCGGTGCGCATCGAAACGCCGGAACCGGAGCTCGACGTCATCGCCAACGGTTGGCTGATGTACCAGACCATCGCCTGCCGCATCTGGGCGCGCAGCGGCTACTACCAGTCCGGTGGCGCGTTCGGTTTCCGCGACCAGCTGCAGGACGCGATGGCGACCATCCACACGCAGCCGCACCTGCTGCGCGACCAGCTGCTGCTGTGCGCCGCCCACCAGTTCCTCGAGGGCGACGTCCAGCACTGGTGGCATCCGCCGTCGGACCGTGGCGTGCGCACGCACTGCTCGGACGATTATCTGTGGCTGCCGCTTGGCGCCTGGCGCTACGTCGCCAGCACCGGCGACATGAGCGTGCTGGAGGAAAACCTGCCATACCTGGAAGGGCGCGCCGTCAAGCCGGAAGAGGATTCCTACTACGACCTGCCTAGCCGCTCGGGCCAGAGCGGCACCCTGTACGAGCATTGCGTGCAGGCGATCCGCCACGGCCTGAGCTTCGGCGAACACGGTCTGCCGCTGATCGGCTCCTGCGACTGGAACGACGGCATGGACAAAGTGGGCGAGCATGGCAAGGGCGAGAGCGTGTGGCTGGCCTTCTTCCTGTGCGAAGTGCTGCAACGCTTCGCCGACGTCGCCGACATGAAGGACGACACGGTGTTCGCCGCCGAGTGCCGCGAGGAGGCCAGGAAGCTGGCCGCCAACGTCGAGCAGAATGCCTGGGACGGCGAGTGGTATCGCCGCGCCTATTTCGACGACGGCACGCCGCTCGGCTCCCACACCAACGAGGAATGCCAGATCGATTCGATTTCGCAGAGCTGGGGCGTGCTGTCCGGCGCCGCCGATCCGGCGCGCGTGCGCGGCGCCATGGAGCAGGTCAACCAGCGCCTGGTGCGGCGCGACTCGGGCATTATCCAGTTGCTCGATCCACCGTTCGACAAGGCCGGCCCGAACCCCGGCTACATCCGGGGCTATGTGCCGGGTGTGCGCGAAAACGGCGGCCAGTACACCCACGCCGCGATCTGGACCGCGATGGCGTTCGCCCGCCTGGGCGACACCGAGCGGGCCTGGGAACTGGCGCGCATGATCAATCCGGTCATGCACGGCAGGACGGCGGAAGGCACGGCCAATTACAAGGTCGAGCCTTATGTGGTGACGGCCGACGTCTACGCGGTGGCGCCGCACGTCGGGCGCGGTGGCTGGAGCTGGTACACCGGGTCCTCGGGCTGGATGTACCGCCTGATCATCGAATCCCTGCTTGGCCTCACGCGCAGCGCGCAGCAATTGACGCTGACGCCGCGCATGCCGGCCGGCTGGAACACGTTCACGCTGACCTACCGTTACGAGACATCGTCGTACGTGATCCGCGTGCTGCATGACGATGGCGCCGGGGCCAGCGCGGTGCCGGTGCTGACGGTCGACGGCGTGCCGCAACAGGAGCAGGCGATCGCGCTGGTCGACACGGGCATGACCCACCAGGTCGAACTGCGTCTGCCGGCGCGGCCCAGCCAGCCAACCTGATCGTCAGGGTTACACCCCGAGACTTGACCCCGCAACCAGCGGGGTCAGTGCCGACATTCAGA
The DNA here is from genome assembly GCA_024123955.1 of Oxalobacteraceae bacterium OTU3CINTB1. Lineage (NCBI taxonomy): Bacteria > Pseudomonadati > Pseudomonadota > Betaproteobacteria > Burkholderiales > Oxalobacteraceae > Oxalobacteraceae bacterium OTU3CINTB1. Next base: position 817,356 of record CP099652.1, read on the forward strand.
CACGGCCTCATGCGAAATGGCGCCGCCATGGCTGAGCTCCTGTCCGAATGTCGGCACTGACCCCGGGGGTTAGACGCCGAAGCTGGCGCCGGCGCCCAGCAGCGTCGCCACACCGAGCACCGCGAAGACGGCGGCGGCGATGCCGTGCACCAGCTTGAGCGAGACGCGGTTGGCGATCCTGTCGCCGAGGTAGACCGCCGGCACGTTGGCGATCATCATGCCGAGGGTGGTGCCGCAGACGACGGCGATCAGCGCATCGTAGCGCGCCGCCAGCGCCACCGTGGCCACCTGCGTCTTGTCGCCCATCTCGGCGACGAAGAAGGCGATCAGGGTGGTCATGAACACGCCGTAGCCGGCCAGGCGCGTGTCCTCGTCATCGAGCTTGTCGGGCACCAGGGTCCATGCGGCCATCGCCAGGAACGAGGCGCCCAGCACCCAGCGCAGGGTGTCGGGCCCCAGCAGGCCTGTGATCCAGGTGCCGATGGCCGCCGCGAACGCGTGGTTGGCGATGGTGGCGATGAAGATCGCGGCGATGATGGGCAGGGGACGACGGAATTTGGCGGCCAGGACGAAAGCGAGCAGCTGGGTTTTGTCGCCGATTTCTGCGAGAGCGACAATGCCTGTGGAGACGACGAATGCTTCCATTGGATGAAGTGAGTAGTACGCGGGCCGGAAACGATTAACCAATGATCCAGGCGCGACTCCGGCCCATCATGGCCGCACCTCGATCATGGTCTCGTCAAGTTTTTCAACCACCTGCACCACGGTCTGCGGACCGATTATGTTGATGCAGGTTCCTGCGCCGGGAGGCGCAAGCCGACTACTCCCCAATTACGGCGCGTATTTTAACACAGCCGTTCGCCGGGACACTTCGCCGCTCCGGTTGGCCGCTGTACACATCCCCGATACATGCCTGTGATATTCTGCATCGCGCTTCAGACCAACATTGAAAAGATCACCATGCCTATCAAGAAGACACTGTCCGCGTTGGTGCTTACCGCACTGATGTCGCTTGCCGCCCACGCCGATCCGCTGAGCTATGCGCGCTACGACCAGGTCCGCACCAGCGACCTGTATCTGGACCTGAAGGCCGATTTCGGCCGCAAGACGCTGGGCGGTTACGCCGAGCTGACACTGAACTGGATCGACAAGTCGGCCCGCACCCTGGTGCTGGACACGAACGAACTCAGTATCGCCAAGGTGCAGGTGCTCAATCCGGGCGGCCGCTGGACCTCGGCCTCCTTCATGCTCGACAAGCTCGATGTGCAGAAGGGCCGGGCGCTGCGCATCGCGTTGCCATTCCAGCCGCAGAAGGTGCGCGTCTACTACCGCACCGCGCCGTCGGCCGCCGCGCTGCAATGGATGTCGCCGGCGCAGACCATGTCCGGCAAGCGTCCGTTCATGTTCAGCCAGTCGCAGGACATCAACGCCCGCTCGTGGGCGCCGGTGCAGGATACGCCCGCCGTGCGCTTCACCTACAGCGCCCGCATCGACGCGCCGGCCGGCCTGCGCGTGTTGATGAGCGCCGACAACGACCCCGCCGCCACCGGCGACGGCGGCTGGAAGTTCAAGATGGCGCAGCCGATTCCTTCCTACCTGCTGGCCATCGCCATCGGCGAGATCGAGGTGCGCAAGCTCGGTCCGCGCTCGGCGGTCTACGCCGAACCGGCCCGCATCGAGGCCGCCGCCAGCGAGCTGGCCGACACCGAGAAGATGATCACGGCGGCAGAGAGCCTTTACGGCCCTTACCGGTGGGAGCGTTACGACATGATCGTGCTGCCGCCGTCGTTCCCGTACGGCGGCATGGAAAATCCGCGCCTGACCTTCCTCACGCCGACCATGATCGCCGGCGACCGCAGCCTGGTCGACCTGATAGCGCACGAACTGGCGCACTCGTGGTCGGGCAACCTGGTGACCAACGCCTCGTGGAAGCACATGTGGCTCAACGAGGGCTTCACCACCTACGTCACCACCCGCATCGTCGAAAAAATCTATGGCCCCGAGATCGCCGAGATGAACCTGCAGGTCGAGCAGGAGGAGGCGCTGGTCTCGCTGCTGACCGTGCCGGCCTCCAAGCAGGCGCTGTCCACGCGCGGCCCGGACACCGACCCCTCGACCTACGCCGACGGCGGCCTGATTTATCCGAAGGGCGCGTGGTTCCTGCGCACTATCGAACAGCGCGCCGGACGCGAGGTGTTCGATCCCTTCCTGCGCGGCTGGTTCGACCAGCACGCGTTCAAGTCCGCCACCACCGACGAATTCGTCGAGTACCTGAAAAAGAACCTGCTCGACGCGCACCCCGAGTACATGCCGCAGGCGGAGCTGGATGAATGGCTGTACGCCCCCGGCATTCCCGCCACCGCCGTGCGCGCGGCCTCGCCGCGCCTGGCCGCGCTCGACGCCCAGCGCGCCGCGTGGCTCAAGGGCGAACTGCCGACCGCCGATTTGGGCGGCAAGGGCTGGATCGCGCTCGAGTGGATGCACTTCCTGAACGCCATCGAGGGCAAGGCCACTGCCGCGCAGATGCAGGAGCTGGACCAGGCGTTCGGCCTGGCCAAGACCGGCAACAACGAGATCGCGTATCGCTTCTACCTCGGTTCCGTCAAGGCGGGCTACAACGTGCGCGATCCGCTCAACAAATTCCTCATGAGCGTGGGCCGGCAGAAGTTCGTCGTGCCGCTGTATAGCGCGCTGCTGAAGAACCCGGGCGACAAAGACTGGGCGCGCGCCGTCTACGCCAAGGCGCGCGACCACTATCATCCGGTGACGCAGGCCTCGGTCGACAAACAATTCAAACTGTATAAATAATGAAGTTCTCCCGTACTTTTGTAGCGGCCGCGTTGATGGCGGCACTCGGCGCGGCAACCTGCACGGCGCTCGCCGCGCCGGACGCCGCCGCCACCGCAACCGCAAGCGCGGCGTCCAGCACGGCGTCCAGCACCGCGGCGGTCCCCGCGTTCGACCTTGACGCCGACGTCAATCGCGCCCTCAAGACCTTCGGCGTGCCGGGCATGGCGATCGCCATCGTCAAGGACGGCAAAGTCGTTGCGGCCAAGGGGTACGGCGTGCGCAAGCTGGGCGAGTCCAAGCCTGTGGACGCCAAAACGCTGTTCGAGGTGGCGTCCAACTCCAAGGCCTTCACCGCCGCGGCGCTGGCGATGCTGGTCGACGAGGGCAAGATCGCCTGGGACGATCCGGTCACCAAACACCTGCCGGGCTTCCAGATGTACGACGCCTACGTCACCGGCGCGATGACGGTGCGCGACCTGCTCACGCACCGCAGCGGCCTGGGTCTGGGCGCCGGCGACCTGCTGTGGTGGCCCACCACCAGTTTCAGCACCGACGAAATCATTTCGCGGCTGCGCTACATCAAGCCGGCCACCAGCTTCCGCAACAGCTACGCCTACGACAACCTGCTCTACATCGTTGCCGGAAAAATCATCGCCGAGAAGGATGGCAAGCCGTGGGGCGACGCCATCCGCGACCGCATCCTCACGCCGCTGGGCATGGACGACACCACCACCAGCGTGGCCGCGATGCTGGCCAGCGCCGACTACGCGGCGCCGCACAGCAAGGTCAATGACAAGCCGGTGGTGGTCAAGCCGATACCGGTGCCGAACGCGGTCGGCGCGGTGGGGCTGAACACCAGCGCCGGGGACGTGGCGCGCTGGATGAATTTACTGCTCAACGACGGCAAGACGCCGGACGGCAAGCAGCTGATCGGCGCCAAACAACTGGCCGAGATGTGGACCCAGCAAACGCCGATGCGCATCCGCGAGCCGAAACCGGCGCTGGCGGCGACCAAGGCCAACTTCGCCGCCTACGGCCTGGGCTTCAGCCTGCGCGACTACAAGGGCCGCAAGATCGCCATGCACGGCGGCGCGCTGGTGGGATTCTATTCGACGGTGCTGATGGTGCCCGAGGAAAAACTGGGCATCGCGATCCTGACCAACGCCGAAAACGGCCCGGCGATGGCGGCCCTGTATTGGCGCATCCTCGACCAGTACCTCAAGGTGCCGGCCACCGACTGGATCAAGCTGTACGCCGAGCAGGAGGCGGCGGCCCACAAGGAGGAGCTGGAGCGCCTGGGCAAGGAGCACACGGCGCGTGCGGCCAGGTCGTCGCCGTCGCTGCCGCTGGCGTCCTACGATGGCGCGTATGAAGACCCGTGGTACGGCAAGGTCACCATCGCCGCCGAAGGTGGCAAGCGCGTGATGCGCTTCGCCCGCACGCCGGACCTGACGGGGGAGCTGGAGCACTTCCAGCACGATACCTTCATCGTCCGCTGGAAGGAGCGCAGCTTCAACGCCGACGCCTACGTCACGTTCGCGCTGAACCCGAACGGCAGCATCGAGCGCATGAAGATGGAGCCCATTTCGACCGAGACGGACTTCAGCTACGACTTCCGCGATTTGAACTTCACGCCGTCGCCTAAATAAATGGCAGAAGTAGCCGCATGAGTCCGGCTAGTGATATGATATCGCCCTCGCATTGCATCGGGTCCCGCAAAGGCACTTTGGCAAGCTTGAATGATTACTAATCGAGGGATGAAGAAGATGTCTATGCAACGAGTTATGCTGCGTGCCAAGCTGCACCGGGTTACGGTCACGCAGGCGGATCTGAACTACGAGGGTTCCTGCGGGATCGACATGGATCTGCTGGAGGCGGCCGATATTCTGCCGAACGAGCATATCGATCTGTATAACGTGAACAACGGCGAGCGTTTCGCGACCTACGCGATTCCGGGCCTGCGCGGCACCGGCGAGATCTCGCTGAACGGCGCGGCGGCCCGCAAGGCGCACCTGGGCGACCTGCTGATCATCTGCACCTACGCGCCGATGACCGAAGAGCAGATCGCCGACTACAAACCGAAGATCGTGTTCGTCGACGCGCAGAACAAGATCACCGGCATGAAGAAATAAGACCGCTGCGTTGGTCAGAAAAAAGCGTCCCGCGGGACGCTTTTTTTTCGCCTCGCGGTTTGGTCGTTCAGCCGGTTAGTTTCGCTTGTTCTCGGCCGCGTCCTGGCGCAGCAGCTGCGACATGTACTGCGGCGTGACGCCGAGGAAGGACGCCACCACCTTTTGCGAGATGCGGTGCTCCAGGCCCGGATAGTCGCGCCGGAACGCCGCCAGCCGTCCCAGCGCCGGGCACACGCTCAGGTAAAGCCGCTTGCCCTGGTCGATGATGCCGTGCTCGGAGGCCTTCAGATAATAGTCGCGCAACACGCCGTGGCGCTCGGCCAGACCGGTCAGCGCGACCCAGTCGATGTGGTAGCCGTGGATCGCCGTTTCGGCGATGACGAAATTGTGCGACAGCTCGTTGCGGTTGGCGCGCAGCAGATCGTCGTGGGAGGCTGCGGCCTGGCCGTCGGTGCGGAAGTACAAAGTCACCTCGTTGCCGGCGTCGGTGAGGAAGCCGGTGCGGGCGACGCCGCTGTGCAGCCAGTAGACGCTTTGCGCCAGCACGCCGATGCGCTGCAGGTACTCGCCCTTGCGCATGCTGATTGGCGCGGCGATCGGCGCCAGCAGGCGCGATACCTCGTCGTACATTTCCGGGGTCACGCGGTAGCGCTGTGTGACGACGTCGCGGTACTTTGCCCTGTGCTCTAAGAATGCCTGGTTCATGTTTCGATGGCGCGGCTGCAGCAACCGGCGATGGTGTAATGGATGCCGGTATGTGAATAGCCGACCACGCGAGGACGAAGTGTAAACCTTTTCACGCCGGAGGGTACGGCGGTGCGCAAAAGCGCCTGCGCGGGGCAGGTCCGGGCGCTGGGCACGGACCTGCGGGAGAGGATGGGAGGATGACTTCGGTGTTACGCCGCTTTACGTTGACTGGTCAACGCGATGACTTCCTCCGGCTTGCCGATGAAGCGGTAGATGGCGGCGCCCAGCAGCGCGCCGATGATCGGCGCGACCCAGAACGCCCACAGCTGCGCGGTGGCCCAGTCGCCGACGTACAGCGCCACGCCGGTGCTGCGCGCGGGGTTGACGGAGGTGTTGGTGACCGGGATGCTGATCAAGTGGATCAAGGTCAGCGCGAAGCCGATCGGCAGCGGCGCAAAACCCTTCGGCGCGCGCTCGTCGGTCGCGCCCAGTATGATCAGCAGGAACATCATCGTCATCACGACCTCGGTCACCAGCGCCGCCGTCAGCGAGTAGCCGCCCGGCGAGTGCTCGCCGTAGCCGTTGGAGGCGAAGCCGCCAGCCACGTCGAAGCCGGCCTTGCCGGTGGCGATCACATACAGCACGCCGCCGGCGACGATCGCGCCCAGCACCTGCGCCACGATATACGGCAGCAGCTTATTGGCCGGGAAGCGGCCGCCGGCCCACAGGCCGATCGACACCGCCGGGTTGAGGTGGCAGCCGGAGATGTGGCCGATGGCGTATGCCATCGTCAGCACCGTCAGGCCGAACGCCAGCGACACGCCGAGCAGGCCGATGCCGACGCCAGGGAAGGCCGCCGCCAGCACCGCGCTGCCGCAGCCGCCGAGCACCAGCCAAAACGTTCCAAAAAATTCCGCGCCATATTGTTTCATGTTTCTTCCTTTATCAAGTAGGGGGTGCGACGCTGTCATTAACAGCTATGCAACCTTGCTAATCTACATTGAAAGTAAGAAATTGTCGAGAGTCGACGGCCCGCTGCGGGGTCCCCGAAAGTACCGTTTTGCTAGTCTCTATAAGGCTCCGTTCGTGGTTGCGCGGGTGCAACAAGATGTTGCAATCGACGTATCGGATTTAAAGTTTATGAGAACAAACGCGGTTCAAGTGCGATAGAGTTGGGCCTTCAGGCGCGCCCATCGGCGGCGTTTTTGAGACCTCAACGGGTGGTGGTTAGTGAAGACAAAATCATTTGTAGTAGACAAAAGCGTCGCGGTGCCGTTTGCGCTCGCAGGCGCCGGCGCGTTGGGAACGATGGCCGCCGGTTGGGGTGCGTGGGGCTGGTATACCGTGCTGTGGGCCGCGCTGCTGCTGGGCGCCGCCGCGTGGTGCGCGTACGGCCAGAGCGCCGCCGTTGCTGGTGGTGGGTCGTCGATGGTCGACGATTACCTCGACGGGCGCGAACGCTTCGGCGACGCCGTGCTGCCGATCTGGTGCCGCCATATCGAAAACTCCCGCACGCAAATGGAGGAAGCCGTCGCCGACCTGGCCGGACGCTTTTCTAATATCGTCGATAAGTTGGACAACGCGCTGCACGTCTCGAGTATGGACGGCGGTGGCGGCAAGGGCGCGCCCTCGATGACCGAGGTGTTCACGCGCAGCGAGTCCCAGCTCGGTTCCGTGGTGACGTCGATGAAATCGGCGATGTCATCCAAGCATGCGATGCTCGCGCAGATCAAGGACCTGGAACGCTTCACGCGCGAGCTGCGCGACATGGCCGAAGGCGTGGCCAGCATCGCCGCGCAAACCAATCTGCTGGCGCTCAACGCCGCGATCGAGGCGGCGCGCGCGGGACCGGCGGGGCGCGGCTTCGCGGTGGTGGCGCAGGAAGTGCGCAACCTGTCGAGCCGCTCGGCCGAGACGGGCCGCAACATCTCCAACCGGGTCGGCTTGATCAGCAGCGCCATCCTCGCCGCCAGCCAGGCGGCCGAGCAATCGAGCGAGCAGGAAGACCGCTCGATGCAGTCGGCCGAGGGCATGATCGACACCGTGCTGGCCGACTTCCGCAGCATGACCGACGCGCTGGTGCAGTCGTCCGACCTGCTCAAGCAGGAAAGCATCGGCATCCAGAGCGAGGTGGGACAGGCGCTGGTGCAGCTGCAATTCCAGGACCGCGTCAGCCAGGTGATGGCGCACGTGCGCGAGAACATGGAGCTGCTGCCGTCGCTGCTGCGCGAGAACCGCGTGCGCTACGAGGCGCACCACGTGCTCGAGCCGCTCGATCCGGCGCCGCTGTTGCACGAGCTGCAGAAGACCTACGCGATGGCCGAGGAGCACGCGGTGCACAGCGGCTCCAAGCACGCCGCGCCGGTTGCCGCCGCCGCCGACGAGATCACTTTTTTCTGAAACCACAAGGTAGATAGGGTACATAAGCCATGGCAAAAACGATTATGGTGGTCGACGATTCCGCGTCTCTGCGCCAGGTGGTGGGCATCGCGCTCAAGGGCGCGGGCTACGATGTCATCGAAGGGCGCGACGGTGTGGACGCGCTGTCCAAATGCACCGGCCAGAAAATCCATCTGGTGGTGTGCGACGTGAACATGCCCAATATGGACGGCATCACCTTCGTCAAGGAGTTCAAGCAGTTGCCGAACTACCGCTTCACGCCGGTCATCATGCTCACCACCGAATCGCAGGAGGGCAAGAAGGAGGAGGGCAAGGCCGCCGGCGCCAAGGCGTGGGTGGTCAAGCCGTTCAAGCCTGAGGTGCTGCTCGGCGCCGTGGCCAAGCTGGTGCTGCCGTGAGTTCCGACGATGCCACCGGGGTGACCCATCTCGCCATCGACGGCGAGCTGACGATCTACCGCGCCGCCGATCTGAAGGTGACGGTGCTGGAGGCGCTGCGCAAGTCGCCCGTGCTGGAAGTGGACCTGTCTGGCGTCACCGAGCTCGATACGGCCGGCCTGCAGGTGCTGATGCTGGCCAAGAACACGGCCGCCGCCGACAAGCGCGAACTGCGCCTGCTGAACCACAGCCCCGCCGTGGTCGAGATTGTCGAGATGCTCAACCTGGGCGCCTTCTTCGGCGACGCCCTGCTGATCCACAGCTAAATTCATCGGAAGGCCAGTCATGAACCTGGACGAAGCGCTACAGACCTTCATCACCGAAAGCCGCGAACTCCTGGAGGACATGGAGAACGCGCTGCTCAACATCGACATCGCCGGCGACCAGGGCGAGGCGATCAACGCCATCTTCCGCGCCGCCCACACCATCAAGGGTTCGGCGGGCCTGTTCAGCCTCGATCACATCGTCGCCTTCACCCACGTGGTGGAAAGCCTGCTCGACGAGGTGCGCGACGGCCGCGTAGTGATCAACGATGAAATGATCGTGCTGCTGCTGTCGTGCTGCGATTATTTGTCCGGCATGACCGAGGCGCTGGCCGCCGGCCAGCTGGAGGCCGATCCCGATACCGCGCCCGAGGGCGAGATGCTGCTGCACCAGCTGCGCCGGCACATGTCGGGCGGCCATGGCGGGGCCGATCCGGCCCACGGCGCGTCCGCCCCGGCGTCGGCGCAGTCGTTGACCGTGCAGTCGGAACCGGGCGTCGAGCGCATCGACAAGGTGGCCGGCGACAGCGACTACTGGCACATCTCGCTGCGCTTCGGCCGTGGCGTTTTGCAGAACGGGATGGATCCGATCGCGTTCCTGCGCTATCTGGCCAAACTGGGCAAGATCGTCGGCATCGCCACCGTGCCCGACGCCATGCCGGCGGCCGAGGAGATGGACGCGGAGCTGTGCTACCTCGGTTTTGAAATCGCCTTCGACAGCAACGCCGACCGCGAGGCCATCGTCGGCGTGTTCGAGTTCGTGCAGGACGACTGCGAGATCCGCATCATCCCGCCGCACAGCAAGGTGTCGCAGTACGTCGATCTGATCCGCGCCTTGCCGGAGCAGCCCACGCGCCTGGGCGAGATCCTGGTCCTGTGCGGCAGCGTGACCGCGTCCGAACTTGCCGGCGCGCTGCAACAGCAATCGAGCGGCGAGGCCAGGACCAAAGGTGATGATGATGAACCGCCGCCGCGCCTCGGCAGCATCCTGGTCGCCGCCGGCAACGTGCCGCCGGTGGTGGTGGAGGCGGCGCTGGCGAAGCAAAAGCAGGTGGTCGAGCAGAAGGCGCAGGAGAGCCGCTCGGTCCGGGTCGACTCCGACAAGCTCGATCGCCTGATCGACCTGGTGGGGGAGTTGATCATCGCCGGCGCACGCGCCAGCATGATCGGCCAGCAGATCCACAACACCGACCTGCAGGAATGCACGTCGACCTTATCGGGCCTGGTCGAGGAGGTGCGCGACGCCGCGCTCGAGCTGCGCATGGTGAAGATCGGCGCCACCTTCAACCGCTTCCAGCGCGTGGTGCACGATGTCGCGCGCGAGTTGGGCAAGGACATCGGCCTGATGGTCGACGGCGAGGATTCGGAGCTGGACAAGACCGTGGTGGAGAAGATCGGCGACCCGCTGATGCACCTGGTGCGCAACGCCATGGACCACGGCATCGAGCCGGCCGATGTGCGCATCGCCAGCGGCAAGCCGGCCAAGGGCATGATCAAGTTGAACGCCTTCCACGAATCGGGCAGCATCGTCATCGAGGTGAGCGACGATGGCGGCGGTCTGCGCAAGGAGAAGATCCTGGCCAAGGCGGTCGAGCGCGGGCTGGTCGATCCGGAGCGAAAACTGAGCGATAGCGAAATCTACAACCTGATCTTCGAGGCCGGGTTCTCGACGGCGGAGAAGGTCACCAACCTGTCCGGGCGCGGGGTCGGCATGGATGTCGTCAAGCGCAATATCACCGCGCTGCGCGGCAGCGTGGACGTCAGCAGCAGGGAGGGCGCCGGCACCACCGTCACCGTGCGCTTGCCGCTCACATTGGCCATCATCGACGGCTTCCTGGTGCAGGTGGGCGGCTCGGTGTTCGTCATCCCGCTCGACATGATCGAAGAGTGCATCGAGTTCGCCACCGAACCGGGGCAGGACTACTGCAACCTGCGCGGACAGGTGCTGCCGTTCATCCGTCTGCGCTCGCTGTTCCGCATCGACGGCGCGGCCACGCGGCGCGAGAGCATCGTGGTGCTCAAGCTGGGCACCACCCGCGCCGGCCTGGTGGTCGACACCTTGCTGGGCGAATTCCAGACCGTCATCAAGCCGCTCAGCCCCATGTTCAGCGAAGTCAAATGCATCAGCGGCTCGACCATCCTGGGCAGCGGCGAGGTGGCGCTGATCCTGGACGTGGCCTCGCTGATGCAGGCCGTCGGCGGCAAAGGCACGGTGGCCCTGGCCGCCTAGTGAAACGAGGAGACTACGCATATGGTTAACCAGCCGGCCAACGCCGCCGCCAGCAACATCGTCACCTACGGCAGCAGTGCGATCGCCGCGCTGCAAAGCGGGGCGGCGCTGCCGAGCCAGTTCCTGACCTTCATGCTGGGCGAGGAGCAGTTCGCGGTCGGCATCCTGCACATCAAGGAGATCATCGAGTACGGCAGCCTGGCCACGGTGCCGATGATGCCGGCCTGCGTGCGCGGCGTGATCAACCTGCGGGGCGCGGTGGTGCCCGTGATGGACCTGTCGGCGCGCTTCGGCCGCAGTCCCAGCGCCATCACCAAGCGCAGTTGCATCGTCATCGTCGAAGTCGCGGGCGCCGGCGGCGACGGCAAGCAGGTGCTGGGCATGCTGGTCGACGCCGTCAACGCGGTGGTGGAAATCGCCGCCGGCGACATCGAGCCGGCGCCGTCGTTCGGCACGCGCATCCGTCCCGACTTCATCGCCGGCATCGGCAAGTTCAATAGCAAGTTCGTCATCCTGCTGGCGATCGACCGCGTGCTGTCGACCGAGGAGGTGGTGGAGATGGCCCGTTCCGCCGCCGGCGGCGCGGCAGCCGCCGCTCCCCCGCTGCTTTCCTGATTTTTCTCCAGATTTTTTGAATGTGACGCGTCATGCCCTTGGTAGCCATCTCCGATCGTGAGTTCATGCAGTTCCAGCGCTTCATCTACGACGCCGCCGGCATCACTATGTCCAATGGCAAGCAGGCGCTGGTCAGCGGCCGCCTGGCCAAGCGCCTGGCGCATTACCAGCTCGATAGCTACAGCGACTATCTGCGCCTGCTCGAAAGCCGCTCGGACCCCGCCGAGCTGCAGATGGCGGTCGATCTGCTGACCACCAACGAAACCTATTTTTTCCGCGAACCCAAACACTTCCAGCTGCTGCGCGAGCTGGCCCTCGACGCGCGCGACAAACGCCAGACGATGCGCGTGTGGAGCGCCGCCAGCTCGAGCGGCGAGGAAGTCTACAGCATCGCCATGGTGCTGGCCGACGTGCTGGGCGACGCCGCCTGGGAAGTGCTGGGCACCGACATCAGCACGCGGGTGCTGCAGCGCGCCCGCAGCGGCCACTATCCGATGGAGCGCGCCAGCCAGATGCCGCAGGATTACCTGAAGCGCTTTTGCCTCAAGGGCCAGGGCACCGAGGCCGGCACCATGCTGATCGAGCGCGCGTTGCGCCAGCGGGTCCAGTTCCAGCAGGTGAACCTGAACGCGCCGCTGCCCAAGATCGGCTGCTTCGACGTGATCTTCCTGCGCAACGTCATGATCTACTTTAACCTGGAGACCAAGCGCCAGGTGGTGGCACGGTTGCTCGCCCAGCTGCGTCCCGGCGGCTATTTCCTGATCGGCCACTCCGAGACCCTGAACGACATCAACGACACCATGTCGGTCGTCGCGCCATCGATCTACAGGAAGGCATAGCGGCGCCATGCCCGATTCGAAACTGATCGATGTCTTTCTGATGCCCGGTGATTATTTCGTCGGCGACGAGCGCTATCGCGTGCGCACGCTGCTGGGGTCCTGCGTGTCCGTCACGCTGTGGCACCCGGCGCGCCGCATCGGCGCCATGTCGCACTTTCTGCTGCCGGGCACGGGACATCGAAAAGCCCACGACAAGCCGGGCATGTACGGCGACGACGCCATGCACCTGCTGCTCGACGGCCTGGCGCGCCACGACGTGGCGCCCGGCCAGTGCCAGGCCAAGATTTTCGGCGGCGGCGCCATGTTCCCCCGTAATCCCAACGTGCGCGACATCGGCCTGCAAAACGGCGACTTCGCGCGCGAAATGCTGCACAAGTACGGCATCCACGTCGTCTCCGAGAGCCTGTTCGGCGAAGGGCACCGGCAATTGATCTTCACCATCCGCAGCGGCGATGTACTCAGCCGCCAGGTTCCTCCGGAGCCGAAAGCTGCCCGCACCAGGGAAAACGCATGAGTACAATCAACGTCATGATCGTCGACGATTCGGCTGTGGTGCGGCAGGTCCTCAGCGGCTTGCTCAACGCCTCGCCGGGCATCACCGTCACTTATGCTGTGGCCAATCCGTTGCTGGCGATGGAGCGCATGAAGGTGCAGTGGCCGGACGTGATCGTGCTCGATGTCGAGATGCCCAAGATGGACGGCATCACCTTCCTGCGCAAAATCATGGCCGAGCGTCCGACGCCGGTGGTGATCTGTTCGACGTTGACGGAGAAGGGCGCGCAGACCTCGGTCGAGGCGCTGGGCGCCGGCGCGGTGGCCATCATCACCAAGCCGCGCCTGGACCTCAAGCAGTTCCTGCACGATAGCGCCGACGAACTGGTGTCGGCGGTGCGGGCGGCGTCCGGCGCGCGCGTGGGCAAGCTGGCGGGAAGGGCGCCGCCGCCGCCGGTCGCGGCCAAGCTCAATGCGGACGCGGTGCTGCCGCCGGCCGATGCCAGGCCGATGACCGCCACCACCGAGCGGGTGGTGGCGATCGGCACCTCCACCGGCGGCACGCAGGCGCTGGAAGAGGTGCTCACATCGCTGCCGCGCGTGTGCCCCGGCATCGTGGTGGTGCAGCACATGCCGGAAAAATTTACCGCCGCCTTCGCGGCACGCCTCGACAGCGTGTGCGCGGTGCGCGTCAAGGAGGCGGCCAACAACGACCGCGTGCTCCAAGGCCAGGTGCTGATCGCGCCCGGCGGCAAGCATATGCTGTTGCGCCGCACCGGCGCCCAGTACTTTGTCGAAGTGGTCGACGGCCCGCTGGTCAACCGCCATCGGCCGTCGGTCGATGTGCTGTTCCGCTCCGCCGCTCGGGCGGCCGGCGCCAACGCGCTGGGCGTGATCATGACCGGCATGGGCGACGACGGCGCCGCCGGCATGCTGGAGATGCTCAAAGCCGGCGCGCGCACCGTCGCGCAGGACGAGGCGAGTTGCGTGGTCTACGGCATGCCCAAGGAGGCCGTCAAGCGCGGCGGCGTCGAAAAAACAGTAGCACTCAATGCGATCTATCGCGAAATCCTGCAGCAACTATCTTTATAAATCGCTTTTTATCCGCATCACACGGAAGGAACCATCATGCTATCAACCCTGACCGTCAGGACCAAGATCCTGGCATTGCTCGCCGTAGCGATATTGGCGCTTGTGGTGGTGGTCTTCATTGCCTTCTCCGGCTTGAAGGGGCAAGGGGAGATGCTCAATGAACTGGGCAAGAACCGCATGCCCTCGATACGGGCTTTGATGGTCATCAACGAAGCGCAGACCGCGCTGCGCTCGTCGAGCCGCTTCATCGACGCGATGGGCATGTTCCCCGAAGACGCCAACGATATCGCCGCCGAGGTAAAACGCAAGCAGGACACCTGGAGCGCTGTCGACGCGGCCTGGAAAACCTATGACGCCTTGCCGCAGGAGCCTGAGGAGGCCGACGTGTGGAAGACCTTCGCTAAGCAGTGGGATACCTGGAAGACGCGCGACATGGCCATCACCGACATCGCGGCGCAGATAGCGCGCGCGGAGCCAGGCAAGCGCAGGGAATTGTTCGCGCTCCTGCATAAGACGCTGCAGGAAAACCGTCCGTCCTTCGCCGCCGCCGAGGAGAGCCTCAACAAACTGGTGGCGCTGAACGTCCAATACGGTGAGAACGACGTCAAACACGCCGATGTCGCTTCCGCCAGCGCGATGAACAGCATGTACGTCAGCGGCGGTGTCGCGCTGGCGTTGCTGGCGGCGATAGGGTTGATCATCCTGAACGGCATCATGCGCCAGCTGGGCGGCGACCCGGGCTACGCGGCGGAGATCGTGCGCAAGGTGGCCGACGGTGATTTGAGCGCCGACGTGCAGGTCAAAGCGGGCGACACCACCAGCCTGCTGGCGGCGATGAAGGGCATGATCGACAAGCTCTCGCAGGTGGTGCAGGACGTGAACAACGGTGCCGAGTCGCTGGCCAGCGCCTCCGAGGAAGTCAGCGCGACGGCGCAGTCGCTGTCGCAGGCCGCCAGCGAGCAGGCCGCCGGCACCGAGGAGACCAGCGCCTCGGTCGAGCAGATGACGGCGTCGATTTCGCAGAACACCGAGAACGCCAAGGTCACCGACGGTATCGCCAGCAAGGCCGCTGTTGAAGCGGTCGAAGGCGGCGACGCGGTCAAGTCGACGGTGGCGGCGATGCAGCAGATCGCCAAGAAGATCAGCATCATCGACGATATCGCCTATCAGACCAACCTGCTGGCGCTGAACGCGGCAATCGAGGCCGCGCGCGCCGGCGAGCATGGCAAGGGCTTCGCGGTGGTGGCGGCCGAGGTGCGCAAGCTGGCCGAGCGCAGCCAGATCGCGGCGCAGGAAATCGAGCAGGTGGCCAGCAGCAGTGTGCAGCTGGCCGAGAAGGCCGGCCATCTGCTCGATGAAATGGTGCCCAACATCCGCCGCACCTCCAACCTGGTGCAGGAGATCACGGCGGCGTCGGAGGAGCAATCGGCCGGCGTGGGCCAGATCAATTCCGCCATCACGCAATTGAGCCAGACCACGCAGCAGAACGCGTCCGCCTCCGAGCAGCTGGCCGCCACCGCCGAGGAGATGAGCGGCCAGGCCGAGCAACTGCAGGAGACCATGTCCTTCTTCAAGCTGTCGGGCGCCTCGCGGCCGCTGCGCACCACCCGGGCGTCGGCCAGGCCGGCCAAGCCAGGCAACGGGCGTGGCCGTCCGGGCCACGGCAGCAGCAAGCAGATGATGGACATGGCCGATCCGGACGAATCGCATTTCGTTAAATTCTAAACCGGGACCGATGATGAGCAACGTACAAGGCGCTGAGCCGCAATATCTCAGCTTCATGCTGGGACAGGACATGTTCGCGATGGGTATCCTGGCCGTGCGCGAGATACTGGAGTATGCGGGCGTGACGCCCGTGCCGCAAATGCCGCCCTGTATCAGCGGCGTGATCAACCTGCGCGGCACGGCGGTGCCGGTGCTCGACCTGGCGTGCCGGCTGGAGCGCGAGCCGGTACCGGTCAGCAAACGCACCTGCATCATCGTCGTCGAAGTCGACGGCCACGCCGGCGCCGGCGCCTTCGTGATCGGCATCCTGGTCGACGCGGTCAACGCGGTGCTCGACATCCCACCGTCCGAGGTGGAGCCGGCGCCCAGCCTTGGCGCGCAGGTGCGGGCCGAGATGCTGCAGGGGATAGGCAAGGTCAATGACCGCTTCGTGCTGCTGCTCGACGTGCGGCGGGTGGCGTCGGTCGGCGACCTGGCCGCCATCGCTCCCGCCGCCCTGGATCACGTGTAGGCGCGCGCCGCGTCCGCACCAACGCACCAACTGGAGAACCGTCATGTTCAAGAAAATGAAAATGGAGACCCGGCTGCACGCCGGATTTGGACTTATCGTGCTGCTGGTCGTTGTGCTGGGGATTATCGCCTTCGCCAAGCTGACGGCCTTGCACGAGCAATGGAACGACTTCGAGAACGTCACGCTGGAGCGCAAGAACGCGGTGCTCGAAGGCGTCATCTCGCATGGCCACGCGGTGCGTTATTTCAAGAATTACGTCCTGCGCGGCGGCGACAACAATACCCAATTCCGCGCCGAATTGGCCAACATCGACAAGGAGATGGTCCGCTACAAGGCGGGCGGGAATCTGAGCAACGACGAACAGGTGCTGCTCGACGAGGTGTCGGCCGGCGTGAAGAGCTACGCGGACAGCATGACGCAGTTGGAGGCGATGCAGGCGAAAGGCATGACGCCGATGGAGATGGATAAGGCCATCAAAGGCGCCGACGCGGCCATCGCCGGCGCCTTCCGCAAGCTGCTCAAAGTGAACGAGGCGGAGACCAAACGCGAATCGGCGTCGATGACCGAGGTGACCGATTCGGCCAAGCGCTTGATCCTGTCGGTCGACATCGTGATCGCCATCCTGGGATGCGTGCTGGCGGTATGGCTGGCGCGCAGCCTGTCGGGCATCGTGCGCGAAGTGCAGATGGTGGTCGCCGGCCTGGCGGGGGCATCGCAGGAAGTCAGTTCGACGGCGCAGTCGCTGTCGCAGGCGGCCAGCGAGCAAGCCGCCGGGGTCGAGGAAACCAGCGCCTCGATCGAGCAGATGACGGCGTCGATCGCGCAGAATACGGAAAACGCCAAGGTCACCGACGGCATCGCCACCCAGGCCGCCGTGGATGCAACGCGGGGCGGCGAAGTGGTGAAGGCGACGGCGGCGGCGATGCGCCAGATCGCCAGCAAGATTAGCATCATCGACGATATCGCCTATCAAACCAATCTGCTGGCGCTGAACGCGGCCATCGAGGCGGCGCGCGCGCATGAACACGGCAAGGGCTTCGCGGTGGTGGCGGCGGAGGTGCGCAAGCTGGCGGAGCGCAGCCAGGTGGCGGCGCAGGAGATCAGCAAAGTGGCGGCCGACAGCGTCGATCTGGCCGAGCAGGCCGGCGTGATGTTCGATGCGCTGGTGCCCAATATCCGCAAGACGTCGGACCTGGTGCAGGAAATATCGGCGGCGTCGGAAGAACAGAGTTCCGGCGTGCGCCAGATTAACAGCGCGGTCAATCAGCTTAGCCAGACCACGCAGGTGAACGCGGCCAGCTCGGAGGAACTGGCGGCGACGTCGGAGGAGATGAGCGCCCAGGCCGAGCAGTTGGGGCAGTTGATGGCGGTATTCAAACGCTACGCTGTCGAGGAGCGGGTGCCGGCGCGGCGCGCCGCTTCCATCAAGGGAGCGGCGGCGCCGATGGCGCGTTCGGCACGGGTTGTCTCGGCGGCCGCCCAGGGATCGCCGGACGAGAACAAGTTCACCCGGTTCTGATCCCCGTCACATGATTACGGTTTGACGAACTTCAGCGTCATGCGGTCGCTTTCGCCGATCGCCTGGTACTTCGCGCGGTCCTCGTCCTTGTTGCCGTAGGTCGGCGGCAGCGCCCAGACGCCGCCTTTGTGGTCGGCGGTGTCTTTCGGGTTGGCGTTGATTTCCGACTTGGCCGCCAGCTTGAAGCCCGCCGCCTCGGCCAGGCCGATCACATACTTCTCGTGCATGTAGCCGCTGCTGGCCGTTTCGTCCTGGGTTTTGTTGGCCGGCAGGCGATGCTCGACCACGCCGAACACGCCGCCCGGCTTCAACGCCGTGTACACGCTGGCGAACAGCGCTTTCATATTCTCCGGACCGGCCGGTATCCAGTTGTGGATGTTGCGGAAGGTGAGCACCATGTCGACGCTGCCGGCCGGCGCGTATTCATATTTGCGCGGCGGCGAGAACACGCCCAGCGCCACCTTGTTGTACACCGGATTGGCGTTCAGGCGCGCCATGACGCGCTGCGCCGAGTTGCGTTCACGCTCGTCCGGCGCGGCCAGGTCGGCGCCGCCGAGGATCAATTTGCCGTTATCGCGCAGGTAGGGCGCCAGGATCTCGGTGTACCAGCCGGCGCCCGGCGCCAGTTCGACCACGGTCATGTCCGGGCGGATGCCGAAGAACGACAGCGTCTCGTAAGGGTGGCGGTAGGCGTCGCGCTGCACGTTGGCCGGGGTGCGGGTGCTGGCGGCGACGGCGGCCTTCAGTTTGGCGTCGGCCGCTTCGGTGGCGGCGATCGCGCCGCTTGCAGCGAACAGCGTGGTGGTGGCCAGGGCGGCCACGAGATATCTCTTCATGCAAAGTCTCCTGAGGGTTCGGTTGGCGGCGCGCAGTCGCCCGCCCTGCGCGATCATCGGCCATGCATGCAAAAAGATCAAGCGAATTGCGATGGCCGCACCACCGAAGTGCGGCGCGCGCGTCATCGGACCTCGCCCCTCCCTGCCCGGACACTCGCGGACACCGGCCGGACACTTCGCGGACACTTTCGCGGACACTTTTCCCACCTTCGACGCCCCGTCCGGGGACTCTTGTAACACAGTGTTTCGTTGTGGTGGATGGCATACATTTTGCCTATCCCGATTCCTGATCCGGCGCTAATATTGGCAATCGTGCGGAAACGGCGACGGATATTCAGGTGTCACGTAAAGAAGCAAGCGCTATCAGAGTAGGACGCGCTAGAAGAGCAAATAAAAGCAAAGCAGAACCTTGGGCGGCTGGCCCACAATCATTGCCTTACGTTTGGAGATACGATGGAACGACGTGCTTTCCTCAATATTAGTAGTCTGGCCCTGGGTACGATGCTGCTGCCCGCCTTCGGTCGCGCGATCGCCGCCGAGGAGCTGCTCGCGCCGGTCGCCCTGCAGTTCAAGAAGATGCTGGCCGATACCGCGATGACGGCGGCAACCCAGGCCGGCGCCTCGTACTGCGACGTGCGCGTCGGCCGCTATCTGAACCAGTTCATCACCACCCGCGACCTGAATGTCGAAAACGTCGTCAACACGGAATCGGCCGGCGTCGGCGTGCGCGTGATCGCCGGCGGCGCCTACGGCTTCGCCGCCACCAACGACATGACCCCGGACGGCGTGGCCGCTGCGGCGCGCCAGGCGGTCGCCATCGCCAAGGCCAACGCCAGGCTGCAAACCGAACCCGTTCAACTGGCCCCCGTCAAGGGCGTGGGCGAAGTGTCGTGGGCCACGCCGATCGTCAAGGACTGGCGCACGGTGCCGATCAAGGAGAAGGCCGACCTGCTGATCGCGGCCAACAAGGCCGGCATGGACGGCGGCGCGAGCTTCATGCAATCGTTGCTGTTCCAGGTGAACCAGCAGAAGTACTTCGCATCGACCGACGGCTCCTACATCGACCAGGACCTACACCGTCTGTGGATGCCGGTGTTCGCCACCGCCGTCGACAAGAAGACCAACAAGTTCCGCTCGCGCCAGGGTTTGTCGGCGCCGGTCGGCATGGGCTACGAATACCTGGACGCGCGCCCCGAGCACAAGATCAAGGCCGCCGGCGGCGTGACCACGCTGTACACCGGTTCCTACGATTTGATCGAGGACGCGCGCGCGGCGGGCAAACAGGCCAAGCAAAAGCTGACCGCCAAGTCGGTCGAACCGGGCAAGTACGACCTGGTGCTGTCGCCCGAGCACCTGTGGCTGACCATCCACGAGTCGGTGGGCCATCCGACCGAACTCGATCGCGTGCTGGGCTACGAGGCCAACTTTGCCGGCACCAGCTTCGCCACGCTCGATAAGTGGCAGAGCAAGAAGTTCAAGTACGGCGCGGACATCGTCAACATCGTCGCCGACAAGACCACGCCAGGCTCGCTGGCCAACGTTGGCTACGACGACGAAGGCGTCAAGTGCAAGCGCTGGGACATCATCAAGGACGGCATCCTGGTCAACTACCAGGCCACGCGCGACCAGGCCCACATCATCGGCGAAAAAGAGTCGCACGGCTGCTCGTACGCCGACAACTGGAGCAGCGTGCAGTTCCAGCGCATGCCCAACGTCTCCCTCCAGGCGGGCAAGAAGAAGATGACGCCTGACGAAATGATCAAGGACGTCAAGAAGGGTATCTACATCGTCGGTGACGGCTCCTTCTCGATCGACCAGCAGCGCTACAACTTCCAGTTCGGCGGACAGCTGTTCTACGAAATCAAGAACGGCAAGATCGGCCAGATGCTCGAGGACGTCGCCTACCAATCCAACACGCAGGAATTCTGGAACGCCTGCGCCGGTATCTGCGACGAGCGCGATTGGCGCATGGGTGGCTCCTTCTTCGACGGTAAAGGCCAGCCTTCGCAGTCGTCGGTGGTGTCGCACGGCGCCAGCACCACGCGCTTCAACGGCATCAACGTCATCAACACCGCACGCAAAATCGGCTAAGCCTGGAGAACAGAGAATATGAAGAATTTGAGTCAAGAAGAGACCAAGCGTATCTGCGACAAGGTGCTGTCGCTGACCAAGGCCGACCAGTGCGAAGTGAACCTGAGCGGCAGCCGCACCGGCAACATCCGCTACGCGCGCAACGCCGTGTCGACCGCCGGTTTGATCGAGGATACGCAGCTGGTGGTGTCGGTCGCTTTCGGCAAGAAGCAGGGTATCGCCACCATCAATGAGCTGGACGACAAGTCGCTGGAGAAGGCCGTGCGCCGCGCCGAGGACCTGGCGCGCCTGGCGCCGGAAAACCCGGAGTTCATGCCGACGCCGGGTAAGCAGCAGTACAAGGCCAGCGAGACCTTCTTCCAGAAGACCGCCGACATCGATCCTGAATTCCGCGCCCAGGTGGCGGCGTACAGCATCGAGAACAGCAAAAAGAACAAGCTGGTGGCGGCGGGCTTCTTCACCGACACGTCGAAGTTCACCGCCATCGCCAATTCCAACGGCGTGTTCGGCTTCCAGCGCGACACCGGTCTCGATTTCAGCGTGACCGTGCGCACCGAGGATGGCCGCGGTTCCGGCTGGGCCAAGCGCAGCGTGGGCGACGCCAGCAAATTCGACGCGCGCGAAGCGTCCAACGTGGCGATCGAAAAGGCGTTGCGGTCGGTCGAGGCCAAGGCGCTGGAACCGGGCCGCTATACGGTGATCCTGGAGCCAGCCGCCACGTCCGACCTGCTGGCCTATATGTTCAGCGGTTTCGACGCGCGCCAGGCCGACGAGGGCCGCAGCTTCCTGTCGAAAAAGGGCGGCGGCAACCGCATGGGCGAGAAGCTGTTCGACGAGCAGGTCAATGTGTGGGCCGACCCGTGGGACAAGAATGTGGCGGTGCTCCCGTGGGACAACGGCAGCATGCTGGCGCGCGAGCACCAGGAGTTGATCAAGAACGGCAAGATCAACGCCTTGAACTACTCGACGTACTGGGCGAAGAAGCAGGGCAAGCGCGCCATCGGCGCACCCGGCAACATCATCATGGCCGGTACCGACAAGTCGACCGAGGAGCTGATCGCCAACACCAAGAAGGGCGTGCTGGTGACCCGTACCTGGTACATCCGCATGGTCGATCCGCAGTCGGTGCTGTTGACCGGTTTGACGCGCGACGGCACCTTCTACATCGAGAACGGCAAGATCAAGCACCCGATCAAGAACTTCCGCTTCAATGAAAGCCCGGTGTCGATGTTGAACAATATCGATGAATTGGGCAAGCCGGAGATCCTGTCGGGCGACGAGTCGGATTACCAGTTGCTGATTCCGGCGATGCGGGTGCGCGACTTCAACTTCACGTCGCTGTCGGACGCGGTGTAAAGACGCGGGCCGCGCGGGCATTGGCGGATTACGGCGTTCCGCCTAATCCGCCCTACGTATCTCTTCGACTGCGGCGCGTGCGTCGCGCGGAACCACGTAGGGCGGATTAGCGCAGCGTAATCCGCCATGCATGCGCCGCCACTTACTCGATCATATTTTTCAGGAGTTCATGTGGAACGTCGTTCATTTCTAAAAGTCGGCGCGGCCGCCGGCGGCAGTTTGCTGATCCCGGTTTTCGGCAACGCCATCGCGGCCGAGGAGCTGCTCAATCCCATGGCCGTGCAATTCAAAAAATCGCTGGCCGACGCCGCGATGAACGCCGCCACCAAGGCCGGCGCCAGTTATTGCGACGTGCGCATCGGCCGCTACCTGAACCAGTTCATCACCACGCGCGACCTGAACGTGGAAAACATCGTCAATACAGAATCCTCCGGCGTCGGTGTGCGCGTGATCGCCGGCGGCGCCTACGGCTTCTGCTCGACCAACGTCATGACGTTGGACTCGGTGGCGGAAGCGGCGCGCCAGGCGGTCGCCATCGCCCGCGCCAACGCCAAGCTGCAAAGCGAGCCGGTTCAACTGGCCCCCGTCAAGGGCGTCGGCGATGTCGCCTGGGCCACGCCGTTCAAGAAGGACTGGCGCACGGTGCCCATCAAGGAAAAGGCCGAGATGCTGATCGCGGCCAACAAGGCCGGCATGGACGCCGGCGCCAACTTCATGCAATCGATGCTGTTCCAGGTGAACCAGCAGAAGTACTTCGCCTCCACCGACGGCTCCTACATCGACCAGGACATGCACCGTCTGTGGTCGCCGCTGACCGCGACCGCCGTCGACAAGGCCACCAACCGCTTCCGCACCCGCGACGGCCTGTCGTCGCCGGTCAGCATGGGTTACGAGTTCTTCGACGCGAAGCCGGAAAACAAATTCAAGGCCGCCGGTGGCGTCACCACCCTGTACAAGGGCGCCTACGATCTGATCGAGGACGCGCGCGCCGCCGGACGCCAGGCGCGCGAGAAGCTGACCGCCAAATCGGTCGAACCGGGCAAGTACGATCTGGTGCTGTCGCCGGAACACCTGTTCCTGACCATCCACGAGTCGGTCGGCCATGCCACCGAACTGGATCGCGTGCTGGGTTACGAGGCCAATTACGCGGGCACCAGCTTCGCCACCCTGGATAAATGGCAAAGCAAAAAATTCAAGTACGGTTCGGAACGCGTCAATTTCGTGGCCGACCGCACCACGTCAGGTTCGCTGGCCTGCGTCGGCTACGACGACGAAGGCGTGCCGGCCAAGCGCTGGGACATCATCAAGGACGGCATCCTGGTCAACTACCAGGCCACGCGCGACCAGGCACACGTCATCGGCGAGAAGGAATCGCAAGGCTGCTCGTACGCGGACAGCTGGAGCAGCGTGCAGTTCCAGCGCATGCCCAATGTCTCCCTGCAGGCCGGTAAAAAGCCGCTGACGCCGGACGACATGATCAAGGACGTCAAGAAGGGCATTTATATCCTCGGCCGGGGATCGTTCTCTATCGACCAGCAGCGCTACAACTTCCAGTTCGGCGGGCAGCTGTATTTCGAGATCAAGAACGGCAAGATCACCAATCCGCTGGAGGATGTGGCCTACCAGTCCAACACCCAGGAGTTCTGGAACGCCTGCTCGGCGCTGTGCGACGAGCGCGATTGGCGCATGGGCGGCTCGTTCTTCGACGGCAAAGGCCAACCCAGCCAGGTCAGCTGCGTTTCGCACGGCTCGCCGACCACGCGCTTCAACGGCATCAATGTGATCAACACCGCCCGCAAGATAGGATAAACCATGAAGATGCTGAACCAGGAAGAAGCAAAGCGTGTTTGCGACAAGGTGATGGCGCTGTCCAAGGCCGACGAGTGCCGCGTGCAAATCAGCGGCAACCGTCGCGGCAATATCCGCTACGCGCGCAACAGCGTGTCGACGGCGGGGCTGGTGGAGAACACGCAGTTGACCGTGAGCGTCGCTTTCGGCAAGCGCCAGGGCACCGCCTCGGTCAACGAGTTCGATGACAAGTCGCTGGAAAAAGCCGTGCGCCGCGCCGAGGAAGTGGCGCGGCTGGCGCCGGAGAATCCGGAGTTCGTGCCGGCGATTAAAACGCAGCTGTACAAAGGGTCCAACACTTACAGCGCCGCCACCGCTGCAATCGATCCGGAGTACCGCGCCGAAGTGGCCGCGCAGAGCATCAACTCGGCGCGCAAGAAGGGGCTGGTGGCAGCGGGCTTCTTCAGCGACAGCACCGGCTTCGAAACCGTGGCCAATTCGAACGGTGTGTTCGGCTACCAGACCCTGACCAATCTTGGCTTCACCGTGACCACCCGCACCGAAGACGGTCGCGGTTCGGGATGGGTGACCCGTTCGGCCAACGACGCCGCCAAATTCGACGCGCGCGAAGCATCCGATGTGGCGATCGAAAAAGCGCTGAAGTCGGTCGACGCCAAGGCCCTCGAGCCGGGCCGCTACACGGTGATCCTGGAGCCGGCGGCGACGTCGGAGATCATCGGCCGCATGTTCGGCGCCTTCGATGCGCGCCAGGCCGACGAGGGCCGCAGCTTCCTGTCGAAAAAGGGCGGCGGCAACCGCCTTGGCGAGAAGCTGTTCGACGAGCAGGTCAACCTGTGGGCCGATCCGTGGAATACCGATGTGCCGGTGCTGGCGTGGGACAACGCTTCGATGCTGGCGCGCGAACGCACGGACGTCATCAAGGGCGGCAAGATCGAATCGCTGGACTACACCCAGTACTGGGCGCAAAAGCAGGACAAGCGCGCCTTCGGCCGTCACGGCAACATGATCATGTCCGGCGGGGGCAAGTCGACCGAGGAGCTGATCGCCTCGACCAAGAAGGGTGTGCTGGTCACACGCACCTGGTACATCCGCATGGTCGATCCGCAATCGCTGCTGCTCACCGGCCTGACGCGGGACGGCACCTTCTACATCGAGAACGGCAAGATCAAGCATCCGATCAAGAACTTCCGCTTCAACGAGAGCCCGGTGACGATGCTGAACAATATCGACGAACTGGGTAAGCCGGTCGTCATCGGCGGCGACGAAGTGCGCTTCCAGATGATGATCCCGCCGATGAAGGTTCGCGATTTCAACTTCACCTCGTTGTCGGACGCGGTGTAAAGGACAAGGACAGCGCGTGGCCAACTACGATTTCTACTTCACCCGCCTGACTTACGAGTCGGGCGACTGGGATGTGGACGTCCGCATGCCGAGCAACGTGCTCAATTCGCTGGTCGAGTATACGACCCTGCGGGTCGATCCCGTCGAGCGCATCGTCGCGCTGTCCGATCCCAAGATGCTGGAGGCGCCGTTCTGCTATTTCGCCGGCCATAAGCTGGTGCAGTTCACGGCGGCCGAACGCAAGAACCTGGAACGCTACATCAAGGGTGGCGGGTTTCTGTTTGTCGACGACTGCAATCACGACATCGACGGCCTGTTCGCCAAGTCCTTCGAGGGCGAGATCGCCAGTATCTTCGGCAAGAGGGCCTTGCAGAAGATCCCGAACAACCATCCGGTGTATTCGAGTTTCTTCAAGTTCGACGGCCCGCCCAACACCAGCGTGGAGCTGAACGGCTGGGGCGACGATCTGGTGCACGACTATCTGAAGGCGGTGGAAGCCGGCGGCCGCGTGCGGCTTTTGTACAGCAACAAGGACTACGGGTGCGAGTGGGATTACGACTTCCGCAACAAGCGTTTTCTCGCCATCGACAACACCCGCTTTGCGGTCAATATCATTCAATACGCGTTGGGAGCTTAAAGATGGGCGCAATCGCCTGGAGTGAAAGTGAGATCGGCGCGTTGAGCGCCAAGGTGGCGGCGCTGAAGGCGAGCATGTCGAAGGTGATCATCGGCCAGGAGAACGTGATCGATTCGCTGATCATTTGCCTGCTGGCCGGCGGCCACGCGCTGGTCGAGGGTGTGCCGGGACTGGGCAAGACGCTGCTGGTCAAGTCGCTGTCGCAGGCGACCGAGATGGAGTTCCACCGCGTGCAGTTCACGCCGGACCTGATGCCGTCCGATATCGTCGGCACCGAGATACTGGAAGAGGATCACGCCACGCGCAAGCGCGAGTTCCGTTTCCAGCAAGGCCCGGTGTTCACGCAGGTGCTGCTGGCCGACGAGATCAACCGCGCGCCGCCGAAGACGCAATCTGCCTTGCTGGAGGCCATGCAGGAGCGCAGCGTGACCTTCGCCGGCCAGACGCACGTGCTGCCAAAGCCCTTCTTCGTGCTCGCGACGCAAAATCCGATCGAGCAAGCCGGCACCTATCCGCTGCCGGAAGCGCAACTGGACCGCTTCCTGCTGCGCATCGACGTGGTCTATCCGACCGAGGCGGAAGAGATCATGATGGTGTCGGCCACCACCAACGCCGGCCTCAAAGACGCCGAGCCGGTGATGGACGTGGCGACCTTGCTGCGCCTCCAGCAGCTGGTGCGCGACATCGAGATCGGCGACCATCTGCTGGCGTATGCGACGCGGCTGGTGCGCGCCACCCGGCCCGCGCTGACCACGGTGCCGGCGGTGAAGAAGCATGTCGGCTGGGGCGCCGGGCCGCGCGCCGGGCAGGCGCTGGTGCTGGCGTCGAAAGCGCGCGCGCTGATGCACAACCGGTTGGCTGTCACGCGCGAGGATATCGGCGAGATGCTGCTGCCGGTGCTGGCCCACCGTGTGATCCGCAACTTCGAGGCGGAAGCCGATGGCGTGGCGATCGCCGACATCCTGCTGGCCCTGCGCGAGCATATTCGTCCGGACTGATGCAAGCGAACCCAAAGCCGGCCGACGCCGCCATGACCACGATGATGGTGCGGACCAAGGATCTTGAACTGGTCATTCGTCACGTGCTGGCGGGTCTCGGTCACGGCCTGCACGCCGGCCGCGAACGCGGCGCCGGTGTCGAGTTTTCCGAGTACCGCGCCTATGCGCCGGGCGACGAGTGGCGCCGGGTCGACTGGAAGCTGCTGGCGCGCGCGGACCGTTACTATGTGCGCGAGGCGGAGCGCGACAGCCATGTCGCCACTTGGCTGTGGCTCGATGCCACCGCCTCGATGGCGGAGCCGAGCCGCGAGATCGACGGCGTCGATAAGCTGTGGTTCGCCCGCACCGTGCTGGCTTGCGTGGCGGCGATCGCACAGCGGCAGGGCGACGCCTTCGGGCTGGTGGTCTGCAGCGGTGGAAAGATCGAGTTCACGCAGGCTACGCGTGGTCCGCGCCAGTTGCAGCGCGTGCTGGCGCAACTGTCGAAGGCTCGTCCCGAGGGCGGCTTGCCCAGCGCCGAGGTGCTGAAGGCGAACCTGCATTTCGCGCGGTCGCCGAGTCTTATTTTCGCCGCCAGCGATTTCCTCGATTGGCCGTCCCCATTGAGCGAGGCGCTGCTGCGGTTGCGCAAACTGCGGCATGACGTGCGTTTGCTCACCCTGCGCACGCGGGCGGAAGTCGATGCCGGTTTCAAGTCCGGCGCCGGCTACCGCGATCCTGAACAGAGCGACGGCCTGCACCGCATGAGCAATCGGGACCGCGATAGCTACAAGCGGCAAAGCCGCGCGCACTTCGACGGCGTGGCGGGCAGCTGCCGGCAAAACAATATCGTCCATTTCGAGGCGTGCATCGAGCAGGAATTGGTCGCGGTGTTGCGTAGCTGGCTGCGGCTGGCGGGAGCGCGCGCGAAATGAAGATTGGAACCTTGGTGGATAGCCGATGCTGAGTTCTTATGCGTTCTGGTGGTTCGCGCTGCCGGTATTGCTGTTGCCGATATGGTGGCATCGCCAGAAGCGGCAGCGTTTAAAGGCCGAACCACTGGCGACCGCGCGCTTTCTGCCTGTCGCCGCGCCGGAGCAGCTACGGGTCTGGCAATGGCGCGACCGCATCCTGCTGCTGGTGCGTTGTCTGTTGTTGCTGGCGCTGATCGCCTGGCTGGCCGCCACCATCATTCCATGGCGTGGCAACACGGTGCTGCTCGACGCTGGCGCGGACAAGGCATGGGCGGAGCGCGCAATCGGCAGCGCCGGTTTCACGGGTGCGCCACGCGTCGATCTGCCGCCGGATGCGTTGCAGTGGCTGCGCCGGCATGAGCGGGACTGGCGACCGGATGCCAAACTGTTGATCGTCGCGCGCGCCGGGCAGATCGCCATGCCTGCGCGGATGCCGCAATTCGGCCATGAGGTGGAAGTGCGCACGATGCCTGCCGCGACCCGAGCCGCCCTGCCGGCGGTTGTGCGTCACCCAGTGGTGTTGTCCGTCGCCTCGGGCGCCGGTGCCGCCTGGCGCTCGCTGTTCGCGGCATTCGATAAGGCGGGAGACGGCAGCAACCGTTATGTCATATCCGCCGCGCCGGATGCCGGCGCCGGGCTTGTTGTCTGGGACCGGCCGGGTGAGGCGCCGCCACCTGCCTGGCGCGCACCACATTGGTGGATTTCCACCGCATCCGCGCAAGCTGCGGCTTTTCCCGAGCTGAAAAATTCGGCAGCGATCACCATCAATAGCCTGACGTTGAAGTATGCGGACAGTCCGCGCGGCCGCCTTTGGACATCGGAAGCTTTTCCGCCGCGCGACGCCGATACCGCGCGCACCCTTTACGAAACCTGGCAGTCGCTGGGTGCCGCTGCTGCGCCGGCGTATCCGATGCCGTCGCAAGCCATGGTGACGACGCGTAGCCCGTCTTCCGCGGTCATCGATGCCAGGCCCGCGACCTGGCTGGCCTACGTTTTACTCGCGTTGTTTTTACTGGAACGGATACTTGCCCATGCACGGCGAAACTGAATTCCTGCGCCGCCGCCTGTGGGCCGCCGTCCTGCGCCGTCGTTTGCCGCAATGGCTGGCCGCGCTGGCGCCACTGGCGCTTGTCGCCATCTTGCTGCCCGCCGCCGGGGCAATCGCGCTGGCGGCCATCGCCATATGGGTGATTTGGCTCGCTGCCGACATCTACCGCTTGCACCGGCGGATCGCGGACCAATGGACCTCGTGGCTGAACGCCGCCATCCCCGCGCTGGAAGACAGCAGCACGCTATTGGCCGCCGAGGCCAAGACACCGATCGCGCGTTTGCAGCAGCAACGCCTGCAATCCCGTTTGGCCCAGGTGCTGACGGGCGACGACTATCGCCGCATTGCCCGCACCCGCGTGCGATTCGGCTTCGTGCCGCTGGTCGCGAGCTTGATCGCCGCCGGCGCGGCATGGGGCTTTCAAGCGAAGCCCGTTAGAGCCGGAATGCCGGCGGCCGCCGCCAGTGCCAACAAGCCCATTGCCGATGGCGAGGTGTATTTGCGTGTTGCGCCGCCGGCCTACACGGGCGTCGCCGGATTCGAAACCGCCGCCCGCGACATCCAGATTCCCCAATATTCCGAGGTGCGCTGGTGCGTGCGAAAACCCGTCGGCGCGCAACCGGTGGTGGAGTTGGGGGATGGGCAAGCGCTGTCGATCACGGCCGATTGCGCGACCAGGCGCATCGAGGACTCGTTATTCTGGCGTACGCGCGGTGCGGCCGGCACCCGCTACAACATTCGCGTCACGCCTGACCAGCCACCGCAAGTGACGATCATCGAACCGACGGAGTTGATACATCTGCTGCCGAAGAATGTGAAAGCCGTGCAGCTATCCGTTCTGGCGACAGACGACTACGCGATATCGCGTGCCAGCTTGCATATGACGCTGGCGCGCGGCAGCGGCGAGAACGTCCGCTTCACGGACCGCGAAGTACCGCTGCCGAAATCGGCCGACCCCAAGTCGCGCGGCTGGAAAAAGCAATGGACGCTGGCGGAACTGGGGATGGAGCCGGGCGACGAGCTGTATTTCTTCGTTCGCGCCACCGATAACGCGCCGGACACGCCACACACCATGCAATCGCCGACCTACACGCTGCGCCTGCCCGGTCCCGACGCAGAGAGCTTGGATTCGACCGCGTTGCCTTCCATGGTCAAGCCGGAGAATCTGCGCAGCCAGCGCCAGATCATCATCGATACCGAACAGCTGGTCGCCGATATGCAGGCCAATCCGAAGATGCCGGCCGCCACGCTGCGCTCCCGCAGCGAAGGCATCGCCGCCGACCAGGCCGCGCTGCGGCTGCGCTACGGTCAATTCCTCGGCGAGGAATCGAGCTTGTTCGGCGACGAGCACGGACATGGCGGCGCAGGGCATAAGGAAGATACGCACGAGGAGGATGATCATAAAGAGGATGAACATAAAGAAGGCGGCCATTCCGCGCCTGAGCACCACGGCGGCTCCGCCGGGATGGGCAGCGAGGTAGCGGCGATGCATCAATTCGGGCACGTCCACGATCAGGAGGACAACGCCACCATCTTCGACCCGCAGACCAAGGCGGTGCTCAAGCGCGCGTTGTCGGCGATGTGGGATGCCGAAAAATCGCTGCGCGCGATCTCGCCCAAGCCCGCGCTTGCGCCCGAGTACAAGGCGCTGGAAGCGATCAAGGAGCTGCAGGCGGCGGAGCGGGTGTATCTGCACCGCACCGCCTTCGTGCCGCCTGCATTGAAGGAAGAGAAGCGCATGAGCGGAGATATCGTCGGCGCGATGAGCTACAAGCGCGCGCAGGGGGCCGCCAGCGACAGCGTGCCAGCCGAGGTGCGGGAACTGGTGCAGGCGTTGTCGGCGGATGGCGCGTTGCCGGCGCTGTGGAGCAAGTCCGCCCGCGACACCATCGCGGCCCGCATTGCCGATCAAGAGCAGAAGCTAAGCGCGCAGCGCGCCGTGCAGGACGTGAGGGACGGCTGCGTGCCGTGCCGCGCCGAACTGCGCGCCTGGCTGCGCGGCACGTTGACCGACGCGCCCGTGCTGCTGCAGGCGCGCCCCACGGTCGATAGCCCGTTCGCGCAGGCGTGGCGTGGCAAGGAGCAGGCGCGATGAGCGGCGCGGTGGTCTCCATCATGAATCTCGCCACGGTCGATGCCGGCACGTTGGCTGTTTCCGGGTTGGCGCTGGCCGCCGGTGTCGTTAGCGCCGTTCTTTTCGCACGCGGACGGCGCTGGATCAATGCGCTGTTGGTGGCGGTTGGTGCGGCGGCGTTGGCGATCGCGCTGGCGGACATTCGCCTGCCGTCCAAAGGACGAGACGCATTGGCGGTGGTCACGGATGCCAGCGGGCGCATCGACGACGCGACGT
This sequence comes from Oxalobacteraceae bacterium OTU3CINTB1, assembly GCA_024123955.1. Taxonomy (NCBI): domain Bacteria; kingdom Pseudomonadati; phylum Pseudomonadota; class Betaproteobacteria; order Burkholderiales; family Oxalobacteraceae; species Oxalobacteraceae bacterium OTU3CINTB1. Next base: position 848,507 of record CP099652.1, read on the forward strand.
CGCGCGCCATGCGCGATGCCGCCGTCATCGCCCTGAGCGGCGATGGATTGCGCGAAGCCGAGTGGCGTGATTTGCCCGCGCGGCCGCTCCAGTGGAAACCGGTTCAGGCGGATCTGCTGTCGATCGACTTCCCGCGCGCGATGCCGTTGGGGCGCATTTTCACGCTGACCGTCCGCCGGCCGCATGCGCCGGCCGGGTGGCGCTTGCAGCTGTTGGCTGAGAATAAACAGGTGCTGGCCGATTCCGGCGCCATTGCGGCGGGCACCGCACCCGCCTCGCAGTTGACCGTTCAATGGTTGCCGCCAGTGGCCGAGGCGATGGTGCTGCGTGCGCGCCTGCTGGATGGCAAAGGTAAAACGATTGCCGAGGGACCGGTGCCGCTTCAGGTGACCGAGGCCGTGCCGTTGCAGATTCAGGGGCGTTTCGATGCGGCGTCGTTCGACGCGCGCGCGTTGAACCGGCTGTTGTCCGACAGCGGCGCGATCGTCGATTGGAGCGTCACGCTGGGTAAGGCTATCGCCCGCAGTGAGACTGCGCGGGAGCCGCTCACCGCGCCGAACGCCGTTTTTGTGGATGCCGCGTATGTGGAAAGGCTGGCGCCATCCGCCCGCGCCGCGCTGCTGGCCGCCACGGGGCAGGGCGTACCGCTGGTGGTCCTGGGGGCGAATGCGGCCGATGCCGGATTCTGGCAACGGGAGCTGGGCTTGCGCCTTCAGCCGCAATCGCCGACGACGGAAAAGGAAGACCAGCGCCAGTTCAGTGTCGCGGGTGTTTCGTTGGCCATGCCGCCAGCGACGTTGAATCCTGACGATCGCGGTGGCGGGCAGTGGTCGGTGCTGGCATGGGACAGTGGCAAGCGGCCGTGGCTCTGGCAGCGCGAATTGCGTCAGGGACGGGTGATCTGGGTTGGCGTCTCGGAGTGGCATCGTTACGCGATCAGCGCGCCGCAGGCGTTGACGCTGTGGTGGCAGGACGCCATGGACCGCATGGTGTTGGCGGGTGTGCGAAAGACAGAGTGGCGGTTGTCCGACGCGATGCCGGTGACGGGTTTGCGCAGCGAGGTATGCGTCCAGGGCGCGGATGCGGGGGCTTCGCTGCGGGTCGAGGGTGGGCCCGAGTTGTCGTTGCAGGCGCGTGGCGACAAGGCCGATGGAAGGTGTGCGGCGTGGTGGCCGCAGCGCGCGGGTTGGACGCGTTTCAGCGCCGCCGGCATGCCGGCACCGGGGATGGCGTACGTGTATGCTGCAGACGATTGGCCGCTGTGGCAGCGTTCATTGCGGCGTGAGGCGACCGCGCTGTATGCGGCGCGTGCGCAGGCCGCAGGCGTGACTGAAACGGCGGAGCGCCCGCTGTCGCCCACGCCGTTCGCGCTGCTGTTCGCCTTCTGCATGCTGATGCTGTGGTACCGGGACCCCAAAGCTGACGCGGAACCACGTAGGGCGGATTAGCGTAGCGTAATCCGCCAAGCTCCGTCGGCGGCGCATAGATGGCGGATTACGGCGTTCCGCCTAATCCGCCCTACGTGTCTCCCCGTGAAATTTTAAACTGTCGTACCAGCTTCCCACTTCAGGACATAATCCGGCGCCTCGATAGTGCAGTCGGCATGGCGTTGCGGCGCCATCGGGGTGCGCGCCCACGGCAGCACGCCGGCCCAAACCGGCCATGCCATGTCTTCCTCGTCGTCACTCGGACCGCCGCTACGCACCTTGCACGCCGCCTCGTCCAGCGGGATGCGCATGATCGTCGTGGCAGCGTACTCCTTGTCGTTGCCCGGGCGGACCTGCGCCTGTCGCCCCGGCGCCAGCTTTTCCATGAACGCTTCCAGCGTGCGATGGCGCTCGCCTTCGTCGGTCACCACTTCGAAGCGCCCATAGATCATCGCCGAGCGGTAGTTCATCGTATGGCTGAACGCCGATCGCGCCAGCACCAGGCCGTCCAGATGCGTGATCGTCACGCAGGTCTCGCTTTCCACCAGGCGCTTGAGCATGCGGCTGCCATTGGAGCCGTGGATGTACAAATGCCCGTCCTCGCGCCAGCAGGCGGTGGGAATGCAGTGCGAGCCTTTGGCGTCGCTAAAGGCGATGTGGCACAGGTAGGCGTCGTCGATGATGGCGTGCAGGGTGGCTGCGTCGTACTGCGCCTTCTCGGCGCTACGGCGCACGCGGGTGCGGTCGCTCGGCGCGGTGGCGGCGGCTTGCTGCGCGGGGTTGGCTGCTGCGGTCATGATCTCCATCCAAAATGAGTGAAATATCAATATAATGGTTTGCTGGCCCTGAAAACAGGTCCAGAAATATTAGATTTAATGGAGCCACGAATGGATCAAAAATGGATATGTCCCTGCTGATCACCGGCTACGCGGCGCAGCACAGCCACCGGGGCTGGCCGCGCCAGCGCATGCTGCACGAGTGCCTGCGCGCGGCGATCCGCAACGGCACACTGGCCGCCGGCACGCGCCTTGCCGCTTCCCGCGCGCTGGCCGAGGAACTCGGACTGGCACGCAACACGGTGCTGTACGCGTACGAGCAATTGGCCAGCGAAGGCTTCGTCACCACCGACCGGCGCGGCACCGTGGTGGCGGCGATCGCGGCGGACCGCAAGCCGTCGCCGTCGCCGCAAGCGTTGGCGCAAGCGGGGCTGTCGCAACGCGCGCGGGGACTGCGGCATTTGCCTGGACCGCCCGAGAGGATGGGCGCCTTCGTTCCGGGCGTGCCGGCGCTCGACCATTTTCCGTTGACCTTGTGGCGCCGCATGCTGGAACGCGCATGGCGCTCGCTGACGGTGCCGCAGCTGAACTACGGCGACCCGGCCGGCGAGCCGCTGCTGCGCGAGGCCATCGCCGACCATCTGCGCGCGTCGCGCGGGGTGGTCTGCGATGCCGGCCAGGTGTTCATCACCGATGGCACGCAGAGTAGCCTGGAGCTGTGCATGCGCGCGCTGGCCGACGCGGGCGACACGATCTGGATCGAGAGTCCGGGCTATGGCGGCGCGCTGGCGGCGTCGCGCGGCGCCGGCTTGAATGTGGCGGGGATCGAGGTGGACGACGACGGCATCGCGCCGACGCCGGAGGACTCGTTGCTGCGGCCTCCACGCCTGATCTATACGACGCCGTCGCACCAGTACCCGGTGGGCAGCGTTCTCAGTTTGCGCCGCCGTTTGGCGCTGATCGAGGCGGCGCGCGGCGCCGGGGCGTTGATCATCGAGGACGACTACGATAGCGAGTTCCGGCACGACGGCGCGCCGTTGTCCGCCATGCAGGGCCTGGCGCCGGATGCGCCGGTGGTGTATCTGGGGACGTTCAGCAAGACCATGTTCCCATCGCTGCGGATCGCCTTTGTGGTGGTGCCGCCGGCGCTGGAGGCGGCGTTCGCGCTGATGCGGGCGCAATCGCATGCGAGTGGACGGGTGGCGGAGCAGTTGGCGTTGGCGGAGTTTCTACGCAGCGGGCAGTTCGCGCTGCATGTGCGGCGCATGCGCAGGCTGTATCGTCAGCGGCGCGACGCGCTGGTGGCGTCGCTGGAGCGGCATATGGGGGCCGTGGCGACGGTGCACGGCGGATCGGCAGGCATGCATCTGGCGCTGCGTTTCAGGGACGAATCGATGGACGATGTGGCGGTGAGTGCGCAGGCATTGGAGCACGGGATCGTGGTCAACGCATTGAGCCGGCATGATATGTACGATGCGCAGGGGACGTCGGGATGGCGGGGTTTGATGCTCGGCTACGCGCAGGTGCCGGCCGAGCAGATGGATGACTTGGTGAAGCGGTTGGCGGCGATCGTGCACCTTGCGGCGTTTGCCGCCAACCGTTCACGCTAACAGATTAAAACGCGGTATCCATGCGGATGTACATCGAGCGGCCGTTCACGCCGATCGGGCAGGTTTCCCAGCAGCGGGTGAAGCCCAGTTTCGGGAAGTCGCCGCCGTTGGTCCATTCCGACGGCAGCTCGTTGAACATGTTGTTCACGCCGACGCTGAGGAAGGTGCGCTTGGTGAAGCCATAGCGCACCGATGCGTCGACCAGCCATTTCGCGTCCCACGTGTGCAGGGGGCTGAAGCTTTGCGCCTGCACTTCGCCATAGTAGTTGGCGCGGGTGTTGACGTTCCACGCGCCGGCCGTGTAGTCGGCCGCCACCACGTGGTGCTTGCGCGGCTGGCCGCGTTCGATCAGGGTCACCTGCGCCTGGTCGAACAGCTGTTCGCCGGTCAGCACCGTCGATGTCGAATGGCGCTTGCTCACCTCCGTCTTGTTGAAGCCCAGTTGGCCCGACAGCACCAGCGACGACGCCGCGAAGCGGGTGGTGTGCTCGGCGACGATATCCAGGCCACGGGTGCGGGTGTCGACCGCGTTGGTGAAGAACTGCGCCTGGCCCACGCCCAGCGGACGCAGGATGTTGGTGATCGGGCCGCCGCCGGCCTCCGGCGCGATTTCGCTGGAGAAGACGATGCGGTCCTTGATCTTGATCTGGTACGCATCGACCGTCAGCGACATGTTCTTGGCCGGGCGCAGCACCATGCCGACGCTGCCGCTGGTCGAGGTTTCCTCTTTCAGCGGGGCGATGCCGAAGGCCTGCGTGACCGAGCTGCCTTCGCGCGCGGTCAGCGTTTCGGTCAGCACGCCGTTATTCAGGTTGGTCGACACGGAGCTGTAGAAGCGCTGCTGCACGCTGGGCGCGCGGAAGCCGCTCGAAACGCTGCCGCGGAAGCCGACCGTCTTGGACGGGTCGTAGCGGGCGCTGAGCTTACCGGTGGTGGTGTTGCCGAAGTCCGAGTACTTTTCAAAGCGCACGGCGCCGGCCAGGGTCAGGTTTTCCAGCGGCTTGTGCTCGGCGTCGAGGAACAGCGCGATGTTGTGGCGGCCCGAATCGACGGCGGTGGCCGGCGTGTAGCCGGGGAAGCCTTGGATGCCCGCCGCCGCCGTCGCGCCGCTCGGCGTGGTGATGCCGATGGCCGGGTTGTTGGTGCGGCCGTACTGGTAGGAGACCGGATCGCCGGCGACGATCTGGTAGTTGTCGCGGCGGTATTCGAAGCCGGTGGCGAGGAACACGCTGGCGCCGCCAATTGTGACCGGGCCCTTGATGTCGGCGTTGATCGTGGTCTGGTCGAATTTCAAGGTGCCGGTGTCGGCCTCGCGCGGCGATTCGGCGTAGATGCCGCCGCCCGGTTTCGGCTCGTACCAGTAGCTGGTGTTCAGGCTATCGGATTCGTGGAACGCCAGTTCGCTGGCGCCGTGGTTGATGCTGATGTCGGCCTTCCAGTCGTTGGACAGGTCGCGGCGATAACCGAAGGCGAACGAGGCGTCCTTGATGTCGGTGTGGATCGCCGGCAGGAAGCCGTTCGGATAGACAGCTTGCACGGTGCGGTCGTCGCCGGCCGAGCGGAAGAAGCCGAACGAGTCGCTCTTGCGCTTGGACAGGCCGCCGAAGGCATAGAACTCGCTGCCCTTGTCGATCGGGATGGCGCCGTTCCACCAGAAGTAGGTGTCGCGGGTGTTACTGTCGCCCAGGTGCTGGGTCACGCGCGGCGGGTTCGCGCGCAGCGAGTCGGGGCCGGCGCGGTTGGTTTCGCCGCGCTTGCGCGCCTCGACGGTCAGGTTCAGGAAGCCGCCGTCCTGGCCCAGCGCGAAGCCGGTGTTGGCGCTGCCGGAGTACAGGTCGCCGTCGCCTTCGGAGGTGGTGCCGACGGTGCCGCTCAGCGAGGTCTCGTTGGTCTGCGTCTTGAGCACGATGTTGATCACGCCGGCGATGGCGTCCGAGCCGTATTGGGCGGCGGCGCCGTCGCGCAGCACCTCGATGCGCTGGATCGCCGCCAGCGGAATGGCGTTGATGTCGGTGCCGGCCGAGCCGCGTCCGACGGTTTGCTGGACGTTGACCAGCGCCTGCTGGTGGCGCCGCTTGCCGTTAATGAGCACCAGCACCTGGTCGGGGCCGAGCGAGCGCAGGGTGGCCGGACGGATGCTGTCGGTGCCGTCGCTCACAAAAGTGCTCGAGAAGTTGAACGACGGGTCCAGCGTTTGCAGCAGTTTGCCCAGTTCCAGCGGACCGGCCGTCTGGATGTCCTTCAGGCCGATCAGGCCGACCGGCGACGAGGTGTCGAGCGCCGTCTTGGCGACCGTGCGCGAACCGAGGACGACGACTTGCTGCTCCTTAGCCAGCTGCTCGTCGGCGGCGGCCTGGGTTTGCGCCAGGCCCGGACCGGCCACCAGCAGCAGGATGGCGCTGGCGAGCAGCGTGCGCTTGAACCGGGGTGCTACTGTCAGTGCTCTTGTCATGTATTTCTCTCTTTTTTTTGTGGGGACGCCGCTGGTAGCGGTCGTTGAGAAAATACTATCTTGAGCTGTCGCAGAGCCGCAACGCGGCATGCACCAACTTGTTGCAGAATGTGTACGATTGCTAATATTGCTCGCGTTGTCAAGGGATGTGGCGTAATCTGGCCGACGGCCCGCAACTTACGTGCCGCAAAACAGTGCGAAACTGTGGCGCGCCTGCATCGGTATAAGGCGCTTGCATATCGATAGGCGAAAAATGCGCTAAGCCGGTGCGTCCTTCAACACCGCTTTTATCGGCCCGTTACTGCTGGTCCAGCATCCATCCTTTGAGACCGTTGACCCACGATTTGGCCGGCAGGTTCAGCGTTTTTTTGATGGCGCCGGCGCGCTCGTACAGCACCGCGAAATCGATCACCGGCGATTCCTTGAACGCGATCACCACGATGTTGGCGTCATGGACCTCTGGCAGCCAGACCACGGCGTCGAACACCTGCTCCATCGTCTGCAAATTCTTGTCGTAGTTGGAAAAGTCGCCGAAGACGTTGGTGGTCATGATGCCGCCGTCACGCAGGCAGTCATGGCAGGCCTGGTAGAACTCGGGCGAGTCGAGCACCGGGCCGCGCGCCTCCTCGTCGTACAGGTCCACCTGCAGCACGTCGACCGTGCCATGGTTGGCCGGGTCGAGCACGAAATCCATCGCGTTCATTTCGATCACGTTCAGGCGCTCGTCGTTCGACGGCAGGCCGAATTGCGCGTTGCAGATGGCGATGACGTTGGGATTGAGTTCGACGGCCGTCACGCGCGCCTGCGGCAGGCGGCGGTGGCAGAATTTCGTCAGCGCCGCGCTGCCCAATCCCAGTTGGACGATGTGGCGCGGGTTGTCGTTGAACAGTAGCCACATCATCATCATTTGTACGTATTCGAGCTCGATGTTGTCCGGCTTGGACAGGCGCATCGCGCCCTGCACCCACGAAGTGCCCAGGTGCAGGCTGCGCACGCCTTCGAATTCGGTGATGGTGGCCGGCGGATGGCCGGGCTGGTCGAAGCGGATCGCGCCGGGGGCGGATTTTGGGGCGGACTTGGAAGACATCCCGCCAGTTTAACAGCTCGACCTACCGAGAGGCTAACAGGCCAGCGGCAGGATGATGGTCACCGCCAGCCCGCCGCCGTCGCGGTTGGCCAGCGTGATGCGCCCGCCGTGGGCCTCGGCGATCTCGCGCGCCAGCGCCAGGCCAAGGCCGGTGCCGCTACGCTTGGTGGAGTAGAACGGCACCAGCGCGTTGGTCAGCACGGTGTCGCTCATGCCGGGCCCCCGATCCAGCACGTCGATGCGCACCGCCTCGTGCAGGCGCCGCACCTCCAGGCTGACCTGGCCGGAAGGCGAGCCCGATTCGTGGGCGTTCTTCAAAAGATTGAGCAACGCCTGCTCCAGTTGCGCCGCGTCGAAGGCGCAGGCTTCGGCCAGCGGCTCGCCGGCCAGCGTGAACTCCACCTGCTGCGACAGCCGCGCCAGGAACGCCGGCCAATGCTGCGGTTCGAGCCGGGGCGCCGGCAGTTTGGCAAAGCGCGCGTAGCCGAGGATGAAGCTCTCCAGGTGGCGGGTGCGCTCCTCGATGGTTTCCAGGATTTGCGGCAGACGCTCGGTCTGGCCGCGCCGCACCAGCTCCGCGCCCGAATGGGCCAGCGAGGTCAGAGGCGCAAGCGAATTGTTTAATTCGTGGCTGATCACGCGGATGACCTTTTTCCATGTCTGCACTTCCTGCCGGCGCAGCTCCATCGTCAGTTGGCGCAGCAGCAGCAGTTCGTGGCGCCGTCCATTCAGGTTGAAGCTGCGGCGCGCCAGGTGATACACCTCTTCGCCGTCGATATCGTCCACCTTGCCGCCGTCCTTGGTGGTGAACAGGCCGTCGCCGCCGCGCGCCATCGCCTCCACCAGCGCCGGCGAGGCCTTCGCCAGCACGTCGCCGAGGCGGTGGCCTTCGAGCTTGCGGCCCTCGTTGAGCAGCTGGCGCGCGGCGATGTTGGCATACACCACCGGGCCGGATTCGCTCACCAACAGCATCGCCACCGGCGTGTTCTGCACCATGGTGTCGAGCAGCAGTTCGCGTTGGACCAGGTCGAGCCGCTGTTGGCGCAGCACGTCGCCAAGCGCGTTGTGGGCGGCCACCAGGTCGCTCAGTTCATCGTTCTGCGGCCAGTGCAGGCTGAAGGAAAAGTCGCCGTCGCGGTAGCTGGCGACGGTGCCGGTCAGCGCGCGGAACAGCGAGAGCATGGATTCGAGCTGCGAGCGGATGGTGATGATGGAGATCGGCAGCACGCATAGCAGGCACACCGCCAGCACCACGCCTGGATTGTCGGGGAAGAAGCGGGTCAGGGCCAGCGCGATCAGGATGCCGACGGTGAGCAGGGTGCCGATCAGCGCCGTCCAGCGCGTGAGCAAAGAAAGGCGCAGGCCTTTGTGGGGCATGTTCTTCGAAGGGGGCGTGGGCGCCATCAGGAGCGGGCGATGCCCAGCCGTTCCATGCGGCGGTACAGCGCCTGGCGCGACAGGCCCAGTTCCGCCGCCGCCTGCGCCACCACGCCGCCGGCGCGGCTCAGGGCCAGGCCGATGGCGTCGCGGTCCGGCTCCCGCACGCCTTCCTCCATCGCCGTCGCGGCGGCCGCCGGCAGACCGAGGTCGCCGACCTTGATGGTGTCGCCCTGGGCCAGCAGGCCGGCGCGCGCCATGACGTTTTTCAGTTCGCGCACATTGCCCGGCCACGGGTGGGCCAGCAGCGCCGCCTGCGCGGAGGGATGCAATTGCAGGTTCTGGTGCGCGCCGAGGAAATGGCGCGCCAGCGGCAGGATGTCGGCCGGACGTCCGGACAGCGGCGGCAGCCGCAGCTCGATCACGTTGAGGCGGTAGAACAGGTCCTCGCGGAAGCTGCCGGCCTTGATCATCGCCTGCAGGTCGGCGTTGGTGGCGCTGACCACGCGCACCTTGACCTGGCGTTCGCGGTTGGAGCCGAGGCGCTCGAAGCGGCCCGTCTCCAGCACCCGCAGCAGCTTCATTTGTCCGGCCAGCGGCAGGTTGCCGATTTCGTCGAGGAACAGGGTGCCGCCGTCGGCCGCCTCGAACTTGCCCTCGCGCGCCTTGGAGGCGCCGGTGTAGGCGCCCGCTTCGGCGCCGAACAACTCGGCCTCGATCAATTCGGCCGGCAGCGCGCCGCAGTTGAGCACCACGAACGGGCCGTCGCGCACCGAGGAATTGGCCTGGATGATGTTGGCGATGCATTCCTTGCCGGTGCCGTTCGGGCCGGAGATCAGCACCGGCACGTCCGCGCGCGCGACTTGGCAGGCCAGGTGCACCACGCGCTCGGTGGCCGGGTCCTGCCACACCATGCCGCACAAGTCGTAGCCGCGTTCGAGCTCGCGCCGCTGGCGCAGCTCCGTTTGCAGCCGCTGGTGCAGCGCGCGCTTGGTCACACCGAGTTCGATCAGGTTGTTGACGGTGGCGATCAGGCGGTTGTCGTCCCACGGCTTGGCCAGGTAGTCGGCGGCGCCGGCCTTGACCAGGTCGACCGCCGCGTCCAGATGGGTCCAGGCGGTCAGCAGGATCACCGGCAGGTCGGGGTGGCGCTCGCGGATGGCGCGGAACAGCGCCGTGCCTTCCTCGCCGGAGGTGGTGTCGGCGCTGAAGTTCATGTCCTGGATCACCAGGTCGACCGGCTGGCGCGCCAGCAGCGCCAGGCCGGCTTCGGGCGAGGCGGCGCGCACCGCGTCGATGTCGTGCAGCGAGAACAGCACTTCGAGGGCGATGGCGACGGCGGCGTTGTCGTCGATGATTAGAACGGTAGGCATGGCGTTAGCATAACATTGTCGCGCCGTGCCGGGTGCCGCGATCTCCATCTTCCGGCCGCCGTCACGCGCTGCGGGTCGCCGTCGCCGGCGAGATGGTGGCGGCGCGCCACGCCGGCCCGTACACCGCCGCCACGCCCAGCGCCAGGAACACGCCGGCGCCGGCCAGCAGGTAGCCGGCCGGCAGGCGCGCCATTTCCAGTTTGCTCACCAATAGCTGGTTCAGGCTCAGGGCCAGCAGCACGCCGGCGGCCACGCCGGCGCTGGTGATCATGACGTTCTCCGTGACGAAGTAGCGCAGGATGTCGATACGGCGGGCGCCAAGGGCGCGCCGCACGCCGATCTGCTTGCGCCGCTGCGTCACCCACAGGCTGGCCATGCCGACGATGCCGCTGGCGGTGATCAACAGCAGCAGCACGCTGACGGCCACCAGCATCCACGCCAGCGCGTTATCGGCGCGGTAGCGGGCGGTGCGCATTTCGGTCATGGTTTTGACGCGCACGATGACCGGGGTCGCCGAGGCGGCCCGCACGGCCGCCTCGGCCTCCTTGACGACGCGATCGATCTGTCCCGGTTCGGCGCGCAGCGTGAAGTTGTTGGCATCGCTGCCGCCGGTGCGGCGCAGCGGCAGCAGCGTCGAGAATTCCCCGCCCTCCTTGATCTCCGCGTTCGGCGTTTGCAGCCGCTCGACGACGCCGAGAACTTGCAGCCCGCGCGAGTCGTTGCCAACGCCGTAATAAAGGGTCTTGCCGACAAAGCGGCTCTGGCCCGGCCACAGTTTTTCGGCCAGCGCGCGGGTGACAATGGCGGTTTTGGGGAACTCGTTGCTGATGGTCTCGTCGATCTCCAGCACGTCGCCGGGTACGAAGTCGCGTCCCTCGACCAGTTTCAGTCCCCAGGTCTTGATCAGCGAATCGGGGGTGAAGTAGTTGGTGGTCGACGCCGTGCTCTTGGTCTGTTTGCGGTCTGTCGACAGGCTGCTGTAATTGCCTGAACGGGACAGCGGCACCTGGTTGGCGCCAGCCACCGACATTACGCCGGGGACGGCGCGCAAGGTGGCCGCCTCGGCGCGCTGCACGGCAAGTTGGTCCTCGTGGCCTCCGACTTTCAGGTGGCGGACCTGCAGGGCAAACACGTCCGGTTCGTTGGCGACGCCGCTGGGGCGCGCCGACACGGCTTGGCGCACCTGCACGATGTGCAGCGCGTTGGCCAGGATGGCGAGGCTGAGCGCGACCTGCACGGCCACCAGGATCGGGCCGGTCTTGTTGCGCAACAGCGCGGAGAGGATGGGGCGGATTTCCATGGCTCGATTCTCTTATTCTCTTATTGGGATTTGAGTTGCAGCGCCGGCGTAACCTGGCAGGCGCGCCAGGTCGGCAGCAAGCCGGCCAGCACGGCCGACAGCACCGCCAGCGCGAAGGTTGTCAGCAGCATGACCCAGTCCATGTGGGCGACCAGTGTCAGCGCCTTCGACTGCATGGCGATCAGCGCCAGCGCGCCGAACGCCAGCAGCAGGCCAAGCGCGCCGCCGGCCAGGCCGACCACGGTGGTCTCGATGAGGAATTGGTGGAAGATCTCGCGGCGCGAGGCGCCCAGCGCGCGGCGGATGCCTACTTCGGCGGCGCGCACCGAGAACTTCGCCAGCAGCAGGCCGATGGTATTGACCAGGCAGAGCACCAGGAAGCCGAACGCCAGCCAGGCCGACAGCTTGTTGTCGTTGCCGACCACCTTCAGGTAATCGAGCCATTCGCGCACGTCGTACAGCATATTGGGGGCGTTGCGCTTGAGCCGTCCCAGCTTGCGCTGTTCGATGGCGTAGCTGTCCAGGAAGCTTTGCAGCTCGGCGCGGTCGCCGGCGGTGCGCGTCTCGAACCAGAACTGGATCCACGTGCATTCGGAGCCGAGGAAGGCCTGGAAGCCGGGGCCGAAGTCGGTGCTGCAGCTGGTGTTGCCGTTTTGTTGCATCTCGTGGCGCACCGCCGTGGCGATCGGGATGTACAGCTCCTCCTCCTCGCTGAAAGCGCCGTCGTTGCCGCCGATGACGCGGTGGAAGCGCGGGATGACGTCCCAGGTATTGAGCACGCCGACGATCTGGTATTGGAAACCGGAGATGGTCATGCGCTGGCCGACCGGATCGGCGTCGCCGTACAGTTTTTCGGACAGCTTGCGGCTCAACACGACGACATCGGCGCCGGCCTTGTCGTCTGCCGGGCTCCAGCCCTGGCCGTGCAGGAAGGGCGCCTCGAACATGTTGAAGAAATCGGCGGTGGGGGCGATGCCGCGCGCGGTGAAGACGCCGATGTCCTTGCGCGCCGGCTCGATCGCGGCGGCGATGCCGTAGATCGCCGTGCGGCGCTCACCGGCTTTGCTGCCCAGCAGGTTCATGGCGTCGCGGTAGCTGATTTGCTTGTCGTTGGGCTCATCGCCGGGCGACCAGCCTTCCAGCTGGCCGTTGTCGATCAGCGGCACGAACAGGCGGTCGCTCTTGCTGGGGATAGGATCGCCCGACATCACGTGCAGGATGGTCAGGGTGGCGATGCTGGCGGCCACGCCGACGGCCAAAGTGAGCACCATCAGCGCGGTCAGCGCCGGATTGCGGCGCAGGCTGCGTAGGCCGAGCATGAAGTAGTATTGGAACATGCTGGTCCCCTTAGGCGACATGCGATTTGCCGTCGGCGCTGGCCTTGGCATTGGAGTTGGCATCAAACAAAGACGGCGCCTTGCGCACCAGGTCCGACACCTGGCCGTCGATGATGTGGACATTGCGCTGCGAGCGCACCGCCAGCTCCGGATCGTGGGTGACCATCAGGATGGTGGTGCCCTGGGCGTTGATCTCCTCCAGCAGTTCCATCACGCCGCGCGCCATCTGCGTATCGAGGTTGCCGGTCGGTTCATCGGCCAGCAGCAGCTTGGGCGAGCCGGCCAGCGCGCGCGCGATCGCCACGCGCTGTTGCTGGCCGCCGGACAGTTCGGCCGGATAGTGCTTCATGCGCGAGGCCAGGCCGACCTTGGCCAGCGCGTCCTCGATACGTTCCTTGCGTTCGGCCGCGTTGAAGCCCCGATAGCGCAGCGGCACGTCGACGTTGTCGAACAACGACAGGTCCGGTATCAGGTTGAAGCCCTGGAAGATGAAGCCCAGTTTCTCGTTGCGCAGGCGAGAGCGGGCGTTGTCGTCCATGCCCTTGACGTTGATGCCGTCGAGGATGTACTCGCCGTCGGTGAATTCCTCCAGCAGGCCGGCGATGTTGAGGAAGCTGGTTTTGCCGGAACCGGACGGACCGGTGACGGTGACGAATTCACCCTGCTTGACGTTGATCTCGAAGCCGCGCAGCGCGTGGGTTTCGATCATGTGGGTGCGATAGACTTTGCTCAGGTTTTGCATGCGCAGCATGGGATGATCCTTCGAGTGGGGTTAGTTGTTGATCGAGACGCGGGCGGCGTTCTCGAACGTTTCGCTGCCGGCGATGACGATCTTATCGCCTTGTTTCAGGCCATCGAGGATCTCCACTGCGGAGACGCTGGTGGCGCCCATCTTGATCGGGGTGCGGATGGCGATGCCGTCGCGGACCACATAGGCGAAGCGGCCGCCCTCGGATTCGACGAAGGGCCCGCGCTGCACCATCAGCGTGTTGGGTTTTTCGTCGATCAGCAGGCGCGCGGTGATGCGCTGGTTCTGGCGCAGGCCGGCCGGCTGGGCGCCGTTGAAGCGCACCCGCGCCAGCACCTGGTTCTTGACCACCTCCGGCGATAGCGCCGACAGCTTGCCGCTGGCCGTGCCGGTGCCGACGTTGATCTCGGCGCTCATGCCCAGGCCGATGTCGGCGACGTAGGTCTCGGGCACCTCCAGCTCGACCTCCAGCTTGGATAAATCGACCAGGGTCATGAGGGGGGTGTTGAGCGGCACCACGCTGCGGTTGGCCACCGACAGCGTGCCGATGAAACCGTCGACCGGCGCGCGCACCGTCAATTCGTCGACGCGGCGCTGCGCGTTCGACAGCACCATGCGCTGTTGCTCGAGCTGTTTGACTTTCGACGTCAATTCCAGCGCCACGTTGTCGCTTTCCAGTTCGGCCGCCTGGCCCGCGTGGCGGGCGCGGATCTGGGCCGAGTTCAACGCGTCCTTGGCCTTCTGGTAGTCGATCTTGGCGACGATGCCGTCGTTGGCCACCGCGTCGTAGCGCTCCAGCGTGCGCTGGGCGGACAGGCGGTCGATTTCGGCGGTGTCGGCGTCGCGCCGGGCCAGCAGCTTTTGTTTGCGGGCCAGGATCTTCTGGCGCTCGACGTCGGCCTCGATCTGCGCATAGGCCGATTGTTCGCGTTTGAGCGCGTCCGACAGGTCGGGCGATTCGAGCACCGCCAGCACGTCGCCTTTTTTGACGGTGTCGCCGGCGGCCGCTTTCAAGGTGACGGTGGCGGCGGACGTCGAGTACAAGGTGGGGCTGATGGCGGCGACGATGCGGCCGTTGACGGCGGCGTCGCGGATCAGGGTGCCGCGCGTGACTTCGGCGATGCGCAGGCGCGAGATGTTGACCGAGTGGTCGCTCCCGCCCCAGGTGTGGAACAGGTAGTAGCCCGCCGCCAGCACGGCGAGCGAGGCGGCGGCGATGACGAGGCGGCGCTTGGCCGTTTGGCCCTTGGGGGCGGCGATGACGGCGTCTTGGCTGGAGGTGTCGCGGATCATGGTGGTCGTCGAGAAAAAGATATGGAGCTCTTTGCAGGATTCGTGCCACTTCGTAAGTGCTTGAATTTACTGGGGAGTGGCTGGTCTGTCCGCTGTCCGGGTGTCCGGTTTTTGTCCGCGCGGTTGTCCATTGCCGCGTCCGCGTCACTTGATAACTTGCTAATTGGCACGATATGGGCCGCTGTCACCACTTGAATCCTTTTCCAATGACGTTGATCGACAGGCTTACCCGGTTTCTACTTCCCGCCATGCCGGCGGACGATATCGCCGACTTTCCCTATGTCGCCAGCGATGTGTCGCTTTACCAGCGCACGCTGGACGGGGACGGCGGCGCGATCGACGCGCAGACTTGGGACGATATGCTGCTGCCCCAATACAGCGCGCAACTGGCGCGCGGCACCAGCATCCTCGCAGGAGCTGCACCGCCGTCTGCACGCGCCGGACGATGGCGGCGCGCAGCTGGCGGGGTCCGCCGACCGGGTGCGGACGCTGGCGGCGGACGGCGCACAGCGGGCGTGCCTGCTGACGGCTTGCGAGGGCCTGCGCCGCGCCGACCGTGAAGTCAGCGAGACCTTGTTCGGCGCGGCGCTGGCGCCAACGCCGCGCTGGGCGCCGTATCTGCCATGGCTGCCGGTGGCGTTTCTGCTGTCGGCGGCGTTGGCGCTGTCCAGCGGCTTTCTGCCGTTGTGGGGCGTGAGCCTGGGACTGTGGTTGTCGCTGTCGCTGGTGCAGATACGTTTCAGCGAGGCGGCGTCGGAATGGGGGCGCATCCTCAAGACGCTGCAGCAGATGCTGCGCGCGCACACACTGCTGTCCAAAGTCGATGGCGAGTTGACGGCGGACCTGCGCGACGACGCCGCCCGCGCCGGCAAGGTCAATCGCGGTATCGGCCGTTCGCCGATCGCCCACATCCCCGGCGTGAGCGATTACGCCGACTGGCTCTGGCTGATGAACATCCGCCACTACTTCAAGAGCCGCGACGTGGTGCGCGCCAACCTCGATCTGCTGCGCGCGAGCTTCCAGCGGGTCGCGGCGCTGGAGGCCGACCTGGCGCTGGCGCGGCATCTGGCGCAGACGCCACGCTATTGCTGGGCCGAGCGCGGGGCTGGCGTGGCGCTGGAAAACGCCGTCCATCCGCTGCTGGCCGAGCCGGCGCCGCTGTCGTTTGCGCTGGAACGGCAGGGCGCCTTCATCTCCGGCCAGAACGGCATCGGCAAGAGCACCTTGCTGCGCACCGTCGGCTTGAATCTGATCGTGGCCCGCGCCTTCGGCTTCGCCTACGCCGACGCCGCCGTCACACCGTCGCTGCCGGTCTACTCCAGCATGCAGAACGAGGACGCCCTAGAAGGCGGCGAGAGCCTGTATATCGCCGAGTTGCGCCGCGCGCGAGAGCTGCTGGCGCTGGCCGATCGGGCGCCGGCGATCTTCATCATCGACGAGATTTTTAGGGGCACGAACCATCTGGAATCGATATCGGCCGCCGCCGCCGTGCTGCATACCTTGTCGGCGTCGGGCCGGGTGATCGTCTCGTCGCACAACCTGGTGCTGGCGCCGTTGCTGGGCGAGGCGTTGGCGCCGTGGTGCGTCGGCCGCCTGGACGGGCAACTGCGGCTAACGCCGGGAGTGTTGAAAGAAACCAACGGTATTGCCCTGCTGGCCGCGCGCGGCTTCGACGCGGCGATCTCGGCCAAGGCCAACCGGGTCCACGATTGGCTCAGCGATTACATGTCGCATCCGGCCGACTGCGAGGCGGTGCTGGGCGAGTAAAACGCTTTTTTCATCGCTTGAATGTCAATTTCTTGGTATATTCAGGATTCACACTATTGCCAATAGGCAATGGTAATTCGTTGAATGCGGGGAAATGATGAACAATGTGACTGTGCGGGCGAGTTTGATGGGTGTGCTGCTGCTGTTTGCGGGCATGCTGGTGGTCGGGGCGGGGCTGGGGATCTATGCGTTGAAGCAGTCCAACGCGGCGATCGCGACGGTCCACCAGATCGGCTCGCAAGTCATCGTCATCAACGACGCCTACAAGGATACGACGCGCACCCGCTCGGCCCTGACGCGCGGCTACACCACCGTCAAGCAGGGCGGCAGCAAGGAAGACCGCGACTCCGCGCTGGCCAGCGCTCAAAAGTCCTACCAGCGCACCTTGGACTTCATCGACAAATATGAAAAAGCGCCCGCCTACCCTGGCCAGGACGCGCAGTTGAAAGCCGGCCTGATCGAGGCAGGCCGCGCCCAGTCCCGCGTGCTCGAGCGCGCCGCCGCCGCGCTGGCCAAGGACGACACCGACGCTTATACCACCATCAACACCAAGGAGCTGACGCCGACCGGCGCTGCCTTCTCGGCCCAGCTGGAGAAGTACCAAAAGCTCAGCGACGAGCAAATCAACGAGCTGATGGACGCCGGCGCGCACGAATACAAATTGGTCATGTGGCTGGTCGCGCTCGGCCTGGCTGCCGCGCTGGCGCTGGTGGTCGGCGTGCACCTGCTGCTCAAATCCATCGTGCTGCGGCCGCTCGAGCGCGCCGTGGCGCTGCTCGACCAGGTCGCGCACGGCGATCTGACCGCCCACATCAACGAATCCGGCGACAACGAGATCCAGCGCCTGCTGGCGGCGATCCGCCGCATGCAGCAGGATCTGCTGTCGACCGTGTCGCGGGTGCGGCGCGGCGCCGAGCTGATCGACACCGGCTCGCAGGAGCTGGCCGCCGGCAATATGGAATTGTCGTCGCGCACCGAGACCCAGGCCAGCTCGCTGGAGGAGACCGCCGCGTCGATCGAGGAACTGACCAGCACCGTCAAGCAGAACTCGGAAAACGCCCAGCACGCGCGCGCCCTGGTGGAGGACGCCTCCAGCACGGCCGCGCAGGGCGGCGAGGTGATGCACCAGGTGGTGACGACCATGAACGACATCAACGAATCGTCGCGCAAGATCGTCGATATCACCGGCGTGATCGACGGCATCGCCTTCCAGACCAACATCCTGGCGCTTAACGCGGCCGTCGAGGCGGCCCGCGCGGGCGAACAGGGACGCGGCTTCGCCGTGGTGGCCAGTGAGGTGCGCAACCTGGCGCAGCGTTCGGCCGCCGCCGCCAAGGAAATCAAGCTGCTGATCGACAAGTCGGTGTCGAACATCGAGCTGGGCACCGAGCTGGTCGAGCGCGCCGGCACGACGATGAACACCTTGGTCGGCAACGTCCACCAGGTGACGCAGATCGTCGGCGAGATCGCCATCGCCAGCCGCGAGCAGAGCGAAGGCATCGACCAGGTCAACCAGGCGATCGCGCAGATGGACCAGGTCACGCAGCAAAACGCCGCGCTGGTGGAGGAGGCGGCGGCGGCCACGCAGTCGCTGCAGGACCAGGCCGGCGAGCTGGCGCGGACGGTCAGCATCTTCAAGATCGACGCCGGTGGCGCATCGCATGGCGCCGTGGGCGCGGCCGGGCGGCGGCTGGCGCTGGCCTGACCCGGGTTTGTCGCGGCATCTGCCGATATCACCTTGACATCGGGCGCGGGGAATTCTATTATTTCTGTAACGACAGAAATGAAGGAATTTCCATGATCCTCGCGCCGACCATCCAGAAATACGTCCTGCACTGGGGCGAGATGGGCACGCGCTGGGGCGTCAACCGCACGGTGGCGCAAATCCACGCGCTGCTGTTCCTGTCCAACCAGCCGCTGCCGGCCGAGGAGATCGCCGAGACGCTGACCGTGGCGCGCTCGAACGTCAGCAACAGCCTTAAAGAGCTGCAAAGCTGGGGGCTGGTGCGCATCACCCACATCGCCGGCGACCGGCGCGACCACTTCGTCGCGCTGCAAGACGTGTGGGAAATTTTCCGCGTCATCGTCGAAGAGCGTAAAAAGCGCGAGATCGATCCGACCCTGACGGTGCTGCGCGAATGCGCGCTCGAGGCCGAGCACGACCCGGCGCTGGAACCGGCCACCAAGGTCAAGATGGATCAGGTGCTGGAGTTCCTCGAAATGCTCACCGCCAGCTACGGCGACTACAAACACCTGCCACCGGCCACCATGCAGCGCTTCCTGAAGATGGGCGGCAAGGTCGCGCGCCTGTTGGGCGGCGACGAGCGCTGACACTCCCACCACCAGCCACAAGGCCATCCCATGACCACCCGCTCCACAGAAGACAGCGTCGACCGGGCCGCGCGCTTCGGCGACGTTCCGCGCAATTTCCTGGTGACCGGCGCGACCGGCTTCATCGGGCAACGGCTGGTGAAGGCATTGCTGGCCGACGGCCACCGCGTCACCGTCCTCAGCCGCGACCCCCGGCGCGCCGCCGCGCTGTTCGACGGACGCGTGGACAGCGTCGCAGCCATGGACGAGCTGCCGCCGTCGCGCGTGGTTGACGTGGTCATCAACCTGGCCGGGGCGCGCATCCTCGGCTGGCGCTGGACGGCGGCGCGGCGGGCGGCCTTGCGCGCCAGCCGCGTCGGCCTCACGCGCAAACTGGTCGACTGGATCGCCGCCGCCGGGCACAAGCCGGCCATGTTGTTGTCGGCGTCGGCGATCGGTTACTACGGCATCCAGAAGCGCGGCGACGACACGGTGCTGACCGAAAAGGATGGTCCGCAGCCGATGTTCATGTCCGATCTGTGCCGCGAGTGGGAGCAGGCCGCGCAGGGAGCGGAGGCGCACGGCGTGCGCGTGGCCCGCATGCGTTTCGGGCTGGTGCTGGGGACGCAGGGCGCGCTGCCGATGATGCTGCTGCCGATCAAGCTGGGGCTGGGTGGTCCGCTGGGCGGCGGCACGCAGTGGCTATCCTGGATCCACGTCGACGACCTGATCGGCGGCATCGCCCACCTGTGCCGTCGCGGCGAAGGCGGCGCCTACAACTTCACCGCGCCGGAAGTGGTGAGCCAGGCGCAATTCAGCCGCACGGCGGCGTCCGTGCTGAAGCGTCCGTACGGAGTGCCGACGCCGGGCTGGCCGATGCGGCTGGCGCTGGGCGAGCAGGCCGACCTGCTGCTCGAAGGCCAGCGCGTCTTCCCCGAGCGGCTGACGGAAGAGGGCTTCGTGTTCCGCCACCCAAGCCTGGACGGCGCGCTGCGTAGCCTCAACTAACGTCGGGGTCAAGTCTGTCATTCAGACACGGGCTTGACCGTATCGACGATAAAGGCTGACCTCGTGTCCGAATGTCAGACTTGACCCCGATCGACTTTCTCATTTTTCCTGCTTGAGCGGCTTGCCCTTGTCCATCACTTCGCGGCAGTCGCCTTTGAAGGTGGCGTGGTCGTAGTCGCTCCAGCCATAGCTGTCGACGTAGCGTTTGTGTGGCTTGAAGCGCTTGTTGATGAAGCTCCATTCCAGCCGCTCGTCGTCGTATTGAATGTCGCCCAGGTCGAGCAGTGTGTGGAAGATGTTTTCCGTCGCCAGCCTGGCCTTGCGGTGGCGTAGCAGTTGCCTGACCTTGTCGGGATAGCGTTCCCTGTATTCATCCGAATACCATATCAGCGCCGGGACGTGGAATTCGTGCTGCGTGTTGTGGCCGTGGAAGGCGAGGTTGCAGCTGCCGTCATATAAAGTCTGGCCGTGGTCGGCGACGTACATCATCGACGTCAGCTGCGCCGTGTCCTTGAGCTGGCCGATCACTTGCGCCAGGAACCAGTCCGTGTACAGGATCGAGTTGTCGTAGCTGTTGTTCATCTCCGGCTTGATCTTGATGTCGGTGTGCACCGGCTTGTCGACGCCGTACAGCGACGGCTGCCATTTGTCGAAATCCTTGGGGTAGCGCTGGCTGTAGTTCCAGTGGCTGCCCAGGGTGTGCAGCACGATCAGCTTTTTCGGCGCCGGGTCGGCGATCGCGTGCCGCAGCGGTTCGAGCAGGATCTGGTCGAGGTTGGACCGGCTTTTGTAGCCGCCCAGGTTCATGAACTGGATCACGTCCGCTTCCTTGGCGAACACCGATACCGGCGTGTCGAACTCGCCGAACGAGATCTGGTTCGACAGCCACCAGGTCTTGAAGCCGGCTTCCTTGTAGGCGGTCAGGAAGGATTTCTCCGAGAAGCCTTCCTTGAGGCTTTGCATGGCGGGCTTGCGCGAGATGATGACCGGGATCGATAGCCGCGTCGCCGACACCGCCGTGATGACGTCGCTCAGCGCCACCAAATTCGGTTCCTGGCGCAGCAGCGGCGTGGTGTCGCGCGCGTAGCCGTTGACGCCCCAGCGGTCGTAGCGCGACGATTCGCCCAGCACCATGATGACGATTTCCGGCCGCTCGTTGGCCTGCGGCTGGTGCGCCTGGAAGCGGAAGGCGCTGCTGCGCTCGCCAAGACGCGCCAGGTAGAGTCGCTCCTTATAAAAGTCCAGCCCGCGCGCCGGCAGCCCCAGCGGCCACGACGAGGCGAAGTCGTTCAAGCTCAGCGGCGAGCGTCCGTTGGCCGCCAGCCCGCCCAGCACCACTAATATAAAGAGCGCGATCCAGCGGCTGCGGCCGCGCCAGGCCAGCGCCGGACTGCGGCCGGCGGCCAGCAGGATCGCCAGCCACCAGCCCAGCACGCCGAGCAGGACCAGCCCCATCAGCCAGATCTTGTTGCCGAGGAATTCCATCGCTTCCTTGGGACTGCTCTCGGCGATGATGCCCAGGTGATGGGTGGAGATGCCCTGGCCGTAGTACATGAACAGATACATTTCCGTCGGCAGCGCCAGCAGCGCCGGCAGCAGCAGCCAGTGGAACCAGGCGGGACGCTGGAACACGGCCCACACCGCCACCCAGGCCAGCAGTTCGGCGGCAAGGATGCAGCCGAGGTCCGGCACTTGTCGGCCCAGCAACAGCGGTACGCACGGCACCAGCGACAACAACAGGTAGCTGGCGAGCACGAACAGCGGAGCGGGGCGAAGCAGCTGGGTCGGGGACGGTACGGTGAAGAGGCGGCGCATTCCAGGGGCAAGATGTGTTAATGTTTGCCATTATCAGCCGTTTTCTTGCTTCCAGGCCAGTTTTTAGGGGCCTGTCATGTCGCATGTTGCCGCGAAAAAGTTTGACTGGTCATCCGATCACGTCTATACTCGCGAGTTCTCTATTTAGTCTGCGCATCGTATACGCTGTTTCAGGCCGCTCCCCGCGAGTGGCTATTCGCGCCTCCGCTGCACATTAGATCGGGACTAGGTTTTAGTCCCCGGACATGTTGTCCGGGTGTTCAACGTTGTTATTTAGTTGGGTTTAGAACGATGCCAACCATCAATCAACTGATTCGCAATCCACGTGTCGCTCTGACCGTGAAAAGCAAATCGCCGGCGCTGGAAAACAGCCCGCAAAAGCGTGGTGTTTGCACCCGTGTGTACACCACCACTCCTAAGAAGCCTAACTCGGCTTTGCGTAAAGTCGCCAAAGTGCGTCTGACCAACGGTTTCGAAGTCATTTCGTACATCGGCGGTGAAGGCCACAACTTGCAAGAGCACAGCGTTGTCCTGCTGCGCGGCGGCCGCGTAAAAGATTTGCCGGGTGTGCGTTACCACATGGTTCGCGGTGCACTGGATACCCAGGGCGTCAAAGACCGTAAGCAAGCCCGCTCGAAATACGGTACCAAGCGCGCTAAGGCTGGTAAGAAGTAATCTGCATTAAAAATACAAAAGTTTTCGCTCGGTGGCAGCTAGCTTAGTGAATGTAATCGACCGCAACTGGTCGAGTAAGTGGATGGCTATGATGGCCCTCCGCGAGAG
Source organism: Oxalobacteraceae bacterium OTU3CINTB1 (assembly GCA_024123955.1). Taxonomy (NCBI): domain Bacteria; kingdom Pseudomonadati; phylum Pseudomonadota; class Betaproteobacteria; order Burkholderiales; family Oxalobacteraceae; species Oxalobacteraceae bacterium OTU3CINTB1. The sequence continues at coordinate 870,970 of CP099652.1, forward strand.
TGCGAATCCCATATCTGCGCACCTCAACTGAAGATTGAAAGGAATTGATATGCCACGTCGTCGTGAAGTACCCAAGCGCGAAATTCTGCCGGATCCAAAATTCGGCAACACGGATGTCGCCAAATTCGTGAACGTTCTGATGCTGTCCGGTAAAAAATCGGTCGCAGAAAACATCATCTACGGTGCCTTCGAGCACATCGCTTCGAAATCCGGCAAAGATCCGCTGGAAGTGTTCGCTACCGCGATCAACAACGCCAAGCCACTGGTTGAAGTCAAATCCCGTCGCGTCGGTGGTGCAAACTACCAGGTGCCGGTCGAAGTACGCCCAGTGCGCCGTATGGCCCTGTCGATGCGTTGGTTGCGCGAAGCCGCGAACAAGCGCAGCGAAAAATCCATGCCACAACGCCTCGGCGGTGAGCTGATGGAAGCGGCCGAAGGCCGTGGCGGTGCGATGAAGCGTCGCGATGAAGTGCACCGCATGGCTGAAGCGAACAAGGCGTTCTCGCACTTCCGCTTCTAATAAAATCGGCCAGATTTTTCTGGCTGTTATCTGTTGTTCGAGGCCGGGCTCATTTTTTATCCAAAAAATGGTGCTCGGTTTTGTCCATTCAAAGATTTAGGAATAACTATGGCCCGCAAGACCCCCATCGAGCGCTACCGCAATATCGGTATCTCCGCTCACATCGATGCAGGTAAGACCACCACCACCGAACGCGTCCTGTTCTACACGGGCGTGAACCACAAGATCGGTGAAGTTCACGATGGCGCCGCCACCATGGACTGGATGGAGCAGGAACAAGAGCGCGGCATCACCATTACGTCCGCTGCGACCACCTGCTTCTGGAAAGGGATGGCTAACAACTTCCCTGAGCACCACATCAACATCATCGACACGCCGGGCCACGTCGACTTCACCATTGAAGTCGAACGCTCGATGCGCGTGCTCGACGGCGCTTGCATGGTTTACTGCGCAGTGGGCGGTGTTCAGCCACAGTCGGAAACCGTATGGCGTCAGGCTAACAAGTACAAAGTGCCACGTCTGGCCTTCGTCAACAAGATGGACCGTACCGGCGCCAACTTCTTCAAGGTCTACGAGCAGATGCGCGCTCGCCTGAAGGCGAACCCGGTCCTGATCCAGATCCCGATCGGCGCCGAAGAAAACTTCAAAGGCGTTATCGATCTGGTCAAGATGAAAGCCATCCTGTGGGACGAAGCGTCCCAGGGCATGAAGTTCGACTACGTCGAGATCCCGGAAGAGCTGGCAGCATCGGCCGCCGAGTGGCGCGAGAAGATGGTTGAAGTCGCCGCCGAAGCGACCGAAGAACTGATGAACAAGTACCTGGAAGAGGGCGACCTGTCCGAAGCCGAGATCAAGAAAGCGCTGCGCGATCGCACCATCGCTTCGGAAATCGTGCCGATGATGTGCGGTACCGCTTTCAAGAACAAGGGCGTGCAAGCCATGCTGGACGCGGTCATCGAGTACCTGCCGTCGCCACTGGACATCGAAGACGTCGGCGGTACCGACGAGGACGAACAGCCGACCACCCGCAAGCCGTCCGACGAAGAGAAGTTCTCGGCGCTGGCGTTCAAGATCATGACCGACCCGTTCGTCGGCCAGCTGGCCTTCTTCCGCGTGTACTCGGGCGCCGTCAATTCGGGCGACACCGTTTACAACTCGGTCAAGGGTCGTAAAGAGCGTCTGGGTCGTATTCTGCAGATGCACGCGAACCAGCGCGAAGAGATCAAAGAAGTGCGCGCCGGCGACATCGCCGCCGCCGTTGGCCTGAAAGACGTGACCACGGGCGAAACCCTGTGCGATCCGACCTCGATCATCGTGCTGGAGCGCATGGTCTTCCCTGAGCCGGTGATTCAGCAGGCCGTGGAACCAAAGACCAAGGCCGACCAGGAAAAAATGGGTCTGGCACTGAACCGCCTGGCACAGGAAGATCCGTCGTTCCGCGTCAAGACCGACGAAGAGTCGGGCCAGACCATCATCGGTGGTATGGGCGAGCTGCACCTGGAAATTATCGTCGACCGCATGAAGCGCGAATTCGGCGTGGAAGCGACCGTCGGCAAGCCACAGGTTGCGTACCGCGAAACGATCCGCAAGACCTGCGAAGAATCCGAAGGCAAGTTCGTCAAGCAGTCGGGTGGTCGTGGTCAATACGGTCACGTGGTTCTGAAGATCGAACCGCAAGAACCAGGTAAGGGTTTCGAATTCGTTGACGCCATCAAAGGCGGCACGGTTCCACGCGAATACATCCCAGCAGTTGAAAAGGGTGTGCGCGGTACCCTGAACACCGGTGTTCTGGCCGGCTACCCAGTGGTCGACGTCAAGGTCACGCTGTTCTTCGGTTCGTACCACGATGTGGACTCGAACGAAAACGCGTTCCAGATGGCCGCTTCGATGGCGTTCAAGGAAGGCTGCCGCAAGGCGTCGCCGGTTATTCTGGAGCCGATGATGGCTGTGGAAGTGGAAACGCCGGAAGACTACGCCGGTACCGTGATGGGCGACCTGTCGTCCCGCCGCGGTATGGTGCAGGGCATGGACGAGATCCCAGGCGGCGGTGGCAAGATCATCAAAGCTGAAGTGCCGCTGTCCGAAATGTTCGGTTACTCGACCACGCTGCGTTCCGCAACGCAAGGTCGTGCTACCTACACGATGGAATTCAAGCACTACTCGGAAGCGCCTAAGCACGTTATCGACGCGATCGTCACTGCTAAAGCTAAGTAATTTTCGTATTTTTGCGCCTCGGGGAGATCCTCCGGGGCGCATATTTAAAACATTGTTCTAAGGAAGAATAAAATGGCAAAAGGTAAATTCGAACGGACCAAGCCGCACGTCAACGTCGGCACCATCGGCCACGTCGACCACGGCAAGACCACCCTGACCGCTGCGATCGCAACCGTTCTGTCGAAGAAATTCGGCGGCGAAGCTAAAGCATACGACCAGATCGATGCGGCTCCGGAAGAAAAAGCACGCGGCATCACCATCAACACCGCGCACGTCGAGTACGAAACCGCTGCCCGTCACTACGCGCACGTTGACTGCCCAGGCCACGCCGACTACATCAAAAACATGATCACCGGCGCGGCACAGATGGACGGCGCGATCCTGGTGTGCTCCGCAGCTGACGGCCCAATGCCACAGACCCGCGAGCACATCCTGCTGGCCCGCCAGGTTGGCGTTCCATACATCATCGTGTTCCTGAACAAGTGCGACCTGGTCGACGACGCGGAACTGCTGGAACTGGTCGAAATGGAAGTTCGCGAGTTGTTGTCGAAGTACGAATTCCCAGGCGACGACGTACCGATCATCAAAGGTTCGGCCCGTATGGCGCTGGAAGGCAAAGAAGGCGAAATGGGCGTTGACGCGATCATGCGTCTGGCCGACGCACTGGACAGCTACATCCCTACGCCAGAGCGCGCAGTCGATGGCGCCTTCCTGATGCCAGTGGAAGACGTGTTCTCGATCTCGGGTCGCGGTACCGTTGTGACCGGTCGTATCGAGCGCGGCATCATCAAAGTCGGCGAAGAGATCGAAATCGTTGGTATCACCGACACCGTCAAGACCACTTGCACCGGCGTGGAAATGTTCCGCAAGCTGCTGGACCAGGGTCAAGCCGGCGACAACGTCGGTCTGCTGCTGCGCGGCACCAAGCGTGAAGACGTACAGCGTGGTCAGGTTCTGGCCAAGCCGGGTTCGATCAAGCCGCACAACCACTTCACCGGCGAGATCTATGTCCTGTCGAAAGATGAAGGCGGCCGTCACACCCCGTTCTTCAACAACTATCGTCCACAGTTCTACTTCCGTACGACTGACGTGACCGGTTCGATCGAACTGCCAGCGGACAAAGAAATGGTTATGCCAGGCGACAACGTGTCGATCACCGTCAAGCTGATCAACCCGATCGCGATGGAAGAAGGCCTGCGTTTCGCAATCCGTGAAGGCGGTCGTACCGTCGGCGCCGGTGTTGTTGCTAAAATCATCGCCTAATTAATTTTGCGTGATTGAAACAGGGTCGGCATGGTGTGATACCATGTCGACCCTTACGCGTTACAACTCGTTCTTTTAAATATTGCTGGCGCTACATAGTTGCCAGTTCGCTCTTTTCAAGGAAAAATCATGTCCGCACCAAACCAGAAAATCCGTATCCGCCTGAAGGCTTTCGACTACAAGCTGATCGACCAGTCCGCACTGGAAATCGTTGACACCGCCAAGCGCACCGGCGCCGTGGTCAAGGGCCCAGTCCCACTGCCAACCCGCATCCAGCGTTTCGACGTTCTGCGTTCGCCACACGTCAACAAGACCTCGCGCGACCAGTTCGAAATCCGCACCCACCAGCGCCTGATGGACATCGTCGACCCAACCGACAAGACCGTGGACGCGCTGATGAAGCTGGACCTGCCAGCTGGCGTCGATGTCGAAATCAAACTGCAATAATCATTGCTGAGCCGGTGGGCGGGGTCGTTCCCGTCCACGGTTTTTAAGAGCCGGGCCTGTTCGCCAACGCGAGCACGCCCGGTTTTTTCGTTGGCGCACGGCTTGTCAACCCGCACGGCCGACCGGGGTCGTACCCCGTACGGGGTACGACCCCAAGTGGTGCGGCACGCGTATCGCTAAAGTCTGGCGGGGTTGGCGTGCATGACGCCGGCGCCCTGGCCGCCGAACGGGCGCATCAAGTGGTGCCGCGCCATGGCCGCGCCGCCGATGGCGATGGCGTTGGCGCCGAAGTGGGGCGTGCGGATGGTCGGCGCCGGCAGCTGGGTGGCCTCGGCGTAGTCGCGCAGCACGTCGCGCCCCGGCGCCAGGAAGCGCTCGCCCAGGCGCAGCGCGGCGCCGCCGACGACGATGCACATCGGGTCGAACGCCACCCACAGGTTGTTGAGCAGTACGCCCAGGTGGCGCCCGGCCGCCTCGACCGCCTGGCACGCGGCCGGCTCGCCGGCGCCGGCCTGCGCGAACAGGCGCTCGAGCCGCTCTGGCCCGGACGCCCCGCCCGTGCCGGCCTCGCCGGCGTTGCCGGTTTCTCCGGCCGCGCCGGGCGCGCCGTCGACCTGGTCCATCAGCGCGCGCATGCCGATCAGGGCGTCGGCGCAGCCGCGCCGCCCGCACGAGCAGCGCGGGCCGCCCTGCTGCAGGATGGTGTGGCCGACCTCGCCCGCGAAACCGTACAGGCCCGTCAGCAGGCGGCCGTTGACGACGATGCCGGCGCCGACGCCGTAGCCTATGCTCAGGTAGATCAGCGGATCGGCGCCGACCTGGCCGGCAAATTCGAGCTCGGCCAGCGCGGCAACGTTGGCCTCGTTCTGGATGAACAGCGGCAGCCCGGCCAGCGCGCCGGCGGCCACGCGTGCGCGCAGTCCCCCGAGCACGTCGACGTCGCGCCAGCCCAGGTGGGGCGCGTAGCGCAAGACCCCGGTGGCGTCGTCGACCACGCCGGGCACGCCGATGCCCAGGCCGAGCGGGGCCCGTCCGCCGAGGGCGCCGCCGGGCGCCGTCATCGCCACCAGCGCGTCGGCGATCAGGCCGACGCAGGCGGAAGGGTCGGCGGGGTCGGGGTAGGGCAGGGCGCGCTCGGCCAGCACCGTGCCGAGCAGGTCGGTGGCGACCACGCGGGCGCCGCCGATGCCCAGGTCCACGCCCAGCAGCGCCAGGCGGCCGGTGTCGAGCCGCAGCGGCGTGGCGCGCCGGCCCAGCGCGCCGGTGGCGACCAGCGCGCTTTCGCTGAGCCAGCCCTCGTCAAGCAACTCGCGCACCAGCAGGCTGACGGTGGACTTGGTCAGGCCGACCGCCTCGGCCAGCGCGGCGCGCGACAGGCCGGGCGCGCCGCACAGGCGGCGCACCAGGGCCATGCGGTTGATTTGTTTGAGCAACTGCTGGTCGCCGGCGACGATCATGGGCACGTTTCAAAGTGGGGGCTGCGGGGGATCATACGCCGGCCGGCGGGGGCGTGCGCGGCTTTCGCCCCGTTTTGGGGAGGAAACAAGCGCCGGGTTGGGGCTTCTTTACAACACTGCACGAATTTGGCGCGGTAATTCGTTCGATCAATTGACTAATGGTTTTTTTGCACTTATTCTGGCAAGGCCTTATTGATTTGTTATTCGACTGAAAGCAGATCGACAGTAATTGCGGTTGTTTGTAGTGTTGCCACTTCCGACGTTGCCTCGACCCTGCTCGATACGTCGGAGCGATAAATATAATTAAGGAGATGTAAGTGCATAAAAATTTGAAAACGTTTTCAGAGTCGCCGCTGAGCCAGCGCCGGTTGATCTGCCTGGCAGTGGCCGGCGCGTGCGCCACGTTCGTGCCCGCGTTCGCCCAGACCGCCGGCGTGCCGGGCGACGGCGCCGACGGCCCGAAAGTGGTCGTCACCGGCATTCGCGCCAGCATGCAGTCGACCATGAACATGAAGCGCAACGCCGACGGCATCGTCGACGGCATCGTCGCCGACGACATCGGTAAATTCCCCGACACCAACCTGGCCGAATCGCTGCAGCGCATCTCCGGCGTGTCGATCGACCGCAGCAACGGCGAGGGCCAGAAGGTCACCGTGCGCGGCCTCGGTCCCGACTTCAACCTGGTGCTGCTCAACGGCCGCCAGATGCCGACCACCGACCTGAGCGACCTGTCGGGCCGTTCGTTCGACTTCTCCAACCTGGCCTCGGAAGCGATCTCGCAGCTGCAGGTGTATAAAACCGGCCGCGCCGACAGCCCGTCCGGCGGCATCGGCGCCACCATCAACGTGATGACCGCGCGTCCGCTGGACAATCCCGGCATGCGTGCCAGCATCGGCGCCAAGGCCGTCAAGGACGACTCCAATAAAGAACTGCCCGGCATGCTCAAGGGCGACAGCGTCACGCCCGAAGTGTCTGGCATCTACAGCAACACCAGCGAAGACGGCCGTTTCGGCATCGCCGTGAGCGCCAGCCACCAGCGCCGCGACTCCGGCTACAACCGCGCGGGCCTGGCCAATGGCTACCAAGGTCCGTACCTCGGTTCGGCCACCCTGCCGGAAGGCGCAACCCTGCCGCAGCCGGGCCAGCCCGGCTCGGAAAAGATCACCAACCGTCCCGGCCAGAACGATTTGTATCTGATCCCGCAGAACTTCGGCTACGGCGTCAACGCCATCTCGCGTCAGCGCACCAACGGCCAGCTGGTGCTGCAATTCCGTCCGGTCAAGGAATTGACCACGACCCTGGACCTGACGTATTCGGAACAGAAGATCCAGACCAAGCGCAACGAGCTGAGCGTGTGGTTCGGCCAGACGCCGACCTCGACCAGCACCTGGCCGGGCGGCAAGGTGCAGACCCCGCTGACCTATATGGAAACGTATAAGACGCCGCAGGACATCTCGGTGGTGGGCGGCGACTACGCGACCAAGACCAAGAACAAGTCGATCGGCTTCAACACCGTATGGAAGGCCACCAACGACCTGCGCCTGGAGTTCGACGTCCACCATTCGAACGCCGAATCCGGCGCCGACAGCCCATGGGGCAGCGAGAACAACCTGTCGAACGCCAGCTACAGCCGCGGCAATACGATGGTCGACTTCACCAAGGAGTTGCCGGTGGTGAGCATGCCGGCGGCCAACCTGGCCGCCGCGCCGATCCAGGCCACCGGTTCGTGGTTCCACAACAGCTGGCAGAAGGCCACCATCAACCAGGCCCAGACCAAGGGTAACCTGAAGCTGTTCGAAGCGTCCGAGCTGAACTTCGGCGTCGGCTACACCGACTCGACCAACCGGTCGACCTATTCGAACGTGCAGAACAACAGCTGGGGCGGCGCCTCCAAGGCGTCCGATTATCCGGGCAGCCTGTTCCAGGCCAATTCGCTCGGCTCGTTCTTCAAGGAATTCGGCGGCCACAACGCGCCAGAGCTGTTCGGTTCGCTCTACACCTTCGACTTCGGCAAGGTGCGCGCCGCCACGGCCGCGGCCACGGGCCTGTCGACCTACCTGCCGAATTTCGACAGCGCCGACACCGACCGCAAGCTGACGGAAAAAACCACCTCCGGTTATGTATCGTTCGGCACGGACTGGGAGGCCGCCATCCCGTTCCATACGTCGGTCGGCGTACGCATGGAGCGCACCAAGGTCACCTCCGTGGCGCAAGTACTGGTGGGCACCGGCGTGGTGTGGGAATCGCAGAATGAATTGCCGCTCAAGTTCGCCGGCGCGTCGTACAGCACCCAGGACGCCAGCTACAACAACGTGTTGCCGGCCCTGAACTTCGACGCCGATCTGCGTCCCGACATGAAACTGCGCGCCAGCGTCGGCACCACCATCGGCCGGCCGCGCTACGACCAGATGCAGGGCGGCTTGACGCTCGGCACCATCGGCAACGTGTTTACCGGCGGCACCGCCTCGGTCGGCAACCCGGCCCTCAAACCGGTCAAGTCGAAGAACCTGGACTTGTCGTGGGAATGGTATTACGACCAGCAGAGCGTGCTGTCGGTCGCCGGCTTCCACAAGAAGATGGACAACTACGCCGGCCAGACGGCAACCTCGACGCCGCTCTACAACCTGCACACGCCGGTCGGCGGCGCGTATTACACCGCGGCGCGCAACTCCGGTTGCTCGGCGGCCGACACCAACTGCCTGCGCAACTACATCCTGACCAACTTCCGCGGCCAACCTGGCGTGGAATACCTCGGCGTCAAGTCGGACGGCAACCTCGACGGCAAGATCACCGGCCAGCCGGGCGATCCGCTGATGCCTTTCCTGCTGACTTCGTATGCGAACCAGAAGTCGGCCACCGTCAAGGGCGCCGAGATCAACGTGCAGCACATGTTCGGCCGCACCGGCTTCGGCGTCCAGGCCAACTACACGTACGTGACGTCGCCGACCAAGTACGACGACGCCAATGTCCAGGATCAGTTCGCGATCCTGGGGCTGAGCAACTCGGCCAATCTGGTGGGTATCTATGAAGACCAGAAATGGTCGGTGCGCGTGGCCTACAACTGGCGCGACAGCTTCCTGGCCGCGACCGTCGATGCGGGCGGCGGCCGCCCGGCGCCGGTCTATACCGACAAGTACGGTCAGACCGACATCAGTGTTGGGTACAATGTCACCGACAAGCTGAGCCTGCAGGCCGAGGTCATCAACCTGACCAACGCCACCCAGCGCCAGTACGGCCGCACCGAGCGTTCGACCCTGAACGTGACGCAAGCCGGTCCGCGTTACATGCTGGGCGCGCGCTACAAGTTCTGATCTTGAACGGTAGCGTGTAGCCGGGCCACGGGCCGTCGCGATGCGACGGCCTTTTTCATTGGGGAAGTCGATGCAACAGATAGTGGAAGTGGAGGGCGGCGCGCCGCTGTCCGACGAAGTATTGACCTCGCCGGTGCCGTTGGTGCTGCGCGGGCTGGTCGCCGACTGGCCGCTGGTGCGCGCCGCGCGCGCCGGGGCGGGGCAGGCCGACGCCTACCTGCGCCGCTTTTACCGCGACGCCACCGTGCTGGCCAGCCACAGCCCGCCGGGCACGGGTGGCCGCATCTTCTATAACGACGACCTGAGCGGCTTTAATTTCACGTCGCAGATGGTGCGCTTCGACCAGGTGCTCGACGCGCTCATCGCGCACCTGGACGCGGCCGATCCGCCGACCTTGTACGTCGGCTCGACCACGGTCGACACCTGCCTGCCGGGCCTGCGTGCCGAAAACGATGTCGACCTGGGCGCGCGCGATCCGCTGGCCAGCCTCTGGATCGGCAACCGCACGCGCATTCCGGCGCATTACGACGTGCCGGACAACCTGGCCTGCGTGGCCGCCGGACGCCGCCGCTTCACCTTGTTCCCGCCCGAGCAGCTGAAGAACCTGTACGTCGGGCCGCTCGACTTCACGCCGGCCGGGCAATCGGTCAGCCTGGTTGATTTCGCGCGGCCGGACTTCGACCGCTTTCCGCTGTTCGCCGAGGCGCTGCGGCACGCGCAATCGGCCGAACTGGAGGCGGGCGACGCGCTGTTCATCCCCAGCATGTGGTGGCACCACGTCGAGGGGCTCGAATCGTTCAACATCCTGATCAACTACTGGTGGCGCCAGTCGCCGGACTGGATGGACACGCCGGCCAGCACCTTGTCGCTGGCCTTGATGACCTTGCGCGACCTGCCGCCGGCCCAGCGCGCGGCGTGGAAGGAGATCTTCCGCCATTACGTGTTCGACAGCGACGGCGGCGAGGCGGCGCACATCCCGCCGGCCGCGCGCCACTCGCTGGCGCCGCTCGACGACGCCGCCGCGCGCATGCTGCGGGCGCAGATCCTCAGGCGCTTGAACCGCTAGCCGCTGCGCCATCGCCGCCGCGCCGGCATCGCGGCTCTTCTTTTAGATAAAGGGAGTCGCCGTCGGCGCAAGCCCCATGAATACGACTGGAATAGTGGGCCCAGCCACGGGTCCGTCCATCCACGTATCGATCTCAGTGCCGTTATTGGTGCCGACCTCGTGGAACCGGCCGCCAACCGAGCCGGTAAATACGACGTCGTATCCGGAATTGCCCGAACCTGTGTGGTGGGACGTGATGTGGACGTACATGTCCCCGTTTTCGGAGGTGGTGCAGTCGAAAGTATCTTGTCCCCTTTCGTCGTACCAAATTTGATGGGCGTTGTAAATTCCGCCGATATAAGAATTGATTGCAATGTTGCCGTTAGGGGCGTAATAGTCGTTTATGGTGAAATCCCCCTTTGCCGGATCGGCCCACTCATGACTATAGCTGCCGTCGCCTCGTAATACGTCTGTCTTGACGGTGCCATCAGTGCGTTGAATGTTTGTGCTTTGATAACCGGTGAGGTCCGATTCGATGTCGATCAAAGTACCGTCCAAATCGACCTCGTGACTTGTGTATTTGCCGTCGACCGTGGTGGAAAAGTTGATCACGGAGCCATCGTTGTCATCGACGACCGTGCCGCTGTCGCTGCCGTCCAAAGCCGTCCAAATGGTTGTCGTCACCTTATTGGCGACGTCAAAATGATACCTTCCTGTTTTCGGATCAAAATTGTCGACCAGCGTGCTATCTCCCGCAGGATCGATGTGAGCTGCGTGGGTCGTGCCGTCCGCAAAAGTCTCTTCCTTATCTTGAGAGCCATCTTCGTAGACAAGGTCGCTTTTAAAATGGCCCGCTCCGTCGTCGACGTTCTTCGTCACGGTGCCACTCGAGTCTTTAGAGAGTAAATAACTGGAACCGTCCGCCCGATGATCATACTGATCAAAAGTTCCATCGGCCAAGGTATCGGCGTACCCATAACTGCCGTCCGCGTTTTCATAAGAACGATGATTGGCGCCATCACTATCGTTCTCTACAATCGATTTGTCACCCGCGGACGAGATGGACTTGTAATAATTACTTCCATCCGCATGATTTACGCTGTTGACATAGTAACCATCGGGACGTGAATTGGTGTAGGCAGTGGAGCCATCGGCATAGCGATGGGATTCGTTGCGCGACCCATCAGAAGTTTCCGAGATGAATGATTCTGACCCATCGGCGTAGACGTATGATTCTGTATATGAACCGTCGGATCGATGTGAATAGTCATGTGAGGAACCATTCGCGTAGTATTGATTGTCCCCATAAGATCCATCGGCATATTTGTAACTGGAATCCCGTTCGCCAGTGACGAGGTTATTACTGTTGACGGTAAAAGTTCCGTCGGGATTATGCGACTCGCTGTGATCGCCATTCGCTCCCCTGTAACCACTGCCGTAGGCACCGTCCGCACGTTTGAAGCTCCAGGAGGATGTGCCAGCGGCATCGGCAGAAAACTCGCTGTAATTTCCCTCCGCATCCGTGACATCGCCTCCGTGCGAGCCGTCGGCTTTCTGCCAACTGTGGCTAACGCTGTCGAGTGAGTCGGCTTCGTCATATTCGCGGGTTTCCGTTGCCTCGCCCTCGGCGAACACGATAGGATGGCTTTCGGTCAGGGTGGTCCCGCTTTCAGTCCCCGACAACACATATTCATAATGGGCGACAGGATCGTAGAATTTGTAACTTTGATCTGCTGTGAGCTGAAGCAGGTTGGCGGCTTTGATCTTCAACCCATCTACCCGCAGGGCTTGCATATCTATCTGGACCGTGTCGGTCGGGGCTACCTGTAGGATGTACTTCAGATTGTTTAGGATATACCAGGTGGGATAGGATATTTTCTGTGGGCCGAGCTGGGTTTTGCTGTTGTAGAAATATTCGTTTGCTTCGGCTGTGATGCTCGCCTCGGTCGAGGAAATGGAATAATCAGCGTTGAAGGCGAGTTCACTATTAACCGAAGCGCCACCCGCGGTAACAAAGTAATCGGCGTATCCTCCAGCCGCAGCTCGATAGTCGACGGTCGAAGGCTGGGATACGTTGCTGTTGACTTGGCTCACAATGGAATTCCATCCGGCGATGTTGGCCATCGCTTCATCCTGGGCGTAGCGTGTCTGCAAAGTCAGCAGAATCGCGGTGTAGTCATGCGTGCCAGCGACTGCCGCCAGATTGGTCGCCGCACGTACGAAGTTATCCAACGCGTCCTGCGACGTCTTGGCGGCCAAAGCGTGCCGGTCCTCGTGTCCCAGCACGAAGACCAGATTGTCCGCATGGCGCAACGCGCCCGTCGCGGCATCAATAGGCATCTCTATATAACCACTTCTGTATTGGCCACCGACGCCCGCGTCGGAAATCGGTTTGAATCCTCTTAAAACGCCCAACTGTAGATCTTGTTCGATGTTGAATGCCAGCTCAGGGGAGCTCGCGATGGCGTTGTACATGGACTGGTATGCCGCGCTACCCGTTCCGCTCGATAAATAATTCGAAAAATCCGACAGGGCCGCCTGAGTGTTCGAACCGATGACATTTGGCATGTTTAACCTTTATTATGGATAGTTATTTACTTCCGAACGCCGTCATCGATATCAAACACTGATCGATGTCGCCGTAGACGATTTGTATTTTTTGATTTTTCTTCTCGTAGAGAAGCGTATGCGAGCCCGGGCCGTGCGCATCTTGGGATATAAGCCATCCCATCTTGACTAGTGCCGGAGAGATTTTGAGGTGGGATAAACAAAATCCGTAGGAAGATGCGACCAGTGATTTTGGTGAAGTATCTGGCGGAGCCCCCCATCCCATGGTGATTCCATATCTTTCCGTGCTGATGTCCCAGTAATACACATCAAAATACCAGTCGACATGTGCACGAACGCCATATACCGCGCCGGGTTCCTTCTTGTTGATTAATGTGCGTTTGTCCACTTCTTTAAGCGTGAGCTGAAAGGCTGACTCCACATCGCTTTTGTGGATATACCCTGCATTTTTGGAGAAGAGACGCAAAAACCTGGACGTTAATTCCTCATTATCGAATGGCGCGGGGCCATCGGGTGTGGAGGGCGAAGCTTTTTGCTCGGCGGCCGAGGGTTGGCGATTACTTTGATTCGGCGTGGAGTCGGTAATTGTTGGTGTGGCCGATGCATTGGCGACCGTATAGAAGGTCAACAGAGGGAACACGAGGCAACGCAGTAAGCTGCGCGGATGCTCGGCAGGTTTGAGTATAAACTGGTGTCGCATAGAAATATTTCCTTTTGAAAACATTTGAGTCGAGTCTATCGCAAGTGTGCTTCGATGAACCGTCATTACTAAAATTATTTGGAAAAAGCACATCGGGTCAACGCACGATGGATACGAAAAAGACGAGATGCGTGAATGAACCCAGGCGTATTGGGCGCTATAAGCTTTCCTAACGTATAGGAAAGGTTAGTACCCGCTAACTGTTGTAAAAAGTGCGATCTGGCGCGAGTCAATCATGCCGTTGCCGCTCCGCCAACTCTGGACAGAATCTTCCGACGCCGGTAGGCTGTTGTCATTTGCCCAACCGGATATATCATGCTCGCCGCGCTTGACCTGCACTTGCTCGATAATTCGACCCGCCAAGGACTGCGCGGCGCTCAGCGCTTGGCGGTCGAGTTCTTGTATTTTGGCGTCAAAGAGGCGAGGGCGTGCCTGTTTGTCGCGTTGTTCTTCGCGGCCGTGTTCCTGGTACCGCGTGCGGGCGTCCTCGGACTGCCGCGCTACGACGTGCTGCTGGTTGCCGCACTGGCGATCCAGGTGTGGATGGTGTGGGCCGGGCTCGAAACCTGGGATGAGCTCAAGGCGGTCTGCCTGTTCCATTTGGTCGGCTTCGCGCTGGAGGTGTTCAAGGTGTCTGGCGGCATCCAGTCGTGGAGCTATCCGGACTTCGCCTACACCAAGGTGTTCGGCGTTCCGCTGTTCTCCGGTTTCATGTACGCCGCCGTCGGCAGCTACATCATCCAGGCGTGGCGCTTGTTCGACTTGCGGATTCGTCATCACCCGCCGTACTGGATGGCGGTGTTTGTCGCGCTACTTATATATGTCAACTTCTTCACCCACCACTACATCGGCGACTACCGCTGGTATTTGGCCGCGTGCGCGCTGGGTCTGTATGCGCGCACCACGGTGGTGTTCCGCCCGCTCGACCGCGATCGCCAGATGCCTTTGTTGCTGAGTTTTGTGCTGATCGGCTTTTTCATCTGGCTGGCCGAGAACATCAGCACCTTCTGGGGCGTGTGGCGCTATCCCAACCAGTTGGGCGCGTGGTCGGCGGTCCATGTCAGCAAGTGGAGCTCGTGGTCGCTGTTGGTGGTGATGACCTTCACCATCGTCGCCCACCTAAAACATATCAAGGCCCGCATCCATGTCGCCCGGGCCTAGAATCCAGGGTTAGGATGTGCGGCCCGCACGCCGGGCGGCTCTTCCCGTCAGCAGCAAGCCGGCCAGCAGCATGGCGTAGGTGGTCGGCTCCGGCACCACGGCAGCCGTCACCGTGATGTCCGTGTAGGCGAGGAAGTTGACGCTCACTGCCATGGCGGTGGCGCCCGGGTTGGCGAAGGCCAGGGTGAAGAATTCGCTGCTGCTGGCGGCGCCGGTGTCCTCGCCCCGGATCAGCGCGCTCTCGCGCGACAGATAGCTGAAGGTGTGCATCTCGCTGTCGGTGATGTCGATCGATGCCCAACTGAAGACGCCATACCCCTCGCCGGCGTCCAGCGAGCGGGTGGCATCGGTGAGCACGTTGCCCGACACGGTCAGCAATGTATGCGGGGCCAGGGTCAGCCATATCCACTGCTGGCTGTCGGCGCTGACCATGTTGTCCAGCCCGAGGGCGGGGCCGGTGGTGACTTGCGCGGCGACATCGCCCACGATGCCGGTGGTGGTGGCGCCTGCCGTGGCCGAGCTGTGCGCCATCTGCGCGTTGCCGGCGGTGTAAGGCGGCGGAGTCACGGTGGTTGGATAGAAGCCGCCGCCGGTATTGCTGGTGTCGGTGTAGACCATGAGCCGGGTGTCGAAGGAATCGATGATATAGCCGGCGTTGGCGGCGTCCTGCGGCGTGAGGTCGATGACGCCGAGCGTGACGTTGCCGATGCTGGTGGTACCGCTCGCGCTGGCCAGCGCGGGGCCGGCGGCCAGGCTGGCACAGGCGGCCAGCACGGGCAATATCGTGCGCAACAGTTTGTTCATGACGTCTCCTTGGTGCCGTCGGGCGCTTTTTTATCGATTGGAAAGAGTGGGGCGGGAGCCAGCGATGGCTGGTGGGAGTTCATGCTACCGACGCCTGAAGCGAGTCGATTGATCCCGCTCAGCATTCGGTCGGACTCCAATGGCGGCAGCGTCTCCGTACCGCCTTTGCCGGGTTGCTTGTCACATGGAGAGACCGAGGCAGAAGCGATCGCAAACATTAAGACTGCGATCGGAGAATACTCATCCGTTTGGGAAGAGCAGTTCGATGACGCCGATGTGCAAGAAGTCATAGTCACGGCGTAAACGCCAGATATAACATCCTTTATGGTGACCCGGTGACCCATATATTTAGCCGCCGTCTGGCGCTGATCTTCGGCATTCTTCTGCCGCTGGCGGAAACGGTGCGCCGCTGGCACCAGATCAGCGCCGGCACCCACTTCATTTTCTGGCTTGACGATGTGCTGCTTGGCGCCATGCTGTTATATGCGGTCTGGCGTACCCGCGTCGACTTCAACGATGGCCAGCGGTTTCTGGCCGCCGCTTGGGGATGCTCGCTGGGCATGGGGTACTTCAGCTTCTTCGGCATGCTGGCCGACCCTTCCAGGGTTGAATCCGGGCCCTTGCCTGCAGAATGGGTGCAAGTCATCGTGGGCGCGGGCCTGTTGTTGTCGGTGCTTGCGCTGATCGGCAGCCTGCGGCCTGCGGTTGCGCGATAGCGTGGAGGGCGTTAGGGTCCCGGACGGAGCGTGGCGGATTACGCTTCGCTAATCCGCCCTACGAAATGCGGCAGACGAGAGCGCTGCCGGCCGGAATACGCGAGGCCTGTTAGAAGAGGCTGCACATAAACCGCATATCGCCAAGCGCAAATGACCCAGCCCACACAGCGATTCCAAGCAAAAAATAGAAAACGCTCATTACGAATTGCGTGATTGGTCCACGTTTCTTGGATACAAAGAAGGGACATACGAGCAGGACCAGTAGACCCGCCACCCCTAGCAACGCGTAAAATCCGAGACCGCCGCTGCACGAGTGGTTGTTGCCAATGGCCAGGGCGGCGACCAAAAATGCCAGATAGACAAAAAACGGCGGGGCGAATTCCGGGATGGACTCTTTCACGTGCGGGACGGGTTCGTTCATTCTCAGCTCCTGTGATGTGGGTTCGTGGAAACTGGAAGCGTGACGCCGCGCCGCCATCGGCGCCTTGAGTTTTGGCAATCAGGAATGTTTTTCGCCGCTACCGTATCCCGGCCGCAACCCGCATCCCGCCTCGCTTTCCCCCGTCCCGCCACACCGGCCCGATAATTCCGCGTAAACCCGACATACCCTGTACTTAGTTGTTGCGTCAAGCCCCTTTTCACGCTACACTAGCCGGCTTCGGTATGGATTCGACCTTTTATTGGTCCGTACTAATTTTGTAGTTCAACATATCCCCGCCCAATCGTAGGTGGGAATTGGAGAAAAAATGAGCCTTGGCCTCCTCGGTCGCAAGGTTGGTATGATGCGCATCTTCACGGATGAAGGGGATTCGATCCCTGTCACCGTGCTGGACGTATCGAACAACCGTGTTGCGCAAATCAAAACTCCTGAAACTGATGGTTACTCCGCAGTTCAGGTCGCATTCGGTCAACGTCGCGCTTCCCGCGTAACGAAGGCTGTTGCTGGTCACCACGCTAAAGCTGGTGTTGAAGCCGGTACTCTGTTGAAAGAGTTCCGCGTCGACGCCACCAAGGCAGCAGAATTGAAAGCCGGCGATGTCGTTGCCGCTTCGCTGTTCGAAGTCGGTCAAAAGATCGACGTTCAAGGTGTCACGATCGGTAAAGGCTATGCCGGTACCATCAAGCGTCACCACTTTGCTTCGGGCCGTGCTACCCACGGTAACTCGCGTTCGCACAACGTTCCAGGCTCCATCGGTATGGCGCAGGATCCAGGCCGCGTGTTCCCAGGTAAGCGCATGACCGGTCACCTCGGTGACGTCACCCGCACCGTGCAGAACCTCGAAATCGCCCGTATCGACGCCGACCGTCAGCTGCTGCTGGTCAAAGGCGCGATTCCTGGCGCGAAAAATGGCCAGGTCGTCGTATCGCCTGCTGTCAAAGTTAAAGCAAAGAAGGGAGCTTAAACGATGGAACTCAAGCTCTTGAACGCTCAAGGTCAAGCCGCCTCTAACGTAGCTGCCGCCGACACCATTTTCGGCCGCGACTACAACGAAGCCCTGATCCACCAGATCGTCGTTGCTTACCAAGCCAATGCGCGCAGCGGCAACCGTAAACAAAAAGACCGTGAAGAAGTCCACCACACGACCAAGAAGCCATGGCGCCAAAAAGGCACCGGCCGCGCTCGTGCTGGTATGTCGTCGTCGCCACTGTGGCGCGGCGGTGGTCGCATCTTCCCGAACTCGCCCGACGAGAACTTCACCCACAAAGTGAACAAGAAGATGTACCGCGCAGGTATCTGCTCGATTCTGTCCCAGCTGGCCCGCGAAGAGCGCCTGGTTGTGGTCGAAGATTTCGCGATCGAAGCGCCAAAAACCAAGCTGCTGTCGCAAAAGCTGACCGGCATGGGCTTTGACTCGGTACTGATCATCACCGACGTCGCCAACGAAAACCTGGAACTGGCTTCGCGCAATCTGCCGAACGTTCTGGTTGTCGAGCCACGTCACGCAGATCCAATGTCGCTGGTGTTCTACAAGAAGATTGTAGTGACCAAGGCCGCATTGGCCAAGATTGAGGAGATGCTGGCATGAGCGCATTGAAATTTAGCGAAGAGCGCCTGATGAAGGTGCTGGTAGCTCCGGTCATTTCCGAGAAGGCCACCATGGTCGCGGAAAAGAACGAGCAGATCGTTTTCCGTGTTACCACCGACGCGACCAAGCCAGAAATCAAGGCCGCCGTTGAACTGCTGTTCAAAGTCGAAGTGGAATCGGTGCAGACCGTCAACCGCGAAGGTAAGCAGAAGCGTTCCGGCGCCCACACCGGCCGCCGCAACCATACCAAGCGTGCTTTCGTGTGCCTGAAGCCTGGCCAGGAAATCAATTTCTCCGAGGAGGCTAAATAATGGCACTCGTTAAGATGAAGCCAACCTCGCCAGGCCGTCGCGGCATGGTGAAGGTTGTGAACCCGGACCTGTACAAAGGTCGTCCGTTCGCAGCCCTGGTTGAGAAAAAATCGAAGACCGCCGGCCGTAACAACAACGGCCACATCACCACCCGTCACATCGGTGGTGGTCACAAGCAACACTATCGCCTGATCGACTTCAAGCGTCAGAAGGATGGCATTCCTGCGAAAGTGGAACGTATCGAATACGATCCAAACCGCACCGCGAATATCGCCCTGCTGTGCTACGCCGACGGCGAGCGTCACTACATCATCGCCACCAAGGGCATGAGCGTGGGCGACACCGTCATGAACGGCTCGGAAGCGCCGATCAAGTCGGGCAACTGCCTGCCGATCCGCAACATCCCGGTCGGTACCGTCATGCACTGCGTCGAAATGCTGCCAGGTAAGGGTGCCCAGATGGCCCGTACCGCCGGCGCCGGCGTCGTTCTGATGGCCCGCGAAGGCACCTACGCCCAGGTCCGCCTGCGCTCGGGTGAAGTTCGTCGCGTGCACATCGAGTGCCGTGCCACCGTGGGTGAAGTCGGCAACGCCGAACACAGCCTGCGTAAAATCGGTAAAGCCGGTGCGATGCGCTGGCGCGGTGTTCGTCCTACCGTTCGCGGTGTGGTCATGAACCCGGTCGATCACCCGCACGGTGGTGGTGAAGGTAAAACCGCAGCTGGTCGTCATCCAGTGTCGCCTTGGGGCCAACAGACGAAGGGTAAGAAGACCCGCAGCAACAAGCGCACTTCTTCCATGATCGTCTCGCGCCGCGGCAAGAAATAAGGGGTAGCACATGACTCGTTCATTGAAAAAAGGGCCGTTCTGTGACGCCCACCTGGTGAAAAAAGTCGAAGCGGCGCAAGCGGCCAAAGACAAAAAGCCAATCAAAACCTGGTCCCGTCGTTCGACCATCATGCCTGACTTCATCGGCCTGACGATCGCCGTCCACAATGGCAAGCTGCACGTGCCGGTGTACGTCTCCGAGAACATGGTTGGTCACAAGCTCGGTGAATTCGCGCTGACCCGCACGTTCAAGGGCCATGCCGCTGACAAGAAGGCGAAGAAATAATGGAAACCAAAGCAATCCTCAAGGGTGTGCGCTTGTCGGATCAGAAAGGTCGCCTCGTGGCCGACCAGATCCGCGGCAAGAAAGTTGACGCAGCACTCAACATTCTGCAATTCAGCCCGAAAAAGGGCGCGACCATCATCAAGAAAGTGCTCGAGTCGGCCATCGCCAACGCCGAGCACAACGATGGCGCCGACATCGACGAGCTGTTCGTCAAAGTCATCTACGTTGAAAAGGGTCCGATCCTCAAGCGCTTCACCGCACGCGCTAAGGGCCGGGGTGATCGCATCTCGAAGCAATCGTGTCACATTTACGTGACCGTCGGCAACTAAGGAGCTATAGCATGGGTCAAAAAATCCACCCAACCGGCTTCCGCCTGTCGGTTACCCGTAACTGGGCCTCGCGTTGGTATGCTGGCAACAGCAACTTCGCTTCGATGCTGAACGAAGACTTGAAGGCGCGCGCCTACCTGAAGACCAAGCTGAAGAACGCTTCGGTCGGCCGCATCGTCATCGAGCGTCCAGCCAAGAACGCGCGCTTCACGATCTACAGCTCGCGTCCGGGCGTGGTCATTGGTAAAAAAGGCGAAGACATCGAAGTACTGAAGTCGGCGCTGACCAAGATCATGGGCGTACCTGTCCACGTGAACATCGAAGAAATCCGCAAGCCGGAAATCGACTCGCAGCTGATCGCCGATTCGATCGCCCAGCAGCTGGAAAAGCGCATCATGTTCCGCCGCGCGATGAAGCGCGCCATGCAAAACGCCATGCGTCTGGGTGCCCTGGGCATCAAGATCATGTCGTCGGGTCGTCTGAACGGTATCGAAATCGCTCGTAAAGAGTGGTACCGCGAAGGTCGTGTGCCACTGCACACCCTGCGCGCCGACATCGACTACGGCACCAGCGAAGCTTCGACCACCTACGGCATCATCGGTGTCAAGGTCTGGGTATACAAGGGTGACCGCGCGCCGAACGGCGACGCACCAGTCATCGATACCCCGCCGGACGAGAAGAAGCCACGTGGCCCACGTCGTGACGACGGCAAACCAGCTGGCCGTCCGCGCCCAGCCGGCGCCGGCGCCGGTGCTAAACCAGCCGCTC
This sequence comes from Oxalobacteraceae bacterium OTU3CINTB1, assembly GCA_024123955.1. Classification (NCBI taxonomy): domain Bacteria; kingdom Pseudomonadati; phylum Pseudomonadota; class Betaproteobacteria; order Burkholderiales; family Oxalobacteraceae; species Oxalobacteraceae bacterium OTU3CINTB1. The sequence continues at coordinate 891,724 of CP099652.1, forward strand.
CAGGCGCAGCACGCGTTCGTAGCGCCGCTGCCGCCAAGCCGGCCGAGAAAGCAGGAGAATAATCATGCTGCAACCAGCACGCAGGAAGTATCGTAAAGAGCAGAAAGGCCGTAACACCGGCATTTCGCATGGCACCGGCACTTCGGTGTCGTTCGGTGAATTCGGTCTGAAAGCCGTTGCCCGTGGTCGTATCACGGCACGCCAGATCGAAGCCGCTCGTCGCGCCATGACCCGTCACATCAAACGTGGCGGCCGTATCTGGATCCGCATCTTCCCGGACAAACCGATCTCGAACAAGCCAGCCGAAGTTCGTATGGGTAACGGTAAGGGTAATCCAGAGTACTACGTCGCTGAAATCCGTCCGGGCAAAGTCCTGTACGAAATGGACGGCGTCGACGAAACCTTGGCGCGCGAAGCATTCCGCCTGGCCGCTGCCAAACTGCCACTGGCGACGACCTTCGTGGTCCGCCAAGTCGGCCAATAACAGGAGTGAAATATGAAAGCATCTGAACTCCGCGGCAAAGACCAGGTAGCTCTGCAAAAAGAGCTGACTGACCTGTTGAAGGCCCAGTTCGGCCTGCGCATGCAAATCGCGACGCAGCAGCTGAGCAATACTTCGCAGCTCAAGAAGGTACGTCGCGACATCGCACGTGTAAAAACGGTAATGAACACCAAGGAAGCCAAATGACCGAAACAGTGAACAAGCCGCTCAAGCGCACGCTGGTCGGTAAAGTGGTGTCCGACAAAATGGACAAAACCGTTACCGTTCTGATCGAACGTCACGTCAAGCATCCTTTGTACGGCAAGATCATCATGCGCTCGAACAAGTATCACGCGCATGACGAGACCAACCAGGTGAAAACCGGTGACACGGTGGAAATCGTGGAAGGTCGTCCGATCTCCAAAACGAAGGCATGGACCGTGACGCGCGTGGTGCAAGCCGCGCAAATCGTTTAATTAAGTGCGCCCCGCTTTGCCGGCAACGGCGGTCGGGGTGTTTTTAATTAGTTCTTGCAAGCCCGCGAGTTGTGTTATATACTTGCGGGCTTCGTTCATGTAACGCCGCAAAGTGTCTGGCCACAGACGCAGAACCGTGCGGTCGGTCGCAGTACGAAGGTCAAGCACCCAAACATCACGCCCTGCATGGGCGCGCTGGCGGGACCAAGACTGACCGCAGGTCCGCATTGTGTGGATTCTTCGGCTTAAGTTGGGAAAGAGAATACTATGATTCAAACTGAAAGCCGGCTCGAAGTGGCCGACAATACCGGTGCAAAAGAAGTTATGTGCATCAAGGTATTGGGCGGTTCCAAGCGCCGTTATGCTGGCATTGGCGATGTGATCAAAGTGACTGTCAAAGTCGCCGCGCCACGTGGCCGTGTCAAAAAAGGTGAAATTTATAACGCCGTGGTTGTGCGCACCGCTAAAGGTGTTCGCCGCCAAGACGGTTCCCTGGTGAAGTTCGACGGCAATGCCGCCGTTCTGTTGAACGCCAAGCTGGAACCGATCGGTACCCGTATTTTTGGACCAGTGACGCGCGAGCTGCGCACTGAAAAGTTCATGAAGATCGTGTCCCTGGCACCGGAAGTCCTGTAAGGAGTCGTAATGGATAAGATTCGTAAAAACGACGAAGTCATCGTTCTGACCGGGAAAGACAAGGGCAAACGTGGCGTCGTTTCGCGTCGTGTAGATGCGGAGCATGTCGTGGTTGAAGGCGTCAACGTCGCTAAAAAAGCGACCAAGCCTAACCCAATGACTGGCGTACAAGGTGGTATCGTCGACAAGACTATGCCGATTCACGTGTCCAATGTCGCGTTGTTCAACGCGGCTAGTGGCAAGGCAGACCGTGTCGGTTTCAAAGAAGTGGATGGCAAAAAAGTCCGCATCTTCAAATCGTCCGGCGAAGTAGTGAAGGCTTAAGAAATCATGGCACGTCTCCAAGAATTCTACAAAGATAAAGTCGTCGCCGACCTGACCGCGAAATTCGGTTACAAGTCGGTGATGGAAGTTCCACGCCTGACCAAGATCACCCTGAACATGGGTGTTGGTGAGGCAATCGCGGACAAGAAAGTCCTCGAACACGCCGTCGGCGACCTGACCAAGATCGCTGGCCAAAAGCCAGTGACGACCAAGTCGCGCAAGGCTATCGCGGGTTTCAAAATCCGTGAAGGCTACCCGATCGGTACCATGGTCACCCTGCGTGGCGCTCGCATGTACGAGTTCCTCGATCGCTTCATTACCGTGGCCCTGCCGCGCGTGCGCGATTTCCGTGGTGTCAATGGTCGTTCGTTCGATGGCCGCGGCAACTATAACATCGGTGTCAAAGAGCAGATCATCTTCCCTGAGATCGAGTACGACAAGATCGATGCGCTGCGTGGTATGAACATTTCGATTACCACCACCGCCAAGACCGACGACGAAGCCAAAGCTTTGCTCGCCGCCTTTAAATTCCCGTTCAGGAACTAAGAAGATCATGGCAAAACTCGCACTGATTAACCGTGAGCAAAAGCGTGTGGACCTGGCGAACAAATTCGCCGCCAAGCGCGCTTCGCTGAAGGCCATCATTGATGACCAGTCGAAGTCGGAAGAAGAACGTTACGAAGCGCGCCTGAAACTGCAAGCGCTGCCACGTAACTCGGCTCCGACCCGCCAGCGTAACCGCTGCGCCGTCACCGGTCGTCCTCGCGGCACTTTCCGTAAATTCGGTCTGGGCCGTATCAAGCTCCGTGAATTCGCCATGCGTGGTGAGATTCCGGGTATGACTAAAGCAAGCTGGTAATAGGAGAATATGCAATGAGTATGAGCGATCCTATCGCCGATATGCTGACCCGCATTCGTAACGCCCAGGGCGTGCAAAAAACGACCGTGGCCATGCCATCGTCGAAAGTCAAAATTGCGATTGCCAACGTCCTCAAGGACGAGGGTTACATTGAAGATTTCGCCGTAGCCGAAGCTGGTGGCAAAGCGGAACTGAAAATCGGTTTGAAGTATTATGTTGGCCGTCCCGTCATCGAGCGCCTTGAGCGCGTGTCCCGTCCGGGCCTGCGCGTCTACAAGGGCAAGGACGAGATCCCTACTGTGATGAATGGCTTGGGTGTGGCGATCGTGTCGACTCCGCAAGGCGTCATGACGGACCGCAAAGCACGCGCTACCGGTGTCGGCGGCGAAGTTATTTGCTACGTCGCATAAGGAGTTAGACATGTCTCGTGTAGCTAAAATGCCAATCGCTGTGCCAGCTGGCGCTGATGTCGCCATCTCCGCACAGGCGATCACTGTCAAGGGCCCGCTGGGCGTCTTGACCCAGGTCCTCAACGGCCAGGTCAAAGTGGAAAACAAAGAAGGAACCCTCAATTTCGTCCCGGCCGATGACAGCCGCGAAGCCAATGCCATGTCCGGCACGCTGCGCGCACTGGTCAACAACATGGTCACCGGCGTCACCAAGGGTTTCGAGAAAAAGCTGAACCTGGTCGGTGTGGGTTACAAGGCGCAAGCGCAGGGCGACAAGCTGAATCTGTCGCTGGGCTTCTCGCACCCTGTCGTGCACTCGATGCCAGCCGGCGTCACCTGCGCTACCGCAACGCCAACGGAGATCGTCATCAAAGGCATCGACCGTCAGCAAGTGGGCCAAGTGGCTGCTGAAGTTCGCGCTTACCGCTCCCCAGAGCCTTATAAAGGCAAGGGTGTTCGCTATGCGGACGAAGTGGTTAAGATCAAAGAAACCAAGAAGAAGTAACTAGGGGCTGACGATGGACAAGAAAGAATCACGTCTGCGCCGCGGACGCCAAACCCGGATCAAGATCGCGCAACAGAAAGTGAACCGCCTGTCGGTACACCGCACTAACCTGCATATCTACGCGAACCTGATCTCGCCGGATGCCAAAGTACTGGTATCGGCCTCCACGGCAGAAGTCGAAGTGCGCAACGAACTGGCTGGCAAATCGGGCAAGGGCGGCAACGCTGCCGCTGCCGCGATCGTCGGCAAGCGCGTCGCAGAAAAAGCACTGAAAGCAGGGATTACCGAAGTCGCGTTCGACCGCTCCGGTTTCCGTTACCACGGCCGTGTGAAGGCGCTGGCAGAAGCCGCGCGCGAAGCCGGTCTGAAGTTCTAAGGAACGATCATGGCAAAAATGCAAGCAAAAATGGCAAGCGACAAGCCGGATGACGGCATGCGCGAAAAAATGATCGCGATCAACCGCGTGACCAAAGTGGTCAAGGGTGGTCGTATCATGGGTTTCGCCGCGCTGACCGTGGTTGGTGACGGCGATGGCCGCATCGGCATGGGCAAGGGCAAGTCGAAAGAGGTACCGGTCGGTGTGCAGAAGGCAATGGAAGAAGCCCGTCGCAACCTGATCAAGGTCAACCTGAAAAACGGCACCCTGCAGCACACCGTTACCGGCCGTCACGGCGCATCGAAAGTGATGATGTCGCCTGCGAAACCAGGTACCGGCGTCATCGCTGGCGGCGCAATGCGCGCGATCTTCGAAGTAATGGGCGTGACCGACGTCGTGGCGAAATCCACCGGCTCGAGCAACCCTTACAACCTGGTCCGTGCAACGCTGGATGGTCTGGCAAAAATGAGTACTCCTGCTGAAATTGCTGCGAAACGCGGCAAGTCGGTAGAAGAAATCCTGGGCTAAGGTGAACGTTATGACAACCAAAACCGTCAAAGTACAATTGGTCAAGGGCTTGATCGGCACGCGTGAAGACCACCGTGCCACCGTCCGCGGTCTGGGCCTGCGTCGTGTCAACTCGGTCTCCGAGCTGCAAGACACCCCATCCGTGCGCGGCATGATCAACAAAGTATCGTACCTCGTTAAAGTAGTTGCGTAAGCCCCCGGGCTTACACACGGAGAAATCATGGAACTGAATACCATTCAACCAGCCGATGGCGCCAAGCACTACAAGCGTCGCGTCGGCCGCGGTATCGGCTCCGGTCTGGGTAAAACCTCGGGCCGTGGTCACAAGGGTCAAAAATCGCGTTCGGGCGGCTTCCACAAAGTCGGTTTCGAAGGCGGTCAGATGCCTCTGCAACGCCGTCTGCCTAAGCGCGGTTTCAAGTCGCTCAACGCCACCTTCAAAGCTGAAGTGCGCCTGTCCGACCTGAACAACCTGCCGGTCGGCGACGTCGACATCCTGGTGCTCAAGCAAGCCGGCGTGCTGGCTGTGCTGGCCCGCGACGTGCGCGTCATTCTGTCCGGCGAGATCACCAAAGCGGTGAACCTCAAAGGCCTGAAAGTGACCGCTGGCGCGAAAGCGGCCATCGAAGCAGCCGGCGGCTCGGTAGCCTGAGTTGACCGCTAACAGCTTGATCGGAGCGAAAATTGGCGACTAATCCACAATTGGCTAAAAGTGCTGCTGCCGGGTTCCCTTGGAACCGGCTCTGGTTCTTGCTTGGTGCATTGGTGGTTTATCGTATCGGCGCTCACATCCCGGTTCCCGGGATCGATCCGGTACAATTGGCCGCGCTGTTCAAGTCGCAAGAGGGCGGCATCCTGGGCATGTTGAACATGTTCAGCGGTGGCGCTCTGGCGCGCTTCACAGTCTTTGCGCTGGGTATCACGCCTTACATTTCGGCCTCGATCATCATGCAACTGGTGTCGATCGTGTCGCCGCAGATGGAAGCGCTGAAGAAGGAAGGCGAATCGGGCCGTCGCAAGATCACCCAGTACACCCGGTATTTCACGGTCGTGCTGGCGCTGTTCCAGGCGTTGTCGATCGCCGTGGCGCTGGAGTCGCAGCCAGGTCTGGTGCTCGATCCCGGCTACGCGTTCCGCTTCGTGACCGTGGTCACCCTGCTGACCGGCACCATGTTCGTCATGTGGCTCGGCGAGCAGATCACCGAACGCGGTCTGGGCAACGGCATCTCGATCATCATCTTCGCGGGTATCGCGGCAGGTCTGCCGAGCGCGCTGGGCGGTTTGGGTGCCTCGGTGAGCAACGGTTCGATCGGCGCGTTCTCGGCGATCATCATCATGATCCTGGTGGTGGCGGTGACGTTCTTCGTGGTGTTTGTCGAACGTGGCCAGCGCAAGATTCTGGTGAACTACGCCAAACGCCAGGTGGGTAACAAGATTTACGGTGGACAAACGTCGCACCTGCCATTGAAGTTGAACATGGCCGGCGTGATCCCACCGATTTTCGCTTCGTCGATTATCTTGTTCCCGGCAACGATCGTGGGCTGGTTCACGCAGGGCGCCGATACGGCCAACCCTGTCGTCCGGTTCCTGAAAGATTTGGCAGCATCGATGGGGCCAGGCGAGCCCATCCACGCACTGTTGTATGCCATTGCGATCGTGTTTTTCTGTTTCTTCTATACGGCGCTGGTCTTCAACAGCAAGGAAACAGCGGATAACTTGAAGAAGAGCGGGGCCTTTGTGCCAGGGATTCGTCCCGGTGAGCAGACTGCCCGTTACATCGACAAGATCCTGACACGTTTGACACTGGCTGGCGCCATCTACATCACTCTGGTGTGTTTGTTGCCGGAATTCATGCAAGCCGAGTGGAAGGTACCGTTCTATTTTGGTGGTACTTCTCTGTTGATTATTGTGGTTGTGACCATGGATTTCATGGCCCAGGTACAAAACTACGTGATGTCGCAGCAATATGAATCGCTGCTGCGCAAAGCAAATTTCAAAGGCGGAATTCCGACGCGATAAGCGCGGTAAACATACCGAATGGCAAAAGACGACGTCATACAGATGCAGGGCGAGATTCTTGAGAATCTCCCCAATGCAACATTTCGAGTAAAGCTGGAAAACGGACACGTGGTGCTCGGGCATATTTCGGGTAAAATGCGGATGAACTATATCCGCATTCTTCCTGGCGACAAGGTGACGGTCGAACTGACACCTTACGATCTGAGCCGAGCACGCATTGTGTTCCGGACCAAGTAACTAACCAAAGAGAGAGCAAAATGAAAGTTAACGCCTCAGTCAAGCGGATCTGCCGCAACTGCAAGATCATCAAGCGCAAGGGCGTCGTTCGCGTAATCTGCGTCGAACCGCGTCACAAGCAGCGTCAAGGTTAATAACCGTTATTTATCGAGGAATAACGAATGGCACGTATTGCAGGGGTTAATATCCCAAATCATCAGCACACCGTTATCGGCCTGACGGCCATCTATGGTGTAGGCCGCCCACGCGCAAAGTTCATCTGCGCCGCGACGGGTATTGCGACCGATAAAAAGGTCAAGGATCTGGACGACAGCGAGCTGGAAAAGCTGCGCGATGAAGTAGCTAAATTCATCGTCGAAGGCGACCTGCGCCGCGAACTGTCCATGAACATCAAGCGTTTGATGGATCTGGGTTGCTACCGCGGCATGCGTCACCGTAAGGGCCTGCCGGTCCGCGGTCAGCGCACCCGCACCAATGCACGTACCCGCAAGGGCCCGCGCAAAGCCGCTCAATCGCTCAAGAAATAATCTAGGGAAATCACATGGCTAAGCAACAAAGCAGCGCAGCAGCAGCGCGCGTACGCAAGAAGGTCAAGAAGAACGTCGCCGAAGGTATCGCGCACGTTCACGCTTCCTTCAACAACACCATCATCACCATCACCGACCGTCAGGGCAATGCTCTGTCGTGGGCGACCTCCGGTGGTGCTGGCTTCAAGGGTTCGCGTAAATCGACCCCGTTCGCAGCGCAGGTTGCGGCTGAAGCGGCTGGTAAAGTCGCTGTTGAATGCGGCGTGAAGAACCTGGAAGTGCGTATCAAGGGCCCAGGTCCTGGTCGCGAATCCGCAGTGCGCGCACTGAACAACCTGGGCATCAAGATCACCGAGATCCAGGACGTTACCCCAGTGCCACACAACGGCTGCCGTCCTCCAAAACGTCGTCGTATCTAATCGCGCGGTCGGCGGCGAAGTTCGCTTCGCCTCCTTCCGGCTATTAGAAATCGCTGGAGCAGAAAGCCGGAAACGGTTATACTGCCCGGCTGTTGTCGCCTGTCGAACGCATTCGGCGGGTTATTCGTATTTAAGCCACCGTCTGGCCCACCCTGAGGATCAGACTAGCGCCTAACCGCAATCCGGGAATTCCCGTCTGTGGCTGGGGCGTTATTATTTATAAAAAGGAAGCATCGTGGCACGTTATATCGGACCTAAAGCAAAACTCTCCCGCCGTGAAGGTACTGACCTGTTCCTGAAGAGCGCACGTCGCTCGCTCGACAGCAAGTGCAAACTGGACGTCAAACCAGGCCAGCACGGCGTCAAGTCGGGTGCCCGCACCTCGGACTACGGCAACCAACTGCGCGAAAAGCAAAAAGTCAAGCGTATGTACGGCGTTCTGGAACGTCAGTTCCGTCGCTACTTCGCCGAAGCGGACCGTCGCAAGGGTAACACCGGCGAAACCCTGCTGAAGCTGCTGGAAACCCGCCTGGACAACGTTGCATACCGCATGGGCTTCGGCTCGACCCGCGCTGAAGCGCGTCAGCTGGTATCGCACAAAGCGTTCACCGTGAACGGCCAAGTGGTCAACATCGCTTCGTACTCGGTCAAGATCGGCGACGTCGTTGCCGTGCGCGAAAAGTCGAAGAAGCAAGTGCGTATCGTTGAAGCGCTGTCGCTGGCTGAACAAGTCGGCATGCCAAGCTGGGTGTCGGTCGATGCCAAGAAAATGGAAGGCACCTTCAAGTCCCTGCCAGAGCGTAACGAGATCGCCAACGACGTCAACGAATCGCTGATCGTCGAACTGTACTCGCGTTAATCTGTAGTCTAGCTGTAAAAAACCCGCCCGCTGTGATCAGCGGGCGTTTTCACTAATGCCATCAGCCTTATCGGCCTAACGCGCCGAGGGTATTGAAAAGGACATTTCATGCAAAACAGTTTGTTGAAGCCACGTATTATCGATGTAGAGGCGCTGGGCGCCGGCCACGCTAAAGTAGTGATGGAGCCGTTCGAACGCGGCTATGGCCATACATTGGGTAATGCGCTGCGTCGCGTACTGCTGTCGTCGATGGTCGGCTACGCGCCAACCGAAGTGACGATCGCCGGCGTCGTGCACGAATACTCGTCGCTCGACGGCGTGCAGGAAGACGTCGTCGACCTGCTGCTGAACCTCAAGGGCGTGGTCTTCAAAGTCCACAACCGTGACTCCGTCACCCTGACCCTGAAAAAGGAAGGCGAAGGCGCCATCCTGGCCTCGGACATCGATCTGCCACACGACGTGGAACTGATCAATCCGGACCACGTGATCGCCCACCTGACCGCCGGCGGCAAACTGGACATGCAGATCAAAGTCGAAAAAGGCCGTGGCTATGTGCCGGGCAACGTTCGCCGCCTGTCCGAAGACACCAACAAAACCATCGGCCGCATCATTCTGGATGCGTCGTTCTCGCCAGTGCGCCGCGTTTCCTACTTCGTCGAGTCCGCTCGCGTGGAACAGCGTACCGACCTGGACAAGCTGATCATCAACATCGAAACCAACGGCGTCATCTCGCCGGAAGAAGCGATCCGTCAGTCGGCGCGCGTCCTGGTTGACCAGTTGAACGTGTTCGCCGCCCTGGAAGGCACCGAAGCCGCCGCCGAAGCGCCATCGCGCGCGCCGCTGGTCGATCCGATCCTGCTGCGTCCAGTGGACGACCTGGAACTGACCGTGCGTTCGGCCAACTGCCTGAAAGCGGAAAACATCTACTACATCGGCGACCTGATCCAGCGTTCGGAAAACGAACTGCTCAAGACGCCAAACCTGGGCCGCAAGTCCCTGAACGAAATCAAGGAAGTTCTGGCTTCCCGTGGCCTGACCCTGGGCATGAAGCTGGAAAACTGGCCGCCTGCCGGGCTGGAAAAATAACAAGGTAACAAATTGGTGACAGTGCTGGACATCGCTCAGCGATGTTCTGCCCTGTCACCAACTGATTAGCAGTTGTAGCACCCGCCCGGCACATGTTGTGCCGGGCGTTATCCCTAGAACCGGTCCGCGCCCACCGTCACACGTGAGCGATCGAAGAACTCGGATTTAAACACCTGAAAGGAAGTACCATGCGTCACCGTCACGGCCTCCGTAAACTGAATCGTACCTCGTCCCACCGTCTGGCAATGCTGCGCAACATGACCGTTTCCCTGCTGCGTCATGAAGCCATCAAAACCACGCTGCCAAAAGCGAAAGAACTGCGTCGCGTGATCGAGCCGATCCTGACCCTGGGCAAGACCGACACCCTGGCAAACAAGCGTCTGGCATTCTCCCGTCTGCGCGATCGTGAAATGGTTCTGAAGCTGTTCGCAGAACTGGGCCCACGCTACGCAAACCGCAACGGCGGCTACCTGCGCATCCTGAAAATGGGTTTCCGTGTTGGCGACAACGCTCCAATGGCTTACGTTGAGCTGATGGACCGTCCAGAAGTCACCGACATCGACGCCGCTCCAACCGCTGAAGAGTAATCTTCGCTGTTGTGGTAGTTGTCTAGAAAAAGCCAGGCTCAGCCTGGCTTTTTTGTTGGCCGCTGCGTCACGCGCTTACTTCAACCGCTTGTCGCCCGCCGACTTGAACTCCGACCCCGCGTTCCACGTCGGCGTCATGCCCTGTGCGATATCCAGGCCCACCTGGAACAGCAGCTGGATGTCCTGCACGCCGCCGCTGAAATCCCAATCGCCGCGCACATCGTCGGTCACCTGGTGGTAATCCTTGGTGAAGTAGTAATCGACCTTCTCGCGCGCATAGTTCTCCGGCTTGTCCAGATAGCGGCTGCGAGCCTTGGTGTACAGCACCGGCACGCCGGCGCGGGCGAACTCCAGCTGGTCGGCCCGGTAGAAACTGCCCAGCTCCGGACGCGAATCGCCGTCCATCACCCGGCCCTGCGTCATGGCGTATCTGGCCAGCAAGCCGTCGATGCTCGAATGCCCGGACGTCACGTTCTCGATCTGTGCCGTCTTGCCCCAGGCGTTGATGCCGTCAATGTTGATGTTGGCGACCGTTTTTTTCAGCGGATACAGCGGATGGGCCGCGTAGTATTTCGCGCCCAGCAGGCCGCGCTCCTCGGCGGTGGTCGCCAGGAACAGGATCGAGCGCTTCGGCGCCTGCGCCGGTGGCAGCGCCTTATAGGCCTTGGCGATCTCCATCAGCGCGGCCACGCCGGAGGCGTTGTCGAGCGCGCCGTGGTAGATCTGTTTGGTGCGCTCGCCCGGCAGGCGCTCGTCGATGCCCAGATGGTCCCAGTGGGCGCTGTAGATGACGAATTCATCCTTCAGCTTGGGGTCGCTGCCCGGGATCATCGCCACCACGTTGTTCGAGTTGACGGTGCGCGCCGTGTTGTCGATCTTGAAGCTGGCCGTTCCTTTCAGGCTGACGGGACGGAAGTCCTTGGTCAGCGCCTGCTGTTTCAGCTTGTCGAAATCGTAGCCGGCGGCCGCCATCATCGCCTTGGCCTTGTCCAGCTGGATCCAGCCCGGCACCGCCGGCGCGTCCGGATCGGGGCCGTCGCGCAGCAGGCTGAAGTTCTCGCTGTTGCCGCCGCTGCGCACCACGTCCCACGGGTACGCCGCCGGCTTGGTCTCGTGGATGATGATCGCCGCCGCCGCGCCCAGTTTGGCGGCGATCTCGTACTTGTAGGTCCAGCGGCCGTAATAGGTCATCGCCTTGCCCTTGAACATGGCCGGGTCGAGCTCGGCCGGATTCTTCGGATCGGGCACGGCCGGATCGTTGATCAGCATCAGGATGGTCTTGCCGCGCACGTCGACACCCTTGTAATCATCCCAGCCGTACTCGGGCGCCTGCACACCGTAGCCGACGAACACGATCTCGGACTTGTCGACGGCCACCTTGGCCGGCTGGCTGGTCGAGTGCGCGACATAGTCTTCCGGGAAATTGAGCGCCACGGTCTTGCCGCCGATCGTGTAGGTGAACGACGGCGCCGGCGTCATGCCGCGCATCGGCACCGGCTGCACCCAGCTGCCGTTCGGATTGCCCGGTTTCAGGCCCAGCTTTTTGAATTCCTGCTCCAGATACGCCACCGTCTTCGCTTCGCCGGCCGAGCCCGGGGCGCGGCCCTCGAATTCGTCGGAAGCCAAAGTCTTGATATGGGTCAGCAAATCGTCGGCGGACACGGCGGCCAGCGCCTCGGCCGGCGCTTGCGCCAGGGTCGGGACGGCGGCCAGCGCCAAAGCGGAAAACAGCAACGGGCGTAACGTAGACATCGGAGTCGGCTCCAGGTGGGCAAAAATTAAGTTTCGCACAAAACGGCGACGCCGGTAAATTCGCCGCGATAACCGCTGGTCACCGTGCCCGGGCGCGGGCGGGAAACCACGGCTCGGTGTACTATCGCACTTGCTCCAACGACCATCCCCGCTGATAGAAGGTTTTCATGTCCCGTTTCGCCCGTCTTTTTGCCACGCTGTTGTCCCTGATCGCCGTGCTGTTGACCGGTCCCGCCCGCGCCCAGGACTTCCTCGATCCCGCGCTGGCGTTCAAGTTCTCCGCGCGCATGGTCGACGGCCACACGATCGCGGTCAACTTCCAGATCGCCGACGGCTACTACATGTACCGCGAACCGTTCAAGTTCAGCGCCGTCGGCGCCAAGCTCGGCACGCCTTTGATCCCGGCCGGCAAAGTCCACTACGACGCCACGTTTGAAAAGGACGTCGAAACCTACCGCCAGAACGTCACCATCACGATACCGGTCGACGTCGACGGCCCGTTCACCTTGCTGGTCAGCGGGCAGGGTTGCTCGGAAAAAGGCCTGTGCTACTCGCCGCAAGACTACAAGGCGCAGCTGACCGGCAGCGGCTCGGTGCCGCTGCCGGCCGCGCCCGGCGCGAAGGGCGCGGCCACGGCCGCCGCCGCGAAGCCGGTCGCCGCAGCGGCAGCAACGACAACGGCCGCCACTTCGGCCCCGGCCATCGGCGAAGGCAAACCGGCCGCCGTCAGCCCCGGCGTCAATATCTACACCATCCCCAAGCCGACCGCCGAGGACATCGTGCCACCTGCGCCGCCACCTGCCGCCGTGGCGGCTGCACCGGTCGGTGAATCGGGCCGGCTGGAAGCCGCGCTCAAGACCGGCAGCCTGCTGGTGATCCTGCCGCTGTTCGCCTTGCTCGGCCTGGGCCTGTCGTTCACGCCGTGCGTGCTGCCGATGGTGCCCATTTTGTCGTCGATCATCGTCGGCGAGGGCGACCGCAGTAACCGCAGCCGCGGTCTGCTGCTGTCGGTCACCTACGCGCTGGGCATGGCCATTGTCTACACCGCGCTTGGCGTGGCAGCCGGCCTGGCGGGCGAGGGCTTGTCCGCCGCGCTGCAAAATCCGTGGGTGCTGGGCACCTTCGCCGTGCTGATGGCGATCCTGTCGCTGTCGATGTTCGGCTACTACGACCTGCAAGTGCCTGCCGCGCTGCAGTCCAAATTGAGCGGCGTCTCCAACCGCCAATCCTCCGGCAAGCTGGCCGGCGTGTTCGTCATGGGCGCGATCTCGGCGCTTATCGTTGGCCCGTGCGTGGCCGCTCCGCTGGCCGCCGCGCTGGTCTACATCAGCCAGACGCGCGACATCGTCATCGGCGGCAGCGCGCTGTTCGCGATGGCGGTCGGCATGAGCGTGCCGCTGATCCTGGTCGGCGTCTCCGCCGGCGCCTTGCTGCCCAAGGCCGGCAAGTGGATGGATTCGGTCAAGCGCTTCTTTGGCGTGCTGATGCTGGCGATGGCATGGTGGCTGGTGTCGCCGGTGCTGCCGGCGGCCGTGCAGATGATGGGCTGGGCCGCGCTGCTGGTCGGCTACGGCATGTACTTGCTGCTCAATTCCGGCGCCTGGGTCGGCAAGACGGTGGGCGTGGCGGTCGCCGTGCTGGGGCTGACGCAACTGGTTGGCGTGGTCAGCGGCGGACGCGATCCGCTGGCGCCGCTGGCGCACTTGACCGGCAACCAGCACACGCCGCTGGTGTTCCAGCGCATCAAGACCGTGGCGCAGCTCGATGCGGTGCTGGCGCAGACTGGCGGCAAGACCGCCATGCTCGATTTCTATGCGGATTGGTGCGTGTCGTGCAAGGAGATGGAGAAGCTGACCTTCGTCGACGCCAAGGTGCGCGACAAGCTGGCCAACACGGTGCTGCTGCAGGTGGACGTAACGGCCAACGACGCCGACGACAAGGCCATGCTGAAGCGGTTCGGCTTATTCGGACCGCCGGGGATCATCTTATTTGACGGCAAAGGGCAGGAGATACCTGGCGCGCGCGTGATCGGCTATCAGAACGCCGGTCAGTTCCACAATTCCTTGTCGCGCGCGTTCCCCTAAACCCGGGGTCAAGTCTGTCATTCGGACACGGCCTGAACACTACACGGCCTTTACGGCTGAGATTGTGTCCGAATGTCAGACTTGACCCCCGCAGGTTTTTACATCAGCCGTGATGACGCCAGCCGCCGCGCTGGCCGTGGCCGCCGTACTTGCCGCCCATGGCGCGCTCGTCGAACATCTTCTTCTGCTCCGGCGTCAGCTGGCCGTAGAACGAAGTCAGCGCCGTCAGGTGCGTTTCCATCTTTGCCTCGCGCTGCTTGGTCATCTCGATCATCTTGCTCAAACGTTCAGGCGCCGTCAGCTTGGCGAACTCGCCTCGCTGCGGACGCGCGCCGTCCGGCATCGATGGCTTGATCGCCGCCTGGTAGCTGGTCCAGGCCGATTCCTGCTGCGCCGTCAGCTTCAGCTGGTCATGCAGCCTGGCCTGGCGCTTGGCGTACATCTCCGACATCTTGGCGCGGCGCTGCTCCATGTTGGCGGTCTGGTCCCGGCCGGCGGCCGGCGCTGCGTCCTGCGCGTGCGCGGCGGCCATGCCCAGCACCGTAAAACCGATCAGTATGCTTTTGCGAAGTACGTTCATGGTCATTTCCTTTATCGATGAGTAGTTCAGTGATTCACGGTATCGCGGTAGTTTGTTGCCGCGCTTGAACCCATCTTCGCAGCCGAAGATTGCCATGACGTTTCCCGTGTCATAGTGTTTGTATCCAGATGTTTCGCGTTGTCACCGCGTTGTCACAACCTTGCGGTCATATACAAGACGATACAATTGGTGATTGGTCAGGCGCGTCCGAACTAAGGATAATTAAGGCATGGAACCCACATCTACTATTCTGATCGTCGACGACGACCGCGACATCCGTACCCTGCTGGCCGACTACCTGGAATCGAACAGCTACCGGGCGCTGTGCGCCGCCGACGGCGTGGCCATGTGGAAGATGCTCGACGAAGCCAAACCCGACCTGGTCGTGCTCGACCTCAACCTGCCCGGCGATGATGGCCTGACCCTGTGCCGCAAGCTGCGCGCGCAGTCGACCCTGCCGGTGATCATGCTGACCGCGCGCGGCGAGCCGCTCGACCGCATCCTCGGCCTCGAAATGGGCGCCGACGACTACCTGCCCAAACCGTTCGAGCCGCGCGAGCTGCTGGCCCGCATCCGCAGCGTCCTGCGCCGCAGTAACGCCATGCCCAGCGGCAGCGGCACCGACAAGGCGCAGCAGATGCGCTTTTCCAACTGGACCCTCGACCTGACGGCGCGCCACCTGCTCAACCCGGACGGCATCGTCATCATGCTGTCGGGCGCCGAGTTCCGCCTGCTCAAAGTATTCCTCGAACATCCAAACCGCGTGCTCAACCGCGACCAGCTGTTGAACCTGACGCAAGGCCGCGACGCCGATCCGTTCGACCGCTCGATCGACATCCAGATCAGCCGCCTGCGGCAAAAGCTGGGCGAGGACGCGCGCGTGCCGCAGATTATCAAGACCGTGCGCAACGGCGGCTACGTGCTGGCCGGCCAGGTCACCGTGGAGCCGCACCCTTGAAAGCGTTCTTCGGCTCGATGACCGGCCGGGTCTTTACCGTCCTGCTGCTCGGCATCATCGCCTCGGCGGCGCTGACCCAGTGGCTGGCCGTCGGCGAGCGCACCCGCGCGTTCGAACGCTACCGCGACTTCCATGCGATGGAGCGCGCCGAACAGCTGATCTCGACCGCCGAGGCGCTCACCGAACCGTCGCGCGCGACCTATCTGCGCATGGCCACGCGCGGCACCATCCTGCTGCAGCGCCCCGACCAACCGCTGGCCGACACCACCGGCCCGACCGAATTTTCCACCCGCTTGCAGCAGCGCCTCGGCCAGGGCATCCAGCTGATGCCGCTGCGCGAGCGCCCGGCCGCCTGCTACCAGCCGCGCCAGAGCTACATCTTCGCGCCGTCGCAATGGGGCGGTGCTTGCGAGGCCATGCGCGTGCGCCTGCGCGACGGCGAACTGCTCAAGCTGTCGATCCTGCCGCCGCCCGAGAAGCCGGCCACCGAGTACAGCGAGATGCTGGCGCTGCTGCCGTTCCTGTTCAGCGTCGCGGTGCTGGCCTACCTGGTCACGCGCATGACGATGCGTCCGCTCAAGCTGCTGGCGCAGGCGGCCAAGGACCTGGGCAACGACATCAACCATCCGCCCGTCGTGCTCAGCGGCGCGGCCGAGATCCGCCAGGCCAGCGCCGCCTTCAACGCCATGCAGGCGCGCATCCGCCAGCACATCATGCAGCGCACGCAGATGCTGGCGGCCATCACACACGACCTGCAAACCCCGCTCACGCGCCTGCGCCTGCGGCTGGAAAAGGTCGACAACGCCGACCTGCAGCAGCGCCTGATCGACGACCTGTCGGCGATGCAGCAGATGGTCAAGGAAGGCCTGGACCTGGCGCGCAGCATGGACACCACGGAAACCATGCAGGCGCTCGACCTCGACTCGCTGCTCGACAGCGTCTGCAGCGACGCCACCGACAGCGGCCAGCCGGTCGAGCTGAACGGCAAGGCCGGCATGGCGCTGATGGGCCGGCCGCTGGCGATCCGCCGCTGCCTGGTCAATTTGATCGACAACGCCGTCAAGTACGGCCACCACGCCAACGTCACCGTCGAGCGCCTGGCGGGCGCGGCGCGCATCCGCATCCGCGACGGCGGCCCCGGCATTCCGGACGACCAGATGGCGCGCGTGTTCGAGCCGTTCTACCGCATCGAGACGTCGCGCTCGCGCGAGTCCGGCGGCACCGGCCTGGGCCTGACGATCGCCCGCAACATCGCCGAGCAGCACGGCGCCAACGTGGTGCTGGCCAACCATGCGGACGGCGGGCTCGAGGTCACCCTGGTCGTGCCCGAGTTCTACGCCGTGCGCTGATCGGCGCGGCGCGCTCACCCGGCTTCGTGCGTTGCGCAAAACCGTCACGCAAAAACGCCACAGCGCGCCACAAAGTAGCGACGAAGCGCGAGTTTTGGTCAAAAATCATGCGACAATGCCTCCCCCTGATGCACGGCGGCAATAATCCTGGCACTACATTCATCGGTAAAACCCTGGCTTAAAAAATGAAAAAATCTTCGTTAGCATATGTGGTGGGCGCCATCGCGATCCTTGGCGGCGGCGTCTGGTACGCGACGCACGGCGGCGCCGGCCCGGCCCAGGCCGGTGCCCAGTCGAAGAACGGCAACGCCCCGCAGGGGCCGACCACGGTCAGCGTCGTCGCGCCGGCGCGCCAGGACGTCGCCGTCGTGCTGCAAGCGAACGGCACGGTGACGCCGGTCAGCACCGTCGACCTGCATCCGCAAACGACCAGCACCATCTCCAAGGTGCATATCAAGGAAGGGCAGTTCGTCACCTCCGGCGAGCTGATGTTCTCGCTCGACGACCGCAGCCAGCGCGCCAATGTGCAAAAGGCGCAAGCCCAGGTCGCGCGCGACCGCGCCACCCTGGCCGACGCCGAGCGCCAGTACCAGCGCGCGATGGATCTGCTGGAGCAGAAATTCGTCGCCCAAGGCGCCGTCGACACGCTCAAGAGCCAGGTCGAATCGGCCCGCGCGCTGCTCGAGGCCGACATCGCCGCCGCCCGCGCGGTCGGCGTCGACGCCAGCTACACCTCGATCCGCGCGCCGATGACGGGCCGGGTCGGCGCCATCAACGTCTATCCGGGCAGCCTGGTGCAGCTTGAGACGTCGCTCACCACCGTCACCCAGCTCGATCCGATCAACGTCGCCTTCACCCTGCCGGAGTCGGCGCTCGGTGCGCTGCTGGAGGCCAAGCAGCGCGGCACGGTGCCGGTCAAGGTTACCCTGGGCGGCTCGGACAAGGCAATCAACGGCGCCCTGAGCTTCATCGACAACACCGTCGATCCGGTCGCCGGCGTCATTCGCGTCAAGGCGCAGTTCGACAACAAGGGCAGCAGCCTGTGGCCGGGCCAGTACGTCAACGCCCAGCTGGTCTCCCATGTGATAAAAGACGCGACGGTGATCCCGCAAAACGCTATCATCAGCAATACCCGCGGCACTTTCGTCTACGCGGTCGATAGCGACCAATCGGCCAAGGTGGTCAACATCAAGCGGCTGCACTCCTTTGGCGACCAGGCCGCCGTGTCCGGATTGAGCGGCACCGAGAAAATCATCGTCGACGGCAAGCAAAACCTGCGGCCGGGCGGCAAGGTGCGGATCGCCGGCGCCGACAAGCCGGCCGAGCCGGGGACCGACAACGCGAAACAGAAGGGCTAGGCGATGAACCTTTCCGAGTTATGCATCCGGCGCCCCGTGATGGTGGTGCTACTGTCGCTGACCTTGGTGCTGGCGGGCGTGCTGTCGTACTTCTACATTCCGGTCGCCGCGCTGCCCAGCTATAACACGCCGGTCATCAACGTCTCGGCCGACCTGCCGGGCGCCTCGCCCGACACCATGGCCTCGTCGGTCGCGCTGCCGCTGGAAAAGCAGTTCTCGACCATCGCCGGCCTGTCGCTGATCACCTCCACCAACATCCTGGGCAATTCCTCGCTGACCCTGGAGTTCGATCCGAGCGTCAACGTCAACGAGGCGGCGGTCGATGTCCAGGCCGCGCTGTTGCGCGCCCAGCGCCAGTTGCCGGTCGAGATGACCGACCTGCCGTCCTACCGCAAGGTCAACCCGGCCGACGCGCCGGTGCTGTTCATGACGATGACGTCGCCGTCGATGACCCTGGCCGAGCTGAACGACTACGCCGAGAACCTGATCGCGCCGAGCCTGTCGACCCTGCCGGGCGTGGCGCAAGTCACCGTCAACGGCCAGAAGCGCTTCGCGGTGCGGGTGCGCGCCAAGTCGGACCTGATGAACGCGCGCGACCTCACCCTGGATGAGTTGCAGCAGGCGATCCGCTCGGCCAACGCCAACACGCCGCTGGGCATCCTGGACGGCCCCAGCCAGACGCTGACCATCCAGGGGAACGCCCAGCTGATGAAGGCGGCCGAATTCGCCGAGCTGATCGTCGCCACCCGCAACGGCGAGCCGGTGCGCCTGAAGGACGTCGCCACCGTCGAGGACAGCTTCCAGTCGGTCAAGACCGCCGGCAGCTACAACGGCGAGCGCTCGATCGTGCTGCTGGTGCAGCGCCAGCCCGACGCCAACACCGTGCAGGTGGTCGACGGCGTGCGCGCGCTGCTGCCGCGCTTCAAGAACCAGGTGCCGGAGTCGATCAGCATCAACCTCGTCAACGATCGTTCGGTGTCGATCCGCGAGGCCATCCACGACGTCAACCTGACCCTGCTGCTGACCATCTTCCTGGTGGTGATGGTGATCTTCCTGTTCCTGCGCCGCGCCGCCGCGACGTTTATTCCAGCGATCACGATGCCGATTTCGCTGCTGGGCGCGCTGGCCTTGTTGTACGCCTTCGGTTATAGCCTCGACAACGTTTCACTATTGGGCATCACCCTGGCCGTCGGCCTGGTGGTCGACGACGCCATCGTGGTGCTGGAAAACATCGTGCGCCACATCGAGATGGGCAAGAAACCGTTGCAGGCGTCGCTGATCGGCGCCAAGGAGATGGGCTTCACCATCATCTCGATCTCGGTCTCGCTGGTGGCCGTGTTCATCCCGATCTTCTTCATGCCGGGTGTGATCGGCTTGATGTTCCACGAATTCGCCGTCGTCGTCGCGCTGTCGGTGCTGGTGTCGGCGGCGGTGTCGCTGATGCTGGTGCCGATGCTGGCCAGCCGCCTGCTGCCGGCCGACACCATCGATCCGGAGCACGACAAGGGCAACTTCCTGGGCCGCTGGTTCGAGGCCGGTTTCACCAAACTGCGCAACGGCTACGCCAGCACCCTGGACGTGGCGCTGCGCCACCGGCCGGTCGTGCTGCTGGCCGCGCTGGGCACCTTCGTGCTGACGGCGGTGCTGTACATGACGATACCCAAGGGCTTCTTCCCCGAGGAGGACCTGGGCCAGATCCGCGTCAACACCGAGGCTTCCGAGGACATCTCGTCGGCCGCGCTGATGGCCTTGCAGGACCGCGTGGTGGCGGTGATCCGCGCCGACCCCAACGTGCAGGACGTGGTCTCGTTTGTCAGCGGCGGCAACAGCGGGCGCATGTTCCTGGTGCTCAAGCCGCGCGGCGAACGGCAGAAGATGCCGCAGGTGCTGGACAGCCTGCGCAAGGCCACCAAGGCCGTGCCCGGCATCGCCGTGTATCTGAGCCCGGTGCAGAACCTGCAGCTGGGCGGACGCCCGTCCAAGAGCCGCTACCAGTACACCCTGCAATCGGTCAGCCCCGGCGCGCTCAACGACTGGGCGCAGAAATACCTGGACCAGATGCGCAACGATCCCGACTTCCGCGACGTCACCAGCGATTCGCAGAACAAGGGCTTGCAGGCCTCGCTCAAGATCGACCGCGACAAGGCCAACAACCTCGGCGTGGCCATCGGCGACATCCGCACCGCGCTGTATCTGGCCTTCGGCGAGCGGCAGGTGTCGACCATCTATTCGCCGGCCGCCAGCTACTACGTGATCCTGGAGGCGGCCGACGCCGACCGCCAGTTCGACAGCGCGCTGACCCGGATCTCGGTGCGCAACAAGACCGGCCAGCTGGTCAAGCTGTCGAGCATCGCCAGCGTCGAGCGCACCATCGGCCCGACCGCCGTCAACCACCAGGGCCAGCTGCAGGCGATCACGATTTCGTTCAACCTGGCGCCGGATGTGCCGCTGGGCACGGCCACCGCCAAGATCGACCGCATGGGCGTGGACATGAACCTGCCGCCGTCGATCATCACCAACTATGGCGGCGACGCGGCGGTGTTCCAGAGCTCGCAGGGCAGCCAGCTGATCCTGATCCTGGCTGCCGTGGGCGTGATTTACGTGCTGCTGGGCGTGCTGTATGAAAGT
The DNA here is from genome assembly GCA_024123955.1 of Oxalobacteraceae bacterium OTU3CINTB1. Classification (NCBI taxonomy): domain Bacteria; kingdom Pseudomonadati; phylum Pseudomonadota; class Betaproteobacteria; order Burkholderiales; family Oxalobacteraceae; species Oxalobacteraceae bacterium OTU3CINTB1. The sequence goes on from CP099652.1 coordinate 912,801, forward strand.
TATATCCACCCGCTGACCATCCTGGCCGGCCTGCCGTCGGCGGCCGTGGGCGCCTTGCTGACTTTGCGCCTGTTCAACCTCGATCTGACGATGATTGCCATCATCGGTATTCTGATGCTGATCGGTATCGTCAAGAAGAACGCCATCATGATGATCGACTTCGCGCTGCACGTGCAGCGCAACGAGGGCCGCACGCCGGCCGAGGCGATCCGCGAGGCCTGCATCCTGCGCTTCCGGCCGATCATGATGACCACCCTGGCGGCGCTGATGGGCGCGCTGCCGATCGCGCTGGGCCTTGGCGCCGGCGCCGAACTGCGCCAGCCGCTGGGCTTGGCGGTGGTGGGCGGCTTGATCTTCTCGCAAGTGATCACCCTGTACATCACGCCCGTCATTTATCTGTTCCTCGATAAATACAGCGGCACCGGCCCGATGAGCGACGCCGAGCTGGCGGGGGACGTGGTTGATTACACTCCGGAAAGTGTGCACGCCGTACCACTGAAGGCCGTGAACATAGTCAAGCATTGACGGGTGACAAGTTAATTTAAGGGTCGCTTATTTATCATAGGCAAGTTGGCTATGACAAAAAGAGGCGACCGGAATGAAACGCTACAGTGTCACGATAGTAGGAATGGGTCCTCGCGGGCTCAGCGTACTTGAACGCATCGCGGCGATCGCCGGCAGCCGCCAGCTGCTGCTCGACATCATTTTGATCGAGCCCGGCGAATGCGGCCCCGGCGTGCACACCACGCGCCAGCCGCAGCATCTGTTGATCAACACGGTGGCCAGCCAGGTCACCATGTTCCCGGCGCTGGGCGCGGTGCATCACGCGCCGCTGTGCGCCACGCCGACGCTGACGGCGTGGGCGCGCCAGAGCGGTTACCGCCGCTTCGGCGACAGCTATCACAGGATCGCCGGCGCCGGCGCCGACATCACCGAGTCCGACTACCTGCCGCGCAGCATGCTGGGCGAATACCTGGCCTGGACCTACCAGCAGATCGCGGCCGCCTTGCCGGCCTGCCTCACGCTCACCCACCACCGCCTGCGCGCCAACGACCTGTGGCAGCAGCAGGACGGGCGCACCGCCATCGAGCTGGAAAGCGGTTTCATCGTCCACAGCGATTTCGTCTTCCTTACCACCGGCCACGGCCGCAATCGGCCCAGCGATCTGGATGCCGCGCTGGCCAAGTTCGCGCAGGACCACGCGCGCTACAACAGCCGCTTGTCGTTCGTGCGCCACATCTATCCGCTCGACAAGCTCGATCGCCTCGGCCCCGAGGCGCGCGTGGCGATCCAGGGGCTGGGCCTGAGCGCGCACGATGTGATCGCCGAGCTCACGGTGGGGCGCGGCGGCGCCTTCGTACGACAGCCGAACGGCGAGCCGAACGGCCAGGGGCGGCCGGGTTTGCTGCGTTATCAGCGCTCCGGGCGCGAGCCGAAACTGACCTTGTGCTCGCGCAACTGCCTGCCCTACGCCGCGCGCGGCATCAACCAGAAGGGGCTCGACGGCCGCCACCACCCGCATTACTTCACACCGGACGCGGTCGAGGCGCTGCGGCGCATGGCGCTGGCCACGCGCGGCAGCCGCCAGCTCGATTTCGACCGGGAACTGCTGCCGCTGCTCAAGCGCGAAATGGCCTGGGTCTACCGTAACACCCTGGCGCGCACTGCCGCGCTGCCGGCCAACAACGCCCGCGGCGGCGCGTGCGGGCACGCGGCCCCACAGCCTGCCTTGCCCGCCTCGCCAACGGCCGCCCTGGTGCCGGACCCGCTCACCTTCGTGCCGGACGCCGACGACGAGGCGATGATCGATGCGCTGCTGTTTCCGCTGCGCGAGCGCCAGTTCGCCAACCTCGACGAGTTCCGCGGCTTTTTCACCGACTGGCTGCAAACCGATCTGCGCGAGGCGCGGCTGGGCAATATCGACAGTCCGACCAAGGCCGCCACCGACGTGTTGCGCGATGTCCGCGCCACCTTGCAGGCCGCCATCGAGCACGGCGGGCTGACGCCGGCCTCGCACCGCAAGTTCCTCAACGTCTACAACCCGGCCATCAACCGCGCCGCCTTCGGCCCGCCGCTGCGCCGCAACGAGGAGCTGCTGGCGCTGCTCGACGCCGGCGTCATCGACATCGTCTCCGGCCCCAACAGCGTGGTCGAGACCGACGAGGACGATTCCACCTACGTGCTGAGCACCAAGTTCGCCGAGGGCACCGAGCGGCGGCCGGTCGATGTGCTGGTCGTGGCCCGGCTGGACGCCTTTTTTCCCGAGACGGACGAGTCATTACTGATCCGTAATGTGTTAAAACGCGGCTTGGTGCGGCCGTACTACAACGGCGTGTTCCACCCGGGCGGTATCGAAATCGACGAGGCGAGCCAGCCGCTCAACCTCCAGGGCGAACCGGCGCGCAATATCTGGGTGCTCGGCTATCCGGTCGAGGGTTGTCATTACTACACGCACGCCTTGCCGCGCCCGATGCTGCGCTCGCGCCAGGTGCTGGACGCCGACCGTTGCGCGACAGCCATGTTCGCGCAGATGGCCGATTATCCCCGCCGCCAGCCCGCGCGCCGCCCTCTGGCGGCCGTGTCCGCTACGGTGAACGACGGCACGCATGTCATTTTATAAAGGCCTGGATACATACGGTAACACCCGTCAAGACGTGAAAATTGTAAAGTGGAACCTTGGGATACGCGCACCGATTTGCACGGCGCGGTATGATGGTCCTGAACAGATGTTTCCAAACCATCGGGACTCTGGCACTATGGCCGCATTTTCACGCACAAGGTTTGGTATCTTGCACCACGACTCCCATATACTTTCCGCAACCGGATATTGCGAAACCTGCGGGCAACCCCTGCCGCAGGCCGGGGAGCCGCTCGCCACATGGGACCGCAAGCCCAAGACCAACCGCATCGGTATCGGTATCTCGATCGCCTTGCACTTGCTGGCCGTGTTGTATTACTTCATCGCGCCGGCGCCGGAAAAGACCAAGACCTCGGCGCCGCCCAAGGGGGGCCAGATGGTCTATATCCAGCCGCTGCCGATCACGCCGACCAAGCCGACGCCCAAACCGACGCCCAAGCCCACGCCTGAAGTGGCCAAGGCCAGCAAACCGCCGCCGCCGCGCAAGCAGACTGTTACCCGCGAGACGCCGGCCGCCGTCAAGCCCAAGCTGGAAACCTATGTGCCGCCGGTGCAGGCGACGATGACGCCGCCGCCCGAGGCGGACATGTCGGAAATGATCGCCAAGCGCCGCGCCGCGCGCGAAGCCAACAATCCGCAGCCGGCGCCGCCGGCGCCGGAGGAGAGCGCCAACGACCGCGCGCTGCGCATCGCCAAGGCCAATATCGCCGGCGCCCAGGGCCGCTCCAGCGGCGTGGACAAGGACGACACGGGCGGCGTGTTCTCGGTCGACAAGCGCTCTAACAGCGCCGACGTGAAGTTCCGTGGCTGGAACACCAACTTCAAGCGCAACTGGCTGCAGCAGATCCACGTCGAGCAGGGTGGCGAGCGCGACATCGAAACGGCCGTGGTCAAGGAAATGATCAAGATCATCCGCAAGGAAAAGCCGGGCGATTTCGAATGGGAATCGCGCCGCCTGGGCAAAACCGTCCACATGAGCGCGCGCAAGGAAGACGAGAAGGAATTGACCGCGTTCCTGCTGAAAGAGATGTTCCCCGAATACCGGCCGTAGGGTGGGGGCGGAAACCACCGTCCATCCCCCGAAACCCGCAGTCTATCGCAAAATCCTGCTAAGTATGCAACTTTACCTTATAGTAAGGTTGCCACGGACCCCGTCCGTCCCTTATCCGGAGAATGCGTTCCATGCTATCGATCAAACAGCTGAGCAAGACCTACGCCAACGGCGTCAAAGCGATCAACAACGTCAGCCTCGACATCCCCAACGGCATGTTCGGCCTGCTCGGCCCCAACGGCGCCGGCAAGTCCTCGCTGATGCGCACCATCGCCACCTTGCAAGATCCCGATAGCGGCAGCATCGATTTCAACGGCCTCGACGTGCTGGCCCAGCCCGAGGCGCTGCGCCGCCAGCTCGGCTACCTGCCGCAGGACTTCGGCGTCTACCCCAAGGTCAGCGCCGAAACCCTGCTCAACCACTTCGCCGTCCTCAAGGGGCTGACCGCGCGCGGCGAGCGCAAGGAGGCGGTCGAAGCGCTGCTGCAGCAAACCAACCTGTGGGAAGCGCGCAAGCGCAACCTCGGCACCTACTCGGGCGGCATGCGGCAGCGCTTCGGCATCGCCCAGGCGCTGCTCGGCTCGCCCCGTCTGGTGATCGTCGACGAGCCGACCGCCGGCCTCGACCCGGACGAGCGCAACCGCTTCCTCAACCTGCTGGCCAAGATCGGCGAGCAGGTGGTGGTGATCCTGTCGACCCACATCGTTGCCGACGTCACCGACCTGTGCCCGCGCATGGCCATCATCGTCAAGGGCGAGGTCCTCAGCCAGGGCGAGCCACTGGCCGCCATCGACACCATCAAGAGCAAGGTCTGGCGCCGCAGCGTCAGCGCCGAGGCGCTGCCGGAATACCAGCAGCGCTTCAACGTGCTGCACACGCGCCTGGTCGGCGGCAAGCCGCAGATCAACGTCTACGCCGACAGCCAGCCGGACGACGGCTTCATCGCCGTCGAGCCGGACCTGGAGGACGTCTACTTCCTGCACGTGCGCAACGCCGCGCGCGCCGCCGCGCCGGCCGCCGCCGTCGCCGCCCCTGCGGCCGCAGCGTAAGGAGCCGCCATGTTGCTTGAATTCTTCAAATTCGACCTGCGCTACCAGCTGCGCCAGCCGCTGCTGTGGGTCAGCGGCCTGATTCTCGCCCTGATGGCGTTCGGCGCCACCACCAGCGACGCCATCCAGGTCGGCGGCGCCATCGGCAACGTCCACCGCAACGCGCCGACGGTCGTGGCGCAGATCATGGGCACGTTCACGGTGATCTCGATGTTCATCGTGACGATTTTCATCGCCGGCACCGTGCTGCGCGACAGCGAGGTCGGCATTTCCGACATGCTGTTCGCCACGCCGATGCGCAAGTACCAGTACCTGCTCGGCCGCTTCAGCGCCGGCCTGGTGGCCTGCCTGGCGATCTTCGTGCTGATCGCCATCGGCATGCTGCTCGGCCCGTTGATGCCGTGGGTGGACGAGGCCCGCGTCGGCCCGCTGCCGGGCGCGGCCTACCTGTGGAGCTTCGCCTTCTTCGTCATTCCCAACCTGCTGTTCGTCGGCGCGCTGCTGATGCTGCTGGCGGCCACCACCCGCTCGATGATGCTGGTCTACGTCGGCGTGCTGGGCTTCTTCGTGCTGTGGGCCGTCGCCGGCGCCTTTACGCGCGACATCAACAACGAATGGATCGCCGTGCTGGTCGACCCGTTCGGCGTGCGCGCCTTCGGCCGCGCCACCCGTTATTTCTCGGCGGCCGAGGCCAATGCCGGCCTGCCACCGTTCACCGGCTACCTGCTGGCCAACCGCCTGCTGTGGCTGGGCGTCGCGGTGGTCTTCTTTGTCGCTACCTTGATCCTGTTCAAGCCGCAACGGGTCGGCACCGGGCGCCGCCTGTTCGGCAAGGCCAAGCCGGCCGCCCTGGCCCGGCCGGCGCCGTCGGCGGTGGCGTTGCCGCGCATTGCGCCGCGCTTCCGCGCCTCCACCGGCTGGATCCAGTGCTGGCACATCCTCGCCTTCGACGCGAAAGCGGTGTTCAAGAGCGTGCCCTTCCTGGTGATGCTGCTGTTCGGCGTGCTTAACTTCATCGGCGCCGCCACGCAGGCCGACAGCATGTTGGGCACGAACGTCTACCCGGTCACGCACCTGATGTTGCAGACCCTGAGCGGCACCTTCAACTTCATGCTGATCATCGTGCTGACCTTCTACGCCGGCGAACTGATCTTCAAGGAACGCCAGGCCAGGATCGCCGACGTCGGCGACGCCATGCCGGTGCCGGACTGGGCGCCGCTGCTGGCCAAATGCGTCGCGCTGGTCGGCGTCATCTTCGGTTTCCTGCTCACCGGCGCGGTGGCGGCGGCCGGCTTCCAGCTGTTCAAGGGCGGCGCGCCGATCGAGGCCGGCCTGTACGTCAAGGGCATTCTGCTGGAATCGGCCTTCTTCGTGCTGATGGGGCTGTTCGCGCTGGCGCTGCAAGTGCTCACCAATAACAAGTTCATCGGCTACCTGCTGGTGATCCTGCTGATGGTGTCGCAGATCGTGCTGGGCGTGATGCACTTCGACCACAACCTGTACAACTTCGCCTCGCTGCCGGGCTTGCGCTATTCGGACATGAACGGCTACGGCCACTTCCTCAAAGGCTGGGCCTGGTACGCCTTGTACTGGAGCCTGTTCACGGTGTCGGCGCTGATCCTGGCGCAGGCGTTCTGGGTGCGCGGCCTGGCGCGGCCGTGGCGCGCCCGCGCGCGCCTGGCCGGCGCGCGGTTGAAGGGCGGCGCCGGCCTGGCGCTGGCGCTCGGCGTGGCCGGCTTCATCGGCACCGGCGCCTGGATCTTCTATAACACGAATGTGCTCAACAAGTACGTGCCGTCGGACCTCGCCATGGACCGCCAGGCGGATTACGAGAAGAACTACCGCAAATACAAGGACTTGCCGCAGCTGCGCATCACCGACGTGCGCGCCGATGTCGACATCTATCCGGCCGAGCGCCGGGTGGCGATCCGTGGCCGCTATCTGCTGGAAAACAAAACCGGCCTGCCGCTGACGGAGCTGCGCTTGCAGGTCAATCCGGATGTCGAGACCCGCTACGCCAACCTGCCGCCGCACCAGGTGGTGCTGGACGACAAGATCGCCGGCTTCAAGGTCATCACGCTGGCGCAGCCGATCGCACCGGGCGCGCGCCTCGACCTCGGCTTCACGGTCGACGTGCGCCACCAGGGCTTCACCAACCGCGGCGCGGCCGACAGCGTCAACCTGAACGGCACCTTCTTCAACAACTCCGAGTACTTCCCGCACTTCGGCTACCGCGACGACGTCGAACTGAAGGACCGCAACGAGCGCCGCAAGCGCGGCCTGGGCGAACCGCAGCGCATGGCCAAGCTGGAGGACGAAAAGGCGCGCGCCAACACAGCGTTCGGCGGCGAGGCCGACTGGATCAATTTCGAGACCACGGTCTCGACCAGCGGCGACCAGATCGCCATCGCGCCGGGCTATTTGCAAAAGACCTGGGAGCAGGGTGGACGGCGCTACTTCCACTACAAGATGGACCGGCCGATGGCCAACTTCTTCGCCTACCTGTCGGCGCGCTGGAGCGTCAAGAAGGGAGAGTGGCGCGGTCTGCCGATCGAGGTCTACTACGACAGCAAGCACGCCTACAACGTCGACCGCATGATCACGTCGACGCAGAAGTCGCTCGACTATTTCGACGCCAACTTCACGCCGTACCAGCACAAGCAGGTGCGCATCCTGGAGTTCCCGAACTACCAAGGTTTCGCGCAATCGTTCGCCAACACGATCCCGTATTCGGAAGCGCTCGGTTTCATCGCCGACCTGCGCGACAAGGACGACATCGACTACGTCTACTACGTCACCGCGCACGAGGTGGCGCACCAGTGGTGGGGGCACCAGGTGATCGGCGCCAACGTCCAGGGTTCGACCATGCTGATCGAATCGCTGGCGCAATATTCGGCGCTGATGGTAATGGAAAAGGAATACGGCCGCGACAAGCTGCGCCGTTTCCTGCGCTTCGAGCTCGACAGCTACCTGCGCGACCGTGGGGGCGAGCTGATCGAAGAGCAGCCCTTGTTCCGCGTCGAGAACCAGCAATACATCCACTACCGCAAGGGCAGCCTGGTGTTCTACCGCCTGCGCGACGAGATCGGCGAGGCGGCGCTCAACCGCGCGCTCAAGCGCTTCCTGCAGGACAAGGGATACCAGCAGGCGCCGTACACCACCAGCCGCGAGTTGCTGGCCTACATACGCGCCGAAGCGCCGCAGGACAAGCAGGCGCTGATCACCGACCTGTTCGAGAAGATCGTCTTCTACGACAACCGCGTGACGGACGCCAAGGCCAGGAAGCGCGCCGACGGCAAGTGGGACGTGACGATGACGCTGCACCTGGCCAAGATGGAAGCGGACGGCAAAGGCAAGGAAACGCCGCGCGCCTACGACGAGCCGGTCGAGATTGCCGTGTTCGCGCGCGCGCCCGGCGCCAAGGAAAGCGAGGAACGCGTATTGTTCACTGACAAGCGCCTATTGGTCGGCAGCGAGCCGGTGGTCACGGTCACGGTCAAGGAGCAACCGTTCGACGTCGGCGTCGACCCGTACAACAAGATGATCGACCGCGTCTCGCGCGACAACCGCAAAGAGGTTGTTATTGAGTAACTCCGGGGTCAGGTCCACCATTTCTACACGTGCTCATGCATCAATGGCGGACCTGACCCCGGATTGCCGGCTTTAAGCGGCCAGGGCGGGGCGGCACGGGTGGCAGGGGTGGTAGACGGCGTCGTTGGCGCTGGCGCCGGCGCGCAGCCGCGGCAATGGCGAGGCGATCACCGACACCGGCTGCTCGTCACCGAGCAGTGTCACCATCGCCGGCACGTCGCGGCCGTTGATCGCTGCCTGGAAGCGGCGTATCAACTCGCGGCACAGCTTGTCGCTGGCGGGCGCTTCCGCGCGCTCCTCCCGTAAGCGCCGCCTTGCGCGCGCCAGGTATTGGCGCGCGTTCACCGTCGTCGTGCCGAGTGCCGCCGCGATGTCCGCGTGTTCGCATTCCAATACTTCATGCAGCACCAGCGCCAGGCGTTCGGATGGCGCCAGGCGCGACAGCATCCGGGCCAGCGCCTCGCCCAGCTCGGCGCGCCGCAGCAAGCCATCCTCAGGCGTCGCGGACGGCACCCCGGGCGCCAGCTCCATCGCGTGGCGCGCCGCCGCCATGTCCCGCGCGCGTTTGCGCAGGCGGTCGATCGACTGATGTCGCACGACGGTGGTCAGCCATGCGGCCGGCGTCGCCAGCGCCGCCTGTTCGACGCTTTGCCACTTGAGAAAACAATCCTGCACGACGTCCTCGGCTTCCGCTTCGCTACCGACGATGCGGCGGCTGATCGCTTGCAGGCGCGGGCGCAGCGTTTCGAATATCGCGCCGTCGGTATCGGTGGTCGGTGGCATGGGAAATCTCCTGTGATGGGGCCGGTGCCACATGACGTCCGGCGCGCTTCGGATGTGACACGCCAACTATATATTTTTTTGCCGTCACACGGCGCGGGGGCGCGGGCGTCAAGCGGGCAGTAATCAACCTGGTGATTACTTCAAACGCGAAAGGACGATCATGACTGCGAATTTCCCCCTTGGACTGGGCTTGGTGCCCACCGTCGTCGAACAAACGGGACGCGGCGAGCGCGCCTTCGACATCTACTCGCGCCTGCTAAAGGAGCGCGTGATCTTCCTGGTCGGCGAGGTGACCGAGCAATCGGCCAACCTGATCGTTGCGCAGTTGCTGTTCCTGGAGTCGGAGGATCCCAACAAGGATATTTCACTGTACATCAATTCGCCCGGCGGCTCGGTGTACGCCGGCCTGGCCGTCTACGACACCATGCAGTTCATCAAGCCGGACGTGTCCACCTTGTGCACCGGCTTTGCCGCCAGCATGGGCTCCTTCCTGCTGGCGGCGGGCGCGCCCGGCAAGCGCTACGCATTGCCCAACGCCCGCATCATGATCCACCAGCCGCATGGCGGATCGCAGGGCGTGGCATCCGACATCGAGATCCAGGCGCGCGAGGTGCTGTACCTGCGCCACCGCCTCAACACCATCTATGCCGAACGCACCGGACAGACGCTGGAGCGGATCGAGAAGGATTCGGACCGCGACCACTTCATGTCAGCCGCGCAGGGTGCGGAATACGGCCTGATCGACAAGGTGCTGGCGACGCGCGACGCCGATTGAACCGGTGGTGCAGGGCAAATTTCCGGCTAGACGGCCGGGCCCGTGTAGAAATGGTGGACCTGACCCCGGAGCTTACAAAATATGACAAGTTAAGGAATTGACAAAAGATCGCGGCGCCGGGATACTTCCCCGCATGATCGAGCTTAGCAATATTCGCAAGACCTACCGCCAGGGCGGTAACGAGATCCACGCGCTGGATGGCATCGACTTGCGGGTGGCGCCCGGCGAGTTCGTCGCCATCATGGGGCCGTCCGGTTCCGGCAAGTCGACCTTGCTCAACGTGCTCGGCGCGCTCGACCGCCCGGACGCCGGCCGCTATCGCCTGGCGCAGGACGAGATCAGCGCCCTCGACGACGACGCCGCCTCCGATGTGCGCAACCGCCGCATCGGCTTCGTGTTCCAGTCCTTCCATTTGCTGCCGCGCTTGACCGTGCTGGAGAACGTGCTGCTGCCGCAGCGCTATGCCCGCCACGCCGACACCGGCGCCGCCGAGCGCGCCGTGGCGCTGCTCGAACGCATCGGCCTGGGCCAGCGCATCGGCCACTTGCCCGGCCAGCTGTCCGGCGGCCAGTTGCAGCGCGCCGCCATCGCCCGCGCCCTGTTGAATCAGCCGGCCCTGCTGCTGGCCGACGAGCCGACCGGCAACCTCGATTCGCGCAGCGCGGCCGACGTGCTCGAGCTGCTGCGCGAATTGCACGCCGGCGGCCAGACGCTGGTGCTGGTCACCCACGATCCGGCCATCGCCGCGGGCGCGCAGCGCACCATCCATTTGCGCGACGGCCGCATCGCCGAAGGCGGGGCGTGAGGCGCGCCACCCTGGCGCTGTCGGCCGTCGCGTTGCTGGCGCTGGCCGCCGCCGCCGCGCTCGGTCTCGATGCCGGCCCGGCCGGGGCCGGGCCTGCGCTCGCTTCAGCGCCCGCCACGGGCAAGGCCGACACCGTCATCAAGGCCGACGCCGCCGCCACCAACGCTCTGCGGCGCCGCCCCGTTCTGCTCACCGGTGAAGTGGAGGCGCTGGATTCGCAAACCATTACCGTGCCGCCGTCGCACTCGGCGCCACTGACCCTGCGCAATTTCGTTGCCGAGGGCACCCACGTCAAAGCCGGCGACGTGGTGCTGCGCATCGAGACCGGCGGCGCCGCCAACATCGACCGGCTCGAAACCGAGCTGGAGCAGGCACGCGCGCGCGCCGAAAAGGAAACCGCCACCCTGGAAGTGGCCGCCGTCGAGGCCGAGAAGGCGCTGGTGACCGCGCAGGCCGCGCTGGCCAAGGCCAAGGTCGAGGCGGCGCTGCCGAAGACGCAGATTTCGGTGCTGGACTACGACCGCCACCAGGCCGCGTTCGGAAACGCCACACGCGACCTGGCGATCAAGCGCGACGCCGACGCCAGCGCGCGCGAGGCGGTCGGCCGGCGCCGCGAAGACGGCCAGCTGGAAGTCAAGAAGCTGCAAATCAACCTGGCGTTCCAGATCGCCCAGCTGGCGCAATCGGAAGTGCGCGCCGCGCGCGACGGCGTGGTCGTGCACGGCTATAGCCCGTGGATGGGCCAGCGCTTCGAAGAAGGGTCGTCGGCCTGGCCGGGCAACGCCGCCGGCGTGGTGCTGGGCAACGGCGAGATGGCCGTCACCGCCTGGGCGCTGGAGGCCGACCGGCCCTACCTGTCCGAGGGACAATCGGTGAGCCTGCGCTTCGATGCCTTGCCGGCCACTGCGACCGCCGCCGTCACCGGCAAGATCAAGTCCATCACCAGCGCGCCGGAAGCGCGCGCGAGCTGGGGCCTGGGGCGCTACTTCCGCATCAAGATCGCGCTGCCGGCCGGACACGGGCTGCCACTGGTGGCGGGCATGAGCGCCTTGATCGAACCGCTCGCGGCCAAAGCGCCACCGCCGGCGCCGGCGCCGGGGGACGAGGCGCTCACGGTCGAGGGCGAAATCGCCTCGCGTGGCGCGCTGCCGGTAACGCCGCCGAACATTCCCAACGTGTGGGAGTATAAGCTGGCGCAGATCGCGCCCGAAGGTTCCATGGTCGAGGCCGGGCAGCAGATCGCGCAGTTCGAATCGAACGACGTCACCACCCGGCTGAGCACGCAACAGGGCGCGCTCAATGAAAAGCTGCGCGCGCTCGATAAGCTCAAGCTCGACCAGACCGAGGCCGACCGCGCGGGCGAACTGGCCGTGGCGGAGGCCCAAAGCAATGCCGACAAGGCCGACCGCAAGGCCACCATGCCGAAGGAACTAATACGGCGCGTCGACTACGACAAGCTGGTGATCGAGCGCGTCGAGAAAAACCAGCTGGCCAAGCTGGCGCTGGTCCAGCATCAGGCGCAAATGCGCGCCCGCCACGCCGAGCGCGCCGGCCTGCAGGCCGAGATCGCGCAGCAGCAGACCCAGATCGCAGCGATGGTCAAAGGCCAGGCGGGCCTGAAGGTGGTGGCGCCGCGCAGGGGGCTGGTGGTCTATCGTGTCGGCTTCGACGGCCAGAAATTCAGCGCCGGCAGCCAGGTGTGGGTGGGGCTGACGGTGGCCACGCTGGCCGACCCCGAACAGTTGTACATCGCCGCCAACGTGCCCGAGGCGCTGTCGTCGCGGGTCCGCGTGGGACAGGCGGCGCGCGTGACGGTACCGGGCAGCAACCAGACCTTGAACGCGCACGTGGTCGGGCTGGGCCGCGCCTTCCACGGCAAATCGACCGCCCAGCCGAGCATCGTGCGCGATGTCGAGTTGCAGTTCGACGGCGGCACCAGCGGACTTAAACCGGGCGCGGCGGTGCAGGCGGTGCTGGTCGCCGACGCCGCCCGTCCAGCGGAGAACAAACGATGAGGCGCGACGCACGCAGGCCGCAGGCAATCACCCTGGCGGTGGCCTTCTCGATGAGCGTCTTCCTGGCCGCCTGCGGTGGCGACACGACGTCATCCGGCGCCGCCGCCGAGACGCTGGCACCACGTCCATGGCTGGAGACATTGGCCGTCGATGGCGAGATCAAGGCCGCCGCCAGCACGCCGCTCAACGTACCCGGCAACAACTGGAGCCGGCGCGTGCTCATCGATATGGTGGCCGACGGCAGCAGCGTGGAAAAAGGCCAGGTCGTGGCGCGCTTCGACTCGCCGCAATCGCGCATGGAATTGTCGCAGGCCGAGCTGGAACTGCTGCGCAAGACCCTGGCCGAGCAGACCAGCGCGAGCGCCGCCAGCGTCGAGCGCGACAAGCTGGCCGGCGACCGCGCCAAGGTCGAGGACGATCTGGGCCTGAGCCGGCGCTACGCCAGTGTCGACCTGAGCATCTTCCCCCGCAACGACATTCTGGACGCGCTGGCCGACGTCGGCTTCCTGACCACCAAGCGCACCTACCTGGCGTGGAAGGGCGGGCAGGCGCAGGCGCGCACGGCCGCGCAGGACGCGGTGCTGCACTCGCAGCGCGACAGCGTGGTGCGGACCGCCGCGCAACAGCGCGACAGCCTGGCCGCGCTGGAACTGGTGGCGCCGCACGACGGCGTGTTCCTGCTGACGGCCAAGTGGGACGGCACGAAGGCGGAGATCGGCTCGACCCAGGTGGCGAACCAGGAGTTCGGCTCGCTGCCCGACCTGAACCAGCTGGTGGCCCATTTCAGCGTGGCCGAGGGGCAGGTCTTCGGCCTGAAGACCGGGCTGCCGGTGCGGGTGCGCCTGGCCGGCACCGGCACCGAGCTCACGCTCAAGGTGACGCGCGTCGGCAGCAACGCCAGCACCACCTCGCAGGAGTCGCCGGTCAAGTACAGCGACTTCGACGCGGCGATCGACACCGCCACCGCGCGCAAGCTCGGCCTCAAGCCGGGCCAGGCCTTGCGCGGCACGGTGGAATTGGTCGCGCAGCCGGCGGCGCTGACGGTGCCCAACATCGCGCTGGTGCAGGACGGCGCCGGCTACGTCGTCTACACCGAAGAGGACGGCAAGCAGGTCCGGCGCAAGGTCGAACTGGGACAACGCGGCCCGGTGCGCAGCGAACTGAAAAGCGGTGTCGCGGCTGGCGCGCGCATCGTGCTGCTGCCGCCGGCAGCGACGGAGAAATCATGAACCTGGCATTGATACGTGAAGCGGTTACCGAGCTGCAGCGCCGCAAGCTGCGCACCGGACTGACCTTGCTGGGCATGGTGTTCGGCGTGGCGGCCATCGTCGCCATGCTGGCCGTGGGCGAGGGCAGCAAGCGCGAGGCGCTGCGCCTGGTGGCCGAGCTGGGACTGGACAACGTGCTCATCGAAAGCAAAGCCATCGATCCCGAGCAGCTCAAGGATATCCGCGCCCGCTCGCTGGGACTGTCGGCCGCCGACGGCGCGGCGGCCTTGTCGGTCGTGCCCGGTGCGGTGTCGGTGTCGATGAAAAAGGAAATCAAGGTCGACCAGCTGGTGCTGGGCCAGCGCGTGGTGCCGGCGCGCGCCTACGCCGTCTCGCCGGCCTACGCCGAGCATGGCGGCCTGCGCCTGGCCACCGGCCGCTGGCTGACGCCGGCCGACGGCGCCACCTTGGCGCCGGTGTGCGTGCTCGGCGCCCGTCTGGCGCGCACCTTGTTCGGCAATGAATCGGCGCTGGGCCGCCACCTCAAGCTCAACCACGTGTGGCTGGAGGTGGTGGGCGTGCTGGGGGACCGCGCGCAAAGCAAGTCCGACTTCGAAGGCGTCAAGCTGGGGCTCGACGACGAGCGCCTGTTCGTGGCCTGGGAGACGGGCAGGGCGCGCTTCAACTTCAAGCGCATCGAGGACGAGGTCGACGGCATCAGCGTGCGGCTCGACGGCAAGGTCGCGCCGGACCAGGCCGCGCGCGTGTTGCAGGCGCTGATCGTTCGCCGACACGGCGGCGCCGACGACACCAACCTGATCGTGCCGATGGGGCTGTATCGCCAGAATCAGCAAACGCAGCGGATCTTCGCCATCGTCATGAGTTCGATCGCGGCGGTATCGTTGCTGGTCGGCGGCATCGGCATCATGAACATCATGCTGGCCAACGTGCTGGAGCGCCGCCGCGAGGTGGGCCTGAAGCGGGCGCTGGGTGCGCGCCGGCGCGACGTGGTCGAGCAGTTCCTGGCCGAGGCGCTGGTGATCGCCGTCAGCGGCGCATTGCTGGGCGTGGTGCTGGGCGCGGTGGCGGCCTACAGCATCGCCGCCCTGGCTGGCTGGTCGGTGGCATGGTCGCCGTTCAGCCTCATCGCGGCGGTGCTGCTGTGCGTGGCGGTGGGGCTAGCCTTCGGCGTGTTCCCCGCGCGCCAGGCGGCAGCGCTGGACCCGATCGCCGCGCTGCGCAGCGATGGATAAAGCACCGGGGTCAAGATAAAGCACCGGGGTCAGGTCCGACATTCAGACATTTTGGAACTTTACTTCCGTCCGAAAGTTCCAAATTTTCGTCTTTTGTCCGAATGTCGGACCTGACCCCCGGCTGTTATGACCCCCGGCTGTTGCGCAGCCTGCGTGTTACAACGTCATCCGCGCTGGCGGCGCCGCGCGGCAACGCTGAGCGACAGCGCCGAGACCAGGAAATAGAACGCGCCGAAACCCGCGTAGCCGGCGACGGTGGCGATCGATGGCTCCGCCGGCAGTTGCGCCTGCGAGATAAAGAACGCGCCGGCAAGCGCCGATTGCGCGCCGCTCAGTATCATCGCCCATTGCGCGCCGTGGGTTTTCCAACGCCGCAGCGCGGTGCCGAGCTGGAGCAATCCTGACCCGATGGCCCAAGCGCCGAACACAACCAATACCCGGTGCATGTCGGGCAGGCTGACCGCGATCGCCAACGCGACGGCAAGGCTGACGAGGACGTTGATCATCTGGGTGCGGTTGCGTGCCAGCCCGCCGCTGCGCTTGCTGTCGATGAAGTTGGCCAAGGCGTCCCAGGCCGGGTAGCCGATCAGCAGCAGCGCGCTGGCGGCGGCCGAATTTTTGCCGATCGTTATCGCCGCGATCAGCCATAGCGCCGAAAAAACCGCGCGGACATAGTAATAGCGTTGAAGCCAGTTTTCCTGCTCGACTGCGGTGGTGATTTGTTGGGACATATATTTTCCAATTAAATGCTACCTACTAGTTGGTAGGTTTTGCGGTTAAAAAAACCGATCCCGAAGCGCGAGCCGGCTGCGGGATCGAATGGCGCTACGGTCGTGATAAATACCTGTCCAACTGGGCGCTGGCGATGGTGCCGAACATCACGCCGTTGCCATACGCGCGCGCCGACAGCATTGCGCCGTGCACCGTGGCCATGAAGATCTCCGCCTCGACCTGCGGTGTGTAGGCCGAGTGAAGCGTCCCTTGCCGCATTCCCCGGTCGAGCACCGAGGCCAGCCAATCCGACAGGAACCGGAAGTAGGCACGCACTTCGATCGCCACCTCTTCCGGCAAGATTGGCAACTCCCCGGCCAGCAGGGCGCAGACGCAAAACGGTGCGCTCAGATCCTCGATGCATTTCGCCCAGTGCAGGATGTACGCGCGCAACTGCTCCACCGGATCGGCAATGGCTTGCTGCAAATGGCCCAATCCTTCCTCGGTGGCGCTGCGGTGTTGCACCACCAGCGCCTTGACCAGATCCACTTTGTTGGGAAAATGATGGTGGATGCTGGCCTTGCGGATACCGACCACTTCGGCGATATCGGCGTAGCTGAAGCCGTTATAGCCGCCAGCGACGATCAAGCCCCGTGCGCAGGCGACGATCTGTTCAGCCGTGTTGGATAATTTACTCATGTGACGGATACTACCTTCCAGTAGGTAGGCAAGTCAAGAAAAAAGCGAGTTATAGCATTCGCTGCCAGATGCGATAGACCTCATCGTCATTGCGCTTGCCGATGACCTGAATGCTCACCTCAGTCTCGGACGCTATATAAATAATGCGGTATTCGCCAATATCGACCCTTCTTTCCCCGTTATTCGCACCGGTCATGCCCGCACTATCCTGAGGCATCGAATCGTGCATCAATGAGAATATCTTTTGGCCCACTTGGCGGTACTGCTTTGCATCAAGGCTGCCCAAGAATTTGGTTGCCTGATTTGTCATTTTCAGACTTTTCATTATTAGTGTTTCCTTCTGAAAAATCACTCAGGAATGCACTAACACGCTCATTACTCGCGTAACCCTCTCGGCGAGCGGCTTCAGCTTTGGCAAGCCACAGCTGATCCTCAAGATATTGAATGTGCGCCACCATCTTCTCGAACTCCTTTCGAGAAACGATGTAGGCCGTGAGCCGGTCGTGCCGGGTGATTCCGACCGGGTGGCCGAGCGCCTCATCAAGTACTTGGCCGAAACGTGCCTTTGCATCCTTCGCACTAAATGTGGTCAGGGTGGGGGCGGTTGTCATGTCATTACTCCTGTCAATTTCCTGCACTTACTCAACGCAGCCACGGACTGGCGAACGCATACAGCCTACTATGCCGAAAATGGTCATGGTAGTCAATATGGCCTAAAATGACTATTTCGTTGTAATTCTATAATTTTTCATTCCGCAGCGGTGGTTACTTGCGGGCGCCCCAACCATTGTCTGTGTCACCGTTTTGTGCGTACGGCATTCGCAACGGCGGTCTGCTGGTAGCCGTCCGTCAGCGTGTTGAGAAAAGCCACCAGGTCGGCGATGTCGCGCTCGCTCAGCGCCGATGGGCCGCCGGGGCGTCCCCCAAACGGCGCATCCATGTTGACGTTGGCTTCTAGCCCGGCCGGCTGGTCGTCGAACTTGCGGTCCCGGTACCACTTCATCGGTGTCGTGTCGCGCGTGGCGTAGAAGCGCACCACGTCCTCCAGCCGGCTGAAGCTGCCGTTGTGGAAGTAGGCCTTGCGCAGGGCGACGTTGCGCAGCGACGGCGTCTTGAAGCGTCCACAATATTCCTTGTGGTCCTTGAGATCGGTGCGGTCCGGGCCGCACAGGCCGAGGTCATAGTAGCGCGGATCGGCGTTGACCAGCAGCTTGCGGTTGCGCGGCACGCCGATGTTGATCAGGCCGTAGTCGGTGAACTGCGGGAACACGCCGCCCGGCGAGATGCGGCTGATGTGGCAGGACGCGCAGTTGCCCTTCGTTTCATCGTTGAACACTTGTAGCCCGCGCCGCTCCGGCGCCGACAGCGTGGCTTGCTTGCGCAGGAACGCGTCGTACTTGCTGGTGTAGGGGTAGAAGTCGGCCGGGCTTTCCTGGAACACTTCCAGCGCCATCAGCGCGCCCTGCAAGGCGGCATTGGGACGCGTGAAGATGTCGGCGCCGTACACCGCCTTGAACTTCGCCGCCAGCGGACTAGCCTGCAAGCGCGCCAGCACGGCCGCCTCGTCCTTGTTGCCCATCTCGCGCGCCGACAGCAGCGGCCCCAGCGCCTGCTCGTGCGCCGACCGCGCGCGGCCGTCCCAGTCGTGGCCGCCGGTGGGGCCGGCGTCGGTGCTGTCGTCGCCGTCGTCGTCGTGGTAATGCTCGGTGAAGGCGGGCGCGTTCTGGATATAACGCAGCGAAGGCGTCGCGCGCGCACCCTCGGTCTTGCCGTCGGCGCCGCCCAGCTGCGCCGCCAGTGTGTTGTTGGGGCTGTAGGCGTTGTCGGGACTGTGGCAGCTGGCGCAGGCCAGCTTGCCCGACGCCGACAGGCTGGTGTCGTTGAACATGGCGCGTCCGAGTTCGGTCAACTCCGGCACCGTCGGCCGCCTTCCGGCCGGCGGCGCATAGGCGGCGCGCGCGGTATCGGCGGCTGCCACGGCAGCCATGGCAGGAGCGGCGGCGGGAGTGGCGGGTGCGGTTGGTGTCCCGCGTTGGCAGGCGCCCAGCAGCGCGGCCAGCAAAATTGCATAAATAATTTTCATGCGCACAGCCTACCAATATGACATGACGACTACATGACTGTTAGAAAACGATACAAAACGATACGTTTCCGGCCCTTCCATTTCATCGTCCTGACATATTCGCCGCCTAGCATGAGCCGCTTTCATCCCACCCTCAAGGCAAGAACATGACATCCAAACTGAAAACCGCCCTGCGGCCGCTGCCGCTGCTGCTGTTGGCGGCCGGCACCGGCGCCGGCCTGATCGCCTGCGGCAGTTCCTCCGGCGGCGACGTGCCGACCCTGTCCGGCCAGGTGGTTGGCAGCTATTACGAAAACGCCTCGGTCTGCCTTGAAAGCACCAGCGCCAAACTGACCTGCGACAGCAATTCCGGCAGCGTGCGCACCGGCGCCGACGGCGGCTTCAAGGTGACCGGCACCGGCAGCGGCCCGTTGCTGGTCACCGTCGGCACCGACGCCATCCGCCACGACGCGCTGGGCGACGCCGGCACCAAGGTCACGCAGAAGCTGGTGTTCCGCGCGCCGAACGGTCACACGGGCATCATCGACGCCATCAGCACCGAGCTGAGCGCGATCATGGACGCCAATGGCGGCGACTTCGCCAAGGCCAGCGCGCAGCTGGCCGCGCGCATCGGCGTTGCCGAAAGCAATCTGCTGGTCGACGTCAACAAGGTTTCCGGCGACGACCAGGCGAAATTGAAAGCCGAGAACGACAACTTCACCGCCGTCATCGCCGCCGCCGGCACGCAGAGCGCCAACGCCGACGTGGCCAGCGCCATCAGCGCCGGCGCCGCGCTGGGCAACATCAAGAACATCGTCGTCATCTACGCGGAAAACCGCGGCTTCGACAACTTGTACGGCCTGTTCCCGGGCGCGAATGGCGTGCCCGGCGTGAACCCGACTTCGACCGGCGGCTACGTGGCGCAGAAGGATGCCGACAACAGCACCTTGCCGGTGCTGCCGCCGACCTGGGGCGGCATGACCGCCGCCGGCCAGAGCCTGGTGATCACACAGGCGCAGTCGGCCAACCTGCCGAACAAGCCGTTCCAGATCGATGACGTCAACAGCCCGATCGCGCTACCGCAGTCGGTCATCACGCGCGACCTGGTGCACCGCTTCTACAACAACCAGATGCAGATCAACGGCGGCGCCAACGACAAGTTCGCCCTGTACTCGGACGCCGGCGGGCTGACCATGGGCTACTACGACGGCAGCAAGATGAAGATGTGGGACATCGCCAAGCAGTACGCGCTGGCCGACAACCTGTTCATTGGCGCCTTCGGCGGCTCGTTCCTGACGCACCAGTACCTGATCTGCGCTTGCGCGCCGCAATACCCGAACGCCGACAAGTCGGTGGCGGCCGCGTCGATCTCGAAGATCGATGTCGATGCCAAGGGCAACTTCGTGCGCCTGACGCCGTCGGCCACGTCGCCCAGCAGCGTGCTGAACGGCGCGCAGACCTACGCCAACGACAGCACCTTGACCCCGGCCGACGCCAGCGGCATGTTCTACGCGGTCAACACCATGCAGCCGCCGTTCCAGCCGAGCAGCAACGCCCCGGCCGGCGGCGACGGCAGCCACCTGTACGCCGATCCGGCCAAGGCCAACACCTTGCCGCCGCAGACGCAGAAGAACATCGGCGACATGCTGACCAGTAAAAACATCGACTGGGCCTGGTACGCCGGCGCCTGGAACAGCACCACCGCCAACGCCACCTCGGCCACGCGCGGCTCGTTTGCCAATCCGCCCAACTTCCAGTTCCACCACCAGCCGTTCAACTACTACGCCGAGATGGACCCGGTGACCAACCCGGCCTACCGCGCGGCGCACCTGAAGGATTACGATACCCAGTTCGTGGCCGACGTCGCCGCCGGCACCTTGCCGCCGGTGGCCTTCTACAAGCCGCAGGGCAACCTGAATCAGCACGCCGGCTACGCGTCGGTGGCGGACGGCGACGCCCACATCGCCGATGTCATTGCCAAGCTCAAGCAAAGTCCGCAGTGGAAGAACATGCTGGTCATCGTCACCTACGACGAGAACGGCGGCTTCTACGACCACGCCGCGCCGCCGAAGGGCGACCGCTGGGGTCCGGGCACGCGCGTGCCGGCGATCATCGTGTCGCCGTTCGTGAAGAAGGGGTCGGTCGACCATACGCAGTACGACTCGGCGTCGATCCTGCGCGCCATCACCCACCGCTTCAACCTGCCGGTGCTCGATGGCTTGACGGTGCGCGACAAGGCGCTGGCCGACAACGGCGCCAAGCCGATGGGCGACTTCAGCGCGGCGCTGGCCTTGACGCCGCAGGAGTAAGCGGCGGGGAAATCTGCGCGTGAAAACAAAAATGGCCGGGTTCGCACCCGGCCATTTTTTTCGCCAACGTAGATCAGTTTACTTGCCTGCCTTGAGCAGGCGCGCCACGTCCAGGGCGAAATAGGTCAGCACGGCGTCGGCGCCGGCGCGCTTGAACGCCAGCATCGATTCCATCATCACCTTGTCGTGGTCGAGCCAGCCGTTTTGCGCGGCCGCCTTGATCATCGCGTATTCGCCGCTGACCTGATAGGCGAAGGTCGGCACCTTGAATTCATCTTTCACGCGGCGCACGATGTCCAGGTACGGCATGCCCGGCTTGACCATCACCATGTCGGCGCCCTCGGCCAGGTCCAGTCCCACTTCGCGCAGGGCCTCGTCGGAATTGGCCGGGTCCATCTGATAGGTGTTCTTGTCGCCCTTGCCCAGATTGGCGGCCGAGCCGACCGCGTCGCGGAACGGGCCGTAGAAGGCCGACGCGTACTTGGCCGAGTACGCCATGATGCGCGTGTGGATGTGGCCCTTTTCCTCCAGCGCGGCACGGATCGCGCCGATGCGCCCGTCCATCATGTCCGACGGCGCCACCACGTCGACGCCGGCGTCCGCGTGGCACAGCGCCTGGCGGATCAGCATGTCGGTGGTGATGTCGTTGATGACGTAGCCGTTGTCGTCGATCAGGCCGTCCTGGCCGTGGCTGGTGTACGGGTCGAGCGCGATGTCGGTCAGGATGCCCAGGTCCGGGAACGCCTGCTTGAGGGCCCGCACGGCGCGCGGCACCAGGCCTTCCGGATTGGCCGCTTCGACACCGTCCGGCGTCTTTTTCGAGACGTCGATCACCGGGAACAACGCCATCACCGGCACGCCCAGGCTCACGCATTCCTCGGCCACCTTCAGCAGCAGGTCGACCGAGACCCGCTCCACGCCCGGCATCGACAGCACCGGCTCGCGCTGGTGCGTGCCTTCGAGGATGAACACCGGATAGATCAGGTCCGACGCCGTGACCGCGTTCTCGCGCATCAGTGCGCGGGAGAACGGGTCGCGGCGCATGCGGCGCATGCGGATGCCGGGGAATTGGGCGGGGGCGTGGGGCGTGTGCATCGTGAAAACTTTCTAAAGCAGGATTATTTTTTGTCGTCCGGTTCGACGTCGTCTTCCATCTCGATCAGCTCGACCTGGGCCGCCGCTTCCTCGTCGGTGACGCCGGCCAGTTCCAGGATCTTGTCGTTGGCTTCGTCGATGCCGATACGCTTGAGCGCGGAGAACAGTTGCACCGTGAAAGGGAAGCCTTCGCCGTCCTCGTCGACATAGCTGTCGAGCTTGGCTTTGGCCTGGCGCAGCACGTTGACCGATTCGTTGCGGTTCAACTTGTCAACCTTGGTCAGAATGCAATGGATCGGCTTGCCGGTCGGGGCAAACCATTCGAGCATCTGGATGTCCAGGTCGGTGAACGGGCGGCGCGAGTCCATGATCAGGATCAGCGCGGCCAGCTGCTCGCGGCGCTGCACGTAGTCGCCCAGCAGGCGCTGCCAGTGCAGCTTGGCCGAGCCGGACACTTCCGCGTAGCCGTAGCCGGGCAAGTCGACCAGCAGGCATTCGATCTCCTCGACGATGGTCGGGTCCTTGCGGTGCTGCGCGACGTGCGCGCCGCCGATCGAAAAGTAGTTAATGTGCTGGGTGCGGCCAGGGGTCTTGGAGGCGAACGCGAGACCTTTCTGGTTGCACAGGATGTTGATGGCGGTCGATTTGCCGGCGTTGGAGCGACCTGCAAAGGCGATCTCAGGCACCGTGGTATCGGGCAGATCACGCAATTGGTTGACGGTCGTAAAGAAGCGGGCTTGCCAGAGTTTGGACATGGGATGGGGAAAAATGCAACAAAAGGGAGCAAATATGCTGGAAAGCTATTGTACAATGAGTGGTTACGAAGTGTTGCCATGCATATTTCGTGCTAGCGTGGGCGACAGTTTCAAAAAAATCTTTTTAGACTCGTCTCAGGGTGCTTGAATGAATCGTGTGTTTTCACCATTTGTAAAATCCTTGCTCATCGCTCTGCTGGCAGTCTCTGCCTCCGCCTCCGCCGAAGAGAAAAAGCCCGCGCCCGCCGCCCCCGTACCGAAAGTCGACGCGGCCAAAGGCGGCGCCCTGTACACCGACGGCGACAACGCGCGCGGCCTGCCGGCATGCGTTTCCTGCCACGGCGCCAACGGCAACTCGACCATCGCCATCAATCCGAAACTGTCGGCCCAGCACGAGGGCTATATTTATAAGCAGCTGGTGAACTTTACGACGCCGGAGCGGAATCAACCGGTGATGACGACCTACGCCAAGATGCTGACGGACGAGGAAAAGCACAATGTTGCGGCCTGGCTGAGCACCCAGGCCGCCAAGCCGGGTGCGGCCAAGAACAAGGACACGATCGAACTGGGCAAGAAGATCTACCGTGGCGGCATCGCCGACAAGAACGTGCCGGCCTGTGCCAGCTGTCACGGCGCCAGCGGCGGCGGCATCCCGGTGCAATATCCGCGCATCGCTGGCCAGCACCAGGATTACACCGTCGCCCAGCTTGGCTTGTTCAAGACCGGCGGCCGCAAGAACAGCGCGCAGATGAGCACGATCGCGCAGCGCATGTCCGACGAGGAAATGAAAGCCGTCGCCGATTACGTCGCCGGCTTGAAGTAAGCGCGTGACCGCCGGCCCCGCGAGGGGAAGGCGCCGCGAACAGACCAGGGGCAGCAGCGCAAGCGGGCTGCCTTTTTTGTTGGTATCGGGTGATACACTTGTTAGCTGCATCTTTTATTGAAACGTCCCACGCATGAGTAGCCCCAGCACCACCGGTATCGAACTGAAGACACGCCGTCCCATCGTCGGCGAGATTGTTGAATTGATTTCCTCGATGCGCTTCGCCATCGCGCTGCTGGCGATGATCGCCATCGCCGCCGTCATCGGCACCGTGATGAAGCAGAACGAGGCGACCTCGAACTACATCAACCAGTTCGGACAGTTCTGGTATGAGGTGTTCGACAAGGCCGGCCTGTATTCCGTGTACTCGGCGTGGTGGTTCCTGCTGCTGATGGGGATGCTGGTGACGTCGACCTCGCTGTGCATCGCGCGCAATTCGCCGAAGATGATCAAGGACATGCGCAGCTGGCGCGAGAACGTGCGCGAGCAGTCGCTGCTGAACTTTCACCACAAGATGCAGTGGCGCGCGGCGCTGGCCCGCGCGGCGCTGGCGCAGCAGACCGCCGCCCGCCTGGCCGACGCCGGCTACAAGGTCAAGCTGGTCGAGAAGGACAACGGCACCTTGCTGGCGGCCAAGCAGGGCGCGGCCAACAAGTTCGGCTACATCTTCGCGCACTCGGCCATCGTCATCATCTGCGTCGGCGCGCTGTTCGATTCGGACATGCCGATCCGCTTCCAGGAATGGTTCCTCGGCAAGACGCCGTTCGCCGGCAGCGGTTTGATCTCGGCGGTGCCCCAGCAGCACCGTTTGAGCACGGCCAATCCCACCTTCCGCGGCAACACCCTGATCCCCGAGGGCGCCTCCAGCGACAGCGCGCTGCTGCAGCGCGCCGACGGCGTGCTGATCCAGGAACTGCCGGTGACGATCAAGCTGAAAAAATTCACCATCGATTTCTACAGCACCGGCATGCCCAAGCTGTTCGCCAGCGAGGTCGAGGTCAAGGACCATGCCAGCGGCGAGGTGGTCAAGGCCGTCATCGAAGTCAACAAGCCCTTGCTGTACAAGGGCCTGGCGATCTACCAGTCCAGTTTTGAGGATGGCGGCAGCAAGCTCAAACTGACGGGCTTCCCGATGACGGGCGGCGACACCACGCCGTTCGCCATCGCCGGCGAGGTCGGCGGCAACACGCCGCTGGGCAAGGAGTACACGGTCGAGTGGTCGGGCTTCCGTCCATTCAACGTTGAGAACCTGGCCAGCCAGGACGCGCGCGCCGTCAAGCAGGGCAAGAGCCTGCAGGAGCAGTTCGCGCAGGGCCTCGACAAGCACACCGGCTCGGCCGGGCGCAACGCCAACAACAAGGATTTGAAGAACGTCGGCCCGAGCGTGCAATACAAGCTGCGCGACAAGACCGGCCAGGCGCGCGAATTCCAGAACTACATGCAGCCGGTCACGGTCGACGGCGCCACGGTGTTCCTGGCCGGCGTGCGCTCGAATCCGTCGGACCCGTTCAGCTTCCTGCGCATCCCGTCGGACGACGCCCATACCGTCAACGAGTGGATGCGCCTGCGCGCCGCGCTGACCGATCCGGCACTGCGCGACGCCGCCGCCAAACGCTACGCCGAGCGCGCCGCGCCGAAGGGGCCGAACGCGGAAACGCTGCGCGAGCAGATCGAGGCGTCGGCACAGAAGAGCCTGGCCTTGTTCGCCGGCGACAGCAAGGCCGCCGGTTTCCTGTCCATTTCGCAGTTCCTGGAAAAGGTGCCGGAAGCGGGCCGCGAGAAGACCGCCGAGGTGTTCATGAAGATCCTCAACGGCAGCCTGTGGGAGTTGTGGCAGGCCGCGCGCGCCAAGTCCGGCCTGCCGGAGGTGAGCGCCGACGAGAACCACGGCCGCTGGTTGCTGCTGGCGACCAATGCGCTGTCGGACGCCTTCTTCTACGGCGCGCCGGTGTATTTGCAGCTCGACGAGTTCGTCGAGGTCAAGGCGTCGGTGTTCCAGGTGACGCGCTCGCCGGGCAAGAACGTGGTCTACCTCGGCTGCGCGCTGCTGGTGCTGGGCGTGTTTTCGATGTTCTACATCCGCGAGCGCCGGCTGTGGGTGTGGATCAAGGACGGGGAAGACGGCGCGGAGGCCCTGATGGCCATGAGCACGCAGCGCAAGACGCTCGATTTCGAACGCGAATATGAAACTTTGAAAGAAAAGCTGCCACAATCGGCGTAGTGGCAAAATTGCGGCACAGGAGAACACGATGGAACTTACCAAAACTCAGCAAACCTATATTCAGGCGCCAGGCTATTTCAAGCGATTGACGACCATCGACTGGATTTTCGCGGCGGCGCTGCTGGCCGGCTCGCTGTTCGGGCTGAACCGCTACGGCCACTTCATGGACATCTACGAGAAGGCGATCCTGCTGCTGGCCGCGCCCACTTTCGCCGCGCTCGGCTGGCACTGGAAGCCGGTGCGCTGGCTGATGCCGCTGGTGGCGCTGCTGTCGCTGTGGGCGATCTCGATGTACGGCGGCCAGCTCGACATGGGCAGCACCAAGTTCTGGCTGCGCTACATGCTGTCGAGCCAGTCGGCGATCCTGTGGATGAGCGTGATGTTCTGCCTGTCCACCTTGTTCTACTGGATCGGCTTTGCCGGCCGCTCCGATTCCATCTCCAGCCTGGGCTCGAAGCTGAGCTGGGCCGCCGTCGTGCTCGGCTGGACCGGCATGATGGTGCGCTGGTACGAGTCCTACCTGATCGGCGCCGACGTCGGCCACATCCCGGTGTCGAACCTGTATGAAGTGTTCATCCTGTTCTCGCTGATCACGGCGATGTTCTACCTGTATTTCGAGCAGCGCTACGCCACCCGCCAGATGGGCCCGTTCGTGCTGCTGATCATCAGCGCCGCCATCGGCTTCCTGTTCTGGTACACGACCTCGCGCGACGCCGCCGAGATCCAGCCGCTGCTGCCGGCGCTGCAAAGCTGGTGGATGAAAATCCACGTCCCGGCCAACTTCATCGGCTACGGCAATTTCGCGCTGGCGGCGATGGTCGCGTCGGCATACCTGCTGAAGACCTCCGGCTACCTGAAGGACCGCCTGCCGTCGGAGGAGGTGCTCGACGACGTCATGTACAAGGCCATCTCGGCCGGCTTTGCCTTCTTCACGATCGCCACCATCCTCGGCGCGCTGTGGGCGGCCGAGGCGTGGGGCGGCTACTGGTCGTGGGATCCGAAGGAGACCTGGGCCCTGATCGTCTGGCTCAACTACGCGGCCTGGCTGCACATGCGCCTGATGACGGGCCTGCGCGGCCGGCCGGCGGCGTGGTGGGCGCTGGTGGGCCTGCTGGTGACCACGTTCGCCTTTCTGGGCGTCAACATGTTCCTGTCCGGGCTGCACTCGTACGGAAAGCTGTAGCATTCGGTCAGGGTTGTATGCCTGACAATAAAATGTAATCGCAATGTAATCAGCATGTTGCTTCGATTGGTGTAATGTTCAGGTTATTGGTAACCCATTGCACCTTTCTGGAGTCAACATGCTGATCAAGCGTAGCCCCAACGGCATCGACCTGCCGTTTTCGTCGGAAATCACGCCGCGCGAACTGTACGAGTCGCGCCGCAGCTTCATGAAGCAGATCGCCCTCGGCGCTGTCGGCAGCGCCGCGCTGCTGGAAATGGCCAACCGGGAAGCGTTCGCGCAGGGCGCCAATCCCAAGCTGGCCGCCAAGCTCAATCCGGCCTACTCGGCGCTCGACAAGCAGACGCCGTACAAGGATGCCACCACCTACAACAACTTCTACGAGTTCGGCACCGACAAGAGCGACCCGGCGCAAAACGCCGGCACCTTGAAGACCCGCCCGTGGACCGTCACCATCGAAGGCGAAGTCAAGAAGCCGATGACGCTCGATATCGATGCGCTGATGAAGCTGGCGCCTTTGGAAGAGCGCGTGTACCGCCTGCGCTGCGTGGAAGGCTGG
Source organism: Oxalobacteraceae bacterium OTU3CINTB1 (assembly GCA_024123955.1). Taxonomy (NCBI): domain Bacteria; kingdom Pseudomonadati; phylum Pseudomonadota; class Betaproteobacteria; order Burkholderiales; family Oxalobacteraceae; species Oxalobacteraceae bacterium OTU3CINTB1. Next base: position 940,386 of record CP099652.1, read on the forward strand.
TCGATGGTGATCCCTTGGATCGGCTACTCGTTTTCCGAAATCATCAAAAAGGTCGAGCCGACCGGCAACGCCAAGTACGTCGAATTCATCACCCTGGCCGACAAAAAGCAGATGCCCGGCGTCGGTAGCCGCGTGCTCGACTGGCCGTACACGGAGGGCCTGCGCATCGACGAGGCCAACCACCCGCTGGCGCTGCTGACCCTGGGCATGTACGGCGAGAACCTGACCAACCAGAACGGCGCGCCGGTGCGCATGGTGCTGCCGTGGAAGTATGGCTTCAAATCCGGCAAGTCGATCGTCAAGATCCGCTTCGTCAAGGACCAGCCGCGCACGTCGTGGAACATTTCGGCGCCGCGCGAATATGGCTTCTACTCCAACGTCAATCCGGAAGTCGACCACCCACGCTGGTCGCAGGCGTCCGAGCGCCGCATCGGCGAGGACGGCTTCCTGGCCCGCAAGCGCAAGACCTTGATGTTCAACGGCTATAACGATGTCGCGCCACTGTATGCCGGCATGGACCTGAAGAAGTTTTTCTAAACATGGCTTTTAATCCTACCGCGCGGCAGGCAAGCCTGATCAAGGCCGCCGTCTTCGTGCTGGCGCTGGTGCCTTTGTTGCGCATGGTGTACCTGACGGTGACCGGGCAGCTGGTCGAGCCGCTCGAGTTCATCACGCGCGGCACCGGCGACTGGACCTTGTACTTCCTGTGCTTCACCCTGGCGGTGACGCCGCTGCGCCGGCTGACCAAGTGGAACTGGCTGATCAAGCTGCGGCGCATGCTGGGGCTGTACATGTTCTTCTATGGCTTGTTGCACTTCATGACCTTCCTGTGGTTCGATCACTTCTTCGACTTCGCGGAAATGTGGAAGGACGTGCTCAAGCGGCCATTCATCACGGTCGGCTTCATCGCCTTCGTGTTGCTGATCCCGTTGGCGGTGACCAGCACCAACGCCATGGTCAAGCGGCTGGGCGGCAAGCGCTGGCAATGGCTGCACCGGTTGATCTACGTGATCGCGCCGCTGGCGATCCTGCACTTCTGGTGGATGAAGGCGGGCAAGCACAACTTCACCGAGCCGATTATCTACGGCACGATCCTCGGCGTGCTGCTGTTGATGCGCGTGTACTGGGCGCGGACCAAGGCCAAGGCGGCGTAAGCGGGTGTCGGGCGCTTGCGCGCGCCCAAAGGCGGCGCCTTCGGACATCGCTACAATCGTCCGATGGCGAGCGAAGACGACACCGCGTACAAACAACTGTTCGCGCATCCGGAAATGGTGCGCGATTTATTGCTCGGTTTCGTTCCTGGCACATGGGTGCGGCAGCTGGACCTGGGGAGCTTCGAGCGCGTCAGCGGCAGCTATGTCGGTGACGGCGGCCAGCAGCGCCACAGCGACATGGTGTCGAAGGTGCGCCTGTCCGGCGAGTGGATCTACGTTTATTTACTACTCGAATTCCAATCGCGTTCAGACCCCTGGATGGCGCTTCGCATGCAGGTCTATGTTGGCCTTCTGTATCAGGATCTGGTCAAACGCCACGAGCTGCCAAAGCCCTATCAACTACCTCCTGTGTTTCCTGTTGTACTGTATAACGGCAAGCGGCCGTGGGCGGCAAGCACCAGCCTGGCGGATATGGTTGCGCCGCTGCCGATGGACCTGCAACCGCTGCAAGCGGCACAGCGGTATGTTCTAGTCGATCAACGTAGATTGAGTAGCGAGGCGCTTTCTAGTCTCGGCAATTGGGCCGCCACGGCCTTCCGTTTGGACAGGCTGCGGAGCGAGCAGGAAGTCTCAGATGAGCTCAAAAAATGGCAGAGCACGCAGCCTTTAACGCCGGATCTAACCTTGGAAATGGGGCTCGTGCGTTGGGCGGCAAATCGTTTGCGCGGCACGCGGCTGCGGCGTATGATTAATCGAAGCGACGTCAGTACGGAGGACAAAGTGATGGACTTTACTCTTTTTGATTTGCTAAAGGACGCGTTACGGCACGAAGCGATTCTTGACGTCCACCGAGATCGGTTGCGACAAATGCTTATCAAGCGATTTGGACCATTGTCATCGCGTCTGGATAGGCGTATCGAATACGCGAAGATGGAGGATCTTGACCTCTGGTTTGATCGCTTGTTGGAGGCCCAAACGGTACGGGAAATCTTTGCCGACAAGCAGTCGGCTTGACCTCATTGGCACTACGGCCGCCCCCCCCCCGGAAAATCAGGCAAGCGGCCACCCGCATCAAGCCCCCGCCCGATACTTGAAATCACGCAGCAGCACACTGCCGCTGCCCGCGCTGTATATCCCCACCTTCAAGCTCAGGAATCCGCCGAACACATTGTGGTGGATGCCGGACACTTCCATGCGCATCCCGTGCAGCACCCACGTCTTGCCGTTGTCGTGCGAGTAGCGGAACGTGACGACATGATCGTCGTTGGTCATGCGTACCCGCACTGACGATGTCGCTCGGTTGGCGCGCATCCACGATTGCTCTTCCGCATGCTGGAACGTCTTGATCAGCTCCGGCGTGAAGCCCAGCCCGACGAACGCCTTGTGGTTGTAGAACAGCAGCAGGCCGCCCTCGGCCTGGCCATTGAGCTCCAGGGTCAGCTCCACCTCGTAGCTGCGGTCGCCAACGCCGCAGGTGAGCGGCCGGCTGTCCACCGGCGACGCGCCACGGCCGGCGATCCGCAATCCCTGCGCCGTGTACGTCGCCCGCTGCGCCTCGTCCGGCGCCGGATCGTGGAAGGTCCACTGCACGCCGAAGCGGTTGCGTTTGAAATCGTCGGACAAGGCCTGGCCCGCCGGTCCCGCCTTGCCGCCCTTCGGTTTGGCCAGCGGCTTGGACAGGTCGCCGCCCAGCGCGCGGAACCAGCCGTCGTCGGTCCACTCCATCGGCTCGAGCAGGGTCTGGCGGCCCAAGGTGCGGTAGCCGTTTTCGTAGCCGTGGTACACCATCCACCAGTCGCCGGCCGGGCCCTCGACCAGGGTCGCGTGGCCGCGCGACCACCATGGCTCGGCCGTGCTGAGGCTGCGCACCAGCGGGTTGTGCGGGCAATGCTCCCATGGCCCGTGGATCGAGGTCGAGCGCGCGGCGATGACCATGTGGCCGGTCACCGGCCCGGACGTGCCGCCGACGGCGGTCACCAGGTAGAACCACTTGCCGCGTTTAAGCAGCTTGGGGCCTTCCGGCGCAAAATTCTCCACCACCCAATCGTCCGGGTAACGCCACGGCTGGTACGCCTGTTCCAGCTTGCCGTCGGTCGCCAGGCCGTCGTCGGTCAGGCGGATTTTGCGGATGCCGTTGACGAACAGGTAGCGCTTGCCGTCCTCGCCGACGATGTGGCCGGGGTCGATGCAACCGCTGATCTTGAGATCGACCGGCTCGCTCCACGGACCTTCGATGCGGTCGGCCCAGATGGCATAGATCGACCAGGCGCTGCCATCGGGCGCGGCCGGGATGTAGATGAAATATTTGCCGTTGTGCTTGCACAGGTCGACAGCCCAGATCGTCCCCAGCGGTTTCGACAGCGAGGGGCCGACCGGCCGCCAGTTCACCAGGTCGGTCGAATGCCAGATCACCAGTCCCGGATACGAATAGAACGACGAGTAGGTGAGATAGTAATCCTTGCCGTCCTTGAGGATGGTCGGGTCGGGATGGTCGCCCGAGATGATCGGATTGAGATAAGTACCATCACCCTGGTCGGCCTGGCGTTGGCCTTCGATGCCCCGGCGCCACCGGTGGGGCGGGGCGTTGGCGGGGCCGGCGGCGCACTCGGCCGCCGGCGCGATACCCGGCGCGATGCCGAGGCCGGCGCCGGCCAACAAGGTTTTGAACGCGTCTCTGCGCGATTGATTGGTCACGTGGCGTCTCCAGTGAAAATAAACAGGCGGGCGAGGGCCTTACGGCCGCGCCCGTGTAGAAAAAGTGGACCTGACCCCGGAGTTGGGGTTATTTGCCGGCGGTCAGCTTGAGCAGGTAGACGTCGTTTTCGCGCAGCGGCAGCGAGAGGCTGGCGCGGCCGTCGGCGCCCACCCGCACCGTGCGGCGCTCGGATGGCTTGCCGGTCGCCTGCGACTTCAGTGTGTCGACTTGCGGCCGGGTCAGCTGCTTCGGCGAACCCATGCCGATGAAGGCGGTATAGGCGTCGTTGTGCTTATAGCCGACCTGGGCGATGCTGACGTTGTAGACGCCTTGCTTCAAGCCTTGCAGTTTGACGTCGACCTTGCCCTTGGCTTTAGGCGGCAGGTCCTTGACGAAGTATTGTTGGTTGTTGGTGCCTTCCGGCAGCGTGTGCGTGTAGTCCCACAGCAGCACCTGCACCTCGCCCTTGGCGTTGACCGTCGCCAGCGAGTGGGCGTCGTTGTTCTTCAGCTCGGTGTCGGACAGTTGGTTGAGGAACTGGTAGGCGAAGTAGGCCGGCTTTTTGATGCCCTGCGTGTTCATCAGGCCGAAACCGCCGTGGAAGGCTTCGAAGCGCGGACCCGGTTCTTCGAAGATGTCGGTGAAGACCCAGTACGACATCGATTGCGCGGCGTTGCCGACCTGCTTGAGCTTTTGCAGGATGTAGGCAGCCTGGTGGTAGCTGTCGTGCGTGGGGTCGGCCGGCGTGTACGACGAGCTCCATTCGGTGTAGTGCAGTTCCAGCTTCGGCATCGCGGAGGCGCCGATTTCCTTGCGGTTGCGCAGCACGTCGCCGCTGATTGCCGCTTCGTCCTTGATCAGCACGGTGCCCTTGGTGCCGTATTCGTCCAGGAAGCCTTCGCCGACGCCGTAGGTGTGCGTGCTGACGAAGTCCAGCGGAACGTTGTTTTCCTTGCAGTAGGCGATCATTTCCGGTATCCAGGCCGCGCCGGCCGTGGCTGGACCGCCGACCTTGTAGCTTGGATCGACGCTCTTGACGCCGCGCGCGGCGTGCGCGTACAGCTTGAAATACTCGGCTTGCGTGCCGGCCCAGAAGCCGTCGAGGTTGGGCTCGTTCCAGACTTCGAAGTACCAGCTTGCCACCTCGGCGCGGCCGTAGCGCTCGGTCCAGTGTCTGGTCAGCGCTTGTATCAGTTTTTCCCAGCGCTCGTAGCTGCGCGGCGGGGTGACGTTGCCCTTCCACCAGAAGATGGTTTTGTCGCCGCTGGCCATGGGCGACGGCATGAAGCCGAGCTCGACGAACGGTTTGACATCGATGCTGATCAGATAATCGAACAGCGCGTCGATATATTGGAAGTTATATTCGTCGTTGCCCTTGGCGTCGGTTTTATAGACCCCCATGTCGTCGCTCAGCAAACCATGCATGCGGATATATTTAAAGCCGGCGTCGCGTTTTATTTCGGCCAGTTGTTGCTGCCAGTCCGCCCGCAGCCCTTCGTTGGCGCGGCCGGCGCCGATCGCGAAATTAAATGTCTTATTTAGTTTTCCCTGAACCTGGGTGACATTCAGATCGACGACGCGATCTTGGGCGTTTCCATGGATTGGCAATACCAGGGCTGCGCTGAGCAGCATCGCTGCGAGTGGATTCATTCGTTTCGGCTTTCGAAAGGTGGACGAATGCCGCGCAGTCGGCAACGCGGCAGGACCACCGAGCGTAGCGCCGGTGCGCGCGTAGCGCTAGCGCTGTTAGGGGGATTTGCTATGACAATGCAGATTTTGCTACGAATTTCAGAGTTGGTGTTAGCGCTATCCGCGCCAGCTGGCTAGCTCCCGGGCGGGCGCTCGCACACCGTGCGGAAGGCCTTCGGCGTGCAGCCGTATTCCTCTTTGAACAGCTTGTTGAAATACGAGACGTTGCTATACCCGACCGAATAGGCGATTTCGGCCACTGTCGCCGTTTCTTTTTCCGCCAGCAGGCGGGCCGCTTCGGTAAGCCGCAGTTTATTTAAATAGCCGCTGAAGGTGTGGCCGAATTCGGATTTTAAAATGTCGTTGATTTTATTGCGGTTGACACCGGTCTCGGTGACGATCTTTTCCAGATCGAGGTCGGCATTCGCATAGCCGTTGGCGATAAACCGCAATATCGTCGCCTTTTCCTTATCCCGGTGCGGTTCGATCGATAGCTGCTGATACGCCACCAACGGCAAATCCTTGCGCAGCTTTTCCTTGACGTCGGCGATCAGCGCGCGGGTGTGCCGGCGGAACGTCCACAGGCCGAAGCCCACCCACGAGACGCCCAGCAGGACCGCCAGCGCCGCCAGGTAGCGGTAGTCGCGGCCGGTGAGCACCAGGCTGTCGATCTCGACCCGGGACTCGATATTTTTCGGGCTTTGGAAAGTGCTGCCGATGGAGATCTTCGGCACCTGGTCGAGCTTGTAGGCCTGATGCGACAGGTCCAGCTTGAACATGTCGAACCACCATTGCGGTGTTTCAAGGCGCGTCAGGTCCAGCTCGACCGAGGAGCCGGTTTGGCCGCAGGAGAAAAACGCCGACGGCGCCCGGTAGGTCAGCCAGTCGCCGCGCCGGGAGACTTTTTTCTCCAGCGTGGAGGCGGTGAGGCTTAAAGTATTTGCCGGCGTACACTTCGCCACCAGGGTCACCGACGTGTAGCGCGACAAATCCACATGGGCCGGCGTGCCGTCGCGGTCGGTGAAGAACAGGCCGACGGCGGCGAAGGGATAGGGGCTGGCCGGCGAGAGCTTGAAGTTGAAACCCAAGCGCCGGCTGTCGCCGTCGATACGGGCCAGCGTTTGCGGCAGGTCGGAGTCGGGCTTGACGCGCCAGGGCAGGGCACTGTCGCGCAACGGCAGCAGCGGGGCGCTCAGATAGCTCAGGCTGATGCAGACGTAGCCGGCCAGCGCGCTCGCCGCCAGCAGCGCAAGGAAACCGTACAGCGTCTTTTTATAGAATTCCTGCATCGATGGCCGGGCGCGGATTAATCAGCGGATTGAGAGATCAGGAAGCCGCCGGCCTCGCGGCGGGCGGCTTCCGTTGGAGCACTCGGCTTACTTGATCAGCGACTCGAGCGCGAACAGGTCGGCCGCCTGTTCGCGCCGGCGCACCTCGTGGCAGACGGTGCCGTCGACGATGATCTCGGCGGCGCGGCCGCGGGTGTTGTAGTTCGACGCCATCGTCATGCCGTAGGCGCCGGCCGTGTGCATCACCAGCAGGTCGCCGGCGGCCACCGCCAGTTGGCGGTCGCGCGCCAGCCAGTCGCCGGACTCGCAGATCGGGCCGACCACGTCGTACGTCAGCGCCTCGGCGTTGCCGATCGCCACCGGCTGCATGTCCATCCAGGCCTGGTACAGCGCCGGACGGGCCATGTCGTTCATGGCCGCGTCGACCACGCAGAAGTTCTTCTCTTCGCCGTGCTTGAGGAATTCCACGCGGGTCAGCAGCACGCCGGTGTCGCCGACGATGGAGCGGCCCGGCTCGAAGATCACCTTGATGGCCTGGCCGTCGTGGCGCGCGGCGCGCCAGGCGTCGATCTTGGCGAACAGGCGGCCCAGGTAGTCGCCCACCGGCACCGGCGCGGCCTCGCCCGCTTCGCGGTAGTCGATGCCGATGCCGCCGCCGATGTCGACGTGGTGCAGCACGATGCCCTCGTCGCCCAGTTGATCGATCAGCTCGATCAAGCGGTCGAGCGCCTCCAGCAGCGGCGCGTCGTCCAGCAGCTGCGAGCCGATGTGGCAGTCGATGCCGGCCACTTCCAGGTGCGGCAAGGTGGCGGCGGTGCGGTAGGTGGCCAGCGCGTCGTCGAAGGCGACGCCGAACTTGCTCGCCTTCAGGCCGGTGGCGATGTACGGGTGGGTCTTGGCGTCGACGTTGGGGTTCACGCGCAGCGAGATGCGCGCGGTCTTGCCCATGGCGCCGGCCACTTCGTTGAGGCGGTGCAGCTCGGGGATCGATTCGACGTTGAAGCACAGGATGTCGTGCGACAGCGCCAGGCGCATCTCGTCGGCGCTCTTGCCCACGCCGGAGAAGATCACCTTGCGCGGGTCGCCGCCGGCGGCCAGCACGCGCAGCAGTTCGCCGCCGGAGACGATGTCGAAGCCGGCGCCCTGGCGCGCCAGCAAGTCCAGGATGGCCAGGTTGGAATTGGCCTTCATGGCGTAGCAGACCAGCGCGTCGCGCCCGGCGCAGGCGTCGGCATACGAGGCGAAGTTGGCCAGCAGCGCCGCCTTCGAGTACACATAGGTCGGCGTGCCGAATTGTTTGGCGATGGCGCTCAGCGCCACGCCTTCGGCGTGCAGCACGCCGTCTTGATACGTAAATTGCGACATAGTAATTATTGTTGGGGTACTGGGAGAGTGGACGGAACCGGCGACGGCGTCACGGGAACCGGCGTGGCCGGCGCGCCCGGCACAGTGTCGGTGGGCGCGGTGGCCGGGGTGCCGGCGGGCGTTACTTTGGCTTCGCCGCTCTTGGCGGGCTTGGCGGTCGGTTTGGGCAGGTACAGCGGGCCGGTTTGGCCGCAGCCGCCCAATAATACGGTCAGACCCAGGGTGGTGGCGCCGATAAACAAACGGAAAGTGGACTTCACGATAAAATCATGGATTGACTATAGATATTGGAGTGTAGCATGGGCGAATCGGAATTCCTGGCGCAGGCCGAAGCCACCCTCGACGCGATCGAGGCGGCCTTGGACCAATTGAACGACGACGACATGGTCGACGTCGAATGCAGCCGTAGTGGCAATGTGCTGGAAATCGAGTTCATCGACAACGGTTCCAAGGTCATCGTCAACAGCCAGGCGGCGATGCAGGAATTGTGGGTGGCGGCCCGCTCGGGCGGCTTCCACTACCGCCAGAAGGACGGCCTGTGGCTCAACACCCGCGACGGCTCGGAGCTGTTCGCGGCGCTGTCGGAGATCGTCAGCGCCCAGGGCGGCGCCCCGGTGGTGGTGGCGCCAAAAGCCTGACAGCCAGGAACCCGTAGGGCGGATTAGGCGGAACGCCGTAATCCGCCATGAGCCGCCAGCGACGCATGCATGTTTAGAACAACTCGTTCTTGACGGCGTCCTTGGCTTTCTCTTCCGCCGGCGTGCCCTGGGCGGCGCCGTCGATGTTGTGCACGCCGGTCCCCGGCGGATTCTCCGCGTAGTAGTACTCGTCGCCCACCAGCATCACCCCTTCAGGCACGGCCCGTTCCTCGATCGGGATGTTCTTCAACGCCTTTTGCATGAAATTGATCCAGATCGGCAGCGCCAGGCCGCCGCCGGTCTCGCGGTTGCCCAGGTTCTTCGGCTGGTCGTAGCCGATCCAGGCGATGCCCACCAGCTTGGGCTGGTAGCCGGCGAACCAGGCGTCGATCGAATCGTTGGTGGTGCCGGTCTTGCCGGAGATGTCGGGCCGCTTGAGCGAGAGCGCCTTGGTTGCCGTGCCGAAGCGCACCACGTCCTTGAGCATGCTGTCCATCAGGAAGGCGTTGCGCTCGTCGATGACGCGGTTCTTCTCGTCGCCGGCCTTGTCCGGATTGGCCTGCGACAGGATCTTGCCGTCGGCGTCGGTCACCTTGGAGATCAGGTAGGGGCTGACCTTGTAGCCGCCGTTGGCGAACACCGAGTAGGCGCCGGCCATCTGCAGCGGCGTGACGTTGCCCGCGCCCAGCGCCAGGGTCAGGTACGGCGGGTTCTTGTCGGCGTCGAAGCCGAAGCGGGTGGTGTATTCCTGGCCATACTTGGCGCCGATCTTGTGCAGGATGCGGATCGAGATCATGTTCTTGGACTTGGTCAGGCCGCGCCGCATCGTCATCGGGCCCTCGTACTTGCCGTCGTAGTTCTTCGGCTCCCACGCCTGGCCGCCGGTCTGGCCGGCGTCGAACGAGATCGGCGCGTCGTTGATGATGGTCGACGGCGACAGGCCGCGCTCGAGCGAGGCCGAATAGATGAACGGCTTGAAGGACGAGCCCGGCTGGCGCCAGGCCTGGGTGACGTGGTTGAACTTGTTGCGGTTGTAGTCGAAGCCGCCCACCATGGCCTTGATGGCGCCATCCTCGGTGCTGGCCGCAACAAAGGCCGACTCGATCTGCGGCATCTGCGTCACTTCCCAATCCTTACCCTCCTGCATGACGCGGATCACCGCGCCCCGGCGGATGCGCTTGTTCGGCGGCGCTTTTTCGGACAGCCACGAGCGGCCCATCTCCAGGCCGGCGCCGGCGATCTTGATCTCCTCGCCCGAGGCGGTGACGGCGACGATCTGCTGCGGCGTTGCCTTGAGCACCATGGCGGCGACGATGTCGTCGCTGTCCGGGTGGTCGGCCAGCTCGGTCTCGATGACGTCGTCGGCCTCTTCCTTGCTGGCCGGGATGTCGACGTAGGCCTCCGGGCCGCGGTAGGCGTGGCGGCGCTCGTAGTCCATGACGCCCTTGCGCAGCGCCAGGTAGGCGGCGTCCTGGTCGGCCTTGGTGATGGTGGTGAACACGTTCAGGCCGCGTGTGTAGGTGTCTTCCTTGAACTGTTCATAGACCAGCTGGCGTGCCATTTCGGCAACGTACTCCGCGTGCACGCCGAACTCGCTGCTGTCGGTCTTGACCTTCAGCGGCTCGGCCTTGGCGGTCTCGAACTGCGTATCCGTGATATAGCCCAACACGTGCATGCGCTGCAGGATGTACTGTTGGCGGGTTTTTGCGCGCTTGGGGTTGACCACCGGGTTGTAGGCGGACGGCGCCTTCGGCAGGCCGGCCAGCATGGCGGCCTCGGCAACGGTGATGTCGCGCAGGTTCTTGCCGAAGTAGATTTGCGCGGCCGACGAGAAGCCGTAGGCGCGCTGGCCCAGGTAGATCTGGTTCATGTAGACCTCGAGGATCTGGTCCTTGGTGAGGTTCTTTTCGATCTTCCACGCCAGCAGCACCTCGTAGGCCTTGCGCTTGAGCGTTTGCTCGCTCGACAGGAAGAAGTTGCGGGCCACCTGCTGGGTGATGGTCGAGGCGCCCTGTTTGGCGCCGCCGGTGGCGTTGTGCACGGCCGCGCGCAGGATGCCGGTGTAGTCGATGCCGCCGTGCTGGTAGAAGCGGTCGTCCTCGATCGCCAGCACGGCCTTTTTCATCACGTCCGGGATGTCCTTGATGCGCACCAGGTTGCGGCGCTCCTCGCCGAACTCGCCGATCAGCACGTTGTCGGCCGAGAAGATGCGCAGCGGCATTTTGGGGCGGTAGTCGGTCAGCGTGTCCAGTTCCGGCAGGTTGGGGTAGGCCATCGCCAGGCCGAACACGACCAGCAGCACGGCGCCCACGCCCAGGCCGAGCACCGACAGGCCGGCCATCAACAGCCAGCGCGACGGCGATTTGCCCGGTTTTTTGCCCGTGTTTTTACCCGCGCCCTTCGCGGACTTGTCGGAGGAGGGGGGCGGTGCCGAATTGGAGGAAGCCATGCAGTGCGTTCTTTCTGTGTTGAGTGCGAAGCATTATAAGCGAGCGCCAACCCCTGCGGCGCGCTGTGCTGTTGTGCCTCGAATCAGAAATACTTTCCAGTAACCAACAAAACAACGGAGTTGTTTTTGCTGCCACGGGGTCAAGAATAAGTGTGGCGAAACGCTCACACTGTCACAATCGTGCACAGCAGAAATATCTTTACACTTATATAGGCTCGATTTAATGTGGGGGCAGGCCTGAGCTGGACTTGGGCGGATTCCGCCTCGGCAGGGGCTTTTTAGCACCGCCTCCCATCCAGGCGCCGGAGACACTCGCATGATCGATTTCAAGATGCTGTTCGGGCAGGGCAGTCCGCCGCTGATGGGCCTGGACATCAGCACCTCGAGCGTGCGCGTGGTGGAGCTGGCCCAGGGCGCCAAGGGCGAGGTCCGGCTCGAACGCTACGCCGCCGAGCCGCTGCCGCGCGGCGCCGTCGTCGACGGCAACATCGAGAACATGGACCAGGTGGTCGAGGTGGTGCGGCGCGTCTGGAAGAAAAGCGGCAGCCGCGCCAAGCTGGCCGCGCTGGGCATGCCGCCGGCGTCGGTCATCACCAAGAAAATCATCCTGCCGGCCGGCCTGTCGGAGGACCAGCTCGAGGTGCAGGTCGAATCCGAGGCCAGCCAGTACATCCCGTTCGCGCTCGACGAGGTCAGCCTCGATTTCGACGTCATCGGCGCGGCCGCCAACTCGCCCGAGGACATCGAGGTCATGCTGGCCGCCTCGCGCCGCGAAAAGGTCGAGGACCGGGTCGCCATCGCCGAGGCTTCCGGCCTGAAGGCGACCGTGATGGACATCGAATCGTACGCCGCCCGCGCCGCGCTCGACCGCATCACCGCGCAGCTGCCCGAGGCCGGCGCCGGCCAGGTGGTGGCGCTGTTCCAGATCGGCGCCCAGGTCACCCATATCTCCGTCATGCTCGACGGCGCCACCGTCTACGAGCGCGAGCAGCCCTTCGGCGGCAATTCGCTGACCCAGGACATCGTGCGCGCCTACGGCATGGCCTTCGACGAGGCCGAAGCGCGCAAGAAAAGCGGCGACCTGCCCGACAACTACGTGCCCGAGCTGCTCACGCCCTTCCTCGAGAGCGCGGCGATGGAAGTCACGCGGGCGATCCAGTTCTTCTACACGTCCACCCCCTACACCCGGGTCGACCAGCTGTTCCTGGCCGGCGGCTGCGCCGTCATCCCGGGCCTGCTCGAGCTGGTCGCCGGCCGCACCCGGATCGCCAGCGCGGTGATCTCGCCGTTCAAGGGCATGCAGCTGGGGGCGTCGGTGCGCGAGGCGCAGCTGCGCGCCGACGCCCCGGCCTACCTGGTCGCCTGCGGCCTGGCGCTGCGGAGGTTCGGCTGATGATACGCATCAACCTGCTGCCCCACCGCGAGGAAAAGCGCAAGCAGAAGAAGTCCGCCTTCTTCGCGCTGCTGGCGCTGGGCGGCGTCATCGGCGTTGGCGTGGTGCTGCTGGTGGGCGCCTACAACGCCCGCGCGCTGTCGATCCAGGGCGAGCGCAACCAGGTGCTGAAGACCGCCATTAGCGGACTCGACAAGAAGATCGCCGAGATCGCCACGCTGAAGCAGGAGATCGAGGCGCTCAAGGCGCGCCAGCAGGCGGTCGAGGATTTGCAGGGCGACCGCAACCAGCCGGTCTACCTGCTCGACGAGCTGGTCAGGCAGACCCCGGCCGGCGTCTATCTGAAGAGTTTCAAGCAGGAGGGGCAGAAGGTGTCGGTGCTCGGCTACGCGCAGTCGCAGGAGCGCGTGTCCGAACTGCTGCGCAACCTGGCCGGGGTGTCGCCGTGGCTGGAGCGTCCCGATTTGATCGAAGTCAAGTCAACCGCCCTCGGCCAGGGCAAGACCAGCAAAAAAGTGGTGGAATTCAACCTGATGGTTCATATCAAGCGGCCGCGCGACAAGGACGGCGCTGCCGCCCGTACGGCCGCCCTGTCCGCGTCCAGTCCACCGCCCGGCTTGCCGCCGGCCCAGCCCTGAGGAGCGATGGCGATGGCGACAGCGAACCTCGACCTGAACCGGCTGGGCGTCCGCCTGGCCGGCCAGTTCCGCAACCTCAACGACCGTCATCCGGGCCAGTGGCCGCTGGCGCCGCGCCTGCTGTGCGCGGTTGGCGTGGCGGCGGCGGTGATGGTGGCCGGCTACTTCGGTTACTGGAGTTCGCAGTTCGACGAGCAGGAGGCGGGCGCCCAAACCGAGCTCAAGTTGCGCGACGAATACCGCCTCAAGACCGGCCTGGCGATCAACCTCGAGGCGCTGCGGGCGCAAAAGGTGCAGGTCGACCAGTATGTCGAGCGGCTGCAAAAGCAGCTGCCCAGCAAGGCCGAGATGGCCGCCTTGCTGACCGACATCAACCAGGCCGGCGCCGGACGCGGCCTGCAGTTCGAGCTGTTCAAGCCGGCCCAGGTGGTGGTCAAGGATTACTACGCGGAGTTGCCGATCGATATCAAGGTCACCGGCAGCTACCATGACATCGGCGCCTTCGCCGGCGACATGGCCAACCTGTCGCGCATCGTCACGCTCAACAACATGGCGCTGGGCACGGGCAAGGACGGCGTGCTGACCCTGGAGGCGGTGGCCAAGACCTTCCGCTACCTCGATCCGGAAGAGGTGCAGGCGCAGCGCAAGGCGGCGGCCGACAAGAAGAAGGCGGCGAAAAAGTCATGAGTCCACTGAAATCGCTCCCGTTGTGGCTGTTGGCGGCGGCGCTGCCGCTGTTATCGGCCTGCGGCGACGACGACGCCCAGCAGGTGCGCGACTGGATGCGCGAAGTCGACGCCCAGGCCAAGGTGAAAGTGCCGCCGCTGGTCGAGCCGAAGACCTTCATCCCGTTCGCCTACGTCCAGAAGGACGCGGTCGATCCGTTCAATCCGAACAAGCTGCTGGCCGAGCTGGCCAAGCTGGACGCGCGCGCCGGCGGCGGCGGCCTGCGCCCGGACGTCGAGCGGCGCAAGGAGTTGTTGGAGAGCTATCCGCTCGACACCGTCAAGATGGTCGGCACCATCGAGAAGGGCGGCGTGATCCATGCCGTGCTGCAGATCGACCGTTCGGTGCACCAGGTCGTCAAGGGCCAGCATATCGGACAGAACTACGGCCGGATCACCGGCATCACCGAGGACGCGGTCAGCATCAGGGAAATCGTCCAGGATGCGACCGGCGATTGGGTCGAACGCATGTCGAAGCTGGAACTGCAGGAAAGCAAGGAGAATATCAAATGACCGCTCGAACCACGGCCCGCCACGCGCCGGCCGCCTGCCGGGCACCGCTATGGGCCCTGCTGCTCACCCTGGCCATGGCGCCGCAGCCGCAAGGCGCCGCCGCCCAGCCCGCAACCCCCGCAACCACCGCCAGCGCCTCCGCATCCGCCAACGCCATCGAGTCGATCAGCGCCAACCAGCAGGGCGCCAATGTGATTGTCAAGATCACGCTCAAAACCCCTCCCGACAAACTCCCCATCGGCTTCGCCATCACCAATCCCCCCCGCCTCGCGCTCGATCTGGGCGCCACCGTCAACGACACCGGCAAGACCACGCAGGAATTCAACGTGGGCGACCTGCGCAGCGTCAACGTGGTGCAGGCGGGCGGGCGCTCGCGCCTGGTGTTCAACCTCAAACGCAGCCTGAACTACGCCACCGCGATCGACGGCAAGGCCATCATCCTGACCATCGACGGTTCCGGCGGCGTGGCCACGGCGGTCGACGCGCGCGGCCTGCCGGTCGCGGCGGCCGTCCCCGCCGGCCCGGCGGCGCCACCGGCCCGCCAGATGCTGCGCGACCTCGATTTCCGCCGCGGCGCCAACGGCGAGGGCCGCGTGGTGGTCGACCTGCCCAACAACCAGGTGGCGGTCGATGTGCGCCAGACGCCGACCGGCTTGGTGGTGGACTTCCTCAAGACGGGGCTGCCGGAGACCTTGCGCCGCCGGCTCGACGTCGGCGACTTCGGCACGCCGGTGTCGCTGGTCACCAGCGTGCCGCAAGGCGACAACACGCGCCTGACGGTCGAGGCGCGCGGGCTGTGGGAGCAGACCGTTTACCAGAGCGACACCCAGCTGGTGATCGACATCAAGCCGATCAAGGAAGATCCGAACAAGCTGACCCAGGGCTCGCAGGGTTATCGCGGTGAGAAGCTCTCGTTCAACTTCCAGAACGTCGAGGTGCGCGCCGCGCTGCAGGCGATCGCCGACATCTCCGGCCTGAACATCATCACCAGCGACAGCGTCAGCGGCAACCTGACGTTGCGCCTGAAGGAGGTGCCGTGGGACCAGGCGCTTGACGTGGTGCTGCAGGCCAAGGGCCTCGACATGCGCAAGAACGGCAACGTGCTGTGGATCGCGCCCAAGGAGGAGTTGCTGACCAAGGAAAAGCTGGAGCTGGAGCAGCGCGCCCAGATCGCCGACCTTGAGCCGCTCAAGTCGGAGATCTTCCAGCTCAACTACCAGAAGGCCGAGGCCTTCAAGACCGTCTTCGGGCTCGAAGGCGGCGACGCCAAGAACCGCATCCTGTCCAAGCGCGGCAGCGCCATCATCGAGCCGCGCACCAACCAGCTGTTCGTCACCGACATCACCGCCAAGCTCGAGGACGTGCGCCGGCTCATCGCCAAGACCGACATCGCCACCAAGCAGGTGCTGATCGAGGCGCGCATCGTCGAGGCCAGCGACACCTTCACGCGCAACCTGGGCGCCAAGCTCGGCTTCGCCGACCTGCGCACCATCCGCGGCGGCGACGCCGGCTACCAGATCGGCAACGGCAACACCCGCATCGGCATCGGCGGCAACCTGACCGGCGTGGGCGAAACCACCGGCCAGGTCCGGCTCACCGACAGCACCTACAACAACACCCAGTTCGTCAACCTGCCGGCGGCCAACATCAACGGCGTCCCGGCCGGCAGCCTGGCGGTCAGCCTGTTCTCGTCGGCGGCCAACCGCTTCCTCAACCTGGAACTGTCGGCGCTGGAGGCCGACGGCACCGGCAAGATCATCTCCAGCCCGCGCGTGATCACCGCCGACAAGGCCATCGCGCTGATCGAGCAGGGCATCGAGCTGCCGTACCAGGTCGCCACCAGCAGCGGCGCGACGTCGATCCAGTTCCGCAAGGCCAACCTGCGGCTGGAGGTGACGCCGCAGATCACGCCGGACGGCAACGTCGTCATCGACGTCGACGTCAACAAGGACAGCGTGGGCCAGGAGACGCGCGCCGGCTTCGCCATCGACACCAAGCACGTCAAGACGCAGGTGATGGTCGAGAACGGCGGTACGGTGGTGCTGGGCGGCATCTACCAGCAAACCGAGCGCAACACCACCAGCAAGGTGCCGCTGCTGGGCGACGTGCCGGTGCTCGGCTATTTGTTCCGCACCAACTCGCGCACCAACGACAAGACGGAGTTGCTGGTGTTTATCACGCCGAAGATCGTCGCAGAGCGCCTGTCGACGCGCTGACGGCGCGTTTGGGTTACGTAGTTACCGATCCACTTTATTTCAGGTAAATGATAGGAAACACGGTCATGAAAAAATTCACGGAATGGCTGGCGATGGTGGTGTGTGCGGGATTGCTGTCGGCCTGCGGCGGCGGCGGCGGTTCGCCGGGGACCAACAGCAACGGCGTGGCGCCGTCGAAGGCGGCCAGCGTGGTGCTGACGGCCAGCGCGGCGACCATCGCCTCGTCCGGCCTGGACGGCACCGAGGTGACGTTGACGGCCATCGTCAAGGACGGCGGCGGCAACGCGCTGGCCGGCGAAACGGTCAGTTTTTCCACCAGCTCGGGCACCGTCACCAGCACCAACCGGATCACCAACGCCGCCGGCGAGGTGGTTGAAAAGCTCAGCGTCAAGGGCGACGCCTCGCTGCGCAAGATCACCGTGACGGCCAGCGCCGGCGGCAGAACCTCCAGTCCGGTCACGATCGATGTCGTCAACGCCGTGCCGACCTTGTCGCTGACCACCGACGCCGCCACCCTGGCCTCGGTTGGCACCGCCGGCAACGAGGTGACGGTGGTGGCGCTGGTGCGCGATTCCAACAACACCGTCATGCCGGGCGTGGCGGTCGACCTGCGCGCCGATTCGGGCAGCCTGACCCGCACCACCCGCACCACCAACGCCCAGGGCATCGTCACCGAGAAGCTCGGCACCGGCGGCGACGCCACCTCGCGCGCGATCAAGGTCACCGCCTCGGTGGCCGGCGCCGTGCCGGTCACCACCATCGTCAACGTGGCCGGCAACGGCTTGACCATCAACGCCGCGCGCACCATCAACGTCGGCGCCAGCGCCGACATCACCGTCAAACTGGTCGATTCGGCCGGCAACGCGCTGGTCGGCAAGCCGGTGCTGTTCGGCTCGAACGCCAACACCCTGGTGGTCAAGGGCGGCGGCGCGGCCGTCACCAACGCCGCCGGCCAGCTCATCCTCAGCTACACGGCCAGCGGCGGCAGCGCCGACGTGGTCACCGTGCGGGCAATGGGGGAGGCGGCCTCGGCCGGCATCACCATCAACTCGTCGGCGTTCGCTATCCGCTCGCTCAACGCCGGCGGCGCCGTCCAGGCCAGCGCCGCCATTGGCGGCTGCCAGCTGGTCTCCGTCACCGGCGGGCCGAGCGGCGAGGTCACCATCAGCAGCTCGCGCGGCACGGTCTACCGCGACGCCGCGTGCGCCGCGCCGCTGGCCGGCACCTTGCCGTTGAGCGGCGGCGCGGCGGTCGCCTACCTCAACGCCACCGGCCCCGGGGTCGCCACGTTGACGGCCAGCGCGGCCGGCCTGACCACCCAGACCGAACTGGAATTCGTCGCGCCGCTGACCGGGGCGGCCACCATCTCGCTGCAGGCCGACCCGGCCGTAATCGGCGCCAACACGGCCGGCAGCACCACCCAGCAGGCCACCTTGCGCGCCGTGGTGCGCGACGGTCCGGCGCAAAACAACCCGGTCAAGAACGCCACGGTGGCGTTCTCCATCCTCACCGATCCGAGCGGCGGCACCCTGACCCAGCCGTCGGAAGTGCTCACCGCCGCCGACGGTTCGGCCACCGTCAGCTATGTGGCCGGCACCACCGCCACCGCCACCAACGGCGTGCGCATCCAGGCCAGGGTGATCGGCGGCTCCGGCGCCACGGCGGCGGTCAACCTGACCGTGGCGCAAAAATCGCTGTTCATCAGCGCCGGCACCGGCAACACCATCGGCATACCCAACAGCGCCACCTACCAGGCCGACTACGCCGTCATCGTCACCGACGCGGCCGGCAACGCCGTGCCGGGCGTCAAGCTGACCGCCTCGGTGCTGCCGTTGCGGTACTACAAGGGCGTGCTGACCTTCAAGGCGCCCCAGGGGCCGTGGGAACGGGTGCAGACCGCCGTCTGCGCCAACGAGGACGTCAACGCCAACGGCATCCTCGACCCGGGCGAAGACTTGAACGGCAACGGCACCCTGCAGCCGGGCATCCCGGTGACAGTCACCACCAACGTCGTCACCGACGCCAGCGGCCGCGCCATCGTATCGCTGGTCTACCCGCGCAACTTCGTCCAGTGGCTTGACGTCAACCTGACGATTCGCGGCGCGGCTTCATCCGGCAGCGAGTCCTCGTACACCTCTCTGGTACACTTGATGGGCTTGAGCTCTGATTACAGTGATCAAACCATCACGCCACCAGGCGTGGTCAGCCCTTACGGGGTGGCGACATCGTGCAGCAACCCGCAGTGATCGGCCGTCATCGGCTGCGATCCGCCGGCGGGGCCGCTGGTGCCGCCGCCCGCATTTAGTTGGATCGTGCATGCAAAATGTGTTTTTAGTCGGCTTGATGGGGGCGGGAAAGACCACCATCGGCCGCATTTTGGCCCGCAAACTGGGCCTGCGGTTCATGGATTCGGACCACGAGATCGAGGCGCGCACCGGCGCCTCCATCCCGTGGATCTTCGAAATCGAAGGTGAACCGAGCTTTCGCCGGCGCGAGGCGGACGTCATCCGCGAGTTGACCGGCCAACAGGACCTGGTGCTGGCCACCGGCGGCGGCGCCGTGCTCGATCCGGACAGCCGCGCCCACCTCAAGGCGCGCGGCACCGTCATCTACCTGCGCACGACCGTGCACAGCATCCTGCAGCGCACCGCCCACGACAAGAACCGGCCGCTGCTGCAGACGGCCGACCCGCGCAAAAAGCTCGAGGAATTGATGGCCGTGCGCGATCCGCTGTACATGGAGATCGCCGACGTGGTCATCGATACCGGCCGACCTAACGTACAATCGATGGTCCAATCCATTTTGACCCAGCTCGAGAGGCTGGCCTGCGAGGCCGCCCCCAACTGCGTCACCCAAGCGGAACCATCGATGAACGAAGAATCCACCATCCTGTTGAATGTCGATCTGGGCGAGCGCAGCTACCCGATCTCGATCGGCCCGGCGCTGCTGGCCGACGGCGCGCTGCTGGCGCGCCATGTCCACGGCGGCAAGGTCGCCATCGTCACCAACACCACCGTCGCGCCGCTGTACCTGGAGCGCGTCGAGGCCGGCCTGCGTAGTGCCGGCAAGCAAGTCATGACCGTCGTGCTGCCGGACGGTGAAGAATACAAGACCTGGGCCAGCCTGATGCAGATCTTCGACGCGCTGCTGGCCAACAAGGCCGACCGCAAGACGACCTTGATCGCCCTCGGCGGCGGCGTCATCGGCGACCTGACCGGCTATGCGGCGGCCAGCTACATGCGCGGGATCGACTTCATCCAGGTGCCGACCACCTTGCTGTCGCAGGTCGATTCGTCGGTGGGCGGCAAGACCGGCATCAACCACCCGCTGGGCAAGAACATGATCGGCGCGTTCTACCAGCCGCGCGCGGTGATCGCCGACACTTCGACCCTCGAAACCCTGCCTGCGCGCGAGCTGTCGGCCGGCCTGGCCGAGGTGATCAAGCACGGCGCCATCATCGACGCCGCCTTCTTCGACTGGATCGAGGCCAACATCGGCAAGCTGATGGCGCGCGACAAGGGCGCGCTGGCGTATGCCATCGCCCGCTCGTGCGAGATCAAGGCCGACGTCGTGCGCCAGGACGAGCGCGAGGGCGGCCTGCGCGCCATCCTCAATTTCGGCCACACCTTCGGCCACGCGATCGAGAACGGCCTGGGCTACGGCCAATGGCTGCATGGTGAAGCGGTCGGCTGCGGCATGGTGATGGCGGCCGATCTGTCGCAGCGCATGGGGCTGGTCGACGAGGCCACCGTGGCGCGCGTGCGCGCGCTGGTGGTGGCGGCCGGCCTGCCGGTCAAGGCGCCGGACCTGGGCGCCGAGCGCTGGCTGGAGTTGATGGAAGTCGACAAGAAGAACGAAGGCGGCGCCATCAAGTTCATCCTGCTCAAGCCGCTGGGCGCGCCAAGCATCACCAATGCGCCGCGCGAGCTGCTGATGGCCACCCTGGCCGCCAGCATCTAAGCGGGGGCGACGATGCTGCCCGAAGAGTACCTGGCACCCTACGCCGCCCATTCGGCCGGCGGCGCCGGTCGCCGCCATCCGGAGACGGCGCATTCGTCGCGCAGCCAGTTCCAGCGCGACCGCGACCGCATCATCCATTCGTCGGCGTTCCGCCGGCTCGAATACAAAACCCAGGTGTTCCTCAACCACGAGGGCGACCTGTTCCGCACCCGGCTGACGCACAGCCTGGAGGTGGCGCAGGTGGGCCGCTCGCTGGCGCGCAACCTGCGACTGAACGAGGATCTGGTGGAGGCGATCTCGCTGGCGCACGACCTCGGCCACACGCCGTTCGGCCACGTCGGCCAGGACGTGCTCAACGAATGCATGAAGGAACACGGCGGCTTCGAGCACAACCTGCAAAGCCTGCGCGTTGTCGACGAGCTCGAGGAGCACTACGGCGCCTACGACGGCTTGAACCTGATGTTCGAGACGCGCGAGGGCATCCTCAAGCACTGCTCGCTGACCAACGCCCGCCTGCTGGGGCCGGTGGCGGTGCGCTTCATCGACCGCACGCAGCCCTCGCTGGAGGCGCAGCTGACCAATCTGGCCGACGAGATCGCCTACAACAGCCACGATATCGACGACGGCCTGCGCTCCGGCCTGATCACCATCGAGCAGCTGGAGCAGGTCGATTTCTTCGCGCGCCTGTGGCGCGACGTGCAGCAGACCTTCCCGGGGCTGTCGGGGCGGCGCGCGATCTATGAAACCTTGCGGCGCCTGATCACGGCGCTGGCCGACGACCTGATCGTCACCTCCGGCGCCTTGCTGGCCGACGCCGCGCCGAAGAGCATCGACGACGTGCGCGCGGCGCCGCCGCTGATCCGCTTCTCCGATCCGATGCGCAAGGACGCGACCGAGCTCAAGCGTTTCCTGCGCGAGAACCTTTACCGCCACTATAAGGTCAACCGCATGCGCGTGAAGGCCAGCCGCATCGTGCGCGAACTGTACGAATCGTTCATGGCCGAGCCGGTTTTGCTGCCGCCGGATTACCAGGACAAATCGGGCGACGTCGACAAGCAGGCGCGCAAGATCGCCGACTACATCGCCGGCATGACCGACCGCTACGCCATCCGCGAACACCGCCGTTTGTTCTCGCTCGACGAGCTTTGAGTCCAATCAATCGAACACTCTTGATCATCAACGTAGTTAGGACGATCATGGGTGATGGACGAGCAAATCACACAGTTCGATAGGCGCCTGACGGCGGTTGAGAAGGACGCAGCCATGTTGATGGCGGAGGCGAAGCATGCACAACAGCGCCATGCAACCAAAGAGGACGCGGCGGAGCTGCGCGAAGAAATTGTTGCGTCCGAGCTAAGGCTGACCACGCAAATTGCTGCTACGGACAGCAAGTTGAGCGCGCAGATCGCCACTTTGGATAGCAAGTTAAGCGCGCAAATTGCGGCTTTGGAATGCAAGATTCTTAGTATGGAGAGCCGCTATCTGCGCTGGACCATCGGGACTGTCATTGCTGTCGCCGGCGTCGTGCTAGCCATGGTTCGAACATTCCCGTGAGGTGGCTATGGATGAGCAAATTGTTGAGCTCGATAAGCGGCTGGTTTCGGCGGAAAAAGACATTGCCACGTTGAAGGCCGAGACGTCACTTGCACGCGAGCACTATGCCACCAAGGAGGACTTTGCCAGATTCGAGGGGCGGGTCGCTGTGATCCAGTCCAACTATGCGACAAAAGAAGACATCGCGAATTTGTGTACCAAGATGACTGTGTTGGAGTCAAAATTTTCGCAAAGCGAAACGCGCATGGTGCGCTGGTGCGTCGGCACCATGATCACGCTGACCGGCGTGTTCATGGCCTTCGTCAGATTCGTCCTCTAAAACGCCATCCGCGCTTGCGCATCGCGCGCATCGCCCATCAACTCCAGCAGCAGCTTCTTGATCGGCGCCGGCAGCGCCGCGTCGGCCAATCTGGCGGCGTCGTACCAGACGTGGCCGGCCTCGGCCGCCATCGGCACGCGCCGCGCCAACGTCACGCGGTACGGCGCGATGTGCAGCTTGTAGTGCGTGAACACATGTGTGACCGTCGACAGCCGCTCGTGCGACTCCATCTCGCCGAACTTGCCGACCGCCAGTATCAGCGCGTCGTCGTCGGCCGCCGGGATGTCGTCGTCCTCGGCCAGCACATGGCCGTCCAGCTCCGGCAGCGACAGCAACCCGCCCCAGATGCCGGTCGGCGGCCGCTGCTCCAGCAGCACCTGGCCGTTGTCGATAATCGCCAGCATCACCGAGTGCTTCTCGGGCGAGGTTTTCTTCGGCTTGCGCACCGGCAGGTCCCTGGTGCGGTTGGTGGCGAAGGCAACGCAGCGCGGCTGCATCGGACAGCGTTCGCACGACGGGCTGCTGCGCGTGCACAGGGTCGCGCCCATGTCCATCAAGCCCTGCGTGTACGACTCGATGCCTTGCTCCGGCAACAGCGCCTCGGCGCGGCGCCACATCATCTCCTCGGTGCGGCGCTCGCCCGGATAGGCGTCGATGCCGAACACGCGCGCGAACACCCGCTTGACGTTGCCGTCCATGATGGCCGCGCGCGTGCCGCTCGAAAACGCCGAGATCGCCGCCGCCGTCGAGCGGCCGATGCCCGGCAGCTCGGCCAGCAGCGCCGGATCGGACGGGAAGATGCCGTCGTACTCGGCCACCACGCGCTGCGCGCACTTGTGCAGGTTGCGCGCGCGGGTGTAGTAGCCCAAGCCGCTCCACTGCGCCATGACATCCTCGACCGGCGCCGCCGCCAGGTCGCGCAAGGTTGGAAAACGCTCCAGGAAGCGCGCGTAGTAACCCAGCACCGCCGACACCTGCGTCTGCTGCAGCATGATTTCGGACAGCCAGATCAGATACGCGTCGGTGGTGTTTTGCCACGGCAGCGCGTGGCGCCCGTGCTGTTTCTGCCAGCCGATCAGGTCCGAGGAAAAACTCGGATCGGCGAAATTCTCAACAACTTCAACCTTCATTTGATTCCTAGATTAATTCTTGAATAATCACGCGGCGGCGTCGAGCGCCTCGAATTCCGCGTTGATGGCGGTGCCGATGGCGGCCGCCAGTTCCGTCAGCCGCAGCTTTTGCGCCTCCAGCTGCTGCTGGCTGCTTTCGAACGCTTCGATCTTTTGCTCCAGGCTGTCGGTGGCGTCGTGGATGCGCTGGATCGACGCCAACCGGTGCTTGAGCTGGTCCTTGTGCTGGCGGATCTGCGCCTCGAGCGGCGCCATGATCACCTTCAGCCACGCCTCGGCGTCGTTGTTGGCCGACTTGAAGCAGCCGCGCACGCGCGAGGCGATGGTGTCGAAAAACTTCTCCATCAGCACCACGCGGCTGGTCGTGATCAAGGTCGCGGTGCCGAACTGCTTGTAGTAGATCGCCTCGATCGACGCGATCTCGTCGCGGTACGCTTGCAGCGAAAACGGCATCGGCAGCGCCAGCGTCAAGCCGTGCTCGCTGGCGAAGCGGCGGTACATCACGCCCATCATCTCGCTGATCTCGACGGTCTTGCGCTCTGACGCGTCGAGGTTCGCTC
This sequence comes from Oxalobacteraceae bacterium OTU3CINTB1, assembly GCA_024123955.1. Classification (NCBI taxonomy): domain Bacteria; kingdom Pseudomonadati; phylum Pseudomonadota; class Betaproteobacteria; order Burkholderiales; family Oxalobacteraceae; species Oxalobacteraceae bacterium OTU3CINTB1. Next base: position 964,673 of record CP099652.1, read on the forward strand.
GGATGCGCTCGAAGTAGTTGCGCACCGCCTCGCGCACGCCGGTGAAGAAGCGGCTGCGCTGCATCTGCTCGCGCACCAGGTCGATATCGTCGCGGACGATGTCCATGCCGATGCTGGTGTAGAGCTCGGTCGACAGCCGCGTGAACACGGCGCGCGTGGCCTGCAGCTTGAACAGGCTGGTGTCGAATTCCTTTTTCTCGACGTCGATGCGGCGCATCATGTGCGCGATCACCGTCTGGTTCTTGCCGCGCAAGCTCTTCAGTTCGTGCAATTGCTCGACGATGCCGCGCGAGCGGGCGTTGACCAGGGCCATCTGCGCCACGCTCAGCGCCTGCAATTCCTCGCGCAGTTGCTTGCGCACGATGTCCTTCTTGGCCGGGATCAGCTCGTCGAACAGCGCCGCCTCGAGCGCCTGCAGGCGGCTGCGGGCGAGCAGGGACTTGTCCTGCGTGATCTTGCCCACCAATGCCTTTTGCGCCGACACCGGGAACACCTGGCGCGGTTCGAGCGCCAGAACGTGCGCCACGTTGGCTTGCTGGCGTTCGATCTCGACGTCTACCTCGGCCTGGCTGCGCAGCTCGTCCCACATGCTATCGATCTTGTTGAGGACGACGAGGCGGCCGGCGCCGGCGCCGATGTGGTTGCGCCAGACCTCGATGTCGCTCTTGGTCACGCCGGTGTCGGCCGCCAGGATGAACAGCACCGCGTGCGCGTTCGGAATCAGGTTCAAGGTCAGTTCCGGCTCGGTGCCGATGGCGTTCAGCCCGGGCGTATCGAGGATCACCAGCCCCTGCTTGAGCAGCGGGTGCGGAAAGTTGATGATGGCGTGGCGCCACAGCGAGATCTCGACCTTGCCATCCTCGCTCAGGGTGACCTGCATGTCGGGATCGTCCTCGTCGTACAGGCCGTAGCGCTTGGCTTCCTCGACCGGGACATAACGGGTCATGCTGACCTGCTTGAAGACTTCGTGCATATCGGCGCCGACCTCCAGGTTCAGCGGCAGCACGGTCCAGGCCGATGGTTGATCGCGGTAATCGCCGGTCGACAGGTTGTCGGCCCGCGTCTCGATCGGCAGCAGGCGGATCGACGGCGCGAAGCTGGGGTCGTACATCAACTCGGTCGGGCACATGGTGGTGCGGCCGGCGGCCGACGGCAGGATGCGCTGGCCGTAGTCGGCGAAGAAGATGGCGTTGATCAGCTCGGACTTGCCGCGCGAGAATTCGGCAACGAAGGCCACCGACAATTTATCGTCGGCCAGCCGCGCCAGGGTGCGGGCGATGCGCTGGTCGGTGGCGGCGTCGGTCAGCGACGCGGCCGCCACCCAGGACTGGTAGTTTTTCAGCGCCGTCACCACGCCTTGCCGCCAGGCGCTGTACTGCTCGAAATCCCTGGCCATCATGCTTTCCGCCCTTGTTTTATAGTTCACTTCTGGCAATTGACACAGTAAAAAGTGGAGCGCTGCCCTTGCTTGATCTGCCGCACCGGCGCCGCGCAGACCTTGCAAGGCACGCCAGCACGATCATAGACGAAATACGTCTGCTGGAAATAACCGGACTGGCCGTTGACGCTAATAAAATCGCGTAAGGTGCTGCCGCCCTGGATGATGGCTTCGGCCAGGATCTCGCGGATCGCCTGCGCCAGTTTCTCGTAGCGCGCCAGGCTGATGCGCTTGGCCGGCGTCTTGGGATTAATGCCCGCGCGGAATAAACTTTCCGAGGCGTAAATATTGCCGACGCCGACGACGATATCGCCGGCCAGCAGCACCTGCTTGACGGGCGCGCTGCGCTGGCGGGTCTGATCGTACAACAATTTGCCGGTGAAGCCGGTTTCCAGCGGCTCCACGCCCAGTGCGCGCAGCAGCACGTGGTGTTCCAGCAGGCCGTCGGCGTCGTCGTGCCACAGCACGGCGCCGAAGCGGCGCGGGTCCTTCATGCGCAGCACCTGTTTGCCTTGCGGCCCCTCGACCACCAGATCGAAATGGTCGTGCTTTTCCGGCTCGATGCCCGTGTCCATCACGCGCAGGTGGCCCGACATGCCGAGGTGGATGATCAGGGTGCCGTGCTCGAAGTGGACCAGCAGGTATTTTCCGCGCCGCCCGGTGCGCACCACCAGCCGCCCGGCCAGCAACTGCTGCAGCTGGGCGGGAAACGGCCAGCGCAGGCCCTCGCGGCGCAGCACCACGTCGTGCACGGTGCGGCCTTCGATATGGGGCGCGACGCCGCGCCGGGTCACTTCAACTTCTGGTAATTCTGGCATGTGGATGGCAAAAGAGTGGAAACAGGGGCAAGCGTCAATCTAAAACAGGTAGGGCGGATTAGCGTAGCGTAATCCGCCATGCTCCGTCGGCGGCTCATGCATGGCGGATTACGGCGTGCCGCCTAATCCGCCCTACGTGGTTCAGATGGGCGCGGCATTCCGGGTCGATCACCGTATATCTAGGCAATAAACGCGGCCGCAACCTGGCCGGGGCAAAATATTTGGTTACACTAGTCAAAACACGCAAGCCATGCGTTGCGCGTAAAATCAGCTGACCATTGCCGACCAGGATCTTCCCTTGAAAAACGCTTTCGCCATTGTAACCCTCTCTGCCTTGCTGTCGGCGTGCGCCATGGCGCCGCAAAAACAGGCCGAGTCCACCGCCGCACCGGAGCCTGCCGCCCCCGACAGCGTCGCTGCCGCGGTGGAGGCGCCAGCGCCCGTGCCGGAAGTGCTGCCCAATAATGCCCTGACCGGCGACATGCTGTTCCGCATCACCAAGGCCGAGCTCGAATTCAAGCAGGGACAATGGCAGGGCGCGTACATCACGATGCTGTCGCTGGCCCAGCAAACCCGCGATCCGCGCCTGGCCCGCCGCGCCGCCGAGATGGCGCTGGCCGCCAAGCAAGGCCAGGAGGCGCTCGCGGCGATCCGCCTGTGGCGCGAACTGGCGCCCGAGTCGGACGAGGCGACCCAGTATTTCCTCGGTTTTGCCGTCGTCAACGACGATCTGAGCGAGGCGGAGGCCATTTTCGCCCAGCGCCTGAAGGCGGCCCCGGCGGCCCAGCGCGGCATGGCGATGTTGCAAATGCAGCAATTCATGCTGCGCGCCAAGGACAAGGCCGCAGCGTTCGCGCTGCAAGAGCGCGTGCTGGCGCCCTACGGCGACATGCTCGAAAGCCACCTGATCCTGGCGCAGGGCGCGTTTGCCGTCAACGACACCGAGCGCGCCCGCGCCGAAGCGCAAAAAGCCCAGGCCATTAAGCCCGACTCCGAGCTGGCGGTGCTGACAATGGCGCAAGTCTCCGGCGACATCGACGCCGCCGGCAAGGTGCTCACCGATTTCCTGGAGAAATATCCGAAGGCGCGCGAGGTGCGTGCCGCCTACGCCCGCATCCTGGTCGACGCTAAGCAACTCGAGCCGGCCCGCCAGCAATTCCTGGCCTTGCTGAAGGACCAGCCCGACAATATCGCCACCTTGTACGCGCTGGGCGTGATGGCGATGCAGACCAACGATTTGCCCGAAGCGGAGAAGTATTTCACGCGGTTCATCACCGTCCTGGACGACCATCCGGACGACGAGCGCGACCCGGGCAAGGTGCTGATGATCCTGTCGCAGATCGCCGAACAGCGCGGCGACGTTGACGGCGCCATCAAATGGCTGGAGAAAATCGAAGGCGACGATCCCAAGCTGTACCTGGCCGCGCGCATGAAAATGGCGACCCTGACGGCGCGCAAGGGCGATGTCGATGGCGCGCGCAAGCAGTTGACCACCCTGACGGCAGCCGACCCCGCCGACCAGGCGCAGATTTTCCAGACCGACGCCCAGTTGCTGCGCGACGCCGGCGATACCCGCGCCGCCTACACGGTGCTGGAGAACGCCATCAAACGCTATCCGGACAATCCGGACCTGCTATACGACTTCGCGCTGGTGGCCGAAAAACTGGGCAACGTGGAGCTGATGGAAAAAGCGCTGCGGCAGGTGATGATCGCCGCGCCCGACAACCAGCACGCCTACAACGCGCTGGGCTACTCGCTGGCCGAGCGCAACGAGCGTCTGCCGGAAGCCTACGCGCTGGTCGACCAGGCGATGAAGATGGCGCCGGGCGATCCGTTCATCATGGACAGCATGGGTTGGGTACAATTCCGCATGGGTAACCTTGACGAGGCGGAATCGCTGCTGCGCCGCGCCTACGCGCTGCGCGCCGATCCGGAAATCGCCGTGCATCTGGGCGAGGTGCTGTTTGTCAAAGGCGACGTCACCGGCGCCCAAAAGCTGTGGCAGGAAGCCAAGAGCAAAGACCCCAAGAACGACGCGCTCAAGAACACGCTGGCGCGCCTGAATCAAAACCTGTAACCACCTGAATAATCACCACCGATGACGATTTCCATTTACCGCCGCGCGGCAGGCAAGCTGGCATTGGCCGGCGCGCTAGGCGTGCTAAGTGTGCTGGCCGGCTGCGCCACCACCTCCGCGCCACGCTCGACCACCGCCGTCGCGCCGTACCGCGACACCCTCGACCTGGCCGGACGCATCGCCATCAATTACAGCAGGGACGGCAAGCAGGAGTCGCTGAGCGGCAAATTCACGTGGCGGCAGACGGCGGCCAACACCGACGTCAACTTGATCTCGCCAACCGGGCAGACGGTCGCCGTCATCAACGTCACGCCGACCTCGGCCACGTTGAAACGCAGCGGCGAGCCGACCCGCACCGCCTCCGACCTCGACAGCCTGACCCGCCAGACGCTGGGCTGGACCTTGCCGGTCTCCGGCCTGCGCGACTGGCTGCAGGGCTATGCGGTCGCCGCCGACGGCAGCCGCTTCAGCGCCTCGCCGGCCAGCGACACCGTGGTTACCCGCGACGGCTGGAAGCTCGACTACGTGTCGTGGCAGGATGAGTCGGCGACGGTGCCGCAACCGAAACGCATCGACGTCACGCGCATCGCGCTGGGCCAGCAAGTCGACGACATGTCGATCCGCATCGTCATCGATCCTGCCGCACAATAATTGATACTCCGATGACCAGTCTGAAGAATTGCCCGGCTCCGGCCAAACTGAACCTTTTCCTGCACGTCAACGGCCGCCGCGCCGACGGCTATCACCTGCTGCAAACCGTGTTCCAGCTGGTCGACCACGGCGATACCTTGCATTTCACCCTGCGTGACGACGACGCGCTGCGCCGCGTGACGCCGATCGAAGGCGTGCCGGAGGAGGGCGATCTGATCATCCGCGCCGCCAGGCTGCTGCAGGCCGAAGTGCTGCGCCGTACCGGCGCTCTGCCGCGCGGCGCCGATATCGCCATCGACAAGATCCTGCCCATGGGCGGCGGCCTGGGCGGCGGCTCGTCGGACGCGGCCACCACCTTGATGGTATTGAACCATTTGTGGCAGGCCGGTCTAAGCAAGGAGGAGTTGATGGCGCTGGGCCTGCCGCTGGGTGCGGACATCCCGTTCTTTATCTTTGGCGAAACCGCGTTCGCCGAAGGCGTGGGCGAGGCGCTGCAGCCGGTGAAAGCGCCCGATTGTTGGTATGTCGTCATCGAACCAGGCGTCGCGGTGCCGACCGCAGCAATTTTTTGCTCGGAACATTTGACAAGGAACACACCGCCCGTCATAATAACGGACTTTTCCAGCTACCACGAAAATCAAACTGATTTGAAGGGGTACGGAAAGAACGATTTACAGCAAGTGGCAACGAGTTTGTTCCCGCCGGTAGCAGAGGCGATAGAATGGCTCAGCGCTCACGGTGATGCCAGGATGACTGGTTCCGGTGCTTGTGTATTTTGTGCAGTGGCAACCCAGGCAGAAGCCGACGCGGTACTTCAACAAGTGCCCGCCAAGTGGAAAGCATGGAAAGCCCATGCGCTCACACAGCATCCACTAACTAAAATGTTGTAGACGGGTAAAAAAAGATTTGGCTTAGCGTGAAATTGGCGATAAAATACTCGCCGTTGTAGCGACAAGCAGTCAGTTGCGTAGGGGAATCGCCAAGCTGGTTAAGGCACTGGATTTTGATTCCAGCATACCAAGGTTCGAATCCTTGTTCCCCTGCCATTCGTTTTCCTTGCGACACCGTCGAGGCACTAGTCTCCGGCCAAGGCAAGCATCAATGTCCGCGCCCGGCGCGGATCATTCTGAGTACAGCGCCACGCGGCTTCCGCTGGCGACATCAAAATTTCATCGACTATCTCTGGGACTCCCATGGCTTACGAAAACCTGATGGTTTTTACCGGCAACGCTAATCCTGCGTTGGCAGAAGGAGTCGCAAAAAATCTCGGCATTCCACTCGGCAAGGCAAACGTTTCGAAATTCTCGGACGGCGAAGTGATGGTCGAGATTAACGAGAACGTTCGCGGTAAAGACGTTTTCGTCCTGCAATCGACTTGCGCACCAACCAACGACAGCCTGATGGAGTTGATCCTGATGGTCGACGCGTTGAAACGCGCTTCGGCAGGCCGCATCACCGCCGCCATCCCTTACTTCGGTTACGCCCGTCAAGACCGCCGCCCGCGTTCGGCGCGCGTCGCGATCTCGGCCAAAGTCGTGGCCAACATGCTGGAAAGCGCCGGCGTCGAGCGCGTCCTGATCATGGACCTGCACGCGGACCAGATCCAGGGCTTCTTCGATATCCCGGTCGACAATATTTATGCTTCGCCAATCCTGCTGAGCGATCTGCAGAAAAAGAACTACCAGGACCTGCTGGTGGTGTCGCCGGACGTCGGCGGTGTGGTGCGTGCGCGCGCCCTGGCAAAACGCCTGGGCTGCGACCTGGCCATCATCGACAAGCGCCGTCCGAAAGCCAACGTTTCCGAAGTGATGAACATCATCGGTGAAGTCGAAGGCCGTAACTGCGTCATCATGGATGACATGGTCGATACCGCCGGTACGCTGGTCAAGGCGGCCGAAGTGCTGAAAGAGCGCGGCGCCACCAAAGTCGTCGCGTATTGCACCCACGCGGTTTTGTCGGGCCCTGCGATCGAGCGCATCGCCAATTCGTCGCTGGACGAGCTGGTCGTGACCGACACGATTCCGCTGTCCGACGCGGCCCGTGCCTGCGGCAAGATCCGTCAGCTGACCTGCGCACCGTTGCTGGCCGAGACGTTCAAACGCATCATCAAGGGCGATTCCGTGATCTCCCTGTTTATCGATTAATTAGATAAACAAAATAGTCAGATTTTCCGGCGGCGCGCCTGGTTTTCAGCCAGGTGCGCCGTTGTACTTCCCGGTTTCATGAGCGCAGTCAGCTCATTTTCGAAGCACCCTGGTCGCGGGGGCTTCATAACACGAGGCGCGAGCCTTGTTATTTTTGGAGTTACACATGAAAGTTGTTGCATTCAAACGCGAATTGCAAGGTTCCGGAGCGAGCCGCCGCCTGCGCAATTCGGGCCAAACCCCAGGCATCATCTACGGCGGTACCGAAGCGCCAGTGACCATCTCGCTGGATCACAACGCGCTGTACCACGCGCTGAAAAAAGAAGCCTTCCACTCGTCGATCCTGGATCTGGAAATCGACGGCAAGACCCAGCAAGTGCTGCTGCGCGACTTCCAAGTCCACGCGTTCAAGCAACTGGTTCTGCACGCTGACTTCCAGCGCGTCGACGCAGGCAAGAAAGTGCACATGAAAGTCGCGCTGCACTTCGCCAACGCCGAAATCTCGCCAGCGGTCAAGCTGCACGGCGCGACCATCAGCCACGTCGCCAACGAAATCGAAGTATCGTGCCTGCCAAAAGACCTGCCAGAGTTCATCACCGTCGACCTGACCAACATCGACGTCGGCACCTCGCTGCACATCGACGAACTGACCCTGCCAGCAGGTGTTACCGCTGTTGCCGCCGGCACCAACCTGACCATCGCCACCGCTTCGGTGCCGCCAGGTCACGTGTCGGCCGAAGCTGATGCCGCTGAAGCCGCTCCAGCAGCCGATGCCAAGCCAGCCGCTAAAGCCAAGAAGTAATATTGAACGCCGCAGCGATGCGGCGGCAATGAAGGACCCCCGCTAGCCCAAGGCCGTCGGGGGTTTTTTTTCGTTTGACCGATAATATCGTTTATTTAATTGAGCATCCCATGCCCATACGTCTCATCGTCGGCCTCGGCAACCCCGGCGCCGAATACGAACAAACCCGCCACAACGCCGGCTTCTGGCTGGTCGACAACCTCGCCAACGATGTCGGCGCGCGCCTGCAGCGCGAGACCAAGTACAACGCGCTGATGGCCAAGGCCTCGATCGCCGGCCATGAGGTGTATCTGCTGGAACCGCAGACGTATATGAACCGCTCCGGGCAATCGGTTGGCGGCCTGTGCCGCTTCTTCAAGATCAATCCGGACGAAGTGCTGGTGGTGCACGACGAGCTCGACCTGATGCCCGGCATCGCGCGCCTGAAGAAGGGCGGTTCGTCGGGCGGCCACAACGGCCTCAAGGACATCACCGCCGCGCTCGGCACACAGGATTACTGGCGGCTGCGCCTGGGCATCGGCCATCCGCGCACGCTCAGCCTGCAGCAGCAGGTGGCCGACTTCGTGCTGCACCGGCCGCGCCGTGAAGACCAGGACCTGATCGAGCGGGCAATCGAAAAATCGCTGCAGGTCATGCCGTCCATCGTCGAGGGCAAGTTCGAGGCCGCGACGATGAAACTGCATACCGTCTAAAGCGGGCGCGTCGATGGTATGCTGAGGGAACTATTTCCCTCAGCCCTCAAGATCAAGGACACCATCAATGAAGCGCCTGCCGATCGCCGCACTCGTAACATCTTTATTGTTGGCCGCTGCTCAAACGCAGGCGCAAGCCCAGGACACCGGCGCCGTCGCCAAACAGATCGACGGCATGTACCCCAAGCTGGACGTCATCTACAAGGATTTGCACGCGCATCCCGAAGTCGCTTTCCAGGAAGTGCGCACGGCCGCCAAGCTGGCCGCCGAGATGCGCGCCATCGGTTTCGACGTCACCGAAAAAGTCGGCAAGACCGGCATCGTCGCGATCTATAAAAATGGCGCCGGCCCGACGGTGCTGGTGCGCACCGAGATGGACGGCTTGCCGATGGAGGAAAAGTCCGGCTTCCCTTATTCCAGCAAGGCCCACGCCACGCTCGACGGCAAGGATACGATGGTGGCCCACAGCTGCGGCCACGACGTCCACATGACGGCCTGGCTGGGCGCCGCGCGCACGCTGGTGGCGATGAAGTCGCAGTGGAAGGGCACGTTGATGTTCATCGGCCAGCCGGCCGAGGAAATCGTCGCCGGCGCCAAGGCCATGCTCGACGACGGCCTGTTCAAGCGCTTCCCGAAACCGGACTACGCCTTCGCGTTGCACTCGTGGCCGCTGGCCTATGGCACCATCGGCTACAACAGCGGACCGGTGTCGTCGAACTCGGACGCGATCGAGATCACCTTCAAGGGACGCGGCGGCCACGGCTCGGCGCCGGACAAGGCGCTCGACCCGATCACCATCGCCGCCCGCTTCGTGGTCGACGTGCAAACGGTCATCAGCCGCGAAAAAGATCCGAAGGAATTCGGCGTGGTGACGATCGGCGCCATCAACGGCGGCAGCGTCGGCAATATTATTCCGGACTCGGTCAAGGTGCGCGGCACCATCCGCACGTATAACCCGGCCGTGCGCGCCAAGATCCTGGCCGGCGTGCGCCGCGTCGCCAACGCCTCGGCGGCGATGGCGGACGCCCCGGCGCCCGACGTGGAGCTGATCACCGGCGGCGCGGCCATCGTCAACAACGACGCGCTGGTCACGCGCACCGAGGGCGTGCTCAAGCAGGCCTTCGGCGACGCCAATGTTGCGCGCATGCCGGCCATGACGGCCAGCGAGGACTTCTCGGTCTACGCCAACGAAGGCATCCCGTCGATGTTCTTCTTCACCGGCGTCTACGATCCGAAGGCGGTGGCCGAGGCCGACAAGCCGGGCGGCAAGCCGATCGCCTTCAACCACTCGCCGTACTACGCGCCGGTGCCGGAGCCGTCGATCAAGACGGCGGCGCAGGCGATGACGCTGGCGGTGCTGAACGTGATGTCCAAATAAACCAGGGGCCGCCTGTTTATTTGCTGGCGGCGATCCATTTGTCGACACGCGCTTCCAGGATCGGCAACGGCAAGGTGCCGTCGCCGATCACCACCTGGTGGAATTTCTGGTAGCTGAACTTGTCGCCCAGCGCCGCCTGCGCCCGCGCGCGCAGTTCCAGGATTTTCAGCGAGCCGATCTTGTAGCTCAGCGCCTGCGCCGGCCACACCATGTAGCGCTCGATCTGGTTCTTGGCGCGCGCCTCGCTCCAGCCCAGCGTCTCGGCCAGATAGGCGATCGCCTGTTCGCGGGTCCAGCCCTTGGCGTGCATGCCGGTGTCGACCACCAGGCGCGCGGCGCGCAGCATCTCGGCGTTCAAGTGGCCGTAGTAGGCGACCGGATCGTCGTACAGGCCCAGCTCGCGGCCCAGGGTCTCCGAATACAAGGCCCAGCCTTCGGTGTAGGCCGCGCTGTTGGGGTTTTCGGTGCTGAACTTGCGGAAGTCCGGCAGGTCCAACTCTTTCAACAGCGCGCCGTGCAGGTGGTGGCCCGGCACGCCCTCGTGCAGGAACAGGCTGACCATGTCGACCCGGCTGTACTGCTTCGGATCGTTGACCACCGGCCAGAACACGCCCGGATGCGAGCCGTCCGCCGCTGGCGGCGTGTAGTGGTCGGATGCGGTCGCGCGCGTCAACTCCGGTTCCAGATGCAATTCCATCTTCCCTTTCGGGATCAGGCTGAAGTAGGTCGGCAGCTTGGCCTGCACCGTCGCGTAGAGCGTGCGGTAGGCGTCCAGCACCTGCTCGTCGGTGGTGAATATCTTGAACTTCTGTTGCGCCGCCATCCATTGTGGCAGTTGCTTTTCGGGGCCGTCGTAGCCCAGTTTGGGGCCCAGCGCCGTCAACTGCTGCTGGATGCGCGCCACTTCCTTCAGTCCCAGCGCGTGCACCGCGTCCGGCGTCAGGGGCAGGTTGGTGCTGTCCTTGATGCGGGCGGCGTACCACGCGGCGCCGTTCGGCAGGGCGTTCCAGCCGGTGCTGGCGCGGCTGGCCGGCAGGTATTCATTCTGCAGGAAATCCACCAGGCGGGTCAGCGCCGGGGCGATCCTGGTATCGACCGTGTTCAGGTAGGCCGCCGTCAGCCTTTGCTTGTCGGCGGCCGAGAACTGCGCCGGCATGCGCGTGATGGGCGAATAGTAGACGCTGGTCTCCGGCGTGGCCGCGCGCAGGTTCTGGAACTGCGGCAGCATCGCCACCGTGATCGCCTTCGGCTGCACGACGCCGGCGCGGATGCCTTGCTTCATGTTGGCGATGGCCTGGTCTATCCAGGCCGGCAACTGCTTCAGGCGGCTCAGGTAGGCCTGATACTGCGCGACCGTGCCTAGCGGCTGCGAGCCGGTGCCGTCGGCGTAATTGGCCAGGGTGCTGGGGACGTTGTCGAACTGGTTGAGCGGCAGCAGATGTTCCGGGAAGGACTCCAGCTGCATCGCGTTATTGAGTTCGTAGGACAGCAGGTCGTAGGTCAGCTGGTCCGGCTCGCCGAGTTGGTCGCGCCGCACGGCCATCAACTGCTTTTGCATCTGGCGGTACTGCGTGAACTGGGCTGCGCGCACGGCGGGAGAAATGGCCAGGCCGATTTGATCGTTGTAGCGGCTGTCGCCGTTGGCGGTGGCAAACAGCAGCGGATCGAATTTGCAGCGCGCGGTGTGGAACGCCGCCGCCAGCTTGGTCAGCTGTTTCTGCGCCTGGCTGGCTTGCGCGGTGGATGTTTGCGCGGCTTGGGCCGGCAACATGCCGACGCCGGCGCAAAGGAGGGTGGCGATCAGCGCGGAAGTCCGCAGCGAGGCGCGGCAACGGGTGTGGGGCATGGACATTTCCTGGTAAGCAGATAAGCCGCCATCGGGCGGCTTATCTTGACGTGGACAATCGTTCGCCAGGAAGTCTAGCACTAAACAATTCGCCGGGACATCGCCCGCATGCCCGGACGTTTAGTTTGCGCGCAGGCCGCCGTCGACCACGCGCACGTCGTCGCCTTGGTGCCACGATGGTTGCTCAGTCTGGTGGAACTTGCGTACCGAACCGTCGTTCATGCGCACCACGATGTCGTAGCTCTTGTTGGCTTTGACGCGGCCTTCAATCTGGTTGCCGGCGACCGCGCCGCCGATGGCGCCGGCCACGGTGGCCAGTTTGCGGCCGTTGCCGCCGCCAACCTGGTTGCCCAGCAGGCCGCCGACCAGCGCGCCGCCCACCGCGCCCACGCCGCTGCCTTCGGCACGGGTTTCGATTTCGTTGACGGCTTCGATCACGCCGCAGTTGTTGCAGACGGCCGGCGCGCTCTTGACCGGAGTGTGTTTGACGACCGGCTTGTCGCGCACGACTTCGCGGACCGGCTCACGTTCCCGGACCGGCTCGCGGACTTGTTCACGGACCGGCTCGCGCACCTGGTCGCGGCCTGACGCGGCCGGCGCGGTTTGTGTCACCAGCGGCTGGCCGTTGGGCGCCAGCGACGGATCCTGGTTCTGGGAGTTCGAGGAAGGCAGCCAGCCCATGATGGCGGCGACGCCGACGCCACTCACCAGCACAACGGCGGCCGCGGCGGCCATGATCATCGGGTGCAGCTTGGAATTGGATGTGTTATTCATTTTTCTACCTTTTATGTGTTGAGTGGCTTGTTTGACTACAAGCAACTAACGCGCTGGCCCCGAATCCGACTGACACAGATTTCGTATCAAATGTAAGCAATTGTTCCTGAATGCATGAAGCGGCCGGGCGATCCGCCCGGTTTTTTTGAAGACTGGAGGCGGGGGAGGTACAATTGATCCTTGAACGCTTTAAATAGCAGGAATATTCAGAAAACGCCCGCGTCGGCCGTTTTTCACCAGCCGCTCGCCGGCAACATTTGATTATTAAAGGTTTTCCATGAGTCTCCAATGCGGCATCGTCGGCCTGCCCAACGTCGGCAAGTCCACCCTCTTCAACGCCCTGACCAAGGCCGGCATCCCGGCTGAGAACTATCCGTTCTGCACCATCGAGCCGAACGTCGGCGTGGTCGAAGTGCCGGATCCGCGCATGGCCGCGCTGGCCGAAATCGTCAAACCGGAACGCATGGTCAACGCCATCGTCGAATTCGTCGACATCGCCGGCCTGGTGGCCGGCGCGTCGCAGGGCGAAGGCCTGGGCAACCAGTTCCTGTCGCACATCCGCGAGACCGACGCCATCGTCAACGTCGTGCGCTGCTTCGAGGACGACAACGTGATCCACGTGTCGGGCAAGGTCAGCCCGCTCGACGACATCGAAGTCATCCAGACCGAGCTGGCGCTGGCCGACCTGGGCACCGTGGAAAAAGCCATCCACCGCGAAAACAAGAAAGCCCGCTCCGGCGACAAGGACGCGGCCAAGCTGCTGGCCATCATGGAGCGCATCGTGCCGCACCTGAACGAAGCCAAGCCGGTGCGCGCCATGGGCCTGGACGCCGACGAGATGGCCCTGATCAAGCCGCTGTGCCTGATCACCGCCAAGCCGGCCATGTACGTCGCCAACGTCTCCGACACCGGCTTCACCAACAACCCGCTGCTCGACCAGCTGACCGCCTACGCCGCCACCCAGAACGCGCCGATCGTCGCCATCTGCGCCTCGATCGAAGCCGAGATCGCCGACCTGGACGATGCCGACAAGACCGAATTCCTGAACGACATGGGCATGGAAGAGCCGGGCCTTGACCGCCTGATCCGCGCCGCCTACAACCTGCTGGGCCTGCAGACCTACTTCACGGCCGGCGTTAAGGAAGTGCGCGCCTGGACCATCCACATCGGCGACACCGCGCCGCAGGCTGCCGGCGTCATCCACACCGACTTCGAACGCGGCTTCATCCGCGCGCAAACCATCGCCTACGACGACTACATCCAGTACAAGGGCGAGGGCGGCGCCAAGGAGGCGGGCAAGATGCGCGCCGAGGGCAAGGAATACGTGGTCAAGGATGGCGACGTGCTGAACTTCCTGTTCAACGTTTAAACGGCAGCGATGCCCTCCGAAAACCGCGAAATTCGCGGTTTTTTTTCGAGTGCGCTTGCTGCTGACCTGATTCTCCTGAAACAGCTTGCGGGACGATGGGAAGCCCGCCAGAATGATGTGGACTCAATCAGGAGATACACATGAAAACGGCCACTTTTGCATCGTTGCGCTTGGATGCTGAATTGCGGCAAGCCGCAGAAGAAAGCTTGGAAAAAGGAGAAACGCTATCGAGTTTTGTCGAGCAGTCGGTACGAGACAGCGTTAGCCGACGTCAGCGGCAGAAAGAGTTTCTCGCGCGCGGGCTGGCGTCTCGCGATGAGTCGTCCCTGACTGGCGTATATATTGATTCGAATGCGGTCCTTGACCGGTTAGAATCGATGCTTGACAAAGCAAAGGCTGGGAAGTGACTTTCACAGTTCGCTTTACGCCGCAGGCGGAGAGCGATTTGGTTCGCTTGTATGAGTATATTCTCGAGCGTGATCAGACCGACTGGTCACTGGGTGAGCGGGCCTTGCAAGCTATTAGAAATGCCATTCAAAGCCTTGAGCGTTCGCCTTTTAGTTACCGCAAAGCCACGGTTGATAACCCCTTCCTGCGCGAGCTTGTCATCCCATTCGGCTCCGCCGGATACGTCGCATTGTTCGAAATAGACAACGCGCAGACGGTCACAGTGCTCGCGGTGCGGCACCAGCGCGAAGACGACTTCTTTTGACCGCCACTGCGGCCCACACGGCCATTCGCCGTGCGCAAGCAGTTGTTGGGTATAATCGTCGGATTGCCTGCGTCCGCTTTTCACGCCCGCCTCATTCCTTCACTAGAAAAAAATTACTCTTCATGGCTTCTTCCAACGATAACGTCAGCATGGCGCTGTTCTGCGATTTTGAAAACGTGGCGCTCGGTGTGCGCGACGCCAATTACGACAAGTTCGACATCAAGCCGGTGCTGGAGCGTTTGCTGCTCAAGGGCAGCATCGTGGTCAAGAAGGCGTATTGCGACTGGGACCGCTACAAGGCGTTCAAGGCGCCGATGCACGAGGCCAACTTCGAGCTGATCGAGATCCCGCACGTGCGCCAGTCCGGCAAGAACTCGGCCGACATCCGCATGGTCGTCGACGCGCTCGACTTGTGCTACACCAAGTCGCATGTCGACACTTTTGTCATCATCTCGGGCGATTCCGATTTTTCGCCGCTGGTGTCGAAGCTGCGCGAGAACGCCAAGAAGGTGATCGGCGTCGGCGTCAAGCAGTCGACCTCGGACCTGCTGGTGGCCAACTGCGACGAATTCATTTTCTACGACGACCTGGTGCGCGAGAGCCGCCGCGCCAAGCGCGACGCCGGCGAGGCCAGCAAGCCGGCCGTCAAGCGCTCGCCGGAAGAGGAGCGCGGCCGACGCGAAGAGATGGACAAGCGCCGCAACCAGGCCGTGGAAATCGCCGTCAACACCTTCGAGGCGCTGGTGCTCGAACGCGGCGACAGCGGCAAGATCTGGGCCTCCGTGCTGAAGGAGGCGATCAAGCGCCGCAAGCCGGACTTCAGCGAATCCTATTATGGTTTCCGCACCTTCGGCAACCTGATCGAGGAATGCAAGGCGCGCGGCCTGCTCGAATTCGGCCGCGATGAAAAATCCGGCGCCTATGTGTACCGCAGCAGCGGCTCGTCCAACGGCGCGCTGCAGGGCGCCGGCGAGACGCAGGCGTCCGACAATGTCGGCGCCGAGGCGCAGGAAGGCGGCAAGCAGGAGTCGCGCCGCAGCCGTGGCCGTGGCCGCACCGCCGCTGAACGCTTCGCCGAACGCCAGGCCGAGCGCCTGGCGCAACAGGCGCACGCGCACCCGGACGCCGACGATCGCAACACTGATGATGCCGACGCGGACGACAGTGCGCCGGTGGTGGAGGCCTATGCCGCGTGGCAGAGCGCGCCGGAAGCAGCCTCCGACCAGTCCGACCAGTCCGACAACGAGACGAAAGCGCAGCGTTCGGCCCAGCCGGAATCTGACCGCAATCGCGGCCGTGGACGCGGCAATCGCGGCGGCCGCAAGCAGAACGATCGCCATGGCGGCGAAGGCGCTGTCGCCGCCGCCGAGGCGCCGGTCGTGACCGAAATGACGGAGATGGCGGTCGATCAGCCGGTCCAGCCGCCGGTTGCCGAAGCCTACGCTGACGCGGTCCAGGACGCGCCAGCCGAAGCGGTCGCGCCGGCGAAAAAGAAAAGCGGCGCCAAGCCGCCCGCCCGCAAGGTCAAGGCCGCGGCCAAACCGCAAGCGGAAGAGGGCAAGCCGGCCAAGGGCGCCAAAGGCGGCAAGGGTCGCAATGCCGCAACGGCGGGCGCCGCCGAGCCGGCCGCGATCGCCGTGGAGCCGGCCGCGCCGGTGGTGGTCGAGGCTGAAGCGACGCAAGCCGCGCCGGCCAAGCCCGCCAAGCCAAGGGCACCGCGCAAGCCACGCGCCCCGAAGGCCGCCGCCGAGTCCGGCGAGTAATCTGCGAGTAATCGGCAAGGCCCGGCAAGGGCGGCTATGGATCGTATAATGACAATGTTACGATCTTATTAACCGGTGCGGCGGACGCCGCCCATAAAGGTAGCCGCCTCATGCCCATCCTTTCCGCACTCACGCTGTATCCGATCAAATCCTGCGCCGGCGTGGCGTTGCAGGACGCCACGCTGACCACGGCGGGGCTGATGACCGAGAAGATCTACGACCGCGAATGGATGGTCGTCGACGAGGACTCCGTGGTCATGACGCAGCGCGAACATCCCCGCATGGCGCTCATCACTCCCACGCTGAAAGCCAACACGCTCGAGTTGCGCGCGCCCGGCATGCTGCGCCTGGAGATTCCGCTCGGCCTGCCCGACCCCGATTTGGCGCCGACCCTGTCCACGCAAATCTGGGACCACACCATCCTGGCCTACGACTGCGACGACCTGACCGCCGAATGGTTCACCAAGGCCATCGGCGTGCCGTGCCGCCTGGCGCGCTTCCACGCCAACGCCACCCGCGCCGTCAGCGAGACCTGGACCAAGGGCGTGCCGGCCACCACCTTGTTTTCGGACGGCTATCCGATCCTGGTGGTGGGCGAGTCGTCTTTGGACGACCTCAACGACAAGCTGCGTGCCGCCGGCCGCGCGGCGATCCCGATGAACCGTTTCCGGCCCAACCTCGTCATCGGCGGCATCGAGGCCTTCGAGGAGGACTACGCCGAGTCGTTCCAGATGGGCGACGCGCTGCTCAAACCGGTCAAACCGTGCCCGCGCTGCCCGATGCCGTCGATCGACCAGGCCACCGGCGTGTTCGGCCCCAACCCGCTCGACCTGATGCAAGGCTACCGCGCCAAGCCCGAACTCGACGGCGCCGTCTGCTTCGGCATGAACAGCATCCTGATCACCGGCGACGGCCAACGCGTGCGCGTTGGTCAGGAAATCGTCGTTACACTGGCGTTTTAATGCACTTGGGCCGTCCAGGGCATTCCCAAGCGGCGCAACTTGGCGTAATGTTGCAATGACATGAAACCGGGTGAACAGTAAGGGCAATTATGACGCAAACCGCCACTGGCAAAGTAACGACGCCGACCGACCACGCAACGCGCGCGAACGATCTGGCGGCCGAAAACCAGGCTCTGCGGGCACGCATGGCGTATCTGCTGGAACAGGCCGAACGCAACCACTCGATCATGACGCGCCACCAGGCGTTCGACCTGAACATCGTCGGCGCCCCTAATTTCCCCGAGCTGGTCGGCACCATCTTCCGCGTGCTGCCGGTGATCTCCGAGCTCGACAGCGTGACCCTGACCCTGGTCGACGAGGGCGCCGACATCCGCGAGGTCATGCTCAAGCTCGATGTGGTGTTCGCCGATTTTCCCGACCTGATCTTCGTCGAGGAGCTCGATGGCCTCGGCTTCGACCTGGGCCAGCGCGGCCCGGGCGCGGCGCCACCCAAGCCGCTGTTGGGCATGTACGACGCGCAGCGCCACGCGCTGCCGTTCCCCAACGCGCCGGCCGGGCTGCAAAGCGTGGCGCTGGTGCCGCTGCTGCGCAACAAACGGGTCATCGGCAGCCTCAACCTTGGCAGCCGCGATCCGACCCGCTTCACGCCCAGCCTGGGCACCGACTTCATCGAGCATATGGCGTCGATCATCGCCATCTGCCTGGAAAACGTCATCAGTAACGAGATGCTCAAGTACATCGGCCTGACCGACTCGCTGACCGGCGTCTACAACCGCCGCTACATCGACCGCCGGCTGCTCGAGGAGATCGCCCGCGCGCGGCGCCAGTCGTATCCGATCTCGTTCATGTACATCGACATCGACCACTTCAAGCGCGTCAACGACACCGTCGGCCACGGCGGCGGCGACGAGGTGCTGCGCGAGGTGGCCACCCGCATCAAGAACGAGCTGCGCGCCTCGGACGCGCTGGCCCGCTTCGGCGGCGAGGAGTTCGTCGTGCTGCTGATCGACGCCAATCTGGAAAGCGCCGCCTTCGTCGCCGAACGCATCCGCTCGAGCGTGGCCGGCACGATGATCGCGCTGTCGCCGGAACTGCAACTGTCGGTGACGGTGTCGATCGGCGTGGCCTGCCTCAACCCCGGCGACACCGAGGGCGACCCGGTCACCGTGGCGCGCGACTGGGTGGCCCGGGCCGACACCCTGCTGTACGCTGCCAAAGACGCCGGGCGCAACCGCGTGGTCAGCGTGCCGCCGGCGGCGTGAGCGATCGCTTCAGACTGTGCTCCGTGTTGTTCCACGTAGGGCGGATTAGGCGGCACGCCGTAATCCGCCAATGCACGCGCCGTCGAAACGCACGCATTGGCGGATTACGCTGCGCTAATCCGCCCTACGTGTCTCCGGGGTGTTTTTGACGGCGGTGGCGCTAGCGCAGCAACCGGCTTTCCGCCCGCGCGACGGCGTCGGCCACGCCGCGCACCACCACCACATCGCCCGCCTCCAGCACCGTGTCCGGCCCCGCGTCGAGCTGGGCCTTGCCGCGCCGGATGGTGGTCACCTCGGCGCCCGAGCCGGCGACGTCGAGCTCGCCGAGCGCGCGGCCGACGGCGGTGGCGCCGCCGTCCAGCGTGACCGAGTGTAGCCGCTCCAGGTC
Organism: Oxalobacteraceae bacterium OTU3CINTB1; assembly: GCA_024123955.1. Lineage (NCBI taxonomy): Bacteria > Pseudomonadati > Pseudomonadota > Betaproteobacteria > Burkholderiales > Oxalobacteraceae > Oxalobacteraceae bacterium OTU3CINTB1. The sequence goes on from CP099652.1 coordinate 983,749, forward strand.
GGCGTCCTCGCCGGCGTCGCTGACGCCGCGGAAGTAGCCGCGCAGCGACGCGTAGCGTTCCTCGCGCGCGGCCTGCACCCGGTGCACCACGCGCCGCAGCGGCACGCCCAGCATCACCAGCGCGTGCGAGGCCAGCATCAGGCTACCCTCCATCAATTCCGGCACCACCTCGGCCGCGCCGGCCGCCTTGAGCCGGTCGAGGTCGGTGTCGTCGTGCGCGCGCACGATCACCGGCAACGTCGGCGCCAGCTCGTGCACCAGGTGCAGCACCTTGAGCGCCGACGGCGTGCTGGCGTAGGTGATCACCACCGCGCTGGCGCGGTAGATGCCGGCCGCGATCAGGCTCTCGCGCCGCGCGGCGTCGCCGTACGACACTTGCCGTCCGGCCGCCTGCGCCTCCTGCACCCGCTCGGGGTCGAGGTCGAGGGCGTGGTATTCGATGTTTTCCTCGCTCAGCAGGGTCGCCAGGCTCTGGCCGCTGCGTCCGAAGCCGGCCACGATCACGTGCTTGCTGGTGGACATGGTGCGGCTGGCGATCTTGGTCAGCGCCAGGGATTGCATCATCCACTCGTTGCTCGACACCTTCATGACGATCTGGTCCGATTTGGCGATGATCAACGGCGCCACCAGCATCGACAGCACCATCGACGCCAGCACCACCTGGATGATGAACGGGTCCATCAGCTTGCTGCCGCCGGCCAGGTTGAGCAGCACGAAGCCGAACTCGCCGGCCTGCGCCAGCGCCAGGCCGGTGCGGATCGAGACGCCGTCCGACGAGCCGAACAGCTTGGCCAGGCCGGCGATCAGCGCGAACTTGAGCAGCACCGGGCCGCCCAGCAACACCAGCACCAGCCACCAGTTCTCCAGCACCAGGCGCACGTTCAACAGCATGCCGATCGTGATGAAGAACAGCCCCAGCAGCACGTCGCGGAAGGGCTTGATGTCCTCCTCCACCTGGTGGCGGTATTCGGTCTCGGAAATGAGCATGCCGGCCACGAAGGCGCCCAGCGCGAGCGACAGCCCGGCGCGCTCGGTGATCCAGGCCGCGCCCAGCGTGATCAAGAGCAGGTTGAGCATGAACAGCTCCTGCGAGCGGCGCTTGACGACGATGGTGAACCAGCCGCGCATGAGCCGGTGGCCGACGAACAACAGCAGCGCCAGCACGATGACCGCCTTGACGCCGGCCCAGGCCAGGGTCTCGACCAGCGCGTCGGGGCGCTGGCCCAGCGACGGGATCAGGATCAGCAGCGGCACCACGGCCAGATCCTGGAACAGCAGGATGCCGATGATCTTGCGGCCGTGTTCGCTTTCGAGCTCAAGCCGCTCGGTCAGCATCTTGACCACGATGGCGGTCGACGACATCGCCAGCGCGCCACCGAGCGCGAACGAGGCTTGCCAGCTGATTTGGAGGGAGGGGGGCAATTGGGTGGCGATGGTCCAGCCGAACAGCATGGTGGCGCCGATGGTGCACACCACCTGCGCCATGCCGAGCCCGAAAACGATGCCGCGCATGGCCATCAGCTTGGGCAGCGAGAACTCGAGGCCGATGGAGAACATCAGGAACACCACGCCGAACTCGGCCAGTCCGTGGGTGGCTTCGCTTTGCTCGGCCCAGCCCAGCGCGTGGGGGCCGATCAGGATGCCGACGGCCAGGTAGCCGAGCATCGGCGGCAGGTGCATCATGCGGAAAGCGACCACGCCCAATACGGCGCTGCCGAGCAGTATCAGGGTCAATTCCAGGGGTGAAAACGTCATTTCAACATAGCCGGTAAAATAATATTTAGTTGTTTGTCGCCAAGGCCCGGCGTTATGTTTTGACTGGCAAGTTTTTTGCTTTCTCAATTCGGCTATACTTGGGTATGAGTGTAACCCATGAAAAAACAATGCTGAAAGCTTTTGACGCAAAAACGGCCGGGCACGCGTTGCGGTTGGCAAGTGAAACGTTGCAAAACGAGGCCGACGCCATCGCCGCGCTCAACGCCCGCCTGGGCGACGACGACAGCGTCGTGCGGGCCATCGAGTTGTTGCTGAACTGCAAGGGCAGGGTGGTGGTGTCGGGCATCGGCAAGTCCGGCCACATCGCGCGCAAGATCGCCGCGACCCTGGCCTCGACCGGCACGCCGGCGCTGTTCGTGCATCCTGCCGAGGCGGCCCACGGCGACCTCGGCATGGTCACCGCCGACGACGCCTTCATCGCCATTTCGTATTCCGGCGAGAGCGCCGAACTGATGACCATCCTGCCGGTGGTGAAACGCATGGGCAGCAAGGTCATCGCAATGACCGGCAAGCCCGGCTCGAGCCTGGCCGGGATCGCCGACGTCCACCTGAACGTGGCCGTGGACAAGGAAGCCTGCCCGATGAACCTGGCGCCGACGACGTCGACCACGGTAACGCTGGCGCTGGGCGACGCGCTGGCCGTCGCGCTGCTGGACCTGCGCGGCTTCCGCGAAGAAGATTTCGCGCGCTCCCATCCGGGCGGCGCGCTGGGCCGGCGCCTGTTGACGCACGTGCGCGACGTCATGCGCAGCGGCGACGACGTGCCGAAGGTCGGCGCCGACGTCAAACTGACCGACGCGCTGCTGGAAATTACGCAAAAAGGCATGGGCATGACCGCCATCGTCGACGCCGACGGCAAGCCGGTCGGCGTGTTCACCGACGGCGACCTGCGCCGCATGATCGAGAAGGTCCAGGACTTCACCAAGGTGGTGATCCGCGACGTGATGCACCCGAATCCGCGCAGCATCTCGCCGGAAAAACTGGCGGTCGATGCCGTGGCCGTGATGGAGCAGTACCGCATCAACCAGATGCTGGTGACCGACGCCGATGGCAAGCTGGTCGGCGCGCTGCACATCCACGACCTGACCCGAGCAAAGGTGATTTGATGACCGAGCTGACTTATGTGGAACGCGCCGCGCGCGTCAAACTGATGATCTTCGACGTCGACGGCGTGCTGACCGACGGCAGCCTGCACTACGGCGCCGAGGGCGAGGCGCTCAAGACCTTCAACGTGTACGACGGCCTGGGCATCAAGCTGTTGCAGGAGTCCGGCGTGCAGACGGCCATCATCAGCGCGCGCATCTCCCCGCAGGTGGCCAGGCGCGCCGCCGACCTGGGCATCGGCTTTGTGCACCAGGGCGGCCACGACAAGCTGACGCCGTTTAACGCGCTGCTGGAAAAGACCGGCCTGACGGCCGAACAGGTCGGCTTCATCGGCGACGACATCGTCGACCTGCCGATCCTGACGCGGGTCGGCTTCGCGGTGGCGGTGCCGGGCGGACGCAAGGAAGTGCTCGAGCGCGCCCACCACGTGACGGTGGCGCAGGGCGGGCGCGGCGCGGTGCGCGAAGTGTGCGAACTGCTGCTGCACGCGCAGGGCACGTACGAGCGCGTGCTGGCGCAGTTCATGGTGTGACGGAGTGTAATCATGCGTAAAAGAACAGCACATCGCTGGCAGCTCACGCTGACGATGATCATCGGCGTGTTTGTCGCCGTCGGCAGCTTTTGGCTGGTGCAGGTGGTCAACCAGTCCGGCCAGGAGCAGCAGGCGGACCAGTTCCTCAACGAACCAGACTACATCATCGACCGCTTCAGCCTGGTGCGCATGACGAAGGAGGGCAAGCCGGCCTACATCATCTCCGGCGACAAGCTGACGCACCGCCCGATCGACGACTCGTCCGACATCGACAAGCCGTTCCTCAACAGCCTGTCGGGCCAGCAGCCGCCGATGACGATTCACGCCGAGACCGCGCGGGTCGACCAGAACAACACACGTGTCACGCTCAACGGCAACGTCGACGTGGTGCGGCCGGCTTCGCCCAAGGCGGAGGCGATGCGCCTGCAAACCAGCACCTTGACCGTGTTCCCGGACGAGGAACGGATGGAAACCAAGGCGCCGGTGCAGATGAAGCTGGGCAGCACGACCTCCAGCGGCACCGGCATGAAAACCAATAACGCCACGCGCCAGCTGCAACTGGGCGGACGCGGAACGATCACGATGCCGCCCAAGGCGCCGCGCTAAATCAATACAAGATACGACAAGAGACAGATATGAAGGACACCATGATGAAAAAACTGATACTGTCGGCCGCGCTGCTGCTGGCCGCGATGGGCGCGGCCCACGCTGAAAAAGCCGACTCCAACAAGCCGACCGAGATTTCCTTCGACAACCTCGACGCCGACGACGTCAAGCAGATCAAGACCTTCACCGGCAACGTCGTGCTGACCCGCGGCACTTTGCTGATGAAGTCGCCCAAGGCGGTCGTCACCGAGGATCCCGAGGGCTACCAGCTGGTGGTGCTGACCGGCGCGCCGGGCGTGCAGGCGACGTTCCGCCAAAAGCTCGACGGCGCCGGCGACCAGTGGGTCGATGGCCGCGCCGACCGCATCGAGTACGACGGCAAGACCGAGCTGGTCAAGCTGTTCTCGAAGGCGCAGATCAAGAAACTGGAAGGCAGCAAGACCGCCAGCCAGGTCGATGGCGAATTCATCTCCTATGACAGCCGGCGCGAATTCTTCGCCGTGAAAAACACCGCCAGCGGCGAGAGCAAGCCGGGCGCCGGCCGCAGCACGATGGTGATCCAGCCGTCGGCCAAGCAGGCTCCCCAGCCCGCTTCGGCCACCAATCCAGCGGCGGGGAAATAAGCATGGAGCCAACATGCGGTAGCACCCTGATCGTGCGCGGCCTGCAAAAGACCTACGGCAAGCGCCAGGTCGTGCATGACGTGTCCTTGCAGGTCGAATGCGGCGAAGTGGTCGGCCTGCTCGGCCCCAACGGCGCCGGCAAGACCACTTCCTTTTACATGATCGTCGGCCTGGTGCCGTCGGACGCCGGCACCATCGATATCAGCGGCGTCGACATCTCCTCGCTGCCGATCCACCGCCGCGCCTCGCTCGGCCTGTCGTACCTGCCACAGGAGGCTTCGGTGTTCCGCAAGCTGACCGTGGAAGAGAATATCCGCGCCGTCCTCGAAATCCAGAAAGTGGACGGCAAGCCTTTATCCAAGGCTGCCATCGATGAACGGCTCAATACCCTGCTGGCCGATTTGCAAATCGAAAAGCTGCGCGAAAACCAGGCGCTGTCGCTGTCCGGCGGCGAGCGCCGCCGCGTGGAGATCGCCCGCGCGCTGGCCACCAACCCGCGCTTCGTGCTGCTGGACGAACCTTTCGCCGGGGTCGACCCGATTGCCGTCATTGAGATCCAGCGCATCGTGCGCTTCCTCAAGGAACGCAATATCGGCGTCCTCATTACCGATCACAATGTGCGCGAGACGCTGGGCATCTGCGACCGCGCATATATCATCAACCAGGGCTCGGTTCTGGCTTCAGGCCGGCCGGACGATATCATCGCCGACGAGTCGGTCCGCCGCGTGTACCTGGGTGAACACTTCAGAATGTAATCGCGCCCCATGAAACAGTCATTGCAACTGCGCACGTCGCAGCACCTCGCGCTGACACCCCAGCTGCAGCAGTCGATCCGTCTGCTGCAGCTGTCCACGCTGGAGCTGCATCAGGAGCTCGAGCAACTGCTCACCGACAATCCCCTGCTCGAGCGACTGGACGACCCGCTCGACCGTTCGCTGCGCTTGCTGTCCGACGGCGCCATCAGCCAGCAGGCGCCGTCCGGCGAAGCGCCCGCCGAAGGCCCGCCCAACCAGCAGGACGCGCCCGCGCCGGCCGACGCCGACACCTACGACGGCCCGGCCGCCGATACCGAAAGTACCAGCAGCGAGGCCGATGTCGACTGGAGCGACGCCGGCCGCAGCAAGGCGCCCGACGACGAGGACGCGCGTCCGCAACTGGAGGCCAACCACTGCACCCTGCGCGAGCACCTGATGGAACAGATGCGCGTGACGGTGCTGGAGATGCGCGACCGCGCGCTGGTCGAGCTGATCATCGACGCGCTCGACGAGAACGGCTACCTGGAGGAGCCGCTGGAGGAAATCCACGCGCGCCTGCCGGAGGAACTGGAAGTCGACATCGACGAGCTGCGCACCGCGCTGTCGATGCTGCAAAGCTTCGACCCGATGGGCGTGGGTGCGCGCAACGCCTCCGAATGCCTGGCGCTGCAGATCAAGCGCCTGCCGGGCATCGCCCTGGTGACGCGGCGCATGGCGCTGACCATCGTCGAGAACCATTTGACGTGGTTCGCCCAGCGCGACTTCAACAAGCTGAAAAAGGCGCTGGTGTGCGACGACGAGGATTTGCGCGAGGCGCAGGCCGTCATCCGCCTGTGCAATCCGCATCCGGGCTCGGCGTTCGCGTCCGACGTGTCCGACTACGTGGTGCCGGACGTGATCGTCAAGAAGGCGCGCAACGGCTGGCAGGTCAGCCTCAACAACGACGTCATGCCGCGCCTGCGGGTCAACGCCATGTACGCCAACCTGCTCAAGCAGGGCAAGGGCGAGGGCCAGATGGGCGCGCAGCTGCAGGAGGCCAAGTGGCTGATCAAGAATATGCGGCAGCGCTTCGACACCATCCTGCGCGTGGCCCAGGCGATAGTAGAAAGACAAAAGAACTTTTTCTCGCACGGCGCCGTTGCCATGCGCCCCCTTGTGCTTCGCGAAATTGCTGATACACTGGGTTTACACGAGAGCACTATTTCTCGGGTGACGACTCAAAAGTACATGCTGACGCCGCACGGCATGTTTGAGTTGAAATATTTCTTTGGTAGCCACGTCGCCACCGAAGCGGGCGGTGAAGCAAGTTCGACGGCGATACGGGCACTCATTGTGCAATTGACAGGAGCTGAAGACCCTAAAAATCCATTATCCGACAGTAAGATTGCGGACATGCTGGGGGAACAAGGCATGGTGATTGCGCGACGCACTGTTGCCAAATATCGCGAAGCGTTGAAAATCCCTCCCGTCAGTCTCCGCAAGTCTTTGTAGTTACTTGGTCACTGTGCGCCCGGCCGCAATGGGCGCGGCACTGACCGTAAGCGACATCTATCTTTAGGAGCGTGTATGAATCTGACCATCAGTGGACATCATCTCGAAGTGACCGCGGCCATCCGCGAATACGTACAGAACAAACTGGAACGTGTCACTCGTCACTTCGATCAAGTTATTGATATTGCTGTCATTCTGACTGTAGATAACCTTAAAGAGAAATCCAAGCGCCAAAAGGCGGAAATCAATCTGCGCATGTCGGGTAAAACCGTGTACGTGGAAAGCCTGTCCCAAGACCTGTACGCCGCGATCGACACCCTGGTCGACAAGCTTGACCGGCAGGTCATGAAATACAAATCCAAAGTTCAGCAGCACGGCCACGATGCGATCAAGCATCTCCCGGATAGCTACGAACCCGCTGCCGCCGCCCTATAACAACGGCCTCCGGCACCATCCAACAAAGGGCGCAAGGGCGCCCTTTTTTGTGTCCGCGTTTTTCGGTCCCGCGTTTTACTTCCTCTCGATTCGATGAAAATCATTTATCCCGTTTCGACGGTAGAATAGATTTTTTTTCACGGGTTGCGACATCATGAGCGAATTGGTCCACACCGCTATCGTCAACGGCACCGGCTTCATCACCTTGGACCGGCCCAAGGCGTTGAATTCGCTGTCCCTGCCGATGCTGCGCGATATCACGGCGGCGTTGCTGGCGTGGCGCGACGATTCCGATGTCGGCGCCGTGGTCATCCGCTCCAGCAGCGAAAAGGCCTTCTGCGCCGGCGGCGACATCCGCTTCTTCCACGACGCCGGCCGCGCCACGCCGCAAACCGGCAGCGCGCTGATCGAGGATTTCTTCACCGAGGAGTATTCGCTCAACCACCTGGTGCACAGCTATCCGAAACCGTACATCGCGCTGATGGACGGCGTGGTCATGGGTGGCGGCATGGGCATCGCGCAGGCCGGGCCGGACAGCCGGGTGCGCATCGTCACCGAGCGCACCCGGATGGCGATGCCGGAGGTGAACATCGGCCTGTTCCCGGATGTGGGCGGCAGCTATTTCCTGTCGCGCGCACCGGGCGGGCTGGGGCGTTACCTCGGCGTCACCGGCGTCACGATAGGGGCGGCCGATGCGCTGTACGCGGGCCTGGCGGATCACTATGTGCCTGCGGATGAACTGGAGGTGCTGGACGCGATTCTGGAGTCGACGCCGGGCGCCGAGCTGGTCGAGGCGATCGCGGCCTTTGCGGAGTCGTTCAAGGACGCGGCCGGGGTATCCAGGCTGGAGGCGAACCGCGCCGACATCGACCGCCACTTCGGCGCCGGCTCGGTGCCGGCCATCTTCAAGTCGCTGGAGGCGGACACCACGCCGTTCGCGCTCGACACGGTGCGCGCGATGGCCGGGCGGTCGCCGTTGATGATGCGCGCGACGCATGAGTTGATCCGACGTGGCGCGGCGCTGGACATGGCCGGCTGTCTGCGCATGGAGCGCGCGCTGGTGCGGCGCGTGTTCGACCACGGCGAAGTCATCGAAGGCGTGCGCGCGCTGGTCATCGACAAGGACAACGCGCCGAAATGGAATCCGCCGTCGTTGGAAGCGGTGACCGAGGAAATGGTGCGGCAGCTATTCGAGCCGGTGTGGCCGGAATACGCGCACCCGCTACGACATCTGTGAGCTGGAGGCTACTGCTCGCGGTGCCGCAACACCACCCGTTCATTCGGGTGGAAATACGCCGCCAGTTTCTCCGCCATATACACCGACCGGTGCTGCCCGCCGGTGCATCCCAGCGCCACCGTCAGATAACTGCGGTTATCGGTCTTGAAGAACGGCAGCCACTTCTCGACGAAGCCGCGGATATCGTTCATCATTTCCACCGCGCTCGGTTGCGCGTCGAGAAAATCGATCACCGGCGCGTCGCGGCCCGTCAGCGGGCGCAGCGTCAAATCATAGTAGGGATTCGGCAGCGCGCGCACATCGAACACGAAGTCCGCATCCATCGGCACTCCCAGCTTGAAGGCGAACGACTCGAAGAACAAGGTCAGCGGCGCCCCCTCGCTGGCGACCAGGTCCTTGACCCAGGCGCGCAGCTTGTTGGCGCTCAGCTCCGACGTATCGACCACATGGCCCAGCTGCTCGATGGCCGACAGCCGCTCGCGCTCTTCCATGATGCATTCGATCAAGGTGCGGCGCGCGGCCGGATTCTGGCCCGGACGCAACTCGTGCGACAGCGGATGGCTGCGGCGCGTCTCCGAAAAGCGCGCCACCAGCGAGTGCGTGTTGGCGGTCAGGAACATGACCTTGACGTCGTGCCCCTCTTCGCGCAAGCGCTTGACGTCGGCCGGCAACGAGGCCAGCGATTCGGCGCTGCGGGCGTCGACGGCAACCGCCAACGCCTGCAAGCCTTCCTCGGCCAACGTCGAGACCAGGTTCGACAGCAAGGCCGGCGGCAGGTTGTCGACGCAATAGTGGCCGGTGTCTTCCAGCACGTTCAAGGCCACCGATTTGCCGGAGCCGGAGATGCCTGTGATGAGGACGATACGCATGATGGTTTTAATCTCCGCTCATGGCTTGTCGCTGACGCTCCATGAACTCTTGTAAGGTGTCGATACCGCGCAATTGCAGAATGGTGTTGCGTACGGCGGCCTCCAGCAGCACCGCGATGTTGCGGCCGGCCGCGACGGGAATGACGACCTTGCGGATCGGCAGTCCCAGCACGTCCTCGGTCGGGAACTGGAACGGCAACCGCTCCACTTCCTCCTCGGCCGCGCCACGGCGCACCAAGTGCACGATCAGCTTCAGGCGCATCTTGCGGCGCACCGCCGTCTCGCCGAAGATCGCCTTGATGTCCAGCAGGCCCAGCCCGCGCACTTCCAGCAGATTCTGCAGCAGGGCCGGGCAGCGCCCCTCGATCATGTTCGGCGCAATGCGCGAAAACTCCACCGCGTCGTCGGCCACCAGGCCGTGCGAGCGCGAAATCAGTTCCAAGCCCAGCTCGCTCTTGCCGAGGCCCGAGTCGCCGGTGATCAGCACGCCCACGCCCAGCACGTCCATGAAGACGCCGTGCATGATGATGCGTTGCGCCAGCTTCTTGGAAAGATACACGCGCAGGAAGTCGATCACCTGTGCGGCAGGTAACGGAGTGGAGAACAACGGGATGTTTTTTTCGTCGCAGATGGCGAGGATGTCGGGCGGCGTTTCCAGGCCTTGCGCGATGATCAGCGCCGGCGGGCCGCCAGCGATCAGCTCGCCGATGACGTGGGCGCGCGTGAGCGCCTTCAAGCGCTGGTAGTAATTGATTTCCTGGTGCCCGAAGACCTGGATGCGGCCCGGGTGGATGGTGTTCAGGTGGCCGACCTGGTCGGCGGCGGAGGCGACGTCGCCGGAGATCAGGCGCTCGCCGCCGGGAAAGCCGGCGAACCAGCCGAGCTGCAAACTCTCGCGATTGTCGTCGTAAAGCCTTTGTATCGTCAGCGGCGTTTGCAGCATGGGGCGTCTTTATCTCAAGGTTGAACTAAGGTGGGCCTGCCCCGTAGTTTAACCTATTGTCCCGCTACCCATGCTTGCAAGCCATTTCCCGATGACCTGTCAGCCGGCGGCCTGCAGGCTCGGCATCCAGTTGATGATGCGCGAATGCACCGATTTCGGGTCCGGATCGGTCGAGAGCGCGGTGCGGAAAGCGTCGTCGGAGAACATCTCGGCGATTTCCGACAGGATTTCCAGGTGCTGTTGGGTGACGTGGTCCGGGATCAGCAGGAAGAACAGCAGGTTGACCGGCTTGCCGTCGGGCGACTCGAAAGGAATCGGCTCGGCCAGGCGGACGAACGCCGCCAGCGGCGATTTCAGGCTCTTCATGCCCTTGATGCGGCCGTGCGGCACGGCCACGCCATGACCCAACCCGGTGGAACCGAGGCGCTCGCGCGCGAACAGGTTGTCCGAGACGGTGGAGCGGGCGATCCCGCAATTGTTTTCGAAGATCAGGCCAGCTTGCTCGAATGCGCGCTTCTTGCTGGAGACTTCCAGGTCAAGCAGGACATTTTCGAGTGAGAGTATTTTGCTCAGGTTATTCATAAGACGATAAGAATGTTACGACGCACAAGGCGTGCCGCCGCCGAATTATAGGCTTGTTTGTGCGCCATGTAACATGAATTCGCGCGCGCCGGCGTTGCTTAATGATCAGGCAGCCAACGCGCCGGGGCGCCAACGGTCCTACTGAAAATGCACCGCAGAAAGCATTTGCTATTTATGCGTAAAAAACCGCGAAAGCGCCGGTTTTTCGCCGCAAAGCGGCCCGCTTTTCCGATTTTTCGCGTTTTTCCAGCGAGGCGCGCATTTCTTACGAAAGTCGCATCGTTGATCACATCATACGCCTGATTTTTGCTATTGACGCGCGCCGCGCAGGTTCGGTGGTTTCTGTGCCGTGCTGAAATTGCTGCGCCACGGATTGATGTCCAGGCCGCCGCGCCGGGTGTAGCGCGCGTACACCGCCAGCTGCTGCGGCGCGCACTGGCGCAGGATATCGACGAAGATGCGTTCGACGCATTGTTCGTGGAATTCGTTGTGCTCGCGGAAACCGATCAGGTATTTCAATAAACTTTCCTGGTCGATTTGCGGGCCGGCGTAATGGATCTGCACGCTGGCCCAGTCGGGTTGGCCGGTGACCAGGCAGTTCGACTTGAGCAGGTGCGACACCAGCTTTTCCTCGACCGGCTCTTCGTCGTGGGCGGCCTTCAGGATTTCCGGCGACGGGCTGTAGTTATCGACCTCGATGTCGAGGCGGTCCAGCAGCAGGCCGTCGAGTTCGCCCATCGAGATCATGCCGAATTCCTCCGGCTGGGTGATGGTGATGTGGACGTTGGCGCCGGCCGCCTCGGTCAGGTCCTGTTGCAGCAGCGACTTGAGCGCCACCACGTTTTCCAGGCGCGTCTGGTTGAACGAATTGAGGTAGAGCTTGAACGATTTCGACTCGATGATGTTGGGCGAATCGGCCGGGAAGGTCACGCGGGCGATCGCCACCTGCGGCTTGCCGCGCTGGTTGAGCCAGGAGATCTCGTAGGCGTTCCAGATATCGACGCCGAAGAAGGGCAGGGTGCCGGCCAGGCCCAGCTCGTCGCGCTTGCCCTGGCGCGGGATGGGGAACAGCAGCTCCGGCGCGTAATCGGTGCGGTAGGCGGAGGTTTTTCCCAGCGGGGACAGGTCGACGGAGTTGGTCATGGCGGGCTTTGAATCGGTAAAGGTGAAATGGTAGCGTACTTTGACCCGGCGGGCTTCGCCAACGCGCGCCGCTCGGAGTATCGAACGAATTTCTCGAACCACCACAGGGCCACCAGGGTCGCCAGCAAGAGCATGACATTACTCGCCCAGGCGTATTGGCTTTCGTACAGCACCATGCCCTTGATATGCCCTAAATTGCGGCTGTGATAGCCAGTTGCAAACACGGTGGCGAAATCCCATCCGAAGTGGAATGCCGTGGAAAACCATAGGGATTTTGTCTTCACTACTGCCCAGCCTGAAAATAGTCCGAACACGAAGGCGGAGAAGTGAAAAACATAATTCTGGGAGGGGTGTGACGCCGCAAAAAGCACGGCCTGAAGTGCCAGCACGACAACCAACGGGAATTTGCGGAAATATTTCGTCAGCAGGCCGAGGATGACGCCTCTGAAGATGAACTCCTCTCCAACGGCCGCCATCAGCGCGACCGCCGCAACGGCTGAGAGATGGTATAGCGACAGCTCGGGCTTGAAGGCCTCGCCGTTCCTTAGCTGAAATACGATAAAGGTGGATAGCACGGCTAGCAGCAGCGAGGACATCAACCCAAACAAGGCAAACCGAAGATCCCGATTTCCGAACAGGAAATACGAGGACAGGATGGCAATCGCCGAACCCATGCCCAAAATGATTGTATTGATCGACAGCGGTAATTCTGCCGCGCGCAGGCATGGGATCAGTAGAACAAACAACAGAACGGGCGAGATGTTGCGGGCGATCTTTTTCATAGGTGCCGCGCTATTGCGGAAGCGGAGTTGATCGGTGATGCGGAGCGTTGCGGTGGCTTTAGCGCCGTCAACCCGCAGGACGTGATGGGGTCGTACCCGACGGGTACGACCCCTAAGCGACGGAGCGTGGTCCGTCACAACAAGGTGGGTGGGTTCAACCCAGGAACAGCTTGTACACCGGATTGGCGCTCTCGTCCCAGTAACGGTAGCCGAGCGTGGTCAGGAACTGCGCGAACGCGCCCATCTCCTCGGACGGCACCTGCAAGCCGATCAGGATGCGGCCCACGTCGCCGCCCTGGCTCCGGTAATGGCACAGCGAAATGTTCCAGTTCGGCGCCATGCTGTCGAGGAAGCGCATCAGCGCGCCCGGGCGCTCCGGGAACTCGAAGCGGTACAGCAGCTCGTCCTTGGCCAGCCCGCTCTTGCCACCGACCAGGTGGCGGATGTGCGCCTTGGCCAGCTCGTCGTGGGTCAGGTCGAGCGTCTTGAAATCATGCTCTTCGAACTTGCGCGCCAGCGCGCCCGACTCGCCACGGTCGGCGATCTGCACGCCGACAAACACATGCGCCTCGTCCTTGTCGCTGATGCGGTAGTTGAACTCGGTGACATTGCGCGGGCCCACCAGCGAGCAGAAGCGCTTGAAGCTGCCGCGTTGCTCGGGCAGGGTGACGGCGAACACCGCCTCGCGCGCCTCGCCCAGTTCGGCGCGCTCGGCAACAAAGCGCAGGCGGTCGAAATTCATGTTGGCGCCGCAGGCGATGGTGATCAAGGTCTCGTTCTTGACCGGGTCCTTGGTCATGGCCGCGCGCTCGATGTAGGCCTTGGCGCCGGCGATGGCCAGCGCGCCGGCCGGCTCCAGGATGCTGCGGGTATCGGTGAACACATCCTTGATGGCGGCGCTGATGGCGTCGGTGTCGACGATGATGATGTCGTCGACCAGCTCGCGCGCGATGCGGAAGGTTTCTTCGCCGACCAGGCGCACCGCTGTGCCGTCGGAGAACAGGCCGACGTCGGCCAGGGTGACGCGCTCGCCGGCCTTGATGCTGCGCGCCATGGCGTCCGAATCGATGGTCTGCACGCCGATGATTTTGATGTCCGGGCGGATCGCCTTGACGTACGACGCCACGCCGGCGATCAGGCCGCCGCCGCCGATGGCCACGAAGATGGCGTGGATCGGGCCGGAGTGCTGGCGCAGGATTTCCATGCCGATGGTGCCCTGGCCGGCGATGACGTCCGGATCGTCGAACGGATGGACGAAGGTCAGCTTCTGTTCCTGCTCCAGGGTCAGCGCGTGGTTGTAGGCATCGGTATAGGACTCGCCGTGCAGCACCACTTCCACGTCCGAGCCGCCGCGGGCCTTGACGGCGTCGATCTTCACTTGCGGGGTGGTGGTTGGCATGACGATCAGCGCGCGGCAGCCCAGCTTGGCCGCCGACAGTGCCACGCCTTGGGCGTGGTTGCCGGCCGAGGCGCAAATGACGCCGCGCTTGCGCTGGGCGTCGCTCAGGTGGGCCATCTTGTTGTAGGCGCCGCGAATCTTGAAGCTGAACACGCTCTGCATGTCCTCGCGCTTGAAATAAATTCGGTTCTCGTAGCGCTGCGACAAGGTCGGCGCGAGTTCCAGCGGGGTTTCATCAGCGACGTCGTAGACGCGCGCGGTCAGGATTTTCTTCAGATAGTCGATAGTCATGGTCTGCAAACAGTGATTCCAGAGGGCCAGAACCCCGGGGGTCAAGTCTGTCATTCGGACACGAGCTGTGCCGTAACTGCGGCTACGGCACAGCTCGTGTCCGAATGACAGACTTGACCCCGCGGGGTTCCGCAGTTGTTCGATGCTAACTATCCGGCGGGTGACCGGGTCGGGCAGGGGCGCGGGTTGCGGCCGGTGGGCCGGGACCTTGCTGTTCAATCGTGCGGTGTGCTGATCATTATAATGGACACCTTTCGTCCCGCTAAAGAAACCGATGATCGAATCTGCAATCGCCTGGCTGCTCAACGTGCTCGCGGCGCCGGAAGTGGGCCTGACATCGGTCTTCGTCATCAGTTTCGTTTCCGCCACTCTGGTGCCGCTGGGCTCGGAACCGGCGGTGTTTGCGGTGATCAAGGCCAATCCGGAGCTGTTCTGGAGCGCCATCGGCGTCGCCACCGTCGGCAATACCCTCGGCGGCGCCGTCGATTACTGGATCGGCTACCAGGCCAAGACCACCTTCGCCAAGGAGCGCAAGAGCCGCTGGTTCCATTGGCTGGAGCGCTACGGCGCCAAGACCATGCTGCTGGCCTGGCTGCCGGGCATCGGCGATCCGCTGTGCACGCTTGGCGGCTGGCTCAAGCTACCTTTCTGGCCCAGCCTCGCCTACATGGCGGTCGGCAAACTGTTGCGCTACCTGACCATGACCACCCTGCTGTTGTATGTGCCGGACGGCGTCTGGCACCGGATCGGGCAAATGCTGGGCTAATCTGGTGCAATTGATCGTATTGCCGGAAGCGCAGGATTCGGAATTTCGTTTAGTTTTTAGCGGAAAATTTGAATTTTATCGCCGGTAAACGAGCTCATCCGCAAATTAATAGCGCAGGATGGCCAGCGCGAGAGTCCCCCCGCCGTCTAAGGGTGTTCCGACATGGTGCGTCGCAATACGCTAGAATGGCCCTCCCGGGTTCCAGTTTACAAGTCCAATCGCATAATGAATGCCCCTGCTCAAATCCAAGCTCTGCTGGCGGAAACGCCCCACGGACCGGAGGCCCAGCGTCTCCGCGAAATTCCTTACAACTACACGTCGTTTTCCGATCGCGAGATCGTCATCCGGCTGCTGGGCGAGGAATCGTGGAGCTTGCTCGATGCCTTGCGCGGCGCGCGCCAGACCGGCCGCTCGGCCCGCATGCTGTACGAGGTGCTCGGCGATATCTGGGCCGTCCGCCGCAATCCGTACCTGCAGGACGACATGCTGGACAATCCGAAGCGCCGCCAGGAGCTGATCAACGCGCTGCACCACCGCTTGGCCGAGGTCGACAAGCGCCGCCTGACCGTCGACGACGACGGCAGCGAATCGGAAGCGTCCAAGCAGCGCAGCGTCAATGTCATCAAGCTGCTGCGCGCGGCCGGCAAGGCCGTGGCCGACTTCGGCGAGGAATTCAAGCAGGTCTACGACCTGCGCAAGCGCACCAACAAGGTGCTGGGCCGCTACACCGACAAGCACAACATCTGCTTCGACGGCATGAAGCGCATCTCGCACGTGACCGACGCCACCGACTGGCGCGTCGAGTATCCGTTCGTCGTGCTCACGCCCGACAGCGAAGAGGAAATGGCCGGCCTGGTCAAGGGGTGTATCGAGCTGGGGCTGACCATCATCCCGCGCGGCGGCGGCACCGGCTACACCGGCGGCGCCATTCCGCTGACGCCGATGTCGGCCGTCATCAACACCGAGAAGCTGCTCAACATGGGCCCGGTCGAGATGAAGGTGCTGCCCGGCCTGGACAAGGAATACGCCACCATCTACACCGGCGCCGGCGTGATCACCAACAAGGTGTCCGAAGCGGCTGAAAAAGCCGGCTTCGTGTTCGCGGTCGATCCGACCTCGGCACACGCGTCCTGCATCGGCGGCAACATCGCCATGAACGCCGGCGGCAAGAAGGCCGTGCTGTGGGGCACCGCGCTCGACAACCTGGCATCGTGGCGCATGGTCGATCCGAACGGCGACTGGCTCGAAGTGACGCGCCTGGACCACAACCTGTCGAAGATCCACGACACGCCGTTGGCCCGCTTCAAGCTGGAATGGACCCATCCGAGCGCGCGCGGCGAAGCCAAGGGCGCGCCGTTCAAGACCGAAATCCTGGAGATCGCCGGCCGCACCTTCCGCAAGGAAGGCCTGGGCAAGGACGTGACCGACAAGTTCCTGTCCGGCCTGCCGGGCATCCAGAAGGAGGGCACGGACGGCCTCATCACGTCCGGCCGCTGGATCTTGCACAAGATGCCGAAGTTCGCCCGCACCGTCTGCCTGGAGTTCTTCGGCCAGGCGCGCGACGCCATCCCGTCCATCGTTGAAATCAAGGATTACCTCGACGGCCTGCCGGCCAAGGGCGAGCAGTTCGCCACCCTGCGGCTGGCCGGCCTGGAGCATCTGGACGAGCGCTACCTGCGCGCGGTCGGCTATGCCACCAAGTCGAAACGCGGCGTGCTGCCGAAGATGGCGCTGTTCGGCGACATCGTCGGCGACGACGAGAACGCCGTGGCCATGGCCGCGTCGGAAGTGGTGCGCATCGCCAATACCCGCGTGGGCGAGGGTTTTGTCGCCGTCAGCCCCGAGGCGCGCAAGAAGTTCTGGCTCGACCGCGCCCGCACGGCCGCCATCGCCAAGCACACCAACGCCTTCAAGATCAACGAAGACGTCGTGATCCCGTTGAACCGCATGGGCGAGTACACCGACGGCATCGAGCGCATCAACATCGAGCTGTCGATCAAGAACAAGCTGCAGCTGGTCGATGAGCTGCGCGACTTCTTCGCCGCCGGCAATCTGCCGATCGGCAAGAGCGACGACGCCGACGACGGCGTGGGCGACGCGGAAATGCTGGGCGATCGCGTGCAGCAGGCCGAGGCGCTGCTGACGCAAGTGCGCGACCGCTGGACCTTCCTGCTGGCCGAGCTCGACAAGCCGTTGAGCACCGTCACCGGCGAGCTGGCCGCGCTGGGCCTGGAACGCCTGCTGGCCGTGTTCGACGAGCGCCTGAAAACACAGCCGGACGCGACCCTGTTCGACATCGTCCAGGACCGCACCATCCGCGTGACGTGGAAGCAGGAAATCCGCGCCCAGCTGCGCCAGATCTTCAGCGGCGCGGCCTACAAGCTGATCCTCGACGAGGCCACGGCGATCCACAAGCGCGTGCTGCGCGGGCGCGTGTTCGTGGCGCTGCACATGCACGCCGGCGACGGCAACGTCCACACCAATCTGCCGGTCAACTCCGACCACTATGAGATGCTGCAACTGGCGCATTCGGCTGTCGCGCGCATCATGGTGCTGGCCCGTTCGCTCAACGGCGTCATCTCGGGCGAGCACGGCATCGGCATCACCAAGCTGGAGTTCCTTACCGAGGAAGAAATCGGCCCGTTCCGCGACTACAAGCTGCGCGTCGATCCGGAAGGGCGCTTCAACAAGGGCAAGCTGCTGAACCTGCCGGGCATGGAGGCGGACTTGTCCAACGCCTATACGCCGTCGTTCGGCCTGATGGGCCACGAATCGCTGATCATGCAGCAAAGCGATATCGGCGAGATCGCCAACAGCATCAAGGACTGCCTGCGCTGCGGCAAGTGCAAACCCGTGTGCTCGACCCACGTGCCGCGCGCCAACCTGCTGTACTCGCCGCGCGACAAGATCCTGGCGACGTCGTCGCTGATCGAGGCCTTCCTGTACGAAGAGCAAACCCGCCGCGGCATCTCGATCAAGCACTGGGAAGAGTTCGAGGACGTGGCAGACCACTGCACCGTCTGCCATAAATGCGTAACGCCATGCCCGGTCAACATCGACTTCGGCGACGTCTCGATGAACATGCGTAACCTGCTGCGCAAGATGGACAAAAAATCGTTCAATCCGGGCAAATCGGCGGCGATGTTCTTCCTCAACGCCACCGATCCTTCCACCATCAACGCCACCCGCGCGGCGATGGTCGGGATCGGCTACAAGGCGCAGCGCCTTGGGAACGACTTGCTGAAGAAATTCGCCAAGAAGCAGACCAAGGCGCCGCCGCCGACCACCGGCAAGCCGCCGGTGCGCGAGCAGGTGATTCACTTCATCAACAAGAAAATGCCGGGCGGCCTGCCGAAGAAGACCGCGCGCGCACTGCTCGACATCGAGGACGACAAAGTCATCCCGATCATCCGCAATCCGAAGAAGACCACGGCCGATACCGAGGCGGTGTTCTACTTCCCGGGTTGCGGCTCGGAGCGGCTGTTCTCGCAGGTGGGCCTGGCGACCCAGGCGATGCTGTGGGAAGTGGGCGTGCAGACCGTGCTGCCGCCGGGTTACCTGTGCTGCGGTTATCCGCAGCGCGGCTCGGGCGAGTACGACAAGGCCGAGAAGATGATGACCGATAACCGCGTGCTGTTCCATCGCATGGCCAACACGCTCAATTATCTGGACATCAAGACGGTGCTGGTGTCGTGCGGCACCTGCTACGACCAGCTGGCGACCTACGAGTTCGACAAGATTTTCCCGGGCTGCCGCATCATGGACATCCACGAGTATTTGCTTGAGAAGCAGGTGCGCCTGGAAGGCGTGACCGGCACGCGCTATATGTACCACGAGCCGTGCCACACGCCGATGAAGTTGCAGGAGGCGACCAAGACCGTCAATGGCCTGATCGCCACCCACGACAACGTCAAGATCGAGAAGAACGACCGCTGCTGCGGCGATTCGGGCACGTTGATGATCGCGCGTCCGGACATCTCGACGCAGGTGCGCTTCCGCAAGGAAGAGGAAGTCATCAAAGGCGCCGACAAGCTGCGCGCCGACGGCTTCGAGGGTGAGGTCAAGATCCTGACCAGCTGCCCGGCCTGCCTGGGCGGCGTGTCGCGCTACGGCGAGGACGCCGGCACCACGGCCGACTACATCGTCGTCGAGATCGCCAAGCACCTGCTGGGCGAGAACTGGATGGCCGACTACGTCAAGCGCGCCAACGACGGCGGCATCGAGCGGGTGCTGGTGTGACGGCGGCCTTTGCTGACACCTGTGATCTTTGCCGGCTGCTGGCGGCGCCCGCCGAGGGCGTCGTCATCTGGAGCGACGATCAGCTGTCGGTGATCGCCGTCGAGGATGCCGAGTATCCGGGCTTCACGCGCGTGGTGTGGAACGCCCACGTCAAGGAAATGACGGATCTGGATGCGGCCGAGCGCGGCCATGTGATGGATGTCGTGTTCGCGGTGGAGTCGGCGCAGCGCGCCGTGATGGCGCCGGAGAAGATCAACCTCGCCAGCTTCGGCAACATGACGCCGCACGTGCACTGGCATGTGATTCCGCGTTATCTGGACGATGCGCATTTTCCCAACGCGAGCTTTGCCACGGCCGTGCGGTCCGGCGCGCCGGAAGTGCTGGCCGCGCGCCGCGCGCTGGTGCCGGCGCTGCACGCCGCGATTGTCGAACGTTTAAACGCCTGATTGAAAGTCCACCTATGAGCACCAAGAATCCAACCGCCATCACCGTCCACAACAAGTCCAAGGTGCTCGACATCGCCTTCGACGACGGCGCCTCGTTCACGATTCCGTTCGAGCTGATGCGCGTGTATTCGCCGTCGGCCGAGGTCATGGGCCACGGCCCCGGCCAGGAAGTGCTGCAAGTCGGCAAGCGCGAAGTGGGCATCGCGGCGATGGACCCGGTCGGCAACTACGCGGTGCAGCCGACCTTTACCGACGGACACAATACAGGATTGTTCACGTGGGATTACCTGTACAAGCTCGGTAACGAGAAGGACAAGCTGTGGCAGGATTATATGGACCGCCTGCATGCTTCGGGACTGGAAGGCGACAGCGGCCGCGATCCCGCCAACACCCCGGCGCCGGCGCCGCACGTGCATGGTCCATCCTGCGGGCACAAACACTAGTGTCACGGGGAGACACGTAGGGCGGATTAGCGAAGCGTAATCCGCCATGCATGCTCCGCCAGCGGCTCAAAGATGGCGGATTACGGCGTTCCGCCTAATCCGCCCTACGTGTCTCCGTTAGACTTTACCTGCCGCCGGTCGGTTGCCACGGCCAGACGCTTACTGCCACATTGATCGGCTTCGGTATCAATTTCTGCTGATAGAACACGTCCGCCACGCGCTGCTGATTGGCGGCGATGGCGGCGCTGACCGGCACCGCGCCATAAAGCGTGCGGCGCTGCCAGGTCGCCACGATATCCGCTGGCAGTCCCATTTGCGGCGCCAGCATCGCGCTCACTTCCTTCGTGTGCCCGTTGGCCCACTGGCCGGTCAGCGCCACCTGTTCCAATAGCGCCGACAACACCTTCGGCGACTGCGCGGCGAACTTGCGCGACGCCAGATAGAATCCGTTCGCCTGCGGCAGGCCCGTATAGTCGCTCAGCACCCGCACCTGATACGACTTCTGCGCCGACGCGAAGTACGGGTCCCACACCACCCACGCATCGATGCCGCCGCTGACGAACGCCGCCCGCGCATCTGATGGCGACAGGTACACCGGCTTGATGTCGCTGAGCTTCAAGCCCGCCTTCTGCAACGCCGACGCCAGCAGGAAGTGCGACCCCGATCCCTTCTGGAACGCGACCTTCTTGTCTTTCAAATCCGCCACCGTGCGCGCCGTCGAGTCCTTCGGTACGAAGATCGCCTCGCTGTTGACCGGCGCCGGCTCGGCCGCGACGTACAGCAGGTCGATGCCGGCCGCCTGCCCGAACACCGGCGGCGGCGCCCCCGTGCTGCCGAAATCGATGCTGCCGGCGTTGAGCGCCTCCAGCATCTGCGGACCGGCCGGGAATTCGATCCACTTGATCTGCTGGCCGGCGAAGGCCTTCTCCAGCGTGCCCTGATTCTTCAAGATGCCCAGCAAGCCGCTGCTTTTCTGGAAGCCGATGGTGATGGCCGGCGCGCTGTGCGCCAGCAGGGGAAGGGCCAGCAGCAAGCCGGCGGCGATGTTCTTCATGGTTTTCCTTTATGCGCTTTCGCGCTCGATAAGTTCGCAGGCCAGCAGGTTGAGGCGCGTGTCCTGACCGGACGCCGGCAGCACGCCCAATTGTTCGAGGATGCGCAGCGCGGCGATCTCGCCGATCTCGCGTCCCGGCGGCCGGATGGTGGTCAAACTGGGAAGCAGCAGCGGCGAGAACGGATAGTCGCCGAAGCCGACAATGGCGCACTGTTTGGGTATCTCCAGCCCGGCGCGCTGGCCCGCCAGCAAGGCGCCCGCCGCCAGATTGTCGTTGGCGAAGATGATCGCTTCAGCATTCCGGCCGCTGCGCTTTGCAGGCTTGAGCGCCAGCGCCTCAATGGCCTGTTTCCCGGCGTCGAACGGCGCCTCGGCCGTCGGTACGTAGATGTTCGGTTGCAGCCCATGCTCGTGCATCACGGCCGCGTAGCCGTCGCTGCGGTCCACGGCACTGAGGTCGCCCGCCAGGCTGTTTTGCACGAAGGCGATGCGGCGGTAGCCTTTGGCGTACAGATAGCGCGCCGCCTGCTCCCCAACCACGTGATTGGAGTAGCCGACTTGGATCGGCTTGCGGCGCGGTTCGTAGTCCCATGTTTCGACCACCGGGATCCCTGCCTCCGATAGCAGCTTTTCCGTTGCGCGGTTGTGGAACCGCCCTGTCACCACCAGCGCCGCCGGCTTCCAGCCGAGGAAGGCGCGCACCGCGTTCTCCTCCTGCTTGGCCGAGAAGTAACTTGACGCCAGCAGCAGTTGATAACCGTGTCGGCTTAACGTGTCGCTGAAACTCTGGATCGTGCTGGCGAAGATCGGGCCGGAGATATTCGGGATCACCATGCCGATGATGCGGCTGTGCGACGACGCCAGACTGCCCGCCATCAGGTTCGGCACATAGCCCAACTGCTTGACGGCGGCGGCGATGCGCGCGCTGCGCGTGGGCGCCACGCGGCCCGGCTCCGTGAAGTAGCGCGACACAGTGATCGAGCCGACTTCCGCCAGCCGCGCCACGTCGTGGATGGTCGCGCGGCCGGAGCCACGGCGCTTGCGTGTGATTTCCGGATCGCTCATTTGCTTGGTTCGCGCATATTTAAAAAAGACATATCGATGAGTTTTTTAATTCTTTGACTTCAAATCGGCCCGCACCGACACTAAAAAAAGGGTATCGGTACCATTTAAAGTCTAGCAAACGTCAGGCGGGGAACTAAGTTGGTTCTTCGATGATGAAAGTGGATTTTCCGCATATGGCGCAAAGGGCGCTTTCAAATCAAGGGATCGGCAATGAAGAACAACAGTAAAAATATCGGTGCGCTGACGTTGGGCGCTTTGCTTGTCAGCTCGGCGTGGGCGGGCGGGTTGGATGCGGCTGATGCCCTGGACGCGGCCAGCGCACCCATTCTGGATCGCGCCGACAGCGCCGCCGTTCCCAGCGTGACGGTCAGCGCGACGCGCCGCAACACCTCGCTGCAATCGGTGCCGGTGGCTGTGTCGGTGTTGAACGGTGACGACCTGGCACAGGCCAACCGCACCAGCATCGACACGATCGTCCAGGAAGTGCCGAGTGTGACGTTCCGCCAGCAGGGCGGTAACAAGGATTCGACGATCTTTGTGCGCGGTATCGGTACCATCTCGACTTCTCCCGGCGTGGAACCGACTGTGTCGACGGTGATCGACGGCGTGGTGTATGCGCGCCCGGGCCAGGCGACGCTGGATTTGCTGGACATCGAGCATATTGAAATCCTGCGCGGCCCGCAGGGAACCTTGTTCGGCAAAAACGCGTCGTCCGGCGTGCTGAATGTGATCGGCCGCAAACCATCGGAACAAACCAGCGGCTTTGTCGACGCTTCCTGGTACGAGGGCAACGAGAAGCGCGTGCGCGGCGGCCTGTCCGGCACGATCCAGCCAGGCGTGGTCAGCGCCGCCGTCACCGCGCTGTATGCGGACTACGACGGCAACGTCGATAACGTGCATGCCGGCGGCGGCAAGGTGAATGGCTACGACCGCAAGGGCGTACGCGCCCGCGTCGACATCACGCCGAACAAGGATCTGGATGTGAGCCTGATCGCCGACTATCTGCGTTCGAACGCGACACCTTCCTTCACCGCCTACAAATCCACCAGCGCGCCGTTCTCGCAGGCGATCGCGCCGGTCGTCGCGTCCACCGAAAACCGCAGTATCAACACCGATATCCCAAGCGATATCCGCGATACTAACAAAGGCTTGTCGGCGCAGGTCGACTGGCGCAACGGCGGCTACACACTGACTTCGATCACCGCCGTGCGTGACTGGGACAACCAGCAGTACACCAGCACCTCGGCCATCGGCAACGCGGCGGAGGTGGCGCGCATCTCGGCCGCGTATCCTGCGACGCGCGATATCGGCACCGTCGATTTCCGCCAAGTGTCGCAAGAACTGAGGCTGGCGTCGCCGAAGGATCAGTTCCTCGAATACGTCGTCGGCGCGTTCTACTTGCATGGCAAGGACCGCGAAATGTACCAGCGCATCGTCGTCACCACCACTGCGTCGAACGCCGGCCGCGCTGACTATGGCGTCAAGAACGACAGTTACTCGCTGTTCGGCGAGAGCACGCTCAATCTGACGCCGGAGTGGCGCGCCATCGTCGGCGCGCGCTGGACCAAGGACGAACTGTCCTACGACCATGTCCGCACTTCGACATCGACGGCGGCTTTCCCCGGCGTTCAGCCCGGCGTAAGCAACAGCGGTTCGACCAGCGAGGACGGCTACTCCGGGCGTTTGGGCCTGCAGTACCAGCTGTCGCGCGACGTGAACGCCTACGCGACCTACTCTCGCGGCTACAAGGGACCGGCCTATAACGTCTTCTTCAACATGCTTGGCCGCGACACTTTGGCGCTGAAGCCTGAAACGTCCGATTCGTTCGAACTGGGACTGAAGGCGAGCGCCTTCGATCGCCGGCTGACCGCCAACGTGGCAGTCTTCAATACCAAGTACTCCAACTATCAAGCCAACTTCTTCGATACCGTCGCCGGCACCGTGATCACGCGCCTGATCAACGCGGGCGACGTCTCGACCAAGGGCGTCGAGCTGGATATCAATGCGCGGCCAACCCGCCAGCTGACGTTGACCGCGTCGCTGGCCTACACCGATGCGCGTATCGACAGCTTCAACTGCCCGCCGGCCGCCACGGCGTCGTGCAACCTGAATGGCCAGCCGTTGCCGTTCTCGCCGAAGTGGAAGTCCTTCACCCGCGCCAACTACGCGCTGCCGCTGCAAAACGGCTTGATCGTCGACTTCTCGGCCGACTATACGTATCAGGCCAAGACGCAGTTCGACCTGTTCCAGTCGCCGGATGCGATCCAGGGCGCGTATGGCGTTATCAACGCCGGCATCGCGTTGTCGTCGACGCCGGGCGGCTGGCGCGTCGCGCTGGTGGGTAAAAACCTGGCCAACAAATCCTACGCCACCAATCTGGTCACTTCGACCGGCTACGTCACGCGCGCCGTGCCAAGGGACGACGAGCGTTACTTCGGCATCACCGCGCGCAAGGAGTTCTGATGACGCGTCAATTGAGCATCGCCGCCTTCATGATGCGGCACGGGCACCATGTGGCCGCGTGGCGCCATCCGCAAACGGACCTGGAGTCGAATCCGTTCAAGGTATTCCGGCAGCAGGTGCAAAGCGCGGAGCGGGCCTGCCTTGACGCGGTGTTCTTCGCCGACAGCCTGGCGCTGACCGGCGGCGTACCGGCGCTGGAGCCGTTGACCTTATTGTCGGCGCTGGCCGCATCGACCGAAAAGATCGGTTTGGTCGGCACCGCCACCACCACCTACAACGAGCCTTACACGGTGGCGCGCCAGTTCGCGTCGCTCGATCAGATATCGGAAGGCAGGGCGGGGTGGAACCTGGTCACGTCCGACAACGCGGCGGAGGCGGCCAATTTTGGCCGCGACCAGCACGTGGCGCACGCGGCGCGTTATGAGCGCGCGCGAGAATTTCATCAGGTTGTCACGGGATTGTGGGATAGTTGGGAAGATGGGGCGCTTATTAACGACAAGGATGGCGGCCGGCTGATCGATCCCGCCAAGCTGCGCAAGCTGGATCATCGCGGCCCGCATTTCGCTGTCGCCGGACCGCTGAACGTGTCGCGCAGCCCGCAGGGGCGGCCGGTGGTGGTGCAGGCCGGCGGTTCCGAGGCGGGGCGCGATCTGGCCGCCGCCACGGCGGAGGTGGTGTTCACGGCGCAGCCCTCGCTGGCGAAGGCGCAGGATTTTTACCGCGACATGAAGCGCCGCGTGGCGGGGCACGGCCGCAGGCCGGAGTCGCTGAAGGTGATGCCCGGCTTGTTCGCCGTGGTGGGGCGTTCTCAGGGCGAGGCGGACGACAAGTTCGGTCAGTTGCAGCGTTTGATCGAGCCCAAGGCCGGTCTGGCGCTGCTGGGACGCATGATCGGCAACTTCGATTTGTCGGGCTATCCGCTGGACGGGCCGCTGCCGGATCTGCCGCAGACGCAGGACGGGCAGCGCAGCCGCCAGCAGTTGCTGACCGATCTGGCGCAGGGCGAGAATTTGACGATACGCCAGCTGTACGAGCGCATCGCCGGCGGGCGTGGACACTTCACGGTCGTCGGCACGGCGCAGGCGGTGGCAGATCAGATGCAGGCGTGGTTCGAGCAGGAGGCAGCGGACGGTTTCAATTTCATGGCGCCGGCGCTGCCGGGAGGCCTGGATGATTTTCTGTCGCTGGTGGTGCCGGAATTGCAGCGGCGCGGCTTGTTCCGCACCGAGTACCGTGGCACGACGTTGCGGGAGCATCTGGGGCTGAAGGCCGTTGATAATTCGTGGTGACACGTAGGGCGGATTAGGCGGAACGCCGTAATCCGCCAATGCGTGCGCCGTCGAAACGCACGCATTGGCGGATTACGCTTCGCTAATCCGCCCTACGTGTCTCCGTGGTTAAGCTATGTTTAGAATAGGATGTGAGATGAAGGTAGCTAGCAGGATTGTGATCGCGGCGGTAGCCGTATCGGCATTCATCGCGCCATTGCACGCACAAGAATACTTCGGCGACTTCCGTCCCGACGCGCCTGAACTGGCCGCGCGCGGCTCGTTGCCGGTCGGCGTGCGCACCTTGGTCGCCGAGCATGCGGACCAGATAGACGTGCTCCGTTACAGCGACGCCAATCCGAATCCGCGCTACACCCGCAAGCTCACACTGGAAGTCTGGTATCCGGCCACCCTTGCGGCGGGACAAAAGGAACATACGGTTTATAACGATGTGTTGGGCTCCGGTCCGAACGATCCCGCCCGGCCCAACACGCCATTCCAGTTCAACGGCCGCGCGGCGCGCGACGCGGCGCCGGTCGCCGGACGCTATCCGCTGGTGATCGTCTCGCACGGCTATCCCGGTTCGCGCCTGCAAATGAGCTACCTGACCGAGAACCTGGCGTCGAAGGGCTACGTCGTGGTGGCGATCGACCATCCCGAATCCACCCGCGCCGACAAGGCCGGTTTCGCCAGCACCCTGCTGAACCGCCGCCTGGACGACCTGTTTGTGCTCGACAGCGTGACGGCTTGGGCCAAGCCGGGCAGCGGCAACTTCCTCGCCGGCGTGGTCGATGTCGGCAATACCGCTTTGATCGGCTACTCGATGGGCGCATACGGCGCGCTGAACACCGTCGGCGCGGGCGTGAGTGCCGCCGCCGCCGCGTTTGTCCCCGGCGGCAAGCTGGCCGTGAACCAGCAGGGCAACGCGGACTACGCATCGCACCGCGACGCCCGCATCAAGGCGGTGGTGGCGTTCGCCCCTTGGGGCGGCGCGCACAAGGTATGGGATGCCGATGGGCTGGCCGGCGTGCGCACGCCAACCTTGTTCATTACCGGAGACCAGGACGACGTGGCCGGCTACAAGGATGGCGTGGTGCGTATCTTCGAGGGCGCCGTCAATGCGGACCGCTACCTGCTGACCTACCAGGGCGCTCGCCACAACTCGGCGCCAAACCCGCCGTCGCCGGCGATGTGGTCCAGTTTCGACGATTTCCAGTCCTATGCCGAGCCGGTGTGGGACAGCCGCCGCATCAACAACATCAACCAGCATTTCGTGACGGCCTTCCTCGGCATCCACCTCAAGGCGCAGGCGTTGCAGCCGTATCTGGAGCTACCGCCGCTGGCCGCCGACGGCACCATCAAGCCCGATCCTGGCCTGTGGAAGGGCTTCCGCAAGCGCGCCGCGCTTGGGCTCGAGTGGCGCCATCTGCCCCCACAATCGGCCCGATAGGCGTCCAAGGGCGCGCGGAAGGGAAAAAACCCCGTGCGCTTGTATAATGCAGGCAAACTAACAGGCCTGCCACCATGACAAATACCACTCATTTCGGTTACAAAACCGTCGCGGAAGACGACAAAGTCCGCGAAGTTGCCAAGGTTTTCCACTCCGTCGCCGCCAAGTACGACATCATGAACGACGTCATGTCGGGTGGCCTGCACCGTCTGTGGAAGACGTTCACCATCGCCAACGCGGCCGTGCGCCCCGGTTTCAAGTGCCTCGACATCGCCGGCGGCACGGGCGACCTGGCCAAGGTATTCGCCAAGCAGGCCGGCCCGACGGGCGAGGTCTGGCTGACCGACATCAACGAGTCGATGTTGCGCGTCGGCCGCGACCGCCTCTTGAATCGCGGCCTGTTGACCCCCACCTTACTGTGTGACGCGGAGAAATTGCCCTTTCCGGACAACTATTTCGACCGCGTCAGCGTCGCCTTCGGGCTGCGCAACATGACCCACAAGGACCAGGCGCTGGCTGAAATGCGCCGCGTATTGAAGCCCGGCGGCAAGTTGCTGGTGCTGGAGTTTTCGAAGGTGGCGACGCCTTTGCAGAAACCGTACGATATTTATTCATTCAAGGTGCTGCCTTGGATGGGCCAGAAGATTGCCGGCGACGCTGAAAGCTATCGCTATCTGGCCGAGTCGATCCGCATGCACCCGGACCAGGACACGCTCAAGACCATGATGGAAGAGGCGGGTCTGGAACGGGTAACGTATTACAACTTGACGGCAGGTGTGGCCGCTTTACACACCGGTATCAAACTGTAAATACTGTAGGAATGACCATGAACATGAAAAAACTGATGATCAGCGCGGTTGTTGCGCTGTCCGCGTTCACGATGCTGGCCGAGGCGACCGCGCGTCCCGCCGGCGGCAACCGTTCGATCGGCCGCCAGTCGCAAAACGTCAACCGCATGCCGCCGGCCGCCGCGCCGACCCCCGCACCGCGCCAGGCCGCGCCTGCGCCGGCACCCAACGCACAAAACGCACCGAACGCCATGCCGGCCAAGCGCCCAAGCATGTGGAAAGGTATCCTCGGCGGCGCGCTGCTGGGGCTGGGCCTGGGCGCCTTGTTCTCGCACTTGGGCATCGGCGGCGCGATGGCCGGCATCCTGAGCACGATGCTAATGCTGGCGTTGCTGGCCGGCGCCGCGTACTTCATCTTCCGCATGTTCCGCCGCAAGTCGCAGCCGACCGTGGCCCCGGCAGGTGGCAATTTCGGCGGCAACTTCAACGGCAACAACAATGCGTATAACAACGCGAACGCCTATACCGCGCCTGCGAGCGGCGGCACGCCGGAAATCGGTTCGCGCCTGCCTGAGCAGCAATACCAGCCGGTGCAAGCCGCGCCGGTGCCGCACACCCCGTGGGGCGTGCCGGGCGATTTCGACGCCGTGTCGTTCCTGCGCGTTGCCAAGAGCAACTTCATCCGCCTGCAAGCGGCCTGGGACAAGGGCGACACCGCCGATATCCGCGAGTTCACGACGCCTGAAGTGTTTGCTGAAATGAAAATGCAAATCAACGAGCGCGGCGCGCAAAAGGATTACACCGACGTCGTCAGCATCGACGCCGAGCTGCTGGGCATCGAGACCAGCGAAACCGAATACTTGGCCAGCGTCAAGTTCACCGGCATGATCAAGCCGGCGCCGGACGCGCTGGCCGAGCCGTTCAACGAGGTGTGGAACCTGACCAAGCCGATCTCCGGCGCCTCGGGCTGGTTGCTTGCTGGTATTCAACAGTTGGCCTAATCACCGGGAAATCCCGGCGAACTGGTAAGATCGAGACCGCCCGCTTTCCGGGCGGTTTTGTTTTTCTGGCGTAAAGAACTTGTTGAGCGACGACCTACCGATGACCCCACTGAATTTCAGCCACTTTTCCGCCCTGTTATCGGCCGCCGCGCCTGCCAGCGCGGCCGTCAACCATTTGCTGGCGCAGGAGCCGTGGGCGCGAGAGCAGTTGCGTCGCCACGCCGGCAAGGTCGCCTGCATCGATGCCGGCACCGTCGCGCTGCGCCTGCGCGTGACGGCCGACGGTATGTTCGAGGCCGCACCGGCGGACGAGCAGGCCCGGGTTACCATCAGGGTCAAACTGTCGGACTTGCCGCTGATCGCGCAAAACCGCGAACGCGCGTTTTCCTACGTGCGCATCGAGGGCGACGCCGATTTCGCCAACGCCATCTCCAGCCTGAGCACGTCGCTGCGCTGGGAAGCGGAATCCGACCTGGAAAAAGTGGTCGGCCCGGTGGCGGCTGTGCGCATGGTCTCGGGCGCCAAGGCCGCGTTCGAGGCGGTCAAGACGGGCCACCAGAAGCTGGCCGAAAACGTCGCCGAGTTCCTGCTCGATGAAAAACAGGTGCTGATACGCCCGCAGGCGGTCGAGCAATTCTCGGCCGACGTGGTGCGCCTGCGCGATGACGTGGAACGGGCCGCCAAGCGCCTGGCCAAACTGGAACAGAAACTGGGAACCCAATGATTTTGAAATTTTTACGCCTGCTGAAAATCCTGCGGGTCGCCATTCGTTACGGTCTCGACGAAATCGCCATCTCCGGCCTCAAAGTGCCGCGCACCGCCAAACTCATCGACACCATCATTTTCTGGCGCGACATCTCCGCGCCGCGCGGCGTGCGCCTGCGCATGGCGCTCGAGGACCTGGGACCGATCTTCGTCAAGTTCGGCCAGGTGCTGTCGACCCGCAGCGATTTGATACCGGCCGACCTGGTGATCGAGCTGTCGCGCCTGCAGGACCGGGTGCCGCCGTTCGATTCCGACCTGGCCATCGCGCAGATCCGCAAATCGCTGGGCGCCCATCCCGACCAGCTGTTCGCCTCGTTCGAGCGCACCCCGGTGGCGTCGGCGTCGATCGCGCAGGTGCACTTTGCCACCTTGAAGGACGGCAAGCAGGTCGCGGTCAAGGTGCTGCGTCCGGGCATGAAGAAATCCATCGACGAGGACGTCGCGCTGATGCATATCGCCGCCGAGTGGGTCGGCCGCGTTTGGGCCGACAGCAAGCGCCTGAAGCCGAAGGAAGTCGTCGCCGAGTTCGACAAATACCTGCACGACGAGCTGGATCTGATGCGCGAGGCCGCCAACGCCAGCCAGCTGCGGCGCAATTTCGCCGACTCCAAGCTGCTGATGGTGCCGGAAATGTACTGGGACTATTGTTCCAACAGCGTGATCGTCATGGAGCGCATGCACGGCTTGCCGGTGTCGCAGATCGACAAGCTGGAAGCGGCCGGCGTGGACCTCAAAAAACTGTCCAGCGACGGCGTCGAGATTTTCTTCACGCAAGTGTTCCGCGACGGCTTTTTCCACGCCGATATGCATCCGGGGAACATCCTGGTGTCGATCGAGCCGGAAACCCTGGGCCGCTACATCGCGCTCGACTTCGGCATTGTCGGCACGCTCAACGACTACGACAAGGATTACCTGTCGCAAAACTTCCTGGCCTTCTTCCGCCGCGACTACAAGCGTGTGGCCGAAGCCCACATCGAATCGGGCTGGGCGCCGAAGGAAACCCGTGTCGACGAACTCGAATCGGCCGTGCGCGCCTGCTGCGAGCCGATCTTCGACCGCCCGCTGAAGGATATTTCCTTCGGCCAGATCCTGCTGCGGCTGTTCCAGACCTCGCGCCGCTTCAATGTCGAAGTGCAACCGCAACTGGTGCTGCTGCAAAAGACGCTGCTCAACATCGAAGGCCTGGGTCGCCAGCTCGACCCCGACCTCGACCTGTGGAAGACCGCCAAGCCATATCTGGAAAACTGGATGGCCGAGCAGGTCGGCTGGCAGGGCTTGTTGCAGCGATTGAAGGCCGAGGCGCCGCGCTACACGCAAATCCTGCCGCAACTGCCGCGCCTGGTGCACCGGGCGCTGGAGCAGCAGGGCGAAAAGCCAACCGATAACGGCGAGCTGATCAAAGTGCTGATCCACGAACAGCAGCGCACCAACCGTCTGCTCAGCCTGGTGATTTATGTTGGCGGCGCGTTCGGGCTGGGCGTTGCCGGCTTCCAGCTGTATCTGCGCTGGCACCATCTGCTCTGACCATGGCCGAGTTCCAGCAGCGCGATCCGATGTCGCCGGCGTTCTGGGATGAACGCTTCGCGCGCAACTTCACGCCATGGGATCGGGGCGGGGTGCCGCTGGCGCTGCGCGACTTTGTCGCCGCCAACGCGCCCATGGTCACCCTGATACCCGGCTGCGGCTCGGCCTACGAGCTGGCGTTTTTGGCCGGGGCGGGGTGGGATGCGACCGCGATCGATTTTTCGCCGCAGGCAGTGCGGGCAGGTAAGCTCGCTGTTGGCGAGCATGCGGATCGCGTGGTCGAAGCGGATTTCTTTGCGTGGCAGCCGGCAAAGCCGTTGCAGCTGATATATGAGCGCGCCTTCCTGTGCGCCATGCCGCGCGCGATGTGGCCCAGGGTGGCGACGCGCTGGGCCGAGTTGTTGCCCGCCGGAGCGCTGCTGGCCGGCTACTTCTTCTTCGATGACGCGCTCAAGGGGCCGCCGTTCGGCATCGCCCGCGAGCAGCTGGATGCATTGCTGCGGCAAGATTTCGAGTGCGTCGCCGACGACCCGGTCAGCGATTCCATCCCGGTCTTCGAAGGCAAGGAGCGCTGGATGATCTGGCGTCGACGGACTTGACCGCAGGAAACAGGCTAGGGCGGTGTAAAAAGCTTTATAATTCAGGGTTTTGATGATTTTTGCGGAGTAATAGATGCCGATCTACGCTTACCGCTGCGAGGCATGTGGTTTTGCCAAGGATGTCTTGCAGAAGATTTCCGACCCGCAGCTGACTGTTTGCCTGTCGTGCGGCAAGGAGTCGTTTAAGAAACAATTGACCGCAGCTGGTTTCCAGCTGAAGGGTACCGGCTGGTACGCGACCGATTTCCGTGGCGGCACGCCGCCGGCGACGGGCGTGTCCACCGGTCCGGTGGACGGTGCGGCCAAGGCCGACGCCCCCAAGGCGGACGCGGCTGCGAGCGCGCCCGCCAAGCCGGCGAGCGGCACGGGAACGGCCTGAACGACGGCAGCGGTCCGGCCGCTGCCGCCCGTCATTCCACCCACATGAGCACCCATATAAGAGTCTTCGATGCGTAAATATTTCATTACCGGCCTGCTGATCCTGGTGCCGCTGGCGATTACCGCCTGGGTGCTGAGCCTGGTCATCAACACGATGGACCAGTCGCTGCTGTTCGTGCCGGAGCGCTGGCAGCCGCATACGCTGATCGGCTTCGACATCCCCGGCCTGGGCACGCTGCTGACGATCGTGATCGTGTTCCTGACCGGCCTGCTGACCAACAACCTGGTCGGCAACTACGTGGTGCGCATGTGGGAAAAGCTGCTCAAGCGCATTCCGCTGGTGAACTCGCTCTATTCGAGCGTCAAGCAAGTGTCGGACACCTTGTTCTCGTCGTCGGGCAACGCCTTCCGCAAGGCGGTGCTGATCCCGTATCCGCACCAGAACTCGTACACCATCGCCTTCCTGACCGGCACGCCCGGCGGCGACGTCAAGAACCATCTGGTGGGCGATTACGTCAGCGTCTACGTGCCGACCACGCCGAATCCGACGTCGGGCTTTTTCCTGATGCTGGCGCGCAAGGATGTGGTCGAACTCGACATGTCGGTCGACGCCGCCCTGAAGTACATCGTCTCGATGGGCGTGGTGGCGCCGGAAAGCGTGCCCCAAGCCATCCAAGTCGTCAGCAAATAACGCAGCATCAGCAACACACCGAATTCACGAGCAATCTAACCTGAACCGAGAAATAACATGTCCTCAATGCGTACTCACTACTGCGGCCTCACCACTGAAGCGCTGCTTGGCCAAACCGTCAGCCTGTGCGGCTGGGTACATCGTCGCCGCGACCACGGCGGCGTGATCTTCATCGACCTGCGCGACCGCGAGGGCCTGGTACAGATCGTTTGCAATCCGGAACAGGCCGAAGTCTTCAAGGCCGCCGAACACGTCCGCAACGAGTTCTGCCTGCGCGTGACCGGCGTGGTCAAGGACCGCCTGGCCGGCACCGTCAACGCCAACCTGAAGTCGGGCAAGATCGAAGTCGTCTGCTCGCAACTGGAGGTGCTGAACCCTTCCGTTGCCGTGCCGTTCCAGCTGGACGACGACAACCTGTCCGAAACCACCCGCCTGACCCACCGCGTGCTGGACCTGCGTCGTCCGCAGATGCAAAACAACCTGCGCCTGCGCTACAAGGTGACGATGGAAGTGCGCAAGTATCTGGACAACCTGGGCTTCATCGATATCGAAACGCCAATGCTGACCAAGTCGACCCCGGAAGGCGCGCGCGACTACCTGGTGCCGTCGCGCGTGAACGCCGGCAGCTTCTTCGCGCTGCCGCAGTCGCCGCAGCTGTTCAAGCAGTTGCTGATGGTCGCCAACTTCGACCGTTACTACCAGATCACCAAGTGCTTCCGCGACGAGGACCTGCGTGCCGACCGCCAGCCTGAATTCACCCAGATCGACTGCGAAACCTCGTTCCTGACCGAACAGGAAATCCGCGACCTGTTCGAGGAAATGATCCGCATCGTCTTCAAAAACACGATGGACGTCGACCTGCCGAACCCGTTCCCGGTGATGGACTTCTCCGAAGCCATGGGCAAATACGGTTCGGACAAGCCGGACATGCGCGTCAAGCTGTCGTTCACCGATCTGACCGACGTGATGAAGGACGTCGACTTCAAGGTCTTCTCGGGCGCCGCCAACATGCCCAACGGCCGTGTGGTCGGCCTGCGCGTGCCGAAGGGCGCCGACATGCCGCGTTCGGAAATCGACGCCTACACGCAGTTCGTGGCCATCTACGGCGCGCGCGGCCTGGCGTACATCAAGGTCAACGAAAAGGCCAAGGGCCGCGACGGCCTGCAATCGCCGATCGTCAAGAACCTGCACGACGCCGCCCTCGCCCAAGTGATCGAAATGACCGGCGCCGAAGACGGCGACCTGATCTTCTTCGGCGCCGACAAGGCCAAGGTCGTCAACGACGCCATCGGCGCGCTGCGCGTGAAGATCGGCCACAGCGAGTTCGGCAAGAACGCCGGCCTGTTCGACGACGTCTGGTCGCCGCTGTGGGTGGTCGACTTCCCGATGTTCGAACACGACGAAGAGAACGACCGCTGGACCGCGACCCACCATCCGTTCACCGCGCCGAAGGACGGCCACGAGGACATGCTGGAAACCAATCCGGGCGCCTGCATCGCCAAGGCCTACGACATGGTCTTGAACGGTTGGGAACTGGGTGGCGGTTCGATCCGTATCCACCGCGAGGAAGTGCAGTCGAAAGTGTTCCGCGCGTTGAAGATCGACGCCGACGAAGCGCGCCTGAAATTCGGCTTCCTGCTCGACGCGCTGCAATACGGCGCGCCGCCGCACGGTGGCCTGGCCTTCGGCCTGGACCGTATTGTGACCCTGATGACCAAGTCCGATTCGATCCGCGACGTGATCGCCTTCCCGAAAACCCAGCGCGCGCAGGATCTGCTGACCCAGGCGCCGTCGGAAGTGGACGAGAAGCAGTTGAAGGAACTGCACATCCGTCTGCGCGCCGTCGAGCCGAAAGTCGCCAGTTAATTAGTCTGGCATAATGAAAAGGCGCCAACGTTCGCACGTGGCGCCTTTTCTTTTGCCTGAAGCTTATGCCATACAAGATACCCGAATCCGTGCTGGTGGTGATCCACACCGCCGACCTGCAAGTGCTGCTGATCGAACGCGCCGACAAGCCAGGTTACTGGCAATCGGTGACCGGTTCGCTCGACGCCGTTGACGAGCCTTTGCTGGAGACGGCCGCGCGCGAATTGTTCGAGGAAACCGGCATCGTCGCCGACGGCGAGCGCATCGTGCTGCGCGACTGGCACTTGTCCAATATCTACACCATCTACCCGGTCTGGCGCCATCGCTACGCGCCGGGGGTGACGGAAAACACCGAGCATGTGTTCAGCGTGGAAGTGCCGCGCGATATCGCCATCACGCTCAGTCCGCGCGAGCATCTCCATCACGCGTGGATGCCGCACCTGGAAGCGGCCGATAAATGTTTTTCTTTCTCCAACGCCGAGGCGATCTTGCAACTGCCGCAACAAATTGTTATGAAATGAGTCATTCCGGCGTTTATTTATTGCCCGTCGGAAATTCATTGACTATACTCTTGTGACAGGGGCAATGGCCCGTCACCGGAGTCATTCATGAGCACGCCCACCACCTCCAGCCCCACGTCGTTCGTCCCGGACGCCGATGTCGTCCTGATCGATTCCCTGTTGTCCAGCTTCAAATGGGGCGGCGCGGCCGGCACCGGCGCCACCGTCACCTACAGCTTTCCGTGGACCACGGCGGTCGACGCCACCTACAGCGGTTCGGGCGGCACCGCGTATTCGCAGCTCGATGAGCCGAGCGGCACCCAGCATTTCGGCCTGAACGCTGTCCAGCAGGCGGCCGCTGCGGCGGCGCTGGGGGCTTGGTCCAGCGTCGCCAACATCACCCCTGCAAGGATCCAGGAAAGCAGCGCCGCCGTCGGCGATATCCGTTTCGGCTGGACCTCGTCGGCGGAACCGGTTAGCGACGGTTCGACCGCCTGGGGGTGGGCGTACTATCCGAACGCGGTGCACCCGAGCGGCGGCGATATCTGGATTCATGCCGGTCCGTCGGGCGTGACCGACCCCGACTGGACGGTGGGCAGCTACAACTACATGTCGCTGATGCATGAGTTGGGCCATGCGTTGGGCCTCAAGCATCCGTTCGAGGACGGGACGGTGATCAACCCCTTGCTCGCCAACCATCAATTCTCGATCATGGCCTACGATAGCGCCCTCTACAGCCAGTTCATCGATGTCACGGTCACCGCCAGCGGCCGCTCGTGGACCGCCCACGAGGTTGCGCCCGATACCCCGATGCTGTACGACATCGCCGCGATCCAGTATATGTACGGCGCCAACATGACCTACCACACCGGCAACGACACCTACACCTTCGATACGGCAACGCCGTTTCTGCGCACGATCTGGGACGCCGGCGGCAACGACACCATCTCCATCGCCAATTTCAGCGCGGGCAGCGAGATCGACTTACAGCAGGGGCATTACTCGTCGATTCACATCCCCTCCGACAGCACTGCGGGTTTCAACTGGTCCAGTCCGCCACCGGTGGGGGTCTACGACGGCACGGACAACCTGGCCATCGCCTTCGGCGCGGTGATCGAGAACGCCATCGGCGGCGCCGGCGACGACACCTTGATCGGCAACGGCGTCGCCAATCGGCTGCAGGGCAACGGCGGCAGCAATACCCTCGATGGCGGCGCCGGCATCGACACGGCCGTCTACAGCGGCAACTTTAGCGCCTACAGCATCGCCGCCAGCGGCAACGGCGGTTACACCGTGACGTCGCGCGCCAATCCGGGCCAGAGCGACACGCTCACCGGCATCGAGCGGTTGGCGCTGGCCGACGGCACGCTGTCGCTGGGCGCCGCCAGTCTGGCCGACGATCCGCTGCAGGCGCAATATGTCGCGCTGGCGCAAAAATTCTATGTCGGCTATTTCGGCCGGCCGGCCGACGCCGGCGGCCTGGCCAATATGGTGGCGCAGTTCGCGGCGGCCAGAGTGCCCACCACGATCGCCGAGTTCACCTCCGCCTACCAGACCGATAACACCGTCAAGACCTTGGTGAACGGCTTTGGCAACAGCACCGAGTCGGCCACGCTTTATCACGGCACCAACAGGGAGTTCGTCACGGCGATCTACCAGCATCTGCTGGGCAGGGCGCCCGCCGCCGAAGGCTTGAATTTCTGGACGAATGCGCTCGACGCCGACAACGGCCTGGCGCGCGGGCTGGCCGCGCTGAGCATCATGTCCGGCGCGGAACGCAACACCACGCCCCAGGGGCTGATCGACGCGGCGCTGATCGCCAACCGCGTCACCGTCGCCGCCAACTTCACCGCCAGCCTCGACCAGCCACGCGAAGTGGCCGGTTACGCCGGCGCGGTCGCTGCGGGTGTGGCGCGCGCCATGCTCGACGGTGTCGACCAAAACACCAGCGTGATCGCCTACCAGACCACCGTATTGAACACCACCAACACGCTGGCCGCCGGCGTGGTTGCCGGCGCGCCGGAATTGGTGCTGGTCGGCGTGGGCAGCTTCAGCCACGATCCGGTCTTCGCCTAAGACGGTTCCGCCGGCGCCGTTGGACGGTCGCCGGCCCCCGTTTTTGGCCACCGGGCGAGATTGTGCCGCATCAAATAGCGGCGGGCTGTGCCGCGCATACTTTGGAATTCGGAGCACCTTCCGGGGGATGTTGTGGCGACGCTGTTGCGGCTCAGAGGTTACCGTTTCTATTTTCACAGCCAGGTCACGGGCGAACCGCCGCACCTGCATGTGGACAAGGACCGCAAGTCCGCCAAGTTCTGGATCGAGAGCACGACGGTGGTGCGCAACGTGGGCTTCAGCCCGCTTGAAGTGCGCGAGATCACCCGCATCATCGTCGAGTACCGGCTGGATTTTCTGAGGATCTGGAATGACTACTACGCCTGACGAGCGTATCAGGACCGTGGTGTTCGAGGACCAGGCGCTGGTGGTCGGGCTGATGGACGGGCGACGCATCAGCACGCCGTTGGCATGGTATCCGCGCTTGGCGGGCGCCACCTCCGTGCAGCTGGATGAATGGGAAATCGTCGGCGCCGGCGACGCGCTGCACTGGGCGCGCTTCGATGAGGATCTCAGCGTGGCCGGCATGCTGCGCGGCTTCGCCGCCAACGGCAAGCGGGTTGATGAGGACGATCCGGGCTAACCGTGCGCGGATCGCTGTGTGCGTAGGCGAACACACGCGCAGGCGCACTCGGGGTTAGAATGTTCCGTATGAAAATCCGAGTTGCCACCTACAATATTCACAAGGGAGTGTCCTCCATCCGCGCCGAGCCGCGTGTGCTGGCACTAAAACAGGCTATCGGCCTGTTCAATGCCGATGTGGTTTTTTTGCAAGAGGTACAAGGCAAGCATGACCTCAAGGCCGCCAAGTACGGCGCCGAACAACTGGGCCAGAAGCATTGGCCCGCTGCGGCGCAGCATGAATATTTCGCCGGCGAGTCGCGCCATTTGCACGCCGCGTACGGCATGAACGCGGTCTACGACCACGGCCACCACGGCAACGCGCTGCTGAGCGCATTCCCCATCGCCAACATGGCCAACCACGACGTCTCCGACCACGCCTACGAACAGCGCGGCATCCTGCATTGCGTGCTCAACACCGAGCACGGGCTGGTGCATTGCTACGTGGTGCACCTGGGCCTGTTCGAGGCGGGCCGCCGCCGGCAGACGCAGGCGCTGATTTCGGCCGTGCGCGAGTCGGCGCCGGACGGCGAGCCGGTCATTATCGCAGGCGACTTCAACGACTGGCGCAACACCCTCAGCGGCGAGCTGCGCAACGCGCTGGGCGTGGTCGAGGCCTTTGACGAGCTGGGCACCAACGCGCAGGTCGACGGCATTCTGCGCACCTTGCGCCGCAAGGCCAGCCTGAAGGCCACCATCAACCCGGCGCGCACCTTCCCGTCGGCGCTGCCATTCTTCCGGCTCGACCGCATTTACGTGCGCGGCTTCAAGGTGGAATCAGCCGAGGTCATGCATGGCAGCCTGTGGGCCAAGCTGTCCGACCACGCGCCCATTGTGGCGTCGTTGTCGCTGGGGTAGGGCACGCCATGGGCTCCGTCAAACTGCTTGCCGATAACGAAGTCACGCTGCTGTACACCGGCACCGAGTTTTTCCCGGCGCTGATCGGCGCGATCGACGCGGCCCAGTACGAAGTCTATTTCGAGACCTACATCTTCGCCGACGACGAGACCGGCCAAAAAGTCCTGGCCGCGTTGTCCGCCGCCGCCCGGCGCGGTGTCGACGTACGCATGATCACCGACTGGTGGGGCACCGGACGCCGCAAAATCAACTGCATGCACGAGAAGCTCGAGGCCGCCGGCGTGCACCACCGCATCTTCAATCCGTGGTTTACGCGCGGCATCACGCGCACGCACCGCAAGATCTGCGTGGTCGACCGCGAGATCGCGCTGGTCGGCGGCATCAACATCAACGACGACATGTTCTGCGACTACAACCACGCGATCAGCCTGTCGGCGCCGCGCTGGGACTTCGCGGTGCAGGTGCGCGGCCCGCTGGTGGCGTCGATCCATCTGGAGGCGCAGACGCAGTGGCAACGCCTGGGCAAGATGGGCTTAATGAAGCGCATCAGTCTGTACCGCGATGCCCGCAAGGTCAACAAGATTGCCGCCGCCAACATGGTGCACGCCGGCTTCGTGGTGCGCGACAACCTGCGCAACCGCCGGACGATACAGCGCGCCTATCTGCAGGCGCTGGGCCGCGCGCGCAAAAGCGTGATGCTGGCCAACCCGTATTTCGCGCCTGGCCGTAAATTCCGCCACGCGCTGGCCGCCGCCGCCGAGCGCGGGGTCGAGGTGGTGTTGCTGATCGGCGTGGGCGAGATCTGGCTGCAGGACGCGGTGGCGCACTCGTTCTACCCGAAGCTGCTTGCGGCCGGCGTCAAAGTGGTGGAATATCACAAAACCCAGTTGCACGCCAAAGTGGCCGTCATCGACGACGACTGGGCGACCGTGGGTTCGAGCAATGTCGACGGCTTGAGCCTGTTTTTGAATCAGGAAGCGAACGTTATCATCAAGGATGCGGCCTTCGCGCAAAACCTGCGCCAGCACATCGAGGCGGCCGTGGCCGACGGCGTGGTCATCAGCTATGCCGACTTCGAGCACGTCGGGCGCTTCCGCCGCATCGGTTACGAAATCGCGTTCGTGTTTTACCGGACCGTGATGCGGTTGTTCTCCGTGGGGAAATACGCTTGAGCGATAGTGTCAGACTGGATAAATGGCTGTGGGCGGCGCGCTTTTTCAAGACGCGCTCGCTGGCCACGGACGCGGTGGACGCGGGCAAGGTCAAGGTCAACGGCGACAAGGTCAAGCCGGCGCGGACGGTGCGCATCGGCGACAAGCTGGACATTGACAACGGCTCGGACCGTTGGGAGATCGACGTGATGAACCTGTCCGACGTGCGGCAGGCGGCGCCGATCGCCCGCAATTTGTACGAAGAAACCGACGAGAGCGTCGAGCGGCGCGCCAACGTGGCCGAGAACCGCAAGATGTTCCGCGAGCCGAGCGCCGGTTTCAAAGGCCGTCCCACCAAGCGCGACCGCCGTCAAATGGGCAAGCTTTCATAACAGGCGTCAGCCGCCTGTGAGCGGCTTCCCGTATTCCCTTCATGCATCCTCTATTGCTGCGTCGCAGCAATAGACCCCCACCTCTAAATGTACTGTTTGACTTTTATCCCCCAGTGGATAATAGTACGAGCGTTCGCAATTTTTTCACACGGAGTAAACGAAGTGGAGCAAAATGTTCTTTTCTCCATGTAACTACACCTTGGGATGCAAGTTATTAATACCTCAACTAAATTTATGCGCAAGGGCGAGCTGACTCGCGCGGCGATCCTGGATGTGGCGCTGGACCTGGCCAGCCGGGACGGCCTCGAAGGCCTCACCATTGGATTGCTCGCGGATAAGATGAACATGAGCAAATCCGGCGTGTTCGCGCACTTCGGATCGCGTGAAGATTTGCAGTTGGAAGTGCTGAAGCTGTATCACCACCGTTTTGAGCAGGAAGTGTTTTTCCCCAGCGTGAAGGAGCCGCGCGGTTTGCAGCGTCTCCGCTCGATGTTCGCGCGCTGGGTCAAACGTGTCAGTGTGGAAGTGGCATCGGGCTGCATTTACATCAGCGGCGCGGTCGAGTACGACGACCGTCCGGGTCCGATCCGCGAGGAGTTGATGGCGATGGTCGGCGCCTGGCAGGGCGCGTTGCTGCGCTGCGTGAAGCAAGCCATCGAGTGCGGCGACCTGCAAGCGGACACCGATCCGCAGCAACTGGTCTACGAGATGTACGGCCTGATCCTGGCCCTGCACCACGATGCGCGTTTCCTGCGCATTCCGGGCAGCCTGGAGCGCGCCGGCGTCGGCTTCGAACGCTTGATCGTTTCCTACCGTAATGCAGAGGTCCCCCAGGCAGTTCCTCAATAACAAACAACGCATTTAAACTAATTTTAGTAGTCATCAGGAGAATAAACATGGGTCAATACGTCGCGCCAATCCGGGATATGCAATTCGTGCTGCACGAGCTGCTCAATGTGCAAGAAGAACTGAAGGCACTGCCGGACTACGCCGAAATCGATGCCGACATCATCAACCAGGTGCTGGAAGAAGGTGGCAAGTTCACGTCGGAAGTGCTGTTCCCGCTGAACCATTCGGGCGACCGCGAAGGCTGCAAGCACGACGCCGCGACCCACTCCGTGACGACGCCGAAAGGCTTCAAGGAAGCGTACAAGCAATACGTCGACGGCGGCTGGGCCGCGCTGGCGTGCGATCCTGAATACGGCGGCCAGGGCCTGCCGGTGCTGCTGAACAACTCGTTCTACGAAATGCTGAACTCGGCCAACCAGGCCTGGACCATGTACCCGGGCCTGTCGCACGGCGCCTACGAGTGCCTGAAGGAACACGGCACCGACGACCAAAAGAAAACCTACCTGCCGAAGCTGGTGTCGGGCGAGTGGACCGGCACCATGTGCCTGACCGAACCGCACTGCGGCACCGACCTGGGCCTGCTGCGCTCGAAGGCGCTGCCGCAGGCCGACGGTTCCTGGACCATCACCGGCAACAAGATCTTCATCTCGGCCGGCGAGCACGACATGGCTGAAAACATCCTGCACCTGGTGCTGGCCCGCGTGCCGGACGCGCCGGAAGGCTCGAAAGGCATCTCGCTGTTCCTGGTGCCGAAGTTCCTGCCGAAGGAAGACGGCTCGGTCGGCGAACGCAATCCGATCACCTGTGGCGCCATCGAAGAAAAAATGGGCATCCACGGCAACTCGACCTGCCAGATGAACCTGGACGGCGCCAAGGGCTGGATCATCGGCCAGCCGAACAAGGGCCTCAACGCCATGTTCGTGTTCATGAACGCGGCCCGCCTGGGCGTGGGCATGCAGTCGCTGGGCCTGACCGAAGTGGCTTACCAGAACGCGCTGATCTACGCCAAGGACCGCACGCAAATGCGCTCGCTGTCGGGCGTGAAGAATCCGGAACTGCCGGCCGACCGCATCATCGTGCACCCGGACGTGCGCCGTATGCTGCTGACCGGTAAGGCCTACGCCGAGGGCGCGCGCGCCTTCACTTCCTACGTCGCGCTGCAGATCGACCGCGAACTGCACCACCCGGACGAAGAAGTGCGCAAGGAAGCGGCCGACGAAGTCGCGCTGCTGACGCCGATCGTCAAGGCTTTCATCACCGACAACGCCTGGATCGCCACCTCGGAAGCGATGCAAGTGTTCGGCGGCCACGGCTACATCGCCGAATGGGGCATGGAGCAGTACGTGCGCGACGCCCGCATCAACCTGATCTACGAAGGCACCAACACCATCCAGTCGCTCGACCTGCTGGGTCGTAAGATCCTCGGCGACAACGGCGCCAAGCTGCGCAAGTTCGGCGAGAAGATCAAGGCGTTTGTCGAAGACAACGGCACCGACGAAGCGATGAGCGAATTCATCACCCCGCTGGGCGACCTGGGCGACAAAGTCACCAAGCTGACCATGGAAATCGGCATGAAAGCCTTCCAGAATCCGGACGAAGTCGGCGCCGCCTGCGTACCGTACCTGCGGGTTGTCGGCCATATGGTATACAGCTACTTCTTCGCGCAGATGGCGAAGATCGCACTGGCCAAAGAGGACAGCGGCGACAATTTCTACAAAGCCAAGCTGGCGACCGCACGCTTCTACTTCGCCCGCCTGCAGCCTGAAACCGCGACCTTGATCCGCCAGGCACGTTCGGGTTCCGCCAACCTGATGGCACTCGACGCCGACCTGTTCTAAGAGACTAGAGGAAACGACATGACCAATTTCATCGTTAAAAAAGTAGCCGTGCTGGGCGCCGGCGTGATGGGCGCGCAAATCGCCGCCCACTGCGTCAACGCCAAAGTACCCGTCGTCCTGTTCGACCTGCCGGCCAAGGAAGGCCCGAAGAACGGCATCGTTCTGAAAGCCATCGAGAACCTGAAGAAACTGTCGCCGGCGCCGCTGGGCAACAAGGACCACGCCGCGCTGATCGAAGTGGCCAACTACGAGGACGACCTGGCCAAGCTGGCCGAGTGCGACCTGATCATCGAAGCCATCGCCGAGCGCATGGACTGGAAGCACGACCTGTACAAGAAGGTCGCGCCGCACATCAGCGCCAATGCCATTTTCGCCTCGAACACCTCGGGCCTCTCGATCACCAAGTTGTCGGAAGGTTTCGACGCCGACCTGAAATCGCGCTACTGCGGCGTGCACTTCTTCAACCCGCCGCGCTACATGCATCTGGTCGAGATCATCCCGACCGAAGCGACCAAGCCGGAAATCGCCGACCAGCTCGAAGGCTTCCTGACCACCACGCTGGGCAAGGGCGTTGTGCGCGCGAAAGACACGCCTAATTTCATCGCCAACCGCGTTGGCGTGTTCGGCATCCTGGCGATCGTGCACGAAGCCGAGAAGTTCGGCCTGTCCGTCGACGTGGTCGACGACCTGACCGGCGCCAAGCTGGGCCGCGCCAAGTCGGGCACCTTCCGCACCGCCGACGTCGTCGGTCTGGACACGATGGGCCATGTGATCAAAACCATGCAGGACAACC
The DNA here is from genome assembly GCA_024123955.1 of Oxalobacteraceae bacterium OTU3CINTB1. Taxonomy (NCBI): domain Bacteria; kingdom Pseudomonadati; phylum Pseudomonadota; class Betaproteobacteria; order Burkholderiales; family Oxalobacteraceae; species Oxalobacteraceae bacterium OTU3CINTB1. The sequence continues at coordinate 1,028,240 of CP099652.1, forward strand.
TGCCGAACGATCCCTTCGCCGCCGTCTACAAGACGCCGGAAGTGCTGGCCAAGCTGGTCGAGAAGGGTGCGCTGGGCCAGAAGTCCGGCGCCGGTTTCTATAAAAAGGTCGGCAAGGACATCCAGCGTCTGGATTTCGCCACCGGTGAATACGTCGCCGGCGGCGGCAAGGCCGCCGACATCATCGCCCGCATCTTGAAGGAAAAAGATCCGGTCAAGAAAATGAAAGCGCTGCGCGAATCGACCAACCCACAGGGCCAGTTCCTGTGGGCGATCTTCCGCGACGCCTTCCACTACATCGCCGTGCACCTCGACACCGTGGCCGACAACGCGCGCGACATCGACTTCGCCATGCGCTGGGGCTTCGGCTGGACCACCGGTCCGTTCGAGACGTGGCAGGCGGCAGGCTGGACGCAAGTCGCCCAATGGGTCAAGGAAGACATCGACGCCGGCAACGCGCTGTGCAACGCACCGCTGCCGGCTTGGGTGTTCGAAGGCCCGGTCGCTGAAAAAGGCGGCGTCCACACGCCGGAAGGTTCGTACTCGGCCGTCTCGAAATCGTTCGTGCCGCGCTCGACTTTGTCGGTCTACGACCGCCAGGTGTTCCGCGCGCCGGTGTTCGGTAGCGGCGAGATCGACGGCAAGAAAGCCGGCACCACCGTGCATGAAGACGACGACGTGCGCCTGTGGCACACCGGCGACGACGTGCTGATCATCTCGCTCAAAACCAAGATGCACGTGATCAGCCCTGGCGTCATCGCCGGCTACCGCAAGGCGTTGGCCGAAGCGGAGAAGAACTTCAAGGGCCTGGTCATCTGGAATTCGGACGCGGCCGAAGGCGGCGCGTTCTCGGCCGGCGCCGACCTGCAATCGGCGTTGCCTGCGTTCATGCAGGGCGGCGCCAAAGCGGTCGACCCGATCATCAGCGAACTGCAAAACACCTTCATGGCGATGAAATACTCGAACGTGCCGGTGGTGGCCGCCGTGGCCGGGCTGGCGCTGGGCGGCGGTTGCGAAATGGCGCTGCACGCATCCAAGCGCGTGGCCTCGATCGAGTCGTACATCGGCCTGGTCGAAGTGGGCGTCGGCCTGATCCCGGCCGGCGGCGGCCTGAAGGAAGCGGCATTGCGCGCCTTCAAGGAAGCCAAGGGCAACGACATCCTGCAATTCCTGAAAACCGGCTTCACCAACGCGGCCACGGCCAACGTGTCGAAGTCTGCGCTGGAGGCGCAGGCGATGGGCTACCTGAAGGAAGACGACGTCATCGTCTTCAACCCGTACGAGCTGCTGCACGTGGCCAAGGTTGAAGCGCGCGCCATGTTCGACAAGGGTTATCGTCCGCCGTTGAAGACGCCGATCCAGGTCACCGGCCGCTACGGCTGGGGCACCATCAAGGCGCAACTGGTCAATATGCGCGACGGCGGCTTCATCTCCGCGCACGACTTCAAGCTGGGCGACATGATCGCCGAGATCGTCTCCGGCGGCGACATCGACCAGGGTTCGTTCGTCAGCGAGCAGTGGATCCTCGACATGGAGCGTAAAGCCTTCCTGGAACTGCTGAACCATCCGAAGACGCAAGAGCGGATCATGGGCATGATGCAAACCGGTAAGCCGGTCCGCAACTAAGCCGCCGACCGATACTGAACAGGAAGAACATAATGAGCAAACAAATTCAAGACGCATACATCGTCTCCGCCACCCGCACCCCGATCGGCAAGGCGCCGCGCGGCATGTTCAACAAGACCCGCCCGGACGACCTGCTGGTGCGCGTGCTGCAATCGGCGCTGGCGCAGGCGCCAGGCCTGGACCCGGCGCTGATCACCGACGCCATCATCGGCTGCTCGTTCCCGGAAGCGGAGCAGGGCTTCAACATCGCCCGTCAAGCGGTGCTGCTGGCCGGCCTGCCGAAGACCGTCGGCGGCGTCACCATCAACCGTTATTGCGCCTCGGGCATCACGGCGCTGGCCATGGCCGCCGACCGCATCCGCGTCGGTGAAGCCGACGCCATGATCGCCGGCGGCGTCGAATCGATGTCGATGGTGCCGATGATGGGCCACCACCCATCGATGAACCTGAACATGTTCACCGACGAAAACGTCGGCATGGCTTACGGCATGGGTCTGACCGCCGAGAAAGTGGCGACGCAGTGGAAAGTGTCGCGCGAAGCGCAGGACGCATTCGCCGTCGAATCGCACCGCCGCGCCATCGCCGCGCAGCAGGCCGGTTTCTTCAAGGACGAGACCACGCCGGTCGAAATCATCACCCGTACGCCGGACCTGAGCACCGGCGAGATCAAGGTCAAGACCCGCACCGTCGACACCGACGAAGGCGCCCGCGCCGACTCGACGATGGAATCGCTGGCCAAGCTGAAGCCCGTGTTTGCCGCCAAGGGTTCGGTCACCGCCGCCAACAGCTCACAGATGTCCGACGGCGCCGGCGCGCTGCTGGTCGTGTCGGAGAAATTCCTGCGCGAGCACAACCTGACGCCGCTGGCCAAGTTCTCGTCGTTCGCCGTCAAGGGCGTGCCGCCGGAAATCATGGGCATCGGTCCGAAGTTCGCGATTCCCGACGCCTGCAAGGCCGCCGGCATCACCCAGGACCAGCTGGACTGGATCGAGCTGAACGAAGCGTTCGCCGCGCAGGCGCTGGCCGTCATCGGCGACCTGGGCCTGGATCCGGCGAAAGTGAACCCGATGGGCGGCGCGATCGCCCTGGGCCACCCGCTGGGCGCGACCGGCGCGATTCGCGCCGCGACCGTGGTGCACGCGCTGCGCCGTAACAACCTGAAGTACGGCATGGTGACGATGTGCGTCGGCGCCGGCATGGGCGCGGCCGGTATCATCGAACGCGTATAAATCTGACCGGGTAATCAAAAAGAGGGCGCTGTCGGGCAACCACGGCGCCCTTGTCATATGGAGATAGCATGGATATTTTGAGCAGCAAGGAAAACGGCGTCCTGACCCTGGAATTCAACCGCCCGGAACGCAAGAACGCGATCACCGCCGCGATGTACCAGACCATGGCCGACGCCATCAACGCAGCGGAGCAGGACGCGGCCGTGCGCGCCATCCTGATCGTCGGCAAGCCGGAGATCTTCACTGCCGGCAATGACCTGGAAGACTTCATGAAAACGTCGCCGTCGACCGGCGCGCTCGAAGACCGTTCGGTGTACAAATTCATGATGGCATTGACCGGCACGACCAAGCCGGTGGTCGCCGCCGTGGCCGGCGCCGCCGTCGGCATCGGCACCACCTTGCTGATGCACTGCGACCTGGTCTACGCCGCCGACACGGCCAAGTTCTCGATGCCGTTCGCGCAGCTGGGGCTGTGCCCGGAGTTTGCCTCCAGCGTGCTGCTGACGCAAATCGCCGGCTATCCGCGCGCGGCCGAAAAGCTGATGCTGGGCGAAGCGTTCCTGGCGCAGGAGGCGATGGAAATGGGGCTGGTGTCGCGCGTGTTGCCGGCCGCCGAGTTGCTGGCGTTCGCGCAAGGGCAGGCGGCCAAGCTGGTAGCCTTGCCGGCCAGCTCGATCCGCGCCACCAAGCAACTCATGAAGGCCAGCCGCAACGCGCTCGTCAGCGAAACCATCACCGCCGAGAACAGGCTGTTCAGCGCGATGCTGACGGCGCCTGAGGCCAAGGAGGCGTTCACCGCGTTCTTCCAGAAGCGCAAGCCGGATTTCAGCCAGTTCGCTTGAAGGTATATTGGTGCGGAGTAAGCTCGCTTTCTGAGGCGTGGTCACATCAGGTCACACTGATACTAAAGCTGGTTATCGCCCGCACCAGCTCCGGTGCTTGAGCGAGCGGTATTGCAGGTCCAACCGGGATCAGCTTGCTTGCCGCCCTGTCAAAGAGGATCACAGCTTGTTCGTTCGGTAGATGGCGGGACACATAAATGAAGCCGTCAACGTTGAGAGGGTTGTCGAAGACAGCCTTCGCCCACGTTTGCGATATCTTGTAGCTGCTGGTGCCCGTCAGCGCGGCATGCCCGCCCATTTTTATCAGTAAGTGACCTGTCAAATCGAACAGGTTCAAATGTGCCGAAAAACGATGCACCCAGCGTCTGTCAATTTCTGACTTAGCGATGCCGAATTTACCTCTCCTTGGTACTGCGTCATGGAGCAGCGATTCCGCAAGTGCGACGTCAAAACTAAGGCCGAGATAGCAACAAGAATATTCGGCTGCGCCACATGCGCAGCCTGGCGCATCGAAGCGGTTCGCGCCGCTTTTACCGAAGTAAGGTTCGCCGGTTTCAAAGCCCGAAATCCTCAACAACTCCGGTACTGGCAATGGCACTATTGCGATATCTGTGTTTGTTGAAAGAGATTTGTCAGGCTTTCTTAAACGAAGGGCACCCAATCAAGCCTCCAGAAACGCGGTCGCCGCAGCCAATACTTCGTCGTACCTTCCCTTTCGAAGCGCCTCTACAGGCGTTTTTTTTCCTAACGAGAGACGCGGATTCGTAAAGAATTGCCATTTGCTTGACCCCGCCAAATGACCGAGCGCTTTGCTCACAGCCTGGAGCTTGCGGCGATCTATGCTGGCGTCTGCAAAGAATGCTGGATAGAGTTTTTTGCCGGACTCGCCATCCAGAGAGAACATCCGCATCTCGGCTACGGCTTTGTTAATCGCCTGTCGAGTCAAGCCCATTCGATCAGCCAGCGCGCCAGAGTCAATCAACTCTCCTTTCTCCTCTAGTTTGGATCTGTGTTCGAGTTCCTTTTTCGCAAACTGGTCAAGAAATTCCTCGTTTTCATTTCGAATTGCGTCCTCGCTGGCTGGGGCATCGATTCCGGGGGCTTTCGAAATTACTTCAGTGGCGGACTGGTGTTGGAGGCGAGCGAAAATGTCAGCTACTTGTTCCCAACGCACATCAGGGGCACGCTGAAACTCCAGCAGTAGTGAATCCACTTTGGAAGCTTTTTCTTTTGGTTCACGATTGGGCGTGTCCTTGATATAAACCAAAAAGTAGCCATCGCCAAGATCGGCGCTCCCGCTGATGATCCCGCCAGTTGTGATTTGCTTTTCACTTTTTGGTTGCGCCGAAGTTGGCGCGTGATGGGTGCGTTTCGACTTCATGATGGGACGTGAGATTTTCGGGTCTCCCAGCTTTGCAGCTCCCTGTTTCGACATGACGCCCTCCTGTTCCTGGTTCCCTCATTGTACTCCGCTACGACTTCGTGGCAACCAAAACAACCAAAACAACGAAAGAGGTCAGCGGCATCAGGTCGAGCTGAGTCTGGTTACGCCGTGTCGCCGGGCCGCCCGTTCCGTTGACAATTTCATCGTCCTGTCATATTAAAAACCTAAGCTTGTCCGCTCTTAAATGATCGGAGCAAGCATGACTTCATCGATTTCGCGTCGCAGTTTCCTGGCCCAAGGTGGGGTATTGGTGGGCAGTTCGGCCTTGGGCGGCCCGCTGTTGCTTGGGGGCTGCGGCGGCAGCACCACCCCGATCGCCATCGGTGTCAGCGAGAACGAACGGCCCAAGATGCCCTCGGGAATACAGTTCGGCGACATTGCGGACAACCGCGCGATCATCTGGAGCCGGAGCGACCGTAACGCGCAGATGATTGTCGAATACGATACCAGCGACCGTTTCAGCAACGCCAGCCGCATCGTCGGCCCCACCGCCAGCGACGCCACCGATTTCACAACCCGTGTCGACTTGGGCGGCTTGCCCGCCGGCCAAACGGTATTCGTGCGCGTGCGCTACGTGGATCCCAACAATTCGAAAATCGAAAGCGAAACCATCTCGGGCCAATTCAGGACCACTCCTGCTGCCGATGCAACCCGGGCCGTGCGTTTTCACTGGAGCGGCGACCAGTGCGGCCAGGGCTGGGGCATCAATACCGAGTTTGGCGGCATGAAAATCTACGAAGCGATGCGTTTGCGCGACCCGGACTTTTTCATCCACAACGGCGACACGATTTATGCCGACGGCCCGATCCTGGCCCAGGTCACGGCGGAAAACGGCAAGGTCTGGCGTAATCTGGTCACGGAAGAAGTCAGCAAGGTCGCCGAAACGCTGAAGGAATACCGTGGCCGCCATGCCTACAATATGATGGATGCGAACTTCCGCAAGTTCGCCGCCCAGGTGCCGCAGGTCTGGCAATGGGACGATCACGAAGTGACCAATAACTATAGCGCTTCCAAGGATTTATCGGCCGACGCGCGCTACACCGAAAAAAGCATCGCGACCCTCACCACCCGTGGCAGACGCGCCTTCCTGGAATATGCGCCCATGCGCTATTACAAGCAAAGCGAACCGCAGCGCATTTATCGCACCATCTCGCACGGTCCGCTGCTGGACGTGTTCGTCGTGGACATGCGCAGCTACCGTGGTCCGAACAGCACCAACCTGCAAACCGCTGAAGACGCCAGTTCGGCGTTTTTGGGTCGTGAGCAGGTGGAATGGCTGATCGCCGCGTTGAAGGCCTCGACCGCGACCTGGAAAGTCATCTCCGCCGACATGCCCATCGGCCTGAACGTCGGCGACGGCAAGAATGCCCAGGGTGAGGCGTTGTGGGAAGCACTCGCCAACGGCAACGACGGGCTTCCCCTCGGCCGCGAACTCGAAATGGCTCGCCTGCTCAGTAGCATTAAGGCAGTGCCCAACGTGGTCTGGATCACCACTGACGTTCACTACTGCGCCGCCCACTACTACGATCCCGCCCAGGCCAAGTTCACGAATTTTTCCCCATTCTGGGAATTCGTCGCCGGCCCGATGAATGCCGGCACCTTCGGCCCGGGCGTGCTCGACAAGACCTTCGGCCCCACAGCCGTATTCTCGAAAAGCCCGCTGATTCAGAACTCCTCGCCGTTTGCCGGCTACCAGTTCTTTGGTGAAGTCAATATCGACCCGCAAACCAAGGCGATGAAGGTCGAGCTGTTCAACCTCGACGGCGTCTCGCAGTTTGCACAGACGCTGCCGGCGGTGGGTGTTTAAACCATAGACCGGTAGCGCGCAGGCCAGCAGCGGGCGTCAGACTACGGTGTGGTCTGGCGCCCGTCAGCATTTTTATCTCCTTTTATTCCTCTTTATTCCGGCTTCGATAACGTTATCCCCAGCGGGATAATCGTCAATAAAAAAACCGGGGGTCAGTGCCGACATTCGGACAAATTAAGATAATTGGGAACTTTTCTATGGTTAAAAGTTCCACAATGTCCGAATGTCGGCACTGACCCCCGCATGGGGTGCCGGGATTTCACGCGTTTTCAGCTACTATGACTAACCTTACGCAAGTAAACTCCTTGCCAACATCTTCCGGACCGATCCGCTGACTCCCTCCGCTGCGGGTACGGATCCTGCTTTATCATCAAGACAATAGAATATCTCCGGCGCCTCGGCAGTGTTGCTGCCTTCGTCCCGTGCAATACTTACCGAAAGGCACTACCGAATGGCCATCCGCGTCGCCCTGCACCATAAAACCAGCTACAAATTCGACCGTTTGGTCACGCTTTCACCGCATGAAGTGCGCTTGCGCCCGGCGCCGCACGCGCGCACGCCTATCCTGTCGTATTCGCTGAGCATCACTCCGGCGCAGCACTTCCTCAACTGGCAGCAAGATCCGTATGGCAACTACATCGGCCGCGCCGTTTTCCCGGAAGCGACCAAGGAGCTCGATTTCACCGTCGACCTGATTGCCGACATGACGGTCATCAACCCGTTCGACTTCTTCCTCGAGGATTACGCCCAGCATTTCCCGTTCGCCTATCCGGAAGCGCTCAAGCTCGAACTGGGCTCGTATCTGCACTTTGAGGAAGATCCCGAGGTCGTCGAGTGGATCGCCATGGCGCGCCGCGAGATCCTCAAAAAAGACCTGATGACGAATGACTTCCTGGTCGCCATCAACCAGCGCCTGCAGGGCGACATCGGCTATCTGGTGCGGATGGAACCGGGCGTGCAAACCCCCGCCGAAACGCTGGAGAAGCGTTCCGGCTCGTGCCGCGACAGCGGCTGGCTGCTGGTGCAAATCCTGCGCGGCATGGGGCTGGCGGCGCGTTTCGTGTCGGGCTACCTGATTCAATTGAAGGCCGACCAGCAGGCGCTCGACGGCCCAAGCGGCACCGACGTCGACTTTACCGACCTGCACGCGTGGGCCGAGGTCTACATCCCCGGCGCCGGCTGGATCGGCCTCGATCCCACCTCCGGCATGCTGGCCGGCGAGGGCCACATCCCGCTGGCCTGCACCGCGATCCCGTCGTCGGCCGCGCCGGTCAGCGGCTTCACCGACGTCGCCGAGGTGGAATTCCACCACGTGATGACCGTGACGCGCATCCACGAAGACCCGCGCGTGACCAAACCCTATGCCGACGCCGATTGGCACAAGATCGACGCCCTCGGCCAGCAGGTCGACTACGACCTGCAAGCGATGGACGTGCGCCTGACCCAGGGCGGCGAGCCAACCTTCGTCTCGATCGACGACATGGACGGCGCAGAGTGGAACACCTTGGCGCACGGCAACAAGAAACGCGAACTGGCCGGCGAATTGATGCTGCGCCTGAAGAACCACTTCGCCCCCGGTGGCATGCTGCACTACGGCCAGGGCAAATGGTATCCGGGCGAACCGCTGCCGCGCTGGGCGCTCAACATCTTCTGGCGCACCGACGGCCAGCCGATCTGGCGCAACAAGGCGCTGTTCTCGGACGAGAAGAAGGCTGACGGCTACGGCGCAGAACACGCCAAGCGTTTCACCGAGGCGCTGGTCAGCACCCTCGGCCTGCCGTCCAACAGCCCGATCCCGGCCTACGAGGACGTGCTGGTGCAAGCCCGCCGCGAGGAGAACCTGCCGGTCAACCTCGATCCGCTCAAGGCAGACTTGAAGTCTTCGGAGGAGCGGCGCCGCCTTGCGCGCCTGCTGGAAAACGGCTTGGGCGCGGTGGCCGGCTACGTGCTGCCCCTAAAACCGGAAGAACTGACCGACGACGCCAAGGCGCGCCTGTCGATCGCCTTGCCGACCACCTGGCGCACGTCGGCCTGGCCGCTCAAGCGTGAGCACCTATACCTGATCGAGGGCGAATCGCCGCTCGGTCTGCGCCTTCCGCTCAACGCGCTGCCGTGGGTGCAGCCGGAGGACGAGGAGCCGGAATTCGACCGCGATCCATTCGAGCCGCGCGGCCCGCTGGCGCCGGCGGCGAAAGGCGACGGCGTGCCGTCCCACGCGGAAGTCGACGCGGCAGCCCGCAAATCGGCGGCCAAGAAGGTCGATCCCGCCCCGGCGCCGCGCGAGGTGATCCACACCGCGCTGTGCGTCGAAGTGCGCGGCGGCCGCCTGCATGTGTTCATGCCGCCGCTCAAACGCATCGAGGACTACCTGGCGCTGGTAACCGCGATCGAAACCACCGCCGCCCACCTGAACATGAAGCTGTGGCTCGAGGGCTACCAGCCGCCGCGCGACCCGCGTGTCAAGCTCCTGAGCGTGACCCCGGATCCCGGCGTCATCGAAGTCAACGTGCAGCCGGCGGCCAGCTGGAAAGAGCTGGTGCACAACATGACCACCTTGTATGAGGAGGCGCGCAAGACCCGCCTGGGCACCGAAAAATTCATGAACGACGGCCGCCACACCGGCACCGGCGGCGGCAACCACGCCACCCTGGGCGGCGCCACCGTCGCCGACAGCCCGATGCTGCGTCGTCCGGACTTGCTCAAAAGCCTGATCACCTACTGGCAAAACCACCCGGCGCTGTCGTATCTGTTCTCCGGCACCTTCATCGGCCCGACCAGCCAGGCGCCGCGCGTGGACGAGGCGCGCGACGACAATCTGTACGAGCTGGCGATCGCCTTCCAGCAAATGGACAAGGTGCTGCCGACCCTCCACGAGGGCGACAAACCCTGGATGGTCGACCGCCTGCTGCGCAATTTGCTGGTCGATTTGACCGGCAACACGCACCGCTCCGAGTTCTCGATCGATAAGCTGTATTCCCCCGACGGGCCGACGGGCCGTCTCGGTCTGGTAGAATTCCGTGCCTTCGAGATGCCGCCGCACGAGCGTATGAGCCTTTTGCAGATGCTGTTGCTGCGGGCTTTGGTCGCGCGTTTCTGGCGCCAGCCCTACCAGGCCAAGTTGGTCCACTGGGGCACGGCGCTGCACGACCGCTGGATGCTGCCGCACTTTGTGGCGCAGGATATCCGCGATGTTGCGCGCGATTTGCGCGCCGCCGGCTACCAGTTCGAGGAGCACTGGTTCGATCCGTTCATCGAATTCCGCTTCCCGCGCTTCGGCACCGTGGTGTACGAGGGCGTGGAGATGGAGCTGCGCCAGGCGATCGAGCCGTGGAATGTCCTGGGCGAGGAAATGACCGGCGGCGGCACCGCGCGCTATGTCGATTCGTCGGTCGAGCGCATGCAGTTGCTGGTGCGCGGCCTGACCGACGGGCGCCACGTGGTCGCCTGCAACGGCCGCATGCTGCCGCTGCATCCGACCGGCGTGCCGGGCGAATATGTGGCCGGCGTGCGCTTCCGCGCGTGGAGCCCGTGGTCGGCGCTGCACCCGAGCATCAAGATCCAGGCGCCGCTGGTGTTCGACCTGGTCGACACGTGGAGCGGGCGCGCCATCGGCGGCTGCACCTACCACGTGGTGCACCCGGGTGGACGCAGCGAGGACAGTTCGCCGATCAACGCCAACGCCGCCGAGGCGCGCCGCTTCGCCCGTTTCTGGGCGCATGGGCACACGCCGGGGCAGATGTATGTGTACAAGGAAGCACTGAATCCGAGCCTGCCGATGACGCTCGATTTGCGCTGGCAGCCCGATTGAGCGCACTATAGAGAAAAATTAGAAGAAAAACCGATCGACCGCGATGCCTAAGCAACTGCTATCCAAATATCTGGCCGCACCGGATAGTTTCGACGAAATGCTGGACGCCTCGAAAGAGCCGCGTCCGCATTGGCGCGCCATGTTGGACGGCCTGCGCGCCGAAGCGCCCGATTTGATGCGCCAACGCCTCGAAACGGTGCAACGCGAGGTGCGCCAGAACGGTGTCACCTACACCGTCTACGGCGACACCGCCGGCACGCACCGGCCGTGGGACCTTAACCTGCTGCCGCTGATCCTGCCGCGCCAGGAATGGGAGGGCATCGAGGCGGCCGTGATCCAGCGCGCCACCCTGCTGAACCGCGTGCTGGGCGACGTCTACGGCCCGCAAAACATGCTCAAAGAGGGCTTGCTGCCGCCAGCGTTAATTCACGGCCACGCCGGCTTCCTGCGCGCCGCCCACGGCATGCGCCACCCGGACGACATTGCCCTGCATTTTTACGCGGTCGATCTGGCGCGCGCGCCCAACGGCCGCTGGTGGGCCACCGCCGACCGCACGCAATCGCCTTCGGGCGCAGGCTACGCGCTTGAGAACCGCGCCATCATCGGCCGCAGCTTCCCGGCACTGCTGCGCGACATGAAGGTGCGCCCGCTCGAAGGCTTCTTCGGCACCATGCGCGACAGCCTGGCGCACTGGGGCCGCCGCTGCGCCGCCAACGGCGACGCCCATCCGCTGCGCGCCGGCGAGGCGCCGCTGATTGTGCTGCTCACGCCCGGTCCCTACAACGAAACCTACTACGAACAAGCCTACCTGTCGCGCTACCTTGGTCTGCCCTTGGTGGAGGCGGGCGACCTGACCGTCCGCGGCGGCATCGTGTTCATGAAGACCTTGTCCGGGCTGCGGCGGGTGCACGTGATCATGCGCCGCGTCGACGACGACTTCTGCGACCCGCTGGAGCTGCGCTCCGACTCCGCGCTGGGCGTGGCCGGCCTGACCGAGGCGGCGCGCCGAGGGAATGTACTGGTCACCAACAGCCTGGGATCGAACCTGCTGGAATCGGGCGCCTTGCTCGGCTTCCTGCCGGCGCTCAGCGAACGCCTGCTCGGCCAGCCGCTGCGCATGCCGTCGGTGGCCACCTGGTGGTGCGGCGAGCCGGCCGCGCTGGAGGAGGCGATCGAAAAACTGGACCAGCTGGTGATCATGCCGGCCTTCCCGCAGCTGCGCCAGGCGCCGGTATACGGGCGCGATCTGAAAGACGCCGCGCGGGCCACGCTGATCGCGCAGATGCGCGCCAACCCGAACAACTACGTCGCCCACGAATTGGTCCGGCTGTCGCAGGGGCCGGTGTACCAGCCGGAGACCGGGCGCCTGAGCGCGCACTCGATCGGCCTGCGCGTGTTCGCCTGCGCCACGCCGGACGGCTACGTCGTCATGCCGGGCGGGCTGACGCGCGTCGCCACCGGGCCGGACGCGCGCGTCATCACCATGCAGCACGGCGGCGGCAGCAAGGACACGTGGGTGCAGGCCAGTTCGCAGGCGCGCCACCAGCAACCCGTCCCGCGCAGCATGACCGCGCAAGACCTGGTGCGCGACGACACCCAGCTGTCAAGCCGCATGGCGGAGAACCTGTTCTGGTTGGGCCGTAACACCGAGCGCTGCGACGACATCGCGCGCCTGCTGCGGGTGGCGCTTAACATCGTCTTCAACGTGCGCGCCGGCTATCCGGGCGCCGAATGGCCGACCGTCGAATCGCTGTGCGCGTGGTTCCAGCTGACCCCCATGCCCGAACCGGAGCCGGCGCAGCGACAGAGCCAGCAAAGTCAAAGCCCGGATCAGCAAACCCAGAGCCAGGACCAGCAGACCCAGACCCAAAGCCAGGACCAGAGCCAAAGCCAGAGTCAGGGCCAAAATCAAAGCCAAAGCCAAAGTCAGAGCCAGGGCGCGGCACCAGAAGCCGGGCACGAGCCCGAGCCGCCGGCGTCTGCGCGCATCGCGCACGACGCGCAGATCGAAGCGGCACTGCTGCTGGCGGTGGTCTCGCCGGAGGTGCCGGGCCTGGCGCGCCAGCAGCAGCAGCTCTATAACACCGCCAGCCAGTTGCGCGAGCGGCTGTCGGTCGACAACTGGCGCGCGCTGAACCGGCTGGTCGAACGCGCCGGCGGCGCCGCGCTGCCGTCGCAATCGGAAGCGATGACGATCCTTGACGACGCCGCCGCCTCGCTGATGACGTTGACCGGGTTCGGCCTGGATGGCATGACGCGCGACATGGGCTGGCGTTTCCTGTCGCTGGGGCGGCGCCTGGAGCGCCTGCAATTCCAGAGCATGGTGCTGCGGGCGGCGCTGGGTATGGACCCGGAGGGCAATCTGGATTGGGTACTGGAGCTGTCCGACAGCATCGTCACCTACCGCGCGCGCTACCGCGCCCAGCCCGAGTGGCTGCCGGTGCTTGACCTGTTGATCCTCGACGACAGCAATCCGCGCTCGATCAGCCATCAGCTGCATGGCGTGCTCGAAGGCTTGCGCAAGATCGCCAAGGTGTACGGTCCTTGCGGCGAGCACAATCTCGCCCCGTTGCAGAACGAGCTGCTGTCGCTGTCGCCGGAGGCGGATCTGTACGGCGCCAATCCACGGCTGATCGACCTGCTGGCGCGCGTGCAAAATGCCAGCGAGGTGATGGCCGAGCAGATCGGACTGCAGTTCTTCAGCTACACTGGCAGTCTGCAGAACAAATTCGAAACTCCGTGCGCGCGGGGGTATGCGCGATGACGCAATCCCAAACCCAGCAAACCGCCAGCCCGCTGCCGAACACCGCCACCGACACGCCTCCACCACAAGCGCCGATCGCCTGCGCGCGCTACCTGGTGGTGCACCAAACCCGCTACAGCTATCAAAGCGCGGTGTCGCTGTCGCAGCAGTACCTGCACATGACGCCACGCTCGTTCGACTACCAGCGCACCGAATCGCACCGGATCGTGACCGACCCGCCGGCGGAGGACATCACCGACGGCGCCGACTACTTCGGCAATCTGACGCGCCACTTCAGCATCACCGCGCCGCACAGCGCGCTGCTGGTGCACGTCGAATCGACCTTGGCGCTGTCCCCGCGCCGCACCTTGGAGCAGATCGCCGACAGCGCCCCATGGGAGCTGGTGCGCGACCTGATGCTGACCGACCGCAGCGACGCCACGCTGGAAGCGTGCCAATACCTGTACGCGTCGCCGCATGTGAGCCTGAGCGCGGAGCTGGCCGACTACGCGCGCGCCAGTTTCAGCGCCGGCCGCCCGCTGCTCGACGCCGCGCTCGACCTGACCCAGCGGATCTTCGACGACTTCGAGTTCGACAGCACCGCCACCGACATTTCGACGCCGCTCGAGCAGGTGCTGAGTGGACGGCGCGGCGTCTGCCAGGACTTCGCGCAACTGATGATCGGCGGCTTGCGCGGGCTGGGCCTGCCGGCGCGCTACATGAGCGGCTATTTGCTGACGCATCCGCCGGAAGGGCAGCCGCGCATGATCGGCGCCGACGCCTCGCACGCCTGGGTGTCGGTGTACGACCCGGCGCTGGGCTGGATCGACTTCGACCCGACCAACCGCTGCCTGGTGCAGCACGAGCACATCGTCACCGGCTGGGGGCGTGATTTCAGCGACGTCACGCCGATGCGCGGCATCGTGCTCGGCGGCGGTGAACAGGGCTTGCAGGTTAACGTTACCGTCACGCCGCTGGAATTATTGTAGCCCGGCATTGAAGCCGCACTGTTGTCAATCCACGCACTTCCAGCCCTATGCGCGCTGGCTAACTGAACAACATGGCCCATGTGGCTATGATGCTGGCAAGCGTGCCTTCCGGCGACCGCACCCACCCATCTTCCAGGCAAAATGAAAACCTTTCACTGCGACAAGTGTGCCCAACAAGTCTTCTTCGAAAACACGCTGTGCTTCAATTGCGACAGCATGCTCGGCTACCAGCCGGAGCAACGCGTCGTCAGCAGCTTCGAGCCGGCGGAGGAGGGCACGTGGCGCAGCTTGAACAAGAACGACGCCGGCCGCCTCTACAAGCAATGCAGCAACTACGTTAACCATCAAGTCTGCAATTGGATGCTCGATGCCAACGATCCGAACGAGTTATGCGCTTCGTGCCAGTTGACGGTCGTCATCCCCACCCTCAGCTCGGAAAAGAACCACCTGTTCTGGCAGCGCCTCGAATCGGCCAAGCGGCGCTTGCTGTATTCCCTGTACTCGCTGCACCTGACCCCGGTCTCGAAGGAGGAGGACGAGGAAACCGGCCTGGCCTTCCAGTTCCTGGAGGATGGCCCGGGCGACGACGAGAAGGTGATGACCGGCCACGATAATGGCCTGATCACGCTCAACATCGCCGAGGCCGATCCGGCCCAGCGCGAGCGCACCCGCGAGCAGATGCACGAACACTACCGCACCTTGCTGGGCCATTTCCGCCACGAGAGCGGGCATTATTACTTCGACCGCCTGATCGCCGACAGCGAGTGGATCGACGGCTACCGCGAACTGTTCGGCGACGAGCGCCAGGACTACAGTGAGAGCCTGAAGAAACACTACGAGAACGGCGCGCCGGCCGACTGGGAGCAGCACTTCATCAGCACCTACGCCAGCTCGCACCCTTGGGAGGATTGGGCCGAAACCTGGGCGCACTACCTGCACATGATCGATACGCTGGAGACGGCGCACGCCTGCGGACTGTCGCTCAAGCCGCGCAAGAAGGAGGAGCCGGAGATGGTGATCACCGCGCCGCCGCTGAAGATCGATTCCTTCGACGAAATCATCGCGGACTGGTTCGCGCTGACCTATGTGCTCAACAGCTTGAATCGCAGCGTCGGCACGCCCGACTCGTATCCGTTCAAGCTGCCGACGCCGGTCCAGGAAAAGCTGCACTTCATTCACAAGGTGGTGTTGGAGCAGGTTGGGAAGAAGAAAGCCAAGCCGGCGCCGAAGACCGCCGTCGCGAGCGATAAAAAAGCGCCGGCGGTGGCAACCGCATGACGCGCGGCGCGCCGCCGGCTCACGGTTTGGCCGGTGGCGGCTGCATCTCGCGCCAGTAGTCGCGCTCTATCCTGGATAAATCCACGTCCCTTGCGGCCTGGTCGAACGCCCGCTGGTGTATCAAGCCCTGCGCGGTGTGCTGGAAGCACACGTGCACGCTGCGCGTGGAGAACAGATGGTCGGCCGTCTCGATCCGGTCGCGCTCGCCTTGCGTGTAGCGCTCGGCGGCGAGCAGGTAGCGCAATATGCGCTTCTCGATGACGATGGCGGCGAAGCGTCGCGCCAGCAGCTTGCGCACGTTGATCTCATCGCTGATGGCTGGTTCTGCCATTAGCACGCCCGCCCGCGCGAGGCTGTCGAATTGCTCGCCGTACGAGTAGCCGCCCACGGTGCCGATGCGCACCGTTTCCAAATCCTTCAGCGCGCCAGCCGCCACCGGCTTGTCCTTCAGGTAGGCCAGCACCGTCTGCCGGCTACCAACGGCGCTGGAAAAATGGCATACCTTCTCCCGTTCAGGATTGCGGATCAGCGCCACCGCGCCGGCGTAGTCGCGGTCGTGCAGGCCGACTTCCATCGCGCGCTTCCATGGGAAATAGTCGATCTGAATCTCGTAGCCCATGCGCCTGACCACCGCGCCGATCAACGCGCCCGTCAGCCCGTTCTCGGGCAGCGTGCGGCTGAAAAACGGCGGCCATTCCTCGGTGGCGAAGCGCATGACGGGCGGCTCGGCGCCGAGCGCCGGGATGCTCAGCAATAAACCTGCGCAAAATTTCAACAGCCGTAACAGCTTCAAGCAGCCCCCAATCCCACCGCGACGGCGGTGAACGTGTCGACTATGCTCCCACAGTTCTTCGGCAGCCGCAAAGCTTGTTGCCGGAGGGTGACTTCCACTGGGAGGCGCCACATGCGTTATGCAAGTGAGGTGAGCTCAGCGGTGGACTTGGCCCAGCAATGCGTCGATCAATTGCCGGCTGTCGTACGGGCTGTCCGGCAGCGGAAGATCTGGCCGCACGAGCGCAGGCTCGGCCGCGCCGGAAGGCCGCTGGAAGATCCGGCGCGGCACGCTGAATCCCAGGCCGCTGGCGGGCAGCGCGAAGTTCTGCGTGCCGCCGCTTTGCCGCGTGCGCGCCGAACCGGGCGCGCCGGCCACCTTGGCGAAGCCGAAGTCCTGCACCACGTTGCTGAACAGGATGGCCGACGAGTAGGTGTTGCGTCCCACCAGCACGTAGGTGGCGCCGCCGAAACGCAGCGGCTCGTCCGCTTGCGGCGGCAGCCATTTTTCTATCGATCCGTCGACCACGTCGCCCAACTTTTCGGTGGCGCTCTCGCGGCCCTTGATTACCTTCTTCTTGTACGTCGACGCCCAGCGATACGGCTTGTCGGCGATGTAGCGCAGGATGCCGTCCATCCACATGTCGTCGTTGCCGCCGCCGTTGGCGCGCACGTCGATCAGCAGCGTCTTAACCTTGGCGTCGCGCAGCTGGGTGAAGGCGCGCTCGGTGAAGTCGGTGAACTGTTTTTTGTCCGGCCAGTAAAAGGTGTTGACCGTCATGAGCGCGGCGCTACCGGGCAGCAGCTCGAAACGGAACTGCCGGTCGAATTGCGATCGTCCGTCCAGGTAGGCGGGCAGCCTGCGGCCGGCCTCGGCGTGCAGGCGCCGGCCATCGGCGGTCAGCACATCGAACCGGGCCGTGTCGCCGTACATCTTCCAATACAGGAAGGGCCAGCGGGTCGACAGCAGGTCGGCACGGAAGGCGGGCGTGTCGCCATGGCAGCGTTCCAGCAGCTCGGCGACCACGCGCCGCGCGGGCACGCCGTTGATCTGTTCGATGCGCGCGCCGGCCAGCGGGGAGGCCGCGCCGCCCAGTTCGGCGCGCACGGTCAGGCCGCCTTGCGCGTCCACCACCACTTCATAGGGGAAGAAGCCGCCGCCGCCCGCGATGAACGCCTCGCTCTGGCCGCCGGCGTCGGGTTGCGTCACGACCATGTGGGCGTCCGCGAAGACGGGGTTGAGCGTGGCCAGCAGCCGCCAGACCTGGTCGCGTGTCATCGGTTTGTCCAGTTGCGCGTCGATGCGCCGGTAGGTCTGCCGCAATTGTTCGGCGTCGACCGAGAATCCGGGATCGGGATGGGTGCTGGCGATGGCGTCCTGGATGAAGCGCAGGTCGGCGCGCAACTGTTCAGGCGTGAAGACGGGCGCCGTTTGCGCCTGGGCGCAATGCGCGGCCAGCAAGGTGGCGGTGGCGATCAGGGCGAGCAAGGCCGGCCGGGCGAAGCGGAGGGTGGGCGTCATCGGTTTCCATCAGTAAAGATCCATGGGATGACTGTAGTGCCTGCCGGTGGCGTTGACCAGCGGTGGGCGACGAACTGCGGGTTTGACGGTATGGAATGCCTTATTGCCGGTGTGGCACGGTTGTGGGTGTGGCACGCAACAGACATTGCAGAGCAATGACGGCATCATCGACCAGTCAGCCAACTAGCCCGCAGGATACAAAATGGATTCCCCCACCCGCCATCTGAACCAACCGCTCCCCTATGACCCGTCCTACGAAATCGAGGAGGAGGACGAGGCCAAGACCATCGCCGGCCTGCAGGATGCCATGCGCAACGTTGCCGAGACCGTCCACAAGGACAGCGGCCACGCGCCGCGCGGTGTGCATGCCAAGAGCCACGGTTTGCTGCGAGGCCAGTTGCGGGTGCTGGACCGGATTCCGCCGGACTACTCGCAGGGTCTGTTCGCCACCGCCGGCGAGTATCCGGTGGTGATGCGCCTGTCGACCACGCCCGGCGATCTGCTGGACGACAAGGTGTCGACGCCGCGCGGCATGGCGATCAAGATCGTCGGCGTGCCCGGCGAACGGCTGGCGGACACCGAGGGCGACACCACGCAGGACTTCGTCATGGTCAACGGGCCGGTGTTCCTGTCGCCGACCGCCAAGCAATTCCTGAACAGCGCCAAGCTGCTGGCTGCCACCACCGACAAGGTGCCGGCGTTGAAGAAGGCCTTTTCGGCGGCGCTGCAAGGCGCGGAGAAGGCGATCGAGGCGGTTGGCGGCGAGAGCGCCGCGCTGAAGGGAATCGGCGGCCACCCGGAAACCCATATCCTCGGCGAGACATTTTTCACGCAGGTGCCGGTGCTGTTCGGCCGCTACATGGCCAAGCTGTCGCTGGTGCCGGTGTCGCCGGAACTGGTCGCGCTGAAGGACCAGCCGGTCGATCTGGATGGCAAGCCCAACGGCCTGCGCGGCGCGGTGGTCGATTTCATGACCGAACACGCGGCCGAGTGGGAGTTGCGGGTGCAGCTGTGCAACGATCTGGCGACGATGCCGATCGAGGACGCGACGGTCGAGTGGACCAGCCCGTGGGTGGCGGTGGCGCGCATCAGCGCCGGGCCGCAGGCGGGGTGGACGCACGGGCTGTCGGTGCTGGTGGACGACGGCATGCAGTTCAGTCCGTGGCACTGCATCGCCGCCCACCGTCCGTTGGGTTCCATCATGCGCGTGCGGCGCGCCGTGTACGCGGCGTCGGCGCGCTTCCGCGCCGAGCGCAACGGCACGCCGATCGCCGAGCCGGTCAACCTCGACCATTGGCGTGAGCACTGATCGACGCCTTCGACGGCGCATAGATGGCGGTTTACGGCGTTCCGCCTAATCCGCCCTACGTGTTTCCGAGGGCACTCCACGTGTGGGTCCACGGGAGACACGTAGGGCGGATTAGCGTAGCGTAATCCGCCATGCACGCGCCGTCGACGGCCCGCGATCAATACTTGTAATTCAACCCCACCACGAAGGTCCGCCCCGAGTGCACGTACAGCAAGGTGTCGTTGCGCTGGCTGTCACGCCCGTAACGCAGCGGCGTGTCGTTCAGGTTCTGCCCCTCCAGACTGACGCGCAACTGCGGGGTGATGTTGTACGACATGCTGAAGTCGATGTTGGTCGAGCCATCGACCACGGTGAAGTCGTGTCCCTGCACATCGCCCAGCACGTTGAGCAGATACGACGAACGGTGCGCCGCCGACACCCGCGCGCTGAACGTCTTGTCCTCGTAGAACAACGTCAGGTTGTGCGCCTTCGGTGACAGGCCGGTGAAGTTGGCGCGCCGCGTCAGCAGCTCATTGGCGGCCGTGTTCGGGTTGTCCACCCGCGTGATGTACGTGATCTTCGAATCGACGTGCGTATAGTTGGCCAGCAGGCCGAAATTGGCCCAGATCCCCGGCAGGAAGCTGAACGGCGCCTGCAGGTTGAACTCGTACCCGGTCAGCGGGCCGCCCGGCGTGTTGACCTGGCGGTTGACCACCACCGTGGTGTTGGGCAAGGTGGCGCAGGCCGGCGTGCCGCCGGTGATGCTGCAACCGCCGCCCAGCAGGATCGATTCCGGCAAGCCCAGCGACGAGAACACCGCGCGCTCCGACACGCCCTGGATAAAGGTGCCGATATCCTTGTGGAAGGCGCCCACCGACACCATCGCGTTCTTGGCGTAGTACCACTCGGCCTGCACGTCGTAGGTCTTGGCGCGGATCGGCGCCAGATTGGGGTTGCCGATCGTGACCGTCTGCACCTGCGTGCTGAGCGTGGTCGACGGCGCCAGGTCGGTGTATTCCGGACGCGCCAAGGTCTTGCCGGCCGAGAAGCGCAGCATGACGTCGTGCGGCAGGGTGGCCGAGACGTTGAGCGCCGGCAGGGTGTCGCGGTAGCTGTTCTTGAATCGCGCCGGTTCCAGCACGCCGTTGGCGTTGAGCAGCGCGAAGCTGTCGACGTTGGTGCGGGCGTGGCGCACGCCGACATTGCCGCGCAGCGGAATCGAGAACAGGTCGTATTTGAAGTCGGCCGCCAGGAATAGCGCCTTGATCGACTCGTCGACGCCACGGTTGGCCTGGTTCAAAAAGTTGTAGCTCGAACCCGGCACCTCGGTGCAATGGCACTCGATGTTGTAGACCTTGAGGAACTTGTCGAGGTCGACGGCCGCCCACGCGTTCGGCACGCCGCCGCCGCCCAGGCCCTTGCCGAAGCCGCCGATCTGGCGCGTGATGTCGCCCATGCCGACGCCGGCCGGCAAGGTCAGGCCGTTGCCGCCGGAGCCGATCTCGACGTTGGTCCAGGTGTTGTCGCGCTTGGAGAAGCCGGTGCGCAAGGTCAGGTTGTCGTTAAGCTCGTAGCTGGCGTTGACCTGGTTGGTCTTGAGCGTGTTGCGGGTGTGCAGATAGCGGCCGACGAACTGGCCGTGGAAGGTGCCGTCCGCCTCCTGCGGCGCGAAGCTGAAGTTGTTCGGGTTGGTGACGTCGATGCCGAAGTTCATCGTCGGTACGTTGCGGTTGTTGCGGAAGTCGAAGGAGTAGCCGTTGGCGTTGGGCGAGTCGAACTGCACCGTGGTGCGCTGCGGCTCGTCCAGGTCCGAACGCGACTGGCCGGTCAGGAAATCGATCTTCAGCCGGTCGGTGACATCGTGGCGGCCCGACAACACGTGCTGCCGGAACAAGGTCGAGTAGACGTCGAGCAGCCCTTCGCTGCGGATGTCGACCGCGTTGAACTTGCCGTAGTCCCAGCTGCCGGCTTCGTTGAAATGGCTCTCCAGGATCGACGTCTGCGGCTTGCCGTTCGATTGCCCCAGGCTGCGGCCGAAAGAGATGGCCGAGATGTAGTTGTCGTAGCGCTTGTTGTTGAACTTGCCGCCGAGCAGATCGAGATTGAGCTCGGTGCTGCTGCTGGGGCGCCATTGCAGCGAGCCGGTCACGCCGGAGCGCTCGTACTGGGTCATCGAGCGGCGGTAGCGCGGGATGCGTGGCGCGAACGCGCCCGAGCCGGGCAGTGGATTGGCGACGGTTCCCCCGTAGTTGTCGGTGCGCGACATGACGTCGTTGTACGCGGCCAGGTTGGACGTGCGCGGCACGCCGAAGCCGCAGTTGGCCGCGTTGATGCCCTTGACGGCGTTGTTGGCGGGATTCTGCGGCGCGTAGCCGGCCGGGGCGCAAAAGCCGCCGTCGTTGCTGGCGCTGAGCAATTCGACCGCCTCGTAGCCTTCCTCCTGCACCGTGCGTTTCGAATAGGCGGCCGAGATCAGCGCGCCGAACTGGCCGTACGGCGTTTTCCAGCGGTCCGACAGCAGCGCCGTCACGCGCGGGCTGTATTTTTCCGACAGCGAGTTGTGCATCTCCTGCGCGCCCAGGCTGAAGGTGCGGCCCTTGAAGTCGAACGGGCGCGCCGTGCGCAGGTCGACGGTGGCCCCGAGCGAGCCTTCCTCGACGCTGGCCTCGGAGGTCTTGCGCACCTCCAGGCTGTTGAACAGTTCGGAAGCGAACACGGAAAAGTCAAAGCCGCGTCCACGGTTGGTGCTGCCGTTGATGTCGGAGGCGCCGGTGGCCGTCACGCCCTCGATGCCGTTGATGCGCACGCGCGTGAAGCCGGCGTTCAGGCCGCGCACGGTGATCTGCTTGCCCTCGCCGCCGTCGCCGCGCGTGAGCGACACGCCCGGCACCCGCTGCAGCGATTCGGCCAAGTTGGCGTCGGGGAACTTGGCGATGTCCTCGGCCTTGATGACGTCGATGATGCCGTCGCTGGCGCGCTTGGTGTTCAGCGCACTGTTGAGGCTGGCGCGGAAGCCGGTCACGACCACCACGGAGTCGGCGGACTGCGCGGACGCTGGCGTCGTTGCCGGCGCCGGTTCGGCGGGGGAGGTTTGCGCGTGCGCGGATGTGGCCACGGTGGCCATCGCGGCCATCGCGGCCAGCACGCCGCCGACGGCGAGCACGGACGGTTTGAGCGGACTTGGGTTCCGGTTCTTCATGCGTATCCTTTTGTATTTTTTGATGCTGTGTGGATGTCTCTCCCTGCTTGGGAAAATCGATCATATGCGACTTCAACGCGCGAAAAATCGGCGTCGCGGAAACGATCAGTGAGTTGATTTATTGGGGGAGGTTGCGGGCGTTGGCGTTGCTTGCTAACTACAATTCGCGTCGCCGGGAAAGGTTCGATCCCGCGCGCGCCTATTGTGCGCCGCCGTACAGTGCTCTTGCTACACTTTGGCTTTCGGCACATAAAGTCATCATGGCGGCCCACTCCGTTACTACGCTGTCCTTCCCCGCCGCCGTCGGCGCCCGGTCGACCCGCTTCATCGGCGGCGGCACGCCCATGCGCGACATGGTGCGCGATTTCCCATGGCAGGACACGGCGCTGGGCGCCATCGACGACTGGTCCGCCGCGCTGCGCACCAGCGTCGGCATCGTCATGCATTCGGTGCACCCGATGTTCCTGTGGTGGGGCGACGGGCTGACGCAGGTCTACAACGACGCCTACGTGCCGTGCTTCGGCGAGGGCAAGCATCCGGCCGCGCTCGGGCATGGCGGGCGCGAATGCTGGGCCGAGATCTGGCCCATCATCGGGCCGCAGATCGACGCGGTGCGCAACGGCGGCGAGCCGCGCTGGTACGCCGACAACCTGGTTCCGATCTGGCGCAACGGCCGCATCGAGGATGTCTACTGGAGCTACACCTACACGCCGGTGTTCGGCGAGGACGACGGCATCGCCGGCGTGCTGGTGGTGTGCACCGAGACCACCGCCAAGGTGCTGGCCGAACGCCGCCGCCACGCGCTCGACCTGCTGGCGCGCCGGCTGCTGGCCTGCCGCAGCGAGGCCGACGTGCGCGCCGGCATCGCGCTGAGCGCCGGCGACGCGCCGGACGACCTGCTGTCGGTGGACCTGTTGCGCGGGCCGGGCGCCGCTGCCGCCAACGGCGCCGACCTGGCCGTCGGCGATCCTGCCGTCATCGTCATCCGTGGCGCCGAACTGCATCTGTGCGACGAGCTGGCGCTGGCGTTCCGCGTGTCGCAACGGCTGCCGATGGACGTGTCGTTCCGCCAGTTCCTGGAACAGTACACCGCCACCGTGTGCGCCACGCTGAGCCGTCTCGACAGCGACCGCGCGCTGGCGCAGGCGATGGCCGAAAGCGAGCGCCTCAACGCCGACCTGAACGCGTCGTCGCGCACCAAGGACGAATTCCTGGCCATGCTGGGCCATGAGCTGCGCAATCCGCTGGCGCCCATCGTCACCGCGCTCAAGCTGATGAAGCTGCGCGGCGGCGAGCACAGCGAGACCATCCACGAGCAGGAAGTGATCCAGCGCCAGGTCGACCACTTGGTGCGGCTGGTGGACGACTTGCTCGACGTCTCGCGCATCGCCAGCGGCAAGGTCGAGCTGCGCAAGGAGACGGTGCCGCTGGCGGACGTGCTCAACAAGGCGATCGAAATGGCCGGTCCGCTGCTCGAGCAAAAGCAGCACCGGCTGCTGGTCGACGTGGCGCCGGTGCGCTGGCACGGCGACCCGGCGCGGCTGGCGCAGGTGGTGTCCAACCTGCTGAGCAACGCGGCGCGCTACACGCCGGCCGGCGGCCACGTGACCCTGGCCACCCGGGTCCGGGAGCGCGCGCTGACGCTCCAGGTCACCGACGACGGCTCGGGCATCTCGCGCGACCTGCTGCCGCACATCTTCGATCTGTTCGTGCAGGGCAACCGCCTGGTCGACCGCGCCAAGGGCGGCCTGGGCATCGGGCTGGCGCTGGTGCGCAACCTGGTCCGGATGCACGGCGGCGACGTGGCCGCCTACAGCGCCGGCGAAGGGCGCGGCAGCACCTTCACGCTGACCTTGCCCGACTCGGTGGTGGAGGAAGCCGACTCCGGCCACGCCCCGTCGAGCGAC
Source organism: Oxalobacteraceae bacterium OTU3CINTB1 (assembly GCA_024123955.1). Lineage (NCBI taxonomy): Bacteria > Pseudomonadati > Pseudomonadota > Betaproteobacteria > Burkholderiales > Oxalobacteraceae > Oxalobacteraceae bacterium OTU3CINTB1. The sequence continues at coordinate 1,052,692 of CP099652.1, forward strand.
AGCGCGCCGGCGCAGGGCGGCGGCACCCATGTGCTGGTGGTCGACGACAACCAGGACGCCGCCGATTCGCTGGCCGAGCTGCTCGGCGCGCTCGGCTACAACGCCACGGTGGCCTACGATCCGGCCCATGCCATCGCCGAGGCGGACAGGGCGATGCCGCAGGTGGCCATCCTCGACATCGGCCTGCCCGGCATGGATGGTTTCGAGCTGGCCGCCCATCTGCGCCGCCTGCCGCGCGGCGACGGCCTGAAACTGATCGCGCTGTCCGGCTACGGCCAGGAGAACGACAAGCACCGCAGCCGCGAGGCGGGCTTCGCCGCCCACCTGGTCAAGCCGATCAATATTGCCGACCTGCAGACAACGTTATCATAAAGAGTTGTGTTTTTCTTAAATAAGCCGCTAGAATAGCTCCCGGGAAACTTTATCAGGCCGGGAGCCGTATGGAATTGGTTTATAAGAACGAAAAAGCGTTGTTCGGCATCATGCTGGCCGTCTCGCTTGCCGTTTGGACCGGCCTGCTGGCGGCGACCATGGGCGTGGCGCTGGCCTATTTACTGATTTACCTGCTGCTGTTCTTCATTACCTACTGTTTCGCGCAATCGGCGCTGGTGTCCTGGCTCAAGGGCACGGGCGTGCGCATCACCCCCGAGCAATTCCCCGACCTGCGCGAGCGCATCGACGCCTGCTGCCGGCGCCTCGGGCTGGAGAACGCGCCGGAGGCGTACCTGCTGCAAATGGGCGGCAGCTTCAGCGCCTTCGCCACGCGCTTTCTCGGCAAAAACTTCATCGTGCTGTATTCGGACATCGTCGATGCGCTGGAGGAGCGCCCGGACGCGATCAACTTCTACATCGGCCACGAAATCGGCCACCTCAAGCGCCACCACCTGCGCTGGTCGGCGTTGCTGGCGCCGGCGTCCTGCGTGCCGCTGCTGGGCGCGGCCTACGCCCGCGCGCGCGAATACACGTGCGACCGCCACGGTTTCCATGCCTGCGACGACCTCGACAGCGCACAAGTAGGCCTGGCGGCGCTGGCGGCCGGCGGCAAGCGCTGGCGCCAGCTCAGCACGGCCGGTTACGCCGCGCAGGCGCAGCAGTCGTCCGGCTTCTGGATGTCGTTCCACGAACTGGTCGGCGACTATCCGTGGCTGGTCAAGCGCATGGCGGTGATGCGCGGGCTGGCCGGCGGCAGCGAGGTCGAGCAGCCCGGCCGCCACGGCTGGGCCTATTTGATGGCGCTGTTCGTGCCGCGGCTCGGTGTCGGCGGCGCCGGTTCGCTGCTGGCGGTGCTGGCGCTGGGCGGCGTGCTGGCGGCGGTGGCGCTGCCCGCCTACCAGGACTACGCCACGCGCGCGCGCATGGCGCAGGCGGTCGGCGTCGGCCAGGACGCGACGGCGGCGGTGGAGCGCTACTTCTACGCCCACGGCAGCGGCCCGGCCACCCTGGAGCAGGCCGGCTACGCGATGGCCGACCCCAACCACGTGGTGCAGAGCATCACGGTCGATGCCGCCAATGGCGCGGTGCACGTGTTCCCGGCCGACTTGAATTATCGCGGCAAGGCTATTGCGTTCACGCCGAGCCTGGATGAGAATAAGCGCGTGGCCTGGCGCTGCGGCAGCGACGCCATCCCGGCCCGGCTGCTGCCGGCCGACTGCCGCGAGTAGTCGGCCGCGCCGGCCCCGCCGACCCTCGGCGCCACCCCTCGAAGGACGCCGTTTTGATCACACCGCTGGAAGTCGCCGCCAATGCCGTCATGGCGCTCTCCATCGTACTTGCCGGCCGCAACAATGTGCATTCGTGGTGGCTGGGCGTGATCGGCTGTTCGATGTTCGCGGCGTTGTTCTACACCTCCAGGCTGTACGCCGACGTCGCCCTGCAGGCCTTTTTCATCGTCACCTGCCTGATCGGCTGGCGCCAGTGGGTGGCCGGCGGCGGCGGCGCCGCGCTGCCGATTTCCAGGGCGCGTCCGTTGCTGGTGGGCTCGATGGCGGTGGCCGGCCTGGCCGCCACCGCCGCCTATGGCCTGATGCTGCAAGCGTGGACCGACGCCTACGCGCCGTTCATCGACTCGGCCGTGCTGATGTTCAGCATCATCGCGCAACTGCTGCTGATGGGGCGGCGGTTGCAAACCTGGCCGTTCTGGCTGCTGGTCAACACCGTCTCCGTTCCGCTGTACGCCAGCCGTGGCCTGTACCTGACCGCCGCGCTGTACGCAGCCTACTGGCTCAACGCGCTGGCGTCTTGGTTTTTCTGGCGCCGGCAGATGCGCGGCCAAGAGGCAACGGCGCAACTAAACGCGTAGAAAACACCGACAAAAATCGACATTGCTCTAAGCACGCTCTATCATTCATTTCCAAGCGGAAAAAATATGGAGCACAAAATGCAATGGTTCTATGATCTCAAGATAGGCAAGAAGTTAATTCTGGCGTTCGCCGTGGTGATCGCGCTGACCTGCTTCCTGGGCCTGTTCTCGATCAACCAGCTGGTCAAGGTCAACCAGGCTTCCACCGATATCGCCACCAACTGGATGCCGGCCGTGCGCTACCTGGGCCAGATGCAAACGTCGATGTCGCGCTACCGCATCTCCGAATCGACCCACATCCTGCTGTCCGAGGAGGCCGACATGGCGGCCACCGAGAAATCGATGGCGACCCGCCTCGAGACGCTGGGCAAGCAACAGGCCTCGTACGCGGCGCTGGTGTCGGAGCCGGAGGAAAAACGCATCTATGCCGAGTTGCAGAAAACCTTGGAGGCCTACCAGGCCGAAAGCAAGAAACTGACGGCGCTGTCGCGCGCCGGCCAGAAGGACGAGGCGCGGGTGCTGTTCCGCGGCGCCTCCAACAAGGTGTTCCGCCAGGTCAACGAGCAGCTTGACGCGCTGGTCAAGATCAACGACGACGGCAGCATGGCGGCCGACACGTCGGCTGCGGAGACGTTCTCGCTGGCCCGCAAGCTGATCCTGGGCACGCTGGGCGCGCTGATCGTCATCAGCCTGCTGCTGGCGACGACCGTCTCGCGCGCCGTCGCCGCGCCGCTGCAGGAGGCGGTGGTGATCGCCCGCCGCGTGGCCGAGGGCGACCTGACCGGCCACATCGTCAGCAGCAGCAAGGACGAGACGGGGCAATTGATGTTGTCCCTCAAAGCCATGAACGACAGCCTGTTGCGGGTGGTGGGCGAGGTGCGCGGCGGCACCGATACCATCGCCACCGCCTCGGCGCAGATCGCCAGCGGCAACCTCGACCTGTCGAGCCGCACCGAGGAACAGGCCAGCTCGCTGGAAGAGACCGCCTCGGCGATGGAGGAGCTGACCTCGACCGTCAAGCAGAACGCCGACAACGCCCGCCAGGCCAACCAGCTGGCGCAATCGGCGTCCGGCACGGCCACCGACGGCGGCCAGGTGGTGGGCGAGGTGATCGCGACCATGGAGGCCATCAGCGCGGCCTCGCGCAAGATCGTCGACATTATTTCCGTCATTGACGGCATCGCCTTCCAGACCAACATTTTGGCGCTCAACGCCGCCGTCGAGGCGGCGCGCGCCGGCGAGCAGGGGCGCGGTTTCGCGGTGGTCGCCAGCGAGGTGCGCAACCTGGCCCAGCGCAGCGCGGCGGCGGCCAAGGAGATCAAGCAGCTGATCGACGATTCGGTGACCCAGGTCGACAGCGGCACGGCGCTGGTGCAGCGCGCCGGCACGACGATGAGCGAGGTGGTGTCGAGCGTGCGCCGCGTCAGCGACGTGGTGGCCGAGATCTCGGCCGCCAGCCACGAGCAGAGCACCGGCATCGAGGAGGTCAACCGCGCCATCACGCAGATGGACGAGGTGACCCAGCAGAACGCCGCGCTGGTGGAGGAGGCCGCCGCCGCCGCCGGGTCGTTGCAGGAGCAGGCCGCCAACCTGGCGGCGGTGGTCAGCGTGTTCCGGCTGCGCTAAGCCCGCCGCACACGCCCCGCACAACGCCGCGCCCCGTCAGGAGTGCGGCGTTTTTCTTTGGTGGTTGGAGGTGCGGAAGGCGCTCGGCGTGATGCCGGTGCGCTCGCGGAAGGCGGTGGCGAAATTACCCGCATTGTTAAATCCGATCAGCAGCGCGATGTCCTGCACATCCATGTCGGTATCGCGCAACAATTCCTCGCCGCGCCGGATGCGCGCGTCGCGGATGAAGGCGAACACCGTCATGCCGGTTTGCTCGCGGAAGATTTGCGACAATTTTTCACGGTAGGTGCCGACGCTGCGCGCGATCTCCGCCAGCCCCGGCAGGGTGGCCAGGTTGTCGTCGATCAGGCGCTTGACGGCGGCCACGATGACCGCGTCCGGATCGCTGTCGGCGGCGCTTCCAGCGTCGCCGGAGCCTGCTTCGGCATCGTTGGAGGCTTGCTGGCCACGGTCGCTGACCCGGCGCGCCAGGTTCAGGTGCACCTGGATGCGGGCCGCCAGCTCGCCCGGCGAAAACGGCTTGGATACATAGTCCACGCCGCCGATCGACAGGCCCATGATGCGCTCCTCGTCCGCGTCGGCGCCGCTCAGGAAGATCACCGGAATGTCCTGCGTCACAGGGTTGGCTTTGAGCAACCTGCACGCCGTGTAGCCGTCCATATTGGGCATGCGCACGTCGAGCAGGATCAGGTCCGGTTGATTGGCCAGCGCCAGCTGGTAGCCCTGCAGCCCGTTGAAGGCCACCGACACCTTGTAGGGCAGCTCGCTAAGGAGATCGACCAGCACGCGCTGCTCGAACGCGGAGTCATCCACGATGAGGATTTTGCGCTGCGTACTGTCACTGGTCGGCATGGTTCACCTTGCTTGGTTGATAAATTCTTCACGCCCTGTTGCGTATTATGCCTATCTTTTAAAAATTTTTAATAGTTTTCTACGCTCCCAAAACCGTAGTCACTTGTAGCAAAAGCACGGTTTTTTTTTATCATCAATAATTGGTTCAAGTGTTGAGTGATGGCAATTGTCCTGAACAACGCCCCTCCGCACCGTCGCTCAATTGTTAATTATGGGGGTAGAAATGAAAAACAGGCGCACATCCCGGTTGGCGGGCGTGGTGGCGGTGATGGCGGCGGCGCTGGCCGCCACCACGCCGGTGGCCGACGCGGCCGTCTATGTCAACGGCAGCAAAACCAGCAACTTCGACGTGACGATGAAAATCATCGCCGACTGCACCATCGCCTCCAACGCGCTCGACTTCGGCCAGTCGCAGGGCGTGCTGGCGACGTCGGTGTCGGTCAACACCACGCTCAGCGTCACCTGCACCAACACCACGCTGTACAACGTGGGCCTGAACGCCGGCACCGGCACCGGTTCGACCACCGCCGCGCGCGTGATGAGCGGCACCGGCGCCAACACCAGCACCGTCGCCTTCAACCTGTACCAGGCGGCCGGCGCCACCAACTGGGGCAACTCGCAGGGTACCGACACCCGTTCGGGCACCGGCACCGGCAGTGCGCAGACGCTCACCGTGTATGGCGTGGTGCCGGCCCAGGCGACGCCGCAGCCGGATACCTATAAATCGACGATCACCGCCACCGTGTATTTCTAAACGATGAAACTACCGGCGCGACGGTTGTGCTGGATGGTGTACGGCGTCCTCGCGATGCTGGGAGTACAGGCGGGCGCTGCGAATCTGCAGATTTCCCCCGTGATGATTGTTTTGCGTGCCGGCCAGGGTGCCACCGGCATCACCATGCAAAACCTGGGCGAGAGCCCGGTGTATGGCCAGGTCAGGGTGTATCAGTGGGAGCAGAAGGACGGCGACGACCTCCTGACGCCGACCCAGGAAGTGGTAGCGAGTCCCCCAATTCTACAGATCGGGCCCAAGAGCAGCCAGATCATTCGCCTGGTGCGACGTAGCCAGCAACTCCCAAGCAGCGAGTTGTGCTACCGGATTTTGATCGACGAGATTCCGCCCGAGGGCGGCGGCCCGGCGGCCGGCGTGGATATCCGCCTGCGCTATTCGGTGCCGATGTTTGTGTTGCCGGCCGACGAGCGCGCCGCGCCGTCGCTGGCGTGGAGCGTGTTCAAGAAGGACGGCAACTGGATGTTGCGGGTGAAAAACAGCGGCAACCAGCGCGCGCAGATCGGCGCGCTGGAGCTGCGCAACGCCGCCGGCGGCCAGTTCGTCATCGCCCCGGGCCTGTTCGGCTATGTGCTGGCCGGGCGCGAGCGTGAGTGGCGCCTGCCGACGCCGGCCGAAGCGGACCTGCGCGGCGCGCTGGCCGTCAAGGCCAACATCAACGCCCGGCCCGTCAGCGATAGCGCCACCGGACGGCTGGACTGAGCGGGCATGTGGGGACGGCTGATCTGCCTGTCTCTGATGGCCCTGAACCTGGCGACGGCCGCGCTGGCGCAAGCACCGCCGCCGCCGCCGGTGGAAGAGGAACTTTTTTTGGAGGTGGAATTGAACGGCGAACCGACCGGACTGATACTGCGCTTTACCCGTGGCACCACCACGGGCTTGCGCAGCAGCGTGCAGAACCTGCGCGACCTGGAGCTCGACCCCCGCCTGTTCGGGGTCGAGGGCCGGGATCAGTTCGACCTCGACGACATCAAGGGCCTGCGCTACAGCTACGACGCGGCGCGCCAGTCGATCGCGCTGCGCGTCGACGACACGCTGCGCGCGCCGGTGGCGCTATCCGGGCGCACCGTGCGCGTGGCCGGCCCGGCCGCCGTCACGCCGGGGCTGGTGCTCACCTATGACGCCTTCGGCCGGCTCGACCGCGAGCGCGGCGTCTCGGTCGCCAACGAGGTGCGCTACTTCAACGACAGCGGCGTCTTCACCAGCACCGGCGTCTACAACGCCGGCGCCACCGGCACCGGTCCGCGCTTCATCCGCCTCGACAGCGCCTGGGTGCGCTCCGACCCGGTGACCCTGGAAACCTGGCAGGTGGGCGACCTGATCTCGTCGTCGCTGCCGTGGAGCCGTTCGCTGCGCATGGGCGGCGTCCAGTGGCGCAAGAGCTTCGACCTGCGGCCCGACCTGCTGACCTTCCCGGTCGCCAGTTTGGCCGGCTCGGCCGTGGTGCCGAGCGCCGTCAGCCTGTACGTCAACGGCGTGCGCCAGGTCGAGACGGCCGTGCCGTCGGGCCCGTTCGTGATCAACCAGGTGGCCGGCATCAACGGCGCCGGCCAGGCCACGCTGGTCACGCGCGACACCGCCGGGCGCGCGGTCACCACCACCGTACCTTTATATGTCGACACGCGCCTGCTGGCGGTCGGCCTGACCGATTATTCGGTCGAGCTGGGCGTGCTGCGGCGCGACTACAGCACCCGCTCGTTCGGCTACGCGCGCGTGCCGGCCGTCAGCGGCTCGCTGCGCCACGGCGTGAGCGACAGCCTGACCGTCGAGGGCCACGGCGAGCTGGGGCGCGATGTCGTCAACGGCGGCGCCGGCGCCATGCTGCGCCTCGGCCAGGCCGGCGTGGTGCGCGCCTCGCTGGCCGCCAGCGGCGGGCGGCGCAACGACAGCGGCAGCGGACGCGGCCTCCAGGCCGGCCTGGGCTACCAATATCTGAGCGGGCGCTTCAGCATCGACGCCGAGACCCTGCGCGCCAGCGCCGGCTACAGCGACCTGGCCACCGCCGACAGCGGCGCCGGCGCCCGCGCCAACGACCGCATCAACCTGAATCTGGCGCTGTTCCCCGGCCACAGCGTCGGCGTCAGCCTGGTAAGCCTGCGCGCGCCGTCGCTGCCGCCGGCGCGCATCGCCGCGCTGTCGTATTCGGCCACCCTGGGCGCCGGCTTCTACCTGAGCGTGAGCGCCTTCCGCGACCTGCGCGACGCCGCCGCGCGCGGCCTGTTCTTCAGCCTGAGCGCCTCGTTCGGCGACCGCATCGCCGCCAACGCCAGCGCCGGCCGCCAGAACGGCGTGCGCAGCCGCATCGTCACGGTGGGCCGCTCGGCCGACTACGCCGGCGGGTTCGGCTGGGGTCTGCAGTCGCTCGAGAGCAACGGCGCGCCGCTGCGCCAGGGCCAACTGACGTATCTGGGCGGCTACGGCCAGGTCGGCGCGCTGGTGCAGCAAAACGGCGACAACCGCAGCGCCTCGCTCAGCGCGGCCGGTTCGCTGGTGGTGATGGACGGCGGCGTGCACGCGGCGCGCCAGGTCGGCGCCGGCTTTGCGCTGGTGTCGACCGACGGCGTCGGCGGCGTGCCGGTGCTGCAGGAGAACCGGGTGATCGGCCGCACCGGCGCCGGCGGCTATTTGCTGGTGCCCAACCTCAATCCCTACCTGATCAACCAGGTCGGCATCGACACCGGCGCGCTGCCGCTCGACGCCCGCATTCCGGTCTCCCGCCGCGAGGTGGTGCCGGCGCGCCAGTCCGGCGTGCTGGCGCGCTTCCCGGTCGAGACCTACGCGGCGGCCAGCGTGATCGTGCACGGCGCCGACGGCAAGCCGGTCGCCGCCGGCGCGCAGGTGCTGCATGTCGAGAGCGGCGCGTCCACCCTGGTCGGCTTCGACGGCGTCGCCTTCATCGACAACCTGGCGCCGCTGAACCATTTGCGGCTGACCGTCGACGGCGTGCCATGCATCGTCGAGTTCGCGTACGAGGCGGTCAAGGGCCGGGCCATGCCGACCCTGGGCCCCTTCACTTGCCGGGGTGTGCAATGACGGCGCGGCGGCTGGCGCCGTGGGTAGGCCTGCCGCTGGCGCTGCTGTGCGCCCACGCGCGCGCCGACAACTGCACCATCGCGCCGCAAAACATAGTCTTCCCCAGCGTCAGCTCCATCTCCAGTGTCCCCGTCTACGCCTCGGCCACGTTCAAGGTCACCTGCACCTGGACCGACTTCCTGGGCAACCTGCTGACGCCGAACGTGACCGTGTGCCTGTACCTGGGCGCCGGCAGCAACTCGTCGTCGACGGTGACGAGCACGCGCCAGGTCGGCAACGGCGCCATGCGCGCCAACTACAACATTTATACCGACGCGACCTACGCCCCGGCCAGGATCTGGGGCGGCTGGGTCGGCACCGACACGCCGACCCCGATCACCTTCACCCTGACCAAGAGCGGCGGGCTGGGCACGCTCGAGCAGAACGTCACGCTGTATGGCAGGCTGGCGGCCGACGCCACGCTGGCTGCCCTGGCGGTGGGGCCGAACGACCTGACGTTCACCTCGGATTTCGGCGCCGGCAACGGCCTGATGCAATACATTTTCTTCCTGCTGCCGGCCACCGGATGCGCGCTGGGGCCGACCCTGCCGATCGTGTTCCAGGTGCGGGCCGCCGTGATCAACGATTGCAACATCAACGTCGGCAACCTGGCGTTCCCGAACAGCTCGCTACTCAACAGCAATGTACGCACGACGTCGACGATGTCGGTCCAGTGCAGCAAGAGCACGCCGTACCGGGTGGCGCTGTCGGCCGGTACCTACGGCGCCGCGACGACGGCGCGCAGGATGCGCAACGTCTCGACCACGGAATTGTTGAGTTATCAGATATCGAACACGCTCGACGGCGCCAGCTGGGGCGACGGCAGCGGCGGCACCACGATCGTCTCGGGCACGGGCACCGGCGGCACCCAGACCCAGACGGTGTACGGACTGGTGCCACCGCAGAGCACGCCGTCGCCGGGGGACTACAAGGACACCGTGACGGCCACGGTGGTGTTTTAACGGGGAAGGAGCCGGCGCGCGCGGGTGGCGGCCGGTGGCATTAGAAGTAGACGACCCAGCTCTGCGTGCCCGATTCGGTGCGGATGGGCGCGGCGGAGCGGTCGGTGGTGGCGGAATTGGCGGCGGCGGGCTGGTCGCCTCCGCGCGTGAGCAGGTAAGGGGTTTTCAGTTCGCAGGCGACTATCGGGGCGGCGGCGGTCGTTGCCGCAGTGGCGGTGCGGGCGGTGGCGCGCGGCTCGCTGGCGGTCTGCACGGTGCAAGCCTCCTTGACCACGAAGCTCACCTGCATGGCGCTGGTGGCGGCCTTGTTGCCCGCGACCGCAGACAGCGGTGAGCAGAAGAGGACGGCGGCAAGCGCGACGGTAAGTGGGGCGGCAAGGATTTTCATGACGATCGATTCGAAAGGCAGTGGTTAGTAAGTTGCATCCATAGAACGAATTTTACCGTGAATCAACATTCTATCCAATGTTCACATTTCACGCTGAAATTCACTTTCGCAAAACGGCGGAATTTGGAGAGTTTTCAAGGTCGTTTTTTAGCCTATGTTGGTCACTGAAAAAAGGCTAAAAAATATTGTTTTTCAGAGGGAAAGTACTTAAACCGCAGGGCAAAAAAGGGAGGCGAAATTGACACTAGAAAAATCACACATAGTCACAGGGGTTTGCTCGCAAAAAAGTCACACATTGTTACAGCCGGCATGCAAGTAAGTCGCATCGCTCGCTGCATTCTCAATCAATTTTCCTGTTCACCTGAACCGAGGAGTTACACATGAAACATACCGATTTCGGCCGCATGCCTTGCCCTATCGCCCGCAGCCTGGGTAAAGTTGGCGAATGGTGGAGCATTTTGATCCTGCGCGACGCCTTCTACGGCCTGTCGCGTTTCGACGAATTTGAAAAGAGCCTGAAGATCGCCCCGAACATGCTGACCCGCCGCCTGGCCGGGCTGGTCGAGGGCGGCCTGATGGAGCGGCGCCAGTACAGCGCCCGTCCACCGCGCTATGAATATCTGCTGACCAAGGCCGGCCGCGACTTCAAGCCTGTGCTGCTGGCCTTCATCGCCTGGGGCAACGACCATTTGGCACCGGAAGGCGCCAGCCTGCTGGTGGTGAGCCGCGAAACCGGCAAACCGGCCGATCAGGTGCTGGTCGACGCCAACAGCGGCCTGGCCATCAACGACGAAGACTACATGTTCGCACCGGGGCCCGCCGCCAGCGACACCATGCGGACCCGTTTGATCGAGATCAGCAAGCACGCTTCCTGAGCGTTGTCGTAGCCACACAAGAAGGCGCCGCTTGCGGCGCCTTTTTTCGTTGCGGCCGTGCTCCCGCCTCTCGTTCTTGCATAGCCGTAAGGTGCGTCCGCCATTGTCCAGGCTTTGTAAAATTAATTCCTCGTCATTCTTTTGGGAGCACCCATCATGAACAACAAGATCAGGATCGCCGTCGCCGCGTGTGCGGGCTTGCTGGCCGCCGGTGCCGCCACCGCGCAAAATCTGAGCAAGGGCGACCAGCGACTCCTCACCAGCCTGGCCCAGGCCAACGTCAACGAGGTCGCCGCCGGCAACATCGCGCTGCAAAAAGCCACGTCGCCGGAGGTCAAGTCCTTCGCCCAGAAGATGGTCGACGACCACACCAAGGGCTTGCAGGAGGTGCAGCAGGTGGCGCAGGCCAAGAACGTGACCCTGCCCGCCGAACCCGACGCCAAGCACAAGAAGATGGCCGACCGGCTCAACGCGCTCAGCGGCGAGGAGTTCGACAAGAGCTACATCGCCAACGCGGGAGTCAACGACCACAAGGCCGCCCACAAGCTGGTTACCGACGCCCAGCAAAAGGCCAAGGATCCGGACATCAAGGCGCTGGCGGCCAAGTTGCAACCTACCATAGACCAGCATATGAAGACCGTGCCGCAGCTGGCGGCGGGCAAAAGCGACGCGCCTAAAACACAGTAAATAAATTGCTGCAAGGAACTGAATTAGCTTTGCATTCAGGCACTTGGCGCGGGGCGGCGAGGGCTCCTGAAAACTGTGGAATAATGCGGTAACAGCGTTTAAATGCGTTCGGGCAACTATGCCCGGCACACAGTCAAAGGACGTCACTTGGTGGACATGTTTGCCCTCGATGAGGAGCTGGCGCGGTGGGAGGCGGTGTTGCCGGAGATTTCCGGCACGGCGCGCTTGCCACTGCTCGTGGCGCTCGCCTGGCATTTGCGCCAGCGCGCGCCCGCGCGTGCGCGCGCCCTGTCTGCCGACATCGCCGACATCGCTGCCCTGACGGGCGCGCTGCCAGCGGCCGACGCGCTGGTGGTGCGCGGCCGCCTGCTGCTGATCGCCGCAGAATCGGAATGGCTCAATGGCCGGCTCGACACCGCTCAGTACCAAGCGGAACAGGCGCTGTCGCTGTTCGAGCAGGGCGCCGCCATCCGTCCCGACGCACACGCCGCGTGCGCCCGCGCCGACGCCTGCTGGTTGCTGGCCTGGGTGTCCAACGACCGTGGCGACAGCTCCGCCGGCGATCGTTGGCTGGCGCTGGCCGGCGCCGCCGCCCGCGTCGGCGGCGACCCGGTGCGGGTGGACGTGATCGACGCCGCCGCCGGCATTTGCGCCGCCTTCGGCGACTGGCAGGCCGCGCAGCGGCACTGGGACGGCCGCTTCGATGCCGATCCAAGCGGCCTGGCGCCGATCGCCGCCGGCTGGGTCAGCGACTACTTCGGCACCTGCGCCTTTCAGCGCAGCGAGTACGGCCGCGCCATCGGCCACCTGATGCTCAGCTTCGAGATGGCGCTGGTGAGCGGCCAGGTCCGCCGCGCCATCATCATCGCCACCAACATCGGCAACGGCTTCACCAGCCTCAACGCGCACGAGGCGGCGCTGGAATGGATGCAGCGCGGCCTCGACCTGGCGCGTCCGGCCGGCTGGCCGCTGTCGATCGGCATGTGCCTGATGCAGACCGCCGAAACCTTGCGCCAGCTGGGCCAGCGCGAGGCCGCGCAAACCCTGTTGCGCGAGGCGCTGGCCGTGCTGGCGCCGTTGTCCGGGTCGCGCGCCTACGCGGTGGCGCTGGAATACCAGGGCGACCTGGCGCTCGACCTGGGCAACCACGCGGCCGCGCTCGACAGCTTCACGCGGCTGGCCGCGCGCGGCGACGCGCTGGCGCAGAACGATTTCCAGAGCAGCGCTCGGCGCGGCCAGGCGCACGCGCTGTCGCACCTGGGCCGGCCGGACGAGGCGCTGGCCGCCGTGTGCGGCGCGCTGGCGCTGGCGCGCGAGCATGGCGACGCGCTGGGCCAGATCGCCGCCCTCAATGTGCTGGCCGATATCCACGCGCACCACGCGCTGCCCGAGCCGGACCTGATGATGGCGCCCAACCCGGTGCTGCACTACCTGCTGCTGGCGCTGGAGATCGCCGCCACCATCGACGGCTACACGGTGCCCGGCGCGCTGCTCGACGCCACCGCGCGCGCGTACGCCGCCATCGGCGACCACGCGCGCGCCTACGCGATCGCGCTGCAGGCCTCCGCCGCGCGCGACCAGACCCACAGCCAGCAGGCCACCAACCGCGCCATCGCCATGCAGGTGCAGTACCAGACCGAGCGCGCGCAGACCGAGGCCGAGCATCATCGCCAGCTGGCGGCGGCCGAGGCGCAGCGCGCCGAGGTGCTGCAGCAAACCAGCGCCACCCTGGCGCACCTGAGCGCGATCGGCCAGGAGATCACCGCGCACCTGGACGCGGCGGCGGTGTTCCGCGCCCTCGACCGGCACGTGCACGGCCTGCTCGACGCCACCCATTTCTCGATTTTCCTGCTCGAGTCGAACGGCGTGTGGCTGTCGTGCGCCTTCGGCGTCGAGGCCGGCAATCCGCTGCCGGAGGTGCGCTATTCGCTGGCGGACCCGCGCGCCAACACGTCGCGCTGCGTGCGCGAGCGGCGCGAGATCCTGATCGAGCTGGGGGCGGCGGATGTGACGCCGAACCTGATCCCCGGCACCTTGCCGACCCTGACGTTGCTGTTCGCGCCGCTGCGCGTGGGCGAGCGGGTGCTGGGGGCGATGACGGTGCAGTCGCTGCACGCCAACGCCTACGGCGAGCGCGAACGGCTGATCTTCCGCACCTTGTGCGCGTACGGCGCCATCGCGCTCGACAACGCCAGCGCCTACCGGCAGGTGGCGGCGACTTTGAAGACGCTGAGCGCGACCCAGGAGCAGCTGCTGGAAAAGAACCTGGAGCTCGAACGCGCCTACCAGGCGCTCGAGGAGGTCAGCCTGACCGACCAGCTGACCGGCCTGCGCAACCGCCGCTTCTTCCTGCGCAACGTCGACGCGGATGTGGCGATGAGTTTGCGCGGCTACGACGGCGGGCAGCATCGCGGCCACCAGTTGACCGAGTCCGAGCTGCGGGCAGCCAACGATCTGGTGTTTTTCATGGTCGACATCGACCACTTCAAGGAGGTCAACGACCGCTATGGCCACGCCGCCGGCGACGCCATCCTGGTACAGATGACCGAGCGCCTGCGCGAAGTGTTCCGCGAATCGGACTATGTGATCCGCTGGGGCGGCGAGGAGTTCCTGGTGCTGGCGCGCGCCACCCACCGCGACGACGCGCGCGTGGTGGCCGAACGCATGCGCCGCGTCGTCGCCGAGCGCGAGTTCGTGCTGCCGGACGGCGTGCGGCTGTCGAAGACCTGCTCGATCGGCTTTGCCTGTTTTCCCTTCCTGCCGGCGCAACCGCGCCTGCTGTCATGGTCGCAGGTGGTGGAGCTGGCCGACCAGGGCCTGTACATCGCCAAGCGCTCCGGCCGCAACGCCTGGGCGGCGTTGTACGGCACCGAGCGCGCCCGTGCCGACGGCCTGTTCCCGCGCCTGATGCATCAAGTCGACGAGGCGCTGTCGGAAGGCGAGGTGCGGCTGGTCAGCAATCTGGAAGGACCGCTGTCGCTGGGCGGCGAGCGCCGCCGCATCGGCTTGTCGAGCGACCTGGAAACCTGATCCGGTTCGATCAGGCGGCCGGCGGCTCGACCACCACCTCGAAATTGAGCGAATTGGCGATGTAGCATTTTTCGTGCGCCTCGTGGTGAATGGCGTGCAGTTCATCGTCACCCGGCGGCGCGGTGCCGGCGAACACGATGGCCGGGCGCAGCGCGATGCGCGTCATCGCCATTTTGCCCTGATCGTTCTTGCCGAGCGTGCCGATGGCGTGGTCGGTGTAGCTGTCGACCGTATGCCCCCGTTTGGCGGCGATCGAGAGGAAGAACAGCATATGGCAGCTCGACGCGGCGGCCACCAGCGCCTCCTCGGGATCGACGGCGGCGGCGTCCGACATCGGCAGCGGCACCGACAGCGGCGACGACGACGCCGGCACAACCGCGCCGCCGTCGAAGCGCCAGGTGTGCGCGCGGCTGTAGCGCTGACCGAGGAAATCCTGTCCGTCGCGTTTCCATTCCAGTGTTGCCTCGAACTGCATGCGATGCTCCTATTTGGCGGCTTTGGGGCATTCAGTATCCCACATCGCCGGCAGCGAGTCGGGCATGGCCGGTTTCATGTCGGTGATGACCAGCGAATTTTTTCCGGATAACTCAGCGTCGATTTCGATCGGCACCCGGCAGCCATTCCAATACACCGTCTGGTTCTTTTCCAGTCGCGAGAATTCCGTCGTTGATTTGATGAGCATTTGTCCCGGTTCGAGGCGCTCGCCGATGGGGAGCGTCCAGCCATCGTGCTGGGGATCGCTGAAGAAGGCGACCTTGTCCCGCAGCGGATTGATGATGAGCGTTTTGACATTGACGGCGGTGTTGCCGGTGTTAAGCACCGAGACGTAAGTGGTTGATTTTATTTTATTATCTTCCAGTATGTACCACGACGACCGCAGGCGGATGGTTTGATAGCAGCAGCCGGACAGCAGCGCGGCCAGCGCCACGAACGCGCCGGCCCTCATGGCCGCGCTCCATCGCCGCCGCGCACATGGGCGCGGGTATTGGTCTTGTGGATCTCGTCGGTCTGCGCCTTCAGCGTTTGATCGAGTACGGCGAGCTGAGCGGAGATGGCGCCGATGGCGGCGCTGTAGTCTTTCTCCGCCGGCAGCTTCGCCGATATTGTCAGCAGCGTTCCCTTAATGTCGCTCAGCGTCTGCGCACTTTTGGTATTGTCTAAAGTATTGATCAGGGTGATCTGCTTGTTGAGCAACTGGCCGAGATCGTTGCTGATCTGGTTATTGACGGTTGAATTATCGATGATCGATTGCTGAAGTTTTTTCAGTTGCGCGGTCAGTTCGATGATCAGCGCGGCGACGGCCGGATCGCCCTCCCGCGCTTGTAATATTTTCCTGAGCTCGTCGAGTGTTTCTTTGCTGAAGGCGACCTCGCCGCCCTTCGCGAGCGCCACTTCGCCGCCTTTTTGGAGCGCGAGCGTGCCGACGACGCCGGCGCCGAGTGCGCCCGTCGCCGCGATGGTGGTCCACAACAGGCCCGCCTGGCCGGCCGCGCGCACCGCGTCGGCCGCCGCCATCGGTGGCGCACCCGCACCTGCGTTGTCGGCGGCCCGCTCGGCGGCGGCCAGCTGTTCCTCGCTGGCGTCCACCGCGCCGGCGGGGAAGCGCTTCCAGTACTCCCCCTGCGGGAAGTCCGCCATCACGCTGTGGTAGCCGAGCGCGCGGTAGCTTTCGAACTGGACCTCGTCGAAGAACTGGTCGGCCGTCGAATGGTGCGGGAACGGGTTCATCTGCGCCTTGTCGGCCTTGGCGGCGTAGCGCGTGATGTCGAGCGGCTCGTTGCCCGACAATAGCGGCTTGATATAAATGATACTGCCGTCGGGGCACGATCCGTCCACGGTGGAGTAGCGGATCACGCCGTGCGCCGAATGTTTATGCCTGTTTTGCGCGCCGCGCGTCCAGGCCGGCGTCGGCAGGCCGTCGGGGAAGACGATGGAGACGCCGAAGTCGGTGCGGATCTTGCGGATCGCGTTTTCCAGGTCTTCGAATTCGTATTTCGGATCGCAGCTGGCGTCGACCACGACGATGCGCCGGCAGCGGCGGCGCACCATCTCGTACAGGCCCAGGTTCTCGAAGTGGCCGCCGTCGCTCAGGTAGACGAAGTCGCTCTTGGCGGTCGTCGCGCCCAGCGACTCAGTCAGGATCGACATGGAGCCGAGCGGGGGCTCTGAACGCTGCAGCGCCTTGACGTCCTTCAGTGCGGGATTGGGCAGCCACCATCCCAACCGGACGTTAAAGAAGGTCATCACGAAGGCGATCAGCGTCGAGGTGTGGTATCCCATGCTCGATGACGCGGCCGCGCCGGAGATCGTCATGGCGCGCGCCAGCGAAATGCCTTTTTCGGACGAATAAAAATCCGAACGCTGATACTCGGTGCCCTTCGAGCCGGTGAAGTGCGGCGTGACGGTGAACGAGGCCGCCTTGCGTTGCTGCCAAGCGAGGTCCTCATTGCTGGGCTTGACCAGGTTGAGCGCGATGTTGATCACATGATAGAGCCGTGGCCTCGGTGGCGGACGTGGCGGCGGCGTCTTTAGCGGGTCCAGCTCCTTCATCTGCAAATTGTCGTTCGGATCGAATCCTGTGAACGGATCTGGTTCGCGCTTGTCACGCGCGGCACCCAGATAGGCGCGCACCAGCCGGTTGCCGTACATGCTGTGCAGGGAAAAGGTGTTGGTGCCGAAGTAGCGCGAGGCGATCAGGCCGATGATGACCGAGCCGGCAAATATGAAGAACTGGCCTCCCAATCCGGCTTGCGTGGTCTGGATGGCGTAGTAGGTGTCCAGATTGGCGCACAGGCGCGTGTTTGCAAAGATGGCGCCCAGCGTGAGGTGTTGCAGGTCGCCGATCATGGCCAGCACGAAGCTGGTGACGATCAACAGCGCGGTGATGAAGATCGCCGCGGCCAATTGCAGTACGTGCTCACCGGCGATGGCGAACGCGCTCTTGACTTTGCGCGTCAGCCGTTGGCCGCTTTTGCTCCAGTAGCCGTATAGCCCCGTCACCACGCCCATGCCGCCGGCCGACGCGCCCAATAATTTGGTCCATGGGCTTTGCAGCAGCAGATAGGGGCCGAAGATCACCACGGCGTTGGAGAACATCCAGGCCAGGCAGGTCCAGAATATCCAGGCGCTGGCGCGCGCCCACCATTCGCGGTCATCTTCATCCGAGAAGCGCTGCGCGAGGCCGACGTAGATGGTGATGGTCAGCCAGCCGGCCGCCAGCAGCGCGGGCACGCAAAATACGGAATACAGGCCCGCCGCCAGCATGTCGTTGGGTGCGTAGTGCTCCATCAGTGCCAACTGTGAGAATTTTTTTATCACGTGGAACATCAGCGCGCCGGCGATGGCGCCAACGCCGAATGCGGCCAGCATCTTCTTGCCGGACTTTGCGTCAGGGGTGTTCGATTGCGGGCGCAAGGCAAGCAATTGGGCCGTCGTCGTGACCACGGCGCCAACGCAGACCGCGATCCAGAGCATGTTGGTGGTGAAAAAGTCTGGCGTGACAACGCGAGGAATGGCCCAGCTTTGCACGATCGCCGCGCAGCACATCGGTCCGAAGCATCGCTTCATGAATGTGTTTTCTTTGCCTGCTTGCGGGGCGTAGCTTGGCAGACTCGTCAGCGCTTCTCCGAGTCCCCACAGGAGCAATCCCATCATCACGCCCAGAAAGCAAACGCCGGCCGTGTACGAGGAGAACCATGGTCCGGCGCGGAAAGTCATCGCAAGATTCAGTCGCGGGAGCATGACCAGCGCCGCCAGCAAGGGCAGCAGCATCAGCCAGTGCAAGGTCAGGTTGCGGATGAAGGTGGCGATCAGCGTGATCAGATCGATCGAGAAACCGTGAACCGGGCTCATATAGTTGCTATAGGCGCGCAACTGCCGGACTTGATCGGGTTCGGGCTTCTCGTGCAAGGGCGCCTCGCCGGTGCGCGCGGGCGCCAGTTTGTCCAGTACGCCGGCGACGTTGCCTTTTTCCCGCGCGATCCAGCTCGACAGTCAACTGGCGATGTAGCCGCCGCCGGAGACCGACGACATGTAGTGGAATTTGTCGAGCCACTCGCGTTCGGCCAGGGCTTGCAGCACGCCGAGGCAGAAGGTGGCGCTGCGCACGCCGCCGCCGGACAGGCAGATGGCGGTGCGCTCGTCGCACTCGGGCAACGCATGTACCGCGGCCCGGAACTGAAGCTCGCGACGCGAGTTTTCCTTGTCGGCATCGGCAGGCTCGATGGGCTCGAGGGACTCCAGGCGCACGCCGTGGAGCAGCAGTAATTCATATTCCAACACACTGGACACTGGCACCGGCACACCCTTCGCAGGTTGGCGGCTGGTATTAAAAAAGTCAAACGCAGGCTCTGTGGGGAACGGCATGGCGGTTCACTCCCGGTTTTGGACGACTTATAATATTGTGATTTTTATAGTTATCAAGAATAGATATAAAAATGACAAAAAGCAAGCGCTCCCGCCGCCACTGTGGTAATCCCCGCACACGCCCGATACCGGGTGGTATACCTTATACTGACGCGCCACCATTCTTCCCGCTCACATGACCAAGACCCGCTGCGGCTGGGCCAACCCGGCCAATCCCCTGTATCTGCACTACCACGACACCGAATGGGGCGTGCCTTGCCACGACGAGACGCGCCTGTTCGAGATGCTCAATCTGGAGGGCGCGCAGGCGGGGCTGAGTTGGGAAACCATTCTCAATAAACGCGAGACCTACCGCGCCGCCTTCGACCAGTGGGACGCGCAGAAGATCGCCGCCTACGACGCCGGCAAGGTGGCCGCGCTGCTGGCCGATCCCGGCATCGTGCGCAACAAGTTGAAGGTGGCGGCGGCGATCACCAATGCGCAGGCCTACCTGCGCCTGCGCGCCGGCGGCGGCAGCCTCGATCAACTGCTGTGGGCCTATGTCGGCGGCAAGCCGGTAGTGTCGGGCGACGGCCCGCGCGCCAGCAAGACGGAACTGTCGGACCGCATCTCGAAGGATCTGGCCAAGCTGGGATTCAAGTTCGTCGGCTCGACGATCATTTACGCTTACATGCAGGGCATCGGCATGGTCGACGATCATGATCCGGCGTGCTTCTGCCGGAAGCGGCGCAAGTGACGACGGCGGGCGCGTCACGGCGCGTGGTGCTCGATACGGACTTCGCCGATGGCGCGCGGTTTCTGGCCGCATGGGCGCAGTCCTCTGCGCCGGGGGCCTCGCCGCTGCACTACCTGGCCGTCGCGCCGGCGCTGCCGGACGCCCAACGCATTGCCGATGCGCGGCTGCGCGCCACCTGGCCGCTGAACGTGCCGGGCTTGCACCGCATCGTGCTCGATGACGGCCGCGTGACGCTCGATCTGCTGGTCGGCGCGCTCGACGCGGTGCTGCCGCAGATCGAGGCGCGGGTCGACGACTTCCAGGTTTCGTCCTGCGCGCCCGATTTTGTCTCCGCCTTTGCGCGCGGCCTGGCGAAGCTGGCCGCGCCGCGCGCGACGCTGCACGCGCATGCGCCGGACGAGCCGCTGGTGTGGGCGCTGACGGCGGCCGGTTTCGCCTGCCACGCCGTCGCCGGCTCGCGCGACGTCGGCGCGGTCTACCAAAGCCGCAAGCCGCAGCCGCCCGCGCCGCCGCAGCCGGAGCGGCGCGCGATCGTCGTCGGCGCCGGCCTGGCCGGTTCCTCCGCCTGCCATCGCCTGTGCGCCAACGGTTGGGAAGTGACGCTGATCGAACGGCACCCGCAGCCGGCGCAGGAAGCTTCCGGCAACCTGGCCGGCATCTTCATGCCGCTGCTGTCGAAGGACGACAATATTCCGACCCGCTTGAGCCGCGCCGCCTACCTGTTCGCGCTGCGCGAATGGCGGCGCCTGGGCGGTGTCGGCAAAGCGTTCGACGGCGCCGATTGCGGCGTGCTGCAACTGGCGCGCGACGCCGCGCATGCGAAGGTGCAGCAGGACGTGCTGGCGGCGTGGAATTATCCGCCGGCGTATGCGCGCTGGCTGGCGGCCGATGGCGCCGGCCGCTTGCTCGGTGGCGGGACGCCGCACGGCGGCTGGCTGTTCGAGCAGGGCGGCTGGGCGCGGCCGGCGTCGCTGTGCGGGGCCATGCTCGACGCTTGCGGCGCGCGTTTGCGCCGCGCGTTCCACACGCAGGCGCTTGAGTTGCGGCGTATCGACGGCGAGTGGCATGTGATCGGCGCCGACGGCGCGACGATCGCGCGGGCGCCGACGGTCATCCTGGCCAACGGCACCGGCGCCGTCGACATCGCGCAGGCGTCGCTGCTGCCGCTGTCGGCGCTGCGCGGCCAGGTCACGCACCTGGCGCTCGACGAACCTGGTTCGGCGGGCGCACCCCGGCTGCCGCTGGTGGTCTGCCGCGAGGCGTATGTGACGCCGGCCGCCAACGGCATCGTCAGTGCCGGCGCGACTTACGACAACGACGACGATCCAAACCTGCGCGCGGACAGCCAGTTGGAAAACCTTACCCGGCTGGCGGAGATCGTCCCGGGCGATAACGTGGCGGCCCTGGCGGCGAGCGCGCCGCTGGCGGGCAGGGTGGGCTTCCGCTGCGCCGCGCCGGACCGCCTGCCGCTGTGCGGCGCCTTGCCCGACCACGGCGCCGCCGGACGCCTGGAGCGCCTGCGCGACGTGCCGCGCCATCCCGGGCTGTATGGGCTGCTGGGCTACGCGTCGCGCGGCCTGATCTGGGCGCCGCTGATGGCCGAGTTGCTGGTCAGTCAACTGGAGAACACGTCGCCACCGCTGGAGGCGAGCCTGGTGGCGGCGCTCGATCCGGGACGCTTCCTGCTCAAGGAGCGCCGCCGCAGCCAGTGATCAGCCCGTGATCGCGCCGCCACACCGGCGTTGCGTTGACGCAAATATCCTGCGCACACAAGCCATCCCGGCGTTGGCTTGGCTATATCCCGCAGGATATAATCACCCTTTGAACCGGGCGCGAGCACCGCACAACAATGGACGAAGACCAAGCGCAGCACTACGAGGGATCGCCAGAGCTGCTGATGTTCCTGGCGTCGACGGTGCACGACATGAAGAATTCGATCAGTGTCCTGAGCGGCACGCTGGAGAACCTGATCGCCGGCCCCGCCTCCACCGCCGCGCCGCCGCCTGCCCCGGCCGCCGGGCAGCCGCACTACGAGCAGCTGGGCCAGATGCTGTATCAGACCCGCCGCCTCAACGACAACCTGATCCAGTTGCTAGCGTTGTACAAGGAGGTGGGCAAGCCCGGCTACCCCTTCGATCCGGCCGCCCACCGTATCAGCGAGTTGGTCGACCAGGTCAAGGGCCAGGCGCGCATCCTGCTGCAATCGCGCGGCGTCACGCTCGATGTCGATTTTCCGGCGGACGCCATCTGGACCTTCGACGAGGACCTCATCATCGGTGTGCTGGTCCACGCCATCAACAACGCCATCCGCTACACGCGCGACCGCATCCGCCTGGCCGTCAAGGTCGACGGCGACTACCTGGAACTGCGCGTGGAGGACAACGGCGACGGCTTCCCGCCGGCCATCCTGGAGGCCGGCGCCGACGCCATGAAGACCGGCGGCGGCAAGGTCAACTTCCTTAGCAACAGCAGCGGCCTCGGTCTGTACTTTTCCAGCGAAGTGGCGAAGATGCACAAGCATCGCCAGCGCCACGGCGGCATCGCCCTGGAGAATGGCGGCAGCGGCGGCGCCCTGGGCGGCGGCTGCTTCATCCTGCGGCTTCCATGAGCGCGGAAAACCAGGCCAGCGGCGACATCGATTGGGCCGAAAAGCGCTACCTGCTGGTCGATGATTTCGTCGGCATCCGCCAGCTGCTGCGCGAGTCGCTGCGCAACCTCGGCGCCAAGCACATCGACCAGGCGGCCAGCGGCGGCGAGGCCATCGTGCTGCTGTCGAAGACGCGCTACGACGTCGTCATGTGCGACTACAACCTTGGCGACGGCAAGAACGGCCAGCAGGTGCTGGAGGAGGCGCGCCTGCGCAACCTCATGCTGCCCAGCAGCGTGTGGCTGATGGTCTCGGCCGAGAAAAGCGTGGAGTCGGTGATGGGCGCGGCCGAGCACCAGCCGGACGCCTACATCATCAAACCGATCACCGAGGGCGTGCTGTTGACGCGCCTGAACCGCGTGTGGAACAAGAAGCAGATCTTCCGCGAGATCGACCAGGCCTTCGCCGACAAGGACTACCTGCGCGCGGCGCGCCTGTGCGAGGAGCAGATCGCGCTCTATCCGCTGCACGAGATCGACCTGCAGCGGATGAAGGCGACCTTGCTGCTCAAAAGCGGCGTGCCGGAACAGGCGCGCGCCGTGTACGAGAAGGTGCTCGAGGAGCGCGACTACAACTGGGCGCGCTGCGGCCTGGGGAAGATCCGCATGAGCGCCGGCGAGGTCGAGGCGGCGCAGCAGATGTTCCAGGCGGTGATCGCCGACAACCGTTTTTACATCGACGCGTTCGACCAGCTGGCGCTGTCGTTCCAGCAGCAGGGCAAGCACGAGGAAGCCTTCGGCGTGCTGGAAAAAGCCGCCAAGCTGTCGCCCAATTCAGTGCCGCGCCAGCGCGCGTTCGGCCAGACGGCGCTCAAGCTGGGGAATATCCCGGTGGCCGAAAAAGCCTTCCGCAAATGCATAGAGATGGGCGAGTATTCGGTGGCCAAGACGGTCGACGCGTACTTCGGCCTGGCGCGCGTGTGCGGCCAGAAGAACGACACCAAGGAAGCGATACGGCTGCTGAACGCGGCGGTCCATCAATTCGGCGGCGACCAGGTTACCCTGCGCGCCAAGATCACCGAGGGGCTGGTCTACCACGAGAGCGGCGACTACCGGCGCGCGCGCAAATCCGGCGACGAACTGGAGGCGATGCTGGCCGACGAGACCAAGCAGCGTCCCGACAGCACCACCTGCCTCGATATGGCGACGTTGCTGTTCGCGGTCGGCGTCAAGGATGCGCCGGTGACCTTGCTGTGCTACGTGGCGCGCAACAACCATGACAACGCGGCGCTGCTCGAGGATGTGCAGAAGATTTTCGACAAGGCGCGCATGGGCGACGAGGGCACCGAGTTGATCAAGGCCTCGCGCCAGGAGGCGGCCGACATGATGAACAAGGGCGTGCTGCTGTGGAAGACCGGCAAGTTGATCGAGGCGGTCGAATGGATGCGCGTGGCGCGCAAGGCGCTGCCGCACAATATGCGCATCCTGTTTAATTCAGCGCAGATCCTGATCTCGCAGCTGCACCAAACTGGCTATGTGCGCGAGCTGGCGGAGGAGGCGATCGGCGTGTTGATGCATGTCGACGCGATCGCGCCGGGCCAGCTGCGTTTTGCGCAGTTGATGGAGCAGCTGGCGATGCTGGCGCCGGTGTCCGGCGTGGTGGCGGCGGCGGCGGCGAGCGAGTACGAGGCCGCCAACGGTGCGGTTCCCGACTGATTTCGTGGTGACGGATGGACGCAACAGCCAACTTGTTTCCGGGTCACCAAATGATTACACTGAATCGCGGCGCAGCCCTGTCTGCGCCTTGAAATAAAGGGCAAAACCATATGCGTGATATCGCAAAAGAAGTGTATACGAAGATGAAAGTAGGCAGCGTGGCCTGGATACGGCCGGTCGCCGCCAAGGGCGATACCCTCGACAGTTTTCAGTCCGCCCACGACAGCGCCAAGCTGCTGGAGGAAGAAGGCTTGATCGATATCGAAAAAGTGCAGCGCCAGGAAGACGGCATGATCGACGCCATCCGCATCCAGCGCCTGGCCTGAGGCCGGGCGCCGGCCGCAGTGGCGCCGGGTACTGGCCCGTTACTCGCTAAAGCTTGTCGGAACCGGGCTTGCCGGTTTTCGCCGGCGCGGTTTTGGCCGGGGCCTTTTTCGCCGCCGGCTTGACGGCCGGCTTGTCCGCCGATTTATCGGCCGATTGATCAGCTGCCGGCGCGGCGCTGGCCGCCTTCGCGGTGACCGGACCGGTGCCGGCGTCCGCACCGGCGGCCTTGCCGCCGGCCGTGGCGGCGGTGGCGAATTTCACCGCCGTATCGGTGGCGCGCGCGGCGGCATCGGCCATCATCGATTCGGACGCCATCGCCGTCGACACGGCCTGCTTGAATTGATCCTGCAGCAGATTCCACCACACGGCCGGATTGGGCATCTGGGCGGCGGAGGCGGAGGCGGCGTCGGGGGCCGGCTTGGACGGCGGCGCGGCGTCCGGCGCCTTGGGCGCGGCTTGCTGCGCCGGAGCGGGTGCCGGTGCCGGCGCGGCCGATGGCGCCGGCGGCCATGACGGCTTGCTGGCGGGCGCCTTGTCGGCTTCGCGGGCGTGGTGGAAGAAGGCCGACGCGTACGGATTGGCGTCGAAAATCGACTTGTCGTTGGCGCCCGTGTTGACGGCGGCGGCCAGGCTGGCGCCGACGGATTTGAGCGTGGCGATGGTCCCGCGCTGCACTTCGAGCGCCTGGATGCTACCGCGCAGCATACTCATATTGAGGTTCAGCCAAGCCTCGACGGCCTTCAGGTCGTTGATCTTCTTATCCAGTTCCTCGACCGACAAGGTCGGCGCCGTCAATCCCGGCACGCTCATGCTACCCCACAGGTTTTTGACAAAGTCTAAAGTATCCGTCATCACTCCGGCGCCCGGGATGTGCGGCATTTGCGTATTGGCCATAACTGTCTCCTGTGGATTTTAGCTTTCAGCGTAGCAGATATCCGGGCCGCATTCAAAAAGATTTTGACAACATTTCCATCGCCGCGCGGCGGCGGACCGATGGCTTTGCCCGAACACGTTAAACTAGCGGCATGACGATTGTTTCCTACCTCTTTCAACGCCGACGCCTGCTGGTCGTATGCGCGGCCACCCTGGCGCTGCATTTGGCGGCGATCGACTGGGCGGGCAATCACCTCGGTTCCTCCGCGCCGCGCACTTCGCCCCATCCGCCGTCGGTGATGACGGCGCAATTGCGACTGACCTTGCCCAAGCGCGTCGAGAGCGCGCCGCTGGTGGACGTCAAGCCGCTGGCGCCGCAGGAAGTGCCGCGTCCCCGCGTCAAGCGCCCGCCGCCGCCCCGCGAGCTGCCGCCACCGACGGAACCGGCGCCGGCGACCGACGCGCTGGTCGCCATCGCCGCCATGCCGGTGCCGGCCGGCGACGCTACGTCGGCGGACGGCGTCGGTGAGGGCGCGCCGGCCGGCGGCAAGGATGGCCAAGCCAGGGCCGGGGCGGCGAAGGCGCAAACGGGCACGCCGCCGGCGCCCGCCGAGTCGCCGACGCCGGCGCCGGCCTTGCCGGCCGAAGCTCCGCCGCAGGGCACGCGGCGATACAAAGTGCATCTGCCGCCGTCGGCCAAGTTCGACATGGCGGTGGCGCGGGTGGACGCCGACGGCACCAAATGGACGGGCTCCGCGTCGATGACATGGCATACTGACGGCAGCCGCTACGACGCCTCGGTCGAAGCCGGCGTCAGCCTGTTGGTGACGCGCGTCAACCTGCTGGTACTGCGCAGCGAAGGCGTCATCGACGACTACGGCATCGCACCGGTCAGGGTCACCGAAAAGCGCACGCGCCGGGCGGAGACCGCGACCCACTTCAACCGCGAGCAGGGCACGATCACGTTCTCGGCGTCCGAGCGCAGCTATCCGTTGCTGACGGGCGCGCAGGACAAGGCGACGGTGCCGTTCCAATTGGGCGGCATCGGCCGCGCCGACGTCAACCAGCTGGGCGGCGATATCGATCTGCAGGTCGGCGACGAGAAGGAGGCGACGATCTTCCGCTTCCAGCTGGTCGGCGAGGAGGAACTGAACACGAAGATGGGCAAGCTGGTCACCTGGCACCTGACGCGCCCGCCCAAGCCGGGCACCTATTCGTCGCGGCTGGACATATGGCTGGCGCCGGGGATGAACTGGTACCCGGTCCAGATGCGCAACACAGAGGCGAGCGGCGCGCTGACCACGCAGACCGTCTCCAATATTACGATGACAGAATCCGGAAAATAACATGCAAAAAAAACCTACCATCCGCTTGCTGGGCGCCGCCGCGCTGCTGGCGTTGTTTGCCGGCGCAGGCGCCATGACGGGCGCCCACGCTGCCGGCGACGCTGCCGGCCCCCACCCGAGCGCCAAGCGGGCGCACAGCGAGCCGCCGTCGGCGGACCTCAACTACAACATCACGGCCAAGCAGCACGGACTGACGATCAACGGCACGGCCGCCGTGCAATGGCGCGCCGGCGACGGCAAGTACGCGCTGTCGGTCGAAAGCCGCGCCGCCATCTTCGGCAAGATCCTCGAAACGCGCAGCGAAGGGCTGATCGACGACTACGGCCTGGCGCCGGTGGCGTTCTATGAAAAGCGCTTCCGCAAGGAGGCCAACACCACCAGCTTCAAGCGCGACACCAAGACCATCAGCTTCAGCGTCGGCGACGAGACCTACCCGATCAAGGGCGGCGAGCAGGATCGGGCCAGCATCCAGTGGCAGATCGCCTCGCAGGCGCGGGCCATGCCGGACAAATTCAAGCCGGGCAGCGAATGGGCCTACTTCGTCGCCGGGCGCCGCAACGCCGAGCAATGGAGCTTCAAGGTCGCCAACGTCGAGCCGGTGCAGACCGGCAACGGCGAGGTCAGCGCCGTGCACCTGGTGCGCCAACCGCTCGACGACGACAAGGGCTCGCAGGTCGACCTGTGGCTGGCGCCGTCGCTGGACTGGTACCCCGTGCGGGTAGTGTTCAAGGACGCCGACGGCGACTTCGTCGACCAGACGCTGGATAAGGTTGCCAAGAAATAAACTCCGGGGTCAGGTCCACCATTTCTACACGGGCTAAACCGTTTAGAAAGGAGGCCCCGACCCCGCCCGCCTGCTATACTGACGCCCCCGCGATGATGATGCTTTGTTGCACGATTTGCAATCGCGTTGCGACCAGAATGGCAGAGAATGATTGAACTTATAACAAGTGAGTCCGCGTCCGATCCGGCGCTGGACCAGCAAGACACGCAAAACAGCCTCCAGGCGCACTTCAAGCCGAACATCTCGGCCGACGAAATCGAGCAGGTCTACCACCTGAAACGCGCGCAGCCGCTGCTGCAGGTGTTCACGGCGCTGTTCCACGGCGGTTTCGACGGCGTGCTGGTACGCCTGCTGGTGCTGCGCGAGCTGGCCTCCGACACCGCGTCGGCCAGCTTTAGCCGCGCCGACATCAACACCCGCCTGGCCTATCTGCTCCCCGAGAGCCTGGAGACGGTGCTGATGCGCCTGCGCACCAACCAGCTGCTGGCCTGGGACGCGCAGCACGCCGTCTACCGCGTCACGCCGATGGCCCGCAACGTGCTGTCGGCCATCGACGCGCTGCTGGCGATGGGCAAGGAGGAAGACCCGGCCGACATGGGCTACCTGCTGTCGCAGGTGGCCGGCGCCCAGGTGATGGGCGGCGTCACCGTCGACCAGCTGCAGCATTTGCTGGGCCGCCTGGTGGAGCTGACCGAGGAATTCTCCGACGCCATCGCCTCCGGCTCCGAGTTCCGCCTGCGCGCCTCGCAGGCCAAGTGGCACATGGCCTGCGACTGGGTCGAGAAGGGCTCCGAGATCCTGCGCGCCATCCTGGCCGACGAAAATGCCGACAGCGCCACCCACCGCGCGGCGCAGGCGATCGGCCGCGCGCAATCGGCGCTGCTTAATATGCAGGGCATGTTCTCGCGCGCCCTGAACCAGATCGAGCGCCAGCGCGTGCACCTGGGCCAGTCCGGCCTGTCGACCACCGACATCAAGCGCTGGCTGCTGCTGCACGAGGACCTGGCGTCGCTGGCAGAAGGCGCCATCGACCAGCCGGTGGTGCCGCTGTTTATCACGCCGGCCGAAATGATCGACGTCGCCGAGACCGAGCTGCTGGCCGACCGCGCCGTCAGCGCCGTCTCCGGCGGCCTGCCGTCCGGCGAGGACGCGCCGACCACCATCAGCGACGGTCCGGCGATGCAGCAGGAGCTCGACGAATGGCTCTCGCGCCTGTCGGATTTCGCCACGCTGGCCAAATTGCCGGCGCCCGGTGCTGGCGAGCCCGCGCCATCGATCCCGGTGCAGGATTCGCTGCTGCCGGCGACCTTCGCCGTGGCGTCCTACCGCGCCTCGCTGTTGCCGCTGCTGGGCGACGCCGACGAAGCGCGCCTGCAGGGCGCCACCGGCGACCTGGCGCGCCTGCCGGTCACCTTCAACCCCTGCGACGAAATGGTGCAGCTGCCCGATTTGCACGTGGCGGCGATGTCACTGGCCTCCCTCTCACTTTCTTTGAAACCGGAAGGCGACAAGTCCGATGAATGACGATTCCCAAATCCTGATCGCGCGCCTGCTGACGCATCAACACCTGCGCCGCGACGACAAACTGGTCAAGCGCGTGCTGTCGGACGAGTTGTTCCGCGCCGAAGTGGACGCGCGCCTGCTGGCCACCGGCCTCAAACTGCTCGACAACGTGTACGCCGACCACGTGACCCTGGCGCTGCACCGCGCCATCGAACCGAAGATCTTCGGCGCGCGCGACGTCTGGCAAAACAATAACTTCGGCCTGTCGCGCGACGGCGTGGCCCTGCTGGTCGTGCTGTGGGCGCAGATCATCCTGCCCAAGCGCGAGCGCCAGGAGACCCACCAGCACGCGGACGATGAACAGAACGACATGTTCGGCATCGAGAAGCCGCTGCCGCGCGCCGAGGACACCTCGATCGGTATCGCCTACAAGGCGCTGCTGGCCGACTTCGGCGACAAGTTGGGCAAGAAAACCCGCCTCGATATGAACCTCGGCATCCTGGCGAAACTCGGCTTCATCGAGCGTCGCGGCGACGTCATCGTCGAAGGTCCGTTGCTGGACCTGATGATGGACACCGACCAGCTGAAGGAGCGCATCATCAACGGCGCGCTGGCCGACGTCTTCAAACGCTCGCCGGCGCAGGTCATTCCGGTGCCGCGCCGCACGCCGCCGATCGCCGTCGACGACGAACCGGCTGCGGAGCAGGCGGCCGAAGAAGTTGAAGACGACGTCCCGGCGTTCGACATCCCCGTCGAAAGCCTGCCAGACGCGTCGCCAGCCGACGCGCCAGCCGACGACACCGACCTGCCCACCAAGGACTAAACCATGTTTCACATCAAATCGTTAGAACTGGTCCACTGGGATTACTGGCAGCGCATCAAGAACATCCCGCTGGACGCCAAGATCATCACCATCGCCGGCCAGAACGGCTCCGGCAAGACCACCTTGCTCGACGCGCTGCGCACCTTGTTCGGCCTCGATTGCTCGATGGGCCGTACCTACAAGCACTACGCGCGCCACAGCGGCCAGCAGACCGCCTGGCTGCGCGCCGTGGTCGACAACAAGAACGTCGGCAAGCAGCTGTCGAACCGTCCGTTCCGCAGCTCCGGTTTTTTCAGCGACGACGAGGTCACGCTGTTCTGCCAGATACAGAAGAACGGCGGCGACTGGAAGCGCCAGTACCTTATGCGTCCCGGTAACGTGCAGATCGAAGACATCGGCGAAGCCGGCAACGACTGGCTCGGCGTCGAGAACTACCGCAAGCGCCTCGCCAACGCCGGCCTGTCGCCGGCGATGGCCAAAGTGCTGGCGCTCGAGCAGGGCGAGACCGACAAGCTGTGCGAATACGCGCCGCGTCAGTTGCTCGACCTGGTGTTCCAGGTCTTCGGCGACAAGGAAGTGCTGGACGCGTACGACGAGGCCAAGCGTCACCAGCGCGACACCGAAGTCGAACTGAAACGCTTCGAAACCGAACTGGAAGCTTCCAAGACCAACCTGGAAGGCCTGCGCCTGCGCGTGGCCAATTACCACCAGTGGGAAGACCTGAACAAGGAACGCCGCAACCTGCAGGAAGAAGTGCTGCCAACGCTGGAATACCACGAGGCGCGCGAAAAGCACGGCAACGTGAGCCGCCAGCTGCGCGAGGCGCGCAAGCCGCTGATGCAGGCCGACCAGCAGATCACCGACAAGCGCAACCAGCTGGCCGCGCAGGCGAAAGCGCTGACCGACGCGCAGCAGCACGAGACGGTGCTGGAGCAGGAATCGACGTCGCTGCAAACGCGCCTGACGCACATCAACGGCAAACTGAAGCCGCTCGACAGCCTGCTGGAACAGAAGGTGCGCCTGCAAAAGCTGGCCGCAGATTCCGGCGCCGACCTGGCCGAAGTGGCGCAGCAGCTACAGGAAAAGGAAATCGAGCTGGCGCGCCAGCGCAACGCGCGCGACGCCATCGCCGCCAAGATCGCCGGCGAACTGTCGACCATCTCGGCGTTGCAGGGCAAGACCGCGATGCCGGAACCGGAAGCCCAGCGCACCATGCGCCGCGCGCTGAACGACGCCGGCATCGGCCACGCCATGCTGTCCGACATCGTCGAGGTGACGGATGCGCGCTGGCAGGGCGCGATCGAGGGTGTTCTCGGTGGTTATGCCTCGGTGGTGCTGCTGGATAAATCCAGCGACGCCTCGGCGGCCTACCGCCTGGCGGAAAAAGAACGCTATCGCCACTTCATCGTGCCGGACCTGGTCAACGCGCCGACCGTCAAGGACGACAGCCTGATGTCGGTGGTGAAGTTCTCGGCCAAGGTTCCGGCCTGGCTGGTGGAACAGCTGTCGCGCATTACACGCGTGGACACCGTCGATGCCGGCGCCAAATTGGGCAACCACGAAGAGTGGATCACGCCGGACGCCTACCACCGCGAACGTCGCGGCGGCCGTTCGCTGTTCGTGGAAGTGTCGCGCTACCGCTTCGGTTCGGCCGGCCGCACCCAGCGTATGGAAGCGATCCAGCGATCGCTGCCGGCGCTGGAGGCGCAGGAGGACGCGCTGACATTGATCGTCTCGAAGCTGGCGTCGGAAATCAGCGCGCTGAAGACCCGCCTGGCCGGCGTCGACGCCGCCAAGGAACTGGCCGCGCGCCAGGAAGAATTCGACGAGGCGGCGCGCAACGCCGTGCCGTTGAAGGAAGAGCGCACCGAAGTCGGCACCCGCCTGGGCGAGCTGCAAAACCTGATCAAGAACGCCGTCGTCACGCGCACGCGCGCCGACACGACGTGGCAGAACGCGCGCTTCGCCTTGTCGGAAGCGGAAGCCGGTATGCGTCTGAATAACAAGCGCCAGATCGAGCAGCGCGCCGATCACGCGCGCGCCTTGCTAGCGTTGCGCAAGTCGTGGCGCCATCTGCCGAAAAGCTGGCGCCGTCCGGAACGCCGCCTGCGCCTCGTCAAGGACCACCAGAACGCGCACCAGGTCAACCTGCGCATCCATAGTCTCGAGGCCAGCCTGGCGCGCAGCGACTGGGAACTGGATGCGACGGTCATCGACCAGTACCAGCGTCTGAACGATCAGCTCAGCGGCCGCCAGTCCGAGACCGAGGAGCGCCGCTATCAGAACAACCGCGCCATCGAGGCCACCGGCAACGCCCGGGGAGCCTACATGGAGCGGCTGCGCTACACCATCAAGACCTACTCCAAGAACATCAAGGAGCTGGGCGAGCTGGCGGGCATCGAGGTGCATTCCGATCCGGTGCGCCTGGAGAACGACGACGTGCAATTGGCGCAGGCCGGCCTGCACGTGCGCTTCAAGTTCGACGGCAAGGGCATCATCGGCATGAACGACGGCGAAGCGTCCGGCGGCCAGCAGGTGATGAAATCGCTGGTGCTGCTGATTGGTTTGCTGAAGTCCGAAGACGGCTCCGGCGGCTTCGTGTTCATCGACGAACCGTTCGCCCACCTGGATATCCGTAACATCCAGCTGGTCGGCGAGTTCCTGAAGAACACCGACGCCCAGTACCTGATGACGACTCCGCTGACGCACAACACGGACGTCTACGATCCTTCCGAACTGACGCTCATCACGAGTAAAAAGAAGAAGGATACCGAGTGGGCGCAGCCGATCTTCGTGCTGCAGCGCCGGACCGACGGCGCCGCCGCCAAGGTGGCTTAAGTGGTCGTGATGCCCAACAGCTGATCGAGCTGGCGGGCGAGGGCGGCGGCGGTCTCGCTGCCGCGCGCCTTTTGCACCGCCTCGATGTAAGCGTGGCGCAGTTCGCGCAGCTCGGCTACGCTGCTGGCCTTTTCGACCTTCAGCTGCAAGGTGAAGCCACGCAGGCCGATGGTGTTCTTGATGGTCTTGTTGTAGAAGTCATAAATCGACTGGAACTGCGCGATCTGCGCGGTCTGCGCGGTCTGTGCCGATTGCAATGGCGGCTCGGCCGGCGCGGGTTCTTCGACCAGCGCCGCGTAGCCAGTGGCCGGCACGATGTAACCATGCTCCAGCAATTCGGCCAGCGCGCTCGCGCCTAGTCCCAGCCCCGCCACATTGCGCAGCAGTTCCTCCTCCGTGCGCCGGCCATCGATCAGCACCAGCAGGGCGCGCAGACGCGGCGCAAGCTGATACTTGCGCGTCGCAATCTCCTCCTTGCCCTTGGCGGTCTTGTCGTAGATGGACGTGTTCATAGCCGTGCGAAGTATTGCTGTGCGGATACTTCAGGATATCACCGTTTGCATCCAGCCACGCAGCATAACGATAGCACTGTCGTTTAAATGGCGTGAAATTAATCCGGGATTATTTGATATCGAAGATGTCGATCGGGCGTGGCAGCGGTTTCTGGCTTTTGTGCCAGCGCACCAGCAGCA
The DNA here is from genome assembly GCA_024123955.1 of Oxalobacteraceae bacterium OTU3CINTB1. NCBI lineage: Bacteria > Pseudomonadati > Pseudomonadota > Betaproteobacteria > Burkholderiales > Oxalobacteraceae > Oxalobacteraceae bacterium OTU3CINTB1. The sequence goes on from CP099652.1 coordinate 1,085,862, forward strand.
GGCTGTAGGTGGCGTAGTAGCCGGCCAGAAGACCGGACAGCACGGCCGTCACCGGGTTGCCGAGGAAATCGGGGTCCAGCGGCAGGCCGTCGTGCATGTGCAGGTACGCTTCGAACAGGCGGTAGATCAGGCGGCTGACGAACAGCATCGTCACCAGCAGGGGGATGCGCCGGTCCGGCGTGTAGAAGAAGCCGTCCGGTTTGTTCTCCAGGCGGGTCAGGCGGAAATTGCGCTGGCCCAGCAGCGCGCCGACGACGGCGCCGGCGACCAGCGCGCCCAAGGCGATCCATTTGCCGATCAGCAGGCCCAACATTACCAGGATGACCAGGGACATCACGCTCGCCATCGCATAGTGGCGCCACAGTTCCGACCTGGTGCGCACGATCATTTTTTTCAGCCGGGAGTAAATACGCCACACCGCCAGTGGCACCAGCAGTAGCAACGTCAGCGTTGTCATTTCCATAGTCTATCCAACCGCGTCATTCGAAGAACTGCGATTGTACGCGAGAGTGGGAAGGGCAGGCAGGGCAGCCCACCGCGAACCGCCCAGGATGCCGCGCTGCAGCATGCGTTACAGATTGTCACGAGAATTCCTGCGTGCATTGACATTCGCGTTTAGCATGAGCACACTGAACCGCAGCAGCCCCACTGATTCTGGACCGAAAGGACATCCATGAACAAACAGATCCCCATGCTGCCCCTGAATTTAGGTTTGATGGCCGCCTCGCCGCAGACGGGCGCGCAGGAAGGCGGCTACCGTTTGCCGCCGGCAGCCCTGCAGGCCATCGTCGACGCGCCGCGCGCTCCGGCGCTCAGCCTCAGTCCCCAACGCGACCTGGCCGCCGTGGTGCAAACGCCGCCGTTGCCGGGCATCGCCGAAGTGGCGCAGCCCGAACTCAAACTGGCCGGCCTGCGCATCAATCCGCGCACCTGCTCCTCGTCGCGCTTCTCGTTCGGCACCGATCTGGCGCTGCTCGATATCGCCACGCAGAAGGAAAGCCGCATCCGCGGCCTGCCGCGCGGCCTGCGCCTGTCGGACCTGGCCTGGTCGCCGGACCAGCGCTACCTGGCCTTTACGCACATGGCCTTCAAGGGTGATCGCGGCGCGGTCGAACTGTGGCTGGTCGATATCGCCGCCCGCAAGGCCGGCCGGCTGTCGGCGCAGCCGCTGTCGGCGGTGCTCACGCGCGGCTTCAACTGGCTGCCCGACAGCAGCGGCCTGCTGGTGCACTGGCGGCCGACCGGCATGGGCAAGGCGCCGCAATCGACCGGCATTCCGTCCGGCCCGATCCAGCAGGACAGCGAGGCCGATGGCGCCATGCGCCAGCTGCGCACCTATCAGGATTTGCTCAAGAACGAAGACGACGCGCGCCTGTTCGAGCATTACGTCACGGTGCAGATGGTGCTGCTCGACCTGCACGGCAAGGGGCGCATGATCGGCGCGCCCGGCCAGTATTCGCGCACCTCGATCGCGCCCGGCGGCGAGTACCTGCTCACGCAAAGCATCACGCGGCCGTATTCGTACATCGTGCCGGCCAACAGCTTCGGCGAGCGTGTCGACGTGCGCAACCTCGATGGCGAATTGCTGCACACGGTGGCAACCTTGCCGCTGGAGGAAGGCCTGCCGCCGGGGAACGACGCGGTGTCCGACGGCGTGCGCCACGTGTCGTGGCGCGCCGACGCGCCGGCGTCGCTGGTGTGGGCCGAGGCGCAGGACGGCGGCGATCCGGCGCGCGCGGTGGCCGACGGCATCCGCGACCTGGTGTACCTGCATGCGGCGCCGTTTGCCGAACCGCCCAAGGTGCTGGCGCGGCTGACGATGCGCTACGCCGGCATCGCCTGGGGCAGGGAAGATGTCGCGCTGATCAACGAGCGTTGGCACAAGACGCGCGACTACAAGCAGTGGATGATCGCCCCCGGCCATTTGTCGACGCCGCCGGAACTGATCTACGCCGGCTCGTACGAGGACCGCTACAGCAGCCCGGGTTCGCCGGTGATGCGCGCCGACGCCACCGGCTTCCCGCGCCTGCTGATCGGGCCGGGCACCACCATCCTGCTCGATGGCGCCGGCGCCACGCCGGAAGGCGACCGTCCGTTCATCGACCGCCTCAGCCTGACGACCAGGCAGAAAACGCGGCTGTTCCAGAGCGAGGCGCCGTACTTCGAGAATGTGGCGGCGGTGCTCAACGACGACGGCACCTTGTTGATGACAACGCGCGAGTCGCCCACCGAGCGGCCGAATTATTATCTGCGCGACCTCACCAAGCCGGCCGGCAAGCAGTTGCGGGCGCTGACCGACTATCCGCATCCGACGCCGCAGTTAAAGGATGTGCACAAGGAGCAGATCCGCTATCCGCGCAACGACGGCGTCGAATTGACGGCGACGTTGATGCTGCCGCCGGGCTACGAGCAGGAGCGCGACGGCCCGCTGCCGCTGCTGATGTGGGCCTATCCGCAGGAGTTCAAGTCGGCCGGCGCGGCCAGCCAGACCACCGGTTCGCCGTACCGTTTCAACTCGGTCAGCTACTGGGGGCCGGCGGCGTTCCTGGCGATGGGGTATGCGGTGCTGGACAATCCGTCGTTCCCGATCGTCGGCAGCGGCGAGGAGGAGCCCAACGACACCTATCTGCCGCAGCTGGTAGCGGACGCGCAGGCGGCGGTGGACGAGGTGGTGCGGCGCGGCGTGGCCGACCGCCATCGCATCGCCATCGGCGGGCATTCGTATGGGGCGTTCATGACCGGGAACCTGCTGGCGCATACGCGCCTGTTCCGGGCCGGGATTGCGCGCAGCGGCGCCTACAACCGCACGTTGACGCCGTTCGGCTTCCAGTCGGAGGAGCGGCCGTTCTGGCAGGCGCAGGCCGTGTACCAGGCGATGTCGCCGTTTAATAACGCCGACAAGATCAAGGACGCGATGCTGTTGATCCACGGCGAGGAGGACAGCAATTCCGGTACCTTCCCGTTGCAGAGCGAGCGCATGTTCCAGGCGATCAAAGGGCTGGGCGGGACGGCGCGGCTGGTGATGCTGCCGAAGGAATCGCACGCCTACCGGGCGCGCGAATCGATCCTGCACATGCTGTATGAGACCAACGCCTGGCTGGATAAATACGTGCGCCAGGCGAAACCGGTGTAATCGGCGGGCGTCGTAGAATGGACGCCCGCCCTTACCCTGGAGTGAAGATCATGGAATATGTCACCTCCCAGCGCGCGCCCGATCCCTTGCCGGACGATGATACGGCGCCGCCATCACCACCCCATGTGCCGCAACCGGTGCCGCAGGACGACCCGGTGCCGGACCACAATCCGAGTTGACGGTTTAAAGTTGATTCGTCAATCGAACGCCCAGGAATACAGCACGTCCAAAGCGTTGTTGGTCCCCGTCTGGAACTGCAAGGTAATGCGCGGATTGAGCTTGTAGCGCAGCTTGACCAGACTGGTGGCCGTTCCCGCGCCCTGCTCGAAACTGAGGTAGGCGCGCGACGAGATACGCTTGCCGACCGTGACCACGGTGTTCTGCAACCCGGTCGCCGCGCCGGCCGACGACGTGCCGGACGCCTGTCCCACACCCAGTTCGTCCAATCCCAGTTTGCCCGCCAGCTTGCCCGTGCCGCCACCGCCGCTGCCGCCGAACAGCGCGCCGGCGGCGGTGCTGAGCAGCGCCATGTCGTTGCCGGCCGTGTTCTCGATGCCGTGTCCCAGCACCAGCCATGACAGCTTGTCGCTGTCCGGCACCGTCGGCGTCGACACCAGCTTGGCCGCCGGCGCCAGCGCCGTGCCGCGCACTTCAACGCCCGCTTCCACATTGGTCTCGCTGAGCTGCTCGCCCTCCGGGCGGCGGCGCACCGCCAGGATGTTCAGGCCCGGGTTGTCGTAGGCGCCGGTGAAGTTGATCACGCCACGTTCGATCGCCAGTTTCTGGCCGTAGGCCGCATAGGTGCCGTCGACCACGCGGATGCTGCCGTTGACCCGTGGCGGTCGGCGGTCGGCGATGCGGATGCGCACCGCGCCCGCCAGCCGCGCGTCCAGCCCTTTGCCTTGCAGCTTGAACGAGTCGCCAAGGTCGGCTTCGACGTCGACGTTGAGCGGCATGCCTTGCGCCGGCTTGGCCGTTGCCGGCGCGCCCTTGCCGATGATGACCACGTCGTTGCTGATGGTCGGTCCGCCTTCGCCGGCCAGCTCGATGTTGGCGCGGTCGGCGCGGAATTTGCCGTCGAGCTGGAAGCGTTTGGCGTCGCGCGTCAGCGAGCTTTGGCCGCTGACGACCAGGATGCGGTCGGGCCGCGACAGGATTTCCAGCTTGTCGGCGGTGAGCTTGAGCGCCATCGTCGCCTCGTTGCCGGCGTAACGTATCCAGCCGTCGGCCAGCGCGCGGCCCTCGGCGCCGTCAAAACTGAGTTTTTGCAGTTGCAGCTGGTCGCCGGCCAGGCGCGCCTGCAGCACGCCGTTGCGCAGCTTGATGCCTTCGTCGGGTAGGTTGACCACCAGTTTGTCGCCGTTGATGTCGCCGTTCAGTTGCGGCGCGCCCAGGGTGCCGCTGCCGGAAATGGCCAGCTTCAGCGTGCCGTCGATCTCCAGTCCCGGTTGGCCGGCCAGCGGCGCGAGCCAGGCCAGCGAACCCATATTGGCGTTGCCTTCGAGGGTGAACGGGCTGTCGTCGGCCAGGCGGCCTTCGCGCAATTGCGCGCTGCCGTCGATGCGGGCCTGGCCCACGCGGGTGCCGTCCACGTCGAGCCGGGTGCGCAGGGTGCCGTTGTTGACGTCGACGCGCGCATCGAGCTTGGTCAGCCCGAGCGCCTGCGACAGATCGGCGCCGATGATGGTCAGGTCGCCCTGTTCGCGGAACACGTGGAACGAGCCGCCCAGCACCGGGGCGCTGGTCTTGGTGCCCGCTTGCAGGTTCAGGCCCCAATCGGCGCCGATGGTCAGGTTGCCGCGCACGTTCTCGCGCCAGGCGTCGGACAGTTGGCCCAGATAGTTGACCGGCACTGCGTTGGCTTGGCCCTTGCTGCGCCAGGCGCCGCCGTTTTTCTCGACGCTGTCGATGCGGATGGCGCCATCGCGGATCTTGATGGTGGCGTTGGTCAGGGCGATTTTATCGGGACGCGTCAAACCGGCGACGCCGCTGCCGTCCGGCGCCACCAGGCGCAGTTGCGCCGGCGCGACGAGGTTGAGCGCGAAGCGGCCCTTGTTTTGCAGCGAGTCGATGGTGCCGGTCCAGGCGTCGTCGGCCCAGGCGCCCTTGACGCGCAGCGAGGCGTCGAAGCGCGGATTGCTGGCGCTGACGTCGATCGTATGGCCGCTGCGGGTGCCGCTCGTTTGCAGGCGCGCCTTATCGATCTTGATCGATGGCGACTCGTAGAGCGTGATTTCGATGTCGCTCACCAGCGGCACGTCGGCCGTGGCGTCACGATTTGCGGCGCGGCGGGCGCTGGTGGAACCGGCGGCCGTCGCCGACGCGGCCATCGCCACCGTGTTGCCCAGCGTGGCGCTGCCACGGATGGCGGCGATCTGCTGCTGGCCCGGCAGGCGCAGGGCGCTGCCGTCGAGCGTGAGGGCGATCGCCGGCCGGGCGGTGGTGCCGGACAGCGTGCCGCTGGCGCGCAGCGCGCCGCCAAACGGCGGTCCGAGCGCGGCCAGTTGCGGCGCTTCCAGCTTCCACTCGAGTTTATCGAGCGCGCTGCCGAAGCTGCCCTTGGCGAGCAAGCGGTTGGTGGCCAGGCGCAGGTCGATGTCGGCGTCGCGGATCACGTCCTTGCCGGCCGTGAGTTTGGCGTAACCCGACAACGGCGCGCTGGCCAGGGTCGATGGCTGCAAGGTCAGGTTCAGGCCCGCGCGCCAGTCGGCGGACAGTTGGGCGTCGGCGGTGAAGGTGGCGTTGATGGCGCCACTCTGCGCCGCGCCGAAGGCGGCCGGGTTGAGGCGCTGCACGGTGCCGGTCATTTTCACTTCAGGGATTTTCCTGGCGCCGGCCAGCGCCAGGTTGCCGCTGGCGTGGATCAGGCTATCGGGCGCGGGGCGCTTGGCCGAGGCCAGTCCCAGGCCTTTGGCGTCGGCCTCGAAGCTGCTGCGCGGCGCTTCCATGGTCCCGGTGACGACGCCGCTGGCGTTAATGGCGCCCAGCAGATCGCTGCTGACGGCCGACAGCTGGCGCGCGTCGATCTTCCAGCGCAGTTGTTCGCCCGGCGCGCCGAAGCTGCCGGTGATCTCGGCGTTATTTTGCGCCATCGTCACCTTGGCGTTGATGCCGCTGATATGTTTGGCGTCGGCATTCAGTTTGCCGTTGCCGGTGAGCGGCTGGCCAAACAGTTTGCTCGGCTTGATCTGGAAGTCGGCGGCCACCTGCCATGCCGGCGCGATGGCGCCGCTGGCGTTGACGTCGGCGTTCAGATCGGCGACCGGGAAGCCGGTACCCAGCGCCGAAGGATCGAAATGATCGGCGCGCAGCTTGGCGCTGAAGGCCTGCTTGTCCTTCAGGCTCAGTTGGCCGGTGGCGCTGATCGTGCCTTTTTTCGCTTGCAGGCGCGCCTGCTGCAATTGCAGCAGCGCGTCGGCCAAGGTGGCCTGCACGTCTAGCTTCAGGCCGGCCTGCGCCAGATTGGCGTTCAGGGTTTGCTTGGTCGGCGTGCTGGAAAGCGCGATGTCGCCGGCCACCGTTGTTTTGTTGGCGCTGGTGTGCAGGTGGCTCAGGTCGAGGCGGTCGGTGTGCAGCTTGAAGTTGGCGGCGTCGATGCCAGCGTCCGGACCCTTGCGCTGGACGTCGCCGCCGCCGGTGAAGTGGCCGGCCGCGCCCAGGTCGAGCAGCACGTTTTCCAGCAGCGAGGCGGTCAGCGTGCCGCCCAGGCGGCCGCTGAAGATTTGCAGCGGCAGCGCCTCGCGGTCGATCGGGCCGGCCTTGTCCTGGTTCACCAGCGCGAACTGGCCGGACAGCTTCTGGTCCGCGGTGATGGCCGCCGTCACCTTGAGGTTGAACTTCGCCGGCGGCAGGCCGGCTTCGAAGCCGGCCGGGTTGACGTCGCGCGCGGTCAGGTCGATGGCGCGCAGGATGATCGGGTCGAACGGCGCAAGCGACAGGGTGGCGTCGCCGCTGGCCGGTCCGGCTTCGCCCTGCGCCTTGAGGTTCAGCAGCGCCAGGCTACCGCCTGCGGTCACGTTCAACTGGGCGGGAATGGCGGCGGTAGCGCTGTCCGCCGGAAGCGCAGGTTTGGCGCCGTTGGCGGACACCTGCGGCTTGGCGGCGGGGACGATGGACTGCGTCAGCGAGGCCTTGCCTTGCAGCGCGAACGGCTTGTTGGCGGCGATGGTCAGGTCGGCCTTGGCGTTGCCGAACGGCGTTTTGGCCGACGCTTCCTGGAGGTGCCAGCTGGTCTTGTCGCCATATAGCTCGAAGCGCACATTCTCGATCACGTTGGTGCCGGTTTCGCTGACCAGGGTCAGTTTGTCGAGGCGGGCGTCGGAAAGACTGAGGCGGAACGGCGCAGCCAGCGATTCAGGCATCTTGGCCGGCTCGGATGGCCCCAGGCTTTGCACCGTCAGCGCGGCGACATGCAGCTCGCTGATGGCCAGGCCCTCCGAAAAATACTGCAAAGGCGACCAGTTGATGTCGATGTTCTGCGCGGTGATGACGCTGTCCTTGCCGCGATAGACCAGCTTACCGATATGCATGCGGTGGTACAGCGACCCGCTGACGTCGGTGACGGCGATGCTGCCGCCGCTGGCCTTGGAGACGCGCGCGACCAGCTGCTGCAAGGTCGATTCGCGGCCCAGCAGCCAGAAGGCGCCGGCCAGCAGCGCGACCAGCACCACGAACGAAATGAGAACGCGGCGCGGCCAGCGGCGCGGGCGGGGACTGGCGGGAGCGACGGCGGAATCGGGACCGCCCGGCTGCTCGGTGTTGTTATTGTCGGCCATCAGAAGGTGAATCCCAGCGAGAAGTGCAAACGATATTTTTGAACCGCGTGTCCGTACGCGACATCGACGTTGATCGGACCCACAGGACTTTTCCAGCGCGCGCCGATGCCGTAGCCGGATTTCGGATGCAGGGCGCTGAAGCTGTCGCCGGCGTTACCGGCGTCGTAGAACACCGCCGCGCCGTACTGCGGCTTGAACCAGTACTGGTATTCGGCGCTGGCGGTGGCCAGGTAGCGGCCGCCCACGGTGGCTTCGCCCTGTTTGACGCCCAGCTCCTGGTAGGCGTAGCCGCGCACCGACTGGTCGCCGCCGGCGCGGAACAGGTACACGGCCGGCACGCCGACCTTGCTGCGCGAACCGAGCGCGCCGAGTTCCGCGCGCAGGATGATGTTGGAGGTGGTGTTCAACGGCAGATAGTAGATGCCGCGCGTGTAGGCGCGCACGAAGGCTTCGTCGGTCAGGATCGGCAGCAGCGCGCCGCCCACCTGGGCGTTGAGCGCGTAGCCCTTGGTCGGCATCAGCAGGTTGTCGACCTTGCGCCAGGTGGTGGCGTACGTCAGCGGCAAGCTTTTGCTGGTCACCGATTCCTGGCCCTGCACGGTCTTGGTCTCGGACAGCAGCTCAAGCGAGATGCTGCGTTCGAGCAGCGGCGTGCCCCAGGCGCGCTTGGCGGCGATGCTGGTGACGGCGGTGACTTCGCCCTCGATGTCGCTGCGCTCGTAGGAGGCGCCGATACTGTGGTTGTAGCCGTCGGACGTGACGGGGAAGTAGAAGTCGCCGCGCGCGGTCTGGCGCTTGGTTTCCAGGGTCAGCGCGCTTTTCAGGCGCAGGCCGAAGATGGCCAGGTCGTCATAGGTCAGCGACGCGCGGTTGCCGGTGTTGGTGCTGTAACCGACACCGGCGCTGACGTTCTTGCGCTTGTTCTCGGTCACGCGCACCAGCAGCGGCAGCGGCGCCATCGTCGCGGCGTTGTCCGAGCGCGGCATGGGCACGGCGGCGGCGGCGACGGTGGCGGGGTCGGCGCCCGGCGGCGGGGCGGTCGCGGCGGCCGCCTCCAGCTGCTCGTTGAGGATGGCGCTCATGTCGGCGCTTACTTCCACGCTGCTGAAATAACCGGTGTCCTGCAGGCGCGATTGATACGACTGCAGCGCCGCCTCGCTGTAGTAGTCGCCCGGATCGATCGGGTTCAGATTGCTGATCACCGATTCCGGGTAGCGCTTCAAGCCCTCGATGCGCAGTTCGCCGAAGCGCAGCTCGGGGCCGCTGTCGAGCACCACGCGCAGGTTGGCCTGGCGGCTCTCCGGATCGACGGTGGCCTGGCTTTCGAGCAGCTGGGCGCGCGGATAGCGGGTCTGCACCACCTGGCGCAGCAGCGCGCGCTTGGAGGCTTCCCAATCGTCCTGGCGGAAGATTTCGCCGCGTTTCAGCGGCCAGGTCCCCCTCAGGGCGTCGGGGTCGAACTGGTTGCTGGCGCGCTGGTCCGGGTTGGGCGGGAAACCTTGCAGCACGATCTCGACCTCGCCCACCCGTACCGGCTCGCCGGGGGCGACCGTGACCTGCACCGCCAGCGGCGCCGCATCACGGTCGAGCTTGACGCTGACCTCGGGCGCGTAATAGCCGGCGGTGGCGACCAGGGTACGGATCTGTTCCGGCGTCGTGCGTACCAGCCTGAACAGTTGCTCTCGGGTCATGCGGGCATTGCCGCGAAAACGCATCAGGTCGAGGTTTTTCTCGAGCAGCTCTTCCAGCTCGTCGGGCGCGTCGATATTGACCGTGTACTTGATGCCGGCCGACACCACCGGGGCGGGGGAGGCTGGTTTCGCTTCCGCTTGCGGGGCGGCCGGAACCGCCGCCGGAGCGGTGTCGGTCGCCGGCGTTTGGTCCTGTGTTTGGTCCGGGTTTTGGTCCGTGGTTTGGCCCAAAGCGGGCCCGGCAGTCATCACGGCGCCCGTCGCGAAGGCCAGTAACAGAGTGAATGCTGCGTGGCGGCAAGATACTTTTGGCGCGAGTTGTGCCAAAATTCGTGATCTTGCCGATTTTTTTGCTGGCGATGCCGGTAACATGAGACTCCATCAGGGTGTGCGCTAGGCGCCATGTTACCGGATTGCCCTTAGAGATGGCGTACATATAACATCGTGTCACCCCCTGAAAGAAAATGTCATGTTGCCTACCGATTCCGCGCTGGTCCTTTTTAGCGGTGGACAAGATTCCACCACCTGCCTGGCCTGGGCTTTGAGCCACTATGCGCGCGTCGAAACCATCGGTTTCGACTACGGCCAGCGGCACGCCGTGGAGCTCACCGTCCGTCCGGACGTCATCGCGCGCCTGCGCGCCCAGAACCCCGGGTGGGACGCCAAGCTGGGCGAGGACCACATGATCGACCTGTCGCTGATCTCCAAGATCTCGCAAACGGCGATGACCCACGATATCGCCATCGAAACCCAGGCCAACGGCCTGCCGAACACCTTCGTCCCGGGCCGCAACCTGCTGTTCATGACGGTGGCCGCCACCGTGGCCTACCGGCGCGGCCTGACGGTGCTGGTCGGCGGCATGTGCGAGACCGATTTCTCCGGCTATCCGGACTGCCGCGACGACACCATGAAGGCGCTGCAGGTGGCGCTCAACCTCGGCATGGACACGCGCATGAAGCTGGAGACGCCGCTGATGTGGCGCGACAAGCGCCAGACCTGGGAACTTGCGCAGGAGCTGGGCGGCCAGCCGCTGGTCGACCTGATCCGCGACGGCACCCACACCTGCTACCTGGGCGAGCGCGGCGCGCTGCACGACTGGGGCTACGGCTGCGGCACCTGCCCGGCGTGCGAGCTGCGCGCGCGCGGCTACCGGCAGTTCGTTGGCACCGGCGCCTAGGGAGCTTGTCACGCAACCATTATTGAGTGAAAACCATGTGCCGAATTGACACAGCGCTTTGTTGTCAATCTGGCCTGGACCCTGTTAGGATAAGGCGAAGTTCGTTAGCGAATGCAACTTAGCCGGGGATAAATCCTTGATGTCGCACTTATACCAGTCGCAGGTCACGGGTTAACCTGACATGGCCGATATCCAGGCACAGCTGCGCCGGATGGTGCAGGTCCTGCTGTCGCAACGCGTGCTGCCGGCCATGGTGCTGGCAGGCAGCCTCGGGGTCACCGCCGTGCTGTGGCAGGGCGCCAGCGCCGACGCCGAGCAGGAGGCCCAGGCCGACTTCGACGGCCGCGTGCGCGAACTGGTCAACCAGCTCGACCAGCGCATGCAAACCTATGTGCAGGTGCTGTACGGCGTGCAGGGACTGTTTTACAGCTCGTTCGAAGTCGACCGCGACGAATTCCGCAGCTATCTGGCCGGGCAGGAGCTGGGCCGCCACTTCCCAGGCGTGCAGGCGATCGGCTACATCCGCCTGATCGATGGCGCGCAGCGCGAGGCGCACGAAGCCCTGGTGCGGCGCACCGACTACCGGCACTACCACCTGGTGCCGCCGGGCGTGCGCCCGTGGTACGCGCCCACGGTGTACATGGAACCTTTCAATGAAAGCAACCGCAGCGCGATCGGCTTCGACTCCGCGTCCGATCCGGTGCGCCGCGCCGCGCTGGAGCAGGCGCGCGATTCCGGCCAGCCGGCGATGACCGGCCGCATCGGGCTGGTGCAGGACGAGGGCAAGCCGCCGCATGCCGGCTTCCTGATCATGCTGCCCTTGTACACCCCCGGCCAGCCGGTGAGTAGCTGGAGCGAGCGCCGTGCCGCCATCCGGGGCTGGGTGTTCGCGCCGTTCCGGGTCGGCGATTTGATGGCGGGGCTGGGCAACGCCCGCACCGCCGCGCTGGACGTGGAGATCTACGACGGCGACCGCGTGACGCCGGAGGCGCGCATGTACGACAGCGCGCCGGCCGCCAGCGCCACCTTGCGCGAGAGCGTGCAGCAGATCTCCATCGCCGGCCATCGCTGGACCTTGCGCATCGCGCCGCTGCCGGGGGCGCCGGCGCGCGCCGACCGCGCGCTGATGATCGCCGGCTTCGGCGTGCCGCTCAGCGCACTGGCCGCCTGGGTGGCATGGATGCTGACGCGGGCGCGGGTGCGCGCGCACCGGGCGCTGGCCCGCAGCCGCATCCTGGCAGGGGAGCTCAAGGACGGCCAGGCGGCGCTGATGGTGCTGGCCGACAGCGCCCAGAGCAGCCAGGCGATGTTGCGCAGCATTCTCGATTCGACCATCGACGGCATCCTGGTCGACAACCTGAAAGGCTCGGTGCTCAATTCCAACCGGCGCTTCCGCGAGCTGTGGAACGTGCCCGAGTGCCTCGACTGGCAAAGCGACGGCGCCGTGCTGATGCGCCACATGTGCGAGCAGCTGTACCATCCGGACAGCGGCCTGCGGCTCGACGACGCGCAGCAGATGCTGCTGCCCGGGGTACAGCGCGGCATGCCGGTCGAGGCCCAGCACGAGTTGCTGCGCCTGAAGGACGGCCGCGTGATCGAGCAGCACACGCGCGGCCTGCGGCTGGGCAGCGAGCCGGCGCGCATCTGGTCGTTCCGCGACATCACCGAGCGCACCCACACCGAGCGGCGCGAACAGACCCGGCGCCACGTGCTCGAACTGCTGGCCACCGGGGCGCCGCTGCACACCATCCTCGAGAGCGTGGTCCAGGGCGTCGAGACCGACAACGAGGACTTGATGTGCTGTGTGATGCTGCTCGACGAGCCGGGCGAGCACCTGCTGGTGACGGCCGCGCCCAGCCTGCCGGCCTTCTTCATCGCCGCCGTGCACGGCATGCCGGTGCACGCGCGCCACAGCGCCTGCGGCGAGGCGGTGCGCACGCGCGCGCGCGTGATCGTCGAGGATATCCGCAACGCGCCGGCGTGGATGGAGCACCGCGACCTGGCGGTGCAGGCGAGGTTGGGGTCCTGCTGGTCCGATCCGATCTTCGGCGCCGGCGGCAACGTGCTGGGCACTTTCGCCGTGTTCCATGCGGAGGCGCGCCTGCCCAGCATCGCCAACATCGCGCTGATCGAGCAGGCCGCGCGGCTGGCCGGCATCGCCGTCGAGCAGGCGCAGGCGGCCGAGGCGGTGCGCGCCGGCGAGGCGCGCTTTCGCAGCCTGTACGACCACGCGCCGGTGGCGTTGTGGGAGCAGGACTGGTCGGCCGTGCGCGCCGCGCTGTCCGAGCTGGCGCAGTCCGGCGTCGACGACATGGAGCGCTACCTGGGCGCCAATCCGAGCCAGGTGCGGCGCCTGGCGTCGCTGGTGCGCATCCTCGACGTCAACGCCTCGGCGCTGCGGCAGATCGGCGTCGAACCGCGCCACAAGGACATGTCGGCGATCACCCTGGCGCAGAACTTCGACGCCGACGCCATGCCCGGCTTCGCGCGCGCGGTGACGGCGCTGGTGCGCGGCGAGCGCTTCTTCTCGTGCGAGGGCAGCTTCGAACGGCTCGACGGCGTCACCCGGCTCAACGAGCTGACCTTGCTGGTGATGCCGGGCCACACGGACACGCTGGACTTCGTCATCGTTTCGACCCTGGACACCACCGAGAAGCGCCGCATGCACGACGAGTTGCGGGTGCTGGCGACCACCGATTTCCTCACCGGACTGCCGAACCGGCGCGAGTTCATGAACCGGCTGGCCGAGGAGCAGGAGCGGCTGCAGCGCGACATCGGCGCCTGCACGGCGGTGCTGCTGCTCGATCTGGACCACTTCAAGCGCATCAACGATGAATACGGCCACGCGGCCGGCGACGCGGTGCTGCGCCAGCTGAGCGAGTTGATGCGGCAGGATCAGCGCAAGATCGACATGCGCGGGCGCATCGGCGGCGAGGAGTTCGCGATCTTGCTGCCGGGGGCCACCTTGGGCAAGGCGGCGGTGTTCGCGGATCGCCTGCGCCAGCGCATCGCCGATACGCCGATGGTGTTGGACGATGGTTCGCGGTTGACGGTGACGGTCAGCATCGGGATCGCGGTCATGGGCGGCAAGCAGCCGGGCGGCGACGCGGCGCTGGTGCGGGCCGACCAGGCGTTGTACACGGCCAAGCGCGGCGGGCGCAACCGGGTGGTGCTGATCGATGTCGAGGCGGATCGGCCGGGAGTTCAGGTCCCGGCCGCTTCCGGTTGAAAGGGGGTAAAACGGAGCTGCGAAGTCGCTTGACAGCGGTGATACGTAGGGCGGATTAGCGCAGCGTAATCCGCCATATATGAGCCGCCGACGGAGCCTGGCGGATTACGGCGTGCCGCCTAATCCGCCCTACGTGTCTCCGAGTGACTCAGACCGCGTGTTCCATCGTGGCGCGCAGGCGCTCCTTGCGCGAGCGGCGGCTGAAGTACCAGTACAGGCCGATCGGGATCAGCAGCGGCAGCAACAGGGGCGAGATCGCCGCCGCCAGCAGCACGCCGGCCAGCACCAGCGCGCTGACCAGGACGATGCCGACACCGGCGAACACCAGGCCGACGAACACCGCCGCGCAGGTCATCGCCAGCGCCGCGATCAGCAGGCCGCCGGCGCCCAGCACGATGCCGAGCAAGGCGCCGAACGGACCGCCCATTTCGTCGCCGTCGAGGTTGACGGTCATGCCGTCGCCGAACACCGCCTGGCACACCGACACCGCCAGCAGGAGGACGAAGAGGCCGAGTACGACTTTTTTGGTGTTGCTGGTTTTGCTCAGTTTGCTGTCCATGATCGATCCCTTGGTGGTTGGTTGTTCGTTTGCCGTTTTGCTTTGGCATGGTTGAACTGTAGCGGCGCGCATCGCCGCCGGCCATCGGATTGCGACAGACCGGCGGATTTGCGGGATGGAATGACGCCGGGCGGCGACGAGCGGGGTGTGCGGGGGAGGTGAAAACCGCTGATCGATCCGGAAACAAAAGGCCGATTGTTCCTTGATTTAAAGATATCCCTGCCTATACTGATAACCTGACTTGCGCAGGGAGGGCTTTACCATGGCATGGCTAGCATTAAGCGAGGGTCAATCGCTACCCTCGGTACTCAATCGGACCACGCGCCAACGCAGCGCACGGCAACGCTCCGGCGGAGGCCCGAAGGGTCCGCCATCGGCGCCGCCGACCATACCGCCCATCATCATCACACCGTTCAGCTACAAGACGCCGCAACCGGCCATCGATCCGCGCGTAACGCCGCCGCGCCCGCCGATCGCGCCGCCACCCCGGCCGTGCATGTCGTGCATGACCGTGTGCTGAACCGTTTCTGACGTTAATCCGGCGCGGGAGATTGCTCATCCATATCGAGTTGCTATTGTTGTTCGGGTGCTGGCCGCTTATGATTCCACCCCCGACCCCAATTCAACACGAGCCCCAAGCATGAGCAACGACTACCCAGACGATTTCGACGAACAGCCCGGCGACGACGCCCCGATCCAGGAGGCGCGCGTGTGGCAAGGCAATGGCTGGACCGCGCGCGTGATCAAGAACGACGACGATGAAGGCTGGGCCGTGGCGATGATCAAGGACGGCGAGCCGGAGCCGGCGCTGGTCGGCCCCTGGACCATGGGCCGCGACAAGAAAAATCCCAAGCCGCTCGATGTCAACGCCTTCAACACCCTGGTCAAGACCGCCAACGAGGTGATCCGCCGCCACGAGCAGCAATTGCACGCCCAGCTGCACAAGAACGTGTTCGTCAGCACCGACGACGGCCAGGTCAAGGTCGCGCTCGACATCGTGCCCGACGAGGACGACGCCTACGCCACCCTGACCGCGTTCGATCCCTACGGCGAGCAGATCGCCCAGGTGCGCGTGCCGCCGACTTTCAAGCTGAGCGTGACAAGCGCCGAGGCGTGGATCGAAAAAGGCTACAAAAAGCCCTGAACGGACCGAAACGACGGCCTAAACGTTGCTTTCTGCGACAAGCGCTGGCCGCGGGCCGCATTGACCTGATAGTATTTCCTATGTGCATCAACCCCACTTAGGAACACGATGGAAAGTCGTCTCACCCGCCTTGAAGCCGTTCAGGCAATATTGCTCGAAATCGGACAGAAATCGAGCACCTGCACCGATATCAGCGAGTTTTTGCAGTCCGTGCATGCGGCGCTGGGCCGCATCATGTACGCGGCCAACTTCTTCGTCGCGCTGAGCGACCACGAGGGCCCGGCCAACCAGGTGCGCTTCGTCTATTTCGTCGACGAGGTCGACGAGCCGCCCGATCCGGGCGAATTGTGCGAGCTGGTGGCCGGCGAGTCGCCTACTGCGGCGGTGATCACCAGCGGCAAGCCGATGGTCATGACGGCGGCCGAACACGTCTCCAAACGCGAGGATAACGCCGGCTTCGGCATCGGCACCATCGCCGAACACTGGATGGGCTGCCCGCTGCTGGACCAGAACAACCAGGTGCTGGGCGCGATCGTCATCCAAAGCTACGACAAGCAGCACACCTTCAGCCAGGAGGACCAAGCCCTGTTCGCGCTGATCGCCAACCACGTCTCGAGCGCGCTGCGCGGGCTGCAAAGCATGGACCGACTCGAACGCGCGGTGCAGGAGCGCACCGCGCTGCTGGCGCACGAGGTGGCCGAGCGGCGCCGAGCCGAGACCATCCAGCGCGCGCTGTACGAACTGGCCAACCTGTCGGCGACGACCACCGGCGGCAATGTGCTCAATACGCGGCTGCACGAAATCATCAGCGAGCTGGTGCCGGCGCAGAACTTCCTGATCGCGATCTACCATCCGGACACCGAGGAAATCAGCATCCCGTATTTCGTCGATGAAAAGGACGACCAGGCGCCGGTCAAGCGCTTCGATTTCGGTATCGGCATGTCGTCGTATATTTTGCGGCGCAAGCAGGCGGCCATGCTCGACAAGGCGGGCTTGAACGCGCTGGTGGCCGCCGGCGAGATCGCCCAGCCGCTGGGCAATGTCGAGATCGCCAGCTGGATGGGCGCGCCGATGCTGCTGGGCGACCAGGCCTATGGCGTGATCATCGTGCAAAGCTACGACCCGGCCGTCATCTACGGCCAGGGCGATCTGGACATCCTGGCCTTCATGGCCAGCCACGTCGCGGTGGCGATCGCGCGCATGCAGGCCGAGCGCGAGATCCGCCGCGCCAAGGATGCGCTGGAAGAGCAGAACGCGGCGCTGGAAGGGGCGCTGACGTCGCTCAAGGACGCGCAGGGCGAGCTGGTACGGCAGGAGAAGCTGGCCTCGCTGGGCCGCCTGGTGGCCGGCGTGGCGCACGAGATCAACACGCCGCTGGGCATTTGCGTGACGGCCACCAGCCATCTGGTGGAGGAACTCAAGCTCACGCGCGAGGACATGGCGGCGGGCGTGCTCGACGAGGACGGCCTGAACCAGTTCTTCGACATCATCGACCAGTCGCTGCGCATCATGACCACCAACACGCAGCGGGCGGCGGCGCTGGTGCGCAGCTTCAAGCAGGTGGCGGTGGACCAGTCGTCCGACGATATCCGCAGCTTCAACCTGCGCAAGTATCTCGACGAGGTGCTGCTGTCGCTGCAGCCCAAGCTCAAGGGCAAGCCGATCGTCATCGAGATCGACTGCGAGGAGCGCATCGAAATGGCCAGCTTCCCCGGCGCGGTGTCGCAGATCGTCACCAACATGGTGATGAACTCGCTGGTGCACGGCTACGAGGAAGGGCAGTCGGGCAAGATCAAGATCACCGGCAAGCTCGATGGCGATTTCGTCGTCTTCGAGTACAGCGACGACGGCGTCGGCATGGACACGGGCACCCTGGCGCAATTGTTCGATCCGTTCTTCACCACCAAGCGCGGCTCGGGCGGCAGCGGCCTGGGCGCGCACATCCTGTTCAACCTCGTGACGGGCGCGCTGGGCGGCACCGTCAAGGTGGCCAGCGCGCCGGGCATGGGATTGCACTACAAGCTGCGCTTCCCCAAGATCAAACGCAAATAAGGAGCAGGGAATGATGGGCTTACGTCTGATTCTACTGGCAGTGATGTTTTTTGTGGTGCAGGGCCAGGTGGTGGCGGCCGAGCCGAAACCGGCCGACCTGGAGGCTGCCGTCCGCCAAGCCGACAATGCTTACTGGGCCGCCTACAATCGTGCCGACCCGGTTGCCATGAACGCGTTCCTGGCCGACGATGTCGAGTTCTACCATGATCGTGGCGGTACGCTGATCGGCAAGAAGGCGCTGGCCGCCGTCAACAGCGAGATGGGCACGGGCGACCATACGCTGCGCCGCGACGCCATCCCTGGCACGGTGAAGTTTTTCCCGATGCGCAAGGACGATGTTATCTACGGCTATCTGTCGACCGGCGAACACCAGTTTACCGTCCTGCCGAAGGACAAACCGGAGTTCCTGGCCGGGCGCGCGCTGTTCACGCAGTTGTGGGTCTTGCAGGGCAAGGAGTGGAAAGTGTCGCGCATCTTCAGCTACGAGCACGCGGACGCGAAATAACGTAGCATCAGAAAACGCCCATGCATCTGCGAACGCCGTTGCCCGCTAGTCTCGCTCAGCCTGGTCAGGCGTTTCCAGCCGCGCGATAATCAAGGACGAGAAGCTGCTGACGCCGACTCGGATGCTTTCTTCATCTACTTGAAAATCCGGCGCATGGTTCATTGCAATGAGACCTTTCCCGGCATTTGAACCGCCGAGGAAAAAGTACACACCCGGAATTTTCTGTTGAAAGTAGGCGAAGTCATCATTGAAGAACGGTACCTGTCCAAAAAATGGCTGGACCGCGTCCACTCCGCGGCTACCCTGCAGTGTTCGGATGGCAAAGCGAGTCAGTGAGGCGTTGTTGAGCACGGTCGGATTCTCTTGTACGTACGACACGGAGACCAATTGGCTCTTGTGGCCGCTGGCCTCAACCACGCGCTCGACGCGAGAAATGATGCCCCCCAGCTTAGATGCAGTTGTTTCATATAGATAGAACTCAAGAACAAGCGCTTCCTTTTCTGTGCGGGTATCAAAGGTTGCATCCATGATCAGGTAGTCCTGGAACCACGTACCCGGGGACGTCAATCCGATGACAGGATCGTCAATATTCTGGATTTCCCAAGGCTTTGCGCCAGTCCGGCTCCGAGACAGCTCACGGTTCACATTCCTCGTCAACTGCATTATCTCTGCCTTCGACAATTCGTTTTTTAGCCGGATGCGGACACGCCGTTGATATGCGAACATCTCATTCGCCCGGACTAAAATCTGCCCAACGGGCAATGCCGTCACGTGCACGCCATAGATCTCATCCGGAGCGATGGACGAGAAAGCGCCCCGGTCAATGAGGGCCTTTGCTCCCTTGAAGGTCTCCTCTTCCGGCTGAAACACGAAGACGACCGTTCCGTGCAAGAACTCCCGCTGCCTGGCAAGGATCTCGGCGATTCCCAATGCGATGGCGATGTGGATATCGTGTCCACAGGCATGGTGAACACCGGGATTCTGCGACCTGAAGGGCGCGGGATCCCTGAACTCGCCCGGAAGCGCATCAAGGTCGGCTCGCCATGCAACCGTCTTCCCCGGGTGCCCGCCCCGCAGTATTCCGATAACACTGTGGCCGTACTGGCCAGTCTGAACTTCCAGCCCCATTTCACGCAAGTGCGCGGCTATAGTCGCTGCAGTTCGAGATTCGTTGCCCGCCACTTCAGGGTGCTGGTGGATATCTCGCCTGACCGCGACAAGTTTCTCGAAAAGGCCATCAGTCTGCAGACGAATCGCATCCGGCGCAGTGCGCTGGCCTGGGTTAGCTTGGCATCCGCCGAGTAGCAGTCCGAAGACAATTGGGACAAGTATTAAAAATTGCTTCATGATTCTGGGCTTCATGGTGGTGGGGTGAAATTCAATGGAATGCGCCGGTCAGTTCGTTTTGCTCGACTTCATGCGTGTCAGCGTGGCGTCCACCCATTTCATCAGCTTGTCGTCGTCGGCCATGTTGCCGTCGTAGCGTACCGCCGGCACGAACGGTTCGCGCGTGGCCTGGAAGGCGGTGTAGATCGCCGACGGCACGAAGAGCGCGCCTTGGCCGCTGGGGAGCTCGTATCGGCCGATTTCGCCGTACGGCGAGTAGCCGATCGTCGGTTCGCCCAGCAGCACCGTGTCGGACATGGACGAGATCTGCTGCACGAAGTTCATGCACGAGCTGAAGCAGCCGCGATCGATGATGGCGGCCACGCGCGGGCCGCCCGGCCGCCGGCGCACCTTGGCGGCGAGGGCTGTGGCGTCGTCCTTGCTGGTGTCGTCGACCCGCGCCAGCGGTTCGCCTCTGGCCAGCGACGCCTCCAGTTTCACGATAGCCTCGTCAAAGGCCGCTTTCGATGCGGCGAATTCCTTCTTGCTGGCAAATTGCCGATATTGGTCGATCGTGGCCTGGTCGGCGATCAGTGATTTGACATAGGAGGCGGTGTTGCCCAGTTGCTCGCCATAGGCCTCGCCGTACAGCGCCTGCAAGGCGCGGTTGCCCCAGCTGGAGTCGCCGCCGCCGTTGCCGCGCAGGTCGAAGATGATCCAGCCGGTGTGCTTGAGCGCGGCCAGTTGTGGATACAGCGCCGTGTAGGCTTCACCCGCAACGGCGCCGTTGAAGGTCGGCATGCCGACCCATTGCTTGTCGGCCGCCAGCCGGTACAGGCCGACGGGCCGCGCCTTGGCCTTGTAGTGCTTGCGCACCGCGTCGATGCGGGCGTCGCCGATGCCGTCGGCCAGCGCGCGCAGCGGCAACGCGTACTGGCGGGTGGAGCCGTCGGCTTGTTCGACCGCGCATTGCTTCGGCGTCCAGCCGAGGCCGGTGTCGAACATGGCGACGCGCGCCAGTTCGCTGAGCGTGGTCGGATATTCCAGGCTGTGGTTGCTGAACGGGGCGACATTGCTTTTGAGGTAGGTGCCGATCCAGACGTTGTCGCAGCTCTGCACCACGGCGCCGCGCGGCGGCAGCGGTTGCGGCCAGTCCGGTTCCGACCAGACGACGCGGAATTTGCCGTCGACGTGATCGAGCACGACGCCAGTCCAGGCCTTGGTCGTCAGATCGAGCCGGATGCCGGTGTGCGGATCGCCGAAGCCGGCGATGAAGCGCACCAGCGCGCGCTTGTAGTCCTGCTCGGTTTTGGCGTCGGCCGCTTCCAGCATGCCGGTGCGCGCGCCGGCCTCGAGCGGCGCGGCGACATCGATCTGGCCGCTGACGCTGCCCGCATGGCTGCTGCGTACCTTGTCGATGGCGAATTTCATGTCGGCGCGGGCGATGGCATTCCAGTCGGTGGCGCCGAAGCACGGCGCCGCGAACGCGGCGAACGCCAGGGGGAGGAGGCTGAGCTGGTGCTTCTTATGGACGGTCATGAATAGGTGCATCGAAAAGTTGAGTTGACAAGATAGTAACCGATGTCCAGCCGGTCGACGCCAAGCAGCCTGGTCTGCATAGGTGTGATGCGCTTTGATGTACGTCAGCCGCGCTGTGTGTGGCGATGACAGACTATCAGTCTTATTCAAGCGATCAAACGAGGAAAGTAGCATGCCGCTCATCGTAGACTTCGTGCTGCCGTGCCGCGCGTATTCTTATCAGACAAAGGATGCGTCGCATAGAAGGGCATGGACCGATTACGTTTATGGTCGTGCAAGGCTTGCATGGCCGGCGCGCCCCTTGGTGAACTATCCGCTAAAATTCACCATGGTTTACCTGTCCCATAGTCCACGGCCTGGCGACATTAATAATTTCGTAAAACCCGTGCAAGATGCGTTGTGTGCGTTAATTTATGCCGATGATTCCATGATTCGGGACGTGTCTGCGCATGTGCGCGGCGTGGATGTGAATCACAACAAGGATGGCTTGCCAGCCAAGCTGGCCCAAGCTATTGCAACAGGCGATACGTGCGTCTATGTGGCGATTTCGGATTCGTGCGAACTGGCCGAGGAGATGAGATGAAAACCGTTCAGGAACTTCGCGCTTTGCGGCGAATTGCCGAAGCTTACCAGCGTCGCGGCTACACTGTCGTATTCGAACCGCCTGCCGAGTCCCTTCCCTCTTTCTTAGGGAACTATCAACCGGAGATTTTGGCCACCAAGGGTAGCGAAAACATGCTCATCGACGTTAAAACGGAGGGTGTCAGGGACGTTGCCGCCTTCATGCGGCTGTGGGAGGAGGTTGAACGGCATCCCGGTTGGCAGATGTCCTGTGCCACGGTTCCGAATGTAGACCCCGAAGTGAACACTTCGGGTGAGTTCGGTGATCTTGACGTTGACGGATTGCTGCAGCATTTACGCGAGATCGATCTGTTAGCTCGCGAGTCTCAAGCCACGCCGGGTATGCTGACCAGATTGTGGATCGTCTACATCGCGGCGTTGAGGCTGTTCGCCATTCAGGAAGGCTTTGACAGGGATGGCGATACGGATCTTTACCGCCTCGACCGTGCGGCCTCAAACGGGTTGATATCCAATGCGGAATTTGAAGAGGCGCGGGCTTTGTTGGCGCTTCGCAATAGGATTGTTGACGGCAGCGACGCCGCAGTGGCGCCCGAAGATTATTCGCAGTTACGTCGAATGATTCAGCGGGCGATCGATCAGATCGCGCCGGTCGGGGCGTCAGAGGCCGTGCAACACGCCGAGGCTTGACTCCGCACGTTACCCGGCGATCAGCCGCCAGCCGGGCTCGACCACACCTTCATCGTTTGCACCGACAGCAGCCTGCACTGGCCGCCGACGTTGACGTAGGTGCGCATGAACTGATAGCGGTTGCTGCGCCAGGTCTTGCCGCCGGCATTCCATTGCTCGACCGTGCTCAGACCGCGCAGCACCACCGTGTCGCCGCCGACATGGGCGTGGACGTCGCTGGTCGTGCGCGATTTGTGGACGACGGCGGGCTTCTTCGAACGCTCCAGCACCGCCGCCTTGCCTTCCGTCTGCGACGCCAGGTTGTGCACCCAGACGTAGTCGTCCGCCAGCCAGCGGTCGAGGAAGGCGACGTCGCCGACGCGCAACGCTTCTTCGTACTGCCGGTCGCGCTCGATCAGCTCGGCCGTCGGCAGGCAGGGCGCCGCCGCCGCGCTCAGCGACAACGCCCAAGCCAGTGCCAGCAGGCCGCTCTTCATTTCGACGGCACTTTGGTGATTTCCACTTCCCAGTCCACGCCCGATTCGATCTTGTGCCTGGCGGCGTAGTTGCCCTGGCTGATGGCGACGGCCACGTCCAGCAGGCTGTTGAGGTAGACCAGCGGCTTGCCCTTGGCCACGCCGCCGAAGGTGTGTTCGAACGGCGCGATCAGCTTGTCGATCTGTTTGCCGTTGTGCAGGATGCGCACCTGCACCTGTTCATGCACGCCGACCTTCAGCTCGTCGAACAGCGATTTCGGGATGTTGGTCCAGACGTTGCCGTATTTGACGTCGAGCACCGGGATGATGCCGCGAATGGTATTGCCGTTGCGGACCGCCTTTTGGTACGCGATCTTGACCACCGATTCGCTCGGCAGCACCGGGCCGACCTGCTCGTAGGTGATGGCGCCCGAGGCCAGGCGCGCGCCGACGAAGGCGTAGACGTCGCGGCCGTGGAAGGTGTACGACTCGGCCGAGCCGGCCAGGCGGTTGACCTTTTCGTCGATCTCGCGCAGTTCGGCCACGCCGTCGCGCTCGGCGATCAGCGTGAACAGGCCGTTGTCGGGGCCGACGAAGTAGCGGCCTTCCTTGGTTTTCAATACCACCGACTTGCGGGCCGTGCCGACGCCGGGGTCGATCACCGAGACGAACACGCTGCCCTTGGGCCAGTAATTGGCGGTCTGGTACAGGCGGTAGGCGCCGAGCCAGATGTCGTAGTCGGGAATGTTGTGGGTCAGGTCGGAGACCTGCAGCGTTGGGTCGACGCCGTAGGCGACGCCGTGCATCGCCGAGACGGCGCCGTCGGAGGTGCCGAAGTCGGTCATCAGGACCAGGGCGTTCTTGGCATCCGCCGCATAAACTTGCGCAGTTATCAAAGCGCCGAGGCAGGCGGTGGCGAGCAGTTTGGAGAGCTTCATGTTTTTCCCGATTAAATTTTGAGCTTAGAAAGTGTAGCGCAGGCGGCCGTAGAAATAGGCGCCGTTGAGACCGATCGGATTAATAAAATTGTACGGCAGCGCGCCGCCATAGGTGGCGTTGTTAGTCTGGCGCACGCGCTGCGGGTAGCGGTCGAGGATGTTGTCGCCGCCGACGGCCACCGTCAGCTGTTTGGTCAGCTTGTATTGCGCCTCCAGATCCAGGGTCCAGACGGCGCCGAAGCGCTGGGCGTTGACGCCGTCGATGACCTCGGCGTCCTGGTCGTAGGAGAAGTCCTTGAGCGGGCCGAAACGGGTGGCCTTGGCTTGCAGGCTCCACTGCGCCGCCTGCCAGTCGGCGCTCAGTACGAGCTTGTTCCTGGGCGAGGCGTTGCGGATGCGGAACAGGCTCATGTCGGTCAACAAGGTCAGGTCCGGGTCGATCTGCGACAGCGCGGCGGAACTTTGGCGCGCCTTGTCGATGCGGGTCTTGTTCAGGTTGAGCGCCGCGTTCAGGTCGAGCTTGCCGCCCGCGAACGGCAGGTCGTGGTTGACGACCGCGTCGAAGCCGGTGGTGGTGGTGTCGAGCAGGTTGGCCAGGTAGGCCACCGATTGGATGTCGGTGCGGCCGATGCCGGCCAGGTAGGCGGTGGCGGCGTCGCTTTGCAGGTCGCTGGTACGGGTGATGCGGTCGCGGATCTTGATGCGGTAGGCATCCAGGGTGACGCTGGTGTTGCGCTGCGGACGCCAGGCGGCGCCGATCGACAGGTTGGTGGATTTCTCCGGTTTGAGCGACTCGGCGCCAAAGGCGCGCGCCAGCGGATCGCTGGCCGGCAGCAGCGAGGCCGTTTGCAGCGCGCTGCCGTCCTCGTTGAAGTTCAAGGTCGAGAAGCGGAAGCCGGTCTGCACCAGCGCCGGCGCGCGGAAGCTGTTCGACAGCGAGCCGCGCAGCAGGAAGCCGTCGCTCAGTTTGTAGCGCGCCGACAGCTTGCCGGTGCTGGCGGTGCCGAAGTCGCTGTAGTCCGAGTAGCGGGCGGCCGCGCCCAGCAGCAGGCGGCTGGTGACGTCGCTTTCGATGTCGGCGTAGACCGAGCGGATCGAGCGGCTGCCGTCGAAGGCGTCCTGCGGGCGCAGTCCGGGACCGGCCTGGGCGCCCGGCGGCGCGCCTGGCACGGTGCCGGCGGCGTACGAGGCCGGGTCGCCCGGCGAGCTTTGATAGCTCTCGCGCATGTACTCGGCGCCCAGCGCCAGGTTGAGCGGCGCGCCGATGCCCAGATCGAGTTCGCGCGTGACGTCGGCGTTGACGGCGTTTTGCTTGAAGTCGAAGGTGGCGAGGTGGAAGCTGGTCGGGCTGGCGGCGCCCAGCGAGGCGTTGACCGAGTTGGACAGGTCGTAGTCGAACTTGTTGCCGCCGTGGCGGGCGCTCAGGTCCCAGTTCCAGGCGCCGCTGGCCAAGCGCAGGCCGGCAACGATACTGGTGTCGGTCATGTCGCCGTTGGTGTTCGGGCGGTAGCCGTTGGGGTAGATGGCTGACACGTTGGACGGGTCGCCGGGGTAGCGGAAGTAGGCGCTGCCGTCGGACTTTCGCTTGTTGACTGTGGCGAAGGAATAGGCGTCCACGCCGGCCCCCAGCGGCACCAGCGCGTTGTAGAACAGGTAGTGGTTTTTTTGCTGCGAGTCGCCGGATTTGAACACCACCTGGCCGTCGAGCGCCAGGTCTTGCGGGGTGGAGTTCCACGAGGTCCAGCCGGCGTCGCTGCGGCCGGCGCGGTTGGTCGGGTTGCGGTCGCGCGTTTCGGCGCCGAAGCGCACGAAGCCGGCGTCGCCGACCGGCACGCCGTAGTCGGCGCTGACGATTTTGGTCTGGCCGTCGGTCTTGGTGTCGTTGGTCGGCTTGAAGTCGGTGTGGTTGGCGCCGTAGCTGACCGAGGCCGAGCCGCCGCTGCGCGCTTTCTTGAGCACGATGTTGATGACGCCGGCGACGGCGTCGCTGCCGTATTGGGCGCCGGCGCCGTCGCGCAGGATTTCGATGTGGTCGATGGCGCCCGGCGGAATGGCGTTGACGTCGACCGGTACGGTGCCGGCGAAGCTGCTTTCGGTGTCGAGCACCGCGCTGGCGTGGCGGCGTTTGCCGTTGATCAGTACCAGCACCTGGTCGGGCGCGAGGCCGCGCAGCTGGATGCCGCGCACGGAGTCGGCGGCGCCGCTCGATTCGATGCGCGGAAAGTTGATCGACGGCGACAGGTTTTGCAGGGCGGCGCCGAGGTCGCCGCTGGCGAGGGCGTTTTCCACCTCGCGCTGGCCAAAGCGGTCGATCGGCACGGCGCTGTCGAACACGGTGCGGTTGCGGGCGCGCGAGCCGACCACGGTGACCTGGTCGATGGCGGCGGTGTCGGTGGTGGACGCTTGCTGCGCCCGGGCGGCTGGCAGCGACGACAACAGCAGCGCGCAGGCGATGACGCTGCGGCGCAGGGGCAATCGGGGGAGGGTGTGGCGCGGCATGACGGATTCCTTGCTTGGTCTGGACCAGTATCTTACGAGCAAGGAATTCCGTTTAACAACAACCGATTGCAAATATGCTTATGCGCGTCTAGTCCGGGAAGCGCTCGTTGATGGCGACGGCTTTGTCGATGTTTTGCACCAAGAGGTCGACGTAGACCGGGTCCAAGTGCTGGCCGGCCACTTCGCGCAGGTGTTCGACCACTTTTTCGATCGGCCAGGCGTCCTTGTAGCAGCGCTTGTGCATCAGCGCGTCGAAGACGTCGGCGACGGCGACGATGCGCGCGTACAGGTGGATGTCATGGCCCTTCAATCCCTGCGGATAGCCGCTGCCGTCGAATTTTTCGTGGTGCTGGTGGGCGATGACCGCCGCCGCCTTGAGGATCGGCCGCTGCGAGCCGTCCAGGATCGACAGGCCCACCGTCGGGTGCTGCTTCATGATTTCCCATTCGGCGGCATCGAGCTTGCCCGGCTTGAGCAGCACCGCGTCCGGCGTGGCGATCTTGCCGATGTCGTGCATCGGCGCGGCGTGGCGCAGCACGGCCGTCTCGTCCTCCGGCATGCCGGCGGCGGTGGCCAGCAGGTGGCATACCTCGGCCATGCGGCGCACGTGGTTGCCGGCCTCGTTGGAGCGCGATTCGACGACGTCGCCCAGGCGCAGGATCAGTTCGGCCTGGGTGTCGGTGATTTCCTGGGTCAGCAGGATGTTGTCGAAGGCGATGGCGACGCCCGAGCAGAACACTTCCAGCAGCTTGGTGTCGATTTCGGAGATTTCCTCGACGCCCTTGAGGATCAGCAGCGAGGCCTTGCCGCTGTTGTTGGGGAAGTAGCCGATGTAGGTGTCGCCCTCCACGCGCGAGATCTTGTTGCTCTTGGCCGCGTCGAGCTGGGCCAGCACCGCGTCGTTGAGCAGGGTGCCCTCGTCGTCGCCGATCTGGGCCAGCACTTCGTATTCCTGCTCGCCGCCGAAGGCGGTGGCGCCGCGCAGGCGCAGCAGCATGCTGTGCTCGAGGCGCAACAGCGCGACCACTTGCTGCAGCAGGCCGTTGGCGAAGTCCTTGAGGTTGCGTTGCTGGAAAATGTGGGCCGAGGCGGCGATCACGCGCTCGAGGCCTTCGCGGTAGTTGGCCTGCGAACGGCGGGCTTCCTCGACCTTCATGATGTCGCGGTAGGCGCGCAGCGCGGCGAAGGTGGTGGTGAACAGCTTCGTGCGGTCGAGTTCGGTCTTCTCTTTGTAGTCGTTGATGTCGTAGTTGACGATCACCCGTTCCTCGGGCGCCTGGCCGGGCTGGCCGGTGCGCAGAACGATGCGGGTGAACTGGTTGTCGAGGTCCTGGCGCATCCAGCGCGCCACTTCGAGGCCGCTGTCTTCCTTTTCCATCACCACGTCGAGGAACACAAGCGCGATGTCGCTTTCGCGCGCCAGCACTTCCTTGGCCTCGGCGCCGCTGTAGGCGTGCACGAAGGTCAGCGCGCGGCCGTCGAGGCGGAAGCGGCTCAAGGTGAGCTTGGTGATGTCGTGGATGTCCGGTTCGTCATCGACCAACAGAACTTTCCACGGTGCTAACTTGGGCGAAGCAGATGACAAAAAGGACATAGGGGAACGTTCCGCTAAATGACGTATGGATTAAATTTGATTGTAATCGTGTCCCACGCCATTAACAACAAGCAATAAAATTTCCTGCTGCTTTGCACAACACTCCGGGGCGGGACGGCGTTGTGTTAGTTTTACGTAACACTACGTATGAGCTGAACAATACTTTGATTCGGGCAATATTGCTATCCCGAAGTGAAATATTTTGACGGAACGGCGGCGCTTTGCGGTTGCGCGGGCATTGGTAACAAATCGATTCAGGCCGCGCGGGGACGGCGGAAAAGGGCTATATTATTTACTATGAATGTACCCCGTGAAGGAGTAGCACAATGCGCCTGATGACCAAACCCTTGCTGGCCGCCGCCCTGGCGCTGCTGGCCAGCGGCGCCGCGTGGGCCGACGTGAGCGTGACGTTCGTCAAGCCGGACGAATTTATCGACATGCCGCGCAGCCCGATCGAGCGCGAGCGCCTGCAGAAGGATTTCGCCGAGTATTTTGCTTCGCTCAACAAGCGATTGCCGGCCGGCCAGAACCTCAAGATCGAGGTGCTCGATATCGACCTGGCCGGGCAACTGTGGCCGCGCCGCAGCGGCGGCGAGGACATCCGCATCATGCGCGGCGGCGCCGATTGGCCGCGGATGCACCTGCGCTACACGCTCGAGGAGAACGGCCAGGTGCTGCGCAGCGGCGACGAGCAACTGTCGAACATGAATTACCAGCAGCGCATGGGCCGCCATTCGGACAGCGACCCGCTGCGCTATGAAAAGCAGATGATCGACGAGTGGTTCGGCAAAACCATCGTGCCGAAGGTGGCCAGCCGCTGATTCGCCGAACCGCTGCCGGACCACGGCAGCCCGTCAGCCCGGCTGGGCGGCCTTGGGGAAGTGCGCCAGGAAGGCCTTCGGCATCGGCGCCACCTGGCCGCTCTGGAAGTTGAAGAACACGAAGCCGTACTTGGCCATGGCGATCAGCTTGCCGTCGGCCGGGCGCGTGACGCGGAAGATCAGGTCGCCGCCGTAGCGGTTGACGTCCATCACCCCCACCTCGAACAGCAGCAGGTCGCGCGCGTGCGCCTCGGCCTTGAACATCGTCGCCAGGTCGGTGACGATGGTGCCCAGGCCGTCGGCGTCGATCTCCGGCGCGCCGAAGTGCGCCAGGAACAGCGCGCGCGCCTCCGACAGCATGGAGACCATCGAATCGTTGCCCAGGTGGTTGGCGGCGTTGATGTCGGTGCTGCGCACCGCCATCCGGGTCTCGAAATAATACTGGTCTTCGGGGAAGTCCAGGGTCAGGCGTGCCATGGCGCCCCTTTACAGTTGTTCGCCGAGGAACACCAGCGTGTGGCCGTGCGCCTGGGCGGCGGCGCGCTGCTGGTAGCTGTCGCGGTGGTTGCAGTTGAAGCCGTGCTCGGCGCCCTCGTAGACGTGGATCTCGACCTGGTCGTTGCTGTCGAAGCGTTCGGCGATGCTTTTGACGGCGTCGGCCGGGATGTGGCTGTCGGCGCCGCCGAAGTGCATCAGCATCGGTCCCTTGATCTGGTCGGCGCGGTCCAGCCCATTCTGGATGCCGCCGCCGTAGTAGCACACGCCGGCGTCGACCAGGCCGTTGGCCAGGGTGTGGTAGGACAGCTTGCCGCCGAAGCAGTAGCCGACCGAGGCGACCTTGTGGGCGGCGACGGCGTCGAGCCCGCGCAGCACCTTGACGGTGGCGGCGATGTCGGCCTGGGCGCGGTCGACGTCGGTGGCGTTCATCAGTTCGACGGCGCGCTTCCAGCCGTCGCCGTCGTAGGCCAGTTCGATGTGGGCGCCCTCGCGCCAGAACAGGTCCGGCGCCAGCACCACGTAGCCGTCGGCGGCGTACTGGTCGGCGACGTTGCGGATGTGCTGGTTGACGCCGAAGATTTCCTGAAGCAACACGATGCCCGGGCCCTTGCCGGAGCGCGGCAGCGACAGGTAGGCTTCAAACTTGCCGTCGGCGGTGTCGACGTCGATCCACTTCGAATTGGTTTCCATGGCGTTCCTTGTAGGGGCAGAAAGCGGCCATCCTACCTTGTTTCGCGCGCCCTTGCAGCGCGCGCGGCCGGAGCGGGCGCGTTAGTACACCTCGCGCCGGTAGACCACCGGGCCGGAACGGTAGATGCCGAAGGTGGCGCGGCCGACGCTGCTGGGCAGGTAGTAGATCAGCGATCCGAGCGAGACCTCGGCCCAGCCGATCTCGGTCGTCACCGGCGTGGGCGGCGCCACGCGGAAGGTGCCCTTGCCGTTCTTGAGCACCAGCGTGGACGGCGCGGGGGCCGCCTTCATCGCCGGGCAGCGGCCGGCCAGGCCCTTGACGCAATTGTCGAACTTGATGAAGTTGGCGATCGCCCCGCTGGTCGCCTGCACCTGCGGGTTGAACACGTAGCCGACCGGCATGTAGTACTGCGCGCTGGCGTCGACCGGCACGCTGCCGTTGGGCGAGCCGTAGGTATTGGCGACCAGCAAACGGCCGCTGACCACCGTCAGCGGCGCCTCGACCGAGACGATCTGGGGCGCCGGGGCGGGCGGCGTGGGGCGTTTGGAGGTGACGCCGTCGCTGTCCACGGCGCGGATATAGGTCGTCACCGGCAGCACGTCCTTGGCGCTGAAGAGGAAGCGGGGCATGTTGTCGACCGGCGCCGCCAACTTGCCGACGCCCTTGTCGAAAGCGAAATTGACGCCGGTGGTTAAGGCCCCGTCGGCCGGGCGTATCCAGTCGAGCTGGCCGCCGGCCGTGGCGACGCTGCCGCCGGCGGCCGTCAGCGCCGACAGCGTCACCGCCTTGGCGTAGGCGCCCGAGTGGTTCAGCGTGAGCGCCGGCGGCGTCGCGCCGTTGTAGGCCAGCACCTTGACGAAGAACGGCTGGCCGGAATGGACGAAGCTGGTCGTGGCCGGGCCGCACGGCCGGGTGGCGTCGCTCAGGCCGGCACAGCTCATGCTGCGGCCCTCGGCCGGGATGGCTGGCGGGGCGACGGAGCCGTCGACCTCCTGGTTGCTCATCAGCACCGTGTCGAAGTGGTCCGGAACGAAGCGGGCCACGGTCAGCGTGCCGGCCGTTTTGAAGGCCTTGTCGGCAAAGCCCATGTAATAGCCGGTGGGGTTGAACAAGGTCACGTCCAGTTTGATCGCGCCGGTGTCGCTGAAGCTCCACAGCCCGGTGGCGTCGTCCAAGCTGGTGTAGACGCCGCCGCTGACGACCTTGAACTTGCCGGCGGTGATCAAGCCGTTCTTGCGGGCGGCGTCCGGGTTGCCGTTGGCATCGATGTTGGCGATGCCGGAGGTGATCGTGATGCCTTCGGCCGAAGTTTCCTTGCCGAAGTTGGTGGTGACCTTCTTGTCGCCGTTGACGGCGCTGATCTTGACGATGAAGCCCTCGCTGGCCCTGGCGAACACGCCGTCGGCCGCCATGGTCGCGGTGTTGGCTTTGGTCAGCACGCTGGTCGCCTCGATCAGGAACTCCTTGGGCGCGGCGATGAAGCTGCTGCTGCCGATGGCGTTGAAGCCGGCGCCGGCGAAGCTGCCGTTGAGATTGATCCTGCCGACCTCGGCGTATTGCAGCGGCACAGTGGCGTAGCCGTCCTTGTCGAAGGCGAACGGCACGGCGACGGCGGCTTTGCGGCAGTCCAGGCTGGCGCTGCCGACCTTGACGTTGACGTCGGCGGCCTTGTCGGCCGCCGGGCTGTCGAACGCGCACGACAGGTCGATGTTGACCGTCTGGTTGGCCACCAGCGGCACGCAGCTCTGGTTTTGCGCGGAGGCCTTCTTCGCCTGGATGGTGACGGTGGCGCCGCCGGCCATCGACACGTGGTTGCTGGCCGAGATGTCCAGTCCGGTGGTGCCAAATTTCATCTGGCACTGCAGCGACGGGTCGCTGGTGCTGGTGTTGACGCAGGTGGCGGCGTTGAGCGCGCCCGTGGCCGACAAGGTGGCGGTGCCGGCCGTGGTCTGCTCGACCGTGGCGCTGGTGGTCTCGCCGCCGCTGAAGCTGAACGATTTGCCGCCCGGCTGCAGCGTGACGGTGGCCGTGCCGGTGTAGTTGGGGAGCGCGCAGGCGCTGTTGGCGCAGGCGGTGACGGTGACCGGCTGCGGCTGGCAGGTGAGCGCGCTGCCCGGTTGGGTGATGCGGAAATGGTGCACGCCCGACGGCGGCGGCGCGCCGCAGGTGGGCTTGTAGTTGCTGTCGGCCCGGGTGACGCAGCTGCAGCCCGAGGCGCCGGCGCCGGTGCAGGTGATGGTCTTGCTGACGCTGGCGCCGTAGTCGAGGAAGATGGCGTTGACCGAGGCGTTGCCGTTGATGTTGTCGCCCGAGGCGTGGGTGGTGACGTTGCGCGCCGACAGGTCGCCGTTGATGGTGGCGCCCGAGCCGATGTCGATGTCGCCCTTCATCGTGACGTTGCCGTTGACGACGACGTTGGACGCGGCGATCGTCAAGGCGGTGCCGGTGAGGTTGCCGTTGACGGTGTTGCCGCTGCCGATCGTGAGCGAGGTGCCGGCGTTGATGTCGCCCTTGATGGTGACGCCGGAGGCGTTCAGATCGACCTTGGGCGAGTCGATCTTGCCGGTGACGCTGGCGCCGCTGCCGACCACCAGCGAGGTGGTGGCGGTGATGTTGCCGACGACAATGGCGTTGGCCGCGCTCAGTTCGACCGTGGGGGCGTCGATGTCGCCCGCCAGGCTGCTGCCCGAGGCCAAGGTGAAGGCCGAGGCGGAGATGTTACCGCTGATGGTGGAGCTCGAGCCGGTGGTGACGGCGCCGCTGCGCCCGCCGTTGATGCCGGGGATGCCGGTGATGCCGCCCTTGACGGTGGAGGCCGAGCTCAGGCTGACGGTGCCGCTGGCGTCGATGCCGCCGTCGATGCGCAGGCTCGAGCCTGCCGTCACCGTTGCCGCCGTCAAGGTGCCGGTGATGGTGGTGCTCGAGCCGAGGTTGGCCAGGCCGCCGACGGTGACATTGCCGTTGATGCGGGTCGACGGACCGCCGGTGGCGATGGCGGCGGCGGTGACGTTGGCCGTGACGGTCTGGTCGTTCGCGCCGAGTCGGAAGGTGTCGTCGGCGGCCAACGTGCCGCCCGCCACCTGGGTGTTGTTGGTTTGCAGGCCGCGCAGATCGAGGTCGCCGCTGGCGCGCAAGACGGCGCTGCCGCTCATCTTCAGTACCTGGGCATAAGTGAAGGACACGTCGGTGCCGACCACCACCGTGTAGCCGCTGGCGATGGTGATGTCGTTGACTTGCGACAGGGTGGGGCAGTTGTAGGTGCTGCCGGCGCGCGTGCAGCCGGTGACGTTGCCGCCGTTGAAGTTGTCCTGGGCGGCGTGGGCCGCGAAGGGCGCCAGCCAGAACGCGAGCGCCAGCGCCATGGCGGCGCCGGCGCGCCGCAGCGCGGGCGTCGTGAGTAAAACGACAAGCCTGAAGAAATTGAAAGTCATACGCCACCCGAACATGCCTGTCAGCATTATAGGGCGTTTCGGGTGTTGCTCTGTGGCATATATCAGACGCCGGCCGGATTGGCCGGCGTTGTTTGGCCCTTGTCGGTTAGCGCTTGACCTTGCCGAAGGCGTCGCCGGCCTTCCAGGTCTGCATGGCCGGGGCGTTGGCCACCGCGTAGCCCAGGTTGAGGGTGAACTGCGCCTGCTGCACCATGCCCGACAAATCCCACTCCGGACGGTACTCGTCGGTGACCTGGTGGTAGTCCTTCTTGAAAGCGACCAGCTTGGCGCGCGACGGTTCGAGGTCTTTGACGAAGGTGAAGTGGCCGTCGCCGGAGAACACGGCCGAGCCGACGTTAAAGGCCGGCACGCCGGCCTTGGCAAAATTGAAATGGTCGGCGCGGAAGAAGGCGCCCGACAGGTCCGGGATGGCCGGCGCCAGGGTCAGGCCCATTTTTTTGGCGACCGCGCCGGCGGCCTCGTACAGGCTGCTGCGCTCGGCGCCGGCGACGCCGATATCGCTGGTCTTGCCGACGAAGTTCATGCTGTCGAGGTTGAGGTCGGCCGTGGTCTTGTCGAGCGGCCAGGCCGGGTTTTGCACGTAGGCGGCGCTGCCCAGCAGGCCCTGTTCCTCGGCCGCCGGCCACAGGAAGATCTGGGTGCGCCTGGCCGGGTGCTTGACCGCCTCGGCGGCCATGACCAGCAGCGCGGCGGTGCCGGATGCGTTGTCGATGGCGCCGTTATAGGTATGGTCGGTCTTGTCGTCGCGGCGCACGCCCTCGTCGATGCCCAGGTGGTCCCAGTGGGCCGAATAGATCACCGCCTGTTCCTTCAGCTTGGCGTCGGTGCCCGGGACGATGCCGGCGACGTTGAACTGCTCGATCTGGCGCACGGCGCTGCGCACCTCGGCGTGGACCTTGATGTTGAGGTCGACCGGCGTGAAGTCGCGCCGCTCGGCCTTGGCGCGCAGCGCGTCCAGGTCGAAGCCGGCGGCGGCGAACAGCGCCCGCGCGGTGTCCTCCTGCAGCCAGCCCTCGACCGGGTTGCCCTTGCCGGCCAGGTGGAAGCGCTCGTGGCCAAAGCCGTTGGCCGGCACGCTCCACGGGTAGGAGGCCGATGGCGTGGTGTGGATCAGCAGCGCGCCGGCGGCGCCGCGCCGCACCGCCTCCTCGAACTTGTACAGCCAGCGGCCGTAGTAGGTGTAGGCCTTGCCGGCGAAGCGGTTGGGCTCCTCGGCGGTCGGCTGCGGGTCGTTGACCATCATGACCAGGATCTTGCCCTTCATGTCGACGCCCTTGTAGTCGTCCCAATTTTCCTCCGGCGCGCTGGCGCCGTAGCCGACGAACACCAGCGGCGCGTCGACGGTGACGTCCTGTTTGCCGCTCATGGTGCCGAAGACGATCTCGGTGCCGGTCTTGGGGGCGATGGTCTTGCCGCCGGCGTCGAAGCGCACCAGGCTCCCGGGCAGCAGCTTGGTGCCCTCGATCTTGACGGACTGGCGGTAGCCGCCGCCGGCCAGCGGTTTGAGGCCAATGATGGCGGCCTGCGTCTCCAGGTAGCGCACCGTCAGGTCGCCGCCGCGCTGGCCGGTGCCGCGCCCTTCGAACAGGTCGTCGGCCAGGAAGGACAGGTGGGCGCGCAGCGGCGCCTCGGCGACGACGGGTTGTTGGGCGTGTGCCTGAAAGGCGATGCCGGCGGCGAGGGCTAACACTGTGAGACGCATGTTCATTCCTAGGTTGTGGTTATCTTGCTGACGCGGGACATCTTACTGGATTTTCGACCGTTTGTAAGCGAGTGTAAGAGTCGGTAAGAGGTTGTAAGGGCGGTCAACTCATCGGTGGCGCCGGCCGTTTTCTGCTCATGCGACACGGGATGGTCCCGCTGCCCAAAACCAGAAAAAGGAAACACATCATGACCAAAATTATCGCTTCCCTGATCGCCGGCCTGTTCGCCACCGCAGCATTCGCCCAGACGCCAGCCGCCGCGCCAGCCGCGCCTGAAGCCAAACCGGCCGTCGCCGCCGAAGCGAAGACCACGACCAAGACCGAAGTGAAGAGCGAAGTTAAAACCGACAAGCACGGCGCCCGCAAGGTCAAAACGGTCAAGGAAACCAAAGAATCCAAAGTCGCAGCCCCCGCCACCGAGACGGTGACCAAGGTTGAAACGAAAGAAGTAGCAGTGAAGAAGTAAAAAAAAGGGTCAGTTTTACTAAAATAATTTAAATAATTTATATCGTTTTAAAAGGATCTATATCATGAAGAAGATTATCGCTACCCTGGCCGTCACCTTGTTCGCCGGCGCTGCTTTCGCCCAGGCTCCTGCAACGCCAGCCACGCCGGCGACGCCTGCTAGCCCGGCAACGGCAACCGCCGCGACGCCGGCCGCACCAGCGGCGCCGCATGAGCACACCGCCGCGAAGAAAACGCATCACAAGAAGGCCAAGGCTGAAAAAGAAGCCAAGCCTGCAGCTGCGGAGCCGGCGACCCCGGCGACCCCGGCAACCCCGGCAACCCCGGCAACGCCAGCCAAGTAATCCAGTCGTAAGCTTCACCAGCTGGCGCACGACGTGCCGCCCCGGACCTTCGGCCTGGGCGGCGCAAGAAAAAAGAGAGACGGGATACGACCCGCCTCTCTTTTTTTGTTAGTACGCAGTGTCCTCAACACGGTAGCGAAATTTGCGCCGCTCCGGCAAATCCCATCCGGGATCGAAGTCCTCTTTTTTTACCGGAACTGTTCGAGTTGGATTCGCAGCGGGGGCATCTGGCGGCAGAGCGGTAGGAGCGTACTCGGGAATGTTTGGTTTCGCAGTTGACGCCAGGTCTCGATTCATATTCTCTTGCGCCAGTTCTTCGCGTAGTAGTCCCGCCATCTTGTACTGCTTGTCGCCGGGACGGCGTACCGATAAATCGAACCATGCGTTGCGCGCAGTGCGGGCGAAATGCCGCGCGAACTGGTTGGGTGAGACGGACTGGCCGTCGTGAATGATTTTGTCGCCTTCGACGCGGGCGTAGTTATGCTCGCCATAGCTCCACGAACGCAGAATCGTCCCTTCGGGCAGGAAAAGCGTTTTCCATTGATAGCCTCGAATGCCGATCCGATCAGCATTGGGAGGCAGTTCGTTTTTGGAATCGAGCCAGAACTCTAGCGCGATATTGAGCGCCTCCGAGACATCATGCGAGTCACTGCGCATGCGCAAATACTCGATCAGTCGGAGCAGGGTGGGGGTAGAGAGCTGCGCGGCCACTGTGGTAAACATTCGTTTTTCTCCTCTCTTTTCTTCTCTTCTCCTCTATTTAGATCGCTAATCTTAAAAAGAGTTCAAAGAAGAGAAATAGAGAAGAAAAGAGAAGTCTAAAGAGAGGGTTTACCACAGGGCGCCGTACAGGGTAGCCCACCCCGCCGCGCCACGGCATTTTTAGCGGTTAAGCTCTTCGAGCAAGGCGCGGTGGAACGCGGCCGGATCTTCCATCTGCGGCGCGTGGCCCATGCCTTTGAATTCCACCAGATGGCCGTTCGGGATTTGCTTGACCGCCTGCTTGCCCAACACCTCGTACTTGCCGATTTGGGCCTTGACGGCCGGCGGCGCGATGTCGCTGCCGATGGCGGTGGTGTCGGCGTCGCCGATCATCAGCGACGTCGGCACCTTCAGCAGCGGGAATTCATAGACCACCGGCTGCGTATAGATCATGTCGTAGATCAGCGCCGAGTTCCAGGCCACGATCTTCTTGCCCGGTCCCGCGTTCATCCCGGCCAGCATATCGACCCAGCGCTCGTACTCCGGCTTCCAGCGGCCGACGTAGTAGGTCGACTTCTCGTAGGCGCGCACGCTGTCGGCCGTCATCTTCAATTCGCGCTCGTACCACTGATCGACGCTGCGCGCCGGCACGCCCAGCGCCTTCCAGTCTTCCAACCCGATCGGATTGACCATCACCAGCCGCGACACCGCCTCCGGATACATCAGCGCGTAGCGCGTGGCCAGCATGCCGCCGGTCGAGTGGCCGATGATGGCGGCCTGTTTGACGCCGATGCTCTTTAATAGCGCCCCGGTGTTGGCGGCCAGCTGCTGGAAGGTGTATTGATAGTGTTCCGGCTTGGTCGAGGCGCAGAATCCGATCTGGTCGGGCGCCACCACGCGGTAGCCGGCCGCGCTCAGGGCGGTGATGGTCTGCTCCCAGGTCGCGCCGCAGAAGTTCTTGCCGTGCATGAGGACCGCCGTCTTGCCGTTGGCCTTGGCCGTTGGCGCCACGTCCATGTACGCCATTTGCAGCTCTTTGCCTTGCGATGTGAAAGCGTAGTACCGCAGCTTGTGCGGATAGGCGAAGCCTTCGAGCTGCGGCCCATAGGTGGCGGCGAGGGCGGGGGCGCTCGCAACGACGGTGGCGGCCAGGATGGCGGAGCGGATCGGGTGCATGGCATTCTCCAGGGGCGGGGGAGCGGCCAATATAGGGCGCGCACGATAGGACGGCAATCGGGAACGCCGTGACCACCCTTAATTTGCCCTTAAAACGGGCGATTTCACGCAAAAAAAGGCTGAAACCGGCGAGACAGAGTAAACTACGCCCAAATTTCTTTCGCAATTAGGCGATTCGAACATACTTGTGAGTGACGCCATGTCTGACACCCCAACCTCCCCCATCACCCTTTTCTCCGATCTGAATCTGAGCGCGCCGCTGATCAAGGCCCTCAAGGACGTCGGCTACGAGTCGCCATCGCCGATCCAGGCCGCCACCATCCCGTCGCTGCTCGATAACCTCGACGTGCTGGGCCAGGCGCAGACCGGCACCGGCAAAACCGCCGCCTTCGCGCTGCCGATCCTGTCGCGCATCGACATCAAGCAGACCTCCCCGCAGGCGCTGGTGCTGGCGCCGACCCGCGAACTGGCGATCCAGGTGGCCGAGGCCTTCCAGACCTACGCCGCGCACATCCCCGGCTTCCACGTGCTGCCGATCTACGGCGGCCAAAGCTACGGCCCGCAGCTGTCGGCGCTGCGCCGCGGCGTGCACGTCGTCGTCGGCACCCCGGGCCGCGTCATCGACCACCTGGACAAGGGTTCGCTCGACCTGTCCAAGCTCAAAACGCTGGTGCTCGACGAGGCCGACGAGATGCTGCGCATGGGCTTTATCGACGACGTCGAGCGCATCCTGCAGGAGACCCCGGACAGCCGCCAGACCGCGCTGTTCTCGGCGACGATGCCGTCGGCGATCCGCCGCATCGCCAACACCTACCTGCGCAGCCCCAAGGAAATCACCGTCGCCGCCAAGACCGGCACCGCCGAAAACATCCGCCAGCGCTACTGGCTGGTGTCGGGCATGCACAAGCTCGACGCGCTGACCCGCATCCTGGAGGCGGAAAACTTCGACGGCATGATCATCTTCTCGCGCACCAAGCTCGGGACCGAGGAACTGGCCAGCAAGCTGCAGGCGCGCGGCTTCTCGGCCGCCGCCATCAACGGCGACGTCCAGCAGCAGCAGCGCGAGCGCACCATCCAGCAGCTCAAGGACGGCAAGATCGACATCCTGGTCGCCACCGACGTCGCCGCGCGCGGCCTGGACGTCGAGCGCATCAGCCACGTGGTCAACTACGACGTGCCGCACGATCCGGAAAGCTACACCCACCGCATCGGCCGCACCGGCCGCGCCGGCCGCAGCGGCGAGGCGATCCTGTTCATTACCCCGCGCGAGAAAAACCTGCTCAAATCGATCGAGCGCGCCACCCGCCAGCCGATCGGCATGCTCGAACTGCCGACCATCCAGGCGGTCAACGACGTGCGCATCGCCAAATTCAAGTCGCAAATCAGCGAAACCCTGGCCCAGGGCGAGCTGGAACAGTTCCAGTCGCTGATCGAGGACTTCGAGCGCGAACAGAACATCCCGGCGATCGAGATCGCCGCCGCGCTGGCCAAGATGGCGCGCGGCGACGTGCCGCTGCTGCTCGATAAGAAGCAGCAGACCGCCGCCGCCACCTGGGACGAACGGCCGGGCCGTCAGGTCGGCTTCGAGCGCCATGACCGTGGCGACCGTGGTGACCGTGGTGATCGATTCGAGCGCGGCGACCGCGCCGAGCGTCCGGACCGCAGCGATAAATTCCCGAAAAAGGAGCGCGTGGTGCGCGCCGCCGATCCGGGCATGCAGACCTTCCGCATCGAGGTGGGCTACCAGCACGGCGTCAAGCCGGGTAACATCGTCGGCGCCATCGCCAACGAGGGCGGCATCGACTCCAAGCATATCGGCCGCATCGAGATCTACGACGACTACAGCGTGCTCGATATGCCCGACAACCTGACCGGCGACGTGCTCGATCACCTGGCCGGCATCAAGGTCGCCGGCCAGCAGCTGCGCATCAGCCGCGATAACGGCGACGGCGCCCCTGCGCCATCGGCCCCTGCGCCATCGGCCCCGGCGCCATCGGCACCGGCCCGTCCGGCGCCGGCCAGGGCCACCGTCCCGGCCAGGGCGCCCGCCGCCGACCAGCCGGCCGATAAAGCCGCCGATAAAGCCGCCGACAAGCCGGCCGGCTCGCCGCTGGCGCGCGCCGCCCGCGTCGACGCCGCCGAACTGGACGACGCCGCGCCGAAGAAGAAAAAGGAAAAGCCGGGCAAGGTCACCTTGCCGATGAGCGCCTTCCGCATCGAAGTGGGCAGCAACAACGCCGCCACCCCGTCCAACATCGTCGGCGCCATCGCCAACGAGGCGGGACTGGAGGCCAAGCATATCGGCCGCATCGAGATCTTCGATACCTACAGCATGGTCGAGTTGCCTGATGGCATGCCGGACGAGCTGTTCAAGCATCTGGGCAAGGTCTGGGTCGGCGGCGCGCAGCTGAAAATCAGTCATGCCGACCGCATGCCGCCGGAATCGGGCAAGTCGACGCCGCCGAAGAAGAAGCCTGCCGGCAAGAAATACTAAGCATCTTCCGCATCAAGAACGGGGCCGAAAGGCCCCGTTTTCCGTTGTTCATCCCATTGCGTGTTGTTGCACAGACAAGGTGCGCGCATCTGTTGCGTTGCACCAAAACAAAGCTTGACGTGCCGCAAACACCACTCCCTGAAAACCCCGCATGAATCACTCTCATAGGAGAAGCTGCCTTTCGGCAAGGCTGGCCCGCTTATTGCATATGTGATAGCACATCCCTATAAAAGGCGCGCCCGCCGAGGCGCCTCAACCTGGAGACAAGTCGTTTAGATCGGAGCATTGAGATGACATCATTCAGGAAGCTGTGGAACATCTTTGTCGATTCGCTCAAGCCGCAGATGCTGCGCGAGCATAATCAGGCCGGCCCGTACGCCATCATCGTCGACAGCCGGCCATTCACCGTCAAGGGGCGCTAATGCTACTGCGGAACGATCTGCTGCACTATACGCATCCGTCTCCGCGCACCGTCCGCATCTTGTGGATCGCTCCCGAGCAGAGCCACGCCTATGTCTTCGACGTGGCGGCCCGCTCGGCCGATGTAGAACTCGTCCAACTGTCGGTGCTGCATGCCGACATCCGGGCCGGCCGCGCTTCGGTGCTGCCGGCCGACCCCTATCTGATGGTCGTCAGCCAGGACCTGCTGCCGGCCAAACACCTGCAACTGCGGGCGCGCGCCTGGGAAATCATCGAGCCGCTGGTGGCGCTGGAGCCGGGCATCTACGAGGCCCGCCAGCGCGGCCAGCTGATCGCCCGCGCCACCGGCGCCCACGGCGTCTCGCATCCCACCATCTACCGCTACCTGCGCCGCTACTGGCAGCGTGGCCAGACCCCGAACGCGCTGTTGCCCGATTACTGCAACTCGGGCGGCAAGGGCAAGGTGCGCCAGGCCTCGGCCGGCGTCAAGCGCGGACGCCCGCGCAAGAACGGCGCCGACGCCGGGCCGGGCCTGAACGCCGACGAGGAAATCCGCCGCACCTTCCGCGTCGCCATCGCCCGCTACGCCGCCGGCCACGCCAAGTTCTCGCGCCTGGGCGCCTATGAACAAATGCTCGACGAGTTCTTCGTCGAGCGCCGCATCGACGAAGCATCGGGCCGCGTGCTGACCACGCCGGCCGGGCGCAGCGCCGTGCTGCCGACCTTCGGCCAGTTCAACTACTGGCTCGACCACGACGACGACCGTCCGCCCGAGGTGGCGCGCCGGGGCGACGGCGCGGCCGCGCCGTGGGGCCCCGCCACGCCCACCCCGTTCGCCACGCCGGCCTCGCTGGCCTCCCTGGCCGGCCAGCCGGCGGCGTTGGCGCCGCAAGCGTTGCCGCCGGGCCGGCCCGGCGCCGGTTTCTACCTCGACGCCGTCTGCGCCGAGGTGTGCCTGGTCTCGCGCGCCGACCGCCGGCAAGCGGTCGGCCGCCCGCGCATCTATCTGGCCGTCGATTCGTTCAGCCGCCTGGTCACCGGCGTCTACATCGGCCTGGGGCCGGCCAGCTGGCCGCAGGCGATGCTGGCGCTGGCCAACTGCGGCGCCGACAAACAGCGCTACAGCCAGCAGTTCGGCCGCCGCATCGAGCCGGCGCAGTGGCCGTGCCGCCACCTACCAGAAACCCTGTTCGCCAACGCCGCGCTGACGGCCGGCCGCGATGGCGGCGAGGGCGGCATGGACCCGGCCTTGCTGAATAACTTCAACCTGCGCTGCGTCGCCGTCGACGACGGCCCGGGAGACTGGAAGGCGGTGCTGGAAAAGCGTTTCCGCCTGCTGGCGCCGAACGACGAGGGCGCGCCGTGCCGGCTCGACGGCGTGCTCGATCTGGAGCAGTTCACCCGCATCGTCATCGACTGCATCCTCTATTACAACAACCGCCACCCGCTGTCCCACGCCGGCAACGCCACCCCGCGCCAGCTGTGGGACTGGGGCGTGGCGCACCGGGGCGGCAGCCTCAAAACCTATCCCGAGCACCTGATCCGCTGCAGCCTGATGCCGGTGGCGTCGGCGCAGGTCGGCGCCGACGGCATCCGCCTGTTCGAAAGTACTTACACCTGCGCGCGCGCCATCAACGAGCGCTGGTTCGACCGCGCGCGCCTGCGCGGCCACTGGAGCGTCAAGGTCGCCTACGATCCGTCCAACCTGGACATGATCTACCTGCTCGATCCGGCTGCGCCGATGCAGTTCCACGCCTGCCACCTGGACGACGCCTGCGCCGCGCAGCGCCACCTGTCGGCCGAGGAAATCGCCCGCCTGCCGCGCGAGGCGGCGGCCTCCCCCGGGTCGTCCGCATCGTCAACATCGTCCGCGCCGTTGGCGCGCAGCGGCGCACCGGCCCTCGCCAGCTTCGCCGGCTGAGACGCGGCCAGTCACCCGCGCCGCCGGCGGCGGTGCGGTCCAGCGTCGTGCATCCTCCCATCCCCGCTTTTTTATGTGCCACTTGCTGGTGCGCGGCGCCGCCGCGCGCCGTCTACCCGGCCGCCGGTCCCACCCGCGCGCGTCGCGCCGCGCCGCGAATAAAGTCCGTTTTACGCGAATAAAGTTTGTCGCCAGCCGCTTGCCGTCGCGGGTGTCCGGAGCGTACGCGGGGTCCATGTAAAAACATTGTTCGATAAAAGCGAGCCTTGCTCCACAAGGCTTGCCTTCGTTGTGAAGCATGTTTGTTTTGCTTGCTGCCCGTGGCACGCGCCTTGCTAGATTGGAACTATGGGTAAGCAAGTCACCCAAGTTATTTCAGGCAGACTGGTGAGGAAACCGATGGAAAGCAAAACAGTAAAACCGTTTAAACCGTTTAGTTCATTTACCCGTAGGGACTTTCTGTACCGGGCCGCCGCCGTCGGCGGCACCGGCCTGCTGTTAAACACCATGAACGCCTGGGGCATGGGCATCGGCTCGACGTCTTCCGCGCCGCCTGCGCTGAGCGGCAGCGGCAAAGGCAAGAAGGTGGTGATCCTCGGCGCCGGCCTGGCCGGACTGACCGCCGCCTTCGAGCTGGGCAAGCTCGGTTACCAGTGCCAGATCCTCGAGGCGCGCGATTTCGCCGGCGGCCGTTGCCAGACCGCCCGCAAGGGCTTCAGCCTGACCGAATTGGGCGGCGACAAACAGACCTGCGCCTTCGACGAGGGCCAGTACATCAACCACGGCCCGTGGCGCATCCCGCTGCACCACCAGTCGACCCTGCACTACACGCGCCTGTTCGAGGTGCCGCTGGAGGTGATGGTCAACGAGAACGACCACTCCTATGTGTATTCCGAAAACGCCGGCCCCTTCGCCGGCAAGCGCCTGCGCATCAAGGAGGTCAAGGCCGACATGCGCGGCCATGTCGACGAGATGCTGGCCAAGTCGATCAAGAACAACCAGCTCGACGCCGAGCTGACCGCCGACGACAAGCGCCTGCTGCTCGACTACCTGGCGCACGAGGGCCAGCTGGCCGGCGCCGACCTGAAATACAAGGGCCGCACCGGGCGCGGTTTCGCCGTCTATCCGGGCGCCGGCATGGAGCCGGGACCGGGCAAGCAATCCGACCCGCTGGGCTTCAAGGAGCTGCTGGCCTCCAAACTGGGCAACGTCTACAGCGCGGTGCAGGACTTCCCGATGCAGGCGACCATGTTCCAGCCGGTCGGCGGCATGGACGCGATCCCGAAGGCGTTTGAAAAGCGCGTCGGCAAGACCATCCGCTACCGCGCCGAGGTGCAGACCATCCGCCAGAACGACAAGGGCGTGACCATCGCGTTCAAGGACACCGCCACCGGCAAGGCCTCCAGCGTGACGGCCGACTACTGCCTGTGCACCATCCCGCTGTCGGTGCTGCGCCAGATCGACACCGATTTCTCGGACGCGTTCAAGAAGGCCGTCGCCACGGTCGCCTACGCGCCGGTCGGCAAGATCGGCCTGCAGATGAAGCGCCGCTTCTGGGAGGAGGACGACAACATCTACGGCGG
Organism: Oxalobacteraceae bacterium OTU3CINTB1; assembly: GCA_024123955.1. Taxonomy (NCBI): domain Bacteria; kingdom Pseudomonadati; phylum Pseudomonadota; class Betaproteobacteria; order Burkholderiales; family Oxalobacteraceae; species Oxalobacteraceae bacterium OTU3CINTB1. The sequence goes on from CP099652.1 coordinate 1,130,017, forward strand.
CCACGTGCTCACCGACCTCAAAGGCATCAACACCATCTCGATGCCGTCGTATGGCTGGCAGAAGAAGAAGGGCGTGCTGCTCGGTTACTACCAGTACCAGACGGCTGCCATCGAGGTCAGCGCGCTGACCCCGGCCGAGCGCGCCGAATTCGCCGTCGCCGCCGGCCAGAAGATCTTCCCGCAGTACCGCGACGAATACGAGAACGCGTTTTCGGTGGCGTGGCACCGCGTGCAGTACAACCTGGGCGGCTGGGCCGAGTGGACCGAGAAGACCCGCGCGGCCGCCTATCCGACCCTGCTCGAAGGCGAGGGCCGCATCATGCTGGCCGGCGAGCACCTGAGCTACCTGACCGGCTGGCAGGCCGGCGCCATCGAATCGGCGTGGCAGCAGATCGCCAGGATACACGCGAGGGCCAGCGCATGAGGGACACGTTACTGAAGGCCGCGATGGTGATCGTGGCCGCCTTCGCGGCCGCCGCAACGGCCCCGTCGCAGGCGCAGGCGCCGGCTTCCACCACGGCGCCGGACGGCAAGGCGCTGTTCCTGAAAAACTGCGCGGCCTGCCACCAGGCCACCGGCAAGGGCATCCCCGGCGCGTTCCCGGCGCTGGCCGGCAGCAAATTCGTCACCGGCGACCACGCCGAAGTGGCCACGGTGCTGCTCAAGGGCCGCGGCGGCATGCCCGACTTCAGCGAGAACATCAGCGACGCCGATATGGCCGCGATTCTGACCTATGTGCGCGCCAGCTGGGGCAACAAGGCCGACGCGTTGACCGAGGCCGAGGTGCTCAAACTGCGCGACACGCTTGGCGTGGCCCATTTCGGCAGCGCCGAAATGTCGAACAAACACTGATTACCACTCTATACAACCCAAGGAAGACGAGACCATGACCAAAGCACTCACCAAATCCGCCACCGCTCTGTTGATCTCCGCCGCCGTGGCCCTGTTGTCGGCGTCGCCGGCGATGGCCGCCGCCAAGGCGCCGAAGGTGGAGGAGAAGGCGGAGATCGTGCGCCACAAGATTCCGGGGTCGGACTTCCCGATCGCGCTGGCCGTGACGATCCCGTCGACCGCCACCATCCACTTCATCAGCGGCCAGGTGCCGGCGGTGATCGACAAGGCCGCCGCGCCGGACTCGCTGGCCGCCTTCGGCGACACCAAGGCGCAGTCCGAGACGGTGCTCAAGAAGATCAAGGAGATCCTCGAGGGCATGAAGCTGGAGATGTCGGACGTCGTCAAGATGACCGTCTACCTGGTCGGCGATCCGGCCAAGGGCGGCAAGGGCGACACCAAGGGCTTCATGGAAGCCTACACCCAGTACTTCGGCGGCACGCAGCCCAACCTGCCGGCGCGCGCCGTGGTGCAGGTGGCCGGCTTGAGCAACCCTGGCTGGCTGGTCGAGATCGAGGTGGTCGCCGCCAAAAAATAAGCGGTATTGGAATGAGGTTCAGGTTCGGGTTCAGGTCTTACTTTTCTTATTATTATTCAACTGGGGATTTAAAATATGCATAAGGCCACACTCAAGATCGGCGTCGCAGCCGTGTTGTCCACCCTGGCGATCGGCGCCGCTTCTGCAGCCAATGCGGCAGCCAATGCGGCAGCCAATCCGGCCGACGCCGTCGATGCTGCCGTCGAAGCGGCAGCCGCCGCGCCCGACGCCGCGTCGGCCGGCTCGGTGATCGTCACCGGCACCCGCTCGAGCGGCATGAAGGCCGAGAACAGCGCCTCGCCGATCCAGGTGCTCGACTCGGCCTCGCTGATGCGCACCGGCCAGCCGGACCTGATCCAGGCGCTGGCGCAGAACCTGCCGTCGTTCACCGCGCAAGCCTTCGGCGGCGACACCGCCAACCTGACCTTGTCGGCCCGCCTGCGCGGCCTGAGCCCGAACAACACGCTGGTGCTGATCAACGGCAAACGCCGCCACGGCACCGCCAACCTGGCCGTGCTGGGCGGCCCGTACCAGGGCGGCGCCGCGGCCGACCTGAACTTCATTCCGGTGTCGGCCATCGACCATATCGAGGTGCTGCAGGACGGCGCTGCCGCCCAATACGGCTCCGACGCCATCGCCGGCGTGATCAACATCATCCTCAAATCGAACGACCATGGCGGCACCGCCTCGGCCACCGGCGGCGGCTACTGGGACGGCGGCGGCAAGACCGTCGGCGGTTCGGCCAACGTCGGCTTCGAGCCGTTCAAGGACGCCTTCCTGAGCGTGACGGCCGAATCGAAGTACCACGACTTCAGCGACCGTGGCGGCATCGACCCGCGCCTGCTCGACGCCGGCAACCTGGCCGCCGCGCCGGGCATGACGTCGATCCCCGGCTACCCGTACCTGAACAAGATCCAGGGCGACGCCCAGTACCACCTGCAGGTGTTGGCGGCCAACTTCGGCTGGGACGTGACCAAGGACGTGCAGATCTACAGCATCGCCACCTACGGCGAGAAGGTCGCGCGCGCCTACGAGAACTATCGCCTGCCGACCCGTATTCCGAAAATGTACCCGCAGGGCTTCTCGCCGAAGGAAAAGATCAACCAGAAGGACTTCGGCTGGACCGGCGGCGTCAAGGGCAAGCTGGCCGAGTGGAACCTGGACCTGAGCACCACCTACGGGCGTGACAAGTCCGAGATCGGCGTCGAGGACTCGGCCAACGCCTCGCTGTTCGCCGACACCGGCTTCTCGCCGACGACCTTCAAGGCCGGCGCCTTCATCGCCAGCCAGCTCACTACCACGCTCGAGTCGAGCCGCGAATTCGACGTCGGCTGGAGCAAGCCGCTGACCTTCGCCGCCGGCGTCGAACACCGCATCGACAAGTACGAGATCCAGGCCGGCGACGCCGCCTCCCGCTACAAGGAGGGCTCGCAGTCGTATCCGGGCTTCTCGCTGACCGACGCCGGCAGCCACCGCCGCACCAACAAGGCCGCCTACATCGACATCGCCGGCAATCCGATCAAGGATCTGACGGTCGACCTGGCGGGGCGCTACGAGCACTTCTCCGACTTCGGCAGCGCCAGGGTCGGCAAGCTGACCTCGCGCTACGAACTGACGCCGACGGCGGCCGTGCGCGGCACCTTCAGCAACGGCTTCCGCGCGCCGACCCTGGCCGAATCGTACTACTCGGCGACCAACGTCGGCCCGACCAGCGCCTTCGTGCAGCTGGCGCCCAATTCGCCGGGCGCGCGCCTGGTCGGCGTCAACGGCCTCAAACCGGAGGCGTCCACCAACCTCAGTGTCGGCATGGTGCTCAACCCGGCCAGCAATTTGAATATCACGTTCGACGTCTACCAGATCAAGATCCGCGACCGCATCGTCGGTTCCGGCGCCTTGTACGGCTCGGGCGGCGCGGTGAACTCGCCGGCCGTGACGGCGGCCATCATCGCCAACGGCAACGTGCTCGATAGCACCGTCAGCCAGACCGGCATCAACATCTTCTCGAACGCGGTCAACACCCGCAGCCGGGGACTGGAGTTCGTCACGACGCTGAACGAGAACTACGGCGCCTACGGCCGCGTGGACTGGTCGATCGCGGCCAACTACAACAAGGTCGAAGTCACCAAGATCAACCAGGCGCCGACGCAGCTGCTGCCGCAAACCTTGCTCGACAAGACCGCCATCTCGAACCTGGAGACGGCCTCGCCGAAGATGCGCGTGAATCTGGGCGCGCTGTGGAAGATCGGCGACTGGACCATCAACCTGCGCGAAGCGATCTACGGCAAATCGAACGACTACGGCAGCGAGGACGGCTCGGTCTATCACAAGACCGAGATCAAGGCCAAGGCGATCACCGATCTGGAGGTGGGATACAAGGTCAATCCGGCGTGGTCGGTGGCGGTGGGGGCCAACAATCTGTTCAACACCTACCCGAACGGCGTCAATCCGGCGCTGCTGGCCGACCAGCGCGCCGCGCTGGACAACGCGGCGGTGACGGTGCTGCCATCGTTCTCGCCGTTCGGCATCAACGGCGGATACTACTACGTGCGGGCCAACTACAAGTGGTAAGACATTGACTTCGCATGGTTAGCTCACGACCGCCCTTCGGGGCGGTTTTTTTTGGTGTAGCATGGCGGCTTCACACCACGGAGCGTCGCATGTTGAAAACAATGGGCAGAACCCTGCTGGCCGCCACCATCGCAGGCCACGTGGGCGGCGCGGCCGCCGCGCCAATGACTCTACAGGACTACCTGGCCCTGACCGGTCCCGCCCCCAGCCTGCACGTGGCCTACGGCGCCGCGCCTTCCCAGTTCGCCGAACTGTTCGCGCCGGGCGGCGACGGCCCGTTCCCGGTCGCGGTGGTCATCCACGGCGGCTGCTGGACCAAGGAATTCGGCGGCATCACGCAGATGCGCAACATCGCCGGCGACCTGCTGCGCCACGGCGTGGCAGTGTGGAACGTCGAATACCGCCGCTTCGACGAGGAGGGCGGCGGCTATCCCGGCATGTACCTCGACGTCGCCACCGCGATGGACCGCCTGCGCGCGCTGGCGCCGGCCCACCGGCTCGACCTGTCGCGCATCGTGCTGGTCGGGCATTCGGCCGGCGGCCACCTGGCGCAATGGGCCGGCGCGCGCGCGCGCCTGCCGCGCAGCAGCCCCCTGTACGTGGCCGATCCGCTGCCGGTGCCCACCGTGATCAGCCTGGGCGGCCTGGCCGACCTGCGCAACGAGGCGGCCCTGATCAAGACCAGCTGCGAGCGCGACACCGCGCAGCTGGCCGGCACGCCAAGCGCCGAGCGGCCGGACGTCTTCGCCGACACCTCGCCGGCCGAGATGTTGCCCTCCGGCGTGCGCACGGTGCTGATCCACGGTGAATTCGACACCGTGTCGCCGATCCGGGCCGGACACGATTACGCGCGCCGCGCCAGCGCCGCCGGCGACGCGGCGGAGGTGGTCCTGCTGCCGGGAGGGAGCCACTACGACGAGGTGGCGGCGACGTCGCCGTCGTGGTCCATCGTCTCGGCCCAAATCCGCAAGGCGCTCGGCATCGGCCAGCGGCCGGCTGCGGCGCCGCGTTAAATCCTTTAGTATTCGGTCGACTTGCGGGCGTCGCCGCGTACCCGGTCGGCCGGGTACTTGGCCGCGTTGAGCGCTATTTTCTCCAGCGCCGCCGCGCGCAGGTCGACGCCGGTCTTGTCGGCCAACTGTACAAGGTAGAGCAGCACGTCGGCCAGCTCGTGGCGGATGCCGGCGCGTTTGGCGTCATCGAGTTCGTCGTCGGCACCGGTGCGCAGCCACTGGAAATGCTCGGCCAGCTCCGCCACCTCGACCGACAGCGCCATCGCCAGGTTTTTCGGGGTGTGGAACTGTTCCCAATCGCGCTCTTGGGCGAAGGCGCGGGTCAGGTCGCGCAGCGCTAACAGGGTATCGGCGGCAGGGGAGGTGGGTTTGGTATCCATGGCCGCAATGGTAGCACCATCGGTTTTGCGCTTCATTCCCCGTTTTCGACGGTTTGTCGCATGGCGCGGGCGGCGAGGGGCGCCGCTGGCTATAGTGACAACACTATATAACTTCACGGATAACCGATCATGCGCCGCTCCGCCATCGCCTTTGCCACCATCGCCGCCTTCTCCACCCTGGCCACCATCGCCGGCTGCGCCGTCATCGTCATCCCGGAGGACGGCAGCATGCAGTACAAATCGTCCTTCGGCGGCAACGCGGTCGAGGGTAACGGCCAGGTCGCCGTCGAACGGCGCGACGCGGTCGTCGCCGCCAATGTCGACGGTATCGACATCAACGGCCCTTTGCAGGTCGAGGTGCGGGTCGGCGAGGCGGCCTCGCTGCGGGTCGAAGGCGACGGCAACCTGCTGCCGCTGCTGCGCACCGACGCCAGCGGCGGCACCTTGCGCGTCTGGGTCGAGGGCAGCGTGCGCGCTTCCAACCCGCTGCGGGTGGTCTACACCACGCCGCAGCTGCGCCGCATCCAGTCGAACGGCTCCGGGCGCCTGTCGGTCACCGGCCTGAATGGCGGCACCCTGAACCTGAGCCAGAACGGTTCGCGCGCGGTGCAACTGGCCGGCAATGTCAGCCGGCTGGAGGCGCGTCTGAACGGTTCCGGCAGTGTCGATGCGAACGGCCTGCAAAGCGGCTCCACCCTGGCCAGCCTGAATGGCTCCGGGCGGCTCAACCTGGGCAACCTGCAGGGCGAGACCTTGAATCTGGACTTGCACGGCTCCGGCGGCGTCAACGCCAGCGGCAACGTGCGCAGCATGATCGTGCGCCTGTACGGCTCCGGCAGCGCCGACCTGGCCGGCCTGGCCAGCCAGAGCGCGGAACTGAGCACGCACGGTTCGGGCAGCATCTCGGCCGCCGTCAGCCAATCGCTGGTGGCCGACGCCAACGGCTCCGGCAGGGTCACCGTGTATGGCAACCCGGCCCAGCGCAGCGTCAGCGGCAAGCGGGTGAGCGTGCTGCAGTAAGCTGCCCGATCATCTGCGCCAGCGGCATCGGCCGCCCGTACAGGTAACCCTGCAAACACGGGCAATCGTGGCCGATCAGGAAATCGGCCTGCGCCCGCGTCTCCACGCCCTCGGCCACCACGTGCAGCCCCAGATGGCCGGCCATCGCCAGGATCGACTGCACCAGCGCCGCGCTGCTGCCGTCGTCAGGCGCGTCGATGATGAAGCTGCGGTCTATCTTGAGCTCATACAGCGGCATTTTTTTCAGGTACGCCAGGCTGGAGTAACCGGTGCCGAAATCGTCGATTGAAAAGCGCAGCCCCAGCGCCGCCAGTTGATGCATGCGCGCGATGGTCTCATCCAGTTTGTCGATCAGCAGGCCCTCCGTCACCTCCAGTATCAGCCGGCCGGCGGGCGCGCCGGTGTCGGCCAGGGTGCGCTGCACCAGCGCGACGAAATCGGGCTGGCGGAACTGGCTGGGACTGACGTTGACCGACAGCGGCATCGCCAGGCCGGCGCGCTCGAGCAGCAGCACCGCTTCGCAGGCCTGGCGCAGCGCCCACGCGCCCAGCGCCAGGATCAGTCCCGACTCCTCGGCCACCGGGATGAAGACGGACGGCGGCACCATCGCGCCGTCGGCCAGCGGCCAGCGCATCAGCAGCTCGCCGCCGATGGCGCGGCCGTCGCGGTCGACCTGCGGCTGCACGTGCATTTGCAGTTCGCCCTTGGCCAGCGCGGTGGCCAGGTCGCGCTCCATCGACAGGCGCTGTTCGACCGCCGTCTGCATCGCCATCTCGAAGAAGGCGATGCCGTTGCGGCCCTCGGCCTTGGCGCGGTACATCGCCGTATCGGCCTCGCGCAGCAGGTCGTGCGCGCTTTGTTCCTCCTGCCGCCCCTGGCCTGGCTTGGGCAGCATCGTCACGCCGATGCTGGCGGTCGAGGTGTACAGCTGGCCGTCGATCTCGAACTCCTGGCCGATGGTGACGCGGACCTTTTCGGCCACCGCGCGCGCGGCGTGGGTGGCGCTCTCCAGATCGTCGGCCAGGTGCGCCAGCACCACCACGAACTCGTCGCCGCCGATGCGCGCCACGGTGTCGGCCTTGCGCACCAGCTGGCTCAAGCGACCGGCCGCCTTGCACAGCAGCGCGTCGCCGATCGCGTGGCCGCGCGCGTCGTTGATGGTTTTGAAGCGATCGAGATCGACGAACATCACCGCGCTGAAGGTGGCGCTGCGCGCGGAGCTGGCCAGCAGCGTGTCGATGCGGTCCATCAGCAGGCGGCGGTTGGGCAGGCCGGTGAGCACGTCGAAGAACGCCAGCCGCTCCAGCGAATCGGCGCCGTCGCGCAGCTCGTCGAACGAACGCGCCAGCTGCTGCAGCAGCACCGCGCACGACAACGTCAGCACCGCCGTGATGAACATGAAATTGATCGAGATGATGGCCGACTTGAGGAAGGCGTGGTCCGGCATGCCCTCGATCTGCAGCTTGGCGTTTTCCTCGAAACCGAGCACCATCACCGCCAGTCCGGCCAGCAGCAGCATCCACAGCGCCGGGCGCAGTCCGAGCAGCAGCGCGGCGAGCACCGGGATGGCCAACAAATAGATCTGGCTGACCGGTCCGATCTTGAGCAGCAGGCCGACGCCGACCACGAAGGCGACTGCCAGGAAGTTGAACACGCGGACGGTGTAGGCGACTCGGCGCAGCAGCAGGATGGCGCCGATCCACGACAGCGCGATGACGTCGACGACGACGATGGACCACATGCCCTCGCTGACGGCCAGCAGCATGCTGGGAACGGCCGTGGCCAGTCCAAGCAGGAAGACGATCAGCAGCAGCCTGGCGAAAATCCGCGCGCGCCAGTGCGCGATGTCGTTCGGCGCAGCCACGTTAGCGGTCTCCCCGGTGCAATGGATCGATTGTTATTGGTCTATGGTGATCCTGATGGTACCCGCAATCGCAACGCGTGTCACCGGGCCGGCGGCCCCGTTTCAGTCCCTGGCGTTGACGCTGCCGATGCCCGACACCGATTTGTTGACCGTTTTCGGCTTGCCGAAATAATCCAGGGAGCCCATGCCCTTGGCCACGGCGTTGAGCAAATCGCTGGCGTAGACGCTGACGCTGCCCACGCCTTCGAAGTTGACGTCGACCCGCTCGGCGTGCAGCGCCTTGGTGTCGACCTGGCCGACGCCCTTGGCGTTCAGGCGCAGGTACTTGACTTTGCCGCTGGCCGACAGCAGGCCGGCGCCCAGGTAGCCGATGTCGAGGCGGTCGGTGTTGACGTGGCTGATGACGGTTTCGCCGGCGCCTTCCACCTTCACCCGGCTCAGGGTCGGCACGGTGATGGTGATGCGCGGCGCGCCCTTGCCGCCGTCGTAAGTCTTGTCGGACATGGTGATCTGCAGTTCATTGTCGACCACCGTGGTTTTGAGTTCGGCGATGAACTTGTCGTCGCCGCGCACCACCACCGACTGCGTCTTGCCCGCTTCGACCGTCATCGCGAACGCGCCCTTGGCGTTGACGGCGATGAACGGCGGCAGCACGCGCACCGATTCGGCCGCCAGCGCCGGGGCGCCCACGGCGTACAGGGTGGCGCCCAGGGCGGCGACAAGGGCAGTGGTCAGGACGGCGGAAGCGGTGCGGCGCATGGTGAATCCTTGATGGTTTGTTCAATGATTACTTATTTTGATAACGTTGATTTTACTGAACTTGGCCGCCGGGGCCGACAACTTTGCGACGAACTGCAAAAAAGTGGCGATGTGTTGCGCTGCGGCTACATTTGGCCGCGCGGCGCCGTCCGGCCCAAGCTCGCTAGCGTCGAGCAAGTCAGGTCCAAAGCGCGTATGATCCCGAACAAACCGTACCGCACCGAGGACCCCATGACATCCACCGCCTTACAAAAAAACGCGCAATCCCGCCCCGGCACCGTTTTCCGCGTCGTCAGCGGAAATTTCATGGAGATGTTCGACTTCTTCCTGTTCGGGTTCTACGCCACCGCCATCGCCAACGCCTTCTTCCCGGCGGGCGACGAGCTGGCGTCGCTGATGATGACCTTCATGACCTTCGGCGCCGGCTTCCTGATGCGGCCACTGGGCGCCATCTTCCTCGGCGCCTATGTCGACCGCGTCGGCCGCCGCAAGGGGTTGATCGTCACCTTGGCGCTGATGGCCATGGGCACCTTGCTGATCGCCTGCGTGCCGGGCTACGCCACCATCGGTTACGCGGCGCCGCTGCTGGTGCTCACCGGTCGCCTGCTGCAAGGCTTCTCGGCCGGCGTGGAACTGGGCGGCGTGTCGGTCTACCTGGCCGAAATGGCGACGCCGGGCCGCAAGGGCTTTTATGTCAGCTGGCAGTCGGCCAGCCAGCAGGTCGCCGTGGTGGCCGCCGCCGCGCTGGGCTTCGGCTTGAACAAGTGGCTCACGCCGGCGCAGGTGGGCGAGTGGGGCTGGCGCATTCCGTTCTTCGTCGGCTGCATGATCGTGCCGGTGCTGTTCGTGATCCGCCGCTCGCTGCAGGAAACCGAGGAGTTCAAGGCGCGCAAGCACCGCCCCGAGGTCAAGGAGATTTTCCGCTCGATGCTGAACAACTGGGCGCTGGTCATCTCCGGCATGATGCTGGTGGCGATGACCACCGTGTCGTTCTACCTGATCACCGTTTATACGCCGACCTTTGGCAAGAGCGTGCTGCACCTGACCACCAGCGCGGCGCTGATCGTCACCCTGTGCGTCGGTGTGTCCAACTTCATTTGGCTGCCGGTGATGGGCGCCTTGTCGGACCGCGTCGGCCGCCGTCCGCTGTTGCTGTGCTTTTCGGCGCTGGCGATCCTGACCGCGTATCCGGCGCTGCACTGGCTGGTCAATTCCCCCAGCTTCGCCCACATGCTGGAAGTGGAACTGTGGCTGTCCTTCCTGTACGCCAGCTACAACGGCGCGATGGTGGTGGCGCTGACCGAAGTGATGCCGGTGGAAGTGCGCACGGTCGGCTTCTCGCTGGCCTACAGCCTGGCGACGGCGGTGTTCGGCGGCTTCACGCCGGCGATCGCCACGGGCCTGATCGAATACACGGGCGACAAGAGCGCGCCGGGTTGGTGGATGACCTTCGCCGCCGCCTGCGGCCTGTGCGCCACGCTGATCCTGTACCGCCGCCAGCGCCTGCAGGATGCGGAAACCCCGGCCGGAAAGATGGCCGCTTAAGAAGGCGAAGAATCGCGCGCGGCCTGCCGCCGTCAGGTGCGCAGGCGCGCGAACAGGCGCTCGATATCGAGTTCCTGTATCAGCAGACTGCCCTGGTTGGCCTTGATCAGGCGTGGCGCCAGGGTCGACTCGCCAGACCCCAGGGGCGATTCGGTCATGTCGCTGGCGTCGAACTGCTGCACCGAATGCAGATCGTCAACCAGCAGGCCGACGGTGCTGTCGCCCAGGTGCACCAGCATCACCTGGCTGTTGTCGGTCACGACACCGGCTTTGCCGGTCGCCAGCAGCGCCAGGTCGAACACCCACACAAAATGTTTTTTACCGCCGGCCAGCGGCACGTCCAGCATGCCGAGGCGCGCCGGGTTGTTGCCGGCCGCCTTATTCACCTTGGCGAAGGGCACGGCCTCCTGTATCCGCGCCGCCTTCAGCGCCATCAGGGTGCGGCCGGCGTAGAAGATGGCGAAATCCGGGCCGGTGTCGCTGCGGCGCTCGATCTGCGCCGACGGCACCGGCATCGCCGATTTGTCGCGCTCCGGGCCGAACGATTCGATCAGCACCGATAGCACCGGTTGCTCAATGTCCGCGTTGGCGCCGGCACGGAACTCGCGATATCCCGAGGCGCGCGTGCACGCCGCGATCACATATTGGCCGCCATGCAGCATGATGCGCGCGACGCTGGCGCCGTCGCCTTCGCCGTTACAGGCCGCCGCCAACAGGCCGGCGTCCAGCGCCAGGGTATCGCCGGGCGCGCAAGCCGGGTCGGTGGACGACAGGATGCGGCGTTCCGGCGTGATGAAGAAGGCGTGCATGTTCGGGCGTCCGGCCACGCCGCTGTGCAGCATGTTGAGCAGCTCCGGACGCGAATCGAACACGATGCCGATGCCGCCCACCACCGTGGAGGTTTGTTCCGGATGACGGATCGCGGCGTGATAAATGAAAGTCGGCTCGCCGCCGTACAAGGCCGATGGCATGAACGGCTCGGGATAGTGATCCAGTTCGCCGCGCAGCGCGCAAACGCGGCCCAGCGTGGCGCCATCGATATGGGTGCCGATGCTGGTCGGTTCTTCATCGCTTTCGCCGGTGCTGGCGACGATGCGGCCGGTGCGGTCGTAGACGAACAGGCGCGCGTAGACGGTGTACAGGCTGTTGATGTAGGCGAGGACCTCGCTCATCGCGGTCGCTTGGTCGGCGGAAGGATAGGCCAGGCCGCGCCGCAGCTGCGCCGTCAACGCCCACCAGCGGCAATCGTTGGCGCGTTCGTACAGATTGCGGTCCAGCATATCGACCAGCAGCCGCGAGGTCAGTTCGGCCTCGCTGATGCTGGCGGTGAGCACGGTCTGGTACAGGTCCTGGATCGAACGCGAAAAAATCGCATCGCTGCGGCCACCGGTCTCGGTGATCTGATCGAGCACGGTATTGAGCTTGTTGACATTGCCGTTGTGATGTCCGTGGCCTTGGTCGTCCACCTGGTCGTTGGCGGCGCTGGTGACCTTGCCGTTCCAGACGATGCGTTCGATGGTGCGGGTGGTGCGCGTCACCGCGCTCATTAACTCGTGCAGGGTGGGGCTGAAGGCCTGCGCGTGCGACAGCAGGCCCTCGATCAACCGCGGATCGACGCCGCCCAGCGCATCGGCGCCGGCGTTTCGGAAGGCCAGATCGACGGGCATCATCAACTGCCCCTTCCAGCCCGGCGGGCCGGGATAGCCCTGATAGCCGTCGGAGCGGAAGGTGCGCACCAGGTATTCGCGGCCGCCGAACATCAGCAGCTGCGGCGCGCCGTCGACATTGGTCGGCACCTTGACGCCGGCCGGTATCCACAGCGGATCGGCGCTGCTGATGACGCGGTCCTGCGCATCGAGCAGCAGCATGTTGGCGCGCTGCGACGGGTCGCGGTAGGACGCGAAGATGGCATCCATCTCCTGCTCGAAATTGAAGCAAAGGCATAGCACACCGGCCGGCTCGCCGCTGTCAGGGTGCAGCATGCGGTGCGAATAGACCAGCGCGCGCGGTTTACCGGGCCGCAGGTCGGTGGCGCGGAAGGTCTCCACATAGCCGGAAGCGGCCAGCGTTTCGGCCAGCAGCGGATCGCGGCTGTGCGATACCGGCGTGGCGGTATCGGCCTGCACCAGCACGCGCCCGTCCAGGTCCAGCAGCAGGATCTCGTCGTAGACGGTGTATTTGTCGCGGTAGTCGGACAGGCGCTGGCGGGCCGCTTGGATGCCGCCGTCGCCCGCATTTTCGTCACCTTCATCGCCATCGATCGCCGCGACAAAGCGGCACAGATCGACGTCGGTGGCCAGGAATCCGACATCGGCGGTGCGTTCGAACAGGTTGCGGACCAGGATATCGATCGCGTAGCGCGCCTGGGTGCCCAGGTCGGCCAGCACGTGGCGCACCTTTTCCTGCACCAGATTGGCGATCAGCGCCCGTTCCAGCTGCGCGAAACCGGTGCGCGTGGCCACCATCGCCGGCAGCAGCAGGCGCGCCTCGGCCGGGCAATTCATCTTGGCCGACGACTCGATGAGCTGCCACATTTGATTCAGTTCGCGCAGCGACAATTCGCAGCGCGCGACGTCCGGCATATAAGGCAAAAAAGTGTCGGAGTTGGCGGCGAGTGGCGTTTTCATATCCTCGATTCGACACAAAAAAAGTATTTCCACTGCAATTTTTATGCCAGACAGGAAAGAGTCTGCCGCAAAAAAAAACGCCACCCGGTGGGGATGGCGTTCGACCGCGCTGTTAAGCCTTGTTACTGAGACATGTTTTCATGAATGCCTTGCGGTCGTCGCCTTTTTTCCCGGTGGCGTCGGCATTACATTTTTTCATCTTGTCTTGCTGGGTCACTTTCGCTTCCGGCGCCGCCGGCTTCGCGCTCAGGCATTCCTTCATAAAGGCCTTACGCTCATCGCCTTTTTTTCCCGTCGCATCGGCGTTACAGGTTTTCATCTTGCTTTGCTGGGCTGTCGGCTCGGCGGCGAACACGGCGCCGCTCAGGGACAGGATCAGGCTGGCAACGAACAGTTTTTTCATCATGGTTTCCTCTGCGGTCAAATGCGAATGGTTGGGCTTGGGGCCACATGAAGACTATAACTGAAGATGCTGCCGCCAGGACAGTTTCCCGTCGCCATCCAGATTACGGCTCGGTAATTTTTAATCCGGGGTCAGGTCCTCCAATTCTACACAAGCACAGCCGTCGACGGTGCTACAGCCGGGATCGTGTAGAAATAGTGGACCTGACCCCGGAGTTGCTTTAGGCGGCTTTGACCGATTCGGCGCGGCCGCAGTAGCGTTGGACGTAGGCCTGGTGCGTCGGCAGCTGAACCACCGTGCGGTCGACGTTGGATTTGATGTTGCCGAGGAATTGCCGGAGCTCTTCGTCGCCCATCAGGTCGGCCGTTTGGTGGTGCGAGCGTGGCATGATGCCTTGGCCGAGCATCACCTGGATCCACGAGTTTTCGGCGAACAGTTCGTTCGGGACGCGGAACACGCGGCCCGTTTCGCGGAAAAGATCGATGCGGTGCTTGAGCGAGTCCGGGATGCTCATCTCGCGGCAGTCGATCCAGAACTGCGAGTCGGTGCGGTTGTTGACGTGGTAGTGCAGGATGATGAAGTCGCGTATGTGCTCGATCTCGTGGTTGCACTGGGCGTTGTATTCCTCGATGTCGGTCTGGCGCACGCCGTCCGAGGGGAACATCTGCATCAACCGCACCACGCTGCGCTGGATCAGGTGGATGCTGGTCGATTCGATCGGTTCGAGGAAGCCGCTCGACAGACCGATGGCGACGACGTTGCCCTTCCAGGTTTGCTTGCGCTGGCACGGCTTGAACTTGATCACGCGCGGTTCGATCAGGGTGCGGCCTTCGACATTGGCCAGCAGTTGCTTGCGCGCCGTGTCGTCGTCCAGGTAGCGGCTCGAGTAGACGATGCCGTTGCCGACGCGGTGCTGCAGCGGGATGCGCCATTGCCAGCCCGCCTGGTGCGCCATGGAGCGCGTCAGTGGAATGGCGTCGTCCACCGATTCGGTTTGCACGGCGATCGCGCGGTCGCAGAACAGCCATTGCGACCAGTCCTCCATCGGTTCTTCCATCGCGTCGCCGATCAGCAGCCCGCGGAAGCCGGTGCAGTCGATGAACAAGTCGCCTTCGATCTCCTGACCCGATTCAAGCACGATCGAGCGCACGTCGCCGCGCCTTTCGCCTTCCTCATGTTTGGTGTAGCGGACGATCTTGCCCTCGATCCGCTGCACGCCGCGCGGTTCGCTCAGGCGGCGCAGGTATTTGGCGTAGCGGCTCGCGTCCAGGTGGTAGGCGTAGTTCATGCCGTTGTTGGGCAGGTGCGCGAAGCGGTGCTCCAGCGACGCTTTGAGCTCCAGGCAGTAGTCGCCGTAGTCGCTGGCCAGCCCGCGTTCGACGCCCTTGTGCCAGAAGTGCTGGAAGCCGGCCGTCCAGTGATCGACGCCGGTGAAGCCGAAGGAGTGGATGTAGTTCTCCTTGACGTTGCGCCATTCCTCGAAGGAGATGCCCAGCTTGAAGGTGGCCTGGGTCTCGGCCATGAATTCCTGCTCGTTGATCTCCAGCAGATTGTGGAAGTTCATCAGGGTCGGGATGGTCGCTTCGCCCACGCCGACCGTGCCGATTTCGTCGGACTCGATCAGTTTGATGTCGAGGCGCTTGCCCAGCACCTTGGCGATGCCTGCGGCGACCATCCAGCCGGCGGTGCCGCCGCCGCAGATGACAACGCGGCGCACCGCTTGTCGTTTGTTCGACTCTTTGTTTTGGTCTTGCATTTGCCGGTCTCCTTAGCGGTTCAGCTTTTTTAGTATTTGGGCGCGCAACGCGCGCGCGCCGTCGGCCGTCAGTGGCGCTAGCACGTGGCGGGCCGCTTCGGGTATATGTTGCGCCGTTTCTTCGTCGGCTTCGAATATGTAGTGGCGAAACACTTCCTGCCACGCCTTGCGTTGTTCCGGCGGCAGCCCGCGCATCGTCAGGAAGGCCGTCATCAGGGCGTTGGTCGGCGTGTCCATGAATTCCGGCGTGCGCTGCCACCAGTAGTTGACCAGCACATTGAAGGCGTCGAGCGCTTCGATGTGGTGCCACCACATGCTCGGGATGAACAGGGCGTCGCCCGGCCCGAGCACCGCGCTTTGCGCATGTTCCAGCGCCTCCGCGTAGCGCGGGTATTTGACGAAGTCCGGGTTCAGCATGTCCACCAGGCTGATGGCCTGGCCGGCCGGCGTGAAGTCGAGCGGGCCGATATACAGGTTCTTCAGCTGCTCCGGCGGGAACAGCATGAAGCGCCGGTGGCCGGCCGCCACCACCGCCAGGTTGTCCGGCACGTCGTAGTGGGCGGCGATGCGGGTGCGGTTGCCGATCCAGATGCTCATCAAGGCGTCGCGGCCGCCCAGATCGAGGTCGTTGTGGTCGCGGAAGCCGGGCAGGCAGGTTTCGACGCTGGTCGAGCCCACGTACACGGTCGGCGGCTTCTCCATGTCGCGCTTGACGCGGATTTCATCGAGCACGCCGGTCAGCTTGGCGTGCACCGGATAGAAATTGAAGCCGCTCATGTCTTCGTTGTAGAAGAAGCGGCCCTCGGCCTCCGGTGGTCCCAGCATGGCGCCGACCGTGGCGCCGCTGGCGGCGTCGCCGTAGAAGCGGCGCAAGTAGGCGTCGCCCAGTTCGTGCGATTCGCGCGCCGCCCGCACCATCGGCCAGCCGGCGGCCACGCCGCGCAGCACGATGGGCTGGGTGGCGGTCAGGATGTCGTCGGTCAGCCCGTTCGGGCCGACGCCGGCGATTTCGCGTATCGCTTTAGGCATGGAGCGCGTTCTTGCGGTCGATCAGCGCGCGGAAGTTCGACAGCGACGCGAGCACCATGTAGATCGGATGCAGGTGGCCGCCCGCGTGCAGCTTGGCGATGACGTCGCCGCTCAAGCCTGCCAGCCGGTCCTCGTTGATCGTGTAGAAGCCGGCCAGGCGGTTTTGCGAGCCGTCGTCCAGGCCCACGTCGAGCACGAAGCTCTCCAGCAGCTCGTGCTCCACCAAGGTGGCCAGGAACAGCGGCATGTCCTGCATGCCGTTGTGGATCGCCGCCAGCAGCGAGTTGACGCGCTCCAGGTAATCGGTGGTGCCGCCGTGCGGCTTGAAGACTTCCTCGCCTTCGCTGTCGCTGACGCGCGGGTTCTCGATATCGATGTGGATCGTCATGTCCTGGCCATCGGGGCCGCCCATGCCGATCAGGAAGGGCTGGCGCTCGACCAGCATCGGGATGTAGACCGCGTCCCAGCGCTCGCCCTGCAGGAACAGGTTCTCGCCCTCCTGGAAGCCGAGCAGCGCGATCGGCTCGAAGCCCACGCCGTCGGTGGTCTGGCGGAACACGATCGGGTAGCACGCCTGGATGTTGCGGAATTCGGCGGGGAAGGTGGGCGCTGCCATCTGGGCGTCGCCGAAGCGCGCGCCGCGACGGGTGATCACGCGCAGGTTCTTGTGTTCGACGTTGTTGAGTAATACTGGTTTTGGCATGACTTGTCTCGAATGATAATTATGTGCGAAGTCCGTGGCGTTTGATGTGCTCTATCAGCTCGCGGTTGGTGGGAAGTGCGTCCAGCATCTTCTGTGTCAGGTTGGCCGCTTCGCGGAAATAGCCGTCGGCCATCGCCGCTTCGTGCGGATGCTGCTTGGTGAATTCGGTGGTGCGGCCCATGCCGTACAGGATGTACTGATAGCTGGCCGACGGGAACACTTCTTCGATGCGGTGGAAGTCGCTGCGCGAGGGCGCGCGGTGGCGCCACAAGGTCAACAGCTCGCCCAGCCGCTCCGGCACGCCTTCTGCTGAGGTGTTGTCGCGCCAGTAGGCGCTGTCGCGGCGCTTGCTCAGCACGTAGTGCAGCTTGAGGAAGTCGATCACCCGCTCCCAGCGGTAGGTGAAGTGCTCGTTGAAGCGTTTGGCGACGATGTCCATCGCCGCGCGCGTGGCCGGCATGTCGTCGCTGACCATGGCGGCCGACATTTCCACCAGCGCCAGGGCCGACGCTTCCAGCGGCTCGATGAAGCCGGCCGACAGGCCGATGGCGACGCAGTTGCGATGCCAGAATTTGGCGCGGTAGCCGGGCTCGAAGGTCAGCTTGCGCGGCGTCGGGATGTCCGCCGGTCCGCCGGTCGCGACGATATAGGCGCGCAATTCCGCCTCGGCCTGGTCGTCGCCGATGTGCGCGCCGGAGTAGACGTGGCCGACGCCGCGCCGCGTCGGCAGGCCGATGTCCCAGATCCAGCCGGCGCTTTGCGCCGTCGACGAGGTTTGCGAGGCGATCGGATAGTTGTCATCGGGGTAGGGGATTTGCACCGCCAGCGCCGAGTCGTTGTACAGCACGTGCTTTTGCGAAATGAAGTCGATGTCATAGTGCTTGCCCAGCAGCAGCGATTGCATGCCGGTGCAGTCGATGAACAGATCGCCTTCGAGCGCGCCGTGGCGCTGCGTTTGCAGCGAGGCGATGTCGCCGTTGGCGGCGGAGTGGATGCCTGTGACATGGTCCGGCACGTAGCGCACGCCCAGGTTCTCCAGGCAATGCTTGCGCAGGAACAGGCCGAACTTGCCGGCGTCCAGATGGTAGCCGTAGTTGGCGACGGCGGCAAATTCCGGCGTGGCGGCCTGCTTGGGCGCCTTGCCGCGCGCGCACAGGTGCGGCTGGTAGCTGACCAGGTCGGCGAACGGCACGCCCGGATGCTGCGCCAGCCAGTGCTCCGGCATGTTCGCCTCGCCGTAACCTTGCGGCAACACGAACGGGTGGAAGTAATAGTCGTTGTCGGCGCCGGTGCACCAGCGGTTGAAGCGCGAGCCCTGCTTGAACGAGGCGTCGCATTCGCGGAAAAAGTCGGATTCGGACACGCCGATGCGGCGCAAGGTGTCGCGCATGCTCGGCCAGGTGCCTTCGCCGACGCCGATCGGGGCGACATCGGGCGATTCGATCAGCGTGACCTGCAGTCCCTCGGGCGAGGTTGCGCGGTGTTCGGCCGCGATCAGGCCGGCGGTGAGCCAACCGGCCGATCCGCCACCCACTATCACTATCCGTCGGATCAGCTCATTGGCCATTCGATGTCCCAGATTATTGCGGAAAGTATAACCGACAAGGCCGCTGTCGGGCAGCGGCCTTGTCCTTCGGGGGTTGTAATTACACTACATCAGAACTTGTAGCGCGCCCCCAGCATGTAGCGCGGCCCGGCCTGGGTGACCGATTCCACCGCCTGTTTGGTGCGCCCGTGCACCCGCTGGATCGAGTTGCCGGCGTTGATCACCTCGAATTGCAGGCTGATGTTTTTGTTGTAGTTCCAGCCAATGCTCAGGTCGATCTGGCCGTAGGCCTCGGTGTATTGCGGGTTCGGGCCGTAGGCATCAAAGGTCGACGACAGGAACTCGCCGCGCCAGTTGTAGGCCAGGCGCGCGGTCCACTTGTCGTTTTCGAAGATGCCGACGACGTTGGACGAGTTGCTCAGCCCCACCAGCGCGAACTGCTCGCCCAGCCTGGCGTTGTCGTACTTCAGGCCCGAGTTCACATACGTGTAATTGGTCGAGATGCCGAAGCCGCTGCTGCCGAACATGTGCTGCAGGTTCACCTCGATGCCGTCCAGGCTGGCCTTCTTCTGGTTGGCGAAGGAGTTGATCTTGAAGTTGGCGATCGGATCGCTCGGCTGGCCGACGATGGTGCCGGTGGCGTTGCCGGTGCCGTTGTCGTCCGGTCCGCGCGTCACGCCCGGCGCCGTCGGGTGGGTGCGGAAGATGTAGTTGCGGATACAGGTGGTGTCGGCCGTGGTGCAGCCGTTGGCAAGCGCCTCGTTCCACAAGGCGCCGCCGACCGGCGTGTGCAGGTTGAACGGGGTGGCGTTGAAGGTCGACTGGCCGGCGTAGTTGGTCAGGTCCTTGCGGAAGTAGCCCAGCGAGAAGAAGTTCTGCTGGCCGTAATACCATTCGTAGGACAGGTCCAGGTTCTTCGACTTGACCGGTTTCAGGGCCGGATTGCCCTGGTTGCCGCTGCCGCCGTCGACCCGCGCCAGCGAGTTGAGGGTGGTGCCGCCCTGGATCTGGTCGTAGCGCGGCCGGCCGATGCTTTGGCCGTAGCTCAGGCGCAGCTTCTGGGTCGGCGTCAGTTCGATGTCGGAATCCAGGCTCGGCAGGATGTTGTGGTACTTGCCGGTCAGTGTGGTGAAGGTCGGCGCGCCGAAGGCGACCGGCAACTCGTTCTGCGACACCCAGCTGATGCTGGTGGCGGCCGGCACCAGCGCGGTCGAGACCACGTCGGTCTTCTCGTAGCGCACGCCGAGCGCGGTGCGGATCGGCAACGCCGTGTCCCAATCCGTGTTGAACTGGATGTAGGCCGACTTCGATTTTTCCTCGACGCGCGAGTCGTTGTCGAAGGTGGTCTTCGGCAGGTACAGCGCCGGCAGGCCGGAGGCGCTGGCCGCCAGCTTGCGCACCTGGTCGAAGTTGAAGGTGTAGAACTGGTTGAACAGCGCCGGGTTGTCGCTGCCGTCGATCTTGTCGAAGTACTGGCGAATGGTGTCCTTGTGCCAGACGTTGCTTGGATAGTCGGCCGCCTTGGTGGCGCCGCCCCAGGTGTCGCGCTGGTTGTTGGAGAAGGCCGAGCGGTTGTCGACCTTGGTGCTGCCGGCGCCGAATTTCAGTTCGGACGCTTCGAACACTTTCAACGCGCCCTTGACCTGCGCCTGCTCGACTTCGCCGCGCATGTACGAATTGGTGAAGTTCGAGCCGGTCACTTGCTGGCCGGCCTTGGTGAAGTCCACGCCGTCCATGCTCAGCACCGGGAAGTCCTGGCTGAAGTTGGCCGTGGTGGTGCCACGGCTGAAGCTGGCCGTGCCGAGCGTGTTGCTCGAGCCGAACGGGCTGTCGGCGCCGGAGGTGGCCGTCGAGCGGTGCGCGTCCAGTTCAAGGCGCAGGTCGTTGGTCGGCTTCCAGACGGCGTTGAAGCCGAGCGACTTGTTTTGCGTTTTGGTGGCGAAGTCGGCGCCGCCCATGGCCACGTCCGAGGTGCCGATGGTCGGATCGTTGGCGTTGCGCGGGATGATTTCGGTGTAGCTCAGCGGGCTCGATACCGGACCCTTGGTCCAGGAACTGGCCGACGGGCCGAAGTTGAACCAGGCGCTGATGTCGTTGCGCTTGGTCTGTATCTTGTTTTCCGAGTAGGTGTAGTCCAGGGTCGTGACCAGTTCCTTGACCGGCTTGAACTGCAGGGTCAACTGGCCGTTGGTACGCTGGCGCTTGACGCCGTTGAAGTTGTAGTTCAGGTTCTGCGGCACCATGTAGACGTCGTTGGGGCCGGGACGGTTGGTGATGTTTTCCGAACCGGCGGCGCCCGGTTGCGGGATAGAACCCCAGCTGTTCTCGTCGCCGCGCACCGGGCCGTGCCAGCCGCTGGAGACGGCGGCGCTGTTGTAGCCCAGGTTGCGTTCCTGATAGCTGCCGGTGAGGGCGATGCCGAACTTGCCGTCGGCGAAGGTGTTGCTGTAGATGCCGGACAGTTCGGGCGTGGTCGAGTTGCTGGCCTTGACGTCGGCCGGCAGGTTGTCGTTCGAGGTGTCGTAGACGCCCTTGACGCCGAAGCTGGCGTGCAGGCCGGGCCGGTCGAACGGGCGCGCCGTCATCACGTTGACGGTGGCGCCGATGCCGCCGGTCGGGGTGTCGGCGCGGCTGGTTTTATACACTTGCAGCTGCGAGATGGCTTCCGACGCCAGGTTGGCGAAGTCGAAGGCGCGCCCGTTGAGGTCGCCAAGGTTGGAGGTCGGCATCTGGCGCCCGTTGAGCAGCACCATGTTGAAGTCGGGGCCGACGCCGCGCACGGTGATCTTCGAGCCCTCGCCGATCGAGCGGTCGATCGACACGCCGGAGATGCGCTGCAGCGACTCGGCCAGGTTGGTGTCGGGGAACTTGCCGATGTCCTCGGCGACGATGCCGTCGACCACGCCGTCGGAATTGCGCTTCAGGTTCATCGACGAGATCAGCGCCTGGCGCAGGCCCGTCACCACCACGCTTTGCACCACCGGCGCCTCGCCGGCCATGTCGACCGGCGCCGCTTGCACCGCCGCCGGGGTTTGCGCCAGCGCCGGCAGGGCGGTGGCCACGAATGCGCCGGCCACGGCCAGGGTCATCAGTTTTTGTCGTGTGTTTGGATAATGCATGTTGTCTCCTCTGTTTTTATAAACCGCTCGCGCGCCGCCCTGCTGTTCCACATCGCCAACCTTCGCCATTATGCCAAACAGCTTGGAAAGGTTTCCATTCGATGCTGGCAAATATAGCATCGTTCGTTTTTTAAAGTCAATTTGGTATCGCGGGTAAACGCCGGAGGTTTTCGTTGACAGGGCAAATCAAGGCGTGCACCATATGGGAACGTTTCCAAAATGAGACACTCGGGATGACCATCCACCTATTTTTCAAGCAAAAGTGACGCGCACGTGGCCACCATCAAAGACGTAGCCCGCCTCGCCGGCGTGGGATTGGGAACCGCTTCGCGGGTGGTCAGCGGCAAGGGTTCGGTGTCGCCGGCGACGGTGGCCAAGGTGCGCGCGGCGATCGAGGCGCTCGACTTCCGGCCGTCGCACGCGGCGCGCTCGCTGCTGTCGGGCAGCAGCCGCATGATCGGCGTCTACATCCCCGTGCTCAGCGGGACGTTTTACACGCCGATCCTGCAGATCATCGACACCGAGCTGCGCACGGCCGGCCTGCACATGGTGGTGGCGTTCGGCGTCGGGCTGGGCGGGGCGCGTCAGCAGGCGATCGAGGGCATCGAGTTTCTCATCGAGCGCGGCTGCGACGGCCTGATCCTGATGACCAATGTGCTGCTGGAGGAGGACATCGCCGCCTTGGGCGCCAAGCAGCACCAGGTGGTGGTGCTCAATCATCACTTCGACAGCATTGCCGGGCAGTGCTTCACGGTCGACCATCAGCTGGGGGGCAGGCTGGCGGCGCGCACGCTGCTCGAGCATGGGCACCGGCGCATCGCCGTCGTTTCAGGACCGTCGAGCTTGCCGGATAACGTGGTGCGTATCGACGCTTTCATGTACGAGCTGGCGGCCCATGGCATCGATACCGGCAAGGTGTGGCTGGTCGAGCGGGACTTTTCGCCGGCCGGCGGCTGGTCGGCGGCCAAGGAGCTGGTGGAGTCGGGCTATGCCTGCACGGCGATGTTTTGCGCCAATGACGAGATGGCGGTCGGGGCGCTGTCGTATTTCCAGGAGGCGGGGATACATGTGCCGAGCGAGTTGTCGGTGATCGGGTATGACGATACGCCGAGCGCGGAGTTCTCGGCGCCGCGCCTGACGACGGTGCACATGCCGTGGCGCGAAATGACGCAGAACGGGCTCAATGCACTGTTGAACGGTTGCTATGATCTGGCGCGGCCGGTGACCCACCAGTATCCGGTGACGATGACGTTGCGGGCGTCGCTGGCGAAGGCGGACGGCTAAGCGCGGATGCTCCAACCGTATTTATTTCTAAAGATACGTAGGGCGGATTAGGCGGCACGCCGTAATCCGCCATCTTTGAGCCGCCGACGGTGCGTGCATGGCGGATTACGCTACGCTAATCCGCCCTACGTTTCTCCACGAGGAAGCTGCCGACCGCAAGCTGCTCCGGTCAGCTGAAACGGTTGGCGGCGGCGTAGCCGGCAACCGCGGCAGCGGCCGACAACAGGCCACCCCAGACGATGTCGATCAACGTCAGCCCCAGCGGCCAGGCTTTCAGCACCGAGTAATTGGTCAGGTCGTAGGTGCCGTAGGCGACCAGCCCGAGCAGGCCGCCGAATATGGCGGCGGTTTGCCAGCTGTGGGCGCGCAAGGCCGGGGCCACCGCGAAGACCAGCACGCCGACGGCGAACAGCAGGTAGAAGGCGGCGGCCGACGCCAGTCTGGGCTGCGCCAGCAGCAGGTCGCCGAGCGCGGCCTTGTAGGCCGGCCCCATGTAGAACGTCAGCCACAGCGCGTCGATCGCAAGCAATGCCAGCAGCGCGGCGCCGTAGCCGAACGCCCATTGCTGCGCGCTGAGGGAAGTGACGGTGTTGTCCATGGGGCGGTCCTTTATCTATTTCAACAGTTACTTCAGCAGTTTCAGCAGTTCTTCGGCGGCGACTTCGGACGACGCCGGATTCTGTCCCGTGACCAGCAAGCCGTCCGTGACCGCGTACGGCTGCCAGTCGCCCAGCTTGGAATACATGCCGCCGCGTTCGCGCAGCATGTCCTCGACCAGGAACGGCACTACCTTGGTCAGGCCGACCGCCTCTTCCTCGGTGTTGGTGAAGCCCGTCACCTTCTTGCTGTTGACCAGCGGCTTGCCGTCCGGGCCGTTCACGTGGCGCAGCACGCCCGGGGCGTGGCAGACGGCGGCGACCGGCTTGCCGGCGGCGATCATCGCTTCGATCAACGCGATCGAGTCGCGGTCTTCGGCCAGGTCCCACAGCGGACCGTGACCGCCCGGATAGAAGACGGCGTCGAAATCGTTGGCCGACACGTCGGACAATTTTCCGGTATTGGCCAGCGCCGCCTGCGCCTGCGGATCGGCCTTGAAGCGTGCGGTGGCTTCGGTTTGGGCGTCGGCTTCGTCGCTCTTGGGATCGAGCGGCGGCTGGCCACCCTTTGGCGACACCAGGGTCAGCTTCGCTCCGGCTTCCTTTAGTTTGTAGTACGGCGCGGCGAATTCCTCGAGCCAGAAGCCGGTTTTCTTGCCGGTGTCGCCCAGTTGGTCGTGCGAAGTCAGTACCATAAGAATGTTCATGTGTTTCCTTTGTGGGGATTAAAAGTCCAGCTTGTCGCCGGGATTGATGGCCATAACTTTGATCTTGCTGTGGCCCAGCGCCGCGCTGTATTCGGCCGGCGTGCCTTTCAGCTGCGGCGTGGTGCCGTAGTGCATCGGGATGACGTAGCGCGGATGCAGCCATTCGCGTGTCGCCATGGCCGCATCCTTCGGGCTCATGACGAAGTGGCCGCCGATCGGCATCAGCGCCAGGTCCGGCTTGTAGTAGTCGCCGATGAATTTCATGTCGCCGAACAGACCGGTGTCGCCCATGTGGTAAATCTTGAAGCCGTTTTCCAGTTCGATGATGTAGCCGACCGGCTCGCCGCCGACGTGCACCTCGTCCTTGCCGGTGGCGGGGTTCTTCCAGCCCAGTTCCGAGCTGTGCTCGGCGTGCACGGCGGTGATCTTGATGTCGGGGCCGAGCGGCGTGACGGTGCCGCTCTTGCCGAAGCGTACCGCTTGCGTGGCCGGCAGGATCTCCAGCGCCGCCACCGATTGCATCAGTCCGGCCGGGCCGTAGACGGGCACGTTGTTCAACTTGGCCAGCGCCGGGGCGTCGGCGAAGTGGTCGTTGTGGCCGTGCGTGACGAGGATCAGGTCGACCTTGCCGAGGGCTTCCAGGTTTTTATAGGCCGGCGGCGTTTTGGGATTGGAGGTCAGCCACGGATCGACGACGATGACCTTGCCGCCCGGCGTGGTGATCTTGAAGGCCGCTTGCCCCAGCCATTGCACTTCCGTCTTGTTGCCCTTGCTGTCCTGGGCCGAGGCGGCGAAGGCGGTGGTGAGCATCAAGGTTGCCGCGACGGCGCGCAGCGTCTTCGATGTGCCTGACATGGGAGGGCTCCTCAAGTGGATTGGATGAACATTCAGCATACGCCACATGCGAAGAGCGCGTCACACGGTCGAGCTGTGCCGCATACTGTCCAAATTGGCTAATTCAGGAGGTGTCATGCTGCGTCGTTCATTTATGGGAATGCTGGCGCTGCTGGGCGCAAGCCCCGCCGGTGCTGGCGATACGGATAGCGCGGCCCTTTGGCGCCGCCTGCGCGAAGGCGGGTACGTGGTGCTGATGCGACACGCGGCGACGGTGCCGGGCGTTGGCGACCCGGAAAACTTTAAGCTCGGAGCGTGCGCTACCCAACGTAATTTGTCCGATCGCGGGCGGGAGGATGCGCGCCGCATCGGCGCGGCCTTCCGCGAGCGGCAGGTGCCGGTGTCGCAGGTGCTGTCGAGCCGGTGGTGCCGCTGCATCGATACGGCGCAGCTGGCGTTCGGCCGGGCGCGGCCGGAAACGATGGTCGATTCGATGTTCAACGATGACGACGCCGCGCGCCAGACCAAGGTGCGCGCGCTGCGGACTTATCTGTCTACGCACAAAGAGGCGGGCAACCTGGTGCTGGTGACGCACGACATCAACATCCGCGTGCTGGTCGGCGAGAGCCTGGCGCAGGGCGAGATGGTGGTGGCGCTGGCGCAGCCGGACGGCGCGCTCAAGTCGGTCGGCGTGCTGCCGCTCCCAAAATGAGAAAAGCCGCCACTGCTTTTCGGCGGTGGCGGCTCCCTGGTTCGTCAGTTCAGCTTAGCGGACCGCCAGCTGCCTGACTTCCTCCTTGACGAAGTGCGACTCCGCCGACCAGACGGCGCAGGCACGGGACAGCAGCTTGGCCTCGGCGTCGGCCAGCACGCCGTCGGCGTCGGCGATGTTCCACATGGCGCGCAGCAGCTGGCGGCGCAACGCCGGGTCCTGGATCTCGCCGAGCAGGGCGTCGATGGTGGCCTCGTCGAGCACCACGTGCTCGTGCTTGACGGAGGTGCTCAGCATGTCCTGGCACAGGTCGTCGACCAGGTCGTGGAAGTTGTCGATATCGATGTCGATGTACTCCAGCAGCCGCGAACGTTGCAGCGCCTGCAGCTCGGACGGCGCCATGTTGCCGTCAACTACCATGCACAGGGCCACGAGTCGGCCAGCGGCGCTGGCGCTATCGGTGTCGTAATGTCTCATTGCGTTACTCCTTCTAATATTCCAATTAACTTATTTCTTGCGCGTCGCATACAGGCTGGCGACGACGCTACCCGCGATCAGCAAAGCCACCACCGACAGCGAGATGTGGACCGGGATGTGTATCCACGGCAGCAACAGCATCTTCAAGCCGATGAAGCACAGCACCAGTGCGAGGCCATATTTGAGCAGGTGGAACCGGTCTGCGATATCGGCCAGCAGGAAGTACAGCGCCCGCAAACCAAGGATCGCGAACATGTTCGACGTGAACACGATGAACGGGTCCGACGTGATGGCGAAAATAGCCGGGATCGAATCGACCGCGAACACCAGGTCGGTCACCTCGATCAGGATCAGCACCAGGAACAGCATGGTCACATAGCGCTTGCCATCTTTCTTCACGAAGAACTTCTCGCCGTGATCGCCTTCCGACACCGGCAGGTGGCGGCGGGCAAACTTCAGCACCGGGTTGTTCTTGACGTCCGGTTCGTTGTCGACGGCCCGGATCATCTGCACGCCGGTGTACAGCAGGAACGCGCCGAACAGGTACAGCACCCAGCTGAACTCCTTCACCACCCACGCGCCGGCCAAAATCATGACGGCACGCATGACGATCGCGCCCAGCACGCCGTAGATCAGCACGCGCCGCTGGTACTCGGCCTTGACCTGGAACGCCGTGAAGATCAGCAGGAAGACGAAGACGTTGTCGACCGACAGGGCTTTCTCGATCAGGTAGCCGGACAGGAACTCCAGCGATTTTTGTTCGGCGATTTCCGCGCCGACGGTGCCGTTCAAATACCACCACAGGCCGCCGTTAAAGGCCAGCGCCAGGCTGAACCAGCCCAGCGACCATGCGCCCGCCTCGCGCAGCGTGACCTTGTGTGCCTTGTTGCCGCCGAAGACCCACAGGTCGACGGCCAGCATCAGCAACACAAAGGCCACGAAGCCCGCCCACATGGGGGCGGTGGCGATGTTCTCGATTCCAGTCATATAGCGCTCTCCGCTTGATTGTTACGTTATCGCCCGTCTTTGCCGTCGGCGTCCTCGTCCGCCGGCGCCAGGGTGGCCACTTTGTCGTGGGTGAATTCGCGGCTGCGCGACAATTGGCGCGCCAGCGCGCGGTCGGCGCGTTCGGCGGCGCGGTCGATCGCGGCGTACATGTCTTCCTCGGTGTCCTCGATGACGACGGTCTTGCCGTTGTCGAGGCTGATCTGAATCTTGCAGCGCTTGTCGCGGCCGCCGCGCGGGCCGTTGATGTCCGACAACCACACGGCCAAGCGGCGGGTCAGTGCCCAGCCCAGCGACGTCTCCAGGCGGCGGTAGACATAGGCGCGCAGGCTCTCGGTAAGGACCAGGCCGTTCGATTGGATTGCGATGTTCATGATCAGTTCCTTTCTTGGTGGATGACAAGACTCATGATAGGGCCGCTCAATCATTCGTACAATTCGAATATACTTGGTTAATTCATCGATTTAACCGATGTATTGAGGGATAGCCAATGGCCACTTTGAACTACAAACACTTGCGCTACTTCTGGATGGTGGCGCGCAGCGGCAGCATCGCCAAGGCCGCCGAGCAGCTGCATTTGACGCCGCAATCGATCTCCGGCCAGCTCACCGAATTCGCCGATACCCTGGGCGTCGAGCTGTTCCGGCGGGTCGGGCGGCGCCTGGAGCTGACCGAAACCGGCAACCGCGTGCTGCGCCACGCGGAGGACATCTTCAGCGCCGGCGACGCCTTGCTGGAAGTCGTTAAGGACCAGTCCGCTACACAAGCTACCACGTTTCGGGTCGGGGTTTCCGATTCGGTGTCGAAGGCGGTGGCCTGCCGCCTGGTCGCGCCGGCGCTGTCGCTGGCCGAGCCGACGCGGCTGATCTGCAGGGAAGGGCGGCTGGCCGCGTTGCTGGCCGACATGGCCGTGCACAAGCTCGACCTGATCATCACCGACCGCGCCATGCCCAGCCATCTGAGCGTGCGCGGCTATAACCACTTGCTGGGCGAAAGCGAGTTGGGCGTGTTCGGCGCGCCGGCCCTGGTGGCGACATTGAGCGGGGCGTTCCCGGAATGTCTGAATAACGTGCCGCTGCTGTTGCCGGGAGAGGATTTCGCCGTGCACGCCAGGCTGATGCAGTGGCTGCACACGCACGTGCCGCGTTTGCGCGTGATCGGCGAGTTCGACGACAGCGCCATGATCAAGGCGTTCGGGCAGTCGGGCGCCGGGCTGTTCTTCGCGCCGGCGGCGATTGCCGACACCATCTGCGCGCAGTACGGCGTGGTGTTGGTCGGCACCATCCCGTCGCTGCGCGAGCAGGTGTATGCGATCACGACCGAGCGGCGCATCAGCCATCCGGCCACGCAGGCGATCCGGCAGGCGGCGCTGGAGACCTTGTCCACGTAACACGCAACGGAAAAGGGCTGTGTTCCGCATTCGCAAAACCCAGCCCGTCGCAATCGTTAAGACTTTAAAGCTTATTTAGGCATGACGACCGTGTCGATGACGTGGATCACGCCGTTGTCGGCGGCGATGTCGGTCTTGGTGACGTGGGCCTTGTCGACCATGACTTTGCCGTCTTTGGCAGTCACGGTCAGCGATTCACCCTGCACGGTCTTGACCTTGCCCGGCTTGACGTCGGCGGCCATTACTTTGCCCGGCACCACGTGGTAGGTCAGGACCTTGGTCAGCGCGGCTTTGTCTTTCAGCAGGGCGTCGAGCTTGGCCTTTGGAATCTTCGCGAAGGCTTCGTCGGTCGGCGCGAAGACGGTGAACGGACCCGGGCCTTTGAGCGTGTCGACCAGGCCGGCCGCTTGCACCGCCGTGACCAGTGTGTTGAACGAGCCGGCCGATTTCGCGGTATCGACGATGTCCGCCGCGTTCGCTGCGCCGAAAGCCATGGTGAAAGCTGCTGCCATCAAGAACTTCTTCATGTAGATCTCCTTTGAGTGAACCGTTTTTGCAACCGGCATGGACACAATATATAGCTGAATATCAATGTTGTCCGCTTGTTGTCGTACCGTGCGAGGAATTATACGGTTCACTAGCGGTTCAATCTGGTATGGTTTTGGTCAATGGCCGTAGCTCAGCACGCGCAGCAGTTTCCAGGTGCCTGCTTCTTTTTCCCAGACCATCGAGAAGCGGTAGACGCCGCAGCCTTCCTTCGCGCCGGGCGCCTCCGCTGAGCAGAAGCGGTGGCTGCCGATGTGCATCGCCCGGTCCGGGCCAGCGGGGAAAACCTCGGCCGTGTCGTTCATGGCCTCGCGGCGCAGCGTGCCCGGTTCCTTGAATTTGTTTTCAAAGATGCGGATGTTGTCGGCGTAGCCCGTCAAGCCGGTACGGTCGTGATAGAACTCCAGCCGGGGGCTGAAGCCTTGTTTCATGGCCGCGATATCGCGCTGGTTGATGGCGCCGAACAGGCGCGCGTCCGCCGCCAGAATCTCCGCGCGCAGGTCGGCCGGTTCGGCGGCCATAACGGGCGAGGCGGGAACGGTGGCAAGCAGCGAGGTAAGCACATAAGCGGTGACGGTCGGTAATTTCATCTGAGCTCCCTGGTTTGAATGATGAGGGCAGCGTACGCTGTTGCCGCCGCCTCGGCGACGCTGATCCGACGAATGGTCGATCTTGTGGGACCGGTGGTCGCTAGGCGGATCCGTACTTAAATCTTAAGAGTGGAGCGAGGACAGCGCCTCCGAGTAGGCCGTTTTAACAAGGTATTCCGGGCCCTCGCCCGGGGGGCCTCCCCGGGGGCCTTCGCGCACGCAGTCTAATTCGGTCGAAGTCGCACTCGTTCGGTCTAATCGCGTCCAAAAAAACTTGCGGGGTCCGCTTCATTAGACCGAAATCGTCTTTGCATTGAAAGCTCTGGACGCGATTAGACGACCGCCTTGTTGGAATGGACCGCATTAGACCGCCGCCACCATCGTTTTAGACCGCCTTTGTGCCACATCCTCGGAATGCCTTCTGTAATTTGCGGCACGGACCCAGTGGTCGTTGCCGGGAAAGCGCAGCCATACGAAGCGCCAGGCATTGCGTCCTTTTGCGTGTCGGTTGGCGAACATGGATGGAGTCAACCACATATCGTCTTCGGAAACGATCCGATCGCCCACTACTTTAGCGAATTCGACGACGTCGCAATAGCTGGTTCGTAGCGTCGTCCCTTCCGGCAAGAAGACATTTTTCCATTGAAAACCGCGTATCGCTTGCCCGTTCCGCAGGGCTAGTCGCGCAGTTTCAGTCGCCAGCCAGCGCTTCACAAGTTCAACCACAAAAGGACCGGGCTTGACGCCGGGACGGGTATCCATCAAAAAGAATTCTAGATTCAAGTAATCGATCACTGGGATGTATATCGCTTGCTTCGCTTCAAATTCCATGATTAGCCCCTTCGAAAATGGTCTAAAAATTAGAGCATCGAATAAAAATATCGTTCGTTTTAGATTTTTGTCTCGACGGACTAGATCAAATTAGATTCTCTTGCCGATTTCATGGCCTGTTTTAGACCCGGGCCACCGTAGTTCAGACTCCATTAGACTCGGAGGGCTTCAATTAGACGGGATTAGACTCATTCCTAAAAGAGGTAACAACCCTGTCGCCTTCGATTTGCCCGCCGCAGTGCTAACAACGGCTCCGTGCGGGGTCGTCTCGTATTGAGGAGAAACGACATGCTTTAAGATTCGTTTCATCTTGCCGCGCCAAACTCGACAGCGTTTTTCCGCCATACTGGCGGCAATTTCCTGCCCGAGTCCCCTTATGCGCATTCTGTTAGTCGAAGACGACACCTCCCTGGGCGAGACCATCCTCGCCTGGCTGCGGCTCGACCAGCACGCCGTCGATTGGGTTCAACGCGGCGATTCTGCCCAGACCGCGCTGATGACCCACCGCTACGATTGCGTGCTGCTCGACCGTGGCTTGCCCGGCCTGTCTGGCGACGCCTTGCTGGCCGAGTTGCGCGCCGCCGGCAACGCCGTGCCGGTCATCCTGATCACCGCCTTCAACGCGCTGGCCGACCGGGTCGAGGGGCTGGACCTTGGCGCCGACGATTACCTGGTCAAGCCGTTCGAGCTGGAGGAGATGTCGGCGCGCATCCGGGCGGCGGTGCGGCGCGGCGCCGACCAGGTGAGCAATGATCTGGTGCACGCCGGCATCGCGCTCAACCTCGACACCAAGCAGGCCAGCCTGGGCGGACAGCCGGTGGCGCTGACCGCGCGCGAATACCACGTGCTGTACGCGCTGCTGCTGCGCAAGAACAGCATCGTCACCCGTGCCCAGATCGAGGAAACCCTGTACGGCTGGGGCGACGAGGTGGAAAGCAACGCCATCGAGGTCTACATCCACAACCTGCGCAAGAAACTGGGCGCCGACAGCATCGTCACCGTTCGCGGCCTCGGCTACCGGCTGAAAAACAATGACGACTAAACCGGCCGATGCGCACCGCGCGCCGTGGTCGCTGCGGCGGCGCCTGCTGGCGGTGATTGTCGCGGCCAGCACCGTGCTGTGGCTGGGGAGCCTCGGCATCGTGACCGTCATCGCATGGCACGAGACCAACGAGGTGTTCGACGACGCGCTGGAGGAGTCCGGCTACATGATCATGGCCGCCACCACCGAGTGGAACGAGCGCGGCTTGCTGGCGTCGGCGCGGCCCGGTGGCGCCAACGGCCGCAAGGTCGACATGCAATACCAGATCGTCGTCGACGGCCGGGTCATCCAGCGCACCAGCGGCGCGCCGGCGCGGCCGTTTGTCACCGGCTTCGACGACAGCCACGGCTTTGCCGATCCCGAATTCGACGAGCGCCGCTGGCGCGTGTTCGTGGTGCGCGACGACGCGCGCCGCTTCGAGGTGCAGGTCGGCCAGAAATACAAGAAGCGCTTCGATATCCTGGAGGAACTTGCCGAGTCGCTGTGGTTACCGGTGCTGGGTTTCCTGGCGCTGCTGGCGCTGGTGTGCTGGGTCTTGACCGGGCGCGTGCTCAAGCCCTTGCACCGCACCGCGTCGGCCATCGCGGCCAAGACGCCGGACGATCTGGCGCTGGTGCCGAGCGCCGGCCAGCCGCGCGAGCTGTTGCCGATCGTGCTGGCGCTGAACGGCGTGCTGGGCCGCCTTGACGCGGCGCTGCAAGCCGAGCGCCGCTTCACCGCCGATGCCGCGCACGAGCTGCGCACGCCGCTGGCCGGGCTGCACATGCACGTGCAGTTGCTGCAGCGGCAGCATCCGGAGCTGGCCGCGTCGTTCCAGAAGCTGCGCCAGGATATCGCGCGCATGACCGGGCTGGTCGACAGCCTGCTGGCGCTGGCGCGACTCGATCCGCTGGCGCGCGAACAACTGGTGCGCCAGCCGGTGGCGTTGGTGCCGCTGTTCGAGCGCTTGCTCGACGAGCATGCGGGCGTGGCCGAACAGCGCGGCATCACCCTGGCCGCGCGCTGCGAGCTGGATCAGGTGGACGCCAACCCGCAGATGCTGGAGATCATGCTGCGCAACCTGATCGACAATGCGCTGCGCTATTGCCCGGCCGGCAGCCGGGTCGAGATCGCGGCGGACCGCATCGCCGGTAGCGGCCGCATTGTCGTGCGCGACGACGGCCCCGGCGTCGACGATGCGAGCCGGCAGCGGCTGACGGAGCGGTTCTTCCGCGTGCTGGGGCAGGGGCAGGGCGGCAGCGGACTGGGTCTGTCGATCGTCAAACGCATCGCCGATTTGCACGGGATCGATATCGTCTTCGGCACAGGCCTCGACGGCCGGGGCTTGGGTGTCACGCTGAAGCTGCCGTCCCGCTAAGGCGGGCCGGTGTGTTCTTTAAGATACGGTTAATGTCCAATCGGTGTAATGCGTCTGTGCCTGCAGTGAACAGCAGGTCCCGATAACGACTTACCACCACAAAGGACAACACCATGAAACGCATACTCCAACTCTCCTTCGTCACCGCTTTGCTGGCCGGTTCGGCCGTTGCCGTCGCGCAGTCGGGCGGCTACACCGGACCGTCTTCCAACGCCGCGCCGGCCGGCTACTCCGGGCCGTCGACCGTGCAGCTGATGACCGCCAAGGATCTGCTGGCCAAGGGCAAGGACGACCAGTACGCCAAGCTCAAGGGCAAGCTGGTCAACCATAAGGGCGGCGAGGAATACGAGTTCGCCGACCAGAGCGGCAAGATGACGGTCGAGATCGACGCCAAGCGCTTCCCGGACGGCGCCAAGATCGACCAGAACACCCTGGTGGAGCTGACCGGTGAATTCGACAAGGAAACGTTCGGCGAATCGACCCTGGACGTCAAGCAAATCAAGGTGGTGACCAACTAGGCAACGGTGTATGCGGCGCGCACGTTCTCCCGGAATACTCTTGCCGCCGCGTAACAAGATCTGTATCTTGTGGGGATTGTATTTGTTAAATTTCCACTGGAGCCCGCAATGTCACGTCAAGAAGTCACAGCCGAACAGGTCGCCTCCGCGGCCGATGGGATACAGCGCGACGGCCAGCGGGTGACGATCGAGGCGGTCAGCGCGGCGCTGGACGGGGCCTCCGTCAACGCCGTGCACAAGCATCTGACGGCGTGGCGCGCCCGCAACGCCAAGCCGGCCGAGGCGCCCAAGCTCGATATCCCGGAGCCGATCGCCATCGCGCTGGGCAAGTGGGCGCAGCAGCTGGCCGAGGAGGCCGGCGTCGGCGCGCGCGACGCGCTGGCCCAGTCCGAGGAGGATATGGAAGTCCTGCTCAAGTCCGGCGAGCAGTTCGAGGCCGAGCGCGAGGAGCTGCTGGCCCAGCTCGCCAGCCTGACGGCGGCGCGCGACGAGGCGCTGGCCACCCTGGTCGAGCGCGGCGAGGAGATCGACCAGTTGCAGGCCGAGCTGCGCAACGCGCGCCACATCGCCACCGACGCGCTGGTGGGCAAGGCGAAGGACCAGTTGGCCATCGAGGGCAAGGACAGCCAGCTGGCCGACCTGCGCGCGCAGATCGAGCGCAACGTGGCGGCCGCCGCCGCGTTGTCCGACGCCCGGCTCAAAGCCGAGATGGAGCTGGTCGGCGCGGTCACTGCGCGCGACAGTTACGCCGCCGAGATCAAGGAGTTGCGGGCGCGGCTGGCGTCGCGCAAGACCGACTAGCGGCGGGCGGACCCGGCGTGACGTGTCATTGGCGCAACGCTTTGACGCGGCGCCCGTGGTTTTTTTGTTGTCCGCAGGCGCTTGGCGAGCTCTTCGCAAGGAGAGCCTTGCCCGTCCATGCGGCTTGCATCGATTACGTCGCTTTTCAAGCCGCCACGCCCCGCGCGGCCCCATTCGGCCTCTCCACGCCGTGGATCACTATTGTGACTTTTGCGCGGCCGTCATAACGGTTTCGATATCACAACCCGGAAAAATTTGATTGGTTTGCTGGTTGTCCCGTCCCTAAGATAGTTTCGCAGCACAAGAATTCGTGCACGCACACTAAAAAACTATAACTACGGAGAGACAGACATGAGCGTACCTGCCACCGGGAGCCGCGCGGTATCCCCACACCACCTGAAAATCAAGCTGTCGGTCGCGGTCCTGGCCGGCGCCGGCATCCTGACCAGCGCCTCGGTCTGGGCACAAGCGGCCGCCGAACAGGCTGCGCCGATCGACACCGTTGTCGTGACCGGCGTCAAGGCATCGCTGATCAAGAGCCTGGCGATCAAGCGCACCAACGACCAGGTCGTGGAATCGATCGTTGCCGAAGACATCGGCAAGCTGCCCGATAACAACGTCGTCGAAGCGCTGCAGCGCGTGACGGGGATCCAGGTCACCAACCGCTCGGGCGGCGAAGTCGGCACCTTGTCCATCCGTGGCCTGCCCGACGTCCAAACCACCTGGAACGGCCGCACGATTTTTACCGCGTCCGGCACGCAGGTCGCGCTGCAGGACATTCCCTCGAACCTGGTGCGCCAGATCGACGTCTACAAGACGCGCGACGCCAGCCAGTTGGAGATCGGCATCGCCGGCCAGGTTGACGTCAAGTCGCTGCGGCCGTTCGATTTCAAGGGGCCGAAAGTGTCGCTTTTGGCGCGTGAGACCTATCTCGATCCCGCGAAAAAATACAACCCCCAGGTCAGCGCCTTGTTCAGCAACCGCTGGGAAACCGGCATCGGCGAAGTCGGCGCCCTGGTCAATCTGTCGGCCAGCCGGACCAAGTACCGTAATGAAAGCGTGACGCCGGGCGCGATGGTGCCGTTTACCAGCCCCAACGCCGCCGAAGTCCCCGCCGGTTACACGCCCTTGCAGCGCATCACCGACACCAGCATCTGGACGCCAGGCACCCGTACCGGCTTGCCGACGGCAGCCGGTTCAACGCTCGATTTCAACGGCAAAGCCTTTCCTTACTACCTGGCGCGCGACGCCGTTTTCCAGAGCGACCTGCAGGGCAAGCGCGAGCGTCCGGCCGCCAATCTCGCCTTGCAGTGGAAGCCGAACAGCAGTTCGGTCTACACCTTCGAATCGATGTACAGCGGTTATCGCGACAAGGCCTTCAACCAGTTGCTGTTCAGCTTTGTCGACTGGTGGGGCGATCTCGGCAGCAACCCTGCGGGGACGATCACGACGTTCCCGGGAACGAACATCATCAAGAGCCGCAATGTCAATAACGTCTACGGCTTCAACAGCGGCGACTACACCACCTCGGCGACCGATTCCCGCGTGTATGCCCTGAACGGCAAGTGGGATATCGGCGACAGGCTGAGGCTGGACGGCGATCTGTCCTACCAATCGAGCAGCTTCCACTCGGAATTCACCGCCACCCGGATCGATCGCGTCGCACCCTCCATCAACGTCGACTTCAATGCCGGCGGCGGCAACACGGCGTTTGGTTTCAACAACAACAATGCCGACCTGACCGACCCGACCAAGTGGAATGTCGCGCAGTTCTACGATACCGCCAACCGCAACAAGGGCAGCGCGGCGACGGCCAATCTGTCGGGCGTCTACGATGCCGACTGGGGCCCGCTGCAGACGATCCACTTCGGCGCCCGCCTCGACGAGCGCAAGGCGTCGGAGGCCAACCGCAACCAGTCGGGCACCTTGAACCGCAACCTTGCCTCGCTGGGGCCGGAGTATTCCTCCACCAACTCGAACTTCGGCACGGACATCTCGAACGTTCCGCGCGCATGGGTGGAGCCCAACGCCTACTACATCCGCGACCATATCGACGACTGGCGCAAGATGTTCAGCTCGACCGACGCGAACTTCCTGACGACGGACCAACTGAGGCTGCAGAAGACCTTCCAGGTCGATGAAAAGACCAGCAACCTGTTCCTGATGGGGAATACCCAAAACGAGCTGTTTGGCAATCGCCTGCGCGGCAATTTCGGTATGCGCTACGTCAAGGTCGATACCGACATGACCTTCTACAAGGTCGACGCCACCACCAAGGCGGTCACGCCGTCCAGTGCCAGCAAGTCGACCAGCAAATTCCTGCCCAGCGCGACCTTGATTTACGATGCAGCCAAGGACGTCGTGCTGCGCGCTAACTACGGTCAAACCCTGCGCCGCCCGAACTTCGGTAGTTTGAATCCTGTCCTGCAACTCGGCGACGACGTCACCCGGGTGGGTTATGGCAATGGCAGCGGCGGCAATCCGGACCTGGAGCCGACGCGCTCGAAGAACCTGGATCTGACGGCCGAGTGGTATTTCCAGAAGGACAGCGCGCTCTACGGTACTGCGTTCAAGCGCAAGATCGAAGGCCTGGTGGTCGACTTGCGCCGCAGGGTGCACGTCGATCCGGCCAACGACCCGTTCCGCAACTCGACTTCGGGCGGCGACCATACGAATGGCTATGACTACGTCATCAATTCGCCGGTCAACGCTTCCGACGGCACGATCAGTGGCGTCGAGCTCGGGCTGGTCTACTTCCCGAAATGGCTGCCTAGCGTGCTGGACGGCCTGGGGTTCCAGGGCAGCTTTACGAAACTGACGTCGTCGCAGAACGTGCCCGAAGTCAATGATGCCGGCGACATCGTCGCCCAGCTCAAGACACCGTTCTTCGGCGTGTCCAACAGGTCCTACAATGCCACGTTGGCTTACGAAAAGGGCCCGGTCAGCGCGCGCTTGTCGTATGTGTGGCGCTCCGCCTTCCTGTCCACCAACGAAGCCGCCCAGTTCGCCAATCCGCTCGGTATCTGGCGTCGTCCGGAAAAGAGTGTGGACATGCAAGTGTCGTACAAGATCAACGACAACATGTCGGTCGATATCAGCGGTGTCAACCTGACCAACGAAATGCAGCAGCAGTATTACCACTTCGGCAGTGCGGGTAATCCGCAGACGACCAGTTTCGGTACGCTGCAGATCGGACGTTCGGTCGCGGTTGGCCTGCGCTGGAAGATGTAACGATGTAGTAGTCGCCGCAAGGGGGCGATTTCATTTGCGCGTCGCGGACTTCGGTCCCCGGCGCGTTTTTTTTTGCGGCAAGCCGCTGGTGAATTTCGAAAACGGTGCTGCGCAAATTCACACTATTGCCAAGCAATAAAGCGAGTAGCATTCCGATCATTATCGGAGAATATAATAATGAGACATTTACGTGCGGCCACCCTGGTCGCGTTGCACCTCGGGGGCCTGGCGGCCGGCACGGCTGTTGCGGCCGATCACGCCGAGCCGACCAGCACCGTCAACGTCACCGGCGGCCAGATCGCCGGCACCCGCGCCGGCGCGATGCGCACTTACCTGGGCGTGCCATTTGCCGCGCCGCCGGTCGGCGCGCTGCGCTGGCGGTCGCCGCAGGCGGTGGTGCCGTGGAAGGGCGTCAAGCAGGCCGACCGCTTTGCCGCCGCGTGCGCGCAGACCGCCGTGTGGGTGACCCACCCGAAAAGCGAGGACTGCCTGTACCTCAACGTCTGGGCGCCGGAGAAGGCCGACAAGCTGCCGGTGATCGTGTGGATACACGGCGGCGGCTATTACGGCGGTACCGCCGCGCAAGCCGGCTTCGACGGCGCCAACCTGGCCCGGCACGGCGCCATCGTCGTGACGCTGAACTACCGCCTCGGCATCTTCGGCTTCTTCTCGCACCCGGAACTGTCGGCGGAGTCGCCGGAGCGCGCCTCCGGCAACCAGGGCTTGCAAGACCAGATCGCGGCGCTGCGCTGGGTCAAAAGCAATATCGCCGCCTTCGGTGGCGATCCGAACCGCGTGATGATCGCCGGCGAGTCGGCCGGCGGCACGTCGGTTGGCGTGCTGATCGGTTCGCCACTGGCCAAAGGCTTGTTCCACAGCGCCGTCGCCGAAAGCGGCTACGCCTTGCCGCTCAACGCGGACGACCAGGCCCGCTTGGACCGCCGCGGCGCAGAAGCCGAAGGACTGGCCTTCGCAAAGGGCTTCGGCGCGACGAACCTGGCACGGCTGCGGACGATGGGCGTCGCCCAATTGCAGAAGCCGGCCTGGTCGGCGCGGGCGATTGTCGACGGCTACGTGTTGCGCGAAGATTTGATCACCAGCTACCGCCAGCGCCGCCACAACGACGTCCCGCTGCTGGTCGGCTGGAATGCGGAGGAGGGCAAGGACTTGGCGCCTGAGATCCTGGACACCGCCGAGTTCACTGCCGCCAGGCACCGCGAGCTGGTCACGACGCTGCTCGGCTACAAACCGTCGGCAACATTGCTGGCGCGTTATCGCGGGGCCACCGACGCACAGGCGAAAGCGTCGATCGATCAGCTAACCAACGACTGGT
This sequence comes from Oxalobacteraceae bacterium OTU3CINTB1, assembly GCA_024123955.1. Taxonomy (NCBI): domain Bacteria; kingdom Pseudomonadati; phylum Pseudomonadota; class Betaproteobacteria; order Burkholderiales; family Oxalobacteraceae; species Oxalobacteraceae bacterium OTU3CINTB1. The sequence goes on from CP099652.1 coordinate 1,169,032, forward strand.
GGGCATGGGGCATCCTGTCCTGGGCCGATTTGCACGCGCGACATGCCCGTTCCAAATCGTATGCCTACTACTTTGCGCACCAGCCGGCCGAGCCGTCCACGCCGTGCGGTTATGGCTGCGGCGCCGGGCATGGCGCCGAGATCCCGTACGTGTTCGACAATCTCGACAAGGATGGCCGTAGTTGGACGGCGTCCGACCGCGAGCTGGCCGGGCGGCTGGCCCGGACCTGGGTCAATTTCGCCGCCACCGGCAGCCCGGAGGGCAAAGATTTGCCGGCCTGGCCCGCCTACGATGGCACCAATGCGTCGGTGATGCGGATCGGTAACGAGGCTGAACTCAAACGCCATCCGCTGCCCGACTTCTCGGTGTTTCCCACGATGGAAAATTAGCCGATGCGCTAGCTCGATCCTGTCCAACTCTTGCCCAATCCTGTCGCCGTGAAGTAATGTGCTGGCGAAATCCACGCGCGAACGGCTAGACTGGCAGGGTGAGATTTCGGGAGCGCCTGTGAAAGCATCAGAGTTGAAGGACCGGCCGGCCAGCGAGCACACTTTGCTCGTGCGACAGCGCATCCTGGCCGATTGCGAGCGCCTGGACTGGCGCTCGCCGGTGTTGGAGACCGGCATTCCGGGCCTGACGTTGTATCGGATGACCGACCCGTCGGCGCCGTTTTCGAGCATCTATGAACCCAGCGTGTCCTTGATCATTCGTGGCAGCAAGCGGGTGGTGGTCGGCGCGGCGGTCCTGGACTATGACGAATCGAATTTCCTGCTGACGGCGATCGATCTGCCGACGACGGTGCAGATCCTTGAGGCCAGCGACGCCGAGCCCTACTACGCTGCATTGCTGCGGCTGGACTTGGAATGCCTGCGCCGCATCATCGTGCAGCACGATGTGCGCGCCAGCGCGCCCCAGCGCGGGGAGATGGCCATCGCGGTGGGGACGGCCACCACCGGGCTGTTCGACGCGCTGGCGCGCCTGATCGGGCTGATGGACACGCCGCGCGATATCCCCTTTCTCGCCATGCACATCCACGAGGAGATCCTGTACCGGCTGCTGAGCGGGGAGCAGGGCGCCTACCTGCGGCGCATCGCGCTGTCGGGCACGCAGACCAACCGGGTGGCGGCGGCGATTGCCTGGCTCAAGGAAAATTACATGGCGCCGCTGCGCGTCGAACAACTGGCCGAGATCGCGCGCATGGGCGTGTCGACCTTGCACCACCACTTCCGCGCCATGACCGCGATGAGCCCGCTTCAGTATCAAAAACACTTGCGCCTGCATCATGCGCGCGAGTTGATGCTCAGCGAGGCGGCCGATGCGGCCACCGCCGCCTTCCGCGTCGGCTATGAAAGCCCCACCCAGTTCAGCCGCGAATACCGCCGCATGTTCGGCGCGCCGCCGATGCGGCACATCAAGGCCATCCAGCAATTCAACGTGCAGCCCGGAACGGCGCGGTGATTGTTGTATTTTCGAACCATAACGGTGCGAAAGTTTACAAAATCACGGCGCCTTTAACGTTTAGTCATCGGAAATGCACCAAATTGGACATAGTATCTTGCTGTACCGAAATACAAATCTTCGCCGACCACGTCCATAATTCCGCAAGGTGACTCATGAAAATCTCGAATCTCAACATCGGCAAGCGACTCGCGCTGGCCTTCGGCGCCATCTGTTTGATGCTGGTGGTGGTGACCGTCTTCGGGTTGAAGGTGCTCAGCCAGGTCAACGACACCACCGATCTGATCGCCAACGACCGGATGCCCAAGATCGAAACGGCCAACGCGCTCGATCAAAACATCAGCAACATCGCCATTTCCCTGCGCAACATGATGCTCACCGACGTGGCGGCCGACCGCCAGGGCCAGGCCGAGCGCATCGCGACGCTGCGCCAGGAGTCGCAGAAAAATCTCGACAAGCTGGACCGCACGCTGCGCCTGCCGCAGGCGCGCACTGTGCTGGCCACGATGGTCGAATCGAACGCCAAGTACGTCAAGGGCCAGGACGATTTGCTCAAACTGATTGCCGATAACAAACACGAGGAGTCGCGCGCGTATCTGTCGGACCAGCTCAGGCCGGTTCTGGGCGGCTACAAGAAAGCGATTGCCGACCAGATCGCGGTGCAATCGCAATCGGCCAGGCAGGTGGCGACCGACGCCCAGGCGGCCTATGTGAGCACGCGCAACATCATGATCGCCCTGGGCGTCGGGATCCTGGCACTGGCCGGCTGGCTCGGCTATGTGATCACCGTCTCGATCACGCGTCCGGTGGCGCAGGCGCTGCACGTGGCCAACACCGTTGCCGCCGGTGACCTCACCAGCCGTATCGAGGTCGACCGTCGCGACGAGCTGGGCCAGTTGCTGCAGGCGCTCAAGGCCATGAACGACAGCCTGGTCGAGACCGTCAGCACGGTGCGCAGCGGTACGGAAACCATCGCTTCGGCCTCGGCCCAGGTCGCCGCCGGCAGCCAGGACCTGTCGTCGCGCACCGAGCAGCAGGCCAGCTCGCTGGAGGAAACGGCGTCGTCGATGGAGGAGTTGACCTCGACCGTCAAGCAAAACGCCGACAACGCGCGCCAGGCCAGTGCCCTGGCCGAGGCGGCATCGACGGTGGCCCGCCGCGGCGGCGACGTCATCGGCCAGGTGGTCGACACCATGGGCGAGATCGACAATTCGTCGAGCAAGATCTCCGACATCATCGGCGTCATCGACGGCATCGCCTTCCAGACTAACATCCTGGCGCTGAACGCCGCCGTCGAGGCCGCCCGCGCGGGCGAGCAGGGGCGCGGCTTCGCCGTAGTCGCCTCCGAGGTGCGCAACCTGGCGCAGCGCTCGGCGGGCGCGGCCAAGGAGATCAAGGCGCTGATCGACGATTCGAGCCTGAAGGTCAGCGCCGGCAGCGCGCTGGTGCGCCAGGCCGGTGGCACCATGACCGAACTGGTCGAGAGCGTGCGGCGCGTCACCGACATCATGGCCGAGATCACCTCGGCCAGCGCCGAGCAGACCTCCGGCATCGAGCAGATCAACCAGGCGATCGTGCAGATGGACGACGTGACCCAGCAAAACGCCGCGCTGGTGGAGGAGGCGGCCGCCGCGTCGGAGGCCATGCAGGAGCAGGCGGCGCGGCTGGCCGACGTGGTCAGCGTGTTCAAGCTGGCGGCGAGCGCGGCGGGACCGGCCGTTCCGGCCCTCGCGCGCCCGGCCAAGGCGCCCGCCGTCCGGGCGGCGCCGGCGCGCCGAGTCGCTGCGGCGGCGCCGCGTACGCCCGCACGCATCGGCGCGCCGGCCAGGAAGATTCCCGCGGCCTCCACGGCCGGCAAGAACGACGAGTGGGAAGAGTTTTAAAGCAGCATGCGCGCTAGCGGCGGGCGCGGCTTTCCTGCCGATAGCTGCGCTGCGGATGGATCACCAGGCGCTTGACCAGCTTGTCGAGCGCCTTGCTGTGGTACAGGTCCATGCACTTCAGGAAGTCGAAGCGGATGCCTTTGACTTCCGCTTCCGCCAGCGGATTGGTGTAGTCGCGCGCCAAAAACTCGTCCACCAGCGCCTCGACGGCCTCGGGACTTTTCTCCATATCGAAGTAGGTCCAGTCGCGCAGCGCGCTGACGCTGCTGCCGGCATCGGTGGCCGCGCCCGGCTCGTTCCCGTAGGCCCGCGCCAGACAGCTCGCCAGCACCATGTCCTTGAAATTCTGCGCGTGGCTGCGCGCGCCGGCCTGCGGGGAATCGACTTGCCGATCCGCAGCGCGGACCGTCGCCGACAGCATGGCGCCGGCGAGCAGCGCCGCGCACAAGGGTATCCATCTCACTGCAGGCTCCAGAAGTTGGCGCGGTCGGTGCGATATTTCGCGCCCGGTTCGTTGAAATAGCAGTTGTCGTAGCAAGCGCTGCCGTTGTAGAGCGTGGCATGTCCCAGCGCGTCCGTCCAGCCGGACACCTCGAACAGAATCAGGCCTTGCCGGCCGGCCAGGATGCCGCCGCCGGAGGCGGGAAATTCGACGACTTCCGGTTTGCCCCATTGCTTCGTCAGGAACGCGATCAGGTCGCGCACGCGGAAAAAATACTGCCGCTTGTCCGCCCCGGAGACGGTCTTGCCGCGTATGGCCGGCAACACCAGGCCGGCTTCGCCCAGGATATAACTCATGCGCACGGCGCAGGTGTTTTCCCAGCGCTGCGTGGGGTTGGGATTGTTGATGTTCTTGGCCACATAGCCGCCGATCACTTCCGCCACCTTGGCGGCGGAATTGGCGCGGTCGTAGATCCGCAGCGAAGCGGCCCATGCGTCATCGAAACGGGGGCGTGCCATGATGTGCTCCTTGGTTGGGGTTGCTGCTCGCTTGCCGATTATCCGCCATCCCGGCGAAAAAAAAAGCCCGCCGTAGCGAGCTTTTGAGGTAGTCGTTGGATCTTGTGGATCTTAGAACTGGTTCATGGTGTTGTCTTTACCGGCGGCCTTCAATGCCGCTTCGCCGCTGAAGTAATCCTTGTGGTCGTCGCCGATGTCCGAACCGGACATGTTCTGGTGCTTGACACAGGCGATGCCCTGGCGGATTTCCTTGCGCTGCACGCCGGCCACATAACCGAGCATGCCTTGCTCGCCGAAGTATTCCTTGGCCAAGTTGTCGGTCGACAGCGCGGCGGTGTGGTAGGTCGGCAAGGTGATCAGGTGGTGGAAGATGCCGGCTTCGCGGGCCGCGTCGGCCTGGAAGGTGCGGATCTTTTCGTCGGCGGTGATCGCCAGTTCGCTCTGGTCGTATTCCACGCTCATCAGCTTGCTGCGCTCGTAGGACGACACATCCTTGCCCGCTTCCTTCATCGCGTCGTACACCTGCTGGCGGAAGTTCAGGGTCCAGTTGAACGACGGGCTGTTGTTGTAGACCAGCTTGGCGTTCGGGATGACCTTGCGGATTTCGCTGACCATGCCGCCGATCTGCGAGATGTGCGGTTTTTCGGTTTCGATCCACAGCAGGTCGGCGCCGTTCTGCAGCGAGGTGATGCAGTCGAGCACGCAGCGCGCCTCGCCGGTGCCGGCGCGGAACTGGAAAAGGTTGCTCGGCAGGCGCTTCGGACGCAACAATTTGCCGTCGCGCTTGATGATGACGTCGCCGTTGCCCAGCGCGTCGGCCGACACTTCTTCGCAGTCGAGGAAGGCGTTGTACTGGTCGCCCAGGTCGCCCGGCTTGGCGGTCACGGCGATCTGCTTGGTCAGGCCGGCGCCGAGCGAGTCGGTGCGGGCGACGATGACGCCGTCGTCCACGCCCAGCTCGAGGAAGGCGTAGCGGATGGCGCGGATCTTGGCCAGGAAGTCCTCGTGCGGCACGGTGACCTTGCCGTCCTGGTGGCCGCATTGCTTCTCGTCGGACACCTGGTTTTCGATCTGGATGCAGCAGGCGCCGGCCTCGATGAATTGCTTGGCCAGCAGGTAGGTCGCCTCGGCGTTGCCGAAGCCGGCGTCGATGTCGGCGATGATCGGCACCACGTGGGTGATGTGGTTGTCGATTTTTTCCTGGATGGCGGCCTTGGCCGAACCTTCGGCGGCGTCCAGTTCACGGAACAGGCCGCCCAGCTCGCGGGCGTCGGCCTGGCGCAGGAAGGTGTAGAGCTCCTTGATCAGCGCGGTGACGGCGGTTTTCTCGTGCATCGACTGGTCCGGCAGCGGGCCGAACTCGGAGCGCAGCGCGGCGACCATCCAGCCCGACAGGTAGAGGTAGCGGCGGTCGGTGCTGTTGAAGTGCTTCTTGATCGAGATCATTTTTTGCTGGCCGATGAAACCGTGCCAGCAACCGAGCGACTGGGTGTACTTGGACGAGTCGGCGTCGTAGGCGGCCATGTCGGCGCGCATGATCTTGGCGGTGTATTTAGCGATGTCCAGGCCGGTCTTGAACTTGTTCTGCGCGCGCATGCGGGCGGCCGACTCGGGGTTGATCGCGTTCCAGGCGCTGCCTTGTTGTTCTTTTAAACCGGCAACTGCCTTGATGTCGTCTTGGTATTGGGACATGTGAATCTCCTGAAAGAAAAAAGCGCGTTAGGGAAATCGTCGAGTTCCGCTGGGTTTTCAATGGCGAACTCCATGACTAAATAGTAGGGTATTTTGGTGCGTTGCATCAAGGTCTTATATAAGACATAGGACATAAATTTATCCGTTTAATTTCAATGACTTGATTTATGAATTTTGGCATGTGAAACCAACTTTCAAAAAATGATATGGCTGTGTCGGCTCTGATTGCGGCGCGATCCCGCGATATGAAACGGAATTTCAGCCCTTGAGTAAAATGACTTGGGTGCGCGCGTTGACAGCTGCCGCGTGCTTACCGAAAGCGGTATCGGCGCCGTTAAAAACGTGATTGGAGGAATAGTGCGGCGGAGGTAGGACGGGCGCCGTTGGTGGCCGCGAATTAACCGGTGTCCTGGTGGTATGACCGATGACGATGGCGGCGGCCCGGCACCTGGGCGCCGCCACGTGCCGACACTGGCCGCAGGTTCATCCCGCGCTGGACTGCCGTGCCTGCAGTTGCTCGCGCAGCTGGTGCGCGTTCGAATGGGTGTAGTCCTTGTGGAATTCGTTCTTGATCAGCGCCTTGACGTGCGGGTCCATGAAGGACCGCAGCGCGCCGAGGAACTGCGGCGAAGCGGAGACGACCAGTTGGTCGAAGCGGCCTTCCTGGTGCGCTTTCAACAGGTAGTTGGAAATATCCTTGGCGAATTGCTCGGCCTCCTGCTCGGCCGGCGTGTGCGCCGGCTGGTAGGCCTTGTTGGGCGCGCCGACCTTGCCGTTATCCGCGAAGCCGACACCCTGGGTGCCGCCGATATTGTGGCCGCTGTTGGTGGCGGCGGTGGGGCCGATTTTGTCGGACTCCGTCTCCAGCACGCGCAAGCGCACTGCCGGGTTGATCATGTCTTCGATTTCCTGCAAGGGCTTGGCCGGGTCCGACTCGGCAAACAACCTTGCCCTGCCTGCATTGGCGGCGAGAATCCACGTGGTTTGCATGCTGGCTCCTTTCAATAATAACGATCGTCAATTGATGCATGGTGCTGCGAAGCCAGTATAGGCGCGGTCACAAAAACCTGGCGCTCGCGGCGCGCCGAATCGGGCCTAGTAGAGATCGTGCCGTACCGAATGATCGTAGTGCTGGTTGATCTGTTCGATCTGCGCGTCGTCCATCGACGCTTGGGGATGCTCGCGTTTGCCGAGCGCGGCGATGATCTTGCCCACACTCGGTAATGCGGCCGGCGCCAGTTGCGACTCGGCGCGCCACAGCTTCGCGCGGTTGACGGCCTTGCCGCAGTGGAGCAGCACTTGATCGATGCGGACCACGGTTGCCGTCTTCGGCAGCCGATCGCCTTCGGCCAGCCGCGCCAGCAATGCCGGATCGGTCGACAGCTCGCCACGGCCGTTGATGCGCATGAAGATCTCTAGCCCCGGAAAGATGAACAGCATGCCGAGGCGACCGTCCTGCTGGAGGTTGCGCAGCGATTCGATGCGGTTGTTGCCCGGCCAATCGGCAAAGGCCACCGTGTGCGCGTCGAGCGCCTGCACGAATCCGGCGGGGCCGCCGCGCGGCGACGCGTCCAGCCCTTGTTCGCTGCCCGTCGCCAGACAGAAGAACGTCGCCGCGTGCAGATACTCCAGGTGGAAATCGACCAGGTGGTCCAGCACCGCTTTCTGGATCATCTCGGAGGGCGGGGCGTACAGTGCGTCGAGATCGACGGTTCCCTCGCTGGCGGCTGTCTTGTCTGTGGTCTCTGGTAAATCGCGGGTTGCGCTCATGGTCTGGCTCCTTGCTTGTTCAAGCCCTCAGATTAATGCGATTTTGGTGGCGGCTGTACGCCATCCGCGCCATTCAATGTCAAAATGCGGCCATGCGCAAACTATCCATCAATCGCCATGCCAGCAATTCCTCGGAAGGTCCGGTGGTGTTCGTCGCCGAGGGCAGCCAGGAGGAAGAGCTGGTGACCGAGGCGCACCGGCATTCCCGGGGCCAGTTGTTCGCGTCGATGCAAGGGCTGCTGTCCGTCGGCGTGGAAGACGGCGTGTGGATCGTGCCGGCGATCCACGCGGTCTGGCTGCCGCCGCATCATCTCCACTCGGGCCGGTCGCACGGACCGTTTCGCGGCTGGAGCGCCTACGTTGCGGAGGAGGCTTGCCATGATTTGCCCCGGCAACCCTGCACCATCCGCACTTCCGGCCTGCTGAGGGAGGCGGTGCTGCGTGCGAGCACGTGGCCGGAAGGGGAGTGGAGCGAGCAAAAACAGCGCATCGCCGACGTCATCCTCGACGAGATCAGGACCCTGCCGGTCGAGCCCTTCGGTTTGCCGCTGCCAACGGATGCCCGCCTGCAAAAGATCGCCCAGGCGCTGATCGCGGATCCGGCCGACGATCGCGATCTGGACAGCTGGGCCGGCTGGGCGGCCATCGGCGCGCGCACCTTGAGCCGGCGTTTTGTCGCCGAGACCGGATTCAACTTCACTGCATGGCGGCAACGGGCCAGGCTGATGCGGTCGCTGCAAATGCTTGCCGAAGGCATGCCGGTGCAGGCGGTCGCGTTCGATCTGGGCTATTCGAGCGCGAGCGCCTTCATCAGCCTGTTCAAGCGGACCTTCGGCCAAACGCCCGCCGCGTATGGCTCCGGGAGAGTGTCGGCTTTTAGCAAAGACGGCGGATTGTGAGGTAAAGTTACATTGCAATTTAACGCACTAGACCGGGAGGACATCATCATGGCGATATTGACGGTTACCGCACGCGGCCAAGTCACATTGAGAAAAGAAGTGCTTCAGCATTTGGGCATTCAGCCCGGAGACAAGATCGAACTCGACTTGCTGCCTGATGCCAAAGGAATGCTGAAAGCCGCCCAGCCTGTCGCGACCATAGAGGGCTTTGTCGGCCTGCTCGCCGGACGGACAAAGAAAATCGCTACCGTTGAGGAGATGAACGAGGCATCCGCGCAGGGTTGGTCGGGTGACGCGTGAAGGTAACGGTCGACACGAACGTGCTCGTTCGTGCCGTAGTCCAAGACGACCCTGTGCAGGCACAGCGTGCAGCAGCAGTGTTGAGGGATGCGTCACTGATCACGGTGGCCCTACCCGCATTGTGCGAACTGGTTTGGGTGCTGCGTAAGGTCTATGGTTTCGACGTGGCCAATGTGGCTCAGGCGCTGCGCGCATTGATGGCCGCAGCGAATGTCGATATGAATCGGCCGGCAGCGGCGGCGGGGCTGGCGATCCTGGAAGCAGGAGGAGACTTCGCCGACGGAGCGATCGCCTACGAGGGGAACTGGCTTGGCGGCGAGACTTTTGTGTCCTTCGATAAGAAAGCGGTCAGGTTGCTTCTGGCACAGGGCCAACCCGCTCGCCTTTTGTAGACGAGTGTTTTGACATTCGCGATCTTGCCCCAAACGGTGCCACTTTGACACCGTCATGTGGCGGCCCGCAACTCGCCATACAGCGCCAGGTACTCCTGGCTGAGCTTGTGGTTGCGGTCGAGGTGGATCATCGGCAAATTGCGCTCGTGCGATTCGCGGATGCGGATCGAGCTCGACAGCTTGTTGTCGAAGACGGGCAAGCCTTCCTCCTTCAACTGTTCGACCATGCGCTGCGGCAGCAACGCCCGTGGTTGAAACTGGTTGACCACAATGCCCTCGATGACCAGGTCGGCGTTGTGGTCGGCCCTGATCTCCTTGATGTTATTGATCAGGGTGTAGAGCGCCTGGCGCGAAAAATCGTCGCAGTCGAAGGGAATCAGGCAGCTGTCGGCGCCGACCAGGGCGGACTGGCTGAAGAAGTTGTAGGCAGGCGGCGTGTCGACAAAGATTTCGTCGTACTCCTTGTCCAGTTCGCGCAGCAAATCGCGCAGCTTGTAGATCTTGTTGCGCGATTCGAGCTTCGATTGCAGGTCGCCCAGTTCGGGGTGGGCCACGATGACGGACAGGTTGTCGAACGGCGTCGGGTGGACGTAATGGCCGGCCGGCTGGGCGAACTGGCTGAAGCTGAGCACTTGTTCGAAATAGGCGCCCAAGGTCGGCGACACCTCGCGCGCCGCCGCGCCCAGCACGTAGCGGCTGGCATTGCACTGCGGGTCGATGTCTATCAGCAGCGTGCGCTTCCCCTGGCTGGCCGCGATGGCGGCGAGGTTGACGGCGATCGTCGATTTGCCCACGCCACCTTTTTGGTTGAAGATCACCCGTTTCATAGCTCGCCCGTATAGTGATGGAAATGTCATCATTCTAGAGCAAAGGCCAGGCCGGGGAATAACTTCGGTCGGAGACGATCGGCCTGATGGTTGTCAGGTTGTTAGAATGCCGCATTACTCAACCTCTGGAGCCGCGATGATGCGCATTCTTTCCCTTTTGCTTGCTGGCCTGTGGAGCGGCGCCGTCCTGGCGCAGGACGTGGTCAAGATCGGCGTGGCCGGGCCGCTGTCCGGCGAGATCGCGCACCTGGGCAAGGCGATGGAAAATGGCGTGGCGCTGGCGATCGAGGATTTGAATGCGCGCGGCGTCATCATCGGCGGGCGCAAGGCGGTCTTTGTCATGCAGAGCGAGGATGACGCGGCCGATCCGAAACAGGGCACGGCCGTGGCGCAGAAACTGGTCGATGCGGGCGTGAAGGCGGTCATCGGCCACGCCAACTCCGGCACCACCGTGCCGGCCTCGCGCATCTACAACGCCGCCGGCGTGGTGCAGATCTCGCCGTCCGCCACCACCCCCGCGTACACCCGGCAGAAATTCGCCGGCGCGTTTCGCGTGGTCGCCAACGACAACATGCTGGGACGCTCGCTGGGCCGCTACGCCGTCAACGACCTGGGCGCGCGCCGGATCGCCGTGATCGACGACCGCTCCGCCTACGGGCAGGGCGTGGCCGATGAATTCATCAAAAGCGCCGAGGCTAGCGTGCCGGGTCTGAAAATCATCGGCCGCGAATTCACTACGGCCAAGGCCAGCGATTTCAGCGCCATCCTGACCCGCATCCGGGCGAAAAAGCCGGACCTGGTGTTCTTCGGCGGCATGGACGCCACCGCCGGGGGCGTGCTGCGCCAGATGAAGGCGCTCGGCATGGCGCTGCCTTTCATGGGCGGCGACGGCATCTGCACAGAAGCGCTGCCCACGCTCGCCGGCGGCACCTTGCGCGACGGCGCGGTCTACTGCGCCGAGGCCGGCGGCATCGATGCGGCGCACGAAAAAGCCGTCGCCGATTTCGTGGCCCGCTTCCACGCGCGCTTCCACAGCGACATCCAGACCTATGCCCCGCATGCCTACGACGCCACGATGACGGTGGCGGCGGCCATGCGGCAAGCCGGCTCCACGGACCCGGTCAAGTTCCTGCCGGTGCTGCGCCAAATCCAGTATCCCGGCCTGACCGGCACCATCCGCTTCGACGCCAATGGCGATATCCGCGATGGCGCGCTGACCGTTTCCACCTACCGCGCCGGCAAAAAAGCCAAGCTGGTGGTGCTGCGCTAGCGCGCTGATCTTATACCGGAAGGCTTTTCGCCGGCGCGGCGGCTCGCCGGCAGCGTTCCGAGCAGTACTTGACCCGATCCCAGTCCCGCTCCCACTTTTTGCGCCAGGAAGCGGACCACCCGCGCCTATACTTGTTGCGCCAGCTTCTTGCATGCCTCGAAAGTGCGTTCGGGATTGGTGCCCCAAAAGATGGGGTTGAACTTGTCACCAATTAGTTCAAGCTGTTCTTGCAACGAAGGGCGGTCATTGGCCATGCAGGCGAAATAGGCATACATGTTCCGATGGTCGGTATGCGGATAGCGCTTCAACCGATCTTCAAAGCCGATTTTCATGCTGGTCCAGGATGCGTTGGTGCTGGTGAACAGCGTCTGGTTCAACTCGCTATAGCTCAGGCCCGCGTAAAGCCTTGCATACATTTCCAGGCCGCGCTGGTCGCGGGTGTGTTTGTCCACCCATGCGATGAAGCGTTGCGCCGATTTGAGATCGCCGCCCCACTTCGGCAGCAGGGCCTCCTCCATCAGGAAGTAGAGATCATCGTCATCGGGATTTTTGGCAATGCCGGCCTCGAATATCCGCATCATACCTTCACCGTTCCTGCCCAGCAGGCGGCCGGTCACCAGCATGCTGCGGTTCCAGCTGCTGTCCTTGGCGGCGAGCGCCTCGGTTTTTTGTAATTGTTCGTTGGCCAGGTCGAGGTATTTCTGAAACCCGACCCACGCCGCCGGCGAGACGGTATCTGAATACCCGCTGCCGCGCTGGGCCGAGGCATGTGTGAGCAGGGCGCTGGCGTAGAGCAGTTGTGCCAGCACCGACTGCGGGTACTTGCCGGCCCATTGCTTCGTCAGCGCGTCGAGTTGCTGGTAATGCTCGTCGGTGACCCGGAGGCTGGCGTCGTTGATCTTGCCAATTCCCATCCAGAAATGGGTTACGCGCGGAGTGCCAGTGAGTTCGGACCGCACCCCCGCCTTGCCGTAGATCGCGTACAAGCGCTCGAGTTCGGCAAAGTCGCCCTGCCGATAGGCCGTCTCGACCAGCTCGACCACGTTGGGCGCGACCCGCTCCTGGGCCTTCGCCGGCATGACGGTCAACGCCGCGAGCGTCATCGCGCACAGCGCGCGCGAAAAATTAGGGAACTTCATTGTTAGCCTCGCTCAATTTCCACAACAGTTCAAAGCGCACAACCGGGTCGGTGCCCGGCGCATATTTTTGCCGCTTCCCGGCGTAGTCCAACGCGGCGGCGTCCAACAGCGTATCGAAGGCGATGGGGGCGTTGTCGTGCACGCCCGGGACCGCGATCTTGCGCGCCACCACCTGGGCCTTGATGAACTTGCCCTGCCCGTCGGTGAGCGCCTCGACGGTGGTCGATCCTTGCGCGCCGAAAAAGGCGGCAACGGGTGGATAGGCCGGCGTTCCTTCGCTTGGGCGCGCTACGGCAGCCATGCGGGACGCGGACGCCGGCGCGTACTCACCGGCGTTGACCATCGTGGAATAGCGATAGATGCTGAGTGCCGTCGTCTTGTCGACCTTGCCCTCTGCCAATTGCGAAGCGAGCCACCACTGGCTCTTGACGCACCTGCTCCACCTGTCCCACTGCTGCGCCCCGTCCGACTGGCCCGGTTTGCGGTCCAGGTCAAAAAGCCACCCCGCCAAGCCAGGCGCCATGGGCTCGGCGACGACCGGCATGCCGGTGCGCATCCGCGCGATGGCTTGATCGGCAGCGTTGAGCTCCTGCGGGGTGGGACGGGGTGGCAAGTGCTGGCGCTTGGTTCCCCAACGGGACAGCAATTCCCGTTCCCCTGTCAAGAGCGCCGGTCGGCTCTCAAGGGGCGCGGCCTGGATCATCCCGATCCGCTGGGCAAAGTAGGCTGAAGAAGGCGTGTAGCAAGACGCCGGCGCCAGCGCGGCTTTCAGCCATGCCGCGTCCTGCGCCGGCCCGCCGCTCTCCACCGACCAGATCGCTAATTCGTTGATCGACCGCGCGTAGAGCGACTGCGTCAGCGCTCGGCCAGGCAGGTTCGGATTCCCCGACGCGGCCCGCTCGTGCGCAATCCACTCAGGCCCGAGCGTTCGCATGCGGGCCAAATGCTCCTGTGCGATCTGGTTTGCGGCCTGGCGCAAGGACGGGTCCAACACCAGCTCGTTTGACAAGGTGAAAATAGACTTGGCCCACACAAGCATGCCGCTGACGAGTTCCTGGTCTTGCGCGGCCAGCAGCTCTTGCGCCGTCGGCGGTGCTGCGGCGGGAGCGGCGGAGGCGGCCAACGGCGACAACACCGCGCAATGGATGACGAGTCCGATCCAATGTCTAGTAGGTATTTTGATGAGCAAGTGCTTCCTCCGGCCGGTTTTTATTTTGCATGGCAACGCCCAATGACGAGAAATCAAAATGTTCGAACGCGGAGAACTTCTCAGCCCAAATACGCCACATGGATTTTACGTCACCGGCCGGCCGGGCGGTGCGAGAAATAGGGGGGGGGGGCGGTCTCTTGGTCGGGACGCAAAAAAGAGCTACGGGCTGATGCGCGTAACTCTTTGATTTTATTGCTTATTCTTGGTGGCCCGGGGCGGAATCGAACCACCGACACAAGGATTTTCAATCCTCTGCTCTACCAACTGAGCTACCAGGCCAAGGCGCGCTATTGTAGCAGTCCTGTTTGGATTCGCCAAGCCCCCCGTCCAGCGCCGCCAGATAGCGCCTTAGCGCGTCGTCCAGTGGCGGCATCAGCTGGCCCCGTTCGCTGCCCAGCGCACTGAACAGCGGTTGGGCGGCGCCCATGTCCAGCGCGGTGGCGGGTCGCGCCAGTAGCCGCTCGGTCGACACCCCGGCCAAGGCGGCTGCCCGCCGCGCCAGTTCCGCCCAGCTCACCGCGCTGCCGTTGCTCAGGTGCCAGATGCCGGCCTCGCCGTCGATCAGCAGGTCCAGGCACGTGTCGACCAGGTCCGGCACATACGTCGGCGAGACGATCAGGTCGCTCGCGGCGGTGAACGGCTGGCCTGCCGCCAAGGTCCGCAGCGCCCGCGTGACGAAATTGTGCCGGTCCCACGGGCCGAAGAAGGCGCTGGTACGCACCATCAGCGCGCGCGGGTGGACCGCCAGCACGCGCTGCTCGGCCTCGGCCTTGCTCTGGCCGTAGACGTTGAGCGGGGCGACCGGGTCGCTTTCCACGTACGGGCTGCCCTTGCTGCCGTCGAACACCAGGTCGCTGGAAAAACTCAGCAGTTCGATCACGTGGCGGGCGCAGGCGGTCGCCAGGATCACCGGCCCCTGGGCGTTTTCGCGCAGGCAGCGTTCGGCGTCCTGCTCGGCCCGCTGCACGCGGACATAGCCGCCGGCGTTGACGATGGCCCACGGCCGGTAGCGGCGGATGGCGGCGTCCACGGAGGCGGGTTCGGCGATGTCCATTTCCTGCCGCGTCAGCACGTGGCAGGCCAGGTGGCGCTCGGCGCAGATCCGGGCGAAGGCGCCGCCCAGGGTGCCGCTGGCGCCGCTGATCAGGATGGGGCGTCCCGGCTCGGCGGGCGTGACCAGTTCCGCCACCACCGCCGGCCCGAACGGCATCGGCGGACACACCAGGCGCTGCGGCCGGCGCCACCAGCCCAGCCCCTGCAGCACCGGGCTCGACGGCGCGCGGCCGGTCGCCAGCTCGCGCATCAAGGTGGCCAGCGCGGTCGGCCTCGGTTCGGGGCCGCGCAGGTCGTAGGGGCCGTTTTCGTAGTAGCCCTTGCGCTCGGTGACCAGGCAGTTCCAGTCGAACGAGCCGAGCAGCGACCAGACGGTGACGGCACGCATGTCGACGCCATCGCGCCGCACTTGCTGCGCGGCCTGCCAGATCTCCAGCAGCCAGCGCAGCTGGTCTTCGCGGTTGGCGTCGATATGGGCCTCGGTGACGGCCAGCGGCAGGCCGTAGCGCTCCCACGCCTCGTGCAGCAGCGGGCCGATGCCGGGTCGCGGCGTCGCCAGCGCGCGGGCGGCGACGACGTCGGCGTAGCCGTCCGGGCCGACGTCCTGCGTCGGGTAGTGCTCGGCCCGATGGTCGAGCCAGCGCTCGCTGGTGATGTAGTAATTGATGCCGAGAACGTCCGGCGGGCATTGGTTGTCCCGGAACCATTGCAGCTCGTCGGCGGAGGCGCCGCTTTCGCGCAGATAGTCCCACAGCGCGTGCTCCGGTCCGACCATGCCGCACAGCAGGTCCCACGGCAGCCAGCGGCGCTCGTTGTAGAACTCGGCCTGCCATGCCATCTCCGGCGTGCTGTAGGTTTTGCCGAGGTCGTCGGTCTGGATCAGCCGGGCGCGCGGGTTGACGGCGCGGATCGCCCGCATCGCCAGCACCGTCCCCTTGCATTGGTTCAGCAGCGCGCGCACGAAGGCGCGGTCGCTGCGTTCGTGCGGATACCACAGCCCGTACAGGGCGCAGAAGCGCGCGGTGGTGCACGGTTCGTTGACGGGCGTGTAGTGCTCGAGCCACGGATAGCGGCGGGCAACGACGCCGGCGTAGGCGGCCAGCTTCTCCGGGAAGGCGGGATCGAGCAGGCTGGTGTCGCGCGGGCCGCTGCCGTGGTGGACCAAGCCGGCGATGGGAGCGATGCCGAGGCTGCGCAGCGCCGGCAGGCGCTCGTCCGTCCACGACCAGTCGGCCTTGTCGAGACCGTCCGGCGCGACCAGCTCCCACAGCACCGGATAGCGCAGGGCGGTGATGCCGAGCGATGCGAAGCGGTCGAGGTCGCTAATTCTGGCGTCGTGGCCGTTCTGTTCCATCTGGCTGAAGTAGTTGTCGCGCACCCGGTTGACGGTCGCTTCCAGGCCTCCCCATAACTCCAGTTGTCCGGACGGAGGCGCGTTGTTGGTGGTAGTCATAGCGTTGGTGAATAGTCGAACTGACAACAAGTATGGACAAGAAAATCGCACCCCGGCGCAGCCTTGAACGTCGGATACTTTTCTTGACACTAGTAATGTCGGGGTATAAATTTCATTGCTGAGCTATCTATTTTGCAATCCACTGGACGGGAGCGGTATGAGACGAGCGGCATGGTTGTTGGCGACGGCGGGATTAGCAATCACGGTAACGGGTGCGGCGCAGGCGGCGGAGCTGTCGCCGGTGCAAAAGCAACTGCGCGAGATTTATCAGGAGCTGGTCGAGACCAACACCACCGACTCGGTCGGCTCGTGCACCGTGGCCGTGACGAAGGTGGCCAAGCGCCTCAAGGCGGCCGGCTACAAGGACGCCGATCTGCGCATCGTCGTGCCGCCGGGCGGGCCGGCCAAGGGCAACCTGGTCGCGCGCATGAAGGGCGACGGCAGCGCCAGGCCCTTGCTGTTGCTGGCCCACGTCGACGTGGTCGAGGCCAAGCGCGAGGACTGGACCCGCGATCCGTTCAAGCTGGTCGAGGAGGATGGCATGTTTTACGCGCGCGGCGCCTCCGACGACAAGGCGATGGCGGCGGCCTTCGTCGCCAACATGATCCGCTACAAAAAGGAAAAGCCGGCCCTCAAGCGCGACCTGGTCATGGCGCTGACCTGCGACGAGGAGAAGGTGCCGAGCAAATTCGACGGCGTCGAATACCTGCTCACGCACCACCGCCCGTTGATCGACGCCGAGCTGGCGCTCAACGAGGGCGGTGGCGGCATGCTGGACAAGGACGGCGCGCCGGTCCGCCACGGCATCCAGGCCGGCGAGAAGGTGTATCAGAGCTTCCAGCTGGAGGTCACCAATCCGGGCGGCCACAGCTCGGCGCCGTACCGCGACAACGCCATCTACCATTTGGCCGACGGCTTGTCGCGCCTGGGACAATTCTCGTTCCCGTTCAAGCTGTCCGACGTCACGCGCGCTTACTATGAACGCATGTCGACCATCGAGAAGGGCCAGGTCGGCGCCGACATGAAGGCGATCCTGGGCGATCCGCCCGACGCGGCGGCGCTGGAGCGCCTGTACGCGGTGCATCCGGGCCATAACTCCACCGTGCGCACCACCTGCGTGGCGACCCGGGTCGACGCCGGCCACGCCGACAACGCCTTGCCGCAGCGCGCCCGCGCAACCGTCAATTGCCGCATTCTGCCGGGCGAGCCGATCGACGAGGTGCAGGCCACCCTGCAGCGCGTGCTGGCCGACGACAAGATCAAGATCACCCGCATCGGCGAAGGCGTGGCCAGTCCGATGCCGCCGCTGACGCCGGCCCTGATGAAGGCGGTCGAGGAGATCAGCAACGACATGTGGCCGGGCGTGCCCGTGATACCCACGATGGCGACCGGCGGCACCGACGGCCGCTTCCTCAACAACGCCGGCATCTGGACCTATGGCGTCAGCGGCATGTTCCACGGGCCGGAGGGCTCGGGCGCGCATGGCCTCAATGAGCATATCCGAGTCAAGTCGCTGTACGACGGCCAGGAATACCTGTACCGCCTGGCCAAGCGGCTGGCCACGGAGTAGCGTTTAGAGGCTGACGGTGACGCTGCGGAATTTGCGCTTTTCCGGCGGCGCCTCCTTGCACGGCACGCCGCCGGTCTTTTCGTCGCCGTCGTCGCTCAACAGCTGGAACGATTTGCCGTCGGCCAGCGAGAACAGGCCTTCGGGCCTCAGGCCTTTGCCGATGCTGGTCGCCAGCGCGGTTGGCAGCGTGCCGGCCGACCACTTGTAAAGTTTGAAGACGCCCTCGGAATCCTGCGGCCCGGCGACGATCAGAAACGCCTTGAGCTTGTCGGCGTAGTCGATGCTGCGGATGCCCAGGCCGTCGAGCGGCAGTTCGATGGGCGGCCCGAACACCGGCGCCTTGGCCGCCGCGCCGATCGCCAGCACCTCGTTCGGATTTTTCAATGTCAGTATCAGCGCCTTGCCGTCGACGACGGGGCTGCGCAGGCCGATCAAGAGATGGCCCTCGGGCGTCGCCGCCAGGCCTTCGATATTCAGGCCGCCGTCATCCTCGGGCGAGATTTGCGCCGCTTCGTGCAGCCGGTATTTTTCAAACGGCCGATACTCGGCGATGGCGTCGAGCAGGCCGGTGAAGGGTTTGCCGGCGACCGTCAAAGTCAGGTCGTCGCCCTTGCCGCCGATGTCGGTGGCGAAGAGCTGGCGCCGTTCCGGCCGCGCGCGCGCCTTCTTGTTGGCGCCGTGCGAGGCGATCCAGTAGATCCGGCGGCCGATCAGGGCCGCGCCTTCGATGTCGGCCTCGCGCTGCTTATCGCCTGGTTTCGCGCCGGGGACGCGCAGCTGGTCCGACAGGTCGAAGGTTTGTACCGGCGCGCCGGAGCGGTCGCTGCGATAGATGCGCAGGATGTTGTCCTCGTCGTTGGCGACGACGAAATGTTCGTCGTCGACGGCGATGCCGGCCGAAGCGTCGCACATGCCATAGTGTTCCAGCGGCGCCTTGGCCGACGCCCCGGGCAGGGCCAGCAGGCCGGCCAGCGCGAAGGCGACTTTTTTGGGGTTGACCATCTGATTCTCCTGAAGGCACGTATCGGGCCGTGGCGAAAAGGTCGGTGGCCCCGGCATATTTGCTATGCTAGCGTCTTTCCGCGTTCCGGTGCCGCAGCGCTGGCGGCGGAGCCTATTTACGGAGTAGCCGATATGGTCTCGTTACAAGAGCAGTTTTTGAAAGCCGGTTTGGTCGACAAGACCAAGGTCAAACTGGCCAACCAGGAAAAGAGCAAGCAAAAGAAGGTGGAACGCCGCACCGGCGAGCAGACCGTCGATGAAGCGCGCATCGCCGCGCTGGAAGTGCAGCGCAAGAACGCCGAGCGCGCGCGCGAAGCGAACGCGCAGCGCGACGCCGCCGCCAACCAGAAGGCGATCGTCGCGCAGATCGCGCAGATGGTGCGGCAAAACCGCCAGGACAAGGGCAAGGGCGACATCCCCTACAACTTCACGCATGGCACCAAGATCGAGCGCATCTTCGTCTCGCCGGCGGTGCGCGAGCACCTGGTCGCGGGCCGGCTGGTGATCGTGGTGATGAACGGCGCGGTGGAGCTGGTGCCGCGCGTGATCGCCGACAAGATCGCCGAGCGCGACGCCTCGCTGGTGGTGCGGGTAAACAAATCGAGCACGCAAGTCGACGAGGACGACCCATACGCCGCGTTCCAGATCCCCGACGATTTGATGTGGTAAAAATCCGGGGTCAGGTCCACCATTTCTACACGGCCTCGGCCGTAAAGCCCGGTAGCGTTCAGCTCGTGTAGAAATGGTGGACCTGACCCTGGAGTTGAAGTTGGGAACTACTGCGAGACGATGATGCGCCAGCGCCGGGGTTTGATGACGGCCTGGCCTTCGTCGCCGGCTAGCTCAATGTCACTCCTTTTTGAGCGTGCGTTCAAACAGCTGGTAGATGCGGCGGTATTGGTCGTACCAGCTTTCGGCGTGCACGTAGGCGTGGCGCTCCAGCGGGTAGGAAGCCAGTTCCCAGTTGTCCTTTTTCAGTTCGATGAAGCGCTGCGCCATGCGCACCGAGTCCTGATAAAACACGTTATCGTCGATCATGCCGTGCGCGATCAGCAGGTGGCCTTTGAGCTTGTCGGCATATTCGATCGGCGACGACACCTTGTACGCTTCCGGGTCCAGCTCCGGCGTATTGAGGATGTTGGCGGTGTACTCGTGGTTGTAGGTGGTCCAGTCGGTGACGGGACGCAGCGCGGCGCCGGCCTTGAACTGGTCGGGCGCGCGCAGTAGCGCCATGAAGGTCATGAAGCCGCCGTAGCTGCCGCCGTAGATGCCGACATTTTTGGCGTCGCCCTGGTGGTTGGCCACCATCCAGTTCAAGCCGTCGATGTAGTCTTCCAGTTCCGGATGGCCCATCTGGCGGTAGATCGCGGTGCGCCAGTTGCGGCCGTAGCCGAGCGATGCGCGGTAGTCCATGTCCAGCACGATGTAGCCCTTTTCAACCAGCAGGTTGTGGAACATCTGCTCGCGGAAGTAGACCGGGAAGCGCTGCGTGACGTTTTGCAGGTAGCCGGCGCCGTGCACGAACATCACGACCGGATATTTTTTGCCCGGCTCCAGGGTGGCCGGACGATACAGCTTGGCCCATACCGGATCGGCGCCGTGCGTCGACGGCACCGCGACGATTTGCGGCGTGATCCACTGGCGCTCCTTGTAGTCGGCGTTGCGGGTGTCGGTCAGTTGCTTGGCGGCGCCGCCGCTGCTGTCCACCGTGGCGATTTGCGCCGGCATGTAGGCGGTCGAGTAGCGCACCAGCAGCTTGCGGCCGTCCGGCGACAACGTGAAGCTCTCCACGCCGCCCAGCGACGTCAGTTCCTTCGGCGCGCCGCTGCTTGTGCCGCCCGTGGTGCCGCTGGAGCACACCTCGTAGGTGCCCGGCAGCTTGGGGTTGCACATGAAGTAGGCGGTCTTGCCGTCGGCCGACCATTCGACGTTGCTCGCTTCCCATTTGCCCGAGGTCAGCGCGCGCGCTGCGCCGTTCGCGGCGGCGGGCTGCAGGTAGATGTGGGCGTAGCCGCTTTCCTCAGACTGATACCACAAGGTGCTGTTGTCCGGTTGCCAGCCGAAGCCGTTGCCGCGGTTGTTGACCCAGGCCGTGTCGCTCAAACGATGCACCGGTTGCAGTTTGGCGCCCGCCAGGTCGACGGTGGCGATCCAGCGGTCCTTGTTGTCGATCGCCTGCGCCATCACGGCCACCTGCTTGCCGTTGTCGCTCCAGCGGATCGATTCGTCGCGGCCTTCAAAGCGCACGCCGCGATTACCCTTGAGCGCATCGAGCTTGCGCGCGGCGCGCATTTCGGCCAGCGGATCGACATTGATGCCGGGCAGGGCGTCGAACGACAGCTCGGTGACCTTGCGCGTGGCCAGTTCGATCAGTTTGAGTTGCTGCGGCTGCGGGCCTTCGTCGCTGACACGTTTGCGCTCGTCGTCGGTCTCCTCGTAGCCCGATTCGGTCACGTACTTCGGCATCTTGCCGACGCGGCGCTTGTCGCCGTCCTTGGCGCTGGTGACCACCAGCAGGTAGCGGCCGTCCGGCGACAGCGCGCTGGTGTCGATGACGACCTTCTCGCCCAGGTAGACCGGCTGCGGCGCGCGCGTGGCGTCGGCGCCGCGTTCCTGGTTGCGGCGCTCGCGCAACGCGTCGCGCTCCTCCTTTTGCCGCGCCAGGGTCGAGAGCAGGCGCAGTTGCAGGTCGCGCCGCGCGCTGGCGTCCGGCGCGGCGTCGGGGTCCTTGGCGGTGCGCAGCACGGCCACCGGCGACACCAGGCGCTCGGCGCGGTTCCAGCTGAACCAGTCGCTGCCCACGCGGAACTGCACGCCGGCGCCGTCGGCCGTGTATTGCGGATCGGCGGCCGGGGAGGTGCCGCGTACGATTTGTGTCAGCGCGCCGCTTTTCAAGTCACGTTCGAACAGGTCGCCGTTGCGCAGCAAGATCGCGCGCGTGTGGTCGCGGTTGTAGACCGGGTCGGCGCTGTCGAGGTTTGCCAGCTGTTTGTCGTCCACCAGCTTCGGACCGCCGGCGGCGATCTGGAAAGTGTCGCGCAGCGGCGAGCCGGCGCGTTTTTGCTTGAAGTAGACCTGGCGGCTGTCCCAGCCCCACCATGCCGATTCGACCGGGTTGCCGATCCAGTCGGGATTGGCCATGGCCTGGTCCAGCGTGATCGGTGTGGGGGTGGCTACGTTGGCCGCATGGGCCGCGAAGGTGGTGATCGCGGCGGCGATAGCGGTGGAAAGAGGCAGGACAAAACGCATGGATAGTTCGCTTTGAAGTTGGGTGAACGGGAGCGCCGGATTGCGGCGCGTCCACGATTATAGTGGACCCCAACGCTACCCGAACAGTCAGTTGCGGGCGATCTTGTCTCTGAGGCCATCCTTGGCGTCCGGGCCGCCGCGCCGTGGCGCCATGCGCAGCGCCAGCATCAGGAGCAGCCCCGTCGCCAGGTACATGCCGATCAGCGCGGCGAGCATGGCGGCGCTGTCGCCCCACGCCAGCAGGCGCGCGCTCAGGGCCGGGCCGAAGGCCCCGCCCATCATGGCCAGGCCGCCCACCAGCGCGATGCCGATGGCGGCGCGTTGGCGGTTGAGCAGGTCGGTGAGGATGGCCGCCAGCAGCGGCAGCGCCGCCGAGATGCCCAGCGACGCCAGCGACATGCCGGCCAGCGACCACGCCAGGCCGTTGTCGGCGGCGATGGTCAGACCGAGGCCGCCGGCGGCCAGCACCATGCAAGCGATGAAGTGGCCGCGCCGTTCGCGCCGGCGGTCCGAGTCGTAGCCGATGGCGATCATGCCGACGATGCCGACGATGCCGGGTATCGCCGCCAGCAGGCCGGATTCCAGCGGGCCGCCCGCGCCCCAGCGCTGCATCAGCGCCGGCGCCCAGTGCGCCAGCGCGTAGCTGGCGCCGGCCAGCAGCAGGTTGCCGAGCGCCAGCAGGCAGATGGCCGGATCGCGCAGCAGCGACCAGATGATGGCGAAGGCCGACGGCGGTTCGTCGTCGTCCTCGTCCGGGTCGATGCCGGCGGCCTTGGCGAGCGCCGCTTCATCGCGGTTCAAGTCCTGCCGCACCATCTGCTGTTCGAACCCCGACAGCCATTTGGCATCGTCCGGATGGTCGTCCAGATAGAAGTAGGCGGCGATGCCCAACAGCGCGGCCGGCAGGCCTTGCGCCAGCAGCAGCCACTGCCAGCCTTGCAAACCGCTGTAGAGATGCAGCGCCTGCTGCATGGCGCCCGACAGCGGCCCGGCGATGATGCCGCCGATCAGCGCGGCCGACGCGAAGACGGCGAACACGCGCGCCCGCCGCGCGGCCGGATACCAATAGGTCAGATACAGGATCACGCCGGGGAAGAAACCGGCCTCGCACATGCCGAGCAGGAAGCGGATCGTGTAGTACTCGAGCGGCGTGCGCACGAAGGCGCCGGCGGCGGTGGCCGCGCCCCAGCCGAGCATCATGCGCAGCAGGATCTTGCGCGTGCCGAGTTTTTCCAGCAGCAGGTTGCAAGGCACGGCGAACAGCGCGTAGGCGAAGAAGAACACGCCGGCGCCCCAGGCGAAGACCTGGTTGCCGAAGGCGAGGCTGTCCTGGATGTGGCGCTGGGCGAGGTCGACGTTGACGCGGTCGATGTACGCGACCACGCAGCACAGCATCAGCAGCGGCAGCAGGCGCCAGCTGATTTTGCGGTAAATTGCATCCATGCCGGCAGCGCCGCGCAGGTGCAGAAGCGTGGCGCCATGGTTCACGATGCGTGGGCAAGGGTGGTCTGCATGTAGCCGATATTAGCCGTGCCTAAAACCTTAGGCAAGCGTTTGGCGCAATGGGGAACTCAAAACAACAAAGCGCCACGATGGCGGCGTTTTCACGCACCATCGTGGCGCAAGGGGGCGGGTAAAACCGGGTTAAACGCGGATCGCACCGCCGGCCACCGGGCGGGTGTTGTAATTCATGGTGCCGAGGTTGCGGCGGGGGCGCAACTCGGGCTTGGTGGCGGCGTCGCCGTCTTCCTGCGCCAGGAACTGGGTGCCGATCTCGAACCACTCGTCGCTGGAAATGACCTTTTGCGCCAGCGGCAGCAGCTCCTGCTCTTCCTTGTCGAGGCGCTTGAGCAAATTCTGGCAATACAGGTCGATCGTGCGGCACAGGAATTTGCCCTGCGAGGCGCTGCGGCGCATCGCCCGGCGCAGGCATTTGTGCACGGCGTTGAGCATCGCGCCGCCCAGACGGCTGAGCGTCTCGAGGTCGTTCATCAGGGCGGCGCAGCTGGAATCGGCCGCGCGCACGGCGGGCATCAGGCACGCTTCGACCTTGCGCTGGTGGCGCGCTTCGGCAAAGCTGGTCAGCTCCTTGAGCTGGGACTCGATGAACACAGGATCGATCTCCTGCGGGCGGCGCGCGATCGACTGCACATGCTGCAGCAACCGCGAGATGAAATGGCGTTCTTTTTTCTGTTCGATGGAGAGTGTCAGTAGGACATAAGTGGCAGTTAGCATAACGTTTCCCGTATTCGTCTGACTTCGGCTGCGCGGCAAGCGAGGAATGCTCTGCGGTCGGCGCGGCCAGTGGGTTTACCTTAGCGCTGAGCTCATCTCATTCAACGTCGATTTACAATTGTTCACAACTAGTTAAAGAGCAATAATTGTGCTGCAATAATAAGTCTCAACTTCGAAGATTACCGGCGGGGAAAACGCGTTAGTCACATGCCATGCCGGTGATAACTGATGCGTACTCTTCCTGACTGAGTGGGAAATTATGCGCCCATTTTCTGGCGCCGTGTAGGCGTTTACGACTTACTATCAAAAAAAGTTTTGTATCAAACCGCGCCTGCTGTGGCGCGGCTTGCTTTGTTGCGATGCGGCGAAAATCAGGCCGCCAACGGCGCGCCCAGATAGATGCCGCGCGGCGCGCCCAGCCCCTGCTTGACTTGCCTGGAAATTTCATCGACCAGTACTTCGTCGTCGCCGTTTTCAAGCGCGGCGACGATGATGCGCGCGACCTCGGCCGGCGCGGTTTTCTCGGCCTCGATGGCGGCCACCATGTCGGTATCCATGTAACCCATATGCGCGGCCAGCACCTGCGTGCGTTGCGCTTGCAGTTCGCCGCGCAGGCCATTGGTCAGCGCCCAGGCGGCCGCCTTGGAGACGCTGTAGGTGCCGGTGCCGGCCATGCTGATCCAGGCCAACGCCGACAGCACGTTGACGATGGCGCCGCCGCCGTTGTTCTTCAGCGCCGGCGCGAACGCCTGGCTCAGCGCCATCGGGCCGAAGAAGTTGGTGTCCAGTTCCTGTTGCATCACCTGCAAGGCGTTGGGCGCGGTCAGGTCGGTGCCGTTGAAGATGCCGGCGTTGTTGATCAGGACGGTCAAGTCCGGAATCGCCCGCACGGCGGCGGCGATGTCGTCCGCGTTGGTTACGTCCAGTTTGATCGGCGTGACGCCGGGCACGGTGACCGATGCCGGATTGCGGGCGCCGCCGTAAACCTTGCGGGCGCCGGCTTTGACGGCGGCTTCGGCCAGGGCTTTGCCCAGGCCGCGGTTGGCGCCGGTGACGAGAACGACGGAGTCTTTGATGTTCATGGTAATGCCTTTCAATGAGAGTGCAGGTTAAGAACACAACTTACAATATGACCGGTCATCTTAAAACCGGGTAAAAAAAACGATCACACAAGAACGCGGTTCAGCACCATGTCGATGAAGCGGTCCAGCGGCGCCCGGTCTTGTTCGGCCTTGGCGCGCAGTACCGCCCCTTGCCAGGCGTCGGCGGTGAAATTGGCCAACTCCCTTGCCGGTTGCGTGATGGCGATGCCGCCGTCGCGCTGCCCTTGCGCAATGACTTGCTCCAGCATGGCGCACATGGCGGCAAACGAC
Source organism: Oxalobacteraceae bacterium OTU3CINTB1 (assembly GCA_024123955.1). Lineage (NCBI taxonomy): Bacteria > Pseudomonadati > Pseudomonadota > Betaproteobacteria > Burkholderiales > Oxalobacteraceae > Oxalobacteraceae bacterium OTU3CINTB1. Next base: position 1,194,767 of record CP099652.1, read on the forward strand.
TGCCGCGCCTGTTGGCGGATGGCCGGACTCTGGTTCGACAGCTCGGTGCTGAAATTGCCCAACATGCAGCCGGCGTTGAATTCGGACGCAACGTTGGCTTCGATCAGCTGGCCGAAGTAGCCGCGCAGCCACTCCCGTGGCGGCAGCGGCGACTCGCCCAAGCGGATGCCAAGCTGCCCGGCCTGTTCCGAATAACGCTGCAATACCTCCACCCCCAGCTCTTCCTTGCTGGCGAAATGGTTGTAGAACGAACCTTTCGGCACGCCGGCCGCCTCGGTGATGTCTTGCACACTCGTGGCGTTGAAACCCTTGCTGTGAAGCAGGGTCATGCCGGCGGTGACGATTTGTTCTTTGACGTTAGGTTTGGCCATGTGCGTAATATGACCGGTCGTCTTAAATAAGTCAAGCGTTGTTTCCCGCGTTGTTTCCCGGCTGGTTACTTATTGTTTGATAGACAATGCTGAATACCAACTATATAGTTGGCGTACCAATGGTGAATATGGGTTATCTACTGTGCGTACCAAAGCTAAGCGGTGGAACGGGCTTTCGCTGATGTCGGGTTTGATGCTTGCCGTTTCGGTGCGGGCGGCGCCGCTGGACCTGACGGTGTGCGTGTTCGACCAGCCGTTCTCGCCCATGACATTTCCTGACGGCTGCGGCCAGTCGCTGGAACTGCTGCGGCGCGCCTCGGCGCTGCAGCCGGTGGCGGTCCGGCAACTGGTCGCGCCGCGTTCCCAATGCATGAACCGCTTGCGCAACGGCCAGGTCAACGCCATGCTGGCCGCCTTTACGCCCGAGCGCACCGCCTACGGCGCCTATCCGATGAAGGGCGCGCAGCCCGATCCCGGGCGCGGCGTCGGCGAGTTGAACTTTTCCGTGTTCCGCCGGCAGGGCGACACGGTGGACTGGGACGGCCAGCGCTTCATCGGCCTGGGCCGGCAACCGGTGGGGGCGCAACCGGACCTGCTGCACATGCCGATGCTGCGCGAGATGGACGTCGTCATCGACGACAGCGGCTCCAGCGTGGACCAGGTGTTCGCCAAACTGGCGGGCAAGCGGGTGGCGGCAGTGGTGACCGAGCGCGACGAGGGCGGCGAGCTGATGGCGCGCAAATACCGGGGCCAGATCGAGATGCTGCCGGCGCCGTTCCAGAAGACGCCCATCTACCTGATCGTCAACAAGGACTTCTACCAAAAGCACCAGCCGCAAGTGGAGGCTTACTGGCAAGCCATCGCCCAGGCCCGCCTTACGCCCGGCTTCCGCCAGTTCATCTCCGAGTTTCCCAAAAAACATTAGCCGGCGCCGCCCCGGGACGCCACCCCGGTAAAGTTGCGTAAAGTAACAATTTACTTGCCGCCGCGCGAACTTGGTATGATGCTCGACGACCGGCCACCAGCCGGTATTTTTCTACAAACGTCGGAGATCCCCGAATGAGATTACCCCTGCTGCTGCTTGGGACCGCTGTTGCGGCCTCCAGCGCCATGGCCGCGCCGCGCGGCTTCACCGTGGAAGACCTCGTCAAGATGGAGCGGGTCGGAAGCCCTGCGCTGTCGCCGGACGCCAGCCGCGTCGTCTACACCGTGCGCTCCACCAATCTGGACAAGAACCGCGGCAACACGCAATTGTGGATGCTGGACCTGCGCGCGCCCAAGGCCGCGCCGGTGCGCCTGACCCAGGCCGATGCCAGCAGCAGCGATCCCGAATGGTCGCCCAACGGCGACGCCGTCTATTTCCTGTCGGCCCGTTCCGGCTCATCGCAGGTGTGGCGGCTGCCGCTGGCCGGCGGCGAGGCGGCCAGGGTCACCGACCTGGCGATCGACGTCGACAACTTCCGCCTGTCGCCGCAGGGCGACCGCCTGGCGCTGAGCCTGGCCGTGTTCCGCGATTGCGCCGACCTGGCCTGCACCAAGTCGCGCCTGGACGCCAAGGCCAGGGACAAGGCCAGCGGCAAGCTCTACGACAAGCTGTTCGTGCGCCACTGGGATACGTGGGCGGACGGGCGCAACAACGTGCTGTACTCGGCGCCGATCGACGCCACGGGCAAGGTCAGCGCCCAGCCGGTCAGCCTGAGCGGCTCGCTCGACGGCGACGTGCCGTCCAAGCCGTTCGGCGACCGCGACGAGTACCGCTTCAGCCCCGACGGCAAGACCGTGGTGTTCGCCGCCCGCATCGCCGGCAAGACCGAGGCGTGGTCGACCAACTTCGACGTCTACACGGTGCCGGCCACCGGCGGCGCGCCGACCAACCTGACCGCCGACAACCAGGCCTGGGACACCAAGGCCAGCTACTCGCCGGACGGCAAGACGCTGGCCTACCTGGCGATGGACAAGCCGACCTTCGAGGCCGACCGCTACCACCTGGTGCTGGTCGATGTGGCCAGCGGCAAGAAGCGCACCGTCGCCGACAGCTGGGATCGCTCGATCGCCGACTACCGCTGGACCCCGGACGGCAAGGCGCTGCTGGCCACCGCCGACGACATCGGCCAGCATCCGCTGTTCCGCATCGACGCCGCCAGCGGCAAGGTCGCCAGGTTGACCGGCAACGGCTACGTCAGCGGCTTCGACGCCGCGCGCGACACCATCGTCATGGCGCAGGCCAGCCTGTCGTCGGGCGCGCAGCTGTACAAGTTCAAGCTCGGCGGCAGCGGCGACCAAGCCACCCAGCTGACCGAGTTGAACGCGGCCGCGCTGGCGGACGTCAAGTTCGGCGAGTTCGAGCAGTTCTCGTTCGCCGGCGCCAACGGCGAGACCGTCTACGGCCACGTCATGAAGCCGTGGGACGCCAAGCCCGGCGTCAAGTATCCGGTCGCCTTCCTGGTGCACGGCGGCCCGCAGGGCAGCTTCGGCAACTCGTGGAGCTACCGCTGGAACCCGCAGGTGTACGCCGGCGCCGGCTATGCCACCGTGTTCATCGATTTCCACGGCTCGACCGGCTACGGCCAGAAGTTCACCGATTCGATCAGCGGCGACTGGGGCGGCAAGCCGCTGGAGGACTTGCAGAAGGGCCTGGCGGCGGCGGTGCAAAAATTCCCGTGGCTGGACCGCGAGCGCAGCTGCGCACTGGGCGCGTCGTATGGCGGCTTCATGATGAACTGGATCGAAGGCAACTGGTCCGACGGCTTTAAATGCATCGTCAACCATGACGGCGTGTTCGACACGCGCGGCATGGCCTACGCGACCGAGGAGCTGTGGTTCACCGAGTGGGAAAACGGCGGTACCTACTACGATGTGCCGGAGAAGCACGAGAAGTTCAATCCGGCGTTGCAGGTGAAAAAGTGGAAGACGCCGATGCTGGTGGTGCAGGGCGACCTGGATTTCCGGATTCCGACCTCGCAGGGCCTGGGCACGTTCACGGCGCTGCAGCGCCGGGGCATACCGAGCAAGCTGCTGGTGTTCCCGGATGAGAACCATTGGGTGCTGAAGCCGGCCAACTCGGTGCTGTGGCATCACACGGTGATCGATTGGCTCGACACGTACCTTAAGAAATAAGCCCTGCCGGATCGCTTGATCTCACGCCCGCCAACGTCGCGGGCGTTTCCATATTTGAGGATGCAACAATGAAAAAAAGTATGATCGTCGCGGCGCTGGTGCTCGCCTATGGCGCGGCCATGGCCCAAACGCCAGCCGCCACCACCACCAACACTACCGCCCCGCGCGCCGAGAACGCCTATTTGTCGCAAGAGGACGCCGCCGCCCGCTCGGCACGCGTCAGCAACGTCGACTACACGCTCGCATTCGCGCTGACCGGCAAGGAAACCTTCTCCGGCACCACCACGCTGGCGTTCGACCTGAGCGACGCCACGCAACCCCTGACCATCGACCTCGACAAGGCGACCATCGCCAGCCTGACCGTCAACGGCAAGGCCGTCACGCCGCAATACAACCAATGGTTCATCACGTTGGCGCCGCAGGACCTGAAGGCCGGCCGCAACACCGTCGCCATCGCCTACACGCGCTTGCACAGCACCAACGGCGAAGGCCTGCACCGCATGGTCGACCCGGTCGACGGCCGCGTCTACACGTACTCGCACTTCGAGCCGGCCGCCGCGCACCAGATGTTCGCGCTGTTCGACCAGCCGGACCTGAAGGGCACCTTCCAGGTAAGCGTCACCGCGCCGGCCGACTGGGTGGTATCGTCGACGATGCGCGAATCAGGCGTGGCCGACGTGGACGGCGGCAAGCGCTGGACCTTCCCGCGCAGCAAAAAGCTCAGCCCGTACAACTTCTCGATGCACGCCGGCCCGTACAAGGTGTGGGAAGACAACAGCGGCCCATATCCGATGCGCCTGTTCGCCCGCCAGTCGGTGGCGGCGCAGGTCTCGCCCAAGGACTGGTTCAGCTACACCAGCCGCGGCCTGAAATTCTTCGACCAGTACTTCGGCGTGCCCTACCAGTTCGAGAAATACGACCAGCTGCTGGTGCCGGACTTCCTGTATGGCGCGATGGAAAACGCCGCGGCGATCACCTTCGCCGAACGCGCCTTCCTGCACCAGGATGAAATGACGGCGGCCCAGCGCGAGAGCCTGGCCGGCGTCATCATGCACGAGATGGCGCACCAGTGGTTCGGCGACCTGGTGACGATGAAATGGTGGAACGGCCTGTGGCTCAACGAAAGCTTCGCCTCCTTCATGGGCACCCTGGCCACGGCCGAGGCCACCGAATTCACCCATGCCTGGCAGAGTTTCTATTCCAACGCCAAGCAGAACGCCTACACGCAGGACCAGCGCGTCACCACGCATCCGATCGAAACGCCGGTGCCGTCGACCGCCAACGCCTTCGACAATATCGACGCGATCACCTACTCGAAGGGCGCCTCGACCTTGAAGCAGTTGCGCCACCTGCTGGGCGAGGAGGTGTTCCGCCAGGGCGTGCACAACTACCTGGTCAAGTATTCCTACCAGAACGCCAAGCTCGACGACTTCATCGGCAGCCTGGCCAAGGCCGCCAACCGCGACCTCGGCCCGTGGACCAGGGAGTGGCTGTACGAGCCGGGCGTGAACACCATCGCCGCCGAGTTCAGCTGCGCCGGCGGCAAGATCAAATCGTTCAGCCTGCACCAGAATGCGCCGAGCGCGGCCATGCCCACACTGCGCGAGCAGCGCGTGCAGATCGGCCTGTTCAACCTGGACAAGGATGGCCTATCGCTCGGCAAGAACGTGGCGGTAACCTACAAGGGCGCCGTCACCGCCGTGCCGGAACTCAAGGGCGCGGCCTGTCCCGACCTGGCGTACCCGAACTACCAGGACTGGGGCTACGCGAAAGTCCAGCTGGATAAGAAGTCGTTCGCCACCGCGCAATCGAGCCTGGGCAGGGTCGCCGATCCGCTGCTGCGCTCGATGTTGTGGCAAAGCCTGTGGGACAGCGTACGCGACGGCAAACTGCCGCTGAACGCCTTCCTGGGCACGGTGCTGACCCAGGCCCCGGGCGAGCAGGATTACACCTTGCTCGGCAATATCCTGACCAAGGTGGCGCAGTCCAGGGCCTATCTCGACAATATGGGACCGCAGGCGGCCGTCTACCGGGCGAAGGTGGGCGCGCAGTTGGAACAGATGGCGTTTACGGCGACGGGGGCCGCCAGCGCCGACAAGAATTTCCAGCGTCGCTGGTTTGCCACGTTTATCGACCTGGCCAGCAGCGAGCCGGCGCTGACGCGGTTGGCCGATATTCTCAGCGGCAAGCTGGTGGTACCGGGCCTGAACGTCAGCCAGGATGTGCGCTGGGATATCGTCGAACGGCTGAACCGGTTTGCCTACCCCGGCAGCGAGGACTTGCTGGCGGCCGAGCAGGAGCGCGACAAGTCCGACAGCGGGCAGGCCGCCGCGCTGGCCGCGCGCGTGATCCGTCCGGACGCCAAGGTCAAGGCCGAGTGGCTGGCCAATATCGGCGATCTGCAAACCACGTTGCCGTTCTCGAAGATCCGCCAGGCGATGGAAGTCATGTATCCGGCCGGCCAGGGCGCGCTGAGCGAACTGAGTGCGGAGCAGCGCTTGGCCACGCTCGGGCAGGTCGACAAGGCCGCCGGCCCGGTCTTCATGCGCGCGTACGCCGAGGCGATGATCCCGGCCGCTTGCACGCCGGCCAGCGTGGCCCGCCTGCAGGCGGCGATTGTTAAATTACCGGACTTGTCGACTGGTACTAAACGTTCTTTGTTGGTAAGACATCAGGAAGATGAACGTTGTGTTGCCATAAAGAAAGCAATGACAGTATTTTAATTGCCGACCTGTTTTTTGTGAAAAGCCAGCGCTCCACTGGCTTTTTTTTCGCCCGAGCGCTTTGCCGGACGATGGCTGCGACAAGCGCGGAAGTAGGCCGGAAAAGCCGGAATTTACTTCATTTGCGTACTTTATTGCGTGTTTATTGGTTTCGATTCAGACATTCTTGTTTTGTAAAAGAACAACAGAAAAATGCTCAAAACCGCACAATTTCGTGACAGGGCGATGACATCGCTTTCATAGTGTAAGCAGGATTTTATTTGGTAAATATTTATGATTAATGAATAATAATTGTTAATCTGAAGTTACTCGAATTGTGTTGTTTGTTTATATTCATTGTTACCTACAAAGGGTAGACAAAGGTCCAGCGGGCGACCAGACCGGCGGGCCACGGCGCCATTACTTTCATCAAAAGGGCAGTGAAATGAACCACTTGAAGCAAGCGCAATTGAAAAAAATGACCGGCGCCGCACTCGGCGCCCTTGCGCTGATGAGCGCCACGCCAGCCATGGCTGCCGTGATCGATTTCGAATCCATCGGCCCGTCGATCTACGGCGGCACCGAAACCCTGAGCGAGAGCGGCTACACGATGACCGTGATCGACACGCCGGCCTCCCCGGGCGGCACCGGCTTCGCCGGCGCCGTCGGCGACGGCGCCGACCCGTACCTGTGCGCCATCGCCGCCTGCCCGACCGGCAACGCCAGCCACTTCTACATGGGCGTCAACGACGGCAGCCTGAAGGTGGCGCGCGGCGACAACGCCGCCTTCCAGGTGTCGGGCATCGACTACGCCTTCCTGGCGCCGGTCGGCGGCCTGCCCAGCTACTCGTATGGCCAGTTGACCCTGGTCGGCACGCGCGCCGGCGGCGGCACCATTTCGGTCGCCTACGATTTCCCCTTGCTCGACGCGCTGGGCAGCTCGCCGTTCGTCACCAACGCGCTGACGGCCTTCGGCAACGTCAGCCTGAGCAGCCTGGTCATCAGTTCCTGCCTGTTCGACGGCGCCGGCGGTTGCTACAGCCCGCTCGCCGGTTCGGAAAACCAGGCGCAATTCGCCTTCGACAACCTGCATCTGAGCGCGGTGACCGCCGTGCCGGAGCCGGAGACGTACGCCATGATGGGCCTCGGCCTGGGCCTGGTGGGCCTGCTGTCGCGCCGCCGCGCCAAGGCGGCCGCCGCCGCCGCCACCACCACCGCCGCCACCACCATCGCCTGAGCAAGGAACGCCCCACATGAAACTCCGTCCTATTTCCGCCGCCGTCCTGCTGCTGACCGCCGCCCTGACCAGCGCCGGCTCGGCCAACGCCGAGTCCGAGCGCCGCTCCTACATCGTGCAACTGACCGACAAGCCGGTCGCCACCTACACCGGCCAGGTCGCCGGCCTGGCCGCGACGATGCCCGCCCAGGGCCAGCGCCTCAATGTCGACGCCGCCGCCGTGCAGGCCTACATCAGCTACCTGGACACCAAGCAGAACGCGGTCATCGGCACCATCAACGCCGCCGAGATCACCCATAAATACGATGTCGTCTTCAACGGTTTCGCCGCCATGCTGACCGACGACGAAGTGCGCGCGCTCAAGAAGAACAGCGGCGTGGCCGCCATCACGGCCGATTCCATGATGGAGCTCGACACCAGCTACACGCCGACCTTCCTCGGCCTGGACAAGGCCGGCGGCCTGTGGGATCAGCTGGGCGGCAAGGGCTCGTCGGGCGAGAACATCATTGTCGGCATCGTCGACGGCGGCATCTGGCCGGAGAATCCGAGCTACGCCGACCGCGTCGACGGCAATGGCAACCCGAGCCATAGCGGCTCGACCGTGGTCTACGATGCCCCGCCGGCCAGCTGGAAAGGCACTTGCGACACCGGCGAAGGCTTCAGCGTCGCCAATTGCAACAACAAACTGATCGGCGCGCGCTACTACAAACAGGCCGGCCAGCAATTGCACTGGACCGAGTTCTTCTCGGCGCGCGATTCGGTGGCCGGCACCGAAGGCCACGGCGGCCACGGCAGCCACACCTCCAGCACGGCGGCCGGCAACGCCGGCGTGAGCGCGATCACCGCGGGCCTGAACCTGGGCAAGGTCAGCGGCATCGCGCCGCGCGCCCGCATCGCCGCCTACAAGGTGTGCTGGACCGACGCGGCCACCGGCAAGAACGGTTGCGCGCCCTCCAACAGCGTGGCGGCCATCAACCAGGCCGTCAAGGACGGCGTCAACGTCATCAACTTCTCGATCGGTTCGAGCGCCGGCGGCGGCTCGTTCACCGACGCCACCGAACAGGCCTTCCTGGGCGCGACCGCCGCCGGCGTGTTTGTCGCCACCTCGGCCGGCAACCAGGGCCCGGGCGCGACCGCGCCGGCGCCGGTCGGCCACATCAGCCCGTGGCTGGCCTCGGTCGGCAACTCGACCCACAACCGCCTGTACCTGGCCGACGCCGTCACCGGCAGCGGCGCGACCCTGACCGGCGCCTCGAGCAACGCCAATACGCCGACCTCGCCGCTGGTGCTGGCCAAGGACGCCGGCCTGCCGGGCGCCGATCCGCTCCAGCTCGAGCGTTGCCTGGGCGGCACCGACGCCGTCGCGCCGCTGCTGGACCCGGCCAAGGTGGCCGGCAAGATCCTGGTGTGCGACCGCGGCGGCAACGTGCTGGTCAACAAGAGCGCCAACGGCAAGGTGGCCGGCGCGGTGGGCGTGATCATCGCCAACGTCGAAGGCGGCGGCACCACCATCATCAACCAGGCGCACACCATCTCGACGGTGCACATCACCAAGGAAAACGCCGCCGTCCTGAAGAGCTACATCGCCGCCAGTCCGAACACGGCGGTCGCCTCGCTGGGCAACCTGCGCGCCACCTTCGATCCGACGGTCAAGGCGCCGATCATGTCGAGCACCTCGTCGCGCGGCCCCAACGTGGCCAACGCCAACATCCTCAAGCCGGACATGACCGCGCCGGGCACCGACATCCTGGCCGCCGTCACCGCCGACCTGACCCAGGCGCAGCGCGACGCCGTCGCCGCCGGCGCGCCGGCCCCGGTGACCGACTGGGCCTTCTACAGCGGCACCTCGATGGCCTCGCCGCACGTGGCCGGCGTGGCCGCGCTGCTCAAGCAACTGCACCCGGACTGGACGCCGTCGGCCATCAAGTCGGCACTGATGACCAGCGCCACCGACACCTTCAGCGACGGCCTGACCACCAAGGTCGCGTGGGACAGCAGCGCCACCAACGCCGGCACCTTGCCTTGGGGCCAGGGCGCCGGCCACATCGCGCCGAACTCGGCGGCCGATCCCGGCCTGGTGTACGACATCGCGCCGCTCGACTACGCGCGCTTCCTGTGCGGCCAGGGCTTGATCTACACCACCGCCCAGTGCACCACGATGGGCGGCAGCATCGCCGCCTACAACCTGAACCTGGCCTCGCTGACCGCCGCCAACGTGCTCGGCACCTTGAGCATGACGCGCACCGTCACCAACGTCGGCAACACCACCGCGACCTATAACGCCACGGCCTCGCTGCCGGGCTTCAACGTCTCGGTGCAGCCGGCGACCCTGGTGCTGGCGGCCGGCGCCAAGGCCAGTTTCACCGTCAAGCTGACCCGCACCAGCGCGCCGCTCGACACCTGGGCTTATGGCGTGTTGAACTGGAAAGACGGCACCCATGTCGTGCGCAGCCCGCTGACGGCGCGTGCCACCGGCCTGTCGGCGCCGGCCACCGTGGTGAGCGAGGCGGCCACCGGCAGCAAGGTCGTCACGGTCGGCACCGGCTTTGCCGGCGCTATGAGCGCGGTCAAGGGCGGCCTGCAGCCGGCCACCCGCGAGACGCGTTCGATCGGCACCGCCAACACCGGCCTGAGCAACACGGCGCTGTGCCAGGCGGGCGCCGCCACCGGCGTCAACCTGCATCCGGTGACGATCCCGGCCGGCACCCTGCTGGCGCGCTTCTCGCTGTTCGATTCGGACACCACCGGCGCCGTGCCGGGCGACTCGGACCTGGATATGATCGTCATGCGCGGCAACACGCCTGTGCTCAGCAGCGGCGGCGACACGGCCAATGAAACCATCCAGATGGTGGCCCCGGCCGCCGGCGACTACAACGTTTGCGTGATCGGTTTCCGGCCGAACGGCGGCCAGGCCACCTACGCGTTGTCGAGCTGGGTGGTGCAGCCTTCGACGGGCGGCAACTTCAAGGTTGTTATGCCGAGCTCGGCCACGATCGGCGGCACCGCCAGCGTGGGCATGAGCTGGTCCGGCCTGGCGCCTGGCGTGCGCCACGTCGGCGTGGTGAACTACCTGCTGGGCGGGGTCAAGCAGGGGGCGACGGTGATCGATGTCGATACCACCGATCCGTTGCCGCTGTTTAAGGGCTCGCGCAGCAAGGAGGCGCTGGCGTTTTAAGCGTTTGGCTTGGATGTGAAAAACCCGCGAGGCCGGTTGGGCTCGCGGGTTTTTTTGTTTGTTGATGCTGGATGATCTGTTGGCGGCACTTGGCGGATTACGCTGCGCTAATCCGCCCGACGTGGATTCGTGGTGTTTCCGGGAGATATGGCATTCGTGACGCATTGGCCGGCGCGGCAGGTGGCGCCGGGGTCGCTGACCAGCGAACAGGTCGACATCATCTGCTCGCGCGCGTCGTCGGCGCGGCGGGCGGCGGCGTGCTGGTCGATGAGCGCCTTGAGCGCGGCGCCGTCGCTGTTTTTGCTCGACCAGGCCATATAGCGCTCGGGACCGCCGCAAGCCTTCGAACCGAAGCCTATCGTGTGGCACTGGGCTTGGCTGTCGCAACTGGTGTCGGCGTTGGCGGCCTGGATTTTCTTCCACAGTGCTTCGGCCTTGTTGGCGGTCGGCGCGCCGGCTGCCGGCGCGGCCGCGGTGGCCGACGGCGCGTTGCCGCAGGCGCTGGCGGCGAGCATCAACAGGCTTGCCGCGGCAAGGCGAAGGGAGAGGGGACGGGGAGCGATTTTCATGATTTCATGATGATCCAATCGCCGCCGCTTTACAAGGGCTCGCTCAATCGTGCTTTGCGCGCCACGCCGTCGGGGCCGAACAGGATGACGAATTCGGCGCGCTTGCCGTCTTCCGGCTTCGTCTCCGGCTTCAATTTGGGGTACCGGTAGCGCCAGACCTGGTAGCCGCTGTCGAAGCGCACCGTCGTGGCCGGGCCCAGCGCGGCGCGCATTTGCGCCGTGGAGCGGTGGGTTTCGGCGATGGACACCGTGCCGGCGCCCGGCGTGTCGTCCATGTAGTCGAATTCGACCAGGGTATCGTCGGACCAGCGGCGGTCCCACAGCGGCGCGTAATAGCTGCGGTCGAGCAAGACCTGGCAATCGCAGAAGGGCAGGGTGTCCGGCGTTTGCGTGCCGCCCGCGTACAGCATCGAGAACGGTAATGTCTCCGTACGCGCGCCGTCGCGCAGCGTGACGCCGAACAGCGGGCGCTCGGCGAAGAACAGGTAGTTGCCGTCGGCGGCAGCGCAGACCCGGTCCGGATCGGTGAGCAGTTCGCCCAGCCAGGCGAACACGTTGTCGTTGTTCGACAGCAGTCCCGCCTCGACGCCGACCTGGCATTCGAGCCGCAAGTCGCCCAGGCGGCGCATGCCGGGCGGCACGTTGGGACTGCGCACCTGCGCGCGCCAGGTCAGGGTGCTGGTCTTGCTGCTGGCAATCAGCGCCGCGTCTTCGCGCAGCGCCTGGGCGTTGCGGTCGAGGGTGAAGGTATGGTCGGGCGCGACGGGCACGGGCAGCGCAAGGTTGTCGCCAACCACCCGCAAGGTGATGCCGTCGAGCCGCGTGGTGGGCAGGCGCGGCAGCAATTGGAAGCGCAAGGTCGCCTGCGGCGCCAGCGCCCGGTTGCGCTCGAACCGGTCCATGCCGGCGATCATTTTTCGGTAGGACTTGTCGACCGGATCGCGGGTGGCCGTGACGGTCACTTTGGCCGAGGCTTCCTGGCAGGCGGCGGTGCCGGCAAAGCCTGCCAGCGCGGCCAGAAGCGTGTAGCGAAGCAAGTAACGCAGCAAGCAAGGGTGCGGGGCATTCGGCAATATCTTCTCCGACAACATGGCTTTGCATGTTAGCCCCGGCGGTCGTTTGGCGGCGCACCGCTAACGCCGCCGTGTCGACGCAATTATTGGTGTTCCAGCTTCCAGCTGCCCGATGCGGCGCCGGCCGACCAGACGCCGCCGATACTGAACAGCGATTCGAAGGCGCCACTGAAGCTCGCGCCCTTTACACCATTCACCGTCAGATAGAAGGTGCCTTTGCCGTTGACGTCGATATCGCCGTGAACGCTGAACAGGCCGTCTCCGCAATCAGCGTCCAGCTTGCCGTCAAGGCTTACTACCCCTCCGCACTTGCCACTATAGGTGCCCGAGTAGGTGCCTGCCCATGGGCCGGCGAAGCGCTCGATATTCAGGGTCTTGCGCCCTTGTTTCGCGCTGGCGTAGCCGATCAGTTCGCCGCTCGTAACGGTGCGCAATTTATTCCCGTCGTTCATCGTCTGAATGTTCTCGACGACGTACTTGACCATCTGATGAGTAACCGCGTCCCACCAAACCGTGCTCTCGACGGTTTCCGTGAAGTTCTCGTACTTCATACTGGTGGGCGTTTGTACGATCTTGACGGTATTGAAGCTGCCGGCGCTCAGCACGATGGTTTCCAGCGCGGTCACCTTGTAGCTGCTTTTTATTTCGTTACCAGAACTGCAGTCACCAACATAGCTTCTGGTTGAGAGCAAGGTCCATTCGCTGCCGACAGTTAAATCTTTCGGGATGCCGTAGACAACTGGCGTGTAGGTACTGGTACAGCCTGCGCTCTTGGTCGCCGTCAGCGCGCCGTCAGGCCGGATGTTCGATTCCATCCGCGAGGCTTGTGTGGAATCGATGTCGATCTCCACCCAGGAGCCGTCGTTCTGGACCTTGCTTATCCCATTCGCAAAAAAATGCGTGTAATCGGGCGTTGCCGGTAAAGGCTTGTCGCCCGTAGTGGAACTGTGGGTCAGCCGGTACGAATAAAAATCGCCGACCGTCGGCACGATATCGACCACGGGACGGGTGTCGACCACGGGGGCGGGCGCGCTTGGACTGGCGGCTCCGGAGCCGCCTCCGCCGCCGCAGGCGGAAAGGGTGGCGGCGAGGGCGAGCAATATACTGAGACGTTTCATGATGACCTTGGCTGGCGAGCCGGCGGGTTGCCGGCGCAAAAAGGCAGCCATCGTATCAGCCTGACAAGGCATTGTCTAATTTTTAATTTCTGGTTTGCATTGGATGTTGCCCTTCGATCCAACGCAGCAGTTCACGGCCGAACACGCGCGTGCGCGCCGTGTCGATCTGGCGCCGCTTGTAGGCGTCGTGGCTGGCCGGGCCGGCCAGGCTGCGCTCGTAGCTGGCTTGGTCCATCAGCTGAATTTCGTATTCGAAGAAAAATCCGACGTCGTATTCTTGGTCCGTGACGGCGCCGATGTTGGGATAGTCCGGCTGGACGTGGATCATCTTGCGCACCGTTACCTGGATGCTGTTGAAGCCGCTGCCGCTGTGCGGGTTATCGCAGCGTGTTTGCGGCTGCGCCAGGTCGGCCAGTTCGGCGTCCATGGTTTTCAGTAGGTCGAACGGATAGTCGTCGCTGTGTTCTATTTGGGCGCGGTATTTGTTGAAGATCTGCTTGGCCGCCTCGAGGTCGAGCAAGGTATTGCGGGTGCGTTCGGCGTCGACGTTGGTGACCGACAGCAAGTGCGCGCGCTGCAGGCTGCGCAGCGCCAGCAGGCATTCGAAGCGGGTCGCGAACACCAGCCGCACGCCGAGGTGGTCGAAGATGTCGGCGGCCAGGTAGGCGGCTTTTTGCAGCAGCTTGAGCAGGATGCTGTTGCGGCCCTTGTTGTCCTTGCGCTCGTAATGCAGCATCGGCAGGCAGACCTCGCCGTCGGTGAGGAAGTGGCGGTCGCCGTCGTGCCGGATCACCTCGTCCAGGGTGGCGAACACCTGCGCGCGGATGGCGTGGAAGTGGCGCAATTTGAGGTTGTTGTCGATGTAGAAGATGCCGTGCATGACCTTGAGCACGGCGCACGACCACATGCGCCGCACGTCGACGCTGGTGCCGCGCAGCGAGGCGTACACCAGCAAATGCAGCGGATCGTCGGGATGGCTGACCTCGTCCGGTATCAACCCGGCCTGCTCCGGCGCCAGGAAGGTGCAGGCGAGGAAGTCGACCGCTTCGCGGTGGGCGCGGGCGATGATCGCCGGCGCGGCCGGCTGCTCCAGGTCGAAGCCGTACTCGCGCACGAACTGGCGGGCGTCGTGCAGGTTGCGCAACGCCAGCGCGCCGAGGTCGATGGCCGACACGCCGTTGGCGATGGCATTCAGATAGCTCCAGTTCAGCGAGAACCTGCCACCGCTCTTGAGCGAGGCCCGTAATTCAGTCATGGCGTCCTGCATCGGCTGCGATGACCCAGTATTGCAGCCTGTTCCGCGAGCGTCAATCGATACCAACGGTTACCGCCGCCACTGTCTCTTATTGCCCAATAGCAAATAAATAGGGTTTTATTTTTCACAAGCTTATAATGGCGGCCTTGATTCCCTTGCTACCCCGCCACCACCGCCATGGACAAACTGAGCAATAAGCGCGTCGCCATCCTGGTGCCTTGTTATAACGAAGCGTTGACGATCGCCGCCATCGTGCGCGATTTCCGCGCCTGCCTGCCGCAGGCGCAGGTCTACGTGTTCGACAACAATTCGACCGACGGCACCGCGCCCATCGCCCGCGAGGCCGGCGCCATCGTGCGCAACGTGACGGCGCAGGGCAAGGGCAGCGTGGTGCGGCGCATGTTTGCCGACATCGAGGCCGACGCCTATGTGATGGTCGACGGCGACGACACCTATGACGCCAGCGTGGCGCCGCAACTGGTCGAGCAGTTGTTCCGCGAAGGGCTGGACATGGTCGTCGGCAACCGCGTCAGCACCGAACAAGACGCCTACCGGCCCGGCCACCGCTTCGGCAACGCCCTGTTGACGGGCTGCGTGTCGTTCATTTTCGGCCGTACCTTCACCGACATCCTGTCCGGCTACCGCGTGTTCTCGCAGCGCTACGTCAAATCGTTCGCGGCGCACTCGGCCGGCTTCGAGATCGAGACCGAGCTGACGGTGCACGCGCTGGCGCTGCGCATGCCGGTGGCGGAGGTGTCGACCGTGTACAAGTCGCGTCCGGAGGGATCGGTCAGCAAGCTCAACACTTACCGCGACGGCTTGCGCATCCTGACCACGATCTTCCGCCTGTTCAAGTCCGAGCGGCCGCTGGCGTTCTTTTCGATCGGCGCCGGCGCCGCCGCGCTGCTGGCGCTGGCGCTGGCCGAGCCGCTGGTGGAAACCTATCTGCACACCGGGCTGGTGCCGCGCCTGCCGACGGCCACCTTGTGCGCCTCGCTGATGTTGTTCGGCCTGATCCTGCTGGCGTGCGGCGTCATCCTCGACGCCCTGACCAAGGGCCGCATCGAGCAAAAACGCTTCGCCTACCTGGCCCAGCCGGCGCCGTCGCTGGCGCCGCCGCCAGCGCGTGGCTAGGGCCGCCGGACAACTGCTGCGCTTTGCCGCCATCGGCGTGCTCGGCCTGCTGGCCGACGTCGGCGTGCTGTATGGCCGCTGTGGCTGCTGCCGGCGGCGCCGTGGGTGCCGGCCGCGGCAGTCGCGCTCGGCTCGCTGGCGGGCATGGCACTGAACTTCGTCAGTGCCAAATTCCTTGTGTTTCGATCCGGATGATTCCTTGAATTTCCCCAATCGCCTCGTCGCGGCGCTGGCCGCGTGGTTCGCGCGCCGCACCGCTTTCCTTTGCGCCCCCGGCGCCGCCACGCGCGCGGCGCTGTGCGTGCCGCTGCTGTTCGGCCTGGCTTCGATGCTGCTGGGGCAGGACAGCAACTGAGACCTGCGCAACTATCACTTGTACAACGGCTACGCGGTGCTCAACGGCCGGGTCGGCTTCGACCTGGCGCCCGCCGCGTTCCAGACCTATTTCAACCCGACGCTCGACATCTTCTACCACTTGCTGAACGGCGCGCTGCCGCCACGGCTGGCCGGCTTTGTCATGGGCGCGCTGCAGGGCCTGAACTTCATCGTGATGGCGGCGATCGCGCGCCGCCTGCTGGGCGACCAGCGGCAGCGCCTGGCCTTGCTGCTGGCCGGCGCCGGCATGCTCGGCTCGGGCTTCCTGAGCGCGTTGGGTAACACCATGGGCGACAACCTGACGGCGCCGCCGCTGCTGGGCGGCTTGTATCTGGTGCTGCGGCGCTGGGAGGCGCTGCCGCGCGCCGGCGCCGGCAATGTGGCGGCCATGCTGGCCGCCGGCCTGCTGATGGGCGCCGCGGCCGGCCTGAAACTGACCAACGCCGTCTTTGCCGTCGCGCTGTGCCTGGCGCTGCTGGCCTTGCTGCTGGACTGGTGGCGGCGCGTGTGGCTGGCGTTTGTGTTCGGCGTTGGCGTGCTTGGCGGTATCGCGGCCACTGCCGGCTGGTGGTTCCTCACCATGTGGTAAACCTTCGGCAATCCGCTGTTCCCGCAATTTAACAACCTGTTCCGCAGCCCGCTGGCGCCGGAGAACGGCGTGCTCCATGGCTGGCGCGGCGCTTCGGCAGCGCCCGCGCCGGCGCCGGTGCCGCGCCGGCGGACCGCCGCGCCGTGTTCGTGCTGCTGTTCTTCGTCATCGGCTACGTGGTGTGGATGCGCATGTTCAGCATCTACCGCTACCTGATCTCGCTCGAGCTGCTGGCGCCGCTGGTGTTCTGGATCGTCTGGGGCCTCGTGGCGCCGGCCACGGCGGCGGCCCGGCAATGGGGCGGCGTGGCGCTGGCGCTGCTGGTGCTGAGCGTTTTCCCGGCCAACACCTGGGGCCACGCCACATGGGGGGAGCGCGCCTATAGCGCCGAGGTGCCGGCCTTCGCCACGCCGTCGGCAAGCATCGTGTTCCTGGCACACTGGGACCCGCCGACCGGCTGGATCACCACCTTCATGCCGCCGCAGGCCAGGTTCGTCTCTATCGGCACCGGCTTCCCCGAATCGGCCGGCTGGCGCCAGCGTATCGCGCAAGCCATCGCCGAGCGGCCCGGCCCCCATTACCTGTTGCTCAACGCCGCCAACAACGAGAAGGACGGCACCCGCCGGCGCAAGCTGGCCGCCGCGCAGTGGCTGGGCGCGGCGGCGGCCACCCATGTGCAAGGCTACGGACTGCGGCTGGAGCAGGGCAGTTGCGTGCCCTACCGCGCCTTCGTCGGCAGCGAGGCCTTCCCGTACCAGATGTGCCGGGTGACGGTGGGGTCGTGATCGGGCGGGACCGGCGGCCTTGCTTTAAGAGGGGCGACGAACAGTTTCGATAAACTTTACAATATCCGACGACACCCACTTAACCATCGTCGGAGCCGGCATGTCCTTCCTGATCGTTCTCGCCGCACTATGTTTCCTGATGCTGGCCGCCTATCGCGGTTACAGCGTGATCCTGTTCGCGCCGGTCGCCGCGCTCGGCGCGGTGCTGCTGACCGATCCGGGCGCGGTGGCGCCGGTGTTCAGCGGCATTTTCATGGACAAGATGGTCGGCTTCATCAAATTGTATTTCCCGGTGTTCCTGCTGGGCGCGGTGTTCGGCAAGCTGATCGAACTGTCCGGCTTTTCGGAGTCCATCGTCGTCGCGGCGATCCGCTACATCGGGCGCACCCGCGCCAACGCCGTCATCGTGCTGGTGTGCTCGCTGCTGACCTACGGCGGCGTGTCGCTGTTCGTGGTGGTGTTCGCCGTCTATCCGTTCGCCGCCGAGCTCTACCGTCAAAGCAACATCCCCAAGCGGCTGATGCCGGGCGCCATCGCGCTGGGCGCGTTCTCGTTCACCATGGACACCTTGCCGGGCACGCCGCAAATCCAGAACATCATCCCGACCACGTTCTTCAAGACCACCGGCTGGGCCGCGCCGTGGCTGGGCACGATCGGCGGCATCGCCACCCTGGCGGCCGGCCTGGCCTTCCTGGAATGGCGGCGCCGCGCGGTGATGGCCACCGGCGAAGGCTACGGCGTCGAGGACAAGGCCAAGCCGGCGGCGGCGGCCGGCACGCCACAGCGCGGTCTGCCGCATCCGCTGCTGTCGGTCGCGCCGCTGCTGCTGGTGGGCGTGGTCAACTTCGCGCTGACCAAAATGATACCCGTCTGGTACGGCGAAAGCTACGCGCTGACGGCCGACGCCTTGCCCGGCCTGCACGCGACGATCACCACGCCGATCAAGACGCTGGTCGGCATCTGGGCGGTGGAGGGCGCGCTGCTGCTCGGTATCATCTTCGTGGTCGTGACCGCGTTCGGGCGGGTGCGCGACGCCTTTGCCGAAGGCACCAAGGCGGCCGTCGGCGGCGCGCTGCTGGCGGCGATGAACACGGCATCCGAGTACGGCTTCGGCGGCGTCATCGCGGCGCTGCCCGGTTTCGTCGCCGTCAGCCAGGCGCTCAAGAGCGTGCCCGATCCGCTGATCAACGCGGCGGTGTCGGTGACCACCCTGGCCGGCATCACCGGTTCGGCCTCGGGCGGCATGAGCATCGCGCTGGCGGCCATGTCGGACCAGTTCATCCGCGCGGCCGAGGCGGCGCAGATACCGCTGGAGGTGATGCACCGCGTGGTGGCCATGGCCAGCGGCGGCATGGATACCTTGCCACACAACGGCGCGGTCATCACGCTGCTGGCGGTGACCGGGCTGACGCACAAGCAATCCTACCGCGAGGTCTTCGGCATCACCGTCATCAAGACGGCGGCGGTGTTCTTTGTGATCGCGGTTTACTACTTGACCGGGCTGGTTTAGCCGGCACCGTCAGCGTCACTGTCAGCGGTGGCGGATATTGCTTCTGGCAGTTGGGGCAGAAGAAGCTGCGGCGCTTGGTCTTGCCCAGATGTCCCTTGTGGAAAGGCAGGTCGCAGCGCGGGCAGACCCGCTTGGTGTGCGCCAGCCAGTGCTGCTTGAGCACAAAGGCTTTCTTCCATTCCAGAAAATCGAAACTGTATTCGCGCGCCTGCGCCACCAGCTCGCGCAGCTTGGCCGCCGGCAGCGCGCCCACCGTCGACAGCGGATGGACGCGGATGCGGAACAACACTTCGTTCTTGATGATGTTGCCGACGCCGGCGAAGATATCCTGGTCGAGCAGGGCGTCGCACACCAGCGTGTCGGGCGCCGCGCGCAGCTTTTTGAGCGCGGCCGCCGCCGACCAGTCGTCGGACATGACGTCGCCGCGCCAGTCGTACTGGCTGTCGAGGTCGCCTTCCAGCGTCTTGACCGAGCAGGTGTAGAAGTTCAGCTCCTCGCCATCGTCGAACTCCAGGCGCAGGCGCGGCGTGGCGTCCTTGCGCTCGTTGATCCGGTAGCTGCCGAACATCAGCAGGTGGATGCGCAGCGCCAAGTCCGGCAGCTGGATCAGGAAGTGCTTGCCCCAGCTGCGCAGGTCCAGCACCGGCTGGCCGCGCAGCGCCTCCATGTCGACGCCCTTGGTGTTGCCGCTCGCTTGCACGATGGTTTTGCCGATGAAGCCGGCCGTCTGCTCGCGCATGATGACGATCGATGGTCCTTCGGGCATGGGATGCTCCGTTTCGCAGTGAAGCCTTCAGTGTGCGCCGCCCGCCCTTTCCGTACTGTTCGCCACCCCACCGAGCGCGGTCCGATTGCTGTACTTGTGGTTTCATGGCAGTATTGCCGATCTGTTTGCCATGGAGGTTTATCTTGAAAAGGGTCATTTTGAAAAGGGTCATTTTGAAACACACGCTGCTCATAACTGCCTTGCTTGCCGCCGGTCTGGCGCAAGCCGCCGCCGGTCCCGAATTCAGTGCCCAGAAGTTGTCGCAAGACGTCAAGGTGCTGGCGTCCGACGAATTCGAGGGCCGCGGCCCGAACACCGCCGGCGAAACCAAGACCGTCAATTATCTGATCGAGCAGTTCAAGGCGGCCGGCATGCAGCCGGGCGGCGATCCGGTCAAAGGCAAGAAAGGCGAGCGCAGCTGGACGCAGGACGTGCCGCTGGGCCGCTTCGAGATCAAGGGGCCGGTCAAGCTGTCGGTCAAGGACGCCAAGGGCAGCCAGGAGTTGAAGCAGGGCGACGACCTGGCCGTGCGCGCCTCGATGAGCGGCGCCAAGCTGGTCGATTTCAAGAACGCGCCGCTGGTGTTCGTCGGCTACGGAGTCACCGCGCCCGAGCGCAAGTGGGACGACTTCAAGGGCTTCGACCTGAAGGGCAAGCTGGCGGTGGTGCTGATCAACGATCCCGATTTCGAGACCGGCGCCGGCGAGTTCGGCGGCAAGGCCATGACCTATTACGGCCGCTGGACCTACAAATACGAGGAGATGGCCAAGCGCGGCGCGCTCGGCACCCTCATCGTGCACGAAACGGCGCCGGCGTCGTACGGCTGGCCCACGGTCAAGAATTCCAACACCAACGTGATGTATGACATCGTGCGCAAGAAGCCGTCCGAGGCGCATGCGCCGATGGAGGCGTGGATACAGCGCGACCTGGCGGTGGACCTGTTCAAGCGCGGCGGCCAGGATTTCGAGGCGCTCAAGAAACTGGCGCAGACACGCGACTTCAAGCCGGTGCAGCTGAAGGACGTGACCTTGTCGGCCCACTACGCGGTCGACGCGCAAGTGATCACGTCTAAAAACGTGGCGGCCCGCATGGTCGGCGCCAGCAAGCCCGACGAGACGGTGATCTACAGCGGCCATTGGGACCACCTGGGCGTCGGCTTGCCGAACGCCAAGGGCGACAAGATCTACAACGGCGCGGTCGACAACGGCACCGGACTGGCCGCGCTGCTGGAACTGGCGCGCGCGTACGGCAAGGCGCCGGCGCCCGCGCGCAGCGTGCTGTTCCTGGCCGTGACGGCCGAGGAGAAGGGGCTGCTGGGCTCGGAGTACTACGCGCAGAATCCGCTGTATCCGCTGGCGCAGACGGTCGGCGTGATCAATATGGACGCGTTGAGCCCGCAGGGCGTGTCGCGCAACTTCACCATCTCCGGCAGCGCCAAGGTCGAGCTGCTCGACCAGCTGATCGCCAAGGCCAAGGAATGGAACCTGGTGTATTCGCCCGATCCGAAACCGGAGGCCGGCTACTTCTTCCGCTCCGACCATTTCCCGTTCGCCAAGCGCGGCGTGCCGGCCATTTCCTATGGCTCGGGCAATGACTTCGTCGATGGCCGGCTGCGGGCCGGCAAGCAGGCCGAGGAAAGCTACACCACCAACAACTACCACCAGCCGTCGGACGAGTGGAGCGCCGACTGGTCGTTCAAGGGCATGGCGCACGACCTGGGCATGCTGTACGCGCTCGGCCGCGACCTGGCCGAGTCGAAGGCCTGGCCGAACTGGGCGCCGGACGCCGAGTTCCGCGCCGCGCGCGACAAGACCGAGGCCAAGCGTAAATAGTTTTATGTTTAACTAAAATGCAATAAAATGGTTGCGCGCCGGCTAGAATGCCGGCGCGTTTTTGCAGGTCCATTCCCAACCAGGAGCTCACCGCATGACCATGTCCATCCGCCGTACCACGATCGCGGCGTCCGTCGCCATGTCCGTCGCCCTGCTTGCCGGTAACGCAGTGCAAGCCGCCGAAGCCGCCAAGCCGGCCGCGGGCAAACCGGCCAAGTCCGACATCGCCATACCCGATATTCCGTACACCAAGTTCGTGCTGAAAAACGGCCTGACCCTGCTGGTCCACGAAGACCACAAGACCCCGGTGGTGGCGGTCAACACCTGGTACCACGTCGGCTCCAAGAACGAAAAACCCGGCAAGACCGGCTTCGCCCACCTGTTCGAACACCTGATGTTCAGCGGCAGCGACAATCTCAACAAGACCTACATCAACACCATGCAGCAGATCGGCGCGACCGACCTGAACGGCACCACCAATCCCGACCGCACCAACTACTTCCAGAACGTGCCGACCTCGATGCTGGACTACGTGCTGTTCGCCGAGAGCGACCGCATGGGCCATCTGCTTGGCGTGCTGGACAAGAAAAAACTGGACCTGCAGCGCGGCGTCGTGCAAAACGAAAAGCGCCAGGGCGAGAACCAGCCGTACGGCGTGACGCGCCAGCTGCTGACCGAGAACACCTGGCCGGCCGGCCATCCTTACTCCTGGACGACGATCGGTTCGATGGCCGACCTCGACGCGGCGTCGATGACCGACGTGCAGGACTGGTTCAAGACCAACTACGGCCCCAACAACGTGGTGCTGGTGCTGGCCGGCGACATCACGCCCGAACAGGCACGCGAGAAGGTCGAGAAATACTACGGCGACATTCCGGCCGGCCCGCCGCTGGCCAAGCACAAGGAATGGATCGCCAAGCGCACCGGCACACATCGCGGCTCGGTCGAGGACCGCGTGCCGCAGGGGCGCATTTATCGCGTGTGGAACGTGCCAGGCGCGAGCACCGCGACCGAACCGCTGCTCGACCTGGCCGCGCAGGTGCTCGGCGGCGGCAAGACGTCGCGCTTCTACAAGCGCCTGGTCTACAAGGACCAGCTGGCAAGCGACGCCAGCGCCGGCAACAACAGCTCCGAGATCGCCGGCCAGTTCTATGCCGTGCTGACTGCGCGCCCCGGCGCCGATGTGGCCAAAATGGAAGCGATCGCCGACGAGGAATTGCGCGCGCTGATGAAGTCCGGCCCCACCGCCGCCGAGCTGGACATCGCCAAGACGGCGATCCTGGCGTCCTATACCCGCATCGTCGAGCGTGTCGGCGGCTTCGGCGGCAAGAGCGATTTGCTGGCCAGCTGCACCACCTACACCGGTAATCCGGATTGCTACAAGGAGTACCTGGCGGCGGTCAAGGCAGCCACGCCGGCGCAGGTCAAGCAGGCGATGAACGCGTGGCTGGCTGATGGCGACTACGTGCTGGAAGTCAAACCGTTCGCCACCAACTACGCCACCACCGCCAAGCTGGACCGCAGCAAGCCGCCGGCGCTGGGCAAGGCCGAATCGCTCAACCTGCCGCCGATGCAGAAGACCACGTTGTCCAACGGACTGAAGGTGGTGCTGGCCGAACGCCACGCGGCGCCGGTGGTCAACTTCTCGATGATGGTCGATGCCGGTTACGCGTCGGACTCGCAGGCGTTGCCGGGACTGGCGAGCCTGACCACGAACATGCTCGACGAAGGCACGGCCACCCGCAGCGCGGCGAAGATCAGCGAGGAATTCGAATCGCTGGGCGCCAACTTCTCCGTCAGCACCAATCTCGACGGCGCCTTCGTGCAACTGAACGCGCTCAAGGCGACGATGCCGAAGGCGCTCGACGTGTACGCCGATGTGCTGCTGCGTCCGGCCTTCGCCCAGAACGAGCTGGACCGGTTGAAGAAGGACCAGCTGACCGCGATCCAGCGCGAGAAATCCAATCCGTCGACGATGGCCTTGCGGGTGATTCCGTCGCTGGTGTACGGCAAGGGCCACGCCTATTCTCTGCCGCTGACCGGCAGCGGCACCGAGGCTGCGGTGGCCCGCATCGGCCGCGACGACCTGGTCAAGTATCACCAGGCCTGGTTCAAGCCGAACAACGCGACCTTGCTGGTGGTGGGCGACACCACCCTGGCCGAGATCACGCCGTTGCTGGAAAAAGCCTTCGGCGGCTGGAAGGCAGGCGAGGCGCCGAAGAAAAACATTGCCCAGGTGGCGCCGTCCGACAAGCCGGTGGTCTATCTGATGGACAAGCCGGGCGCGCTGCAAAGCGTGATCTACGGCGTGCAGCTGGCGCCGCCGCGCAATTCGCCGGACGCGGTGCAGCTTGGCGTGGTCAACAACATCTTCGGCGGCAACTTCGGTTCGCGCATCAATATGAATTTGCGCGAGGACAAGCACTGGTCGTACGGCGTGCGTTCCAGCCTGTCGCCGGCGTTGGGCCAGCGTCTGTACATGAGCACGTCGCCGGTGCAAAGCGACAAGACCAAGGAGGCGCTGCAGGAACTGGTGCGCGAATACGGCGACATCGCCGGCGCCAAGCCGATCAGCGCCGCCGAACTGGCTGAAGCCAAGAGCAACGAAACCCTGGCGCTGCCGGGCTCGTTTGAAACGGCGGGCCAGCTGGCCGGCGCCTACAGCACCATCCTGCAGTACAAGCTGCCGGAGAACTACTACAACACCTTCACCGACACGGTGCTGGCGATGACGCCGGAGCAAGCGAACGCGCTGGCCGCGCGCACCATCGCGCCGGGCAAGCTGGTGTGGGTGGTGGTGGGCGACATGAGCAAGGTCGAAAGCGGCGTGCGCGAGTTGAAGCTGGGCGACGTGCGCAAGATCGACGCCGACGGCAATCCATTGTAATCACGCCGGGAGGCCGCAAAAAATCCCCGCCCGCTTGAAGCCGGCGGGGATTTTTTTGTGTCAGCTCGCAAGTTCCGCAGCCTGCTCCGGCTGATACAGCACCTCCAGAATGCGCACCCGCACCAGTTGCCCGTCCGGACGCGGCCAGTCGATGGCATCGCCCACGGACAGGCCCAGCAGCGCGCTGCCGATCGGCGTCAGGATCGAGATCGCGTCGGCGGTGTTGGCCAGGTCGCGCGGATACACCAGGGTCAGGCGCAATTCCTCGGACGGCGCGTCGATCTGGAACCGCACGGTCGAGTTCATGGTGACCACGCCGGCCGGCATGTCCTGCGGCGCGACGATCTCGGCGCGGCCCAGCTCTTCCAGCAGCCCTTCGTGCGCGGCGGCCTCGGCAGGCGGCAGCGCGTCGAGCAGGATTTCGAGCCGCTCGGCGTCGAGCGATGAGACGATGATTTTCGGTTGCATGATGATAGCTCCAGAGAAGTGGTTGCACATGAGCGAGCGCGCTACGGACGTGGTGCAGCCGCGTGGGAACGCGCTCGCGTGTCGGGGTTATTGCTGTGGGGGTGGCTCGGCAGTGCGAAGCAGACCGGTTGGTCTTGCGGGGCGCTTACCGAGCCCGGGAAAGGCCGGCGGAGTCTCGCGCCGTTGGTGCGGCCGCAGACGATACTCCCTCGTTCAGGGACGAACAATGATTCTTCGCAGGAGTGCGGGACATGTTCATGAGGAAATCAATATCGGAGGTGCCTGGAACCAGTATAACCGATGGTCCCGCAGCGCGCCGGCCGCCTCAAATCGCCGTCTCAAGGCGCCGTCGCGGCGGCGCCGGATTGCCATACGCGCAGCTTGCGGATCGCCTCCTCCTTGAACTTGGCTTCGATCTCGATATACGGGGCCTGGACATAGGACGCCGGCATCACATCGATCAGGTCGGCGTGCTGTTGCTCCTTGGCGCAGGCTGTGGCGTGTCACGAGTCTAGCAGCGACACGCCGGCGCCCGCGCCATGTTGCTTACTCCAGCGCCTCCTTCAACCCCGGCGCGAACTCCGCGCCATGCTTGACCTGCGCGGTCGACGTCTTGAGCGCCTTGCCGATCGGCTCGGCGCGCCCGCTCAGGCACTTGGCCAGGAAGTTCTCGGTCACCGCGTTGAAGGCGATGTTGTTGACCGGCCGCGCGAAGCCGTGGCCCTCATCCGGGAACACCACGTAGGTAACCGGGATGTTCTTGGCCGCCATCGCTTCGACGATCTGATCCGACTCGGCGATGTTGACGCGCGGATCGTTGGCGCCCTGGCCGATCAGCAACGGCCGCTGGATGTCGCCGGCGAAGTTGAGCGGCGAGCGTTCCTTCAGCAGCGCCTTGCCGTCCTCGGTGGTCGGGTCGCCCATGCGCTTGTAGAATTGCTGCTTGCCCGCCTCCCAGTACGGCGGGATCGTCTTGAGCAAGGTGAACAGGTTGGACGGGCCGACGATGTCGACGCCGCAGGCGAACGTAGTGGGTGTGAACGCCAATCCGGCCAGGGTGGCGTAGCCGCCGTAGGAGCCGCCCATGATGGCGACCTTGTCGGCGGTGGTGACGCCGCGCTTGACCGCCCAGTCGACCGCGTCGATCAGGTCGTCCTGCATCTTGCGGCCCCATTGCAGGTCGCCGGCCGAAATGAAGTTCTTGCCGAAGCCGGTCGAGCCGCGGAAATTCACCGACAGCACCGCGTAGCCGCGGTTGGCCAGCCATTGATGGTAGCCGTTGTAGCCGTAACCATCGCGCCCCCAAGGGCCGCCGTGCACCAGCAGCACCATCGGCGCCGGCTTGCCGGGCTTGCCCGCGTCGTCGGCGTTGGCCGATTTCGGCAAGGTCAGGTAGGACACCAGGGTCAGGCCGTCGCGCGACTTGATCTCGTGCGGATACATTTGCGCCAGCGGCGCGCCTTCCAGCTCCGGACGGGTCACGTACAGCTTGGTCAGGCGCTTGGCTTTGCGTTCGTACAGCCAGGTGGCCGGCGGCGCCGTGACGGAATCGGCGGAGACCAGCCATTTGTCGTCGGACTCGGTGCGCGAACCGACCGTGAACTGGCCTTTGATGTTCTTCTTCAGGAACTCGAGATCGGCCTTGAGGGCGGGTGTCAGCGCCAGGTATTCCTGCTTCAGATAGTCGACGTTGTAGGCCTGCGCCACGCCGGTTTTTGGATCGTACAGCGCGCTGGAGATATCTGCCCGCGCATCCTGCGCGATGATGGTGGTCTTGCCGGTGGCGACGTCCTGCGCCACCAGCGCCGAGGTGTTGCGGCCGCGCGAATCGGTCCAGTACAAGGTCTTGCCGTCGGCGGTGAAGGTCAGCGGCGCGGTGGTCTGCGAGTCCTCCAGGCCCACGTCGGCCAGCGGCTCGCCGTCGGGCTTGCCATCCTTGAGGCGGAAATAGGTGGTGCCGCCGTCGGGACGCGCTTTCTCGGCCACGCGCAGGTTCAATTGCTCGTCGGCGATGAAGCCGGCGTAGCCGTCGTTTTGCAGCACCAAGGTCAGTTTGCCGGTGGCCGGTTCCAGGCTGTAGACGTCGTGCCAGCGCGCGTCGCGGTTGTTCAGGCCGATCAGCAAGCGGTCCTTGACCTTGTTGCTGTAGGCGATAGGCCGCACGCGGGTCTTCTCGAACGGCGTGAGGCTAGTTTGCTTGCCGCTGACGACGTCGACGCCGTACAGCAGGAAGTTCTCGTCGCCGCCCTTGTCCTGGATGAACAGCAACTGCTTGGAATCGGGCGACCAGATGGCGGTACGGATCGGCCGCGTTTTTTCCTCGGTCAGCGCGCGGGCCTTGGACGGGTCGGCGGCCGGCGCCACCCAGACGTTGAGCACGCCGTCGCGCGGCGCCATCCATGACAGCCACTTGCCGTCCGGGCTGAGGCGCCCGCCGGTCTTGCTGGGATTGCCGAAGATCTTGGCGCGCTCGATCAGCGGCACGTCCGGCGCGGGGGCGGAGGATGGCGCCGGGGACTGGGCGTGGACCGGCAGCATGGTGGCGAGCACGGCGGCGGACAACAGGTAGCGCTTCATATGGACCTCATCGTTGTGGAAAGAATGAAAAAATCACAAGACGATGATAGACCAAGACGGAGTTGCCAGGTTGACCATGCGACAGGCCGCACGATCCGGGGGATGGGCGGGATGTTACAGCCTTGGATCGTAGACGTACTGCCGCACGACGGAGGCGGTCAGCTTGTTCGCCAGCGGATGCAAAGGGTTGATCAGGACGTTGTATTCCTCGGGGACGATGACCGAGGGGACCAGTAGCAGCGCGCAAGCGCGGCTGGCCAGCCAGGCGTTGCCTGCGTCGATGGAGGTGGAGCCGGGCGGCTCTGCCAGCCAGGTCGGGGGCAGTTCGCCGGCCGTGATGGTCTGGCGCGATTTCCACACCTGCGCCGGCACATCGATGCGGACCAAAAAGGCGTTGCGGATGGCGATGTTTTCGCCCAAATGGGCCAGCGTCTCAAGCGTGGCGAGGGCAATGGTCGTGGCGGCGTAGACCATCGGGACGCCCTTGCCGTTCCAGCGTCCGCCGCAGGCCCTGGCGCCGCCTCCGCTGAGGTCGGTGGCGGCGTAGTCGGCGGTATGTTTTGCTATCCGCCACAGCGCCACATCCGCGCGCGTCATTACGAGACGATCCCGTATTCGATGCGGCCCAGGGTATCGAGCACCAGTTCATAGCCGGCTTCGGTGTCCAGCAGCGAAAGTGGCGCTTCACCGCCGAGCGACCTGTTTTCCTGGACGATCCAGCGTTTGGCCGACTGCTCGTCCTCGAGCACGCCGAGCGCGCGCGCCCAGACTTTTTCCGCGCGGTAGATGCGATCCTGCTCGGCGGAGGACAGCAGGGCGTCTTCGCTGATGCGCGCCTTCATGGTGCTTTTGGGAAGCTTCAGGGTGTCGAAAAGCCGGTCCTGACTCAGGCCGAGGCGGGCAGCCATGTCCGGGATGACCCGGGCGGGTGTGCCGGCACGCATTTTTTTGATGAGTTCAGAGGCGTCGCCGCGGAAAACGTCGGCTTGGAAGACGGATTCCTCGTTTGAAACGTATGCCGCTAACGGGGCGGCTTGCCGTGCAAGCCTGACGGGCAACTTGGAGGCCGGCTCGGGGGCCGGTTTTTTTGCGGAGGAGGTCATCGTCGATCCAGTCTGAGACAATTTATTGTCCAAGTATAGACCACTAAACCGTCATTGTCATCCGCCGCCCGGCATGGGTCGAACGGCGGCAAGCCGCTAGCCGAAAAGTTTGCCCCGCAGCAGGCTCAGGCCTTGCTCCAGCAACTCGTTCTGCGGCACTTGGCCGCCCGGCGTGAGCTTGTCGATAATTTGCGGCAGCAACTGGGCCAGCCCGGTGGCCGCGTGTTCCGGTTCGATGCCCGCGTGCTGAGCGATCTGGGAGACCTTGTCGGCGCCCAGCGCGTCGGCGATCTGGTTGCCGGACACCGGGGCGTTCTCGCCGGTGCCGATCCATGACGCGACCTGGTCCGCGATGCCGCTCGATTGCAGCTGCTGCAAGATGCCTTGCAGGCCGCCCGCATTGTTAATCAAATTCATCACGCCGCCGAGCAGATCGCTTTGGGAGACGGAGTCCTGCTTCTGGGCGCCCAACGAACCGATGACTTGCCCTGCCAGTTGATCGAGTAATCCCATCATGTGCTCCCATAGGTGGTTGGAAACGCGGAATGCCGCGTAGTTGTTATAACCATTAGAGCACAAGTTTGCTCAAGCGGCTTACCGACTTGGCCTGGTTCGAATTCAATGCAAGTCCCGTGATTGTGACGGCTCGCGCGGAGAGGTTCCGGAAAGTGCTGTTAGAATTTGCAATCGTCTTCCGACCCACTTTGCAGGAGTACACAAATCCTACCTTTTTTAGTCAGAACGGCGATCCGCGTGCCCAAGCTAACGGCCGCTGTTGCATTCTTCGTGCTGGCGGCATTGGCCGGCACGATGGCCTATACCGGTTTCCTGGTCGTCGGCGTGTTGGCCGATCAACTTGGCACGGGTAGGTTCATCGCAGGCCTGCTGCTTGGCGCTCTTTTTGCGAGATTTCCGTGGATAAGCAGCGGAAAGCCGCGCATGGTCGGACTTTTACCTAAACCGGTCCGTCGCCCGCTGATCGTGAGCATCCTCGCATTGTGCATGTTCCACTTTGGGTGGGAGGGCGACTACGTGGCCGCACTGTTCATCGGCGTCACGACGGTGTTTCTTCTGACCTTGCCTTGGTTGCGGCGGGTCATATTCGATCGCCTGTTCGGGTCCATCGTCAAATTCACTGGCCGCCACCCCGCCAAGCCCACCGATGACACTGTGATCGATGGCGAATTCAGGGAAAAGAAAGAATAAGAGTGGTGTTCGGAAACAAAAAAAACCACCCCAAGGTGGTTTTTTAATATTTTTGGTGGCCCGGGGCGGAATCGAACCACCGACACAAGGATTTTCAATCCTCTGCTCTACCAACTGAGCTACCAGGCCAAGGAGCAGAATTATAGCAGGCCGGAGCGAAATTGCAAGGAACAATTTCTCACGCACACAAACGCTATAATGGGCGGATGAATAATCCATCGTCCCCGCCGCGCTTTATCGAGAGTGACATTTGCATTGTTGGCAATGGCGCGATTGCCAAGACCACCGCGCTGGGCCTGGCCCAGTCCGGGCTGAGCGTGGCCTTGCTCTGTCCTCCGTCACCGCCGCCGTCCGCGCCGGCCGGCGCCGCCGATCCCGGCTGGGACGCCCGGGTATATGCCCTCAACCACACCGCCCGCGATCTGCTGTCGTCGCTGAAGGTGTGGGACGCGCTCGACGACGCCCGCGTGGCGCCGGTCGACGCGATGATCATCCAGGGCGACGGCGCCCGAGCAGGCGACCTGTCGTTCGACGCCTACGGCGCCCACGCCGGCACCCTGGCCTGGATACTGGAAGACCGCAACCTCGGCCAGGCGCTCGACGCCGCCCTCAAATTCGCCCGCAACGTGACCCTGGTCCATGGCCGGGCGGCGGAGCTGGTGCGCGGCGACGATCACGCCACCGTGCGGCTGGACGACGGCGCCAGCGTCAAAGCGCAGCTGGTGGTGGGCGCCGACGGCGCCGACTCCTGGGTGCGCGGCCAGTGCGACATCGGCCTCGATTACCGCAGCTACGCCCAGCGCGCCGTGGTGACCAACTTCGATTGCGAAAAACCGCACCATGGCGCCGCCTATCAGTGGTTCACCGGCGCCGAGGGCATCGTGGCGCTGCTGCCGCTGCCCGGTAACAAGGTGTCGCTGGTGTGGTCGGCGCCGGACCTGCTGGCCGACCGGCTGCGCGAGGAATCGGCCGCGCAGATCGCCGAACGCCTGGCCGTCTACGCCGCCGAAAAACTGGGCGCCCTGACGCCGCTGCAGCCGGAGCTGGTGCGCGATTTCCCATTGCGCCTTTTGCGCCCGCACGCGATGACGTCGCCGCGCGTGGCGCTGGTCGGCGACGCCGCCCATGTGGTCCACCCGATGGCCGGCCATGGCATGAACCTGGGATTCGCTGACGTGGCGCAGCTGATGAAGACCCTGGCCGAGCGCGAACCGCAGCGCGGCGTCGGCGATGCCCGCGTGCTGGCCCGCTACGAGCGCGCCCGCAAGGAAGATGTGCTGCTGATGCAGCTGACCACCGATGGCCTGGCGCGCCTGTTCGGCGCCGACGTCGAACCCTTGCGCGTGGTCCG
This sequence comes from Oxalobacteraceae bacterium OTU3CINTB1, assembly GCA_024123955.1. Taxonomy (NCBI): domain Bacteria; kingdom Pseudomonadati; phylum Pseudomonadota; class Betaproteobacteria; order Burkholderiales; family Oxalobacteraceae; species Oxalobacteraceae bacterium OTU3CINTB1. Next base: position 1,225,967 of record CP099652.1, read on the forward strand.
CAATTTGGGATTAAACTTGTTGGATAAATTACCTGTGCTGAAGCGCCGCCTGATCTCTCACGCCATGGGCAAGTGAGTGGAAAAAAGGCGGCGGCATGGTCTGTGTGTAGTCACCGGAGATGTCATGAAAAAAAGTAAGTTCGTTTTGCTGTTGTTGTCTGTGATGATGGCGTCTTGCGGCCAGGCCCAAACCTCGCCGACCGAGGAAGAGATCAAGAAGCTGGTCGAGCCGCGCCTGGGCGAGGGCGTCAAGGTCGATTCGGTCAAGGCCACGCCTTATGCCGGTCTCTATGAAATCCGCATGGGTAACGAGATCCTCTACACCGATAAAACCGGCACTTATGTGTTCAACGGCCATATCTTCAACCTGACCACCGGCACCGATCTGACGCGCGAGCGCATCGACGACATCAACAAGATCAAGTTCTCCGATCTGCCGCTGGACAAAGCGCTCAAGAGTGTCAAGGGCGACGGCTCGCGCGTGATCGCGGTGTTCGAGGACCCGAACTGCGGCTACTGCAAGCAGTTCCGCAAGACCACGCTCAAAGACATCGACAACGTCACCGTCTACACCTTCATGTACAACATCCTGCGCGAGGATTCGTTCACCAAATCGGCCGGCGTGTGGTGCGCGCCGGACCGCAACAAGGCCTGGGACGAGTGGATGTTGAACGGTAAAACGCCGGCGACAGCCGCCGAATCCTGCAAGACCCCGAACCAGGATGTGCTGGCGCTGGGCCGCAAACTGGGCGTGAGCGGCACGCCGTCGATCTTCTTCGCCGACGGCTCGCGCATCCCCGGCGCGGTCGACACCAAGGCGCTGGAGGCAAAGTTCGCCAAGCTTAAGCAGTAAGCTTCAACCGTTTTACCAGGGGACCCTAGCGGTCCCCTAAACATATACCTATAAGCGGTTTCCCTCCAGGAGAATTGAATGATCACCTTGAATATCAACGGCAAGGACGTGCAGGTCGACGCCGATCCATCGACGCCGATTTTGTGGACCCTGCGCGATAACCTGAACATGACCGGCACCAAATTCGGTTGCGGCGCGGCGCTGTGCGGCGCCTGCACCGTGCACTTGGCCGGTGAACCGATCCGCTCCTGCGTGACGCCGATTTCGGCCGCCGTCGGCCAGAAGATCACCACCATCGAGGCAATGGAGAACGACAAGATCGGCAAGGCCGTGCAGGACGCCTGGGTCAAGCTCGACGTGCCGCAATGCGGCTATTGTCAGAGCGGCCAGATCATGAGCGCGACCGCGCTGCTGCGCACGAACAAAAAGCCGTCGGACGCCGACATCGACAACGCCATGAGCGGCAATATTTGCCGATGCGGCACCTATCAACGCATACGCGCCGCCATCAAAGACGCCGCCAGCACCATCGCTTAAGGGAGGACCGTATGCGTATCGAATGGCTTAATCAGGAAAACATGGCCTCGCTGGCTCCAACGGCAAATGCCGGGACGCCGACCGGTGGCGTGTCGCGCCGCGGCTTCATGAAAGCCGGCGCGGTCGCCGGCGGTGGCCTGGTGCTGGGCTTTTTCATGCCCGCCGCCGGACGCTTCGCCAACGCCCAGCAGCCGCCGGCCAAGGTCTATGAACCGAACGCCTTCCTGCACATCGCACCGGACAACACCGTGACGGTACAGGTCAACCGCCTTGAATTCGGCCAGGGCGTGCAAACCTCGCTGCCGATGCTGATCGCCGAGGAGCTCGACGCCGACTGGTCGAAGGTGGCGGGCGCGCTGGCGCCGGCTGGCGACCAGTACAAGGATCCGGCCTTCGGCATCCAGATCACCGGCGGCTCGGGCAGCATCGCCCACTCGTATCTGCAGTATCGTGAAATCGGCGCCAAGGCACGCGCGATGCTGGTCGCGGCGGCCGCCGAGCAGTGGAAGGTGTCGCCCGACCAGGTCAAGGCGGCCAACGGCGTGTTGAGCGGCCCGGCCGGGCAGAAGGCCACTTACGGCGAGCTGGCCGATGCGGCCATGAAGCAGCCGGTGCCCGCCAGCGTCAAGCTGAAGGACCCCAAGGACTTCACCATCATCGGCAAGCCGGTCAAGCGGCTCGACGCGGCGCTCAAGTCGAGCGGCAAGCAGCAATTCGGCATGGACTTCAAGGCGCCCGACAGCAAGGTAGCGCTAGTGGCGCGTCCGCCGGTGTTCGGCGCCAAGGTCGCGAAGTTCGACGCCAGCAAGGCCAAGGCCATCAAGGGCGTGATCGAAGTGCTGCAAGTGTCGACCGACCGTGGCGGCAGCGGCGTGGTGGTGGTGGCCGACGGCTACTGGCCGGCCAAGATGGGCCGCGAGGCGCTCGTGATCGAGTGGGACACCAGCGCGGTCGAGAAGGTCAGCACCGACAAGCAGATGAAAGAGTACAAGGCGCTGGCGCAAAAAACCGGCACCGTGGTGCGCGAGGCCGACCTGTCCAGGTTGGCCGGCGCGGCGAAGAAGATCTCCGCCGTCTATGAATTCCCGTACCTCGCGCATGCGCCGATGGAGCCATTGAATTGCGTGGTCGACCTGCGCGCGGACGGTTGTACGGTGTGGGCCGGCTCGCAGTTCCAGACCGTCGACCAGGGCGCCATCGCCGCCACCGCCGGCCTGAAACCGGAGCAGGTGGTGCTCAACACAATGATGGCCGGCGGCGGTTTTGGCCGCCGCGCCGTGCCGAGCTCCGATTACCTGGTGGAGGCGGTTAACATCGCCAAGGTCTGGAAGGCCGCCGGCAAGACCGAACCGGTCAAGGTGGTGTGGAGCCGCGAGGACGACATCAAGGGCGGCTACTACCGCCCGTCGCACGTGCACCGCGCCGATATCGGCATCGATGCCAAGGGTGGCATCGTCGCCTGGGACCATGTCATCGTCGGGCAGTCGATCGTCACCGGCACGCCGTTCGAGGCGATGATGGTCAAGAATGGCGTCGACAATACGATGATCGAGGGCATGGGCGAGCCGTACGAGGTGCCGCTGAAGCTCAGCGCGCACACCGTCAAGGCCAACGTACCGGTGCTGTGGTGGCGTTCCGTCGGCTCGACCCACACCGCCTACGTGATGGAGACGCTGATCGACGAAGCCGCGCACGCGGCCAAAATGGACCCCGTTGCCTATCGCAAGAAGATCATGGGTGAGAAGGGCAAGCGCCATGTCGCGGCGCTCGATCTGGCGGTCGCCAAGTCCGGCTACGGCAAGAAGGCCTTGCCCAAGGGGCAGGCGTGGGGCGTGGCGGTGCACGAGTCGTTCGGCACTGTGGTGGCCTACGTGGTAGTGGCCTCGGTCAAGGATGGCGCGCCCAAGCTGCACAAGGTCACCGCCGGCGTCCACTGCAACACGGCCGTCAATCCGCTGACGATCGAGGCGCAGGTTCAGGGCGCGGCGCTGATGGGCCTTGGCATGACCTTGCCTGGCGCCGCGATCACGATCAAGGACGGCGTGGTGGAGCAGCAGAACTTCAGCGACTACACGGTCGCGCGCATGACCGACATGCCGGTCATCGACGTGCATATCGTGCCGTCGAACGATCCGCCGACCGGCATGGGCGAACCCGGCTTGCCGCCGCTGGCGCCGGCCTTCGCCAACGCGCTGTTCAAGTTGACCGGCAAGCGCCTGCGCAAGCTGCCGTTCGATCTGAGCACGGCCAAGGCGTAAGCCGCATGCCGCTGACGGGTATTTTGCTGGCGGCCGGACGGGGAAAACGTTTCGATCCGTCCGGCGTGCAAAACAAACTGCTGCAAACCGTCGACGGCGCCGCAGGCGATGTGGTCGTCGCCGCCAGCGCGAAGAACATGCTGGCGGCGCTGCCGCGCGTGCTGGCCGTCGTGCGGCCCGGCGACGACAAGGTCGCGGCGCTGCTGGGCGCCCTCGGATGCGAGGTGCGCGTGTGCGCCGACGCCGATCTGGGCATGGGCGAGTCGCTGACGACGGCGATCGAACACACCAAGGGCGCGGAAGGCTGGGTGATCGCATTGGGCGACATGCCTTACGTGCAGCCGGAAACCATCCGGGCGCTGGCCGCCACGGTGGAACGAGGCGCGCGCATCGCGGCGCCGGTGTATGAAGGACGGCGCGGCAACCCGGTCGCCTTCAGCAGTTTTCACTTGCCGCTGCTGCTGGCCCTCTCCGGCGACCAGGGCGCGCGCGCGATCCTGAAAAGCCATGCCGTAAGCGAGTTGGTGACCGACGACGCCGGCGTGGTGCGCGATATCGATACGCCCGGCGATTTGCGCGCTGACATATAAACACAAGGACCGACATGAAGAAACCGAACAAGAACCCCGCCATCGCCTACAGCATCGTCGGTCACGACCTGGCGGCGCACCTCTTCCACGTCACGCTGACGGTGGACGCGCCGGCGCCGGACGGCCAGATATTCGCGCTGCCGGCCTGGATACCGGGCAGTTACATGATCCGTGAATTTTCGCGCAATATTGTGCGCATCCGCGCCGAGTCGAACGGCGAGCCGGTCGCGCTGACCAAGCTCGATAAACACTCGTGGCAGGCCGCGCCGCAGAAAGACCCGCTGAAAACAGGCCCGTCGCCGCTCACGCTGCACTACGAGGTCTACGCCTGGGATTTGTCGGTGCGCGCCGCGCATCTGGATCAGAACCACGCCTTCTTCAACGGCACCAGCGTGTTCCTGCGCGTGCTGGGGCAGGAAGACCAGCCGCACGTGGTCGACATCCAGCGTCCCGCCGACGAGGCGGCGCAAACCTGGCGCGTGGCGACGTCGCTGCCGGAGTTGAAGGCCAAGCGTTATGGTTTTGGCACCTACATCGCCGCCGACTACGATGAATTGATCGACCATCCGGTGGAGCAGGGCGATTTTGCGCTGGCCACCTTCAAGGCCCACGGCATCCCGCACGACATCGTCATCAGCGGCCGGGTGCCGAACCTGGACCTGGCGCGCCTGAGCGCCGACCTGAAAAAGATCTGCGAGACCCAGATCGCCTTCTTCGAGCCGAAATCGAAGCAGGCGCCGATGGACCGTTACGTCTTCATGACCCTGGCGGTCGGCGACGGCTACGGCGGCCTGGAGCATCGTGCCTCGACCGCGCTGATCTGCGCCCGCGCCGATTTGCCGAGCACCACGGCCACCAGCAAGGACATCAGCGACGGCTACCTGCAATATCTCGGCCTGTGCAGTCATGAATACTTCCACACCTGGAACGTCAAGCGCATCAAGCCGGCGGCGTTCGCGCCTTATAACTTACAAGTCGAGAACTATTCGCCGCTGCTGTGGTTGTTCGAGGGCTTCACCAGCTATTACGACGACCTGATGCTGGTGCGTGCCGGCGTGATCGCCGAGCCGGCCTATTTTAAGTTGCTGGGAAAAACGATCGGCAGCGTGCTGCGCGGCAGCGGCCGTACCAAACAAAGCGTCGCCGAGTCCAGTTTTGATGCATGGGGTAAATATTATCGTCAGGATGAGAATGCGCCCAATGCCATCATTAGTTATTACACGAAAGGTTCGCTGATCGGTCTGGCGCTGGACCTGAGTATTCGCGCTAAAACCGGCGGCAAGAAATCGCTGGATGATGTGATGCGTGCGTTATGGCAGCGCTATGGCCGTGATTTTTATAACGGCGGCGGACGCGGCGTAACGCCGGCCGAAGTGGAAGCGCTGTTCGATGAAATCATCGGCGCGCGTTTTAAACCATTCTTCGACAAATATATACGCGGTACCGAGGATGTACCGCTGGCTAAAATGCTGGCGCCATTCGGCGTTAAATATAGCGATGAGCGTAAATCGTCCAAACCGGGTCTTGATGCGAATATCGGCCGCGAAGGCAACGATTGCAAACTGTCGAGCGTCCACGAGAATGGCGCGGCGCATTTGGCGGGTTTATCGGCCGGCGATTTATTGGTCGCGATTGATGGTTTGCGAGTCAACGCGACAAATCTGGACACCCTGCTTTCCCGTTATGGCGTCGGTTCGACGGTGGAAGTGCATGCCTTCCGCCGCGATGAGTTGATGACTTTCAGTATGACATTACAGGGCGATCGAGTACCCGGCATTACCCTCGCGTTGGACCCTGCCGCCAAAAAATCCGCCGGTCCGCTGCGACCGAGCGCCACGCGCTAGGCCGCAATCCACCGCCACCGCCGCAACGGTTCGCCGTTTTGCTGGCGCTGGCGGTTTTCTTTTGCTAATTTCACGCTAAATATTGGCGCGTATTAGCCAAAATTCGGCATACGTAGGCGATGCGGTGTCACATTTTTGTGCAATGCAGCGTTTTCATCGGGCTTAATTTTCCGGCAAGTTCAGAAGTGGTTTAGAATTTAACCATAACTCTCTATTGGTCAGCTACCGATTCGCAAGTTATGCCACTCGATCCCGCCACTATTGTTTTGATGTCGACCGTGATGGCCGTTGCGATGAGTGTCGTCCTGTATTCCGCCCATTCGAGTTTTCCCAGAGAAATTAAAGGCCTGAAACAATGGGCGATCAGCCTGGTGTTGTTGGCGTTCGGCTCCGGGATTTACGCATCGACCAGCGGGCTGCTCGGCAATATATTGTCGCCCTTGTGCGCCAATGCGGTTATTTTGTGGGGGCTGGGTTTAGGCTTGATCGGGACGCAAATGTTTTACAGCCGCGAGTGCTCCTGGTGGTTATTCCATTTCGTCTGGGGCCTGGGAATGATTGCGAGCGGTTACTACGTGATTGTCAACCCGGACTATTCCGGGCGTCTGGCCATCTTTTCCATGCTGGCTTTTGTTTTATATTCCTACCAGGTGGTGCTGATATGGGGGTATGGTGAGCGCCATTTCTCCACCGTGTTTTTCGGCCTGCTGATGTTATTCCAATCCGTGGTCGTGCTGATACGCGGGGTTCTGGCGATGACCCACAGCAGCGACGATATGAATCAATTCGTCAGCGGCCCGCATCAAAATCTTTATCTGCTCACCAGCCATTTCATGACGCTGCTTTTAACGGTGGGATTCATGACGGTCGCCACCCGCCGCTTGCAGACGATACTGGAGCGCCGCTCGACACTGGACCCGCTAACGCAGGTGCTCAACAGGCGTGGTTTTAACGAGGTCTATGCCAAGGAACACGCGCTGATGCGGCGCGAACAGACGGTCATGACAATGCTGAGCATCGATCTGGATTACTTCAAGGCGATTAACGATTGCTATGGACATTCGACCGGTGATCGGGTTTTAACCGACGTGGCGTCGGTCATCGCGAAGGCGCTGCGGGCCTCCGACCATGTCGCCAGGTTCGGCGGCGAGGAGTTTGTCGTGCTGCTGCCGGCAACCGGCCTGGAGCGGGCCCACCATATCGCCGAGCGCATTCAAACCGTGCTGCGGGCGCCGCGTTCTGAAACGGAGAGCGAACAGAGCGCGGCCGCAGCCGCCTTGCCGCCCTACACGGTCAGCATCGGCATCGCCTGCCAGGTCAGTCCGGATGAGGATTTAGACAACATTTTGCTGCGCGCCGACCGGGCGCTGTACTGCGCCAAGGAACGCGGCCGCGACCGCATAGAGATCGCCGCCGAGGCGGTTCTTCCGCTGCACGCGTCGGCGTAGTTCTCGATTAGTTGAACAGACGGCTCAATTCGGCGCCAGGATCGGGCGCGCGCATGAAGGCTTCGCCGACCAGGAAGGCGTGGACATTGGCGTCGCGCATCAGCTTGACGTCTTCCGGCACCATGATGCCGGACTCGGTGATCACCAGTTTTTCCGGCGGAATGCGGTCCAGCAGGCCGATGGTGGTCGACAGCGACGTCTCGAAGGTGCGCAAGTTGCGGTTGTTGATGCCCACCATCGCCGTCTTCAGGCGCAGGGCGGCGGTCAGTTCGTCGCCGTCGTGGGTCTCGACCAGCACCCCCATGCCCAATTCGTGCGCGCAGGCTTCCATTTCGGCCATCAGGCCGTGGTCCAGCGCCGAGACGATCAGCAGGATCGCGTCGGCACCCATCGCGCGCGCTTCGTAGATCTGGTAAATGTCGATCATGAAGTCCTTGCGCAGCACCGGAATCGTACAGGCGGCGCGCGCCTGTCGCAGATAGGCCTCGGAGCCCTGGAAGAACTGTTCGTCGGTCAGCACCGACAGGCACGCGGCGCCGTTGGCGGCGTAGCTGACGGCGATGTCGGCGGGGCGGAAGTCGGCGCGGATCACACCTTTCGACGGCGAGGCTTTTTTCACTTCGCTGATAATGCCGGCCGATCCGGCGGCGATCTTGGCGCGCAGGCTGGCCTCGAAGCCGCGCAGGTCGGCGCGCAGTTCGGCATTGCCTTCGACGTCGGCGCGCAGGCTGGCCAAGCCGCGGTGTTTTTTTGCGGCGGCGACTTCGTCGGCTTTGACTGCGAGGATTTTATTCAGGATATCGGACATGATGGACCTAGGATGATTGTTGTTCCGCCAGCGCCAGACGCAGGCCGAGTGCGACGAAAAGACCGCCGGTGACGCGGTTGAGCCAAAGGGCTACCAGCGGCTTGACCTTGAGCCGCGCGCTGGCGAAGGCCGTGAAAACGGCCAGACCGTGACACCATAGCATGCCGTTGAAATTGAAGATGCAGCCCAGGATGATGAACGCCAGCGGCTTGCTGGTCGAATCGGCCGAGATAAACTGCGGCACGAACGCCAGGAAGAACAAGGCCACCTTGGGGTTCAGCACATTGGTCAGGAAGCCCTGGAAGAAGATTTTGCGGTACGGCAGGCGCGCGGCGGCGGCGTTGACCGTGGCCTGCTCCGCTTGCGCGTCCGCGTCCCCGCGCAGTTTGGCGCGCAGCATGCCGATGCCGACATAGATGATGTAGGCCGCGCCCACCCACTTGACCACCATGAAGGCGGCGGCGGACGTCGACAGCAGCGCCGACAAACCCAGCGCGGCGGCGCAAATATGGATCATCGTGCCGGCGCCGATGCCCAGCGCGGCTGCCGAACCGGCGCGCCAGCCCTGGGTGGCGCTACGCGTCATGATCAGCAGCGAATCGGGGCCCGGCATGATGTTGAGCAGCAGGCCGGAGATGATAAACAGCGTCAGGTCGTGGATGCCGTACATGATCGCCGCCCTTAGTTGGTGGAGGCGAGGCTTTGCGTAACCTGCACGAACTGCTCGATCTTCTTCAGCGCGTCGCCGGAGTTGATCGCCACGCGCGCGCGCGCCAGGCCGTCCTCGATCGAGCTGGCAACGCCGGCCGCATACAGCGCCGTGCCGGCGTTGAGCGAGACGATGTCGAACGCCGCGCCAGGCTCGCCGCGCAGCGCTTCCATCATCTTCGCCTTCGATTCGGCGGCGTTGGCCACCTTCAGATTGCGGCTGGCGATCATCGGCAGGCCGAAGTCCTCCGGATGGATTTCGTATTCGCGGATCTCGCCATCGATCAATTCACCGACCAGCGTGCCGGCGCCCAGCGACACTTCATCCATGTTGTCGCGGCCATAGACCACGATGGCGTGCTGCGCACCGAGGCGCTGCAGTACCCGCACCTGGATACCCACCAGATCGGCGTGGAAAACGCCCATCAGGATGTTGGGCGCGCCGGCGGGATTGGTCAGCGGTCCCAGGATGTTGAAGATGGTGCGCACGCCCAGTTCCTTGCGCACCGGCGCGGCGTGCTTCATCGCCGCGTGGTGGTTGGGCGCGAACATGAAGCCGATGCCGGTCTGCGCGATCGATTGCGCGATCTGCTCGGGCTTGAGGTTGATGTTGGCGCCCAGCGATTCGATCACGTCGGCGCTGCCGGACGACGACGACACGCTGCGGCCGCCGTGCTTGGCCACGCGGGCGCCGGCCGCCGCCGCCACGAACATCGAGGCGGTGGAGATGTTGAAGGTGTGCGCGCCGTCGCCGCCGGTGCCGACGATGTCGAGCAGGCCGGTGGTGTCGGCCATCGGCACCTTGGTGGAGAACTCGCGCATCACTTGCGCGGCGGCGGCGATCTCGCCGATGGTTTCTTTTTTCACGCGCAGGCCCATGGTCAGGGCCGCGATCATCGATGGCGACATTTCGCCGGACATGATCTGGCGGAAAAGGTGCAGCATCTCGTCGTGGAAAATCTCGCGGTGTTCGATGCAGCGCAGCAGTGCTTCTTGATGGGTGATAGCCATGGCAAATCCTTCTTTAATTTTTTAACGCGCGATATGAAGCCGGCCCAATCCGGGGGGAGGGCGGGCCGCCGCTTAACGAACCAGGAAGTTCTTCAGCAGTGCGTGACCGTGTTCCGACAGGATGGACTCGGGGTGGAATTGCACCCCCTCGATGTCGTAGTCCTTGTGGCGCACGCCCATGATTTCACCGTCATCGGTCCATGCCGTCACTTCGAGGCAGGACGGCAGCGAGCTGCGTTCGATTGCCAGCGAGTGATAGCGGATCACCGTGAACGGGGAGGGCAGGTCCTTGAAGACGCCCACGCCCGTATGCGCGATTAAAGAAGTTTTGCCATGCATGACCTGCTTGGCGCGTATGACCTTGCCGCCGAACGCTTCGCCGATGGCCTGGTGGCCGAGGCAAACGCCCAGGATCGGCTTCTTGCCGGCGAAGTGCTTGAGCACCTCGATCGAGATACCGGCCTGCGACGGGTCTTTCGGACCCGGCGAGATGCAGATATGGTCCGGGTTCAGCGCCTCGATTTCCGCGATCGTGATTTCATCGTTGCGGTACACGCGCACATCCTCACCCAGCTCGCCGAAGTACTGCACGATGTTGTAGGTGAAGGAGTCGTAGTTGTCGATCATCAGCAGCATCTCAGAACTCCCCATCCAGGCCATCTTGCACTTGTTCGGCGGCGCGCAGCACGGCGCGCGCCTTGTTTTCGGTTTCCTGCCATTCCATTTCCGCGATCGAGTCGGCGACGATGCCGGCGGCCGCCTGCACGTACAGCATGCCGTCCTTGATCACGCCGGTGCGAATGGCGATGGCGACATCCATCTCGCCGCCGAACGACAGGTAGCCACAGGCGCCGCCATAAATGCCGCGCTTGGAGATTTCCAGTTCGTCGATCACTTCCATCGCGCGCACTTTCGGCGCGCCGGTCAGGGTGCCGGCCGGGAAGGTGGCGCGCAGCACGTCCAGGTTGGACAGGCCGTCTTTCAGCTTGCCCTCGACGTTGGAGACGATGTGCTGCACATGCGAGTATTTTTCGATGACCAGTCGGTCGGTGACCTTGACGCTGCCGATCTCGGAGATGCGGCCCAGGTCATTGCGCGCCAGGTCGATCAGCATCACGTGTTCGGCGATCTCTTTTGGATCGGCCAGCAGTTCCCTGGCCAGTTCGGCGTCGCGTTCCGGCGTCGAACCGCGCGGACGGGTGCCGGCGATCGGACGCAGGGTGACTTTTTTCTCGCCGTCCGGCAGCGTCTCGTTGCGGACCAAAATCTCCGGCGAGGCGCCGACGATCTGCATGTCGCCGAAATTGTAGAAGTACATATACGGCGACGGATTCAGCGAGCGCAGCGCGCGGTAAAGCGTCAGCGGCGAATCGACGTAGGGCTTGCGGATGCGCTGGCCGATCTGCACCTGCATCAAGTCGCCGGCCATCACGTATTCGTGGGCCTTGGCGACCGCCTTCAGGTACTCCTCTTTCGGGAAGTCGCGGATGGTTTCGGTGCGCACCGAGGCGCTGGTCACCGGCGCGTCGACGCCACGGCGCAGCATCATGCGCAGGTCCTTCAGGCGCTGGCGCGCCTTGCTGAAGGACTCGGGCTGCGTGGTGTCGGCGTAGACGATCAGATACAGCTTGCCGGACAGGTTGTCGATGACGGCCAGTTCCTCGGTCACCATCAGCTGGATGTCGGGCAGGCCCAGATCGTCCTTCGGCTGCGTGTTGGCCAGGGTTTTTTCGATGTGGCGCACAGTGTCGTAGCCGAAGTAGCCGGCCAGGCCGCCGCAGAAGCGCGGCATGCCCGGACGCAGCGCCACTTTAAAGCGCTTCTGGTAGGCCTCGACGAATTCGAGCGGATTGCCTTCGTGGGTCTCGATCACGGCGCCGTTCTTGACGATCTCGGTGCGGGTGCCGAAGGTGCGCAGCACGGTGGTCGCCGGCAGGCCGATGAAGGAGAAGCGCCCGAAACGCTCGCCGCCGACCACCGATTCGAGCAGGAAGGTGTTCTTGCCGGCGTTCTGGGTCTGGGCCAGTTTCAGGTACAGCGTGAGCGGGGTTTCGAGGTCGGCGAAGGCTTCGGCGATCAGTGGGACGCGGTTGTAGCCTTCGTTGGCCAACGATTTGAATTCGAGTTCGGTCATGTCTTCTCTCCATGCCGCCAAGGTATGGGTGTGGGTTGGCGGTGGTTTGTCAAAAAACCTGTCGGGTGCGCGTGCACATGCGACAGCAATCAGTTCGGCTTAGTTTTGCCAGGATTGCCAGCGTCGCCAAAGCCAGGCCTCAATCGAGCCGGTTTGGTTGACATTGTGTTTTTTGATGGAAGACATTCGGTCAGGTTTGGTTCAGCTAAAGGTTAATTTTGCGAACTGATACGGCTTGCCGCGTCGAGCAGCGTGTCTACTATACCATCGGAATCGATCCCGTGTATAGACTGTCCGTGATTGTAACCGTAAGGCACCGTCAACACCGGACAACCCGCAGCCCGGGCCGCTTGCGCGTCGTTGGAGGAGTCGCCGATGGCCACCACCTGGGCCGGCGGCAGGTCGAAATCGGCGCACACCGTTTGCAGCGGCAGCGGATCGGGCTTCTTGCGCGGCAGCGAATCGCCGCCGTAGACCACGTCGAAAAAGCCGTCCAGGCCCTTGAGCTTGAGCAGCGGCGTGGTGAAGGCGATCGGCTTGTTGGTCACGCACGCCAGGCGCAGGCCGCTGGCTTTCATCGCCGTCAGGCCCTCGATCACGTCGGGGTACAAGGTGCTGTGTTGGCCGTTGATCCCCAGGTAGTGGCGCTGGTAGGCGTCCATCGCCGCGTCGAAGCGTTGCTCGACGCCGGCCGCGTCGGCCTGGAGCGCGAGCACCGAGCGGATCAGGTTTTCCGAACCCTTGCCGACCATGAGGGCGATCTGCTCTTGTTCGATGGAATCGAGACCCAGTTCCTGAAGCATGCCGTTGATCGCCACGTGGAAGTCGGGAATCGTGTCCAGCATGGTGCCGTCGAGGTCGATGATGGCGGCGCGCACGCCTATCAGCACGCTCATCTTAAATCGCCGCCAGGTTGGCGCGCATGGCGTCGATGACGGCCTTGTAGTCCGGCTGGCCAAAGATGGCCGATCCCGCCACGAAGGTGTCGGCGCCGGCGGCGGCGGCCGCCGCGATGTTGTCGATCTTGATGCCGCCGTCCACTTCCAGCATGATGTCGCGGCCCGAGTCGTCGATCAGGCGGCGCGCCTCGGCGATCTTCTTGAGCGCCTGAGGGATGAAGGACTGGCCGCCGAAGCCGGGGTTGACCGACATGATCAGGATCATGTCGATCTTGTCCATGACGTGTTCCAGATAGCTCAGCGGGGTGGCCGGGTTGAACACCAGGCCGGCCTTGCAGCCGTGGTCGCGGATCAGTTGCAGCGAGCGGTCGATGTGCTCGGAGCCTTCCGGGTGGAAGGTGATGATGTTGGCGCCGGCCTTGGCGAAGTCCGGAATGATGCGGTCGACCGGCTTGACCATCAGGTGCACGTCGATCGGCACGTCCACGTGCGGGCGGATCGCCTGGCACACCAGCGGGCCGATGGTCAGGTTCGGAACATAATGGTTGTCCATCACGTCAAAGTGGATGATGTCGGCGCCGGCGGCGACGACGTTGCGTACCTCTTCGCCCAGACGGGCGAAGTCGGCGGACAGGATGCTGGGAGCGATACGGAAATTGGACATGACGTGAGGCCTGCATTAAAAAAAGATGCGCTATTTTACGCTGCCCGGCCCGGCCGCGCCCGTTTTCAGCCCGTTTTCAGCCGGTTTTCAGTTTGTTTCTAGCCTCATCTCGCTTGCACGCGTTGCCGATTTGCGGTGCAATGGGCCCCTGACGATATACAATCGCAGTGATCTTTTTACGACCCCACGCCTCAGCCTTAAGGAATTTCGATGGCCACTTATGAATTTACTGTGTCGGTCAGAACCCAGTACCTGCCGGATCAATCCGATCCGGAGCGCACCAATTTCGTGTTCACCTATTCGATCACGATCAAGAACACCGGCACCGTCGCCGCCCAGTTGATTTCGCGCCACTGGGTCATCACCGACGCCAACAACCACATCGAAGAGGTGCGCGGACTGGGCGTGGTCGGCCATCAGCCGCTGTTGCAGCCGGGCGAGCATTTCGAGTACACCAGCGGCACCGCGCTGCAAACGCAGCAGGGATCGATGTTCGGCGAATATTTCTGCGTGGCCGAGGACGGTCATCAGTTCGAGGCCAAGATCCCCGAGTTCGTGCTGTCGCTGCCGCGCACGCTTCACTGATTCGCCGGATTGCCGGACCGCGCCACGCTTCCCTTGTTTCGGCTCGCTTATTTCGGATCGTCATCCCGCTCAGGCGGGGGCAACTTCTTGTTTTTGCCTTTGCCCTGGTACATCGTCCACCAGACGATGAATACCAGCAGGAAAAACGCCACGCATGCTTCCAACATCAGTACCCACATAGCTATCCTTATGTCATTTACACGTCGTAGTCTACTCGTTCCGCTGTCCGTCGTCGCGCTTTCGCTGGCCGCCTGCACCACCACGCCGATCCCGGCGGAAAAACCGGCCGGACAGCCGGCGCCGCCCACCGTGCCCGCCGTCCCTGCCAAGCCCGCCACGCCCGCCACGCCTACAGCCCCGGTCACACCGACCGCCCCGGCGGCGCTGCGGATGGTGCCGACCACCTTCGCATCGTTGCCCGGCTGGGACCGCGACGATGTGCGCGCCGCCTGGCCGGCTTTCATGTCGTCGTGCGCCGTGCTGATCAAGCAGCCGCAGTGGAAGGAGTCGTGCTCGATCGCGCGCAGCGTCAACGCCGCCGACGACAAGGCTATCCGCACCTTCTTCGAGGCGTTCATGGTGCCGAACCAGGTGATCGCGCCGGACGGCGCCACCGACGGGCTGGTCACCGGCTACTACGAGCCGCTGCTGCGCGGCGCCCGAAAAAAGGGCGGTCCGTATCAAACGCCGCTGTTCAAGGTGCCGGACGACATGGTCACCGTCGATCTGGCGAGCGTCTATCCGGAGCTGAAAGGCATGCGCCTGCGGGGCAAGCTGGTCGGCAAGAAGGTGGTGCCGTACGCGACCCGCGCCGACATCGAAAAGGCCGATTTCATCGGCAAGGAATTGCTTTGGGTCGACGATCCGGTGGAGTCGTTCTTCCTGCAGGTGCAGGGTTCGGGCCGCGTCCAGCTGACCGATACGCAGGAAACCGTGCGCGTGGCCTACGCCGACCAGAACGGTCATCCGTACAAATCGATCGGCAAGTACCTGGTGGAGAAGGGCGAGTTGACCCTGGAGCAGGCGTCGGCGCAGGGCATCAAGGCCTGGATAGCCGGCCATCCTACCCGGATGCAGGAACTATTCAATGTGAACCCGAGCTATGTGTTCTTCAAAGAAGAGAAGCTGCCGGACCCGAAAGTCGGTCCGAAGGGCGCGCAGGGCGTGCCGCTGACGCCGCAGCGTTCGGTGGCGATCGACGCCTCGCAGCTGCCGCTGGGCGCGCCGATGTTCCTGGCCACCACGATGCCTAACAGCGATATTCCGCTGCAACGCCTGGTGATGGCGCAGGATACCGGCGGCGCCATCCGTGGCGCGATCCGGGTCGACTACTTCTTCGGCTTCGGCACCGAGGCGGCGGAAAACGCCGGCCGCATGAAGCAGCGCGGCAATGTCTGGGTGTTGTTGCCCAAGCAGCCGTAAAGCGCGAGGGTCACCTCAACACCAACACCGGCAAGGTCGTGTGCGCCAGCACCTTGTCGGTCTGGCTGCCCAGCAGCAGCTTGTTGATGCCAGTGTGTCCGTGCGACGCCATCATGATGAGGTCGCACTCGAATTTTTTCGCCGCCTCGACGATTTCCTCGTACGGGGTGTGCGACACCGAAATCACCCCCTCGAACGGAATATCGGCCGCGCGCGCGGCCGCCGCCACCTTGTCGATGTAGCTGCGCGCCGCTTCCTGCATCTTGACGGCGAACTGGCCGGAGTCGATCACGGCGCCGCCGTCACCCATCGACGCCAGCGGCAAAGGCTGGATCACGGTGATGCTGACGATCTTGGCGCGATTCAGTTTGGCGAACTCGACCGCAGTCGCGGTCGCCTTGTCCGACAGGTCCGAGCCGTCGGTCGGCAATAGTATGGTTTTGAACATGGCGCACTCCTATCAGGATCGGTTGATACTGGAGTCAGCCTAATGTCTTGGCCGGATTTCCGGCGCACGGTAGGGCCCTTGGCAGGGCCGGTTACGACGCGGCCACCGCCGGCTGTTCGGTCTCGCGCAGCGACGCGGACACGGCCATGCATGCGGTCAGCACGATGGCCCCCACCGCCACGCACGCCAGCCCGGTTCGCACGCTGAAATGCTCGCCGATATAACCGGCCGTGAGGGCGCCCAGCGGCGCCACCGCGATGGTCAGGAAGCGCATCGTCGACACCATGCGGCCCAGGTAGGCGTCCGGCGTGACCTTCTGCCGGATGGCCATGTACGGCATGACAAACAGCATCACGCCGCAGTCGAGGAAGAACGACAAGGCCGCGCACGCGGTCGCGCTGGCGGCCGGATAGCCGAACAGCTTGGCCGGTATCATCGGCGTCATCGTAAAGGCGAAGGCGGTCAGGCCAATGCCGATCAGGATGGTGCCGCTGGCGCCATAGCGCTGGGTCAGCGGCTTGAGCAGCATCGAGCTGGCCAGCACGCCGAGGCCGCCGACCATTTGCGCCGCGCCCAGCATGCCCGCGCTCATGCCCAGGTCGCGGGTGGCGAACAGCACGGCCAGCGCCGCATAGCCGTAAAACAGCATGTGCCAGGCGCCCACGCTCCAGGCCAGGGTGCGCAGCAGTTGCTGCTTCCAGATGAATTGCAGGCCGTCGCGGATATCGCGCAGCGGGTGCTTGTCGGACGGCGCCGGTTTCGGATCGTTGGCCCTCAGATTGCGCAGCAGCAGGATCGACAGTACAAAACCCAGGGCGTTGAGCAGCACCGCGTAGGGCGCGGTGAGCCATTGGATCAGCACCCCCGCCAGTCCCGGCGCCAGCAGCCGCGACGCGGAGTCGGTGGCGGCGAATTTGGATTGCGCGTCCATCAGGCGCTCGCGGCCGATCAAATTGGTCAGGAAAACCTGTTCGGCGCCGCCGCCGACGACGTTGCAGGCGCCGGTGGTGAAGGCGACCGCATACATCCACTCGACCGACAACACGCCCATCCAGTAAGCGGCGGGGATGCTGAACAGGGCGGTGGCCTGGATGGCCTTGCTGGCAAGCAGGATCGGCAGCTTGCGGTTGCGGTCCAGCACCACGCCGGCCGGCAGCGCGAACAGCGCGAACGGCATCGCCGCCGCGGCGCCCAGCATGCCCATTTGCGCCGGCGTGGCCTTGAGCAGCAACACCGCGCACAGCGGCACGGCCAGCGCGCCGATATAGCTGCCGAAGCCGTTGAGGATGGCGCTGAACCAGTAACGCAGAAAGTCGCTATTGCCCAGCAAGGGATCAGCGGCCAGCTTGTCGCGCAGCGGGCGGCGCAGTGAGGTAAAAATGGGAGGCTCGCCGAAGTAAGTTGCCAAGCTTCAATAATACCAGCGGCGGTGATAGGCGCTACAATCGACCCATAAAATTCCACCATGGAGGCAACAACCATGCAATATGAAGACCTGATCGTTGAAGTGCACGGCAAAGTCGCGCTGATCCGCCTGAACCGTCCCAAGGCGCTGAACGCGCTCAATGACCGCATGATGAACGAACTTGGCGAGGCCTTGTTCAAGTTTGACGCCGATCCGGCGATCGGCTGCATCGTCCTGACCGGCAGCGAGAAAGCCTTCGCGGCCGGCGCCGACATCGCCGCCATGGTCGACTACACGTATGTGGATACCTATCGCGACAACTACATCGGCCGCAACTGGGAGCACATCCTGCGCGTGCGCAAACCGGTGGTGGGCGCCGTGGCCGGCTACGCGCTGGGCGGCGGCTGCGAGCTGGCGATGATGTGCGACTTCGTGATCGCCGCCGATACCGCCAAATTCGGCCAGCCGGAGATCAAGATCGGCGTCACCCCGGGCGCCGGCGCCTCGCAGCGCCTGCCGCGCGCGATCGGCAAGGCCAAGGCGATGGATATGTTGTTGACCGCCCGCACCATCGACGCGGTCGAGGCCGAGCGTATGGGCTTGGTGTCGCGCATCGTCCCGGCCGACAAGCTGATCGAGGAAGTGCTGGCCGCCGCGACCGTGATCGCCGCGATGCCGACCTCGGTGGCGATGATGGTCAAGGATGCCGTCAACCGCGCTTATGAGGTTCCGCTGACCGAAGGCGTGGGCTACGAGCGCCGCCTGTTCCATGCCGCGTTCGGTACGCCTGCCCAAAAAGAAGGCATGAAAGCTTTCCTGGAAAAGCGGCCGGCCAATTTTGACGGCCTGTAAGCCAGCCGGACTTCCATGCGTATTCTGATTATTGAAGACAATCCCGACATCCTGGCCAATCTGTATGCGTTCCTGGAGGCGAAAGGGCACGTGCTCGATTCGGCGGCGAACGGCTACGCCGGCCTGGCGCTGGCGGCGCAGCACGAGTACGACGTCATCGTACTGGACGTCATGCTGCCCGGCATGACGGGATTGGAGCTGTGCCAGAAGCTGCGCACCGAGTTGCGGGACGCCACACCGGTGTTGATGCTGACGGCGCGCGATACGCTGCAGGACAAGGTGGCCGGCTTCGACAGCGGCGCCGACGATTACCTGGTCAAGCCGTTTTCGCTGGTCGAGCTGGAGGTGCGCCTGAACGCCTTGCTGCGGCGCGCGCGCGGCCAGACCATCGGTGCCGCCGTGCTCAGCGTCGGCGACTTGCGCTTCGATACCGAAAATTTCGAGGTCAAGCGCGCCGGCACCCCGCTGGCGCTGACCAGGACCGGCTACACCATTCTCAAATGCCTGATGACGCAAGCGCCCAAGCTGGTGCCGCGCGAATTGCTGGAGCAGGAAGTGTGGGGCGAGGACCGTCCGGACAGCGACGCCTTGCGCACCCATATTCATGCGCTGCGCCAGGCGCTCGACAAACCTTTTGAATTCGCCATGCTGCGCACCGTTCCGGGCATCGGCTATAAACTGCTAGCTTCCGATGCCACCGTTTAAATCCTTGCGCCGGCGTATCGTCGTCGCCTATCTGACGTTCGCCGCCGCCGGCATCCTGTTTTTCGCCGTCATCGCCGCCGTCGCCGTCGAAGGCATCGAGGTCAAGCTGGTCGACGAGCGCCTGCAGGAAGTGGCCGCCTGGGCCTCGCCGCGCCATGCCGGCGGTTTGCCGGTGGAAATGCCGGCCGGCCTCAGCTTCCATCACGACGCCGAAATTCCGCTCTCGTTGCGCGATTTACCCGACGGTGCGACCGAGATCACCGTCGATGGCGTCGATTTGCATGTCTGGTCCGGTCGGGACGCGAACGGACGCTACGCGGTGGTCGATCACGCCAGCGCGTACGAAAAAATCGAAGTGGTGGTATATGGCATGTTCGCCATCGGCTTTATCGGGTTTTTGATCTGCTCGATGATGTTCGGCGCCTATATCGGCAACAGCCTGGTCGCGCCGATCATGGGACTGGCTGCTGCGGTGCAGGCGCGCCGCCCGGACTTGCCGTTGCAGGACAGCCCGGACGAGTTGGGCATTCTGGCGCGGGCGTTTTCTGCGCGAACCAAGGAGTTGACCGAAGTTCTGGACCGCGAGCGCTTTTTCACCGGCGACGTCAGCCACGAGTTGCGCACCCCGCTGACCGTCATCACCGGCGCGGCGGAAATCCTGATGACGCAGACGCATGCCAACCCCGCCATCCACGCCGCGTCGGAGCGCATCTACCGCGCCGCGCGCGACGCGTCCGACTCGGTGACGGTGCTGCTGCGGCTGGCGCGCTCGCCGGACATGCTGGAGATGACGTCGGTCTCGGCCGCCGGGCTGGCCGGCGAGGAGGCGGCGCGCTGCCAGACCCTGACGGCGGCCAAGCCGCTGGAGTTGCGGTATGCCGGGGGCGAGGATTTCATGATCCACGCGCCGCGCGAACTGTTGATCGCGGCCATCGGCAACCTGGTGCGCAATGCTTGTCTTTATACCATGCAGGGCGAGGTGGTCGTGCGCCTGGCCGGCCGGTCGCTGATCGTCGAGGATACCGGTCCCGGCTTGCCGGCGGCGGCCCGCGCGCGGTTGCTGAACGAGGCCATCCCGGCCGGCGCCAGCGGATCGTCGGGCACCGGCTTGGGTCTGGGGCTGGTGCAGCGCATTTGCGCCTATCTGGGCGCGGACCTGGCTTACAGCGAGCGCGTCGGCGGCGGCAGCGTGTTTGAAGTTAGATTTCCTTGAGGAATTTAACGTAAACTTAACGCATCTTTGACGCGGAGTTGACCGGCAGGTTAGTAAGGTGGAGGCTGGAATTCAGGAGCCTCCGTTGAACATACATCCGAACTTAACGCTTAGTCATCACCGCGCGCGCTTGCTGCCACTGTTGCGCGTCACACCGTTGTTGCGTGTGCCGCGCGTTCACGTGCAGTACCTGATCCTGGCGGTGGCCGCTTTCTTTGTACTCGTGTACAACTTTAGCTTTTGGCAAACGTTCTTTGTCGCCACCGGCGGCTTCCAGTTGGCCAATGTGCCGCTGTATCTCGCATCGTTCACGCTGCTGGCGCTGGCCTTCAACGCCTTTCTGACACTGTTCAGTTTCCGCTATGTGATCAAGCCGGTGCTGATCCTGCTGTTTTTCGTCACGGCCTTCAGCAGCTATTTCATGAACCGCTACGGCATCGCCATCGACGCTTCGATGCTGCAGAACGTCATGGAAACCGATGTGCATGAGGCTACCGAGCTGTTCAGCTGGAGCCTGGTGCTGACGATTTCCCTGCTGGGGGTGCTGCCGTCGGCGCTGGTGTATCGCCTCAAGCTGGAGTTTCCGCCGCTGCGCCGCGCGCTGCTGATCAATCCCGCCGTGATCGTCGTGTCCTTGCTGGTGGCCGGCGTCCTGATGATGGGATTCTTCAAGACCTTGGCGCCGGCCGTGCGCGAGTACCGCCAGATGCGCTTCCTGCTGACGCCGACAAATGTCATCCAGGCCGGAAACTCTTTCGTCAAGCGTAAAATGGCGCGCGCAATGGTGATTGCGCCGCTGGGCAGCGACGCCATGAAGGGCACCCTATGGGCGCAGCAAAAACGCCGCACCGTGACCATCATGGTGGTCGGCGAAACCGCGCGTGCGATGAACTTCTCGCTCAATGGCTACCAGCGCGACACCAATCCGTTGCTGTCGCACCAGGCCGGGCTGCTCAACTTCAGCAATGTGCAATCGTGCGGTACGGCCACGGCGATTTCCGTTCCCTGCCTGTTTTCCGGTTTCGCCCGCGTCGATTATTCGGACGATAAGGCGAAGGCGCGGGAGGGCTTGCTCGACGTGCTCAGCCATGCAGGCTTGCAGGTGCTGTGGCGCGACAATAATTCGGGCTGCAAAGGCGTGTGCGACCGCGTGGCGTATGAGGACATGTCGCAGCCGAAGGCCGGCGATCCGTTCTGTAACCAGGAGGAGTGCTTCGACGAGCGCATGCTGCAGGGCCTGCCGGAAATCATCCGCAACGCCAAGCAGGATCTGGTCATCGTGCTGCACCAGAAGGGCAGCCACGGGCCGGCGTACTGGAAGCGCTATCCGCCCGCGTTCCAGCGTTTCGGTCCCGTTTGCACCAGCAACGAGCTGGAGAAGTGTTCGCGCGAATCCATCGTGGCCGCCTACGACAACACCATCGCCTATACCGACTATTTCCTGAGCAAGACCATCGACCTGCTGCGCGCGGCCGGCGCCGCCGACAACGTCGATACCGCCTTCATGTATTTTTCGGACCACGGCGAATCGCTGGGCGAAAAGAATATGTATCTGCACGGCGCGCCGTATTTCATTTCGCCGGATGAACAGCGCCATGTGCCCTTCATGCTGTGGCTGGACCAGGGCTACCGCGACCGTTTCAACCTGGACCAGCGCTGCCTGGAGGCGCGGCGTGGACAGGAGTTCTCGCACGACAACGTGTTCCATTCTTTCCTCGGCATGCTGAACATCAGCACGGCCGTCTACAACCCTCGACTTGATATTTTCCATGCTTGCACGCTCGCTAACCAGTCTTAAACCAAGAGGCGTGCTGCGCACCATCGACGTTGTCATGTTCGTATCGGCCGTCCTGATCCTCTGGATCGGCAACTACACCAATATCGATCTGGCGCTGGCCGATGCCATGTTCGACCGCGCCAGCGGGACGTTCCCCTGGCGTCATGCCTGGCTGGCCGAACGGTTCAATCACGACATATTGAAGACCATCTTGCAGGTATTGGGCGTGATGGCCGTGGCGCTGGCCGCGTGGGATTGGGCGCGTCCACAGCCGTATTGGACCGCGCCGCGCCGCACCGGCTTGCGCGTGCTGGCGCTGTCGGCCATCCTGGTGCCGACCTGCATTAGCGTGCTGAAACACTTCAGCGATTCGCATTGCCCTTGGGATTTGCAGCGCTATGGCGGCCGCGAGCCCTATGTGCGGCTGCTGGAGATGTTGCCTGTGGGCGTGTCGCCGGGGCAGTGCCTGCCTGGCGGCCACGCGTCGAGCGCGCTGTGGCTGGTGGCGTTGGCCGTGTTCTGGTTGCCGCATCGGCCCCGGATGGCGGCCGCCGTCGGCGGCTTGATGCTGGCCTTCGGCCTGGCCGTCGGCTGGATGCAGCAATTGCGCGGCGCGCATTTCCTCACGCACACGCTCTGGTCGATGTGGGTTGCCGTATTCGTCGTTGTCGTTCTCTACCGCACGCTGAAACCTGCCGAACGGCGTGCGGAATTGGCCTGATTCGCTAAATTGGTTCACAATCCTGTCGAGTTGTCGCTTTGACCAAACACAGGAGCACTATGAACGAGCAGATTGCCAGGGACGTCGTCTTGGTGCGCGCCATCGAATTGGCCGACCAGAAGAAGGAAGTGCTCAGCGAGGACGACCGCATGTACGCCAGCCGCAGCGCGCGCGAACTTGCGCAGTGGCAGGCCTCGGACAAGCATGCGGACGTCACGCCCGACGATTTCCTGCAGCAGCGCTCGGAACAGATACTGAAACGCCTCGCCGAGCGCACGCCGGCGTTTGCCGGCTTCGCCAAGCGGTCGACCGGTTTGCGGGCGCTGGCGTGGCTGTTGCCGGTGCTGGCCCTGGCGCTGGGCGCGGCGCTCGACCGCATCACCGATCCGCACCGCGTCGATTTGCTGTCGGCGCCGCTGTTGCTGATCATTGCCTGGAATTTGCTGGTCTATCTGGGCTTGTTGATCAGTCTGTTCATCCCGGCGCGCGCCACCGGCGGGCCGACGTCGGGCTTGATACGCCGCCTCAGCGTGGGCAAGCTGGCGGTGCCGCGCAAGGTGCCGCCGGCGCTGGCGACCGGATTGCTGGGCTTTATGGGCGAATGGTCGCAACTGAGCGCCAAGCTGACGGCCGCCCGGCTCGGCCGTACCATCCACCTGAGCGCGGCCATGTTCGCGCTCGGCGCGGTGCTCTCTTTATATGGACGTGGCCTGCTGTCCCAATATGCGGCCGGCTGGGAAAGCACCTTCCTCGACGCCACGCAGCTGCACAGCCTGCTGTCCTTGTTGTTTGCGCCAGCCATTGCCGTCTTCCAGTTGCAGGGCTTCACCCTGGCCGAGATCGAGGCGCTGCGCTTCCCGCAGACCACGGCGCCCGAAGGCGGCGCCCGCTGGGTGCATCTGTACGCAGCAACGATCTTCCTGCTGGTCGTGCTGCCGCGCTTGCTGCTGGCGCTGGTGGCCAACTGGCGCGCGGCGCGGCTGAGCCGGCGTTTCCCGCTCGATCTCGATCAGCCATATTTCCGCAAGCTTAACGAGACCATCGGCGCCGGCACCGGCGGCATGCTGCGCGTGTTGCCGTTCAGCTTTACCGTCGACGAGGCCCGGCATCGCGGTTTGGGGCAGATCGCCATCATGCTGTTTGGCGAGCAGGGCCGCATGATGCTACGGCCGTCGACCTCCTACGGCGAGGAGCCGCGCGAGGTGCTGCGCGACGTCGACCTCAACGATCCGAACGTGACCATGACGGCGGTGCTATTTAATTTGACCGCGACGCCTGAAAAGGAAAACCATGGCGCGTTTCTCGATTATCTGGTGAAAGCGTCGCCGCGCGGCATCGCCGTGCTGCTCGACGAATCCTCCTTCGTGGAGCGCATGGGCCAGGCCGACCAGCGCGGCCTGGCCGAGAGAACCGCCCTGTGGCAAGAGTTCTGCCATTTCCACCAGACCACGGCGACCGTTGTGAATCTGCTGAATCCTTCCATCCACCCGCTCGACGCCGGCGTCGGGCTGAAAATGTCGGCTGCCGCATGAACGTTTCGATTGAAAAAGCCGCTGCGGACGCGGTGCAAATCCAGTTCGCACTGATTTCGCATACCAATAATGGCAAGACCACGTTGGCGCGCACCCTGGTCGGCATGGACATCGGCGAAGTGCGCGACGCCGCCCACGTCACCATCTTCGCCGAGTCGCACACCCTGCTGACGACGCCGCAGGGCGACAGCCTGCAATTGTGGGATACGCCGGGTTTCGGCGACTCTGTCCGCCTGCTCAAGCGGCTGGGGCAGTCGGGCAACCCGATCGGCTGGTTCTTGCGGGAAGTGCTGGACCGCTACCGCGACCGGCCGTTCTGGCTCAGCCAGAACGCCTTGCGCACCGCAAAGGAATCGGCGGACGTCGTTCTTTATCTGGTCAACTCCTCGGAAAATCCGAAAGATGCCGGCTATGTGCCGGCGGAAATGAAGATACTGGAGTGGATTGGCAAGCCGGTGGTAGTCTTGCTGAACCAGACCGGGCGGCCCCGTCCCGCCGCCGAAGAACAGGCGGAGCAGGGACGTTGGCGCGAGCATCTGGCTCAATACCAGGCAGTACGCGAGGTGTTGGCGCTGGATGCCTTCGCCCGCTGCTGGGTGCATGAGCGCGTCTTCTATGAAGTGGTGGGGAAATTGCTCGATCCGTCGCAGCAGGCCGGTTATGCCCGTTTGTTCGCGACGTGGGAAGCGGCCAACGTGCGCCGCTACGATCACGCGATCCGCTTGCTGGCCAAGCAGTTGGCGGCTGCCGCGCGCGATAGCGAGGCGGTCGAGGCCGTGCCTTCGAGCATGCTCAAATCGGCGCTGAAGGTGGTGGGCATCGGCAAGAACGATGAGCAGCAGCGCCAGGACCGTGCCATGGGCAATCTGATCGCGCGGCTGAACCAGGCGACGGTCGAATCGACGCGCGAACTGCTGATCCTGCACCAGCTCGACCCAACCGACGCAGGCAAGATCAACGAGCGTGTGCGCGAAAACTTCGCTGTGCGCGCTCCTATCGATAAGGCGCAGGCTGGATTACTGGGCGCCGTGATCTCGGGCGCGGCGACCGGCTTGTCCGCCGACGTGATGGCGGGCGGGCTGACTTTGGGCGGCGGCGCCTTGCTGGGCGGTGTGGTCGGCGCATTGACGTTTGCCGGCGCGGCTTGGGGTTTCAATTCCAGTACCGACCGCAATCAGGCCGCCGTGCAATTTACCGATGCCTTTATGCGTAATCTGGTGGTGGTCGGCATTCTGCGCTATCTGGCGGTGGCCCATTTCGGACGCGGACGCGGCAACTTCGTCGAAAACGAGGCGCCGGCCTTCTGGCAGGAGGAGGTCGAGCAGGCGGTGGCGCAGCACGACGCCGCTTTGGTTGCATTATGGAACGACCTGCGCCGGGATAAGGCCGACACGGAAGCGGCGACGGCGCTGATCAGACAGATAGCGACCGCGACACTGGTGCGACTTTACCCGGATGTTGCAGTCAGGCTTTAAAAGTCCTTGCGGTAATTGTTGCCGCTTGCTATAGTTCGCCCCCTCGCAGAACGACGTACACAATACGGCGTGAAACGAAGAAGATGAAGAAAAAGAAGTGCTTGACGAAATATTCGAAACGCCTCATAATCTTGCCTCTTCGCTGATGAACACAACGCTTCTTCAGCAAGCAGTACCAAACAAGTTCTTTAAAAATTAACAGTCGATAAGTGTGGACGTTTGATGAAAGTGCACGCGGGACCTCGGTTCCGCGATACTTAAAATATCAAATGTTCACAAGAAGTAATGAAATAGGCGCTACGAAAGTAGTGGCCTGTCAGTATTTTGAGTGAGCGACCTCTTAGCAATAAGAGTGCCGGTAAAACGGCAAAAGTAACAGAGATTAAACTGAAGAGTTTGATCCTGGCTCAGATTGAACGCTGGCGGCATGCCTTACACATGCAAGTCGAACGGCAGCGCGGGGCAACCTGGCGGCGAGTGGCGAACGGGTGAGTAATATATCGGAACGTACCCTGGAGTGGGGGATAACGTAGCGAAAGTTACGCTAATACCGCATACGATCTAAGGATGAAAGTGGGGGATCGCAAGACCTCATGCTCCTGGAGCGGCCGATATCTGATTAGCTAGTTGGTAGGGTAAAAGCCTACCAAGGCATCGATCAGTAGCTGGTCTGAGAGGACGACCAGCCACACTGGAACTGAGACACGGTCCAGACTCCTACGGGAGGCAGCAGTGGGGAATTTTGGACAATGGGCGCAAGCCTGATCCAGCAATGCCGCGTGAGTGAAGAAGGCCTTCGGGTTGTAAAGCTCTTTTGTCAGGGAAGAAACGGGTCTTTCTAATACAGGGGCCTAATGACGGTACCTGAAGAATAAGCACCGGCTAACTACGTGCCAGCAGCCGCGGTAATACGTAGGGTGCAAGCGTTAATCGGAATTACTGGGCGTAAAGCGTGCGCAGGCGGTTTTGTAAGTCTGTTGTGAAATCCCCGGGCTCAACCTGGGAATGGCAATGGAGACTGCAAGGCTAGAGTTTGGCAGAGGGGGGTAGAATTCCACGTGTAGCAGTGAAATGCGTAGATATGTGGAGGAACACCGATGGCGAAGGCAGCCCCCTGGGTCAAAACTGACGCTCAT
This sequence comes from Oxalobacteraceae bacterium OTU3CINTB1, assembly GCA_024123955.1. NCBI lineage: Bacteria > Pseudomonadati > Pseudomonadota > Betaproteobacteria > Burkholderiales > Oxalobacteraceae > Oxalobacteraceae bacterium OTU3CINTB1. The sequence goes on from CP099652.1 coordinate 1,252,992, forward strand.
GCACGAAAGCGTGGGGAGCAAACAGGATTAGATACCCTGGTAGTCCACGCCCTAAACGATGTCTACTAGTTGTCGGGTCTTAATTGACTTGGTAACGCAGCTAACGCGTGAAGTAGACCGCCTGGGGAGTACGGTCGCAAGATTAAAACTCAAAGGAATTGACGGGGACCCGCACAAGCGGTGGATGATGTGGATTAATTCGATGCAACGCGAAAAACCTTACCTACCCTTGACATGGATGGAATCCCGGAGAGATTTGGGAGTGCTCGAAAGAGAACCATCACACAGGTGCTGCATGGCTGTCGTCAGCTCGTGTCGTGAGATGTTGGGTTAAGTCCCGCAACGAGCGCAACCCTTGTCATTAGTTGCTACGAAAGGGCACTCTAATGAGACTGCCGGTGACAAACCGGAGGAAGGTGGGGATGACGTCAAGTCCTCATGGCCCTTATGGGTAGGGCTTCACACGTCATACAATGGTACATACAGAGCGCCGCCAACCCGCGAGGGGGAGCTAATCGCAGAAAGTGTATCGTAGTCCGGATTGTAGTCTGCAACTCGACTGCATGAAGTTGGAATCGCTAGTAATCGCGGATCAGCATGTCGCGGTGAATACGTTCCCGGGTCTTGTACACACCGCCCGTCACACCATGGGAGCGGGTTTTACCAGAAGTAGGTAGCTTAACCGCAAGGAGGGCGCTTACCACGGTAGGATTCGTGACTGGGGTGAAGTCGTAACAAGGTAGCCGTATCGGAAGGTGCGGCTGGATCACCTCCTTTCTAGAGTGGCACGAACCCGTTAAACGGTTCACTCATCAAGCGTTCACACTTATCGACTGTCAATATAAAGAACAGCATTTGGGGCTGTAGCTCAGCTGGTTAGAGCACCGTGTTGATAACGCGGGGGTCGTTGGTTCGAGTCCAACCAGCCCTACCAGTTTCTGCCTGTAGTAAATCTCAGGGGGATTAGCTCAGCTGGGAGAGCACCTGCTTTGCAAGCAGGGGGTCGTCGGTTCGATCCCGTCATCCTCCACCAAGAGTTCAAATGTAAGGGTAAGCCTTTAGATTTGATCTTTTAGAGATCAAGTGCTGTACGTTCTTTAACAATCTGGAAGAAGTAAGTAAATTTTTATTGATCGCGACACCGACAGGTGACGCGATGGGTAATGATTGTATGTATCAACAAACGCAACAACGTAGTACTTCTTATTTCTATGACCGCTCCTTTGTTTAGTCGCAAGGGGCTAACGTTATAGGGACAAGTGAATAAGTGCACATGGTGGATGCCTTGGCGATTACAGGCGATGAAGGACGTAGTAGCTTGCGATAAGCTGCGGGGAGCTAGCAAACAAGCTTTGATCCGCAGATTTCCGAATGGGGAAACCCGGCCTTTTAGGTCATTGCATACTGAATACATAGGTATGCAAAGCGAACGCGGCGAACTGAAACATCTAAGTAGCTGCAGGAAAATAAATCAACCGAGATTCCCAAAGTAGTGGCGAGCGAAATGGGAAGAGCCTGCACGTTTTAGCATGACGCATAACAGAATCCTCTGGAAATAGGAGCCATAGCGGGTGATAGCCCCGTATGTGAAATGCGATGTGTGGAACTAAGCGTGCGACAAGTAGGGCGGGACACGAGAAATCCTGTCTGAATATGGGGGGACCATCCTCCAAGGCTAAATACTCGTAATCGACCGATAGTGAACCAGTACCGTGAGGGAAAGGCGAAAAGAACCCCGGGAGGGGAGTGAAATAGATCCTGAAACCGTGTGCATACAAACAGTAGGAGCGGACTTGTTCCGTGACTGCGTACCTTTTGTATAATGGGTCAGCGACTTACATTCAGTGGCAAGGTTAACCATATAGGGAAGCCGTAGAGAAATCGAGTCCGAACAGGGCGATAGTCGCTGGGTGTAGACCCGAAACCAAGTGATCTACTCATGGCCAGGATGAAGGTGCGGTAACACGCACTGGAGGTCCGAACCCACTAATGTTGAAAAATTAGGGGATGAGCTGTGGGTAGGGGTGAAAGGCTAAACAAACTTGGAAATAGCTGGTTCTCTCCGAAAACTATTTAGGTAGTGCCTCAAGTATCACCATCGGGGGTAGAGCACTGTTATGGCTAGGGGGTCATCGCGACTTACCAAACCATTGCAAACTCCGAATACCGATGAGTGCGAGCTTGGGAGACAGACGTCGGGTGCTAACGTCCGGCGTCAAGAGGGAAACAACCCAGACCGCCAGCTAAGGTCCCAAAGATTGGCTAAGTGGAAAACGAAGTGGGAAGGCTAAAACAGTCAGGATGTTGGCTTAGAAGCAGCCATCATTTAAAGAAAGCGTAATAGCTCACTGATCGAGTCGTCCTGCGCGGAAGATGTAACGGGGCTAAGCCAGTCACCGAAGCTGCGGATATGCGCAAGCATATGGTAGGAGAGCGTTCTGTAAGCCTGCGAAGGTGTCTTGTAAAGGATGCTGGAGGTATCAGAAGTGCGAATGCTGACATGAGTAGCGATAATGGGGGTGAAAAGCCCCCACGCCGTAAGCCCAAGGTTTCCTGTTCAACGTTCATCGGAGCAGGGTGAGTCGGCCCCTAAGGCGAGGCAGAGATGCGTAGCTGATGGGAAGCAGGTTAATATTCCTGCACCGTCGTATGATGCGATGGGGGGACGGATCGCGGAAGGTTGTCCAACTGTTGGAATAGTTGGTTGCTGCTTCATAGAAGGCGCTTAGGCAAATCCGGGCGCGTAATTCAAGGGAGTGGGACGAGAGACTTAGGTCTCGAAGCAATCGGAAGTGGTTCCAAGAAAAGCCTCTAAGCTTCAGTCATACGAGACCGTACCGCAAACCGACACAGGTGGGCGAGATGAGTATTCTAAGGCGCTTGAGAGAACTCGGGAGAAGGAACTCGGCAAATTGGTACCGTAACTTCGGGAAAAGGTACGCCCTTGTAGCTTGGCTGATTTACTTCAGTAGGGTGAACGGGTTGCAATAAACTGGTGGCTGCGACTGTTTAATAAAAACACAGCACTCTGCAAACACGAAAGTGGACGTATAGGGTGTGACGCCTGCCCGGTGCTGGAAGATTAAATGATGGGGTGCAAGCTCTTGATTGAAGTCCCAGTAAACGGCGGCCGTAACTATAACGGTCCTAAGGTAGCGAAATTCCTTGTCGGGTAAGTTCCGACCTGCACGAATGGCGTAACGATGGCCACACTGTCTCCTCCCGAGACTCAGCGAAGTTGAAGTGTTTGTGATGATGCAATCTACCCGCGGCTAGACGGAAAGACCCCATGAACCTTTACTGTAGCTTTGCATTGGACTTTGAATCAATCTGTGTAGGATAGGTGGGAGGCTTTGAAGCGGGGACGCCAGTTCTCGTGGAGCCAACCTTGAAATACCACCCTGGTTCATTTGAGGTTCTAACCTTGGCCCGTTATCCGGGTCGGGGACAGTGCATGGTAGGCAGTTTGACTGGGGCGGTCTCCTCCTAAAGTGTAACGGAGGAGTTCGAAGGTACGCTAGGTACGGTCGGACATCGTGCTAATAGTGCAATGGCATAAGCGTGCTTAACTGCGAGACTGACAAGTCGAGCAGGTACGAAAGTAGGACATAGTGATCCGGTGGTTCTGTATGGAAGGGCCATCGCTCAACGGATAAAAGGTACTCTGGGGATAACAGGCTGATTCCTCCCAAGAGTTCATATCGACGGGGGAGTTTGGCACCTCGATGTCGGCTCATCACATCCTGGGGCTGTAGCCGGTCCCAAGGGTATGGCTGTTCGCCATTTAAAGTGGTACGTGAGCTGGGTTTAAAACGTCGTGAGACAGTTTGGTCCCTATCTGCCGTGGGCGTTGGAAATTTGAAGGGGGCTGCTCCTAGTACGAGAGGACCGGAGTGGACAGACCTCTGGTGTACCGGTTGTCACGCCAGTGGCATTGCCGGGTAGCTAAGTCTGGAAGAGATAACCGCTGAAAGCATCTAAGCGGGAAACTTGCCTTAAGATGAGATTTCCCAGAGCCTTGAGCTCTTTGAAGGGTCGTTCGAGACCAGGACGTTGATAGGTCAGGTGTGGAAGTGCAGTAATGCATTAAGCTAACTGATACTAATTGCCCGTACGGCTTGTCCCTATAACCTTAGCAGGTTATGGTGAATAAGAAGTGCGTTGAGGCGTTCGTTGATACACAACTTCATTACCCAGTATTGAGATACTGATTACTTACTACTTCCAGATTCAGGGCGACGCAATGCGCGCAGCCCAGTACAAGTCAATGCCTGATGACCATAGCAAGTTGGTCCCACCCCTTCCCATCCCGAACAGGACCGTGAAACAACTCTGCGCCGATGATAGTGCTGCAACCAGTGTGAAAGTAGGTTATCGTCAGGCTAGTTATATATAAAAAAGCCCCTTCCAGTGATCTGGTCGGGGCTTTTTTTCGTCCATATTTCTCGTCACACTCTGGTCACATAGCCCCGCTAGACTTGCCTCTTTTTCAATTTGAGGCCCGTTCGCATGAAAACTCTTTCCTTATTGTCGCTCGCTGTATTCTCCGTCCTGGCCGGCTGCGGTGGCAGCGATAACGAGGCGCCAGTTCGCCAGTCGATGACCGGCGTGTTCCTCGATGGCGCGGTGGAAAACCTGGACTATGTCGCCGGCACCGCCGCCAAAGCCAGCACGACTTCCAAAGGCGAGTTCACGTGTTACGCTGGCGACACCGTCAGCTTCAGTATCGGCGGTATTGCCCTGGGCAGCGCACCTTGCGCGGCCACCATCACGCCGCTGCAACTGGCTGGCGTTACCGACATCAAGGACGTCAAAGTGATCAACCGCTTGCTGGCCCTGCAGCTGCTGGATGAAGATAGCGATCCGTCGAACGGCATCAAGCTCGCCGCCGACGTGAAAACCGCGCTCGCCTCCAAAAGCGCGGACTTCGGCGCGTCCGCCTCCACCTTCAATACCGCCATGACCGACAACTTGAAAGCCGCCGGCGCCAAGTACGCCGCCCGCACCGTCGACGACAACCGTCGCGGCCTTGTACGTGAACACTTCGAAGACACGCTGGCCTCCAAGGTGGGCACGCCGGTCAACGAATCCTTCACCCAGAAGACCCAACTCGGCGATGTCGCTGTCAGCGTGACCCGCTATCAAATCCAGGCGGCCAACAATTTCTACATCCCTTACGAAGGCAGCAACGCCAAGGTCAAGGAAGATTTCCCGCTCGGCTTCTTGCCATCCTATGGTTCCTCGATCGCGTTCAAAGGCGTCGCCGCCAATGGCGACCTGGAGTTCTACGGCCTGACCGATCGCGGCCCCAACGGCGACGGTCCGAACCTGCCGTCGTTGAGCGGCACCGGCGTTACCGGCGCCAAGATCTTCCCGTCGCCTAGCTTCACGCCGGCGTTCGGCCTGATCACCGTCGGCAAATCCGGCGCGGTGCTGACAGCGTCGACGCCGATCAAGGTCTCGGCCAACGTCAATGCTTCCGGCCTGCCGGTTGCGCCTGGCTCGGTCGGCAATTCGGCCGAGTTGCCGGTGATGGATGTGATGAAGTACGACGCCGCCGGCAAAGCCACCTTCAACGCCGGCGGCCTGGACTCCGAAGCCATCGTCGTCGACAAGAAACGCAATGTGCTGTGGGTGTCGGACGAATACGGTCCGTTCATCGTCAAGATCGATCCGGCCACCGGCATCATCCTGAACAAGTACGCGCCCGGCAGCGGCTTGCCGGAAATCTTCCTCAAGCGCCGCGCCAATCGCGGCATGGAAGGCATGGCGCTCGACACCACCACCGACAAGCTGCACGCCTTCCTGCAAAGTCCGCTTTCCGACGGCAACGCGCCGTATTCGGTCACCGGCAAGAACGAGGCGGTCGAACGCTACGCGCGCTTTACCCGCTGGGTCGAGTTCGATCCGACCACCGGCACGTCCGGCAAGATGTACGCCTATCCGCTCGACGGCGCCGACTATCAGGATGGCCGCACCGGCAACGCCAAGCTGGGTGACGTGGTTGCGCTGGGCAACGGCAAGTTCATCGTGATCGAGCAGGGCGCGGCGCCGGGCGGCAAGGTATTTAACAAGCTGATGCTGGTGGAGATCGGCGCGGCGACCAACATCGCGGCGGCGGCCTACAACGTGACGACGTCGGATCTGGAAAAGAGCAGCATGGGCGGCGCGGCCGTCAATGGCGCAGACTGGAAATCCGTGGTGGCGCTGAAGAAAACCCAGCTGCTCGACCTGAACGCGATCGGCTGGCTGGCGGAAAAGGCCGAAGGTTTGACCATCGTCGACGGCAACACGCTCGCGCTGGTCAACGACAACGACTTCGGCCTCAAAACCAAGGTCTACGACGCGGCCGGCGTGGCGGTGGACGATGCCGACGTCACCAAGTGCAATGTCGATGCGAATGGCGTCATCATCACCAGCGGCGCCGCCGGGTGCAATGCGGCCAACACGATCCGCGTCGCCCGTGGCGACGACCGCGAGCGTCCAAGCCGCCTGTGGCTGATCAAGTTCAGCAAGGCGTTGACGTCGTTTTAATTGAAGGAGGGGCGGGCCTGCGCCCGCCTGGCGTCACGATCTTGTCATAATTTTATGGGATATTGAAAGTTTGCTTACTACAATATCCGGGACAACTATGCAGATCACCTTGCCGAAAGCTTCCTCCGCCATCCAGGCCTTGCTGGTCGCGGCGACCTTGCCGCTGACCATGCAATCGGCCTTCGCCGCCGATTTCACCATCACCGGCGCCAATAGTACCGTCCGCACCCTCGGCAAGGACGACACCGGCACCGTGACCGCCAGCGGATCGCTGACGGTCGGCGGCGGCGCGGTGGCGGTGACCATCACCGGCAACAACGCGACACTCAACAATCAGGGCGGCATCCGCCAGACCGGCAGCGGCCGCGTGGTCCGCGACAACACGGGCGCCACCGGGCTGCTCATCATCAACGGCAGCGCCGCCAACGGCGCGGCGTTGATGCAGACCGCCGACGCCGATGTGATCCAGATGAACAAGGCCAATGCCAGCGTCACGCTGAACAACTATGGTTCGATGATTTCGCTCAACGCCAGCGCCGGCGGCGCCCAGGCGGTCGACTTCAGTTCCATCACCAGCGGCGCCAACGTCGTCAACAACTTCAGCGGCGGCCTGCTGCAGGCGACCGAGGCGGACGCGGTGCGCGCCGGCGTCAACGGCGTGGTCAACAACAACGGCACTATCCGCTCGATCACCACCAGCGGCGCCAGCAGTGATGGCGTCGATGCCCAGGGCAACACCGGCATCAAGATTTTCAACGGTGCGACCGGCCTGATCGAGGGCGCCCGCCACGGCATCACGGGCGGACAGGACAAGGCCGGCGACAGCTTCGTTATCGACCTGACCAACCTGGCCGGCGGCGTGGTTCGTGGCAGCAACGGTTCCGGCATCAACCTGGACGGCTTTAACAAGAACCAGACCGCCAACATCATCAATCACGGCAGCATCATCGGCCACGGCGTCACCGGCGATGGCGACGGGCTGGACGTCGACGGTCTGGCCACCATCACCAACACCGGCATCATTCGCTCGGTCAACGCCTTCAGCGCGCCGGCCGACGGTCTGGCTTACAGCGAAGGCATCAGCTTCGGTGGCGGCGCCGTCACCAACAGCGGCATAATTGAAGGACTGGTCTCGGCGGGCAACGCCAACGCGGTCGGGCGCGGCATCACCTTGGCTGGTAACGATCTGAGCAACGGCACTCGCGAAGGGTTGTATGGCAACGCGACGATCACCAATCAAGCCGGCGGTCTGATCCGCGGCCAGAGCGATTCGGCCATCGTCGCCGTCGGCGCCGGCAGCGGATATACCGTCACCATTCTGAACCAGGCTGGCGCCACGATCCAGGGCGGCGGCGCGACCAACGCCGCGATCAAGACCGGCGCCGACAATACCGTCATTGTCAGCGGCGGCAACATCAATGGCGCCAGTAGCGGCAAGGCCATCGAAATGGGCAGCGGTAGCAACAGCCTGACCATTACCGGCGGCAGCATCAACGGCGATATCAACGGTGGCGTCGGCGGCATGAACACGATGGTGGTCCAGGCCGGCGGCAGCTTCGCCTACGCCGGAGCGATTTCGAACTTCAACCGGGTCGAATTCAAAAGCGGCGATGTCGTCTTGTCCGGTGTGAGCACCTACTCCGGCGACACCGTATTGACTGGCGGCACCCTGACCCTGGATGGCGCCAACCGCATCGCCGCCGGCAGCCAGCTGATCCTGAACGGCGGCGCGCTGCGTCTGACCAACGCCGGCGCGGACGGCCAAACCTTCGCCAGCCTGTCGCTGCTCGACAACGCCTCGGTGCAGCTCGGTTCGTCCTCGCTGACTTTCAACGGACTGGGCGCCGTGGTCAGCGGCAAGACGCTGTCCTTCACCGAAGCCGTCACGGGCGGATACGCCTTCCGCCTGTTGGGCGACTATTCGGCCGACGCCAGCTTCCTGGCGTTGATCGGTATGACCAGCATCAACGGCCAGCGGGCGATGTTCAACTTCAACGGCGCCTACACCGACGTGACCGCTGCCGCCGCCGTGCCGGAACCGGCCACCTACGCCATGCTGTTGGGCGGGATGGGCCTGATCGGCGTCATGATCCGCCGGCGCAAGCAAGGGGTTTAGCCGATATCAAAGCGCCCGGGGCGGCGGGTTGTTACCTTCTGAGGGATGAACCCGGAAGGAATTTCCAAATGGAATATGCGCAGCTGACCCCGGGCCGCCGTTTCGCCCCTCTCCACAGCCTGTTGTATTACAGTCAGCGCATTGTCACGCGGCCCGCACTGCGCCGCATGGTGGTGCGCGCGCTGAGCGGCGCCTTGCGCGTGCGCCAAGGATCGGGAAAAGAGTTGTACGGCAATACAGCACTGGAGGTGGCCGCGCTGGCGGACCTGAGCGACAGCGGCTATGCGCCGCTGGGAAACTTGCTCGACAATGCGCAATGCGACGAGATCAAGGATTATCTAAAGAATAAGTCCTTGTTCGACCGCGACCGGGACCGCGCGGCGTTCACGCTGCTGCAGGCGCCCACCGGGGTGCGGGTGGCCGACTATCATTTACGCGACGTCATCGCCTGCCCGCACATCCTGGCGCTGGCCAACAGCCCGCCATTATTGGGCCTGGCCGCCCGCTACATGGACTGCAAGCCGACGATTTCCGCGCTCGGGCTGCGCTGGTCGTTTCCGGTGGAAGGGGATTGCAGCTCGCTGCAGGCTTTCCACCGCGACTCGGAGGACTGGCGCTATTTGAAAGTGCTGGTCTACCTGACCGACGTCGATTTTGACGCCGGACCGCACGTGTATCTGCATGGCAGCCATCTGACCCAAGCGCCAATGCGCCTGCGTTTTTATTCCGACACCGAGATCTCCAGCGCCTACGGCGCCGACATGTTGTTGACGGCGGTCGGCTCGCGCGGGTTCTGCTTCGCCGTCGATACCGCCGGCATCCACAAGGGCACGGCGCCGGCGCGGCAACCGCGCCTGATGCTGCAGATCCAGTACTCGCTGCTGCCCAGCTATGCCTACCAGTACTCGCCCGAGGTGTATCAGGGCCCGCTGGTCCTCGACCCTTATGTGAACCGCCTGTTCGTCAAGCCGCCCGGCTAGCCGTGCCCTTGCTGAGGCTTTCGCCATCCTCCTTGCGCAGCGACCGGAAGGTCAGCGACGACAGCATTGTCAGCACCGCCAGCGTGATGAAGGCGTAGTGCAGCGCCGACGTCAGCGCCAGCCGGTTCGACTGCGGCAGGTCGCCGAGGAACCAGCCGGTGATCAGCGAGCCGGCGGCCAGACCGAAACTCATCGACAGCTGCTGCATCGAACTGGCGATGGTGCTGGCCATGCTCGAATCGGCGTTGTCGACATCGGCGTAGGCGATGCTGTTCATGCTGGAGAACTGCAGCGAATTGAAAAAGCCCAGGCAAAGGCTGATCATCACGATCACGTACAGCGGCGTGCCCTGATGGACCAGCGCGTACATGGCGATGGTCGCGCCGATCAGCAGCGTGTTCACGGTGAGCACCTGGCGGTAGCCGAACCTGGCCAGCACGCGCGCCGAGATGAACTTCATGCCCATCGCGGCGGCGGCGGACGGCATCATCAGCAGGCCAGATTGCCAGGCCGGCAGGCCGAGGCCCAGCTGGTATAAAAGCGGCAGCAGGAACGGCAGTCCGCCCACGCCGATGCGCGTGACGAAGCCGCCCGCCACCGACACACGGAAGGTGCGGATCTTGAACAGCGCTAGCCGCAGCAGCGGGAACTTGGCATCCTGCGCGTGCCACACATAGGCGGCCAGCAGGCTGCACGCGATCAGCAGCAGCACCGCCGCCGATGTCGCATCGAGTTTGTGTTCGCCGAAGACTTCCAGCAGCCATGACAGCAAGGCCACCCCGGTACCGAAGAGGACAAGGCCGATCAGGTCCAGCGGCCGCGCGCCGTCGCCCCGATAGTCCGGCATGTAGCGGTGGGCCAGGAAGATGGCCGCCAGGCCGACCGGCACGTTGACGAAGAAGATATCGCGCCACGTCAGCCAGTGGACGATCAAGCCGCCTACGGTGGGGCCGAGCAGGGGGCCGATCAGCGCCGGGATGATCACGAAATTCATCGCCGCCAGCAGCTCGGCCTTGGGGAAGGTGCGGATGATGGCCAGCCGTCCGACCGGCATCATCATCGCCGCGCCCAGGCCTTGCAGCAGCCGCGCCGCCACCAGCATCGGCGAATTGACGGACAGGCCGCACAGGATCGACGCCACCGTGAAAATCGCCACCGCCGACATGAAGACGCGCCGGGTGCCGAAGCGGTCGGCCATCCAGCCGCTGATGGGGATCGCCACCGCCAAGCTAAGGATGTAGCTGGTGACGACGGCTTTTAAGCTCAGCGGCGTGACCTGCAGGCTGACCGCCATGCTGGGAATCGCCGTGTTGACGATGGTCGAGTCCAACTGCTCCATGAAGAGGGCGGTGGCGACGACCCAGGGCAGGTAGCGTTTGGCGGCAGAAGTATCCATGCCTTCAATTGTCACATAAAAGGCAAGGTCGGGTCATTAGGCCGGATTGTATGGGGCGCCGGGTTTTTCGTCGACACCCGCTCCCCAGCGGTCCTCGAACATGATCTCGCTCAGCGGGCGGCGCAGGTCCCAGCGCTCCAGCTCCAGCATCGGCGCGGTGTAAAACTCCTCCACCTGCCCCACGCACAGCACCGCGATCGGCTGGCTGCCCTCCGGCATGCCGCAAATCTCGCGCAACCGTTGCGGATCGAACATCGACACCCAGCCCGCGCCGATACCCTCCGCGCGCGCGGCCAGCCAGAAGTTTTGCAGCGCGCACGATGCCGACGCCAGGTCCATCTCCGGCATGGTCCGGCGGCCGAACACATAGTTGTCACGCTTGTCGACCAGGCCCACCACCAATACTTCGGCGCAGGCCAGGATGCCTTCCACCTTCAGCTGCATGAACTCTTCCGCGCGTTTGCCCAGCGCCTCGGCGGTCTTGATACGCTCCTCGTTCACGTGCTGGTGGATGCTGGCGCGCAGCGCCGCACTGGCGATGCGGATAAAGCGCCACGGCTGCATCAAGCCGACACTAGGCCCGTTGTGCGCGGCGGCGATGAAGCGCAGCAGCTGTCCGTCCTCCAGCGGCCCCGGCTTGAAGTGGCGCACATCGCGCCGCTCGCGTATCGCGCGGTAGACGCCCTCGATTTCGGCGTTCGAAAAAGCGTGTCGATTCATGGCGCCTTCTTCAGCGCGATCAGGGCGTCGAGCAGTGGCTGGGTGGCGTCGGCGATGCGATCCAGGCTGGCTTCGCGCAGCGCCGAGGTATCGACCGTGTGTTCCGAATGCAGGCCGGCCCAGCGCAACAGCGCGCCGCTGGCTTCCGGCGTATCGAACAGGCCATGCAGGTAGGTGCCCAGTATCTGGTCGTCGGCCGAACGCGCGCCCTCCGGCCGGCCGTCGATCAGGAAGGCTGGCGACGCCAGCGCGCCGCCGGTCGAGGTGCCCATGTGGATCTCGTAGCCCGCCACGGTGGCGCCATCGGCGTCGAAGGCGCAGGTGCCACTGACTTGTTCCAGCCGTTTGTCGGCCGTCATCTCGGTGACCATGTCGAGCAGGCCGAGGGCGTCCGAGTCGCCGGCCTTGCCCTCGATGCCGAGGGGATCGGTGACGCTGCGGCCCAACATCTGGAAGCCGCCGCACACGCCGATGACTTTACCGCCGTAGCGCAGGTGGCGGTCGATTTCCTTCGGCCAGCCTTGCGCGCGCAGCCATTCGAGATCGCCGCGCGTGTTCTTGCTGCCCGGGAGGATGATCAAATCCGCCTTGGGAATCGGCTCGCCCTGGCGCACGAAATGCAGGTCGACGTCGGGATGGGCGCGCAGCGCATCGAAGTCCGTGTGGTTGCTCATGCGCGGCAGGCTCGGTACCACCACGCGGAACGCGCCCTTGGACGCCTGTACCGGCTGCACCGCGTCCTCGGCGTCCAGGAACAGGCCGTGAAGATACGGCAGCACGGCGAGCACCGGCTTGCCGGTCTGCTGTTCCAGCCACTCCAGGCCCGGTTCCAGCAGCTTGATATCGCCCCGGAAGCGGTTGATGACGAAGCCGATGGTGCGCGCGCGCTCGCTCTCCGTCAGGCAGGACAAGGTGCCGACGATGTGCGCGAACACGCCGCCGCGATCGATGTCGGCCACCAGCACCACCGGGCAATCGACCTTTTCGGCGAAGCCCATGTTGGCGATGTCGCGATCGCGCAGATTGATCTCCGCCGGACTGCCGGCGCCTTCGACGATCACGCTGTCGTACTGGTTCAGCAGGCGGTCGTGCGATTCCAGCACCGCCTGCATCGCCACGGTTTTGTATTGGTGGTAGTCGCGCGCGTTCATCTCGGCGCGCACTTTGCCATGGATGATGACCTGCGCGCCGATGTCGCTCGATGGCTTGAGCAGGACCGGATTCATGTCCGTGTGGGGCGCCAGGCCGGCGGCGATGGCTTGCAGCGCCTGCGCCCGGCCGATCTCGCCGCCGTCGGCGGTGACCGCGCTGTTGAGGGCCATGTTCTGCGGCTTGAACGGCACCACGCGCACGCCCAGGCGCTTGAGCAGGCGGCACAGGGCCGCGACCACGGTGCTCTTGCCGGCGTCCGAGGTGGTGCCCTGTACCATCAGGGTCGAATAGGGAAAGCTCACTTTAATTCTTCCTGTGCTGGCGTGCCAGTTCGATTTTTTCGCACAGGATGGAGGTGCCGGCGACCATGCGCGGGCCGGCGCGGTTCAGCAGCTCGCCGTCCAGGGTAAAGAGGTTGTCGTTGCGGACCGCTTTCATCGTGGTGTAAGGCTTCCACAGCGCGACGCCGCCATAATCCTTTTCGGCGGTGCCGAAGATCGCCTCCGGGTCGGCCTGCAGCACCGCTTCCACGCTGACCACGGGCGCCGTCGTTTTGAGGTCGGCAAAGATGTTGACGCCACCGCACAGGCGCATGGCGTCGCTGACAATGGACACGCCGTTGAGCGTGTAGAGCGGTTTGTCCCACACCTGGTAGAACATGCGCACCGGCGGGCGGTTGGAGTACTGTTTGGCCAGCGCCGCAAACTGCTTGCGAATGTCCGCAGCGGCGGGCTGCGCGACGTTCTCGGTGCCCATCAACTGGCCGAGGCGCAGCAGGTTGTCGGGGATGCCGTCCAGTTTTAATGGCTCGCTATGGAAGATCGGAATGCCCAGTTGGCGCAGCGTTTCGATCTGGCGCTCGGAACTGCCGTGCATCCAGGCGACGATCAGGTCCGGCTTCATGGCGATCACGCGTTCCATGTCGATCTGGCGGTTGGTGCCGATACGCGGAATCTTCTTTGCCGCTTCCGGGAAATCGCTATACGTGACGGCGCCGACGATCCGGTCGCCGCCGCCGGCCGCGTACAGCAGTTCCGTCACATGGGGCGCCATCGCGATGATGCGCTGGGCCGGCTTTTGCAGCGTGATCATGTTGCCGTCGTCGTCGCGCACGGTGATGGGGGCGGCGCCGGCGTCGGCGGCGGATACTCCGGCGGCGACGGCCGCTGTGCACAGGCAGAGCGCCGCGATTTGATTCATTTTCATTGGTTGGTCCATTCGTTCAATGCTTTTTGTAGGCGATTCCATCCAGCTTCGTCCGGGGGCAGGCCAAGGCGGATGCCGCGCGCGGCGTGCGTGAACAGCCGTACCCAGATGCCGCGTTCCGCCATGTGCTGCCAGAACGCCTCCGGCCGCGCCTCGCTCCACCACTGGAATAAAGGCGTGCCGTTCGATGCGATGTCGTTCGCGGACAGCAGCCGGCGCAGGCGTTCGCCGCTGGCGTCGAGTTGTTCGCGCGTGCCGGCTTGCCATTGTTTGTCGCGCAGCGCGGCGATGGCGATGTGCTGGGCGGGACCGCTGATGGTCCAGGGGCCGAGGAGGTCCGCCAGGCCGCGCAGCAGGTCCGGATGGGCGGCGACGAAACCGAGGCGGATGCCGGCCAGCCCGAAGAATTTGCCGACCGAACGCAGTACGATCAAGCCCGGTCTGTCGCTATGGGCGGCGACGCTATTGTGCTCCGACGTGTCGCCGAAGGCTTCGTCGACGACCAGCCAGCCGCCGCGCGCAGCCAGTTGGTCCGCCCATTCCAGCAGCCGGGCTTTCGGCACCGTGGCGCCGGTGGGGTTGTTGGGATTGACGATGACCACGACGTCGTTGGCGGCGACCGCCGCATCCAGTTCTGCGTATGGTGTTTGGGTGAGAGTGTGACCGTGATCGCTCCAGTGATGCGCGTGCTCCGCGTAAGACGGCGCGGTGACGGCTACGCGCGACGGCTTGCGCAAGCGGGGCAGCGCTTGTATCGCCGCCTGCGTGCCTGCCACGGGCAACATCAGCGGCGCGCCGTAGTAGGTCTGAGCCGCGCGCGCCAGTTCCGGATCGGCTTCGGGCAGGCGATGCCACGCGTTGTCCGGGAGCGGCGGCGCCGGATACCAGCGCGGGTTGATGCCGGTCGACAGATCGAGCCAGTCGCCGCGGCCGAAACGCAACGCGGCGTCGCGCAGGTTGCCGCCGTGTTCAAGCATGCACGTACTCCAGGATAAACGCCGCGACCAGCGCGCAGGATAGCCACAGCGCCGTGGTGCGCACCACCAGATGCCATGCGCGGGCGATATCGGCGCCGGTGGCCGGTTCGCCCTGGCCCAGCGGCGGACGTTCTTCGACCTCGCCGTCGTAGATGGCCGCGCCGCCCAGTTGCACGCCGAGCGCGCCGGCGCCGCTGGCCATGACCGGGCCGGCGTTCGGGCTGCTCCACGCCGGCGCTTGCGCGCGCCAGCATGCCCAGGCGCGCCGTTTTCCTTGCAATCCCGGCGCCAGCAGCACGTAGGAGAGCGCGGTCAGACGCGCGGGCAGGTAATTGAGCGCATCGTCCAGACGCGCGGGGGCGCAGCCGAATTGCAGCAGGCGGGGAGTGCGGTAGCCCCACATGGCGTCGAGCGTATTCGCCATGCGGAACATGACCGCGCCAGGGCCGCCGGCGACGATAAACCAGAACAGCGTGCCGAAGACGGCGTCATTGCCGTTTTCAAGCAGGGATTCGGCGCTGGCCTTGGTCAGTTCGATTTCGCTGGCGCCGGTGGTATCGCGGCTGACGATGCGGGCCGTCAGCAAACGAGCGTTGGGTAGGTCGTCGCGCGCCAGCGCCTCGGCGATCGGCAAATTGTGGTCGCGCAGGCTGCGCAGGCCCAGCGCGAAGTACAGCATGAAGGCGTGCAGCGCGTACATCAACCATGCGCTCAGCGGTGCTGCCAGCCAAACCAGCAAGGTGGCGATGGCGCTCAGCGGCAGCACTGCCAGCGCCCAGGCCAGTACGCCGCGCCAGAAGCGCGTACCGCCGCGATTGAGGCGGCGTTCCAGCGCCATCGCCAGATTGCCGAAGCCGACCAGCGGATGCCAGCGGCGCGCCTCGC
Source organism: Oxalobacteraceae bacterium OTU3CINTB1 (assembly GCA_024123955.1). Taxonomy (NCBI): domain Bacteria; kingdom Pseudomonadati; phylum Pseudomonadota; class Betaproteobacteria; order Burkholderiales; family Oxalobacteraceae; species Oxalobacteraceae bacterium OTU3CINTB1. Next base: position 1,268,958 of record CP099652.1, read on the forward strand.
CCAGTAAAAAGTCCAGCAGTACGCCGGCCACCATCAACACCGCAACGGCGTAAAAGCTCAACCCTGACAGCACGGCTATCCTTTTAATACCAGCGGCAGGCCGGCGGCGACGAACACCGCGCGGTCGCAGATCGCCGCCACCGATTGATTCAATCGTCCCTGTTCGTCGAGGAAGCAGCGCGAGATGGCGCCGGACGGCATGATGCCCAGGCCTACCTCGTTCGACACCAGCACCACGTCGCTGGTGCATTTGAGCAGCGCGCTGGCCAGCATGTCCTGCTGCTCGTGAAACAACGCCGGCAGCGTGATCTCGCCGACTTCCGGATACTCTTCGCCGCTGCTGAACAGCAGGTTGCTGAGCCAAAGCGTCAGGCAATCGACCATGATCAGGCGGTCCGGGGACGACCAGCGCAGCAACTGGTTACCGAGGGCCAGCGGCTCCTCGACGGTGGTCCATTCGCCGGGGCGGGTGGCGCGGTGATGCGCGATGCGGGCCGCCATTTCGGCGTCGCCGGCGGTGGCGGTGGCGATGTAGACGACTTCCTTGCCTGATTCTACGGCCAAGCGCTCGGCGTAAGCGCTTTTACCGGAGCGTGCGCCGCCCAGAACGAGTGTACGTGTCATACCGGACTCCTTGAAAACAGGGCGGCGACAGCCGCCGGGTTGGATGGGAAGTAAGCGTGAAAATAAGAAGCGGTGAGCGATCCTGCGCGATACCAGGCTTCGCCTTGTATTGCGGAGGGATGTTTAATAGTATGCGCCGCCGGCTCCACTGTTGTCGCCAATTTGGAGTAATGGAACGTGTGGCCACGCAAAATTCCGTGCTCCGTGGGGAGCGCCTGCGGCCCGAGGCCGGCCAGGCGTGGCTGCATTGCCACAGTGCCGGTCAGTAGGCCGGCCATCGGCCAGATCGCGCCGGATTGGTCGGCCAGCGTATCGGCCAGCGCCATCATGCCGCCGCATTCCGCGACGATGGGGATGCCCGCCGCGTGGATGGCGCGTATCGACGATTTCCACGCGTCCGCGCGCGACAAGGCCTCGGCGTGCAGTTCGGGGTAGCCGCCGGGAAGATAGACCGCGTCGGCGCCGTCGGGCACCTTTTCGTCCGCCAGCGGCGAGAAAAATGTCAGCGTCGCGCCGAGGGCCGTCAGGGTATCCAGGTTGGCCGGGTAGAGGAACATGAACGCGGGATCGCGCGCGATGGCGACGGTTTTCCCGGCCAGTGCGGGCGCCGGCTCCGGATCTATCGCCACGGGAGTCGTTATGTCGATGTTGCGCAGCCGGTCCCACGCCGCTTCGTCGAACGCCAGCTGGTCGGCCAGCGTATCGAGCAATCCGTCGATGTCGCTCACTTCCCCCGGCAGCACCAGGCCGAGATGGCGTTCCGGCAGCGATCTTGTCTGGCGCGGCATGGTGCCGAACAGCGGAATATCGCGCAGCGACGCCGCCACCATCTTGGCGTGGTTCTCGCTGGCGACGCGGTTGGCGATCACGCCCGCCATGTCGACCGGGCCGTAGTCACGCAGGCCATGCACCAGCGCGCCGGCGGTTTGCGCCATCGAGGAGGCGTCGATCACCGCCATCACAGGCACGCCGAATTCGCGCGCCAGGTCGGCCGACGACGGCGTGCCGTCGTACAGGCCCATGACGCCTTCGATTAGGATCACGTCCGCTTCGGCGGCCGCCTGCGCCAACTGGGCGCGGCACTGTTCCGCGCCGACCATCCACAGATCCAGCGTGCGCACCGGCGCGCCGCTGGCGCGTTCCAGCAGCATCGGGTCGATGAAATCCGGGCCGCACTTGAACACGCGCACCCGTTTGCCCAAGCGAACCAGTTTGCGCGCCAGCGCCGCCGTCACGGTGGTCTTGCCCTGGCCCGAGGCCACGGCGGCGATCAGCAGTGCTTTGACAGTGGCCATTACCACTCGGTCCCCAGTTGCGCGCCGATGCCGGCCTTGAAGGCGTGCTTGACGACTTCCATTTCGGTGACGGTGTCGGCGATGGCGATCAGCTCCGGCGGTGCGCCACGCCCGGTGATGACGACGTGCTGCATCGGCGGACGCGCCAGCAGATCGTTGATCACCGTTTCAACGTCCAGGTAGCGGTATTTCAGCGCGATATTCAGCTCGTCGAATACCACTAGGCCGATAGCGGGATCGGCCAGGAATTTCTTGGCCTGCTCCCACGCCAGCAGCGCTTTTTCGGTGTCGCGCTCGCGGTTTTGCGTCTCCCAGGTGTAGCCTTCACCCATCGTGTGGAAGCTCACCTCATCCGGGAAGCGGCGCAGGAAGGCTTCCTCGCCGGTCTGCATCGCGCCTTTGATGAACTGCACAACGCCGACCTTCATGCCGTGGCCCAGCGCGCGGATTACCATGCCGAAGCCGCTCGAGCTCTTGCCCTTGCCGTTGCCGGTGTTGACGATGATGATGCCGATCTGCTTGTCGGCGGCGGCGATCTGCGCGTCGATGATGGCCTTCTTGCGCTCCATGCGCACGCGATGGCGCTCGTTGAGCGCCGCTGTTTCGGCGCTGACGGCTGCGGTGTCTTCTTTATTCTGGTCGGTCATTCTTGGTCCTCGGTGGGAATGAAGATGCTGCGTTTTCCGTGCTGGATGATGTCGATCGGGTGGCCCAGGTACTCGCTCAGGAGATCGGCCCGCATCACGTCGGCGGTGGCGCCGGCCAGCCAGCGGCCGTCGCCCATCAGCAGTAGCGCGTGGGTGGAGACGCCGTGCGCCAGGGTCAGGTCGTGGCCGATCATGACGGCGGTTTTTCCTTGTTCGCGGCACAGCTGCGACAGCAGCTTCATGACGCCGACCTGGTGGCCCAGATCGAGGGCGTTGGCCGGTTCGTCGAGCAGCAACAGCGGCGTGTCCTGCGCCAGCATGGCGGCGATGGCCACGCGTTGCCGTTCGCCGCCGGACAGCGTGCGCACGTCGCGCGCGGCCAGTCCGGCCACCTCCATCGCCTCCAGCGACTTCATGGCGATGGCCTGGTCCTCGCCGCCTTCCCAATAGCGGTTGTCGTGGTAGGGGTGGCGCGCCGACAGCACGGTTTCGATCACGGTATAGGCGAAGGCGTCGCTGCGGCTCTGCGCCAGGAAGGCGCGCTGGCGCGCCAGTTCGGCCAGCGGCCAGTCCTTCAGCGCACGGCCGCCGATGGCCACGTGGCCGCCGTCCGGCGGGCGCAGGCCGGCCAGTGTGCGCAGCAGGGTGCTTTTGCCGGCGCCGTTGCGGCCGATGACGCTCCAGCATTCGCCGTCCTGGACAAGCCAGTCCAGGTCCGCGATCAGCTGGCGCTGGCCGATTTTCAGGGAGAGGTGATGGGTGCTGAGCATATTATTGACGCAGCCGATGCAGCTGATACAGGAACACCGGCGCGCCGATCAAGGCCGTGACCACGCCCACCGGCAGCTGTTGCGGCGCGATGATGGTGCGCGCCAGCGTGTCGGCCAGCAGCAGGTAGCTGCCGCCGGCCAGCGCCGCCGCCGGGATCAGCAAGCGGTGGTCGGGACCGACGGCAAAGCGGCAGGCGTGCGGCACGATCAGGCCGACGAAGCCGATGCTGCCGGCGCTGGTCACGGCGCTGGCGGTCAGCAGGCCGGAGGTGAAGAACAGGCCTTTGCGCAAGGCGCCGACGCGGATGCCCAGGGTGGCCGCGGCTTCCGCGTGCAGCGCCATCACGTTCATGGCGCGCGCGTTGCGCAGCGCGAAGAGCAGCGCCCCGGCCAGCACCACCCACGGCATCCAGCGCAGCGGCGCGCCTGACAGGTCGCCGATCATCCAGAACACCATCGTGCGCAGGCGGCTCTCCGGCGCGATCGACAGCATCAAGGTGACCAGCGCCATGCAGGCTGAAGACAGGATCACGCCGGTCAGCAGCAGCAGGGCGGTGCCGCCTTCGGCCGCCGCGCCGCCGCGCAGGTCGCGCCGGGCCAGCATGTAGAGCATCATCGACACCACCACCGCGCCGGCGAAGGCCGCCGCGTCGACCATCCACGCGGCGCACATGAACATCAGCGCGGCCAGCGCGCCAACCGAGGCGCCGGAGGATATGCCGAGGACATAAGGGTCGGCCAGGGGGTTGCGCAACAGCGCCTGCATCATGACGCCGGCCAGCGACAGCGCCGCGCCGGTGACGAAGGCGGTGATGGCGCGGCCCAGGCGCAGATCGAGCAGGGTGGCCGACAAGGTGGTAGTCTGGCCGTGCAGCAGATCGTTGACCGCTGCGGGAATATCGGAAAGGGGAATCGCGACCGAACCGGTCATGCCCGAGAAAACCAGGCTGGCAAACGCGAACAGGGCCAGGCCGGTCAGGGTGACGGCGGCGCGCTGCTGCAGATTGCGTGAGAAAGAATGCATGCACTACTTTCAGAGAGTGGGAAGCACTGGCAGATTACAGTATTACAAGCTTAAGCAAGACTTAGCGAGAACACCGTAATCCGTCCCACGTGTTTTCGTGTCTATTTATACCCGTAGCGGATACCCGCAAACACCTTCGAACCCGGTGTGTTGTAGTACCGCGCCAGGTCGTACTGCTTGTCGCCGATGTTGTTCCAGCGGACCAGCGCCGACCAGTCGCGCGAGAAGGCGTAGGTCGCGTACAGGTTCACCAGCCCGTAGCCGCCCAGGCGGTTGCTGTTGGCCGCGTCGTCATAGCGGTCGCCCGATACTTCCAGCTCCACGCCGGCCTTCAGCGCGCCGATGGCATAGTCGGCGGTCAGGTTGCCGTGTTTTTTCGAGCGGCGCTGCAGGCGCTTGCCGGTCGTCTCATCCTTCGGGTCCTGCAGATCGAGGTTGGCGGCGAGGTTGATCCCGGCCAGCCTGGTAGCGCCCGACAGCGTGATGCCCTCCAGCGTGGCGCGATTGACGTTGTAAGCGCAGCCGCTTGGATAGCCGGCGCGGCCGAACGGGCATGGGTTGATGTTGACGAGCATGTCCGTCAGGCGGTTGCGGTAGTAGCCGGCGCTCAGCGCGTTGACGCCATCGTCGTAACGCAGGCCGATTTCGGCGTTACGGCCTTCTTCCGGTTTGTTGGCGGGATTGCCATACTCCGGGAAGTACAACTCATTGTAGGTCGGCGCGCGGAAGCTGGTGCCGTAGCTGGCGGTGGCGCGCAATGCCTGTGTGATGTTGTAGCCGTAGCCCAGCGAGCCGGTATTCTGCGAGCCGTAGAGCGTGTTGTCGCGGCGGACGCTCGCGCTCAGAAGATTGGCGCCGCGACGGGCGTTGTACGAGGCGGCGAACGAGTTGGTGTCGCGCTGGCGGTTCAGCACACCGTTGGAGCCGTTACTCTGTACCTTCTCTTCGCGGTGCTCGTACAGCAGTTGCAGCAGGTCGGCGCCGACACGCACATCGTTTTGCCAGGTGATGAAGCTTTGCTTGGTCTTGATGCGCGCATAGCCGGCGGCGGTGGCGTTGGTGTAGTTTTCGCCTTTGTCCTTGGTCTCCGAGTATTGCAGCAGGCTGTCCCAGACCGGCAGCAGTTGCGCCTTGGCGTAGACGCTGGCGGTGTCGATGACGTTCTTGCTGCGCACGTCGTAGGTGCCGGCACGCAGGGCGTCGTACTGCGAATTGAGTTTGCTATGCAGGAAAAGCGCACCGGCCTCGTAGCCCTTGGCCAGTTGCAGGCTGAATTGACCGGAGACGTTTTCCTTGTCGTAGCCGTCGTCGTCCGGATTGTACGAGGTCAGGCCGGGACGGGAGGTCGAGAAGCCGTCCGACTTTTCCTTGCCGGCGCTGACCGCGTAGCCGAAGCTGTGTTCACCGCCGGTGGCGCCCGATACCGTCACATCGGCTTCGCGCGTGTTGTCGCTGCCATAGCCGGCGAAGGCCGTCACCGCCGGGGCACCCTGGCCTTTTTTGGTGAAGATCTGGATCACGCCGCCGATCGCGTCGGCGCCGTACAGGGAGCTCAGTGCGCCGTAGACGATCTCGATATGGTCGATCGCGGTCAGCGGAATGGCGCTCCAGTTGGCGGCGCCGGTGGTGGACGAGCCGATACGCACGCCGTCGACCAGCACGATGCTTTGATTGCTGTTGGCGCCACGGATGTAGACGTTGGACGAGCTGCCCGCGCCGCCGTTGCGCGTCACTTCGATGCCGCGCTGGCGTTTGAGCAGGTCGACCACCGAGCCGGCGCCGGCTTCGGCGATTTGTTCGGCCTTGATGGTGACGGTGTCGCTGATGATGTCGGCCAGCGGTTGCGGCGTGCGGGTGGCGGTCACCACGACGGTGTCGGCGGGCGCCTCGTCGGCATGGGCGACGTTGTGCGAGAAGGCGGCGGCCATTGCCAGTGCCAGCGAGGTCAGTGCCGCCGGGCGGCAGGCCAGGCGGGAGAGCGGAAAGGACATGATTTATTTTTCTGTTAGGAGCAACCGGCCTACTTCCCCGTGGGCCAGATTGAACAGAAGCGGAGAGCCGAGAGATGCGCGCGCGCATTCGGTTCGCCCACTTCCACCTGCTTTGGCCGGTATCCGGGCTGGCAAGTTAGACCATCTCACCTTCCCATGCGGAGCACAGTGGTTGTCAGAGCTGGTTTGTCGCGCGCCGCGCGACACTTGCTTACCGTTGCGGGGGCAGCACACGTGGGCCGCCGGGCGGCTTCGTGTTTCCCGTTTAACTGCGCATCCGGACGGACGCGCGGGCACCAAAGCCGGTCATTATACGGCTTTGCCGGGGGCTCCCCTAGTGAAAAATAGTTCACAGTTGGTGGGAGACGACAGGCTTTTTTCGATATGATGGCTGCCGCCAAACAAACCAAGCCCTTTCATTGTCGCAGGAGCGCGCATGTTCGACCTACGTTCTTCCCAGCCTCCGTCTACGCCCGCGCGCGCGGTGCGGCCGATGGTCAATCCCCGCCCGCTGGTGAGCGTGGTGCCGATTTTCGACGGCCACCAGTGCGTCGTCGTCGATAATTTTTTGGCGGAACCGGAGATCATGGTGGAGTACGCGGCGCTGGAGCACCGGCATTTCGTCGACTCGGCCGGTAACTATTATCCGGGACCGGAGCTCCCGCTAACGGGTCGCATCGTCGCCAGCATGCAGGAAGCGTTCTTGCTGCATGCGCGCACGCCGCTCAAGGCGCGCCGTGTGCTCAGCATAAACAGCCGCCTGTCGCTGGTGACGCGTCGTCCGGAGCAGCTGTTGCCGGGCCAGCGCATTCCGCACCGCGACTCCTACGGCCTGGGGCCAATGGAAGGCGTCGGCGCGATGGTGCTGTATCTGTTCAAGGACGAGCGGCTCGGCGGCACCAGCTTTTTCAAGCCCAAGCTTCCGATCGAGGAAATCGACGCCTGGTTGCTTGATTTGAAGCGCATGGACCAGGCGGGGGAGGCGCCGGCCGGCGTCTCCGCGCCGACCTACGCCATCGCCTCCGACGACCATTTCGAGAAAGTGCTGACGGTCGCGCCCAAGTTCAATCGGGCGATTTTCTACAATGGTGGGCTGTTCCACTCCGGGTTTATCACGCGACCGGAGTTGATGGTCGACGATCCAACGGTCGGAAGGTTGACCGTCAACGCCTTTCTCAAACTGCGGATGGCTGCGACTTGAAGGTGACGGCGACGGGCGTCACGCCAGGACAAGCTGGGCGCCGTAGGCGATATGGTGCGGCGTCCGGGCGGCTTGCAGGGCCATCTCCGGGGGCGGCAGGCCGGCATGGCAGGCGGACAGCAAACGCATGGCGCCCGCGTGGCAGATGACGATGGCCTCGCCGTCGTCGCCCAGCTGGCGCTGGAGGTCGGCGTGGAAAGCTGCGATGCGCGCGGCCATGTGCAACACGCTCTCGCCGCCGCCCGGTTGGTAGTTGACCAGATCCGCGGCCCAGGCGTCGACGTCGGCGCGCGGAATGTCGTCCCAGGCGCGCATCTCCCAGCCGCCGAAGTGCATTTCTACCAGGCGGGCGTCGAAAATCGGCGTGGCCGACAGGCCGGCGGCCAGTCCGGCGCAGCGGCGCAATGGACTGGAATATAGCGGCAAACCGGCCGGCAGTTGCGGCGCCAGCTCGGCGAGGGTGCGCGCCAGTTCCGCCGGCGCGACGTCCAGATCGGTGCTGCCATAGCAGACGCCCGCCGCGACCAGCGGTTGGGGATGACGAATGAGTATCAGCCGCACGGCTCAGAAAACCTCAAATGGCGCGCTGGTATGCAGCCCGGCGAGCACGCACAGATAGAAGACCACCTCGGTCACTTGCTGTACCGCGCCGAGGCAGTCCCCCGTGTAGCCGCCGATGCGGCGAACGAACTTCCGCGCCAGCCAGAAGGTCGCCACCAGTGCGAAGGCGCAGCCGCTGATCAGCATTGTCCACGACAGCCAGCCCAGATATATAAGTATCAGCGCAGGCAGCAAAGCCGTGATGGCGGCGATGGCGAATTCCATGTTGCGCATTTTTTGGGCCAGCGGCTTTGCCTTGCCCTCGGCGCGCGCGTAGTCCAGCCGCCAGATCAGCGAGACCGCCATCAGCCGCGACATCGGGTGCGCCACCAGCAGGGCCGCCAATACCCCGAACGGTGGTATTCGGGTCAAGATCGCGCACTTCAGCAGCAGCAGGCAGAAGATCCCGATCGCGCCGTAGGCGCCGATGCGCGAATCCTTCATGATTTCCAGCACGCGTTCCTGCGTCATGCCGCCGCCGAAACCGTCGCACATATCGGCAAAGCCGTCTTCATGGAAGGCGCCGGTGGCGTAAATACCGGCGGCGGCCGACAGGATGACGGCGATCACTGGAGGGAAGAACTTGAAGGCGACCGCGTAGACCGCTCCGGCGATCAGCGCGACGACCACGCCGACCAGCGGAAAATAGCGCGACGCCTGATTGAGCCAGGCGGGATCGAAACCCACCCAGCGCGGGATCGGCAGGCGCGTGAAGAATTGCAGCGCGGTGAAGAACAGTCGGAGCTGGTGCACTGGCGCTGCCTTTACTCAGACTTCTCGCTGACCTGGGCCGATTCGAAGGTGGCCATCTGGTTCAGGAAGTTGACCGCCGCGTGCAGCAGCGGCAGCGCCAGCGCGCAGCCGGTGCCTTCGCCCAGTCGCAAGCCGAGATTGAGCAGTGGTTTGGCGTCCAGCGCGGCTAGCATTTGTTGGTGGCCGTTTTCGTCGGAGCAGTGCGCGAAGACGCAGTAATCGAGAATGGCTGGCTGCAGGCGGGCGGCGACCAGCAGCGCGCTGGTGACGATGAAGCCGTCGATCAGCAGCACCTTGCGCAGTTCGGCCGCCTTCAGCATGGCACCCGCCATCATGGCGATTTCCAATCCGCCGAAGGTGGCCAGCACGTCGAGCGGTTCTTTGATGTTTTCGTGCTTGGCGACCGCCGCTTCAATCACGCGCTGCTTGTGCAGGATGCCGTCGGCGGAGAGGCCGGTGCCGGCGCCCACGCAATTGGCGACCGGGATGTCCGTCAGCTTATGCATCAGCGCTGCGGCGGCGGTGGTGTTACCGATGCCCATTTCGCCGAAGCCGACGACATTGCCGTCCAACTCGGCGGCCAGCACCATGCCGGCGGCCAGCGCCGCCTCGCAGGTGGCGTGGGTCATCGCCGGTTCCTGCGCGAAGTTGTGGGTGCCGTGGGCCAGCTTGCGGTCCGTCAGGCCGTCGCGCGGGCCGAAGTCGTGATTGACGCCGGCGTCGATGACGCGCAATTCGCAGTTGTTTTGCGCCGCGAAGACGTTGATGGCCGCGCCGCGCGCCAGGAAGCTCTCCACCATTTGCCAGGTAACGTCCTGGGGATAGGCGGAGATGCCTTCGGCGACGACGCCGTGATCGGCCGCAAAGACCAGGATGGCCGGCTGCGTCAGCGCGACTTCGCGGCTGTTCTGTATCAGGCCAATTTGCCTTGCCAGCGATTCCAGCACTCCCAGACTGCCGAGCGGTTTGGTCTTGTTGTTGATGGCCTTGTCGAGCAAGGCGCCTAGCGCATCGTTATGAGTAGGGGAGATAGTTGGAAGAATGAACATGGCCTGCCTGGCAATCGATGAATTTGTTATTTTACCCTTGTCAGCAGCGGCGGCCCTTGCTATAGTTCGCCCCCTCGCAGAACGACGTACACAATACGGCGTGAAACGAAGAAGATGAAGAAAAAGAAGTGCTTGACGAAATATTCGAAACGCCTCATAATCTTGCCTCTTCGCTGATGAACACAACGCTTCTTCAGCAAGCAGTACCAAGCAGTACCGAACAAGTTCTTTAAAAATTAACAGTCGATAAGTGTGGACGTTTGATGAAAGTGCACGCGGGACTTCGGTTCCGCGATACTTAAAATATCAAATGTTCACAAGAAGTAATGAAATAGGCGCTACGAAAGTAGTGGCCTGTCAGTATTTTGAGTGAGCGACCTCTTAGCAATAAGAGTGCCGGTAAAACGGCAAAAGTAACAGAGATTAAACTGAAGAGTTTGATCCTGGCTCAGATTGAACGCTGGCGGCATGCCTTACACATGCAAGTCGAACGGCAGCGCGGGGCAACCTGGCGGCGAGTGGCGAACGGGTGAGTAATATATCGGAACGTACCCTGGAGTGGGGGATAACGTAGCGAAAGTTACGCTAATACCGCATACGATCTAAGGATGAAAGTGGGGGATCGCAAGACCTCATGCTCCTGGAGCGGCCGATATCTGATTAGCTAGTTGGTAGGGTAAAAGCCTACCAAGGCATCGATCAGTAGCTGGTCTGAGAGGACGACCAGCCACACTGGAACTGAGACACGGTCCAGACTCCTACGGGAGGCAGCAGTGGGGAATTTTGGACAATGGGCGCAAGCCTGATCCAGCAATGCCGCGTGAGTGAAGAAGGCCTTCGGGTTGTAAAGCTCTTTTGTCAGGGAAGAAACGGGTCTTTCTAATACAGAGGTCTAATGACGGTACCTGAAGAATAAGCACCGGCTAACTACGTGCCAGCAGCCGCGGTAATACGTAGGGTGCAAGCGTTAATCGGAATTACTGGGCGTAAAGCGTGCGCAGGCGGTTTTGTAAGTCTGTTGTGAAATCCCCGGGCTCAACCTGGGAATGGCAATGGAGACTGCAAGGCTAGAGTTTGGCAGAGGGGGGTAGAATTCCACGTGTAGCAGTGAAATGCGTAGATATGTGGAGGAACACCGATGGCGAAGGCAGCCCCCTGGGTCAAAACTGACGCTCATGCACGAAAGCGTGGGGAGCAAACAGGATTAGATACCCTGGTAGTCCACGCCCTAAACGATGTCTACTAGTTGTCGGGTCTTAATTGACTTGGTAACGCAGCTAACGCGTGAAGTAGACCGCCTGGGGAGTACGGTCGCAAGATTAAAACTCAAAGGAATTGACGGGGACCCGCACAAGCGGTGGATGATGTGGATTAATTCGATGCAACGCGAAAAACCTTACCTACCCTTGACATGGATGGAATCCCGGAGAGATTTGGGAGTGCTCGAAAGAGAACCATCACACAGGTGCTGCATGGCTGTCGTCAGCTCGTGTCGTGAGATGTTGGGTTAAGTCCCGCAACGAGCGCAACCCTTGTCATTAGTTGCTACGAAAGGGCACTCTAATGAGACTGCCGGTGACAAACCGGAGGAAGGTGGGGATGACGTCAAGTCCTCATGGCCCTTATGGGTAGGGCTTCACACGTCATACAATGGTACATACAGAGCGCCGCCAACCCGCGAGGGGGAGCTAATCGCAGAAAGTGTATCGTAGTCCGGATTGTAGTCTGCAACTCGACTGCATGAAGTTGGAATCGCTAGTAATCGCGGATCAGCATGTCGCGGTGAATACGTTCCCGGGTCTTGTACACACCGCCCGTCACACCATGGGAGCGGGTTTTACCAGAAGTAGGTAGCTTAACCGCAAGGAGGGCGCTTACCACGGTAGGATTCGTGACTGGGGTGAAGTCGTAACAAGGTAGCCGTATCGGAAGGTGCGGCTGGATCACCTCCTTTCTAGAGTGGCACGAACCCGTTAAACGGTTCACTCATCAAGCGTTCACACTTATCGACTGTCAATATAAAGAACAGCATTTGGGGCTGTAGCTCAGCTGGTTAGAGCACCGTGTTGATAACGCGGGGGTCGTTGGTTCGAGTCCAACCAGCCCTACCAGTCTTACCCAATGGGGGATTAGCTCAGCTGGGAGAGCACCTGCTTTGCAAGCAGGGGGTCGTCGGTTCGATCCCGTCATCCTCCACCAAAAGTTCAAACGTAAGTCAGCCAGTTTGGTTGCGATTTAGGTTTGATCTTTTAGAGATCAAGTGCTGTACGTTCTTTAACAATCTGGAAGAAGTAAGTAAATTTTTATTGATCGCATCACCGACAGGTGGCGCGATGGGTAATGATTGTATGTATCAACAAACGCAACAACGTAGTACTTCTTATTTCTATAACCGCTCCTTTGTTTAGTCGCAAGGGGCTAACGTTATAGGGACAAGTGAATAAGTGCACATGGTGGATGCCTTGGCGATTACAGGCGATGAAGGACGTAGTAGCTTGCGATAAGCTGCGGGGAGCTAGCAAACAAGCTTTGATCCGCAGATTTCCGAATGGGGAAACCCGGCCTTTTAGGTCATTGCATACTGAATACATAGGTATGCAAAGCGAACGCGGCGAACTGAAACATCTAAGTAGCTGCAGGAAAATAAATCAACCGAGATTCCCAAAGTAGTGGCGAGCGAAATGGGAAGAGCCTGCACGTTTTAGCATGACGCATAACAGAATCCTCTGGAAATAGGAGCCATAGCGGGTGATAGCCCCGTATGTGAAATGCGATGTGTGGAACTAAGCGTGCGACAAGTAGGGCGGGACACGAGAAATCCTGTCTGAATATGGGGGGACCATCCTCCAAGGCTAAATACTCGTAATCGACCGATAGTGAACCAGTACCGTGAGGGAAAGGCGAAAAGAACCCCGGGAGGGGAGTGAAATAGATCCTGAAACCGTGTGCATACAAACAGTAGGAGCGGACTTGTTCCGTGACTGCGTACCTTTTGTATAATGGGTCAGCGACTTACATTCAGTGGCAAGGTTAACCATATAGGGAAGCCGTAGAGAAATCGAGTCCGAACAGGGCGATAGTCGCTGGGTGTAGACCCGAAACCAAGTGATCTACTCATGGCCAGGATGAAGGTGCGGTAACACGCACTGGAGGTCCGAACCCACTAATGTTGAAAAATTAGGGGATGAGCTGTGGGTAGGGGTGAAAGGCTAAACAAACTTGGAAATAGCTGGTTCTCTCCGAAAACTATTTAGGTAGTGCCTCAAGTATCACCATCGGGGGTAGAGCACTGTTATGGCTAGGGGGTCATCGCGACTTACCAAACCATTGCAAACTCCGAATACCGATGAGTGCGAGCTTGGGAGACAGACGTCGGGTGCTAACGTCCGGCGTCAAGAGGGAAACAACCCAGACCGCCAGCTAAGGTCCCAAAGATTGGCTAAGTGGAAAACGAAGTGGGAAGGCTAAAACAGTCAGGATGTTGGCTTAGAAGCAGCCATCATTTAAAGAAAGCGTAATAGCTCACTGATCGAGTCGTCCTGCGCGGAAGATGTAACGGGGCTAAGCCAGTCACCGAAGCTGCGGATATGCGTAAGCATATGGTAGGAGAGCGTTCTGTAAGCCTGCGAAGGTGTCTTGTAAAGGATGCTGGAGGTATCAGAAGTGCGAATGCTGACATGAGTAGCGATAATGGGGGTGAAAAGCCCCCACGCCGTAAGCCCAAGGTTTCCTGTTCAACGTTCATCGGAGCAGGGTGAGTCGGCCCCTAAGGCGAGGCAGAGATGCGTAGCTGATGGGAAGCAGGTTAATATTCCTGCACCGTCGTATGATGCGATGGGGGGACGGATCGCGGAAGGTTGTCCAACTGTTGGAATAGTTGGTTGCTGCTTCATAGAAGGCGCTTAGGCAAATCCGGGCGCGTAATTCAAGGGAGCGGGACGAGAGACTTCGGTCTCGAAGCAATCGGAAGTGGTTCCAAGAAAAGCCTCTAAGCTTCAGTCATACGAGACCGTACCGCAAACCGACACAGGTGGGCGAGATGAGTATTCTAAGGCGCTTGAGAGAACTCGGGAGAAGGAACTCGGCAAATTGGTACCGTAACTTCGGGAAAAGGTACGCCCTTGTAGCTTGGCTGATTTACTTCAGTAGGGTGAACGGGTTGCAATAAACTGGTGGCTGCGACTGTTTAATAAAAACACAGCACTCTGCAAACACGAAAGTGGACGTATAGGGTGTGACGCCTGCCCGGTGCTGGAAGATTAAATGATGGGGTGCAAGCTCTTGATTGAAGTCCCAGTAAACGGCGGCCGTAACTATAACGGTCCTAAGGTAGCGAAATTCCTTGTCGGGTAAGTTCCGACCTGCACGAATGGCGTAACGATGGCCACACTGTCTCCTCCCGAGACTCAGCGAAGTTGAAGTGTTTGTGATGATGCAATCTACCCGCGGCTAGACGGAAAGACCCCATGAACCTTTACTGTAGCTTTGCATTGGACTTTGAATCAATCTGTGTAGGATAGGTGGGAGGCTTTGAAGCGGGGACGCCAGTTCTCGTGGAGCCAACCTTGAAATACCACCCTGGTTCATTTGAGGTTCTAACCTTGGCCCGTTATCCGGGTCGGGGACAGTGCATGGTAGGCAGTTTGACTGGGGCGGTCTCCTCCTAAAGTGTAACGGAGGAGTTCGAAGGTACGCTAGGTACGGTCGGACATCGTGCTAATAGTGCAATGGCATAAGCGTGCTTAACTGCGAGACTGACAAGTCGAGCAGGTACGAAAGTAGGACATAGTGATCCGGTGGTTCTGTATGGAAGGGCCATCGCTCAACGGATAAAAGGTACTCTGGGGATAACAGGCTGATTCCTCCCAAGAGTTCATATCGACGGGGGAGTTTGGCACCTCGATGTCGGCTCATCACATCCTGGGGCTGTAGCCGGTCCCAAGGGTATGGCTGTTCGCCATTTAAAGTGGTACGTGAGCTGGGTTTAAAACGTCGTGAGACAGTTTGGTCCCTATCTGCCGTGGGCGTTGGAAATTTGAAGGGGGCTGCTCCTAGTACGAGAGGACCGGAGTGGACAGACCTCTGGTGTACCGGTTGTCACGCCAGTGGCATTGCCGGGTAGCTAAGTCTGGAAGAGATAACCGCTGAAAGCATCTAAGCGGGAAACTTGCCTTAAGATGAGATTTCCCAGAGCCTTGAGCTCTTTGAAGGGTCGTTCGAGACCAGGACGTTGATAGGTCAGGTGTGGAAGTGCAGTAATGCATTAAGCTAACTGATACTAATTGCCCGTACGGCTTGTCCCTATAACCTTAGCAGGTTATGGTGAATAAGAAGTGCGTTGAGGCGTTCGTTGATACACAACTTCATTACCCAGTATTGAGATACTGATTACTTACTACTTCCAGATTCAGGGCGACGCAATGCGCGCAGCCCAGTACAAGTCAATGCCTGATGACCATAGCAAGTTGGTCCCACCCCTTCCCATCCCGAACAGGACCGTGAAACAACTCTGCGCCGATGATAGTGCTGCAACCAGTGTGAAAGTAGGTTATCGTCAGGCTAGTTATATTAAAAAGCCCCTTCCAGTGATCTGGTTGGGGCTTTTTTTCGTCCAAGTCCCTGGTATTCAATCCGCATCTTCCCGACGTTGTTTCCCTGCGAGAGCTCCGCTGGTGTCCCCTTTCGTCATAGGTTTCTGCATTACAATACCGTTAATATTGGAGTGCAACCCTATGTCAGCTTTCGCGATGCGTACGGCACGGTTTTGCGGCATGCTTCTGGTGGCGCTCTGTTCGCTCGTCCATGCCGCTCCGCTCAGCCTGCGCTTTGAACATTTAGGTGTCGAGCAAGGCTTAACGCAGGAGTCCGTCACACGTGTGATGCAGGACCGCCAAGGCTTCATCTGGATCGGCACGCAGGCCGGCCTCAACCGCTTCGACGGCTACCGCGTCACCGTTTTCAAGAACGACCCCGCCAACCCGCACAGTCTCCTCGACAACTATGTCCAGGCGCTGTACGAGGACGCGGGCGGCCGGCTGTGGGTCGGCAGTAAAGGCGGGCTGGACCGTTACGATCCGTCGACCGGTGGCTTCGTCCACCAAGCCATCAAGGCTGGCAACGTTGCCGTCACCCACATCATCGGTGACGGCAAGGATGGGCTGTGGCTGACCACCAGCGAGGGCCTGCAGCATCTCGATATCACGAGCGGCCAGGTGCGCACCTGGCGGCACGCGCCGGCCGACCCCGACAGCATCTCCGACGACCGGGTCAACGCGGTGGCGCGCGACAAGTCCGGCAATCTGTGGATAGGCACCGCCAGCGGGCTGGAAATGCTGCCGCCGGGCGCCGCAAAATTCCTTCATCTGACGCCTCTGGACGGCACCACCCGGTCCAACAACATCACGTCGCTGTCGGTCGCGCCGGACGGGGTGGTGTGGGTCGGCGCCATGTCCGGCCTGCAGGCATGGCGGGTCGATGGCGCCAAGCCGACCCGCCTGCCGCAGGCGTTGTCCCAGTCCTTCGGCACCCAGCGCGTCAACGTCCTGATGCATGACAGCGACGGCACTTTGTGGGTCGGTACCCAGGAGGACGGCCTGAAACGGCGCGATCCCGCCAGCGGCGAGTTCCACAGCTACCGTTGGGATAGCCTGAACCGCCACGGCATCGGCGACAACCAGATCACCGCCCTGTATCAGGACCGCACCGGCACGCTGTGGGTGGGCAACTGGTACGCCGGCCTGGACTGGGTCGATCTCGACAGCGGCGGCTTCGAGCGCTACACCGGATCGTCCGGCGTGCTGCCCGGCGTGACCAACAGCAAGGTGCGGGCGATCGACGGCGCCGGCGACAACCAGCTCTGGCTCGGCTCGGGCGAAGGCTTGACCCGGCTGGACGTGACCAAGCGCACGGTCGAGTCCTGGCACCGCGACGAGCGCGATCCCGGCAGCCTGCCCGGCGACATGGTGATCGCGCTGGCCACCGATCTCAAGGGCCAGTTGTGGGTCGGCACTTCCACCGGGCTGGCCCGGCGCGATCCGGCCACCGGCCGCTACACGCGAGTGCCGTTGGGTGCCGATCCGAATTCGCTGTCGATCCAGCGGTTGCTGGTCGACCGGGCCGGCGTCATCTGGGCCGGCACGCGCGGCGGGCTGCACCGCATCGATCCCGACACCGGCGCCGTCACCACCTATCGCGCCGATCTGAACAATCCGGACAGCGTCGACGGCCGCGTCTACGCGCTGCTGGAGGACCGCCAAGGCATCCTGTGGATCGGCACCGAAAACGGGTTGAACCGTTTCGACCGCGCCACCGGCAAGTTCCGCCACTACCGCCACGATCCGAACCGGCCGGACAGCCTGAGCCACAAAAGGGTGCCGTTCATCTTCGAGGACAAAAAAGGCGTGCTGTGGGTCGGCACGGCCGCAGGTTTGTGCAAGGCCTTGCCGCAGCCGGACGGCGACCTGCGCTTCCGCTACTATCCCGGACAGAACGGCGGCGCCGTCGATCCGATCGGCGCCATTCTGGAAGACGACAACGGCAAGCTGTGGATCAGCAGCACCGCCGGCATCGCGATGTTCAATCCCGAGAGCGGATTCTTCAAGCACTACACGGCCAAGGACGGCTTGATTGACGGCTCGTACTTCATCGGCGCGGCCCACAAGGCGCCGGACGGCACGCTGTACTTCGGCGGCCTGGCGGGCATGACGGCGTTCAAGCCGTCGGCTATCCATGACAACAGGCGTCCGCCGCAGATCGCCATCACCGATTTCTTCATCTTCAACGAGTCGATCCTGAGCGACGTGCGGCGTCCCGACGTGCTGCCGAAGGGCCCGCTGCGCGACGCCAAGACGCTGACCTTGAGCCATCGCGACGTCATGTTCTCGATCGAATTCGCGGCCTTGCATTTCGCCGATCCGCAGCGCAACCGCTACGCCTACCAGCTCGAAGGTTTCGATCCGCAGTGGGTGACGACGGACGCCGGCAAGCGCTTCGCCACCTATACCAACCTGGACCCGGGCCGCTATGTGTTTCGCGTTCGGGCCGCCAACAAGGACGGCGTCTGGAGTCCGGAACCGGCGGTGCTGGAGTTGATCGTCACGCCGCCGGTGTGGAAGATGTGGTGGTTCCGCCTGGTGATGATCGGCCTGGCGCTGGGCGCGGCGTATTTGCTGTTCCGCATCCGCATCCGCATGTTGATGCGGCAAAAGCAGGCGCTCGAAGAGGAGGTCGGCAGCCGCACGCGCGAGCTGGTGCTGCAGAAGGAATCGGTCGAACGCCAGAAGCAGGAGGCCGAGCTGCAAAAGGATAGCGTGGAGCTGGCGCACCGCAATATCTCGCTGCTGTCCGACATCGGCCGCCGCATCACGGCCAACCTCGACAGCGAGGCCATCATGACGATGCTGTACCAGCAGGTCCACGCGCTGATGGACGCGAGCGTGTTCGGCATCGGCATTTACCGGCCCGAGCAGGAGTTGATCGAGTATCCGTTCGCGATGGAGAAGGGCAAGCGCTACACGCCGTACACGCGCAGCATGCGCGAGCCGAACCAGCTGGCGGTGTGGTGCATCAACCATGCCGAAGAGGTGTTCATCAACGACCTGGAAAAGGAATACGGGCGCTACATCGACAGCGTGGCGCTGGTGTCCGGCGCCGATGACATGGGCACGCTCGAAGACGGCTCGTTGCCGACCGAGCCGCGCTCGCTGATCTATGTGCCGATTTCCGTCAACGGCCAGGTGCGCGGCATTATCACCGTCCACAGCTACCGCGCGCATGCCTATCACCGCATCGACGCCGACATGCTGACCACCTTGGCGTCATATGTGGCGGTGGCGTTCGCCAACGCCGATTCCTACCGGCAGTTGC
Organism: Oxalobacteraceae bacterium OTU3CINTB1; assembly: GCA_024123955.1. Classification (NCBI taxonomy): domain Bacteria; kingdom Pseudomonadati; phylum Pseudomonadota; class Betaproteobacteria; order Burkholderiales; family Oxalobacteraceae; species Oxalobacteraceae bacterium OTU3CINTB1. The sequence goes on from CP099652.1 coordinate 1,287,777, forward strand.
AAGACACGCAGCAGCAGTTGGTCGAGCGCGAGAAGCTTGCCGCGCTGGGCTCGCTGGTGGCTGGCGTCGCGCACGAGCTCAACACGCCGATCGGCAACAGCCTGGTGATCGCCAGCACGCTCGAGGACAAGACCACCGAGATCGAGCTGCGCCAGAACAACAACGTGCTGCGGCGCTCGGACCTGGCGCAATTCATCGACGCCGCGCGCGAGGCGTCGACCTTGCTGATGCGCAGCCTGCGCAACGCGGCCGAGCTGGTCAACAGTTTCAAGCAGGTGGCGGTCGACCAGGCCAGCGCCAAGCGGCGCCATTTCGACCTGCACCAGGCCAGCCAGGAAATCGTCACGACGATGAAGAACCAGATTCGCAAGGCGGGCCACCAGGTCGATCTGGAGATGCCGGACGATATCGAGATGGACAGCTTCCCGGGCCCCTACGGCCAGGTGATCATCAACCTGATCAACAACGCCTTGCTGCACGCGTTCGACGGGCGCAGCGGTGGCGTGATCCGGCTGTGGGCGGTGCGGCTGGGACCGGACCGGGTGCGGATCGTGTTCCAGGATGACGGCGCGGGGATCGCCATCGAGCATCAAGCGCGCATCTTCGACCCATTTTTCACGACCAAGCTGGGGCAGGGCGGCAACGGGCTGGGATTGAGCATCACGTACAACATCGTGACGTCGCTGCTCGATGGCAGCATCCGGGTCGACAGCGTGGTCGGGGTGGGGACGCGGTTCACGATGGATCTGCCGCTCAAGGCCAGCCTGGCGGGGGATTGAAGAACCGCGTTCCCATTTTTATCGCGTTACACGCCCCAGATAATGCTTTCGTTTTCCTGCTTGGCCGAGCGCAGCATCTCCAGCAGCGGATAGGCGCGGGCGTGGAAGCCCACGCGCTGCATGACGGCATGCTCCACCGTCTCGTTCTCTTCCTTCTCGTGCGCGTGGATGTCGTGCTCGACATCGTTTTCAGGGTGGAGTTTGCTTTCGGCCACTTCATGCTCGAGCACCGACAGCGCCTGCTCCGCCTCGGCGGCGGTGATCACGCCGCGCGTGGGATTTTTATGCAGCAGGTCGAGGATGCGTTGCGCGTGTTCCTGATACATCAGGACTTCAGGGCTGGATTTGGATTTGAAGGCAATTAACATGATGCGCTTTCTTAGTATTATTGATCGAGAGGTCCGACGGTGCGCCGAATGACAAAGCAGCGGCGTGCCGTTGCTGTTCACATTAGGTCGTCAGGGAAACTTTACAAGAGACGAGCCCATCTGTATGGACGTTAGCGCACGTCAATTAAGCATCTTCTAAGCCAGGCGCCTGTTTTCAGTTCAATTTGAAGGAGCTGAACCAGGTTTCCACGGTGTCGCGCACGATATTTTTCTCCCGCCCCATGACAATGACCTGGTAAATGCGCGCGTCCTTGGCGATAAAACGCCCGATCAGCAGCATGGGCTCCCCATTTTGGCTGCCTTTCGCCTCGACATCGAGCATGGTCCGGCCGGCCGCGGCCGACGCCGCGCTTTTGGTCACCGTGGCGCCGATGTTCTTGACCAGCGCCGTCTTCATGGCCTCGAGAGCTGCCGGCGTGCGCGCCGCGTCCGCCAGTTGCGCGCTGCCGACCGCGAACACCACGCCGTCCACCTCGGTCGCCGTCATCGTCATGTTCACGTCCAGGTCGTCCAGCTTGATGGCGCGGGTCTGGCTGGCGGGCTTGCCGGGGAACATCACGGCGTACGGGGCGTCATTGCTGCGGTAATCGCGCCAGTCGTATTGCGGACTGCAGGCGGACAAGGCGGCCGCCATCAGCAGCGCCAGCGGGATCTTTTTCATGAGGCCTTCTCTTTCTGCTTTTTACGTTCGTCTTCGTCGCGCTTCCATTCGTCGATATGCGCTTCCTGACGCAGCACGCGGGACGCCGGATCGACAGTATAGTGCGCGCCGGCCGCCAAAGTCAGTTCGCCACCGCCGCCGCTCATCGGCAGCCGGACGATGCGCTCGCCCCGGTCGTCGACGATGCGTACTTCCAATGGCATCGGGAACGGGCCGCCATCCTTCAGCTTCCACGCCAGCCGTAGCTGGTCGCCGCTGCGCGTTTCGACCAGTTCGGGCAGCGCCGCGTGGTACAGGTAGGCGTCGAAGAACCAGCCCAGGTCGCTGCCGCCCACCTCGCTGGCGATGGCGATGAATTCCCTGGTGCTGCTCCAGCGCGGCTGGAAGTTGCCGGGCGTCGGCGTCTCTGTGCCGTAGACCATGCGGCGCGTGGCGCGGAAGAAGGCGTCGTCGCCGATCAGGTTGCGCAGCGTGTGCAGGATCAGCGAGCCCTTGGTGTAGATGTCGTTGCCCGGACCGCCGCGCTTGTCGTCGTAGACATCTTCGATGCGCTGCGGCTTGCCGCCGACCACCGGCACCTTGTTGCGCAGCGACTTGCGCTGGTTGAACAGCTCGGCCTGGAATTCCATGTCGCCGCGCAGCCATTGCAGGTACAGCGGCTGCATGTAGCTGCCGAAACCCTCGTGCAGCCACATGTCGTCCCAGTCGGCGTTGGTCATCTGGTTGCCGAACCACTCGTGCGATAGTTCGTGGTGCAACAGCCAGTCGTAGCCGTAAGGCGACTTCAGGTAGCCGTTGCCGTAGGCGTTGATGGTCTGGTGCTCCATGCCAAGGTGCGGGGTTTCGACGACGCCCATTTTCTCGTCGCCGAACGGGTAGGGGCCGATGCGGCGCTCGAAGAAATCGAGCATGGGCGCGAACTCGGCGAACAGGCCCCTGGCCTGCCGCTCGTGCCCTTTCAGATACCACATGCGCAGCGGAATGGTGTTGCCGTAGCGGCTGGCGTAGTCGCCCGACAGCATCTCGTAGGGGCCGATGTTGAGCGCGATGCCGTAGGTGCTGGGGTTCTTGGCGCGCCAATGGTAGGTGCGCCAGCCGTCCCTTTCGTCCATGCCGACGGCCACGCCGTTGCCGGCCACCACCAGCGGCGCCGGCACGCTGATGTGCAGGTCGATCAGTTTGGCCTTGCCCATCGGATGGTCTATGCAGGGCCAGAACAGGTCGCAGCCTTCGCCCTCGACGGTGGTGGCGATCCACGGCTGGCCGTCCGTTGTTTTGCTCCAGGTGAAGGCGCCATCCCACGGGGCGCGCCTGGCCACGTGCGGCACGCCGTGGTAGCGGATGCGCACGGTGGTGCTGGCGCCCGCCGGCAGCGGCGTCGGCAAGGTGAGGTACAGACGGCCCTCCGGATTGCTGATCGCCGAGCGCGCCAGTTCCACGCCGTCGACGCTGGCGCCGTCGACCGGCAGGTTGCGGTCCAGCTCGACGGCAATGCGGGTCAGCGGCGTCGTTGCCAGCGCGTTGGCGGTGAAGGTTAGCGCGGCGTCGCCACGGATGTTTTGCGTGGCGGGATCGACGCGCAGCGCCAGGTCGGCTTTGTCGAACGTGACGGCCAGTTGCTCCGGCGCGCGCGGGCCGCCGGAACCGGCGGTGAAGTCGGTCAACGGCATCTGGGTGGTGGCGCAGCCGGCTAGCACGGCGCAGGCGGCGAGCGTGGTCAGGAGGTGCGAGGGCAGGCGTGTCATGCGGGTTCCGGCGTGTGAAATATCGATCAGGAAATATAGCAGTAAGCATCACGAACGGCCATCTTCCGGCGTGCCGGCTGCGGTAGTGTGGACTGGCAGCCTCAGCAGCGGAAGGATGTCGTCGGAAAAGTTCACTATTTTTATTTTCTTGTGGCAATTCTTTTGACATTTGATAAGATGAGTCATCAACTTGTGGTTACCGGGCCAGCAATGTCCTGGTCGAACTATTCCTCCCGTCCCCATGCCCCCGGGACAATGCAGTCCTTCACCGCGTCCCTGATTCCTGCCGCTTTTCGCGCAAGCGACCTGATGCCATCGTCAGCATCGATCGTCGTTTGTTACCTACATCGCTGCGCATGCAGCCCGAAAACGGAAACAATTATGAAAATCTCTAACTTAAAAATCGGAACCCGGCTCGGCCTTGGATTTGGCGTGGTCGTCGTCTTGCTGCTTGCCGTGGCCTTCATCGCCATCAGCCGCATCAACCTGATCAACGATGCGACGGACGACATCCTGAACGACCGGTACGCCAAAGTGTCGCTGGCCCAGGATATCCAGACCGAGGTGAACTTGCAGGCGCGTTATCTGCGCAACGCCATCATCGGCGCGGCCGATCCGGCCGAAGTTTCGACGTCGCTGGGCAAACTGAACGCGTCAGTGAAAAAGAATATTGGGCTCCTGGCCAAACTGAAGACCATGCTGAATACCGAAAAGGGCCGGGCGCTATTCGACACCGTGAGCGAGCGCCGCAACACCTATGCGACCGCGCGCGACGCGACTGTCAAGCTGTTGCTGGACGGACAGCCGGACCTGGCAGGGAAATACCTGCTCAAGGAATTGCGCGGACCGCAAAATGCCTTCTTCGAATCGATTATCGCGCTGACGGATTTCCAGGAATCGTTGATGAACCAGTCGGGCCAGCAAGCGGTGGCCGATGGCGCGTTCGCCGTCCAGATGACGGTGGCGCTGTCGGCGTTCGCCGCCATTGCCGCCGTGCTGATCGGCTGGTTCATCACGCGCTCGATCACGGGACCTGTGAACCAGGCTGTGGCGCTGGCGCAAACCGTCGCCGCCGGCGACTTGAGCAGCCGCATCGAGGTGCAAAGCAAGGACGAGATCGGCTCGTTGATGCAGGCGCTCAAGGACATGAACCAGAGCCTGAACGACATCGTCGGCCAGGTGCGCGTCAGCACCGACGAGATCGCGACCGCGACCGGGGAAGTCGCCACCGGCAATATGGACCTGTCGTCGCGCACCGAACAGCAAGCCAGCGCGCTGGAAGAAACCGCCTCGTCGATGGAGGAACTGACCTCCACCGTCAAGCAGAACAGCGACAACGCGCGGCAGGCGAACCAGTTGGCCGTGTCCGCCGTCGAGGTGGCGCGCCAGGGCGGCGCGGTGGTGGGCGAAGTGGTCACGACGATGGGGCAGATCAACGAGTCGGCCGCGAAGATTTCGGACATCATCGGCGTCATCGACGGCATCGCCTTCCAGACCAACATCCTGGCGCTGAACGCGGCGGTGGAGGCGGCGCGGGCGGGCGAGCAGGGCCGGGGCTTCGCTGTGGTGGCGTCGGAAGTGCGCAACCTGGCGCAGCGCTCGGCGGGCGCGGCCAAGGAAATCAAAACCCTGATCAACGACTCGGTCGAGCGGGTCGACGCGGGCAACAGGCTGGTCGCCAAGGCCGGCACCACGATGACCGAGGTGGTTGCCAGCATCCAGCGCGTGACCGATATCATGGGCGAGATCACCGTCGCCAGCCGCGAACAGGAAGTCGGCATCGAGCAGATCAACCAGGCGGTCACCGAAATGGACACGGTGACGCAGCAGAACGCCGCCTTGGTGGAGGAGGCTGCGGCCGCGACGGGCGCATTGGAGCAGCAGGCGGCCCATCTGGCGCAGGTGGTCAGCGTGTTCAAGCTGGACACCGGCGCGCGAAACGCACCGCCGGTGGTGGCGCATTCGGCTTCCTCGCCATCGCGACGCACGGTCCCGCGCCTGGCGCTGGCCGGCTGAGGACGGCTGCCGCCCGGCAGAGCGGCAGCCCTTCATTGACGCACTGACGCCGAACGGCGCGGCATGGCCGCGCCGTTCAGCGTTTACGCTATCAACAAGCATGCTGACGCGCTGAAACAACACGCAACCGTCCGGCTTGCCTTGTCGCAATATGCGCAACGGCCATTGGGGCCAACATCTAAATGTTGCTATGCCAATAGACCCCAATGGAAACTATCATGAACATCTCTAACTTGAAAATCGGAACGCGGCTGAGCCTGGGATTCGGCGTGGTGGTGCTGCTGTTGGCCGCCGTGGCGCTGGTCGCCATCACCCGCATCAACCTGATCAACGAGGCGACGGACCGGATCTTGAGCGACAGCTTCGTCAAGTTGACGCTGGCCCGGCAGATTCAGACCGAGGTGAATGTGCAATCGCGCTTGCTGCGCAACGCCATCATCGGCGCGGCCGACGCTGCGGAGGTGCGGGCGCAGCTGGAGAAGCTGGATGCGTCGCTGAAGGCGAACGAAGAATATATCGTCAAGCTGGACGCCATGCTGACGCTTCCCAAGGGCAGGGAATTGTTCAAGACGCTGAGCGAGCGGCGCGACGCCTACACCGTCGCGCGCACCGCCATCATCAAGATGATCAGGGAGGGGCAGTCCGAGCAGGCCGGCAAGTACGTGAGCAAGGAACTGCGGGTGGCGCAAACGCCGTATTTCAACGCCATCAACGCGATGGAGGATTTCCAGGAATCGCTGATGAAGAAAGACGGCGAGCAGATCGCGGCGGGCGGCGCGTTGGCCGTGCAACTGACGCTCATCCTGTCGGTGACGGCGACGATCATGGCGGTGCTGATCGGCTGGTTCATCACGCGTTCCATCACGGTGCCGGTGAACCGGGCCGTGGCGCTGGCGCAGACCGTCGCCGCCGGCGATTTGAGCGGCTATGTCGACGTGCAAAGCAAGGACGAGATCGGGGCGCTGTTGCGAGCGCTCAATGAAATGACCCACAGCCTGAACAAGATCGTCGGCCAGGTGCGCGCCGGCAGCGACGAGATCTCGACCGCGACGGCGGAAGTGGCCAGCGGCAATCTGGACCTGTCGTCGCGCACCGAGCAGCAGGCCAGCGCGCTGGAGGAGACCGCGTCGTCGATGGAGGAACTGACCTCCACCGTCAAGCAAAACAGCGACAACGCGCGGCAAGCCAACCAGTTGGCCGTGTCCGCCGTGGACGTGGCGCGCCAGGGCGGCGCGGTGGTGACGGAAGTGGTGACGACGATGGGTCACATCCACGCGTCGGCCGGCAAGATCGCCGACATCATCGGCGTCATCGACGGCATCGCCTTCCAGACCAACATCCTCGCCTTGAACGCGGCGGTGGAGGCGGCGCGCGCCGGCGAGCAGGGACGGGGCTTCGCCGTGGTGGCGTCGGAAGTGCGCAACCTGGCGCAGCGCTCGGCGAGCGCGGCGAGGGAAATCAAAACCTTGATCAACGACTCGGTCGAGCAGGTCAACGCCGGCAATCAGCTGGTGGCCAAGGCCGGCACCACGATGACCGAGGTGGTCGCCAGCATCCAGCGGGTCACCGACATCATGAGCGAAATCACGGCGGCCAGCCGCGAGCAGGAGGTCGGCATCGAACAGATCAACCAGGCCGTCAACGAAATGGACGCGGTGACGCAGCAGAACGCCGCGCTGGTGGAGCAAGCGGCCGCCGCCACGGCGGCGCTGGAAGGCCAGGCCTCGCATCTGACGCAGGTCGTCAGCGTGTTCAAGCTGGAGCAGGGACGCGCCGCGCCGGCGGGCCACCAGCCGCACAGGCGGCCGGCGCCCCAACTGGCGCTGGCGACGGTTTGACGGCGGTTATGACGACAAACGCTGGTTGTGGACCTTGCCGGCGATGGTCACGTTCTTCAACACGAGCTCCTTGACGTTATACAGGTACGCCGGCTGCTTCACCACGGGCGTGCCGAAGTCGCAGTCGCTGATGGTGACATGGCTCACCGGCAGGATCTGCGGCGTGCCCGGTCCGTTGTAGTTCACCGCCACCGGCCCCAACACCACAATCGGCTGGTAGCACGAGAACTTGCCCTCTTTGGTCTGCACATTGCCCACCTTAATACCCAAGATATGCACGTTGGTCACCAGCGGCGGCCGCGTGCGGATGGTATCGTCGAGCGGGCTGTAGTCGCAATCGAAGGTGATCACGCCGCCGGCGCCGGCGGCCACCGTCTTCTCCGGAATCCCGGACCCCGGCGTTGGCTTGTAAAACGCCGGCGTGGTGCGGATGCCGTTGGGGATCTGCACATTGCGTACATAGAAATTCCGTAAAAAGCCGCCGCGCGCCATATTGGTCTTCAGCCGTATGGCGATGTTGAGCGGATCGGTCTTCCAGTTGGCGTTCTCGAACACCAGATTCTGCGCATACACGTTCTGGATGCCGCCGGACATGATGCTGCCCAAAGTCAGCGCGCCATGGCCGCTGTGCATCCGGCAATTCTGCACCACCACGTTCTCGCATGGACCGAACTGCGTATCCGTGCCCTTGCCGGAATCGATGGCGATGCAATCGTCGCCGGTGTTGAACTGGCAGCCTTCGATCAGCACGTAACGGCACGATTCCGGATCGAAACCATCGTTGTTGGCGCCCATGCTGTTGGCGTAGATGCCTTTCACGTGCACATTGGCGCAGTCCACCGGGTTGTGCTGCCAGAACGGCGTGTTGGTGGTCTGGTAGCCGGCCAGCAGCACATCGGTGCAGCTGATGAACTGCACCATGTGCGGCCGCAGGAAGTGGCCGATGCCGAAGATGCGCTGCCTGGCCGGCACGCGCGCCTCGCTCAGCGCGCGCAGGTAGTGCGAGTCCGACAGGAACCACGGATCGTCGCCCTGGATCTTCGCGGCCTCCTCGGCGGACAAATGCGGCGCGATCTCGGCCAGCGGGCGGTTGCGCGGGTTCGGCCGCTCCTGCACCTTGCCCACGGTGAACGGCACGTGCACCTCGCCCTTGCGCTCGCGGCCTTTCCAGGACCACCAGCAATCGGCATCGCCGGGGAAGGGCACGCCGGCCTGGCCGTCGAGGATGGAGGTCCAGTCCTCGCCGGTGAGGGCGATGTTGCGCTGGCCGTGGGCGTACACCAGCGATGAGTAATTCAGGCAATCGTTGCCCTCCCAGCGGGTCAGCGACAGCTTGCCGTTGGCGCCGCAATCGAACTCGCCATGGCGCGCATAGTCGAGCGGATTGGCGGAGAAGTAGACGTGCGCCCCCTTGGCCAGATGCACGTGGACGTTCGACAGCAGCACGATCGGCCCGGCGCACAGCCAGTTGCCGGTCGGGATCAAGACGCGGCCGCCGCCGGCCTTGTGGCAGGCGGCGATGGCGGCGCTGATGGCGGGGTAGCAATCGGTCGCGCCGGGCGCCGGCGTGTGGATGTCGGCGCGCTCGCTGGAGCCGACCCAGGCGTTGATCGGCACCACGTCGCACGCCTTGCCGCCAAACGCGGTGATGACGAAATCCTCCTTGCGGAAGGTGAGTGGCTTCGACACGCGGTCGATGATGGCCTGGGCCTGGCGCCAAGGGTCGGAGGAAGCGGCCGGGGCCGCCATCAACTGTACCGGCAGGCCGCCGGCCAGGGCCAGGGTACCGCCCGCCAGCGTCTGCATGAAGTTGCGGCGGGCGGCATGGGTGGTGGACGTGGTCATCGTGGTCATCGCGTCAGGTGTCCAGTACCGTCGAGATGGTCTTGCCGGCGATGCGCACGTTCTTCAAGACCAATCCCTTGACGTTGTGGGTGAACCAAGGCTGCTCGGCATTGCGCGGCGTGCCGAAATCGCAGTCGGTGATGGTGATGTCGGTCAGCGGCAACACCGGCGTGCCGGGCTTGCCGTTGAAGCTGGTCGCCACCGGTCCCAGGATCACCATGGCCTGGTAGCAGGAGACCTCGGCGCCGCCGACCTTGATGTTGCCGGCCTTGACGTTGGAGATGTGCACGTGCGACACCGACGGCGGCCGGATCCGCACATCGTCGTCGGCCGGCGCGTAGTCGCAGTCGATGGTGATCAGGCCGCCGCCGCTGGTCGACACCGTCTTCGGCTTGATGACCGAGCCGGGCAGCGGATTGTAAAAGCCCGGCGTGGTCTTGACGCCGTTGGGCACGGTCACGTCGCGCACGTAGAAGTGGCGCAGGAAGCCGCCGCGATTCATGTTGGTCTTCATGCGGATGGCGGTGCCGAGCGGGTCGCTGTCCCAGTGGACGTTGCGGAACTCGATGCGTTGCGCGTACACGTGCTCGATGCCGGCCGCCATCTCGCTTCCGAGGGTGACGCCGCCGTGGCCGCTGTTCATGATGGTGTCCTGGATCACCATATTGCGCGTCGGTCCTTCGGCGATATCGCGGTTCTTGCCGGACTTGATGGCGATGCAATCGTCGCCGGTGTTGAACAGGCAGCCTTCGACCAGGATGGTGTCGCACGACTCGGGATCGAAGCCGTCGCTGTTGGCGCCCTTGCTTTCCATCCGCACCTTGCTGAAGTGGACGTTGCGGCAGTTGACCGGGTGGTGCAGCCAGAACGGCGAATCGAGCAACTGGTAGCCCTGCATCAGCACGTCCGTGCAGCCGACGAATTCGACCATGCACGGGCGCAGGTAGTGGCCGAGGCCGAAGATGCGCTTGGCCACCGGCACGCCGGCCTCGGACAGCGCCGGCAGGTAGCGCGAGTCGGTGCGCCAGTCGGGACGGGTGCCCTGGATCAGCGCGCGCTCGGCGTCCGACAGCATTGGGGCCACCGCCGCCAGCGATTCCGGATTGGCCGGGTTGATCTTGCGTCCGTGCATGGGCGCCTGCTTGTTCTTGCCGCTCCAGTCCCACCAGGAACTGCCGCCGCCGGTTTCAAACGGCACACCGGCCTGGCCGTTGAGGATGCTGGTCCAGTCCTCGCCGGTCAGCGCGATGTTGCGCTGGTTGTAGGCGTAGATCATCGGCGAAAAGTTCAGCACGTCGTTGCCCTGCCAGCGCGAGATCACCAGCTTGCCGTTCTTGCCGCAATCGATATCGCCGTATTTGGCGTAGTCGTTCGGGTTGGCGCTGAAGTAGACCTCGGCGCCGGCGGCAAGATGGACGTTGACGTTGGACAGCAGCACGATCGGGCCGGCGCAGTACCAGGCGCCGGCCGGAATCAGCACGCGGCCGCCGCCGGCCTTGTTGCAGGCGGCGATGGCGGCGGCGATGGCCGGATAGCAGTCAGGCGACTTGGCGACCGGCGACATGCGCTTCAGCGGCTCGTCGCCGCCGGTGGTGGTGATCTCGGCCAGTTTGCACGGCTTGGCGCCGAACTTCGTGATCGGGAAGTCTTCCTTGCGAAATACCAGCGGCTTGGCGAAGCGGTCGATGATGCGCTGCGCCGTGGCCCAAGGGTCGGCGGCGGCTGGCGCGGTCTGACCGAACGCGAGCGGCGCGGCGCCGCCGAGCATGGCGCCGGCCGAGGCCGCGCGCAGGACGTTGCGGCGTTGTGGGTTTACTGCTTTAGTCATTTTATTCTCCATCATTGCGCGCTGACGCGGAAGTAATCGACATCCAGGCTGGACGCCTTGGCGCCTGTGCTGCCTGACGCCCCTTCGCCGATGCTGAACACGCCCATCTGCGCGCCCACCCAGCGGCCCTTGCTGATCTTGAGCGGCTGGCCCACGGTCTGGAAGGTCACGTTGTCGGTGCTGTAGGCGAAGCTCGCCATCGCGCCGGGCGCCATCGTCATGCGCAGGTACAGCGCCGACGGCGCCGACGGCAGCACCACGGCCGTGGTTTCCTTGCAGCGCACCACGGCCGGGCCGCACGTGGTGTAGACCAGCTGGGTCGCGTCGGCTGTCTTGCGCAGGCCCAGCCAGGCGTATTGCATGGCGTTGACGATCAGTCCCGCGCGGTCGCCGTTGTTGGCGTCATTGAGCTGGACGCGGGTGTTGACGACGAACTCCGGCGCCGGCAGCTTCTGCGCCAGCATGGATGGCGCCGCGCGCACGTAGTCGGCCGCATCCGGCGCCGCCTGCGTGAACAGGCGCAGCTGGCCGGGACGCTCGCTCAGCGAATACCATTTCGCATTGCTGTTGGCGTTCCACTGCCATTGCAGGCCGAGCCGCGGGCCGCCGAATTCGTCCGAGGTGGGCGGCGTCTTGATCGCCGCGCCCGCCACCGGTTTGGCGTGGGTGAGCACTGGCTGCCCGGCGCCCGCGTTGGGACCGGTTTCGCCCATGATGGGCCAGTCGTCGACCCAGCGCAGCGGTTGCAGGTGGACCACGCGGCCGTAGGCATTCTTGTCCTGGAAGTGCAGGAACCAATCCTTGCCGTCCTGCGCGCGTACCCAGGCGCCCTGGTGCGGGCCGTTGACCTCGGTCTTGCCTTGTTCGAGCACGGTGCGCACTTCGTACGGCCCGTTCAGGCTGCGCGAGCGGAACACCGACTGCCAGCCTTCCTCGACGCCGCCGGCCGGCGCGAACACGTAGTAGTAGCCGTTGGCTTTGTAGAACTTCGGCCCTTCCAAGGTCTTGTAGCCCTTGATCGCGTTGCCGTCGATCAGGGTGGTGCCTTTGGTGTCGAGCAGTTTGCTGGCGTCCGGCGCCATGCTGCGCAAGGTCAGGATGTTGTTGAAGCCGGCGCGGCTCTTGGCCCAGCCGTGCAGCAGGTACGCCTTGCCATCGTCGTCCCACAGCGGGGTCGGATCGATGATGCCTTTGCCCGGCAGAATCAGCTTGGGCGTGCTCCACTGGCCGTCGAAACGGTCCGCCGTGATGACGAAGATGCCGTGGTCCGGATCCGGGTAGAAGATCCAGAACTTGCCGTCGTGATAGCGCAGGCACGGCGCCCAGACGCCCTCGCCATGGCGCGGCACGGCGAAGCGTTCGGACGGCACCAGAGCCGGCAAGGCGTGGCCGACCAGCTCCCAGTTGACCATGTCCTTGGACGTCAGCAGGGGCAGGCCGGGGGAACTATTAAAGCTCGACGACGTCATATAGTAAGTGTCGCCGACGCGGATCGCGTCCGGGTCGGAATAGTCGGCGTGCAGGACGGGGTTCTTGTACTGGCCGTTGCCGAGGTCCGATATCCACGGGGCGGCGGCCGGCTTGGCCGGCTTGGCCGGCGCTGGCGAGTCCACCTGGGCGGTCTGGCACGCTGCCAGCGCGAGCGGCAGCAGCACGGCGCCGGCGATTTTGTAGCGGTTCATGGTTGTCATGGTCATGGCATCAGAAGGTGTATTCGGCGCGCAAAGTGTAGGCGCGGCCGATCGGTTTGGCGATGTTTTGCGCAAACACCACGCGCGAGCTCAAACGCTGGTTCGACAGCGGCGGTTCCTCGTTCAGCAGGTTGTTGACGCCAAAGGTCACTTTCAGGTTGTCCGAGAACTTGTAGTTGGTGCTCAGGTTATACAGGATGTAGTGGTCGATGACATTGTGGAACGGCTGGCCCGGCTTCTGCGTCGGCAGCGCGTTGGTGTCCTCGTAGCTCGAGGTGTAGGACTGCGTCAGCTGCGCGCCGAACTTGGCGTAGTTCCACGAGAAGCGCAGGTTGTGCTTCCACTTGAAGATGTAGGTGTTGGCCGAGGTCGAACCGGTCGCCAGCGCGCCCGGACGGCCGACGCTGTCGACCCAGGCGCCGCCGGCGTCGTTCTGGCCTTCGTACTGGTCGACATAGGTGCCGTCCAGGTTGACGCCGAACTTGCCCCATTGCTTGGTCGGCACCACGTAGCGGAAGCTGACGTCGACGCCGCGCGTGTGGAGGCCGCCCATGTTCATGCGGGTGACGACGATGTAATCCAGCGTGCCGTCCGGGTTGCGCGTAAACAGGTTGTTGTAGCGGTTGACGTCGGAGAAGATGGTGTCCTCGGTGATCTGCGCGATGGTGCCCTTCATCTTGATGTCCCAGACGTCGAACGACAGCATCATGTTCTTGACCGGCTCGAGTACGATGCCGGCGGTGTAGGTGCGCGACTCCTCCGGTTGCAGATCGGGGTTGGCGCCGGTCAGGGTGGTCAGCTGGGTGTTGCAGACGCGCGCCGGATCGAGGTTCAGGCCGGCGTAGCGAGGGTCGGTGGTCAAGCTGCCGGTGTTCGGCTGCGACGGCGTCGGGCCAGGGCACAGCAGCGGATCGTCCCAGCGGTTGACCGACGGGCTGCGGGTGCGCGCCGCACCGTACAGCTCCGGCAGGGTGGGCGCGCGGAAGCCGGTGCTGGCCGTGCCGCGCAGCATGACAGCCGTGTGCGGTTCCCAGCGCACGCTGGCCTTCGGGTTGAAGGTCGAGCCGAAGTCGCTGAAGTGGTCGGCGCGGGCCGCCAGCGTGAGGTCGAGCTTTTTGGTGATAGGCGCGTCGAGCTCCATGTACAGGCCGCCGATGGTGCGCGCGCCCTTGGGATTGGTGCCCGGCGCGCCGGACGATTTGTAGGTCACCGCGTTGGCCAGCATGCTGGTGCGGTCGCTGTACATTTCGCGGTGCAGGTCGCCGCCGACGGCGATCGCCAGCGCGCCGCCTTCGAGCGGCATCAGCTCGCGCGAGAGGTTGAAGTCCGGACCGAAATATTTGACGCGGGCGGTGCGGTAGTTTTCGCCGTCGACGCTGATGCTGTCGAGATAGGCGCGCCCCTCGGCGTCCTGCTTGCCGAACGGGTTGAGCGTGCCGTTGGCCACGCCCGCGTACAGCTCCGGCGTGGTGACGAAGCCGCTCTTGTAGCCGACCCGGCGCTCGCTCATGGCGGCGTTGAAGCCGACGCGGTAGTCCCAGCCCATGACCGCGCCCTCGTCGGCGACGACGATGCGGTTGGTGTTCTGGCGGTCGTGGGTGCCGGCCGTGCCCAGTTCGTCCAGGCTCCACGTCAGCGCCAGGTCCTGGCCGGTGACGCCGGCCACGGCCGGCACGCCGCCGCTGCCGCCCGGATACCACTTGCTGCTGCGGTTGATGAACAGCGGCTTGCGCACGCCGGGGTTGAGTTTGTCGTAATCGGTTTGCGCGCCGAACACCTGCGGCGGATTGAGCGCGTCGATGTAGGACTCGGTGTTGAGCATTTCCACGGTGAATAGCTTGTCGTCGCCGTGGCGGATCGAGGCTTTGGTGAACAGGGTGGTTTGCTTGTTGTCCGGCAGCAGTTGCGGGTAAATGGTCGGGTCGAGGATGCAGGTCTTGGCGCCGGCGCCGGAGGCCTTGGTCGAGGCCAGGCTGTACGGCGCGTCGTAGTTGCTGCCGCAGCCCGTGGACCAGTACGGGTTGCCGGTGGCGGTGGTCGGCTTGCCGTTGTTGTAGACGGTGTAGTTGGCCGGCGACGAGGACGAGCCCGAGGTGTTGCTGGTGAAGACGGTGCCGCCCAGTTGCGCGATGCGTTCCGGGTCCCAGATTTCCGGACGGCTCTTTTGCATCAGCGACGTGCGGCGCTGCATGTCGAACGAGGCGAAGACGTTCCAGCCATCCTTTTTCAGGTCGCCGGTGCCGCCGGTGATGGACACGCGCTGCTGCTCGCCGCCGCCGGAGCGTTGCGGCTTGACGATGCCGGCGCTCAGGCTGACCTTGTTGACGGTGCGCTTGGTGATGAAGTTGATGACGCCGGCGATGGCGTCGGTGCCGTAGATGGCCGAGGCGCCGTCGCGCAGCACTTCGACCCGCTCGACCGCGCTCATCGGCACGACATCGACGTTGACCGAGCTGGCGCCGATGGCTTCGTTGGGCAGGCGTCGGCCGTTGAGCAGCACCAGGGTGCGGTTGGTGTTGAGGCCGCGCATATTGATCATGGTGCCGCCGCCCCCGCCGCCGACCGGCTCGTTGGTGGCGCCGGTGACCAGCGAGGTGGCCACCTCGGACATCGTGGTCAGGCCCTGGGCTTCCAGTTCCTCGGCCTTGTAGGTGGTCAGCGGCAGGGCGTTCTCGGTGGCGATGCGCTTGATCGACGAGCCGGTCACTTCGACGCGGGTCATGCTCTCGTCGGCTTGCTGCGTCTGCGCGTGGGCCGGGTTGGTCAGGGCCAGCACCGCCAGGGTGATGGCCGTGAGGGCGAGCCGGGGTTTGGGATTGTTCGTCGTGGTTGTCATGTTCTAGTCTCCTATTTTTTTATAATGAAACGTCTGTGGTGAAGCGGTGAAGCCAGGTGTAACAATTACGGGACGGGGTTCCAACCCTTGCCGTCGTTGAATGTGTTGAAAATCTGTTGTCTGCTGCCGAAGCGGGCCGCGACCTGTTCGGCCGTCAACTGGTGGCCCGGCGTGCGCTGGCTCAGATCCAGCGGCCGTCCCGCCAGGTCCGTGCTGCCGAATTCGCTCCAGCCGGCGCCCGGTTTTGCTTCCGGCGTCTGCGGCTTTTTCGGCGCCCAGCCCTGCGCCGCGATATGGTTGTCCATGCGGCAGTTGATAAAGCTGACGTTGTCCCAGGTCGCCGGCGGCCCCTGCCGCGCGAGGTAGGCTTTGCGCGCCGGCACATCGTTGCCCAACGGGCCAGGACCGTGCGTCAACCGGCTGTTGAGAAACACAAACCCCGGCTCTCCGGCCGCGACGGTGCGCGCCTGCACGATGTAGCCGCCCCCGCCGGCATGGGCGCTGTCGCCGACGGTGCGGATCTCGCTGTCCTCGAACAGCGCCGCCCGGTTGCCGCCCCAGATGAAATCCACATTGCCGGCGATCAGCGTGCGGTGGAACCACGAATAGCCTTTGACCTGGATCGTGTCCTGCTCGCTGAAGAAGCTGGCATCGCGCGCAATAAGGCGTCCCCGGTCGCTGCTGAAGACCAGCGTCTCGGCCTGGCCGCCCTTGCTGTGCGCGCGCACGGTGTTGTTGATCAAGGTGAGATGGTCGAGCGTCACCATGTCGGCATCCTCGATCAGCAACACCGAGCGGCCACCGTTGGCGGCCGGTGTCAGCGGTCCGCGGCCGGCGCCGGTGCCGGGATTGATGCCGTCGTTGTTGGTCGCTTCGAGGATGACGCCGTCGCGACTTTCGCCACGCAAAGTGATGTTGTCCTTGCCGCGCAGGTATAGCAGTTGGTCATAGCGGCCGTCGGCGATGCGGATCGACACCGGCGCCGCGCGCGGCAGTTGGCCCATCGCGTGGTTGAGCGCGCCCTGGACGGTACGGAAGTCGGCCGGACCGTCATCGTCGACGCTGAGGTTGTTGCCGGTCGGCGCCGCCGCGCGGGTGCGGAAGGTCCACGGGGCGATGCCGGCGCCGGTGAACACGCCGGCGTCGATGACGATTTCGTACTCGGTGTCGTAGTCGAGCTTGGCGCTGTGCGGGCGTATGGTCGCGGTCGCACCTTGCACGGTGATCGGCGTGTAGCGCACCACGCGCTTGTATTCCTGCTGCGGGTTGCCGATGACATCGACGTCCTCGCCGGTGCGCAGCTCGTCAACGAGCGCGCGGTCGGCGACGCGGTAGATGCGCACCGCGCCCCCGGCGCCCAGCACCGGCGGCTTGTCGAAAACGATCCGCAACGGCGTGTCGACCTGGACGTCGGCGGCGCGCGCGGCCGGCGACAGTTTCCACCGGGGCGAGTCCGCGGCGTGACCATGCAGCGGCAACGCCGCTCCAAGGAGGACGGGAAAAAGGAGCCGCATGATCATTGCCGCGCGACTTTGACCGGCCAGGCCTCCGGGCCTTCCGGGAAGGGCACAAAGCGCTTGGCGCAATCGACCGCGCGCGCGTCCGGCGCGTTGAGCTGGCCGTCGAGCTTGATGGACGAAGTCTTGACCGGCGGATTGCCGTCCACCACCACATCCTTCAAGGTCAGCCGCAGCGGATGGGCGTCGTCGTAGCCTTGCAGGATCACTTGGCCCGGCGTCAGGCTGTGCACGCTTTCCATGCGCACGCCGTTGTACGACGGAATCAGCTGGCCGGCCGGGCCGGGCTCGTAGTTGGTGTCGATATACAGCGGCCAGCGGTTGCCGCGCAGGCAGACGTTGCGATAGACGATGCCGCTGACCACGCCGCCGCGCCGGTCGTTGCTCTTGATGCGCAGGCCGGAGGTGGTGCCGTCCATGTCCAGGTCGTCCACCAGCACGTTGCGCACGCCGCCGTTGGTCTCGCTGCCGATCGACATGCCGTGCCCGCTGTAGAAATGGTTGTGCAGGATCGAGATGTTTTCGCTCATGCCGTTGTTGCCGGCCTTGATGGCGACGTTGTCGTCGCCGGTGCGGATGTAGCTGTGAGCGATGGTCACGTTGCGCGAGGCGCCCGGATCGATGCCGTCGCTGTTGCGCGCGTCATGTGGCGTATCGATGCGCACGGCCCAGGCGGTAAAGCCGTCCACCTTGTTCAGGGCGACATGGAAGTTGGGCGAGTTGCGCAAGGTGATGCGGTACATCGTGAAGTCGCGCGCGTTGTCGATCTGGATCAGGCGCGGCACGTTCTGGCGCAGTTTTTCCTTTTGCGCGCGGCGGGCGATCTGCCACCAGGTTTCGGGCTTGCCGTCGATCCGTTCGCCGCCCTGGCCGTCGATGGCGCCGTCGCCCATGATGCCTGCGCCTCTCGCGCCGTTGACGGTGATGAAGGGACGGCAGCCCTTGCCGGCCAGGTCGAGCGTGCCGCAGGTTTTTTCGCCGGTGTCGAACAGCATGGGATTGGTGCTGGCGTACAGCGTGACGCCGGCATCCACCACCAGGGTGACGCCGTTGCTGAGCGTCAACGGGCCGGCGGTGAAGGCGGCGTTATGCTTGTCGCCGCCCGCCGCCAGGTGGACCGCGCCGCCTTGCGTGCACTGGTCGATGGCTTTCTGGATGCGCGCGGCGTCGTCGCGGCCGGCTGTCGCGGCTTCGGCGGTCACGGTCGCGCAGGACTTCGGCAGGGTGGGTTCGTGCACGTCGCG
Source organism: Oxalobacteraceae bacterium OTU3CINTB1 (assembly GCA_024123955.1). NCBI lineage: Bacteria > Pseudomonadati > Pseudomonadota > Betaproteobacteria > Burkholderiales > Oxalobacteraceae > Oxalobacteraceae bacterium OTU3CINTB1. The sequence goes on from CP099652.1 coordinate 1,306,166, forward strand.
CGTGTCCTGCGCTTGTGCTGGTGGTTGAACGTACAGCAGCGCGGCGGCGATGGCCGAAGCCACCAGGGACGGTACGGGAATAGGCCGTTTCTTCGGGCCTGAATTGGCGATGCGCATGACATGTCTCCAGTTATAGGCGCTGCTTCGGCAGCGCTCACTGGAGTACCTCGCGTACTCCGCGCCGATAAGACGAGGGCCACGCGGATATGGTGGCCGAGGTCGCTCGGTGGGGTCTTGCTTGTTTCTTTGCTTGTTTCGGAAAAAAGATTAGCAGATAAGAATGAGCGAAACCATGCTTCCAGGTTCAGATGGGAAGAATCATTACGCGGATTGGTGGATTTCACAATGCCGGTCATGTCGAAACAGCGTGCGATGCCCGCTCAAAAAAGTTCTCAAAAAGATATTTCTTTAGTTTAAACTACCGCCCGCGTAGCGCGCTTGGCTGCGGTTGATTTGAAGGCGGCGGTGGATCATTTAATCAAAGTTTTGAGCAGAGTGGCGAGCAATGCCCGGGTCGGTGCCGGGATGCTGTTTCTTTCCGGTCTGGCCGCGATGTGCGAGGTCCAGGCGCTGGAGGCCGCAGAGCGCGAGCAGCGCAAGGTCTTGCCGCTGCCGGCGCGCCTGATCGACCACACTTCCCCGGTGAAGATCGACGGCGCGCTGGACGAGGACGCCTGGCGCGACGCCCCGGAGTTCGACACCTTCCACGAATTCCTGCCCAACAGCGGCAACGCCGCGCCGGCCGCGCTGCGCACCACCGTGCGCCTGCTGATCGACGACGGCGCGCTGGTGTTCGGCATCCGCGCCTGGGACCCCACGCCGGAGAAACTGCGCGGCTCGCTGGCGCGGCGCGACAAGGTCGGCACGGACCAGGATTTCATCGGCATCTGGCTCGACCCGACCGGCCACGGCCGCGCCGCCCAGTTCGTGCGCGTCAACACCGCCGGCGTGCTCAACGACGGCATGTACCGCGCCGACGAGGATGAGTCCGATCTCGGTCCCGATTTCCCGATCGACGCCGCCGTCATGCGCCTGCCCGACGGCTACAGCATGGAAGTGCGCTGGCCGCTGTCGAACCTGCGCTTTCCGTACGCCGACGGCAAGGCCTGGCGCGTGATGATCGAACGCAACGTGCCGCACGCCGGCGGCCTGCTGCTGACCAGCACGCCCTTAACCACCGACACCATCGGCCATATCGGCGTGATGCAGGACATCGACGGCATGGGCGGCACCGTCGCCGCCGTGCGCGACCGCAGCTTCCTCGACATCAAGCCGGAGCTGACCTTGCGCTCGAACAGCGACACCGACGGCGCCGGCCGGCAACGCGCCAACAAGGGCAGCCTGGGCCTGGAGATCAACGCCCGCCCGCGCGCGGACATGGTCTTCAACGCCACCTTGAACCCGGACTTTTCACAGGTCGAGATCGACGAGCCGACGTCGTCGGGCGCCAGCCGCATCGCGCTGAGCCTGCCGGAGAAGCGCGGCTTCTTCCTTGAAAGCGCCGACGTGCTGGGGCTGCCGCTGGCGGCCTTCTACTCGCGCACGGTGGCCGACCCGGAATGGGGCCTGCGCGGCACCTGGCGCGCGGCGCAGGCCGACGCCACCGCGATGAGCCTGCGCGACCAGGAGGGCGGCATCGTGCTGCGCGGCGGGCCGTACGAGACGGCCGAGTACGATCAAACGCGGCGTACCCTGACCAGCCTGCTGCGCGCGCGCTGGCACGCCGGCGGTACGGTGCTCGGCGCCTTCGTCTCCCAGCGCGACTATGGCGACGCCGGCAGCAACCAGGTGTTCGGCTTCGACGGCCAATGGCGCGGCGAAGGCCAGCAGGCGACCTGGCTGCTGATGCACTCGCAGACCAGCGCCGGCTTCGTCACCGAACCGGTGGCCGACGTGGTGCGGGTGCGCTCACGCAATGGCGCCTATTTGTCGGGCAAGTACACGCACCTGTCAGAGGGCTGGTGGAACGAACTGAAGCTGGAGGCCGTCGGCCCCGGCTTCGTCAACGACAACGGTTTCGTGCCGCAAACGGGCATCGTCAAGACCGATATCAACCTCAACCGGCGGCTGGGTCCGCAGCGGCTGGAAGTGGCGGACATGGCGGTCGAGGCGTACGAGATGGAAGCGCATCTGGGGCTGCATGAGATCCGCACGGTGTCCGATGCGTTCTCCGGCCAGCAGGCCAACCAGATCGTCGAGCGCAAGCTGCAACCGGGCATCTGGTTCCGCGCCGCGCGCCAGACGGACTTCTGGGCCAACATGGGCTTCGACCAGCAGCGCGGGCGGCGTGAAGGGCGGCTGCACGACGTGCCGGCGCTGCACTTCGGCCTGGAAACATCGCCGCTGCCGTGGATCACCAAGCTCAGGTCCGAAGTGACCTTGGGCAAGCAGCTCGACGTCGACGCCGACCGTGTCGGCCGTGGCGGCAACGCGCTGGTGGAACTGGGCCTGCGCTTCGCCTTGCCACGCGGCTGGGCGATGGAGCTGGACCAGCGCGTCAACCGCGCCTGGGTGCAGGGCACGCTGGGGCGGCCGGCCTTCGTCGACAACGGCTGGCGCTGGCTGGGCATGTTGCACTTCACGCCAGCCGACTCGCTGCGGCTGCTGGCGCAGAACACCTCGGCGGCGCGGCGCGACGACGGTGTGTCGGGCCTGGAGCCGTGGGCGGAACGGCAGGTGCACCGTTCGCTGCTGTATCGCCACCTGTGGCGGCACGGCCGCTCGCTATCGGTCGGCTATTCGCGCGACAAGACGCGCGCGCCGGATACGGTGAGCAAGTCGCTGACGATGAAGTTCCAGTGGGAGATGTAAGGCGCCCCGTCTCCGGCGACAAGTGATAGCCAAAATCTATGCTGTTTTGACACGTTCCGGTCATGCGTCGCTGCTACTGTCACTGTGTTGTCCCCGCCAATTCACGCTTTCTAAACCAACGGCACGGAGGAACAGATGGGGCCAGTCCAACTCAATGTGTATTGCAACACCGACGATGCCTTTCTGATCTGGCGGGCCGGGGAGCTGCAAAACTGCATCGGCTTCGCCATCGAGCGGGTGTGGCTGGAGAGCGATGACGAAAATCGCCCACTGGATCAAGCCGAGTTCCTGGTCAACCGCGTCGGCTTCGCCAAGGATGTCGGCGGCGGGCCCGATCAGCGGCAGCCGTCGGATGTCTGGCCGTTTCAGCGTTATAGCTGGACGGACCACGAGGTGAGCTTCAATGACCGTGCCAGGTACCGGATCGTACCGATGGTCGGAGCGCCCGGTGCCCTGGAGCCACGGGAAGAGTGGGCCAGTGCTTGGGTCGAGGTCCATGCCGTCCAGCCGGCCGGCGGACGGTTGAGCTGCTTCTTCAATCGCCCGATGGCCGCCTCGCGCTGGATGGCCAAGGTCGCCGCCGACATGGAGATCGAGACCGGGACCGAACTGGTCGAGCGGATCTCCGATGTCTCCAGCGACTTCCTGCGCGATTTCTGCGGCGGATCGCTGATCCTGGCGCTGCGCCAACTGTTCGACGACGCCGACCGCAACCCCGACATCAGCTTGTACGCTGCCCTTTTCGAGCTGGAGGACGACGAAGTCACCCAGCGGTTTTGCGACCTCGGACCGCGCGCCAATATCGTGCTGGCCAACGGCAGTACCAAGGCCACCGAACCGGATGCCAACGCCGAGGGCCGGGCGAAGGTGCACGGGGCGGGCTGCGTCGTTATCGATCGCATGACCGCCGCTCCCGGCAAGGTGGGCGCGCTGGGGCATAACAAGTTCATCGTCGTCCTGGACGGCGACCGGCCGGTGGCCGTGTGGACCGGCTCCACCAACCTGACGCCGACAGGGCTTTTCACCCAAATAAACAATGCGGTGCTGATCGAGAGCGCCGAGCTGGCCACGCAATACCTGGCGCAGTGGCGCCGTCTGGCCGAGGCGGGAAGCGAGGCGCCGTCGACTTTGAAGACAAGCAACGCGGCGCCGGCTGCCGGCACCACCGTGCCGGCGCAGATCGAGCCGTGGTTCACGCCAACGGTCAAGAACGCGGATCTCAAAAGTCTTCAAGCGCTGGTCGAGGCCGCGCAGGACGGCATCCTGTTCCTGTCCTTCATGCCCGGCCCGAACGGCCCGGTGCTGGATATTTTGGAGGAGCGCGCGCAAGGACAATTCGTGCGCGGCGTGCTGAACCGGTTTGTCGGCGGCGCGGAGGGCGCGCTGATGGCGGAGCTGGTCGGCGGCAGCAAGTCGGACCCGATGAACCTGGACGTGTTCACGCCTTCCGGCATCAAGCAGCAGTTTGCGTTTTGGGCCGAGGAATTCATGCGGGGCGGGAAAATTTCGGTCCTTGTGCACAGCAAGGTGCTGTGCATCGACCCGTTCGGCGCGCACCCCGTGGTCGTCACCGGCTCGCACAATTTCTCGCAGATGGCGTCGGAAAGCAATGACGAGAACTTCCTGGTCATCGAGGGCGACCGGGGCGTGGCGGAGTCGTATGCGGCGCATATCATCTCGGTCTACGACCATTACCGCTGGCGGCAGTACGTCGCCTCCACGACCGCCGCGGGCAGGCAGCCGTGGCAAAAGCTGGACGACAAGGCGAGCTGGCAAAAGTCCCGGCTGAACTCGGCGAAGCAACAGGCCGAATGGAAATTCTGGATGGGCGGCTCGGACTGAATCGTCGCTAGGATCGATGTATCGTTCCCCGGCCTGATCGCTGTCAAATCAGGCGGGGAAGCGGCTTCTATACTCGAGAGCATAACCTCGGGAGAAGATCATGAAAACCACCTTGTCCGCAGCCGCGCTGGCTGCATCGTTCATCGTATCGTTGACCTATAGCCAGGCCGGTCTGGCGCAGCAGAACCAGGCGACGTTGACGCAAACCGGCGCCAACAACAGCGCGGGGATCGAACAGGATAATGCGAGACGGCTTACCGAGGCCACGATCACGCAAACCGGCAACGACAATATCGCCGGCGGCGCGGCGGCGGAGGGCGGCATCGTGCAGAGGGATACACGAGGCATGGCCACCATCACGCAAGACGGTAACCGTAACCTCGCCGGGATCCTGCAGCAGCGGGCGACGACCGGCGCCAGAGCGACCGTCAACCAGGCCGGCGACTATAATCTGGTGCTGATCAGCCAGGTGGACAGTTTCGCACCCGCGGTCGACGCAGTACAGGCCGGGACGCGCAATACCGCCTATATCAATCAGTCCCACGTGGATAATCTGGTCCAGACCCGGCAGACCGGCGCCGACAATGTCATCACCGTCGATCAGAACGGAGCCGCTTATGGCGGCCCCGTCATCACGCAAGACGGCATCGGCAACACGGCAACCGTTACCCAGTATTCGGACACTTACCCCGGCGGTATCACCGTGTCCCAGACCGGCATGCGCAACACTGCCACGGTGACGCGGAGCAGCAGCTCTTTGGGTGATGGCACGTCGATTGTGCAAAACGGCGCCGACAACCGGGCGACGCATACCGGCAGCGGCGGTCGCAGCCCCTCGTCCATCATGCAAACCGGCGATGGTAATACGGCGACCGTTACCAAGAGTTTGAAGTATAACGATTCGACCATTGTGCAGACCGGAAATCTCAACGCCGCGACGGTCGTGCAGAGTGGGGTGACGCTGTCCGGGATGCCGCCGTTAAATGTCGCAACGATTATCCAGGTGGGTGAGGGCTTCACGGCCAGCATCGCGCAGGCCGGCAGCGGCAATGTAGGTTCGGTTTATCAGCATTGATGGGGCGATGCAGGATTTATGCGGGCTCATTGCGGTGAGCGGTAGAAGCCCGCCTCGCTCATGCCGCGCTTGATCTTGTCCATATTCCCCGTCGCCGGCCATCCGGAAAATTTGTAGACCAGCTTGGCATTGTTGAAGAAATAGAAGGTCGGGGTATCCCAGTGGCTGATGCCGGTCCAGGTGGCATACTTTCGCGGAACCGAAAATTGGAACTTGGGGTGCGTGTTGTTCCACTGCGCGATCTCGGCAAAATTTGTGGACCTTTCAATGCGCATCAGCCACTTGCTGCGGCCGCTCAAGCGGTCCAGGTCGGGGAAGCTTTGCAGCGCGCGCATGCTGTCGAGTGAAAAATGGCAATGTATGGACGATGCCACCATCATGTAAGGGCCTGGCGGCAGGACGAAGGTGGCCGACGACAGTTTTTTACCGTCGGCGTCGATGATCCATTCTTGCAGGCCGCTACTCGCTTGCTGCGCGACGATGACAGGAAGCGGCACGACGTTGAGGCCGGGGTGTGCGGCTGAAAATCGCGTAGCGGCCTCAAATTCTTCTGCGGCGAGGTAGGCGCCATATACTTTCACACCTCCAGACGTCTCATCCGAGCCCGCCGACTTGAGCAGGTCGAAATACTGATGCATCTTCTTTGCGTAATAAGCGTCGTCGGTGTAGAACGCGGCCATGCTGGATGCATCGAATAGCGACTTCAGCATTTCCGGTTGGTCTTTGACGGATGTGACGTCGACATTGCCGAATAAGCCGAGATAGCTTGTCGCCACGCGGTCTGCCGCTTCCCTGGTTGACAGGTCTGCTTTGAAGTTGTCCGCCTCGATCGTCTTCAAACGCTCGTGGCGTTCAGCATAATTGTCCGCGGTGGCGGAAGCCGTGGCGGCGCCGAGCAGCACGCCTATGCACAAAAGCCTGATAGATACCGATCGATTCATCTTTACCATCTTATTCTGCTACCGGATTTGTTCTTATCGCTTTTCAGCTATCACGGCTGGTAGTGTATTACAGTTGGTCAGAGCAGGCTTCGTCGGTTCACCCTGGCGGAGGTCGGGCGTTGACCGCAATCGCGTTACCCGCTGCATCCGTCGACAGCTCATACGGCATGTGTACATTGCTGCCCGGACCGAAGAAATCCCGAGGATTTCTAGTGATAATAAGCCTGCCATACGCCTCCGCAGTGGCACGTATGATGCAATCGAGAAGCGGGACCTTGCGGGGGCCGACGAAAATGCTGTGACCGCGAATGGTTGCAGCGCGCCGCATGATATTGTCGTCGGGATGGATAATCCGGATCGCGGCGGCGTCGAGGAAGGAATGGAAAGCAATTTTCTCGAAATCGGTCATCCGGCAGGCGACTTCCATCCAGGTGATCGAACTGATGGCCGCATCATCATAGTTCAGGATTTCGTCTTCTGCCGCTTTGATGCCTTGAAGGTTATCGATAAGTATATTGGTATCGAAGAGGACGATCACGATTCGTCCCGAATCTCACGCTGATATTCAAGACCATCCTGTTGTTTGCTTGGGTCATTTCTCCACATGCCATGCACGCTAGCAATTGCCGCGCGACGTGTTTCGCGAGATGGCTTGCTCAATATCGCTGTTTCTTTGGATTCCGCCGTTGACGCGGCTAATGGCGGATTAGAGCGCATGCCCATCGCTAAAATCTCGACAAATTCCGCAGCAGTCAGTTGCTCCAGACGAACATCACGATCGCGCGCGGCTTGCCTCAAACGCGCCAGATCAGTTTCGTCCACTTCAATTGTTAGCCGTGTCCGTTCCATGACAGTACCTAGTCAGCTCTGATAGCTCATAGTGTATAACAGTTAGGCGCGAGCAGCGCGGGATAGAGGCGTCTTCGCTGAACTAGCTCCCTTGAATGATCGAGCAACGTTCTGGCGTGATTTCTGCTGCAATTGCTACCGGTCCCGCAACGCCCGCCGGTACTGCACCGCCTCGCCGACGTGCGCCTCGCCGATGCGCTCGGCGTGCGCCAGGTCGGCGATGGTACGCGCCACGCGCAGGATGCGGTGGTAGGCGCGGCCAGACCATTGAAACTGCTCCATCGACGCCTTCAGGCGCGCCTTGCCGGGTTTGTCCGGCTTGCAGAACTGGTCGATTTCGCGCGTGGTCAGGTACTGGTTGCGCTTGCCCTGGCGTAGCAACTGCACTTCGGCGGCGGCCTGTACGCGGGCGCCAATGGCGGCCGAGTGTTCGCCGTTGGCGTCCTCGCTGAGCACATCCGGTTCGACGGCGGCCACTTCCATTTGCATGTCGATGCGATCGAGCAGCGGGCCGGAGACGCGGCCCTGGTAGCGCTTGATCAGATCCGGCGAACAATTGCAGACGCCGCTGATATGGCCGTAGTAGCCGCACGGACAGGGATTCATCGCCGCGATCAGCTGGAAGTGCGCCGGGAAGTCGGCCTGCCGCGCGGCGCGCGAGATGGTGATGTGGCCGGACTCCATCGGCTGGCGCAGCACGTCGAGCACGCGGCGGTCGAATTCCGGAAGTTCGTCGAGGAAGAGAACCCCGCGATGCGCCAGTGAGATCTCGCCGGGACGCGGCACGCTGCCACCGCCGACCAGCGCCACACCCGACGACGTATGGTGTGGCGAGCGGAACGGCCTGCGCTTCCAGTGCTCGATGCGAAAGCCGCCCGTCAGCGATTGCACGGCGGCCGCTTCCAGCGCTTCCTCGTCGGTCATCGCCGGCAGCAGCCCGGCGAAGCGCGCGGCCAACATGGTCTTGCCGGCGCCGGGCGGACCGACCAGCAGGATGCTGTGGTTGCCGGCCGCCGCCACCTCCAATGCGCGCTTGACGAAAATCTGGCCCTTGACGTCGGCGAAGTCGGGATATTCGGCCGGTACGATCAGCGGCGACGATTCATGGCGCGACAGCATCGACTCGGCCGACTTGGCGGCAAAGTGCGCGCACACCTGCAGCAACGACGTCGCCGGATAGATGGCGGCGTCGGCCACCAGCGCGGCCTCGTCGGCGTTGGCTTGCGGCAGGATGAAGGCCAGGCGGCCGCCGTCGCGCCGGGTGGCCAGCGACATCGCCAGCGCGCCGCGTATCGGCCGCAGCTCTCCCGACAGCGACAGTTCGCCGGCGAATTCATAATGATGCAGGCGCGAGGAGGGAATTTGCTTGGAGGCGGCGAGGATGCCGAGCGCGATGGGCAAGTCGAAGCGGCCCGATTCCTTCGGTAAATCCGCCGGCGCCAGGTTGACGGTGATGCGTTTCGCGGGGAACTCGAAGCCGCCGTTCTGGATCGCGGCGCGCACGCGGTCCTTGGCTTCCTTGACCTCGGTGTCGGCCAGTCCGACAATGGTGAAGCCGGGCAAGCCGTTGGCCAGGTGCACTTCGACGTTGACTTCTTGCGCGTCCATGCCGGCAAGGGCTCGGCTTTTCAACACGGCTAGACTCATCGGTTTCCCCTGGGCTGGTGGCGCGGATCAGACCAGTATAGGAAGCGGCGCGGGGAACGGTTTGCGGGCGAGCAGACGTGCGCGCATTGGGACGGCTCCAACCCCGGGGTTGGGGATGGTTGATGCTAGTCGGGGAATTTGATCAGGTCGGCGATATCCGACGCATTGCCATGCGTGTTTAACGTGGCGAGCGAGCCGGGCGTGGGGGCGCCATCGCCGGCGGCGTGCGTCAAGTAATTGAAATCCAGTTTGATTTTATCGGCCAGTCCGCTGGCGTAATCTTCGGGATAACGGGCTTGCTCCATCTTGGGCAGATCCATGAAGTGCGCTAACGATTCCTTGAAGAACTCGGTCAACTTTCCCGAGCTTTCGTATTCTTGAACCGCTTTGGCAATCACCTGCATGCGCCACGCCTCTTCTTCACTATGGGCCTGGCGGTAGGCGGCCCTCTTTTCATTGATCGTAAAGGAGCCGCTGTCGTCATTGGCGATGGTGGATAGCTGCTCGCGCGACAGCCCCTTGAACGGATTGGCGCCATTCCCTTCAAGATAGGCCGTGGCGGCGGAGGCGGATTGCGTGGAGGCGGCGTCGCTCGGTTGCGGCAGCTGTTTCGCCGCCGCAGCTTTTTGTGCGCCCTCAAAGGGGTAGAGGATGGTCTGGATATTCTTTTCGGCTTTGGCGTTCAGGGCCTTGTGGTCCAGGCCCTTCGTGCTTTCCGTAATCGACGTCGATGCCTTTGACAGCCTTGCCGCCAGCGTCGAGATGGAGGTCGCCCCGGATACGACGCCAGCACTGGCCGCCTGGTCCACGGCGTAGGCCGCGCTGCCGGGCGGCTTTTGCACTTCAGCCGTCGGGCCGGAGGATGCCTTGCTGTCGATGACCCTGGCCTGGTTTCCAGTATTGGTGATATTTACCATGGTGTCGCCTCTACGGTTAATGATGGCCATCAGTCGTTAACGGCCGATGGGGCCTTAACTTTACCTTTGCGCCTGGGTTGCGCGGCGACATGTTGGTGGGTGGTAAAGTCGTAGCCATCCCTGCCATTCGGAGGCATTTCGCAGATGTCGCCGCGCGTCGAGTTGTGTCCGAGGTGGGCAATGGTTCCACTGCGACGTCGCGCTTGGGCGAGGGCGACCTGAATCCGCCGAGCGGGGCGCCGTCACGGCTGTGGTCGGCCATTTTCATGGCCGATCCGATGACGCGCGTGCCGGATTCCAACGGCGTGACCGATGGTTCGATACACTAGCAGCTCACCGATGAGTTTGCGCTGGCGTTGAGCGCGTCGCATATACTTGACAAGGCAACAAACCGTGATGTCGGCGAAGCGGGCACGGATCAACCAGCCTGCAACGCCAGCACTACGGCAATGGACGGACCTTCAGCCTGGCATTGCGCTACAAATTCGGTCAATAAACCGGGGCGCTGTCATGGACAAGACGGAAGGTCATACCTTCTGTCTTTTTTCGTTTTTGGAACAAAAACAATAAAGGAGATAAAGACACATGGCAAAACCGATGGCAGCACAAATGAAACTCCGCCTTTCCGTCCACGCATGCATGCTGGCGCTGGCCAGCTTGTCCATGGGAGCGGCCCACGCGGCGCCGCCCACCGAGTGGGAACAGCCCGAAGTGGTCGCCGTCAATCGCGAGCCGATGAAGGCGACCTTCTTCAATTTCGAGAGCCGGGAACAGGCGATCGCCGCCGATCCAGCCGCGTCCAAATACTATCTGTCGCTCGACGGCACCTGGTCGTTCGCCTACTCCGAGCGGCCCGAGACGCGGCCCAAGGACTTCTATCGCGACGGCTTCGACCTCGCCGGCTGGAAGACGATCCAGGTGCCCGGCATGATCCAGGCGCAAGGCTTCGGCAAGCCGATCTTCACCAATATCGATTATCCGTTCCCGATGGCCGAGCCGTTCATTCCGCCGGCGCTCAACGAGGTCGGCTCCTACCGCCGCGATTTCGTGGTGCCGGCCGACTGGGACGGGCGCGATGTCTTCCTGCATATCGGCGCGGCCGGCGCGGCCTATTACATCTGGGTCAACGGCGAAAAAGTCGGCTATTCGGAGGATTCCAAGCTGCCGTCGGAATTTAATCTGAGCAAATACGTCAAGCCGGGCAAGAACAGCATCGCGATCGAGGTCTACCGCTGGGCCGACGCTTCCTACCTGGAGGACCAGGACTTCTGGCGCCTGTCCGGCATCGAGCGCAGCGTCTATGTGTACGCGGAGCCGAAGTCGCGCCTGCGCGACTACACGGTCACCGCGCTGCTGGACAAGAAGACCTACAAGGACGGCCTGTTCGCGCTGAACGCCGAGCTGGCCGGCGCGCCATCGGCCGGCGAGATCGCGGTCACCGTGTACGACGGCGACAAGGCTGTGCTCAACACCGCCGGCCGCGTGCAGGGCGACAAGCTGGCGCTGGACGGCGTGATCCGCAACGTCAGGCCGTGGTCGGCCGAGACGCCCAACCTGTACCGCCTGGTCGTCGAGTACAAGGACGCGGACGGCAAACTGCTGTCGGCAACGTCGCGCCGGATCGGCTTCCGCACGGTGGAGGTGGCCGGCGGCGAAGTGCGCGTGAACGGCAAGCGCGTGATGATCAAGGGTACCAACCGCCACGAGCACGATCCGGTGACCTACCGCGTGATGTCGATGGACCTGATGCGCAAGGACATCGAGATGATGAAGCAGGCCAACGTCAACGCCGTGCGCACCTCCCATTATCCTAACGATCCGCGCTGGTACGACCTGACCGACGAGTACGGCCTGTACGTGATGGACGAGGCCAACATCGAATCGCACGGCTATATGCAGGCCGGCGACCAGGCCATGGAAAAAGGCCTGGTGGGCGAGCGCGAGAAGATCCAGCTCGGCTACAAGCCGCACTGGAAGGCGGCCCACCTGGACCGCGTCTCGCGCATGGTCCAGCGCGACAGGAACCATCCGTCGATCATCTTCTGGTCGCTGGGCAACGAGGCCGGCACCGGTCCCAACTTCGACAACGCCGCCCAGTGGATACGCGACAACGACCCGACCCGCCTGATCAGCTACCTGGGCCACGGCACCATCGGCGAGGAGCACCTGCCGAATACGTACACGGACATCTACGCACCGATGTACGACGATATCGAGAAGATGGCCGACTATGCGGCCGATCCGCGCTACAAGCAGCCGATGATCCAGTGCGAATACGCGCACGCGATGGGCAATTCGTTGGGCAACTTCGAGGATTACTGGCAGGTCATCCGCGCCAACAAGAAGCTGCAGGGCGGCTTCATCTGGGACTGGGTCGACCAAACTGTTTACATGAACGACGACAAGGGCCGCCGCTTCTGGGCTTCGGGCTTCGACGTCAACCCGAAAAACGGCGACAACAGCGTGGTCGGCGACGGCGTCTTGCGCGCCGACCGCACGCCCGATCCGGAATACTACGAGGTGCAGAAGGTGTATTCGCCGCTGGTGTTCGAGGGCAAGCCTGCCTCCGGCAACATCACGGTGGTCAACCGCTACGACTTCAAGGACACTTCCGGCCTCGATTTCGACTGGGTGCTGACCAATGACGGCGTCGAGGCGGCCAAGGGCGTGCTGAAGGTGCCGGCGGTGGCCGCCGCCGGCAAGCGCGATGTTCCACTGCGCTTGCCCCGGATCGGCAACGGCGGCGGCGAGCAGGTGCTGACGGTGCGCGCCAAGGCCAAGGACGCTTCCACCATGGGCGTGGCCGCCGGCAGTGTGGTCGGCTGGTCGCAGTTCGTGCTGGCGCCGGCGCCGAAGGTGGCGAAGGCGGCGCGCATGGTCAAGCCATCCCGCAACGGCGACGATGTTCGTATCGAGGCGGGCAAGGCCTCGCTGCGGATGGACGCCAAGACCGGCCTGATCAACTACATCGTCGACGGCAAGATCCTGCTCAAGGGCGGCACGCCGAATTTCTGGCGCGGCCTGAACGACAACGACGAGGGCACCGGTGTCGAGAAGACGCACAAGGTCTGGAAGACCTTCACCGAGCAGCGCAACGTCCGCTCGGTGGAGGCGGGGGCCAACAGCGTCAAGGTGCTGTACAGCTTTGGCGCCGGCGCGGCGCACTGGGAAACCGTCTACACCCTGAACGCCGATGGCGTGCTGGGCGTGGCGTCGACCTTCACGCCGCTGCGCGACGACTTGCCCGATCCGCTGCGCCTCGGCCTGCGCTTCGATAACGACAACTCGCTCGACGGCGTGCGCTGGTATGGCCGTGGTCCGCAGGAATCGTACGCCGACCGCAGCACCGGCTATGCCATCGGCCGCTACACCGGCAAGGTGGCGGACCAGTATTACGATTACAGCCGTCCGCAGGAAAGCGGCAACAAGACCGACGTGCGCTGGCTGTCGCTGTTCGACGCGCGCGGCGCCGGGATCACCGTCAGGGGCGCGGCGCCGTTGTCGGTCAACGCGCTGGCCTTCCCGTACGAGGACTTGTACCTGCGTCCGCGCGGCACATGGAAAAGCTCGGAGATCGCGCCGCACGGCGACGGCTCGCTGCTGATCGATATGGCGCAGGCCGGTGTCGGCGGCGATACGGGCTGGAGCCTGGACGGCCGGCCGCACGCCAAGTACCGCGTCAAGCTGCAGCCGGCCAGCTACAGCTTCACCGTGGCGCCGGCGGCGGTGCGGCAGTAAGCCAGCCGCCCGGCTTTCCGGCATGGCGCCTGCGGGCGCCGGCGCCGGAAAGCCGGGCGCTATCGCATATAATCAAAAGCTTGTTAAACCTAGGAATCGCTGACCAGCCAGCAAGGGAACCAAGTGCCTGTAAAACAAACTGATCGTAGCCAGAGCGGCGCAACCATTTATGATGTGGCGCGCGTTGCCGGAGTATCGGCCATGACGGTGTCGCGGGTGATGAATGGCAACTCGCACGTCTCCGACGCCACGCGCGACAAGGTGACGGCGGCGATCGCGTCCCTGAACTACCAGGTCAACTTCGCCGCCCGCGCGGCCCGCGTGGGCACCCTGGGCGTCGGCCTGCTCTACAGCAACCCCAGCTCGGCCTACATGAGCGCCTTCCTGGTCGGCGCGATGGACCAGTGCAGCCAGAGCGGCGGCCAGTTGATTTTGGAGCGTTGCGACGACCTGCGCAGCCAGCGCAGCGCCATCGCCCGCCTGATCGCCAACGGCGCCGACGGCATCCTGGTGCCGCCGCCGTTGTGCGATTCCAAGTCCGCGTTGAAGCAGCTCGACCAGATCGGCATGCCGACCGTGGCGATCGCCACCGGCCGTCCCGTGGCCGGGGTGTCGGCCGTGCGCATCGACGATTACGAAGGCGCGATGGCGATGATGCGCTACCTGCTTGGGCGCGGCCACAAGGACATCGCCTTCATCCAGGGCGATCCGCTGCACACGCCGGCGCTGCTGCGCTACAAGGCCTACCAAGACGCGATGGCCGAAGCCGGCCTGGCCGTGCTGCCGGAGCGCGTCGCGCCCGGCCTGTTCACTTACCGTTCGGGCCTGACGGCCGCGCGCCAGCTGCTGTCGCACAAGAGCCGTCCGCGCGCGATCTTCGCCGCCAACGACGACATGGCCGCCGCCGTGGTGGCGGTGGCGCACGGCTTGCACCTGCAGGTGCCGGAGGACCTGGTGGTATGCGGCTTCGACGACACGCCGGTCGCCACCACGGTGTGGCCGGAGCTGACCACGATCCACCAGCCGATCAGCGACATGGCGCGCGCCGCCGTCGACCTGCTGATCGACCAGATCCGCCGCCGCCGCGCCGGCGACCCCGCCCCGGTGCAGCACAAGCTGCTGCCGTTCACGCTGATCACACGCGAATCGTCCGACGCCTCCCTGGCCGGCACCTGATCAGCTCCGGGGTCAGGTCCACCATTTCTACACAAGCCCGACCGTGGTGCGGGCTTACGCACCAGGCCGTGTAGAAAAAGTGGACCTGACCCCGGAGTTGGGGCAAAAAAAATGCCTCCGTCGCGTGGGCGAGGGAGGCATCTCCGGCGCGGCCCCGCGGCCGCTGCGCTTATTTCAGGTGGTCGGAAATGAGCTTGGTCATTTCGAACATGGACACTTGGGCTTTGCCGCCGAATACAGCTTTCAGCTTGTCGTCGGCGTTGATCATGCGGCGGTTGGCCGGATCTTGCAGGTCGAGCTTTTTGATGTAATCCCAGACTTTTTTGGTCACTTCGGTACGTGGCAGCGGCTCGGCGCCCACGACGGCTGCGAGCACGGTCGATGGGGTCATCGCTTTCATGAAAGCGGCGTTCGGTTTGCGCGCGGCGGCCGGGGCCGCGGCTTTTTTCACGGCGGCTGGTTTGGCTGCTGCTTCTTTTGCTGGTGCTGCTTTTTTCGCGGCTGCCGGTTTCGCGGCCGCGGCCTTCTTAGCTGGTGCTGCTGCTGGGGTTTTTTTGGCTGTTGCCATTCTCGAGCCTCCTTAACGAACACATGGAAAATTGCGCAATTGATCGCACCGGCTAATATTGGTGGGGTTTTAAGCCTTATGCAAGTCTTTTTCGCGTTTTTGCCCGGAAACACCACGTAAATTCCTGCCTACGTGGGCCACTGCACCGTCCAAGGGCGCAAACCCGCATATTTCCCCGTGTCCGCGCCGTGTTGGGGCACGGCCAGCGCACGCTTGCGTGCTCCGATAGTCCGCCCTAGCGCATGCCCGGCATCATGCCCTTCATCGAGCGCATCATCTTCATCATGCCGCCGCCGGAGAGCTTTTTCATCATCGATTGCATCTGCTCGAACTGGGTCAGCATGCGGTTCACTTCCTGCACTTGCACGCCGGCGCCGGCGGCGATGCGGCGCTTGCGGGTGGCCTTGATCAGTTCCGGCTTGGCCCGTTCCTGCGGCGTCATCGAATCGATGATGCCGACCATGCGCCGCACCTGCTTGTCGGCCTGGTCCATGTTGGCGCCGCCGGCGGCCTGCTGGAACTGCGCCGGCAGCTTGTCGACCAGGCTGGCCATGCCGCCCATTTTCTTCATCTGGCCCAGTTGCGCCTTGAAGTCGTTCATGTCGAACTTGCCGCCGACCTTCATCTTCTGCGCCAGGTCGGCCGCCGCC
The DNA here is from genome assembly GCA_024123955.1 of Oxalobacteraceae bacterium OTU3CINTB1. Lineage (NCBI taxonomy): Bacteria > Pseudomonadati > Pseudomonadota > Betaproteobacteria > Burkholderiales > Oxalobacteraceae > Oxalobacteraceae bacterium OTU3CINTB1. The sequence goes on from CP099652.1 coordinate 1,322,380, forward strand.
TTGCTGTCGACGCCTTTGCGCGCCTCTTCGACCAGCGCCATGATGTCGCCCATGCCCAGCACGCGGTTGGCCATGCGGGCCGGGTCGAACGGCTCGAGGCCGTCGAGTTTTTCGGACACGCCGGCAAACTTGATCGGCTTGCCGGTGATGTGGCGCACCGACAGCGCCGCGCCGCCGCGCGAATCGCCGTCCAGCTTGGTCAGCACGATGCCGGTCAGCGGCAGCGCGTCGTTGAAGGCCTTGGCGGTGTTGATGGCGTCCTGGCCGAGCATGGCGTCGACCACGAACAGGGTTTCGATCGGCTTGACGGCCGCGTGCACGGCGGCGATCTCGGTCATCATCGCCTCGTCGATGCCCAGGCGGCCGGCGGTGTCGATGATCAGCACGTCGTGGTAGTGCTTCTTGGCCCAGTCGAGCGCGGCGAGCGCGATGTCGACCGGCTTGTCCTGCGCGGTGGACGGGAAGAAGTCGGCGCCGACCTGCGCGGTGACCGATTGCAGCTGGGCGATCGCGGCCGGACGGTAGACGTCGGCCGACACCGTCAGCACCTTCTTCTTCTTTTCTTCCTTCAGGTATTTGGCCAGCTTGCCGACGGTGGTGGTTTTACCGACACCCTGCAGACCGGCCATCAGGATGATCGCCGGCGGCTGCTGGGCGAAGCTCAGCTGCGTGGCCTCCGGGCCGAGGTCGGCGCCCATCAAGGTGGCCAGCTCGCGCTGCACCACGCCGACCAGCGCCTGGCCCGGCGTGAGCGACGAGATCACTTCCTCGCCCAGGGCTTTTTCCTTGACCCGGGCGATGAATTCGCGCACGGCCGGCAGGGCGACGTCGGCCTCGAGCAGCGCCATGCGCACTTCGCGCAGCATCTCGGCGGTGTTGGCTTCGGTCAGGCGGGCCTCGCCGCGCATCGTTTTGACGACCTTGGCAAGGCGTTGGGTAAGATTATCTAGCATGATGGATGTGCAACCTGTAGGGGGAGCCGGCCCGCGGCCGGACGATGGCCGCCATTTTACCGCATGACAGCCGGCTTCCCCGCGCGCGCCTAGTTCGGCAGCACCAGTTTGAGGATGGCCCCGCCGGAGACGATGGCCAGGGTGCGCGGTCCGGTCGGCGTCACGGCCAGGCCGAGCGGGGCGTCCCAGTGGGTCGGCGAGGCGATCAGGCTACCCGGGGCGGCGCCGAGGCGGTTGCCGTTCAGGCCGGCAGTGCCGGCCACCACGGTGCGCGCGCCGTTGGCTTCGAGGCGGTAGACCAGACCGGCGCCCGAGTCGGCGCGGTAGCGGTAGCCGTCGGGCGCGACGCCCACGCCGGCTGGCAAGGCGGCCACCGTGCTGACCAGGCCGGCGGCGTCGATCCGCCGGTACACCAGGGCGCCGTTGCCCTGGTCTTCGACATACAAATTGCCGTCGGCGTCAAAGCCGAGCATGGTGATGGCGTAGAAATCGGCGGCGGTTCCCTGGCCGTCCTTGCGCGGGGCGCTGGCTAGCGCGTCGGCGGTCGACCCGGCGAACGGCTGCGGCACGCCGTCGGCGCCCAAGCGGTAGATCGCCCCGGCATTGTAGGCCGGCTGGTCGAACTTGCCGACGTACCTGCGATGCGAGATATACACGGTGCCGTCCGGCGAGGCGATGATCTCCGACGCCGCCAGCGGCGGGGCCAGGGTGGTGTCGAGGATTTTGGTGACCTGGCCGGCGGTCGAGATTTTGTAGGCGGTGGTGTGCTCCCGCGTCACTTCGTCGAGCACGTACAGGTTGCCGGCCAGGTCGGCGCTGATCGAGCGGGGATTGACGAAACGCGCCGTCGCCACCGGGCCTGTCACCTCGCCCGTGATGTCGCCGCTATCGCCGGCGAAGGCGGCCAATGTGCCGTTGTCGGCGATCTTGCGCAGCTCGGCGCCCTTGGAAACGATGGCCGTGCCGTCGGTCAGATAGCGCAGCCATTTGACCGGATAGGCCCAGCCGGCCACCGGCGTCGCCGGGGTGTCGTGGCGGTAGGTGCCGCTAGCCAGGGTGGTCACCGTGCCGTCGGCGGCGACCTTGCGCAGCCGGTAGGCGATGGTGGACGTGTCGCCGTTGGCGACCGGCTGGTCGAAGTCGAGCACGCGGATGGTGCCGCCCTGGTCGATCGCCACCGACGCCTGGTGGTTGCCGAAATGCGCGGCCGCGCCGACGCCATCCCTCGGCGTGCCGGCGGCGGTCAGGTCGCCCGCCAGAGTGGTGACGACGCCGGCCGGCGTGATCTTGCGCACGCTCGAGCAGGCCAGGACGATCAGGTTGCCGGCGGCGTCGAGCGTGGCGTCGTTGATCGCGCCCAGACGCGCGGTGGCGCCGTTGCCGTCCCGGCAGGGCGCGGCGCCGTCCTCTTCGTTGCCGATGGTGACGCCGGCGCTGCCGTCGAGGCCGACCGTGGCGATCTGCGCGTTTCCGATCAGGAACAGGCCGGCACGGCCGGCGACGATGCGTTTGGGCTGGCCGGTTTGCGCGGACGTCAGGAACGGCACCGCACTATTGTCCGGCAGTAGCTTCAGCACCCGGGTTTTGCTTTCGCCGTCCAGGCCCAGCAGATAGGCCGTGTTGTCCGGCGCAACGCTGACATCGTTGAAGATGGGCCACGAGGCCGGCAAGGCGATGGTAGTCACGGCGCCGGCGGCGCCGACCTTGCGCAACCGTTGGCCGCCGTCGACGACCAGCAGGTTGCCCGAGGCGTCGGGCGCGATGGCGTTGATGGTGCTGAAGCGCGCCGCCGTGCCCGCGCCGTCGAGGTTGCCCTGGCTGCCGAGCACGCCGGCGAGCAGATCCAGGCCCGGCGCGCCGGGGTCGGGGTAGACGGTGACGCGGAAGGTTTTGGTCGCGTCGCCGGCGCTGGCCTTGATGCGCACCGTCGTGTTGGCGCTGATGCCGGCGGCCGGCGGCACGTAGCTGACGGTGGCGCCGCTGGCCGCCGACAACGTGCCCGGGCCTTCGACGATGGTCCAGGCGATGGTGGTGCCCAGGACGGGGGCGGCGTTGAGCGTGACGGCCTTGCCGCCAACCAGCACCTGACTGGCCTCGCCGGTCACCGTGACCGACGGCGCGACGATCGGCGGCGGCGGCGGGGCGGTGGCGACCACATCGGCGCCGCCGCCGCCACAGGCGGCAATTGTCAGGAAGAGGGTGGTGGCGCCGCACGCGCGGGCCAGGTTGGTGCCGGAGAGTGGTGGGTTCATGGATATTAATTAATAATTAATATTATCGAATCCACATAGTATCTGATCTAGCGCAAGCAATATGCGCAAATTGTCACGGGCATCAACTATTCCGTAGTTGTTTGGCAGGGAGCTAATAGGCAAGACCAAAGCCCCTTGGTATGATCTGTGCACCACCGCAACATCACGTACACCCCTAGGAGAGCCGGATGAAATTCAAAGCGTTCCGCATGAGGTTAGCCGCAGCACTGCTCAGCACTGTCGCCGCCGGCGCCCACGCGCAGGACGTGGTCCGGCTGGGCAACCTGAAGTTCGCCCACTACGGCGCCGTCTCCTATATAAAGGAGATCGCGCCCAAGTGCGGCATCAAGGTCGAGGAGCACGTCTTCGCCAAGGGGCTGGACGTGATGCAGGCCATCATCGCCGGCGAGCTCGACATCGGCACCACGGCGTCGGAGGCGGCCATTTCCGGGCGCGCCGGCGGCGCGCCGATCTATGTGGTGGCCGGTTTCGCCAAGGGCGGGGCGCGGCTGGTCGGGCGCACCGACCTGAACCTGAAAACCGTCAAGGACCTCAAGGGCAAGCGGGTCGGCGTCACGCGCGGCGGCATCCAGGAGGTGCTGCTGCTGGCCGAGCTGCAAAAGAACGGCATGACGTTCGCCGACCAGCCGGGCAAGGACGTGCAGCTGGTGTTCCTGGCCTACGCCGACCTCAACCAGGCGCTGCTGGGCAAGAACATCGACGCCATGATGCAGTCCGAGCCGCAGTCCTCCCAGGCCATCAACAAGGGTTTCGGCAGCGAGATGCTCAAGCCCTACGACACCCCGATCGGCGAGCCGGTGCGCACCATGGTCATGACCGAGAAGTTCTACAAGGAGCGCCGGCCGGTGGCCGAGAAGTTCATGAACTGCTTCGTGCAGGCGACCAAGAGCTTCATCGAAAACAAGGCGCTGGCCGAGAAGTATGTGCGCGAGGTGGTGTTCAAGGGCCAGATCACCAAGGACGATTTCGACGACGCCATCGGCAATTCGCCCTACAGCTACGACATCACGCCCGAGCATATCCAGACCACCACCGACGTCATGGTCAAGACCGGCGTCGGTCGCATGAGCAAGCCGCCGCTGGCCAGGGACTGGGTCAAGACCGACCTGCTCGACGCGGCCAAGAAGAACCTGGGCGTGAAGTAAATGGCCGCCCGCTCCAACTCCTCCTGGCGCCAGGCCGCCGTCGGCATGGTGGTGCCGGCCCTGGTCATCGCGCTGTGGCAGGCGGTGGCGATGCTCGGCTGGGTCAATCCGCAGGTGCTGCCGTCGCCGCTGGCGGTGGTGGAAAAGTGGATCGCTTACCTGCTGCCGCTGCAGCCGTATGATCCGGCCGCCGGGAGCTGGCTGGCGTGGGCCGTCTCCGGCGAGTTGATCACCGATTCGATCGGCAGCCTGTATCGGGTGGTGGTCGGTTTCGTCATCGGCGCCGGGCTGGCGTTGCCGATCGGCCTGGCCATGGGCGCCAAGCCGAGGGTCTACGACTGGCTCAATCCCCTGGTGCAGCTGCTGCGGCCCATCCCGCCGATCGCCTACATTCCGTTGTCGATCCTGTGGTTCGGGCTCGGTAATCCGCCGGCCGTGTTCCTGATCGCGCTGGGCGCCTTCTTCCCGGTGCTGATGAATACCATCGCCGGCGTGCGCCAGGTCGACGGCATCTACCTGCGCGCGGCGCGCAACCTGGGCGCCAGCGGCGGCACCATGTTCCTGCGCGTGATCCTGCCGGCCGCCGTGCCCTATATCCTGTCCGGCGTGCGGATCGGCATCGGCACCGCCTTCATCGTGGTCATCGTCTCCGAGATGATCGCCGTGAACAACGGCCTCGGTTTCCGCATCCTGGAGGCGCGCGAGTACTTCTGGTCCGACAAAATCATCGCCGGCATGATCAGCATCGGCTTGATCGGCCTGGCCATCGACGTCGGCATGAACAAGCTGAATAACCACCTGCTGCGCTGGCACCGCGGATTGGAGAATTAATGAGCGCTACCCATATCGTCGTATCGAATGTGAGCAAGGTGTTCCAGACCGCCGACCGCGAACTGGTGGCGCTCAAGGACATCAACCTGGAGATCCCGCAGGGGCAGTTCGTCTGCCTGCTGGGACCTTCCGGCTGCGGCAAATCGACCCTGCTCAACGCGGTGGCCGGCTTCGCGCCGCCGACGTCGGGCAGCATCACCGCCGACGGCAAGCTGGTGACCGGACCGGGACCGGAGCGCGGCATGGTGTTCCAGGAGTACGCGCTGTTCCCGTGGATGACGGTGGCCGACAACGTCGCCTTCGGCCTGGAGATCAAGGGCATGGCCAAGGGCGAGATCAACGCCATCGTCGACAAGCTGCTCGGCATGCTGTCCCTGCAGGACTTCCGCAGCCGCTTTCCGAAGGACCTGTCGGGCGGCATGCGCCAGCGCGTCGCCATCGCCCGGGTGCTGGCGCTGGACTCGCCGATCATGCTGATGGACGAGCCGTTCGGCGCGCTCGACGCGCTCACGCGCCGCAACCTGCAGGACGAACTGCTGCGCATCTGGTCAGAGCTGAAAAAGACCATCATCTTCGTCACCCACAGTATAGAAGAGGCGATTTACCTGGCCGACCGCATCGTCGTCATGACCTACCGGCCGGGCACCGTCAAGCGCGACCTGATCGTCGATCTGCCGCGCATGCGCGATCCGGCCGCCGCCGAATTCAACGCCCTGAAGCGCGAACTGGGACAGCTGGTCATGGAGGAACAGCAGCGCCACCACAACGACGAACTGAGGATGGCAGCCGTCGACTGAGCGATGGTGTAAACTGCCGGACATGCAGACCTACTTGTTCATCGCAGCCATCGCGCTGTACATCCTGTGCGCCGCCCTGCCATCGCGCCGCGCCGGCCTGATTTCGGCCGTGACGGTGGCCGCCTGGACCTTGCACGGCGCCGGCCTGTGGCTGGAGGTGGCGGCGGCCGGTTCGCTGCGGATCGGTTTCGCGGCCATGCTGTCGTCGGCCTTGTGGGTCTCGGTGGCGGCCTACTGGCTTGAAAACCGCAATTTCAGCCTGGACGGCATGCGCCGCCTGGTCATGCCCAGCGCCGCCGTCGCCGCCGCGCTGCAGGCCATTTTCCCCGGTAATTTGATTCCGCTGGAGGGCAAAACCTCGCTGTTCGGCTGGCACATTGCCATCGCCACGATGGCCTACAGCACCCTGACCATCGCCGCCTTCCATGCCGTGCTGATGGCGCTGCAGGAGGCGCGGCTGCACGCGGCCACCGACCGCAAAAGCTTCCTGTCCGGCGCGCTGGACCAGCTGCCCGCGCTGCTGACGATGGAGAAGCTGTTGTTCCGCATGATAGGCTTCGGCTTCGCGTTATTGAGTTTGACGGTGTTGTCGGGCATCGTGTTTTCGGAACAGCTGTTCGGCCAGGCCCTCAAATGGGACCACAAGTCGGCGTTTACGCTACTGTCCTGGATGTTGTTCGCCGCGCTGCTGGCCGGCCGGCGCTTCCGCGGCTGGCGCGGCAAGACGGCGCTGAGCTTCACCCTGGCCGGATTTGCGACGTTGTTGCTGGCGTATGTCGGCAGCCGTTTTGTGTTTGAAGTGGTTTTGCATAAAGGATGGGCATGAGCCGTATTTTGTTTTGGCTGGGACTGATTTTCCTGGTGATCTTCGCGATCCGCAGCAAAATCCGCAGCGCGCAAAAGCGCAACCAGCAGCAGTTCCGCCAACCGCCGCCGAACCAGGAGGTGCCGCCGGGCGCACCGGGCGCGGGGCAGACCGTCTACAAGGCGCGCACCGAGAAAGCGCTGGCCGACGCCGAGACGATGCTCGAATGCGCCAGGTGCGGCATTTTCTTCCCCGCCTCGGAGGCGGTCCACGCCAACGGCCGCGATTACTGCTGCGCGGCGCACGCCGCCGCGCCGGCGGCGTAAAGCCCGGGCCGACCGGTGGTCGCGCGCCTCCAAGCCCTGTCGGCTGAATCGCGCGCCACCTTCTGGCGGTCGCTGCAAACCCTCAACGCCACGCGCGTGGTCATCGCGCTGGTGCTGCTGGTCTATCTGAGTTTCGACAGCCGGGGCCTGCGCGCCGCCGGCGACTATCCCTACCTGCCGGTTTGCCTGGCCTATCTGGGCCTGGCGGTCGCCTTCGCGCTGACGGCCTTCTACTGGCGCCGCCGCTTCCTGCTGCAACTGCTGTCGCAGATCGCCTGCGACCTGGCCGTCATCTCGCTGCTGTACCTCGCCGGCGGCGGGGTGCGCAGCGGCCTGGCCATCCTGTATCTGTTCCCGCTGGCCGGTTCGGCCATCCTGGCGCCGCTGGTGCTGGCGCTGTTCTGCACCGCGCTGGTGGCGCTGTTCATGCTCGGCGAAAGCCTGTGGCAGCTGCTGGCGATGGAGAGCCAGCATGGCCTGCTGCAATCGGGGTTGTACGGCGCCGCCTTTTTCGCCGCCGTGCTGGTGGTCAACCGCATGGCCGGCAAATTGATCGGCCAGGAGGAGCTGGCGATCCAGCGCGGCATGGAAATCAATGTGCAGCAGGCGGTCAACCGGCTCGTGATGGCCAATATCGGCGACGGCATCCTGGTGGTCGATCCGGACGGGCGGGTCTCGGCCGGCAATCCGGCGGCGCGCCAGATGCTTGGATTGGTCGGCCCGGACCTGAACTTCAAGCTGTCGGCGGCCGCGCCGCTGGCGCCGTTGGCGCAGGCCTACGCCGAATGGCGCGACGATCCGGCGCGCAGTACCGTCTTCGTCACCATCAAGCCGTTCAGCGACGCCGCGCTGCAAGGGCTGACCGCCGCCTGGAGCGCGCGCCGCGACTTGTCCGCGCATTTGAAGGTGCGCTTCGCGGCGGTCGACACGTCGTCCTCCGGCGTCGGCTTCGAGCGCAGCGTGATTTTTCTGCAGGACGTGACGGGCATCGAAAATCAGGCGCAGCAACTGAAGCTGGCGTCGATGGGGCGCCTGACCGCCAGCATCGCCCACGAAGTGCGCAATCCGCTGTCGGCCATCGGCCACGCCACCGCGCTGCTGGGGGAGGACCTGGACAGCACCGGGCACCTGCGGCTGCTCAAGATCGTCGGCGACAACGTGGCGCGGGTCAACCGCATGGTCGAGGACATCCTGCAGCTGTCGCGCAAGGTGCAGCCGAATAACGAGCCGCTGGCGCTGGACGGCTTCCTGGCCGACTTGCGGTCGGAATTCATCAACAACCACGGCCTGCCGTCGGACATCGTCGGCCTGTCGGTGGCGCCGGGCACGATGGTGCGCTTCGATCCGCTGCACCTGCGCGAGGTGGTGTTTAATCTGTTAAACAACTCGGTACGCTATGCCAGCGGCGGCCCGCAATCGATCCGGGTCGACCTGCTCACCCATCCGCACCACGCGCAGCGCATGGAGCTGCATGTGCAGGACGACGGTCCGGGCATCTCGCCGGAGGTGAGGGCCCACCTGTTCGAGCCGTTTTACACCACATCGAGCAAAGGCACCGGCCTGGGGCTGTATCTGGCGCGCGAATTGTGTTTGAATAACGAGGCCCGGCTCGATTACGAATACCGTTTCGATAGCCGCGACAGCCCCGATGGCGGCCGCCGCTCCAGCGGACGCTTTGTGATCACCTTCGCCCAACCGGCGCAAAAATAAGAAGAGGCAGTGCCATGAGCGAGCGTTCTCCCCGCGTGCTGGTGGTCGACGATGAAGCCGACCTGCGCGAACTGCTGGAACTGACCCTGGTGAAAATGGGGCTGGACGTCGATAGCGCCGCCACCCTGGCGGAGGCGCGCGCGCTGCTGGCCGGCGCCGAGCGTGAGCATCGTGACTATCAACTGGTGCTGACCGACATGCGCCTGCCCGACGGCCTGGGTCTGGAGCTGGTGCGCGAAGTGGGCGCCGCCCACAAGAACACGCCGATCGCGGTGGTGACGGCCTTCGGCAGCGCCGACAACGCCGTCGTCGCGCTCAAGGCCGGCGCCTTCGATTACATCTCCAAGCCGGTGGCGCTGGACCAATTGCGCCTGATGGTGCGCTCGGCCCTGCGCCTGAACGTGCCGCCGCCGGCCGGGCTGGCGGCCAGCGCGGCGCCGCCGGCCAGCCGCCTGAAGGGCGATTCGGCGGTGATCCAGTCGCTGCGCGCGCAGATCGCCCGGCTGGCGCGCTCGATGGCGCCGATCGCCATCCACGGCGAATCGGGCAGCGGCAAGGAGCTGGCGGCGCGCGAAATTCACGCGCAAAGCTCGCGCGCCAGCAAACCCTTCATCGCCGTCAACTGCGGCGCGATTCCGGAGGCGCTGATGGAGGCCGAGTTTTTCGGCTACCGCAAGGGCGCCTTCACCGGCGCCGCCGACGACCGGGACGGCTTTTTCCAGGCGGCCGACGGCGGCACCCTGATGCTCGACGAGGTGGCCGACCTGCCGCTGGCGATGCAGGTCAAGCTGCTGCGGGCGATCCAGGAGCGGCGCGTGCGCAAGATCGGCGCCACCGCCGAGGAGCCGGTCGACGTGCGTATTATTAGCGCGACCCATAAAAACCTGGCGCAATGCGTGGAGCAGGGCAGCTTTCGCCAGGATCTGTTCTACCGCCTGAATGTCATCGAACTGGGTCTGCCGCCGCTGCGCGAGCGGCTCGACGATCTGCCTGTGCTGACCTGCGCGATCCTGGAGCGGTTGGGCACCTTCGAGCACCAGGCGGCGCTGGGGGAGGGCGTGCTCGATGCGCTGCGCGGCTATCCCTTCCCCGGCAATGTGCGCGAGCTGGAAAACATCCTGGAGCGGGCGCTGGCCTTCGCCAACGACGGCGTGATCGAGGTGGCCGACCTGGCGCTCAAGGGCGCGCGCATGCCCGAGGTGGTCGAGACGTCGGAGGTGGCGCAGGTTCCAGCGCCCCCACTCCCGTCGTCGGCGGCGACGGAGCCGCTGCCGGCCAGCCTGCCCGACTACCTGAACCAGGTCGAGCGCGACATCATCCTGCGCGCGCTGACGCAGACGCAGTTCAACCGCACGCAGGCCGCGCAGCTGCTGGGCATTAGCTTCCGCCAGCTGCGCTATCAAATGCAGAAACTGAAGATCCAGGAGCCCGAGGCATGAACAACCGCATAGGCGCGGACGGCTGGTGGCCGGCGGCGAACCGCTATGACAGCCCCAACTTCGACTGCCGTCCCGACCCGGCCGACATCACGCTGCTGGTGATCCACAATATCAGCCTGCCGGGCGGCTGTTTCGGCGGTCCCCACGTGTCCGACCTGTTTACCGGCCGGGTGGACTATAATGCTGACCCTTCGTTCGCGGACCTGCGCGGGCTGAAAGTGTCGAGCCATTTTTTTGTGCGCCGCGACGGCCGGGTGATCCAGTACGTCTCGGCCAACGACCGCGCCTGGCACGCCGGCAGGTCGTCGTTTCGCGGACGCGAAAAATGTAACGACTACTCGATCGGCATCGAGCTGGAAGGCACCGACGACACGCCGTTCGAAGCGGCGCAGTACGGAGCGCTGGCGGCGCTGACGGCGGCGCTGGCCGAGCGCTATCCGCTGACCGACGTCCAAGGCCACGAGGACATCGCGCCCGGCCGCAAAACCGACCCCGGACTGTTGTTCGATTGGAACTTTTATGTTAAAAGTTATCGGAAATTCTGTGAAGAAATCCGGATATCGAAAGCCGGGTTAGTGGGCGCTAGCGCTGTATTGCGCTTTGTAAAAGGCGTTCTGTAAAGTCAACCGAAAAAATGGCGGAAACGCAAAAATTTCCCCTTGTATTAGCCCCATCGGAACACTACAATCAGTGGATCGGTTCTTCGCAATCACTAGATATAGTAGTTCACATGGCACTGGTTAATCAAATCACAGCAAGTTCCTGGACTAACTCACCACCCTTATTAAAGTAGTTTAACCAGCCAGGCAGGTGTGGCTGATCGCTTCAATTTGGCCTTTTTATTTTCAAACATAGCCGCGCAGCACTGACTGCACGCCGTTATCGGGGAGCTTAAATGCAATCTACACAAGACATCACCATCAATCCAGCGCTGGTACCAGCAGCCGCTGCGAGCACCGCCAGCAGCCCGTCCACGGCAGCCGGCGACCTCGGTGACTACCGCATCATCCGCCGTAACGGCGCGGTCGTCGCGTTTGAACCGTCGAAAATCGCGATCGCCGTGACCAAGGCCTTCCTGGCCGTGAACGGCGGCCAGGGCGCCGCCTCCGCGCGCATCCGCGAGCTCGTAGAACAGCTGACCGCCAGCGTCGTGACGGCGCTGGTGCGCCGCCAGCCATCGGGCGGCACCTTCCACATCGAAGACGTGCAAGACCAGGTCGAGCTGGCGCTGATGCGCTCCGGCGAGCACGATGTCGCCCGCGCCTATGTCCTGTACCGCGCCAAACACATGGAAGAGCGCCGCGCGCTCAAGGAAGCGCAGGGCGCCAGCGCCAAGATCGCCGCGCCGCAAATCCACGTGCTGGAAAACGGCGAGCGCAAGCCGCTGGAAATGGACCGCGTCACCGGCCTGATTAACGCCGCCTGCATCGGCCTGGAAAAGCACGTCGACGCCGACGCCATCGTCGCCGAGACGCTGAAAAACCTGTACGACGGCGTGCCGGTCGAAGAGCTGCACAAGTCCGCCATCCTGGCCGCCCGCGCGCTGATGGAAAAGGACCCGGCCTACTCGCAAGTGACGGCCCGCATCCTGCTGCACACGATTCGTAAGGAAGTCTTCGGCAAGGAAGTCGCGCAGGGCGCGGCGGCCGCCGAGTACATCACCTACTTCCCGCAGTACATCGCCAAGGGTATCGAAAACGAGCTGCTGGACGTCAAGCTGGCCGAATTCGACCTGGCCCGCCTGGCCAAGGCGCTGGTCGCCGACCGCGATCTGCAGTTCGGCTACATCGGCCTGCAAACCCTGTATGACCGCTACTTCCTGCACGTGCGCGACGTCCGCATCGAAATGCCGCAGGCGTTCTACATGCGCGTGGCGATGGGCCTGGCCCTGAACGAAAGCGACCGCGAAGCGCGCGCCATCGAGTTCTACAACCTGCTGTCGTCGTTCGACTTCATGTCGTCGACCCCGACCCTGTTCAACTCCGGCACCCTGCGTTCGCAGCTGTCGTCGTGCTACCTGACCACCGTCTCGGACGACCTGGAAGGCATCTACGACGCCATCAAGGAAAACGCGCTGTTGGCCAAGTTCGCCGGCGGCCTGGGTAACGACTGGACTCCGGTGCGCGCGCTGGGCGCCCACATCAAGGGCACCAACGGCAAATCGCAAGGCGTGGTGCCGTTCCTGAAAGTGGTCAACGACACCGCCGTCGCGGTCAACCAGGGCGGCAAGCGCAAGGGCGCGGTCTGCGCCTACCTGGAAACCTGGCACATGGACATCGAAGAATTCCTGGACCTGCGCAAGAACACCGGCGACGACCGCCGCCGCACCCACGACATGAACACCGCCAACTGGATTCCGGACATGTTCATGAAGCGCGTGATGGAAAAGGGCGACTGGACCCTGTTCTCGCCATCGGATTGCCCTGACCTGCACGACTTGGTCGGCAAGGCCTTCGAAAAAGCCTACCTGGGCTACGAAGCCAAGGCCGCCGCCGGCGAAATCCGCGTGTTCAAGAAGATCGCCGCGCTGGACCTGTGGCGCAAGATGCTGTCGATGCTGTTCGAAACCGGCCACCCATGGATCACGTTCAAAGACCCATGCAACATCCGTTCGCCGCAGTCGCACGTGGGCATGGTCCACAGCTCGAACCTGTGCACCGAGATCACCCTGAACACCGGCCCTGACGAAATCGCCGTCTGCAACCTCGGCTCGGTCAACATGCCGGCCCATATGAAAGAGGGCAAGCTCGATCACGTCAAGCTGCAAAAGACCATCCGCACCGCGATGCGCATGCTCGACAACGTCATCGACATCAACTACTACGCCGTCGACAAGGCCCGCAACGCCAACATGCGCCACCGTCCGGTGGGCCTGGGCGTGATGGGATTCCAGGACTGCCTGCACATGATGCGCGTGCCGTTCTCGTCGCCGGAGTGCGTGGCCTTCGCCGACACCTCGATGGAAGCGGTGTGCTACTACGCCTATCTGGCATCGACCGAGCTGGCCGAAGAGCGCGGCCACTATCAGTCGTACAAAGGTTCGCTGTGGGACCGCGGCATCCTGCCACAGGATTCCGTCAAGCTGCTGGCCGAAGAGCGCGGCGGCTACCTGGAGCAGGACCTGTCGTCGGCGATGGACTGGACCCCGGTGCGCGATCGCATCAAGAAGTTCGGCATGCGTAACTCGAACTGCGTGGCGATCGCTCCAACCGCGACCATCTCGAACATCATCGGCGTGTCGGCTTGCATCGAACCGACCTTCCAGAACCTGTACGTGAAGTCCAACCTGTCGGGCGAGTTCACCGAGATTAACTCCTACCTGGTGCGCGACCTGAAGGCGCGCGACCTGTGGGACGAGGTCATGATCGCCGACTTGAAGTACTTCGACGGCTCGCTGACCAAGATCGACCGCATTCCGAACGACCTGCGTGATATTTACGCAACCGCGTTCGAAGTGTCGCCGACCTGGCTGGTGGAAGCGGCGTCGCGCCGCCAGAAATGGATCGACCAGGCCCAATCGCTGAACATCTACATGGCCGGCGCCTCGGGCAAGAAGCTGGACGAGACCTACAAGCTGGCATGGCTGCGCGGCCTGAAGACCACCTACTACCTGCGCACCACCTCGGCCACCCACACCGAGAAGTCGACCTCGAAGACCGGCGCGCTGAACGCGGTGTCGGTGGACGGCGGCATGTCGGCCAGCGCAATGGCCTCGGCGGCTGCCGCTGCACCGGTCGCTGCGGCGGCTCCGGCGGTCACCGCCGAAGCGGACGGCGAAGCCTGCTACCTGCGTCCGGGCGACGACGGTTTCGAGGAATGCGAAGCTTGCCAATAAGCCGGCGCTGACTAATATATATAGAGAGAGAACCGTCCCGGCCCGTCCGGGCGGTTCTTTTTAGACCGAATACCCGAATTCAGAAGGAAATACACTATGTCGCTGTCCTGGGACGAAGAAGCCGCACCAGCGGTACCACAAGCCATCAACGAGGCCGCACTGGCCTCCGGCGAAGCCAACGCCGAGCAAGTCGCGCTGCGCGTCAACGCCGACGACAAGCGCATCATCAACGGCAAAACCGACGTCAATCAGCTGGTGCCGTTCAAGTACAAGTGGGCATGGGACAAATACCTGGCCGGCTGCGCCAACCACTGGATGCCGCAGGAAGTGAACATGCAGCGCGATATCGAGCTGTGGAAGAACCCGAACGGCCTGACCGACGACGAGCGTCGCCTGGTCAAGCGCAACCTCGGCTTCTTCGTCACCGCCGACTCGCTGGCCGCCAACAACATCGTGCTGGGCACCTATCGCCACATCACCGCGCCGGAATGCCGCCAGTACCTGCTGCGCCAGGCGTTCGAGGAAGCGATCCACACCCACGCCTACCAGTACATCGTCGAGTCGCTGGGCCTGGACGAGTCGGAGATCTTCAACGCCTATAATGAAGTCAAATCGATCCGCGACAAGGACGAGTTCCTGATCCCGTTCATCGACACCCTGACCGATCCGGCCTTCACCACCGGCACCGTGGAAAACGACCAGAAGCTGCTCAAGTCCCTGATCGTCTTCGCTTGCTTGATGGAAGGCCTGTTCTTCTACGTCGGCTTCACCCAGATCCTGGCGCTGGGCCGCCAGAACAAGATGATGGGCGCGGCGGAGCAGTACCAGTACATCCTGCGCGACGAATCGATGCATTGCAATTTCGGTATCGATTTGATCAACACGATCAAGATGGAAAATCCGCTGCTGTGGACCCCGGCGTTCAAGGAAGAGATCAAGCAGCTGTTCCTGAAGGCCGTGGACCTGGAGTACGCGTACGCCGAAGACACCATGCCGCGCGGCGTGCTCGGTCTGAACGCGACCATGTTCAAGGGTTACCTGCGCTTCATCGCCAACCGCCGCGCCACGCAGATCGGTTTGGAGACGCTGTTCGACCAGGAAGAGAACCCATTCCCGTGGATGAGCGAGATGATCGACTTGAAGAAAGAGCGTAACTTCTTCGAGACCCGCGTCATCGAGTACCAGACCGGCGGCGCGCTGAACTGGGATTGATCCCGGTTGTCGGTTGCATGGAAAAAGCCCGGCTTCGTGCCGGGCTTTTTCTTTTATACGAACCGCTCGATGTACTCCGCCAGGCCGAACTCATCTCGTACCGAGCGCCAATGCACCGCGTGCACCGCGTGCACCGCGTGCACCGCGATATCGGCGCGGCCGGTGCGGGCGGCGATGACGGCGGCCAGCGCCGCGTCCGAAGCTGCGGCCGCCGTCGGCGCCGACCGGGTCGCGTGCCCGCACCGCGGTGTTGGTGATGGTGGTGCCGTCGGCCTTCGCCAGTTGCGCGGTGACGCCTTCGCCATCCTGTTCGAAGCGGGTCAGCTCGTGGCCGAAGCGCGGTGCGTGTCCGAGTTCGGCGAGCCTGTCGCGTAGGACGCCCTCGGTCAGATACTGCGGCAGCATCAGCGGCAGGTTGTACGGTTCGACGAACTTGACTTGGTGGCGCGCCGCGCCGGCGCGCGCGACAAGCGCGTGCGCGAAGCGGCGGTGACGAAGGCCGGCAGCGAGGTCGTCGCCGTCATCGGCCAAACGCGCGAGAAGCAGGTAGGTGAAGTGATGGCCGATTGGACCGCCGCGGAGCGGCGCGATCTGGCGCGGATGATGAAGCGTCTCGCCGCCGACATGAACGCCTGGGTGCTGCGCCACAAGAGTCCCGACGCGCACGAAGATTCCGAATAGGCTGACGCGCGATCGCCGCGCGACGCGTCGAGCGCTCGGCGATCGCGCATCGACGACCGTGAGAGCACCTCGCCGAACACGCTTCGAACGCTCGACGACACATATCCTTACACGCCGCCGCGCGCGCCGAGCGCAGACGCGCGGCCGCGCATCGCAGTATTCCGCTTGCCATTCGCCGCACTCTGTCTCATAATCGCGACGAATTTAAAAACAGTGAGTAGCGACAGCGCGCATGCGATGCGCCAGCGCTCTCGAATTCGGAAGATGGTGGCGAGGGACGCGCGGAGATGCCGGCGACATCGCAGACACCCAAGCGGCAATTGACTCGCTTTGAAGCGTGATTTTTTGGCGCGGCGCGGCGAGCGCATTTTCGAACTCGATTGAGCGCGCACATCGCACCACGATGTCGCAAGCGAGCAAGCGCGAAGCGCCACGCGTATGTGAAATGGCGAGCATAAGACGAAAAAAAGCGGACGAATACTTCTCGTGCCGGTTGCGTACCGACAAGGTTTTCGTGTACTTTACGAGATTGAAAATGTGTGTTTATAAAGCTGCGCTTTTTTTGAAGTGCGCACACCGCAGAAATGATCGCGATCACGGGATACAGATTCACAAAGATATGCACAAGACCAAACCGTTTTTGTTCAACCGTCTTTCCTGATTCGGTTCAGGTTGGGCGGTTTTTTGTTTGAAAACAAAAATGGTCGATGGCTGCGACGTAGGTCCCTGGAGCTGAGCACACGCCCGACCACCCGCAAAACGTCGCAACAAGATTTGTATCTGCACGCCGCGCCGGCCACGGACGGCGGACAGATAGATGGCTGAAGCGCTGCACTCGTGAGGGGTTGCAGCAGTTCAGCTGGTGCCGAATTCATTAGCGCAAACAGTGTCCTGTTTGTGCCGATGAATAATTCGCCTGGCCCAATCCGGGGCCGGACGGGTTTAAATCTTGTATGTGAATTTTCCCATCCCCGATGAAGGAGAACTAAAAATGGCAACTGCCGCAAAGAAACCAGCAGCAAAAAAGCCGGCCGCTACTAAAGCCGCCGCCCCAGCGAAAAAGCCTGTCGCAGCGAAAGCAGCCGCCAAGCCAGCAGCGAAAGCCGCCGCTAAGCCAGCCGCTAAACCAGCTGCCAAAGCCGCTGCCAAGCCAGCTGCAAAACCAGCCGTGAAAAAAGCAGCAGCCAAGCCAGCCGCGAAAGCAGCAGCCAAGCCAGCAGCCAAACCAGCAGCTAAGCCAGCAGTGAAAAAAGCAGCTGCCAAGCCAGTCGCTAAAAAAGCCGCGGCAAAGCCAGCAGCAAAGCCAGCCGCGAAAGCAGCAGCCAAGCCAGCAGTGAAAAAAGCAGCGGCAAAGCCAGCAGCCAAAGCAGCAGCCAAGCCGGCAGCAAAGCCAGCCGCTAAAAAAGCAGCTGCCAAGCCAGCGGCAAAGCCAGCAGCCAAAGCAGCAGCCAAGCCAGCGGCAAAAAAAGTAGCCGCCAAACCGGCAGCGAAAAAAGCGGCCGCCAAGCCAGCCGCTAAACCTGCCGCGAAAGCAGCAGCCAAGCCAGCGGCTAAACCAGCCGCCAAGCCAGCAGCCAAAAAAGCTGTCGCCGCTAAACCAGCCGCCAAGGCAAAAACAGCAGCCAAGCCAGCTGCAAAGGCAGCGGCTAAGCCAGCAGCAAAAAAGCCGGTTAAGGCAGCAGCCAAGCCGGCAGCTGCCACGAAGCCAGCCGTCAAAGCTGCCGCTAAACCAGCTGCTGCCAAGCCAGCCGCTAAACCGGCAGCCAAGCCAGCCGCCAAGCCGGCAGCCGCCAAACCGGCAGCCGCTCCAGCACCGGCAGCTGCGCCAGTCGCCGCGGCAGCAGCTGCTCCTGCAGCCAAGCCAGCCGTGAAAAAAGCCGCCCCTAAAGCGGCCGCACCGAAGAAGGAAGCTGTCGCCAAGCCAGCCGCTCCTGCAGCTGCGCCAGCAGCAAAAACCGTGTTGGCACCGGCGGCCGCATGGCCGTTCCCAACCAGCACGCGTCCTTCCTAAGCTAAATACTTAGGTGCCTGCTGAGGCAACCGGCCGCTGTGTGAGACAATCACACAGCGGCTTTTTTTTGGAGGGACCGTGCTTAGTATTGTTATGTTGATTGTCGACGCCATCGCCACGTTGTTGGGCGGGGCCTTGCTGTTGCGCTTCTGGATGCAGGCGATCCGCGTTCGTCCGCCGCAATCGGTGGCCCAATTTACGTTCCAGCTCTCGGACTGGCTGGTGCGGCCGTTGCGGCGCATCGTGCCGGGCATGGGCGGTTACGACTGGGCCAGCCTGATCGGCGCCTTCCTGATCGTGCTGCTGGCGACGTCGGTGCTGTTCTTTGCCGGCTGGCCGGCGCAGGCGGTGCTGTTGGCCGCGTTCGAGCGCTTCCTCAAATGGATACTGTACGGCTTCATGGCGCTGCTGGTGGTCGAAGCGATCTTCAGCTGGGTCAATCCGAACGCGCCGCTGGCGCCGTTCGTGCGCGCGCTCAACGAGCCGCTGCTCAAGCCGATTCGCCGCGTGGTGCCGCTGGTGGGCAATCTGGATTTATCGCTGCTGGTGGCGCTGATCGCGCTGCAGATCGCCCAGATTCTGCTGGGCATGGCTTTCAACGGCCGTTAAAAAATCCGGGGTCAGGTCCACCATTTCTACACGGGCTGATGTGTAGATGGTGAACCCGACCCCGGATTTGCTTTGTGCGGCAGGCCCATCGTCCACCACACACGGGTTCGTGTAGAAATGGTGGACCTGACCCCGGATTTGCTTTTTAGAAGCGGTAGCCGAAGGCCGCTTCGAAGCGGTCGGCGATCTCGCCGACGGTCAGCTTGTGGTTCTGGCCGCCCTTGCTGGCGATCTTGATCGCACCCATCAGACTGGCCAGGCGGCCCGTCGTTTCCCATTTCCAGCCTTGCGTGATGCCGAACAGCAGGCCGGCGCGGTAGGCGTCGCCGCAGCCGGTCGGGTCCAGCACGTCTGCGACCTTGACGGCCGGAATCTCGATCCGCTCGCCCTTGGTGTAGATCTCCGAGCCCTGCTCGCCGCGCGTGACGATCAGCGCTTCCAGGCGGCTGGCGATGTCCGGGATCGTCAGGCCGGTGCGCTCCATCAGCAGTTCGATCTCGTAGTCGTTGGCGGTGACGTAGGTGGCCTTGTCGATGAAGGCGATCAGCTCGGCGCCGTTGAACATCGGCAGCTGCTGGCCCGGGTCGAAGATGAACGGGATCTGCAGCTTGGCCAGGTCGGCGGCGTGCTTTTGCATGCCCAGGTGGCCGTCCGGCGAGATGATGGCGACCGCCGCCGCGCCCGCCTTGGCGACGTCGTTCTCGTGCGCGTACGACATGGCGCCCGGGTGGAAGGCGTTGATCTGGTTGTTGTCCTCGTCCGCCGTGACGAAGCATTGGGCGTTGTAGGCGTCCTGCTTGATCAGGATGTTATCGGTCGAGATGTCGAGCTTGTGCAGGCGCTCGATGTAGGCGGCGTTGTCCTGGCCCATGACGCCGACGATGCGCGGCTCGCCGCCCAGCATCTTGAGGTTGTAGGCGACGTTGCCGGCGCAGCCGCCGTATTCCGTGCGCATCGTCGGCGCCAGGAACGACACGTTCACTTTGTGCAGCTGGTCGGCCAGCAGGATGCTGTCGAAGCGGCCCGGGAATTGCAGGATGGTGTCGATCGCGAGCGAGCCGCAGATGATGGAGGTCTGAGTCATGATAGTTCTTTATGGATAGAAGACTGCGATGTGATAGCCGGATGCTTTCAGCTGTTTCAATTCAAAGTAGAGTTTGACAGATTGCTCGCTGCGCGGGGCGAATCCTTTGTCCAGCGCGGCGTCGGCGCCCAAATAGTCGCGCGGCGTGAACACGCGCCGCAAAATGGCCTTGTCGTTGGCGTCGTCGAGCACCAGTTCGATGTGCGGCCACTGCTGCGCGGTGGTGCTTTGGTTGCGCAGCAGGGTGGTGAACGAGAAGGTGGTCTCGCTCAGGGTTTGCAGTTCGCCTTGCTCAATGACGAGCTCGTCGATCTGGGTCGGCAGTTCGAGCTTGCAACCCAGTGTGGCGCAGATGTCCTGCAACGTCGGCTTGAGGCCGGGGTAGCTGGCGGCCAGCTGGTTGCGGAAGGTGGTCAAGCCTTGCGCGGCCAGCGCGCCCACCAGCACCAGCGAGCCGACGCCCATGGCGATGTTGATGGTCTTGCCGTAGCGCTCGCGGCGGCGGTCGCGCTTGAGGAAGCCCGGTTCGTTCGGGTCGTCGACTTCCTTTTCTTCCACTTCGGGTTCCGGCGGCTCGACGCTGTGGACTTCGGCCTGGGGCGCGAAGTGGTCTTGCGACGGCGCCGAGGCGGCGCGCAGCAAGGTGTGCAGCTGGGGCGCGGTGTCGCGCTCCCTGGCGGCGGCGAGCTGGACCAGCGCTTCCTCGTCGGCCTCGTCGAGGTCGTAGCGGGAGTCGGGGTCGATGGTTGGTTCCTGGCGCTCGGCGGCGGCCATCGACGGAGCTTGCTGTTCGGCGGCCTCGGCGGCGATGCTTTGCTCCATCAGTGCCAGTTCGGCCGCCAACGCCGCTTCCAGCTCCTCGTGCGTCATCGGTTTGATGGCGAGCGGGTCTTCCGGCGCCGGTTCGACGGAGGAGGATTGCTCCTCCTCGTCGGGCTCGGGTTGCGGCTCGGGTTGCGGCTCGGGGACAGGCTCCCAGATAGGCTGAGGAATGGGCTCGGGTTCGGCCGCGGGTTCGGACTCTACTTCCTGCTCGACCTCAGCGTCAGATTCGATCGTTGGCTCCCGATCAGGCTGCCGTTCATGACCAGCCTCGTCCACCGCGCTGTCGAGCTCCAGAGTATAGATCGGTTCGTCGCTGGGCGGTTCGAACGCGCGGGTGTCCTGCTCGGCCACAGCTTCATCGAAGGGTGCGGGTGTTGGGTATAACGGAAGCGGGGAATAGGGTGCTTCGGACACAACCGGTGCAAAGACCGGCTGCGGGATGGCGAGCGGCTCGAGCAGAGCGGCGTTGCCGTCGAAAACTTCATTGCAGGAGCCACAGCGCACTATGCCCCCACGTAATTTCAACTGGTCATGAGCGACCCGAAACGTCGTGCTGCAGTGGGGGCATTTAGTGGCGAGCGCCATCGCTGCCGTTAGCGCGGGGCGGGTACCGCATCACTGCCGAGCCGGCCATGCAGGGCGACCCAGCCGTCTTGTTCCGCCCAGACGCCGAGCTTGATGAACGGGGCGTAGGCGGCAGCCACTTCCTCGGCCTGGCGCGCCAGCACGCCCGACAGGATCAGCGCGCCACCGGGAGCGACGCGGCCCGACAGCATCGGCGCCATCAGTTTGAGCGGGCTCGACAGGATATTGGCGACCACGATGTCGAACTTCTGCTCGGCGTGCTGCGATTGCGCGAAGGTGTCCGGCAGGAAGTATTCGATCTCGCACTTGTTGCGTTCGGCGTTGTCGGCCGCCGATTCGATCGCTTGCGGATCGATGTCGACGCCCACCACTTCGCCGGCGCCAACCTTCTTGGCGACCATCGCCAGGATGCCGGAACCGCAGCCGTAGTCGAGCACGGTTTTATCGGGCGCCGGGTTCGCTTCCAGCCATTCCATGCACAGGCGGGTGGTCGGATGGCTGCCGGTGCCGAAGGCCAGGCCCGGGTCCAGCTCCAGGATCAGGCCGTCAGGGTCCGGCGCCTCGTGCCAGCTCGGCACGACCCAGATGTTCTTGCCGATGTGAATCGGCGCGAACTGCGATTGCGTCAGGCGCACCCAGTCCTGCTCCTCGACCTTGCGCGTGGTGAACTTCGGCAGGGTCGCCAGCTTGATCTGTTCGGCGGCGGCGGCCACGATGGCGGCCTGGTCGTCATCCTCGTTGGTCAGGGCGACGACGCGGCTGTGATCCCATGCCGCTTCGGTCGGTTCCATGCCCGGCTCGCCGAACAGCGGGCGCTCCTGGTCGGTGCCTTCGTCGGCGTCTTCCACGGACACCGACAGCGCGCCGACTTCCATCAACGCGTCCGACAGGGCTTCGGCGTGGTCGCGCGCGATTTCGATGACGATTTCAGTCCAGCTCATTATTGCGCCTTCAAACTCAGTTTATGCAGGTCCGGCATGTCGGCCAGCTTCTGTTCCAGGTAATGGATGTTGGTGCCGCCTTCGATGAAACGGGCGTCGATCATCAGTTCGCGGTGCAGCGGAATGTTGGTCGAAATACCTTCGACGACCATTTCCGACAGCGCGATCTGCATGCGGCGGATCGCCTGCTCGCGGGTGGCGCCGTACGAGATGACCTTGCCGATCATCGAATCGTAGTGCGGCGGCACGTAGTAGCCGGCGTAGGCGTGCGAATCGACGCGCACGCCGGGACCGCCCGGCACGTGCCACGAGGTGATGCGACCCGGCGACGGCGTGAACTTGAACGCGTCCTCGGCGTTGATGCGGCACTCGATGGCGTGGCCCGACAGCATCACGTCGCGCTGGCGGAAGCGCAGCTTTTCGCCGGCGGCGATGCGGATCTGCTCCTGCACGATGTCGATGCCGGTGATCATTTCGGTCACCGGATGCTCGACCTGCACGCGGGTGTTCATCTCGATGAAGTAGAACTCGCCGTTTTCATACAGGAACTCGAAGGTGCCGGCGCCACGGTAGCCGATCTTGCGGCAGGCTTCGGCGCAGCGGTCGCCGATCTTTTCGATCAGCTTGCGCGGGATGCCCGGCGCCGGCGCTTCCTCGATGACCTTCTGGTGGCGGCGCTGCATCGAGCAGTCGCGCTCGCCCAGCCAGACGGCGTTTTTGTGTTCGTCGGCCAGGATCTGGATTTCCACGTGGCGCGGATTTTCCAGATACTTCTCCATATACACTTCCGGATTGCCGAAGGCGGTGCCCGCTTCGGTCTTGGTCATGGCCACGGCGTTGATCAGCGCCGCTTCGGTGTGCACCACGCGCATGCCGCGACCGCCGCCGCCGCCGGCCGCCTTGATGATGACCGGATAGCCGACCTTGCGGGCGATTTGCACGATGGCTTTCGGATCGTCCGGCAGCGCGCCATCGGAACCTGGCACGCAAGGCACGCCGGCCTTGATCATGGTTTGCTTGGCCGAGACCTTGTCGCCCATCATGCGGATCGATTCGGAGCGCGGGCCGATGAACACGAAGCCCGATTTTTCCACGCGCTCGGCGAAGTCGGCGTTCTCCGACAGGAAGCCGTAGCCCGGGTGGATCGCTTCGGCGTCGGTCACTTCGGCGGCGCTGATGATGGCCGGCATGTTCAGATAGCTCAGCGACGAAGGCGCCGGGCCGATACACACCGACTCATCCGCCAGCTTCACGTATTTGGCGTCTTTGTCCGCTTCCGAGTGGACCACAACCGTCTTGATGCCCATTTCGCGGCAGGCGCGCTGGATGCGGAGGGCGATTTCGCCACGGTTGGCAATGAGGATTTTTTCAAACATGATAGGTTCGCGTATGTCTGTGAGCGCCGAAAATCCGGCAACGTCAGGTAGAGGAGGGAATGCGGAACAAAGCCGGCGCGCCCGTCACCGAAGGGGAGGGCGCGAACCGGACTTAGCCTATCACAAACAGCGGTTGGCCGAATTCGACCGGTTGGCCGTTCTCGACCAGAATCTGGGTGATCGTGCCGGATTTGTCGGCATCGATTTCATTCAACAGTTTCATTGCTTCGATAATGCACAGGGTGTCGCCTTCCTTGACGACGGCGCCCACTTCGACGTACGCGGCCGAACCTGGCGCCGACGAACGATAGAAAGTGCCGACCATCGGCGATTTGACGATGTGGCCGGTTGGCTCGGCGGCGACGGCCGGAGCCGCTGCTGCGGCCGGCGCGGCGGCTGGCGCGGGAGCTGCGTGGTACTGCGGCTGCATGCCTTGCGGCTGCATCATCACCATCTGGTTTTGCGGCAGGGCCGACGATTTGACGATGCGGACTTTGCTCTCGCCTTCGGTCACTTCGAGCTCGGCGATGTCCGACTCCGCGACCAAATCAATCAAGGTCTTCAGCTTGCGTAGATCCATGTAACCCCCGGAATATCTTGTTATGTAAAGTGTGAACGGCCGCGCCTCGTGGGCGAAACCGCGCTTAGTTGCCTAAGTTTGCGCGCAGATCGCGTAGATTAACGCCTTTTAATGGCGAAGTCGATGGCAAACCGATATCCTTCGATACCCAGTCCGCAGATCGTGCCTAGTGCGATCGCGCTCAGGAAAGAATGGTGGCGAAACGACTCGCGCTGGTAAATATTGGAAATATGCACTTCCACAAACGGAATGGACACGCCCGCCAAGGCATCGCGCAGGGCAACGCTGGTATGGGTCAACCCACCCGGATTGATGACGATGGCGTCCACGCCTTCCGTCCTGGCTGCGTGGATGCGGTCGATCAGCGCGCCTTCGTGGTTGCTCTGGAAGCAGGACAGTGTCGCACCGGCCGCCTCGGCCTGCGCCACGGCGGCTTGCTCCACATCGGCCAGCGTACTGGCGCCGTACACCTCCGGCTCGCGGGTGCCCAGTAAATTAAGGTTGGGACCGTTGAGAAGTAGAAGCTTTTTTGCCATGGTTCTAGACCGTTTTCCGCGAAAGTTCCGCATTTTGCCGCCAACTGCTGGCATTGGCAAGAGAAAAAAACGCCTGAATCTTGTTAAAGAGTTTCAAGGTCCTTACGCAGCTCGTCGAATTTCAGGCGGCCCAGATAGGTCTTCTTGACTTGGCCGTCGGCGCCGATCAGCACCGTGTACGGCAGGCCGCCGCCGGTGTTGCCGAACTGCCGCGACAGGTCGGTGCCGCTCGTGCCGGCCACCAGCACCGGGTAGGTGATTTTGTATTTGTCGCTAAAAGCGGCGATATTCGACGGCGAATCAATACCGATGCCGATAACTTGCAGATTCTTACCCGCTTCTCCGGAGGCCAGCTCGGACAGTTCCGGCATCTCCTGCACGCACGGCGCGCACCATGGCGCCCAGAAATTGACCAGCATCGCCTTGCCTTTATATTGGGCCAGCGCGGTCGGCGCGCCTTTGGCGTCCGGCAGCGTTTGCGCGTACAGCGCGCCCACCGGCCCGGTCACGCCGGCTGGCGCGGTGGTGGTGATCGGTGCGGCGTTTTGTTTATTAAAGCCGACCCAGGCGCCGGATGCGGCGAACAGGAGGGCGACGCCGACATAGGCGGCCAGATGTTTTTTATTCATGATCGGGGTTCGGGTTGGGGTTTTCGTCGTGGGTACTACTAACTAATAGCGCGCGCACGGCGGCGATATCGGCGCGCACCAGCTTGTCGCCACGGGTTTTGACCGCGCCGCGCAAATCGTCCAGCTCATATAAAGCGGCGTGGACGCCTTCCTTGTGCCACATGAAGCTGACCGTCTCGACCGGATCGTAGCGCGGGCCTTTGAAGTGCGGCGTTTCGGAGATGTCGATTTGTAAATTACGGTTCAGCAGAAAGATTTCCACTTCCTTGGCGCTGTCGGCGAACAATTGCAGATGGATGTCGTCGTGCGCACCGGCGGTGCCGTTGAGGACGGCGCCGGTCAGGAACGGGTGGAACGCGGCCAGGCCTTCCATGATGTCCACCGCCAGGGTGCGCAGCCGGAACAGGCGCGCCGGCTGGGTGTCCGCATGGAACAGCGATTGGTAGATGCGTACTTCCTCTTCGATCTGCGCGTGGTCCGGCAGCAGGTTCGGCGGCGGTTGCGTGTCGCCGAGGATTTGTTTGGCGGCCTTGCGCTTGGCGGCGTTGTAGTCGGCGCCGTCCTGCGCGATCAGGCGCGCGGCGGCGGCGGCGATCTCGGCGCGGAGCAGCAGGACTTCTTCGATAACATTCGGCGTCATGGACGAGATAATACTCTGAACCGGGAATTCGGCGTCGGCTCAGGTAAAATCGCGTATTCACTTGCGCGGATCGATCCTGTTACACACTATGCATATTCATATTCTCGGTATTTGCGGCACCTTCATGGGCGGCCTGGCGGTCCTGGCGAAAGAGGCGGGCCACCGCGTGACCGGCTGCGACGCCAACGTTTATCCGCCGATGAGCACCCAGCTGGAATCCCAGGGCATAGAACTGATACAGGGCTTCGGCCCGGAACAAACCGCGCTCAATCCCGACCTGTATGTGATCGGCAACGTGGTCTCGCGCGGCAATCCGCTGATCGAAGAGATTCTGAATCGCGGCCTGCCATACGTTTCCGGCCCGCAGTGGATGGGCGAACATATATTAAGGGACCGCTGGGTGCTGGCCGTGGCCGGCACGCACGGCAAGACCACCACCTCGGCCATGCTGACCTGGATACTGGAAGACGCCGGCTACGCGCCCGGTTTCCTGATCGGCGGCGTGCCGCTGAACTTTGGCGTCTCGGCCCGCATGCAAGGCGACAAAGACTCGATCTTCTTCGTCATCGAGGCCGACGAGTACGACACCGCCTTCTTCGACAAGCGCAGCAAGTTCGTCCACTACCACGCCAAGACCGCGATCCTGAACAATCTGGAATACGATCACGCCGACATCTTCCCCGACCTGGGCGCCATCGAGACGCAATTCCATCATCTGGTGCGCACGGTGCCGGGCATCGGCCGCGTCATCTACAACGGCGACGAGGCGTCGCTGCAGCGCGTGCTCAAGCGCGGTTGCTGGAGCGAGAAGGAAAGCTTCGCCGGCAAGGGTGAAACCGACGGCGCCGAATGGGCGATGAACGAATACGATGACGGCAGCTTCGACGTCATTTTCGGCGGTGAAACGGTCGGCAAGGTCGAGTGGAACCTGACCGGCAAGCACAACCGCGCCAACGCGCTGGCCGCGATCGCCGCCGCCCGCCACGTCGGCGTGCCGGTCGCGCAGGCGGCCAAGTCGCTGGCGACGTTCGAGAACGTCAAGCGCCGCATGGAAGTGCGCGGCACCGTCAACGACATCACCGTGTTCGACGACTTCGCCCACCATCCGACCGCGATCGCCACCACCGTCGGCGGCCTGCGCCAGAAGGTGGGCAAAGATACCCGCATCCTGGCCGTGCTCGAACCGCGCTCGAACACGATGAAGCTGGGCGCGATGAAGGATGCGCTGCCGGGCAGCCTGAGCGATGCCGATCTGGTGTTCGGCTTCGGCAGCCAGCAGGCGCTGGGCTGGAGCCTGGGCGACGCGCTGGCGCCGCTGGGCAATATCGCCAGCGCCTACGAGGACATCGACGCGCTGGTCGAAGCCATCGTCAAGGCCGCCCGGCCGGGCGACCAGATCATTGTGATGAGCAACGGCGGCTTCGGCGGCGTGCACAACAAAATCCTGGAAGCGCTGGCGCGATGATTCTTTATCTACACGGATTCCGCTCGTCGCCGCAGTCGATGAAGGGGCGCGTGATCAGCGAGCGCATGGCCGAACTGGGTCTGTCGGACCAGCTGGTCTGCCCGCAACTGCCGGCGTCGCCGAAGCTGGCGATGGAATTGGCGCTCTCTTTAATAGCGGGCGTGCCGGCGGAGGAGTTGAGTATCATCGGCTCCTCGCTGGGCGGCTACTACGCCACCTGGCTGGCGGAGCGCATCGGCTGCCGCGCCGTGTTACTGAATCCGGCCATCGTGCCGTTGCAGGATCTGGACAAGCATGTCGGCGTGACAACGCAATTCCATTCCGACGAGCCGTTCGAGTTCAAGCGTGAATATATCGACGAGTTGCGCGCGCTGGCGATCGATCCGGTCACCCGCCCCGAGCGCTATTTCCTGATCGCCGCCACCGGCGACGAAGTGCTGGACTATCGCGACATGGTCAAGCATTATGCGGGCGCGCGCCAGCACGTGATCGACGGCAGCGACCATGGCATTTCCGAATTTCCCGAGTATGTGGATGCGGTGCTGGCGTTTTGCGGCGTCGAGGCCGGCCGTTGAGGCGGTTGTCGTCGCCCACCCGTGGCGCTTCCCTGCGACAGACCCGATGGCAGCCGCATGTGCTGGGCTTGAACGCGCCGCCGTCGTTGCGTCCGTGGCTGACGGAAGGCGGCTCCTTGACCGCCAGACTGAAGGATCACAGCCAGACTTTCCGCGTGCAGTGCCTGCATCAGCGCGTGGCCCGCTGCCTGTCCGACGAGGCCGCCGTGATCGGCCTGCACCGCCCCGGCCGCGTGTGGGAGAGGGAAGTGCTGCTGCGGTGTGATAATACGCCCGTGGTCTTCGCGCACACGGTGGTGCCGATGTCGGCCACGGCGGCCGATTGGCCTTTATTTAGCGCGCTGGGCGAGCGCTCGCTGGGGACGACCTTGTTTGGTGACCCGCTAGTGCGGCGCGGCGTTTTGGAATTTGCAAGATTGCGGGAAGGGCATCCGTTGGCGCAGCGCGCGGCGGCGGCCCTTTTCCTTCAAAACGAGGCGCCTCCGCAAGAGCGCATATTATATGCACGGCGCTGTTTATATCGGCGCCGTCAGGGTACTCTGCTGGTCACGGAAGTGTTTCTGCCTTCCGTGCTGGCCCTGCGCAGTCATAACGAATAAACAACGAACAGAAGCGAGCAATGAATCTATTTTTCGAAGAATCCGGCGATTTCAAGGTCGGGACCATGATGTCGCAAGCAGGCGAGGCCTATCAGGTGGAGATGGCCAGCGGCAAGCGCAGCAAGGTCAAGATCAAGGACGTGCTGCTGCAGTACGAGAAGCCGTCGCCGACGGATTTGATGGAACAGGCCAAGGCCGTTGCCGCCGAGATCGACCTCGACTTCCTGTGGGAAGTGGCGGGCGAGGAGGAGTTCGGCTTTGCCGAGCTGGGCGCCGAGTACTTCGGCCACGCGCCGCTGCCGGCCGAAGCGGCCGGTCTGATCCTGAGCCTGCACTCCGCGCCGATCTATTTCTACAAGAAGGGCCGTGGCCGCTACAAGGCCGCGCCGGAGCAATCCTTGCGCGCGGCGCAGGCCGGTATCGAGAAAAAGAAACAGCAGGCGCTGGTCCAGGCCCAGTATGTCGAAGAGCTGAAAGCCAACAAGTTGCCGGAAACGATGAAAAACATCGTCATGCAACTGCTGTTCAAGCCGGACAAGAATGCGATCGAATACAAGGCGATGGAAGCGGCTTGCAATGAATTGCACACCAATCCGCAGCGTTTGATGCTGGCCGTCGGCGGCGTGGAGTCGCCGAAGGCGCTGCACATGGCCAAATTCCTGTTCGAGAGCTTCCCGCGCGGCGCCGGTTTCCCGGATGTGCCGGTGCCGGCGGTGCCGACCAAGCTGCCGCTGGCCGACGTCAAGGCGTTCTCGATCGACGACGTCACCACCACCGAGATCGACGACGCGTTTTCGGTCACCAGGCTGGCCGATGGCAACGTCAAGATCGGCATCCACATCGCCGCGCCGGGCCTGGGCATCAAGCCGGACGACGCGGTCGACAAGATGGCGCGCGCGCGCATGTCCACCGTGTACATGCCGGGCGATAAGATCACCATGCTGCCGGATTCGATCGTCGAAGCGTTCACCCTGGCCGAAGGCAAAACCTGCCCGGCGTTGTCGCTGTACGCGACCCTGAACCCGGCCGACTGGTCGGTGATCGCCACCGAGACGCGCGCCGAGATGGTGCCGATCGAAAGCAATCTGCGCCACAACGACCTGGACGATCTGGTCAACGAGGAAACCCTGGCCAGCGGCGAGGGCGAGTACCCCCACAAGGAAGAGCTGGGCCTGATCTGGCAGTGGGCGCAGGTGCTGGAGGCGGCGCGCATGGTCAAGCGCGAAGGCTTCGGCCTCAAGCCGGAACAGAACAACCGCGTCGATTTCAACTTCTACGTCGAGAACGACATCGTCACCGTCAGCCGCCGCAAGCGCGGCGCGCCGCTGGACAAGATCGTCGCCGAGCTGATGATCTTCGCCAACAGCACCTGGGGCAAGCTGATGCACGACCACGGCGTGCCGGGCATCTACCGCAGCCAGGGCCAGGGCGTCGGCGGCTGGGCCGCCAAGATGCAGGTGCGCATGGTGACGCATGCCGCGCCGCACCAGGGCCTCGGTGTCGACCAGTACGCATGGAGCACGTCGCCATTGCGCCGCTATACCGATCTGGTCAATCAGTGGCAAATCCTCGCGTGCGCCGAGCACGGCGTGACGGCGCCGCTGGTGGCGCCGTTCAAGCCGAAGGATTCGGCGCTGTTCGCCATCGTGTCGCAGTTCGACGCGGCCTACGCGGCCTACGGCGACCACCAGTCGAACATGGAACGCTACTGGTGCCTGCGCTGGCTGGGCCAGGAAAACGCCCGCCAGGTCGAAGCGGTCGTGCTCAAGGACGAGGTGTTGCGCCTGGTCGATATTCCACTGATCATCCGTCTGCCGGGCATGCCGTCGGTGGCGCGCGGCGCGCAGGTCAAGATCGACATCCTGCGCTGGGACGAGGTCGACCTGTCGATCGAAGCGCGCATCCTGGAAATTCCGACCACCGACGCGGTGGCCGCCGATGCCGAGCTGGACTACGAGGAAGAGGAGGCGATTCCTGCCGCCGACGCCAACGATCCCGAAGCCGCCGAGGAAAACACGGCCGAAGCGAGCGCGGCAGCGGAAGAGGCGACAGCGAGCGAGCCGCCGGCCGCATGATGTTCAATCCGCGCGCCAAGATCAGCGTCGTACCCTTGTACGGCGACGAAACCCTGGTCATCGTCGACGATTTGCTGCTGGAACCGCGCAAGATGATCGAACTGGCCAGCCGCTCGCGCGCGGAATTCAGCGATGCCGACCACAACTACTTTCCCGGCCCCGAACTGAACCTGACGCCGGAGATGACCCAGGCCTTCGACCAGTTCGTGGTCCAGCATGTGCGCAAGCTGCTCGGCGCGCGCCGCACCACGATGCTGGCAACGCGGCTGGCATTGGCCACGCTGCAGCCGCCGCAGTTGCGCAATTTGCAGCGCGTCTGCCACTTCGACACCGTGCCCCAGCCCAACCGGGCGGGCACCGGCGCCATGGTGCTGTATCTGTTCGAGGACCCGCGCCTGGGCGGCACCGGCTTCTTCCGGCAAACCTGTTCGGATGCCGAGTTCGAGCACATGGTGTTGCAAGCGGACGTGCTGGATCGCCAGGCATTTACCGCGCTGACCGGCGCCGGCGACGGCTACGCGGTGGACTCGGACCGTTACTTTGAGAAGGTCTACACCGCGCAGCCGGCTTTCAACCGCGCCATCTTCTACCACGGCACGGTGCTGCACAGCGCCGACATCCACAGTCCCGCGCTGCTGCGCGACGACGTGCATACGGGGCGGCTGACCGTCAACGCCTTCTTCAACTTGCGCCGCAACGCCGCCTGATGAGGGTGGTAAATCGGTTAAAATCAGCCACCGCCCTGGCCCACCGCCTTGAACCGACGAAACTGAAGCCCGCCGCGTGAAATCCTTCAAAGAAAACCGCTTCCTGTACATCGCCATCGGCATCTCGGTGGTTGCGCACGCCGCCATGCTCGCTGTGCGCTTTGTCGCCCCGGCGCCGGCGCCGGTCAAACCCACCGATCCCGGCCTGGAAGTCATCCTGGTCAACGCCAAGCACAGCAAAGCTCCGCTGAAGGCCGAGGCGCTGGCCCAAGCCAACCTGGACGGCGGCGGCAACGTCGACAAAGGCCGTTCGAAATCGCCGCTGCCGGACATGCGCAAGACCGAAGACGGCGAAAGCATCAAAGCCTCCAAGCGCCGCATCGCCGAGCTCGAAGAACGACAGCGCAACCTGCTGACGCGCGTCGCCAAGCCCGATCCGTTCAACGCGCCGCCGGTGACCGAAAAGACCGCGCCCGATCCGCTGCCGAGCGGCGCCGACCTGCTCGACTCGAGCAAGGCGATCGCCCGCCGCGCCGCCGAGATCAGCGAAACCATCGAAGACCAGAACAAGCGGCCGAAGAAAACCTTCATCACGCCGAGCACGCGCGGGGTTGGCTACGCGATGTACTACAAATCGCTGCAAAAGCGGATCGAAGATATCGGTACGCTGAACTTCCCCCAGAAGAACGGCCGCAAGCTGTATGGCCAGCTGGTGTTGTCGATCCCGGTTTTCCAGGACGGCACGATTTACGACAAGGAAGGCGGCATCAAGGTCGACCGCAGCTCCGGCAACGCCGCGCTGGACGACGCCGCCATCAACATCGTGCGCCGCGCGGCGCCGTTCGGCAAATTCCCGCCGAACATGCTGTCGGCCGACAAAGACGATCTGTGGGTGATCGTCACGACATTCAAATTTACCCGCGACGATAAACTACAAGCCGACATGAGCGGCGGAGGACGATGACGATGGATCGCTATTGCGTGTTCGGCAACCCGATTGCCCACAGCAAATCGCCCGAGATACATGCCGCCTACGCGGCGCAGACCGGTCAAGATCTGCACTACGAAAAACGGCTGGCGCCGCTGGACGGCTTTGCCGCCGCGGTGCACGCCTTTATCGCCGAAGGCGGCAAAGGCGCCAACGTTACCGTGCCGTTCAAGCTGGAGGCGGTCAAGATCGCCAACGCGCTGACGATACGCGCGCAGGCGGCCGGCGCCGTCAACACCTTGCACTTCACAGAGGACGGCATCATTGGCGACAATACCGACGGCGCCGGCCTGGTGTCGGACATCGTCGGCAACGCCGGGGTGGCGATCACCGGCAAGCGCGTACTGTTGCTGGGCGCGGGCGGCGCGGCGCGCGGCGTCGTGCTGCCGATCCTGGAGCATCGTCCGGCCCAGCTGGTCATCGCCAACCGCACCGTAGCCACGGCCGTGGCGCTGGCGGAACAGTTCGCCGCGCTGGGCGGCGAGGGCGTGGTGTCGGGCTGCGGTTTCGCCGACATCGACGGCCGCTTCGACATCGTCATCAACGCCACCGCCGCCAGCCTGAGCGCCGAAGTGCCGCCGATATCGCCGTCGGTGTTCGCGCCGGGTTCGCTGGCTTTCGACATGATGTATTCAAAGTCCCCCACCGTATTTTTGCAGTTTGCCGCCCAACACGGCGCACGGCTGCGTGACGGCCTGGGCATGCTGGTGGAGCAGGCGGCCGAGGCGTTCAGCGTCTGGCGCGGCGTGCATCCGGCCACTGGCGACGTGCTGCAACGTCTGCGCGACCAGCTATGAGCGCCGCCAAGGGTGGTCGCAAGTTCGCTTGGTTGAAGTGGATCTTCATCCTGCCGGTGCTGCTGTTCGTGGCGGTGCAGCTGTATTTTTTCCTGCAGATCTGGTGGTGGGTCGACCACAATCCGTCGCGCACCAGCTTCATGCGCCAGCAGGAGTCGGCGTTGAGGGAAAAGAATCCCAACGCCGAGATCAAGCAGGTCTGGGTGCCGTACAACCGCATCTCCAAGAATCTGAAACGCGCCATCATCGCCTCGGAAGACGCCAACTTCTCCGAGCACCAGGGCGTGGACTGGGAGGCGCTGCAAAAAGCCTACGAGAAAAACACCAAGAAGAGCAAGGTGGTGGCGGGCGGCTCGACCATCACGCAGCAGCTGGCGAAGAACCTGTTCCTGTCCGGCTCGCGCAGCTACCTGCGCAAGGGCCAGGAGCTGATCATCACCTATATGCTGGAAACGTTGATGGAAAAAGAGCGCATCTTCGAGATCTACCTTAACGTGGTGGAGTTCGGCAGGGGGATCTTCGGCGCCGAGGCGGCCGCGCAGCATTATTACCGCGTGAGCGCGGCCAACCTGGGCGCGTCGCAAGCGGCCAAGCTGGCGGTGATGCTGCCGAATCCGCGCTTCTACGACACGCACCGCGACTCCGGCTATCTGGCGCGGCGCACCGGCGTCATCCTGCGCCGCATGGGATCGGCGGAGCTGCCGTAGGGAGCGTTGGCCCCATCTGGAGGTATCGTATGCAAAAACGGCAAAGCGGTTTTGGGTTGATCCAGGTGGCCATCATCATGGCCGCGCTGGCGGCGGTGGCGATGGCGTTCCTGATGTCGGCGCGCCACGAGCGTAATTTCTTCACCGAGGGTTTGGCCCGGCTGACCGGCAAACCGCCAGCGCCGCCGGGTTCGGCCAACGCCGACGCCGCCCCCTCCGCGCCGGCCGGCGTGCTGCGCAAATGCGTCATCGACGGCAAAACCGTGCTGTCCGATGTCGACTGCAAGGACGGCAAAGTGGTCAAATCCATCGACACGCGCGGCATCGAGGCGCCGAAACCGCCCAAGCCGGACCCGGCCGAGGCCGCCCCGCAGTCGGCAACCGATAAAATGATCGAAAAAGCGACCCGCTAGGGCGAAAAACCGCGTCGCAGGCTGGCCTCGGCGGGGGCTTTGCGGGTACACTTGCGCTGTTTCCAGAAGGCTCGCGTACCCATGATCAATGTTTTCGTTCTCCAGAATGGCCGACTCAACCAGGTGCCCATCGACAGCCGCTCGGACCTGGAACAGGTTGAGCCGGTATGGGTCGACCTGACCGACCCGACGGACGACGAACGCGCATGGGTCAAGGCCATCTACGGCGTGACCTTGCCGGGCGAGGACGAAGTCAAGGACATCGAGGCGTCGGCCCGCTATTACGAAGCGGAAAACGGCGACTTGCACCTGCGCACCGACTTCCTGCTGGAAGAAGAGGACGGCCCGTCGCGCATCGTCACCGTCGCCTTCATCCTGGCGCGCAAGATGCTGTTCTCGGTCCACACCGACGACTTGCCGGTGTTCCGCCTGGTGCGCATGCGCGCCCGCTCGCGGCCCGGTTCCATCGCCGACTACATGGACGTGCTGCTCGACCTGTACGCGACCGACGCCGAATATTCGGCCGACGCGCTCGAAGGCATCTATCAGAATCTGGAAGAGGTCAGCGGCCGCGTGCTGCAAGAACAGTTCACCGACCAGGACGCGGCCGCCGCGCTGAACTCCATCGCCCACGAGGAAGACTTGAACGGCCGCATCCGCCGCAACATGATGGATACGCGGCGCGCCGTCAGTTTTTTGATGCGCGGACGCTTGCTCAATTCCGAGCAGTTCGAAGAGGCGCGCCAGATTCTGCGCGATATCGAATCGCTGGACGGCCACACGTCCTTCCTGTTCGACAAGATCAACTTCCTGATGGACGCCACGGTCGGCTTCATCAACATTAACCAGAACAAGATCATCAAGATTTTCTCGGTGGCCAGCGTGGCCTTCCTGCCGCCGACCCTGATCGCGTCGATCTACGGCATGAACTTCAAATGGCTGCCGGAACTGGAATGGTCGTTCGGCTATCCGTTCGCCATCGTGCTGATGGTCACCAGCGCCATCGCGCCGTTCTGGTACTTCCGCCGGCGCGGCTGGTTGAAGTAACTTCCCGAGGCGCGCGCCGTCACGTTGACGGCGCTAGCGCTCACCTCGTGTCCGAATGACAGACTTGACCCCGGGTTAGCCGCGCGCCAGGCGCAGGCTTGGACGGGCGCTTGCCTTGCTGGTTTGGGCGCGTGGCTGGGCCACGGCGACGTGGCCGCGATCGCCTTCGAGCTTGAACTGGCCGACCAGGCCGTGCAGGCTGGCCGCCTGCTCTTGCAATTCCTGGGCGGCGGCGGACGCTTCTTCGACCAGCGCGGTGTTTTGCTGCGTCATGCCGTCCATCTCGCCAATCGCGCTGCTCACTTCAGCGATGCCGTGGCTTTGCTCGGCGCTGGCGACGCTGATTTCGCCCATGATCTCCGTTACGCGCTTGACGCTGTCGACCACCGCGTGCATCGTCGTGCCTGCCTTGAGCACCAGTTCCGACCCGGTGCCGACCTTGGTGACGGAGTCGTCGATCAGCGCCTTGATTTCCTTGGCGGCGGCGGCCGAGCGCTGGGCCAGGTTGCGCACCTCGGTGGCCACCACGGCAAAGCCGCGGCCCTGTTCACCGGCGCGGGCCGCCTCGACGGCCGCGTTCAGCGCCAGGATGTTGGTCTGGAAGGCGATGCCGTCGATGACGGAAATGATGTCGACGATCTTCTTCGACGATTCGTTGATCGAGCCCATCGTGTCGGTCACTTGCTGCATGACTTCGCCGCCTTGCTCGGAGACCGACGAGGCGGTCTGGGCGAGGGTATTGGCTTGCCGGGCATTGTCGGCGTTCTGTTTCACGGTCGAGGTCAGTTCTTCCATCGCGGTGGCGACTTTTTCCAGCGACGATGCTTGCGTGGCGGTGCGGGACGACAGGTCTTCATTGCCGTGGGCGATCTCGGACGAGGCGCTGGCGATCGCGTCCGTACCCTGGCGCACCTGGCCGACGATGGACGCCAGGCTGTCACGCATGGTCTTGATGGCGTAAATCAGGCTGTGGTGGTCGCCGTCCTTGACGTTGACGTTGACGGCCAGGTCGCCCTCGGCGATCTGGATCGCGATCTCGGCGGCGTAGGCCGGCTCGCCGCCCAGTTGCTTGAGCAGCACGCGTTTGATCAGGCTGGCGATGAGCACGCTCAGGACGAAGGCGGCGATGGTCAGCGCGATGGTCCAGCTGCGCGCGGTGGCGGCGCTGGCTTCGGACTCGTCGCTGGCGGCGGCCGCTTCCTTTTGCTCCTGGGTCATCAGCACCGCCATGTCGGCGACGATCTGGCGGCGCAATGGGCTGCAATCGTTGACCAGGAAGGTGCCGAATGCTTCCATCTGCTTGGCTTCGCGCAGTTTGCGCGGCTGCTTCAGCGCGTCGGCCATCGTCAGCAGGCCGGTTTTGACTTTGTTGAACTGGGCGTCGCCGGCGAAGGCCGGGGTCATTTTTTCCACGGCGGCAAGATAGATGGCCTTCTGTTCGTCGACGATGGCCAGTTCCTTGGCCGCCTGCGCGTCGTCGTTGAAAATAAAAGCGTTGCGCGCGGCCAGGCCGGTTTGCGCCAGCGCTTCGCGGGCTACGTATAGCGGCGCCAGGCGGTCGTCGTTGATTTGGTTTTGCTTCTTGAAGGCCGCGCCGATAGACGACACGCCAAGGATGGAGACGGCGGCGAGGATCAGCATGAAGGCGGTCAGCATGCCAAAGCCCAAGCTTAGTTGGGTACCGATTTTGAGTTTCCTAAATGCGTTCATAATATTTTTTTCCCGGACATGTTGATTGTTTCCACAAAATCCGGCGTATGCCTGGTGAGGGAAACAGAACCGCAAAGCGGCGACAATGACGTTTTATTGGCTGTCGCGAGAGTTGGGCGAGGCCGGATGGATGCATAACTACTGATTTGCCAAATTACTTAACTTTTGAACGCGCCGGCAGGGGTGGGGGCGGCGCGTGTTGATGCTATTCTTAGCGCGGAACGCGGCGCTGAATTTCTTCCGATGCCAGCGCCGCCAGTTCGCGCAGCGAGCGCACTTCGCGGTCCCTGAGTTTGCGCGGCTCCCGATCCAGGATGCACAAGGTGCCTAGTGGATGGTTGCCGCTGTCGAGCAGGGGAAAGGCGGCGTAAAAACGAATATGGGGTTCGCCGATGACCAGCGGATTGTCCTGGAAGCGTGGATCGCGGGTGGCGTCCTCCACAGTGAACAGGCCGTTTTGCAAGATCGCGTGGCTGCAGAAAGCCCAGTCGCGCGGCGTCTCGCTCGCGTCGATGCCGATGCGCGATTTGAACCACTGGCGGCGCGAGGTCAGCAAACTGATCAGCGCCATCGGCGAGTCGGTGACCTGGCTCGCCAGCCACGTCAGGCGGTCGAACACCGACTCCGGCGGCGTGTCGATCAGCCGCGCGGCGTCGAGCGCCAGCAGGCGTTCGGCTTCGTCGTGCGCGACCGGGTACAGCGGCGCGGCGGCGGGCAGGAATTCGACTCCGCTGGCGGCCTTGGGCTTGGCGGCCCCGGCCGGCGCGATATCGCCGTTGCGCTGCTCCATCAGGCGGCGCACCGCGCTCAGGCGCACACGGCGGTGGCCGCCGGGCGTCTTCCACGATGGAATCGCGCCGTTTTCTATCCATAGCTGGGCCGTGCTGACGGCGACGCCGAGCAACTCGGCGGTGGCGCGCGTGGTCAGGACGGAGTCTTTGCTATGGGGCATGGTTCACTTTCTTGTTTGGGTGGTTCAACACATCTTGGATGGGATTGTACATAATTTCCATGTGGAAACACAAGAAAATGATGAAAATGATGATTGAGTTGTCGTAGTGCAACGGAATATTGCCAGATTATGACGATCCACGGTCGGGTGCATCTCGGTGCACTCAGATTCGTCATTTATGAAATTTCCGTGTTCTGAAAAATGGCCCAGCGCTTCATGAACTTTCATAACCGTAATAGAGCTGACACCTGTTTCCTTTAAAATGGCCGCCAGTCACACTCTACCGGCCATAAGTCATGAACAAGAAACGCCAATTTTTCCCCCGCCAGGTGGTCGAGGCCGGCGGCAACCGCTGGGACTGGGCGCTGCTGCCCATCGTGCTGGCCGTGTTCGTGCTGCTGGCCTACGGCGGCCAGCAGATGGCGCGGCCCTACGAGCTTGGCCAGGCGCTGCCGCTGTCGCTCGATCCGGTCAACCTGCCTTACTATCTGCTGCGCACCACCTTGCGCATGTTTATCGCGTTGGGCGCGTCCGTGGTCTTCGCCTGCGTGTTCGCCGCGCTCACCACCAAATACAAGCTGGCCGAGAAGGTGCTGGTGCCGCTGCTCGACATCCTGCAGTCGATCCCCATCCTCGGCTTCCTGTCGATCACGGTGACGGCCTTCATCGCGCTGTTCCCCGGCAACCTGCTGGGCGTGGAATGCGCGGCGATCTTTGCCATCTTCACGTCGCAGGCGTGGAACATGGCCTTCTCCGCCTACCAGGGCTTCCGCAACGTGCCGGCCGAGTTGTCGGAGGCTGCCAGCGTGTCCCAGCTGTCGGGCTGGCAGCGCTTCTGGCGCCTGGAGCTGCCGTTCGCCATGCCCGGCCTGTTGTGGAACATGATGATGTCGATGTCCGGCGGCTGGTTCTTCGTGGTGGCGTCGGAGGCGATCTCGGTCTCCAACCAGAATATCAAGCTGCCCGGCATCGGCTCTTACATCGCGCTGGCGATCGAGCGCAGCGACCTTGGCGCGATGGGTTGGGCGGTGTTCGCCATGCTGATCGCGGTGCTGATGTACGACCAGCTGTTCTTCCGGCCCTTGCTGGCGTGGGCCGACAAGTTCCGCTTCGAGGAAACCGGCGGCGACACGGCGCAGCAATCGTGGCTGCTTACGTGGCTGCGCCGCACCGAGCGCACGCAGGCGCTGGTGGCGTGGTGCGGCGAGCTGCTGTCGCGCTCCATCGCGCTGTTCCGCCTCGGGCACGACGGCACCTCGATCCGCGCCCGCCGCCACACGCAGGCGCGCGGCGCCCAGCGGGTGTGGGACGCGATCATCGCCGCCGTGGTGTTCTACGCCTTGTGGACCCTGGGGCATTTCATCAGCACGGAGGTTGGCTGGAGCGAGGTCGGACACGTGTTCGTGCTGGGGCTTTACACCTTGCTGCGCGTGGTGCTGCTGCTGGCGCTGGCGGCGGTGATCTGGGTGCCGGTCGGCGTCTGGATCGGCATGAACCCGCGCTGGGCCTCGCGCACCCAGGCGGTGGCGCAGTTCCTGGCCGCGTTCCCGGCCAACCTGGTGTTCCCGGTGGCGGTCATCCTGATCATGCGCTTCAACCTGAATCCGGACATCTGGCTGTCGCCGCTGATGATCCTCGGCACCCAGTGGTACCTGCTGTTTAATGTGATCGCCGGCGCCTCGACGATACCGACCGAGCTGCGTCACGCGGCGCAGAACTTCGGCCTGACCGGTTGGCTCAAATGGCGGCGCTATCTGCTGCCGGCCATCTTCCCCAGCTTCGTCACCGGCGCCATCACGGCGTCGGGCGGCTCGTGGAACGCCAGCATCGTGGCCGAATACGTCAGTTGGGGCAGCACCACCGTCAAGGCGCATGGACTGGGCAGCTACATCGCCGAGATGACCGCCACCGGCGACTTTCCGCGCATCGCGCTGGGCATCGGCGTGATGTGCATCTTCGTCATGGGCTTCAACCACTTCGTCTGGCGCCGTTTGTACACGCTGGCCGAGAGCCGGCTGCATTTTTAGTCGCATTAATAGTATCGAAGGGCAGATCATGAGCACACCTATCGTCGAATTGAAATCGGTTGGCAAACACTTCCGCGCCGCCGACGGCTCCGCGCGCGCGGTGCTGCAGGGCGTCGACTTCACCCTGCACGAAGGCGAGATCGTGGCGCTGCTGGGACAGTCCGGCTCGGGCAAATCGACCATGCTGCGCATCATGGCGGGGCTGATTCCGGCCGACGACGGCCAGGTGCTGTATCGCGGAATGCCCTTGTACGGCACGGCGCGCGGCATCCGCATGGTGTTCCAGTCGTTCGCGCTGTTCCCGTGGCTGACGGTGCAGAAGAATATCGAGCTAGGACTGGAGGCGCAGGGCATGCCGGCGGCGGAGCGCGCGCAGCGCGCCGAGAAGGTGATCGATTTGATCGGCCTGTCGGGCTTCGAGGGCGCGCTGCCGCGCGAGCTGTCCGGCGGCATGCGCCAGCGCGTCGGCATCGCCCGCGCGCTGGTGATGGAGCCGGAAGTGCTGCTGATGGACGAGGCGTTTTCCGCGCTGGACGTGCTGACCGGCGAGCGCCTGCGCGAGGAGATCCTGGAACTGTGGCAGTCGGGGCGGATTCCGACCAGGGCGATCCTGGTCGTTTCGCACAACATCGAGGAGGCGGTGATGATGGCGGATCGGGTGCTGATCTTCGCCAGCGATCCGGGACGGGTGCGGGCCGAGCTGCCGATTTCGCTGCCGCAGCCGCGCAAGGCGGAGGGGCCCGAGGTGCGTCACCTGATCGACCAGGTGTACGAG
The DNA here is from genome assembly GCA_024123955.1 of Oxalobacteraceae bacterium OTU3CINTB1. Classification (NCBI taxonomy): domain Bacteria; kingdom Pseudomonadati; phylum Pseudomonadota; class Betaproteobacteria; order Burkholderiales; family Oxalobacteraceae; species Oxalobacteraceae bacterium OTU3CINTB1. The sequence goes on from CP099652.1 coordinate 1,363,040, forward strand.
TTGATGACGGCGGGGGCCGGACGGCGCGGCTTGATCAGCGAGAAGGAGGTCAAGCTGCAGCTGGGCGACCGCCTGCCGCAGGCGAACATCGCGCACATGGAGGGGATACTGGAGCTGCTGGCCGAGGAGCCGTTCTCGGGGCGGGCCGATTTGCCGCAGCTGGCCGAGGAGACCGAGCTGACCGACGCCGAGCTGCTGGAGGTGCTCAACGCGCTGATTTTGCTGGGATTCGCCTATCTGACCAACGGCGATATTCTGCTGACGGAGCTGGGCGGGCGCTACGCGGTGGCGGCCAACGCCGAGCGGCAGGCGATGTTCGGGGCGCAGTTGTTGGAGCATGTGCCGCTGGTGGCGTACATCTGCCATGGGCTCAAGCAGGACAAGTCGGGGGATTTGCCGGAGGAGCTGTTCCTCAAGCTGCTGCGCTTTACGCTCAGCGACGAGGAGGCCGAGCGCGCGCTGCGCGTGGCCATCGAGTGGGGCCGGTACGGGGATCTGTTCGAGTACAACTTCAACACAGGTGTGATCGAAACCTGATCCCCTCCGGAATCAGGCTGCCAAGCGCTTGAACACCCGGCTCGCCGCCGCGATGGTCTCGTCGATCACGTCGTCGCTGTGCTGCGCCGAGACGAACCCCGCCTCGAAGGCGGCCGGCGCAAAATACACGCCCTCGTCCAGCATCGCGTGGAAGAAAGTGTTGAAGCGCGCGCGGTCGCCGGCCATCATCTCGGCGTAATTGTTCGGCGGCGTCTCGCTGAAATACAAACCGAACATCCCGCCCACCGAATCGGCGCAGAACACCACGCCGGCCGTTTTGGCCGCCTCGGTCAATCCCGCCGCCAGACGCGCCGCCGTGGCGCTTAATTTCTCGTAGAAGCCCGGCTCCTGGATGATCTTCAACGTCGTCATCCCGGCCGCCACGGCCACCGGATTGCCCGACAACGTGCCCGCTTGGTACACGGCGCCCAGCGGCGCCATGTTGCCCATCAACTCGGCGCTGCCGCCGAAGGCCGCCACCGGCAAGCCGCCGCCGATCACCTTGCCCAGCGCCGTCAGATCGGGCTTGATGCCGTACAGTTCCTGCGCGCCGCCCAGCGCCACGCGGAAGCCGCACATCACCTCGTCGAAGATCAGAATGGAGCCGTATTTGGTGCACAGCGCGCGCATCGCCTGCAGGAAGGCCTCGCTGGCCTTGATCAGGTTCATATTGCCGGCCACCGGTTCGACGATGACGCAGGCGATGTCGTCGCCGAACGAGGCGAACGCCTCTTCCAGCTGCTCGACGTTGTTATAGTCCAGCACCAGCGTGTGCTTGACGAAGTCCTCCGGCACGCCGGCCGACGTCGGATTGCCGAAGGTGAGCAGGCCGCTGCCCGCCTTGACCAGCAGCGAATCGGCGTGGCCGTGGTAGCAGCCTTCGAACTTGACGATCTTGTCGCGGCCCGTGGCGCCGCGCGCCAGGCGCAGCGCGCTCATGGTCGCCTCGGTGCCCGACGAGACCAGGCGCACCTGCTCGATCGACGGCACCAGGCGGCAGATTTCCTCGGCCATCAGCACTTCGCCTTCGGTCGGCGCGCCGAACGACAGGCCGCGCGCGGCCGCCTCCTGCACCGCCTTGACCACTTCCGGATGCGCGTGGCCGACGATGGCCGGGCCCCAGGAGCCGATGTAGTCGATATAGCGCTTGTCGTCGGCGTCCCAGAAGTACGGGCCCTCGGCGCGGGTGATGAAGCGCGGCGTGCCGCCGACCGAACGGAAGGCGCGCACCGGCGAGTTGACGCCGCCCGGCGTGGTTTTCTGGGCGCGTTCGAACAGGATGTCGTTTTTCGAGGTGTTGAGCGTATTCGTAGTCATGTTGGCATCTTCAATATCAGGTGTGGGGACGGCCGGCGTCGGCGATTACTGCATGTCGGCGGCCGTGGTCAGCAAATGGAAAAAGCGGTTGGGCACGAACTTGCCCATGCCGTAGCGCTGCGCGTGCGCCAGCGCGCCGACGGTGTACTCCTGCGCCGCCGCCACCGCCTCGGGCACGTCGGCGCCGCGCGCCATGAAGGCGGTGATCGCCGCCGACAAGGTGCCGCCGGCGCCGAGGAAGGGACCAGGCAGGTGTTGCCAGGCGTCGTGGCTGACCATGCCCTCGGCGCCGAACAGCGTGTTGGCCAGGATGTTGGGCGAGGTCGGGTCGCCCTGCGGCGTGCCGGCGGCGGTGCCGGTGACGAGCACGAATTCGCAGCCCAGGGCCAGCAGGTGCTCGACGTCCGATTCGAGCGTGTCCTCGGCGCCTTCGCGCCAGGTCTCGGCCAGCCGGCCCAGTTCCACCAGCGACAGCATCAGCAGGGTCGCCTGCGGCACCAGCAGCTGGCGCACGGCGGTGAGCAGTTCCTCGGCGTCGTCGTCGGGCAGGTCGGGCAGGCGGGAACTGAACGGATCGAGGATCAGCGGCGCGTCCGGATAGTCGGACAGGATCTCGGCGATCGCCGCCACCTGCTCGATGTTGGTCAGCGCGCCAACCTTGAAGGCGGCCATGGTCATGTCCTCCAGGACCACGCGCGCCTGGTCGGAAACCCAGTCCGGATCGATTTCCTGCACGTCCTCGACGCGCGCGCTGTCGCCGATCAGCAACGCGGTGGTGACCGCCAATCCGGTGCAGGAGAGGGCCGAAAAAGCCGCCAGGTCGGCCTGGACGCCCATCGCGCCGGCCGGATCGGCAGCGCCGAAGCTTAATATGAGAGGAGAAGTTTGGTTTTGCACGGCTGGTAGATTAAGATACCTAATTCAGCATTTTACTTGATTGAAGGGTGGCAGAACGTGAGTAGCAATGAAACAACGCAGGAGTTCCAGACCTGGATGTGCCTGATCTGTGGCTGGATCTACGACGAGCAGGCCGGACTCCCGGACGAAGGCATCGCCCCCGGCACCCGCTGGGCCGACGTGCCGATGAACTGGAGCTGCCCGGAATGCGGCGCCCGCAAGGACGATTTCGAGATGGTCGCCATTTGACACAAGCCGGCGCACGGTGATTTTATCCGGCCGGGAGCGCCCGGCGCCAGCAAGGCGCGCCGGGCGCGCCGCCTATGCTATCGTGTAGCATCATCCCAGCGATTCGATTATGACGACCACGCCGCAAGCCAATGTGACCGATTCGGCCCTGAAAATCATGGTGATCGACGATAGCAGCACGATACGTCGATCGGCCGAGATTTTTCTGAGCCAGGCCGGCTACCGGGTGGTGCTGGCCGAAGACGGCTTCGACGCCCTGGCCAAGATCAACGACCACCACCCGGCGCTGGTGTTTTGCGACATCCTGATGCCGCGCCTGGACGGTTACCAAACCTGCGCCCTGATTAAAAAAAGCGCGAAATTCCATGCCACGCCGGTGCTGATGCTGTCCTCCAAGGACGGCCTGTTTGACCGCGCGCGCGGCGCGATGGTCGGCTCGGCCGCCTACCTGACCAAACCTTTTACCAAGGACAGCCTGCTGGCCGCCGTGCGCGAGCACACCGGCGGCGCGTCCGTGCCGTCACCAGAATAAGAAAGCCGCAGAGGGAATTATGGCCATACACCGCATTTTGATCGTCGATGATTCGCCCACCGAACGTTACTACCTGACCGATATCCTGGTGCGCAACGGCTTTTCGGTGTCGGTGGCCGAAAACGGCGAGGAGGCGCTGGCCAAGATCAAGGCCGACAAGCCGCAGTTGATCCTGATGGACGTGGTCATGCCCGGCGCGAACGGCTTCCAGGTCACCCGCTCGATCGCCCGCGATCCGGCGCTGCAGGACGTGCCGGTGATTATCTGCTCAAGCAAAAACCAGGAGACCGACCGTATCTGGGGCTTGCGCCAGGGCGCGCGCGACTACCTGGTCAAACCGGTCGACGCGGCCGATCTGCTGGCCAGGATCGCCGCCCTGGACGTGCAGGCGGGCCAAGACTAAGCGATGGACAGCCACGCGCCCGACAGCACCGCCGACGATACCGCCGATAACAGCGGTTCGCCGGCCGGCACGGAACGCCGCAGCCGCCTGCGCCAGTACCAGGTGCAGCTGCTCGAGCGCATGCAGGCCGCCAAGACCGGGGCCAACGTCGGCGGGCGCGAACTGGGTGTGCTGATCGGCGGCCGTCCGTGCCTGCTGGACCTGACCCAGATCGGCGAGATCGTGCCGCCGCAACCGGTGACGCCGGTGCCGCTGACGCGGGCCTGGTACCAGGGCCTGGCCAATATACGCGGCAACCTCACCGGCGTGGTCGACCTGGCGCGCTTCCAGTGGCAGGGCGCCGGCGCCGACGGCACCACGCTGTCGGAGCGCCGCTTCATCACCTTCGCGCCGGGGCTGGGCTTTAACTGCGCATTGCTGGCCGGGCGCGTACTGGGTCTGCGCAAGCTGGCCGACATGCAGGCGGCGGCGCCTGCGGACGGCGCGCCGGCGTGGTGCGGACAGCGCTTCGACGACGCCGAGGGCCTGTGCTGGACCCGGATCGACCTGGCGCAGCTGGTGCGCGACCCCGCGTTTCTGCAAGTTGGCTTCTGATGCACGTACACTGCGGATGATGGAGAATCGCGGGTCGCATAAATTAATCCGGAGAGGGTGGAATGGCTTTCAAGATGGGTAGTTTCTCGAATGGCAACCGGAATGCCGACCAGGACCCGACAGCGAATGCGGAATTCGGCGAGGCCGGCGATTCGCAGTTCATGGATGCCGCCGCCGGGACCGGAAGCACCGCCAACACCATCGCCAGCACCGCCAACACCGCCGCCGACGGCGGCGCCCCGCTGCGCCTGCGCGATGCGCTGGGCCGCCTCGGCACCCGCGTGGCGCCCGCCGAAACCGCCGCCGGTTTCAAACTGCCGCTGATCGGCCATCTGCCGGCGCAACGCCAATTGAGCATCTTGTCGACCGCGCTGGCCGTGAGCCTTGGCGCGAGCGCGGTGTTCGTCGCGCTCAACACCATCCACAGCGCCAACCGCTCGGCCCAAACCCAGGTCGCCAGCGACGCGTTGATGCACTCGCAGCGCATCGGCAAGGCCGCGCCGAACGCCGTGCAGGGCAGCGCCGAAGGCTTTCGCCAGCTCGAGGAAAGCCGCAAGGAGCTCAATAGCGACATCAAGCTGATGACGCGCGGCGGCACCTACCAAGGGCGCGAAATCGGCGAGCCGCGCGCCGACCTGGCGCCGGTGGTGGCCGCCGCGAGCAAGCAGTGGAGCGCGACCGACATCGCCGCCGACACCATCCTGACCCTCAAGGGAGACCTGAGCGGCGTCGATAAGACGCTACAGAAACTCAACACGATGTCGCCCGACCTGCTGGCGCGCACCGAGGAAATCACCGCCATCAAGCTGCAGCGCGGGGGCACGGGGCGCGAGTTGGCGGCGCTGGGCGGGCTGTCGATGCTGACCCAGCGCATGAGCCGCGGCGCCAGCGAATTCCTGACCGCAGGCGGCATCAGCTCGGAAACGGCGTTCCAGCTGGGACGCGACACCACCGTGTTCCGCAACACGGTCGACGGTTTCCTCAACGGCAGCGCGCCGCTGGGCGTCGCCGCCGTGCGCGATCCGGACCTGCGCGAGAAGTTCACCGCGCTCAAAGGCGACTTCGAGGAATATCAAAAGCTGGTGACGGCGATCCTCAACAAGCTGGATAAATTCAGCGCCGCGAAAACCGCCGAGCAGCTGATCTTCAACGACAACGAAGCGCTGCGCCAACGCCTGTCGGTGCTGCAGCAGGCCTACCGCGAAGACCAGGATTCGCTCGGCCCGACGTTCTGGCTGATGGTGGCTGGCGGCTTGCTCACGCTGATCATGGCGGCGGCCATCGGCCGGGTGCTGCTGATGGATTCCCACAACCGCACGCGCGGCGCCGACCGCCGCCGCCAGGAGGCGGAGGCGATGCGCCAGCAATCGCAGCGCAAGGAGGAGGAAGCCAAGGCCATGAACGACCAGAACCAGGCCGCGATCCTGCGCCTGATGAATGAGCTGCAGGAAGTGGCCGACGGCGACCTGACGGTGCAGGCCACCGTTTCCGAGGACATCACCGGCGCGATCGCCGATTCGGTCAACTACACGGTCGAAGAGCTGCGCGGGCTGGTGGGGCGCGTGACCGCCACCGCCGAACAGGTGACCAAGGCTTCCACCCACGCGCAAAGCATCGCCGCCAACTTGCTGCAGGCGTCGCAGCGGCAGTCGCGCGAGATCCAGGACGCCAGCGCCACCGTCGCCAAGATGGCCAACGAGATCACCGACGTGTCGCGTTCGGCCAGCGAATCGGCCGACGTCGCGCGCCAGTCGGTGGCGGCGGCGCAGCAAGGGTCGACGGCGGTGGAAAACGCCATCAAGGGCATGCACGAGATCCGCGACCAGATCCAGGACACCTCCAAGCGCATCAAGCGGCTGGGCGAATCGTCGCAGGAGATCGGCGAGATCACCGAGCTCATTTCCGACATCACCGAACAGACCAACGTGCTGGCGCTGAACGCGGCGATCCAGGCCGCGTCGGCCGGCGAGGCGGGACGCGGCTTCTCGGTGGTGGCGGAGGAGGTGCAGCGGCTGGCGGAGCGCTCGGCCGAAGCGGCCAAGCAGATCGGCGCGCTGGTGCGCACGATCCAAACCGATACCCACGACGCCGTGGCGGCGATGGAAAAATCGACCCGGGGCGTGGTCGAAGGCGCGCGCCTGTCCGACGCGGCCGGCGCGGCGCTGAACGACATTTCGCAAGTGTCGAACCGGCTGGCCGAGCTGATTTCCGGCATTTCGCTCGCCACCGGCCAGCAGGCGACATCGGCCAACGGCGTCGCGAACAATATCCAGCACATCTTGACGGTGACCGAGCAGACGCAGGACGGCACGCAGCAAACCGCGCAATCGATCCATAAACTGTCGGTGCTGGCGCAGGAATTGAAAAACTCGGTGGCGCGATTCCGCATCGCGTCCTGAACGCACGCTGCGCACCTCATTGAAAGGCCTAGGCAAGCATGACCACAACTGATTTTTCGACACCGCAGCAACCGCAATTGGATACCGGGCCCCTGTCGTGGGTGATGGTGGAAATCCGGGAGTCGCTGGCGCGCTCCAGGACCGCGCTGGTCGAGGCGGGCGGCAGGGCGGCGGAAGATCAGGCGACGCAGCTGCAGCACGCGAAATCGCATTTGCACCAGGCCCACGGCGCATTGCAGATGGTCGACATCGACGGCGTGAGCCAGATGACGCAGTTGGCCGAGGCGGCGCTGGACCGCTTCAAGGCCGGCACGGTCAAGTGCAGCACCGACCATGTGGAGGCGGTGTCGCAGCTGTATCAGGCGCTGGTCGAGTATCTGGAGGAGCTGCTGGATGGCGCGCCATCGCAGCCGGCCAGGCTGTTCCCGTACTACCGCGCGCTGCAGGAGATGATAGGCGCCGACCGGATACACCCCGCGGACCTGTTTTTCCCGGATTTATCGCGGACGCCGGACCTGGATGTTATCGATGCCGGCGTCGACGAAGTTGTTGACTATTCGGCCTACCGCCAACGGTTCGAACGCGCGCTGCTGCCGTATATGAAAAGCACCGAACCGGCGCAGCAGCGGGAACACGCCGCCGCGCTGCTCGACGCCGTGAAACTGGTCGCCGGCGCGCAGCGGGACGAAAAGGCCCGCACCTTCTGGCTGGCGATGCAGGGCTTCGCCGAGCTGGTGGCCGGCGGCGAACTGGCCGGCGGCCTGTATGTGAAGCAGCTGTTCGGATTGATCAATCTGCAAATCCGCCGTTTGAGCCAGGGCACCGTCGCGCAGCCGGACACGATGCTGCGTGACGCGCTGTTCTTTATCGCGGCGGCCGGCGCGGACACCGAATCGCCGACGGCGAGGACGATGCGCGCCGTCTTCGCGCTCGACGGTCTGGCGCCGGCCGACTACGAGACCCGCCGCTACGGCCAGATCGACGACGAAGCGCTGGAGCGCGCCAAGAGCGGCATGGCGCAGGCCAAGGCCAGTTGGGACAGGCTGGCCGACGCCGAGATCGATTCCGGCCTGGACGCCGCGTTCGACACCGCGCTGGCCGATGTCGCCGACGCATGCGACAAGCTGAATATTCCGGCCCTCAGCGCGCTGATGCGCCAGTTGGCCGAGGTGGCGCGCACCGCCGTCTCGGCCGGCCGCAGCGAGGAGCTGGCGCTGGAAATGGCGACCGCGCTGCTGTTCGCCGAGCATGGCCTGGAACAGATCCGCCACCTGCCGACCGACTTCGCGGCGAACGCCGATACGATAGGCGCGCGCTTGCTGGCGCTGGTGTCCGGCGATACGCCGCCGGAGCCGGCGCAGTGGCAGAGTGGTTTGGCGCGGCAGATGCGGCAGGACGATACCGCGATCGCGCTGGCGCTGGAAATGAAGACCGGCCTGCGCCAGGTGGAGAAGGTGCTCGACGAGTACTACATCGATCCGGCCAGGCGCCCGTCGCTGGCGGAACTCGATCCGGTGCTGCACCAGTTGCAGGGCGCGCTGGCGATGCTCGACCAGGAAGATGCGATGAAAGCGGCGCAGCATGTGAAGGCGGCGGTGCTGTCGCTGGCCACCGGCGGCGGCGATTCCACGCAGGAGTCGAAGACCCTCGACGACATCGCGCAGAATGTCGGCGCGCTGGGCTTTTTTGTCGACATGCTGGCGCAGAACGCGGCCGGCGCGCGCGAGCGTTTTACTTTCGATGCGCAGCAGGGGACCTTCCGTTCGGTGCCGTTCAAGAAGATGACGGAGTCCGAATCGATCCCGGTGCTGGATCAGGAAGTGGTGGCGCCCGCGCCGGCGTCGATGCCGGCCGAAGCGCCGCCGCCCGCCGCCAGCGACGCTGCGGTGGAGGCCGAGCTGCTGGAAATCTTCATCGCCGAGGCGCGCGAGGTGCTGGACTTTGTCGATGACACGCTGGCCAAGCCTCGTTCGGAATCCGGCGGCGAGCAGTCCCTGATCATGTTGCGCCGCTCTTTCCATACGCTCAAGGGCAGCGGACGGATGGTCGGGATGAACCAGTTCGCCGACGCCGCGCATGCGGTCGAGCGGGTGATGAACACCTGGCTGGCCGAGGAGCGACCTTCGTCCGACGCGTTGTTCTCGCTGCTGGCGGCCGTCGCGCGCGAGTTGCGTGCCTGGGTGGCGGAGTTGGCGTCCGCCGGCGTCTCGGCCCGCAATGCGAACGCGTTGGTGGCCGCCGCCCTGCGTGTTCGGGAGGGCGGCGAATTCTTCATCGAGGAGGCGGTACCGGCCCCGCCGCCGGCGCCTTCCTCCACCGGCAACGTCATCGAATTCCCCACCGCGGCGCCGCCGGTCGTACCACGCGACGACAACGTCAAGCATATCGGCGAGCTGGATATCCCTCTGCCGCTGTACAACATCTATCTGCACGAGACGGACGAACTGGTTCGCCTGCTGCAGCAGGATTTCGGCGAGTGGCGCCACGAGCCGCGCCGGCCGGTCAATCCCGAGGCGCTGCAGGCGTCCCATACGCTGGCCGGCACGTCGGGCACGGTCGGCTTCAAGGTCTTGCGCGAAGTGGCGCTTTCGCTGGAGACGACGCTGCAAGCGTTGCTGCCGCCCGCCCCGCATCTGGATCAGGCGCAGCACGATCTGCTGGACTTCGCGATAGAGCGCATCCGCCAGATGCTGCAAAGCTTTGCGCAGGGCGAAATGCCCGCCGCGCAGCCGGAACTGATCGCCGCCTTGCGGCAGCTGAGCGAGGAACTGGCCGCCGCGCCGCCCGGCGCCGGCCAGGATATCGAGGCGCGTCTGGATGATCTGGTGGCGGAGACGATGGAAAACATCGCGTCGCCGCCGCAGCCGCCGGAGGCGGAGGAAACGCCGCTGGACCGTTTGTTCAGGGATGCCTACGACGTGCTTAGCGGGAGCGTGCCGGAATCGGACGCCCCCGTGGCCGCGCCGGAGCCAAAAAAAGTCGAAGAGCGCGCCGATGACAGCATCGATGATTTGTTCAACGCGGCCTTTGACGACGCCTTCGCCGAGCCGCCGCTGAATATCGCCGCACCGTCGGAACCGGAACCGTTACCGGAACCGTTACCGGAACCGGAACCGGAGCCCGCTCCCACGCCGGACGCCGAGATCATCGAACTGGCCCCCGCCGAGCCGGAGATCCTGGCCGCCGCCCCGGCGCTCTTCAACGACGAGCTGGACGCCGATCTGCTGCCGGTTTTCCTGGAGGAGGGCGCCGACCTGCTGCCGCAAGTGGGCGAGGCGCTGCGCGCCTGGCAGCACAATCCCGCCGACACGTCCCACGCGCAAGGTTTGCTACGCCTGCTGCACACGGTCAAGGGCAGCGCGCGCATGGCGGGTGCGATGCGCCTGGGCCAGCACGCGCATGAAATCGAAACCCATATCGAAAACATGGTGCACGCCGGCTTCGCCACGCCGCAGGCGTTCGACGAACTGCTCGCGCACTACGACCACGCCTTGCTGCTGTTCGAACAATTGCAGCATCCCGACGCGCTCAAATCCGTCTCCGCCGAGAAGGGCGCCGCAGGCCTCGCGGCCGACGTGGACAGCATCGAAGCCGGCGCGCCGGCGACGGCGGGCGGCGATGCGGCGCCCGCCGCCGGCGTCGCGGCCACCGACGACGCCGGCGGCGGTCCGTCCGTGGCGCCGCCGGGAGAGGAACCCCCGGCCGGCGCCAAGTCGCCGCTGGTGCGCGTGCGAGCCGACATCCTGGACCGCCTGGTCAACCAGGCCGGCGAGGTGTCGATCTCGCGCTCCAGGCTGGAGAACGAAGTCGCCACCCTGCGCGCGTCGCTGCTGGACTTCTCCGAGAACCTGGCCCGCCTGCGCCGCCAGTTGCGCGAGGTGGAAATGCAGGCCGAATCGCAGATCGCCTCGCGCATGTCGGTGTCGAGCGAGCGTGAATTCGATCCGCTCGAATTCGACCGCTTCACCCGGCTGCAGGAGTTGACCCGGATGATGGCGGAAAGCGTCAACGACGTCGCCTCGTTCCACGAAAATCTGACCCGTGGCGTCGATACCGCCAGCAACGATCTGGTGCTGCAAGCGCGCCTCACGCGCGATCTCCAGCGCGACCTGATGCGGGTGCGCATGGTGCCGTTCGCCAGCATCTCGGAGCGGCTGTTCCGCGTGGCCCGTCAAAGCGCCAAGGAAGTGGACAAGCGCGTCAACCTGGACATCCGCGGCAGCGCGGTGGAGATCGACCGCAGCGTGTTGGAACGCATGGCCGCGCCGTTCGAGCACCTGCTGCGCAACGCTATCGCCCACGGCGTGGAGTCGCGCGCCGCCCGTGGCGAGGCTGGCAAGAGCGAGACCGGCGAACTGCTGGTGCAGGTCACGCAGCAGGGCAACGAGGTGGTCATCGAATTCAGCGACGACGGCGCCGGACTCGATCTGGAACGCATCCGCGCCAAAGCGATCAGCTGCGGCCTGCTGCTGGAAGGGGAAGAGGCCACCGAGGCGCAGATCGCCGACCTGATTTTCGAGCCGGGCTTCTCCACCGCCGAATCGCTGACCGAGCTCTCCGGGCGCGGCGTCGGCATGGACGTCGTGCAGTCGGAGGCGCAATCGCTGGGCGGGCGCGTCGACATGTTCTCCGAACCTGGCAAAGGCACCCGCTTCACGATCCGCCTGCCATTGACCCTGGCCGTGACGCAGGTTGTGCTGCTGGATGCTGGCGGCAAGACCTATGCCTTCCCGTCTATCCTGGTCGAACAGGTGCTGCAGATGAAGGACTCGGTATTGGCCGAGGCGCATCGAAGCGGCGTCGTGCCGATCCAGGGGCACCAGGCGGCGCTGCATTATTTGCCTGCCTTGCTGGGCGCGGCGGACACGCCGCCGGCGCAGCGGTCGGCGCCAGTGATGATGCTCAAGAACGGCAACGAGCGGCTGGCGGTGCGGGTCGACGAGGTGCTGGGCAACCGCGAGGTGGTTATCAAGAATATCGGTCCGCAGTTGTCGCGCATGCCGGGCATCGCCGGGGCGACGGTGCTGGGGACGGGTGATATCGTGCTGATACTGAATCCGGTGGCGCTGGTGCAGCATCTGGCGCACCAGCCGGAGGCCCGGCGGCAGTATGCGCAGGCGGCCAGTCCGGCGCAGGCGCGTCCGAACGCGCGTTCCATCATGGTGGTAGACGATTCGATGACGGTGCGGCGCGTGACCCAGCGTTTGCTGGAGCGCGAAGGCTACCATGTCCTGCTGGCCAAGGATGGCGTGGACGCGCTGGAGCAGCTGCAGGACACGACGCCGGATCTGATGCTGGTCGATATAGAGATGCCGCGCATGGACGGTTTCGACTTGACCCGCAATGTGCGCGGCGATGAGCGGACCAGGGAGATTCCGATCATCATGATCACCTCGCGCAGCGCCGACAAGCACCGCAACTACGCCTTGCAGCTGGGCGTGAACGCGTATTTCGGCAAACCGTTCCAGGAGCCGGTGCTGCTGGAGGCGATCACCGGTCTGTTGAAATAGCCGACGCTCAACGCGACAAATTTACGGGACCGTCCAAATAACCTTGGATCCACGTAGGGCGGATTAGCGAAGCGTAATCCGCCATGCATGCTCCGTCGGCGGCGCATACATGGCGGATTACGGCGTTCCGCCTAATCCGCCCTACGTGTTTATGAGGTTTATGCAAGCTGCGCAGGTTTTTTCACCACCTCGTAGCGCTCCAGGGTGCGTTTGCGCGCCTCGTCGTGCATGACAACCGGTGCCGGATAATCGAGCGGCAGCATGCGCGGCGTTTGCCATGGCGCGTGGATTTCCTTGTCGCCGAGGTCTTTCAATTGCGGCAGATAGCGCCGGATGAATTTACCGCCGCCGTCGAATTTCTCCGACTGCGTGATTGGATTGAAAATGCGGAAATACGGCTGGGCGTCGCAGCCCGACGACGACGCCCATTGCCAGCCGCCGTTGTTCGACGCCAGATCGAAGTCGTTCAGCTGCAGCGCGAAATACGCCTCGCCGCGCCGCCAGTCGATACCCAGGTCCTTGATCAGGAAGCACGCCGTCACCATGCGCAGGCGGTTGTGCATATAGCCGGTCTGGTTCAGCTGCGCCATCGCCGCGTCCACCAGCGGATAGCCGGTGCGGCCTTCGCACCACGCGGCGAACAATTCGTCCGCTTCGGGGCCCGTCTCCCACTGGATGGCGTCGTAGGCCGGCTTGTAGGCGCCGCCCACCACGTGCGGATTGTGGAACAGGATCATCGCGTAGAACTCGCGCCAGATCAGCTCGGCCAGCCAGACCGGCGCGCCTTCGCCGCCGGCGCCGCGCGCCATCAGGTCCACCACGGTGCGCACCAGGTGGCGCACCGACAGCGTGCCGAAACGGAAATGCAGCGACAGGTACGATGGCCCCTTGACCGCCGGATAGTCGCGCGCCGTCTTGTAGTCGGCGATGCGCGGCAGGAAATCGTCGAACAGCGCCGCCGCGCCGGACATGCCGGTGGGAATTTTCAGCTCGGCCAGGTTGCTCGGCTCGAAGCCCAGCTCGGCCAGGGTCGGCAGGGCCGGTGCGCGCTTGGGCGGCGGCGCCAGCCGCGCCGCCTGCGGTTCGATGTGGTAAGGCGCCAGCACCGACGGATCGGCCGTCAGCTTTTTCAGCCATGCGTTCTTGTAGGGCGTAAACACCGAGAACACGCCGCCGGTTTGCGACAGCACTTCGCTCTTTTCAAAGATCACCTGGTCCTTGTAGCTGAAGAACTGGCGGCCCGCCTCCTGCAACGCCCCGGCCACGGCGGCGTCGCGGGCGATCGCTTGCGGTTCATAATCGTGGTTGCAGAACACGGCATCGACACCCAGCTCGGCGGCCAGCGCCGGGATGTCGGTCGCCGGATCGGCATGGCGCACGATCAGGTGGCCGCCCAGCTGGCGCAGCTCGCCGGCCACCTCGGCCAGGCTGGCGTGGATGAAGTCGACACGGCGGTCGCGGCGCGGCAGGGCGTCGAGAATGGTCTTATCGTAGACAAAAACACAATACACGGTGGCGCTGTCCTGCAGCGCCTGATTCAGGGCGACATGGTCGAAAACCCGCAAATCGCGGCGCAACCATACCAGGGACGATTTCAGTTTCATTCGGTCTGTGTCAATCTCGTGGGGGAACGCAATCATGGCCGCACCCTCAATTCAGTGTAAACTATCGGTGAGAGAGACAGCTGCTAGCGGCGCGATGTTACAGCATTTGTCCAGGACAGAGTGCAAGACATCGGCAAGACCCAGCGGCGGCACGGTAAGATCACGCATCCAGCACAGAGAGAGCAACGCGTATGAAGAAGAGCAAAATCGGCAAAACTCTACCTGTATCCGCCCCGCGCAAGGGTGAACCCCAGGACGAGCCACAGGATGAGATGGACGAATTGGGTCCCATCGGCGGCAGCACGGAACCTTCCCTGAACCTGGCGAATCATTTCCTCATTGCAATGCCTTCCATGCAAGATCCGGTCTTCGGCGGCACGGTCGTGTATGTCTGCGAGCATAACGAGAACGGCGTGTTGGGCGTGGTGATCAACAAACCCACCGATATGACGATGCAAGTGTTGTTCGAACGCATAGACTTAAAGCTGGAGGAGGGCACGGGAGTCGAATCCCACGTGGACGAGCCCATCATGTTCGGCGGCCCGGTGCAGGACGACCGCGGCTTCGTGCTGCACACGCCGGGCCACCGCTACTCGTCGTCGCTGACGGTCACCAAGGATATCGCCTTCACGACGTCGATCGACGTGCTCGAGGCCGTCGCCGCCGGCGAGGGCCCGCCGCAAATGCTGGTGTCGATCGGCTACTCGGGCTGGAGTCCGGGCCAACTGGAGGAGGAAATCGGCCGCAACGGCTGGCTCACCGTCGGCGCCGATCCCGAGATCCTGTTCAACCTGCCCATCGAGGAACGCTACACGGCCGCCATGCGCCTGCTGGGCATCGATCCGCTGATGCTCACGTCCGAGGCCGGCCATGCGTGACATGTTTGAGTTTGGTCAACCGTGAGCGTCGACACCATCTTCGCTTTCGATTTCGGCGTCAAACGTATCGGCGTGGCCATGGGTAACACCATGATTCGCCAGGCCCAGCCAGTCAAAGTCATCTCCGCCATCGACAACGCCACGCGCTTTGCCGACATTGCCGCCCTGCTCGACGAATGGAAACCCGCCCGCCTGGTGGTCGGCCTGCCCATGCATCCCGATGGCGCCGAGCACGACATGACGGCGCGCGCGCGCAAGTTCGCCAACCAGCTGCACGGCCGCTTCAACCTGCCGGTCGAGCTGGTCGACGAGCGCTATTCGTCGGCGGTCATCTCCGCCAAGCGCGGCGAGGTCATCGACGACCGCGCCGCCGCCATCATCCTGCAACAATATTTCGACGCAACCTAGCGAACCACCATGTCCACACTGAACCCCCACCAACTCGATGCCGAGGCGCTGTATGCGGCCCTGCTGGCCGACGTCAAGGCCGGCCTGGAAGGCGTGTCCGACGTCGCCATCGTCGGCATCCACTCCGGCGGCGCCTGGATCGCCGAGCGCCTCGCGGCCGACCTCGGCCTGTCCGCCCGCTGCGGCGTGCTCGACGTTTCCTTCTACCGCGACGATTACGCCAAGAAGGGTTTGCCGGCCGAGGTCAAGCCGACCAACATCACTTTTGACGTCGCCGCCGCCAACATCCTGCTGGTCGACGACGTGCTCTACACGGGGCGCACCACGCGCGCCGCGATCAACGAGCTGTTCGACTACGGCCGCCCGGCGCGCATCATGCTTGCCGCGCTGGTCGACCGCGGCGAGCGCCAGTTGCCGGTGGCCGCCGATTTCGTCGCCGCGCATGTGGCCGTGCCGCAAGGGCAGGCGCTGGTGCTCAAGCGCGCCGACGATGGAAAATTCACGCTCACCATAGACCACGCTTAATTTAATCGCGACCTCCACACCATGCTCAATCCGCAACTGAATAAAAACGGCGAACTCCAGCACCTGCTGTCGATCGAGGGACTGCCCAAATCCATCCTCAATCACATCCTGGACACCGCCTCGTCGTTCGTCGGCATCTCTGACCGCGACGTCAAGAAAGTGCCGCTAATGCGCGGCAAGTCGGTGTTCAACCTGTTCTTCGAGAACTCGACCCGCACCCGCACCACCTTCGAGATCGCCTCCAAGCGCCTGTCGGCCGACGTCATCAACCTCAACATCCAGGCATCCTCGGCCAGCAAGGGCGAATCGCTGCTCGACACCATCGACAACCTGTCGGCCATGCACGCGGACATGTTCGTGGTGCGCCACGCGCAGTCGGGGGCGCCGTACCTGATCGCCAAGCACCTGCACGACACCAAACAGTCGCACGTGCACGTGGTCAACGCCGGCGACGGCCGCCACGCGCACCCGACCCAGGGTCTGCTGGACATGTACACGATCCGTCATTACAAGAAGGACTTCACCAACCTGACGGTGGCCATCGTCGGCGACATCCTGCACAGCCGCGTGGCCCGTTCGGACATCCACGCGCTGACCACGCTGGGCGTACCGGAAGTGCGCGCCATCGGTCCGCACACCCTGCTGCCGGGCGGCCTGGAGCAAATGGGCGTGCGCACCTTTACCAACATGGAAGAGGGCTTGAAGGGCGTCGACGTGATCATCATGCTGCGCCTGCAAAACGAGCGCATGAGCGGCGCGCTCCTGCCGTCGGCGCAGGAATACTTCAAAAGCTACGGCCTGACGCCGGAGCGCCTGGCGCTGGCCAAGCCGGACGCGATCGTCATGCACCCGGGGCCGATGAACCGTGGCGTGGAAATCGATTCGGCGGTGGCGGACGGTCCGCAGGCGGTGATCCTGCCGCAGGTGACGTTCGGCATCGCGGTACGGATGGCGGTGATGAGCATTGTGGCGGGAACGCAAGGATGAAAGCAGGAATGAACTCGAATAAAAATCTCCATATCAAGAACGGCCACCTGGTCGACCCGGCCAACGGCATCGACGCCAAGCACGACCTGTACATCGCCGACGGCAAGGTGGTGGCGGTCGGCGAGGTATCGGCTGAATTCGCCGCCGGCTTCACGGCCGACCAGACCATCGACGCCAGCGGCATGATCGTCTCGCCCGGCTTCGTCGACCTGTCGGCGCGCCTGCGCGAGCCGGGCTACGAATACAAGGCCACCCTGGAATCGGAAATGCAGGCGGCGATGCAGGGCGGCGTGACCAGCCTGATCTGCCCGCCGGACACCGACCCCGTGCTCGACGAGCCGGGCCTGGTGGAAATGCTCAAATACCGCGCCAAGACCCTGAACCAGGCCCATGTGCATCCGCTGGGCGCGCTGACCGTCGGCCTCAAAGGCAAGGCGCTGACCGAGATGGCCGAGCTGACCGAGGCCGGTTGCATCGGCTTCGCGCAAGCGGAAGAGCCGATCGAGGACACCAACGTGCTGCTGCGCGCGATGCAGTACGCCAAGACCTTCAACTACACCGTCTGGCTGCGCCCGCAGGACGCGCACATCGGCCGCGGCGGCATCGCCGCCAGCGGTCCGCTGGCCTCGCGCCTGGGTCTGTCCGGCGTGCCGGTGATGTCGGAAACGATCGCGTTGCACACCATTTTCGAGCTGATGCGTTCGAGCGGCGCCCGCGTGCACCTGTGCCGCCTGTCGTCGGCCGCCGGCATCGAGCTGGTGCGCCAGGCCAAGAAGGAAGGCTTGCCGGTCACCTGCGACGTCGGCGCCCACCACGTCCACATGACCGACGCCGACATCGGCTTCTTCGACTCCAACGCGCGCCTGACGCCGCCGCTGCGCAGCCAGCGCGACCGCGACGCTATCCGCCTCGGCCTGCTCGACGGCACCATCGATGCGCTGTGCTCGGACCACACGCCGGTCGACGACGACGAGAAACTGCTGCCGTTCGGCGAAGCCTCGCCCGGCGCCACCGGTCTGGAACTGCTGCTGTCGCTGACCCTGAAATGGGCCGACGACTACGCCGCCGGCCAGCACAACGGCGCCGACAAGGCCGCCATGCGTCCGCTGGCGCGGGCGATCTCGCGCATCACGGCCGACGCCGCCCGCGTGGCAGGCTTGGCCGCCGGCACCTTGTCGGTCGGCGCGGTGGCCGACGTCTGCGTCTTCGATCCGCAGGCAACATGGACCGTCGAGGCGTCGGCGCTGGCCAGCCAGGGCAAGCACACGCCTTTCGTCGGCTACAACCTGACGGGGCAGGTGCAAACCACCATCGTGGCCGGCCACGTCGCCTACCAGCGCGGCTGATCTTCTGAATGAAAATTTCGATGATCTTCCGCCTGGCGCGGGTGATGTTGCACGTGCTGCTGGGGATGGGCATCTGCGCCACGGTGTTTCCGTGGATAAGCCAGGACAAGCGTAACGGCCACATCCGCCGCTGGTCGACCCGGTTGCTGAAAATGTGCAACGTCAGTGTCGAGCAGCAGGCCGCATCGCCGATGCTGGAGCGGGCGGTGGTGGTGGCCAACCACGTCTCGTGGCTGGACATCTTCGTGGTTCACAGCCTGCATCCGAGCCACTTCGTCGCCAAGGCCGAGATCCGCTCGTGGCCGCTGGCCGGCTGGCTGGCGGAAAAGGCCGGCACCGTGTTCATTTCGCGCGGCAACCGGCGCGACCTGCGGCACATCTTCAAGGGCCTGGTGACGACCCTGGAGCGCGGCGAGCGCGTGGCATTCTTCCCGGAAGGCACGACCTCGGCGCAAGGCAATTTGCTGCCGTTCCACGCCAATCTGTTCGAAGCCGCGATCGACGCCAAGGTGCCGGTGCAGCCGGTTGCCTTGTCGTACGTCGATCCGCAGGGCGCGCGGCATCCGTCGGTGGATTTCATCGGCGACATGACCTTTGCCGAGAGCATCATCGCCATCCTCGACGGCCCGCCGGTGATGGCAAAGTTGATGGTGCTGCCGCCGATCGACACGATAGGCGCGCACCGGCGCCAGCTGGCCGAGGTGACGCACCAGGCCGTCGCTGCCGCCTTGGGCGTGACGGCGGCGCCGCACTAGGCCGCGCCGCCCGCGCTTGAGGTATTCTGTTCTCCTCGACAAAGGAGAATGTATGCGGCGCAAGGCAACTCACGTCATTTGGATGGCATCGGTGCTGGCGGCATGCCTGTTTGTGCGGCCGGCCACCGCCGAGGCCGCCGAGGCCAACCTTCCGCTCGACGCGCGGTTCGATGCGTATTTGCAGGCCTCGACCCGTCACGACCATTTCAGCGGAACGGTGCTGGTCGCGCGCGACGGCGTGCCTGTTTTCAGTCGCTCCTACGGCATGGCCAATTACGAGCTCGACGTACCGAACACGGCGCGAACCCTCTACCGCATCGCTTCGCTGACCAAGCAATTCACCGCGCTGGCGGTGCTGCAGCTGCAGGAGCAGGGCAAGCTCAAGGTGGGCGATCCCGTCTGCCAATATATTGACCCGTGTCCCGCCGCCTGGAAGCCGATCACCTTGCGCCATTTGCTGACGCATACCTCCGGCATCGAAAATTACTCCAGCCTGTCCGAGTGGGACGAGGTGCTGGCCTTGCGCAGCTATAAGCGTGCCGAGCTGGTCGCGCTGTTCTGCGACCTGCCGCTGCGGTTCACGCCCGGCGAGCAATTCAAGTACAGCAATTCCGGCTATGTGCTGCTCGGCATGGTCATCGAGCGCGCCTCCGGCAAATCGTACGGTGACTATCTGCGGGAAAAGATCTTCGCGCCGCTGGGCATGTCGCAGTCGGTGTACGACGAGGGCCGCGCGCTGCTGCCGCACCGCGCCAGCGGTTATTACTCGCTGGGGACGCGGTTTATCAACGCTCCGTACATGAGCCCGACCGTGAGCTATGCGGCCGGCGGGATTCAGTCGACCGTGGGCGACATGCTGCTGTGGGACCAGGCGCTGTATTCGGAGCGGCTGTTGTCGCGCAAGTCGCTCGACGAGATGTTCACGCCGGTGAAGAAAGGCTACGGCTATGGCTGGCAAATCGGTGAAAAAATGGGGCGCCGCAGTATCGAGCACTCCGGCAGCGAGAACGGCTTTTCAACGTATCTGTTGCGCTTTCCCGCCGAGCGCGCGACTGTTATCGTGCTGAGCAATAGCGATCGGGCCTCGGCGGGCGGCGTCGGCGGCGCGCTGGCGGCGATCCTGTTCGGCGCCCCCTACAAGCAGCCGACCGCGCAGTTGCGTGACGTGTTGTGGGATGTGGTCGCGCGCGACGGCGTGGAAGCGGGGATGCGGCATTATCGCGGCCTGCAACCGGCACCGGCCGGCGGCGACGAGGCGCTGGTTTATCTGGCTTACGATTTGATCGAGGCGGGGAAGCCGGCCGCCGCCGCCGCCATGTTCAATTTCACGCTGGGCCTGTATCCGGGGTCGGCGTACAGCCATGATGGCTTGGCGGACATCGCCGCCGAACGGGGCGACACGGCGGGCGCGATCAAACATTTCGAGCGCTCGCTGGAACTTGATCCAAAAAACGAGTACGCGAGCAAAGGTTTGGCACGGTTGCGCAAGCCGCGCTGACGGGCCGTTTATTTTTTCTTGCTGCTCGGCTCCTGGAATTCCGGGCACTGCACCTGCAGCACGCTGCGGTCCTCCAGGCACACGGCCGACAACTGACCGCCCCACACGCAGCCGCTATCGAGGCCGATCAGGTTGGGCTTCAAGGTCAGCCCCAGCGCCGACCAGTGGCCGAACACCACCGTGTCGCGCGCCGTGCGCCGGCCCGGCACCTCGAACCACGGCATCAGGCCCGACGCCGGGTCGGCCGTGCCGCTTTCCTTCATCTTGAAATCCATCACGCCGTCGGCGGTGCAAAAGCGCAGCCGCGTCATGGCGTTGATGATGCAGCGCAGCCGGTCGGCGCCGCGCAGGTCGTCCGACCATTGGTCGGGCAGGTTGCCGTACATGTCGGCCAGGAAGTCGGCGAAACTGTCGTCCGGGCCGCGCAGCATGTCCTGCACCTCGCCGGCCAGCGCGATGGCCTGGTCGGCGCTCCATTGCGGCAGCAGGCCGGCGTGTACCAGCACATGGCCCTGGACCTGGATCGCCAGCGGACGCCGCCGCACCCAGTCGATCAGCTCGTCACGGTCGGGCGCGTGCAGGATGCCGGCCAGGGTGTCGGACTTGTGCTCCGGCCGGATGCCGTAGGCGACCGCCAGCAGGTGCAGGTCGTGGTTGCCCAGCACGCTGTCGATGAGGCCGCCGCTGGCCATGCACAGCTTGCGCACGTGGCGCAGGGTGGCCAGCGAGTCGGGGCCACGGTTGATCAGGTCGCCGGCGAACAGGATGGCGGGTTCGGCAACGCCGACCTCGGCCGCGTGCGCGCGTATGCGGTCGAGCATGGACAAGGCCTGCTCGTGACAGCCTTGCAAATCCCCGATTACATAGGTTTTCATATGGAAGCTCTCTGGTTCGTTGCTTTGGAATCTGAATTACCCTGAAATCAGAGTGCGAGTGTTGATTTTTGCCCGTGGGCAGCGCAGTTTCACATAAAATCATGATTACAACTGTTTTGACTTCTTGCTGCGGGATACTAAATGATTTTTGTTACGGGTGGTGCCGGTTTTATCGGTTCAAACTTTGTCCTCGACTGGCTGGCCCAGTCCGACGAGCCTGTTGTTAATTATGACAAGCTGACCTATGCCGGCAATGTGAACAACCTTGCGTCGCTGAAGAGCGATGCGCGCCACATCTTCGTGCGCGGCGATATCTGCGACCAGGCCCGGGTGCTGGCGCTGTTCGAACAGCACAAGCCGCGCGCCGTGGTCCACTTCGCCGCCGAAAGCCACGTCGACCGCTCCATCCTCGGTCCCGGCGAATTCATCAACACCAACATCAACGGCACCTTCAGCCTGCTTGAAGCGACGCGCGCCTACTGGTCGGCGCTGCCGGAGCAGGAGAAAGCGGCGTTCCGCTTCCTGCACGTGTCCACCGACGAGGTCTACGGCACGCTCGGCCCGGACGACGCGCCCTTCAGCGAGACCACCGCGTTCGCGCCCAACAGCCCGTACTCGGCGTCGAAGGCCGCGTCCGACCATCTGGTGCGCTCCTACCATCACACCTACGGCCTGCCGACGGTGACGACCAACTGCTCGAACAACTACGGTCCGTATCACTTCCCGGAAAAGCTGATTCCGCTGATTATCGCCAATGCGCAGGCGGGCAAGCCGCTGCCGATCTACGGCGACGGCCAGCAGGTGCGCGACTGGCTGTACGTGAGCGACCATTGCGCCGCCATCCGCCGCGTGCTGGCGGACGGCCGCCTGGGCGAGACCTACAACGTCGGCGGCTGGAACGAGATGGCCAACCTGGACGTGGTGCACACCCTGTGCGACATGCTCGACCGGCTGCGGCCGAAGGCTGACGGTGCCAGCTACCGGGCCCAGATCACCTACGTCAAGGACCGTCCCGGCCACGACCGCCGCTACGCCATCGACGCGCGCAAGCTAGAGCGCGAACTGGGCTGGAAACCTGCCGAGACCTTCCAGACCGGCATCGCCAAGACCGTGCAGTGGTACCTCGACAACCAGGCCTGGGTCGACGACGTGCAGTCGGGCGGCTACGCCAAATGGATGGAAACGAACTACTTTAACCGCGAAGGCGCACAATGAACCAAGCTTCGAGCACTCCCGTGGGCACGCCGGGCAAAGGCCGCAAGGGCATCATCCTGGCCGGCGGTTCCGGTACCCGGCTGTATCCGGTGACGATGAGCGTGTCGAAGCAATTGCTGCCGATCTACGACAAGCCGATGATCTACCATCCGCTGACGGTGCTGATGTTGGCCGGCATGACCGAGATCCTGCTGATCTCGACGCCGCAGGACACGCCGCGCTTCCGCGATCTGCTGGGCGACGGCAGCCAGTGGGGCATCAGCATCAGCTACGCGGTGCAAGCGTCACCGGACGGCCTGGCGCAAGCGTTCATCATCGGCAAGGACTTCGTCGGCGATTCGCCGTCCGCGCTCATCCTTGGTGACAATATCTACTACGGCAACGACCTCGACGCGCTGCTCAACCATGCCAGCGAACAGACCAGCGGCGCCACGGTGTTCGCCTACCACGTGCAGGATCCGGAGCGCTACGGGGTGGTCGAGTTCGACGGCGACCGCCAGGCCGTGTCGATCGAGGAAAAACCCCTGCAGCCGAAGTCCAATTACGCCGTCACCGGCCTGTATTTCTACGACAACCAGGTGTGCGAGATCGCCGCCGGCATCCAGCCGTCGGCCCGTGGCGAGCTCGAGATCACCGACGTCAACCGCGTCTACCTCGAGAAGCAGCAGCTCAACGTCGAGGTGATGGGGCGCGGCATGGCCTGGCTCGACACCGGCACCCATGAGTCGCTGCTGGAGGCGGGCCAGTTCATCTCCACCATCGAAAAGCGCCAGGGCTTGAAGGTGGCGTGCCCTGAGGAAATTGCTTACCGTAAGGGCTATATCGACGCGGCGCAGCTGCGCGCGCTGGCCGAGCCGCTGAAGAAGAATAATTACGGGCAGTACCTGCTGCGCATACTGGAAGACAAGGTCGTGCAACGATGAACGTCATCACTACGCCGTTGCAGGGATTGCTGGTGATCGAGCCGCGCGTGTTCGGCGACGAACGCGGCTTTTTCTACGAGAGCTACAACGCGCGCCAGTTCGCGGAGGCCACCGGGGTGACGGCAAATTTCGTGCAGGACAATCATTCGCGCTCGCGCCGCGGCGTGCTGCGCGGCCTGCATTACCAGATCCAGCAGCCGCAGGGCAAGCTGGTGCGCGTGACCGCCGGCGCCGTGTACGACGTCGCGGTCGACATCCGCAAGGGGTCGCCGACGTTCGGCCAATGGTACGGCACCGAGCTCAGCGCCGAAAACATGCGCCAGATGTGGATCCCGCCCGGTTTCGCGCACGGCTTCGTGGTCACCAGCGAGCACGCCGAGTTCCTCTATAAAACCACCGACTACTGGGCGCCCGAGCACGAGCGCGCCATCTTGTGGAACGATCCGGCCATCGGCATCGACTGGCCGCTGGCGCTGACCCCGACCCTATCGCACAAGGACCTGGCGGCGGTGCCGCTGGCCGGCGCCGAGGTGTTCCCGTGAAGATTTTGCTCACGGGCAGCACCGGCCAGGTCGGTTACGAACTGGTGCGCAGCCTGCAGGGCGTGGGCGAGGTGGTGGCGGTGGACCGCCAGGTCATGGACCTGTCCGACCTGGACCAGGTGCGCGACGTGATCCGCCAGGTCAGGCCGGGGCTGATCGTCAATCCGGCCGCCTACACGGCGGTCGACAAGGCCGAGGGCGAGCCGGCGCTGGCCCACCGCATCAACGCCGAGGCCCCCGGGCTGATGGCGCGCGAAGCCAAACTGCTGGGCGCGGCCATGGTGCATTATTCGACCGACTACGTGTTCGACGGCGCCGAGCCGGCGGCGCGGGGGGAGGACGACCCGACCGGGCCGCTCAACGTCTACGGCGCCAGCAAGCTGGCCGGCGAGCAAGCAATCGCCGAGGCCGGCATTCCGCACCTGATTTTCCGCACCAGCTGGGTGTACGGCATGCGCGGCAAGAATTTCCTGCTGACCATGCTGCGCCTGGCCAGGGAGCGCGACGAGTTGCGCGTGGTGGCCGACCAGCACGGCGCGCCGACCTGGAGCCGCACCATCGCCGACACCTCGGCGCTGGTGCTGGCGCAGGCGCGCGCGGGCGGCGCCGACTGGTGGACCCAACACAGCGGCGTCTATCATTTGAGCGCGCAGGGCAGCACCACCTGGTGCGAGTTCACCCGGGCGATCGTCGAGGCGGCCGGGCTGGACTGCCGCGTGCTGCCGATCACCAGCGCCGAATATCCGACCCCGGCCAAGCGGCCGCAATACTCGGTGCTGTCGTCGCAGCGGCTGATGACGCGGTTTTGCCATTTGCCGGAGTGGAAAGAGGCGCTGCGCCTGTGCATGGCATAAATGCCGCCGGCATTTGTATCGATTGGTAAGCAATCGCATCCGACCAATTTTCTGCTGTTATGATGCCGGCGCACCGCCAAAACGGGCCGGCGCTCCTCCTTATTGCTGCCGCCGTTGCAAACGCGAACGATGTTTGACGCGGATTGGCCGCCTTCAATTCGGGATTGCCGGGTCCAATCCGGTACAATCGCGGGTTAGCGTACTGATAACCCGGCGGACGAGGACTTGCCTCTGTGCGGGCGGGCGTATCCGGTAATTTTGTATAGATAAAATATGTTTTCCTTTTTACTGAGCTTTATCGCTTCCGCGCTCCTGACGCTGCTGGTTATAAAAGAATCGCGATTGCACGGGCCGGCGCTGGATTCGGATTTCCTCGGGGTGCAGAAAGTGCACGCGCACCGCGTCGCCCGAATCGGCGGCTTGTCGATATTTTTGTCGGTCGCGCTCAGTTCCGCCATTTCCGTCTGGCGCGTGCCATCGCTGGGTAATTGGCTGTTTTCGCTGCTGGCCTGTTCGGCGGTCGCCTTTGTCGGCGGCATCGTCGAGGATTACACGGGCCGCGTCAGCGCCGCGCGCCGGCTGTTGCTGACCATGGCAGCCGCCGCGCTGGGCTACTTCCTGCTCGACGCCCGCATCGACCGCATCGATTTTCCGTTCGCCGCCTGGCCGATCCAGTATGTCTGGATCACGCTGCCGCTGACGGTATTGGCGGTGGCCGGCGTGGCCAACGCGGTCAATATCATCGACGGTTTCAACGGCCTGGCCAGCGTGGTGTGTATTTGCATGCTGCTCTCGCTCGGGTATGTCGCGTTGCAGGTCAACGATATGTTCGTGCTCATCGCCGCGCTGATGGTGGCGGGCGCCACCGCCGGCTTCCTGATCTGGAATTACCCGGTCGGCATGATATTCCTGGGCGACGGCGGCGCTTACTTCATCGGCTTTATGCTGGGCGAGTTGGCGTTGCTGCTGGTAATGCGCAATCCGCAAGTTTCCACTTGGTACGCCGCGTTGTTATTAATATATCCGACCTTTGAAACCCTGTTTTCGGTTTATCGCCGCATGTTCGTGCGCGGCAAATCTCCGGCCATGCCCGACGGTATACACTTGCATAGCCTGATCTTCCGCCGCATCGTGCAATGGGCGGTGGGCCGCAAGGAAGCGCGCGCGCTGATACGCCGCAATTCGCTCACCTCGCCGTATTTGTGGATGTTCTCGCTGATGGCGGTGCTGCCGGCCACGGTATTCTGGCGCCACACCTGGGTATTAATGGTGTTCTGTATTTTGTTTATCAGCAGTTACATCTGGATTTACGTGCGCATCGTCCGCTTTAAAGCGCCGCGCTGGATGATCCGCCATAAGAAAATGTGATTTTCCGGGCTTGATGTAATATATTCGCGCAGCGCTTTATATCGTCATCACCTAGAGGAAAGCCCAATGGACCTGTCGAATATGTCTTCCGCGGATTTGCGTAATCTGCAAGAACAAGTGAAACGCGAATTAAAACAGCGCGAGGGCCAGGATCTGGCCAAAGCCCGCGAACAAATACTGGCCATCGCCCAAAGCGTTGGCGTGCCGCTCAAGGACCTGGTCGGCGGCGGTGCCGCCACTGTGCGCAGCGGCAAAAAAACCGGCACGGTGGCGCCGCGCTACCGCAATCCGGCCGACCAATCCCAGCAGTGGACCGGCCGCGGCCGCCAGCCGAAATGGGTCAAGGAATGGCTGGACGCCGGCAAAGACATCGCCGGCCTGAAGGTTTAAGCGTTTTCGCCCCCCGCAGCGGGCCGGCAGGGCTTGCCTGCGGCCGTTATCGCACTTACACTATGATGTTGTGTCTGCTACAACGCAGGCGGCACCTATTTTCCCTCTAATCCGCGTCCATGGCGAGGCAGTCCGCCCAGTTGCGCCCCCGCATCGCCTTGGCACGCACATCCAAAAATCCAATATGGTCTCCTTATCCAAAACGATCTTCAAAGCTTACGACATTCGCGGCATCATCGATAAAACCCTGGATGCGGGCGTAGCGCGCTCGATCGGGCGGGCGTTCGGCCAAGCCGCGCTGGCCAAGGGCGAGACCAAGGTGGTGATCGGCCGCGACGGCCGCTTGTCCGGCCCGTCGCTGACGGCGGCGCTGGCCGAAGGCCTGCAGCTGGCCGGCGTCGACGTGATCGATCTGGGTGTGGTGGCCACGCCGATGGTTTATTTCGGCACCAATGTGCTGGGCGCGGCGTCGGGCATCATGGTCACCGGCAGCCACAATCCGCCGGACTACAACGGTTTCAAGATGGTGCTGGCCGGCGAAGCGATCCACGGCGAAGCCATCACTTCGCTGTACCAGCGCATCGTCGACCATGACGGCTCGTCGGCGGCGAAAAAGGGCGCGTACAGCACCCACGACATCCGCGCCCAGTACCTCGAGCGCATCATCGGCGACGTCAAACTGGCGCGTCCGATCAAGATCGCCGTCGATTGCGGCAACGGCGTGGCCGGCGCCTTCGCCGGCGACCTGTATCGCGGCATGGGCTGCGAAGTGGTCGAGCTGTTCTGCGAAGTGGACGGCAACTTCCCCAACCACCACCCCGATCCGGCCCACCCGGAGAACCTGCAGGACCTGATCCGCGCGTTGCAGGAGACCGACGCCGAAATCGGCATCGCCTTCGACGGCGACGGCGACCGCCTTGGCGTGGTGACCAAGGACGGCCAGATCATCTATCCGGACCGCCAGATGATGCTGTTCGCCGAAGACGTGCTGACCCGCCATCCGGGTGCGCAGATTCTGTACGACGTCAAATGCACGCGCCACCTGGCGCCATACATCACCAAAAGCGGCGGCGTGCCGCTGATGTACAAGACCGGCCACTCGCTGGTCAAGGCCAAGCTGCGCGAAACCGGCGCCCCGCTGGGCGGCGAAATGAGCGGCCATATCTTCTTCAAGGACCGCTGGTACGGTTTCGACGACGGCCTGTACTCGGGCGCGCGCCTGCTGGAGATCCTGACCCGCGAAGCCGATCCGTCGGCGCTGCTCAATTCCCTGCCGCAGTCGGACAGCACCCCCGAGCTGCACCTGCACCTGAGCGAAGGCGAGAACGTCATCGTCATGGACAAGCTGCGCGCGGATGCGGAATTCCCGGGCAATGTGCAGATCATCACCATCGACGGCCTGCGCGTGGAATACGAGGACGGCTTCGGCCTGGCGCGTTCGTCCAACACCACGCCGGTGATCGTGATGCGCTTCGAAGCCGAAACGCCGGAAGCGCTGGCGCGCATCCAGGGCCAGTTCAAGAGCGTGATCCTGGCCGCCAAGCCGGACGCGGAACTGCCTTTCTAAGCGATGTCGCCGCAAGCGGGCAATAGCAACCCGAAGCCGCTCAACATCCTGCTGGTGCGCGTCTCCTCGCTGGGGGACGTGCTGCACAACCTGCCGATGGTGGCCGATATCGCCAGCCGCTTCCCCGACGCGAACATCGATTGGGTGGTGGAGGAGGGCTACGTCAGCCTGGTGCGGCTCAACGCCCGCGTGCGGACCATCATTCCGTTCGCGCTGCGGCGCTGGCGCAAATCGCTGGGCAAGCCGGAGACGCGCGCCGAGATCAAGGCCTTCTTCCGCACCTTGCGCCAGCAGCGCTACGACTACGTGTTCGACACCCAGGGGCTGCTCAAGACCGGCATCATCATGGGCGCCGCGCGGGTGGCCGAGGGCGGGCGCAAGGTCGGCCTGGCCAACGGCAGCGAGGGCTCGGGCTACGAGGGCGTCTCACGCATTTTCCATCACCTGAGCATTCCGACCGATCCGCGCACGCACGCGGTGGCGCGCGGCCGCCTGGTGGCCGCCGCCGCGCTGGGCTACCAGGTCGACACGCCGGCCGATTTCGGCCTGCCGGAGGTGTCGGCCGACGAGCCGCGTCCGGCCTGGATGCCGGCCGAACCTTACGTGGTGTACTTCCACGGCACCGCGCGCGATCCGAAGAAGTGGGCGCCGGAGAACTGGATCGCGCTGGGACGGGAACTGGCGCCGATGCCGATCCTGCTGCCCTGGGGCTCGCCCAAGGAGCTGGCCGAGGCCGAGCATCTGGCGGCCCATCTGCCCAACGCGCGCGTGCTGCCCAAGCTGTCGATGGCCGACGCCATGCTGCTGGCGCGCCATGCGGGCCTGGTGATCGGCGTCGACACCGGCTTGACGCACATCGCCGCCGCCTTCGTGCGGCCGACGGTGGAAATCTACGCCGATTCGCCGCGCTGGAAGACCGAGGGCAACTGGTCGCCGCGCATCATTAATCTGGGCGATCGCGGCGCGCCGCCGTCCGTGTCCGAAGTACTGGCTGCGGCCAGGCGTTTGCTGGGCTGAGTTTCATGCGTATTTTCTATTCGATGATGTGGTGGCTGGCCATGCCGCTGGTGCTGGCGCGTCTGTGGCTGCGCGGCCGCAAGGAGCCCGGCTATCGCGGGTACTGGGGCGAGCGGCTGGGTTTTTACGGCGCCGCTTCGGCTTCCTCCAGCGCCGCGCCGGTGCTGTGGGTGCACGCGGTGTCCGTCGGCGAAACCCGCGCGGCCGAGCCGTTGATCGACGCGCTGCTGGCCGAGTACCCGAACGGCCGCATCATCTTGACCCACATGACGCCGACCGGGCGCGCCACCGGCCAGTCGCTGTTCTCCAAGCATGGCGCGCGGCTGGCGCAATCGTATCTGCCGTACGACACCGGCACCATGGTCGGTCGCTTCATCCAGCATTTCAAACCGGCGGTCTGCATTCTGATGGAGACGGAGGTCTGGCCTAACCTGATCGCCACCTGCGGCGCGCGCGGCGTGCCGGTGGTGTTGGCCAACGCGCGATTGTCCGAGCGTTCGCTGCGCAAGGCGGGGCGTCTCGGTTCGCTGATCCTGGACGCGGCGCGCGGCATCTCGCTGGTCGCCGCGCAAACCGAGGCCGATGCGCAGCGCGTGCGCTCGCTCGGCGTCAAGCAGGTGGAAGTCACCGGCAGCATCAAGTTCGACGTGATGGTGCCGGATGCGGCGCTGGCCACCGGCGCGGCGCTGCGCAAAGCCATCGGCGCGCGTCCGGTGCTGCTGTTCGCCAGCACGCGCGAAGGCGAGGAGGCGTTGATACTGCGGGCGGTACGCGAGGGCCGCTCCGAGCTGCCGGCAAACGTGCTGTTGCTGATCGTGCCGCGCCATCCGCAGCGTTTCGACGAAGTGGCGAAGATGGTCGGCGAGGCGGGGCTCAATGTGCAGCGACGTAGCCAACTGGCGCTGGACGGCGCGGCCGAGGGTTCCATTCCGGCTTATATCGATGTGCTGCTGGGCGATTCGATGGGCGAGATGTTCGCCTATTACGCGGCGTGCGACTGCACCTTTGTCGGCGGCAGCCTGTTACCGCTGGGCGGGCAGAATTTGATCGAGCCGGCGGCGCTGGGCAAGCCGGTGCTGATCGGTCCGCATACCTTTAACTTCGCCGAATCGACCGAGGACGCGCTGGCCGCCGGCGGCGCGCAGCGCGTGGCCGACGCGGCCGGGCTGGTGACCGCTGCCGCGCGCCTGCTGCGCGACGACGCGGCGCGCGCCACGATGGGGCGAGGCGCGCTGGCGTTCGCCAACCAGTACCGTGGCGCCACCCGCCGCACCCTGGCGCTGTTGGCGCCGCTCATTAAGCACTGATCCGCGCTGATCCGGCGCCGATCCGGCGGCCGTCCGGCCACGCTTAGCCGCCGCCGATCCCTTCGGTAATGATGCCGGTCCCGCCGCAGTTGCTGCACGGGATGGTATCGTCCTCGTCCAAGATACGGCCGGTGCCGTGGCAAATCGGACAGACGTCGTCCCCGGTGCCTGGTGTACCGGCGGCCGCTTCGTCGCCTGGGTTGATGGGTGCGTTTTCGCTCATGATCGCCTCCGAGAAATGGTGGTCGAATCATTGTAGACCGGTCGAAACGACACCCCGATCCGATTGAAATAAAGAAAGAAAAACGTAGGGCGGATCAGGCGGCCGCCGTGATCCGCCATGAGCCGCCAGTTGCGCGTGCTTAAGCAGCCATCTCGGTATCATCCGCGAAGCGCAACACGTCGGCGTTCTGACGGCAGAAGCGCGTCGCCGCCTTGTAGCCCACGTCAAACAACAACTGCATGTTCGACGTCGACCAGTCCATCGTGTACGGAATATGCTGATCCGGCACGGCGGCCATCAGCTCCAGCTTGAGCATGTGGCGCTTCGGCTCGCCCGTTTTGTGGTCGGTGTTGTGCTCCAGCTCGAACAAACGCAGTTGCTGCTTCGAAATGTTGACCAGTGGCGTGATCATCGAACCGACCCACGAGTCGTACAGGTCGCGCGGCTTGCGCAGCAGGCGTTCGTCGCCCAGGATGTCGAGCACCACCAGCACGTCCGTATCCGCGTGCTCGCCCTTGCCTTCGATGAACGGGTCGAAATTCAGCGTTTCGAGCGCCGCGCCCTCGATATAGTCCTCGCCGTCGATCGTGGTCGGCGCGTACAGGAACGGGAACGACAGCGCGGCGCGCACGTGTTCGACCTGGATCTCGCGCTTGTCCCAGATCTTCATGCTGTGCTGGTTCAGGTTGTAGGCGTTGATGTAGAACTCCGGCTTCATCGTCGAGATGGCCGAGAAGTCGATGGTGCCTTCCAGGAACGGCGCGTGGGCGCACAAACCGAGGCTTTTCGACGACAGGTTCGACGGCGACATCGTCGACATCATCAGCTGGGTCCAGTCGGCCCAAGGCACCGAACCACCCAGCACGCTTTGCAGGCCCGGGAACGCCGAATTGCCGACCTGCGGCGAGAACACGCCACGGAAGGCGTCTGCTTCCTTGCCCGGCTTATGGAAAAGCTTGTAATTGACCGGCATCATTTTGTAGATGGTGTCGGCCACGCCGGTGTCGGCCCAGCGCTTGAGCGCCTCGCGCGGCGAACCTTCCAGCGGCGCCGTGTAGAGCAGGCCCATCAGCACGCCCGCGCCCGAGGCGGAAATCACGTCGAACTCGACTTCCTGATCGAGGAAAGCAGCCAGCGCACCCGCTATCAATGGCGAATTTGGCGCACCGCCGCCCAGTACCAAACCCATCTTTTTGGTTGCACTTGCCTGACCCATATAACCCCCGTTTAGTGACACAATTTGCTGTTTATTTAACTCAGATCAACCTGAACATGAGACAAAATACCACAGTTAATTCCGTAGGGCAATAAAATTGTGCAGTGCAATATGAAAGTGACGGGCTGGGGCGAACTCAGCAGTAAGCAGGAAGATGGCGTCGAAAGAGCGTGAAATAGAGTTATTTCAGGCAAACAGCACAGGCAACTCCTGCGCCCGTTTGCGCAGCAGGTTCTTCGCTTCGTCGTATTCGGGATAGATGCGGCCGACCGTGTTCCAGAAGTCGGCGCTGTGGTTCATTTCCAGCGTGTGCGCCAGTTCGTGGGCGACCACGTAGTCGATCAGCGGCAGCGAGAAGTGGATCAGTTTCCAGTTCAGGCGGATCTTGCGGTCGACCGTGCACGAGCCCCAGCGCGTGCCGGCCGACGACAGCCCGAACGAGTGGTAGCTGACGCCCAGGCGACCCGCATACAGGTCCAGGCGCTGCTCGAACAGCACTTTGGCCTCCTGCTGGTACCAGGACTTGACCCGCTCCTTGAGCAGCGTCTCGGTGGCGCCGGGCACCAGCACCATCGACAGCTCGCGCGTGGCCGGGTTGTAGCTGGTGCGATTGCGTCCGCCCACCAGCAGCCGCAGGGTGATGTCGGCGCCCAGATACGGAAGCTGCGCGCCGTCGATCCATTCCACCGGCGGCTTTTGCAGCCGCGCGGCGCGCCGTTCGCGCCGTTCTTTGAGTTTGCTCAGTATCCAATGCTGCTTGGTGCGGATGGCGTTGTCGATTTCGGCGATGCTGATGCGCTTGGGCGCGGTCACGCGCAGGCCGTCGTCGTCGATCATGAAGCCGATCGAGCGGCGCGTCGAGCGGCGCAGTTCATATTCGAGGATGAATTCACCGACCATCAACTGGCGCTTGGCCGTCGTCGGCTGCTCGGACGTCGGAGGCGCCACGCGCGGCTTGACCGGGACCGCCGTGGTCGGGGGCACAACAACCGGCGCCACCGGCGGCGCTATGTACGGGGATATCGGAGGAGGATTGCTGGAAGAAGGAGGGACCGACCACACCGGCGACGTGTAGACAGGTTTGGTAGAGGATAGCTGGCCTTGACCCTGCGCCTGCGCCTCCCGTGCGAACAGGTCAAGCTGGCTGGCGTCGTCTTTCGGCGACGCCGGCTTCACCAACGTGGCGAGATCGTCTAGCCAGCGTTGTAGGCGTGGGGCGAAATGACGCGCATTTCTGATTCTATCCAAGTTTCCACCTGTTGCATCATGCCGTCCGGAGTTTGACCTTCTGGCGAAATTGGCTTACCTATCGATACTGTAACAAGGCCGGGCCGTTTGATGAAAGAGTTTTTTGGCCAGCACTCGCCGGAGTTGTGCGCGATCGGCACCACCACGGCGCCGGTCGCGATGGCGAGGCGCGTACCGCCGCTTTTGTACTTGCCGGCCTGGCCGACGGGAATCCGCGTCCCCTCGGGGAACATGATAATCCATTGGCCGTCGGCGAGCCGTCGCTTGCCGTGGCGGACCACGTGCTTGAACGCGTTCTTGCCTTGCTTGCGGTCGATCGGGATCATGCGCAGCAGCGCCATCGCCCAGCCGAAGAACGGAATATAGAGGATTTCCTTCTTGAAGACGAACACCAATGGGCGCGGCAGGTTAGGCAGCAGGAAGATGGTTTCCCACGCCGACTGGTGCTTCGACAGCACCACCGCCGGCGCGTCCGGGAAATTCTCGGCGCCCTTGATTTCGTAGCGGATGCCGCAGATAACCTTGGCGCACCAGACGATGAACACATTCCAGCGCGCGGTGACCCAGAAGCGCTTGTTGTACGGCAGCGGCGCGGCCAGGAAGCACACCAGCGCCCAGACCACGGTCGATATCACCATGATGATGGTGAAAATCAGGGAACGCAAAAACAATACGGGATGACCCAATGCAGACTCCAAATACTTTGTTAGCTAACGACGTGCAGCGCCGGCGGCACGCTGGTTTTAAGCAGGTGGACCACCATCGCCGCCAGGTCCGGGAACACCAGGGTGCCGGGCGGCAGGCCGCCGGTTTGCTGGGTTTTCTCGCCCTTGCCGGTCAGGACCAGGTAAGGCACGCAGCCGGTGACGTAGCCGGCCTGCAGGTCGCGCAGCGAGTCGCCCACCACCGGCACGCCTTTGAGGCTGACCTTGTAGCGCTGCGAGATCTCGTTGAACATGCCCGGTTTCGGCTTGCGGCAGTCGCAGTTGTCGGCCGCCGCGTG
Organism: Oxalobacteraceae bacterium OTU3CINTB1; assembly: GCA_024123955.1. NCBI lineage: Bacteria > Pseudomonadati > Pseudomonadota > Betaproteobacteria > Burkholderiales > Oxalobacteraceae > Oxalobacteraceae bacterium OTU3CINTB1. The sequence goes on from CP099652.1 coordinate 1,397,227, forward strand.
GGGGCAGAAGAACACGGCATCGATGTCGGCGCCGACCTGCTGCGCCAGATGGTGCATCTTGGCGTGGATGGCGTTGAGGATCGTCATGTCGAAGAACTCGCGCGCGATGCCCGACTGGTTCGACGCGATCACCACGCGATAGCCGGCCTGGTTCAGGCGTGCGATCGCTTCGAGCGAGCCGGGGATGGGAATCCACTCGGCCGGCGACTTGATGAAATCGGGCGAATCATGGTTGATGACGCCGTCGCGATCGAGGATGATCAGTTTCAAGGACGGCGTACCCATTTAGGCCGCCAGTTTCGAAATGTCGGCCACGCGATTCATCATGCCATGCAGCGATGACAGCAAAGCCAGACGGTTGTTGCGCAGGGCGACGTCTTCGGCCATGACCATGACGTCGTTGAAGAAGGCGTCGACTTCGTCGCGCAGCTGCGCCAGGGTCTTGAGCGCGTCGGCGAAATCGCCCCGGATGAAGGCGGCGTCGATGTCCGGCTGCACGCGCGTGACGGCGGCGGCCAGGTTCTTCTCGGCTTCGTCCTGCAGCAGCGCCGGATCGACGGCGCTGGTGCCGGCGGCGCTCAGCGCCTCTTCGTTCTTCTTCAGGATGTTGGTGATGCGCTTGTTGGCGGCGGCCAGCGAGGCAGCTTCCGGCAGCGCGGCGAAGGCCTTGACGGCCTCCAGGCGCTGCACGATGTCGTCCAGGCGGTCCGGATTCTGGGCCACCACCGCTTCGATCTCGTTCGGCGAGAAGCCGCGCTCGCGCAGGATGCCGCGCAGGCGGTCCAGCATGAAGGCGGTGACTTCCAGGACCGGGTCCTTGAAGCCGGCGATGCCGGTGAACTGCTGCGCGGCCGAATCGAGCAGGCCGCGGATCGACAGCATCAGGCGTTTTTCGATCAGCATGCGCAGCACGCCCAGCGCGTGGCGGCGCAGCGCGAAGGGGTCCTTGTCGCCGGTGGGCTGCAGGCCGATCGACCAGATGCCGACCAGGGTTTCGAGCTTGTCGGCCAGCGCCACGGCGGTGCCGGTGACGGTCGACGGCAGCGCGTCGCCGGCGAAGCGCGGCTGGTAGTGCTCGGAGGCGGCCAGCGCCACGTCTTCCGGCTCGCCGTCATTGCGGGCGTAGTAGGTGCCCATGATGCCTTGCAGCTCGGGGAACTCGCCGACCATGTCGGTCAGCAGGTCGGCCTTGGAGAGCTTGGCGGCGCGGGTGGCCAGCGCGGAATCGCCGCCGACCTGGGTGGCGATGAAGCCGGCCAGCGCGCTGACACGCTCGCTGCGTTCGGCCTGGGTGCCCAGCTTGTTGTGATAGACCACGTTCTTGAGCAGCGGCAGGCGCGACTCCAGCGTTTTCTTCTTATCCTGCTCGAAGAAGAACTTGGCGTCGGACAGGCGCGGACGCACCACGCGCTCGTTGCCGCCGATGATGGCGGCCGGCGTGTCGGTGGCGATGTTGGAGACGATCAGGAAGCGCGAACGTAGCTTGCCGTCGGCGTCCGTCAGCGCGAAGTATTTCTGGTTGGTCTGCATGGTCAGGATCAGGCATTCCTGCGGCACGGCCAGGAACTCTTCCTCGAACTTGCATTCGTAGACCACCGGCCATTCGACCAATGCCGTTACCTCATCCAGCAGCGATTCAGGCATCAGCACCTGGTCGGCGCCGGCCTTGGCCAGCAGGTCGGCGCGGATCTGTTCCTTGCGCTGTTCGACGCTGGCCAGTACTTTGCCCTGTGATTTCAGGGTCTCGGCGTAGCTGTCCGCATCGGCGATGGTCACGGCGCGTTGGCCCGGCGCGGTCAGGAAGCGGTGGCCTTCGGTCACGTTCGACGCGGTCAGTCCCAACAGGGTCAGTGGCAGCACGGTGGCGCCGTGCAGCGCGATCAGGCTGTGGGCCGGACGCACGAATTGCACGGTGGCGCCGTCCGGACGCTGGTAGCTCATCACTTTAGGGATCGGCAGCTTGGCGACCGATTCCTCCAGCGCCGCTTGCAGGCCCGATTGCAGCGCGCTGCCGGCCGCCGTGTAGGTGTGGAAGAAGCTTTCGGCCTTGCCGTCCTGCGCGCGTTCCAGGTCGGCCACGGTCAGGTTCGGGAAGCCCAGCGCGGCCAGTTTCTTGGCCAGCGGTGGCGTGCCGTTGCCGGCGGCGTCCAGCGCGACCGACACCGGCAGCACTTTTTCGCGGATCGATTTGTCGGGCGACGTGGCGCGCACCTTGGTGATGGAGACGGCCAGGCGGCGCGGCGAGGCGAACGAGGTGGCGACGCTGTCGGCTTCGAGGAAGTCGCGCGCTTTCAGGCCGTTGACGATGCCGGCGGCGAAGGCCGCGCCCAGCTTGGCAAGCGCCTTCGGCGGCAGTTCTTCGGTCAGCAGTTCGATGAGGAGGGTCTGGGTCATATTATTTATACAGTTTGTTCAGCAGCAGCGGCGGTCGTCGCCAAGGCGATGGCCATCGGGAAGCCCAGGCGCTCGCGCGACTCGTAGTAGGCCTGCGCCACAAGGCGCGACAGGGCGCGCACGCGGCCGATGTAGGCGGCGCGTTCGGTCACCGAGATGGCGCCGCGCGCGTCCAGCAGGTTGAAGCTGTGCGACGCCTTCATGATTTGCTCATAGGCCGGCAACGTCAGTTGCGCCTCGATCAGGCGCTTGGCTTCCGATTCGTGGTTGTTGAATTGGGCGAACAGCAGTTCGGCGTTCGAATGTTCGAAGTTGTAGGCCGATTGTTCGACCTCGTTCTGGTGGAAGACGTCGCCGTATTTGAGCGTCTTGGTCTCGCCGTTCTCTTCCCACGTGGTCCAAACCAGGTCGTACATGTTTTCCACGCCCTGCAGGTACATCGCCAGACGCTCGATACCATAGGTGATCTCGCCCAGCACCGGCTTGCAATCGAGGCCGCCGACCTGCTGGAAGTAGGTGAACTGCGTTACCTCCATCCCGTTCAGCCACACTTCCCAGCCGAGGCCCCAGGCGCCCAGGGTCGGCGATTCCCAGTCGTCTTCGACGAAGCGCACATCATTCTGTTTCAGGTCCAGGCCCAGCGCCTCCAGCGAGCCGAGATACAGGTCGAGGATGTTTTCCGGCGCCGGCTTCATCACCACTTGGTACTGGTAGTAGTGCTGGCCGCGGTTCGGGTTCTCGCCATAGCGGCCATCCTTCGGACGGCGCGACGGCTGCACGTAGGCGGCGCGCCATGGCTCCGGGCCGATGGCGCGCAGGAAGGTCCCGGTGTGGAAGGTGCCGGCGCCGACTTCCATGTCGTAGGGCTGGAGCAGGGCGCAGCCTTGCTTGTCCCAGTAGGTTTGCAAGGTCAGAATGATTTGTTGAAATGTCAGCATCTTGTGTGGTCGATGGCACGCCTCGCGGGGCGAGGGACGTGCGGTTGCGGTTATGCTAAAGGGGCAATTTTAGCGGGTTTTGCCGGCAGACTGTGGAGATTAAGCGGCTTTGGCCTGGTTTTTTGCGCGCCGCGCCCAAAACCAGGCGCCACCCAATGCCAGCGCCGCCAGCAGCAGAAACAGCTTGTTACCCCAGATGATGAAGGGCGTGCTGCCCGCCATGCCCTGGACGTCGGCGGCCAGGGTGCCGAAGGTGTTGACCTTCAACTGGTGCCGGATCACGCCATGGCCGTCGATGATGGCGGTGGCGCCGGTATTGGTCGCCCGCAGCATCGGACGTCCCGTCTCCAGGGTGCGCATTTGCGAGATCTGCAAATGCTGTGGAATGGCGATGGTGTCGCCGAACCAGGCCAGATTCGAGACGTTGAGCAGCATCGTGGCCGGCTTCTGGCCCTGCGCCGGGTGGTTCAGCTGCGCGGCGATCTCCTCGCCGAACAAGTCCTCGTAGCAGATGTTGGGCAGCACGCGCTGGTCCTTGATCGGGAAGGCCGGCTGGATATCGGCGCCGCTGGTCTGGTCGCCGAGCGGGATCGACATCAGGTTGACGAACCAGCGGAAGCCGAGCGGAATGAACTCGCCGAACGGCACCAGGTGGTGCTTGTCGTAGCGGTAGTAGGCGCTGCCCTGGCGTGGCGTCAGGCCGATCACGCTGTTGAAATAGGCGGTCTGGCTGTCGGCCATCGGGATGCCGAGTATCAGATTGCTGCCGGTCTTGGTCAGGAACTGGGCGATGCCGGGCAGGTAGTCCGGCGGCAGTTGCTGCGGCAGCATGACGATGGCCGTCTCCGGCGTGGCGATCAAATCGGCCGGCGCGGCGGTGATGGCGTCGTGGTACAGCTTCATCGTCTCGATGACGCGGGCGCCGTCGAATTTTTCGCTTTGCGGGATGTTCCCTTGCAGCAGGCGCACCGAAATCGGTTTGCCTTCCGGGTAGGTCCATTGCAGGTAGGTCAGGCCGACGCCGGCGGCGCAGATGGCCACGACCAGCACCGCGGCCTTGATGCGGGTGCGGTGCAGCAGCAGCAGCAGGGCGCCGGCGATGACAGCGGCCAGCCATCCGAGGCCGTACACGCCGATGACCGGCGCGTAGCCGGCCAGCGGGCTGTGATTATGGGCGTAGCCGGACGACATCCACGGGAAACCGGTGAACAGCCAGGCGCGCACCCATTCGAACAGCGCCCACATCGCCGGCAGCACCAGCAGGTTGGCGGCCGGCAGCGGCAGCGACCAGCGCTTGCGCAGCCAGGCCGCGCCGCCCATCGCCAGCGCCGTGTAAAAGCCCATGCCCCAGGCCAGCAGCAGCACGGCGGCGACGGCGATCGGCGCGGCCATGGCGCCGTAGTCGTGCAGCGAGACGTACAGCCAGTGGGTGCCGGCGGCGGTCCAGCCGAAGCCGAAGGCCCAGCCGATCAGGCCCGCGCTTTTGACGTCGGCGCTGCGCAGCACTTGGTAGAAGAGGGTCGCCAGGCCGAGGATCTCGAGTGGCCACCAGCCGAAGGGCGCGAAGGCAAATACGCACATCGCGCCGGCCAGCAGGGTGATGATCATCCGTCCTTTGGTGCTGCGCTGCGGCTTGGGCGGATCGTTCGGATTGGCGCGGCGAAAGCGCATTATTGCGAGGCGCCCGCGCCGGCGTCGGGGGCTGGCGGCAGTTTCTCCACCAGCAGCACGTGGATCTGGCGGGCGTCGGCGCGCAGCACTTCAAAGCGCATGCCCTGGTAGTCGAAGATGTCGCCCTTGTGCGGCATGCGCGCCAGGTGCTTGGCGACCAGGCCACCGATGGTGTCGACATCGTCGTCCGGCAGCGAGGTGTCCAACTCTTCGTTGAACTGTTCGATCTCGGTCAGCGCCTTGATGCGCCAGCGCGGTCCGTGCACGCCTTCCTTGATCGAGAGGATGTTGTCCTCTTCCTCGTCGAAGTCGTATTCGTCCTCGATGTCGCCGACGATCTGTTCCAGCACGTCCTCGATGGTGATCAGACCGGCCACGCCGCTGTACTCGTCGACCACGATCGCCATGTGATTGTGGTTGGCGCGGAAATCCCGCAGCAGCACGTTGAGGCGTTTGGACTCGGGGATGAAGATGGCCGGGCGCAGCATGTCGCGCACGTCGAAGGATTCTTCGGCGTAGTAGCGCAGCAGGTCCTTGGCCAGCAGGATGCCGATCACCTTGTCGCGCTCGCCCTCGATGGCGGGGAAGCGCGAGTGGGCGGTCGCCAGCACCTGCGGCATCCATTCCTCGATCGGCTTGGAGATGTCGATGACATCCATCTGCGAGCGGGGAATCATGATGTCGCGGGCGGACAAGTCGGAGACCTGGAACACGCCTTCGATCATCGACAAGGCGTCGGCGTCGATCAGGTTGCGTTCATGGGCGTCGTGCAGAACTTCGAGCAGTTCCGCGCGATTCTCTGGCTCGGGGGAAATCAGTGCGGTCAGGCGTTCAAACAGTGACCGATGGGGTTTGGCGTCAGTCTTGACGCCACTAGAGTGCTCTTGCATAGTAGGCGTGAGCCATTGTTTTGAAGGGGTATAGGATACACCAAAAGCTTAAGATAGCAGGTTTTTGTCAAAAAAACAGCGAATCTAATTGAGGAACATAGCCCGGTCTCGTTTGAGTTTTCTCAGCGTTTCGGCCCTTCAATGGGGCATGCTGGAAAAATTCTTTCGACGATGGTGGTGTCATGATCAGTATCCTGGCCGGCACGGTTCGACGCATAAATCCTGGACTGAGCAAGACGAACTGCGTTAATTGCGCGATCGCAACGGATGCGATGCTCGCAGGACATCCGGCTTCGGCGCTGCATGGGGGGCCACACAGCCTCGCTGTACTTGAACAGATATTTGGCGCAAAATTCAGCGTAGTGGGTGATCTGGGCGAAGTGGTGAACGTTCTGTCTGCCGCAGGTAGTGGAAGTCGGGGCATCGTCTACGGTAGCCGCAGCGGAGGCGTGGGCCACGTGTTTAACGCCGTCAATCAACACGGAATCGTGCGCTTCCTCGACGGCCAAACCGGCAAAGCGGCGGTCGTCAGCGGTTACATCGGGTTTTGCTTTTTAAGGAGCAACTAATGAACACCCTAAATTGCGCTGCAGCTTTAAAAATCGCCCGAGCCAAGGTCGATGAACTGGGCCGCATGGCGGGCGAGGCATTCGATATTTTGACCGCCGAAACAAAAGAACTGAAGCAAGGCTGGCTGTTTTTCTACAACTCAGCCGATTTTATCCGGACCCGCGATCCCATGTTTGCGCTTGCGGGCAACGGGCCCTTGTTGGTTCTCCGGGACGGACAGGTCGCAACGCTGCCGACAGCGGTTCCTTGGCAGGAGGCGATTGGCCAAATGTCGGACCCTGAAGCGGACGGGCGCCTGACTCACTCCGCGTAAGGATCGGCATACCCGAGCCCGGCCAGCAGCTCCGTCTCGATGCCTTCCATCTCCGCCGCCTCCTCGTCGTCCTCGTGGTCGTAGCCCTGCGCGTGCAGCACGCCGTGCACGATCAGGTGCGCGGTATGTTCCTCCACCGATTTCTTTTGCTCGGCCGCTTCCCTCTCCAGCACGTCGGTGCACAGGATGATGTCGGCCTGCGTCGGCGCGTCCTCGTCCAGTTGCTCGCCCTCGTTGTAGGCGAACGTCAACACATTGGTGGCGTAGTCCTTGCCCCGGTATTGCTTGTTGAGCTCGCGGCCTTCCTCGGCATCGACAAAGCGGATGGTCAGCTCGGCCGGCGCGAACAGCGCCGCCTGTATCCACTTCCGGATGGCCGCGCGGGTGATCACTTCTTTCAGGCGGGCGTCGGGATACTGTACCGACAACGTCAATTTATTTTTTACGGACATTTTTAAGAGCGGTGGCTTTGAGGAGGGGAGCGATCTCGGCTTCGTGGTTGTGGGCCGTCTCGTAGGCGTCGACGATGCGCGCCACCAGCGGATGGCGCACCACGTCCTCGCTGTTGAAGTGGCTGAAGGCGATGCCGCGTACATCCTTCAACACCTGGACGGCGTCGACCAGGCCGCTTTTCTGGCTCTTGTGCAAGTCCACCTGGGTGACGTCGCCGGTGATGACGGCCTTGCTGCCGAAACCTATGCGCGTCAGGAACATCTTCATCTGCTCGACGGTGGTGTTCTGCGCCTCGTCGAGGATCACGAACGCGTGGTTCAGGGTGCGCCCGCGCATGTAAGCCAGCGGCGCGATTTCGATGACTTGCTTCTCGAACATTTTCTGCGTGCGGTCGAAGCCCAGCAGGTCGTACAGCGCGTCGTACAGCGGACGCAGATACGGATCGACCTTTTGCGCCAGGTCGCCCGGCAGGAAGCCGAGCCGCTCGCCGGCCTCGACGGCCGGACGGGTCAGGATGATGCGCTTGACGGCGTCGCGCTCGAGCGCGTCGACCGCGCAGGCCACGGCCAGGTAGGTCTTGCCGGTGCCGGCCGGGCCGACGCCAAAGCTGATGTCGTGTTCGAGAATGTTGCGCAGGTAACGGATCTGGTGCGGCGTACGGCCGCGCAGGTCGGTCCGGCGCGTCTTCAGCACCGGGCTGTTGATGTCCGGTTCGACAAACGGCGCCTCGGCCACCGCGTGCGGCTTGCCTTCGGCGCCCGCGCCGGAGGTGGTGCTGGCGGCGGCGGCGGTGGCGGCGGCGGCCAGGCCGGCGCGTTGTTCTACCAGTGCAAGTTGCACTTCTTCAATTGGTACCACCTTGTTGGCGACGGCGTAGAACTGTTCCAGGATCTGCACCGCGCGTTCGGCATTGTGGCCGCTGACGATGAATTTCTCGCCGCGACGGAAAATGGTCACGTCCAGCGCGGCGGAAATCTGCCGCAGGTTTTCGTCGAGGGGACCGCACAAATGGGCCAGGCGCGAGTTATCGAGCGGCTCTGGAACAAAGTAATGCGGCTGAACGGGTGTTTTGGTTTTCAATGGAATGCTTTTAAGAGATGAGGCGGGATGGGGCGCACTGCTGCGCACAGGCGCTAGTTTAGCGTAATTTGCCGATGCAAACCGCGCCTACGCCGCATTTCGAAACGGGTGCCGGGACCGCGTCGGACCCGGCCGGCGGCGTGCAGGACCCGCCGAATGTTGCCCTGGTCATGACACAGTTGCCGATGGGTAGCAAACTCGCTGCCACTCTACATGAGCTTGCTTCATGTAACAATTTCCTACAGGTTCTTGCGTGCGACACCCTCCAGCCCCATGTGATGAAATAGTATAGTTGTTAAGTTTTCTAGCCGGCGGTTGATGTCAAACAATCTTCACGCATCGTGCGCCGACTGGAGCAGTCTCTTTAAGCATAGAATTCTCTTGCACGAAAGGCAATTGAGGCAAGTCGGCTTACGGATGAATGTACGGATGAATTTATGGATGGATTTAACCGCTCTGTTAGCTGCTTATCCAACGGGGCAGTTAATTGATAAATTCTAAGTTGTCCTTAAGTTCCGACCAGCACTATCTCTTCACCCAACCAACGAGGAAAATCATGGCACACCACGCTCTTGCTTCCCAAGAAAGCTACAACCCCAACCATCTGCTCGACATCCTGCTCGGCAAGATGCAATTGAAAAACGACGCCGCGCTGTCGCGCCTGCTGGAAGTGGCACCGCCGGTGATCAGCAAGATTCGTCACCACCGTCTGCCGGTCGGCGCTTCGCTGCTGATCCGCATGCACGAAGTGACCGGCATGAGCATCCGCGACCTGCGCGATTTGATGGGCGACCGCCGCACCAAATACCGCCTGTCCGACGCCCAGGGCCGTCCAAAGCCTGAAGAGCGTCCAGAAAAGGCCGAGGCCGGAAACTACGCGCGTCATTAATGCGCCCGCAGCTTCCGCACCTGCCGCGCCGTGGCTGACGTGACGTCCAGTCGATGTCTCGTCCAACCCGGCCGGCAGGTGACGCTTCCTTGTTTTTCGTGCGTCTTATGCAGGTAGGCAGTCCGTCAAGGTAGTCTGTTAGCTCAGCAGCACCATCGAAATTTCTTCATACTGCAGTTCGGTTTCCCGGAACAGTTGCAGATAGATTTCCTCATCGAGGCCCAGCGCTGTCCACGCCACCGTGGACACCGGCGGCACCAGATCGTCCCGTACCTGCGCCAGATCGAGCGCGTGCACGATGGCGTCGGCCACATGAATGATGGCCGCCAGGAAGCCCGCGCCCGGCGCTTCCGGATCGTGGTGGCCGCCGATGGCGAGCCGCATCGTGTCTGAAAAATTCCAGTGTTCCGCCAGCGCCATGCCGGCGTCGACGTGATCGACGCCCAGCACCTTGCGTTCGGCCTCCAGCAGATAACAGTCGTGCTCCTCGCGGTAGGCCAAGGTGATCGAATACTGGTTGGGGAAGCACGACACCAGCACCAGCCTGCCGATATCGTGCAGCAAGCCGGCCGTGAAGGCGTAATCCTGATTGAAGCGCATCTGCCGCGCCAGCACCTTGGCGCAGGCGGCGGTGGCGATCGAGTGGCGCCAGAACGCCTTGTGGTCGAAGCCGGGGCAGTGGCCCTCGGCGAAGCAGCCGGTGACGGCCGCCGCCGTGATCAGGTTGCGCGTGGTCTGGAAACCCAGGTAGGTGATCGCCTGCTGGATGGTGGTGACCTTGACTTGCAGCCCGTACAGCGAGGAGTTGGCCAGGCGCAGCGTCTTGGCGGTCAGCGCCTGGTCGTACGACACCTTCTTGGCGAGTACCGAGATATCGACATCGTCCTGGTCTATGCTGTTGAGCAATTCCATCACCACCGCCGGCAGCGACGGCAGGTCGTCGAGGTTGCGCACCACGTCGTCGTAGCTGAGGGTGTTACTCATGGCCGGGATGCTCCGTGGTGTGTTCCTGCTCCGGCTTGCCCAGCCGGAAATCGGTGACGAAGCGACGCAGCAGCGCCGTGGCCCAGTCCTTGTCGCTGTCGGCGTCGTTTTTGCGGAACAGATGATCGATGCGCGCCTGATGGCGGGTCAGCGCGGCCTGCGCCACCTCCGGCGCCACTTCCTCGCGCACGATGGGCAGCACGGCGATGCCGTGGCGCGGCATCAGCGCCAGCATGGCCTCGGTCAGCACGGTGCCCTGCGGCAGCAGCACGTGGCCCTGGACGTCGAGCAGCACGTCCGACAGGACCATGCCCGGCCGCACCTCGGCCGTCGCCAATTGATGATAATTGCCCGTCATGGTGCCTCCGGTGATGTCGGGTTGTCCGCTGGCGGATTAGCCAGCCCACATGTTGCACGATATTACCATTGCGCGCGATCGAAGTCTGCCTGCGGAAGGCGCCGTTGGCCGGTGATGGCCCCTTGATAGTCCTTATTCTTGCCAAGATGCAGCCCATACCGTACATTGGGACGTTGCCGTCAAATACGTGCTCGGGGAGGTTGTTCGATGTCTGGTATTCAAGGCCGTTTGACGCTGCTCTTCGTGGTCATCGTGACCCTGGTGCTGGGCATTTCCGGCACTTACGCGCAATACAGCCTCGGGCACGAACTCGAAGTGAGCAGCCAGCGCCTGCGCCAGGGCGTGCTGACCCGGCTGCAAACCAGCCTGCCGTCGGCGTTGTGGGACCTCGACAAGGCCAAGGTCGACAACATCGTCGCCGCCGAGATGATGCCGCCCGAACTGGTGTCGATCCGCGTCTACGACACCTCGGTCGGCCTGTTTTCCGGCCGCCTGCGCCACGAGGACGGCAAAATCAGCACCATCGAAAACGACGCGGCCGTGGCCGGCACGCCGGTGGTGGCCGACCTGGCCTACCGCGACTCCGGCGCCGCCGGGGCCGCGCTCAAGCCGGTCATCGTCGGCCGCGTGGTGGTCAACTTCAGCCGCGCCCAGATCGACGCCACGCTGGCCGCCGAGGTGCGCCGCAAGGTGATCGAAGTGTTGCTGCTGGACCTCATCCTGGTGGCGGCGCTGGCGTTGTCGCTGCGCATCGTGTTCGACCCGCTCAAGCGCCTGCGCGACGGCCTGTTCGACCTGGCCACGCGCGGCAGCGACGAGGTCGAGGAATTGCCCGACAGCCGCCGCGACGAGCTCGGCGAGGTGATCCGCGGCTTCAACGCCATCCAGCGCAAGGTCAAATCGAACATCCAGCGCATCCGCGAGGCCGAGGACGAGGCCCGCAAGTCGGCCCAGGCCACCGCCCGCGCCATGGCCGACCTGCGCCGCACGCAGGAATCGCTGTTGCAGGCCGAACGGCTGGCCTCGCTGGGCGGCCTGGTGGCCGGCGTCGCCCACGAAATCAACACGCCGGTCGGCATCGCCCTGACCAGCGCGTCGGTGCTGATGGAGGCGACCGAAAAGGTGCAACTGGCCGTCGAAGGCGGCAACATCAAGAAGTCCGACATCATGCGCTACCTGGACACGGCGGCCGAGAGCACGCGCCTGATCATGAACAACGCCTACCGCGCCGCCCACCTGATCCACAGCTTCAAGCAGATCGCCGTCGACCAGGTCAGCGAGGCGCGCCGCCGCTTCGAATTGCGCGATTATATAAACGAAGTGGTATCCAGCCTGCAGCCCAAGCTGAAGAAGACGCATATCGCGGTCGGCATCGATTGCCCGCCCGATATCATGCTCGACAGCTACCCGGGCGCGCTGGCGCAGGTGATCACCAATTTGACGCTCAACTGCGTCGACCACGCGTTCGAGCCGGACGACGAGGGCCGCATTACCATCGACGTGGCGCGCCAGGGCGACTGGATCGAGATGCGGGTGAGCGACAACGGCAAGGGCATCGCGCCGGAAATGCTGGACAAGGTGTTCGACCCGTTCGTGACCACGCGGCGCGGGCAGGGCGGCACCGGGCTCGGGCTGAACATCGTGTTCAATCTGATGGCCAAACAGTTCGGCGGCACGGTCACGGTCGCCAGCGTGCTGGGCCATGGCGCCACGTTCACGCTGCGCATGCCGTGCGTGACGCCGGTCGACGACACCAGCGGGCAGACGGACATCCGCCTGCCCGCGTAGAACGAGGAGCAGCGATGAACAGGATCACAGGGGAATTCAGCGTCAAGATGCAGCCGGAATCAGCCTCGGCGGTGGCTGCCGACACCGGCGTCGGCCGCATGTCGCTCGACAAGCAATACCACGGCGCGCTGACCGCCACCGGCAAGGGCGAGATGCTGGCCTATATGGACAGCGCGCTGGGCTCGGGCGTGTATGTGGCGATCGAGCGGGTCGAGGGCACGCTCGACGGCAAACGCGGCAACTTTCTGCTGCACCACCGCGGCATCATGGAGCGCGGCGCGCCCAGCCTGGCGGTGGCGGTGGTGCCCGATTCGGGCCGGGACGAACTCGAGGGGCTCAGCGGCACCTTGAACATCCGCATCGAAGGCGGCAAGCACTACTACGATTTCGACTACATGCTGGCGGATGCCGCATAACGCCGCATAACGCCTCACAGCGCCTAGCAACGCCTAATACCGCCCAATACCGCTACCGCCGTTCACGCCACGCCGACCGGGTCCGCCAGCATGAATAAAGACGCCATCAAAGGTTTGCTGATCGTGCTGGCCATCGCCGTGGCGCTGGGGCTGGGCGCGGTGATGCTGACCGACGACGGCTGGCGCAAGCTGGGCTGCGCGTTCCGCGCCGTCGCCCAGGGCGTCGCCATCAGCAACATACGGTCGCTCTGCTATTAAACGCCGCAGACCAAAAAAAATCCCGCACCAGGCGGGATTTCTGTCGTGCCGCTTACCGGGCAACGCCTAGTTCTCGAACTTGTCCGACGGCTGGCGGCGGCGCGAGGAGAAACCCAGCAGCGCCAGACCGAACGCCATCATGGCAAAGGTTTGCGGTTCCGGCACCGGCGAGGCGGCGGCGTCGACCTGCTGCGCCGGGTTGGCTGTCGGCAGTGTGGCGAGATCGATACTGTCGTCGTCCCTGGCGGCCGAGTCGTCGGCGGTCAGGCATGGCGAGGCCGCATTCGGCACGCATTTTTCGACTTCAATTGTTGCAGGTGCGATAGGCGCCGCCGGAGTGGCATCGACTTTCGCTTGCGCCGCGCCGGTCAGGCTCAGCGCGACTAGCACGGAGGTTAAAAGTGGTGTTTTTTTCATAATTTGCTCCTATGGCAATACTGCGGGTCAGGGCGTTAACTGCAATTTAATGCAGACACCTTAGACTTGCGGCCGCAATGCATTTGACGTTTATTGCACAAAGACTATTAAACCACAATTCATAACATATTGCTATCTGTGTTTATGTCAGAGAAATTTATTATTGCGATGCAACAACAGACTGGTTCCCTGGGCCTGCGCCGCAGGCTTTTTGCGAACTCAGACGTGAGGTGCAGGATGATATCCATTTATAAAAAAAGCTGGCGGACAATTGGATTTACAGCAATATTTACCGGGGCGCTGGCGCTCACCGGTTGCGCCAGCGGCGCCCGAACAGGGTCGGCCGCGGATGCCGGGGAGGCCGCCGTCACGCCGCTCGGCCCCAACCCGCAGGTGTTGCTGCTGGGCGAGGTGCACGACAACGCACGGGGACACCGGCTACGCTACGAATTGCTGCGCCAACGGGTCGAGGGTGGCTGGCGGCCGGCCATCGTCATGGAACAGTTCGACCGCGAAGACCAGGATTTGCTGGACAAGGCGCAAAAAGGCTGTCTCGACGCGCAATGTGTGATCCGCGTCGTCAATGGCGCCCGTTGGGACTGGCAACTGTACTACCCGGTGATCCAGCTGGCGCTGACCTACCACCTGCCGCTGGTGGCCGGCAATTTGTCGCGCGCCGACGCCTCACGCGTGGTGCGCGACGGCGTGACCGCCACGTTCGACCCGCAAAGCATCAAGGACTACCGGCTGGACCAGCCGCTGCCGGCCGACGTGCGCGCCACCCAGCAACAGGAAATCGCCGTCGGCCACTGCGGTATGACGCCGGAGATGATGCTCGAGGGCATGGTCAACGCGCAGGTCGCGCGCGACATCTGGATGGCCAAGATCGTGCGCGACCAGCGGCCGCGCGATGTCGTGCTGATCGCCGGCAACGGCCACGTGCGCAAGGACATCGGAGTCGCGCGCTGGCTCAATCGGATTGAGCCTATACTGATCGTGCGCAGCGAGGGCTTCGTCGAGGGCGGCGACGAGGATGGCGGCCTGTACGACGTGGTGCACAAGCTCACACCCGAGAAGCGCACCGATCCATGTGCCAAGTTCAAAACCAAATGAAAACTGTCTATATAGCCGAGGCGCCCCAGCGCGCCGAGATCGACGCCATGCCGGGCGCCACGCTGCTGGAGTTCGGCGCCAACTGGTGCGGCCACTGCATGGTCGCCCAGCCGCCGCTGCAACAGGCGATGGCCGGCCACGACGCCGTCAGCCACTACAAGGTCGAGGATGGGCCGGGCCGTCCGCTGGGCCGCTCGTACAAGGTCAAGCTGTGGCCGACCCTGGTCTTCCTGCGCGACGGCCGGGAAGTGGCGCGCGTGGTGCGTCCACTCAAGGCCGACGAGATCGCCGCCGGACTGTCGCAAATCGATCACTAAGCTGTTATCGAGAGCAATCATATCTGCTTGGCAAGCTGCGGACCGGGTGTGTATGATGAGGCGCACCACCCATCCGCAGGAGCTTCACGCATGAGCAAGTCTCAACCGGGATCGTCCAAGACCAACAAACCGTCCACGGTGCTGTTTGCCAGCTTGATCGGCACCACCATCGAATTCTTCGATTTCTATATCTACGCCACCGCCGCCGTGCTGGTGTTCCCCAAACTGTTCTTCCCCGCCAGCGATCCGGCCGCCGCCACCTTGCAGTCGCTGGCCACGTTCGCCATCGCCTTCTTCGCGCGCCCGGTCGGCTCGGCCGTGTTCGGCCACTTCGGCGACCGCGTCGGCCGCAAGGCCACCCTGGTGGCGGCGTTGTTGATGATGGGTATCTCGACCGTGGTGATCGGCATGCTGCCGACCTACGCACAGATCGGCACGCTGGCGCCGGCGCTGCTGGCGCTGTGCCGCTTCGGCCAGGGCCTCGGCCTGGGCGGCGAGTGGGGCGGCGCGGTGCTGCTGGCAACCGAGAACGCGCCGCCGGGCAAACGCGCCTGGTACGGGATGTTCCCGCAGCTGGGCGCGCCGATCGGCTTCTTCCTGTCGGGCGGCATCTTCCTGCTGTTGAGCGAAGTGCTGACCGACGCCGAGTTCTTCAGCTACGGCTGGCGCATCCCGTTCCTGGCCAGCTCGCTGCTGGTGATCGTCGGCCTGTACATCCGCCTCAAAATCCACGAGACGCCGGACTTCCAGAAGGTGCTCGACAAGAACGAGCGCGTCAAGGTGCCGGTCGTCACCGTGTTCCGCGACCATGGCCGCGTGCTGGTGCTGGGCACCTTGATCGCGCTGGCCACCTTCGTGCTGTTCTACCTGATGACGGTGTTCGCGCTCAGCTGGGGCACCACGGCCCTCAAGTTCACCCGCAAGGACTTCCTGATCCAGCAATTGATCGCCGTGCTGTTCTTCGGCCTGACGATCCCGGTCGCCGCGCTGTGGGCCGACCGCTTCGGCCGCCGCACCACCCTGATCTGGGTCTCGGCGGCGATCGCCGTGTTCGGGCTGGCGCTGGCGCCGCTGTTCGGCTCCGGCAGCGTGGTCCAGGTCACCGTGTTCCTGTCGGTCGGGCTGGGGCTGATGGGCATGACCTACGGCCCGCTGGGCACCATCCTGTCGGAACTGTTCCCGCCGGAGGTGCGCTACACCGGCGCCTCGCTGACGTTCAACCTGGCCGGCATCCTCGGCGCCTCGCTGGCGCCGTACATCGCCACCTGGCTGGCGACCAACTACGGCTTGCAGTACGTCGGCTACTACTTGTCGGGCGCGGCGGTCATCAGCCTGGTCGCGCTATTGCTGGTCAAGACCGGCGACGCGCGCACGGCGCGGCCGGCCTAAAGTCATCCTACAACGTTGCGGGGCGCGACCGCCAACCCGCAAAGCGGCCCCATGGGGCCGTACCCCCGTTCGGGGTACGACCCCAGTCCATCGTGTGCGGGTTTCCGGTTTTTGTGCTTGCTTATCAAGTTTTATAGTTGTACGATGACATACGACTAAAGTGATCTCGTGGAGACCGAGAGATCATCACCAAAACCAAAACATAAGTGATGCCATGAACCTGAGCGAGCCAGTAACTCCGCACGTGGTGGGCCAAGCCGTCGGTAAATACCGATGGACCATCTGTGCACTGTTGTTTTTTGCCACCACCGTCAACTACCTGGACCGCCAGGTATTGAGCCTGCTGGCGCCGGACCTGTCCAAGGAATTCGGCTGGACCAATACCGACTACGCCAACATCGCCGCCGCCTTCCAGTTCGTCTATGCGGTGTCGATGCTGTTCGCCGGCCGCGTGGTCGACAAGATCGGCACCAAAGCCGCCTACGTGGTGGCCATCGTCATCTGGTCGCTGGGCGCCATCCTGCACGCGTTCTCGGTGCCGATGGGCGAGGGCGCGGCCGTCATCGGCGCCGCCTTCGGCGTGGTGCTGGTGCCGTCGATCGTCGGCTTCATGATTTCGCGCGCGGTGCTGGCGGTCGGCGAGGCCGGCAACTTCCCGGCCGCGATCAAAGCCACTGCGGAATATTTCCCGAAGAAGGAACGCTCCTTCGCGACCGGCATCTTCAACTCCGGCGCCAATGTCGGCGCCATCCTCGCGCCGATCACGGTGCCGCTCATCGCCGCCACTTGGGGCTGGCAATCGGCCTTCGTCATCATCGGCCTGATCGGTTTCCTGTGGATGGCACTGTGGCTGTGGCTGTACGAAAAGCCGGAACAGCAAAAGCGCCTGTCCAAGGCCGAGCTGGCCTATATCCGCAGCGATTCGGTGCAGCCGGTCGAGAAAACGGAAGAAGCGTCGGCCGCCGCCGCCAGGAAAGTATCGTGGTTCCAGCTGCTCAAATACCGCCAGACCTGGGCCTTCGCCTTCGGCAAATTCATGACCGACGGCGTCTGGTGGTTCTTCCTGTTCTGGCTGCCGACCTATTTGTCGGCGCAATACGGCATGAAGGGCGACGCCATCATCGTGCCGCTGGCCGTGTTGTACAGCATGACGATGATCGGCTCGATCGGCGGCGGCTGGTTCCCCAGCTACTTCATGTCGCGCGGCTACGCGCCGTACGACGGCCGCATGAAAGCCATGCTGGTGATCGCCTTCTTCCCGCTGGTGGTGCTGCTGGCGCAACCGCTGGGCGCGATCAGCTTCTGGGTGCCGGTGCTGCTGATCGGCGTGGGCGCGTCGGCGCACCAGGCCTGGTCGGCCAACATCTTCACCACCGTGTCGGACATGTTCCCGCAAAAATCGGTGGCCTCGGTGATCGGCATCGGCGGCATGGCCGGCGGCATCGGCGGCGTCGCGCTGACCAAGCTGGGCGGCTGGGTGTTCGATTACTACAAATCGGTCAACGACATCCGCACCGGCTACATGATCATGTTCGGCATCTGCGCGCTGGCCTACCTGGTGGCGTGGTGCGTGATGAAGGCGCTGGTGCCGCGCCACAAGGAAATCACCGACCTGTAAGCGGGCAGGGTTGGGCGTCGGGGGCGCGTGCTAATATCCCCGCTTTGGCGGCGCGCCAACCCCACAGCCCGATCATGAAAAAAAATGTAGCAACCATACGCGACGTCGCGGCGGCGGCCGGTGTCTCGACCGCCACCGTCTCCAAGTTCGTCAACGGCGCGCAGCGCTTCTCGCCGGCGGTGGAGGCGACCATCAAGGAAGTCATCGCGCGGCTGGGCTACCGCTCCAATCCGCTGGCGCAATCGATGATCACCGGCCGCACCAAGAGCATCGGCCTGTCGGTGCTCGACGTCGGCAATCCCCATTTCACCAGCATCGTCAAGGGCGCCAACCGGGTCGCGCTGGCGCACGGCTACACCTTGCTGCTGGTCGACACCGAGGAAAATCCCGACCGCGAGCGGCCGCTGCTCGAGGCGCTGAGCCGGCGGGTCGACGGCTTGATCATCTTCTCCCGCATGCTCGAATCGGAAATGGACTGGGTCATGGACCTGGGCAAGCCGCTGGTGTATTTCGGCCGGCCGGCGCGGCTGAACCTGCCGTGGGTCGGCAGCGACGACCAGCGCGGCGCCGGCATGCTGGTGCGGCACCTGGTCTCGCAGGGGCACAAGCGCATCGCCTACCTGAGTTTTCCGCGCTCGCGTCGCGACGAGGACCGGCTGGGCGCGATCCGCGAGTGCCTGAAGGGCTACGGGCAGGCATTGACGGTCTACGAAGGCAGCGCGCCGACATCGGCCGAAGGCGAGCGCCTGTGCTCGGCCATCATGCTGGGCGAAGCGCACCCGGACGCCTTGATCTGCTACAACGACCTGATCGCGCTCGGCTTCATGAAGGCGGCGCAAACCCTCGGTTTCAGCCTGCCGGCCGACATCTCGGTGGCCGGCTTCGACAACATCCAGTACGGCCAGTACACGTCGCCGGCGCTGACGACGGTCGACCTGCAGAGCGAGCGCATGGGCGTCGCCGCGATGGAAAAGCTGATCGCCGCCATCGACGGCAAGCCGCTGTCGGACACCGCGATGATCGAACCGCAACTGGTGCTGCGCACCTCGATCGCCCGGCGCAATTAATTTCCATAAACTCCGGGGTCAGGTCCACCAATGCTACACGGCCTCAGCGCTACCGGCGGTTTTGGCGTGCCTACGGTTGAACTCGTGTAGAAATGGTGGACCTGACCCCGGAGTTGCCGGAGTTGCTTCAGGCGATGATGGTGTCGATGCGCGCCGGCGAGATCGGCATGCGTACCGCGTCGGGACGCCAGCCGTACAGCACTTCGGTGGCGCCGCCGCAGATGCGGCCCTGGCACGGTCCCATGCCGCAGCGCGTTTGCAGCTTGGCGCAGCGCCAGGTGGTGTGCGTGCGCAGCTCGCCGTGGCTGACGTCCTCGCAGCGGCAGACGATGGTGTCGTCGCCGGCCAGGGTGGCAAGCTCCGGCCGCAGCGCGAAGGTGCGCGCCAGCTTGTCCGCAAATTTCTTCCAGCGCGTGCGTTGGCCGAACTCGGCCTGCGCCGGCACGATCTGGCCGGTGGCCGACAGCCCGGCGATGCGGCCTTCCACCAGCGCCAGGTCCACCCCGCCCACGCCCGTGCCTTCGCCCGCGCAGTAGATGCCCGGCACCGAGGTTTGCTGCCAGTGGTCAGCTTCGACCACCGTCTGCGCGCCGTCGCTGGCGGTGGCGCAGCCGAGCGCCTGCGCCAGTTCCACGTTCGGTATCAGACCGTAGCCGCAGGCCAGGTAGTCGCATTGCAGCGTTTCCAGCTCGCGGCCTTTGCCGCGCTGGACCATCACCGATTGCAGCGTACCGTCGCCATGCGCCGAGCGCACATAGCTGTCGTGCAGATACGGCACGTCCTTGAGCTGCGCGGCCAGCCGCAGCGCTTGCGCGATCTTGGACGGCGTCGCCAACAGGCCGAGGGCGAAGCGCGCCATCGCCGCCGTCGGCGCCTGCTCGATGATGGCGACGATATGCGCGCCCTTGAGTTTGAGCGTGGCGGCCACCGCCAGCAGCAGCGGGCCGCTGCCGGCCACCACCACCCGCTTGCCTTGCAGCGGATAGCCGCCCTTGGCCAGCGCCTGCAGGCCGCCGGCGCCGGTCACGCCGGGCAGGGTCCAGCCGGGGAAGGGCAGCAGCCGTTCGCGCGCGCCGGTCGCCAGGATCAGGTGGCCAAAGCGCAGCGTGTCGGCCGCCGCCGCCGTCTGCACCCGCAGCTGCCCGGGTTCCGGCGAATACAGTACCCGCGTTTGCTGCAGGAAGGTGACGTTGGGGGCGTCGCGCAACGCGTTCCACAAGGACTGCGCGCGCCGGTCGGCTTGCCGTTCGGGGCCGCCACGCCAGATCTGGCCACCGGCCAGCGGATTGTCGTCGACGATGCCGACCTTTAAGCCGCTGGCGCCCGCGGCATGCGCGGCCGCCAGCCCGGCCGGGCCGGCGCCGATGACCAGGACGTTGTAGTGGTTCATGCCGCGCGCTCCAGCGCGCCGGTCTGCACATGCATGCCGTCGGCGCACAAGGTCTGGCACGAGAGCTGATGCGGCCGGCCGTCGATGGTCACCCGGCATTCCTGGCAGACGCCCATGCCGCATAACGGCGCGCGCGCGGCGCCGCCGACCGAGCGCCGCGTGACGATGCTGCCGGCCATGGCGATGGCGGCGGCCACGCTGACCCCGGGCGCCACGCTGAGGGCGCGGGCGTCGATGCTGAGGGTGATGCTATCGCCCTTGTCGCCGTTGGCGCGGTTGTTGGCAAAGGTGTGTGCGGCGAATTCAAACATGGAAGCGGCGGGGCAGGTAGGGATTGATGGGAATGCGCGTGCTTTCGCCCTGCATCTGGCCGGCCAGCAGCTGCGCCGTCGCCAGCGAGGTGGTGATGCCAAGGCCTTCGTGGCCGGTGGCGAGCCACAGGCCGCGCCGCGCCGGGTGCGGCCCGATCAGCGGCAGGCCGTCTGGGGTGGCCGCGCGCAGGCCGGTCCAGCAACGCAGGACATTGAGCTGCGCCAGCGCCGGTGTGAAAGTGGTGGCGTGCCTGAGCATCCGTTGCAGCATGGCCGGCTCCACCGCCGTATCGATCGTGTCGAACTGGCGGGAGGAGCCGATCAAGACTTGTCCGGTGGGACGGGGCTGCAAATTGAACGCGACCGAATCGCCGCTGGCGGCATGGGCGCTCTTGATATAACCCAGCTCCACCAGCTGATGCCGGACAAAGCCGGGATAGCGGTCGGTGATGGCGATGTGTCCTTTTTTCGGCTGCACCGGCAGCTCGGGCAGCAGCGCCGACGAGCGCGAGCCGGCGGCCAGCACGATGTGCTGCGCCTGGTGGCGCGTGCCGTCGGCCAGCACCACGCCGTGGTCCTCGATGGCGCTGACGGCGGCGCGCTTGGTGGTGGCGCCGCGCCGCATCGCGCGGTCGAGCAGGATGCGCGCGCTTTTGGGCGGATAAACCAGGCCGTCGCCCTTGACCAGCAGGCCGCCCGCCAGCCCGGCGCGCAGCTGCGGCTCGCGCGCGTACAGCGCCGCCGGCGACAGCAGTTCGCAGGTGATGCCGTAGGCCGACAGCGTCTGCGCCTTGACGCGCGCGGCGTCCATTTCCTCCTCGTCGGCGGCGACCCAGATGGTGCCGCAGCCGCTGTACTCATGGCGCTGCGGGCGCTCGCCCACCAGGTCGTTCCACAACGAGACCGAATACGCCGACAGCGCCAGTTCGGCCGCGTTGTCGTCCATGACCACCAGGTGGCCCATGCCGGCCGCCGTGGCGCCGCCGCCGGCGATATCCTGCTCGATGACCGCCACCCGCAGTCCGCGCTCGCTGAGCGCGTCCGCACAGGCGGCGCCGACGATGCCGGCGCCGACGACGATCACGTCGGTGTTGTTCACCGGATGCCCCACTGGAAGGGATCGGTCGGGTCGAGGATCAGCCAGGCCTGCGCGTTGACCCACGCCTTGCCGCGGATGCTGGGAATCAGCTGCTCGCCGCGATAGCGGTAGGACGCTTCAAAGACGCTGCCGATGACGCTTTCCTGCTTCCACAGCGCGCCCTCGGCCAGCTTGCCGTCGGCCGCCAGGCAGGCCAGCTTGGCGCTGGTGCCGGTGCCGCACGGCGAGCGGTCGTAGGCTTTGCCGGGGCACAGCACGAAGCTTTGGCTGTCGGCGCCGGTGCGCGATGGCGCGAACAGTTCGATATGGTCGATCAGCGCGCCGCCGTCGCCGGTGACGCCGTCCCGCTGCAGCGCCGCGCCGACGGCCGCGCTGTAGGCGGTCAGCGCCTCGACGTTGGCGACGTTCAGTTCCAGTCCGTGGCCGGCCACCAGGAAGAACCAGTTGCCGCCATAGGCGACGTCGCCGGTGACCGCGCCGTAGCCCGGCACCTCCACGGTGACCTGTTCGCGGCTGCGGTGGGAGGCGACGTTGTCGACGGTGACGCTGCCATCGTCATGCAGTTCCGCCTCCACCACGCCGACCGGCGTGTCGATGCGGTGGCGGCCCGGCCCGATGCGGCCCATGAAGGCCAGCGAGGCCACCAGGCCGATGGTGCCGTGGCCGCACATGCCCAGGTAGCCGACGTTGTTGAAGAAGATGACGCCGGCCGCGCAATCGGCGGCGTGCGGCTCGCACAACAGCGCGCCGACCAGCACGTCGGAGCCGCGCGGTTCGCACACCACGGCGGAGCGGAAGTTGTCGTGTTCGCGCTTGAGCAGCGCCAGGCGCTCGTCCAGGGGACCGTTGCCCAGATCCGGGCCGCCCTCGGTGACCAGCCGGGTAGGCTCGCCGCCGGTATGGGAATCGATGATGGTAATGGTTTTCATGGTCAAATCTTAGGCTTCCCGGGTCCAGCTGTCTTGCACCGCCTGCGCACGTTAAATGACGAAATCGGCACAATCACTAAAAAACAGCAGACTGCGGCGCGGACCGCTGGCACAATCGCAACCATGGACAATTCCTCCCTTCCCGACGACCCGGTCCGCCTCGCGCTGGGCGCAGGCATAGCCGATCCCTTCTTCGCCGAGGCGCTTTTCGACGCGCTGCCGGACGTGGTTTTCTTTGTCAAGGACGCGCAGGGAAGGTATGTCGTGGTCAATCAGACGCTGGTGCAGCGGTGCGGCCGCCGGCACAAAGCGGCGCTGATCGGACGCACCCCGGCCGAGGTGTTCGCCCACCCCTTCGGCCAGTCCTACGTGGCGCAGGACATGGCCGTGCTCGCCGGCGGCAACGACATCGAGGACCAGCTGGAGCTGCATCTATACCCCAGCCGTGATCCCGGCTGGTGCCTGACGCGCAAGACGGCGCTGCGCGACGCCGGCGGCCGCATCGTCGGCCTGACCGGCGTCTCGCGCGACCTGGCGATGGCGGACAAGAAGAATCCCGCCTACCGCAAGGTGGCGGCGGCGGTGAACCTGATACTGGAGCAGTACGGGCAGCCGCTGCATCTGGCCGAGCTGGCGCGCACGGCCAATATGTCGGTGGCGCAGATCGAGCGCTATTTCCTGCGCATTTTCCACCTGACGCCGCGGCAGATGATCATCCAGACCCGCGTCGAGGCGGCGTCGCGCATGCTGGGCGGCGGCGCCAGCGTGGCCGAAATCGCCCAAGCCTGCGGCTACGGCGACCATTCCGCCTTCACGCGCCAGTTCAAGGCCACCACCGGCGTCACCCCGAGCCAGTACCGCCAGCTGGCGGGCAAGGCGCCAACGCAACCCGCCGGCCAGCCGGCGGTCGCGCCGGCGGCCGATGGGCGATTGGCCGGTTAGCCGGTTTTGACCAGCTGCTCGCCGACGTACACGCGGTAGTGGCGTATGCGGCCGGTCACGCCGTCGGCGCCCTGGCGCGGCGTGTAGCGCAAGCCGGCCACCGTATCCGACTGTCCCAGGTCGAGGATGATGCGGTGCGGGTGGACCGGATGCGGCGCCTTGCCGCTGTAGGCGCTATGCCAGAAGTCCGTGGCCTGGCCGTTGATGGCGTTGAGCGCCGAGCCGTCCTCCCTGGTGCGCTCCTCGCTGCTGACATAGGCGATGGTCCAGTTGGACTGGTTCAGCGTCTTGCCGTCCGCGCCAAGCAGCGCCAGTTCCGCGATGGCGGCGAACTGCTTGCCGTCGAAGGCGTCGAGCGACTCCAGGCACACCTGGCGGCCTTTGACGGCCTGCGCGAACTTCACATCCTGGGTCGCGGCGCCGTTCTGGAATTCGCCCTCGTGCGCCGGCTTGACGCCATCCAGCGCCGGCTTGTCGTTGTTCGGCGGCCGCGCCAGATCGAGTTCGGGATGCAGCTTGTCGAGGATCGGCGCCTTCAGTCCGGCGATGCGCGCGCTTTGCGGCCCGGTCAAATCGAGCACCACCACCTCGTTGCGGCCACGCTTGATCCAGGGGCCGGGCAGGTACATGGTCTGCGTCGGTCCGATGTTCCAGTAACGTCCCAGGCAGCGGCCGTTGACCCACACCACGCCCTGGCCCCAGCTCGACATGTCGAGGAAGGTGTCGCCGGTCTGCTGCACGTCGAAGCTGCCACGCCAGAAGGCCGGGCCCTTGGCGCGGCCGGTTTTCCACGTCAGCGGCGGCAGCACGCCGTCGGCGTCGAAGTCGATGGCGCGGATTTCCCAGTTTTCCAGCGGCTGGCCGGCGAAACGCACCGGCCCGTGCATGCCCTTGCGGTCGTGGATCTCGACGCCGAAATTGACCCGGGCGATGGTGTACAACAGGATTTCAAGGGTCACCGTGCGGCTGCGCGCCGGCAGGTCGACCTTGAAGCGTCGGTAGCGCGTGTCCATCGTGCCGACTTGTTTGCCATCGACGTAGACCCAGGCCAGGTCGCGCACCTTGGCCGCTTCCAAGGTGCCGGCCGGACCGGCGGGCAGGGTGACGCGGTAGGACACGAGGCCCCGGCTGATGTCGTACTGCTCGATCGGCTGGGGGGAGACGGCCTTGATGGCGTCGGCCGGCAACGCCGAAGACACCGTCGCCGACTGCTTCATTGTGAACGGCGCGATGGCGATCAGCGGGTTTTGCGGCGGTGGCGGCGGCAGCGTTTCGCCGGCCATCAGGTAGGGCTTCATGCCGTCGCGGTAGGCGTGGAATTTTTCACCCATCCATCCGGCTTCGCTGATCGGGGCGTCGTAGTCGTAGCTGGTGGTGTCCGGACGGAAGGGCCGGTCGCAGCCGCCCCACAGACCGAAGGTGGTGCCGCCGTGCGCCATGTACAGGCTGAAGGAGCCGTTCGCCTTGAGCATGGTCTGGATGTCGGCCACCGCGCCGGCGGCCGAGCCGCGGCGGTGCGGCGCGCCCCAGGTGTCGAACCAGCCGGAGTAGTATTCGCCGCACATGCGCGGCCCTTTCTGCACCTGGTCCAGCACCTTGAAGCCGGCGGTTGGATCGCTGCCGAAGTTAGCCACCGAGAACAGCTCCTTCAAGTGGGTCTTGGCGACGGCGTTGGTCGGATTACACTGGAACAGCGGGACGTCGAAACCTGCGTCCAGCAGCCCTTGGCGCATCTCGCGCATGTAGTCGAGGTCTTCGCCGAAGAAGCCGTACTCGTTCTCGACCTGCACCATCAGGATAGGACCACCCTTGGTGATCTGCTGGGCGCCGAGCGCGCGGCCGACTTCCTTCATCCAGCGCTTGGCCGGCGCCATGTAGTTGGCGTCGCGCGTGCGCAGGAAGCTGTCGCCGGGTTTTTTCAGCAGCCACCATGGCAGGCCGCCCATTTCCCACTCGGCGCAGGCGTAGGGGCCGGGGCGCAGGATCACCCACAGGCCCTCGGCCTGGGCCAGGCGGCAGAATTCGGCCGCGTCGCGCTGGCCGGCCCAATCATATTTACCTTCGCGCCATTCGTGGTAGTTCCAGAACAGGTAGGCGCAGACGGTGTTCAGGCCCATGGCCTTGATGGCTTTCAGACGGTGCGTCCAGTATTCGCGCGGCACGCGGGCGAAGTGCATTTCGCCGCAGCGGATCTGCAGGCGCTGGCCGTCGAGGAGAAAGTCGCTGTCGCCGATGGCGAAGCGCGCGGAGGCGGCGGCGTGTACCTGGGCCGACACCGGCAGCAGCAGGCTGCCCATGGCGGCGCTGGCGCCGCGCAGCACCTCGCGGCGTTTTACGGAATATGTGGTCATAGGATCAGTAGTTGACTGGGTAATCTTTAGGGAAACGGGCGCCGGCGAAGGCTTTTTTCTGGGTCCAGTCCTGCGGCGCCGAGGTCCAGTAGCTGTCGCTTTCCGGCAGGCCCAACGGCAGCAGGCTGGCAGAGGCGATGTACATGCTGCCGTTGTTGGAGTACCAGTCGCCCAGCTCCGGCTGGTGGCCGACGAAGCCGATGGTCAGGTAGCCGTCCTTGGTGAAGTTGGTCGGCGCGGTCCATACGGCCTTGTGCACCGCTTGCAGCGCGGCGCGGATCTGGCCCTCGGGCAGGCTGGCCGGCAGCTGCTTGCGCAGCGCCAGCAGCGCCAGTGGCTGGAACGCCGCCGTGCGGTAGGTCAGCGAGCGGCCGATCGGCGGGAAGCTGCCGTCGGTGGAGATGAAGCGCTCCAGGTGCTCGCTGTAGCGCTGCATGCGCCTGACCGCCTGCGCGCGCAGCTCCTCCGGCTTGCCGTTCCAGAAAGCGCCTTTTTTCTGATCCAGCACGTCGAGGATCTCCACCAGCATCGGATGCATGACGAAGGCGTTGTAGTAGTCGAAGTGGAAGGCGTCGCCGTCCTTGATCCAGCCGTCGCCCACATACCATTCGTTGATCTTGCGGATCGCCACGTTCATGCGCAGCGGGTCGAACTCCTCGCCGATCGACATCAGCCAGGCTTCGTTCATGGCTGCGAACAGCATCCAGTTGATGTACGGCGGTTCGATGCGGCGCAGCGATTTGATCTCGGCGATGATGCGCTGCTTGGTCTTGGCGTCCAGCGGCTCCCACAACGCCTTGGGCGCCCGGATCAGGGCGTTGGTGAAGTAGGCCGAATCGACCAGCGTTTGGCCCGGGCCTTTCCACAGCAGATAGTCGGGATTGGCCGGGTCGACCGAGTTGGTGTAGCTTTGCAGCGCCAGTTGGTGCAGGCGCTTGCGGGTGCGGCCCTCCGGCGTGCCGTCGTCGGCCAACGCCAGCCATGGCGCCACGCCGGCGATCAACCGGCCGAAGCACTCCAGGTAGGCCACGCCCTTGTCGCGGCCATCCCAGGTCGGGCTGACTTCCAGCGCGAAGTTTTTCTTCAGCGTGCCGGCAGCCATATTCGCCAGCACCGGTTCCGTCATCTTTTGCGCCAGCGCGGCCAGTTGCACACGCGCGGTCTTGCCGTCTGCGCCGCCCAACGAAGCCGCTCCCGCAGCCGGCGTCGCCGCGATGGCGCCTTGCGCGCCGAACGCGGCACCGGCGGTTGCACCAGCCGCCGAACCGGCCATCACGGCCTGTATGAAATTACGTCGTTCCATCGTGTCTCCGTTCTTATTTTTTCAGCAGCCGCACCATTTCGGAGGACGCCAGCAGATACGCGCCGACACCGAATGGCGTGGTCGAATTCTGGTCGACCACCTGGCCCGGAATCGCGCGCTCGCCGATCGGCTGCACATAG
Organism: Oxalobacteraceae bacterium OTU3CINTB1; assembly: GCA_024123955.1. NCBI lineage: Bacteria > Pseudomonadati > Pseudomonadota > Betaproteobacteria > Burkholderiales > Oxalobacteraceae > Oxalobacteraceae bacterium OTU3CINTB1. Next base: position 1,424,615 of record CP099652.1, read on the forward strand.
CCGATGCGGCCGTCCGGTTGCAGCGCCGTCTTGCTGAGGAAGTTCCAGCCCTTGCGTACCGTCGGCAGGTACTCGTCGCGATCAAGCACGCCGTTGTTGATGCCCCACAGGTAGCCGTAGACGAAGAAGGCGGTGCCGCTGGTTTCCGGTCCCGGCGCGTGCGCGGGATCGAGCAGGCTGCGGGTCCAGTAGCCATCATCCGATTGCGCCTTCTTCAGCGCCTGCGCCATGCCCTTGAACTTGGCGACGTAGTCGGCGCGGTGCGCGTCGTCCTTCGGCAGGTCGGCCAGCACCTTGGCCAAGCCGGCGAACACCCAGCCGTCGCCGCGCGACCAGAAGTCCTTCTTGCCGTTGACGCTTTTGTGCTTCGGATAGACGTAGCGCGCGTCGCGGTAATAAAGCCGCTCCTCGCTGTCGTACATGATGCTGTTCGAATAATCGAAATACTCGTGCAGCTTGTCGAGGTATTTGCGCTCGCCGGTGGCCTTGTGCAGCTTGGTCATCACCGGCATCACCATGTACAAGCCGTCCGACCACCACCAGTAGTCCTTCTGCGCGGTGTTCATCTGGTACTCCATCACCTCGCGCGCGCGGGCGATCTTGCGCGGGTCCTTGACCTTGTCCAGTTCATACAGGTCGACGTAGGTCTGGAAGCAGATCTGCCAGTCGCCGAACAACACATGCTCGTCGGTCTCGCCGTACTGGTACTTCCATTTTGTCTTGTCGGTGGATTTCGCGCCCTGCCACTGGTTGTGGATGGCCCAGTCCTCGGAATACTGGCGGTAGCGCGGATTGCCGGTGATCTTGTAGGCTTCCATATTGCCGGTGTGGTAGGCGGCGATGTCCCAGAACGCCCACTTCTGCGGCGTTTCGCGCTGCTGCCAGTAGTCGTTGACCTTGTTGATAATGGCGACGACCTCCTGCTCGGAGGTGTCGACCGCCGGCGGCGGCAGGGTGCCGCAGCCGGCCAAACCGAGCGCGATCGCGCCGGTTGCGAAGAGTCGTTTCATCATAGGTTGGTGATGCTCCCTTAGAGTTTTCCGCGGATGCCGAATTTGATGGTGCGGCCATCATACTTCGCATAGTCCATCCGTGTCTTCTTGCCGCTGCCGTACTGGCCACTGGCGTCTTCGAAGTAGTCGTAGGCCAGCGTATTGCTCAGGTTGAGCGCGTCGATGCGGAACTCCAGCTTGTCGTTGATCTTGTAGCTGATGTTGGCGTCGAGGTAGCCCCGGCCGGCGCGCCAGCGGATCAAATCGTCGCCCAGGTTGCGCGGATTGTCGCCGTTGAGCGATTTGCCCTTGTAGTTATAGGACATGCGCATCGCGATCGGACCGTTCTCGAAATACAGCGTGGTGCTGTAGGCGTACTTCGGCACCGAGTTGACCTCGATCTCCTTGCCGGCGTTGGAGATCCACTTGGCGCTGTTGAACGGATCGATGTGCGTGTAGCTGGCCAGCGCGCCCATGCCGTTGAATGGCGCCGGCAGGAAGCTGAACGCCTGCTGGTAGGCCAGCTCGTAGCCTTTGAGCGTTTGTTCGCCTGCGTTGGTGTAGCTGCGCAGGGTCATGGCCAGGTTGGGGTCCACCCGTCCGTTGGCGTCCTGGAACAGCGGGCCAAGGGCGGTGTCGGGCAGGCCGAGCGAACCGAAGGTGACGATCTGCGTGTTGGCGACGGTGGCGTCGGTCAGCTCCTTCTTGAAGTAGGCCGCCGACAGCAGGCTACCCGGCGAGAAGTACCATTCCAGGCTGGTGTCCAGGTTCTTCGATTGTTGCGGGCGAAGGTTCGGATTGCCCGAGGTGGCGGTGTTGTCGAACTGGTTGGGAATCACGGTTTGCGCGGCGATCACTGACAGCGACGCGCGCGTGATGGTCTTGCCCCACGAAGCGCGCCACATCAGGTTCTCGGTCAGGTCGAAGGCGCCGCTGATGGCCGGCATCACATTGCTGTACGAGCCGTCTTCGTGATTCGGCGAGTAGACCAGGCTAGCACCCTGCTGCTTGAAGTTGTCGATCTTGGTATCGGTGCCGGAGAAGCGCACGCCCGCGTTGATGCGCAACTCTTGGTCGGCCACCTTGCCCTTGAAGTCCGACTGCACAAAGGCTGTCTTGACATCTTCCTGCGCGGTGAAGCTTTGCGAAGGCGTGAATGCCGATCCAGGATTGTAGGTGTTCGGATCGAATTGCGAGTAGAAGTAGTTGCTGTCCCAGGTGCTCCACGAGTGCGGCCAGCCGGCGCCGAAGTCCAGGTGGTCGATCGGCAGGTTGCTGGTCATGGCGTTGCGCATGCCGGCGGCGCCGATGCTGTTCAACTTCGCCGTCGCCAGCGAGGTGCCGTTACGTTTGTTGACGCCCTTGGTGGTCGAGACGAACGTCAGGCCGGCTTTCAGGTGGCCGGTCCATTCGCCGGGCAGGTCGTAGTCCCAGTCGGCGACCACGCGCGCCTGCTTGCCCTTGTCGGTTTCCTTGGTCCAGCCGGTGCTGACGGCGAAACCGCTCCAGTTGTTTGGATCGGTGTAGCTGGTCGGCGACGAGATCGATGGGTAGACATGGTCGCTGCCGTAGTCGATGGTCGATTGCGCGCCATAGATAAAGCCCGACAACTGGCCGGTCGCGCTGGTGGCGCTGCTCTGGTTCAAACTGGCCTGTCCGGTCAGCGTGAATTTGTCGCTGACCTTCCAGCTGCCGTTCAAGGCGCCGTAACCGAATTCGGTTTCGTCCTTGGTATAGCCGGCGCCGGCGTTGTAGGTGGTGTTGGCGAAGGTGCCGGTCAGCAGATTGGTGGCCGGATCGATCTTGACGTTGACCGGAATCAGGCCGTTGTTGCCGTTGGCGCCCGGGGACAAGGTGCGATTGGTGGTTTTGGTGCTGCGCACCAGGATGCCGAACAGCGTCTCCTCGCGGGTGTTCTCCAGCTTCGAGTACATCGTGTCGAAACTGAGGTTGAGCGTCGGCGTCTTCCACTGCAGCGACGACACCAGGCCGTCGCGGGTGCGCTCGTTCTGCGAGCCGTAGAAGCGGTAGATGCGCGGCAGCAGGGCCTTGTCGATCTGGTCGCGGGTGTAGCCCGACAGGTTGGCGCGCGGATCGTCATAGTCCAGGGTCAGCGCGAAATTGCCTTTCACCGGATTCTGGCTGCCGTTGAAGGAGCTGTTGTAGCCGCCCGTCGCCTCGAAGCCGGAGCGGGTGTTGACGCTGCCCGAATGCGAGGCGCCGATCAGGAAGCCCAGTTTGTCCCAGGTGTTCGAGAAGAGCACGAAGCCGTTCGGGTCATGGTGCTTGGAGGCGGTGTTGTAGGTGTCGGTCAGGCCGTAGCGGATGGTGCGCTTCGGATTGTCGAATGGGCGCGGGGTCTGCAGATCGACCACGCCACCGAGGCCGCCCTCGGTCAGTTCGGCCAGCGGCGATTTGTAGAAGTCGACGCGGCCGAACAGCTCCGACGCGAACACGTCGTAGTTGAAGCCGCGCGCTGCGCTGCCGATGGTCGATGTCGACGTGGTGTTGACCGGCGCGCCGTTCAGCGTGGTGACCGAGTAGTCGGTCGGCAGGCCGCGGATCGAGATGCGCTGGCCTTCGCCGGACGATTCGTCGCGGTTCAGGATTACGCCGGGCACGCGCTGCAGCGATTCGGCGACGTTCGCCTCGGGGAATTTTCCGATGTCTTCGGCGACGATGGAATCGCGCACGCCGATGGCCTGGGCTTTGAGGTTGAGCGCCTTCTGGAGGCTGGAGCGGAAACCGGTGACGACCACGGTTTCGACCTTGTCTTGTGCTGCGGGCGCCGCGTCGGCGCCGGCCACTGGGGTTTCTTGCGCAATCACCCCAGGCGTGTACATGGCGGCCAGCGCCAGCGCCACCATTGTCTCCAATGTCTTCTTTTTCATTTTTATCCTCAGTGTTTGATTTCTGGGTTGCCTAAGCCGTCTCCTGCCTGGCAGAGTCAAGACTAGTCAATTAGCAAACACTGAGCAACTCGCGGCAGGGCCGCTGGCGACCGCAAGTTAAACGGTTTCCGTGTGGGAAGAATCCCGTGTTTCCCTCCTGGCGCGCGGGTGAGCGGACACGGGTGACTTGCAAAGGATGAGTAGTTAGTTGCCATAATAGCCACAAACAATCACCAAGATGATTATTTGCGCGTTGTGCTATTCCCACTTCGTATAGGCGGAAGCAATTTTTCTATACGACTTGTGGAAAAAAACCGACGCTTCGAGCAAGGTGATGATTCGGTCTACTTGCCGGCCGGGCGCCCGGCGTTAAATTTCAGTCCGGCGTTTGGTGATTTTCACACTTGCGACACCGGTGTGATCGATACAAACTTATCGGCCTGTCATCACAGGAACCGTGCCATGAAACTGTTTTCACTCCACTCCGCGTCGACGGCGTTCGCCTTCGTTTTCGCCTCATCGGCCACCTTCACCGCCCATGCCGCACCGCTCGTCACGCTCGATCGCAGCGGCGCCTGGGTGGCGGTGCAGGCGTACGGCCCGAACATCGTCCACGTCTCCATCGCCGCCGACAAGGACGAGGCGCTCAAGGCGCCGGGCTATGGCATCATCGCCGAACACGCGGACGCCAGCGGCTTCAAACACACGGCCGGCGCCGACGGCGACACCTTCGCCTCGTCCGCGCTGACGTTGCATGTCAATGCCGCGCCGGCGCCGCGCGTGCCGAGCACCGGCGAGAAGTACTTCGCGCCGCAACTGGCGCCGGTCGGCCTGCAAGTCAAAAACGCCAGGGGCGAGACGATCCTCAGCATGAACGGCTGGGAGATGTCGCCGCACACGGTCAACACCGAAAAGACCTACCAGGTGGGCGCATCGTTTGCCGCGCCGGCCGACGAGCATTACTACGGCATGGGCCAGAACCAGGAATCGACCGGCGCGCTGGACCTGCGCGGCCGCACCATCGACTGCGCCCACTGGTACGACGCGCCGGCCGGCGAGACGGTCTGCGTGCCGTTCATGGTCAGCTCCAAGTCTTATGGCATCGTGTGGGACAACCCGTCGGCCACGCGCTTTGTCGCCGGCATCAACGGGCGCACGGTGTTCCAGTCCAAGGTGGGGGAGCGCGTCAGCTTCTTCGTCATCACCGGTGACAAGCCGGAGGCGCTGTACTCGGGCTATGCGCGGCTGACCGGCAAAACACCGATTCCGCCCAAGGCGGCGTTTGGCCTGATCCAGTCCAAGGCGCGCTACGACAGCCAGGACCTGATGCTCAAGGTGGCCAAGACCTACCGCGAGAAAAAGTATCCGCTCGACGTGATGGTGCTGGACTGGTTCTACTGGACCCGCATGGGCCAGATGGACATCAACCCGGCCGAGTTCCCGGACCCGGACGGCATGAACAAGCAATTCCACGACATGGGCATGCAGTCGATTATCTCGATCTGGCCGCGCTATGAAACGTCGGGCCGCTATTTCAACGAGCTCGATGCCAAGGGCTATCTGCTCAAGGACAAGGATGGCAAGACCGTCGACGGCCTGCCGTTCCGCTCCGACCGCACCGGCGGCTTGATTGACCCGACCAATCCGGCCGCGCGCGCGTGGTTCTGGCAAAAGGCGCGCGACAACATCCTCGCGCGCGGCTTCGACTACCCATGGCTCGACGAGACCGAGCCTGACCTGGTGCCGGACGGCTTCTTCTACGCGATCGGCTCGGGCGACCGTTACCACAACCTGTTCCCGCTGCTGCACGTGGAAGGCGTCGCGCAGGGCATGCGCGCGTGGAAGCCGAACAAGCGCGTGTTGATCCTCTCGCGCGCCGCGTATCTGGGTTCGCAGCGCACCGGCGCGCTGTTCTGGTCTTCGGACATCCATCCAAGCTGGGAAGCGCTGGCGCGGCAGATCCCGACCGGTTTGAACATGACCGCCTCCGGCATCGCCTACTGGGGCAACGACATCGGCGGCTGGCAGGGACTGCCGCAGGCCACCACGGCCACCAAAGCGCCGTTGCTCGATCCATCCGACGCGCGCGACGTGATCGGCCAGTATCACGATTATCCGGAGCTGTTCACGCGCTGGTTCCAGTACGGGACCTTCCTGCCGACGTTGCGCGTGCATGGTGACCGCAAGGGCAATGAATTGTGGTCGTTCGGCCGCGCCGCCGAGACCATCCTGGCCGACTACGACCGTCTGCGTTATCGCCTGATCCCGTATCTGTACTCGAGCGCGAAGACCACCTGGGACACAGGCGCGCCTTTCATGCGGCCGTTGTGGATGGACTTCGCCGGTGATCCGAACGTCGCCAATATCGGCACCGAATACATGTTCGGTCCCGCCTTCCTGGTGGCGCCGGTGACCGAGCAGGGACAGACGCAGAAGGATGTTTATCTGCCGGCGGGCGCCGATTGGTACGACTACTGGACCAACCAGAAATTCAGCGGCGGCCAGTGGGTCAAGGTGGCCGCGCCGATCGAGCGGATCCCGGTGTTCGTCAAGGCGGGATCGATCGTGCCGGTCGGCGCGGACATCCAGTCGACGGCGACCAAACAGGCGATCGCCGCCATCCATGTCTATCCGGGCAGGGATGGAGAGTTCAACCTGTATGACGACGATGGCGCCAGCTACGACTATGAGAAAGGCAAGGGTGCGACCACCACCACCTTGCGCTGGAACGACGCCACGCAGAGTTTGAGCGCCAGCGACAAGGCGTTGGCCAAGCTGGTCAAGGTCATCGGAAAATAGGTTTGAATGAGGCGCCGCCGCAACGCCTCCTGTAAATGTTGATCAATCTCAATAGCTTGCCCCGCATAGATCAATACTATTTCTACGCGGCTGGAACATCGATGCCGATCCGTCCCAAAAGCTAAAACAGGAGGCGTACGATGGTCGCGAGCGCGGGTGAGAAAATTGTTCAACTGGGATCGTATGCGGCGTCGAAGCGGGATAATTCGATCTCCGGCCTGTCGTCCGGCGCCTTCATGACGGTGCAGCTGCACCTGGCACGTTCGGCCAGCTTTTCGGGCGCCGGCATCATCGCCGGCGGACCGTTTCGCTGCGCCGAGACGTATCGCTCGCGCGAGGTGGTGGCCGCCGAAGACGCCTATATAGAGAACTCGCTGTACATCTGTATGAGTCCATTGATCGCGCAAACCTCGCCGGACCCCAAAAAGCTGGCGCAGATGACGCGCGACACCGCGGCGGCTGGCCTGATCGACGATCTGACCAACCTGGCCGACGACCGGCTCTACATTTTCACCGGCAGCCGGGATGACGTGGTGTATTCCGACGTGGTGGCGCGCACCCGCCAGTTCTACGAAATGCTGGGCGTCAAACCGGAAAATATCGCCTACCGCGACGACGTGCCGGCGGGCCATTCCATCATCACCAACAACCCGGAGGATTCCGTGTTGGCGATGAACCAGCCGCCGTACATCAACAACGGCGGTTTCATGCAATCGCACGAGATCCTGGATCATATTTATGAGGGGCTGAAACCGCCCGCCGAGCGTCTGGCGGGGCAGCTGGTCCGTTTCGACCAGACCGAGTTCCTGGGCGCGGACGCGCGCTGGGCCAGCATGAGCCGCTTCGGCTACGCCTACATTCCGTCCCAGGTTGTGGCTGCCAAGGTGGCCGCGCCGCGCGTGCATATCGCCCTGCATGGCTGCAAACAGGGCTACAACTACACCGACTACGTCAACGGCCGCGCCGACACCGCCAACCGGCCGCCCTATGGCAACCGCTATATCACCACCACCGGCTACAACCAGATGGCCGAAAGCAACGACATCATCGTGTTGTACCCGCAAGCCGAAGGCACGGACAACGGCGAGATCCAGAATCCGGACGGTTGCTGGGATTGGTGGGGCTACAGCAGCAAGGATGCCAAGTCGCTTTTCTATTCGCGTGACGCGGTCCAGATCAAGGCCATCCACGCCATGCTCGACCGTCTTTGCGCTTGAAGCCACCAGGAGGATGTCATGACCCAATTTCCCGTTTCCGTCGGATCGAAAACCGGCGCCGCGCCGGACTGCGCTGCCGAGTCAGAGGCGCTCGCGTCGAGTGCACTGACGTCCGTCGCCCATGTGCTGACCACGCACAGGCTGGCGAAAAAATACGCCGCGAGCATGGCCAACAACGGCGCTTTGTCGCTGAGCCTGGCGACGCGGCTGTGGGACCCCGAGGTCTGGAACGAGTCGATGCAGTTACAGGCGGCCATTCTGCGCCGCTTGCAGGCGCAGGGACAGAATTGGCGTACCGGTTGCACGGTGCTGCTGGAAGATTATGGGCAGCTGCGGCAGGCCAACACCATGTCCAAGTTGCTGGAGAAGCAGTGCAATCTGTCGTCGCAGTTCGCCCAGTTGCTGGGCAACCAGGCCACGGATTTCGTCGCGTTGCTGGAAAATATCGATGTGGACTATGGCTACTGGGCCAGCCAGAAGACGTCCGCACCGTCAACGGCTTCGTGAGCCACCAGCGCTGGATCGAGTGCGCTAGCCATGCACAAAAAGGCCGGTTTTGCGTGCTGCTTGTATTCCTCCCCTGTACTAGCCCAACCTTGCACAACTAATGAAGGTCCTCACCGATGGTCCTTCAGCTAATTTGCGCTACACTGTTCTCAATAAATTGACGACGTGAGGTATGTCATGCGAAGAATTATTGTTGATGTTGACGAGCGGGATATAGTCGCCTACGAGGCGCTGGCGCGTGCGAAAAAGGTCGACTTGGTGGAGATCATCAGTGCCCAGATCAAACTCACCGCAGAGCTGCTGAGCAAAGCAGGAACCTTGGCAACAGAAGCGCAGGCGGCCGAAGCGCTGGCGGGTCAAATTCAAAAGGATCTCGCCGCGCTAAGCCTTGATGAGCCTGTGAAGACGGCGCCCGCCGAGAGCACGCTTGAGCAACGACGAGCCGCGCGCCGCGCCATTTTGCGAGGCGACGGCACCCCGCTCTGGAAAGGGGAGGAAGGAAAGCCAAAGGATGGTTTGATTTACGAAAGAGAGCTGCGCGCAGAATGGTAAAAGTCCTCTTTGACACCAACATCCTTATAGACAAAACGCTCAATATTGAACAGGCCGAGATAGAGCTCGCAAACTATGACGATGCCGCGATAAGCGCGATCACCTGGATGGAATCGACAGTAAAGCTCGACGACCAAGCGATCAATGACTTCGACCAACGGTTGGCGCTGACGGGCATCAAGGTGATCCATACGAGCGACGCCATCATGAGGCTCGCCTCAAAGCTGCGTGCAACTTCGAGCACCAAGCTGCCCGATTGCATCATCCGCGCGACGGCGCTGATTGAGGGTAGGACCATCGTCACGCGCAATCCTGGTGACTTCGGCAGCGTCCCGGCCTGTCACGTCCCGTATCGGATAGAGCACGGCAAGGTCATCGATATCAAGCCACCTCTAGAGTAGGCCCGCCAACCGTTGTCGAACGTCTTCTTCATGCGGTTCAGCCTTTATGTCAATCGCCGACGGCCGCCCAAGCTCACTTAGATCTAACCGCATCTCATAGTTGGTCGTGATGTTGTCGCGACTTCATTAGAATTTTACCCGCCACGTACCGGCAGCTGCAAAGAAAAAGCCGCTGAACCTTTCGGATCAGCGGCTTTCGGAATCTTGGTGGTGATAGGTGGACTTGAACCACCGACCCCAGCATTATGAATGCTGTGCTCTAACCAACTGAGCTATATCACCTGCAACGCCCAGCATTATCGGGGTTGGGCTTTGGACTGTCAAGGGTGGTCCAAAGATTTTTCTAAAAAAGTGCGTGCAATCGCGTGGCTGTCGCTAAAACGTTAGCATATTGGTATCCTGATGCTGGTATCCTGACGCCGGGACTATCAGCATATAACGAAATGGAGAGGGTATGGCCACCAATATTTTTGTGAATTTGCCTGTGCGCGACTTGCCGAAATCGGTGCAGTTCTTTACCCACCTCGGCTATTCGTTCAACCAGCATTACACGGACGAGGGCGCCACTTGCATGATCGTCGCCGAAAATATCTTCGTCATGCTGCTGACCGAGGAACGCTTCAAGACCTTCACGCCCAAGCCGCTGAGCGACGCGCGCACCTCGACCGAGGTGCTGGTGTGCCTGCAGGTCGAGTCGCGCGACCAGGTGACGGCGCTGGTCAACAAGGCCATCGAGGCCGGCGGCAGCGCCTACAAGGAGCCGCAGGATCACGGTTTCATGTACGGCCACGGCTTCCAGGACCTCGACGGCCATCTGTGGGAAATCATTTATATGGATTCGGCGCCGCCGACCACGTAAGCGGCGTAGGCGGCGTCAAGGGCTAGCCGAGCTTGTCGGCGATCCGCGCCAGCATGGCGCCGGCCGGGTCGGGCGCCAGGCAGTCCAGCGCCACGCGCTCCGGCATGGAACGCAGCCACGTCAACTGGCGCTTGGCCAGCTGGCGCGTGGCGATGATGCCCGTCTCGCGCATGGTCGCGTAGTCGATCGTCCCGTCCAGATACTCCCACGCTTGCCGGTAGCCGACGCAGCGCATCGACGGCAGTCCCGGATGCAGGTCGCCGCGCCGGCGCAGCACTTCCACCTCGGTGATCAGATTACCGTCCTCGGACTCTTCCAGCATGATGTCGAAGCGGCGCGCGATGCGCTGGTGTAGCACCGCGCGGTCCGACGGCTCCAGCGCGAACGACAGCAGCTCGAACGGCAGTTCGGTCTTTTCCCGCAGCGCCAGCAACTCGGACATCGGCTTGCCGCTCAAGGCGCAGATCTCCAGCGCGCGCTGGATGCGCTGGGCGTCGTTGGGCGCGAGCCGCGCCGCCGTTTCCGGGTCCAGCGCCGCCAGCTTCGCGTGCATCGCCGGCCAGCCGATACGCGCCGCGTCGTCTTCCAGTTCCACGCGCAGCGCGGGATCGGCGCCCGGAAGGTCGTCCAGGCCATCGGCCAGGCCTTTGAAGTACAGCATGGTGCCGCCGACCAGCAAGGGCAGCTTGCCGCGCGCGACGATCTCGTCGACCAGCCGCAGGGTATCGGTGCGGAACTGCGCCACCGAATACGAGTCGAGCGGGTCGAGGATGTCGATCAGGTGGTGCGGCGCGGCGGCGCGTTCCTCGCGCGTGGGCTTGGCGGTGCCGATGTCCATGCCGCGATACACCAGCGCCGAATCGACGGAGATGATCTCGGACGGAATACGCTGGGCGATCGCCAGCGCCGACGCGGTCTTGCCGGAGGCCGTCGGTCCCATGATGGCCACCGCCAACGGCTTTGATACGGATGCATTCATCTTATTGGCCGCGCAGGAAGAGCTTATCGAGCGCGCCGATTTCCACCTGCACCCAAGTCGGGCGCCCGTGGTTGCACTGGTCGGCGCGTTCGGTGATTTCCATCTGGCGCAGCAGGGCGTTCATTTCCTGCGTCGACAGGATGCGGTTGGCGCGCACCGCCGTGTGGCAGGCCAGGGTGCCCAGCAGCTCGTTCTGGCGCTCGATCAGCACGCGCGAGCCGCCGAATTCCCGCACGTCGCGCAGCACGTCGCGCGCCAGCGTCTGGGCGTCGGCGTTCTTCAGCAGCACCGGCACCGAGCGCACCGCCAGCGTGGTCGGGGACAGCGCGGCGATGTCGAAGCCCAGCGCCTGCAACGTCTCCTGGTGCTCCTGCGCGGTGCCCACTTCCACCGCGTCGGCGTAGAAGGTGACGGGGATCAGCAGCGGCTGCACCTGCATCTCCTCGCCGGCGACGCGGCTCTCCAGCGCGGTCTTCAACTGTTCGTAGAGGATGCGTTCATGCGCGGCGTGCATGTCGACCAGCACCAGGCCCTTGGTGTTCTGCGCCAGGATGTAGATGCCGTGCAGCTGCGCCAGCGCAAAACCTAACGGGAACTCTTCCTGCGCCATCGCGGCGGAGGACACGGTGAACGGGCTGGCCTGCGGCAGTGCCATATCCGCTTCGGCGCGGTAGCCGTCGATGCGGCCGGCGCCGCCGAACAACGCGCCGTATTTCTCGGTGCTCTGGGCGACGCCGCCCTCGTTGCCGCCGAAGCGCGGCGCGCCGAAGCCCGCGCCCGTGCCGAAGCCTGGGCCGCTGCCGCCCATACCGCCGGCGTCGCCATTGCGCGATCCGAACGGCGACGGCGAGAAGGTCGGCGAGTAATCGGGATCCAGAAGCGCCGGCCCCAGACCGAACGAGGTTTGTTCGCCGCGCCAGGCCGCACTGCCCAGGCTTTCGGCCGCCGGCAGCGGCGACGGCACGCTGCCGTGCGCGGTGGCCGATGTCGACGCCAGCGCGCGCTGCACCGCGTGGAAGACGAATTGGTGCACCGCGCGGCTGTCGCGGAAGCGCACCTCGATCTTCGACGGGTGGACGTTGACGTCGACCAGCGCCGGATCGAGTTCGAGCGCCAGCACGTAGGAAGGAAAGCGGTCGCCGTGCAGCACGTCCTGGTAGGCGGCTTTGACCGCGTGCACCAGCACCTTGTCGCGCACGAAGCGCCCGTTCACATAAAAGAACTGGCCGTCGGCGCGTGCCTTGGAGGCGGTCGGCAGGCCGGCGTAGCCGTGAAGGCGCAGCGCGCCGCCTCGTTCGTCGATCGGCAGGCGCGCTTCGGCAAAGCCGTCGCCGAGGATGTGGGCGCTGCGTTTGGCCATCTCGCTGACGTTCCAGTGGTCGATGGTGCGGCCGTTGTGAGTGAGCGAGAACGATACATCCGGCCGCGCCAGCGCGATGCGGCGCACGACTTCGGCGCAGTGGCCAAATTCGGTCTGCTCGGACTTGAGGAATTTGCGGCGCGCCGGCGTATTGAAGTACAGGTCCTGCACGTCGATGGTGGTGCCCAGGGAGCCGGACGACGGCGACACGACGCCGTTGTGCGAGCCGACGATTTCCCACGCATGCGCGGCGTCGGCGGTGCGCGAGGTCAGGGTGACTGCGGCCACCGAGGCGATCGAGGCCAGCGCCTCGCCCCGGAAGCCAAGCGTGCCGACGTTTTCCAGGTCGTTCAGGGAGGCGATCTTCGAGGTCGCGTGCCGGGCCAGCGCCAGCGGCATCTGCTCGGGCGGGATGCCGCGCCCGTTGTCGGTGATGGCGATGCGTTTGACGCCGCCTTCCTCCAGCCGCACGGTGATCTGCGTGGCGCCGGCGTCGAGGGCGTTCTCCAGCAGCTCCTTGACGACGGCGGACGGCCGTTCGACCACCTCGCCGGCGGCGATCTGCGAAATCAGCTGGTCGGGCAGGGCCTGGATCGGGCGGGGAGCGGCGGGGGCGAGGGTTTGGGTGTCTGGCGCGTTCATCGCAGCGATTATAACGCCGGGCGCTCGCGCACCGGTATCGGCGCGTTGCACAGCTCCACGTAGTTGGGCGAGAACTTGTTCCAAGGGCCGCCGCGATTGCGCTGCGCCTCGATCACCCGCTTGTAGATCGGCGCCTCGCTGCGCATCACCTCCAGGTTGCTGCGCTCGGCCTCGGGCACGTCGGCCGCCAGGCGCACCGATTTGATCGGCGTCCTGGCTTCGTTCGCACCATAAAAGCCCATCGCCTCGCCGCCGCGCGGCTGCGTCGCCAGCAGCGCCATGCCCGACACCACCCGTCCGATGACCGTCACGTTGCGGTCCAGGTGGCGCGGCGCGTGGCCGTTGACGGCATACAGTTCGGCGCCGCTGCCGCTGTCGGTGTCGTTGTCCCGGCCGATGCCGACCATGCCATAGCAGTGCGCCAGCCAGGTGGTTTTGGTCTTCGGATCGCGTCCGACCGGGAAGCCGTTGGAGTGGCCGATTTGCGGCGCGTAGCCGTCGAAATCCATCTGGCGCACAAAATGCTTATCGTTGGACATGGGGACGGTGAACTCCGCCGTCACCTTGGCCTTGGCGCTGCCGAGCGGCCTGGGTTTTGTTTCGGCGTCCGGATCGCCCCACTGGGCCACGTAGTTGTCCTGCGAGCGCAGTACGGCCAGGCCGTCGAAGTACTTTTCGCCGACGAGGGTCTTGAGGTTGGCGATGCTCAGGGGCGCGAAATCCGGCGCCAGTTCGATCACCACGCGTCCGGCCGGCAGCTCCATGTACAGGGTGTTGTTCGGGTCCAGCGGACGCCAGTCGGCCGGTGTGGATTGTTTGACCAGATCGCCGGCGCTGGGCCGGGCCGGCAGGTCGGCGGCGAAGGCCGTGGCGGCCAGCGCGCTGAGCGGGACTATATAAGTACAAGTACGTAGCAAATCGGTCAGGGACATCCGGAATCTCCTTGGTTGGACGTATCCGCTTGCTGCGGGTACGCGGACGATTGTAAACTGGTTGGGAGGGGCTGGAAACTTCGACCTTTCGCGGCATTGGTGGTGTATGATTCCGGCGCACACTTTATGGGAAGAATATGGATTTTATGCAATTCTTCGACATGATCCTTCATGTCGACAAAACATTAGAAGTGATCATTCAACAATACGGCACCCTGGTTTACGCTGTGCTGTTCGCCATTATTTTCTGCGAAACCGGGCTGGTGGTGCTGTTTTTCTTCCCAGGTGACACACTGTTGTTCATCGCCGGCGCGCTGTGCGCGGTGGGCGAGATGAACCTTGCGCTTCTGATGTTCCTGCTGATTACGGCGGCGGTGACCGGCAATACGCTCAATTACTGGATCGGCGAGGCCATCGGCCAGAAGGTCTTCACCCACGATTACCGCTGGCTCAACAAGGACGCCTTGCGCAAGACCCACGAGTTTTTCGAAAAGCACGGCGGCAAGACCATCGTGCTGGCGCGTTTCGTGCCCGTGGTGCGCACCTTCGCGCCGTTCGTGGCCGGCGTGTCCGACATGACGCATACCCGCTTCCAGCTGTATAACATCACCGGCGCGGTGCTGTGGGTGGTGCTGCTGACCACGGCCGGCTACTTCTTCGGCAACATTCCGCTGGTGCGCGACCACCTGACCGAGATCGTCATGGTCGGCGTCGGCGTGGCCGTGGTGCCGATGTTGCTGGGCGGCGCCTGGAAGCTGGGCCGCCGCGTGATGGGCCGCTAAGCCGCATCCAGCCTCGATCCTTGACGGTTTCAAGCACGCCGCGCGGTCCGCGCGGCGTGTCGCTTTGTAAACTCCCCTGAAATAATTCTCCCCGCCAACGTCGGCGCGTCTCAAGTTTTGCCCAAATGCATCCGTAAACCAGTAGGTAATTCTCTTACTCTGGAAACTCATGCGTACCGTGCCCTCCCTGCTCACCCTGATTGCCTGCTGCTGCGTCGTCACGACCGCCGGCGCCGCAACCGATCCGCCCGTTTCGCCGTCGGCGAAATCCCCGATCGCCGGTGTGGGCAGCGTGCGCGCCGGCGGTGCGTCCGCCGCCAGCGCCGCCAGCGCGTCCAGTGCGGCGTCGCCGGTGCGCAAGCCGACCGAGGGCGACGCCGAGGCCGAACTGTCGGCCAAGATCGCCGCCCGCCTGGCCATCATGCGCGCCAACCAGCAGGCCCGCGCCGCCGCCGCGGCCAAGGCCAAGAAGGCGGCCGTGGTGGCCGCCGCCGCGCCACCGCCGGCGGCGCCCAAATTCTTCAGCAACACCTGGTCCTACGAGGGCGAGACCGGTCCCGCCAACTGGGGCAAGATCAATCCTGCCTGGGCCAAGTGCGGCAGCGGCAACCGCCAGTCGCCGATCGATATCCGCGACGGCATGAAGGTCGAACTGGAACAGATCAGCTTTGACTACCATCCCTCGACGTTCAACGTGACCGACAACGGCCACACGGTGCAGGTGATGGTCGGTGGCGGCAATTTCCTCACGGTGCAGAACCGCATGTATGAACTGGTCCAGTTCCATTTCCACCGGCCGTCGGAGGAGCGCATCAACGGCAAGGGCTATGAGATGGTGGTGCACCTGGTGCACAAGGATGTGGAGGGGCGCATCGCCATGCTGGCGCTGCTGCTGGAGCGCGGCAAGCCGCAGCCGGTGATCCAGACGGTGTGGAACAACCTGCCGCTGGAAAAACTGGAGACCCTGGCGCCGTCGGTGGTGCTCGATCCGATGGACCTGCTGCCGGCGCGGCGCGATTACTTCACCTTCATGGGATCGATGACGACGCCGCCCTGCCAGGAGGGCGTGTTATGGCTGGTGATGAAGGAGCCGGTGCAGGCCTCGCCGGCGCAGCTGGCGCTGTTCAGCCGCCTCTATCCCTTGAATGCGCGGCCGGTCCAGCCGGGCTCCGGCCGCATCGTCAAAGAATCGAACTAAGGACGGGTTTTAAGTCAGTCGGCGCAGATGCGGTGCTTGCCGGTCCAGGTGGCGCTGGCTTCCAGCGGCCGCTGGTCCACGCGCGCCGGCTCGATGCAGACGAAGCGCAGATACTCGTCGTCGGCCAGGTCCACCAGCGCGGCCGCATCGGCCTGACCCGGATTCCACACCACCCATTCGCTGAAACCCTGCTGGTCCAGCCGCAAGGTGGCGTTGGCCGTGTTTAGCGTCAGCGACGGCGTCGATTGGTACAGGCGGTCGTGCTTCTCGGTGAAATGCAGCGCGGGATGCTCCTGCGTGGCCGTATTCAGATGGTGGTCGGTGTACTGCTGGTGTTGCAGGCCGCTGATGCTGGTCGCGCTCAGGTGGCCGACGTCGTAATAGGTGTGCAGCGCCACGCCGAACGGGAAGGCTTGCGCGCCGCTGTTACGGACCGTGAACTCGGCGTCGAGTGCGTCGCCGTGCAGGGTAAAGCGCAAGGTCAACGCGAAGGCGTGCGGCCACGCTTGCGCATGTTCCGCCGCCAGATCGTCCTGATCGAGGCTGAACTCCAGGAAGGAATGGCCGCCGTCGCCGCCGCTGTCCGTCAGGCCCCACGTGCTGACGCGCGCGAAGCCGTGGCGCAGGCCGGGGCCGCGCACATTAAACTGCGGGAAGATGACCGGCACGCCGCCCCGTATCGCCTTGCTGCCGTCGAGCGGCGTTTGCGAACTGACGAACAGGCGCTCCTTGCCGTCGGCGGTTTTCCAGGACAGCAAATGGGCGCCGAACAGCGACACCGTCGCTTGCGCGCCATCGGCGGCGGTGATTTGCACCGCTGGCAGGGCGCCGAATTCAGTCATCGTAACTACAGCCATGGTTCTTCCGTAAAGTGAATGAGGTGGTTAGGTCGGGGTTCAGGTCAGCCGGTTCTTCGCCAGCGGCGGATTCTTGGCGAAATAGCGCCGGATGCCTTTGACGATGGCGTTGGCCATCTGGTTCTGGTAGCCGTCGTCGAGCAGCTTGGCCTCTTCCTCCGGATTGGAGATGAAGGCCGTTTCGATCAGGATGGACGGAATGTCCGGCGCCTTGAGCACCGCGAAGCCGGCCTGCTCGACCGAGCCTTTGTGCAGGCGGTTGATGCCGCCGATCTCGCCCAGCACCGATTTACCCAGCTTCATGCTGTCGTTGATCTGCGCCGTGGTGGACAGGTCGAACAGCACGCTGGCCAGCTGGCGGTCGTGGTTCTTGACGTTGACGCCGCCGATGGTGTCGGCCTGGTTTTCCTTGTCCGCAAGCCAGCGCGCGGCGGTCGATGTGGCGCCTTTTTCCGACAGCACGAACACCGACGAGCCGCGGGCGGACGGCTGCACGAAGGCGTCCGCATGGATCGACACGAACAGGTCGGCCTGCACCTTGCGCGCTTTTTCCACGCGTTTGCCGAGCGGGACGAAGTAGTCGCCGTCGCGCGTGAGCATCACGCGCATGTTGGGCGCTTCCTCCAGCTTGGCCTTGAGGCGCTTGGCGATCGCCAGCACGATGTCTTTTTCCTTGCTGCCGTTCTTGCCGGAGGCGCCAGGGTCTTCGCCGCCATGCCCGGGATCGAGCGCGATGGTGATCATCCGCACAACGTTGTTCTTGTCCGCTTTGTCGGCCTTTTCGGCGGCCCTGGCCTGGGCCTCGGCGGTTTTGACCTGGTCGCGCAGTTCGGCGCGCGGCTCGGCCTTCATGTCCGGCTTGAGCGCGTCGAGCTGTTCCCGAGGCGTCGGGGCGTTGGCGGCCATTTCCGCCTCGCCCGGTTTGAGCGGTGGCATGTCGCCTTTCGGCGTGCTGCCGGCGGCGGCCGACGACGATTCCGGCGGCGGCTTGCCATCGCTGGACCAGTTGCCCTTCTCGATCATCGCCGCGATCGGGTCGACTTCCTTGACGGGGTAGAGGTCGAAGATCAGGCGGTCCTTGTAGTTACCGGCCGGCGGCAGCGTGAAGACCTGCGGCCGCACTTCCTCTTTCAGGTCGAACACCAGGCGCACCACGTTGGGCCGGTTCTGGCCCACGCGCACCTGCTTGATGTACGGGTCGTTGGACTGGATCTTGGCGACCAGGCTTTTGAGCGTCGGATTGAGCTCCAGCCCCTCGATGTCGACCACCATGCGTTCCGGGTCCTTGACGATGAAGTGCGTGGCCTTCAACACGGCGTCGTTCTCCAGCGTGACGCGGGTGTAGTCGTCGGCCGGCCACACGCGCACGGCCAGGATTTGCGCGGCGCTGGCGCGCAGCGGCGCGGCGAGCGAGGTCACGGACAGCATCAGGGTGGCGCCGGCCTTCAGGACGGTGCGCCGCGAGACGGCGGGAGTGGGCTCCGCGCTCACATGTTGGGGGCGAATTTGAGGCTTTGAAGGCATGAGTTACCCAGGGCGGTGGACGCCTGCAATTCTACATCACGGCCGTTGCCGGCCACGGTCAGGTACAGGTCGATGTCGGGCGGTGGCAGCACGCGGTCGGCCTTTTCAGGCCATTCGACGATGCAGATGTTGTCCCCGTTGAAGTCTTCGCGGAAGCCGGCGTCGAGGAATTCCTCGGGGCTGCCCATGCGGTAAAGGTCGAAATGGATGACGCCCACGGCGCGGCCGCCGAGTGCGATGCGATAGGGTTCCGACAAGGTGTAGGTCGGGCTTTTGACGGTGCCGGCGTGGCCCGCCGCGTGCAGCAGGGCGCGGGTGAGGGCGGTCTTGCCGGCCCCCAGGTCGCCGTGAAGGTAGATCGTCAGGCCCGGCGCCAGCGCGCGCGCCAGGGCCGCGCCCAGTGCGGCGGTCGCGGCTTCGTCGTGGAGATGGGCTGTGAAGTGCTGCATCGAATAGAATGTCATGTTGGTGGAATCGCCAGCCATTGTAACCGCCCGCGTCCTTCCGGGGTGTACCCTCATAAGCCACTGATGTCCTTGCCTGTATCCAATTTAGCCGAACTCGCCCTCAGCATCAAGCGCTGGGGCGTGGAACTGGGCTTTGCCGAAATCCGCATCACCGACATCGACCTCAGTCACGCCGAGGCGGGTCTGCGCGCGTGGCTGGACGCCGGCATGCACGGTGAAATGGACTACATGGCCGCCCACGGCATGATGCGCGCCCGCCCGGCCGAACTGGTGCCCGGCACGGTGCGCGTGATCAGCGCGCGCATGAATTATCTGCCGAGGGAGGCGGAAACCGGGCAGGAGGCGGCCACGGAGGCCGGCGATTGGCGCGAGCATGAACGGCGCCGGCTGGCCGATCCCGGCGCCGCCGTCATCTCGGTCTACGCGCGCGGCAGGGATTACCACAAGGTGCTGCGCGCCCGGTTGCAGCAGCTGGCCGACAAGGTCAAGGCCGAAATCGGCGACTTCGGCTACCGCGTGTTCACCGATTCGGCGCCCTTGATGGAGCTGCCGCTGGCCGAAAAGGCGGGCCTGGGCTGGCGCGGCAAGCACACCTTGCTGCTAAGCCGCACCGCCGGCTCGATGTTCTTCATGGGCGAATTCCTGGTCGACTTGCCGCTGCCGGTCGATCCGCCGACCGGCGCCCATTGCGGCCAGTGCTCGGCGTGCATCGACATTTGCCCGACGCAGGCGATCCTGGGGCCGGGGCGCCTGGACGCCCGGCGCTGCGTGTCCTACCTGACCATCGAATTGAAAAGCGCGATTCCGGCCGAGCTGCGGCCCCTGATCGGCAATCGCGTGTACGGCTGCGACGACTGCCAGACCGCCTGCCCGTGGAACAAGTTCGCGCAGCGCGCGGTGCTGCCCGATTTCGACGAGCGCCATGGTTTGGGGAGCGCCTCGATGGTCGAGCTATTCGGCTGGAGCGAAGAGGAATTCAACCGCAAAATGGAGGGCAGTCCGATCCGCCGCATCGGCCATGAGCGCTGGCTGCGCAATCTGGCGGTCGGCCTGGGCAACGCCGCAGCGGCCGGCGCGGCGGGCGACGCGGCGATCGTCGCCGCGCTCACGGCGCGTTTGGCGCACCCGTCGGCGCTGGTGCGCGAGCATGTCGAGTGGGCGCTGGCCTGTCACGCCGAAGGCACCGCGACCCAGGCCTGAGCGCTGGTTCGCGTGGCCCGATTGGGCTACACTCATGCGGTTATTTTCCTTTAAAAGACCGATGCCCATGCAAACTTCAACCAGGTTCATAGCGCTGCTTGCCGGCGCCTCCTTCTCCCTCGCCGCGCAGGCGGTCAGCTTCGACGCATGGGCCGACAAGGTGGCCGACGCAAAGGTGCGCAGCGATCCGGAACAGGCCACGCAGAAGCAGTACTTCAGCGGCAAGGAGCAGGACGCGCTGGACCGCGCGCTGACGCCGAACACGCCGGAATACCGCAAGGCCGAAGTGGCCAAGGCCAAGGCCGCGCTCAAGCAGCTGGCGGCCATCGATCAGAAGCCACTGACGCCGCAGCAGCGCGCCAGCGCCGCCGCCATTGCGTGGAATCTGCAGGGTGCGGTCGACGCGGTGGCGTTCGAGGATCACCAGTTCGTGTTTAACCAGTTCACCGGCCTGCATGTGCAGATGGTGAACTTCCTGTCGCAGCAGCATCCGATCCGCAACCAGCGCGACGTTGAAAACTATCTGGCGCGCCTGAAGTCCGTCGCCGGCAAGATCGACACCGGCATTGCGCGCGCAAAGGGCGCCGCCAGCCGTGGCTTCCTGATGCCGACCTTTATCACGGAATCGGCGATCGGCCAGCTGGACCGCTTCCTCGACGGCGGCGCGGACAAGAACGTGCTGGTCGCCTCGCTGGCGCAGCGCATGGCGGCGTTGAAGGATGTCTCGCCGGAGCAGCAGGTCAAGTTCACGGCGGAGGCCACGGCGACCGTCAAGGAGACCATCCTGCCGGCGTTCGAGCGTACCCGCACGCTGCTGAAGGAACAGCTGCCGCGCACCACCGCCGACGCCGGCCTGTGGCGCCTGCCGAATGGCGACAAGGCCTACGCGCTGGCGTTGCGCCGCATGACCACCACCGACTACACGCCGCAGCAGATCCACGACATCGGCCTGAAGGAAGTGGCGCGCATCGAGAAGGAGATGGATGGTTTGCTGGCATCGCTGGGCTACAAGGAGGGCGGCATCAAGGAGCGCATGGTCAAGCTGGAGGCCGATTCGCAGCCGAAGGAGGCCGATCCGCGACCGGCGATGCTGGCGCGTTACGACGCGTTGATGCGCGACGCCGAGGCGCGCGCGAAGGGTTTGTTCGATATCACGCCGAAGGCGCCGGTAGTAGTCAAGCGCGAGCCGGCGTTCACGGAGAAGACGGCCGCCGCGCATTATTCGGCGCCGGCCAAGGATGGCACGCTGCCGGGTGTCTTCTGGGCGCCGATGCCAGGGCCGGACTTTCGCATCGTCGGCATGCGCACATTGGTGTATCACGAGGCGGTGCCGGGCCATCACTTCCAGATCGCGCTGCAGCAGGAGAATACGGGCTTGCCGCGCTATCGCCGCGACCGCGTGTTCGCATCGGGATCGGCGTATGTCGAGGGCTGGGCGCTGTATGCGGAGCAGCTGGCGTCGGAGAACAAGTGGTATGACGGCGATACCGTTGGACGTTTGGGGCAGCTCGACGCGGAGCTGTTCCGCGCCAAGCGGCTGGTGGTCGATACCGGCCTGCACGCGATGAAGTGGACGCGGCAGCAGGGCATCGATTACGGCATTCCGGCGTCGGAGGTGGAGCGTTATGTGGTGATGCCTGGGCAGGCGTGCGCGTACAAGATCGGCATGATCCGCATCCTCGACCTGCGCGCGAAGGCCGAGAAGGCGCTGGGCGACAAGTTCTCGATCAAGGGCTTCCACAACACGGTGCTGCAGACGGGCGATGTGCCGCTGTCGGTGCTGGAGAAGGTGGTGGACGAGTGGATCGCCACGCAGAAGGGGTGACGCGCGTCAGGTACCCGTTTTTTTTGGCGCTTTTTTGAACGGGTGTTCGCCGGGCAGCGTGATCTTGGCCTTTGACCAGTAGGCCTCTACCGCTGCCTCATCATTTGGATCGTAAGGCGAATCCGGGTCGTCAACCCAATCGGGTGCCCTGGCAATTGCCGCGTCAATTTGTTCTTGGGTGAAATAGGTTTCTAAAATACTTTTGCGTTTCATGTTTGTCACCGTATCTGCAAGAGATGATGCGCGCGTTGTCGTCACGTGCTGTCCAGATCATGACGACAACGTTCCCGCGAAACATGCACAGGCTTTTTAAACGTATTTCGTTGTGCCCGGCGCCGCTGTCCTGCTCGGACAGCATTGGATAGTCAAAAACGGCTTCCAGGTCAGCAAAATCGATGCCGTGTTTCCGTAGGTTTTCTCGCCGTTTATTTTCGTCCCATGTAATCATCGGACGATCATGTCATCCCATGTTAGGCGGCGATATGAGGGAAATCAAGCAAGTTGATGGGGCTTTACTTCAGCAAGCCCGCCAGCTCGACAGCCGTTTTGACCTGCATCTTGTCGAAGATATGCGCGCGGTGCACTTCCACCGTGCGCATGCTGATGCCCAGCTGGTCGGCCACCACCTTGTTCATTTTGCCGGCCAGGATCAGGTCCAGCACCTCGCGCTCCCGCACCGACAGCGTCGCCAGGCGCGCGTGTACGGCCGCCATCTCGCCGGCCTTGCGCGAGCCGGCCAGGCCTTCCTGCACCCGGTCCATCAACTGGTTGTCGTTGAACGGCTTCTCGAAGAAATCGAAGGCGCCGCGCTTCAAGGTATCGACCGCCATCGGCACGTCGCCATGGCCCGTTAGGAAAATCACCGGCATGCGCTGCGTCAGTCCGCGCGCGGCCAGCTGGTCGAACACCGCCACGCCATTCATGTCCGGCATGCGCACGTCGAGCAGCAGGCAATCGCCGTCGGCGTCGAATTCGCCCATCTCCACCTGTTGCAGGAATTGCAGCGCGCCCTCGTAGGCGCGCGACGAGATCCCGCGCGAAGTGGCCAGCCAGGTCAGCGAGTCGCGCACGACCGCTTCGTCATCGACGATATGCAGCATTTTGTCAGGTCTCCTGTTCCGTGACCACCGTCACCGCCGGCAGCACGAACGTAAATATGGTTCCGCCTTGCGGATTGGGGCTGTAAGTGAGCGAACCGCCGTGGAATTCTATCGCAGTCCGGCAGATGTTCAATCCCATGCCCATCCCCTCGGCCTTGGTCGAGAAGAAGGGCGAGAACAAACGCTGCGCCACCTCGTCCGGAATGCCGTGCCCCTGGTCGATCACGGCCACGCTCACCTGCGCGGTGGCCGCATCATACTCCGCCACCACGTTGAGCATGCGCCGCTGTGGCGGAATGTGCTGCATCGCTTCGATGGCGTTGCGGGTCAGGTTGAGCAGCACCTGTTCGATCATCACGCGGTCGGCCAGCACCGCCGGCAGATCCTGGGGGATGTTGGTTTGGTACGAGACGTAGCTTTGGCGCGCCTGCAACTCGATCAGCGCCTGGATGCCGTCGAGCAGCGACTGGATGCCGACCGACTGGCGTAGCGGTTCGCGCTTCTTGACGAATTCGTGGACGCTGCGGATGATCTGGCCGGCCCGCTGCGCCTGCGCGCTGGCCTGCTCCAGCGCGGGTTTCAGCAATCCCGCGTCGACCGCGTGGCCCTTGTCCTGCGCGCGTCCCAATACATTGAGCGCGCCGGTGGTGTAGCTGGAGATGGCGGCCAGCGGCTGGTTCAGTTCATGCGCCAGCATCGAGGCGATTTCGCCCATCGTCGCCAGGCGCGCGCTGGCCTGCAGCTTTTCCTCCTGCTGGCGGTTCAGTTCCTCCACGCGCTTGCGGTCGGAGATGTCGAGGATGGAGCCCATCCAGCCGGTCTGCTTGCCGTGGTTGTCCACCAGCGGCGCCTCGAACACCAGCACCGGCACGCGCTGACCGTCCGGACGCTGGAAGAAGGTCTCGAACTGCGGCGTGACCTTGCCCGCCAGGACCGAGGCGAAGCGGGTCTGGTATTCCTCCATCGCTTCCGGCGCCCAGTAGGGCATCGGCGGCAGCCGGCCGACGATGTCCTCGGCCGGATAGCCGACGATCTGGCAGAACGCCGGATTGACGTAGGTGATGCGTCCTTCCAGGTCGCGCGCGCGCAGGCCCGTCACCAGCGAATTTTCCATCGCGGTGCGAAACGACATCTGCTGGCGCAGCGCGCCTTCGGCGGCGAGCCTGCGCGAGATGTGGCCCCACAGCGCCACCAGGCTCCATAATAATCCGAGTGAGAGCACGATGACCGAGCCGACCAGCAAATTGGGCAGCAGCTTGGGCGCGCTCTTGACGCTGTCCGTCACCAGCCGCACCGAGGCCCCAGGCAGGTCGAGCGCGCGCTTGTGGGTGTAGACGCCGTGGCCGGGACCGGCCGCCGCGCGGCGCGCCAGCACCTTGTCGTCGCGGTCGACCAGAGTGACCTGGTTGTCCTGCGCGAACCACCACGGCACCATTTCGTCGAGCAGGGCGCTGGTTTTATAGGTGGCGACCAGGTCGCCCAGGTAGTCGGCGCCGTTGAACAGCGGCACGTGGTAATCCATCAGCACTTCCGAAGGCGCGGATGAGGGGTTGGCCGCTTGCACCTCCGGCTGCGTGTACATCGCGTTGCGGGTCTTGCGGGTCAGCTCCATGGTTGCGCGCGAGGCCGCCGTCAACACCACCGGCGTCGCTTGCGGGTCGCTGGTGGCGACCAGCGAGCCGTCGGGCCGCAGCCAGACCACCCGCAGTAGTTCCTTGCCGTTCTTGAGCACTCGGGACAGGCGGTCGTGGCCCTGTTGCGGCGTCAGGCGCCCGATGCCGATTTCCTGCGCCAGCGCGGCCAGGCTTTCCTCGTCCCTGCCTAATTGAAAGCGTATCGTTTGCTCAACCCACAGCGTGTCGGCGATCAGTTGTTCCTGGCGTTCGTTGCTTTCCATCTGGCGCGCCTGCCACGGTAGCCAGATCAAAATCGCCAGAAAAAACAACACCAGCACGATCGGCAAAACCCAGCGCAGCGTCGAGTTTGCGCTGGGGCGTCGGGCTGGGAGCGGCTGGGAATGCGGGTTTGTCATGGGCGCTCAGGGTATAGCGTTGGCGGAACGGAGTCATTGTGGTTTTCCACAATTGAATAATGCGACGTTGTCCTGAAGAATCTATCAAACTACAATAATAGTGTACTTTTACATCCCTCTGGAGACCGTATGAAACTGAAACACGCACTGCTCGTGCTGAGCGCGGCATTGAGCTTTAACGCCTACGCGCAAGCGCCTATCGTCATCAAATTCAGCCACGTCGTGGCGACCGACACCCCGAAAGGCCAGGCGGCAGAGCGTTTTAAACAACTTGCCGAAAAAGCCACCAACGGCCGCGTCAAGGTCGAGGTCTATCCGAACAGCCAGCTGTACAAGGACAAGGAAGAACTCGAAGCGCTGCAGCTGGGCGCCGTGCAAATGCTGGCGCCGTCGCTGGCCAAGTTCGGCCCGCTGGGCGTGAAGGAATTCGAAGCCTTCGACCTGCCGTTCATCTTCCCTTCCAAGACCGCGCTGTACAACGTCACCGAAGGCGAAATCGGCAAGGGCCTGATGAAAAAGCTGGAACCGAAGGGCATCACCGGCCTGGCGTTCTGGGATAACGGCTTCAAGGTCATGTCGGCCAACAAGCCGCTGCGCGTGCCGGCCGACTTCAAAGGCCTGAAACTGCGCATCCAGTCGTCCAAAGTGCTGGACGCGCAGATGCGCGCGCTGGGCGCCAACCCGCAGGTGCTGGCGTTCTCGGAAGTGTATCAAGCGCTGCAGACCGGCGTGGTCGACGGCACCGAGAATCCGCCGTCGAACATGTACACCCAGAAGATGCATGAAGTGCAGAAGTACGTGACCGTCTCCAACCACGGCTACCTGGGCTACGCGGTCATCGTCAACAAGAAGTTCTGGGACGGCCTGCCGCCTGACATCCGCACCGCGCTCGACAAGGCGATGAAGGAGGCGACCACGTTCGAGAAAGCCATCGCCCAGCGCGACAACGATCTGGCGCTCGAAGCGATCAAGAAGACCGGCAAGACCGAGATCTACACCTTGAGCGTGAAAGAACAGGCGGAGTGGCGCAAGGCCCTGCTGCCGGTACAGCAATCGATGGAAAGCCGGATCGGCAAAGACCTGATCTCGGCCATCAATAAAGAAGCGGCAAAATAAAAGCGGCAATATAAGCCTGCCTGACGGGGCGGCGCTCGCCGCCCCGTCCACAATTCCTCACTGAAGGATCCCTCCATGAAATTCCTCGATAGACTCGAAGAATGGCTCATCGCGACCCTGATGGGCGTGGCCACCATTCTGATCTTTATCTCGGTCGTACACCGTTACCTGTCCGGCCTGCCGATCCCCGGCCTGCAGGACTACCTGATTCAACTCAATACCAGCTGGACGCAGGAAGCCTGCATCTACATGTTCGTCTGGATGGCCAAGTTCGGCGCGGCCTATGGCGTGCGCACCGGCATCCACGTTGGCGTCGACGTCCTGATCAACCGCATGAGCACGCCGTGGCGCGCCAAGTTCGTCGTGTTCGGCCTGCTGGCCGGCGCGGTGTTCACCGGCATCATCGGCACCCTGGGCGCCAACTTCGTCCATCACATGGCGCAGACCGACCAGACCTCGGCCGACCTCGAAATGCCGATGTGGATCGTCTACCTGGCCGTGCCGCTCGGCTCCTACCTGATGTGCTTCCGCTTCCTGCAGGTGCTGGTGTCCTTCGTCAAAACCGGCGACCTGCCCAAACATGACCATTCGCACGTCGAGGGTCTGGAAGAAGAACTGTCGGCCGACAAAGGAGCCAAAGCATGAACGCCCTGATTATCTTCGTGCTGCTGCTGGGCCTGATGTTGACCGGCATGCCGATCTCCATCTCGCTCGGCCTGACGGTGCTGACCTTCCTGTTCACCATGACCCAGGTGCCGATCGATACGGTGGCGCTCAAGCTGTTCACCGGCATCGAGAAATTCGAGATCATGGCCATCCCGTTCTTCATTTTGGCGGGCAACTTCCTCACCCACGGCGGCGTCGCGCGGCGCATGATCAACTTCGCCACGTCGATGGTCGGCCACTGGCACGGCGGCCTGGCGCTGGGCGGCGTGCTGGCCTGCGCCTTGTTTGCTGCGGTGTCGGGCTCGTCGCCGGCCACCGTGGTGGCGATCGGATCGATCATCCTGCCTGCAATGGTGCGCCAAGGCTATCCGAAGGCGTTCGGCGCCGGCGTCATCACCACCTCGGGCGCGCTGGGTATCCTGATTCCGCCGTCGATCGTGATGGTGATGTACTCGGTCACCACCAACACCTCGGTCGGCAAGCTGTTCATGGCCGGCGTGGTGCCGGGCATTATGCTGGCGTTCTTCCTCGGCTTGACCACCTGGTATCTGGCGCGCAAGAACAACTATCCGCGCATGCCCAAGGCCGCCTGGGGCGAGCGCTGGGCGACCTTCCGCAAGAGCGCCTGGGGCCTGCTGCTGATCGTCATCGTCATGGGCGGCATCTACAGCGGCGCGTTCACGCCGACCGAGGCGGCGGCGATGGCGGCGGTGTACGCCTTCTTCATCGCCGTGTTCGTCTACAAGGACTTGAAGCTCAAGCAGGTGGGCAAGGTGCTGCTCGATTCGGCGGCGATGTCGGCGATGCTGCTGTACATCATCACCAACGCCATCCTGTTCTCGTTCCTGATGACCAGTGAGAACATTCCGCAGGCGATGGCCGAGTGGATCACCGGACAGGGCCTGGGCGTGATTACCTTCCTGCTGGTGGTTAACGTGCTGCTGCTGTTGGCCGGCAACGTCATGGAGCCGTCGTCGATCGTGCTGATCATGGCGCCGATTCTGTTCCCGGTGGCCATGAAACTGGGCATCGATCCGGTGCACTTCGGGATCTTGATCGTAGTCAACATGGAAGTGGGGATGTGCCATCCGCCGGTCGGCCTGAACCTGTACGTGGCGTCGGGTATCACCAAGATGGGCATAACAGAATTGACCGTTGCCGTGTGGCCATGGCTGCTGACAATGCTGGGCTTCTTGATCTTGGTCACATATGTACCACAAATTTCTTTGTGGCTCCCGAATTTAATTTACTCTTAAAGTAACGCTGCGCTGCAACCTGAAAAAAACGGGAAAAACCGAAAAAGATGCGTTATGATGGCGTCGCTCTCAGGGGTTCCCGAATAAGTAAAGTTGGTTCGGTAGCAAGGGCAAGGAATTGTAGGTGGGGAGTGTGATAGAAACGGTACTTAATACCGGCAATCGATCGAGGAGACACACGTTTTACAGAATGTCGTTGTGATAGTCGCTGCAGGCCGCCACAAGCGCGCTACGGGGACACGCAAACGACCGGGAACGTGAAGCAGGTTTAAAAACGCACCTTTCGGTGCGTTTTTTTTCGCCTGGCGATTTACAATGCGGGCGCGGCGCGAAAACCTTCGCGCCGCCGCCGGACGCCTTTCGCAACTTCCACCACAAAAGGATGTCGCGGGCACGCAACATCATGGTGCGTTGCGAAAAACGGCTGAGATCAACGAAGACCCTTTTTGGTGCATCAACTGTGACGAATATACAACAGCAGCGTGAAATTTTTTCTGCCATCGTGGAATTGCCATTCGGGAAAATTGGAGTGCGCACCGCAAGTGGTCTGATCACTGAGCTGTGTTACCTGCCGCCCCATTTTGATGCAAAGGATGCCGGGGACGCGACGGCGGCGGCGGCGGTTACCCAGCTGCAAGCGTATTGTGCGGATGCCGATTACCGCTTCGACTTGCCGCTCAAGCAGGCCGGCACCGACTTCCAGAAGACCGTGTGGGGCGCCATCAGTTCCATTCCGCGCGGCAGCGTTCGCACCTACGGCGAGCTCGCCAAGCACATCGGTTCGGCGCCGCGCGCCGTGGGGCAGGCTTGCGGCGCCAACTGGTTCCCGATCGTGGTGCCGTGCCACCGCGTCACCTCCGCCGCCGGCCTGGGCGGCTTTGCCAACAGCGACGATCCCAACGGCTACCTCCTGGGCATCAAACGCTGGCTGCTGGCCCACGAAGGTTCGAGCGAGTACGCATGGCAACAGACAACACTGCTCTGATCGACGAGTTCTGCGACAGCCTGTGGCTGGAGGACGGCCTGTCGAAGAACACGCTCGAAGCCTACCGGCGCGACATGCGCCTGTTCGCCCGCTGGCTCGAGTCGCAGCGGCCCAACGTGGCCGGGCTGGCGGCCGTGGCCACGCACGATATCCAGGGTTACATCGCCGCGCGCCACGAGGACAGCGGCAAGGCCACCTCGTCCAACCGGCGGCTGTCGGTGATCAAGCGCTTTTACCAGTTGATGCTGCGACAGCGCCGCATCACCGACGATCCCAGCCTCAAATTGGTATCGGCCAAGCAGCCGCACCGCTTCGTCCACACCTTGAGCGAAATTCAAGTTGAGGCCTTGCTGGCGGCGCCCGACGTCAATACGCCGCTGGGCCTGCGCGAGCGCACCATGCTGGAGCTGATGTACGCCAGCGGCTTGCGCGTGTCGGAGTTGGTGGACCTCAAGATGCTGGAGCTGAGCCTGAACGACGGCGTGCTGCGCATCACCGGCAAGGGCGCGAAAACGCGGCTGGTGCCGTTCGGCCAGCAGGCCAGGATCTGGATCGAGCGCTACGTCAAGGATGCGCGCGGCGTGATCCTGAACGGCCAGGTCGACGATGCGCTGTTCGTCACCGGACGCGGCGGCCCGATGACGCGGCAGATGTTCTGGGTGGTGATCAAAAAACATGCGTTGAAGGCAGGCATCACGGCGCCGTTGTCGCCGCACACCTTGCGGCATGCTTTTGCCACGCACTTGCTCAACCATGGGGCCGATCTGCGCGTGGTGCAGTTATTGCTTGGTCATTCGGACATCTCCACCACGCAAATCTACACCCACGTCGCACGGGAACGCCTGAAACATCTGCATGCGCAACATCATCCCCGAGGCTGAAAAACTTGCATCGGCCGTATCTGCGTCATAATGTGAGCAGGTAATCAACCGGATAGAGAAGAGGTAGCAAATGGCGAAGACAAACTTCCAGTACGAAAAACGTCAGCGCGAGCTGGAAAAGAAGAAAAAAGCAGATGAAAAAGCCCGGCGCAAGGCCGAGCTGAAGGCCAACCCGGGCCTGGCCGAGGAGGGCGAAGTGGTCGAGGACGACGAAGAGGGCGGCGAGCCCAGCGCCGAGCCTGCCAAGGAGTAAGCCGAAGCAAGCCGGCCATGGTTCCACGTAGGGCGGATTAGCGCGGAGCGCGTAATCCGCCATGCATGCGTCGTCGGCGGCTCATGGCGGATTACGCTGCGCTAATCCGCCCTACGTGTCTCCCAGGCATTCATGCGGTTCAGGCGTGGTGTTTGACTTCGTGCAGGTGCTCGACGACTTCCTCATGTTCCTCATGCTGCCTGCGCTTGAAATACCGCACGCAGCGCTTGCCGAGGTTGTCCAGATAAGTATAAGCCACCGGCACCACCACCAACGTCAAAATGGTCGACGTGATCACCCCGCCGATCACCGCGCGGCCCATCGGCGCCTGCGTTTCGCCGCCTTCGCCCAGGCCGATCGCCATCGGCAGCATGCCGAACACCATCGCCAACGTCGTCATCAGAATCGGCCGCAAGCGCACTTGGCCCGCGTTCATGATGGCCTCGAACTGCCCCGCGCCCTCGCGCTGCGCCTGGTTGGTGAAGTCCACCAGCAAGATCGCGTTCTTGGTCACCAGCCCCATCAGCATGATGAAACCGATCACCGAGAAGATGTTCAACGTGCTGCCGGTCGCCAGCAGCGCCACCAGCACGCCGATCAGCGACAGCGGCAAGGACATCATGATTGCCACCGGCTGCAGGAAGCTGCCGAACTGCGACGCCAGCACCAGGTAGATGAAGATCACCGCGATGCCGAGCGCGATCATGGCCGAGGTCATGCTCTCTTCCATTTCCTGCGCGTTGCCGCCGACGTCGAAGCGCACGCCGTCCGGTAAGTCGATTTCCTTCATGGCCTTGCGCACGTCGCCGTCGACGTCGCCGCCGGGACGGCCCTCGGTGTTGGCGTAGATCGCCACTCGGCGCTGCAGCGCCTGGCGCTTGAGCACCTGCGGGCTGAACGACGGCACGAAATCGACCACCTGGCGCAGCGGCACCATCACCGGCCGCCCATCCGGCCCCAGCTTGCTCGACGCCAGCGACAGGTCCGCCAGGTCGGCCACCTTCTGCCGGCCCGATTTGGGCAACTGCACGTTGACGTCGTAGTTCTGGCCGTCGGGGGCGAGGAAGTGGCTGGTGGTGTCGCCTGCCACGAACGGACGCAGCGCGGTGCCGATCTGCTGTACTGTCAGGCCCAGGTCGCTGGCCAGCTCGTTGTTGATCTTGACCGTGGTCGACGGATTGGCGCCTTCCTGGCTGTACTCCAGGTCGACCAAGCCCTTGATGTTGCGCATCTTGTCCATCAGGCGGTGCGCCACTGCGTCGAGCTTGCCTTCGTCGGTGCCGAGGATGGCGATGAAGATCGGCTTCCAGCCCACCGACATCGTGATGCCGGCGATCTTGGACAAGCGTTCGCGGATCTTGCCTTCCATGACTTTCTGCGCCGGCCGCTGATGGGTCTTGCGGTCCACCAGCTTCATGTCGATGCGGGCCGTGTTGCGGCCGTCCTGGGTGCCGACCACCGCGATGACGCTGGCGATCTCCGGGAACTCCTTGAGCGCCGCCTCGACCTGCTGCACCTTGTTGTCGTTGTATTCCAGGCTGGAGCCGACCGGCGTCTTCATCTGCAGGTTGACCCAGCCGTTGTCCTGCTCCGGCATCATCTCGCCGCCGATCATCGGCACCAGCATCAGGCTGCCGGCGAACAGCGCGAAGGCGAACGCCAGGGTCAGCTTGCGCCAGCGCAGCGCCAGTCCCAGGACTTTGCCATACACCACGTGCAGCTTATCGACGCCGCCTTCGAGCCAGTGCATCAGGCGGCCCAGCCACGGCACGTACTTGAAGCGGTCCTTGACCGGATCGGGCCACACCGACGACAGCATCGGATCGAGCGTGAAACTGACGAACAGCGACACCATCACCGCCACCGCCACCGTGATGCCGAACTGCAGGAAGAAGCGGCCGATGATGCCCTGCATGAAGGCCACCGGAATGAACACGGCGACAATCGCGAAGGTGGTGGCCATGACGGCCAGGCCGATCTCGTTGGTGCCGTCCTCGGCCGCCTTGCGGTGGTTCTTGCCCAGGCCCAGGTGGCGCACGATGTTTTCGCGCACCACGATGGCGTCGTCGATCAGCAGGCCGATGCACAGCGACAGCGCCATCAGGGTCAGGAAGTTCAGGGTGAAGCCGAACACCTTCATCGCGATGAAGCTGGCCATCACCGAAATCGGCAACGTCAGCCCGGTGATGATGGTCGAGCGCCACGAGTGCAGGAAGAAGAACACGATGACCATGGTCAGCACGGCGCCTTCGACGATGGTGCGCTTGACGTTGTCGAGCTGGCTCTGCACCTTGACCGATTCGTCGTTGAGCAAGGTCAAGGTGATGTCCGACGGCAGCGATTTTTGCAGCTCGGCGACTACTTTCTGGATGCGCGTACCGACCTCGACCACGTTGGCGTCCTGGACCTTGGTGATGTCGATGGTGACGGCGCGCTGGCCGTTCAGGCGCGAGATCGACATCTCCTCCTGGGCGCCGTCGATCACCGTGGCCACCTGTTCCAGGTAGACCGGGCCGTTGGCGCGGCGGGCGACGATGATCTTGTTGAAGTCGCGCGCCTCCTTCATCTTGTTCTCGACGCGCACCAGCTGCTCGTTGCCGGCGAAGCTGATCGAGCCGGCCGGCAGGTTGGTGTTGGTGGCCTGGATCGTGGCGATGACCTCGTCGACGCCGATGGCTTGCGCGGTCAGGTCGTTGGGACGCAGGCTGATCAGGATCTGGCGCGCGGCCATGCCGTTCAGGCGCACCTGGCCGACGCCGGCCACGCCCTGGAAGCGCTTGCCGATGACCTGGTCGGCCATGGTCGACAGTTCGCGCAAGGTGTGGGCGGTGGCGGTCAGGCCGATCTGGGCGATGGGGCGGCTGTTCTCGCCCTCGAAGCGGACGATGAACGGGTCCTTGGCTTCCTTCGGGAAGCGCGGGCGCACCATCGCGATCTTGTCGCGGATGTCCTGCATCGCCTTGTCCATATTGGTCGACAGCTCGAAGTCGACGTAGACGCCGGCGCGGCCTTCCCACGAGTTGGCGCGCAGGGTCTTGATGCCGCTGACGGTGTTGACCGCCTCCTCGATCGGCCGCGTGATGTCGTTCTCGACCGCTTCCGGCGACGCGCCCGGGTAGTTGACCTCGATCATCGCGGCGGGAATGTCGACGTTGGGCATGGCTTCCATGCCCAGTTCGCGGTACGAGAACATTCCCAGCACCACGAGCGCCACCATCACCATGGTGGCAAACACCGGGTTCTGGATACTGGTTTTAGTGATCCACATGATCAGCCTTTCGCCAGCATGGCCGCTTTGGCCAAGGTTTTACCCTCGGCCGGTGTCGCTGAGGCGGGCAGCTTGACCAGCGCGCCAGGCTTGACCGCGTTCAGCTTGGAGACGATGACATTGGCGCCCTTGTCGAGGCCGTCGGTGACTTCGACATAGCCTTCGTCGTCGTTGCGCAAGCCCAAGGTGACGGGCTGCGCCACCACCTTGCCGTTCTCGATCTTGTACACCACCTGCTTGCCCTGGTCGTCGCGCAGCGCCGTCATCGGCACGATGGGCGCGACGCCGGAGCGCTCGGTGACGATGCTGCCCTTGGCGAACATGCCGGCGCGCAGCGCGCTGTCGTCGTTGCGCACGGCGATGTAGACCAGCATCGCGCGCGAACCGGCCTCGGTGGCCGGATTGATACGCGCCACCTTGCCCGCGAACTCGCGCTTCTGGAAGCCGTCGACCTTGAAGCGAACGTCCTGGCCGACTTTCACGCGCGGGATTTCCGACGCCGGCACCTGCGCCTCCAGGGTCAGTTCCGACAGGTTGACGATGCTGTAGATGGGCATGTCCGGCGCCAGCTTCTCGCCGGCCTGCACGTGGCGCTTGCTGACCACGCCGCTGATGGGCGCCTTGATGATACCGTCGTTAAGCGCGATGCGCGCGATCTCGACCATCGCGGCGGCCGACTTGACGTTGGCGCGCGCCAGCGCGACCGTGTTCTGGGTCGAATCGAAGGCGTTTTGCGAGATGTATTTTTGCGACAGCAGCGCCTGGCTGTTGGCTTCGTTCTTGGTCGCCATCGACAGCTTGGCCTGGGCTTCGTCGAGCATGGCCTGCTGCTGTTGCAGGCGCGCGCGCAGGTCGGCCTGGTCGATGCGCGCCAGCACCTGGCCGGCGCTGACGGCCATGCCTTCCTGCACCGTGGTGGCCTCCACCACGCCCGAGATCTTGGACTTGATGGTGGCCGAACTCAGGGGCGCCAGCGAGCCGGATAAGGGCAAGCTGACCGCCAATGATCTGGCATCGATGGCCGCGATGTCGCCGCTGGCCAGTTCGAAGACTTCCTGTTTCTTTTCTTTCTTGCCCTCGGCCTGCGCCACGGGTGGCGTCGGCGCGGCCTGGTTGCCGCGCATGACGGTCCAGCCGCCGGCCGCCAGGCCCAGCACGATCAGGACAGCCACCGGCTTGCGCCAGTTTTTATTGCGGACCGTGGGCATGGAAGCGAGGGGCAAGGTTTCAATTTTCATATCGTTCTTCTGCGAATGTTGTGGCGCCGGAGGGACCGCGCATGTTGGTACTTTATGAATTTGCAAGGGCGGTCGCCATCGAAATGCGACGAGTGGCGCAAAAGCGCGGCTGAAATGCATAAAACCGGGATCAAGCGTGTTTGAGGCAAGTCAATGGGGGTTCCGCCGCAGGCGCAAGAATGGCGAAGGCCTGCGAGGGCGCGATCGCCAAAAGAGGCCCATGTGTCTGTCGACTTTCATCTGATGTACGAAAACACCAGCGACGCCATATTGCTGGTGCGGGACGGGCGCGTCGTCGGTGCCAATCCGGCCGCGCTGGCCATGTTCGAATGCGATGCGCCGGCGGACATGCTCGGGCAGGCGCTGGCCGACTTCTCGCCGCTGCGACAGGCCGAGGGCGTGCTGTCGGCGCCGCTGCTGTGCGAGCTGGCGGCGCGCGCCCACGGCGACGGCAACCATCGCTTCGAATGGTGCTGCGTCGGCCGCCGGGGCCGCCAGTTCTGGGCCGAGATACTGATGACGGCGGTCGCGCACGAGGACGGCGTGTTGCTGTACACGGCGATCCGCGATATTTCCGCGCGCCGCAACGAGCAGTTGACGATGTACCTGGCGCTGATGACCGACCTCGCCGACCGCCGCCGTACCGAGGCGCGCACCCGCCATCTGGCCGAGCACGATTTCCTGACCGACCTGCCGAACCGCGTGCTGCTGCTCGACCGCATGAGCCTGGCGCTGGCGGCGGCCCGGCGCAACCAGCGCATGGCCGCCATCCTGTTCCTCGACCTGGACCGCTTCAAGTACATCAACGACACGCTCGGCCACCATGTGGGCGACTTGCTGCTCAAGGAGGTGGCGGCGCGGCTGGTCAAATGCGTGCGCGGCGTGGACACGGTCAGCCGCCAGGGCGGCGACGAGTTCGTAGTCATCCTGGCCGACATCGGCAGCATCGCCCAGGCCGCGCACGTGGCGGCCACCATCCAGCAGGCCATTGCCCAGGAGTTCGTGCTCGAGCCGCACCGGCTGCACGTGAGCACGTCGATCGGCGTCAGCATCTTTCCCGACGACGGCGCCGACATCGAGACCTTGATGAAAAACGCCGACCTGGCGATGTACCACGTCAAGGAAAGCGGCCGGAACGGCTACCAGTTCTTCAGCCCGGAGATGAACGCGCAGATCGTCGAGCGCGTGGCGTTCGAGAACGAACTGCGG
The DNA here is from genome assembly GCA_024123955.1 of Oxalobacteraceae bacterium OTU3CINTB1. Lineage (NCBI taxonomy): Bacteria > Pseudomonadati > Pseudomonadota > Betaproteobacteria > Burkholderiales > Oxalobacteraceae > Oxalobacteraceae bacterium OTU3CINTB1. The sequence goes on from CP099652.1 coordinate 1,460,603, forward strand.
CGCGCGCTGACCAACCGGCAATTTATCCTGGAGTACGAGGCCGAGGTCGACATCGCCAGCGGCGAGCCGCTGGGGGCCGAGGCGCTGATACGCTGGCGCCATCCGACGTTGGGATTGCTGCGGCCCGAGCGCTTCATCGGCGTCGCCGAGGACAGCGGGCTGATGGTGCGGATCGGCGAGTGGGTGCTGGAGCAGGCGTGCCTGGCGGCGCGGCGCTGGCGCGACGCCGGCCATCCGCTGGTGGTGGGCGTGAACCTGTCGCAGACGCAGTTTTTGCAAAAGAACCTGGTCGACAAGGTGCGCGCCGCGCTGGCGGCGTCCGGCCTGCCGCCAGCGCTGCTGCAGCTGGAGCTGACCGAGGCGATGCTGATGAAGCACAGCGCGGGCGCGTCCGCCACCCTGGGCGCGCTGCGGACGCTGGGCGTGCGGCTGGCGCTGGACGATTTCGGCACCGGCTACACGCGGGTGGGGCATCTGAAGGAATATCCGCTGGATAAGGTGAAGATCGACCTGTCGTTCGTCAGCGGCATCGGCGAAGGGGAGGGGGAGGGGGAGGGGGAGGGGAATTCGGTCGTGCACGCGCCGGTGGTCAACGCCATCATCGCCATGGCGCACAGCCTGGGGCTGACGGTGCTGGCCGAGGGCGTGCAGACCGAGGCGCAGCTGCGCTTCCTGCGCGAACATGGCTGCGACCAGTACCAGGGCCATTACGCCCGAGCGAGCGGCAGCCTCGACGGCCTCGGCGGCTTGCTGGACGGGGACGCCGTCTGATCACATCTCGGTGGCGCGTTCGCGGCCGCGCCGCTCGTCGTACATGCGCACCCGCACCAGCACCTGGCCGTGGTCGGACGCTTCCGGCTTGGCCTGCAACAGGTGGTCGTTCAGGTACGTCACGTCCATCACCTCGCCGATCGCGAAGCGCGACGCCGGGTTGAATTCCTCCGACACCAGCACGTGGTCGATGGTCATGTAATGGCCTTCGTGGATGTTGGTGTAGCCGACATGGCGCAGGCGGTCGCGGCCGCGCTGGATCTGGTTGCTGTCGAACAGCCGGCCACTCAATTCCTCGTCGGCCAGCCCGACGCAGCCCGAGCCCATGACGATGGTGGTGGTGACGGCGTCGGCGGTGTCGTTGAAGTCGCCCAGCACGATGCGCGGGCGGCGGCCGTCGCGGTCCATCTGACTCAGCAGCGCGCGCAGCGCCACCGCCTCGGTGCCGCGCCGTATCAGCGAGCGCAGGTTGGCCTGCGCGTACAGCATGGCCTCGTCGCCGGGGTCGCCATGGCGGTAGTCGGGGCGCTTGGATTTGAGGTGGATCACCAGCACGTCGATGATGCGCTGGTCCGGCAAGACCACCTGCGCGTGCAGCGGCGCGCGGGCGAAGCGGTCGGCGTCGCGGTTACCCTCGGGCATGGCGACACCGTCGGGGAACAGTTGGTAGGCATGGGCGGGCGCCGCCAGCGGCAGGCGCGAGATCAGCGCCACTTGCGGCGTCAGGCGCGGCTCGCCGGTGTGCGGATCGGGCGCCGGATCGAAGCCGGACAGCGACGCGTCGCGGTAGCGGCGGCTGGCGGCCAGCACGTCGCGCATCCCCGCCATCGAAAAGACTTCCTGCAACCCGATGACGTCGGCGTCGAGCTGGTCGAGCTGCTGGGCCGTCCACACCACCTTGGCCTGGTATTGGTCCGGCGTGAGCGGCGCCAAGTTGTCGTACAATTTCGCCCCGGGCTGGGAAAGATTGCAAACATTGAAAGTGGCAAAGCGAATTTCCTGCTGCATAATGAGAAACTCCTGTAGACGACAACCTTCACGAACAGCGTATCACGCATGGCCAAAAAAGAGCACATCTCCGAGACCCCGGCGACGCAGTTTCTGCGCAAGCACAAGGTCATTTTCACCGAGCATCCCTACAACTACGAGGAGCACGGCGGCACCAGCGTGTCCTCGCGCGAGCTGGGCGTGGACGAACACCACGTCGTCAAGACCCTGGTGATGCAGGACGAGACCGCCAAACCGTTGATCGTGCTGATGCACGGCGACTGCAAGGTGTCGACCAAGAACCTGGCACGCGGCATCGGCTGCAAGTCGGTCGAGCCCTGCAAACCGGACGTGGCCACGCGCCACAGCGGCTACCAGATCGGCGGGACCTCGCCGTTCGGCACCCGCAAGGCGCTGCCGGTGTACGTCGAGGATAGCATCCTTGCGCTGGAAACCATTTATATCAATGGCGGCAGGAAGGGATATCTGGTCGGCATCGCGCCGCAAGTGCTGGTCGACCTGCTGGGGGCCAAGCCCGTCCACTGCGCTCTGGCCGACTGAGCGCTGGCAGTGTATATTCTTGGGTCCCCCGTGGGGATGTCACATTTTTTGAGGAAACAATGAATACAGTTTGGATGACCGTGGCCGCCTATCTGCTCGGCTCGATCTCGTTTGCCGTGATCACGAGCAAGTTGTTCGGCATCGCCGATCCCCGCACTTACGGTTCCAAAAACCCCGGCGCCACCAATGTTTTGCGCAGCGGTAACAAGGCGGCGGCCATCGTGACCTTGATCGGCGACGGCGCCAAGGGCTGGCTGGCAGTGTGGCTGGCGATGCGTTTTGAGCAACAGTTGCAGATCGGTGACGCCACCATCGCGCTGGTGGCGCTCGCGGTGTTCCTGGGCCACCTGTGGCCGGTGTTCTTCCGCTTTGTCGGCGGCAAGGGCGTGGCGACCGCGCTGGGCGTGCTGCTGGGCCTGAATCCCTGGCTGGGCCTGGCGACCTTTGTGACGTGGCTGGCGGTGGCGTTCGCGTTCCGTTACTCGTCGCTGGCGGCGCTGATCGCGGCGCTGTTCGCGCCGTTCTACTACGGCTTGCTGTTCGGCTTCGATCCGCAGCTGGCCGCCGTGTTCATCATGTGCGTGTTGTTGATTTTCCGTCATCGTAAGAATATCTCGAACTTGATCGCGGGCAAGGAAAGCCGCATCGGCAGCAAGAGCAAAGACGCCGCCAAAGCCAAAAAATAAAGTCTTCGAGGGGACGGCGCTTGAATTTGAGACGAGCGCCGCTATATGCTGACTTATCACTTTCAGCAAAGGCCCCGCATGAGCACTCCTGTCAAAATCGATTTCGTCTCCGACGTTTCCTGTCCCTGGTGCGCGATCGGCCTCAAGTCGCTGGAACAAGCGCTGGACAATATCGGTGGCGAGGCGGACGTCAGCCTGCATTTCCAGCCGTTCGAACTCAATCCCCAGATGGCCCCCGAAGGCCAGAACATCGACGAACACCTGACCGAGAAGTACGGCTCGACGCCGGAACAGCAGGACCAGGCGCGCAACATGATCCGCGCGCGCGGCGCCGAGGTGGGCTTCGATTTTGCCATGCACAAACGCAGCCGCATCTACAATACCTTCGACGCCCACCGCCTGCTGCATTGGGCCGAGACCGAAGGCGAGGGCAAGCAGCGCGCGCTGAAGGAGGCACTGTTCGCCGCCTACTTCACGCTGGGCGACGACCCCAGCTCCCACGAGGTGCTGCTGCGCGTGGCCGGCGAGGTGGGGCTGGACACGGCCGTGGCCGCCGAGGTGCTGCAATCGGGCCGTTATGCCGCCGACGTGCGCGAGCGCGAGCAGTTCTTCCAGCGCCATGGCATCAACTCGGTGCCGGCCGTGATCATCAACGAACGCCATTTGATCTCGGGCGGCCAGCCGGCCGCCGTGTTTGAAAAGGCGCTGCGCGAGATCATGGCGCAACCCTAAATAATTTGCGGGTCAGCGCCGGGGCGGATGTCCGCGACTCCTGGTTTTGTTATAAAATTAACTGGCAGCATCCACTTATAATAAAATCGCGTCGCTACCCCGGGGACCCCATGTTGGCCGCAGACAACGTACACACGCTGACCACCTCCCGCCCGCCAGCCGACCAGTTCCGCCTGGCCGCGCTGCACCGCTACGACATCCTCGATACCCCCGCCTGCGAAGACTTCAGCTTCCTCACCGAGCTGGCGGCGCGCATTTGCAACGTTCCCTACGCGTTCGTGTCGCTGGTCGACGCCGACCGGGTGTGGATCAAATCCTGCGCGGGCATGCACATGGGCGAGCTGCCGCGCGGCGAGAGCTACTGCTCGCTGGCCGTATTGGGCGAGGCCGCCACCGAGATTCCCGACCTGACCGAGGACTACCGCACCGCGCGGATGGCCCTGACCGTCAACGCGCCGCATATGCGCATGTACAGCAGCGTGGCGCTGACGTCGTCGGACGGTTTCGCCATCGGCACCTTGTGCGTGATGGACACCAAGCCGGGCGGCCTGGACGAGGAGCAGCGCTCGATCCTGTCGCGGCTGGGACGCCAGGTGATGGCGCTGATCGAATTGCGCGCCAGCGAACGCACTCTGGCCGACGCCGTGCGCGAGCTCGAGCTGCTGGCCACCACCGACGAGCTGACCGGCCTGCACAACCGCCGCTCGCTGCTGCAGCGGCTGCGCTTCGAGGCGGCGCGCGCCAAGCGCTTCCGCTCGCCGCTGTCGGCGGTGATGATCGACCTGGACCACTTCAAGCGCATCAACGACGAACACGGCCATTCGGTTGGCGACCAGGTGCTGGCCGGCGTCGGCCGCCTGTTGCGCGAAAGCGTGCGCGTGATCGACATCGCCGGCCGCTACGGCGGCGAGGAATTGTGCGTGATCCTGCCCAACACGCCGCTGGACGGGGCGCTCAAGTTCGCCGAGACCTTGCGCGGCAAGATCGAGGCGCAGCTGCATTACGCCGGCGCGCGGCCGCTGCCGGTCACGGCCAGCTTCGGCGTCGGCGCGTTCGACCACATGGAAATCGCCGACGCCGAGAGCCTGCTGCGCCAGGCCGACGCCGCCCTCTACCGCGCCAAGCATGCCGGACGCAACCGCGTCGAGGGCGCGGTCCTTGAACGACACTGAAAGGAATTACCTGATGCCCACTGCCACCTGGAACGGCGCCGTCATCGCGCAAGCGAGCGACGACGAAGTCGAGATCGTCGAGAACAACGTCTACTTCCCGCCATCGGCGGTCAAGTCCGAATACCTGAAGCCGAGCGACCACAGCAGCCGCTGCCCGTGGAAAGGGACGGCCAGCTATTACACCGTCAGCGTCGACGGCAAGGACAACGAAAACGCCGCCTGGTATTACCCGCAGCCGTTGGACAAGGCGGCGCAAATCAAGGACCACATCGCGTTCTGGCGCGGCGTGGACGTGCAGCGCTAGATGACGGTGTTATTGGCAGTACGGTATTTGCCCGGGTTGACTGTTCGGTCCGAGCGCGTCTAGCAAATGGATAATATTACCCACAGCATCATCGGTTTTGGCGTTGGAGAACTGGTGCACCGCAGCGTGCCGCGCGAAGCGGACGACAGCTCGCAGCGCGTGCGGCACCGTTTGTTGCTGGTCTCGTGCGCGCTGGCCAGCAATTTTCCCGACCTGGACCTGTTCCTGACCCGGCTGCTGCCCGACCCGCTGGGCTATCTGCTGCACCATCGCGGCCATACGCATACCGTCTTGCTGGCGTTGCCGCAGGCCTTGCTGCTGGCGGCGCTGCTGTGGCTGTGCTGGCCGTCGGCGCGGGCGCTGCTCCAGTCCAGCCGCACGGCGCGCTGGGGCTTGGCGGCAAGCATCACGACAGGCTTCGCGCTGCATCTGTTGATGGACTACACCAACTCGTACGGCGTGCATCCGTGGTATCCGTTCAGCGGCCGCTGGTTCTTCGGCGACATGGTGTTCATCGTCGAACCGCTGTTCTGGGTGGCGATCGGCACGCCGATGGCGCTGATCATGCGCTGGCGCTGGGCGCGCTGGCTGGGGTTTGCCGGCTTGTTCGCAGCGCTGGTGTTCTTCGCGTCGAGGGAATATCTGGGCTGGCCGTCGGTGGCCGCGTTGCTGCTGATCGCACTGGCGTGCGGCGCGGCCCAGTGGCGGGCCGGCGCCAACGGCAGGGCCGGGCTGCTGCTGGCGCTGGGCGTCGGTATCGGCTTTATCGCGGTGCAGGGCGCCGCTTCGCAGCTGGGGCGGCGGTTGATCGTCTCGGCGCTGCACCAAGCCGACTCGTCGTCGCGCGTGCTTGACGTGGTGATGACGGCTTATCCGTCGCAGCCGTTGTGCTGGAGTTACATCAGTGTCGAGAGCCACGAGGCGGCGGGCAGCTATCGCTTGCGGCGCGGGGTGGCGAGCGTCGCGCCGACCTGGTTGGCGCCGCTTTCCTGTCCGGCGGCGCTGGTGGAATCGCAGTCCGCGCAGGCGTTGTCGTCGTCGGTGATGCAGTTCGAGACCAAGGACGGCAGTCTCGCCGCGCTGCGTGCGTTGAAGAACGGCAATTGCCAAGCCGACGCCTGGCTGCGTTTCGGTCGCGCGCCGTGGCTGGACCTGACCAAGGGCGAATTGTCGGATTATCGGTTTGCTTTGACGCCGCGTGGGAATTTCACCACGTTGCACATCGCGCCTGCGGCTGCCTGTCCGCAAGGCGTACCGGGTTGGGGCTATCCGCGTGAGGATTTGCTTTTACCACAGCATAATGGTGCGGATGCACGTTTTTAGTGCTTGCCTAGCCGTATCGTGTGGTGTCTTTGAGACAAAAATCTCTAGAATAGATCGATTAGGACAAACTTTGTCCAATCTTCTTGGCACGACAATTGCATTGCTATTGAGAAAGGAAGAAGATCGAATCTTAAGGAGGAACGTTATGAACGCAACTGAAGACAAAGCAAAATCGAATCTGTTCCATGAATCGTCGGCGGACGAGCACCGTTCGCGCAGCGAGCGTATCGCCGCGCGTGGCGTGTCCCTGAGCAAGGTCAAGGGCAAATACCTGATTCCGCTGGTTGGTCTGGCCGTGCTGGCCTCGATGGCCTTCGCCCAAGGCTAAACTGATCACACCACCTTGATCTCGTCCAAGGGCCAGCGCGGCCGTACGTTGAACGAATAATCGCGTTTGGCCGCGTCCGGGTTGATCATCAACCGCATCGCGCCCGCAAAGGCGATCATCGCACCGTTATCGGTGCAAAACTCCAGTTCCGGGTAGTACACCTTGAACTTCTTCTTGGTGGCGGCTTCGTTCAGCGAGGCCCGCAGCTGGGAGTTGGCCCCAACCCCGCCGGCAATCACCAATCGCTTCAACCCCGTGTGCTTGAGCGCCGACACGCACTTGGCCGTCAGCACCTCGACGATCGCATCGACGAAGCCGCGCGCAATATTGGCCTTGTCCTGCTCGCAGATATTGGCGATGACCTTCTCGTCGTGATTCTTCACGACCGTCAGCACCGCCGTCTTCAGGCCGGAGAAGCTGAAATTGAAATCCTTGGTATGCAGCATCGGGCGCGGCAGCTTGTAGGCCGTCGGATCGCCGAACTCGGCCAGGCGCGAGATCGCCGGTCCGCCCGGATAGCCCAGGCCCAGCAGCTTGGCCGATTTGTCGAACGCCTCGCCGGCGGCATCATCCAGCGTTTCGCCCAGCAAGGTGTACTGGCCGACGCCGTCCACGCGCATCAGCTGCGTGTGACCGCCCGACACCAGCAGCGCGATGAACGGAAACTCCGGCGGCTGCGACGCCAGCAGCGGCGACAGCAGATGGCCTTCCAGATGGTGCACTCCCAACACCGGCTTGTCCAGCGCCAGGCCGAGGCTGCACGCGACCGACGAACCCACCAGCAACGCGCCGGCCAGGCCGGGGCCTTGCGTGTAGGCGATGGCGTCGATGTCGGCCAGCGACTTGCCGGCGCCTTCCAGGGTCTGCGTCAGCAGCGGAATGGCGCGGCGGATGTGGTCGCGCGAGGCCAGCTCCGGCACCACGCCGCCGTATTCCTCGTGCATCGTCACCTGCGAATACAGGGCGTGGGAGAGCAGTCCGTGTTGCGTGTCGTACAGCGCAAGGCCGGTTTCGTCACAGGAGGATTCGACGCCGAGAACGATCATGAAAGGGCTGCAAGGTGAAAGGGTAATCCGCCATTGTAATGGAAAGCGCGCCCGTTGACCTTGCGCCGCTGCACCACTCGATGCCGGCACCGCACCGGCCGGGTGCGCGGTTTTGCCGTTCGGACAGTGTTTTACCTCGATTTAACGTATTTGCCGTGTGGCACCAGTTTTGCTTAGAGAAGGATCTGAAAGTTGACAGCCGGAGGGCGCTATGTCGGAACAATGGAAGCTGATTTGCAAAGTGAAGGATGTGCCGCTGAGCGGGGCGCGCCTTGTGCCGCGTGGACTGGCTTGGCAGGAGTTGCCGGGCGTGGCGCTGTTCCGCACCGACGAGGACAGCGTGTTCGCCGTGCTGGAGACGGTCGACGTCGAGCCGCGCGAGAGCGTTGCGCGGCGCTATTCCGTCAAGGTGGAGGATTGCAAGGTCTACTTGGACCTGGAGGAGTTGGGCGCCCCGGCCAGCAAGGCCGAGGCGGCGCTGGCCGGCTCGTTTGGCGTGGCCACCAGGGTGATGGCCTTCGGCTAGCTTAAGGGCGCTTCAGCAACTGCTGATGTGCGTCGCGCAGCATCTTTTCGGTGGTTTCCCAATCGATGCAGCCGTCGGTCACAGAGCATCCGTATTTCAGCTGGCTCAGATCGGCCGGGATCTTCTGGTTGCCGCCGACGATGTTCGATTCGATCATCACGCCCACCAGCGACTGGTTGCCCTGCACCACTTGATGGATGACGTCGCCCATCACCAGCGGTTGCAGTTCCGGCTTTTTGTAGCTGTTGGCGTGCGAGCAATCGACCACCAGGTTGGCCGGCAACTTGGCCTTGGCCAGCGCCTGCTCGGCGATCGCGATCGACACCGAATCGTAGTTCGGACGGCCGTCGCCGCCGCGCAGCACCACATGGCCGTAGGCGTTGCCGCGCGTGCGCACGATCGATACGTTGCCTTGCGCATTGATACCCAGGAACGCATGCGGATGCGCCGACGACAGGATGGCATTGATGGCGATGCTGATGTCGCCGTCGGTGCCGTTCTTGAAGCCGACCGGCGTCGACAGGCCCGACGACATCTCGCGGTGGGTCTGCGATTCGGTGGTGCGCGCGCCGATCGCGGTCCAGGCGATCAGGTCGCCCAGGTATTGCGGCGAGATCGGGTCCAGCGCCTCGGTCGCGGTCGGCAGGCCCAGCTCGCACACGTCCAGCAGGAACTGGCGCGCCTTTTCCATGCCGACATTGACGCGGAACGAGTCGTCCATGTCCGGATCGTTGATATAACCCTTCCAGCCGGTGGTGGTGCGCGGCTTTTCGAAATACACGCGCATCACCAGCAGCATGGTGTCGGCCACTTCGGCCTGCAGCGCCTTGAGGCGGCGGGCGTAGTCCAGGCCGGCGACCGGGTCGTGGATCGAGCACGGGCCGACGACGACGAACAGGCGCTTGTCCTGGCGGTCGATGATGTTGCGCAGGGCTTCGCGGCCCTTCATGACGGTCTCGGACGCGCTGTCGGTCAGCGGCAGCTTGGCGTGCAGGGCCTCGGGCGACGGCATCGGCGCGAACGAGGTGACGTTGATGTTTTCGATGTCTGGGGAAATCATGATTGGACTGTATTTCTTTTCTGGGGGATAGATAGTGTAGCCGAATTAGCTAATACCGGTTCCGCCAGTAAGGTTTTTTCACATTTCGGCAAAATCGTTTAAGCTTGATGTCATGACGATATCGAACACTGAACCCTTCCTCGCCGCCCGACTCATCAAGGAGATCGGCCGCGGCAAAAACGGCGCCCGCAGCATGACGCGCGACGACGCCCATGACCTCTATCAAGCCATGCTGGACGGACGCGTGTCCGATCTGGAGCTGGGCGGCATTTTGCTGTCCATGCGCATCAAGGGCGAATCGGTGGAGGAAATCGCCGGCTTCCTCGACGCGGCCGAGGGCTCGTTCGAACCGCTGACGGCGCCGCCCGGGCAGTTCGCGCCGGTGTGTATTCCAAGCTATAACGGCGCCCGCAAGATGGCCAACCTGACGCCGCTGCTGGCCATGCTGCTGGCGCGCGAAGGCGTGCCGGTGCTGGTGCATGGCGTCGCGCACGACCTCGGGCGCGTCGCCAGCGCCGAGGTGTTCGAGGCGCTGGGCGTGCCATCGGTGCGGCACCGCGCCGAAGCGGAGGAGGAGATGGCCAAGGGCCACGTCGCCTTCATCACCATCGACGCGCTGGCGCCGAAGCTGGCATACATGCTGTCGCTGCGGCGCCGGCTGGGCGTGCGCAATTCGACCCACACCCTGGTCAAGATCATGCAGCCGTTCGCAGGACCGGCGCTGCGGCTGGTGTCCTATACCCACCCGGAATACCTGGAAATGCTGGGCGAATATTTCACCACGTCGGCGCTGCACGAGCGCGGCGACGCCTTCCTGATGCGCGGCACCGAGGGCGAAACCGTGGCCAACGCCAACAAGGCGCAGCAGATCGACTGGTTCCACGGCGGCCTGCGCACGACCCTGGTGCCGAAGCAGACCCAGGTCGGCGAGCTGCCATTGCTGCCGGAAGACAAGAGCGCGGCGGCCACCGCCGAGTGGATCGCGTCGGTGCTGCGCGGCGACGTGCCGGTGCCGCCGTCGATCGCCGAGCAGGTGGCGCAGTGCCTGCTGGTGTCGCGCACCTTGCAGTCGCGCAAGCGGGTCAGCGAGCCGATCGAGTAAATCGGCAGCGTGGGGCGGGCCGTGCGACTCGCGTACAATACCGCCCCTTACCTGATGGGAACTCAATATGGCAAAGTTTGATGTGGCAGTAATCGGCGCGGGCGCAGCCGGCATGATGTGTGCGGCGACGGCGGCCCAGCGCGGCAAGCGCGTGGTGCTGGTCGACCATGCGACCAAGCTGGCCGAGAAAATCCGCATCTCCGGCGGCGGGCGCTGCAACTTTACCAACATCAATGCCGGTCCGGCCAATTTCCTGTCCGAGAATCCCCACTTCTGCAAGAGCGCCTTGTCGCGCTACACGGCCGCCGACTTTGTCGCGCTGGTCAAGAAGCACCGTATCGGTTACCACGAGAAGCATCGCGGCCAGCTGTTCTGCGACGACTCGGCCGAACAGATCATCGACATGCTCAAGGATGAATGTGCCGCCGGCGACGTCCACTGGTGGATGCCGTGCAAGGTCGAGAGCGTCGCACAAGGCGGCGAGGGTGGCTTTGTCCTGCAGACCGATAGCGGCACGATCGAAGCCGATAGCGTGGTGATCGCCACCGGCGGCCTGTCGATCCCGAAAATCGGGGCGACCGACTTCGGCTACCGCATCGCCCAGCAGTTCGAACTGCGCATGGTCGAGCCGCGCCCGGCGCTGGTGCCGCTGACCTTCGACCCGCAAGCGTGGGCGCCGTTCGTTGAAATGGCCGGCATCGCGCTGGAAGTCGATGTCGAGACCGGTTCCTTCAAGGGCCGCAATCCGACCGGCGGGCGCTTCCGCGAAGATTTGCTGTTCACGCACCGTGGCCTGTCGGGTCCGGCGATCCTGCAAATTTCCAGCTACTGGACGCCGGGCACGCCGATCGTCATCAACCTGATCCCTGAACTGGACCTGGCCGCTACCTTGATCGAAGGCAAGGGCACCATCAAGAAGCAGCTGGGCAATGTGCTGTCGCAATGGCTGCCGGCGCGCCTGGCCGAAGGCTTGCTGCTGGCGCACGGCTTCGCGCTGGACGCGCGCCTGGCCGACCTGCCCGACGCGCAACTGCGCAAGCTTGGCGCCGCGATCAACCAGTGGACGCTGACGCCGAACGGTTCGGAAGGCTATAAAAAGGCCGAAGTGACGCGCGGCGGCGTCGATACCCGCGAGCTGTCGCAGCAGACGATGATGGTCAACAAGGTGCCGGGCCTGTACTTCATCGGCGAGGCGGTGGACGTCACCGGCTGGCTGGGCGGCTACAATTTCCAGTGGGCGTGGGCATCGGGTGTGGCGGCGGGGCAGTCCGTCTGATATACTCGTCGTTCCTGCTGTAGCGGCGCTTGTGCAATCGTTGAAGTTATAGAAAGATTGCCTCAGGTTGTGTCACTGATGCCGCATTGTTTTTGCAGGGAAAACCACACGACGGGCCGTCCACGCGGCCTGTGGGGTTCCATTTTGCTGCAAAAGCTGCTATAGTCTCTTTCTCCCTATAACCTCAAACGGTTTGAATTTTTACATGACCACTATTCGCCTTAAAGAAAACGAGCCGTTCGAAGTCGCAATGCGTCGCTTCAAACGCACCATCGAAAAAACCGGTCTGCTGACCGAACTGCGCGCACGCGAGTTCTACGAAAAGCCAACGGCTGAGCGTAAGCGCAAGCTGGCAGCTGCCGTGAAGCGTCACTACAAGCGCATCCGCAGCCAGCAACTGCCGAAAAAACTGTTCTAATTCTGCTTTACGCAGACCCAACCCGGCAGCATGGCGCTTGCGCCGCGGGTTGAGTTTTAGAAGATACCCGCTCCGGTCATCCGCAGCGGGTTTTCGCATTTATACACCATCATTTACCGAGGGAAATCCACATGGGCCTGAGAGAACAAATCACCGAAGACATGAAAAACGCGATGCGCGCCAAGGAAGCGTCGCGCCTGGCCACCATCCGCCTGATCCTCGCTGAGATCAAGCGCAAGGAAGTCGACGAGCGTATCGAGGTCAACGACGAGCAGACCGTCGCCATCGTGGAAAAAATGATCAAGCAGCGCAAGGATTCGATCACCCAGTTCGAAGCCGGCAACCGCCAGGATCTGGCCGACATCGAAAAAGCCGAGCTGGTCGTGCTGACCGCCTACATGCCCGCCGGCCTGTCGGACGAGGAAATCGCCGCCGAAGTGGCTGCCGCCGTGGCCGCTTCGGGCGCCGCCGGTCCGCAGGACATGGGCAAGGTCATGGCCATCGTCAAGCCGAAGCTGGCCGGCCGCGCCGACATGACCGTCGTGTCGGCACTGGTCAAGAAGGCGTTGTCCCCGGCATAATCTGCGTGCCGCCGGGTTGCTGTAACCTGGCGCTGTTTTTACCTCCGCCGTGCCTTGATTCGCATCAAAACCGGATCGGCGCGGCGGTATAGTCTGAAAAATTACCCGACCGCTCAGCCCTGTGATCCCACAATCTTTTATCTCCGATTTGTTGAACCGCGTCGATATCGTCGACGTTGTCGGACGCTACGTGCAGCTGAAAAAAGGCGGTGCGAATTTCATGGGCCTGTGCCCGTTCCATAGTGAAAAGTCGCCCAGCTTCACGGTCAGCCCGACCAAACAGTTTTACCATTGCTTCGGCTGCGGCGCCCACGGCACCTCGATCGGCTTCCTGATCGAATACTCCGGCATGGGCTTTGTCGACGCCGTCAAAGACCTGGCGCAGAACGTCGGCATGGTGGTGCCCGAGCAGGATGACAAGATCCCGCCGGCGCAACGCGCCCAAATGCAGGCCCAAAGCCTGGCCTTGTCCGACGCGATGACCCAGGCGTGCGACTTTTACCGCGCCCAGCTACGCGGCGCCACCGACGCCATCGCCTACCTGAAAAATCGCGGGCTGACCGGCGAAATCGCCGCCCGCTTCGGCCTGGGCTACGCGCCGGCCGGCTGGGACGGCCTGAAAAGCATCTTCCCCGACTACGAGGCGGTCGCGCTGGCCGAGGCCGGCCTGGTCATCGACAAGGTCGACGAGGATGGCGGCAACCGCAAACGCTACGACCGCTTCCGCGAGCGGATCATGTTTCCGATCAAAAACACCAAAGGCCAGGTCATCGCCTTTGGCGGCCGGGTCCTCGACCATGGCGAACCAAAGTACTTGAATTCTCCGGAAACGCCTTTATTTTCAAAGGGATTCGAGTTGTATGGCTTGTTCGAAGCGCGCCAGGCGATCCGCGACGCGGGTTACGTGCTGGTGACGGAAGGCTATATGGATGTGGTGGCGCTGGCGCAGATGGGGTTCCCGCAAGCGGTGGCGACCCTGGGCACGGCCTGCACCACCCATCATGTACAGAAATTGTTGCGTCAGACCGACATGGTGATTTTCAGTTTCGACGGCGACAAGGCCGGCCGCCGCGCCGCACGGCGCGCGCTGGAAGCCTGTCTGCCGCACGTGACGGACAACAAGACCATCAAGTTCCTGTTCCTGCCGACCGAGCACGACCCGGACAGCTATGTCCGCGCGCATGGCAAGGAAGCGTTCGAGCAGGAGATCCATGAGGCGATGCCGCTGTCGCAGTTCCTGATCAAGGAAGTGGTCGGCGAGCATGATTTGCAAAGTCCGGAGGGCAGGGCGCGCGCCCAGTTCGACGCCAAGCCGCTGCTGCAATCGATGACGCCGACGGCGTTGCGCCTGCAGATCGTCCGCGGCCTGGCGCAGCTGACGCAGACCACGCCGTCCGAGATCGAGGTGCTGTTCGAGCTGGCCAAGCCGGTCGCGGTGGCCCGCAAGGCACCGCCCCGCAGCGGGCGTCCGGTGCCGGTCGGGCTGGAATTGCAGATCGTGCGGCTGCTGGTGGCGCATCCGCCGTTGTCGCTCGATATCGATGCGGCGGCGCTGAAGGCCTTCGAATTCTTCGGCGCCGAGCCGGCCGAACGCCTGGCGCAGCTGGTGGGCGCGGCGCAGGCGATGGGCCCGAACGGCAGTTTTGCGGCGTTCGCGCAACATTTGAAGTCGCAGGGAGACGAGTACGACGGCATCATCGCCGAAGTAGTCAAGGAGTCCGAGTCCGATTTTGATGCGGTGCGGGCGTTCCTGCGCGGAGCGATCCGCCAGGTCAAAAACGACGCCTTGAAGCAGGAATTGAGTCAGTTGTTCGCCGCCGGCCTGTCATCCGACGAGATTGGCGTGCGCTATCGGGAGCTGACTTCGCAGCAAGACCAACTATTGCGCGAAGCGCAGGCGGAGTTGGCGAACCGATAATGTTGCGGTGCGATGGAGTGGAGTTGCAATGCGTTTTTGGATGTCATCTTTTTGTCATGTTTCCGGCGGGGGAAGTGGGGCTCTTCCCTCTGGATATTGAAAAGTGGCGTGCTATAATAAAACGCTAAGTGTTGTATCTTTTGGCATCGTTTTTTGTTCAGAGTGTGTTTGTTTTCAGTAAGTTAGGCTCTTGATCGACATGGAAAGACGCAGTGTCGGCGGCCAGGGCCAGCTTTGGTTTAGTCGGCGAACCTCCCGTGGGGACGCTATCAGCGGACCTTCTGTTTGCTGTCTAACCTAGTCATGGTTTCTTGCCCCCACGCACGTGTCCGGATGCAGTAGAATTTTGCCGACAGCGGTGGATTTCTGTGGACGTCGATCGGTCTGACCGGGTGTAAGTAAGTCGTAGTATTGTCGAACTGCTCGGCAAGTTCGAAGACGTAGGTTCCAAACAAATTGAACCGCAAGAAACTTTATCCTCAATAAGCAAGTCGTTGTGTAATCGAAAGCGCCTGTGCCAATCAAGAAACCTGAATCCAAAGCGGCTGCAAAGCCGAGCAAAGTGACCGCCCAATCCGCCAAAACTGCGGACAAGTCGGAAACGCGCGTCGCCAGCGGCAACCCGCCCGTGGTCAGCCAGACCACGGACGCCGCCACGCTCGCGGCCATCGATACCTCGGGCTACGTGCTGCCATCGGTCAAAGTGCCGGGCCGGCGCGGGCGCAAACCGAAAGAATTCCAGCCAGAAAACGACGAAGTCGCCGCGCTGAACGCGGTCGAACGCGCCGAGCTCAAGGCCGTCGACAAGGCCAAGGCCAAGGACCGCAAGGCCAAGGAAAAGGCGTTGCTCAAGGACGCCTTCTCGTCGGACACCGAAGCGACCGAGGAAGAGCTCGAACGCCGCCGCCAGAAACTCAAGACCCTGATCAAGTTCGGCAAGGAACGCGGCTTCCTCACGTACGCCGAGATCAATGACCACCTGCCAGAGAACATCGTCGATCCGGAAGCGATCGAGGGCATCATCGGCACCTTCAACGACATGGGCATCGCCGTCTACGAGCACGCGCCGGACGCCGAAACCCTGCTGCTGTCGGACAACGTGGCCACCGTCACCAGTGACGACGAAGCCGAGGCCGCCGCCGAGGCGGCGCTGTCGACGGTCGACTCCGATTTCGGCCGCACCACCGACCCGGTCCGCATGTACATGCGCGAGATGGGCTCGGTCGAGCTGCTGACGCGCGAGGGCGAGATCGAAATCGCCAAGCGCATCGAAGACGGCCTCAAGGACATGATTCAGGCCATCTCCGCCTGCCCGGTGACGATCGCCGAGATCATCGCCGCCTCCGACCGCATCCGCGCCGACGAAATCAAGATCGACGAGATCGTCGACGGCCTGGTGGATGACAGCGATGAGGTCGCCGCCGCGCCGGTCGTCGCCGCGCCAGCCGAAGAGGACGACGAGGAAGAGGAAGAGGAAGAAGAGGAAGAAGAGGAAGAGGAAGAAGCGAGCGCCTCCGGTGCCGCCGGTTTCTCGGCCGAACAGCTCGAAGCGCTGAAGAACGCCGCGCTCGACAAGTTCGACGTCATCTCCACCCAGTTTGACAAGATGCGCCGCGCCTTCGAGAAGGAAGGCTATAACTCCAAGGCCTACATCAAGGCCCAGGAAGCGATCTCGTTCGAACTGCTGGGCATCCGCTTCACCGCCAAGGTGGTCGAAAAGCTGTGCGACACCCTGCGCGGCCAGGTCGACGAAGTGCGCCACATCGAGAAGCAGATCCTTGACGTCGCCGTCAACAAGTGTGGCATGCCGCGCGCCCACTTCATCAAGGTCTTCCCGGGCAACGAAACCAATCTGGACTGGGTCGACGGCGAAGTCAACGCCGGCCACGCCTACAGCGCCATCCTCGGCCGCAACATTCCGACGATCAAGGAACTGCAGCAGCGCCTGATCGACCTGCAAGCGCGCGTCGTGCTGCCGCTGCCGGACTTGCGCAACATCAACCGCCAGATGGCGGCCGGTGAAATGAAGGCGCGCAAGGCCAAGCGCGAAATGACCGAGGCCAACTTGCGTCTGGTGATCTCGATCGCCAAGAAGTACACCAATCGCGGCCTGCAATTCCTCGACCTGATCCAGGAAGGCAATATCGGCCTGATGAAGGCGGTGGATAAGTTCGAATACCGTCGCGGCTACAAGTTCTCGACTTATGCGACGTGGTGGATCCGCCAGGCCATCACGCGCTCGATCGCCGACCAGGCGCGCACCATCCGTATTCCGGTGCACATGATCGAAACCATCAACAAGATGAACCGTATTTCCCGCCAGATTCTGCAGGAAACCGGTGCCGAGCCGGATCCGGCGACCTTGGCCATCAAGATGGAAATGCCGGAAGATAAGATCCGCAAGATCATGAAGATCGCCAAGGAACCGATTTCGATGGAGACGCCGATCGGCGACGACGACGACTCGCACCTGGGCGACTTCATCGAGGACAACAATACGCTGGCGCCGTCCGACGCGGCGCTGCACGCCTCGATGCGCGGCGTCGTCAAAGATGTGCTCGACTCGCTGACGCCGCGCGAAGCCAAGGTGCTGCGCATGCGCTTCGGCATCGAAATGTCGACCGACCACACGCTGGAAGAGGTTGGCAAGCAATTCGACGTCACGCGCGAGCGCATTCGTCAGATCGAAGCCAAGGCCCTGCGCAAGCTGCGTCATCCTAGCCGTTCCGACAAGCTGAAAAGCTTCTTAGAAGGCAACTAAGGCTTGACTAGCGGCTGTGCTAGCCCTTATGCTCGCGAGTTCGTTTTAAAAGCGAGCGCGCGTCGGAGGGGCTAGCCGGTTCCCAGCGCATCAGTAATACCCTGGGCCTCTAGCTCATGCTTGGTTAGAGCAGCGGACTCATAATCCGTTGGTGCCGTGTTCGACTCACGGGAGGCCCACCAAATTCGGTAAAACAAAACAAAGGGTTAGCAATCATGCTAACCCTTTTTTATTTCTTGATGCGGTATGAGCGGAATTTCACTAGACAACTTCGACCAATTCCGAATACCCGCTCAAAATGGCATCGGCGGTGAGCAATCGAAGTGGTTCGCACAACGCTTGCGCGATCAAGATGCGGTCAAAAGGGTCGCGGTGGATGTCAGGAAGCCGCTCTACAGCGGCAGCATGCTTCGCCGAAATGGCGAGCTCTTTAAAGCCACTGTTGTCGATCTCCGCCACTAGCTGGTGTACGTCAACTTCCAGCTTGCCAATGCCAGTCTTAATTGTCGCTTCCCATATTGAGGCGCTGCTTACATACACTTCTGATGCTGAAACGATCCTGTCCCGAGCTGTTTTCGAAAGTCGAGGATGATCTTGCAGCCACCACAGGTATATGTGCGTGTCTAAAAGAATTCTCATTACCGGCCTTCAAATGCAGCTTGAAGCTCATCAGGCAAAGGAGAGTCGAAATCGGAAGCGATTTTGATTTTTCCTTTCATCGCACCAGGCTGGCGGACAGGTTTGAATGCCGGCATAGGCACCAGCATGGCGGCGGGTTTCCCAGCCTTCGCAATCACGATCTCTTCGCCTTGCGTGACGGCTTCGATCAGTTTCGAGAACTGTGTTTTGGCATCATGAATATTAATGGTTTGCATGTGATCTTTCCGAGTAGTGAGCTTAGTCTAGTCTAGTCCATCTCGGAGCCGCAGGCAACCTCTGACTCTCGATGGGCCCCACCTGTAAGATTATTGGCTATGATTTCATAGCAAATATCCGCTGGCAGATCCAGACCCCTGTGCCTTCCCGGTTCCATACGGCCCCAAAACCCCTGCGGACAAAGATCGCGGACAAAAAAGGCGTGTTCAGTCATAGCGGATGGAGAGCGCGCGCAACGCTACCCGAGGATGGCGGAAGAGTCGATGCAAGGGGAGGCGCCGGGGTCGTTGGCCGGCGGCGAGCAGCCCAAATTCACTGCGGTGGTTAGACGCGGCGATCTTGGCATGCCGGTCGAACATGTCATCGTCAAATTCTCGCCGCCGCTCGATATGCCATCCGGGCGGCGTTGGGGAGATTTGCTTGTCTGCGAACATCTCGCGTTGCAGGTGCTGGCTCGCAGTGGCATCGCCGCAGCAAAAACCGCTATCCTGGAATTCGGCGAGCGCGTGTCCCTGGAGGTGGTTCGTTTCGACCGGGTGGGGCTAAAGGGGCGGCGCCCGATGGCGACCTTCTCCGCATTGGACGGCGACCTCGGGATGATGGATCAAAGCTGGACCGCCGTCGCGCGCGAGCTTGGCCGTCTAGGCGAATTGCCGGAGCAAGACATTGTGACGGTCGAGATTCTTGATCTCTTTGGCGCATTAATCGGCAACACCGATAAGCATCACGGAAATATCGCCGTCGCGTGGACGTTTGAGCGTAAGCATCGTCTGCTTGATGCGTACGACATGCTGCCCATGCTCTACCGTCCAAATGCTCACGGCGAAATTGTTGCGCGCGAATGGACACCGAGCTACATGGGGCGCTTGGAATTAAGGCACCTATCGAAGTGCCACGACATGGCGATGCAGTTTTGGCGGGACGTACTGGACGACTCACGCATATCGGATGACTTCAAAGGTGTCGCCGGTCGCCATATGATGGCGCTCCGTCCTTTGGCGCCCGACGCCTAGTGACCTCAGGATGTGACATAAGTTCCGTAGGGTAGCTTGGTTTGGATCGCGACAGGAGCGGGTGGTTGCCCATAAAATCTGACTTGGAATGACGTTTTGGCAGAAGCGCCAGTACGTTGACAGGGCATCAGACAGCGCGGATGATGGGCAGATGGAAAAGCGTATCGAAAAACTTGAACGCACGCTTGCCGCGATCGAGTTGGACCTCGGAATCCTTAAGGCCACTTCCGCGACCAAGTCGGACCTCGCCGAGGCCAAGACAACGATTATTTTATGGGTGGTCAGCGCCGTCATACTTGCGCAGATACTGCCTGGCCTGTTGAAGAAGTTTGGAATTATGTAAGAACCAGCCCGCTCCAGCGGGCTTTTTCATATATCAACATCTAGTCATCCGCAGCCGGGTGCGGCGCCTTAACGCGCCGGCATGATTTCTTTCCTGAACCAGTCATCGAGCATCTGTTTATCGTGCCCGTACAGGTCCTGGTTATAGCTGCGTGACCCCATCAAATAGTTCGGATCGGACAATTCGCGGTCGCCGCTGCGCAGCACTTTGCCGTCCTGTTCGATGCTGAAGCGCAGATGCATCCTCGGCCAGTCCGCCTGGCCCTTCATCACGCGGATATCCCGCACCGGCACCCTCGGAAAAACATCGCCGGCCAGATCGATATCGATGAATTCGACCTTCAGTTGCTGGCCTTCCGGCAGCTGGGACGCCAGCTGATTGAGGTGATCGCGGAAAATCATTTCCATCGATTCGCGGTCGGAAGCGAAGCGCGGCACATCGGTCATTTTTTCGGGATTGATATAGGTGACCGTCGCCGCCGCCGATGCGCTGGCGCTGGCCAGCAGAAACACGGCAACCGTTCCGACGTTACGGATGAACTTACTCATGAATGACATATCCTTTTGCGATGACCTGATTCTGTGCCCTCCCAATATACGCTCATTCCGGCGGCAGTTCATCCCACACATATTTTGCTGGGCATCCAGTTGCATACATGCCAAAATTACCGCCGCAAGCGCTTCCACAAAAAGGATAACCGATGAATTTGCCTTCCCTGTCGCAACTAGCGCCACACGGCACCACCCTGATGGCGCTGACCATCGCCGCCGTATTGCTGACGCCGGGTCCCACCAACACGCTGCTGTTCCTGGCGGGAAGCCGCGATGGCTTCCGGCGCTCGCTGCGACTGATCGCTGCGGAGTGGGGCGGCTACATGATCTCCATCAGCATCTGGTGCGCCTTCCTGGCGCTGGCCGCCGCCGTCGCGCCTTGGGCGCCCACCGTGGCGCGCGCCTGCGCTGCGACCTACATCGCGTACTCGGCGGTCAAATTGTGGCGCACCGCGCCCCAGGCCGGCGCCGCCGGCAGCGCCGCCATCGGTCCGCGCGAGCTGTTCTTCGTGACCTTGCTGAATCCGAAGGCGTTCTTCTTCGCCACCGTGGTGTTTCCTCCGCTGTCGGATGGCGCCGCCGCGCTGTCGCAGGCTTACTTGCTGTTCATTAGCCTGTTGCTGCCGATCGCCGCGCTGTGGATCGCGATGGGCTCGGCGGTGCTGGCCTACCCGAGCGCGACGCCGCGTCAGCCGCTCGTGCACCGCATCGCGGCTGGCGTACTGCTGGCGTTTTCGGGATCGATGTTCGTTTCGCTGCTGGCGTCCGCTCGCTGAGAAACCACACCGGACCAGCCGGATTTTTTCCGGCCACATCCAATCGCGCGCGTTGCTTCTATACTAAAATTGCCATTCAAAATGAACACTCAATAGGAGAAACGGGATGATAGATCTGGATCGGCGCAGTCTGGTTCTGGCCGCTGGCGGTGCATTGGCGGCAGCGACGGTTGGCGCTCCGGTGTGGGCCGCGACGCCCGAGCGCAAACTCGGTTATGCGATTGTCGGCCTGGGCGGTTACGGCCTCGGCATCATCATTCCGCAGTTCAAAAACTGCCAGCACAGCAAGCTCGTCGCGCTGGTCAGCGGCGATCCCGCCAAGGCCAAGCGCGTGGCGGCCGAGTACGGCGTGCCGGAGTCCGGCATCTACGATTACAAGAGCTACGACAAGCTCAAGGACAATCCTGAGGTCGATGTCATCTACATCTGCCTGCCTGTTTTCATGCACAAGGAATACACGGTCCGTGGCGCCGCCGCCGGCAAGCACATCCTGTGCGAGAAGCCGATGGCCTTGTCCGCCGTCGAGTGCGAGGAGATGATCGCGGCCTGCAAAAAAGCCGGCAAGAAATTGATGATCGGCTACCGCAGTCACTTCGAGCCGTACAACCTGGAGGCGATACGCCGGGCGCGCGCGGGCGAGATCGGCAAGCTGCGCTATTTCCGTTCGGAGCACGGGTTCACGGCGGGCGGCACGTCGTCGTGGCGCTTGAAGAAAGCGCTGTCGGGCGGCGGTTCGCTGATGGATATCGGTATCTATGCGCTGCAGGCGGCGCGCTACATGACGGGCGAGGAGCCCATCGCCGTGTACGCCAAGGAGACCACGGACCGCTCGGATCCGCGCTTCCGCGAGGTCGAGGACATGATCGAGTTCCAGCTGGAGTTTCCTTCCGGCGTGATTGGTTCATGCATGTCGATGTACAGCGCGAATCAAAACCACATTTTGCTGATGGGCGACAAGGGCCGCATCGAGCTGGAGCCCGGCACCGCTTACAGCGGCCATCGCATGTGGGTGGGCAATGGCCGCAGCAACGAGATCACGCCGCCGCCGGGACCGGGCAAGACACAGTGGGCGGGCCAGCTCGACCATATGTCGACCTGCGTGATCGACAACCGCGAGCCGATCGTGCCCGGCGAGGAAGGGTTGCGCGACATGCGCATCATCGAAGCGATCTACAAGTCGGCCCGCGAGCAAAAGCGCATCGTGCTGTAATTTAACCTTCGGCTTTGCGGGCTTCCTCGGCGATCTTGATGTCCAGCATCGAGATCACGAGGTCGTCCTCCGTCAGCAGTTCCTTCAGCGGGAAGCCGTCCTCCATGGCGATCACGGCGCCCGCCGTCACCTTTTCCTCCACTTCGCCGCCCGGTGGCGTGTGCGGCATGAAGGCGAATTGCGGAAAGCGCGTTTTGCCATGCTCGGCGATTTCGTGCAAAGTCCTCGGCGCGGCGCGCAGCAGGCCGTTGCGCACATGGTTCTGGCGATCCTCGCCGCGCTGCTTGAGCAGCGCCGTCAGCCGGACGATCTCCTCCGTCAAGCGGTCGGACTCCGCCTGCTGATGGCTCAGCTCGTCGTCGGTGAGCGCTTCCTCCCACTGCGTCAGTTTCAGCAGCCCGCGCTTGTGCAAGGTCTGCCGTTGCAGGTCGATTTCGATGGCGGCGGCGCGGGTCTGGTGCGAGTCCAGGTCCTGGGCGATGCTGGCGTCGCCGTTGGCGCGGTGCCATTTGTCGCCGAAGTTGAACACCAGGCCGTCGAAGTAAAAGTACATCGGCAAGCCATTTGCTGGAGCGTATTCCAGCACTTGTTTTGCCGTGATCTTCCAGCGGGCAGCCAGTTCCGCCAAAGTCAGGGTCAGGGGTTCAATCGTGGGCATGATGGGCGCTAGTCGAATCGTCAATTATTGGGCGCCATTTTCTCACAGTCGCTTGCATCCCGCGCCAACTTGTTGTGCCGGCGATTACGATTTTGACGTTTTGACCCGCTGATTTTGCCCAGGACGGCTACTGTCGACGAAGTCGTTGTTATACTTTCCGGCGAGACAGCATTCGACTGTCCAGACTCTGGAGACGATATGACGGACCGCAGGTTGAAGAAGATAGTGATCGTTGGCGGCGGCACCGCCGGTTGGATGGCGGCGGCGCCGCTGGCCCAGCGGCTGGGCAAGGATTGCCAGATTGTGCTGATCGAGTCGCCCGACATCGCTACCGTCGGCGTCGGCGAGGCGACCTTGCCGACCATCCGCTATTTCAACGCCTCGCTGGGGCTGGACCACGCCGAATTCCTGCGCAAAACCCAGGCCTCGTTCAAGCTGGGCATCGAATTCAAGGATTGGGGCTATATCGGCAACCGTTTCTTCCACGGCTTCGGTGACTTCGGGCCGAAGATACAAGGCCGCTCGCCGCACATGCACTGGCTGCATCTGGCGCGCGTCGACCCCAATATTCCATCGTACGAGAACTGGTCGATATCGACGGTGATGGCGCGCAACCATCGCTTTGCGCCCGCCAACCCCGACGATCCGTATTCCTACGGCTTCCACTTCGACGCCGCGCTCTACGCGATCCATCTGCGCGAGTACGCCATCGAGCGCGGCGTGACGCGCATCGAAGCGACCATCGACGATGTCGAGCTGCGCCCGGAAGACGGCTTTATCGCCGCCGTGAAGTTGAAGGACGGCCGGCGCATCGATGGCGATTTCTTCATCGATTGCTCGGGCTTCCGCGGTTTGCTGATCGAGGGCGCACTCAAGGCCGGCTACGACGACTGGAGCGACCAGCTGCCGTGCAACAGCGCGCTGGCGATGTTGTGCGCCAAGGCCGAGAAGCTGGAACCGTTCACCACCGCCACCGCCAAGGCGGCCGGCTGGCAATGGCGCATTCCGCTGCAGCACCGCACCGGCAACGGCCACGTCTACAGCAACGCCTTCACCACCGACGAGGAGGCGGCCCGCGTGCTGATCGACGGCCTCGACGGCGCGCCGCTCGACGAGCCACGGCAACTGCGTTTCGTCACCGGCCGCCGCCGCAAATCGTGGATCAAGAACTGCGTGGCCCTCGGCTTGGCGGCCGGCTTCATCGAGCCGCTGGAATCGACCAGCATCAACCTGATCGAGAACGCGGTGGGCAAGTTGATCGAGTGTTTCCCGGATCGCGATTTCCTGCCTGAATCTACCGCCGAGTTCAACCGCTACATGGCGTACCGCTACGAGTCCGTGCGCGACTTCATCATCATGCATTACAAGCTGACCCAGCGCACCGACACCGAGTTCTGGCGTTACTGCGCCAACATGCCGATCCCGGACAGCGTGCGGCACCAGATCGAGCTGTTCCGCGAAACGGGCAGGGTGGTCATCTACGACCAGGACGGTTTCGGCGATCCGTCGTTCATCTCGATGCTGCTGGGGCTGGGCGTGGTGCCGAAGGTCGACGATCCGTTTGTCGCCGCCATCGACAGGGATGCTTTGCAAGCCCACATGGCTGGCGTGCGCGCGGACATCATTAAAAAGGTGTCCACCATGCCCTACGTCGGCGATTACCTCGCGCGCGCCGTCGCCCAGTAACGCCGGCCGACGTTCAGCCCAGCCGCTTGCGCATGA
Source organism: Oxalobacteraceae bacterium OTU3CINTB1 (assembly GCA_024123955.1). Classification (NCBI taxonomy): domain Bacteria; kingdom Pseudomonadati; phylum Pseudomonadota; class Betaproteobacteria; order Burkholderiales; family Oxalobacteraceae; species Oxalobacteraceae bacterium OTU3CINTB1. The sequence goes on from CP099652.1 coordinate 1,485,304, forward strand.
AAATGGTCGCCTGCGGATTGTCGTTGTAGCGTTCGCAGCGCTCGTAGCCCAGCTGGTCGTACAGCTTGATCGCCGCGTGCAGGTCGTCCTTGGTGTCCAGATACACGGCGCTGTGGCCTGCCTGCGCGGCGTGCTCTTCCAGCGCCCGCATCAGCGCCTGCGACAGGCCGCGCCGGCGGTAGCGGTCGGCCACATACAGGCGCTTGCACTCGACCGCGCCGCCCTCGGCACCGCCGGTGTCGACACCGGGCAGCGGCCGCATCGCCACGCAGCCGGCCGGGTCGCCGTCCACGTACGCGATCCACATCGCCGAGCTGGCATCGTCGAGGAAGGCGCGGATGGCGTGGTCGTCGTCGCGCAACACCACGCCGATGACGTCGAAATATTCGTACAGCAAGTGGCGCGCGTCGTTCAGCTGCGCGGCCGTGGCGCGCACAAGGTGGATGGACGGCGGCGCCAGGATTTCCCGCACCTTGCTCATTGCCGCCAGCAACTCCGCGCGCTGCGTTTCGCCCAACTGGTCGAGCATGCGCACCGTTTCCGACGAGACGCGCCGATTGATGTCGGCGATCGCGGCCTGGCCGTTGGCGGTCAGGCTCAGCAAGGTGGCGCGCTTATCCTGCGCCGACCGCACGCCCTCGATCAGCCCGCGCTCGGTCAACGAGCGCACCATGCGGCTCATGTAGCCGGCGTCCAGCCCGAGCTTGGTGCGCAGATGGTTGGCGGTGCAGCCCGGACAGTGCGAGAGCTCGTACATCATCCGGCTTTCGCTGAGCGAGTAGTCGGTGTCGAGGTAGCGCCCGCGCAGCAATCCCAGATGCACGGTGTAAAAACGGTTGAATTGCCGCACCACTTCGGCCTGTTGCTGCATTTGCTGATCCATATGACCCCGTTCGGTTTGCTATTAGTTGCCTTCGGCAAGTACTTTACCGACTATAGCGTTGTTGCGCCGTGCGGTCAACATGGCGCGCATGGCAGGCGGTAAAATGACGCCTTCCCCCTAGCGGAGTAGCGAAGATGATGTTTCTTAAAGTGCCGTTTGCGGAAAAAGACGAGGCCAAGGCGCTGGGCGCCCGTTGGAACGGCGAACGCAAATCGTGGTACGTGCCGGACGGTAAGCCGACCGAGGCGTTCGAACGCTGGTTGCCGCCCGGCGGCGCCGATTTCGTGCCGGCCAAGGCCGCGGCCGCGCCGAAGGCCAAGCCGGCCTCGGTCGACTCCTATGTCGGCAAATCGGTGATCGGCAAGCTGTACCAGGAATTGCCGCACGACTGCAATCCGTTCGAGGTGTGCCCGGTCTGCGCGCCCGCGCTGGCCACGTCCGGCTGGCAGGCGGCGCACGAGGACGTGGCCAGGTTGCTGGTCGGCCTGCGGGGCTGACGCCGTGTTCATTCCATGGTCAAGCTGAAACTATTGAGATAGTGACCACGCGCGGGATCGATCTGTTCTAGAATACTGCTGAGATGCAGTATGAGACTCACCCACCTGAAGCCGCCGATGAACAGTCATACGATGCCGCCAGTTTTTCGCACCGAAGACGGTCCGGTCACACCCGTCGCCAGCTTCAAGCAACCCGCCGATATCTTTGAAGCGCTGTTTCAAAGCATACAAGGCGGCGAAAAGCATGTCCGGCCACTGCTGGACCTGGTGCCCGATTCCCACTTTCTCGGCTTCATCGAGGTTGGCTACGCGCTGCGCGCCTGCCTGGAAGACATATCCCGCCGCGACTACCTGCTACAGCGCCTGCGCCCGCATCTGGACGTGCTGATCGGCACTTTGCCGGCGAGCATACAGCCGCACGGCATGCTGCCCAAACAACCGGCGCCGCCGGGTTTTCGCGACTTGCAGCAGATCGGCGACGACGAAATCCGCGCCTGGCTGATCGAAGATGGCGGCCTGATCTATGGCGAATTCGCCCGCTACGAGCTCGACAACCTGTTCGACGCCATTGCGCCGTCGATCCGCCCCGGCGGCGTCATGGTCGACCTCGGTAGCGGACTGGGCAAGGTCGTGATGTCGGCGGCGCTGGCGTTCCCGTTCGAGCGCTGCATCGGTGTCGAATGCATGGGTTACCGCCATCGCATGGCCTTGCAGCGCCTGCACAATCTGCTGGTGCTGGCCGAGCGCGGCGTGGCGCACCTGCCGACGCCGCTCACCCCCTATGCCCCGCTGACCTTGCCTTTCGGCGACGCCGCCACCGGCAGCCACCTGCTCGAGCTGGCCTCGCGGATCGCCTTTGTCGAAAGCGACATGTTCAAGGTGGACGTGCGCGGCGCCAGCCTGGTGTTCTTGTACAGCACCTGTTTCGGCCCGCTGATGGACGCGCTTGCCGACAAACTGGCGCGCGAGTTGCAAGAGGGCGCGCTGGTGACGACCACCACTTACGCGCTCAAGCATCCCGCGTTCACCTTGCTGCATTACTTCCCGGCCGGCACGGTGGCCTGGACCAACGTGATGCTGTATAAACGCACCGGCACGCTGGAATCGCTGCCGCCAGCGGACATCACGCATCCGCACCAACCGGACCCGGCGGAGTGGGAAGCGCGGGCGCGCCAGGACCTGGAAGCGATGGACGCGCGGGCGCGCAGCGCCTAGAGCAGCCATTTACGCGCGGTCGCGACGATATTTTCCGACAGCGTGCGGGTAAACGGCGTCTGGATATCCCAGATATGCCAGGTCAGCGGCACGTCCAGCACGTGGCCCGGCGCCAGATCCACCAACGTTCCCGCCTTCAGCAGCGCTTCGCATTGCAGCAGCGGCAACATGCCATAGGCGAATCCCGCTTCCAGAAAGCGCACAAACCCTTCCGAGCTGGACAAAGAGTGGTGCGGCACCCGTCCCGTATAGCCGGTGCGCTGCGCGATAAAGCGTGTTTGCAGCGCATCCTTGCGGTCGAAATACAAACTGGGCGCGTGCTGCACCGCCTCGGTCGTGAATCCGTCCGGGAACCAGCGCGCGGCGAAGGCCGGACTGCCGACGCACAGATACCGCATCGCCCCCAGCGGCGTGGCCGAGGTACCGGCCACTTGTACGGTTTCGCTGGTGACGCAGCCGAACACGCGGCCTTCGCGCAACATCGTCATCGTGTGGTCCTGGTCGTCCAGGCGGATCTGCAACAGGCACTCGCCCGAACTCATCAAGGGAGCGACCGCTTCCTGCAGCCAGGTGGCGGCGCTGTCGGCATTGATGGCGATGGCGATTTCCGGCCGGGCCGGGGCGCCGGGACCGGCGTGCGGGAACTCGGTCAAGGCCGCTTCCAGCAGTTGCACCTGGCGGTAATGGGCGATCAGCCGCTGGCCGGCCTCGGTCGCCACCGGCGGCTGGCTACGCACGATCAGCAATTCGCCGGCGCTGTTTTCCAGCATGCGGATGCGCTGCGACACGGCCGATTGGGTGATCGATAAGGCCGCAGCGGCCTTGTCGAAACTTCCATAGTCGATCACGGCATCCAGCGCCGCCAGTCCCCGATAGTCGATGCGGCTCATTAGCGCTCCTAATATTTGGTCAGTAATATTAATTATACTTATCTTTCGGCGCAAGCTAAGCTGTCGTCCTTCAACACGGGAGAACGCATGGAAGTGACCGCATTTTTAAAGGGCATGGGACTGGGCGGCGGATTGATCGTCGCCATCGGATCGCAAAACGCTTATTTATTACGCCAGGCGTTGAAGAAGGAATACGTGCTGACCTGCATCGCCATTTGTATTATCTGCGACGTGATGCTGATCGGCGCCGGCGTTGCCGGCATGGGCCGGTTAATTGTCGAGGCGCCGGCGCTGCTGTTGTGGATTAAATTGGCCGGCGCCGGGTTTTTATTCTGGTACGGGGTGAGGGCGGCACGTTCCGCATTCAATCCGGTTGCCATGAAAACCGGCAATGATCAACCCGCCGCCAGCCGATATGCGGTCATCGCGGCGATGCTGGCGTTTAGTTTATTGAATCCGCATGTTTATCTCGATACCGTGGTGCTGCTTGGATCGATAGGCGGCCAGCAGCCTGGCGATGGACGGACTTATTTTGCCTTGGGAGCGATGCTGGCGTCTGTTATATGGTTTTGCAGCCTGGGTTTGGGCGCGCGATTCTTGATACCGGTGTTCGCACGTCCGCGTGCCTGGCAGGTATTGGACGGCGTCATCGCAGTGGTGATGTGGATATTGGCGGTCACCTTGTTCCTCTAGGCGTCGGACGGAGACAAGCTCAAAAATGGCTGGATCATGCTGATTTTTGGCATAAAAACGTCATCCACAAGCCGCTTCCATGCTCTTTTGGGCAGCTAACTTAATGTAGTTGTAAATTTATTTCCACTGGGAACGAGTTGCGCCGCATTTCGCATACAATGCTGATAGTTGCCGGAATTGTGGCGCGCCGATCGAGTGGAAGAAATGAGCATAGAACCCGGCAAGTATTTAAGCGAATCGACAATGGCGGCGGCCTTTGCGTCGGATGCCATTCTCAGCACCTTGCTTATCTTTCTCTGGCTCACACAGCGCAAAGAGAAACATGCCTTATTCTGGGGCGTGGGCCAGTTGGCGATAATGACCGGTGTGATGACGTGGTTTATCGGCGCTCAATTACTGCCGCATCAATTCCGCCTGTTTATCTGCGCGCTGATGCTGACTGTGGGCATGGTCGGTTATTGGAGCGGAACCCAGTATTTTCTCGGTTATTTGCGGCGCCACCATTTGCGCGCCATATTGATTGCCGCTGCCGGTTTAACCGGCATATTTTATCTGCTGTGGAATGCGTTTTATGACATAGTGGTGCCCGCCACCGCATCGATCAGCGGCTTGGTGATGCTGTGGATGGGCGCGCGCTTAATCCAGGCGCAATATCGTTACCGCTGGCTGGGATATACCCTGGTCGCGCGCGGAATATTCAACGTCGTCTCCTCCATTACCCTGGGACCGGAACTGTATCTGCTCTGGTTTGCCGGCACCTCCATTCTCAAGACGCTGTCCATGCTCGGCCTGATCTATGCGGTGCAGGACGAAATCCAGCAACGCTACGTGCGCACCATCGACAGTCTGAGTCATGGCTTTTTGATACGGGACCGGCGCGGCTACGTCCATGTCGCCAACGAACGCTGCGCCCGCTTGCTGGGCTTCGACCGTGCCTCCGACCTGATCGGCAAGCACGTGTGCCAGTTGCTGCCCGACCTGACCGAGCAGATGGCCGACGAGTATTTTCGCCGCTTCGATGCCAAGGACGTCAAGTATCCCGTGACCGAAACGGCAACGTTTAGATTAAACAATGGCACCCGCCTGCCGGTCGAGATGATGGGGTCGCCATACATCGAGCGCGGCCGCCTGTATTGCCTGGTCCAGCTGCTCGACATCAGCGAGCGCAAGAAAAAGGACGACATGTTGTACCAGGCCGCCCGCATCGATCCGGTGACCGGCTTTTTCAACCGCCACGCGCTGTCGGCCGCGCTGGCGCAGGAGGTCGCGGACGCGTCGGTGGCGGGGCGGGAATGCGCGGTGCTGTTCCTCGACCTGGACAAGTTCAAGCGGATCAACGATTCCTTCGGCCACGCCATCGGCGACGAACTGCTGCGCCAGACCGCCCACCGTTTATATGGCGTGCTGCGCCCGGACGACTTGCTGGCCCGTTTCGGCGGCGACGAGTTCATCATCGTCATTCCCGATCTGGCGCCGGGCACGGCGACGGAAATGGCCGCCCGGTGCGCCGAGCGCGTCATCGGCGCCATGGCCAGCCGTTTCGACCTGTCCCACCATGCGATCGCCGTGTCGGCCAGCGTCGGCGTCGCCTGCTATCCATTGCACGGAAGCGATAGCGATATGCTGATACGCAACGCCGACATCGCCATGTACGAGGCCAAGAAAGCCGGGCGGGGCGAGCTGCGGTTTTTCAACGACGCCATGAACGCCGCCGCCAAGGATGCGCTGGTGATCGACGGCGCCTTGCGCGGCGCCATCGAGGCCGGCGAATTCAATCTGCTGTACCAGGCCATCGTCGACGCCCGCACTGGCAGGCTGACCAAGGTGGAGGCGCTGCTGCGCTGGCATAGCGCCGAGCTGGGGTGGATGCCGCCGGACCGCTTCATCCCGGTCGCCGAGGACAGCGGCATGATCGTCGCCATCGGCACCTGGGTGCTCAACGAGGCCTGCCGCCAGATGGCGCGATGGCGCGGCGGCCCGCTGGACGGTTTGACGATCAGCATCAACGTCTCGGCCTGGCAATTGGCGGACCCGGCCTTTGTGACGCTGGTGGAGCAGGCGCTCGCCAGCAACGGCCTCGACGGCCACCGGCTGGAGCTGGAATTGACCGAGCGCGTGCTGATCGACGACGGCGGCCAGGTGCGCGCGGTGCTGGGGCGCTTGCGCACCCTTGGCGTGAGTATTTCGCTCGACGACTTCGGCACCGGCTATTCCTCGCTCAGCTACCTGACCCGCTTCCAGCTGAACACCTTGAAGATCGACCGCGCCTTTGTCATGGATATCGAGCACAGCGAGCGCAGCAACAGCCTGGTGAACGCCATCATCGCCATGGGACACAGCCTGGGGCTGCAACTGGTGGCGGAGGGCGTCGAGACCGCCGGCCAGGCGGCGATCCTGGAAAAGATGGGCTGCCACTACCTGCAGGGCTACCATTTCTCGCGGCCGATCGCGCCGGACGACTTGCTGCGCTTTGCCGGCGAACGGCAACGATCCGGCCCGTGATTAGCCGCAACATGGCAAGGCCGGGGCCGCATCAAAATGGCGGCTTAGCCGATTCCCTTTGCAAATTGTTGTCATGTCATTCAGATGTCATGTCGCGGTCATCGTAACGTCACATGCTGTTCCTACAATCTTGCGAGTTGATCATTCCACTAACCCGCAAGAAAGAAGAACACTCATGCAACAGCGCTTCCCTCTGAAACCTTTGTGCCTGGTGGTCCTGCAAGCACTGGCCTTCCACGCCTATGCCGCCGACACGGCCGACGCCGCCGACAGCGCCGATAGCGCCGCCGCGGCCGGCGCCCTGGCCGGTCCGATGCAGTCGGTGGAAATCACCGGCCGCGGCCAGTCGCGCCAGGTGCAGAACATCAACAAGGCCGATCTGGCCGAGGCGCTGCCGGGCACCAGCCCGTTGAAGGTGCTCGACAAGCTGCCGGGCGTGAACTTCCAGTCCGCCGACCCGTTCGGCGCCTACGAGTGGTCGACCTCGTTCAGCATCCGCGGCTTCAACCAGAGCCAGCTGGGCTTCACCCTGGACGGTGTGCCGCTGGGCGACATGAGCTACGGTAACAACAACGGCCTGCACATCAGCCGCGCCATCTCGTCGGAAAACATCGGCAGCGTGCAAGTGTCGCAGGGCGCCGGTTCGCTGGGCACCGCCTCCACCAGTAACCTGGGCGGCACGGTGCAGTTCTTCACCCTGGCGCCGACCGACGAATTCGGCCTGACCGCCTCGCAAACCCTGGGCAGCGATTCGACCTCGCGCACCTTCGTGCGCGTCGATACCGGCCTGATCAACGGCGCCGTCAAGGCCTTCATCAGCGGCACCCGCCAGCGCACCGACAAGACCAAGGGCGAGGGCGCCCAGGACCAGGACCAGATCAACTCGCGCTTCGTGTTCAACTTCGGCGACAACAGCCTGACCGGCTTCCTGAACCATTCGGACCGCAAGGAAGTCGACTACCAGGACATGTCGAAGGAAATGATCAACCGCCTCGGCTACGAGTGGGACAACTACCAGCCGGACTGGCAGCGCGCCGTCAACGCCGCCAAGGGCCAGTTCAGCGGCGGCGTCAACAGCCTCGACGACGCCTACTATTCGGCCGGCGGCCTGCGCAAGGACACCCTGGGCGGCCTGACCCTGGACCTGAACTTCACGCCGGCCTTCCAGCTGAAGACCACGCTCTACAACCACGAGAACGAAGGCCAGGGCCACTGGTACACGCCGTACGTCGCCACCAACGCCGCCAACCCGATCTCGCTGCGCACCACCGAGTATGAAATCAAGCGCCACGGCGTGACGACCGACCTGACCTGGGACCTGGGCAACCACACCATCACCGCCGGCGCCTGGGGCGAGCGCAACGACCACACCGGCAGCCGCAACTACTACGCCGTCACCGGCCCGGCCGACACGATGGTCTACCTGCGCAACCCGTTCCGCACCGACTGGGCGCAGAACTTCATCACCACCACCGCCCAGTACTACGTGCAGGACAGCCTGAGCCTGATGGACGGCAAACTCAAGATCAACGCCGGCTTCAAGAGCATGAGCGTGGACATCGCCGCCCGCAACATCGTCGGCACCCGCGCCGCCGGCAAGCTGTCTGCCGAGAAGAACTTCCTGCCGCAGGCCGGCGTCAACTACGCCCTCAGCGCCGACGACGAGGTGTTCGCCTCGGCCTCGAAAAACATGCGCGCGCACCAGCCCGGCGTGAGCGGTCCGTTCTCGCAAACGCAAGACGCCTACAACGCCGGCGTCGCCAACCTGAAGCCGGAAACCTCTACCAACGTCGACCTCGGCTACCGCTTCAAACGCGCCGACATCCAGGGTTCGCTGGCCGTCTACAACGCCCGCTTCGACGATCGCCAGCTGAGCGTGGCCACCTGCGCCGGCATCGTCGGTTGCCCGTCGACCTTCGTCAACGTCGGCAAGGTCGACACCAAGGGCGTGGAAGCGATCGCCGTGTGGAAACTGAACCGCGAAATCAGCTGGTTCAACTCCTACACCTTCAACGATTCGAAGTACAAGTCGGACTACATGGATGGCAGCACCCTGGTGCCGGTCAGCGGCAAGACCGTGGTCAACGCGCCGCGCAACCTGTTCAGCACCGAAGCGTCGTACGAGACCGGCAGCTGGTTCGCCCGCCTCGGCGGCAAGCTCACCGGCAAGCGCTACTACACCTACATGAACGACAACGGCGTGCCGTCGTTCTGGCTGGCCAACCTGTCGGCCGGCTACAAGATGAAGTCGCTCGGCATGCTCAAGGAACTGTCGCTGCAAGTGAACGTGACCAACCTGCTCGACAAGGAATACATCAGCACGATCGGCACCAACGGCTTCCAGGCCCGCGATCCGAACGGCACCGCGCAGACCTTGCTGACCGGCGCGCCGCGTCAGATCTTCGTCACCCTGAACGGCAAGCTGTAAGCTAAGACCATAGGCTTCCGCTGCGGCGGCAACAAGGCGTTCCAATCGATAAATTTTGCGTATCGCGCAAGGTTTAGAGACTGGAACGCTTTCGTCGCTTATGGGATACAACTACAAGCGTGGCGCTGGCAGCGCCGTGTGCGCCGCCTCATACTGTTCTGTCCGTTCAGCTATTGAGGAGTGCGCCGTGAAATGGTTTTATGACCTGAAAATCGCTACCAAATTAATCGTCTCGTTTGGTGCCGTGCTGCTGCTGACATTGGTGATGGGCCTGGCCGCGATGGTGTCGACGTCAAGGGTTAACCAAGCCTCGAGCGACATGGCGGAGAACTGGATGCCCAGCGTGCGCATGGCGATGGAATTGCGCGCCGACGTCGGCGAGTTCCGCCGGTGGGAACTGGCGCATCTGCTCAACACGGAAACGGCGCGCTACGCCACCTACGACAAGCGCTTCGAGGAAACGCTGGCGACGCTGAAGACGCACCGCGAAGCCTATGAAAAACTGATCAGCAGTCCCGACGAACAAGCCATTGTGACCGAGTTCGACAAGGCCTGGGCCGCTTTCCTTGGCGACCATGGCAAGATGATGGAATTGTCCGCCGCCGGACGCAAGGAAGAGGCGCTGTCCTTGTCGCGCGGCACGTCCGCCGCCAAGCTGAGCGCGGTGACCGACGCCACCGGCAAGCTCGTCAAACTGAACATTGACGGCGGCGACGCGGCCAGCGACGCCGCCACCGTCACCTACGAAAACGCGCGCCTGACCTCGATCATTTTGTTGGTGGTTAACATCGGCGTCGGCATTGCGCTGGCGCTGTGGATCGCCCGCGTCGTCTCGGCGCCGCTGCGGCAAGCCGTGTCGGTGGCGACCGCCGTCGCCGGCGGCGACCTGACCCGCGCCATCGACGTGGAAAGCGCCTGCGAAACGGGGCAACTGATGGGCGCCTTGCGGGACATGACCAATAATCTGCAGCGCCTGGTCAGCCAGGTGCGCAGTGGCACCGACACCATCGCCACCGCGTCGGCCGAGATCGCCGCCGGCAACCAGGATTTATCGTCGCGCACCGAGCAACAGGCGTCGAGCCTGGAGGAGACGGCGTCGTCGATGGAGGAATTGACCAGCACCGTCAAGCAGAACGCCGACAACGCGCGCCAGGCCAACCAGCTGGCGCAGTCGGCCTCCGGCATTGCCATCAAGGGCGGCGACGTGGTGGGGCAGGTGGTCGGCACCATGTCGTCGATCAACGAATCGTCGCGCAAGATCGTCGACATCATTTCCGTGATCGACGGCATCGCCTTCCAGACCAACATCCTGGCGCTCAACGCCGCCGTGGAAGCGGCGCGCGCCGGCGAGCAGGGCCGGGGCTTCGCCGTCGTCGCCAGCGAGGTGCGCAACCTGGCGCAGCGCTCGGCGGCGGCGGCCAAGGACATCAAGTTGTTGATCAACGATTCGGTGGAAAAGGTCGAGGCCGGTTCGCAACTGGTCGACCAGGCCGGCACGACGATGAACGAGATCGTCTCCAGCATCACGCGGGTGACCGATATCATGAGCGAGATCACCTCGGCCAGCGCCGAGCAGAGCGACGGCATCGAGCAGGTCAACGTGGCCATCACGCAGATGGACCAGGTGACGCAGCAGAATGCGGCGCTGGTGGAGCAGGCCGCGGCGGCGGCCGAGTCGATGCAGGAGCAGGCGGCGCGCTTGAGCGAGGTGGTGAGCATCTTCAAGCTGGGCGGGACGGCCGCGATGGCGGCGCCGGTGGCGCGGGCGGGCGTGGCGCGCAAGCCGCTGGTGGCGGCGGCGCCGAAAAAGGCGGCCAAGCCGGTCAAGCAGGTCGCCAATGGCGACGAATGGGAAACCTTCTAAACCACAGTTCCACGTAGGGCGGATTAGCGCAGCGTAATCCGCCCTACGTGCCTCCGTGGCTGTTTTTGCGCGCCAGCCACGCCTCGTGCGCCGCGCGATATTTCTCCAACTCCTCCTGGTACATATCGTCGACGCACCAGGTGCACCCGCTATGGCAGCAGTCGCGCGGGTCCGGCGGCTGCGGCGCCACCGGCTCGGGATCGTCGGCCTTCATCGCCTTGCCCTCCATCACAGCGGCGGCATCGCCAGCAGCGCCATGTTGCGGCCCTTTTCCTTGGCGCGGTACAGCGCCCGGTCGGCCATCTCCACCAGCACCTCGGGCGAGGTGTCCTCGGTCGGCACGATCACGGCCACGCCGACGCTGATGGTCAGGATGCCGAACGGCGACTGCTCGTGCGGCATCCGCGCCAGCACCAGTTGCGCGCAAATCTCCTCGGCCGCGCCGAAGGCGTCGGTGGCGTCGGTGGCGGCCGCCAGCAGCGCGAACTCCTCGCCGCCGTAGCGCGCCACGATGTCGGTGGTGCGCCGTCCGTGCGAGGTGATCAGCTCGGCGACGCTGCGCAGCGCGGCGTCGCCGGCCTGGTGGCCATAGTGGTCGTTGTATTTCTTGAAGTAGTCGACGTCGAGCATCGACAGCGCCAGGGTCTGGCCGGTGCGGGCGGCGCGCCGCCATTCGGCCTCGAGCGCCAGGTCGAAGCCGCGGCGGTTGCTCACGCCGGTCAGGCCGTCGGTGGTGCTGAGCGCGGCGAGCTTGCGGTTCGATTCCTCCAGCTCGCCGGTGCGGGCGGCCACCAGCGCCTCCAGCTCCAGCTGGTGCCGGGTCAGGCGGTGGATGCGGATCTTGTAGGCCAGCACCAGCGAGCCGACGATCAGCAGCGCCATGCCCAGGCGGAACCACCAGCGCTGCCAGAACGGCGGCGTGATGGTGATCTTCAACGTGGCCGGCTCCTCGTTCCACACGCCCAGGTGGTTGGCGGCCTTGACCCGGAACAGGTAGTGGCCCGGATTGAGGTTGGTGTAGCTGGCGCTGCGGTGCGAGGCGTCGGTGTGCACCCATTCGCGGTCGAAGCCCTGCAGCTGGTAGGCGTAGCGGTTCTCGGACGGCTCGGTGTAGTGCAGCGCCGCGAACTCGAGCGAGAACACCGATGCCTGCGACGACAGGGTCAGCGCGGTCGGCGCCGTCACCGGCCCCTCGGCCTTGACGTCGGCGCGCGGCTGGCCGTTCTGCAGCGAGTGGTTGAAGACGGTGATGTCGGTGATGGCCACCTGCGGCGGCACCGAGCGGGTGCGCACGTTGGCCGGCGTCACGGCGGTCATGCCGTGCACGCCGCCGAAGTACAGCACGCCGTCGGCCGAGGTGGCCGACGAGTTGACGGTGAAGCCCTCGGTCAGGCCGTCAGACGAGGTGTAGTGGCTGACCTTGCCCGTCTCCGGGTCGAGGCGGTACAGGCCGGCGATGGTGCTGCACCAGATATTGCCTTCCAGGTCGTGTTCGATGGCCAGGATCTTGTGCGCGCGCATCGCCGACGCGTACGATTTGAAGCCGATCTTGCCGTCCGGCCGGGTCTGCATCAGGTTCAGGCCCTTGCTGGTGCCGACCCAGATCCGTCCCTTGGCGTCCTCGTGCAGGCTGACGATGTTGTCGTCGGACAGGCTGGCGGTGTCGTCGTTGGCGTGGCGGAAGTGGGTGAACTTGCCGCTGGCCTGGTCGAGCAGGTCGAGCCCGCCGCCGTTCCATTCGGAGCCGGCCCACACGCGCCCGCTGCCGTCCTCCAGCACCGCCGAGGTGCCGTTGACGCTGCGGCTGCTGATGTTTTGCGGATCGTTGTAATAAATCTTGCGGGCGTCGGTCTTCGGGTCGTAGCGGATCAGGCTGTTGCCGGTGGCCAGCCACAGCGCGCCGCCGCTGGCCGGCGCGATGGCGTTGATGTAATCGCTGGCGGTGTTGCCGAAGTGGATGGCCTGGAACGGGCTGTCGGGCGTGTCGAGGCGGTTCAGGCCGTTCGAGGTGCCCAGCCACAGCGGCTTTTTGCCGTCCTTGTCGGTGCGCGTGTCCTGGAACATGCTGTAGACGATGGAATGCGACAGCTTGCCCGGCGTCTTGTCGTCGGCGTGGTAGCTCTTGACGACGGTGCTGCTGGCCGGATCGTACAAGCTCATGCCGACGTTGCCGCCCATCCACAGGCGCCCGTCCGGCGCCCGCGCCAGGCTCAGCAGGGCGTTGCTGGCCGGCGCCGAGCGGCGGTCGATGCGGAACGGCACGTGGCGCGTGAAGCCCTCGCTCGACAGGTTGGCCAGCGCGATGCCGTCGGTGAACGAGGCGATCCACAGCATGCCGCCGCGGTCCTGCATCACCGCGCGCAGGTTGTCGCCCGGCAGGCTGTACGGATCGTCGGCCGCGTGCACGAACTGGTCGAACTTGCCACCGGCCTCGTTCCAGCGCAGCAGCCCGGCCGACAGGGTGGTGCACCACAGCACGCCCTTGTCGTCGACGTCGAAATTGGTGATGCGGCTGTACGGCGAATCGATCGCCTTGCGCGTGTTCCAGTCGCTCTTGCCGTCCCAGCGGATCACGCCCGACTCGGTGCCGATCCACAGCGCGCCGGAGCGGTCGAACTGCAGCGCACGCACGATGTTGACGCGGGCGTCGGGCACCGGCGCCGGATCGACCTGGTGGTGGCGGAACACCTTGCCGCCGGGCGCCAGGTAGTCCAGGCCGCCGGGCCAGGTGCCGATCCACACGCCGCCCTTGTCGTCCAGCGCCAGCGCGTTGAGGTCGTTGCTGGCCAGGCTGTCGGGGTCGTTGTCGTCGTGGGCGTAGACGGTGAACTTGCCGGTGTTGGGGTTGAAGTGCTGCAGCCCGCCCCAGCTGCCGATCCACATGCCGTCCTTGCCGTCGGAAATGATGTTCTTGACGATGCGGTGGTTCTTCGGCGCCTTGGGCGGGGCCACCACGGTGAAGTTGTTGCTCTCCGGGTTGAAGCGGGCCAGCCCGGCCTGGGTGCCGGCCCAGATGCGGCCCTGCTTGTCCTCGTAGATGGCCGAGACGCGGTCGTGGGGCAGGCTGCTCGGGTCGGTGGGGATGTTGGTGTACTTGACGGCCTGGTAGCCGTTGTAGCGGTACAGGCCGTTGGTGTGGGTGCCGACCCAGACGTAGCCTTTGCGGTCCTGCATCATCGACAGCATCGACGGCTCGTCGCCGCCCAGCGGGCCCAGTTTCTTGAAGCGCAGCGACGGCGCCGGCGCCGATTGGGCCGGGGCCGCCGGGGCCGCCTGCGCGGCCGGCGACATGGCCAACAGCGCGGTCGGCAGCGCGGTCAGCAGCGTGGCCAGCAGGGCGGGCGAAATGGACAGCAAGAGGCGATGGCCGCGGCGTAAGGCCGGTGATAGCACAAACATGGTGGAGTATCCGATGGCGTAACGGGGTGCACGTCAGCGGGCGATGTTAAGCCCGGTTAAGATAAATTCTGTATAGAAACCCTATTATACATGCCAATGATGCAATGGTTTCGATATAAAAGCCGGCACTTTTAGCGTATTGGCCTTATTTAGGGTATAGTTTACGGCGCTTATTGTCTCCTGCTCGTTGTATTTGCTGCCATAGCGCTGCCACCGCATCATCCTTTTCGCACTTCCCCGGTTCCGCCTCCGTTGTGGGGCGCGCCGCCGGGGCGGGCAGCGCAGAATTTGTCGTTAATTGAAGAAAGCTTGGCTGTCCGCCGCAGGACCGCCGCATACACTATGTCCGAAACCGAGATCACCACCCCGTCCGCCATCGAACCGGCCGCCGCCCAAGCCGCCGCCACGCCAGAAGCGCCAGTGACGCCACAGCCAGCGCCACCCGCCGCAGCATCGGCACCGCAGGAAGCCCCGCCGGCGCCGGAAGCGCAACAAGTCCGGTTCGCCGATTTCGGCCTGTCGCCGGACATCCTGCGCGCGCTCAACGACCAGGGCTATGTGCACCCGACGCCGATCCAGGCCGAAGCCATTCCCGTGCTGCTCAAGGGGCGCGACGTCATGGGCGCGGCCCAGACCGGCACCGGCAAGACCGCCGGCTTCGCGCTGCCGATCATCCAGATGCTGCTGGCCCACGCCAGCACCAGCACCTCGCCGGCGCGCCATCCGGTGCGCGCGCTGATCCTGACGCCGACCCGCGAACTGGCGGTGCAGGTGGCCGAGAACGTCAAGGCCTACGCCCAGCACACGCCGCTGCGCTCGACCGTGGTGTTCGGCGGCATGGACATGAAGGGCCAGACCGTCATACTCAAGGCCGGCGTCGAGATCGTCATCGCCACGCCGGGCCGCCTGCTCGACCATATCGAACAAAAGAACATCAGCCTCGGCCAGGTGCAGATGCTGGTCATGGACGAAGCCGACCGCATGCTCGACATGGGCTTCCTGCCGGACCTGCAGCGCATCATCAACCTGCTGCCGAAGCAGCGCCAGAACCTGATGTTCTCGGCCACGTTCTCGCCGGAAATTAAAAAGCTGGCCAACACCTTCCTGACCGACCCGGTCACGATCGAGGTGGCGCGCAGCAACCAGACCGCCGACAAGGTCACGCAAGTGGTCTACAAGGTGCCGGAAAACCAGAAGCACGCGCTGACCGCGCACTTGCTGCGCCAGCGCGACTTGAAGCAGGTGATCATCTTCTCCAACACCAAGATCGGCGCCTCGCGCCTGGCCAAGGGGCTCGAGCAGGAGGGCATGAGCGCGGTCGCCATCCACGGCGACAAGACGCAGCAGGAACGCATGGCCGCGCTCGAGTCGTTCAAGAAGGGCGAGATCGACATCCTGGTGGCCACCGACGTCGCCGCGCGCGGCCTCGACATCACCGACCTGCCGTGCGTGATCAACTACGACCTGCCGTACAACGCCGAGGATTACGTGCACCGCATCGGCCGCACCGGCCGCGCCGGCGCCTCCGGCGACGCCCTGTCGATCTACTCGGACAAGGACGAGCGCCTGCTGGCCGACATCGAAAAACTGATCAAGCAAACCATCCGCCGCGGCGAGCTGGCCGGCTTCAATCCGGCGCCGTCGCACGCCGCCCACGGCGACGGCGCCGAGCGCCGTCCGCGCCGCGACGACAGCGGCAGCCGCGATGGCGGCCCGCGCGTGCCGTCGGGCCGTGCGGCCGGCGCCGGCGGTTACGGCACCGACCGTGGCGAACGGACCGACCGCGCCCCGCGCGGCGCCTCCTACGGTGCGGGACGGCGCGACAAGGTCGATCCCTGGTTCCTCAAGCCTTACGAGCCGGCCAAGTCGGCCGCGCCGGCGCCCGCCGGCACGCCCGGGAACACGGTCGCCAAGCCCAAGCAGAAGCTTGCCTTCCTGCTCGGCGGCGCGCCGAAATAAACGCCGTGCGTCGCGGTACCGGCGCGCAACTGCTGCGCTTTGCCGTGGCCGGCGTCGCCGGCCTGGCCACCGACGTCGCCGTGCTGTACCTGGCGCTGTCGCTGGGCAGCGGCTTTTACGCCGGCCGCGTGCTGTCCTTCCTGGCGGCGGTCTGGGTCACCTGGCGCATCAACCGCCGCTACACTTTCGCCGCCGGCGACGACGCCTGGCGCGAATGGTGGCGCTACCTGGCGGCCATGCTGGGCGGCGGCGTCGTCAACTATGCCGCCTCGAGCGCGACCGTGCTGCTGCTGCCGCCCTGGCCGCTGACGCCGGCGCTGGCGGTGGCAGTCGGCTCGGTGGCCGGCATGGGCCTCAACTTCCTCAGCGCCAAATTGCTGGTCTTTAAGCGATGAAAACAAGCGATGACGCGGGCGGCCTGCGCGCGGGCCGCCTGGCCGCCGCGTGGCGCCGGCTCGACACGGCGGCGGGCTGGCGGCGCGCATGCTGGCTCGCGCCTTTGCTGTTCGGCTTGCTGTCCCTCGTGTATGGCCAGGACAACAACTGGGACCTGCGCAACTACCACCTGTATAACCCGTTCGCACTGCTGAACGGCAAGATCGGCTATGACCTGGCCCCGGCTCAGTGGCAGAGCTATTTCAACCCGACGCTGGACTTGCTGTACTACGAGCTGGTGATGTATTTGCCGGCACCGCTGGCCGGCTTCCTGATGGGTGCCCTTCAAGGCGTCAACTTCGTGCTGTTGATGGCCATCGCCGGCCACCTGCTGCCGCCCGCGCCGGCGCGCCCCTATGGTGGCATGGTGCTGCTGGCGCTGGCCGGCTGCCTGGGGCCGGGTTTCATGTCCGAACTGGGCAACACGATGGGCGACAACGTCACCGCGCTGGCGGTGCTGGCCTCGCTGCTGACCGTGTTGCGCCACTGGGAAGCGCTGCGCCGCGGCGCCATAACGGCCGCGCTCGGCGCCGGCCTGCTGATGGGCTGCGCGGCCGGCCTCAAGCTGACCAATGCCGTGTACGCGGTGGCGCTGTGCCTGGCGCTGCTCACGTTCGACACGGGCTGGCGGCAACGCTGCCAGGCGGCCGTGCTGTTCGGCGTCGGCGTGCTGGGCGGCTTGGCGCTCAGCGCCGGCCACTGGTTCTGGCGCATGTGGCAAACCTTCGGCAATCCACTGTTTCCTCAATTTAACGACCGCTTCCTGGGCCCGCTGGCCGCGCCCATCGGCGTCGGCGACGCCAGCTGGCTGCCGCGCGGCGCGCTGGAAAAGTGGTTTTGGCCTTACATTCACACGCTGCACCCGGGCCGCGTCGGCGAGCTGCCGCTGCGCCACCTGCTGTGGCCGATGCTTTACACCGCCTTCGCCGCGCTGGCGCTGCTGCAGGCCCTGCGCTGGCTGCGCGCCCGCGCCGGTGCGCCGGCCGCGCCGATGGCACCGCTGACGCCGCAGGCGCGCCTGCTGCTGGTGTTCGTGCCGTTGTCGTACGTGCTGTGGATGCACCTGTTTAGCATTTACCGGTATCTGGTGCCGATCGAGCTGCTCGCGCCGCTGACGTTGTGGTTGCTGCTTGCGCGGCTGCTGCCGCCGGCGGCGGCGCGCAACTGGGGCGCCGCGTGCCTGGTGCTGGCGGCCTGCTCGGTGTTCAGCGGCGGCGGCTGGAGCCATTCGCGCTGGGCCGCGCGCGCCTTCACGGTCGAGACGCCGGCCTTGACCGATCCCGCGCAAAACCTGGTGTTCACCGTGCACGTGCAGCCGCCGATGGGCTGGCTGGTGCCGTTCTTTTCACCACGGCTGGCATTTGTCTCGCTGGGGCGTTCGTTCCCGGAGTCGGCGGCGTACCGGGCGCGGGTGGCCGACATGGTGGCGCGGCGGCGGGGACCGTTCTATGTGATGCTGGCGGCCGAGACGGCGCCGCGCAAGGGCTGGCGCGACGCGGCCGAACGCGACGCCGCGGCGCAACGCATGCGCGCGCGCCTGGCGCAGGGCGGCGCCACCTTGGCCGACTACGGCCTGGCGCTGGATGCCGTCAGCTGCCGCGACTACCTGGCCATGACCGGCGCCCGCCGCCTGGGCTACCAGCTGTGCGTGGTGACGCCGCGGCCGTGACCGCGGCGTCCTGATTGCCGCGCCGGCGGCGCGGCCTTAAAACTTAAAACAAGCTGCCTGCTTGGGCATGGCGCCGGGTTCAGTGCCCGGCCACCGATTGCCTTGGCTGCTGTGGCTGCTGTGGCTGGGCGGGGGCCGCGTCGTGGCCGCGCGCCTCGCGCACCAGGTAGACCGGACGCCGCTTGACCTCATGGTAGATGCGGCCGATGTACTCGCCAAGCACGCCGATGCCGATCAGCTGGATGCCGCCGATCAGCATGCTGCTGACGATCAGCGAGGCGTAGCCGGGCACGTCGACGCCGGCCACCATGGTCTTGATGATGATGATGGTCGCGTACAGCAGCGCGAACATGGACGTGGTCAGGCCGATATAGGTCCAGATCTTCAGCGGCGCCGTGCTGAAGCTGGTGATGCCCTCGAGCGCCAGGTTCCACAGCTTCCAGAAGTTGAAGCTCGACTCGCCCGCGCCGCGCGGACCGTGTTCGTACGGGATGGTGACCGTGCGGAAGCCAACCCAGGCGAACAACCCCTTCATGAACCGGTGGTTTTCCGGCAACTGGCGCAGCGCCGCCACCACCGCCTTGTCCATCAGGCGGAAGTCGCCGACGTTGGACGGCACGTGGATGTCCGAGATCTTGTTGTGGAAACGGTAGAACTGCGTGGCCGACAGTTTTTGCAAGCGACCGTCGGTGACGCGGTCGGTGCGCTGGGCCAGCACCACCTCGGCGCCTTTTTCCCACTGCACCAGCATGTCGGCGATCAGCTCGGGCGGATGCTGCAAGTCCGAGTCGATCGGCACCACGGCGTCGCCCATGGCGCGGTCCAGGCCGGCGGTGAGCGCGGCCTCCTTGCCGAAATTGCGCGACAGGTCGACCACGTGCACGCGCGGGTAGGTCGCATGCGCGTCGAGCAGCTCGTTCCAGGTGTTGTCGCGGCTGCCGTCGTTGACGGCGATGACCTCGAAATCGTACTGCGGCAGCGCGGCGGCGACCTCGCCGACGCGGCGGAAGAACTCGCCGACGTTGCCCGACTCGTTGTAGAACGGCGCCACCAGGGACACTAATTTTTTCACTGTTTACTCTCCATAGTCACTGCCGGTGCCCGCTTGCATAGCCAGGCGAAATCAACTTCGATACACTGCGGCGCGGCCGGCTTGTCGCCGAGCAGCCCGCGCACTTCGCCGACGGTGGGGAAGTCGGCCTTCATGAACACGAACGCGGTCGACGGCGCGCGCGCGGGGTCGGCCGCTATCGCGGCGATCTCGGCGGCGTAGTTGTCGCACGGCTTCTTGACCCGCGCGACATACCCGGTCGAGATGTTGAGCTCGCGCTTGGCCGCGTACAACATGGTCGGCAGCATGGTCGTCGTCGCCGGCGCCTTGCCGCAGCCGAACGGCGGATACACCTGCAAGCTGCGGTGGCCGGCGCCGAGGAAGCCGTCCCAGGCGGCCGCGCCGAGGCGCTCGGGTGCCACCGTCGCCGCCATCGCGCGATTGGCCTTGTGGCGAGGATGCAAGTCCCACATCTGCAGGCACAGCAGGCCGACCAGCAGCAGCCCGGCGCGCCGCGGCGGCGCCAGCCGGTACACGGTGATCACGGTGAAGGCCATCAGGGCGTAGCCGACCGGCCAGAAGAAGCGGGCCGAGGCGCGCATAATCGACGTCAGCTTGTTCGTCCAGTGCGGCAAATCGAGGTGCAACACTTCGTTGTTGCTCAGGTAGACGATGTTCGACAGCGCATACAGCGTCATCAGCACGAGGGTGATGGCCAGCGGCTGGTGGCGGCGCCAGAACGCCGGGTCGTGGCGCCGCCGCAGCACGCAGGCGTAGGCGGTCATGGCCAGCATGAACACGCCCAGGTAGGCGAAGCCCTCGGCCTGCCCCTCGTGCGCCCACGGTTGCTTGAAGTGCAGCAGGCGCCCGCCCGAGAACGGTCCGAGCAGGTTCATCGAATAGTAGCCGAAGCCCCATTCGCCGCCGCCCGAGCCTTTGCCCAGCGGCAGCATCGTCACGCACATCGTCAGCGCCAGCGCGCCGTAGGCCAGCAGCGGCGCGCGCAGCAGCGTGCCCCAGGCGGCGCCGCGCAGGCGCGCGCGCTTGAGGTCGGCCGCGAACAGCAGCGAGAGCATCACGAACAGATAGATGTTGATGTAGAAGGCGAACGGCAGCAGCGTGATCCAGGCCGGCGCGGCCAGGCGGCCGAGGCGGCTGCCGCGGATGTACACGGCCAGGCCGAACAGCAGCAGCCATTGCGACATCAGGCTGATGTGGTTGATGCGGTAGCCCAGCGGCGGGAACGACGCCAGCAGCAACGTCATCACCAGCAGCGCGGTCCAGGTGCGCAGGTTGGCCTCGCGGCAGATCCACCACGCGCCCACGCCCTGCAGCGCGTAGCAGATGCCGATCCACGCCGCGTACGGGTTGCGGAACGGCGTGTCGGCGCCGTGCTGCCACAGCTTCATCAGCAGCGCGTACAGCGGCACCGTGTCGAGGAAGGTAGCCAGCGTGCCGTCCGGATAGTTGATCGACGACAGGTGCAACAGCGGCCACTGCCACGGCTCGCGCACGAAGGCGTTGAAGCCGGCCAGGTACTGGGCGATGTCGCCGTCCTGCTGCAGCCAGAAGCTGGAGGTGCCGCGCAGGAAGGGGCCGCCGAACATCCAGTAGGCGTAGGCGAACGCCAGCGCGGCGGCCAGCACGGCCGCCAGCGGGCCGGCCGGCGAGCGCAGCGCGGCGCGCCAGCCGGCCGGTGCCGGTGCGGCGGCCGCGCGCGCGGCGGCGGGGAGGGGGGAAATAGTCAAGTCGGGCTGCCTTTGGTGGGATCGATGAAAAAAGCCGGCGCCTAGCGGCGCGCCGGATGCTGGGCCAGGGCCGCCTCGAGCGCCGCCAGCACGCGTCCCTGGTGCTCCTCCAGGCCCACCCACAGGGGCAGGCGCAGCAGCCGTTCGGACAGCTGGTCGGTGTGCTGCAGCACGCCGTGCGCGCGGCCGAGCCGGCGCCCGGCCGGGGCGCTGTGCAGCGGCACGTAGTGGAACACCGTGCTGACGCCCTGCGCCTTCATGCTGTCGATCACGGCGCCGCGCTGCGCGAGCGAGTCGAGCAGGATGTAGTACATGTGGGCGTTGTGGGCGCAGCCGTCGGGCACGACCGGGCGGCGCAGCTGGCCGGCCGCCGCCAGCGGCGCCAGCGCCGCATGGTAGGCGTCCCACAGCGCCAGGCGGCGCCGCGTGATGCTGTCGGCCTCCTCCATCTGGGCCCACAGGAAGGCGGCGATGACCTCGCCGGGCAGGTAGGACGAGCCGATGTCGACCCAGGTGTACTTGTCGACCTGGCCGCGGAAGAACTGGCCGCGGTTGGTACCCTTCTCGCGGATGATCTCGGCCCGCTCGGCCAGCGCCGGGTCGTTCACCAGCAGCGCGCCGCCCTCGCCGGCGATGATGTTCTTGGTCTCGTGGAACGAGTACGCGCCCAGGTGGCCGATGGTGCCCAGCGCCCGGCCCTTGTAGGTCGACATGATGCCCTGCGCGGCGTCCTCGACCACCAGAAGGTTGTGGCGGCGGGCGATGTCCATGATGGTGTCCATCTCGCAGGCCACGCCGGCGTAGTGCACCGGCAAGATCACCTTGGTGCGCGGGGTGATGGCCGCCTCGATCTTGCTCTCGTCGATGTTGAGCGTGTCGGCGCGGATGTCGACGAACACCGGCACCGCGCCGCGCATGACGAAGGCGTTGGCGGTCGATACGAACGTGTACGAGGGCATGATCACCTCGTCGCCCGGCTCGAGCTCGGCCAGCAGCGCGGCCATTTCCAGCGCCGCCGTGCACGAGTGCGTCAGCAGCGCGCGCCGGGTGCCGGTGGCCTGCTCGATCCAGCCGTGGCAGCGTTTGGTGAACTGGCCGTCGCCGGACAGGTGGCCGTTGGTGTGGGCCTGGGCGATGTACCACAGCTCGCGGCCGGTCATGAAGGGTTTGTTGAACGGAATCGGGTGCATGGGAGCTCCTGGTGGGCTAGCGGGAGGGCGGGTCAGCCCCGGGCGGCGACGATGGTGCCGGCGCAGATCAGCGCCACGCCGATCAGGCGGGTGGCGGACAACGGTTCCTGGAACAGCCAGGCGCTGAGCAGCAGCACGATGACGAAATTCAGGCTCATGAACGGGTACGCGTGGCTCAGCTCGAACTTGGTCATGGCGCCCATCCAGGCGATCGAGGCCAGGAAGGCGGCGGCGAAGGCGCAGATGATCCACGGGTTGAGCAGCAGGCGGATCAGGAACGCCAGCTTGTCGGCGCTGTCGGCCGGCAGCGCGCCGGCGCGCGCGACCTGCATCTTGATGGCGATCTGGCCGAACACGGTC
Organism: Oxalobacteraceae bacterium OTU3CINTB1; assembly: GCA_024123955.1. Taxonomy (NCBI): domain Bacteria; kingdom Pseudomonadati; phylum Pseudomonadota; class Betaproteobacteria; order Burkholderiales; family Oxalobacteraceae; species Oxalobacteraceae bacterium OTU3CINTB1. The sequence continues at coordinate 1,508,087 of CP099652.1, forward strand.
AGCACGATGGTAATGGCGATATACAGATAATTCATAGGCTCACTTGACGATGCGGTGGTAGATGTCCTGCGGATGCTTGAAGCCGAAGCCCTGGGTGGCGTACAGGTTCAGCACGGCCATGTTGGCGGCCGAGATCGAACTGGTGACCTCGGCGTGGCCGGCGTCGAACAATTGCATGATGACCTGGCGCCACCAGTACTTGGCCAGGCCGCGCCCGCGCATGGCCGGCGCCACCGCGTGCAGCACCAGGCAGTTGCCGCTGGTGCCGATGAAGCCGCCCAGCACGTCCTCGGCGAACAGGCCCCACACCTGGCCGGCGTCGATCAGCTGGCCCAGCCAGTTGTCGTAGCGGCGCGCCGCCAGCCCCGGCGCCAGCGCGAAATCGCGGTGGAAGCGGCCGTGGGCGAAGGCGCCGTGGCAGATCGCCAGCGCGGCGTCGCGCTCGAACTGGCGGCTGATGCGGACGATTTTGGCGGCGCTCGACATGTTGTGGCCGTCGAGCGGCTTGAGCGGGCGCAGCCGCTCGCGCGTGGCGTGCGTCTCGAGCAGCGTGTCGGCGTAGTGGAAGCCGTGCGCGTGCAGCAAGCCCTTGTCGGCCAGCGGGTCGACCTTGATGCTCTGGTGGCCGGGCGTGGCGTCGGCCGCCGCCAGCGCGGCGGCGCTGTAGTCGGTCAGTTCCCAGGCCGGGAAGCCGAAGGCGGCCTGGTCCCACGGCGAGGGGCGCAGCAGCGGCGCGGGCGGGCGGTGCGGATCAGCGCTCATCGGGCATCGCTCCGGCGTTCGGGGTCAGGCGCCGCACGATGTACAGCGGGCGCTTCTTGGTTTCGTCGAAGGCCTTGCCGAGGTATACGCCCAGCACGCCCAGGATGCCGATGATGATGCCGCCGATGAAGTACAGCGACACGATCAGGCTGGCCCAGCCGGGAATCGCCGAGCCTTCCAGCAGCGAGCGCCCCAGCAGGTAGGCGCCGAAGCCGAGCGACACCGCCGCCATCGTCAGGCCCAGCCGCGCGGCCATGCGCAGCGGCTTGTCCGAGTACGCCAGGATGGTGTCGGCCGCCAGCTTCCACAGCTTGGCGAAGGTGTAGGTCGACTGGCCCTCGAAGCGCTCCTGGTGGCGCACCTGCACGCCGGTGGTCGGAAAGCCCATCCATTGCACGTGGCCGCCGAAAAAGCGCAGCTGCTCGCGCATGCGGTTGAAGTTGCGCACCACCTGGCGCGACATGATGCGGAAATTGCCGCTGTCGCCGTCGAAGCGGATGTCGGCCAGGTAGCTGAACAGCCGGTAGAACAGCCACGACGTGCAGCGCTTGAGCAGCGGGTCCTGGCGCGCGCCGCGCAGCGCCAGCACCACGTCGTAGCCTTCCTGGGCCTTGGCGTACAGGCGCGGGATTTCCTCGGGCGCGTCCTGCAGGTCGCAGTCCATGACCACCACCCAGTCGCCGCGGCACTGGTCGAGGCCGGCGGTGATGCCGTAGTGCTGGCCGAAGTTGCGCGAAAACTGCAGGCCGACCACGCGCGGGTCGGCCGCGGCCAGGCGCTCGATGACGTCCCACGAGCGGTCGCCGCCGCAGTCCTCGACCAGCACGATTTCAAAGTTGGTGCTGACGGTGTCGAGGGCGTCGCGCAGGCGGCGGTACAGTTCGTCGAGGATTTTTTCGGCCTTGTAGACCGGGATCACGACCGAGATCAGGGGCGTTGTGGTGGGCATGGTGGTCACTTTCGGGTAGGGGGGGCGCGGCGCGGGTCCTGCGGGCGCAAGTCGACACCGTGGACGGTCAGGCGGGCGGCGCCGTTGCTCCAGACCCGGAACTCGACGGCCACCCGCTCGGCCAGCTTGAGCGTGAGCGCGACGCGGCGGCGGCCGGCGCCGCGGATCGGCAGCGCGGCCAGCACCGTCACGCCATTGTTGGCGGCGACGTCGACCACGCCGGCGTCGTCGGCGCCTTCGCTGTCGAGGTCGAAGTCGACGACGTAGGTCCCGGGCCCCAGCGCGCGCGCCGCGCCGTACAGCAGGTGGCCGGACTCGCCCGGTTCGGCGCGCAGCGCCGTGCCGTGCGCGACCGGCTGGCCGATGCGGTGTTCGCTGGCGGCGTTGACCGCCAGGCGCAGCGGCGGCGAGCGCTGGTAGTCCCAGAACGGCAGGTGCGCGGCCAGGTTGTCCGGATACACATAGATTTTCCAGCCGCGATGATCGATCACGCGGCTTGGCTTGCCGGCCAGGCGCTCGACGTGGGCCCAGTCGGTGGCGGCGGCCTCCTCTGCCGTGAGCATCAGGAAGGTCGGCCCGGTCCAGGCGGCCGCTTCATACCAGCGGTCCGACGACAGGTGGCGCACCGGCACCGGCAGGCCGTTGTCGAGGCCGATCTGGCGCACCTTGACCGTGCCCCCGCTGAGCAAGGTCAGGCGCCCGGCGTGCCAGAACGTGGTGTAGCCGTAGCGCAGGTTCTGCTGGTCGAGGAACGCGGCGAACTGGTGGTAGGGGCTGTAGGCGGCCATGCCGGCCTTGGGGAAGTAGCCCGGCGCGCGTTCGACCTGGTAGGCCGGGCGCGCGCTCAGCGCCATCACCGCCAGCGCGGCCACGGCCAGCGCCGGGGCGGCGCCGTGCCAGTGGAAATCATCGACGGCGACGCCGCCCAGCAGCACGAGCGCGCACAGCAGCGACGGCACCAGGTAGCGCACCGACGCCTCGGGCGCGGCCATGTCGGGCAGGGTGGTGCACACGGCCACCAGCAGGTTGATGCTCAGCGACACCACGACGAACACGGCGAAGAACAGCCGCGCCGGCCGCGCCGGGGTGGCAAAGGCGCGCCGCAGCGCCCATGGCAGCAGGCCGAGCATCGCCAGCGCCGCCAGCAGGCGCAGCGCCTGCCAGACGCCGGCCGCCTTGATCACGGGCGCGCCCTCGGTCGGCAGCCCACCGAACAGGCTGAGCAGGCCGCGCAGGGTGCCCAGCGCGTTGCGCACCATGGCGTCGAAGCCGAGCCAGCCGGCCGGCGCCAAGCCGCTGCTGCCGACCAGTTTGATGTAATGGCCGTGCAGCAGCGCGCCGGCCGCCAGCGCCGCCAGCAGTGTCGCCAGCATCGCCGCGGCGCGCCGCGCCGGCACGCCGTGGCCGTCGCCGCGCAGCGTCGGCAGGTAGCGCAGGGCCACGGTGGCGGCGATCAGCGGCAAGCCGTAGTAGACCGCCGCGCGCGCCGGATTGGACCAGAACACCAGCACCAGGAGCAGCGCGAACAGCGCGCCCCAGCGCCAGCGCGCGGCGCCGTCGCTGTGCAGCAGGCGCCAGCCGCTGCACGCGAGCAGGCACGCCTGCGCGAACAGCATGCCGTAGGCGGCCTGGCCGTACAGGTTTTCCGCCATGTTGACCGAGATGCCACCGGCCAGCACCGCCAGCACCAGCAGTCGCGCCAAGCGCGACTGTCCCAGCATGGCGCCGCACCACCAGACCGCGCCCAGCACCATGGCGGCCGTGACCAGGCCGGAGACGGCGTGCAGCGCGAACGTGTTGGGCAGCAGCGCCAGCAGCGCGACGATGACCGTGTGCGGGAACAGCACCCACAGGTCGCCGTTGGCGTAGTTCCAGCCGCGCGGGAAGAACTGGCCGCTGTCGTGGATCTCCTGCGCCAGCGTGTTCATGACGGCCGCGTCGGCGTGCACGGCCAACTGATAGTCGTAGATCACATAGTAAGCCAGCAACAGCAGGTTGACCGCGATGAGCGCCAGTAACGCCGGCGCCAGCCAGCGCGCCAGCGGCGGCGGGAAATTCTTATTCAGCATGAAATGTTATTTTTTTGAGAGTTGCCGGTATTATAAGTCAGGACGGCCGCCGGCTGGTGGGCGCGGCGCCGATCTCATGATGGCGCCAGCCGTTCATCGTACGGCCCGGGCGTCAGCCGCAGCAGCCGCAACAGGTGTTGCGCGTGTTGCTGCCAGGTGAGCCAGCGCATCGGCGCCGACGGCGGCGCCCGGCCGGCCGTGTCCAGCGCCAGCCACTCGCGCACGGCGCCGGCCAGCGCCGCGCCGTCGTCGCCGCTGAAGAAATGGGCGTGCTCGCCGGCGACCTCGCGGAACACCGGCAGCGACCGCGCCAGGATCGGCAGCCGGTGCAGCGCCGCCTCGATCAGCGGCAGGCCGAAGCCCTCGCCCTCGCTGGCCGCCAGCAGGCAGGCGCTGCGGCGGTAGACCGCGTCGAGCGCGGCGTCGTCGATGCCCTTGAGCCAGAACAGCCGCCGGCCCAGTTCGGGGTGGCGCTCAAGGCGCGCGACGATCTGCGGGATGGTGCGCCGCTCCGGCGCCGACAGCGGGCGCCAGCCCTCGTTGCCGACGATGACCAGATCGACGTCGACGCCCTCGCGCCACAGCAGCTCGAAGGCGTCGAGCGCCTGCAAGTGGCCCTTGCGCGGCTCGATGGTGCCGACCATCAGGAAGGCCGGGCGCGCGCCGAGCGCCGGCGGCAGCCCGGGCGCGTCGGCGCCGTCGCCGGCCGGCGGCGGCGCGCCGAGGTCGGCGCCCAGGTGCAAGGTTGCCAGCCGCAGCGGGGCGCTGCGCGGGCGCGCGGCGGCCAAGCGCCCGGGGCGCGCCAGCCAGGCCAGCATGTCGTCGGCGACGGCGTCGGAGATGCACACCAGGCGGTCGGCCTCGGCGGCGATGACGTCGAGCCAGGCGGCGTGGCCGATGTCGGCGTTGGGCGGGAAGAATTCGGGGCGCAGCACCGGCAGCAGGTCGTAGAGCGCGAAGTTGACCTCGACGCCGAGCGCGCGCCAGTGCGCGAACAGGCCGGCGGCGGCGGCGCCGTTGACCGCGCCGGGGGCGAAGTCGACGCCGTAATAGACGTCGCCCGGGCGCACGTCGGCGATGGCGTCGCGCGTCAGCTGCGGGTCCATGCCGAGCAGCGCGAAGCCGTAGCGGCGCGCGTAGCGGCAGTGCCAGCGGCCGTCCTCGTGGCTCAGGTAGACCGGTTCGACCCGCACCCCGGGCAATCGGGTGTGCAGCAGTTCGAGCAGCGCGGTGCGCGCCACCCGCTCGATGCCGGTGCGCAGGTCGTGGCGGGCGATGGAGGTGACGTCGACCAGCAGCTGGCGCGGCGCCAGCCGGTCCGGCGCCAGCGCGATGCCGGCCGCCAGCTGGCGCTGCAGCGCCGGCGATTCTTCCACGCCGGGCAGCGCCGCCAGCGCCGCCATCAGCGCGGCGCGGTCGCCGCCGCGCCCGCGCGCGGCGCGCGCCATCGCCTGCGCGTACAGCGCGGCGCAATGCTCGGGGCTATGCTCGCTGCGCAGCAGCGCGCGCGCCCGTGCGCCGACGCCGGCGCCGAACGCCGGGTCGGCCCGCAAGCGTTCGAGCGCGCCGGTCAGGTCGGCCACGGTGACCTGCTCGGGCAGCTTGAGCACGCAATCGTCGCGCAGGCCGGCCAGCGAGCCGTTGGCGTTGACGATGGTGGGCAGGCCGTAGTTCATGCAGTCGAGCACGGCTGCGGAAGTCTCGCCGTGCGACACCGCGCGCAATTGCACGGCGGCGTCGGCCGCCTGCAGGTAGCGGTGGTAATCGGCTTCGTCGGTCCAGCCGGCGATGCGCACCCGCCCGCCGGCCTCGGCCAGCAGCGCCGACAGCGCCACGCCGTAGTCGCCGCCATGGTTGGCGCCGACGAACACCAGCACGGCGTCGCGCTCGGCGTGCAGCGTGGAGGCGATCCAGGCCTGCGCCAGCTCCCGGCACAGCTTGGTCGGGCCGATGAAGCCGAAACTGCACACCAGCCAGGCGCCGGCGTCGACGCCAAGCGCGGCGCGGGCGGCCGCGCGCGCGGCAGGGCCGTCGGCCAGCGGGGCGGCGCGCGGCAGCGGCACCACTTCCCAGTTGTCGGCCGCCGCGTGGCCGTACCATTGCTGCGCCAGCTCGCGCGCGTGCGCCGAATGGACCACCACGGCGGTGGCCCCGCGCAGCACGTCGAGGTTGCACGGGTAGCGGTGCTTGGCGGCGTCGCCGTCGGTCAGGCCGTCGCGCATGGCGACATAGCCGTGGCCGTCGAACAGCGCCTCGGTCCAGGCGCCCGGCATGGCACCGGTCATCTGTTCATAGGCCAGCACGCTGCTCAGGAAGAAGTCGTGCAGCACCACCACGCCGGGATGCTGCCGCAGCAGCGCGAACATGTGGCTGTGGAACGGGCTGTTGCCGAACTGGTACATGATGTGCTCGAAGCCGGCACCGTGCTCGGCGAACCATTCGACCGAACGCTGCGGCAGCGCCGCCAGCGCCGGCGGCAGCTGCACGCGCGGCTGGCACAGCACCAGTTCAATCTCGAAATGGCTCGCCAGCGCCGGCAGCAGCTGGGCGGCATAGTCGGCGATGCCGGTGCGCTCGGGCGGCAGCGGCGTCACCAGCGCCAGCCGCGGCTTGCGCGCGGCGGCGTGGAGCGTGGCCTCGGCCCCGGCCTCCAGCGCGGCGGCGTGCGCCTCGAGCGCGCGCAGCGCGCGCCGGGCAGTGATGTCCCACGAAAAGCGCGCCGCCTGGCCGCGTCCGTGTGCGCGCAAGCGCTCGCGCAGCGCCGCATCGGTCAGCGCGTCGGCCATCTTGGCGGCGATCGCCCCGGGGTCGGCGGCGTCGAACAGTGCCTCGTCGCAGCCGATCACTTCCGGAATGCTGGTGTTGTCGGCGCCGATCACCAGCGCGCCGCAGGCCATCGCTTCGAGCGCCGGCAGGCCGAAGCCCTCGTGTTTGGACGGGAACACGAACAGCGCGGCGCTGCTGAACAGCTCGATCAGGGTGGCGTCGCTGACATAGCCGGTCAGCACCAGCTCGTCGTCGGCCAGGCCGCGTTCGCGCGCGTGCTGTTCGAGCGTCTTGCGGTCCTTGGGATCGAGCTTGCTGGCGATGAGCAACTGGTGGCCGGCGCGCACGGGCGCCGGCAGCAGGCTGAAGGCGGTGATCAGGCCGTCGATGTTCTTGCGCGCGTCGAAGCCGCCCGGCGCGTACATCACCATGGCCCGCGTCAGGCCGAAGCGCCGGCGCAGCGCCTCGAGCGCCGGCGCGTCCAGCGCGGCCGGGCGGAAGCTGTCGTCCACCGCCGTCGAGATCGCCACGACCCGTTGCGCCGGCAGCCCCAGCGCGTCGATCGCCTCCTGGCGCGAGTAGTCGGAGATGGCCAGCAGCAGGCCGGCGCGGCGCAGCGAGTCGATCTTCAGGTCGTAGTAGTGGCGTTGCGCCGGCTGGGCCAGATAGGCGTCGGGATTGAGCAGCGGGATCAGGTCGTACAGCACCACGGCAGTGCGCGCGGCCCCGGCCAGCGTGCCGGCCGACACCACGGCGTCGTCGACATAGCCTTCGAACAGGCTGGTGACGAGCACCATGTCGGGCGCCAGCTGGGCCAGCACGTGCTCGCGCAGCAGTTCGCTCGCGCGCGCGGCCGGCCCCTGCGCGATGTCGTGGCCGGCCAGCGGCGCGGCCGGCGCGAACACCCGGATGCGCTCGGGCGGCACCAGCGCGGCGAACGCCTGGCGCAGGTCGGGGATGGCGGCCTCGAGCGCGCCGTTGAGCAGCAGCCAGACCTCGTGCGGGCCGGCGTTGCGCGCCACGCCCAGCGCCAGCGCCAGCGAATAGCGGCCCACGCCGCGGAAGCGGCTTTCCGATTGCGCCCCTTGCAAATCGATGACGATGCGCATCAGTGTTTCCTTGTGCGCAAAGCGCGTTGTAATTGCTGGTAGGCGTGCAGCGCGCGCGGCGACAGGTGTTCGGCCGACGGCGGCGGCGCGTCGGCCGGCACCTCGGCCGGCGCGTGCTGCAGCATGCGGTACAGGCGCGCCTGCAGCAACGGCAGCCGCGCCACCACCGCGCGCGCGGCGCGCTTGAGGCGCGGCCGGCGCAGCACCACGCGCATCAGCGCCAGCACGGCGGCGCCGGCGCGCCGGCGCAGGCCGCCGCCGACGCGGCGCTGGCGCAGCGCGCGCACGCCGCGCTGGGCGCTCCCGCTGACCCAGCGCAGCGGCGCGGTCACGCGCCACGAGGTGCTCGAGAGCAGGTCGACGATGCGCTGTTCGAGCTGCACGCCGCGCGCCTCGAGGTGCGCCAGGCGCGCCGCCAGGTCGGCCTGGCGGGCCGGCAGCTCGTCGAGCGGACCCAGGCGCTGGTCCAGCGCCGCCAGGGCGCCGGCCAGGCGCGCTTCGAGCGCGGCGTTGAAGCCGTGCTGGCCGCGCAGGTCGTCCATCACCATCGTGTGGGCCGCGTGCAAGCCCTGCAGTTGCTCGGCCTGGCCCTGCAGCGCGCGGTGCAGGTCGCCGTTCTGGCGCTGCAGTTGCGCCTCGTAGCGCTGCGCCAGCGCCGCCAGGGTGACGCCGTAGTCGGCCGCGAACAGCGGGTCGAACGGCGCCGTCAGCGCGGCCTCGGCCGCCTGTTGGGCCACCACCGCGTAGTCGGGGCTGACGCCCTCGAGCACCGTCAGCAGGCCGACCGGGCCGTCGCCGCGCAACTGCGGCATTTCCTGCAGGCGCAGCACGCACTGGCGCCCGAAGCCGCCAAACTCGACGGCGAAGGCCAGCAGCGCCGGCGGCAGCGGGCGCTCGTGGCTGGGGTCGAGGTAAAAGCTGCTGGCGCCGACGGTGAGGTTTTCCGGGTTGGGCGTCTCGAAGATCAGCAGGCCGCCCGGCTGCAGCACGCGGCGCGCCTCGGCGATGATGTCCTGCACCAGCGCGAACGGCAGGTGCTCGACCAGGTGGAACGCCGACACCAGCGCCAGGCTGGCGTCGGGCAGCGCGCGCAGGCTGGCCAGCGCGTCGGCGCGCTCGACGTCGAGGTGGCGCTCGCGGCAGGCGCGCAGCATGCCCTCGTCGAGGTCGACGCCGCGCCCGGCGATGCCGCACGCGGCCAGCAGCTCGAGCCACTCGCCGCGGCCGCAGCCGAGGTCGAGCGCGCGGGCCGGCCCGGCGCCGGCCCGTTCGGCCTGCGCCGCCAGCGCCAGCAGGAACGGCCGGTAGACCGCCAGCCGGCGGCCGATCTCGTCGCGCGCGCCGCGGTAGCGGTCCTCGAAGGCGCGGTAGAAGTCGGCGCTCACGGCGCCACCCCGCGGACGATCTCGACTTGCGGTTCGAGCCAGTTGCAGCCGACGAATGGCTTGCGGTTCATATTCATCACGATAAACAAAAACGCCATGTCGCGCCATTCATAATTGTCGCCCAGATGCGTCTCGCTGCTGGTCAGGGCGGTGGTGACCGAGTAGCTGCCCGGTCCCAGGTTGAGCGGAAAGCGGAACCGGTAGTCCAGTTCGTCGCCGGCGGCCGCGTTCTCGACGGGCAGTTCCATGTGGTGGGTGTTGGTGCCGTACATCTGCTGGCCGAGCCGGTCCTTGATCATGTAGCCGAGCACCAGGCGCGCCAGCGGCCGGCGCACCAACACCTTGACGCGCAGGCACACTTCGGCGCCGACGTTGAGCACCTCCACCGGGTTGCCGTGCTCGTCCTCGAGGGCGATGGCGGTGACGGTGGCCTCGCCGTTGCCCGAGGTGGTCTGGTGGCGGCCGTCGGCGGTGACGGTCTGGGCGATGGTGCTGCCCTCGCGCTCGGCGATGAGCGCGTTGTAGTAGTCCATCACCTGCTCCGGCGTGCCCTGATGCGCCAGGCGCCCGCCGTCGAGCAGCAGCGCGCGGTCGCAGATCGACTGCATGGCCGAGCGGTCGTGGCTGACGATGAGCAGGGTGGTGCCGAGGCGGCGGAATTCGCGGATGCGCTCGAAACTCTTGTGCTGGAAATAGGCGTCGCCCACCGACAGCGCCTCGTCGACGATGAGCACGTCCGGGCGGCGCGCGGTGGCCACGCTGAAGGCCAGACGCATCTGCATGCCCGACGAGTACACCCGCACCGGCTGGTCGAGGTACTCGCCGATGTCGGCGAAGGCGGCGATGGCGGGCATGAGCGCGTCGAGCTCGGGCATCGTCAGGCCGATCAGCTGGCCGGCCATGTAGGCGTTCTGGCGGCCGGTGAAGTCCGGGTGGAAGCCCATGCCCAGTTCCAGCAGCGCCGCCACGCGGCCCTCGATCGCCACCGAGCCGGTGGTGGCCTGGGTGGTGCCGGTGATCAGCTTGAGCAAGGTGCTCTTGCCGGCGCCGTTGACGCCGAGGATGCCGACCGCCTCGCCGGGGGCGAGCTGGAAGCTGACGTCCTCGATCACCCACTTGAGGCGGTGGCGCGCGCCGCGCACCGGCAGCAGCCATTCGACAAGCCGGCCCCAGCGGTTGCCGTATTGCTTGTACGCCTTGCCCAGGTTGCTCACGCGGATGCTGCCCATTACAGCTCGTCCACCATCTCGCCGGCGCGCTTGCGGAACAGCGCCATGCCCAGCGCGCAACAGCCCAGGCCGAGCACGGTTACCGGCAGCAGGCTGCCCCAGTCGGGCGCCTGGCCGCGCACCAGGATGACCTGGTAGGCGGTGATGACGGCGGCCATCGGGTTCCAGGCCATCAGCTCGCGCACCGACGCCGGCAACGTCGTGATCGGATAGACGATCGGCGTGAACCAGAACCAGAACTGCAGCAGGATGGTGAAGAACTGGCCGACGTCGCGGAAGAACACGTTGAGCACGCCGAGGATCATGCCCAGGCCGATGGCGAACATGATCTGCAGCAGCAGCACCGGCACCAGCGCGGCGTAGATCCAGCCGGGGAAGGTGCCCGACACCACCAGGAAGGCGGTAAACAGGCCGAAGATGATGGCGAAGTTGATCAGCGCGTTGAGCACGACGATGATCGGCAGGCAGATGCGCGGGAACTGCAGTTTCTTGATCAGGTTGGCGTGTTCGAGGAACACCGACTGGCTGCGCCCGGTGATCTCGGCGAACAGGCCCCAGGTGAGCACGCCGGCGCACAGGTAGATGCTGTAGGCGAAGGTCGAGCCGCTGCCGGGCAGGCGGCTGCCCATGACCTGGGAAAAGATGACGGTGTAGACGACGATCATGGCCAGCGGGTTGAGCACCGTCCAGGCCGCGCCGAGCAGCGAGTTGCGGTATTTGCTCTGGAACTCGCGTTTGATGCTGCCCAGCACAAAACCACGGTAGCGCCACACGCCGCCCAGCATGGACAGCGAAATCATGCGGCAACGGCCGCGCCGGGGCGCCGCGCAACGGGGGACGGAAGGGCGCGGCGCGGCGTCGGCGCGGGGGCGAAGGATGTCGTCATAGGGGCTGCGGGGGAGGCCGGACGCGCCGTGCTTCCCCCGCCGGATTGGGCAATTAACAAGGGCGGCAGTATAGCACGCCGCTTTTGCCCTCTTGCCATCCTGCCAAGCGAAAAATGTTTCCAGTTGTAAGGGCGCGCGGGCCGGCGCCGCCGGGCGCCGTGGCGCCGGCTGGTGCCGGCTGGTGCTGGCCCGCTAGTCGGCGCCCGGCGGGCGCAGCGGGTAGCGCAGCGCCGGCGGCAACGGCGCGCCGCCGAGCGCCGCGCGGGCGCGCGCCAACCATCCCGGCGGGCGCAAGGCGAAGCCGTCGGGCAGTGCCATCAGGTCCAGCACCAGGCCTTCGCCGGCGAGCGCGATTTCGTGGCGCGGGCGCCACTGGCGGTCGGTCACCAGCACCTTGCCCATGGTGAAGTCGCGCGACTTGCGCTCGATCAGCGCCGACACGCCGACGCAGCGGCTGGCCGCGTCGAAGGCCACGCCGCGCGGAAAGCCGCCGGTGTCGAGCACGAAGCCGCGGTCGCCCAGCAGGCGGCTCTCGGCCGACGAGCAGGTGTACAACTGGCCGTCCTCGCGCCACATGTTGTGGCCGCAGTTGCCCAGCATCATGCTGCGCACCGGCGCGCGGTCGGCCAACGCGAACGCCAGCAGTTCGCTGGGACCGCGGTTATGGGCCAGGATCCAGACCAGGCCGTCCTCGAACATGAACGAATTGAAGTGGTTGACGTCGCCCACGCCGGGGCCGCCGAGCGGATACCATTGCTCCCAGCGCCGGCCGTCGTAGACGGCGATCAGGTTGTCGTGCGAGGCGGTGGCGTAGAGCTTGCCGTCGTGCCAGGCGATTTCATGCAGGTCGCGCAGCGGAAACGGCGCGCGCAGCGCGCCGCAACGGCGCAGCTGGCGGTCGAACACCAGGATCTCGCCGCGCTCGTCGGCCGACGGCACGTCCGACGACACCAGGCGCTTGCGCGCGGCCACGTACAGGTGCTCGCCGTGGCGCGCGATGCCGTAGTACAGGCCGTTGCCGCCGTCGAGGCGGGTGGCGTGGCCGCTCTCGGTGTCGAGCAGCAAAAAGGATTGGGACGTGGTGAGCAGTAATTGCATACGGTGCGGCGCGGCGAAAAGCGGGTAACCGGCGATTATAGCCCAAGCGGCGCGCCGTCCGGGCTGGTTGGCAAGCGCTTTTACATGTCTTTACACGGGCCCGGCCTGGCGTTGCAGCGCGCAGATCGGGTCGAGGTTGCACACCCCGCTCCAGACGATGGCGTCGAGGTTGCGCAGCACGGTGAAGGCGCCGGCGTCCTGCTGGCGCGCCAGGGTCTGGCGGAAGTCGCCGTCGCCGGCGCCGCCCTCGGCCACGCCGGCGGTGATGGTGTAGTCGCCCGGGGCCAGCGCGGCCTTGAACGAGAACTCGGCGCGCACGGCCTCGCCCGCGCGCACCGGGCCGATCTGCTGGCGCATGCAGTAGGTGTTGGTCATGAACACCGCCTCGCCGCGCGCGTTGCGGATCTGGAAGCCGATGTGCGGATCGGCGTAGTCGGCGCCGAAGCGGCTGTCGACGCGCACGGTGGCGACGCGGTCGCTGATGACGGTGGCCGCCTGCTGGTCGTCGACGTACAGGCCGACGGCCTCGATGCGCGCGCCGCCGTGCTCGAACGAGCCGATGGTCGCCGCCGGTGCCGGTGCCGGCGCCGGCAAGCCGGCCGGCGCCTCGACGGCAGCGGCGGCCGGCAGCGGGGCGGACACGGCGGCCGGTAGGGGCGCGGAAACGGACGCGGCGGACGCGGCGGGCGCGGGCAGGCCGTCGCGCTGGCGCAGCACGTGGGCGTTGTACAGGTCGATGACCTCGCGCGGCGTGCTGTCGAGCGCGATCCGGCCGGCGCTGATCAGGATGGCGCGGTTGCACAGCGAATAGACGGCGCCCATCGCGTGCGAGACGAACAGCAAGGTGGTGCCGGCCTGGCAGTAGGCGCGGATGCGGTCGAAGCACTTCTGCTGGAAGAACACGTCGCCCACGGCCAGCGCCTCGTCGATGATGAGGATGTCGGGCCGCACGGCGGTGGCCACGGCAAACGCCAGGCGCACCTGCATGCCCGACGAATAGACCCGCACCGGCTGGTCGATGTAGTCGCCGATGTCGGCGAAGGCCTCGATGGCCGGCATCAGCGCGCTCACCTCCTCGACGCTCAGGCCGATCAGCTGGCCGGCCATCAGGGCGTTCTGGCGGCCGGTGAAGTCGGGATGGAAGCCCATGCCCAGTTCGAGCAGCGCGGCCACGCGCCCGTGCGTGGCCACGCCGCCGGTGGTCGGCTGGGCGGTGCCGGTGATCAGTTTGAGCAAGGTGCTCTTGCCGGCGCCGTTGACGCCGATCAGGGCCACGGCCTCGCCGGCGGCGATGTGGAAGTCGATGTCCTGCAACACCCATTTGAGCCGGTGGCGCAGGCCGAGGAAGGGCGTGACCCACTCCAGCAACCGCGACCAGCGGGTCGGATACTGCTTGTAGGCCTTGCCCAATTGCGTGACGTGAATGCTGCCCATGTTTTATCCATCCAGAAGAAGCCGGCGCGTGGCCGGGCCGGATTATAGCACCGGGCGGCGCGGGCCGACGCCGCCCCCGGCAGCGCTCCCGGCCGGCCCGCGCTTGCCTAGCGCGGCGCGGCGCTGGTATCATCCCGGCCTGCCCCAAGCCCCGGCGTCAAAGGAAAACGATGGAAAAAGTACAGGTGTACCTGCGGTTTAACACCCGTAACGATAACGACAATCCGCTGCCGTGGCGGGTGTTGCTGGCCGAGGACAGCGAGGGCGGCGCGCTGCGCTACACCCAGGCCTACGCGGCCGAGGTGCGCTTCGACAGTCCGGTGCGCACCTCGAGCGACGAGGTCGAGCCGGGCGTGCTCAAGTGGCACATCACCGCGCTCGGCTACGTCAGCTGGCTGGGCGACGTGTGCCTGGTGTCCGACCGGCCGCCGGCCTGAGCGTCGCCATGGCCACCCACGCCCCCGCCAGCGCCAACGTCGTCTGGCAACGGCTCGGCATCGACCGCGGCAACCGCCCGCTGGGCCTGCGCCAGCGTCCCTGCGTGCTGTGGTTCACCGGCCTGAGCGGTTCGGGCAAGACCACCGTCGCCGGCCTGGTCGAGCAGCGCCTGGCCGCGCTCGGGCTGCACACCTACCTGCTCGACGGCGACAATGTGCGCCACGGCCTGTGCGGCGACCTCGGCTTTAGCGACGCCGACCGTGTGGAAAACATCCGCCGCGTCGGCGAGGTGGGGCGCCTGATGGCCGACGCCGGCCTGATCGTGCTGAGCGCCTTCATCTCGCCGTTCCGCTCGGACCGGGCGCTGGTGCGCCAGCTGATGCCGGCCGGCGAATTCATCGAGATCCACATGGACACCCCGCTGCACGAATGCGAGCGGCGCGACCCCAAGGGACTGTACCGCAAGGCGCGCGCCGGGCAGATCCGCAACTTCACCGGACTCGACTCGCCCTACGAGGCGCCGCTGGCGCCCGAGGTGCGGCTCGACACGCTGGCCGGCACGCCGGCCCAGTGCGCCGACCAGGTGGTGGCGTTCCTGGACGCGCGCGGCATGCTGGCGCGGCCGGCGTGAGCGCCGCCGGGCGGCCGGCGGCGGGCACGCCGGCGGCGGCGGCGTCGTTGCCGGGCATCGAACTGCTGCGCTTCGTGTGCGCGTTCGCGGTGCTGATGTGGCACTACCAGCATTTCTCCTATGTGGCCAACCAGGCCCACCAGTTCGATCCGGTGCAACAGCCGTTCTACCCGCTGCTGTCGTTCTTCTACCGCTATGGCTTGTACGGCGTGCAAGTGTTCTGGTGCATCTCCGGCTTCATCTTCTTTTGGAAATACGGCGCCGTGCTGGCCCGCCGCGAGCTTGGCGCCGGGCGCTTTTTCGTGCTGCGCTTTTCCCGGCTCTATCCGCTGCACCTGGCCACGCTGCTGCTGGTGGCGCTGTTGCAGGCGCTGTACGCCGGCGGCCATGGCCACTACTTCGTCTACCGCGACAACAGCGTCGGCAGTTTCCTGCTGCAGTTGCCGCTGGCGAGCCACTGGCTCTATCCGTTGACCGGCTTTTCGTTCAACGGGCCGATCTGGAGCGTCTCGCTCGAGGTGCTGGCCTATGCGGCGTTCTTCCTGTGGAGCCGCCACGCCGGCGTCGGCGCGCCGGCGACCCTGGCGGCGGCGCTGGCGGCCGGGCTGGCGTGGCGCTATGCCGACTGGCCGCTGCTCGAGTGCCTGCTGTATTTTTATCTGGGCGCGCTGGTGGCGCTGGCCTACGCGCTGGTGGCCGGCTGGTCCGCGCCGCGCCGCGCCGCCGCCGTGCTGGCGGCCGCCGCGCTGCTCGTGTTGGTGCTGGCGGCGCCGTGGCGCTACCCGATCGCCCCGGGCAGCACGCTGCTGCTGGCCACGCCGCTGGCGATCGGCGTGGCGCTGGCGCTGCGCCCGCGCGGGCCGGCCGGGCGCGCGCTCGCCAGCCTGGGCAACCTGACCTATTCGAGCTATCTGCTGCATTTCCCGCTGCAATTGGGCATCGCGCTCGGCTGCGGCGCGGCCGGCGTGGCCGTGCCGTGGCGCTCGCCTTGGCTGTGGCTGTTCTTCATCGGCGCCACCTTCGCGCTGGCGCACCTGTGTTACCGGACGGTCGAAATGCCGCTGCAGCGGCGCCTGCGGCGCTGACGAATCAGCCCTGGGCCAGCTTTTGCAGCGCCTCGGGCTTGATGATGATCAGGCGGTGCGTGCCTTTTTTGATGATGCCCTGCTGGACCAGGGTCAGCAGCGTGCGGGTGACCGTCTCGCGGCTGGTGTTGATCATGTTGGCGATGTCCTGGTGGGTGGGCAGGTTTTCCACCACCGGGTTGTCGTCGTCGGGCTTGGTTTCCTTGAGCAGGTCGAGGAAGGTGTAGATGCGCTTGGACGTGTTGTGAATGCTCAGCAGCGCGCGGAATTCCGAATCGCGCTGCACCTTCTCGGCCAGGAAGCGCAGCATCTGGTTGGCCACCGATGGCGAATGCGAGAACAAATGCAGCGCCGTGGCGCGCGGCAGCAGCGCCACCAACACCGAGCTCAGCGCCACGACCGAGGCTGAGCGCATCGAGCCGTTGATGACGGCGATCTCGCCGAAGAAATCGCCCGGCGCCAGCATCCGCAGGCCGATCGCGCGGCCGTCCTCGGTCACGTCGATCACCTGCAGCTGGCCCGACAGCAAAAACAGCAGGCTGTCGCCGGTGGCGCCCTTTTGCAGCACGACGTCGCGCTTGTTGTATTGCTTGATGCGGATGTCGGCGCGCACGCGCAGCATGTCCTGCTCGTTCAAATCGGCCAGCAACGGGATCTTGCGCAGGTGAATCTGCAAGTTCACTTGCTGGTTCGGGTCGTTCGGATCGCTCGGCTCGGTCACGGGCGACACCGTGGTGATCTTGTTCGCTTCGGCGGGCGGCGCCGTGCCGTCGGCCTGCGCGGGCAGGCCGGTGGGGTCGTCGGGAGCTGATGTACCAGAGGTCATGCGGTCTTTCAAAGCAGAATGGGGGACATCGCCGGCAGCGCGCACAGGGCGGCGACGCCGATGCCGGCCGCGTTGGCGGCCAGGTCGCGCCAGCAGAAACCGCGGCCGGGCACCAGGTTTTGCAACAGCTCGATCGCCGCGCCCGCCACCAGCAGGCCCAGCAGCCAGTAGCCCCACTGGCGCCAGCTCGCCACCATCGGCAGCGCCAGCAGGGTCAGCGCGGCGTAGGCGCCAAAATGCAGCAGTTTATCGTTTGGCAACGACGGCAGCCAGCCGGCCGGTAGCAGGCAGCCAAGCGAGATGGCGGCCAGCGCCGCCCCAAACACGATCAATTCCCAGGCCATTCGGTGATGTCTTTATGCAAATACGGCGGCGCCGTTAAAAATTATCCCAGCGCCAAGTCAGCTGCACGGTCCGGCTATTATATTGAAACAGCGATATATTTTCCTGATTTCGTACGGCGCGCCATTCCAGCACCAGGCTTTGGCGCGCGCCGACGGCCATCGTGACGCCGGCGCTGAGCTGGCGCGTGGTCTGGTGCCGCACCACATCGATCACGTGTGGCGAAAAGAATTCGCTGCCGCGCCACGCCTGCCGGGTCCAGCCGAGCTGCCCGCTGTAGCGGTCGTTGAAGGTGTTGTAAAGCAGCATCGTGCCGTACCAGCCGTCGCGGTTGCCGCCCGGGCGCTGGTTCTGGCCGTGGTCGGTCATCACCCCGGCGCTGCCGTAGGCGTGCAGGCCGCGGTGGTGATAGGACAGCGCGCTGCCCAGTTCGAGCGTATTGCCGTCGTAATTGGGGCGGGTCGGGTAGGTGACGTGGCTCAGGCCGGCCGTGAGCGACCAGTCGAGCCGTTCGGACAGCGTCAGCGGCGGCGTCGCCCGCAGCTGAAGCTGCTCCTGGCGCTGGTAATAATGGCCGTCGAGCCGCATCGCGCTCAGCGTCGCCGTCGCGCGCCCGCGCCAGCGTCCCAGCGTCCACTGTTGTTCCAGGCCCAGCAGCAGGGAGGCGGTGTCCTGGCTGTGGACGTCGTCGTGCCGGCGGGTGCGCACCTGGGCGAAGCCGAGCAAGCCCTTGTCGTTGAGGTTGCGGCTGTAGTCGGCCGTGGCCAGCACGAACTGGTCGGGTTTCGGCAGGAAATCGGAGGTGAGCGTCCACTCGGTGTAGTTGTCGCCGCTGCCGGTGCTAAAGAATGGGTTGCTGGCGCCCTGGTTGACGTTGTTGTCGTAGCCGCGCGCGACGGAAAACGACAGCCGCTCCTGCTTGCCGGTGACGGGGATGCAGCCGCGCTGCCGATAGTTGGCGATGACCTCGACGATGCCCGGCGGCGGCGTGAAGCGTTGCTCGATCTCGGTGAACAGGCGTTCGGCCTCGACGCCGTGCCCCAGCTCGCACTGGCTGATGGCCAGGTCGAGCCAGGCGCCGGCGTGCTGCGGCTCCTTTTCCAGGAAGCGCATCAGCAGGTCGGTGGCCTGGTCGGCGCGGCCCTCGGCCAGCGCCCGCATCGCCTGCAGGTACAGTTCCTCCTGCGCGGCCGAGGGCGCGCCCGGCGCCTCGTCGTCGGTCGCGCGCGCCGCCGGCGCCGCCGCCGCCAACAGCGCGGCTAGCAGCGCCGGCACGAGCGCCGACGACCAGGTTGACCACAACGTCGACCTCGGCGCCGGCATGCCCGGCGTCAGTGGCGCGCACGCGCGCAGGCGCCTCATGCGGCCGCCTCCAGCGTGTATAGTTCGGCGACTTTTTCCTTGCCGCGCAGCCGTTGCATGCCCAACGACACGAAGCGGTGCCGCGTCGCCAGGGCCACCGTGCCGGCACCGATGATGACGTCGTGCGGGAAGTCGCGCGCGGCCTGCTCGAGCCGCGAGGCGGTGTTGACGCTGTCGCCGACGGCCGTGTAAATGCTGCGGAAGGCGGTGCCGTAGTCGCCCGCCATGGCCAAGCCGCTCTCGATGCCGATGCGCACGCGCAGCGGCGCCTTGCCCTCGCGCACGCGCTGGGCGCTCATGGCGCGCACCTCGCGCACGATCAGCTCGGCGGCGTCGAGCGCCAGGTCGGCGTGGTCGGCGATCGGCAGCGGCGCGCCCCAGAAGGCGACCAGGCCGTCGCCGGTGTATTTGTCCAGGGTGCCGTGCTTTTCCAGCACCGGGCGCGTCAGGCAATCGAGGAAGTCGGTCGTCAGCTTGGCGGCCTCTTCGACCGGCAGCGCCTCGACGTGGGTGGTGTAGCCTTCCATGTCGGCGATCAGGGTGGTGACCTGGCGCTGCTTGGGCGTGAGCGGGTCCTTGAGGTCGCTGCGCAACAATTCGTCGACCACCTCGCGCGCCACGTACTGGCGCAAGGTGCCGAGCAACTGGCGCGACTTGCGCTGGGCCAACTGCCAATGGAACGGCACGGCCACGGCCAGCAGGAACAGGTTCGACAGCAGCGGCCCGGCCGGGTTGAACAGCGGGTCGTGCGGGCTGACGGCATAGGCCAGCCCGACCCACAGCGCCGAGCCTATGGTCAACAGCAAGACGTTGACGGCCGCCGAGCGGCGCGCCAGGGTCCGGCTGATGAGCAACACGGTGGCGGCGCAAAACAGCACGGCGATCCAGCGTCCCGGCCACGGCGCGGGCGCGGCGCCGGCCTGGCCGGTCAGCAGCGCGTCGAGCACGGCGGCGTGCACCAGCAAGCCGGCGGTCGAGGCCCCCAGCGGCGTGGCGAGGCGGTCGCCGATGCTCAGCGCGGACGAACCGATCAGCACCAGGCGGCCGGCCACCTGGTCGGCCGGCAGGCGCTGCTCGAGCACTTCGGCGGCGCTGGCGGCGCGGTAGGCGCGCCATTGGCGCTGGTAGGGGATGCGCATGGCGCCGTCCGGCACGGCCGGCGCCATGCCGCCGGCACAGCAATCGAACAGCGCGCGCGCCAGGGTTGGGTAGTCGCGGTTGTTGTAGCGCGCATACATCGGCACCCAGCGCAGCGTGCCGTCCGGGTCGGGCGAAACGCCGATGTTGCCCGCGTGCGCGGCCCGCGCCAGCCCGGCATGGTTGCCCAGGTAGCCGTGCGCCGGCACGGCGGCGCCGGTGGCGCGGGCCGGCACGCCGCCGACCAGCTGGCCGCCGTGCAGCGGATTGGGCTGGACGGCGAAGTCGAACAGTTGCGCCAGCACCAGCGGGCCGTGTTGCGCCAGCATCGCCAGGCGGGCGTCGCCGTCGGCGTCGGCCGGCTTTTCCTGCAAAATGTCGAATGCGATTCCCTTGGCGCCGCTCGCCAGCAGGTTCTCGGCCAGGTCGGCCAGGCGCGTGCGCGGCCAGGGCCACGGGTACTTGGCCAGGCTGGTTTCGTCGATATCGACCACCAGGATGCGGTTTTCCGGGGTGTCCACCGCTTGCAGTCGGATGAAATGGTCGCGCAGCCACTCGTCTGCCAGCCGGGCGCCGGCCGGCGCCGCCCACTGCGACCACGCCGTCAGCAGCACGGCAGCGGCGGCGATGGCGGTTCTGAGCAGCGGGGCGGAGGAGGTTAGGGAGCGCAAAATCGACTTCATGTCAGCGCCCGGCGGCACGGCGCGCAAGGGATGCGTCGCCATCGCGGGCGCGAGTGGAAAATAGTCGGTCAGTATAACCCTTTGTTTGGGGCAATACTATGCCAGCGGAAATATTTATTTGATAAGCTTTACGGTCTTGCATCGAGCGTCGAAATTGTATCCAATTGAAATAATGTGACGCCAATCACATACTTTACCCTTGGATCGAGGAGAATGCTACCTGAGGAGGAATTTAATTATGTTGCGTCAATTTTTAGTCTTGCTGGTTGCCAGCGCCAGTCTGTGCGGCTGGTCGACTGCCGCCGCCGGCGAGGCCGGAAAAGTTGTTTTCGTCACCGGGCAGGTGCAGTTGGCCTCGCGCACGGCGACGCTTGACGCGGCAGTGCAGGAGGGCGACGAACTCTCCACCGGCGCCGATGGCTATATATATGTCAAAACCGTCGACAACGGCTTTCTGATCCTGCGCCCCAACACCCGTGCCCGCATCATCACGTATCAGATCGACACCGCCAAGCCGGCCAACACGCGCGTCAAGCTCGAGTTGCTCAGCGGCGTGGCGCGTAGCATTTCTGGTACAGCCGTCAAGCAGGCGCGCCAGAATTTCCGTTTCAATACGCCGGTGGCCGCCATCGGCGTGCGCGGCACCGACTTCATCGTCTTCACCGACCAGCAAACCTCGCGCGTGGCGGTGGTCTCGGGCGGCATCGTCGTCAGCGGCTTTGCCGGCGGCTGCGGTCCCGAGGGCGGCGGCCCGTGCGAAGGCAATTTGAGCCGTGAACTGTTCGCCGGCCAGGCCGACGTCCTGCTGCAGGTGCAGCGCGGCCAGAAGTCGCCGCAGTTGTTGCATGGCCAGACGGTCGCGCCGGAGGCCGCGCCGCCACGCAGTGACGAGCCGGTCGGCAAGAGCGCCGCCGTCAGCCCGGCGCCGGCACAGCAGTTGAACCTGGACGCCAATAAGGAGACGGCGCTGATTAATGTTGGCAAAAGTGTGGCGGCCAACACCGGCGGCGACAAGGGCAATGTGACGCCCGAGCCGACGGTCATCGTCCAACCGAGCGTGCCGCTGGTGCCGACCACGCCGCCGGTACCCAAGCCGGCCAGCCCGCCGGAATTGCAGTGGGGCCGCTGGCAGCAGGTGGCCGAGCTGGCGAGCGATACCGCCGCGCTGGATAAACTGGCTGGTGGCACCTACGAGAATGGCTATGCGGTCGGATCTTATATCATCGGCCGGGTGAAAAACTCGGAACTGGTCATGCCCAACGATGGCAAGGCTTCGTTCATTCTTGACGGCAGCGCCGCTTCTTTACAGGAAACGGGTAAAGCGCCGGTTGCCGCCGCAATCAAGGATGCGCATTTGGATGTCGACTTCGGCACGCGTAAATTCGCCACCGGATTGACCGTCTACACCGAAACGGCGTCGCTGAAAATGAATTCCGCCGGCAGTATCAGTTCGAAAGGCGTGCTAAACAGCGATTACAGGTCCGACGCCACGATTAAGGGTTATCTGGGCGGAAGCCAGGCGGAGCAGGCAGGCTACGTCTTTAAAAGCCTCAATAGCTCGCAATATACGGCCGAGGGAGCGACCAGCTGGAAACGGTAGCGGCGACTTAATCTTTTATATGGTTTTTTAAATGTGCCGCTTTATGCGGCACATTGCATTTGTGGTTTGGAAATTAACGAACGATGTCGTTTTGTACAATGGGACGATGGAGGGCGGACGCTGACGATAACGGGCCGGCGTATCGCCGCTGTTAATAATCCGGGGATGCTGGTCCGTTTTAGTGGTTTTCGACCGCCTTTTAATTCAGCACAGGGGCCGGATTGGGCCGCGTGATCGAAGTTTTATCGGTGAAATGCATAAAAAAACACAAAAACTTACAAATAAATCGAAAATTGCCCAGCATTTGTGATGACCGTCACAACATGGCTCACCCCGTGTGGCAATATACTCCCTGTTCTGCAAAAAAGGTCCATGCGCATGCAGCGCTGTGTGCCATGGATGCAGAAAATCGGTTTAAACCTCGTTCACTAAAAGGAAATACATCATGGCCGTACCAGCAGATTACACCGCAGTAGCAGAACAACTGTACATCGCTTACTTTGGTCGTCCAGCAGACCGCGCAGGTCTGGCTAACATGACCACCAACCTGGCAAATGGCGGCGCACCTACCGACATCGCTGCTTTCGCCGCTGCTTACGACACCAACGCAACCGTCAAAGCTGTCCTGGACAACTTCGGCACCAGCCCTGAGTCGACCGCCCTGTACACCGGTACCGATGCCCAGTTCATCGTATCGATCTACCAGAACGTGTTGAACCGTGACCCACTGGTCGCCGGCCTGGACTTCTGGACCGCCGCTCTGGCGAACAAAGAAATGACCCGCGCTGAAGCCGCTGTGCAAATCATGTCGGCAGCCCTGGGCGTGACCGCTGATGCAGCGACCGTCAACAACAAAACCACCGTCGCCACCAACTTCACCGCCGCTATCGACACCGCAGCTGAAATCATCGGCTACTCGGGTAAAGTTGCTGCACAAGCCGCACGCGACATGCTGCACACCGTTGACGGCACCACCAACACCACCGCTTTCAACGCCACCATCAATTCGACCCTGGCTACGATCGCTGGCAACGTCAACCCAGGCAACATCTACAACCTGACCAACGGCACCGACACGCTGACCGGCGGCACTGGCAACGACACCTTCGTGTCCGCTCCTACCGTTGTTATCGACCAAGCAACCGGCAACACCGTAGTTGTTGACTCGCTGCAAGTTGTTGACAGCATCAACGGCGGCGCCGGCAACGACACCCTGACCGTCACCGTTGCTAACGCTAGCACCAACGCCACCCCGGCACTGACCAGCGTTGAAACCGTATCGGCTACCTTCACCGCCGCCGGTAAAATCAACCTGGCTAACGCTACCGGCCTGACCGCTATCGCCGTCAACGGCAGCACCGCTGCTTCGACCGTCAACGGCGTTGGCGCTGTTGCCGATCTGCGCGTTTCGAACGTCGCCTCGACTGCTGTCAACTTCGACGGTTCGACCGCCACCACCCTGGGCCTGTCGACCACCAAGGTTGGCGCTGCGTCCACGCAAGTTGTGATCGACCTGGGTGCCACCACCGCGTCGAAAGCCACCACGCTGAACCTGACCACCGACACCTCGAACGTCGAAGTGAAAGACACCACCGGCGTCAACGTCGCTACCTCGGTATCGATCGCTGCCACCGGCAAAAACACCGTCAAGCTGAGCGATGGCCTGAACGTTGCTACCCTGGCAGTGACCGGCGCCGGTTCGGTCGACGTTTCGTCGGTCAACCTGGTTAAAGTCGCTACCCTGACCGTAGGCGACGGCGGCGTTACTTTCGCCAACGGCACCTCGACCGCGACCACCTTCACCGCCACCACCGGCGCTGGCGTGGACACGCTGACCATCGACGGCGCAAACGTTGCTACCGTTAACACCGGCGCAGGCAACGACGTTGTGAACGTCGCGACCGCTCTGGTTGCTACCGGCTCCATCGTTCTGGGCGCTGGCGACGACACCATCAACTTCGCCGCAGCTCCTGTCACCGGCGCAACCATCACCGGCGGTGCTGGCAAAGACACCCTGGGTCTGTCGGTTGCCAACTACAACACCGTAGCCGGCTACGCTGCCGACAACCTGGCCAAGATCAGCGGCTTCGAAATCCTGAGCGTGACCGACGCCGCGATCGCTGACGCGACCACCGTCGACCTGTCGAAAATCGCTGGCCTGACCGGCTTCCAATCGGCTGGCGTTACCGCCACCAAGGCCGCTTCGGTTATCGGTGTTGGCGCTGCTTCGGACATCATCCTGAAGGGTGACCTGGCAGCCAACAGCGGCGCGCTGACCGTGACGTTGAAAGACGCTACCGGCACCACCGACGTTCTGAACCTGACCATCGACACCAAGATCGCCCAGAACGCCGACACCACCGTTGACACCACCGCCGCTACCGTGACCACCACGATCGCTGGCGTTGAGACCATCAATGTGAAGAGCACCGGTACCCCAAGTATCGATGTCGCTTCGGCCGCTAAGGCTGACGTTGCTGTCAACACCTTGGCGCTGACCGACACCGCTCTGGTCAACCTGAACGTGACCGGCGACCAAGCCTTCAGCTTCACCTCGGCTGCTGGCAGCACCAAGCTGGCTTCGATCGACGCGACCGCTAACACCGCTGGCGCGACCATCAACGTATCGGCTTCCGCTGCCGATTCGTCGATCATCACCATCAAGGGTTCGCTGACCGCCGCTAACACCATCGTTGGTTCGGCTAACGCCGACACCATCACCGGTGGCGCTAAAGGCGACGTCATCACCGGCGGCGCTGGTGCCGATCTGCTGAACGGTGGCGCTGGTAACGACACCTTCGTGTACGCAACTGCTGCCGATTCGACCTTGGTGAAGATGGACATCATCACCGGCTTCTCGGCCAACACCTTCGGTAACGGCACTGCCGGCGCCGCTGGCACCGGCGCTGGCGCCGATGCAACCAAGTGGACCGGCGACGTTCTGGACTTCACCGCTATTGCTGGCATGACCAAAGTTGTTGTTGGCGTGTACACCAACTCGTCCGACGCTCAGGTCTTCCTGCAAAACGTTGGCGCGGATGCTGTTGTCACCGACGCTATCGGCGCTGCTCTGGATTCGACCACCGGCCGTCTGTACCTGGATCTGGACTCGAACGGTACCGCTGACTCGGTTATCCAGCTGACCGGCGTTACCACGCTGACCGCAGCTGCATTCGTGGTCTAAAGCAAGCCTGGACGGCGGCTTCGCCGCCGTCCTTTCGACGGCAGAAACTTGCCATCGGATCCAAAAAACCGCCGTTGCAAAACGGCGGTTTTTTTTCCATTACGAAAATTTAATGTGATCTACATCACATATTTCGCGGCTTATGGGCGATAATGTGTGTTCCCGGCAAATGCGTGCGCGTTCGCTGCCACCGTATTCCTCTCGCATTGTGATGTACCTCATGAAAAATCCGATGAAACCGAAGAACGAGATCCAGCAGGTTCTCAACAAGTTCAAGGGTGCCTTCCTCACTGTCGGCGCCTTCAGCGCCGTCACCAACCTGCTGATGCTGGTGCCGTCTGTTTACATGTTGCAGGTCTACGACCGCGTGCTGCCCAGCCGCAACGAGACCACCCTGCTGATGCTGACCTTGATGATGCTTGGCGCCTATCTGTTGATGAGCTTGCTCGAACTGACCCGCAGCTTCGTGCTGGTGCGCGTTGGCGCCCAGTTCGATATGGAGATGAACAAGCGCGTGTACACTGCCGCGTTCGAACAAAACCTGAAGAAGGGTGGCGGCAACGCCGGCCAGGCGCTGATGGACTTGACCAATATCCGTCAATTCCTCACCGGTAACGCGCTGTTTGCCTTCTTCGACGCTCCGTGGTTCCCTATTTACTTGCTGGTGATCTTCCTGTTCGAGCCGTCGCTGGGCGTGTTCGCGCTGTGCGGCACCATCGTGCTGGTGGTGTTGGCCTACGTCAACGAGCGCGTCTCGCACAAGCCGCTGGCCGATGCGAACACGACGGCGATCGCCTCGACCAACCTGGCCACCAACAACCTGCGCAATGCCGAGGTGATTGAATCGATGGGCATGCTGCCGAACCTGATGGGTCGCTGGCTCAAGCTGCACGGCAGCTTCCTGCGCCTGCAGGCCGAGGCCAGCGAAAAGGCCGGCAAGGTCGCCGCCGTGACCAAGTTCGTCCAGGTCTCGCTGCAATCGCTGGTGCTCGGCTACGGTGCGCTGCTGGCGGTGGAAGGCAAGATCACCCCGGGCATGATGATCGCCGCCTCGATCCTGGTGGGCCGCGCCTTGCAGCCGGTGCAGCAGGTGATCGGCGTGTGGAAAACCTATAGCGGCACCCGCAGCGCCTACGAGCGCCTGACCAAGCTGCTGGAGGACAATCCGGCGCGCTCGGCCGGCATGCCGTTGCCCAAACCGATCGGCGCGATCTCGGTCGAAAACGTCACCGCCGCGCCACCGGGCGTGTCGGTGCCGGTGTTGCGGGGCCTGTCGTTTACCATCGCCGCCGGCGACGTGCTTGGCGTGGTCGGACCCAGCGGCTCGGGCAAGTCGACCCTGGCGCGCCTGCTGGTCGGCATCTGGCCGGCTGCGATCGGCAAGGTGCGCCTGGACGGCGCCGATATTTTCCAATGGAACAAGGCCGAACTGGGCCCCCACATCGGCTATCTGCCGCAGGACATCGAGCTGTTTGGCGGCAGCGTGAGCGAGAACATCGCCCGCTTCGGCGACATCGATGCCGAAAAAGTGGTGCTGGCGGCCAAACGGGCAGGCGTCCACGAGATGGTGCTGCAACTGCCGAAAGGCTATGACACGGTCCTTGGCGACGGCGGCCTGGGCTTGTCCGGCGGCCAGCGCCAGCGCCTCGGCCTGGCGCGCACGCTGTACGGCGACCCGTCGCTGATCGTGCTCGACGAACCCAATTCCAACCTCGACGACGCCGGCGAACAGGCGCTGGTGCAGGCCATCGGCGATCTGCGCCAGCGCGGCAAGACCATCGTGCTGATCACGCACCGCACCAACATCATCGGCGCCACGTCCAAGCTGCTGGTGGTGCGCGACGGTCAGGCCGCGATGTATGGCCCGACCAACGACGTGTTGGCCGCGATTAACGAATCGAATCAAAAAGCGCTGCAGGCCCAACAGGCCCAACAGCAAGCACGGGCCCAGCAACAAGCCGCGGCCCAGCCGCCGCAGCAGCCGCAACAGCCGGCCGGCGCCGTGCCCGCGAATACGGAACAGGAATAATCATGCAAAAATTGCTGACGAACGATAGCACCCCGGCCGATGTCATCTCGCATGACGTTACGCCGCTGGAAGTAAAAACCGACGCCACCGGGTATGCGCGTTTCGGCTGGGCCTTGATCCTGCTGGGCGTGGGCGGCTTCGGCCTGTGGGCTTCGCTGGCGCCGCTCGACAAGGGCGTGCCGATGCCGGCCTTCGTGGCCAAGGAAAGCAACCGCCAGTCGGTGCAGCACCTGGGCGGCGGCACGATCAAGGAAATCCTGGCGCGCGACGGCGATGTCGTCAAGAAAGGGCAGGTGCTGGTGCGCATGAACAACGTGCTCGTCAGCAGCCAGGCCGAGACCACGCGCGCGCAGTACATCACCAGCCGCCTGCAGGAAGCGCGCCTGTTGGCCGAGCGCGACGGCAAGTCGGCGCTGGTCTTCCCTGCGGCACTGGAACCGTATAAAACCGATCCGCGCGTGGTCGAGGGCTTCGCGCTGCAAAACCAGTTGCTTGCCTCGCGCCGCGCCTCGCTGCAAAGCGAGCTGTCGGCGGTCGATGAAAACATCGCCGGCCTCAAGGTGCAAAGCAAGGGCATCGAGGAGTCGCGCGACAGCAAGAAGGTGCAGATCGAGATTCTGAAGGAACAGCTGCAAAACCTGCGCGACCTGTCCAAGGAAGGCTATGTCGCGCGCTCGCGCCTGCTCGACCTCGAGCGCACCTATGCCCAGCTCAACGGCGAGATTTCTCAGGATATCGGCAGCATCGGCCGCGCCCAGCGCCAGGTCACGGAGCTGACCTTGCGCCGCCTGCAGCGCACCCAGGATTACCAGAAGGAAGTGCGCAGCCAGCTGGCCGATACCCAGCGCGAGGCCGAGGCGCTGGAGAGCCGCATCTCCGGCCAGGACTACGACCTGGCCAACGCCGACGTCAAGGCGCCGGTCGACGGCACCGTGGTCGGCCTGGCCGTGTTCACGCCCGGCGGCGTGGTCGGCGCCGGCGCCAAGATGATGGACCTGGTGCCAACCGACGATCCGCTGGTGGTGGAGGGCCAGTTGCCCGTCAACCTGATCGACCGCGTGCACACCGGCATGCCGGTCGAGTTGATGTTCTCGGCCTTTAACGCCAACCGCACCCCGCACATCCCCGGCGTGGTCAGCCAGGTGTCGGCCGACCGCACGGTCGACGAGCGCACCGGCGCCGCATCGTACAAGGTGCGCGCCAGGGTCACGCCGGAAGGCTTGAAGATCATCGCCGCCAAGAAGCTGGTGATCCAGTCCGGCATGCCGGTGGAGATGTTCGTCAAGACGGGCGAGCGCACGCTGATGAGTTATCTGCTCAAGCCAATCTACGACCGCGCCAAAACCTCGATGTCGGAGGATTGAGCATGAGTTTTCCCAGTCAGTTCAAGCGGCGCGCATTGGCGCTGGCGGTGATGTCGGCGGCCATGCTCGGCGCTGGCAACGCCGGGGCGATGAGTTTGATGCAGGCGTTCCAGTCGGCCCTGTCGAACGATCCGACCTACCAGCAGGCGGTGCAGGATGCCGAGGCCGGCAAGGAGTACGGCATTATCGGCCGCGCCGGGTTGTTGCCCAACGTCCAGGGCAGCTACTCGGCCAGCCGCAACAAGGTCGACCTGGAGGCACCCAACTTCACCGGCCGGCTGCAGACCACGCACCCGGAATACATCAGCCGCTCGGCCGCCATCACCTTGCGCCAAACGCTGTTTAACATGGACGCGTGGGCGCGCTACAAGCAGGGCAAGGCCCAGGTCGGGTACAGCGCGGAGAACTTCGCCGGCCGCGCGCAGGAGCTGATCGTGCGGGTGGTGGGCGCCTATGTCGACGCCCTGTTCGCCAGCGAGCAGGTGCGCATCGCCACCGCGCAGCGCGATATGTACGCCGAGCAAAAAGCGGTCAACGACCTGCTGTTCGCCAAGGGCGAGGGTACCAAGACCGACATGCTCGAGACGCAGTCGCGGCTGGACCTGGCCGAGGCCCAGCTGCTCGAGGCGCTCGACAACCAGCAGACCCAGATCGCCAGCCTGGCGGTCATCGTCGGCCAGGACGTGGCCTCGCTCGACACGCTCGCGCCGGAGTTTCGCATCGCGCCGATGCCCGAGGGCGGCTTCGAGGCCTGGCGCAAGCTGGCGCTGGAGGAAAACCCCGATTTGCGCGCGCAGCAGTTCGCCATCGAAGCGGCCCGCCAGGAGGTGACCAAGAGCCGTGCCGGCCACATGCCGCGACTTGACTTCGTGGCCAGCTACAACAAGGCCGACGCCGAGACCATCAACACCTACAACCAGAACACCGTTAACCGCTCGATCGGCATCCAGCTGACGGTGCCGCTGTATGCCGGCGGCGCCGTCAGCGCCACGTCGCGCCAGTCGGTGGCCGGCCTGGAGAAGGCCAAGGCGGAGCTGCAGCTGCGCACCGACCGCATCATGGTCGAGCTGCGCAAGCAGCACGCGTCGGTGCTCAGCAGCGTGGCGCGCATCCGAGCGCTGGAAAAAGCGGTCGCCTCGGGTGAATTGCTGGTCAAGGCCACCGAGCAAAGCATCAAGGGCGGCGTGCGCATTAACCTCGACCTGCTCAACGCCCGCCAGCAGCTCTACACCAGCATGCGCGACCTGACGCAGGCCCGCTACACCTACCTGGTGGCGCGCATGAAACTAAGGGTGGCGGCCGGCGTGGCCGGACCGGACGATGTGCAGGAGGTGTCGGCCTACTTCCGATGACGGACAAATGGCGGCCTTGGCCGCCATTTTTTTCGCCCCCGGTGGAATGAGCAAGAATCCATGTTGTCGGTCTTGCCAAAATAATGTCATACTTTCGGCGGCAATTTACATTCAACCGCAAGGAGGATAGATGGACTGGACCGCTGGATACGCCTCGGATATCGAATACACCGCAGGTTTTTATGCAGAGCAGGGCCCCGGCTACCTGAATCTGGTGTGCGCACTGAACGGTTATGAACCGCCTTCGTTGTCGGGCAAGTTCACCTATTTTGAGCTGGGGTTCGGCCGTGGCCTGACCGCCAACGTGCTGGCCGCGAGCAACCCCAACGGTCGTTTCTACGCCGCCGACTTCAATCCGGCCCACGTGGCCGGCGCCGACGCGCTGGCCGCCGCCGCGCAGCTGACCAATCTGACGTTGCTGGAGAACAGCTTCGAGGAGCTGGCGCGCGGCGACGTCGACTTGCCCCGGTTCGACTACATCACCTTGCACGGCATCTACACCTGGGTGACGGCGGAGAATCGCCAGCACATCGTCGCCTTCATCAACCGCTATCTGAAACCGGGCGGCGCCGTCTACACCAGCTATAACGCCATGCCCGGCTGGGCCGGCGCGCAGCCGCTGCAGCGCCTGCTGGTGGAATACGGCGACGCCTTCCCCAACCGCAGCAACGCCCAGATGGACGGTGCGGCCGCCTTCGTCGAGCGCCTGTCCGCGGCCCAGTCCAGCTACATCAACGCTCATCCGTCGCTGCAGTCGCGGCTCGAGACCTTGAAGTCGGGCAGCCGCAACTATCTGGTGCACGAATATATGCACAAGCACTGGCAGCCGCTCTACCACGCCGATGTGGCGCGCGACTTCGCGCAGGCTAAAATGGAGTTCGCCGGCTCGGCCGTGCTGCCGATGGCCTATCCGGCGCTGTACCTGTCGCCGGAGCGCAAGGCGGTGATGGAGACTTTCCCCGACACCGTCATGCAGGAGACGCTGAAGGACTACATCCTCAACACGGGCTTCCGTAAGGATGTCTTCGTGCGCGGGCTGCGCAAGATGAGCCCGGTCCGTCAGGCGGAGGTGTTGGCGCAGGTCGGTCTGGCGCTGACGGTGCCGCGCGGCGCGGTAAACCTGGAGTTGAAGACTTCGGTGGGCACCTTCAACGGTTTGCCCGAGCTGTACGGCGCGGTGTGCGACGCGCTGGCGGTGCGTCCGCATACGCTGGGCGAGCTGGCCGCGTTGCCGCAGGTGGCGGGACATGGGATCGTCAGCGTCATGCAGGTGGCGGCGCTGCTCAGCGCCAGCGGCCAGGCGGTTGCTTATCTGAACGGCGGCGGCAAGGTCGATCCGGCCACCACGCAGAAGATGAACGCGGCGCTGGTCCAGCAGGTGCGCTACAGCGACGAGTTCCAAGTGCTGTGCTCTCCATTGTTGGGCAACGGCATCGGCGCCAACCTGTTCGAGCGCTGCGTCTACAGCGTGCTGTCGCAGAAGAAGGGTACCGTCTATCTCGACGCGCTGACGCGACAGGTGTGGGAGATGCTCAGCGCGATCGGCCGGCGCATGACCAGGGATGGCGTCGCCTTGGAGGGTGACAACGACAACATGGCGGAACTGCGTCCGCGTATCGAAGAGATTGTGCGCGACAAGGTGCCGATGTGGCAGCAGTTGAAAGTGCTGTAGGCCTGCTGCGGACGGGGCGCGCCCGTCCGCGCCCATCGTCGGCGCCCCTTGCGGGCGGCGCCATTACCCGCCAGTCTTCTTGCCGTAGCAGTGCGGGCAAGACACCTCGTACACATACTCCGGCGACAGCTGCTGGCGCGGCGTGACCACCGCGCGGCAGACGAAGCATTGCACCGTCTCGGTCGGCTCCAGCTTGGGGTTGAGCGCGGTACGGTAGTCGAACACGAAGCAGTCCCCCGTGTAGTGGGCGCCGCCGACTTCCTCGAAGTACTTCAGGATGCCGCCTTCGAGCTGGTAGACGCTGTCGTAGCCGATGTTTTGCATGTGGATCGCCGCTTTTTCGCAGCGGATGCCGCCGGTGCAAAAGGTTACCACGGTCTTGCCGTCGAAGTCGGGCTTGTGGGCGGCGATCACTTCCGGGAACTCGGTGAACTTGCTGATGCGGTAATCGACCGTGTTGTCGAAGGTGCCGACGTCGACCTCGAAGTCGTTGCGGGTGTCGACCATGACCACCGGCTTGCCGTTGTCGTCGACGCCGGTGTCGAGCCAGCGCTTGAGCGTGTGGGCGTCGACGAACGGCGCGCGGCCTTCCTCGGGCTTGATCAGCGGCATGCGCATGGTGATGATTTCTTTTTTGATCTTGACCAACATGCGCTTGTGCGACTGCTCGACCGAATAGCTTTCCTTCACTTCCAGGTCGGCGAAGCGGGCGTCGGCGCGCACCCAGGCCAGGTACTCGTCGATGTGCGAGCGCGGACCGGAGAGGAACATGTTGATGCCCTCTGGTGTGAGCAAGATGGTGCCCTTGAGGCCGAGTCGCTGGCAGATCTCCTGGTACAGCGGACGCATCTCTTCGGTGTTGTCGAAGGTGACGAACTTGTAGGCGGCGATATTGACGTGGGCGGCAGCGGCTGCGATGGCGGCGGCATGCGCTTCAGCTTGTAAAGCGGTATTAGCGAGCATGATGGATGGGATCAAAAAAACGGAAGAGCCGGTATTATACGCGTTTTTTTGCCCACAAAATAGGCAGTGCTAGGGGGTGATGCCGATGTCTTCCACCACGGCCCAAGTCCAGCCAGCAAAGTCGGGATTGGCATAGTGCTTGGCTGCTGCTTGCGGGGGCGGGATGTCGTCGCCATCCTCGATAGTGGCCTCAAGCCAAAGCTCAATTGCTTCGCGCGCGTTGTCGATGGCCTTCTCAAGCGTGTCGCCAGCGGAAAAACAGCCCGGAAGATCTGGGACGACAACGCCGAACGCATGGCTTGCGTCGCCCGGTTCTATTGCGATCAGGTATTTCATAGTCATGTCCTATTTCAGTCCAGCCTGTTTTAACAATTTTTGCACCAGTCCGATGCCCAAGTCTTTTCTCGGGTGCGGCACGCTGACGTGTCCGCCAAGATCCGGATGCGAATAGATGTGATGGGAACCGCGGACATTGCCAAGCTGCCAGCCGGCCTGTTCCAGTCGCTTGATGAGGTCTGCGCTCTTCATCCCCTTATCGTAACGATAGCCTATCACCGCGTGTCGAGCCAGCGCAAAGACATGACAGCCACTGGTCACCAATCAGATTCCTCGCTCCGGCCGCGTGCGCTGTAAAATAGCCGGTTATTGAACCAGCGGTGGGCAGCATATGAACATGGTAGCAAACGAGCAAGTGGTGGAACACGTCGTGGCGCCGGATGAAGGCGTCGTGGCCCCGGTCGGCCCGGCCTTCGTCCATCTGCGGGTGCACTCGGAGTATTCGATCGTCGACGGCCTGGTGCGCATCGACGACCTGGTCGGTGCTGCCGCCAAGGACAAGCAGGCGGCGCTGGCCGTCACCGACCTGTCCAACATGTTCGGCATGGTCAAGTTCTACAAGAGCGCGCGCGGCAAGGGCATCAAGCCGGTCATCGGCGTCGACGTCTGGATCACCAACGACGACAATCGCGACAAGCCCTCGCGCCTGATGCTGTTCGCCAAAAACCGCATGGGCTACCTGCAGCTGTGCGAGCTGCTGTCGACCGCCTGGCTGACCAACCAGTACAAGGGCCGCGCCGAGATCCGCACCGAGTGGCTGGCCGAGCTGGCATCGAAAACCTACGACCTGCTGCCCGACGATAATCCGGCCAACGGCCTGATCGCGCTGTCCGGCGCCCATTTCGGCGACGTCGGCATCGCCATCGAAAACGGCAACCCGGCGCTGGCCGAAAAGAACGCGCAAAAATGGGCGGCGATCTTCCCCGGCCATTTCTACATCGAGATCCAGCGCGCCGGCCAGGCCAACCAGGAAACGCAGGTGCGCCACGCGGTGGCGCTGGCCGCGAAACTGGGCCTGCCGGTGGTGGCCACGCATCCGGTGCAGTTCATCTCCGGCGACGAGTACATCGCCCACGAGGCGCGCACCTGCATCGCCGAAGGCGAGATGCTGGCCAATAACAAGCGCGTGCGCCGCTTCAACGAGAACATGCGCTTCCTGTCGCAGGCGGAGATGCGCGCGCTGTTCGCCGACCTGCCGGCGGCGCTGCAAAACTCGGTGGAAATCGCCAAGCGCTGCAACCTGACCCTGGTGCTGGGCAAGCCGCAGCTGCCGAACTTCCCGACCCCGCCGGGCATGACGATCGACGAGTTCCTGGTGGCCGAGTCGAAGGCCGGCCTGGAAAAGCGCCTGATTCATTTGTATCCGGACCCGGAGCGGCGCGAGAAGGAAAGGCCACGCTACGAGGCGCGCCTGAAGTTCGAGACCGATACCATCTGCAACATGAAGTTCCCCGGCTACTTCCTGATCGTGGCGGAGTTCATCCAGTGGGCCAAGGAGAACGGCGTGCCGGTCGGCCCGGGCCGCGGTTCGGGCGCCGGTTCGCTGGTGGCGTATTCGCTGCTGATCACCGATCTGGACCCGCTCAAATACAACCTGCTGTTCGAGCGCTTCCTGAACCCGGAACGGGTCTCGATGCCCGACTTCGACATCGACTTTTGCCAGGAGGGGCGCGACCGCGTCATCCAGCACGTCAAGGATTTGTACGGCAAGGAGGCGGTCTCGCAGATCGCCACCTTCGGTACCATGGCGGCCAAGGGCGCGATCCGCGACGTCGGCCGCGTGATGGACTTCGGCTACAACTTCTGCGACGGCGTCTCCAAGCTGATTCCGTTCAAGCCGGGCAAGCCGGTGTCGATCGCCGAGGCGATCGAGGAGGAACCGATGCTCAAGGAGCGCCAGCAGAACGAGGAGGAAGTGGCGCAACTGCTCGATCTGGCGCAGCAGGTGGAGGGCATCACCCGTAACATCGGCATGCACGCAGGGGGCGTGTTGATCGCGCCGGGCAAGCTGACCGACTTCTGCCCGTTGTACACGCAGGGCGGCGACGGCGGCGTGGTGTCGCAGTACGACAAGGACGACGTGGAGGCCGTGGGCCTGGTCAAGTTCGACTTTTTGGGCCTGACCACGTTGACGATTTTGGACCGCGCGGTACGCTACATCAAGGCGCTCGATCCGAAGGAGGCCGAGTTCGACCTGGCGCGCCTGCCGCTGAACGACCGGCCGTCGTACGAGCTGCTGACCAAGGCGAAAACCGTCGCCGTGTTCCAGCTGGAGTCGCGCGGCATGCAGGGCATGCTGAAGGACGCGCGTCCCGACCGGTTCGAGGACATCATCGCGCTGGTGGCGCTGTACCGTCCGGGCCCGATGGACCTGATTCCCGACTTCTGCAAACGTAAGCACGGCGAAAAATTCGACTATCCCGATCCGCGCACCGAATCCATTTTGTCCGAAACCTACGGCATCATGGTGTATCAGGAGCAGGTGATGCAGATGGCGCAGATCGTCGGCGGCTACTCGCTGGGCGGCGCCGACATGCTGCGCCGCGCGATGGGCAAGAAGAAGGCCGAGGAGATGGCCGAGCACCGCGAGATCTTCCGCGCCGGCGCCGCCAAGGACGGCCTGACCGCGCAGAAGGCCGACGAGATCTTCGACTTGATGGAGAAGTTCGCGGGCTACGGCTTCAACAAGTCGCACGCCGCCGCCTACGCGCTGCTGTCGTACCACACCGCTTATTTGAAGGCGCACCACCCGGCCGCGTTCATGGCGGCCAACATGTCGCTGGCGATGGACGACACCGAGAAGGTCAAGATCCTGGTCGAGGATTCGATCGACATCTGCGGCCTGACCATCCTCCCGCCGGACATCAACAAGTCCGACTACCGCTTCATGCCGGACGGCCCGCCGCCGTCGGTGACCGGCAAGAAGGTCACGCAGATCCGCTACGGGCTGGGCGCCGTCAAGGGCTCGGGCCAGAGCGCGATCGAAGCGATCATCGCCGCGCGCACCGCCGGCGGACCGTTCACCAGCCTGTTCGACTTCTGCAAACGGGTCGACAAGAAGCAGATCAACCGCCGCACCATCGAGTCCCTGATCCGTTCGGGCGCCTTCGATTGCCTCAACATCGACCGCGCGATTTTGCTGGCGTCGGTCGGCTTCGCGATGGAGTGCGCCGACCAGGAAGCCAAGGCGGCCAACCAGGTCAGCCTGTTCGGCGGCGACGACAGCGACCTGGTGGCGCCACCGGAGTATGTGAAGTGCGCGCCGTTCACCGACCGCCAGAAGCTGGCCGAGGAAAAGATCGCGCTGGGCTTCTATTTATCGGGCCACATGTTCGATTCGTTCGCCCCGGAGGCGCGCCGCTTCGCCCGCACCAAGCTGGCGGAATTGGAGCCGTCGCGCGAGCCGCGCATGCTGTGCGGCGTGATCACCGGCATCCGGCCGCAGATGACGCAGCGTGGCAAGATCCTGATCGTGACACTGGACGACAAGACGGCGGTGGTCGAGGTGACCGTGTATTCCGAGGTGTTCGAAGAGAACAAGCGCATGTTCAAGGACGACGAGTTCCTCGCCGTCGTCGGCAAGGTGTCGGAGGACCGCTTCTCGGGCGGGCTGCGGATCTCGGCCGAGCGGGTGTTCGACATCGTCACCGCGCGGGTCAACTACGGCAAGCAGCTGGCGATGTCGTTGCCGACCACTGTGGACGCGAAGAAGATGGCCGAGCTGCTGGCGCCGCACCGCATGGCCGATGGCCTGCCGGTGGCGATGAAGGTGGCGCCGCAGGGCGTCAAGTGCGTGTTGCAGCTGGGGGAGGGCTGGCGTGTGGCGCCGTCGGACGACCTGCAGCTGGCGCTCAAGCAGGGCCTGGGCGCCAGCGAGGTCGAAATCGAGTATTAAGAAGATTCACCCGCAACCCGACCCGATGGGGTCTGACCCCACGGGGTCGGACCCCGGTGTGCCCGGGGTACGGGTTGAAAATGTTAAATCTGCTCGTTCAAGCTGGTGATCGCGTACCCCTTGGCGCCGATCTGCTCGAGCGGGTGCACGATGTGATAGCGCGGCAGGTCGTCGCTGTCGTCGTCGACCTCCACTTTTTGCGCCTCCGGCTGCCAGTCGGTGTTGGTCGCCTCCTCGGGAATCGGCTTTCCTTCCGGCACGGCCAGATAGCTGTGCTTACCTTCTGCTTCATCTCGGCAATAAATATCCACACGCATGGCATTTCCTCCTTGGGACAAAAAACCATGGTAACGGATTTTGATTTGCCGGCGCGCACGCCCGGTCAGGCCGCCGCCCGCGCCGCCTCGGCGCGCCAGCCCTGGATTACCGCGAACACCTGTTGCGGCGTGATGGCCAGCATGCAGGTGCAGCGCGCCGGATCGCTGCAATGGCCGCACATGGTGCTGTTGACCAGGTTGGTCGCGCGCGGGCCGATCGCGGCCCAGCGCGACGGGTCGATCGGTTTGAGCGGCGGGAACAGCCCGGCCACCGGCCGTCCCAGCGCGGCGGCCAGGTGCAGCGGGCCGGTGCCGCTGGCGACCAGGCCGTCGCAGCCGCCGACCAGCGCCGTGAAGCCGTCGAGGTCGAGCCGTCCGCACAGGTTCTCCACGTGGGGCAGCGCCAGCAGCTCCGGCGCCAGGCCGGCCAGCAATTCGCCCTCGGCGGCGCTGCCGGTGACCAGCACGCGCACGCCGGCGTCCGGTCCCAGCATCCGGGCCAGCGTCGTGTAGTGCTCCAGCGGCCATTCGCGGCCGTTGCCGTTCGATTTCGGATGCAGGATCAGCTTGAAGCCGGGGGCGGCCAGCACGGCGTCGGCGGCCGGATGGCGCGGCGTGTCGAGGCCGTACAGCGCGGCGATCTCGTCGAGGCTCGGGATGTGGCTGAAGCCGAGCGGCTGCAGCAGCTTGAAGCTCAGCTGCGCCTCGTGCAGGATCGGCAGCGACTTGGCGCGCATGTGGGCCAGGCGGTTGCAGGTGAACCAGTGGTAGAAGCGGCGGATGCTGCCGACCCGGCGGGCGATGCCGGCGCGGCGCGCGGCCACGGCCAGCTGGCGCCGCGGATAGGCGAACATCACGGTGTCGCAGCCGCTGCGGGCCATGCCGCCGGCCAGGTCGCCGTGCCAGTCCTCCAGCGCCTGCACGGTGTCGACGTGGCGGCACTGGGCCACCACGGCGGCGGCGTAGCGGCGGCACAGGAAGGTGATCTCGGCCTGCGGGTACACCTGCTTCAGGTAGCCGGCCAGCGGCAACGTCAGCACCACGTCGCCGATGTTGTCGGTGCGGGTGATCATGATGCGGCGCGGCGGCGGCGTGTACTGGGTGGCCAGGCACAGGCCGACCAGGCTGCCCACCATCATCACATAGAACACCTTGGTCTTCATCAGCCAGAACATCACGTCCGTCAGGCCGAAGCCGATGAACGCCACCACCACCACCAGGCCGGCCAGCGCCAGCGGGTATTGGCCCTGGTCCGGACGGCGCAGCTGGCCGATGAAGTAGCGCATCGGCGCGATGTAGAGCAGCAGCAGCAGTGCGGCGTCGAGCAGGCCGCCGGTGGCCAGGCAGTGCAGCAGGTCGTTGTGGCCGCTGCTGAAGGTCAGCGCCGGGCCCTGTTGCAGCCGGCCCTGGGCCGCCAGCGCGTTGAGCGCGGCGTGGAAGTCGTCGCGGCCCACGCCCAGCCACGGATGGTCGATAAACATCATGACCGAGGCGCGCCATAAGTCCAGGCGGATGCCGACCGAGGTGGTGGCGTCGCCGGTGGCGAGGTAGCGCTGCACCTCGGCCACGGCGATGGCGATGCGGTCGGCCATGCCCAGCGCCGGCACCGCGCATGCCACCGCCACCAGCGCCAGCAGCAGGCCGAACAGCACCAGCATGTTGTAGCCCAGCACGCGGCGGCCGTAGACGGCCAGCGGGATCATCACCAGCGGCAGCGCCAGCCAGCCGCCGCGCGAGCCCGACAGGATGGAAGCGAGCAAGCCGCACAGCAGCGCCACGCCGGGCACCCAGGCCAGGCGCGTGCCGCGGAAGGCCGACATGCCGCACAGCGCCATCAGGCCCGACGCCAGCGCCAGGTTGCCGAACGTGATGGCGTGGTGGGTGAAGCCGATCGCGCGGCCCTCGTCGCCGGCGCCGGCGGCGACCTGGTATACGGCCACCGCCGCCGACACCACCGTGGTGGCGCACAGTCCCATCCAGAAATAGCGCGCGCGCGGGCGCAGGTGGTACATGACGCCGATGCAGGTCAGGCCCAGCAGCAGGCGCGCCGGCCCGTCCAGGGTGCGCAGGCCCTGGTCGTCGAGCACCAGGCGCACCAGCGAGACGAAGAAATAGGCGGAAAAGGCCAGGATCACGCCCGAGAGCTCGAACCAGTATTGCTGGTAGGCGCTCCAGACGGGGCGGAAACGGATCAGGAACACCAGCAGGATCACCAGTTGCACCGCGCCCAGTCCGGACTTGCTGCCGAGCGCCAGCGCGGGAAGGGCGAACAGAAGCGTGGAGGCGAGCGGACTGCCTTTTTCGGGCAGCAGCGGCGGGTTACTGGCAGTATTCATTGGCACACGGGCCGGCCGGAGGGCCGCAGCGGAAAAGGCCGATTATAGCAGTTCATTGTGGCACTATCCGGCTTCGCAGCGGGGTCCGGCGGCTTGTCGCGGTGGCGGCGATGGGCGATAATCGACCCGCCCCGGGCGCCGTCCCGACGATGGAAAGAGCCCGTGTTGCAAGAAAAGAAAGTCCTCGCCGGCGGCACGCCGCGCATCCTGGTCATCTCCCCCAACTGGATCGGCGACGCGGTGATGGCCCAGCCCCTGCTGCAATTGTTGCGCGCCGCCCATCCGGACCAGCCGATCGACGTGCTGGCGCCGCCGGCGGTGTCGCCCGTGTGGCGGCAGATGGCCGAGGTCGACGAGGTGCTGGAGACGCCGTTCCGCCACGGCGCGCTGCAGTTGCGCGAGCGCTGGAAATACGCGCGGCTGCTGCGCCGGCGCGGCTACGGGCAAGCCTACGTGCTGCCCAATACCATTAAATATGCGCTGATCCCCTGGCTGGCCGGCATCCGGCGCCGGGTCGGCTACAAGGGCGAGAGCCGGCACGGCCTGATCAACGTCATGCACCATGACGAGACGCCGCCGCGCCCGATGGTGGCGTTTTACGCGGCACTGGCCGCCGCGCCGCTGGCGCACGGTGCGCTCCAGGGCGCGGCGTTCCGCGCCGCGCTGCCGCGTCCGCGCCTGACGGCCAGTCCGGCGCAGATTGCCGCCGTGTGCGCGCGCACCGGCATCGATCCGGCGCGGCCGCTGGTGGCGTTCGCGCCGGGCGCCGAATTCGGCGGCGCCAAGCGCTGGCCGGCGCGCCATTTCGCCGGCCTGGGCCAGGCCATCCTGGCCAACGATCCGTCCACGCAGATCGCCTTGCTCGGCTCGCCGAAGGACATGGAGGCGTGCGCCGAGGTGGCCGCCGCCATGTCCGCCGGCGCGGCCGTGTTCAACCTGGCCGGCGCCACCAGCCTGGCCGAGGCGATCGCGCTGATCGCGCGCGCGGCGGCGGTGGTGGCCAACGATTCGGGCCTGCTGCACATCGCCTCGGCGCTCAACCGACCGGTGGTGGCCCTGTACGGCCCGACCGATCCCGATCACGCGCCGCCGTTCTCGGACCTGGCCGCGTCGATCTCGCTGCGGCTCGATTGCTCGCCGTGCAAACAGCGCGAATGCCCGCTCGGGCACCAGAACTGCATGGTGCAGATGGCGCCCGAATTGGTGTGGAATAGCTTGCGGCCCATGCTGGTGCGGGCCGCGCCTGCTTAATACCGCTTAATCCGTGACCGGATAATTGAACCGGCTGACCACGCCGCTCGGGGTGGTGACGGTGATGGTCAGCGCGCCCGAGCGCACCGGGTTCGTGCACAGCAAGCTGGACGCATCCTGGCCGGCATCGCTGATCAACGTCACGCTATAGGTCCACGCCGCCGAGTCGGCCGAACTCGTGTTTTGCACCGTGTAGCTTGGCACACCCATCAGCAGTCCGTTGGTGGCGGCGAAGGTGATCACGGTGCCGGCCGGCAGCGGATTGCCCGGGCGGTCGAACAGCCACAACGGATCGCCCGCATGCGCCGCGCGCTGGTTGCCGGCGAACACGGTCGGATTGTCGTCGCGGATGGCGAACTGGTAGCTGCGCGGCAAGTTGTCGAACTTGGTGCCCGTCAAGCATTGCGACAGCGCCAGGGTGCCGATGGTTGGCGCGCCGTTGGCCGCCTCGTTCAGCAGCGAGACATTGGCCGTGCTGTTGGACAGCACCATCACCATCCCTTGCCGCACGTGCACCGTGTTGGCGCCGCCGGTGTTGACGTTCGGCGTGGCCTGCAGCACGCCGTTGTAGGCGCCGTTGCCGCCCTGGTTCCAGCCGCCGTTGCCGTTCGAATCGATGTATTGCTCGCCGCTGGCGCGCGCCGCGTTGCCGCTCTTCCAGATGTCGTCGCCGAAGTTGGCGTTGGCGTCGGTCACGGCGCGGTCGTTGCGGAACGGCTCGCCCAGATCGATATAACTTTCCCCGCTCTCGAACAGGTTGTTGCCGTTGGCGTCGACGAAGCTTTCCTCGCCCAGCGCGTAGGCGAGGATGGTGACGCGGCCATCGGCCGGACGCGGATTGCCCGCGCAGTAGCGCACCGTGCATTCGCCCGGCGTGCCTTTCTGGGTGATGACGGTGCCGTCGGTCAAAGTGGTGCTGGTCAGGCCGGTCAGGCAGGAGGCGTCGATGGAGCCGCCCTCGGCGGTGAAGCTGACGGCGGTGCCGTCCGGCGCCGGATTGCGGAAATGATCGGCCAGGCGGGCGGTGACGAGCGTGCCGGCCGGCGCCGGGCAACCATTGAACTGGCCGCCTTCGAGGTTCTTGACCACGGCGCTGAGGCTAAAGCTGCTTTGTTCCGGCACGCCGGTCGACACCACCAACTGGTCCGACAGCGTGCTCAGGCTGGTGCCCGGCAGACTGGCCGTCACCCGCACCGGCGTATTGACGGTGCCGGCGGCCACCGTGGTGGTCACCAGGCCGTTGGCGCCGGTGGTGCCGCTGGCCGGATTGAGCGTCAGGCCGCCGGCGGTGGTGTTGAGCGAGAAGTTGACGGCCTGGCCGGCCACCGGGTTGCCGCTGCGGTCGAGCACCTTGAAGGTGATGGTGGCGCTTTCCTGGCGGCCGGCGCCGCCGCTGCCCTTGAGCGCGATGTTTTGCGGCAGCGCCGAAACGAATGCCAATTGCCCGGCGCTGGCCGGTTGCACCGTCAGGCTGGCGCTGCTGCTGATCGGGTTGCCGTTGAAGGTGAAGCTGGCGGTGACCACGTCCACGCCGCCGCAGCCGAGGTCGGTGTAAGAGGTGCTGGCCACGCCGTTGACGGTGGTTACCGGCGAGGCGATGCGCGCCTTGCCATTGGCCACGCACGGCGACGTGAACGCGACCGACTGCGCCGGCGCGTACGGCGTGCCGCCATTGAGCACGGTGGCGGTCAGGCTGGCGGTGCCGCCGGCGGCCAGGGTGGTCGGGGCGGCCACCGGCGCGCCGAGGGTCAGCTGCGGCACCTGCACGGAATAGGGGGCGTTGGCCGTGACGATCGCGTTGGCCACGGTAGCGGTGGCGCTGACGGCGAAGGCGCCGGACACGCCGCCGGCCGCCAGTGTGATGCTGGCCTTGCCGCTGGCGTCGGTGATGGCGCTGCCGCTGGCCGGCGTGAACACGCCGGTCTTGTCGGTGGTGGTGAAAGTGACCAGCGTGTTGGCGACGGCCTGGCCGGCGGCGTTCCTGAGCGTGGCGGTGACCGTGGCGCCGCGCTCGGGCGTGACGCTGGCGACGGCCGCGCCGCTGCCGTCGGTCAACGCCAGCGTAACGGCGGCCGCGCCGGTGGCAGGCGCGCCGGGAGTTGTGCCGCAGCCGGGCAAGCTGCTGGGCCGGCTCGGATCGATGGTGGTGCAGCCGCCGTTGGCGCCGCCGGAGCCGCCGCCGCAGGCGGTCAGCGCGACGGCGACCAGCACGGTGGCGCAAGCGGCCACTAAATTGTTGGCCCAGCGCGGGGACGGTATTGTTCTGAGCATGGTTACTCCTGATTGAAATGGGGGGCGGCGGTGCTGTTCATTGTCAACAGCGCGGCGTCGGGCAAGCGTTTTGAGGTAGCGGTTCTGGCGACTTGGGCGGTGCGCGTGGGGCGCGCCCGTGCCGGCTCGACGTGGTCACGGCCCAGCACCAGGCGCAGCGCCAGGCCGCCGGGCAGGGCGCGCGCCGGCAGCAGCCGGGCGCGGCCCTTGAGCGCCGCGCGAACCAGGTCGGCGCGGTCGCGCTGGCCGGGAAGATATTCGATGATGGTGTCGCGCTGATGGTGGCCACGTTGGTTGACGATGTCGACCCCGGCCGCCATGCCGAGCGCGCCGCTGGCCGTCAGCAGGCGCCGGGTGCGCTCGCCCAACCCGCGCGTGCCGTTGCCGTTGACAATTTGGATGTCGCCGGCGTCATCGTGCGGGTTAGCTACGGCGGAGGCCGGGGACGACGGCACCGTGGCCGATGTGGCGGCGACCGCCTGCAAGCTGAATTCGTTTGGCGCCAATGGCACCAGTTGCCAGCGCGCGCGTGCCGGGCCGTCGGCCGCGACCGATTCGGCCGGGGCCGGCGTTGCAGCTTCCGTGGCGGCGGGCAGTGTCGCGTTGGCCGTCGTCGGCGTCAGGCGCGCCAGGTTGGCGCGGGCCTGCGCGTGCAGCGGATCGATCCGCAGCGCCTGTTCGATGGCCGCGCGCGCCGGCCCGGTGCGGCCTTGCAGAAAGTACAAGTAGCCCAGATTGTTCAGCGGCTGGGCTTCCCGGGGAAAGTCCGCCACCAGCTGGCGCAGCAGGTCAACGGCCTCCGCCTGCCGGCCTTGACCGGCCAGCAGCACGGCGCGGGCGTTGCGGGCGTCAAGCCGGTCGGGACGCAGCGCGATCGCTTGGGAGAAGGCGTCGTCGGCGGCGGCAAGCTCGCCGCGCTGTTGATGGAAACGCCCCAGGCGGTACAGTGCGTCGGCTTCGTCACCACCGTGTTCGACGCGCATCAGTGGCGCCACCGTCCAGTGCGGCCGGGTCGGCGCGGCGCCGCAGCCTGCCAGCAAGGCGCCCAATGCCAGCAACGGTAGCAGCCGCGCGGCCATCAGTTGCTTCCCGTCAGCGACGGTATCAGGTTGCGGTAGATGTTCAGTATCGCCGGCCCCAGCAGCACTACGAACAGGCTCGGAAA
This sequence comes from Oxalobacteraceae bacterium OTU3CINTB1, assembly GCA_024123955.1. Taxonomy (NCBI): domain Bacteria; kingdom Pseudomonadati; phylum Pseudomonadota; class Betaproteobacteria; order Burkholderiales; family Oxalobacteraceae; species Oxalobacteraceae bacterium OTU3CINTB1. The sequence continues at coordinate 1,552,014 of CP099652.1, forward strand.
AATGAAGAAGATCAGCGGGAACAGCAGCTTGAGCGAAATCTTGGCGGCCTGCTCCTCGGCGCGCTGGCGCCTCTTGGTGCGCAGCAGTTCGGACTGCACGCGCAGCGAATCGGCGATGCTGGTGCCGAAGCGGTCGGCCTGGATCAGCAGCGTCACCAGCGCCTCGACGTCCTCGACGCCGGTGCGCAGCGCCAGGTTGCGGAGCGCCTTTTCCTTGGCGCTGCCGGCGCGCAGCTCCAGGGTCACCAGTTGCAGCTCCTCGGCCAGCACCAGGCTTTTGAGGCCGATCTCGTTGGCCACGCGCGCCAGCGCCGCGTCCATTGCCAGGCCGGCCTCGACGCACACCGTCATCAGGTCGAGCGCGTCGGGGAAGCTTTCGAAGATGTCGCGCTGGCGTTTTTTCAGCACGTGGTTGAGCACGACGTTGGGCAGGTAGTAGCCCAGCCCGGCGGCCGAGACCAGCCACACCATTTTGAAGTCGCCGGGGCCGGAGGCGCGGCTGCTCAGGTACAGGAACACCAGCAGCGGCAAGGCAACGACCAAGCCGGTCTTGCCGGCGTAGAACAGACCGGGGGTCGACGGCGTGCGCCAGCCGGCGTTGATGAAGCGGGTGCGCACCGGCGAGTTTTCCCAGCCTTCGGCCGGCACCGACAGCTTGGCCAGCGGCGCGGCCAGATTGATGGCCGTCTCCAGCCAGCGCGCGCCGCGGCGGGTGACCTGGCTGCGTTCCTGCAGCGCCTCGAGCCGGTCCTTGACCGGGTTGGCCGTCAGCAGGCGCACCGCCAGCAGCACGCCGCCGAAGACGAATACGAACAGCACGGCCAGGAACAGGATCTGGATCAGCGTCATCAAAGCTCCTCAGACCCGGATATGGGTGATTTTGCGGATGGCCAAGACGCCGATGAGCATCATACCGGCGGCGCCGTAGAGCATCTTGCGCCCGAGCGGATCGGTGAACAAGGGATCGAGCCCGCCGGGGTTGGCCAAGGTGGCCAGGCCGCCGACGGCGAACGGCAACAGGCCCAGCACCCAGGCCGACATGCGGCCCTCGGCCGACATCACGCGCACCTGGCCGAGCAGCTTCAAGCGGTCGCGGATGATGGCGCTGATCGAGCTCAGCAGGTCGGTCAGGTTGCCGCCCGTCTCGCGCTGGATCAGCACGGCGATGACGAAGTAGCGCAGGTCGGTGCTGGGCACGCGCGTGGCCAGGTTCATCAGCGCGTCCGGCATCGCCACGCCGAAGTTGACTTCGTCGAAGACGACGCGGAACTCGGCGCCGACGACGTCGTGCATCTCCTCGCCGACCATCTTGAGCGCGGTCGGAAAGGCGTGGCCGGCGCGCATGGCGCGGCTCATCATGTCGAGCGCCTCGGGCAGCAGGCGCTCGATGGTGGTGATGCGCAGCCGGCGCGCGCGCATCGCCTCGAGCACCGGCAGCCAGCCGCACAGGCCGGCGAGCACCAGGCGCCCCACCCACGGCAGGCCCATGCTGGAGAACACGATGAAGCCGATCAGCGCGCAGCCGCCCATCAGCGCGCACAGCTGGGCGGTGCTCATGGTGCGCCCGGCCTGCAGCAGCAGGCGGTCGAGCTTTGCGATGCCCGGCACTGCCGCCAGCAGGCGGTTGAGCGACGCATCGCGGCTGTAAGTGCGCTCCTTGGTGATCGATACGGCCAGCTCGGTGCCGCTGTCGCCGATGGCCGCGCGCAGGCGCCGCGCGACGCGCTCGGCCTCGGGGCTGCGGGTCTTGTTCCAGCCGGTGAACACGCCCCACACCAGCAGGCCGACGGCACCGAACACGAGCGCGCCGAACAGGATCAGACGAAGGTCCATGGCGGGTCCTATTTGGTCACCGGATCGAAGGCGGTGGCCGATACGGCCACGCCGAAGTTGCGCAGGCGCTCGATGAAGCGCGGGCGCACGCCGCTGGCGGTGTGGTGCCCGTGCACCGCGCCGTCGTCGGCCAGGCCGGTCTGCTTGAAGGTAAAGATCTCCTGCATCGTGATCATCTCGCCCTCCATGCCGGTGACCTCCTGGATCGACATGACCTTGCGCTTGCCGTCGGTCATGCGTGAGACCTGCACCACCACGCCAACGGCGCTGCTGATCTGTTGGCGCATGGCCTTGGTCGGCAGGTTGGCCGCCGCCATGCTGATCATGTTTTCCAGGCGTGTCAGGGCGTCGCGCGGGGTGTTGGCGTGGATGGTCGCCATCGAGCCTTCGTGGCCGGTGTTCATGGCGCCGAGCATGTCGAGCGCCTCGGCGCCGCGCACCTCGCCCAGGATGATGCGGTCGGGCCGCATGCGCAGCGCGTTACGCACCAGCGCGCGCTGGCTGACCTCGCCCTTGCCCTCGATGTTGGGCGGACGCGTTTCCAGGCGCACGACGTGCGGCTGCTGCAGTTGCAGCTCGGCCGCGTCTTCCACCGTGACGATGCGCTCGGTGCGGCCGATGAAGCCGGAGATCACGTTGAGCATGGTTGTCTTGCCCGAGCCGGTGCCGCCGGAGATCAGGATGTTGACCTTGGCCTTGCCCAGCCCCTGCAACACCTCGGCCATGTCGGCCGTCATGCTGCCGTAGGCGACCAGGTCGGCCAGGCGCAGCGGGTCGGCCGAAAAGCGCCGGATCGACATGATCGGGCCGTCGATGGCCAGCGGCGGGATGATGGCGTTGACGCGCGAGCCGTCCGGCAGGCGGGCGTCGACCATCGGACTCGATTCGTCGATGCGCCGGCCCACCCGCGAGACGATCTTGTCGATGATCTTCATCAGATGGGCGTCGTCGCTGAAGGTGACGTCGGTCAGCTCGAGCTTGCCGCGCCGCTCGACGTAGATCTGGCGGTGGGTATTGACCAGGATGTCCGACACCGTCGGGTCTTCCAGCAGCGGCTCGAGCGGACCGAAGCCGAGCATCTCGTTCTGGATGTCGCGCGTGAGCGTCTTGCGCTCGGCGTCGTTGATGACGACGGCGTCCTCCTCGAGCAGCTTTTCGACCAGGTTGCGCAGTTCGATGCGGATCTGGTCCTGGCTCAGTCGCTGCATGCTTTCGAGGTCGACCCGGTCGAGCAGCTGCGCGTGCAGGCGCTGCTTGAGCTTTTGGTAGGCGCGGTTGTCGATGGCGACGGCGCGCTGGCCGGCCACGCGGGTTTCGCCGCTTTCGAGCCGTTCGCGCAGGGAGATGGGAGGTGTGGACATGGTCGTTTAGCCTTGGTGAGGGGGCGCGCCGTCAGGCTTTGCGCGCACGCAGTTTGGACAGCCAGCCGCCGCCCTGCTGCTCGGGCGCGGCCTCGCCGCTGAGCTTGCGCGACAGTTCGACCAGCGCCACGCTCAGCGGACTGGCCGGCGCCAGCTGGATCACCGGCACGCCCTGGTTGACCGAGCGGGCGGCGGCGTCGTAGTGGTTCGGCATGGTGATGCTGACATCGGTGTCGAATGCGCCTTCGAGGTCCTTGAGCTTGATTTCGCCGCCCTTGTCGTGGCGGTTGACGATGACGCTGATCTTGTCCTTGCCGTATTCGAGCGAGCGGAACACGTTGAGCATGCGCTTGCCGTCGCGAATGTAGGGCAGGGTCGTTTGCAGCACCGGATAGATCTGGTCTGCGTGGTCGAGCGCGCGGATGGTCACCGCGTCGAGGCTGCGGCCGACGTCGAGCAGCACGAAGTCGTAGTGGCGCCGCGCCAGCTTGAGGATGGCGTCGATGTGGTCGGGCTTGACGTCGTTGGCGTGGGTCGGGTCCGACGGCGCGGCCAGCACGCCGTAGTTGGGCGTGACGTTGAGCATGCTCGAGGCCAGGAACGACGGGTCGAGCCGGTGGATCTGCTGGGCCACGTCGCTCAGGGTCGCCAGCGGCTTGTGGTCGGAGACGAACAGCGATGCGTCGCCGAACTGCAGGTTCATGTCGATCAGCGCGACCTTGTATTTGCCGCTGGCCGCCAGCGCGTAGCCGAGGTTGGTGGCCAGGAAGGTGGCGCCGCTGCCGCCCTTGCACGAGATGAAGGCGAACACCTTGCCGTTGGCCTGGCTGCGGCGCTCGAGCTTTTCGCCGATGCGTTCGATGGCCGTGTTCAGGGTGGCGCTGGTGGCCGGCGACGGCAGCACCTCGCGTACGCCGGCGCGCATGGCCTGCATCAGGAACTCGGGGTCGCGCGCTTCGCACAGGGCCACGCAGGCGATGCGCGGATGCTGCGCCGAGAAGCGCTCGAGCAGCTCGAGGTCGCCGTCATCGACCGACGGGCGGTCGATCACCAGCACGTCCGGCAACTGTTCGTCGCCCAGCATCGACAGGCGCGCCACGCCGCCGCCAAGATGGTCGACCTCGTCGGAGGGCGAGCGCGCGCGCAGCATGCGCATCACGTCGGCCAGGTGCCGCTCATCGCGGGAAATGACAGCTATCTTCAATTTGGTTCCTGCTCGCTGGTGGGTGGGTCGGCCGGTTACCTGATGCCGGAACCGATGGTGGGGCCGCTTTGCTGCAAGTCCTGCGTCGTAAAGGAACGCTGGTAGTTCTCGTAGGCCGCCGCCGCCGCTTTCGCGTCGAGGCCGTTGACGGGGCGGCGGTCGTTGGCGGCGCCCGGGTCGAGCGTTTGCTGGGCCACGGCGGTCCGCACGCTGGCGCCAAACTGGCGGTCGATGTTGGGTGCGTTGGCGCAGGCCGACAGCGCGCCGGCGGCCGTTAGGGCCAGCAGACGGGCGCCGGCGCGGCGCAGCGAAGTTGGGTTCAGTGGCATGGGGCGTCCTATTTCACGTCGAAGCCGGCAGGGCCGGGCTGTGCTGGCTGGGCCGGCGGCGCGCCGCCTTCGAGCTTGCCCCGCAAGAAGAAGTCGGCGCGGCTCGGTTCGCTGTAGCCATCGGTCGGCAGTTTGGGGTTGGGCGGCAGCGGCTTGGCCAGGTGCGGCGTGACGATGAACACCAGTTCGGTGCGGTCGCTCTGGAAATCGCTGCTGCGGAACAGCGCGCCCAGCACGGGAATCTCGCCCAGTCCCGGGAAGGCCTTGATGTTGGTGGTGACGTTGTTCTTGATCAGGCCGCCGATAGCGAAGCTCTGGCCGTCGTACAGCTGCACCGTGGTGCTGGCGCGGCGCGTGGTGAACGACGGCAGCACGGCGGTGGAGGCGCTGTTGCCGCTGGTGATGCCGACGCCTTCGCGGTTCAGCTCGGACACCTCTGGCGAGACCTTCAGGTTGATGCGCCCGCCCTCGAGCACGGTCGGAGTGAACCTGACGGCCACCCCGTATTCCTTTTCCTCGAGCGTGATGGTGGGGACGCCGGTGCCGCTGTTCTGCGATACCGGAATAAAGATCTTGCCCCCGGCCAGGAAGCTGGCCTCCTGGCCGCTGATGGCCATGACGGTCGGCTCGGCCAGGATCTTGACCAGGCCGTCGCTCTTTTGCGCGTCGAAGGTGAGGAACTTGCCGTTCTTGCCGTTGAAGGCGTCGAGCTTGCCGGGATTGCCGCTGAGCAGATTGCTCAGCAGGGTGTAGGTCCAGCTGCCGCTGTTGCCCACCAGGCCGACGCTGGCGCCGAGCTGGTCGACCAGGCTTTTGGAGATCTCGGCGATGCGCACCTCCAGCATCACCTGTTGTGGCGCCGCCACGGCCAGCATATTGATCACGCGCCCGCCGGCGCCGCCCGGTGAGGCCGCGGATGTCGCGCTGGCGCCCGGCGTGGCCGCCGACAGCAGCGAGGCCGGATCGGCGCCGCCCGCCGCCGGCGCGGCCGCAGCAGGCGCAACGGCACCCGCGCCGGAACGGCTGTTGCGCTGCAAATAGGCGCCGGCCACCGACACGATCTGGGCCGCCTTGACTGAGTCGCTGACCACGCCCGACAGGATCAGCGCGCCGCCGGAGACGGTGATGCGGATGTCTTTCTCGGTCGGGAACAGTTGGTCGAACTGCTGGCGCAACGCGGTGCTGTCGAGGCCGACGACGATGTCGATGATGGTGGCCTGGTTGGCCTTGTTCCACAGGATCAGGTTGGTCGAACCGGTCGATTTACCCAGCAAATACACTTCGCTCGGATTGAGCAGGATCACGTCGGCCACCTTGGCGTCGCCGACGGCCAGCCGCGCCACCGGATAGGGCAGGTGCATCAGGGTCGACTTGCCTTCGGACAAGGTCATCAGCGCGGCCAGTTCGGTGCCGCGCGCGGCGGTGAGGGCGGGGGCGGAAGCGATGGGCGCGGGGGCCGCGTTCGCTAGTGCCGGCAGCGCGCACAGCACGGCCAGGGCGGCGCACGCCAGCAGCGGGAGACGGGAGGGCGCCGGCCGGGCCGCGCGCGTGGTTGCAGTCATCAAGGCTATCTCTCTGGTGAGGGCTGTATCGTTTAGAACTGCTGGGAACTGCGGTCGAGGCCTTTGATCATTTCCACCTTGTCGCCGGCCGGCGCGGGCCGCGGCGCGGCCGGTCGTGGCGCAGCGGCTGCCGGGGCCGGTGCCGGCGCTGGCGCGTGCGCCACCGGCTGTGGTTTGCCCTCGTCGAGCAGGCTGCTCTTGGTGGCGCCCTCGGTGTTGGCCGACAGCGGATCGATCTGGTTGCGCAGCACCAGCGACAGGGTGCCGACGCTGCGCGCCAGGTCGAGCTTTTCAACCTGCTCCGGCGTCAGCTCCAACGTCACGGCGTTGACCACCTTGGGCTTGGTGTCGTCGCGGTTCGATTCCTGCGCGATGGCCAGCACCAGGATGCGTTCGAGCACGATCTTGGAGATCGCCTGTTCGCGCGCGCCGTTGTCGCCGCCGCTGTCGCTCTGGGTGTTGACCAGGATGTCAACGAAGTTGCCCGGCAGCGCGAAGCCGGCCACGCCGACCACGTCGTTGACGCGCACCGTCATGGCGCGCTTGCCGGCCGCCACCACGGCCGACAGGCCGCCGCTGGTGCCGGCCGGGGCCAGCTTGCTTTCCATCAGCGGCTCGCCGCGCAGGATGTTGGTGCGCGTGATGCGGCCTTCGAGCGACTTGGCGTCGACGATGGCGCCGGGCGGCATCGAGTTCACCGGCCAGTCGACCATGTGGATCAGTTCGGGCGCGACGCGGGTGCCCATGCCGATGTCGATCAGCGCCACGGCGACCTTGTTGCTGTTGCTGGCCGACTGGCCGGCGATCCACTGCGCGGCCAGCACCACCGCCGCCAGCGCCATCACCAGCGCCACCGCTATCATCGTCAAGGCCCGCGTATTTCTCATGCTGTGCTTTCGTGGTGTGATTCGTCGTTGTTGCGTGCCGGGCGTCCTGCCGCCGGCTAGGCCGGTGGCGACTGGTCGCGCCGGTCGCGTTCTTTTTTCTGCTGTTCGTTGACCCGGCGCGCGCCGGCGCCGGCGAAGTAGTTGTTCCACGCCCAGTCGAGCGCGCGCCGGTCGACGCGCGCGGGCGTGCCCTCATAGCGGGCCAGGTCGCGCACCTGACGGATCAGGTCGCGCGGATAGCAGGCCAGCAGCGGGGTGTCTTCTTTCGCGTGGTGTTCGCTGAGCAGGTAGGCAAAGGCGTCGGCATCGAACTCCATGCCGTATTGCGTGCACGCCTGTCTGAAAAGCAGCTCATATTCCGCCTGGGTTTGGGGCGGCACTTCGATCTTGTAGGCCAGCCGGCGCAGAAAGGCACCGTCGGATAATCGCTCTGGCAAGAAGTTCGAGGAGAATACCACGACCACATCAAAAGGCACCTGAAAAATGTGGCCTGTATGCAACGAAAGATAATCGACGCCACGATCCATCGGCACGATCCAGCGGTTCATCAGCTCCAGCGGCGAGCAGCGCTGGCGCCCCAGGTCGTCGATGATGAAGATGCCGTTGTTGGCCTTGAGATGCGGCGGCGCCTGGTACAGGCGGGTGTTGGGGTCGAAGCGCAGGTCCAGCATTTCGAGCGTGAGCTCGCCGCCGGTGAGGGCGGCCGGACGCTGCACGCCGCGCACCCAGCGCGCGTCGAGCTGGCGCAGCAGCTCGCCGCCCTCGGCCGGCTCGGCGGGCTGTTCGCCGGCGGCCGCGCGGTGCTGGACCGGGTCGTAGAACGGCACCACCTCGCCATCGATCATGATGGCGTGGGGCACGGCGATGACGCCGTGCAGCAGGCTGCACAGGCGCTCGGCCAGGAACGTTTTGCCGCTGCCGGCCAGGCCGTAGATGAACATCGCGCGGCCCGAGTTCATCGCCGCGCCCATCTGGTCGAGCACGGCCTGGTTGGCGACTACGTCGTGAAAGCCGGCGCGCACATGCTCGCGCGTGACGTGCAGGTGGCGCACGCTTTGCGCGGCCACCTGGGCCACGTAGGCGGCCAGGGTGACCGGCGCCGGGCCGGCGTAGGCGTTTCGGTTGAGGCAGGCGACGGCGCGCTGGGCGCCCGCTTCGGTGAGGTTGTAGGTGAGGTCGGCGTCGGTGCCGCTGTGGCCGCTGCGCGTGACCTCGACCAGTTTTTCGGTCTTCAGGAACGTCACCAGCGGCGTGATGGCGCTGATGCTCAGTTTCAAGTGGCTAGCCAGTTCGGGCAGCCGCACTTGTCCGCGCTGGAACAGGACCTTGGCCACCAGTTCGGTCAGGAACAGGAAAGGCAGTCCAGTTTCCTCGATGCTGCGTGGCGCGCGGGCGTTGGCCGGCGCGTCGCGCTCGGCTGTGGCGGCCATGAGGTCCGGCTCGGCGTGCATGAAATCCTTGAAGTGATACGGATATGAAGATTGTCGGCAGATAATTGACCTAGGTCAACATCATGCGTTGTTCATGTGTCTCTCGTGGCGAAAAAAAGACACACTTCTCAGGAAAACAACGCTTGCCCGTTCACAGCGCCCCACGCCAGGTAGGGCAGGGTGCCGGCGGCGATGGCAATCGCGTACGGCAGGCGGCCGCTGGCCTCGGCCGGCGCCTCGATCTTGAGTTGCTCGCCGCCGAGTCGGCGCATGAACGCGTACACGCCCATTTGATAGGTGTTGCGCATCATGGCGCGCAAGCGCCCGTTCCAGGCCGCCACCGCCAGCGCTAGCACGCCCCCGGCCAGCAGGGTCAGCAGCACGATGACAACGCTCGGCCATGGGCCGGCAAAGGCTCCCACCATCGCCATCAGCTTGACGTCGCCGGCGCCGAGCGCGCGCATGGCGTACATCGGCAGCAGCAGCGCCAGTCCCGTCGCCAGCCCGGCCAGCGACCAGGCGAAGCCGATGCCGCCCTGCGGCGCGGCGAACAGCCCGGCGCCGTCCGGGTACAGGCAGTTGAGCGCGATACCCAGCACGGCGCCGCCGAACACCAGCGTGTTGGGGATGCGGCGCGCGCGCAGGTCGTTCCACACGGCCAGCGCCAGCAGGAGGGAGAGCAGGATCAGGGGCAGCTTGTTCATGACGCTTTCAACCGGAAAAGGGCAGGTGCTGCGATAGTAGCGCGGTGTGTTGGCTCCGGGCAAAAAAAAGACCGGCGCGGGGCCGGTCCGTTGTTGCTTGTGCTTGCGACGATTTATGGCACTGCGGTGCCGCCCAGTGCGGTGATCACGGCGTTGAACTTGGTTTTCAGCGCAGGGCCCATGGCGGTGGCGGCGGCGCCGGCGACGACGGCGATGCCGGCGGCGATCAGAGCGTATTCGATGGCGGTGACACCGGCTTCGTCATTGATGAAATTTTTGATGGCGTTCATGGTCGTTCCTTCGATGTATGTATGTGAGATTGCGAAATGGTATTACGGCATTCCACTAAAACGGGGGTCAGGTTTTAGGTCCTAAGACTGCTAGCAGCGTAATGATGACCACCACTGCAACGAGCGCGCCGATCAATGCATATTCGATCAGGCTGGCGCCGCCGGCGTCGCCGATGAACCGGCCGATGTCGCGTCCCCTGCCTTTTGATCCTTGCATCCCGCACTCCTGTTGGTCGTTCCTGGCTGATTTCCTCTCAGCTGTTTCAAGTTCGCTGCTGATGTAATGAATTCTACGGAAGCCCATCTTGATCCACATCAGACGGATGTCACTTTGTCGGGGGAGGATTGTCACGATGTGCGCCGGCCGCGCCGTGACAAATGTCACGGCGGCGGCTGTTGGCGCGGTGTTGCGGGGAGGAGGGCGCCTAGGAGGCGTTCAAGCCGTGCCGGGTGGCGTAGACGTACAGTTCCAGGCGGTTGGCCACGCCGAGCTTTTGGTAGATCGTGGTCAGGTTGTTGCGCAGGGTCGGCTCGGCGATGAACAGCCTGGCGGCCAGCTCCTTGTTGGGCGCGCCGTTGCTGTCGGCGACGACGGCGACGATCTTGCGCTCCTTGGGCGTGAGCGTGGCGATGCGCGGGGCCTCGGGATCGGCCGGCGCCGCCGTGACCATCTTGTTGAGCAGCGCGTGGGTCAGCGCCGGGTCCAGGCACAGCTCGCCCCGATGGACTTGCCGGATCGCCGCCAGCACCACCTCGGCCGGCGCCTCCTTGCCGACCACGCCGCGCGCCCCCAGGCGCACCGCCTCGCCCAGCAGGGCCTGGTCGCGGTTGCCGCTGAGGATCAGCACGCGCGCGCCGCTGTCGGCCAGCAGCGCCGGCAGGATTTCTATCGAACTGCGGCCCTCGAGGTCGAGGTCGAGCACGATCAGGTCCGGGCGCAGGCGGCGCGCCTCCAGCAGCGCGCTGTCGTTGTTGTGGGCGGTGCCGACCAGTTGCAGTTCGGCGCCGGCGCTCTCGACCAGTTTTTCGAGGCCCCACAGCATGGTTTTGTGGTCGTCCACCAACAGCAGGCGGATCGGGGTGGCGGTGGCAGTGCTCATGAGGTAGTTCCAGGTTAGACCGGAATGGCAACGCTGACCACCGTGGCGCCGCGCGCCAGGTGTTCGATCGCTATCGTACCGCCCAGCGCGGCGGTGCGCTCGGCGATCGAACCGGGCAGGAATGGGGCCGCTGGCGGTTCCGGACTGTCGTTTTCGATGCGGATCAGCAGCTGGCCGTCGACATTGCTCAGGTCGACCAGCCCGCCGCGCGCCCGCGTGTGCTTACGGATATTGCTCATGCCTTCATTCACGATCTGGAACACCTCGGCGGCCAGGCGGTCGCTCACGCTCAGGTCGTCCGCCGCCCGCACCTCGATGGTGATGCCGTAGAAGGCGCGTACCTGTCCGGCCTGGCGGCGCAGCGCCACCAGCAGTTCGGCCTCCTGGCGCGCCGCGCCCTGGCGCACGGTTTTGGCGAAGGCGCGCATGTCGGCGATGACCTGGCCGGTCATGTCGAGCAAGCGGTCCAGTTCGGCGGCGGCCGCGTGCTCGGCCGCCAGGCTCTGGCGCACCGCACTGATGCCGTGGCGCAGGCCGATGTAGGGCTGGATGGTGCTGTCGTGCAGGTCGCGGGCGATCTTTTGCCGTTCGCGGAAGGCGGCGTCGGACGCCAGGCGGTCGAGCAGCATGATGTTTTCGATGACCGGGAACACCTGCGCCGCCAGCTGCTGCAGGAACACGGCGTCGCCACGGTTGAGGCGCTGCTGGTCCGACACCAGATAGATGCGGCCCTCGCCCTTGCGCAGCGGCAGCGGCGCGCTGACGAACGAGGCTGCGTCGAGCAGGTCGGCCAGCGGCTCGACTTCGTCCGCCCCGAGCCGCTGCCAGGCTGGCGCGCCGCTGCCGCGCTGCCCCGCCTCGAGCGTGCGCGGCAGGCGCGGGTGTAGCGCCCGCGCGTAGTGCACCAGCATGTCGGCGCCGAACGCGAGCAGCGGTGCGGCGGCCGCCTCGCCGAGCATCGACCGGGTGCCCTGGCGCGCCTGTCCGCGCGCGCTGGTCGAATGCAGGCGCCACAGCTCGTCCGGCCCGTCGCGCATCAACAGCAGGCACTGGCTGGCATGGTGGAAGTCGCGCGTCTGGTGCAGGATCGAGGCGATGGTCTGGTCGACGCCGAAGCGCGGATTGGACAGCTGGCTGACCTCGCGCAGCAGGGCCAGGCGGCGCCGCTGGATCAGGCCGAGTCCGCCCCAGTAGGCGATCATGTAGCCGAGCGCGAGCACGAAGGTGGTGCGCAACCACAGCTGGCCCTGGTTGGTGCTGTTGTTGGCCAGCCACGTCGCCACCGTCAGCGCCGCCGCCGCCGCCAGCGTGATGCGCGCGCCCTCGTCGAAACCCCACTGGAACGACGAGGTCAGGATCACGAAAAAGAAGAAGGGGTAGAAATAGCTGCTGCCGCCGCCGGTGCAGTAGATCATCAGGCAATACCAGCCGAGGTCGAGCCAGTAGACGACCTTGCCGTGCCAGAACGGATTGCCGTGGTAGCGCACGGCCACCAGCAAGGTGGCGCTGTGCAGCAGGTAGCCGACGAAGATCAGCCAGGTGAGCGCGCCCTGGCGCTCGTAGGCACCCATGTCGTCGGGCGCGATGAACAAGGTCAGCAGCGCCGAGACGGCCAGCACCAGACGCATGATGAAAATCATCGAGGCGCCGGCGACGTCGTTGTTGCGCGGTTGTGCTGCTATTTGCATGAAAGTTGTGGCTAAGCTGTCCAATGTGTGGCTCTCTAACGGCCCATGGAGCTTATACGGTTGCCCGGGAGCATTGGTTTCACTATAGTGAACATATATTAAATGATCGTCAAAATAGTTGCGCTAGCGACACGTCGGAGTCTACGCACAGAAGCATGTCCTGTCTAGCCGGATCTAGCACAGTGCGCGGGGATGATGTTGAGGAAAAACATTAAATGTCTACGCGAAACAAAATAAGCGCGCTACAATGCCTGTACCGCCACCCCGATCCAGTGGCGCCGGCGCCGGTATGCAAGCCACCGGAATCGCCTCCACCACAGTGCCGCGCCGCATGCGCTCTTGCCTGTCCCCCTGCTGTCCGCCTCACGGAAGCCTTGTTATGAATGTATCCAGATACCCGCGCGCCCGCCAGAAGGGCTCGGCAGCGGTCGAAATGGCGTTTATCGCGCCGGTGTTGTTTTTGCTGCTCATGGCCGTGTTCGAGTTCTCGATCATCTTCTTCACGACGCTGACGATGCAGTACGCCGTGCGCGAGGGCTCGCGCTACGCCATCACCGGCCAGAGCGACCGCGATCCCGCCGCCAGCAACCGCCAGCGCTACCTGGCCATCATCCAGTCGATCAAGGACAACTCGGTGGGGATGTACGATTCGGTCAACCCCGTCATCACGGTCAACAACACCACCTACGCCACCGCCAACGCCTATTCGGCGACGATGTTCGGCGGCCCGGACGACGTGGTCGTCATCCGCCTCGATTGCAGCTGGAAGATTGTCACGCCGATCATCGGCGCGATGTTCCAGGGCGGGGTGTTGCATTTTTCCGTGGCGACGACGATGCGCAACGAGACCTACCAATGAGGCGCGGTATGCCATCCCATATGCCACCGCGCATGCCGCGCCGCCGCGCCGGCGGCCTGGCCGCCGTCGAGTTCGCGCTGTGGCTGCCGCTGCTGCTGCTGCTGATCGTCGCGCTGGTCGACATCGCCCGCGGCGTGCAGGCCAATATGATCCTGATTAACCTGAGCAGGGAGGGCGCCAACCTGGCCTCGCGCGGCAAGCTGCAATTGTCGGAGAACGCGCAGGTCATCATCGGCCAGGTCGCCGCCTCGGGCTCGCCGCTGGAGATGAACGAGCGCGGCATGATTTACGTGACCCGCATCATGGGGCTGGCCAGCGGCAGCACCACGCGCAGCATCGTGCTCGAGCAGTACCGCTGGGACGACTCGGTCAACAACCGCGGCTTCCGCGTCAGCGGCTATGCGCCCACCAGCAAGATCTGGACGTGCGGCAGCTGGGCCGGCGCCGTGGCCGGCACCTGCGTGGTGCCGACCGGCGCCAACGCGCCGGCGGTGTCGCTGATGAGCGGCGCGCTGGCCGACGGCGAAGTGATCTACGTGGTCGAGACGTTCTACAAATTCAACATGGTGTTCGCGCCATTTTCCCTCGGTTCGGTGTCGACTTCGACCATCGGCCCCGATCTTTACTCGATGACGGTGTTCTGATGAGACGCTTTTCCAAACCCCAACAACGCGGCATGGTGACGGTGCTGCTGGCGATCTGCGTGACGGTGCTGATCGCGGCCGTCGGACTGGTCCTCAGCGCCGGCCTGAGCTACATGATCAAGTCCAAGCTTAACGCGGCCACCGACGCGGCCAGCTTGGCCGCCGCGCGCGCCACCAGCATCGGCGGCGACCAGGCCACGCAGACGGCTAACGCCCGGGCGGCGGCGACGCGGTTTTTCAACGCCAACTTCCCGGCCAACTATTTGTTGTCCACAGCGACGCTCAACGAGACCCAGGTGAGCTTCAACGGCGGCGAGGTGACGGTCAACGTCAGCGCATCGGCCACCATGCCGAGCGTGTTGATGGGCGGTGTCGTGTCCGGGCCGCTGTCGCCCAGTGTGCTGACCGAGACCAAGCGCAAGGATCTCGATATGGTCATTGCGCTTGACACCTCCGGTTCGCTCAGCGGCCAGGCGGCCACCGTGCGCAGCTCGGCCATCACCTTCCTGAAACAATTCAATACCAAGCTCGACCGGGTAGGGTTGCTGCACTTTTCCTACGGCGCGGTGGTGGATGATCCGATTCAGAAAATTGCCGGCCTACGCGGTTTCGATCGGGCCAGCATGACCACTCACATCCAGGCCTATTCGTTCAACGGCTCGACCGCCTCGCCAGAGGGCATGTATTGGGCGCGTGAGCAGATCAACAGCGTGCCGACGACTAACCTGAACCGCTCCAACCTGCGCGTGATCGTGTTCTTCTCGGACGGCGCGCCCAATTCCTTCGGCAGCTATCTGACGTGGAATAACGGTGTCAACTGCAAAACACCCGGCACGGTGACCACCGATGACGACGGTAGCGGCGAGCCTGGCGGCTTGTACAAACTCGACCAGCAATCCGACGACGTTGGCGGCGGCTGCACCCCGGAGACGGAGAACAACCCCACCTATCTGAAGAACCGCGCCTCCGCGCTGCCGGCTTTCTACAACGCGCACGTTCCGTATGACAGGTACATCGACCCGACGACGAAATACGAGTACCCGATCGTGACCAATTCGCCGCGCGTGGTGACCAAGGACATCACCTATCGCAACGTCAACCGCGCCGCGCGCAATCTGGTCGAGGCGATGGCTGCCAAGTCGCGCGACGAGGGCATTTACGTCTTCACGCTGGGGTTGGGGTCGGCGCTCAAGGTCGGCAGCGGCGCCGACGGCGAGAAAGGCGAGGACACGCTCAAGTGCATGGCCAACTCCACCGATGCGCCGAGCCGCTGCTTCAACGCTTCCAAGCCTATCGGCGTCTATTGTTACGCCGCCACCCAGGCCGACCTGACGCCTTGCTTCTCCAAGCTGGCCAGCGATATTCTCAAAATTACGAAGTAGATCACCAGCCCCCGGCGATCCGGCGCAGCGCTTCGCGCGCGACCGGCGCCGGCACCACGTGGGCGCCGTCGAATTCCGTGTATTGCACTTCGTACTCCTCGCGCGCCAGCTGGCTGGCGATGGCGCGTCCCTGCGTGACCGGCAGCACCTGGTCGCCGCTGCCGTGGGCGACGAACACGCGCGGCCGGCCGACGCGCCGCATCGGTTTCATGAAGCCGGGCGAAAACGCCACGATGTCGCTGAACAGATCCCCGTTCATCAAGCCCACCGACAGCGCGTAGGAAGCGCCGTCGGAAAAGCCGCCGATCACCAGCGCGTCCGGATCGACGCTGTATCGCCGCATGGTCCACGCCAGCACGCGGTCGAGGAAGGCCAGGTCGGGACCGTAGCCGCCCCGTATCACATCCCAGCTGTCGGTCAGCGAGCGCGGTATCAGCAGCAGCGCGCCGTGGCGTTGCGCGTGCGCGATGGCGCTGTCGTCGGCGCCGCCGAGCAATTGGCGCACGCCGTGCAGCAGCACGATCAATTGCAACGGACGCGCGGGCGCGCCGTCGACCGGGGACGGCACGTGCAGCACCGCCTGGCGGCCGTTGGCGAAGGCCAGCGTGTGGCGCCCTGGAGGCAGTTGCAGCGGCGGCGGCTGCTCGAGCAGCGCCAGCGGCCGCAACGCCGGACGGGCGCGCAGCCGGCCGTCGCTATGCGGGCCGGGCGGGGTCGGGGAAGGGGACTGCGTGACCACGGTGCGTCCCCACGCCGCTACTTGTTGCGGACGTAGGAGGTCAGCTCCCAGCTGTCGCGGTTGAAAGTGCGGCCCTGCCAGTCGGTGTCGCGGTAATCGAGCTTGACGAAGTTGTTCAGTTCCGGAGCGAACCAGACCGTCTCGGTCAGCTGGCCGTTGCCGCCGTTGCTGTTGGTTTCGTCGCCGCGGTAGAGCGCCTCGACCACCACCTTGATGGCGTCGAATTCGCCGGCCGGCGTCTTGATTTTTTCCCAGTCCAGCACTTTGCCCTTTATGCTGTAGCGCCAGTGCTTGCCCTGTTTCGGGTTGTCGCCGGTGACCTCGGTGTTCCATTCCTTGCCGGGCGTGAGCGGGAAGGCGTAGCGCGCGAACGACGGCGAGAAGTGCATCGCGCCACGGTCGACCGGGTTCATTTCGGGGCTGAAGAGCTGCTTGGCCACCAGCGCGTTGCCCGCCGCCCGCCGCACCTCCACATGCACGCCGGCGTCGTCGATGGCGGTCACCTCCATCTTGTTGACGTTGCCTTTGACGCCTTTCCAGACGTCCGTGTATTGGTAGGTCCAGGAGTCGCCGACGGCGGGCGTGGGCGTCGGCGCGGGCAGGTGGGCCTCGGCCAGTGCGAACGGTCCGGCCAGGACCAGGCAAAAGGCGATACAACTTTTCAAGGTGATGCTGTAGCGCATACTGTCTCCTTTAATTGTAATTTGTTCGACAACGTTATCACAATCCGAGACGCTCTCATCGGCTTTTCATCGGGCCCCGATGGGCGCATGCTCCTTCATCAGCTCGGCCACCCAGTCGATGAACACGCGCAGCCTGGTGCTGACGTAGCGGTTCTGCGGATACGCCACGTGCAGCGGCATGGGGGCGAGGCGCCAGTCCTCCAGCAGCGGCACCAGTTCGCCGCCGGCCACATGGGGTTTGGCCATATAGCGCGGCAGCCACAGCACGCCCATGCCGGCCAGGCCGGCCGCCAGATAGGCGTTGCCGTCGTCGACGGCGACCACGTAGCGGCCCTCGATGGTCAGCGTCTCGTCGCCGCGGCGCAACACCACCGGATAGGTCTTGCCGGTGCGGCCCCATAAAAAACCGACCACGCGGTGCGCGCCGTGTTCCAGCTCGCGCGGATGAGCGGGCGCGGCGTTGCGCGCCAGATACGCCGGCGCCGCGTATACGCCCAGTTGCAGGTCGCCGACGTGGCGCGCCTTCAACGACAGGTCGCGCAGTTCGCCGCCGCGTATCACGCAATCGACGCTCTCGCCGATCAGGTCGATCGTGCGGTCGCTGACGCCCATGTCGATTTGCAGGTCGGGATAGCGGGCGTGGAACGCCGGCAGCGCCGGCATCAGGATCATGCGCGCCAGCGGACTGGGGACGTCGATCTTGAGCTTGCCCTTGGGCTGGGCCGAGGCGTGGGACAGGCCCGATTCGGTGTCGTCGAGGTCGGCCAACAGGCGCACCACGCGCTCGTAATACGCTGCGCCGTCGGCCGTCACGTTGACCTTGCGCGTGGTGCGGTTGAGCAGCTTGACGCGCAGGCGCGCCTCGAGCTGCTGCACCAGCTGGGTGGCGCTGGTGCGGCTGATGTGGAGCGTCTCGGCCGCCTTCGTGAAGCTGCCGGTCTCCACCACCCGAACGAACGCCGTCATCGCATCGAACCTGTCCATGGCGTCTCCCTTATTGATTGTTTGGATTATACAAACAGTGATGGGATATTTCTGGCGTTTATCTTCGGTTTGATTGCCATTAGACTGGGGGTCTTCTAACAGTTTGAGGAGTTACCCATGGCAACCCGTGACGTTGTTTCCCCGCCAGGCCGCCACGCCCTGTATGAAAAGCACCGCTACTCGCCGGCCGTGCGCGCCGACGGCCTGCTGTTCGTGTCCGGACAGGTCGGCAGCCGCGGGGATGGCTCGCCGGAGCCGGATTTGAAGGCGCAGGTGCGGCTGGCGTTCCAGAACCTCAACGCGATCCTGGCCGCCGCCGGCTGCACATTCGATGATGTGGTCGACGTCACCATCTTCATGATCAATCCGGACCAGGTCTTCGAAATGATATGGGGCGACGTGGCGCCCGAGTTTTGGGGCCAGGCGCCGTTCCCGACCGCCACCGTGGTCGGCGTGACGTGGCTGGCCGGCTTCCAGTTCGAGATCAAGGTGGTGGCGAAGTTGCCCAAGTAATCCGGGCGGCGGCCTATTTGCGCGCCGGGTCGTAGGACAGCACCGTCTTGTAGCCGGCCGGCGCGATCGAGGTATCGAACGGGTAGGAGGCGTAGTTGAGGCGGTCGACCATGCCCAGTTCGACCAGGATGGTGTGCGGCGTCTCCTGGGCGCGCCGTTCCAGCAGGTTGACGGCGGCGTTGATGGCCACCCTGGTCTGGCTGACGCCCTTGGTGTCGGCCGCCGCGTCGATGTCGCCGTTATGGATCAGCCGTGCAATCTCGCCGGTGAGGTCGTAGGCGACCAGCCGCACCTTGCCGCTCAAGCCGGCCTGCCTGAGCGGCTCGAGCGCGGCCGGCGCGCAGCCGGTGCAGCCGAGGATGTAGTGGAGCTGCCCGCCATGCCTGGCCAGCAGCTCGGCCGCCAGCCGCTGCTGGCCGGCGAAATCGCTGTCGCCGTAGCGGATGTCGAGGATGTTGACCGGGATGGCCGCGTCCTGCGCCGCGATGCGGGTGCCGTCGACTTCCCCTTTGACCCAGCCCGCGCCCATGGGGCCGGGCAGCAGTGCGATGTTGATCGATTTCAGTCCGCGCCGCTGGGCGTCGCGCACCACCCAGCGGGTGGCCTCGAGGCCCATGCCGCGCAGCGAGCTGGTGACCTTGAGCGCCAGGTCCTCGCTGCGGCTGTCGTTGGCCAGCTCGATCACCGGAATGCCGGCGGCGCGCGCCTTGGCGATCGAGGCGTTGTTGGCCGTCATGCCGATCGGCGACAGCACGATGGCGTCGTATTTGCCGGCGATGGCCCGGTCCATCATGCGCAGCTGGCCGGCCAGGTCGTTATAGCCCTCGGCCGGCAGGATGTCGGCGGCCACGCCCAGGCGTTTGGCTTCGCTGACCACGCCATAGGCGCAGCCGCCCCAGTAGGGGTCTTTCAGGTGGGGGAACAGGAAGGCGATGCGCCAGTGCTTGCTGGCAGGCGCCGCCATGCGGTACTTGCCTGGCACCACCCGGCCGCTGGCGAGGGCGTCGTCTGCCGAGCCGTTGGGCTGTACCGGACGAAAGATCGACAGCACCGGGATCGGCGCGAACCTGGGCGGTTGCGCGAACGGCGCCGGCGCGGCGACGGCGCTCGCCGCCGCGCCGAACAGGCCAAGCAGCAGCGACAGGCGGGGTGGGGGCATCAACATGGTCGGGCAGCTGTCATGGAAAAACGGGTCGGAAAGGAGGGTGCGGGCCGGCGGGGCAGGGCTTATTGTACGCGGCCGCGGTGGCGCCGGCTTCCCTCGAACGGCCATCGGCGGCCGCGCCGGTTGGGGCCAGCACGCCGTGCCGGGCCGCCAGGCGGGCGAATTCGCCCGAGCGCACCATCTCGGTGAACAGCGCGCTGTACCGGTCGCGCGCGGCCGCGAACGCGGCGCCGCGCGGGAAGGCGAGATAACCGTCCAGCTGCGCGATGGCGGGACACAGCGCGATCAGGCGTCCGCTGTCGCGCAGCGTGCCGATCAGCGCGGCGTTGTTGCGCTCATTGGTCGCCAGCAGGTCGACCCGTCCGTGCATCAGCATTTGCACGCCGTGCTCCAGCTGATTGACCTCGCTGATGTTGAGCCCCGGCTTGGCTTGATCGAAGCGGGCGCCGTAGTGCCAGCCGCGCACGGCGGCGATGCGGGTGGCGTCGAGCGGGCCGAATTCGCCGCGCCATGGCGGGTTGGTGCCGCTGCGCGCATAGAAAACCATGCGGTCGCGGTAGAAGGGCAGGTCGACAAAGGCGAACTGTTTGTCCCGTTCGGGCGATTTGTAGGGACCGATCAGGATGTCGGCCTGGGCGCGTTGCACCATGGCCTGCGAGCGCGCCCACGGATAGACCCCAAAGCGCACCGTATCGCCCGCGCGCGCGGCCAAGGTGCGCAGCAGGTCCACGCCCAGCCCCTGCCATTGGCCGTCGGCACCCTGCTCGAAGATCAGGTCGAAGCGCGCGCCGACGGCCAGGCGCTCGGCGGCCGAGGCCTGCGGCGCGCCGAGGCCGACGGCGGCGCAGAGCATGGCCAGCGAGGCCAGTATCAGGTTTGTGATTGCACTCATGAACAGGTTTCTTACAAGCACGGGACGGCCCCAGTCTAGCATGCTGTTATTGCAAAGCACTCGTGCCGATTTCATGCCGCTGTCACAAACGCTATCTATACTTGCCCAGTTAAAACGGAAGTAAGCGGATGTCCATGGAAGCATTAGCGATCAAGCCCGGCGAACATTCGTTCCTGGCGGCCCATCGTGACCACTTCATGGAAGCGATGTCGCGCGTTCTGGCCAGCCGCACGTTCTCGAAGAGCGCCAGGCTGTCGGCATTCTTGCGCTATGTGTGCATGACCACCGCCGAGGGTGGTGAGAAAGTCCTGTGCGAACAGAATATCGGCACTGCGGTCTTCGGCCGTCCGGACCATTACAATCCTTCCGACGACACCATCGTGCGCAGCAGCGCGCGCTTGCTGCGCCAGCGCCTGGCCACGTACTACGAGGAGGAAGGGCGCGATGACCGCTTCCGCATCAGCATTCCACGCGGTTCCTATGTGCCGGTGCTGGTCGCCGCGCCGCCGTCGGCCGCGCCCGGGGTGCAGCAGGTCGTGGCAGCGCCCGCCGACGCCGGGCCGCCGGCTGAAACGCCGATGCCGGTCCCGCCGCCCGGCAGCGGGCCTGACGCGCCCGCTACGCCCGTCGCGCCCGCTATTACCCAGTCCCGGTCCACCCTCGCCATTCCCGCTGCGGTCATGGCCGTATCTACGCCGGTGCGTCCGCGCTGGCTGTTCGTGCTGCTGGCGATCCCGTTGTTGGCGGGCCTTGCCTTCTGGCTGCTCGGAGGCGGTCGGGCAACGCCCGCCGACGCCAGCGACCGCTTCTGGGCGGCCATGCTCTCGGGCGATACCGACACCTCGCTGATCGTGGCCGACAACGGCTTGGTGATGTACCAAAGCGAGGTTCACCGGCAGGTCGAGCTGAGCGATTACAACACGAATTATCCCGGTGATGCCGACACCGCCGGCGCGGCCAAAAGCGTGGCCCACTATGGCGCGCGCCGCTACACCGCCATGTCCTCGGTGACCCTGGCGTCCGAGCTGGGCAAGCGGGCGCGCGCCGCGCCGCAGCGTTTCCACGTTCGCTTCGCGCGCGATGTGCATCTAGCCGATCTTAAACACGGCAACGCTATCCTGGTCGGCGTCGAGAACTCCAATCCGTGGTGGGCCTTGTACCGCAAGCAGTTCAATTTCCACATCGACTGGGACCCGCTGTCCGGCGATTACACCATCCGCAACGATCGCCCGCGCCAGGGTGAACAAGCCGTCTACGCGTTTTCCGGGCGCGATCCGGGCCGGCGCGGCTACGCGCTGATCGGCTTGAAGCGCAACCTCGGTGGCGACGGTTATACGCTGCTGCTCGGCGGCACCACCTCCGCCGGCACCGACGCGGCCATCGAGTACCTGATGAGTCCGGCCTCGATGGCGCCCGTGATGAAGCAGGCCCTGCGGCCGGACGGTTCGATCGCCGACTTCGAGGTGCTGCTGCAATGCGTGTTGCAGGCCAACGGCAGCACCGATATCCAGGTGCTCGGCCTGCGCGTCAAGCCGTCCTGACGCGCCATGTGCGGCCGGTTTCACGGTGATTTTTCACCGTGAAACGGAAAAGCACCTGCGAACCGCGCTCTACACTGCACAGCGTTGAAAGCGTCCCGACCGCACCGGCCGGGAGCCCGCGTTTCGCGCCACTATCTGGATCGGAGAGCATGACCATGCAATACACCATTTCCAAACGCCGCCGGTTGATGGCCACCTCGGCGCTTGCGCTGGGCTTCGTGCTCGACGCCCGCGCGCAGGACGGCACGGCCAGCCCGGACGGGGCGGCGCCGACGGCCGTCGTCAACGTCACCGGTATCAAGCGCGCCTATCTGAGGGCCATCGAAAGCAAACTCGACCGCAATGGCATCGCCGATGTCGTCAGCGCCAACGAGGTGCAGGGCTTGCCGGACAACACCATCGTGGAGACCCTGCGCCGCGTGCCCGGCCTGTCGGTGCTGCCGACGCTGGACAACGAACATCCGCGCGACGAGGCGGCCACGCCGGTGCTGCGCGGCCTCGGCGCCGCCTACAACAATGTCACCATCGACGGTTCGCCGCTGGCCTCGCCCGGCACGCCAAACGGCAACCTCGGCTCGATCGGCCGGGGCGTGCGGCTCGATTTGCTGCCATCGTCGATGATCAGCGAACTGGTGGTGTCGAAGACCTTCTCGGCCGACCAGGAACCGAACGCCATCGGCGGCGCCATCGACCTCAAAACCCGCAGCGCCTTCGAGCGCGGCGGCAAGCCGTTCTTCACGTTCGAAGGTTCGGGCGGCGCCGCCAGCGACAACTCGCGTCCGCGCGACCAGGATCGCGTCGGCCAGCGCGCGGTGGGCACCGGCAGCTTCACCTTCGGCCCGGCGCGCCAATACGGCGCGGTGGTGTCGACCAATTACCAGAAGCTGCAGACGAGCACCGACACCCACATGACCACCGACACGGTGTTCGAAAATTTCTACGACAGCAAAGGCAACCGCCTCAGTGGCAACAATCTAGGCAACGGCTACGCCGTCCCGCAGCAGGACAAATACTGGTATGTGCAGGATGCTCGCACCCGCCTCGGCCTGACGGTCAAGCTGGAAGCCAGGCCGAACGACCAGGTCTACGGCTTCCTGACGGCCGGCTATTACCGTTTCCGCGACCTGATGCAGCGTAATGAAAATTTGATCGACCCGCGCAACACGGCGTTGGTCTTCAACCAGACGCCGACGTCCGGTTCCTACCCCGGCGCCGACGTCGAGGTCGGCTTCTCGCAGCAGGACATGACCAGCGCCACCAAGCTGTTGCAAAGCGGCGCCGACTGGAAGATCGACGACAGCCAGACCGTGAGCTTGCGCGCCAACGTCTCGCGCGCGACGTACCGCGAGCCGATCCAGATGATCAAATACGCCACCAACGCCAGCTACAGCGCGCCCGGCATTGGCGGCGCCACGCCGGTGGCGACGCCGGAGTACGCGTTCAACTACGACACCAGCGGCCTGAATCATTCGTTCAACGTTTCACCGGCGGCCTACAACAACCTGGCCAACTACAAGCTGCTGTATTACCGCGACAACTATGTCCGTTCGGCAACTGATACCATCGGCAACGTACGCGCCGACTACCGCCGCAACTTTGACCGGCCGGGCCTGGGCTTTGCCGCTGGCGTGTCGTACACGCTGGACCGGCCGAGCTACAACATCTTCCGCAACGACATGCAGCCCAACACCGGCATGCCGGCGCTGACCCTGGCCGGCGTCACCGGTCCCGACGCGCCGCTGAAGTACAACCGGAGCGGGCTCAACTTGATCACCATCGATCCGCAGGCTGCGCTGGCGCAGATCGCCGCGCTGCGGGCTGCCGGCGGCTTGAACACCACCAACCAGGTCAACTTCAGCAACCAGGACAACTTCGAGCACGTGGAAAAAACCGTCGGCGCCTACGCACAGGTGAGCTTCAACGCGGACAAGTGGAAAACGCTGTTCGGCCTGCGCGAGGACCGCACCGAACAGGAAACCAACGGCCGCGCGCTCGTTGCCGGCAGCTGGGTGGGCTTGCCGACCAGTTCAAGGTACGACTTCCTGCTGCCGTCGGCGCAGGTGACCTACCAGGCCACGCCGGAACTGGATATCCGCGCCGCCGCCAGCCAGACCATCGGCCGGCCGACCTACGATTCCTACGCCGCGCGCACGTCGATCAGCTTCGTCAACGTCGGCGACGCCGGCAATCCGAACGCCCAGGGCGTCACGGTCACGGTGGGCAACCCGCAGATCAAGCCGCGCCTGTCGACCAATACCGACCTGGCGCTGAACTACCGCTTGCCCAAGGCGGCCAACGGCCTGCTGTCGCTGGCGGTGTTCAACAAGGATATCCGCGACGAGATCTTCAACCAGTCCTCGCTCGGCTACACCTATCAGGGCGTGACGTACGCCAACGCGCTGGTGTCGATGCCGGCCAATGCGTCGGACGCCTCGGTTAGGGGCGTGGAGGCGGCAGCCGTCGTCAATTCGCTGGGCTGGGTGCATCCGGTGCTGGCGGACGTCGGTTTCAGTGCCAACTGGAGCTTGCTGGACGGCCAGATGAGCGTGCTGAAGGCCGCCGGTGGGATGCGCCGCCTGGACCGCCTGGTGGGCCAGCCCGACCAGACGCGCAACCTGACGGTGTTTTATGCGCGCAGGGCACTGGAGCTGCGCGCCGCCTATAACTACCAGGGCAAGGCGCTGCGCTCGATCGTGCCCGATATCGCCTGGCAGGACCTGTACTGGGCGCCACGCGCGCAGGTCGACCTGCAGGCCAGCTACAGGATAGCCCCGGAGTGGACCGTGTTCGGCCAAGTGCAAAACCTCAACCGCCGCCGCATGACCAGCTACACCGGCCCTGCCCAGAACCTGCTCAAGGACACCTACTCGGTGCCGATGGTCGCCTGGATCGGTCTTCGCTATACCCCGAACTTTTAATTTTCAGACCGGATCCGCGACCCATGAATTCTTTATTTTCCCTTTCGCGACTGGCCATGTTTGCGCTGGCCGCGCTGAGCGCCGCCTCCGGCGCCGCAGCGACCAGGGCCGAGCAGATCCGCCAAAAGCTGCTCGATCCGGCCGCCGGTGTGTTTATCGTCGCCCACCGGGGTTGCCACAACGCCTCGCCCCGGCTGGACCTGGCCGCCGTGCCGGAAAACTCCCTGCCGGCGCTGGAGCACTGCGTGCTGCTGGGCGTCGACATGATGGAGCTCGACGTGCGGCGCGCGGGCGACGGCACCCTGGTGGTGATCCACGACGCCACGGTCGACCGTACCACCGACGGCCACGGCAAGGTGTCCGCGATGACGCTGGCACAGCTCAAAGCCCTGCGCTTGAAGCAGAACCTCGGCGGTGCCATGTCGCCCGAGCCGACCAGCGAAAGCGTGCCCACGCTGGCCGGGATGCTGGAGGCGGCCAAGGGCCGGATCATGCTCAACCTGGATATCAAGGACGACGACATCTACGCGCAGACGATCGCCGAGGCCGTCAAACACGGCATGGGCCAATATGTGCTGGTCAAGAGTTTCGTCGATGAGCGAACGGCGCAAGCGGTGGCCGACCAACCGCCATTCGCGTCGGTGCCCTACATGCCGATCATCGGTCCGTGGTCCGGCGCGCGCCAGGCCCAAAGCGGGGCGCGGATCGTCGAGCGGCAGCTTGCGGGGCGGCGCAAGCCGGTCGGCGTGGAGTTGGTGTTCCTGCCGTCGGCGCAGCTCCAGCCGCTGCGCGAACTGGTGTCGCAAGCCAAAATCAGGCTATGGGCCAACAGCCTGACGGCGGTCGGCGTGATCAGCGTGATCGGCATGGGCGGTGACCTGGAAGCGCTGCGAACCTCCGGCAAGACCTGGGGCACGCTGTTCTCAGCCGGTGTCGACACCATCCAAACCGACGAGCCGGGACCCTTGCTCGACTATCTGGAGCACGAGGGCATCAAGCATTGAGGCAAGGAAAGGATTGTTACCGAAATAAGAAAGTGCAGTAAATGCATGGCATGTCATCAACATTTCATCGTTGGTGCATAAGCTGTTGTCTTGCATGACCGCCGTTTTCGTGTTTCCCCCGACAATCGACCTGGATCAATCAAATGCATATTTTTAAATTTGCGCTCGCCTGCACGCAGGTGCATGCATGAGCCGCCGTGACTTCCTCCGCACAATGGGCAAGTCGGCCGGCGCCAGTGCCGTGCTGGCGACGTTTCCACCGTCCATCCAAAAGGCGCTGGCCCTGCCCGCCAACCAGCGCACCCGCAGCCTGCAGGATGTCGAGCATATCGTCGTGCTGACGCAGGAGAACCGCAGCTTCGACCATTACTTCGGCACCCTGGAAGGGGTAAGGGGATTCGGCGATCCGTTCCCGATTCCCGTGATGGACCGGCAAAACCTCTTCAATCGCAAATCGGTCTTCGTGCAGCGCTCTGCCGGCGGGGCGCCGGTGCCCGGCCGGCCCAACTGGCCACAGGGCCGCGCCATCGCGCCGTTCCGGCTCAACACGGTGCAGGACTTCCCCGTCATGCGCGTGGCCGGGACGCCACATAGCTGGCTCGACGCCCAGCTGGCGTGGGACCACGGACGGATGAACGACTGGTGCGCGGTCAAGCAGAACCACTCGATGGGCTATTACGCCGACGCCGACATTCCCTTCCAGTTCGCGCTCGCGCGCGCCTTCACCATCTGCGACCACTATCACTGCGCCACGCAGACCGGCACCAACACCAACCGGCTGTTCCTGTTTTCCGGTCACAACGATCCCCTGGCGGCCGCCGGCGGCCCGTCGACCGACAACAGCCGCGACGACTTCAATCCGGACATGTCCACCGACTACTTGTGGACCACCTATCCGGAGCGGCTCGAGGCGGCGGGCGTCAGCTGGCAGGTCTACCAGAACATGGCGGACAACTTCACCGATAACTCGCTGGCGGGATTCCGCTCCTTCCGCAACGCGTGGTACCGCCGGCCGGGCTATTCGCAAGCCCTGCGCGAGCGCGGCACCACAACGCGCGACCTCGACCTGCTGAGAGCCGACGTGCTGGCCAACCGCCTGCCGCAGGTCAGCTGGGTCGTCGCCACCGCCGAAGGCTCCGAACACCCGGGCCCCTCGAGTCCCGCGTCGGGCGCCGACTACATCGCGCGCGTGCTGGACGCCCTGACCGCCAATCCCGAGAGCTGGAGCAAGACGGTGCTGCTCATCAACTTCGACGAGAACGACGGCTTCTTCGACCACATGCCACCGCCGGCGGTGCCGGCGTACACGAGCTACAGCAGCAATCCGGCGCAGTCGCAGCTGGCCGGCGCGTCGACCGTCGACACGACCGGCGAGTACCATCACGTGCTCAACGGCGCCGACGCACGGACCCACCATCGCCCCTACGGTCTCGGGCCGCGCGTGCCGATGTATGTCATCTCGCCGTGGACCAAGGGCGGCTGGGTCAATTCGCAGGTCTTCGACCACACCTCGGTGATACGTTTTATTGAGGCGCGTTTCGGTGTGCGCGAGCCGCTGATCAGCCCATGGCGCCGCGCGGTGAGCGGCGACTTGCTGTCCTGTTTCGACTTCGCCAACCCGAACGACAACGGCTTCAAGCAACTGCTGCCGGAAACGGCTGCGCGGCGTTCGATGGCGCTGAGCCTGCCAAACACCAAGGTACCCGCCACGCCGGCCACCCTGACGGCGCCCGTCCAGGCCGCCGGCGTGCGTCCGGCACGCGCGCTGCCCTACGAGCTGCAGGTGCAGGCGCAGGTGCCGGCGGGCGGCGGCCTGGTGGAGCTCAGATTCGACAACCTGGGCGAAGCCGGGGCGGTGTTCCACGTGTACGACCGCCTGGCGTTGGAGCAGGTCCCGCGCCGCTATACGGTCGAACCCGGCAAACAGCTGACCGGCCGCTGGAACACCGCAGCCGCCTACGATCTGTGGATACTGGGACCGAACGGCTTCCATCGCCACATCGTCGGGGACGTGCGCGGTGCGGGCAACGCCGCATGGCCGGAGATCAGCGTGCGCGCCGACCGCAGAGCCGGCGAGCTGCTCATCGACCTGGTCAACAATGGCGCGCAACCGTGCACCTTTGAACTGACCGCCAACAAGTATTACGCGAACAAGCCGATGGAAGTGCGCGTCGTCGCACGTTCGCGGAGCAGCGTCCGGCTGCCGCTGGCATCGAGTTCCAACTGGTACGACTACAGCGTGCGCGTGGCTGGCTTGCCGGGCTGGTTGCGCCGCTTCGCCGGCCACCTGGAAAACGGCTTGCCGTCGATCAGCGACCCGGCGATCGGCGGGGCAGCGCAACTTGACCAGTACCGCGTGGTTTGACTTTTACAAGGAGCTTTTCATGAAGTGCAAATTTCTCGTCGCCGCGGCCTTGTTCGCCGTGGCATGTAGCGGTCAGGCTGCCGTCACGTACGGCCAGAACCTCATTGTCAACGGCGATGCCGAAGCAGGCCTGACCGGCTGGACCGGGTATTCGGATTACAACAATTTCCAGGCGGTGGACTATGGCAACAACTGGGTGCTGCCGACCCAGCCTGGCCCGGTCGATCGCGGAACCAAGATGTTCGCCGGCTTCGGGCAATATGCCGTTGGCGTACAGACGCTGGACTTCGGCGTGCCGACGGCCCAGAACAGTTCCTATTCCCTGAGCGGATGGCTCGGCGGCTGGACCGACCAGGGCGACAACGCCCTGTTCTATGTGCAGTTTCTCGATGCGGGGAACAATGAGATAGGAAGCGCCGCGATCGGTCCCGTCACCCCGGCGGATCGCGGCAACCAGACCGGCCTGTTCTACCGGGAAGCCTCAGGAATCATGCCTGCTGGCACCAGCAAGCTATCGTTCTGGCTGTCGATGGAGCGTTTGGTTTCGGGCGACAACGATGGCTACGCGGATAACCTGTCCTTCATCGCGCGGAATACTGTCAGCCCGGTACCCGAACCAGGCATGGCGGCGATGTACTTGCTGGGCTTGGGCATGTTGGGCGGGGCACTCCGCCGCAACCGGCGCGTGCGCATGTCGTAATTGCGGCCATACGGCGTCGCGCAACTGCGCGAACGCCGTTGTTGCCTAGGCATTGCTGTGCCTAAAGCGTTTCATCGAGTGGCAGGATTTCGATCCGGCGAAATTCCGTTGGATGCGTTTCCGCCTGGATGGCGATGTAGCCGCTTTCCAACATCTGGGGGAAGCCCTTCGCCATCAGTGCGCGACTGTGGGAATCGCGGGGGTCGAGCTGAGGCTGGCTGTAGCTGATCACGGTCTCGCCATCAAGGATATGCTTGATTAATTTTCCACCGCGAACTTCAACCTCGATTGTTACCCATTCGTCTCCCATATACACCTTCGATTTGGCCGACGTGCGGTGGGTCGTCGTGAGCTGCCCGTTGAAGACCGCTCTGGTGTGCGGGGTGCAGAACGATCCGTTGTTCTGGTCACCGGGTCCGCCTCCACCAAGCATCTGCACCTCAATCGACGCGGGAAAGTCCTGGTCGAGTTCCATGGTATCTGGCGGCTCGCTAAAAATCATGATGCCGTTATTGCGAAAGCCCCAGCCCGGAGCGCCCGCGAGCTGTTTGCCGACGAAACGATATTCCGCCCGAATGCGGTAGTGCGACAGCTTCTGCTTCCAGAACAGGTGACCGAATTCGCCGTTGAATTTGTCGTACTCGCTGTAGTCTACTTTGAGAATGCCGTTTTCAACCTTGAATGTGTTTTTGTAGTTGACGCCGGCCTGATGGCCTTTGAACTTCGGGGTCCAGCCGGATAAGTCTTTCCCGTTGAATAGCTGAATCCACGTGGCTTGGTTAAGCTGCGGCGCGTTGGCGCTCTTTGATTCAAGCGAGTTGCTGTGGACACCAACACACCCCGTCAACGCAAACGCGCAAAGAAGGGGTGTCAGTTTTATTTTCTTCATTGCCCATCTCCAGATGGCGGTTGCTGATCAGACTACATCAAAATCACGTCGTACTGCTCCTGGTGGTACGCCGTCTCCACCTGCAACGAGATCTTCTTGCCGATGAAATCCCCCAGCATCGCCAGGTGCTGCGACTCCTCCTCGAGGAACATGTCGACCACTTCCTGCGAAGCGAGGATGCGGAATTCGCGCGGATTGAACTGCTTGGCTTCGCGCAGCAGTTCGCGCAGGATCTCGTAGCAGATGGTGCGCGAGGTTTTCACTTGCCCCTTGCCGGCGCAGGCCGGGCAGGGCTCGCACAGGATGTGCGCCAGCGATTCGCGCGTGCGCTTCCTCGTCATCTCCACCAGTCCCAGCGCCGAGAAGTTCGACACCGAGACCTTGGTGCGGTCGCGCGACAAGGTCTTTTTGAGCTCCTGCAGCACGGCGTTGCGGTGCTCGTTGTTCTCCATGTCGATGAAGTCGAGGATGATGATGCCGCCCAGATTGCGCAGGCGCAGTTGGCGCGCGATCGCGTGCGCCGCCTCCAGGTTGGTCTTGAAGATCGTGTCGGCGAAATTGCGTCCGCCGACAAAGCCGCCGGTGTTGACGTCGATGGTGGTCATCGCCTCGGTCTGGTCGACGATCAGGTAGCCGCCCGATTTGAGGTCGACACGCCGGCCCAGCGCACGCAGGATCTCTTCCTCGACGCCATACAGATCGAACAGCGGCCGCTCGCCGGTGTAGTGCTGCAAGCGTGGCAGCACGCCAGGTGTGTAGGCCTTGCCGAATTCGACCAGGTTCAGGTAGTTCTCGCGCGAGTCGACCTGGATGGTGGCCGTGTCGTCGTGGACGAAGTCGCGCAGCACGCGCTGCGCCAGGCTCAAATCCTGGTGCAGCAGGGTGGTGGCGGGGCGCGTCTTGGCGCCGTGGACGATGGCGCCCCAGGTCTTGCGCAGGTATTCGACGTCGGCGGCGATGTCGGAGTCCGACGCGTCCTCCGCCTGCGTGCGCACGATGTAGCCGCCTTTTTCGTCGGCCGGCAGCAGGCTTTGGAGCCGCGTGCGCAGCGCTTCGCGCTCCGATTCCTTTTCGATCTTTTGCGAGATGCCGATGTGGGCGTCCTGCGGCAGGTACACCAGCATGCGGCCGGCGATGGAGATCTGCGTCGACAGGCGCGCGCCCTTGGTGCCGATCGGGTCCTTGATGACCTGCACCGTCAGCACCTGGCCGTCGAACAGGATTTTTTCGATCGGGGTGGGGGCGGCGTTCTGGCCGCCGTCGTGCGGGCGCGCCTCCCAGATGTCGGCCACGTGCAGGAAGGCGGCGCGTTCGAGGCCGATGTCGATGAAGGCCGATTGCATGCCGGGCAGCACCCGCACCACCTTGCCCGAGTAGACGTTGCCGGCCAGGCCGCGCGTGAGCGTGCGTTCGATGTGCAGCTCTTGCACGGCGCCTTGCAAAATCAGGGCGACCCGGGTTTCCTGCGGGGTGATGTTGATCAGGATGTCTTCGTTCATTTGTCTCGGCGGCCGGCTGGCGCGGCTTCTGTGGCTATGTGAAGACTGATCATACACGCCACTTACGGCAGCGGCAAACCCGCCTGCCGCAGCAACTGCGCCGTCTCGTACAGCGGCAGGCCCATGATGCCGGAATGGCTGCCGGCGATATGTTCGATGAATTGCGCGGCGGGCCCCTGGATGCCGTAGCCGCCGGCCTTGTCGTACGGTTCGAGCGTGGCGCAGTAGGCGGCGATGGCGGCCGGCGACAGCACGCCGAAACGCACTTCCGACACTTGCGTGATTTGCCCGGTGAAGTCGGCCGAATGCACGGCGATGGCGGTCAGCACCTGGTGGGTGCGGCCGGACAGCTGCGTGAGCATGGCGCTGGCTTCGGCGCGGTCGGCCGGCTTGCCGAGGATTTGGCCGTCGATGGTGACGGTGGTGTCGGCGGTGAGCACGGCGCGCGGCTTGAGGTGGCGGCGCTGCACCAGGTTGTAGCCGAAGGCGGCTTTTTCCTGGGCCACGCGGGCCACGTAGTCGAGCGGCGCTTCGCCTTCGATGACGTTTTCGGTGACGTCGGCGCCGCGCGGGCCGTCGGCGCGCAATAACAATAATTCAAAATCGATGCCGATCTGGCGCAGCAGTTCGCGCCGGCGCGGGCTTTTGGAGGCGAGGTAGATCTTCTTTTCGACGAATTTCATTTGATATTTTCTGACGCCGTCAAACCCGGTGGTAAGGATGATTTTGGGTGATCGACCAGGCGCGATACAGTTGTTCGGCCAACAATACCCGTACCATACCATGAGGGAGCGTCATACTGGAAATCCGGATCAGGCCTTCGGCGCGCGCCTTGAGCTCCGGATCGAGGCCGTCGGCCCCGCCGATCAGGAAGGCGGTGTCGCGCCCGTCCTGCTGCCAGGCTTCCAACTGCTGCGACAGGCCGACCGAGGTCAGGTCCTTGCCACGTTCGTCGAGCGCGATGATGCGCACCGATTTTGGCAGCGCCGCCTCGATGCGCTCGCGTTCGAGCGCCATCGCGGTGGCAGCGGTTTTGCTGCCCGAACGGTCGACCGGCTTGATTTCCTTGAGCACGATCTTCAGTTCCGGCGGCATGCGCTTGGCGTATTCGGCGAAGCCCGTTTCGATCCAGGCCGGCATTTTATGGCCGACCGCAGCGATGATCAGCTGCATCGTGGATTATTCCGCGACTTTTTTGATACGCTTGATGACCGTCTTGGCCGGTGCTTCGTCGGCTTTCGGCTTGGCGGCCTTTGGCGCTTTCGGCTTCGGTGGCAGGGCTTTCAGCGCTTCGGCCGAGGCGACAGCGCTCTTGGTCTTGCCGACCTTGATCGTTTTGCCGACCGGGATCGCGGCCTTCTTGGCAGCTGGCTTCTTCTCGGCGGCCGGTTTGGCGGCGGCGGCTTTGCGGGCCGGGGTCTTCTTCTCGATCACCGGCGAGGCGTCGACGGCTTTTTTGCCGGCGGCCAGGTGGCTGGAGATTTTCTTCGGCTCGTCGGCTTCCTCGCCTTCCTTGGTCGACTTGCGCTTGGCGGCGCCCAGCTTGACCGGCTTGTCGCCCCAGATCTCTTCCAGGCGGTAGTAGGCGCGGATCGGCGCTTGCATGATGTGGACGATCATGTCGCCCAGGTCGACCAGCACCCATTCACCGGTGTCCTCGCCTTCCATGCCGTAGACGTCGCCGCCGGCGGCCTTGACCTTGTCGCGCACCGAGGCGGCCAGCGCCTTGGTTTGGCGGTTGGAGGTACCGGAGGCGATGGCGATGCGGTCGAACAGGCTGGTCAGGTGGGTGGTGTCGAACAGCGTGATGTCTTGTGCCTTGACGTCTTCGAGGGCGTCAACGACGAGGGATTGCAGTTTTTTGATGTCCATTTAGCTTTTGTATAGATTGTGTTGTTCAATATAGTCTAGCACTAGCGGCGGGATAAGCGAGTTTGCCTGTTCCCCCCGTTGTAATGCCGCACGTATTTCGGTGGCGGAGATATCCACCGCGAAGTCTTGTGCCAGATAAGTCAGACCGTGCGGCGTGTTGCGGATTTGTTCAGGCGTTCCCAAACGGCTGGAGAACGCCGCGGCGACCGCCGGCGGAAGGCCGGCGGCGCCTATGTCGAAGCCAGGGCGGGCCGCTACGCAGATATGGGCGTAATCGAACAGCGCCTGCCATTCATTCCAGGTGTCGAGCCGCTGGAGCTGGTCGGCGCCCATCACAAAGGCGATGCAAGCGTCCGGTCCCAGCTCGGCGCGCACCAGGCGCAGCGTCTCGATGGTGTAGGTCGGCAGGCCGCGCGCTGCGCGCTCGATTTCCTGCATGTCGATGGCGACGTCGAACGGCTGACCCTTGAAAGCGATGGCCACCATCTCGGCGCGCTGTTCGGGCGTCGCCTTGAGCATGGCTTTTTGCCACGGCAGGCCGGCCGGAATCACGCGCAGCTGGTCCACTTGCAGCAGTTGCGCGAAATAGGCGCCGAGGGCGATATGACCGTGGTGGACCGGATCGTAGCTGCCGCCCAGCAGTGCTACCCGCTGTGCCATGGCCTTTGTCACGCGGCCAGCCAGTCGCGGTGCGGCAGGAAGTCGGTGTACAGCGCCGCTTCCGGCGTGCCGTCCTCGGGTTCCCAGCGATAGCGCCATTTGACGATCGGCGGCATCGACATCAGGATCGCCTCGGTGCGGCCGCCCGACTGCAGGCCGAACAGGGTACCACGGTCGAAGACGAGATTGAATTCGACGTAGCGGCCGCGCCGGTAAGCCTGGAAATCGCGTTCGCGCTCGCCGTACGGCGTGTCCTTGCGGCGTTCCAGGATCGGCAGGTAGGCCGTCAGGAACGAATTGCCGACGCTTTGCATCAGCGCGAAGCTCTGGTCGAAGCCTTCTTCGTTCACATCGTCGAAGAAGATCCCACCGACGCCGCGCGCCTCCTTGCGGTGCTTCAGGTAGAAATACTCGTCGCACCACTTCTTGTAGCGCGCGTGCAGGTCGTCGCCGAACGGCGCCAGCGCGTCGTGGCAGCTCTGGTGGAAGTGTTTAACGTCTTCCTTGTCGCCGTAGTAGGGCGTCAGGTCCATGCCGCCGCCGAACCACCATGCCGGCTCGCCGTTGATGGTGGTCGTGGTGAAGAAGCGCACGTTCATGTGCACCGTCGGCGCGTAGGGATTGCGCGGATGGATCACCAGTGACACGCCCATCGCTTCCCACGGGTTGCCGCCCAAATCCGGACGCATCGCCGACGCCGACGGCGGCAGCTTGGCGCCCATCACGTGCGAGAAGTTGACGCCACCGCGTTCGATGACGTTGCCTTCTTCGACCAGGCGCGAAATCCCGCCGCCGCCTTCCGGACGTTCCCACTCGTCGCGCAGGAAGGCCTTGCCATCGAGCGCTTCGAGCGCGTCGATGATGCGGGCCTGCAGATCGAGCAGGAAAGCCTTGACGGCCGCTGGATTCGGGGCGGACAACATCTTGTTAGTGCTTCAGACCGCGCCAGCCGATATCGCGGCGGCACTGCATGCCTTCGAAGGAGATCTGGTCGACCACTTCGTAGGCCTGCTTCTGCGCCAGCTTGACGCTGTCGGCCAGGCCGACCACGCACAGCACGCGGCCACCGGTCACTTGCAGCTGGCCGCCCACTTCGGCGGTGCCGGCGTGGAAGGTCACCGATTCCGGCGTTTCGGCCGGGATGCCTTCGATCACGGCGCCCTTGAGCGGCGCGTCCGGGTAGCCGGCGGCTGCCAGCACCACGCCAACGGCGGTGCGGCGGTCCCATTCCAGTTCGACCGTGTCGAGCGTGCCATTGACGGCGTGTTCCATCACCGTCACCAGGTCGGTCTTCAGGCGTGACATGATCGGCTGGGTTTCCGGGTCGCCCATGCGGCAGTTGAATTCCAGCGTGCGCGGATTGCCGGCGGCGTCGATCATCAGGCCGGCGTACAGGAAGCCGGTGAAGACGATGCCGTCCTTCGCCATGCCGGCGATGGTCGGGTTGATAATCTCGCGCATCACGCGGGCGTGCATCGCCGGCGTGACGATCGGCGCCGGCGAGTAGGCGCCCATGCCGCCGGTGTTCGGGCCTTCGTCGTTGTCCTTGAGGCGCTTGTGATCCTGGCTGGTGGCCAGCGGCAGCACGTTTTTGCCGTCGCACATGACGATGAAGCTCGCTTCTTCGCCGGCCAGGAATTCCTCGATGACGATGCGGGCGCCGGCGTCGCCGAAGCGGTTATCGGCCAGCATGTCGTCGACCGCCTGATGCGCTTCTTCCAGCGACATCGCCACCACCACGCCTTTGCCGGCGGCCAGGCCGTCGGCCTTGATGACGATCGGCGCGCCGTTGGCGTCGATGTAGGCGTGCGCTTGCGCCACGTCCGAGAAGGTCTGGTATTTGGCGGTCGGGATGCCGTGGCGCTGCATGAACGCCTTGGCGAAGTCCTTCGACGACTCCAGCTGCGCCGCTTCCCTGGTTGGGCCGAACACCTTCAGGCCACGGGCGCGGAACAGGTTGACGATGCCGCCGGCCAGCGGGGTTTCCGGGCCGACCACGGTCAGGCCGATGTGCTCCTGCTCGACGAAGGTCGCCAGTTCGTGCAGATCGGTGATGTTGACGTTGACCAGGCGCGAATCGCGCGCGGTGCCGCCGTTGCCGGGGGCGACGTAGACCATCTGGATGCGTTCCGATTGCGCCAATTTCCATGCCAGCGCGTGTTCACGGCCGCCGGAGCCGACTACCAATATTTTCATAAATCCTCAGTCTTCGATCAGCGTGTTGGAATAGACTTCCTGGACATCGTCCAGCGCTTCCAACGCGTCCAGCAGTTTTTGCATCTTGACGGCGTTGTCGCCGGTGATGACGGTTTCGGTGGCCGGCTTCATGATGATCTCGGCCACTTCGGCCTTGAAACCGGCCGCTTCCAGCGCATCCTTGACGGTCGCGAAGTCGTGCGGGCCGCACAGCACTTCGAAGCCGCCTTCTTCGTCGGCCACCACGTCTTCGGCGCCGGCTTCCAGCGCCACTTCCATCAGCGCGTCCTCGTTGGTGCCGGGCGCGAACAGGAACTGGCCGCAATGCTTGAACATGAACGCCACCGAACCCTCGTTGCCCATGTTGCCGCCGTTTTTGTTAAAGGCGTTGCGAACTTCGGCCACGGTGCGCACGCGGTTGTCGGTCATGCAGTCGACGATGATCGCCGCGCCGCCGATGCCATAGCCCTCGTAGCGCACTTCCTCGTAGGCCGCGCCGTCCTCGCCGCCGGTGCCGCGCGTGATCGCGCGTTGCACGTTATCCTTCGGCATATTGGCGTCGGCCGCCTTGTCCACCGCCAGGCGCAGGCGCGGGTTGGTCTGGATATCGCCGCCGCCCATGCGCGCGGCGACGGTGATTTCCTTGATCAGACGTGTCCAGATCTTGCCACGTTTGGCGTCGGTAGCGGCCTTTTTGTGCTTGATATTGGCCCATTTGCTGTGTCCAGCCATGTTCAGTCTTCCTTCGGCGCGGTTTTATTCGGGGTTGGCGATAGTCGTTGCTATGCGGTGAGGGCGGTATTTTAACATAAGGCAGGGCGCCGAAACCGCCGCCCTCTGCGGCCGGGGCCGTTTGGCCTTACAATCGAGGGATGGACAAAAGCATAACGAATGTGAGCCCGGCCCGTTCGGCCTATCTGGGCGGCCTGGGAATCGCCATCGGCGGCGCGGTGCTGTTCTCGACCAAGGCCATCGTCGCCAAGCTGCTCTACCGTTATGACCTCGACGCCGTCACCGTGCTGGCGTTCCGGATGATCTTTTCGCTGCCGGTGTTTGCCGCCGTCGCCGTCTGGAAGATGCGCACCGGGCCGGCGCTGTCGAAGGCGGACCGCTGGCGCCTGATCGGCCTGGGGCTGGTCGGCTACTATTTATCCAGTTTCCTCGATTTCCTCGGGCTGCAGTACATCACGGTCGGCCTGGAACGGCTGATTTTGTTCCTGACGCCGACCTTCGTGCTGCTGATCAGCTCCACCCTGCTCAAGCAGCACATCAGCGGCAAGCAGTGGCTGGCGCTGCTGACCTCCTATTGCGGCATCGTGTTCGTGTTCCTGCACGACCTGGGCAACGGCGGCGCCAACGTGGCGCTGGGCGCGACGCTGGTGACGGGATCGGCCGCCGCCTACGCCGTCTACCTGCTGCTGTCGGGGGAGATGGTCAAGCGGCTCGGGGCGCTGCGGTTGGTGTCGTACGCGATGTGCGTGTCGAGCGTGGCCTGCATCGCCCAGTTTTTCATCCTGCGGCCGGTGTCGGCGCTGGCGCAGCCGATGGGCGTGTACGGCCTGTCGCTGGTCAACGGCATCCTGTGCACGGTGATGCCGGTGTTTATGACGATGGCCGCCGTCGAGCGCATCGGCGCCGGCGCCGCCTCGCAGGCGGGCATGATCGGTCCCGTGTCAACCTTGTTTCTGGGGGCGCTGCTGTTGGGCGAACCCGTCACGTCCTGGCAACTGGCCGGCACCGCGCTGGTGATCGCCGGGATTTATCTGCTGTCCAAGAGTAAAAAATAAAACTGGATAAACCATATACATGGATAACGTTATGAAAACCCGCATCGCCCTGATTGCCCACGACAAGAAAAAAGACGACATGATCCTGCTGGCGGGCCAATACCGCGCTTTCCTGTCGACCTGCGACCTGGTTGCCACCGGCACCACGGGCGGGCGTTTGATCAGCGAGCTGGGGCTGGAGGTGGACCGCAAGCATTCCGGGCCGTTCGGCGGGGATTTGCAGATTGGGTCGATGCTGGTGCAGGGCGAGATCGATTGCGTGATCTTCCTGCGCGATCCGATGACGCCGCAGCCGCACGAGCCGGACATCAACGCGCTGGTGCGGGCGTGCGACGTGCACAACACGCCGTGCGCGACGAACGTGTCGTCG
Organism: Oxalobacteraceae bacterium OTU3CINTB1; assembly: GCA_024123955.1. Taxonomy (NCBI): domain Bacteria; kingdom Pseudomonadati; phylum Pseudomonadota; class Betaproteobacteria; order Burkholderiales; family Oxalobacteraceae; species Oxalobacteraceae bacterium OTU3CINTB1. The sequence continues at coordinate 1,590,064 of CP099652.1, forward strand.
GCGCACCTGGTGCTGTCGCAGCTGCAGTTGCGCGCTACGGCCGCCTGAGGCGCGTTACACTGCGGCTCTTGAGTAACGGAGGCAATCATGACCAAGGCAATTCGTATCAACCGCGTGGGCGGTCCGGAAGTGATGGAACTGGTGGACGTGGACCTGCCGCCACCCGGCCCCGGCGAGGCGCAAGTGCGCCACAGCGCCATCGGCCTCAATTTCATTGACGTGTATTTCCGCACCGGCCTGTATCCGCAGCCGCTGCCGGGCGGGCTGGGCATGGAAGGCGCCGGCACCGTCGAGGCGGTGGGCGAGGGCGTGACCGAAGTGAAGGTCGGCGACCGCGTGGCCTATGCCGGGCGGCCGAATGGCGCCTACGCCGAGGCGCGCAACATGCCGGCGTCGCAACTGCTGGTGCTGCCGGAGAAAATCGGCTTCGACACCGCCGCCGCCATGATGCTGCAAGGCTTGACGGTGCAGTATCTGCTGCACCGCACCGTGCACCTGAAGGCGGGCGACACGGTCCTGTTCCACGCCGCCGCCGGCGGTGTCGGCCTGATCGCCTGCCAGTGGGCCAAGGTGCTGGGCGTGACCTTGATCGGCACCGTCGGTTCGGACGAGAAGGCGGCGTTGGCGACCGAGAACGGCGCCGACCACGTGATCAACTACAACCGCGAGAACTTCACCGAGCGGGTACGCGAGATCACCGGCGGCAAGGGCGTGTGCGCGGTGTACGATTCGATCGGCAAGGACACCTTCATCGGATCGCTGGACTGCCTGGCGCCGCTCGGCACCATGGTCAGCTTCGGCAACGCGTCCGGACCGGTGCCGCCGTTCGCGCTGAGCGAACTGGCCAACCGTGGCTCGCTGTTTGTCACGCGGCCTTCGCTGGGCGCCTACATGGCCACGCGCGAGGACCTGGAGGCGGCGGCCAAGTCGCTGTTCGGCGTCGTCAACAGCGGCGCGGTCAAGATCGACGTGCGCCAGCGTTATAACCTCGCCGACGTCGCCCAGGCGCACATCGATCTCGAAGCGCGCAAGACCACCGGCTCGACGATCATACTGCCATGAGCGGCAGCATTTTCGAGGAGGACAAGGTCAGGGGCAAGCAGCTGCGCGACGAGGAAGAGGAGGACGACGGCGACTTCTCCGACATGCTCAGTGAAATGCGCATCCTGCTGCCGGGCGCGCAGATGTTGTCGGCCTTCCTGATCATCCTGCCGTTCAACGCCGGTTTCGCGCATATCGACCATACGGAAAAGCTGCTGTTCCTGGCGACGTTTTTCCTGGCATTGACGAGTCTGGTGCTGCTGAGCGCGCCGGCGATCCAGCACCGCTTGATGCGGCCGTTGAAAGACCGGGCGCGCTTCAAGCGGGTGGCAACCAAGCAGATCGTGGCCGGCTCGTTCGCGCTGGCGATCGCGCTGGTGCTGGGCACCGACCTGGTGATCTCGGAGGTGTTCGGGTCCACCGTCGGCATGGCCACGGCCGGCATCATGGCGGCGTTGATCGCCGTCGCGTGGTGGCTGATGCCGATGTATTTGAAGCGGCATTCCGGCGTTTAAAGCGCGTTGAACTTCAGCCCAGCGCGTTTTCCAGCTGCGCGAAATTAAACGGCTTCAGCAAAAACTTGGCCGACGCGTCCGACAATCCGGCATTGTCCTTGTCATGCCCGCTGACGAACACGATATCAAGCCCGGGCTGCCCGGCGCGCGCCTGCGCCGCCAGGTCGATGCCGGACATTCGCGGCAGGCTGATGTCGGTCAGCAGCACCTCGATATCCCCGCGCGCCATGCGCTGCAGGGCTTCCTCGGCCGAGCCCACCGCGTCGACCAGGTGCCCCAGCGACTCCAGCAACTCGGCCGTCAGCATGCGCGCGTCCTCGTTGTCCTCGACCAGCAAAATACTGCGGCGGCGGCCGCCGCCCGGTTGTGCCGGCGCCGCCTTCATGCTCGACCTTTCCCTGTGCAGCGCTTCGACGTGCTGGCGGTTGGCGAACATGAACCTGATCTTGCGCGCCAAATCCTCGCGCCGGTAAGGCTTGCTCAGCAACTCGACCCCGGCGTCGAGCCGGCCGCCATGCACGATGGCGTTTTGCGTGTACCCGGAGGTGAACAGGATCTCCAGCCCCGGCAGGATGGCCTTGGCCTTGCGCGCCAGGTCCGGACTGCGCAGCTCGCCCGGCATGACCACATCGGTGAACAGCAGATCGATCGGCAAGCCGCTGTCGATGATCGATAACGCGCTTTGGCCGTCGCTCGCCTTGAGCACGGTGTAGCCGAGGCCCTTGAGGATTTCCACCACCGTTTCCTGCACTTGCAGGTCGTCCTCGACCACCAGCACGGTTTCGTTGCCGCCAACCACAGGACCGTTGAGCGCGGCCGGCAAGCTATCGAGCTCCGCCATCGAACGCGGCAGATACAACTTGAACGTGGTGCCGTGGCCGACTTCGCTGTACACCTTGATGTGGCCCCCGCTTTGCTTGATGAAGCCGTAGGCCATGCTCAGCCCCAGGCCGGTGCCTTCGCCCTCGCGCTTGGTGGTGAAGAAGGGTTCGAAAATCTTGTCGGACAGATCGGACGGGATGCCGCAGCCGGTGTCGGAGACGGCCAGCATGACGTACTGGCCGGCGCACACCTCCGGATGGCCGGCGCAGTAGGCGGCATCCAGCTCGGTGTTGCGCAGCTCGATCGTCAGCTTGCCCTGGCCATCCATGGCGTCGCGGGCGTTGATCGCCAGGTTGAGCAGCACGTTTTCCAATTGGTTGGGGTCGATCAACGTGTGCCACAGGTTGTTGTCGACCGCCAGTTCGACGGCGACAGATTCGCCGATCGCCCGTTGCAGCAGGTCGTCCATCGCGCCCAGCAGCTCGCGCAGGTCGGCCACCACCGGTTTGAGCGGATGGCGGCGCGCGAACGACAGCAACTGCGAGGCCAGCCGCGCGCCGCGTTCGACCGCGGTCGTGGCCGTCGTCAGCCGCTTCATGGTGGCCTGGTCGGCGCCGGCCGACAGTTGCAACAGCTGCAAATTGCCCGAGATGATCTGCAGCACGTTGTTGAAGTCGTGGGCGACGCCGCCGGTCAGCTTGCCGATCGATTCGAGCTTCTCCGCCTGCAACAGCGCCGATTCGGTTTCCCGCAGCGCTACGGCGGCGCGTTTTTCGTCGGTGATGTCGCGCCCGACCGCGTGGATCAGGTCGATGTCCGGCACCGCCGTCCAGGAAATGTCGCGCCACGAACCGTCCGCGTGGCGGTAGCGGTTTTCAAAGCGCAGCGTGGTCAGTCCGCTGGCCAGCCGGCCCACTTCGCTCGAGGTGGCCGCCTGGTCGTCCGTATGCACCAGGGTCATGAAGTTGCGGCCGACGATGGCGGGCGCGTCGTAGCCCAGGATCGCGGTCCAGGCCGGATTGATGGAGATGATCTCGGCGTTGAAGTTGGCCACCAGCATCAGGTCGGTGGACAGGCGCCACATGCGGTCGCGGTCGGCGGCCTGCTGGTTGATGCGGCGCTCCAGCACCGAGACCGATTCGTGTTGCTTGCGGTAGGCGTCGCGCAGCGCCTCGGCGTCGAGCGCGCGGCCGGTGACGTCGGAGATGAGGCCGGTCAGGTGGTTGTCGTAGCCCGGTTGCAGATAGCGGCTGCCGCGCATGTGCACCCAGTGGATGCTGGTGTCGGGCCAGACGACGCGGAACTCCAGGTCCAGGCCGGCGGCGCCGGTTTGCGTCGATTGCACGGCGGTGGAGACGCTTTTGCGGTCGGCCGCGTGCACGCGCGAGAGCAGGTGCTCGAGGCGCCAGCCGGTGGTGCCGTCGTCGAGGCCGAAGCATTGCTCGAAGGCGGCGTTGAAGCTGATGCAGCCCGAGCGTACGTCCAGGTCCCACTCGCCGTAGCGCGCCACTTCCAGCGCGAAGCGCAGTTTGGTGGCGAGCTTGCGTTCGCGCTCGTCCGCGTCGCGTTGCCTGGTGATGTCGCGCGAGATCGACAGCAGGCCTTGCAGCGAGCCGTCGCTGCCGAGCAGCGGGCTGACGACCACGTCCCACCATTTGAGCGTGCCTTTGGCGGTGGGGCAGAGCGCCTGGAACTGACCGATACTGCCTGCACGGGCCGTGGCCATCGCCAGGTCAACGTGTTCGCGCGCCGCCTCGGGCCACAGGCTGGGCCACATGGCGCCGCACACGGCGCCAAAATCGTCGATCTCCATCACGCATTGCCCGTTGACGTTCATCGCCATCAGGCTGCCATCGATACCGAGTATCTTGACGCAGTCGGGGCTGTTTTCGAAGATCGACAGGTGGGCCTGCTGGCGCAGCGCGTCGGCGCTCGCCGCTATCAATGCGGTGTGATCGTGTGTTTCCATAAAGCTCCAAAGACCCGGGACGGATTTCGCGGTAAAAAGTTGTGCGGTCTCGCGGGGTCTGGGCTAGTGGCACGTCCGCAGTGTACATCAGCGAACTCGACGGTTCGCGTCTCGTTGAGCAAAAAAAATCGAGGATGCAAGTTAAGTACGCAAGCGTACAGATGAGTTAGCTCAGCTTGGCTATTCTGTCTCTCAAGCCAAGCCATTCCGGTTTGCACCAAACAGGAGCAACATCATGAACAAAGACCAAATCGAAGGTAAGCTGAAAAACATCGGCGGCAAGATTCAGGAAGAAGTCGGCGATCTGATCGACTCGCCAGAGCAAGAAGCCAAAGGCCTGGCTAACCAAGCCGAAGGTAAAGTACAAGAGAAAGTCGGCGACCTGAAAGAAGCCGCCAAAATCGCCACCAAGTAATTTAGGTCGCAATTGAAAAAAGCCCCTGGGTGCTTCGGCACACAGGGGCTTTTTGGTTGTGGAGCAAAGTTGAAACCCGGTTGCAATCACCGGGCCCGCTGGCGCCGGTGTCAGCGGGCCGGCGCGGCCTGCCCGGCCACCGCCGCCGGCGCTTCCACCGTCTGGGTGCTTGGATCGATCTTGAGGTCGACCCGGCGCGGTACGCCGCTCTGGCCGGGGAAGCCGGTGAACGCGCTTTGCACCAAGGCCGGCATCACATACGGCGTGGCCTGGATCAGGCTGGTATTTTGCACCGTCACGTCATACAGCTTGCGGCCGGTCGTGGTGTTGATGGTCACGCGCAGCTGGCGCTGGTACTGGTGCTTGATGCGCTCTTCCACGCGCATCGTGTGGAAACGGAACGGATCATAAAAATACGGGCGATAGCCGTAGCCCCAGCGCGAATAACCCCAGCCGTAACGGCCGTAGCCCGGCCCCCAGTACGATCCCATGAACGGATCATCCGCTTCCAGCACGCGCACCGGATGGTCGATGGTCACGTATTTCATGCCCACCAGTAATTTTGGCTGCTGGCCCTCGGCGGCTTGGCGGAAGCCCAGCTTGCCCAACTCATTGCTCACGAGAACTTGGTAGCTGCGGTATTCCAGCGTGTCGTCGGCCCCCTGCGGCGCTTCGAAGGCATAGGTTTTGTCCGGCAGGTCGGCCGGCCAATCGTTGAAGGCGGTGACATTGCTGCGGATGGTGGTGGCGCAGCCGCTCAACAGCATGACGGCGGCAGTCGCCAGGATGGCGAGATATTTCATGGTGGTGCCCTCTCAGGTAAGACGGTATTTTCCAGTACTAAGTTTACGACGCGCGCCGGGACCGTGCACGATTATTACAGATTGTTACGGCGGCGTGGAAACAAGCAACTTATTCATGGCAACTTATTGCGCCAACCTGGCCCCGGCCATGTCCGTCGCAGGCAATTCACACGTCCGCAGGCGCTGGTATTGGTAAAATAGGCTTTTGCCTACGTCCACCCAGAGCCCCCATGCGCACAGATAGCAGCCCCACGACGATATATCGCAAAGATTACACCCCTCCAGCGTTCCTGGTCGATACGGTTGAACTGGGCTTCGATCTCGATCCCGACCGCACCGTGGTGGCCAACCGCATCACGATGCGGCACAACCCGGCGAGCCAGAGTCAGGACATCGTGTTGCACGGCGAGGAGATCGAACTGGTGCAGCTGCGCATGAACGGTAAAGCGCTGGCGCCGACCGAATACAAGCTCGACGGCTCGACCTTGACGATCCGGAAGGCCCCGGCAGATGTGGTGCTGGAGATTGAAACGTTGTGCGCGCCGGTGCAAAACACCACGTTGTCCGGGTTGTACGTATCGAACGGCAACTTCTTCACGCAATGCGAGGCCGAAGGCTTCCGCCGCATCACCTATTTCCCCGACCGTCCGGACGTGATGGCCAAGTACACCGTCATGCTGCGCGCCGACAAGGCCGCCTACCCGGTGCTGCTGTCGAACGGCAACCTGATCGAAGAGGGCGACCTCGACGACGGGCGCCACTACGCCAAATGGGAAGACCCGTTCAAAAAGCCGTCCTACCTGTTCGCGCTGGTCGCCGCGCGCCTGGTGTGCCAGGAGGAGAAGTACACGCTCAACTCCGGACGCGAGGTGCTGCTCCAGGTGTGGGTGGAGGACGGCAACCTCGACAAGACCGACTACGCCATGCAGTCGCTGAAAAACTCGATCCGCTGGGACGAGGAGCGCTTCGGCCTGGAGCTGGACCTGGACCGCTTCATGATCGTCGCCGTCGGCGACTTCAACATGGGCGCGATGGAGAACAAGGGCCTCAACATCTTCAACACCAAGTTCGTGCTGGCCAATCCGCGCGTGGCGACCGACGTCGATTACGCCGGCATCGAGGCGGTGGTGGGCCATGAGTACTTCCACAACTGGACCGGCAACCGCGTCACGTGCCGCGACTGGTTCCAGCTGTCGCTGAAGGAAGGCCTGACGGTGTTCCGCGACCAGGAGTTCAGCGCCGACATGATCGGCACCGACAGCGGCCGCGCCGTCACCCGCATCGACCAGGTGCGCACCCTGCGCCAGGCGCAGTTCCCCGAGGACGCCGGCCCGATGGCGCACCCGGTGCGTCCCGACTCCTTCGTCGAGATCAACAACTTCTACACGGTGACCGTGTACGAAAAGGGCGCCGAAGTGGTGCGCATGTATCAAACCCTGTTGGGCCGCGAAGGCTTCCGCAAGGGCATGGACCTGTACTTCGAACGTCACGACGGGCAGGCGGTGACCTGCGACGACTTCCGCGCCGCCATGGCCGATTCGAGCGGCCGCGATCTGCGCCAGTTCGAGCGCTGGTACAGCCAGGCCGGCACGCCGGTGGTCACCGCGCGCACGCGCTACGACGCCGTCAAGCGCAACTTCGACATCATCCTCAGCCAGCGCAGCACCGCATCGGCGGGCCAGCCGGACAAGCTGCCGTTCCACATTCCGGTGGCGGTCGGCCTGCTGTCGGCAAGCGGCAAGGACCTGCCTTTAACCCTGGAAGGCGGCAAGCACGCCAAGGGCGCCACCACGGTAGTCCTGGAGTTGACCGAACAAGAGCAGATTTTCCGCTTCCGCAATGTCGACGAACGTCCGACGCCGTCGATCCTGCGCGACTTCTCGGCGCCGGTGGTGCTGGAATACGACTACACCGACGCCGAACTGCTCCACCTGTTCAGCCATGACAGCGACCCGGTCAACCGCTGGGAAGCGGGCCAGCGGCTGGCCATGGCGCGCCTGCTCAAGCTGACCGCGCAAGTGGCGGCCGCCGGCGGCAGCGACGCCGGCCTGAAACTGGACGCCACCTTCATCACCGCCCAGCGCACCTTGCTGACCGACGACACGCTCGACCCGGCCTTCCGCGAGCTGGCCTTGATCCTGCCGTCGGAAACCATCATCGCCGAGCAGATGGACGTGGTCGACCCGCAAGCGATCCACACCGCGCGCCAGTTCATGCGCCGTACCATCGGTGCCGCGCTCAAGACCGAGCTGCTGTCGCAGTACCACGCCAATCAGACGCCGGGCGAATACAGCCCGGACGCCTTGTCGGCCGGCAAGCGGGCGTTGAAGAACCTGTGCCTGTCGTACCTGATGGTGGCGCCGGACATGGCGGAGCTCAAGCTCGCGCAGCAGCAGTTCGAAAAGGCCGGCAACATGACCGACCGCTCCGCCGCGCTGGTGGCGATGATCCACAGCGGCGCCGAAGCCGGCCCGTATCTGAAGAACTTCTACGAAGACTTCGAAAACGAAGCGCTGGTCATCGACAAATGGTTCGCCATGCAGGCGTCGGCGCCGACCACCAACCTCGCCGGCGTGCGCAAGTTGATGCAGCACCCGGCCTTCACGTTGAAGAACCCGAACCGCGCGCGCAGCTTGATCTTCAACTTCACCAGCGGCAATCCGTCGCAGTTCCACGCCGCCGACGGCAGCGCCTACGAATTCTGGGCCGAGCACGTGATCAAGCTCGATGCCATCAATCCGCAGGTCGCCGCGCGGCTGGCACGCGGCATGGACCGCTGGCGCCGATACGCCCCGGCGCTTCAGGCCAAGATGAAGCGCGCGCTGGAAAAGGTCGCGGCCCGCGCCAAGCTCTCGAACGACGTGCTTGAAGTGGTGACCAAGGCACTCGCGAACCAATAACGATTTAAACGATTTATATTTCACCACAAGGGAAACCATGAAACGCATCAGCCTCACTCAATACCTGGTCGAAGAACAGCGCCAGAACAACACGATCCCGGCCGAACTGCGTCTGCTGATCGAAGTGGTCGCGCGCGCGTGCAAGACCATCAGCCACGCCGTGGGCAAGGGCGCGCTGGGCGAAGTGCTCGGCACCGCCGACACCGAAAACGTCCAGGGCGAAGTGCAGAAAAAACTCGACATCATCTCCAACGAGATCCTGCTCGAAGCGAATGAATGGGGCGGCCACCTGGCGGCGATGGCGTCGGAAGAGATGGAAACCATCCACCCGATCCCGAACCGCTATCCGAAGGGCGAGTACATGCTGACGTTCGATCCGCTGGACGGCTCGTCGAACATCGACGTCAACGTCTCGATCGGCACCATCTTCTCGGTGCTGAAGGCGCCGGAAGGCATGGGCGAACCGACCGAGGAAGCGTTCATGCAGGCAGGCACCAAGCAGGTCGCCGCCGGCTACGCCGTGTACGGCCCTCAGACCATGCTGGTGCTCACCACCGGCAATGGCGTCAACTGCTTCACGCTGGACCGCGAAATGGGTTCGTGGGTGCTGACACAGCGCGATATGAAGATCCCGGCCAAGACCAAGGAATTCGCCATCAACATGTCGAACGCGCGCCACTGGCACGCGCCGGTCAAGCGTTACGTCGACGAGCTGCTGGAAGGTGAGAACGGCCCGCGCGGCACCAACTTCAACATGCGCTGGGTGGCCTCGATGGTCGCCGACGTGCACCGCATCCTGAACCGCGGCGGCATCTTCATGTACCCGGCCGATACGCGCGACACGTCGATGCCGGGCAAGCTGCGTTTGATGTACGAGGCGAATCCGATGGCCTTCATCGTCGAGCAGGCGGGCGGCTCGGCCACCGACGGCACCCAGCGCATCATGGAGATCCAGCCGCACAAGCTGCACCAGCGCGTGCCGGTGTTCCTGGGATCGCGCGACGAGGTGGCGGTGGTGACGGGCTACCATCAGGGCTGATTGGGCGGTTTCTAGCCTGTTTGACGCACAAAGCAATGACATTTTTGCAGCGTGGCTAAAATTTATTGGTTTTAGGGCTAGCGTGCAGTAAGAAATATTTGTTAGAATGTGCGACTTCGCCGCTTTAGCTCAGTTGGTAGAGCAGTTCATTCGTAATGAAAAGGTCGCCAGTTCGATTCCGGCAAGCGGCACCAGAACTCAGCAGTAAAAAGTGTCAAGAAGTCTCGAAACCCGCCTCTCTCATAGGGAGCGCGGGTTTTTTGTTGTCTCGTGGTTTAGCGAGGTGTAGCATGAAATCCAGAACCGGTGAGGGACAAATTGGCGCTTGTCCCTCACGAAAAATGTTGGTCCCTCAATCGGCGCCGCACTCGGAATGGCATTGCGCCATGACACTCACCGACCTTTTTATCCGGAAACTCAAGCATTCCGGCAAGCCCAGTGGCGACAAATACAGCGACGGCCGCGCGCTGTACCTGTCGGTCGCGCAGAACACCTCTCGCACTGGCGCTCGTGTGGCTGGCGAAGATGGACGCCAGCCGCAGCACCGCCATTGCGCGCCGCAGAGTGGCGCGAATTCGACCTCGATGGCGCCGCGTGGCGCATCCCTGCCGCCAAGATTAAAATGCGCACGGAGCACATGGTGCCGCTGTCCACGCAGGCGCTGGAGATCCTGCGCCAGCTGCGCCGTATAACGGGAGTTTACCAAACCTATCGGAGCGACAACCATTCTGACACCGGGGGCTATATGGCAGGCGACCTGGACCAGCCTGCCAAACCCGGTCGTGCCATTGCGCCGGGACAGAAAAATGGCGCAGGTTTTACGCTGCGCCATTGTGCTTAACTGTAGTGGAAGCGACAGGCGACGATGTGAAGCGTGCCTTCCAGCATCGTGTACACCAGACGGTGCTCACGATCAATCCGCCGAGACCAAAGTCCCGTCAAAGTGCCCTTAAGTGGCTCCGGCTTGCCGATGCCTTTGAAGGGATCAGATTTGCAGGCATCAATCAGTTGATTGACCTTCTCGGCCAACAGCGGATCGGTTTTCTGCCAATGCTGATAGTCTTCCCATCCATTGTCCGTAAATGATACTGCGGACTGTTTAGCTTGTTCTTTGTTGCTTGCCTTCTTGTTTTTCATGCCGGATCAGCTCCCGTTTTCGGGCCGTGCCAGCTTTCAGCTGCTCTATAGACTCCAGCAGCCGGTTGGCGTTTTTCGGTGAACCGAGAAGATACAGCGTTTCCTCGATGCTATTGAAATCGGCCAGCGACAGCATCACCACGGCATCACCGCTTTGACGGGTGATGATGGTAGGGCTGTGGTCGGTGCAAACGTCGTCCATCACAGCTTTGAGCCCGGCGCGTGCCTCGCTAAAAGTTAAGATGTTCATTTGATCTTTGCCTTTCTCGACCGGGGTTCGCGACCAGCGACGGCCTCCCTAGTTTGTCGCTCCCCTAAGGGGGAATTGTAGGTGTCCTCCAGCTTCTTGCTGGGAAGGTGGCACTAAAGATAATGCTAACGATAAATAAGACGGCGATTTCGCTGGTTACTCATTTCTCACCGCTTAGAAAACATTGTACGCATATCTGTACATCTGGTCAACATGGTACGGATTTTTGTACAACAGTGTCCTGAGGCACTGGCAGCGGCCAGTAGGCGATAGTCACCGTTATGGCCATTGCCAGAGCAATACAGTCGCTGGCCCGGCGCCTTGCCGCTGGGCCAGGCGCAAGTACTGGAACGCCGACAGGTAATCGATGTGCCTGCCGGTGCCTTCGATGTGATCGAACACCGCACCTACACTGTGGCGTGCTGCTGCGGTCAGCGGCACGACAGCGCGTTTCCTCTTGAGGTAACAGAGACGGTGTCGCACGGGGACTGCATCACGCGCCGGTGCTCTGCGCCGATGAATCGGGCATGCGCGTGGACGGCAACCTGCATTGGATGCACGTGGCGGCCACCGCTCGCTGACCTGGTATGGAATGCACGAAATGCGCGGCGTGGTCGCCATCTATGACCGCATGAGCGCGGTGCATGTGCGGATGGACGACGAAAAGCTGAAGATCAGCAACCCGGGTGGCCTGATGGACGGAGTGACGCTGGCGAACTTGAGGGGCGCCGAGGGCGTCGCCGGTGGCAAGGGCTCGCGCGGAGGCGGCGATCAAAGAGTCCATGGCGAGAGCATACACGCGCCGCGATTGATTTCGCCGAATCGATGGCGTTACACTAGCTGCGGCGCATCGCCACTCGACTTCAATAGACTAAAGGCCTAGAAAATGTTCAGTCATGTGATGATCGGTTCGAATGATATCGAACGTTCCAAACGGTTTTACGACGCCGTGCTTGGCGTCCTGGGCGCGGGTGAGCCGTTCCGCAATACCGCAGCTACCGGCCATGAGCGGCTTTTTTATCGACACGATGGAAATACCTTCGTCATTACCCAGCCGATCAATGGCGAGCAGGCGAGTTGCGCGAATGGCGGCACGATTGGTTTCAAATGCAACTCTCCTGAGCAGGTGCGGGAATTTCACGACGTGGCCGTCGCGCATGGCGGCAAGTCGTGCGAGGAGCCGCCGGGCCTGCGTGACGGCAGCTTGGGGGCGATGCATCTGGCTTATGTTCGCGATCCGGACGGGAACAAGCTGTGTGCGCTGTATCGCGTTAAGTAGCTGGACCTACCCACCACAGCCTCGATTTGATGCTTCCGTGCTGCCAAACCTCTAGCGTTAAGTGCGCTCCCAAGCGCCTAAATAATGTAAGATCATTTTGATAACTTACTTCACTAGGGAGAATACCGGATGAAACGCAATGCCATCATAGGCGCCATGATCGTGGCCGCAGCACTCGCGGCTTGCAAAAAGCATGAGAAGGTCGAGGAGGCGCCGGTTGTCGCCGCGCCCGTGCCTGTCACCGCGCCCGACCCCGCCGACGCAGGCAAGGTTCCGGCGGCCGAGCAGACCGACGAACAGCGCGAGGCAGCCAAGAAGCAGGCGCTGCTGGCCTACGGCGTGATGGAGGATAAATACATCAACGATCCGCGCGCGCAGTGGGCGACGGAAGCCAAGGCCAGCTCGGTCTTCGGCGACCAGGACGGCAAGACGCCGTCCGATTCGAATCTGGCCAAGAACGCGGTCGGTCCGAGCGATGGCAATACGTGGACCAATAACCATATCGATCAGGGTTTCGATTGGCTGGAGACCACGTTCGCGACGCCGGTCAACGCGACCGAGGTGCGCTTCGTGCTGCCGAGCGGGCAGGGCGTGGAGGCGGTTAACAAGGTGGAGTTGCAGGACACCGACGGCAAGTGGAATACCGTGTGGGAAGGCGTGAGCGATGTGAAGAAAGACGATCGCGGCAACCGTACTTGGTTCGTGAAGACTTTCAGCAAGACCGCGTACAAGGCCAAGGCGGTGAAGGTGACTTACGCGAACAACCTGCAGCATGACTATAAGGTCATCGATGCGGTGCAATTGGTGGGTGATAAGTAATCGTGTGATCGGTGGGCCGCTGGCGGCGCATGCATGGCGGATTACGCTTCGCTAATCCGCCCTACGTGGTTTAGATTGGCTCGTCGGCCGTCGGTCTTCGTTATAGATTGTCGGCGGCGCGGCGCTTGTCGGGCTCGTTGAGCACGCGGGCGATGACCGGGAGCGGGACGCCGGCGTCCTCCAGGAATATGGCGGCGGCTTCACGGCCGTCGGTCTCAAGCATGGCGATGCCGGCGTGCACGGCGATGGCCTTGGCGCGGTCGGGTCGGGAACGTCGTTCTATCATCATATGGCCTCCTGTCGTTAAGAAGACAGTATCACAAAAGCAATGGCCTTGCGCGCACCCACCGCACGCCGGCACATGCCTGCGGCGGCCGTTACGCGCTCTTGCGGGCGAAGCTGGCGCGCATGTCGCACGCGGTGCCGATGGCGCGCAGGATTTCTTCCATGCCGGCCGGTTTGGTGATGTGCTGGTCGAAGCCGGCATCGTGCGTGCGCTGGCGCGTGCCCTTGTCGCCCCAGGCGGTGAAGGCGACCAGCGCGAGGTTGCTGAATTCCGGCTGCGCGCGCAAGGCGGCGGCGACCTGGAAGCCGTCCATGACCGGCATGCCCAGGTCTAGCAGGATGACGTCGGGCGCGAAATCCTTTGCGCTCTGCAATCCCTCGGCGCCGCTGTAGGCGACGGCGGTGTGGTAGCCGTACAGGTCGAGCAACTCTGCCGCGACGTCGGCCGCCTGGCTGTTGTCGTCGATAATGAGTATGCGTTTGGTGGAAGTGGACTGGTCCATGATATCGATCGAAAAAGTGGGCAACTGGAGCGTTGCGTCTTTCGGCTGGGGCCAGGCCGGGTTTGGTTGCGCGTGCGTTGAATCTGGGCACGGCGGGGAGGAAGAGAATTGCTTTCCTGAACCAGATTATAGGGCTAAACCAGTATCTGAAGGCAAGGTATTTAACATTTCTGTGCGTATATGCGGCTCTATTTCTTGAATAATTGCATAGTCGTCACCACTTGAGTTCAGATCCAATATCGAAAAGGAATGATGATGACGATTGAGAAAGCCATTCTGGCCGGCGGTTGTTTTTGGGGCATGCAGGATTTGATCCGTAAAATGCCGGGCGTCGAAACCACGCGCGTCGGTTATAGCGGCGGCGACGTGCCCAATGCAACGTATCGCAATCACGGCACGCATGCCGAGGCGATCGAGATTCATTTCGATCCATCGGTGATCAGCTACCGAAAAATCCTGGAATTCTTTTTCCAGATTCACGATCCGAGCACCGCTAATCGCCAGGGCAACGATGTGGGTATGAGTTATCGTTCGGCTATTTTCTATGTCGACGACCAACAAAAAGCGACGGCCGAGGACACCATCGCCGATGTGAACGCGTCCGGCTTGTGGCCTGGCAAAGTGGTGACCGAGCTGGCGCCGGCAGGTCCATTCTGGGAGGCGGAACCCGAGCACCAGGATTACCTGGAGCGTATTCCCAACGGCTACACCTGCCACTACGTCCGTCCGGACTGGCGGCTGCCGAAGCGCTGATACTGCCTGTAGTTGTTTTTTGATTGGTAAAACTACTTTAAAAACAGCTACTTGGGAATCGGAAGGTATACGGAAGGTGGTATTCCCGGTTGGTCGCTACAGTGCATCCATGCATTGCGTCCACCGGAGAGTACATCATGAGTCAACTATTTACCGCCGTTTATGAAGTCAACAGCCCCGTCGATGGCGGTCCGACCTTGCGGTTGAATCTTGTCGTCGACGGGCGCAACGATAGCGTCGTCGGCCACGTTCAGCTGGATGATTTTTCCGGCGCCAGCAAGGCGATCTCGGTGCGCGGCCATCACGTCGAAATCGACGGCGAACAGCCCATGCAGGCCATCGTGCTTGCCGGTACGCCGACGATCTTTCCATGCAAGGACGAAGACCCGAGCGCTTTTCAATTGCTGATGGTATTGCCGACGGCCTGGAAAGATGGCCAGGTTTGCTACAAAATGAGTTTCGGTAAACACTCGCCACGGGTTCTGGAAATCCACGACGGTATTGCGCGCGCCGTGATGCAAGTCGCGAATTAATCCGGTTATATTCACACCCGCTTTAGTACCACTTTTTTATCCCGCCCAATTGGTACTCGCCGATAAACAAAGCGTTTATCCGCAGGTACTCTTTTGCCAGTTTCATGCCCAGATAAGGCATCTCGTCGACGTCGTTAGTGGGCGCTTACTATCTGTGTCGTGACTGCTATGGTTCATTTCTCCGGAGACTGTTTTCCTTGCGCAATTGGTATTAGAGTGGATGCAATTATTAAAACCACTTGACTACCAATTCTTTCGGTTCCATCCTGAAAAAACAAGAAAAGCATAGATCACCCACCCGAAGGAGAGATGATGGAACATGCAGTGAAGGGGAATGCGGCCGTGATGGGCCTGATCGCCGGCATGCTGGCGGCGTGCGGCGGGGGAAGCGACACCCCCGCTTCCGATACATCGAACAAGTTGCTGGCGGCGGTGCAAACCGCTGCGGCGGCCGCCGATAGTTGTCCGGCCTGGTCGTCCACGGCGATTTACACGGTCGATATGTGCGTGATCTACAACGGCGCCGTCTACAAGGCCAAGTGGTGGACGCAGAATAACGTCCCAGGCACGGAGCAGTGGGGACCTTGGGCTTTGCAAACCACCACGCCGACACCGACGCCCACTCCAACGCCGACGCCCACCCCGACACCCACTCCAACACCAACCCCGACGCCCACCCCAACACCTACTCCAACGCCCACGCCCACGCCAGTCCCTGGCGGCCGTGAAATCGGCTCCTACTTCGCGCAATGGGGCGTCTACGGCCGCAGTTACGAAGTGGCCGACATCCACACCACCAAAACGCCGGTCAACGGTGTGCAGACCAGCGTCGCCGACCAGCTCACGTTCATCAACTACGCCTTCGCCAATACCTATGCCAAGAACGGCGGCTATGAATGCGACATGGTGACCAAGGCCGAAACCGGCGGATCGAATCCCGGTTCGCCGGACGCCGGCACCGGCGGCGATGCCTACGCCGATTATCAGCGCTCGCCGGCGCGCACCGTCAACGGTCAGGCCGTGCCGTGGGATGCGCCGTTGAGCGGCAACTTCCTGCAACTGAAGCTGCTCAAGGCCGCGCACCCGAACCTGAAGATCTTCATTTCGCTGGGCGGCTGGAGCTGGTCGAAGAACTTCTCGGCGGCCGCCAAGACCGACGCGCTGCGCAAGCAGCTGGCCAAGTCCTGCGTGAAGATGTTCATCGCAGGCGACCTGCCGGTCCAGGATGGACGCGGCGGCGCGGGCGCGGCCAAAGGTGTGTTCGATGGTATCGACATCGACTGGGAATACCCGGGCGGTGGCGGCCAGACCTACAACACCGTCGACACGGTCAACGACAAGCGCAACTTCACCTTGCTGATGGCCGAATTCCGCGCGCAGCTCGACGCGCAGGGCGCCATCGACGGCAAGCGCTATGCGCTGACGGCGGCCATCGGCGCGGGCGGCGAGAAAATCGCCCAGACCGAACCGGCGCTGTACGGCCAGTACATGGACTGGGTCAACCTGATGACCTATGACTTCCACGGCGGATGGGAATCGACCACCAACTTCCACGCGCCGCTGTACCACGATCCGGCCGATCCATCGACCGGCAATCTGGCCAAGTACAACAGCCACGATTCGATCACCGCGCTGGTGGCGGCAGGCATGCCGCGCAATAAGATCCTGCTCGGCGTGCCGTTCTACGGACGCGGATGGAAAGGCGTGGCGGCTGGACCGAACGGCAACGGCCTGTATCAAAGCACCGGCGGCGCGGCGGCCGGCGCCTACGAGGCGGGGATCGACGACTACAAGGTGTTGATTAACAAAACCGGGTCGCGCTGGTATCATCCGGTGACAAAGCAGCTGTACCTCTACACCGGCAGCGGTGAGTGGTGGAGCTACGACGACCCCACCGTAATCGCGACCAAGATGCAGTACGTGCGCGATCAAAACCTGCGCGGCGCCTTCTCCTGGGAGTTGGACGGCGACGCCAACGGCGCCCTCACCAACGCCGTCTGGATAGGAAGATAAGCGATGACGCGCCATGCAACCGTTGCACCCGTAGCTGTCAACGACGCATGGCGCACCTGGATCGCCGAGAACCTGATGCTGGGCGGCCGGCCGGAAGGCCTGGTCGGTATTCTGATCCAGTCCGGCGTCAGCGAGCACGAGGCGCTGGCGGAGGTCGACGCTGCGCTGCGCAGCCCTTACGTCAAGGGTGCGTCGCGCTTGCACAATCGGCTGGCGAAGCGCGACTGGGTGCTGGGCATCCAGTCGCGATTGAACCGTCTGGCGCCGACCGGGGTGCCGCGCCGCGCGCGCCTGTCCGGCGATGCCTTCCTCGAAGAGCACTACCGCAGCAACCGGCCGGTGATCATCACCGGCATGCTGGACGACTGCGTCGCCTGCACCAAATGGACGTTCGATTATTTGAGCGGGCATCTGGGCGAGCGCGAGGTGGAGGTGCAGTTCGGCCGCGACGCCGATCCGAATTACGAATTGAACAGCCAGGCGCACAAACGCCGCATGCCTTTTGGCGAATACGTGGAACTGGTGCGCGCCAGTGGCCGCAGCAACGATTTCTACATGACCGCCAATAACGACGAGAGAAACCGCGAGGCGCTGCGGGAGCTGATGGCCGACCTGCCGCCGCTGGCCGAGTATCTGAACGACGAGCGGCGCGGCTTTTTCTGGTTCGGGCCGGCCGGCACGCTCACGCCGTTTCACCACGACCTGACCAACAATTTCATGATCCAAATCGCTGGCCGCAAGCGCGTGCGCTTGATCGCGCCGTGCGATATTCCCCATCTGTATAACCAGCGGCACTGCTTTACGCCGGTCGACGGGCGCGCCATCGATCTCCAGCGCTTTCCCATGATGGCGAACGTGCCGGTGATCGACTGCGTGCTGGCGCCGGGAGAGATCCTGTTCCTGCCGGTCGGCTGGTGGCATTTCGTCGAGGCGCTCGATGTCACCATCACCATCTCAACCACCCATTTCAGGTGGGACAACGACTTCTATTCGGACTACCCCGCCAACCGCGATTTTTGATCCGCAGCTGGCGCGCGGATTGCGCCGCCCGCGGAAAACCGATATCGTTGAGCCATCCGCCAACGCCTGTCGACTTACCGATGATCAGACCCGCCACACCGGACGATGCCAGCGCCATCGTCGAGATCTACAACCACTACGTCGCCACCACGGTGATCAGTTTTGAAGAGCGCCCTGTCACGCCGGACGAAATGGCCGGCCGCATCCGCGACGTGATGGCAACCTTGCCCTGGCTGGTGTACGAATCCGAGGGCACCGTGCTCGGTTATGCGTATGCGACCAAATTGCGCGTGCGCAGCGCCTACCGCTATTCGGCGGAGACCAGCGTGTACGTCGCGCCGGGGCAGGGCGGCAAGGGCATCGGCTCGGCGCTGTACACAACCCTGCTGGAGGAACTGCGCGCGCGCGAAATCCACATGGCCATCGGTGGCATCGCGCAGCCCAATCCGGCCAGCGTGGCCTTGCACGAGCGCCTGGGCTTCGAAAAAGTCGCCCACTTCAAGCAGGTGGGCCGCAAGTTCGACCGCTGGATCGACATGGGCTACTGGGAGCTGCAACTCGGTTGACGGGACTTGGGCCTCGCCCTTGGAGTTGACTGCGCCGTTGACCCGTTATTGGGGCGCATCGTGCGTCGGGGCCGCCGAAAAGTTGATATGATGTGGCTTTGTTAACACCGGGTTCGCCCGCAGCCATCATGCCACAGGCCAGCATCGACACCGAATTAGCGACATGTGACAGCGAGCCTATACGCACGCCCGGCAGCATTCAGCCGCATGGCTTTTTGCTGGCGCTCTCGCCACAACTCGAGGTGCTGCAGGTCAGCGACAATCTCGCCGATTTCACCGGCATCGCGCCCGAAAAGGCGCTCGGCCGCCCGCTCACGGACGTCATCGGCGCCCGCAGCGCGCAGGCGCTTGAGCACAGCCTGCGCGGCGGCCAGTTGCGCGAGCGTCCCGCCTATATCGCCACCGTAGGCATGGAAGGCGAACCGTTCGACGTGCTGGCCCACGCCTACGACAACTTGCTGGTGCTCGAATTCGAGCGCGCGCGCGGCACCATCGACGCCGGCATCCAGCAGCTCTATCCATTGGTGGGCGATTTCCTCAACAAGATCACCGACGCCGACACCATCGTCGAATTGTGCCAGTTGGCCGCCACCGAGATCCGCGCGCTCACCGGTTTTGGGCGGGTGCTGGTCTACAGCTTCGACGAGGAAGGCCACGGCAACGTGCTGGCCGAATGTATCGGCGAAGGCTACGACGGCTACGTCGGCCAGCGTTTCCCCGCCAGCGACATTCCGCGCCAGGCGCGCGAGCTGTATCTCGCCAACCGCATCCGCCTGATCCAGGACGCCGACTACCAGCCCTCCCGGCTGGTGCCCGACGAAAATCCGCTGACCGGCAAACCCAACGACCTCTCGTTCGCGTCGTTGCGCAGCGTTTCGCCGATCCACCTGCAATACATGCGCAACATGGGCACGATGGCGTCGATGTCGGTGTCGCTGATCGTCAAGGACAAGCTGTGGGGGCTGATTTCCTGCCACCATTCGGAGGCGCGCCACCTCAGTTTCCACCAGCGCAGCGTGTGCGAGCAGTTGGGACAAATCCTGGCGCTGCGCATCCGCAACCGGGCCGACGCCGACCAGCTGCAGTTCCGGCTGGAGGTGCGGCGCGTGATGGTCAACCTGCTGGGCGGGTTGACGCAGGGCGCGGACTTCATCGAAAACCTGCGCAGCGTGCTGCCCGAGCTGCTGCGCTTCGCGCGTGCCGGCGGCGTCGCCATCGTGGTCGACGACCGGTTGATCAGCTACGGCCACACGCCGGACGACGACCAGATCCGCAGCCTGGTGGACTGGCTCAGCGCCAACGTGCACGACGACCTGTTCCACAGCGACCGGCTCGGCACCGTTTATCCGGCAGCGGAGGCCTACACCGCCTCCGCCAGCGGTTTGATGGCGATGCAGATCTCGCGCATCCACCAGCACTACCTGCTGTGGTTCCGTCCCGAGGTGGTGTACTCGATCGACTGGGCCGGCCGCCCGGAAAAAATGGAGAAGTCCCCCGGCATGCTGTCGCCGCGCACCAGCTTCGCCAGCTGGCGCGACGAGGTGCACGGCACTTCCGCGCCGTGGCACGAGGGGGAACTGGAGCTGGCGCTGGAATTCCGCACCGCGCTGCTGGGGATCGCGCTCGAACGCGCCGAGCAGATGGCCGACCTGGCCGAGGAGCTGGGCCGGGCCAACAAGGAGCTGGAGGCGTTTTCGTATTCGGTGTCGCACGACCTGCGCGCGCCGCTGCGCCACATCGTCGGTTTCTCCGACCTGCTGATGGAGACCGCCGGCAGCGACAATCCGGAACGGCGCCAGCGCTTCCTGGTCAACATCAAGGAATCGGCGCGGCTGGCGGGCAAGCTGGTGGACGACCTGCTCAGTTTTTCGCAAATGGGCCGCGCCGCCTTGCGGCCGGTGCGCGTGCGCATGGACGATCTGGTACGCGGCTGCATCGACAAACTGGCCCCGGATACGCCTGCGCGGCGCATCGATTGGCAGGTGTCGCCACTGCCGGTCATCGTCGCCGATCCGTCGTTCCTGCAGCTGGCGTTGTACAATCTACTTTCAAACGCCGTCAAGTTCACCGCGCAGAGCGATCCGGCCGTCATACGCATCACCAGCGAGCAGCTACCCGGGGAAACCGTGTTTCACGTCGCCGACAATGGCGTCGGCTTCAACATGGATTACGCGCACAAGCTGTTTGGTGTTTTCCAGCGGCTGCACCGCATGGAGGACTTCCAGGGTACGGGCATCGGCCTGGCGAATGTACGGCGTATCGTGGAGCGCCATGGGGGCCGCGTTTGGGCGCGGTCGGCGCCTGGAGAAGGAGCGACGTTCTCCTTCGCCATACCGACCAATACCAATACAAATACCGATAAAGTTTGAGGCACGCCTATGTTAAAGCCTATCCTGCTGGTTGAAGACAACCCTCATGATCTGGAGCTGACGCTGATTGCGCTGGAACGCAGCCAATTGGCCAATGAAGTGATCGTCGTGCGCGATGGCGCCGACGCACTCGATTATCTGCACGCGCGCGGCACTTTCGCCAACCGCGAGCAGGGCAACCCCGCTGTGGTGCTGCTGGATCTGAAACTGCCGAAGGTCGACGGCCTGGAAGTGCTGGCCGAAATCCGTGGCAGCGCCACCCTGAAAAGCATCCCGGTGGTGATGTTGACGTCGTCCCGCGAGGAGCAGGACCTGATCCGCAGCTATGAGCTGGGCGTGAACGCCTACGTGGTCAAGCCGGTCGATTTCCAGGAATTTGTGCGGGCTATCGCCGACCTGGGGATTTTCTGGGCGGTGCTCAACGAGCCGCCGCCGGGATCGCACCGCTACGTCAAGCCGCAGTAGCTAGGCCGCGGTAGTCGCCACGCGTTTGCGCAGCAGGTGGCGGATGCGCGAGCTGAGGGTTTCGACGGTATAGGGTTTTTGCAGCAGATTGACCCCCGGCGGCAGTTTGCCATCGTGCGACAACACCCCTTCCGCATAGCCCGACGTGAACAGGATCTGCGTGGTCGGCAGCTTCTCGCGCACCAGTTCACTCAATTCCAGGCTGCTCACGCGGCCAGGCATCATCACGTCCGTGAACAGCAGGTCGATATGGACGCCGCCGTTGATCAGGTGCGTGGCCTGTTCGGCGTCGGCGCTGCTCAACACCTTGTAGCCCAGCGTCGACAGCATGTCGACGGTGGCGGCGCGCACCGCCTCCTCGTCTTCCACCACCAGGATCGTTTCCACGCCGCCGGTCAACGCCGGCAATGACGCGCTGTGCTCGGGTTGCGCCTGCGCCTCGCTGCGGCGCAGGTAGATCTGCACGCAGGTACCGGCGCCCAGCGTGCTTTGCAGGCAGATCTCGCCACCCGACTGTTTGACGAAACCGTAGGCCATGCTCAGTCCCAGTCCCGTGCCCTGGCCGGTTGGCTTGGTGGTGAAGAACGGTTCGAACGCCCGTTGCATGACTTCCGACGACATGCCGGAGCCGGTGTCGGCGATTTCGATCAACACGTAGTCGCCCTGGCCGTCGCCGATCTTGGATAGCTGTTCCGAGCCGGAAGGCAGGTTGCGGGCGCGGATGGTCAAGGTGCCGTCGCCGCCCATGGCGTCGCGCGCGTTGATGGCCAGGTTCAGGATCACGTTATTGAGCTGGCCGACATCGACGTCGGTGTTCCACAAGCGCGTCGCGATATCGGCGATGACCACCGCGCGCGGACCGAGCACGCGGCGCAGCATGTCGTCCATATCTGCCAGCACCGGCGTCAGGTCGACCACCGCGCTTTGCAGCGGCTGGCGGCGCGCGAATGCGAGAAGGTGCGCGGCCAGCCGCGCGCCGCGCTCGACGCCATTGAGCGCGTTCTCGATGCGCGCCATGCCTTGCGGGTTGAGGTCGCCGACCATCTGCAGCAGATGCAGGTTGCCGCTGATGATTTGCAGGACGTTGTTGAAATCGTGGGCGACGCCGCCGGTCAGCTGGCCGATCGCTTCCATTTTCTGCGCCTGGTGCAGGGCGGCCTGGCTGACCCGCAGTTCCTCTTCGCGCTGGCGCAATTCCAGGAAGGCGGCATCGCGCTGCTGGCGCGCCTGGTAGGCGGCGCAGTGGTAGCGGATGCGCGCCTCCAGCTCGCGCGCCTCCGGCCACTTGACCAGATAGTCGTTGGCGCCGAGCGCGAAGGCCTGCGCCTTGATATCGGCATCGTCCTCGGACGACAGCAGGATCACCGGCAGATGCTCGGTGTGCGGATCGGCGCGCAGCATGCGGATCACATCGAAGCCGTCGGCGCCGGGCATGCGCAGGTCGACCAGCAGCACGTTGGCATCGACTTCCTTGCACAACTGGACCGCCAGTTCGGCGCGATTGTCATAGCGCAGCGTGATGCCTTGTTGGCGCGCCATGTGATAGCCGATCAGGTCTTCGGCCATCGCCTCGTCGTCGATGAGCAGGACGGAGCAGTTCTGGGATTGGTTTTGGTTCATAGGCAGTATGCTGATAGTAATTAAATTTTACCTTAGCTCCATTTTTCCAGAAGTCGTGCGCGTCTACTGTGCGCGCGCTAGCATTTCACTGTGTAAAATCTTGTCATCAATAAGAAAGTGGGAAATATCTTGGAAGAAATTTCCGTCAGGGAACGCGATGTGCTGGCCGCCTTGCGGCAGGCCACCGCGCAGCGCCACGCCGAGCTTGACGCCAACACGCCTTTGGCGGCCGGCGACGTCGATCTGCGCGCGTACCACGATCATTTGCGGCTGCTGGAGCAGTGGTTGGCGCCGATCCAGGACTGGATGGAACGCTTCGACGAGGGGCCGAAGCTGCCGCCTTATCTGGATGCGATCAGGCAGGATCTCGCGCATGCGGCATTCGCCGGGATGCCGGCGGCGCCGCACAGCGGGGCTGCGGTGGCCTGGCCCACGCAAAGCGGGGCGGCGTGGCGCTGGGGCGCGTGCTATGTGATCGAAGGCTCGCAGCTGGGCGGGGCGGTTCTGTATAAAAGGCTGGCCGACCGGCTGGCGCCGCATCCGCTCAATTATCTGCGCGGCGCCGGTTCGCCGGGTCCGCGCTGGCAGCAGTTCATCGCGGCGCTGCGCGAACATGTGGCGGACGCGCGGGAAATCGCCGACGCCTGCGACGGCGCCCGGCTGGCCTTCGACAGCCTGATCGCGCTGAACCGCGCGCGATCGGCCAGCGGGTCGATATCGAATTAAAAGCGGGTCAATAGCTGGTCAACGGCACCGGCTGACCACCTTTGAAGGTGAAGATCGTCACCGGCGATTGCTTCATGTCGCCACGCTCGTCAAACGCGTAGGTGCCGGCGATGCCCTTGTACGAACCGGCGCCGATGACCGCCGACACTTTCTGCGGATCGATCGAATTCGCCTTCTGCATCGCCTGCGCGTACATCATGGTCGCATCGTAGTACGACGCCGCATAGACGTCGGCATCCTGCTTGTAGCGCGCCTTGTACCTGGCCTTGAAGGCCGGACCGCTTGAGGCCTTGTCCAGGATCGCGCCACCTTGCGAGCACAGGACGTTGTCGGCCACCGCGTCGCCACCCAGCTTGCCCATCTCGCTGGTGCAGATGGTGTCGCCGCCGAGCAGTTTGGCGGTGATGCCCAGCTGCTTCATCTGTCGCACCATCGGCGCCGCCTGCGGCGCGTAGCCGCCGAAGAAGATCGCTTCGACCTTCTTGTTTTTCAGCTTGGTCAGGATGGCGTTGAAGTCGAACGCCTTGTCGGTGGTGAACTCGTGTCCGGCCACGGTCATTCCGGAGGCTTTCGCCTGCTTCTTGAATTCTTCCGCCACGCCCTGGCCGAAGGCCGTGCGGTCGTCGATCACGGCGACGTTTTTGAACTTGAGTTCATTGGCCGCGTACAGCGCCATCTTGGAGCCGAGCTGGGAGTCGCTGGCGTTGACGCGGAACAGGCCCTTGTAGCCTTGCAGCGTGATCTTCGGATTGGTGGCGATGGTGGCGACCAGCACGCCGGCATCGTTGTAGGCGCGCGAGGCGGGGATCGCGACGCCGGAGTTGTAGGGGCCGACCACGTATTTGACGCCGTTGTCGATCAGCTTTTGCGCGGCGGCGACGCCGGCTTTCGGATCGCCCTGGTCGTCCTCCGACAGCAGTTCGAATTTGAGCTTCTTGCCGGCCACGGTGATCGGCTTGGCGTTGAGCTCCTCCACCGCCAGGCGGGCGCCGTTCTCGTTGTCCTTGCCGGAAAACGCCTGGGCGCCGGACAGCGGGCCGCTATGGCCGATCTTGACCACGGTGTCCTGGGCGTAGGCGCCGGCGGCTGCCAGTAGCGCCGTGGCGGCGGCGATGTGCTTCACGCTGTGCTTCACGCTGTGCTTCAAAGTCATGCGAACTCCCGATGTCGATGGTTATGAAATGCAATCCGTGATTATCGCTAAAAACGAATCGTATTATCGTGTGACTTTGGCACGGGATCGGGAATTATTTGACGCGATCGGCCTTTAAATGCCGGGCGATCGAAATTTAATTCGGTAGGCGGGAGGTGGTCAAATGTGGCGGCGGCGTGATGGCGCGCCGTTGACGCGCCATCCTTGTGCCGATTTCCGCATGCAGCGGGCTGCATGCCGCAGGCCTTACTGGCCAGGGCCGATGCCGCGGGCGCGGGCCGGCGCGCTGACGGCCGAAACGCGCGGAACCGCGCTGACCGCCGATTGCGTGGCGCGCGCATTGGCGCCCAGCAGTGCAGGGTCGGTGATGTTGTATGCGGCGATGGCCGCCGCCAGTGCGGGGTTGCCCTGCAGCGGATTGGTTTGCACCGTGGACGCCTGCACGGCGGCCACTTGGGCGGCGCGGGCCTGTTGCTGTGCATCGGCCGCCGCCGCGTTGGCGGCTGCCAGGTTGCTGGCGGTGGTTTGTGCGGCTGCGGCCTGCTGGGCGGCGATCGCGCCGGCGGCGTTGGCCGCTTCCGGCGACGTTGCCGCAGCCAGCGCGGCGCGTGCCTGCGCCGCCAGGGCGCTGGCTTCGGCGCTCTGCGCCGCCAAGGCGTCGGCGGCGCTTTGCGCAGCCTGCGCCTGCGCCAGTGCCGACGCGGCGGCGGCGTTGGCCGCCGCCAGATTGGTCGCCGCGTTTTGCGCCGCGACAGCCTGCTGCTCGGCGGTCGCGTTGGTGGAATTGGCGGCGGCTGCGGCGGCCGCCGCGTTCTGCGCGGCGTTGGCCTGCGCCGCCGCCTGCGTGCTGGCGGCGCTTGCCGCGCTCAATCCGGATGCGGCCTGCTGCCGCGCCGCCTGTGCGGCCGCCGTGGCCTGCGCGGCGTCGGATGCCGCCTGCGCCGCGCTGCGCTCCGTATTGGCATTGGCCGCTGCCTGGTTCTCTTGCGCCGTATTGGCCGCGGTGACCTGGTTTCGCTCCGCCTGATCGGCCGCTTGCAGCGACTGCGCGGTTTGGCTTTGCTGGGATGGCAGCGCGTCGATGTTGGCTTCCTGCGTGTCGGCTGCCTGCGCGTTGGTTTGCCGCGCGATCGCCTCCCGCGCCTCGGCGTTCTGCGCGGCGATGACTTCGGCGGTGGAGGCCTGCAGCGGATTGACGATCGGCGAATCCGGCGCCGTCGCCCGCGGCGCGAGCGGCTGCTCCAAGTCCGCGCGCTGCGCCGCCAGCCTGTCGGCGGCGGTGTCGGGCAATGGAATCTGCCTGAGCAGATCGAGTTCGGCGCGCGCCAGGTCCAGTCGCGCGTTGGCAACGAGATCTTCCGGCGTCAACGCATTTTGCTGCGCGCTGGCCAGCGCGGGCAGGGCGCCGCTGCCGGCGGCGCTCAACTGCTCCGCAAAGCGCGTCGCCAGCTCGCTGAAGGTGTCGAGCGTGTTTTGCAGCGTATTGGTGGTCGACTGGTTGTCGGTGTTGAAGGAGGCGCGCAGGATCTCGTTGTCGAGCGACAGGCCGGCCGCGGCGTCCGACAACAGCGGCGGCTGCAAGGTGACGCCGATCCGGGACAGGCTCTGCGCCAGGCTTTGGGCGGCGCTCTGCGGTTGATTCGGCTGGTTGGCCTGGTTCAGTTGCCGGGCCGCCTCCGAGCCGAAAGTCTGCCGGTTCAAACTGTCCACCAGATTGTTGAGCAGGGACGGCCCTTGCGGCTGGGCTTGGTTGAAATCCACGCTCGGCAATAAGTTGAAGGCGTTCACTACATTTTGCGTGGCGTCATTTAATGTCGCGGCGCGGGCTGCGGCCTCTTGCGGATCGGCGCCGTTGGCGACCGCCGTCTGCAACTGGGCGATTTGCTCGCGGGACTGCGATACCGTCAGCAAGAAGTTGGCCACCGGCGACAAATCCACCTGGACCGATGCTTGCGCTGGGGCATCAAGTGCGGAACCGACCGGGGCGATCGTCGAGGAGTTGACAGCGTCGACTGACGCGGCAGGGGACACCAGCGGAAAGTTCGCCGGATTCGGCCCGCTCAGCGTGGTGGATGAGATGGGAAACATAGCGCTCTCCTCGAATCGGCTTGACGGTATTTTATCCTAGCATCCGCCTTATTGGCGGGCCCGTCAGTGTGGCAACTCACTTATCGCCGCATCAACCGATAACTTCGCCCGAGGTCGTCTTTTTGTTAGATTGCGCACGGTAGCGTTTGACCAACAAGCCTATCTTGGTTCCTGCAGTGTTGAATACAAACGACCAACAACCGAGAGGAACCATCATGGAAAACAGCATCGATACTAAAATCAACGGTACCACTGGTAATAACACCGGCAACAACGCCGGCAACAGCACCCGCGACGGCGTGACCCAAATTGGCAAGGACCTGCGCGCCGACGCGCACGCCGCCATCGACCGTGTCGCCGACAAGGTTCCACCAACCGCCGACCGTCTGGCCACCCGCGCGCATAACGGCGTCGACAAAGTCGCTGATGGCGTCGAAAGCGTCTCCGGCACCGTGGACAGCGTCTCCGAGCGTCTGGCCGTCCGCAGCAAGCAAGTCACCGAAAGCTACAAGAAGCTGGCCGAATCGGGCCGCAGCCATGTGCGCTCCAGCCCAGCGATCTCGGTGCTGATCGCCGCCGCCGCAGGCTACGGCATCTCCAAGCTGCTTAACTCGCGCAAGTAATCCAGGCTGCCCGACCGGTATCGCTGCTGGTGCGACCGGCGGCCCGTGCGGGCGCCGATCACCAAGGGAAACCCAATGGCAACTAGCAAAAAGACGCCGGCCTCCGTAATGGGGGCTGGCTCCGTATTGAGCACCGTCGCAGGACCATCAACCTCTACGCCCCCGACCAGTTTGGGCGGCGTGCCCCAGGAAGCCGCCTTGCTGGCCAAAGTGGGCGGTACCCAGGCGGTCGCCGAGGGCATGCCCTTCAACGTCAATAAGCCGGGCGAACATGGCGACGCATCGCGCACGCCGCAGCCCGGCCAGACCGTCGCACCTCCGCATCCCATCGCCGGCGCCAGCACCACCGGCGAAACCACCGCTTCGCCCAAAGTCGGCAGCGGCGTGCCGCCGCACAGCGTCAACGCCACCATCGAGCCGCTGGACCGCGTGCGTGTCGATTCCGCCGACCAGCGCCTGACCACCAACCAGGGCGTGCCGGTCGCCGACAACCAGAATTCGCTCAAGGTCGGCCTGCGCGGTCCGACCGCGATGGAAGACTTCATCCTGCGCGAAAAGATCACCCATTTCGACCATGAGCGCATCCCGGAACGTGTGGTGCACGCGCGCGGTTCGGCCGCCCACGGCTACTTCGAAAGCTATGGCGATTTGAGCGCCGTCACGCGCGCCGCGCCGTTCGCCGCCGCAGGCAAACGCACGCCGGTGTTCGTGCGCTTCTCCACCGTCGCCGGCGAGCGCGGTTCGGCCGACACCGTGCGCGATGTGCGCGGTTTCGCCGTCAAGTTCTACACCGACGAAGGCAACTGGGATTTGGTCGGCAATAACATGCCGGTCTTCTTCATCCAGGATGCGATGAAGTTCCCGGACCTGGTCCACGCCGTTAAGCCCGAGCCGCATTTTGCGATGCCGCAGGCGTCCAGCGCGCACGACACCTTCTGGGATTTCGTCACCTTGATGCCGGAATCGACCCACATGCTGCTGTGGCAGATGTCGGACCGCGCCATCCCGCGCAGCTACCGCACCATGCAGGGCTTCGGCGTGCACACCTTCCGCCTGGTGAATGCCGATGGCGTATCGGTGTTCTGCAAATTCCACTGGAATCCGGTGCCGGGCACGCACTCGCTGGTATGGGACGAAGCGGCCAAGATCATCGGTGCGGATCCCGATTACCACCGCCGCGACCTGTGGGAAGCAATTGAAGCCGGCGCCTATCCTGAATGGGAACTGGGCCTGCAGATATTCACCGAGGAACAGGCGGAGCAATTCCCGTTCGACGTGCTCGATTCGACCAAGATCGTGCCGGAGGAACTGGTGCCGGTGCAGATCGTCGGCAAGATGGTCTTGAACCGCAATCCGGACAACTTCTTCGCCGAGACCGAGCAGGTGGCCTTCTGCACCGCGCACATTGTGCCGGGCATCGACTTCACCAACGACCCGCTGCTGCAAGGCCGTATCCACTCGTATCTGGACACGCAGATCAGCCGTCTCGGTGGCGTGAACTTCCACGAGATTCCGATCAACACGCCGGTGGCGCAGGTGCACAACAACCAGCGCGACGGCATGCATCGCCAGGCGATCGCGCGCGGACGCGTGGCCTACGAACCGAACTCGCTGGCCGGCGGCAATCCGTTCCAGGCCGGCATGGCCGGCTTCCAGACCGCCTTCAGCAGCGTGAAGCAGGCGCCGGAGGACAAGGTGCGCGGCAAGCCGGAACTGTTCGCCGACCACTACTCGCAGGCGCGCCTGTTCTGGATCAGCCAGACGCCGTCGGAGCAAACCCACATCGTCAACGCCTTCAGCTTCGAGCTGGGTCGCGTGCAGACGCCTGCGATTCGCGTGCGCCTGCTGTCGATGCTGGCCAACGTCGATCCGGTGCTGGCCGAAGGCGTGGCGCAGGGCCTGGGCCTGGAGGTGCCGGCGCCGATGCCGCTGGCGACCACCGCGCCGCAGCCCCACTATGCACCGTCGCCGGCGCTCTCGCTGCTGGCGCGTCCCGGCGCCGTCGGTGTCCAGGCGCGCAAGGTCGCCATCCTGGCGGCGCATGGCGTCGATGCCGCCGGTGTCAAGGCGATCTACGCCGAGTTGCTGGCCGCCGGCGCGGTGCCGCGACTGGTGGCGCCGCACCTGGGTCAACTGGTCGCCGCCGACGGCAGCGCGCTGGATGTGGAAATCACCATCCAGGGCGGCCCGCCGGTGCTGTACGACGCGGTGATCGTGGCCGACGGCGAAGCCAGTGCCAAGATGTTGATGGGCGATGCCGACGCACTCGATTTCGTGCGCCAGCAGTTCCGCCACTGCAAACCGATTCTGGCCGTGGGCGCGGGCGCCGATTTGCTGCGTAAGGCCGGCGTGCCGGAGAAGCTGGAAGACGGTACGGCCGATCCATCGCTGTGGTGTGTGGCGGCTGGCGGCGTGCTGCCGGCGCTGACGGAGTTCAAGGCCGCCCTGGGCGCGCACCGCAACTTCCAGCGCGAGGTTGACGCGGCTGCGTTGTAACCTGCAGTTGGTTTAGGTCGAAGGGGCGCCGGTCGAAAACCGGCGCCCCTTCCTTTTGGCGGGTCTCCAGAACTTCAACTATGGCGTGCATAGTGATATGCTCATCCCGACAACTTCTCTCCTTTAAAGACCTATAAGAACTGGCATCGATGGACGTGTACGCCCCTCAAGTCTGGCTTCCGCACGAGCGACCGGTACTCCCCGGATCGCCATCGAGTCCTATCCACACGACCGAGCGCCGGTTGGCGTTCTTCGTCATCGGCTTCATCGTCGCCATCACCGGCGGCTTGGGCAACGCGCTGGTGCTGGTCAACCTGCCTTACCTCCAAGGCTCGCTCGGCGTCTACTCGGCCGAGATCCAGTGGCTGCCGGCCGCCTATGTGATGACCAACGTCTCGATGAACCTTCTGCTGGTCAAATTCCGCCAGCAGTATGGCCTGCGGCTGTTCACCGAATTGTTCCTGGTGCTGTACGCGGTCGCCACCGTGGCGCACTTGTTCGTGCACGGGCTGGCGTCGGCCATCGCGGTGCGCGCCGCCCACGGCATGAGCGGCGCCGCGTTGTCCACCCTCGGCCTCTATTACATTCTGCAAGCCTTCCCGGCGCAGTACCGGGTCAAGGCGGTGGTGCTGGGCATCGGCTTCTCACAATTGGCGCTGCCGATGGCGCGCCTGTTCTCGTCGGACCTGATGGAGTTCGGCGAGTGGCGCGGCCTGTACTTCTTCGAGCTGGGACTGGCCCTGGTGTCGCTGGCCGGCGTGTTGTTCCTCAAGCTGCCGCCGGGAGACCGCATCAAGGCCTTCGAGAGAATGGACTTCGTCACCTTCGCGCTGTTCGCGCCGGGCGTGGCGCTGTTGTCCGCGGTGCTGGCGCTGGGCCGCACCGTATGGTGGTTCGAGTCGCGCTGGCTGGGTCTTTGCCTGGCCGGCGCCATCGTGCTGATCTCAGGCGCGCTGCTGATCGAGCATAACCGCGCCCGCCCGCTGATCAACACGCGCTGGCTCAGTACCGCCAACATCGCGCGGCTGGCGTTGTCGGTGCTGTTGATCCGCATCGTGCAGTCCGAGGCCAGCGGCACCGTGGGCTTCCTGCAGGCGCTCGGACTGACCAACGATCAGATGCAAACGCTGTGGATCATCGTCATGATCGGCACCCTGGCCGGCCTGCTGGCGAGCGCGTTGACGATCACGCCGGCGCGCATTCCCGCGCAGTTGATGGTGTCGCTGGTGGTGATGGCGATCGGCGCGTATATGGATTCCAACGCCACCAATCTGACACGTCCGGTCGATATGTATGTCAGCCAGTTCCTGCTCGGCTTCGGCGGCGCCTTGTTCATCGGGCCGACGTTCGTCTCCGGCTTTGGCGCGGTGATCGCGGCGCCGAGTAATCTTGTCAGTTTCTCCGTCATGTTCTCGATCACGCAAACGCTGGGCAGTTTGCTCGGCTCCGCGATCGTCGGCACCTTCCAGGTGGTGCGCGAGAAGTACCACTCCAGCATCCTGGTCGAACATCTGACCCTGCTCGATCCGCAGGTGGCTGCGCGGATTCAAAGCGGCGGCGCTTCGCTTGGCGCGACGCTGGCCGATCCCTCGATACGCAATGCGCAAGGGGTGGCGTCGCTCGGCGCCGCCGCTTCGCGCGAGGCCAACATCCTCGCTTACAACGATGTCTTCCTGATGATTACACTGGTGGCGGTGCTGACGCTCGCGTGGATGCTGGCGCGCCACCTTTGGTCGATCTGTGTGGTGTGCCAACCCAGTCCCGTGCAAAACGCGCAGACCGGCATGGCCAACGTCTCTCTTAACAATTCCGGATCACGCTGAACGACATGGCTACCAATACTCCCGATACTTCCGCTCCTCCTTCCGCCCCGGCCGCACCTGCCCCCGCCGCCGCGCCGCCGCCGGTGGCCGCAGCGCCCGGCCGTCGCGGGCAGATCGTTTCCACCATCGCGTTTTCGCTGGTCGCCCTGATCGGCGTGCTGATCGTGCTGTACGCATGGCGGCTGCCGCCTTTCACCAGCGCCATCGTCTCGACCGAGAATGCGCTGGTGCGCGGGCAGGTCACGCTGATCGGCACGCAGTTGTCCGGCTATGTCGTCGACGTCAAGGTGCAGGACTTCCAGCAAGTGAAGCAGGGCGATTTGCTGGTGCAGATCGACGATCGCATCTACCAGCAGCGCTACGAACAGGCGCAGGCGCAACTGGCGGCGCAGAAGGCGGCGCTGGCCAACTGGGAGCAGTCGCGCAAGACGGCGGCGGCCGGCGTGCTGCTGAACCAGGCCACGCTGGCCAACGCGCAGGCGCAGGCGGCCAAGTCGCAGGCCGACCTTGGCCGCGTCAATTCGCTGGCGGCCGACGGCTCGCTGTCGCTGCGCGAGCAGGACGCGTCGAAGGCGGCCCAGGCGCAGACGGTTGCCGCCGTGGCGCAGGCGCGCGCCAATCTGGATATCGCCAAACAGCAGGTGCAATCCGTGACCGTCAACAAGCTGTCGCTGGAGGCTGCGGTGGCCAACGCGGAGGCCGCGCTCAAGGCGGCCAGGGTGGATCTGGAGAACACCCGCATCATCGCGCCGGAGGACGGCCAGCTGGGGCAGGTCACCGTGCGCAAGGGCGCCTATGTCAACACCGGCGCCAACTTGATGGGATTGGTGCCACGCCAGCTGTGGGTTATCGCCAACCTGAAAGAGACGCAGATGAACAATGTGCAGGTGGGGCAGAGCGCCACCTTCAAGGTCGATGCGCTGGACGGCGCGGTGCTGACCGGGCAGGTGGAGCGGATCTCGCCTGCCACCGGATCGGAATTCAGCGTGCTGCCGGCCGATAACGCGACCGGCAATTTCGTCAAGAT
Source organism: Oxalobacteraceae bacterium OTU3CINTB1 (assembly GCA_024123955.1). Classification (NCBI taxonomy): domain Bacteria; kingdom Pseudomonadati; phylum Pseudomonadota; class Betaproteobacteria; order Burkholderiales; family Oxalobacteraceae; species Oxalobacteraceae bacterium OTU3CINTB1. Next base: position 1,623,116 of record CP099652.1, read on the forward strand.
CGCCCAACGCATACCGGTGCGGATACGCATCGATCCGGGACAGGCCAAGGCGGTGCGGCTGGCGCCGGGGATGTCGGTGATCGTCAGCATCGACACGGCCGCCGTTCTGGATGACTCGGATGGCAAGCGCGCCACGGCGCGCGCCGGAGCAGGCCGATGAAGTGCCGGACGCGGTTACACAGCCGGCGCGGCGCACTGCGCGTCGTATCCATCGCGGCCATGCTGGCGCTGGCCGGTTGCGCCGCCAGGGTTGGACCGCCACCCGCATCGACGCTGGAGACGCCCGCCGCATGGCGTACCGCGCCCGAAATCGGCGCAGGCCAAAGTGCCGCGCCGGTCGAGCGGCAATGGTGGCAGGCCTTCGGTGATCCGGTGCTGAGCGCATTGGTGACCAAGGCGCTCGAACACAATGGCGACTTGCGCATCGCGCGCGCCAGGGTGGCGCAGTACCGCGCGCTGGTGGGCGTGGCGGAGGCGGGGCAAAAGCCGAACGTCGTCGTGGATACCACGCCGACCCGCGCGCGCCAGTTGGCCTCCAACGGCCAGCCGTATGTCACCAACATCTATCAGGCAGAAATCCAGGCCAGCTACGAAGTGGACCTGTGGGGCCGCCTGGCCGCCGCGACCGACGCCGCCACCGCCACCTATCAATCGGAGCAGGCCAACGCGGACGCGGTGGCCCTGTCCATCGCCGCCACCGTCGCCACCGGATATCTGAACCTGCGCGGGCTGGATGCCCAACTGGCGCTGACCGAGCAGACGCTCAAGCTGCGTGAAGAGTCGCGCGACCTCGCCAAGCGCCAGTTCGATGTCGGCTACAGTTCGCGGCTGGAGTGGCTGCAGGCGCAGGCCGAGTACCAGACCACCGCCGAGCAGGTGCCGCAGTTGAAGCGTTCGATCTTCGAGCAGGAGAATGCGTTGTCCATCCTCACCGGCGGCAATCCGGGGCCGATTCCGCGCGGAGCAGAGCTCGCGCAACTGGCGCCACCGCCGGTGCCCGAGGGGCTGCCGTCCGAACTGCTGCGCCGGCGCCCGGATATCGCGCGGGCGGAATACAATCTGGTCGCCGTCAACGCCAATCTGCGGGCCACGCGCGATCAGTTGCTGCCGTCATTCAAGCTGACGGCCGGTGGCGGCATACAGAGCCTGAAAATGCACGACTTCCTCAATTCGCCGACGGCGCTGTGGCGGCTGACCGGCGCCATCGCCGCGCCGGTGTTCGAGGGCGACCGCGTGCAGTCGCAGACCGACTCGGTGGCGGCGCAGCGCGACCAGCTGACTTTCGCGTATGAGAACGCGGTGCGCACGGCGTTCTCGGAAACCGATAACAGCCTGGGGGCGCTCTATCAGTTGAACGAGCAGGCGGTGCAGAACGACGCGCGCCGCGCCACGGCCGCCGAGACCTTGCGCATCGCGCACAATCGCTATCGCAACGGCTACGCCTCATATCTGGAGGAGCTGGATGCCCAGCGCACCTTGTACAGCGCCGACGTCGGACGGCTGCAATTGCGCACGCGGATACTGGTGGCGTCGGTCGATCTTTATCGCGCGATGGGCGGTGGCTGGGTGGCGCAGCCGTAGTCTTTTGCAAGGGGCTTGTTTGGATATCTTGAAATTAGCTGGTTTGTTCGCCGTGACCGCGCTGGCTGAAATCGTCGGCTGCTATCTGCCATGGCTGGTGCTCAAGCAGGGCAGGACGATGTGGCTGTTGGTGCCGGCGGCGGCCTCGCTGGCGCTTTTCGCGTGGTTGCTGACGTTACATCCGACCGCTGCGGGCCGCACCTATGCGGCGTATGGCGGCATGTATATCGCGGTGGCGTTGTTGTGGCTTCGGTTTGTAGACGGTATTGCGCTAAGCCGCTGGGACTTGGCGGGTGCGGCGCTTGCCTTGTGCGGCATGGCCGTCATCGCGTTTCAACCCGCCACGTCCGGTTGACTATAGAAGGAGATGGAGATGAGAAGATTGGTCTTGCCGGCGTTGGTGCTGGCGTTGCTGTCCGCAAGCGCATGGGCGGATTGCAGCGCGCCCTCGACCCAGTCCGAGATGACGCAGTGCGCCGGGCAGGCTTATTCGGCGGCGGATAAAAAGCTGAACCTCGCCTATAACGAGTATCGCGCCCGGCTGAATGCCGGGCAAAAGAAGAAGCTGACGGAGGCGCAGCTTGCGTGGGTGAAGTTCAGGGATTTGTCGTGCGCATTCGAGAGCTCGGGCGCGGAAGGAGGCAGTGCATATCCGATGGTGCGCAGCACCTGTCTGGCCGCGAAAACCGAGAGCCGCTTGAAGGAGATCAAAGCGCTGCAGGAATGCCGGGAAGGGGATATGAGTTGTCCCGCGCTTAAAGATCGATAGAAGGGGCTTGGTTAGGACTCCAACTCCGTGATGAACCGCGCGACAAGATCGCGATCCTTCTCGGTCTTAATGCTCTTTTTGAGCACAGGAGCGACATGATACGCAATGAATTGGCGATCATTTGGCTTGTTCGATATCGCCTCCTTGACCACCGAAATCAACGCGGACAAGGACATGAATGAAGCAAATACTTCATATGGTTTCGAGCTTGCGAACGGAGTCTTCTTCAAGTAAAAGCGCGCCAAGCGCAATTGATCGGTTTTTTTCCATGACCGATGCGGGATGACTTTGAAAGCGTCACTGTAGTTTGCAGCTTCGATCGGAAAAGTCTCCATTAGGAAACTTGCCGCATCTTCGGATGCCAATCCTTTGAGCTTGATTTCAATCTGAGTTTGGTTATTCATGCGAACCCCCTTCAGTACTCAACAAATAATCCAAGAGGCAGCCCAGCATAACTCGCCCTTACTGCAGGCGGTTGATAATGGCCTGAGTCATTCCGCCAATGGACAATGGTTCCGCGCTTTGGCCCCATGTTATTTGCGAAACGATGATAGACGGAATTTGTCTCTCCCAAGGGTGAGCGTCGTGCCTGAAGCGTTTCTCCAACAATAGTACATCGAACCCGTTTGGATCGCCATTGCATCGTGTTGTCGGCGATCAAACGGGCCGTGCGGCTTATTTGACTGGAATGCAGAGTTCGGCGGAGAACACGCCGGTCTCGGGGTTCATCGCATAATCGGCGGGATAGCGCTCCATGCAGAGGCCGGGGACGAAGATGCCCTCTGACTGTATCCGCCCGAAGAACTCTCCCCATGCCGCCGGCATCTGGTCCGCCGTGCCCTCGAACTGCGCGATTGCATAGCGGCCGGCCGGCAGCGTCGCTTCCTTGGCCGGTTCGGCGATCGGATAATCGGCCGCCACGCCGACGCACGCGTCGTAGCGGCATTCGCTTGGCGGCGTGGTGCCCGGGTCGTCCTGCGCCACGCCGTACGTCACGCGGTTGTGCAGGCCGAAGGCTTTCTGCCACGGCGTGAACACCTCTTTCCAGAACTCGCCGATGGCGGCGCCGAACGGCCCCTTGTAGCGCAGGTACGCGACGCGCACCGCCGGTAATTCCTTGATCTCGTATTCCATGTTGGTCTCCTGATGCTTGATTAATGTCCGCCCGCGACTTTGCGCAGCGGCTGGTCCTTTTCGTCAACCGGCGCCGGGTGGCGGCGCAGTTTGCGCACCAAACGCCCGAGCAGATGTTCGAAGTCGTCGATGTAGGTGAACACCGCCGGCACTACCAGCAGGCTCAACAGCGTCGACGTGATCAGGCCACCAATCACGGTGATCGCCATCGGCGAACGGAAGCTCGGGTCGGCGCCCCAGCCCAGCGCCAGCGGCATCATGCCGGCGCCCATGGCGATGGTGGTCATCAGAATCGGGCGGCTACGCTTGTGGCATGCATCGACCAAAGCGTCGAAGCGGTTCATGCCTTCCTGGCGCGCCAGAATAGCATAATCGACCAACAAGATTGAGTTTTTCGTAACGATCCCCATCAGCATGATCAAGCCGATCATCGATGGCATCGACAGCGCGCTGCGGGTGATCAGCAGCGCGACGAAGGCGCCGCCGATCGACAGCGGCAGCGCCGCCAGAATCGTCACCGGCTGCATGAAGTCCTTGAACAGCAGGACCAGCACGCAGTAGATGCACAACACGCCGATCAGCATCGCCAGGCCGAAGCTGGCGAACAGCGCGGCCATCTCCTGGGTGTCGCCCAGTTCCGCGATCTTGACTGACGGCGGCAGGTTTTTCAGCGACGGCAGCGCGCGCGCTTCCGCATCGACTTCGCCGAGCGCGCGCCGGCCCAGCTCCACTTCGAACGTGACGTTGCGGCTGCGGTTGAGGCGATTGATCTGCGCCGGACCGCTTTCCATCGTGATGGTGGCGACGGTGGCCAGCAGCACCGGACCGTTTTTGCCCGGCACCGTCAGGCGGCCGATGGCATCGAGGTCGGCGCGCACCGAGTCCGGCAGTTTGACGCGGATCGGCACCTGGCGCTCCGGCAGATTCATCTTGGTCAGGTCGGTGTCGTAGTCGCCGGCGGTGGCCACACGCACGGTCTGGCCGATGGCGTTGGCGGTCACGCCCAAGTCGGCGGCCTTGGCGAAGTCCGGCGTGACGATGATCTCCGGACGCACCAGCGAGGCGCTGGACCGCACGTTGCCCACGCCTTGCAGCGTGCGCATTTCGCGTTCGACCTTTTGCGCCGTCGCTTGCAGCACGACCGGATCGTCGCTGCGCAGCACCAGCTGCAGCTTGACGCCGTTGTCCGGCGGTCCGACCTTGAAGCGGGCGCCCGGAATGGCGTCGAGACGGCTGCGAATCTGGTCGTCGATGTCGGCCATCGATTCCTTGCGGTCGGTGCGGTGGACCGTGGTGATGGTCAGTACGGCGCTGCGCGCCTCGGCCGCTGCGCCGGGCGCGAAGGCGTCGCCGCTCGAGCCGCCGCCGATGGAGCTGAACACCGATTTGACGCCGTGTACTTCCATCGCGGCCTGGCGTGCGCGTTCGGCGATGACGCTGGTCTCCGCCAGGGTCGAACCGGGCGGCAGTTCCAGGTTGATCTGGGTTTGCGCGCGGTCGGCGGCCGGCACGAAGCCGGTCGGCAGCAGGCCCACCAGCGAGATCGAGCCGACGAAGAACGCGGCGGCGGCCAGCGCCGTGATGCCGCGATGCTTCAGGCACCAGCGCATCACGCGCAGGTAGCGCAGCATCATCCAGCTGTCTTTTTCCTCCGCATGCGCGATCGGCTTGAGCAGGTAGGCGGCCATCATCGGCGTCAGCAAACGCGCCACCACCAGCGACGCCAGCACCGCGATCACCGAGGTCCAGCCGAACTGCTTGAAGAACAGGCCGGCGACGCCGCTCATGAAGGCGGTCGGCAGGAACACCGCCACCAGCGCAAAGGTGGTGGCGATGACCGCCATGCCGATTTCGTCGGCCGCTTCCATCGCCGCCTCCATCGGAGTTTTACCCATGCGCAGGTGGCGCGCGATGTTTTCGATTTCGACGATGGCGTCGTCGACCAGCACGCCGACCACCAGCGCCAGCGACAGCAGGGTGACGGTGTTGAGCGTGTAGCCGAACAGGTAGATGCCCAGGAAGGCCGGCATCACCGACAGCGGCAGCGCGGCGGCGGCCACCAGGGTGGCGCGCCAGTCGCGCAGGAACCACCACACCACCAGCACCGCCAGCAGTGCGCCTTCGTACAGCAGCTCCATCGAGCCGTCGAAGTTTTCCTCCACCGGCAGGGCGTTGTCGATGACCTGTTTCAGCACCACTTTCGGGTTGTTCGCCTCCAGCTCCTTGACCGCCGCGCGCGCGCCCTTGGCGACGGCCAGTTCGCTGGCGCCCTTGTTGCGGAAGATCTCGAAGCCGATCACCTGTTTGCCGTCCTGCAGCGCGATGGCGCGCGGCTCGGAGACGGTGTCGGTGATGGTGGCCACCTGGTCGAGCCGCACGCGGCGTCCGTCCGGCAGCGGCAGGTCGATGGCCGCCAGTTCGGCCGCGCTCTTGACGGTGCCGATGGTGCGCACCGATTGCTCGGCGCCGCTGACGTCACCGCGTCCGCCCGGCGCTTCCTTCTGCACCAGCCGCAGCTGGCGCGATACGTCCAGCGCCGACACGCGCAGCGCCGCCATGCGGCCCTCGTCCAGCTCCACGCGGATTTCGCGGTACACGCCGCCCACGCGCTTGACAGAGCCGATGCCGGGCACCGCCAGCAGGCGCTTGGCGACGACGTTGTCGACGAACCAGCTTAGCTCCTGCTGGTCCATTTTCTCGCCGGGCACTTGCGCCGCGGCGGCGGTGAAGGTCAGCACCACGCGGCCGGCGGTGGAGGCCTTGGTCACGGTGGGGTCGCGCAGCTCGGCCGGCATATCGGCCTTGATGCGGGCCACGGCGTCGCGCACGTCGTTGACGGCGTCGGAGATCTGCTTCTCCAGCACGAATTCGATGGTGGTGGTCGAGACGCCGTCCAGCACCGTGGTGTGGATGTTCTTCACGCCCTGCAAGGTGGCGACGGCGTCTTCGATCTTGCGCGCCACTTCGGTTTCCAGTTGCGCCGGGGCGCTGCCGTCCAGGGTGGCGGTGACGGTGACGATCGGCAGTTCGATGTCGGGGAAGTCCTGCACCGGATTGGCCTTGTAGGCCATCAGCCCCGCCAACGTGAGCAGGACGAACAGCATGATCGCCGGGATCGGGTTCTTGATCGATAGGGAGGAAAAATTCATCGCGTATCCTTATTTGGCCGTCGGCGCTACAACTGCCGCCGGGCCGGCGGCGCGCGCGGGCGCGCCCTCGGCGACGACGTGTACCAGGTCGCCGTCGTTGAGGAAGCCGGCGCCGCGCAGCACCACCTGCATGTCGGCCGTCAGGCCGCCCTTGACCTCGATGCGCTCGCCCAGGCGGCGGCCCGGTTGCACCTTGATCTGACTGACCTTGCTGTCCGTGTTCAGGCGGAACACGAAGCTGAAGCCGTCGCGCACCACGATCGATTGCTGCGGCACGGTCAGCGCGTCGGATTTACCCAGCTCGAACTGTCCGCTGGCGAACATGCCGGCCTTGAACGGCGCCTCGCCGGCGCCGGCGTTGAGCGGCAGGTCCACATACACCAGCGCCGAGCGGGTTTGCAGGTCGACGGTCGGCGCGATCATGCGCACCTTGCCCGTCACTTCGCTGCCGTTGGCAGCCTTCACGATGGCCGGGGTGCCCGGCTTGAGGCTGCGCAGGTCGGCGGCCACCACTTCGGCGCGCCATTCCAGGCGGCCCTGGCGGATCATGCGGAACAATTCCGTGCCCGGCGCCGACACCGAACCGACGGTGGCGTTGGCGGTCCGGGCGGAGATGATGCCGCTGTCCGGCGCCACCACCCTGGTGTATTTGAGGCGCAGCTGCTGGTTCGCCAGCGCCGCCTTGGCCGAGGCGATGCGGGCGTTGGCGGTTTGCTCGGTGGTGTTGTACTGGCTGATTTGCTGGGCGCTCAGGGCGCCGGAGTTTTGCAGGGTGCGCGCGCGGGCGGCATTCGCCACGGCGTCGGCGGCGTTGGCCTCGGCTTCCTGCAGCGCGGCTTTCGACTGGGCGATGTCGGCGTTGATGGTCTCCGCCGAGAACACGGCCAGCACGTCGCCGGCCTTGACGACGTCGCCGACGTTGACGCGCACCTCGGTCAGGCGCAAGCCGTTCGATTCGCTGCTGACGCTGGCTTCCTGCCAGGCGGCGACGTTGCCGTTGGCGGCCAGCTTGATCGGCGCGCTGGCGGTCGATGGCCTGGTGGTGGTCACGGTCAGCGCGGCTTTGGGGGCGTTGGCTTTCTTTTCATCGGCGGCCTGCGTGGCCGGCGAGTACATGGCCATGCCGACGCCGGCAACGACGAAGACTGCCAGCACGGCGATGGCGAGCGGTTTCAGATTGGTTTTCAGAGTTTTCATGATTGAACGAATAGGTTGTTTTTATTGGACGTTGGTGCCGCTGGCATTGGTGTTGGCAACCGCGGTGGCGACCGCCGGGGCGGCGCCGGCCGGCGCGCTCCAGCCGCCGCCGGCGGCGCGGTACAGCGACACCCAGGCGGCGCTGCGTTCGCGCTGCAAGTTGATGACGGTTTGCTCGGCGCCCAGGCGGGTGCGGCGCGCGTCCTCCAGTTCGAACAGGCTCGCCATGCCGTTCTTGTAGCGGTCTTCGACGGCGGTGAAATTGACGCGGTAGCCCTCCAACGCCGTCTGGGCATCGGTGGCGCGAGCGGCCGTGCCGTCCAGGTTGACCAGCGCCTGTTCCAGTTCGCTGACGGCCTGGCGCACGGTGGAGCGGTAGCTGGCGACGGCGGAGTCGTAGCGCGCGCCGGCCGCGTCGACGTTGGCGCGGCGCCGGCCGGCGTCGAAGATCGGCACCGACACCGACAACGGACCGATGGTCCAGGTGTCGGTCTTGGTGTTCTCGCCGCCGGAGCGGAAGTTGGCGATCCCGACCGAACCGGATAAGGTCAGGCGCGGATAGCGCTGCGCCTGGGCGTTGCCCACTTCGGCGCTGGCGGCGGTCACTTCGCGTTCGGCGGTGAACACGTCCGGGCGCTGGTTCAAGGTGTTGGCCGGCAGCGCATTGATGGCCATGGCCATGGCCGGCGCCACCGCTTCGGACGCCGCCACGCCGTCGATCAACTTCCGGCGCAATTCCGCCTCCGGCAGCGCCGTGAGCGCCACCAGCACCTTGACGTTGATGTCGCAGGTGGCGCGCTGGGTCAGATAGCGGTTGTTGCCTTCGGCCGCGCTGGCGCGCGCCAACGCCAGATTGGCGGGCGATTCGAAGCCTGCGGTCGCGCTGAGCTCCGTCAGGCGCGCGGTGTCGGCGCGCGAGGCGGCATCCTGTTTGGCGACCGCCAGCAATTGTTCGCAGGCGCGCAGCGCGTAGTATTGGTTGGCCACTTCGGCGGCGACGGAGACGCGGGCGTCATGCCAGCCGGCGTGCGCGCTGTCGAGGCGCGCCTGCGCGGCGTCGCGGGTGGCGCGGTTGGCGCCGAAAACGTCGATCTCCCAGGATGTCTGCAAGGCCGCCTGCGAGGTGGTCCCCATCGGCAGCGACGATTGCTGGTTGGCGCGGCTGATGCTGCCCGTGCCGTCGAGCGTCGGCACCAGCGCGGCGCCGGCGGCCACGCGGTCGGCGCGCGACTGCGCAATGCGCGAGGCGGCCGATGCCACCGTCGGGCTGACCGCCTGCGCCGATTCGATCAGCTGCACCAGCAGCGTGTCGCCCTGGTGGCGCCACCAGGTGGCCAGGTCGGCCTGGTTGCCGTTGTGAGGTAACTGCTGGTGCAACTGCGACGGCAGCGGCGCTTGCCACTGCTGTGGCGCCCGGGCGTCGACGTGCGGCGCCGGTGGCGTCAGGGCGCAGGCGCTGAGCGCCGTGGCGACGGCCAATGCCGCCGTCGCGCGTACGATAATCTTCATGCTTTCCTTTGGAATCTAAGTTTTTCGGCGTTGAACAGCGCTTCGGCATAGTCGACCAGCCGTTCGCCCCACTCGGTTATCGCCTCCGGCGTGGACAACATGTGCGGGGTGATCGCATTGATGACGTCTTGGGAGATCAATAATTGTACGCAGAGGGCAGGAATCGAATAAGCCAGCCGGTGGACGTCGTCGGTGGCCTCGGCCAGGCCCAGATGGCGGCACAGCACCCCGACCAGCGCCAGGTGCTCGGGTTTGATGTTGTTTTCCACTTCCATCGCCCATAGCCCGGTGGGCTCGAGCATCTCGCGGAAGAACAGTCGCAACATCACGTCCGCCTCCTGCTTCTTGTTCAGCAGCGGGGCGATCATCTGGCCGTAGTAGCCTTCCAGCGCTTCGCGCAAGGTGAAATGCGGCTGGTCGAACGCGGCCACATTCCCTCCCGCCTCGGCGCACATAAAGCTGAAGCAGGCCTGGTACAGCCCCGCCTTGTCGCCGAAGTAGTAGCTGATGGCGGCGACGTTGGTGCCGGCCGCCTGGGCGATTTCGCGCGTCGAGGTTTTGGAAAATCCCTGCTGGCCGAACAGGCGCATCGCCGAGACCAGCAGGCGCTCGCGCGACTGCTCGCCATCGGAGCGTGGCTTGCGGACGTCGTCCGCTGGCTGGCTGGCGGCGGCGGCCGTGATGGGGGCTGTGGGGGAGGGGGCTTTAGTGTTCATGGCGCGATTACATCACATAACTCAAACAAATGATATAACTAAATCGTTTGTTTAGTTTAGTGATGAGGTATCGCAGTGCAGCAGAGCTAGCGCATCGACAACTCTTCGGCAAACACCAAAAAAAGGGCAAAAAAAAGCCCGCGACCGTGAGGTGGCGGGCTGAATTCCAATGTTCAGCGAACGGTTGGAGGAGACAGTTCCAATATATCCCGATTTATGTTGCGGTGCAATACGGTAGAAATACTGTGTTTTTGTTGCCACACCGCATAACTCAGCAGTTCCGCGCTAGCCGCGACGCGGCAACGCCAGGGTAAACGTGCTGCCGTGGCCGAAATCGCTCTTGAAGAACAGCGAGCCGCCGATCAGGTTGGCGAGGTTCTGGCACAGGTACAGCCCCAGTCCGGCGCCTTCCGCGTGGCGGGTCGAGGTCGAATCGAGCTGCGAGAACGCCTGGAACAATTTGCTCTGGTCTTCCTCGCGGATGCCGGCGCCGCTGTCGGCCACCGAGAACTCGATGAGGTTCTGGCCTTCGCCCGGGCGCAGCGCCAACGTCACGCGGACGGTGCCCGTTTCGGTGAACTTGATGGCGTTATTGCCAAGGTTGAGCAGGATCTGCGTCAGCGCGCGACGGTCGGTCTCCAGCACCAAGGCCCCCGGCGCCAGGTCGATCTCCAGCGCCAGTCCTTTTTGCAGCGCCAGCGGACGCAGGGTGTCGACGACGTCGGTGACCAGCTCCTGGCACTGCACCGTCTCCAGCTCCAGTGTCACCTTGCCGGCTTCGATCTTGGCCACGTCGAGGATGTCGTTGATCAGCGAGAGCAGGTGGCGCGCGCTGGTGCGGATGGTGTTGAGCTGCTTGTCCTGCTCCACCGTCAGCGGGCCGGGAAGCTTCATCAGCAGCGCGCCGGTGAAGCCGATGATGGCGTTGAGCGGCGTGCGCAGCTCGTGCGACATGTTGGCGATGAAGGCCGACTTCATGCGGCTGGCCTCGGCCAGCTCGAGGTTTTTCAGCGCGATCTCGCGGTTGATGGTTTCCAGCTCGCCGGCGTGGTGGGCCAGCCGCATATTCAGTTCGATCACCTGGCGCTCGCGCGCCTGCAGTTCGCTGTTGACCTGGACCGCCTGCTCGTAGGTGGAGATCAGCAGGTCGAGGATTTGCTGGCGTTCGGCGTTGATGAAGTGCTTTTGATCGCCCAGGTAGAGGGCGATGCCGACTTCCATGTTCTGGTTCTTGCGCAGCTTCTGGTTCATCAGCATGTGGCCGATGCGGTTGAGCAGATAGTCTTCCGCGTACGGTTTGCGGATGAAGTTATCGGAGCCGCATTCGATGCCGCGGATGATGTCCTTCGGATCCATCAGCGACGTCACCAGGATCACCGGAATGTCGCGCAGGTCCGGATCGGTCTTGATGGCGCGGCACAGCGTGTAGCCGTCCATTTCGGGCATCACGATGTCGGACAGCACCAAGTGCGGTTTGCGTTCGCGGATCGCCTCCAGCGCCAGCCGGCCGTTGCCGGCCACGCGCGCCTTGTAGCGCATCGACTGGATCAGGCGGCGCAGTCTTTCGGCCTGGGTAGGGCTGTCTTCGACGATCAGAATTTCGATTTCGTCGGGCTGTATCTCGTAGCTGGCGTCCACAGACGACCCTCCTGATTGCTGTATTTAGCTGATGTGACTATATCGGATTTAGCCCTGAAGCAGGGGATTTTCCTGTCCCTGGAAACCGCCCGCGCGCCAGGTCAGCACCAGCGTATCACGGTGGCCATGCCCGGACAGCGGCTGGATCGGCGTCGATTCGTGGATCACGGTGGCGTCGTCGAGCAGCAGCATGGTCCACGGCGCGGTCATCGTGAAGCGTTTACCGTTCGGTCCATCGGCTTCAAAGATGCGAGTCTCTCCGCCCTTGATGCCGGCGCGCGCGATCAGGATCACGGCGACGAAATCGACGCCGTCGCGGTGCGCGCCTTCCGGGGTCGGGCGGCCGATGCCGTCGGTGGTGTCGATGCGGAACTGGTGTGCCTCCACGTACCACGGCTTGCCCACGTGGGCGTCGCCGCGCGCGGCGGCGCATACCTGGCCGATCGCCGCCACCAGCGCTTTCCAGGCCGGCTGCGCCACGGTTTCCGGCAGCATCGGCTCGAACAGGCGGTTCATGCCGCCGTGCAGGGCGTTGTACTCGAGCGGCTGCCAGTGGGCGCGGTGCGCCGTCTGCGTCAGTTGGGCGCCGTCCTGCACGAAGCACGAATGGCGGCGGCGCCGATAGCGCCCGCCGTCCTTCAGATAGTTATCCAGCTCCAGCGCGTCCCAGGCGGGAATGAGCGCATTGAGCTCGGCGATCGGCACGCCGGCCAACGCGGCCACATCGTCCGGCGCCAGCAAGGCGTAGCCGGCGCCGCGCAGCGCCGCCACGGTGTCGCCGGGCGGCGTAAAAATCGGGGCGGAGGTGGTCATGCGCTCAGCCGGCCGAGGCCATCAGGCTGGCGCGCAACGCGTCGAGCTGCTGCTTCATGCCGACCACCTCGTCCAGGGTGCACTTGGTCGCTTGCAGGATCGAAGGCGGCAGCTTGGCGGCCTCGTGGCGCAGCGCGTCGCCCTGCGGCGTGAGCGTGATGATGACTTGGCGCTCGTCGCTGGCGGCGCGGGTGCGGGTCAGCAATTCGGCCTGCTCCATGCGCTTGAGCAGCGGCGTCAAGGTGGCCGAATCGAGGAACAGGCGTTCGCCCACTTCCGAGACGGTCAGCTCGTTTTTCTCCCACAGCACCATCATGACGAGGTACTGCGAGTAGGTCAGGCCCAGTCCGCGCAACAGCTTGCGATAGATTTTACTCATCGCCAGCGATGTCGAATAGAGCGCAAAGCACAGCTGCCCGTCCAGCTGCGGTACGGCGGCTGCCGTGGTGTCGTCGGGGTGTTTTTTCGTGTTCATGCTTCCATTATGGGTAGTGCGCTATACAATTGCAAGCGATTGCGTGTAAAAAAATGTTGGGGGCAGAATAGGCTGGAGATTAGGCTAGTTATTCGGCCCCACTCAGTTATGATTGAGTCGGATGCTGCGCGGACCAGCAAGCGACAGCGGTTGTATACGACCAAACCGGGGGAGTAGCGGTACATGAACGTCAAAAAAGCCATCGTATTGATCGTTGACGAGGCTTCGGACAGTCTGATCGAGATGCATAGCCTGTTGCAGAAACAGTACGAAATCCGGCTGGCCAACAGCGGCCGGGCGGCGCTGTCGGTGATGCAGCAGGTGCCGCGCCCGCATCTGGTTGTGCTGGACACGGCGCTGCCCGACATCGACGGCTACACCGTCTGCCAGCAGCTCAAATCGAATCCCGACACCGCCGACATTCCGGTGATCTTCCTGCAGACGGCGTCCGAGGATGACCAGGAGCGCGCCCTGATGGAGGGCGGCGCCGACGTCGTCGTCAAGCCGGTGGTCGGCGACGTGTTGCGCGCGCGCGTCGACACCCACCTGCAGCTGCGCCACTCGCGCGAGCTGCTTAAGCAGCAGCGCAACCTGCTCGAACACGTGGTCGAGGAAGTCACGCTGGAGCTGAGCCAGATGCTCGACGCGATGATCTGGGCGCTGGCGTCGCTGGCCGAGACGCGCGAATACGAGACCCCCAACCACCTGCGCCGCGTGCAGCACTACGTGGTCGCGCTGGCGCGCCAGCTGCAGGGGCACAAGCGCTTTTCCGAGGAACTCAGCGACGCCAACATCAAATCGCTGTACAAGGCCGCGCCGCTGCACGACATCGGCAAGGTGTCGATCCCCGACGCCATCCTGCTCAAGCCGGACCGCCTGACCGAGGCCGAATTCTCCGTCATGAAAATGCACACGGTGTACGGGCGCGACGCCATCGTCAACGTCGAAAACCACCTCGGCTACACCAACACCTTCCTGCGCTACGCGCGCGAGATCACCTATTCGCACCAGGAGAAGTACGACGGCTCCGGCTATCCGGAAGGCCTGGCCGGCGAGGCGATACCGATGTCGGCGCGGCTGATGGCGGTGGCCGACGTCTACGACGCGCTTATTTCCAAGCGGGTCTACAAGCCCGCCTTCACCCATGAGACGGCGATGGAGATGATACGCCAGGCCAGCGGCGAGCATTTCGATCCCGACGTGGTGGACGCGATGCTGACGGCCGAGGAGGAATTCATGGCCATCGCCGAGCGCTATAGCGACAGCCCGGGCGACGAGGGCGGCGACTCGCTGCCGTTCGTCGAGACCTGACCCGGGACCGACATGCGCTCGCGCGGCTTACTGGCTTTCGCCATCGGCATATGCGTGACAATCGGCATTTGCTACGTGGTGGCGACCGAGCAGCGCGCGCAGGTGCGGGCCAACTTCCAGCGCGACGCCGACAAGGTCACGCGCGACACCGAGGTGCGGCTGCAGACCTACTTCGACATGCTGCTTAGTATCAAAGGCATGTACGCGCTGGACAACCGCATCGACCGCGCCGGTTTCAACCGCTTCATCCGCGAGCTCAAACTGGACCGGCGCTACCCCGGCTTCCAGGCGATCCAGTTCGTGCGGGTGGTGCCGGAACAGCGGCTGCCCGCGTTCACCGAGTCGGTGCGGGGCGACACCAGCGTCGATCCGCGCGGCTATCCGGCGTTCCACGTCCATCCGGCCAGCCGGCGCCCGGTCCACTACATCATCGAATACACCGAGCCGCTCAAGGGCAACGAGAATGCCTTCGGCCTCGATCTGGCGACGCTGCCGCTGCATTTGAAGTCGCTGGAGATGGCGCGCGACAGCGGCGACATCGTCGCCACCGAGCGCATCACGCTGGTGCAGGACAACAGCGGCGAGCCGGCTTTCGTGGCGCGCGCGGCGGTCTTCCGCAACGGCATGCCGATCCAGACAGCCGAGCAGCGCGACGCGGCGCTGGTGGGATTCGTCGCCATCGTCTTCCGCGTCAACACCCTGATGCGCGAAGTGATCGACGCGCCCTTGCTCGAGCATCTGCACGTGCGGATCGAGGACAGCGGATACGGCGGCAAGGCCATGCCGCCCGCCTCGGGCGACAAACTGTTGTACGACAGCGACGGCAAGGTCGATGCCATCGAGCCGGCCAAATTGCTGCCGCTGGATTTAACGTCGGTGAAGGTGCTGCCGGTCGGCCATCGCCGCTGGCTGATGCGCTTCCACGGCCACGAGGGTTCGCGCTACGGCAGTTCGTCGATGCCGGTGCTGCTGATCGGCGTGGCGGGATTCATCATCAGCGCCTTGATCGCGGCGCTGCTGGTGTCGGCGCGGCGCCTGACCGACACCAAGCACGGGCTGGAACACAGTCTGGCGGAGCTGGAGCGGCAAAAGAGCAACGTCGAGCAGGCGCGCAGCGACCTGGCGTCGGTGGTGCAGACGCTCAAGCAGGCGCAAACCAACCTGGTGACGGCCGAGAAGATGGCGGCGCTGGGCGCGCTGGTGGCCGGCGTCGCCCACGAACTGAATACGCCGATCGGCAACAGCCTGCTGACGGCCAGCGCGTTGAGCGACATGGTGCGCGATTTCGAACGGCGCCTGGCGGCCGACGGCGGCCTGAAACGCTCGGCGCTGGAGGCGCACCTGGCCGAGGCGCGCAAGGCCTGCGACATCATGAACCACTCGTTGACGCGTGCCGCCGATCTGATCACGTCGTTCAAGCAGGTGGCGGTGGACCAGGCCAGCGGCCAGCGGCGCACCTTCCGTCTGGAGGAGGTGGTGCGCGACACGCTGGCGACTTACGCCACGCAGCTGCGGCGACACGCATGCGAGGTCGTTGTCGACGTGCCGCAGGATCTGGAGTTCGATTCCTATCCGGGCAGTTTGGGCCAGGTGCTGAGCAACTTGATCGGCAACGCGCTGCTGCACGGTTTCGACGGGCGGGATTGTGGCGCCATCCATATCAGGGCGCGTCGCAGCGCCGAGGGCTCGGCGACGCTGGAATTCCGCGACGACGGCGTCGGCATGACGTCCGGCACGCTGCACAAGATCTTCGATCCGTTCTTCACCACCAAACTGGGGCAGGGCGGATCGGGACTGGGGATGAATATCGTTTATAACATTGTCACCGGGGTGTTGCGGGGGACGATCAGGGTGGAGGCGGAGCCGGGGAAGGGGACTTGCGTGACGTTGGAGTTGCCGGTCGATCCGCCACGGTGACAGGCCGGCGGTTCCTCAATTTCCAATAACTCCGGGGTCAGGTCCACCAATTCTACACGTGCTGATCCGTTAAGCGACTTGGAACCCGGATACAGTCGGGGTCGTGTAGAAATGGTGGACCTGACCCCGGATTACT
Organism: Oxalobacteraceae bacterium OTU3CINTB1; assembly: GCA_024123955.1. NCBI lineage: Bacteria > Pseudomonadati > Pseudomonadota > Betaproteobacteria > Burkholderiales > Oxalobacteraceae > Oxalobacteraceae bacterium OTU3CINTB1. Next base: position 1,639,461 of record CP099652.1, read on the forward strand.
CAATTGCAATACCGTTCGCGCAGCAGCGCCAGCATCGCCACGTTCAGCTCCCACGCGTTCGATACTTCCTTTTGCGTGTAGGGCAGCGTTTGCGTGTACGGCACCGGGCCGAATTCCGGCGTCAACGTCATGCGCCCGGCGCCGGCCGCGCGGCGCAGGCGCACCACCTCGTCCCACCACGACAGATGCGCCGCCAGCGCCGCCTGCGATTCCGGCGCGCGGAAGTCCGCCACCTGCGGCCCTTGCGGATGGCCGACCCGCGCGTGGATGTGGCGCACATGCGGCAAGGTCGCGGCCAGGGTTTGCGGCTGGTCGTCGAGCAGCGATTCGCAGGCGCAGCACCAGTGCGACAGATCGGCCGTCAATCGCAGTTCCGGCATCCGCTCCAGATACGGCAGCAACAGCATCGGATGCGCGCTGAAACGGCTGCGGTGGATCTCGTGGTAAATCGGCACGCCGTGGCGGCGCGAGATGGCCTGCGCCAGTTCCAGCAGCGCGCCGTTCTGCTCCGGCGTGAAGTAGTCCTTGCCGGTCTGCGAGTTCACGTGCAGCGGCTTGGCGGCGCAGGCATTGTTCAACAACTCGTCCAGCGCGTCGCGGTGGGCGTCGAAGTCCGGCACCAGCGCCGTCTCCCACTGCGAGGCGATCAGTCCCAGCCCGGCGGCGGCGATGCGGCCGGTCCAGTCTTCTCGCGCGGCGGCGTCCAGCGGCAGCGACATTTCGATGCCGTCGAAGCCGGCCGCCTTGACGCGGTCGACGAACACCTGCGGCGCCAGCTCGTTGTTGCCCCAGTGGGCGGCGAAGATTTGTACGATCAAAGGAAACCCCGCACCGGGAAGCTGGCGTCGCGCTGGATCCAGTTCAGCGGCGAGTATTCGGTGGCGGCGTCGGTGACGTGCAGCGTGTAGGCGTGGCGCGAGAACGCCGAGCGGTTCGGCGCGCTGTAGTGCGGCAGCAGGCCGTGGAAGCATACCAGGCTGCCGGCCTTGCATTCGAGCGGCACGGCGGTGCTGTCGTCCGGCCATGGCATGTCGCTCAGTTTTTCCATGCGTACGTGGTCGCCGGTGCGCAGGAAGCGTTCGCGCATCGGGCCGCGATGGCCGCCCGGTTCGGCCCACATGCAGCCGTTCTCCAGGGTCGCGTCTTCCAGCGCGAACCAGAACGTGGTCACGCTCACCGGATCGGTGTCGAAGTAGGTGGCGTCCTGGTGCCAGCGCACCTCGCCGCCGATGCCGGGCTGCTTGAAGATGTACATCGACTGCCACACCTGGGCGTCGTTCAGGCCCAAGTCGCGGGCGACGGCGACCAGGCGGGCGTCGGCCGAGAAGCTGCGGAACACCGGATCGAGATCGTGCATCGCGTGGCCGATCTTGTTGATCGACAGCGACTTGTCCTGTTTCAGCTCGCCGTCCGGGCCGAAGGCTTCCTCTTCGAAGAAGCAGCGTATCGTGTTGTCGGAGCGCAGGAAGTAGTCGTCGGTGGTCTTTTCCTGTTCGACGGTGCTGAAGATGCCGGCGCCTTTCGGGTCGAATTCGTTGACAATCTGCGCGGCGCGCGCGCGCAGCCCGGCGATCTCGGCGGCGCTTTTAAAGTCCGGCAGCACGATGTAGCCATCGCGTTGATATTGTTGTTTTTGCGCGTCTGTCAGCATGCCCGGCTCCGGAGTGATAGTGAGGATCGAACATTGTACGGCGCGGCGCGCGGCCGGACAATCCGCAAAAGGTTGACACATTGTCGTCAAAGTGGAGACAATCGGGCATGGATCAGTTACGCGCAATGGAGATATTCGTCGAGGTGGCACGGCTGCGCAGCTTCAGCGAGGCGGGCCGCCGTCTGGGGCTGACGCGTGCGATGGTGAGCAAGCATATCCTGCAGCTGGAGGATCGGTTGCAGGCGCGCCTGCTGCACCGTTCGACGCGTGAGGTGAGCCTGACCGACGCCGGCCAGGCCTACCTGGCGCCGTGCATGGCGACGGTGGAACAGGCGCGCGAGGCGGCGCGCGTGGTCGCCCACGCGGGCGCGGAGCTCGCCGGGCCGCTGCGGATACAGGCGCCGTCCAGCTTTGGCAGCGAATGGCTGGCCGGCGCGGTGGCGCGTTTCAACCTGCTGCACCCGCAGCTGTCGCCGATGCTGTACCTGGACGACGCGCTGCTCGATCCGATCGAGCATGGCTTCGACCTGACGATACGGGTGGGCGGCATTCCGGACGTGCATGCGCTGGCGATGCGGCCCCTGGCGCCGTGCCGGGGCGTGTTGTGCGCCTCGCCGGAGTACCTGGCGCGGCATGGCGTGCCGCGTACGCCGGAGGATTTGCACGACCACCGCTGCCTGCACTTCAGCCATCTGACCGACGGCACGGCGTGGCACTTCAGCAAAGGGGAGGAGCGGCGCACGGTGCGCGTGCAGGCAGCGTTCACGGCGAATAATGGATTGGTGCTGCAGCAGGCCGCGCAGCAGGGGCTCGGTATTGTCTACAACACGACGTTTTTGGCTTGGCGCGCGCTGAGGGAGGGCACGCTGGTGCCGGTGCTGGCCGACTGGGAGCTGCCGCTCAATTATCTGAGCGCGCTGTATCCGGCCAGCCGCCAGCCGTCGCCGAAGGTGCGGGCGTTGATCGATTATCTGGTGGCCGAGTATCAGCCGGTGCCGCCTTGGGACAACAAGTTGAAGGACCACGGATCCACGTAGGGCGGATTAGCGTAGCGTAATCCGCCTATGCGTGCGTCTCGGCGGCTCACAGATGGCGGATTACGGCGTTCCGCCTAATCCGCCCTACGTGTTTTAGATGGTTTTTAAGCCACCTTAACCTGCCACGCGCCGTCGCGGTAGACCTGCTCGTCGTCCAGATACACCGCCTCGGTCACCGCGAACACGTCGACGTGATAGCGCGCCTCCTTGCGCTTGAACTGCGGCTTGGCGTACACGCCATGCTTGGCGCCCAGCGACAAATGAATGCCGCACATGCGCTCGAAGGTGCCGATGTCGTCGACCATGCAATCGCGCGAAAACGCCCGGTTCATGCCGAACCCCAGCTCGCGCAGCCACACCTCGCTCTCGTGCGCGCGGATGATGGCGAGCATGTTGTCGAATTCCGGCGTGGCGTTTTCGGCGCCCACCACGCGGCCCTTTTCAACGATCAACGTCACCGGCGTGGCCGGCTTGTTGACCAGGAAGGCGGTGTCGCCGAAGACGAAGATGCGTACCCGCCCGTTGACCGCCTCCAGGTCGCGCGCCTCGGTGAACACCTCGCCCAGCGGGAACTGGCCGCCGACGTTGTTCATGCTGCTGTAGTCGCCGATATTCAGTTTGGCCGATTCGAACGGCGAGCCGAAGACCAGCCGCTCGCCGTCGCCGCTGTCGACCACGCCGTGTTGCGCGGCGTCGATGCGGGCCTTGAGCGCGTGGCCGACGCCGCGATAGTAGGCCGGGTCGTAAGCCAGCGAATCGATGTAGTGCAGCCCCTGCTCACCCGGCATGCGCGACAGGTGCACATGCTCGATCACCTTCAGTCCCCGCTTGAACAGCTCGATGCGGATGCGGAAGGCCTCGAGCCGGAAGCTGGTCGACTGGATCAGTACCACCAGGTCGCCCGCCGCCATGCCGGCGAAGGCGGCCAGCACGTCGTCCGGCGAGACGGTGTCGAAGTCGACGAAGCGCGCGTCCGGCACCACGCGCCGGTAGGCCTCGGTCAGCGCCCGGTTGAGGTCGGTGCGGGTGTCGTAGACGATCAGCGCGCCGCGCGGCGCGGCGTGTTCGATGGCCAGCGCCAGGGTGTCGCGCACATTGCGCTCGGCCGTGTCGACCGCGTGGTCGGGAATGTCGCCGAAGCGGGGAGTAGTCATTAAGGAAACAGGGTCTGCCGTGGGGAATGCCGCATTAAAGGTGGGATTATAACGCTTTCATATGGGCATTCGCGTCGCCGCCACGCCGCAGCGCATTCTCCTTGTAATGACCAAGGGAGCGATATAGAATCAGGAATATAGCCTAGCAGCAACTCCTTGGCATAACAACAGGATGCATATGACGGTAATAATGGGACAGGATTTGCCGCTGGAGCGCCCGGACGCGAACGGACGCGCCGCGTTGTTCGTGCCGACGGCCAGCATCAAGGAAGACGTGCTGGAGACGGTGCGCAAGGGTTCGGCCATTGTCGGTTTCGGCAATCATGACCGGACGTTAACCATCTATTACGAGAGCAACCGCTTCAACGAGCCCAATCTGGTCAAGTGGGAGCAGAAGGCGCGCAAGGCCTTCGAGCGTCTGGCCGACAACCTGCCGACGGTCTCTAAAATGGTCAGCAAGCCGGAAAACTTCGAGCAGGTCGGCTACATCAGCAGCAAGGGGATCCTGATCCGGCGCATGGAAAAGTTGTTGAACTGGCTCGAAACATCGGAAGCCGGCGACACCGCGCCGACGTCTGAAAACATCGTCTTCACCCCGCCGCCCCCTCCCAAGAAAATCGACTGATCCCGCAGTCTCCCTGTCATGATGTCCCGTGCGCTGCATCGGCGCCGGATGTTGTATGTTAATGACAATATGTAATTCTTGAGGGAGACTATCATGGCTGTTAATACAAGCACGACCATTCGCGGCGCCGGCGCCTTGCTGCTGGCGGTTGCGGCATTACTTAGCGGTTGCCAAAAGGACGATCCGAGCGAGGCCGGTCCGGCCGAGCGCGCCGGCCGCAAGGTCGACCAGGCCACCGCCAAGGCTGGCAGCGAGCTGAGCCAGGTGCGCGAGAACGCCGGCCAGCAGATGAGCGAAGCGGCCAGGGACACCGGCCAGAAGATCGACCGGGCCGCCGAGACCGCCGGGGAAAAACTGGACCGCGCCGGCGAGACGGCGGGGCAGAAGATCGACAGTGCCGCCACGACCGCCGGGCAAAAGTTCAACGAGGCCACCGATGCGGCCGGCCGCAAGCTGGAACAGGCGGGCGAGAAGATGCAGGAAAAGGCGCGCGAGCGCGAAGCGGGCAGTACGCCGGCGAAGTAATGGCCGGCAAATAACCAACGGCGAGATGGTCAGGCGGCGGCCGGCGTCAACGCCTGCGTCGCCGTCTCGCCCAACACCACGCTCAAATCGACGAATCCGTCGCGCCATGCGCGTTCCAGGTCTTGTTCGATCGCCTCCATCGACGTCCGTTCGAGGTTGGCGAAGCCGCGCACCCCGTACGCGCGGTTGCGTCCGTGCGACTTGGCCAGGTACAGCGCCATGTCGACCAGGTTGACGGCGCGCTCCCACGGCAGCGGCGTGCCGCCCGGCGTCAGCGGGAACGGCGAGAAGCCCACCGACACCTTTACCGAAATATCGTGCCCCTGATAGCGGATCGTCTGCGACGAGATGCCCGTTAAAATCCGCCGCGCGATGTCGTCCAGGCCGTGGCGCGGACTGGCCGGCAGGAAGGCCAGGAATTCCTCGCCGCCCCAGCGCACGATCATGTCGGTCTCGCGCAACGCGATGCGCAAATTCTCGGCGATCATCTTGAGCACGGCGTCGCCGGCGGCGTGGCCGTAGGTGTCGTTGATGTTCTTGAAGTGGTCGACGTCGAGCAGGAACAGCGCGCCGACGATATCGTTGCGGTGTTCGGCGCGCTTTTCGATTTCGGGTGGCAGCTTTTCGTGCGGTTTGAGTCCGCGCATGTATTCCTGGAAGTGGCGCCGGTTGTACAGCGACGTCAACGGATCGAGCGTCGATTGCGCCTTGAGCTCGAGGTTTTTCTCCTCCAGCTGCGCGTTGGCGTTGCGCACCTTGCGGTACAACATGCCGATCATCACCGAGGCCAGCCCGAACACCAGCGCCAGCAGCCACCAGATGCGCTGTTGCAGGCGGCGGTTGTCGATCTCCACGCCCTTGAGCTGGTTCTCGCGGCTGAGCAGTTCGATCTGGCGCTGCTTCTTCTCGGTCTCGTATTTTTCCTGCAGCTCCAGCACCGCCTTCTGGCGCTGCTTCTCGAACAGTTCGTTCGACAGCTCGCGCTCGCGGTGGTAGGCCGACAACGCGCCGGCCAGGTCGCCCGAGCGCTCCAGCACCTCGCCATACTCGCGCAGCACCTGTTGCAGATAGGGCTTGTTGTTTTCCCGCTCATAGCGCGCCATGCCCGCCTCGTACTGTTCCTTGCCTTCGGCGATGCGGCCCATGGCCAGATAGGCTTGGGCCAGGTTGATGCGCGCCACGGCGGTGCTTGATTCGTCGTTGCTGCGCTGCGTCACGCTCAAGGCTTCCAGCGCGTATTGCGCTGCGCGCGGGTAGTCCCGCTCCTTGAGATAGCTGTCCGACAGGTTGACCAGCGTGGAGCCGACCATCCGTTCGGCGCCCAGCTTGCGCACCAGCTGCAGTGTGCGCAGCAGCGCCGCCAGGGCGCGCTTGGGTTGTCCGGAGTCGATCGCCAGGCCATATTCGGTGGTCTTGGCCATCGCCATGCGGCCCGGCGAGTTGAGCTTTTCGGTCTCGGCCAGCAGCTCCACAAGGCTGGCGGAGGCCTTGTCGAATTCCTTCATCTGCGTGTAGAGCGTGGTCAGCGCGTTGAGCGCGGCCGCCGGCATCGCCGGATCGTCCTTGACGGTGCGCGACAGGTCGACCGCCTGCTGCAACTTGATCAGCGCCTGCGGGAAGTTGCCCTGCTCGGCGTAGCTCTGGCCGGCGGTGATGGTCGCCTGCGTGCGCAGCGCGGCGTTGTCGGTGGTCGCGGCCAGTTTTTCGGCATCGAAGGCGAGGGCGTGGGCGGCGTCGATGTCGGCCTTGGCGGACAGTACGTAGACCTTGTTCAGCATGCCCTTGGCGATGATGCCGTTGTCTTTGAGGCTCTTGCCGTAGGCGATGACCTCCTCGGCGCCGGCCATCGCCTCGGCGTTGTCGCCCATGCGCATGCGCGAGGCGCTAATCTGGACCAGCAGTTCGGCGCGGGTGTACGGGGATTTGTCGGCCGCCTCGGGCTGCAAGGTCAGCAGCTCGGCCAGCGCCTTGTCTGGCACGAAGCGGCTTTGCTCGCGGATGTCGAAAAGGCGGCTGTTGAGCGCGGCCTCGTCCATCTGGGCGAAGGCCGCCAAGGGGCAGAGCGTGAGAGCCGCCGCCAGTGCGCTGCTACGCGCCTGGATCAACCACCAGCTGTTTCTCTTCACCGCCAACGCCAAGCCCCCTGAAAGCGCTCCGCCACTGCGGAGTCGTCCGGGTAATTATATTCGTGTTGCAACTTCGAAAGACGTGGTACGCGTATTTTTCATCGAAAAGCGCACATGTTGACAAAACAAGCTGGCCGGGTTGGCAACTTCGTATCAACTTAGTGGCAACCCCGTGGCAACCCCGTGGTAATTACGCGGCCAATTGCTGCAACAGGTACAGCCGCTGATACAGCCCGCCGTCGATCTGCATCAGCTGCTCGTGCGGCCCGGTCTCGGCGATGCGGCCGTGATTGAGCACGATGATGCGGTCGGCGTCGCGGATCGTCGACAGCCGGTGCGCGATGGCGATCACCGTCACCTTGCCGCGCAATTCGTCCATCGCCACCTGCACGATCTGCTCCGTTTGCGAGTCGATGTGCGAGGTGGCCTCGTCGAGCAGCAGGATGCGCGGCTGTCCCGCCAGCGCGCGGGCGATGGCGATCAGCTGCTTCTGGCCGACCGACAGGCGCGAGCCGCCTTCGCCCAGCGAGGTGTCGTAGCCCTGGTCGAGCGCCGTGATGAAGTCGTGCGCGTGCGCCGCGCGCGCCGCCGTTTCGATCTGCGCCTGCGTCAGGCCGCGGCCCATGTCGATGTTCTCGCGGGCGGAGGCGGCCAGCAGGAACGGATCCTGCGGCACCAGCCCGACCTCGGCGCGGAAGCGCTCGTTGTCGATTTCGTCGAGCGGCACGCCGTGAATGGCGATGCTGCCGTGGCGCGCCGGGTAAAAGCGCAGCAGCAGCGACAGCAGCGTCGACTTGCCGCTGCCGGTGTGGCCGACGATGCCGAAGAACGCCCCCTGCGGAATCTCCAGCGACAGGTCGTGCAGCACCGTCTGGCCTTCGTTGTAGGCGAAGTTCAGATGGCTGATCGCCACCGCAGGCCGGGCGCCGTCGTTGTTGCCGACCTTGCGGCTGTCGGCGCCGGCGTTGTTGCCGTTGCTCGGCGACGCGGCGGCGTGCTCGTTGGCCGCCGCCTCGTCCAGCAGGGTCGCCACGCGGGCGCTGGCCACCACCGCCTGCTGCAGTTGGCTGAACTGCATGGTGATCTGGATTAGCGGCTCGATCACGCGCGCCAGGTAGCTGATGAAGGCATACAGCACGCCGACCTCGGAGGCCGTCATCTCCCGGTTGCCGAACATGAAAATCACGGCCGCCAGCAGGATGATGTTGAACAGGTCCAGCGCGGGGCGCAGCAGCCAGGCGTTGGCGCGCAGCTCGGCCAGGCGCGCCGTGTAGTGGTCGTGGTTGGTGGCGGCGAAGCGGGCGCCGAAGCGGGCCTCGGCGTTGTTCGCCTGCAGCACGCTCATGCCGCCGATCGACTCGGCCATCTGGCCGTTGATGTCGCTGCGCAGCGCGCGGGCGCGGGTGACGGCCGGCGCGCTCCAGCGCTGGTACAGCCAGACGATCACCAGCACCGCCGGCAGCAGCGCCAGCACCATCGACATCAGGCGCCAGTCCAGCCACGCCATCGCGGCGATGGTGCCGACCAGGACGATGGTGCTGTCGAGCATGACGAACAGCACCTGGATGTACAAGTTCTTGACCGCCTCGGTGTCGTTGGTCACGCGCGAGACCAGCTGGCCGGTGATGGCGCGGTCGAAGAACGACATCGGCAGCAGCAGCACGTGGCCGTAGACCATTTGACGCAGCCGCATCACCGAGCGCATCGCCAGGCCGGAAAGGCGCACCAGTTGCAGGTAGCGCAGGCCGCTGGCGATCCAGCCGGTCAGCAGCAGGCCGGCCAGCAGCGCCGCCATGCGCGGCCAATCCAGGTGTCGCGGCAGCAGGTGTTCGTCGATCAGCGCCTTGCCCATGATCGGGCCGAGCACCTCCAGCAGCGCGGCCAGCATCAGCCACATCACGGCCCAGCCCAGGTGGTGCTGGTCGGGGCGGGCGGCACGGTGCAGCAGCGCGAACGCCTGGCGCGTCTGGCTGCCGGTTTTTTCTTCGGTATTAGAGGGCATCGAGACTGGCTTCCAATTGTTGATAGCGCCACTGGCTGGCATACCAGCCATCCTGCTCCAGCAGTTGTTCGTGGCTGCCGGTTTCGCTGATGCGGCCGTCGCGCAGCACGACGATCAGGTCGGCGTTGACGACGGCGCTCAGGCGGTGGCTGGCGATGACGGCGCTGCGGCCCGGGCGCGCCTGGCGCAGCTCCTCCAGGTGCTCGAGGATGCGCGTTTCGGTGCCGGTATCGACCGCCGACAGCGCGTCGTCGAGCAGCAGCAGGTCGTTATCGGCCAGCAGCGCGCGGGCGATGGCCACGCGCTGGCGCTGGCCGCCGGACAAGGTGATGCCTTTTTCGCCGACCTCGGTTTCATACCCGTTCGGGAACTTGAGGATGTCGTCGTGGATGGCGGCCAGGTTGGCGGCGTGTTCGACCTGGGCGCGGGTGGCGCCGGGGCGGGCCAGCGCGATGTTGTCGGCGATCGACGACGAGAACAGGAACGACTCCTGCGGCACCCAGCTGATGGCCGCGCGCAGCGCGTGCAGCCGGTACTGGTCGAGCGGATGGCCGCTCCAGCGCACGCTGCCCGATTGCGGCGTGAGCTGGCGCATCAGCACGCGCAGCAGGGTCGATTTGCCGCTGCCGGTGGGGCCGACCAGGCCCAGGGTCTGGCCAGGCTTGAGTTCGAGCGTGATGCCGCCTAGGGCGGGCGCCGATTGCTCCGGGTAGGCGTAGCCGACGTCCGTCAGCGCCAGCGGGCCGGGTTCGACCTTGGTCAGGCTGCCGTGGTCGTCGATGGCCAGCGGCGCGTCGAGCATCGGTTGCAGGCGCGCCCAGGCGGCGCGTCCGCGCTCGATCAGCGACAGCACCCAGCCGGCGGCGAACATCGGCCAGATCAGCTGGCCCAGGTACATGGTGAACGCGGTCAGCGAGCCGATGGTCAGCTGGTTTTGCCACACCAGATAGCCGCCCACGCCGATGGTCAGCGCGCTGGCGGCGGTCAGGGTCAGGCCGACGGCCGGTTCGTAGGCCGCTTCCCACACCTGCGCGCGCAGGCTGGCGTCGGACGCATGCCGCGCCAGCTCGCCGAACTGCTGGGCGCTGCGCTGTTCCAGGCCGAGCGCGCGCAGGGTGCGCACGCCGGACAGGGTTTCCTGCACATGGTCGTTCAAGTCGCTGAAGCGCTTGAGCGAATCGGTGGAGGCGGTGTGGATGTGGCCGGAGATATACCAGAACGCCCAGCCCATCAGCGGAAACGGCAGCAGCGCCACGCAGGCCAGGCGCCAGTCGACGCCGAGCAGCATCACGCCCAGCACCAGCACCAGGGTCAGCGCGCCGTCGAAGCCGGCCAGCATGGCCTCGCCGGCGGCCATCTCGATGGCGTCGATATCGTTGGTGGCCAGCGCCATCAGGTCGCCGGTGCGCTGGCGCTGGTAGAAGCCGGCGCCCTGCAGCGACATGCGCGCGTACAGGCGGGTGCGCAGCGACACGCCCAGCTTGTAGGCGGCGCCGTACAGGATCTGGCGCCAGGCCACGCGCAGGAAATAGATGGCCAGGCCGATCAGCAGCAGGCCGCCGATTTCCATCAGCAGGGCGTTGCCGGACAGGGTGTGGGCGGCCAGGCCGTCGATCATCGAGCCGACCTTGCGCGGCACCCAGACGGTGAGCGTGGCCACGCCGGCCAGCATCAGGCCGGAGACGGCATAGGCGCGGCTGTGCTGGCGTACAAAGCCGCCAATCAGCGCTGAGAGTGTAGACATGTTGCCTCGGAATAGCGTGGGGCCGGCGGAACGTTGCCGGCGCGTAGTCCGTTAGGATACAGCAAGGCAAAGAAAAGCGGGCCGGAGCCCGCTGGTTTGATGCGTGGGTTGCCGCGTGTGCGTGTGCGTGCGCCTGGTGCGCGGAGCGGCCTCTTATTTCTTGCCCTTGCCGCCGCTGATGATGTCGAGCGGCTTGCCCGGCGCCGGTTTGCCTTTCGGCGCCACTTCCTTCAACTTGGACGGCTTGGTCTCCGGCGCCAGTGCGATCGGCTTTTGTGCCGGCGCGGGGAAGGCGGATTTCACCGGGTCGGGCTTGACCTCGGCCTTGACTTCGACCGGCGCTGGCGGCTCGATCGGGGCGGCGGCCGGCTTCGGCTTGACCGGGTTCTTGGACGCTTTCTGTGGCGGCGAAGCGAGCGGTTCGTTGGCCGAGGCGGTCGAGGCTTCCGCGATCACTGGCGCGCTGTCCGGCGTTGCCACGGCCACGGCGGCCGAGACGGCGGCGGCCAGGGTCGCCGGCGGCGCGGCAGGCTCGGGAGCCGGCGCGGTTTCGACCAGCGGCGCGACGACCGGGGCGACCGATGCGAGTGGCGCCGGCGTGGCGGCTGGCGCCGGGGCGGCGGCCAGGACCGGCTTGGCCACTGCCGCCAGCGGCGACGTGCTGGCCAGCTGCTGCGCCTGTTCCTGCGCCTGTTTCATGCCGCTCTGCGCGCTTTGCAGCAGCTCGGTCTGGGCGGCGGTGGCGATGCTGACCAACTGGCGGCCATAGGCCAGCAGATTGTCGAGGCCGGTCGGCTGCCCCGCGTTCAGGCCGAACAGTTCCTGCGGACCCTTGGCTTCCAGCAGCTTTTTGGCGGCGGCCGACGATTTCTCGACCGAGGCCTTGGTGGTGCTGAGATTGAGCGCGATGACTTTTTCGGCGCTGTCGACGGCGGTGCTGGCGAAGGTGTTAAAAATCTTAAACTGTGCTTCCAACTGCGACTTGGTGACGGCGGAAAACTGTTCGGTAAGCGAAGACATGGTTTCTCCTGGACGACGGTGGAACGTCTGTTGCGATGCAATATGAGAACATTCTAGCGACGAACAACAGCCTTGGAAAGTTATTTTTTGTACCACTGCGGAAAGAGTGCCGCTAGGAAAAATGCGGAGTGAACACTAGTTCACGGAAGTTTGATCCAGCGCAAAACGTCCCGGAAACACACGCCGATTGCTGCGGCGCAACAAGTGGTGGTTTTATCTGAAAATGACTACAATCGCCTTACTGAAAAACAACGCCGGGAGCGTCTCCATGGATGTGGTCATTCGCAATGCCAATCTGGCCGATGGCCGGCAAGGTGTCGATATCGCCGTCGAACACGGGCGTATCGCCGCCATCGGCCCCGCCCTGCCGATCACCGCCGCGCGCGAGATTGACGCCGGCGGCGATCTGGTCAGCGCGCCCTTCGTCGACGCCCACTTCCACATGGACGCCACGCTCAGCTACGGCCTGCCGAGGGTCAACGCCTCGGGCACCTTGCTTGAAGGCATAGCGCTGTGGGGCGAGTTGAAGCCGGACCTGACGCAGCAGGCGCTGATCGAGCGCGCGTTGCAGTATTGCGACTGGGCCGTGGCGCGCGGGCTGCTGGCGATCCGCTCGCACGTCGATGTGTGCGACGACCGCCTGCTGGCGGTCGAGGCGCTGCTGGAGGTCAAGCGGCTGGTGGCGCCGTATCTGGACTTGCAACTGGTGGCGTTTCCGCAGGACGGCGTGCTGCGCAGTCCGACGGCGCTGGCCAATCTCAAACGCGCCATCGCCATGGGCGTCGATGTGGTGGGCGGCATTCCGCATTTTGAGCGCACCATGGCCGACGGCGCCGAATCGGTGCGCATCCTGTGCGAGTTCGCCGCCGACAAAGGCTTGCGGGTTGATATGCACTGCGACGAATCGGACGATCCGCATTCGCGCCACATCGAAACCCTGGCCTATGAAAGCAACCGGCTCGGCCTGCACGGCCGGGTGACCGGCTCGCACCTGACGTCGATGCACTCGATGGACAATTATTACGTCAGCAAATTGCTGCCGCTGATACGCGAGGGCGGCGTGGCGGCCATCGCCAATCCGCTGATCAACATCACCTTGCAGGGGCGCCACGACAGCTATCCGAAGCGGCGCGGCATGACGCGCGTGCCGGAGATGCTGGCGGCCGGCATCGACGTCGCCTTCGGCCACGATTGCGTGATGGATCCGTGGTACAGCCTGGGCTCGGGCGACATGCTGGAGGTCGCGCAGATGGGCCTGCACGTGGCGCAGATGACCGGGCAGGACGCGATGCGCGCCTGCTTCGAGGCGGTGACGACGACGCCGGCGCGCATCCTCGGGCTGGAGCATTATGGCATCGCGGTCGGCAACCACGCCGACCTGGTGCTGCTGGACGCGGCCGATCCGGTGGAGGCGATCCGGCTGCGCGCGGCGCGCCGCCTGGTGATGCGGCGCGGCGAGGTGATCGCCGAATCGCCGCGCGCGCATGCGCGGCTCAATTTGCCGGGGCGGGCCGACAGCGTCAATTTCCGCCTGAACCGTTAGCGGCTGGACTTGGCTGGACTTGCCGGCGGAAATCCATGACAATCGAGCATGATTTTTCTGGTGACACGTAGGGCGGATTAGCGAAGCGTAATCCGCCATGCATGCGTTTTCGACAGCGCATGCATTGGCGGATTACGGCGTTCCGCCTGATCCGCCCGACGTGTCTCCGTTGGACTTACATTATCCGTACTGGAGCCCACTTGAAAGAAATCGCCATCCGCGCCGCCACGGAAGCCGACTTCGGCGCCATGTGGGAGATTTTCCAGCAGCTGATCGCCAGCGGCGACACCTATTATTTCGCCGCCGACACCAGCCGCGAGGACTGCCACGCCTACTGGTTCGGCCCCGGCGTGCAAGCGTATGTCGCGCTGCTCAACGGCGAACGCCTGGTCGGCATGTACCGCCTGATCCCCAACCAGCGCGACCGTGGCGCCCACGTCGCCAACGCCTCGTTCATGGTCAGCCCGGCGGCCCAGGGCGTTGGCGTCGGCAAGCTGCTCGGCGCCGACTGCCTAGACCGCGCCCGCGCCCAGGGCTACCTGGCGATGCAGTTCAACTACGTGGTCAGCTCCAACGTCGCCGCCGTGCTGCTGTGGAAAAAACTTGGTTTCTCCATCGTCGGCACCCTGCCGCGCGCCTATTACCACCAGTACCTGGGCTACGTCGACGTCTACGTCATGTACCAGTTGCTGGACGACCCCTCCCATTGGCCCGACGCCTGACTTCATGAACATACTGGACACCGAACGCCTGCGCCTGCGCACCATCGAGGTCGATGACGCCGCTTTTTATTTCGAACTGGTCAACGATCCGACCTGGCTGGAATTCATCGGCGACAAGGGCATCCGCAGCCTCGACGACGCCCGCACCGCCATCATCGACGGCCCGCGCGCGATGCAGCAGCGCTGCGGCCATTCGCTGTACGTGATGGAGCGCAAGGGCGACGGCCGGGCGCTCGGCCTGTGCGGCCTGATCCAGCGCGATACGCTGCCCGGGCCCGATATCGGCTACGCCATCCGCCCCGCGTTTTTCGGCCAGGGCTACACCCATGAGGCGGCGGTCGCCGTGCTGGCCTACGCGCGCGGCGTGCTGGGCATGAGGCGTGTGCTGGGCCTGACGGACCCGGGCAACGCCAATTCAATCCGCCTGCTGCACAAGCTGGGCCTGAGCTTCGTCGAGAACCGGCCGTTGCCGCCGAATGATCGTCCTACCAATATTTACTGCATCGAGTTTTCTCCCCAGCCGACCTGATCTGTTGCAACGGCGCGAATCCTTCCTGTTTCCAGCATGCCGGTCTTGGCATCCATGCGCGGCAAGCGCATGATGAAAGTCAACTCTTGCCACAGGAAAAACTATGAAACTCGGCGATCTGAAGATAGGGGTTCGACTGGGGTTGCTGGGCGCGTTCTTTTTTGTCGCGCTGGCGATTGTCGCCACCGGCGGCTGGCGGGCGCTCGATAGCGGCAGCGCGCGCAGCGCGCAGGCCTTGCAGCGCTCGCTGGCGATCAGCCAGGCCATCGACACCGCGCGCGGCGCGCAAGTCGAGTTCAAGATCCAGGTGCAGGAGTGGAAGAACATCCTGATACGCGGCAACGATCCGGCGCAGCTGGACCGCTACACCAAGGCCTTCGTCAAAGCCGGCGAGGCCACCCGCGCCAACCTGCAAAAACTAAATGCGCAACTCGACGTGCTCAAGCTGGGCACGCCGCTGGTCGACGACGCCATCAAGACGCAAAGCGAGCTCGGCGCGCGCTATCTCGAGGCGCTCAAGCAATACGACTCCGCCAATCGCGAAAGCGCCAAGGTGGTCGACAACCTGGTCAAGGGCATGGACCGCGAGCCGACCAAGAAGATCGACGATATCGTCGCCTACATCGGCAAGGAGTCGAACCGCCTGATGCAGCAGATGGACGAGGAAAGCCGGGCCGCGCACGCCGAGGCGATGCTGGTCATGGGCATCACCCTGGCGGTGACCCTGGTGGTCGGCTGCGTGACGGTGTTCTGGCTGATCAAGAGCATCACCGTGCCGCTGCACGCCGCCGTGGGCGTGGCGCAAACGGTGGCCGGCGGCGACTTGCGCAGCGAGGTGCGGGTCGATAGCAAGGATGAGATCGGCGAGTTGCTAGGCGCGCTCAGGACCATGCAGACCAATCTGAGCGGCATCGTCGGCAAGGTGCGCGCCGGCACCGAAACCATCCACGGCGCGACGGTGGAGATCGCCGCCGGCAACCTGGACCTGTCGGGCCGCACCGAGCAGCAGGCCAGCTCGCTCGAGGAGACGGCGGCGGCGATGGTGGAACTGACCACCACCGTCCAGCAGAACAACGCCAACGCCAACGAGGCCAGCAAGCTGGCCGACGTCGCCTCGCGGGTGGCCGAGCGCGGCGGCGACGCGGTCGAGCAGATGGTGCAGACGATGGGGTCGATCAACGAATCCTCGCGCAAGATCGTCGACATCATCGGCGTGATCGACGGCATCGCTTTCCAGACCAACATCCTGGCGCTCAACGCGGCGGTGGAGGCGGCGCGCGCCGGCGAGCAGGGGCGCGGCTTCGCGGTGGTGGCGTCCGAGGTGCGCAACCTGGCCCAGCGCTCGGCGTCGGCCGCCAAGGAGATCAAGGCATTGATCGGCGACTCGGTCAGCCGCGTCGAGGCCGGCAGCCGGCTGGCCGGGCAAGCCGGCGAGACGATGGGCGAGGTGGTCAGCAGCGTGCAGCGGGTGACGGCCATCATCGGCGAGATTTCGGTCGCCAGCGGCGAGCAGCGCGACGGCATCGAGCAGATCAGCATCGCCATCAGCCAGATGGACAGCGTCACGCAGCAGAACGCCGCGTTGGTGGAGGAGGCCGCCGCTGCGGCAGAGGCGCTGACGCAGCAGGCGGAAAGCCTGACGGACGCGGTCAGCATCTTCAAGCTGGAGGAGCAGGCCCAAGGGCCGGCCGCGCGCTTGCCGGCGCCTGAACGGCGCAAGTTATTGCCGGCTTGAGGAACATCTGAACTTGGTTTGACGCGCGTCAAGCGCTCCGCCGAACGCCCATTGCTGACGGGCAGTATCCATTATGATTCGCTCTTCACCGCTGTACCAGAAGAAGAGGGATCCCATGGAGCTCCTGTGGCCGGCATTGATAGGCGTCACCCCGTGTCTGTTTGCGCTATGGTATGGCGAAACGCGCGCGCGCGTGCTGCGCCGGCGCTGCGCGCATTTGCAAAGCGCGTTGGAAACCCAGCGCGACACCGAAATGCGGCTCGACTTCATCGCCCATCACGACTGCCTGACCGGCCTGCCCAACCGCCTGCAATTCCAGCTGCGGCTGGAACACGGCGTGGCCTACGCGCGGCGCCACAAAAGCCTGCTGGCGGTGCTGTTCGTCGACATCGATCATTTCAAACATATCAACGACACGCTCGGCCACGACGCCGGCGACCAGGTGCTGGTGCAGTTCTCGCAGCGGCTGCGCCAATGCGTGCGCGAGGTCGATACCGTGGCGCGCCAGGGCGGCGACGAGTTCATCCTGTTGCTGACGGAGCTGCGCGAGGCCGACGACGCGCGCCAGGTAGCCGAGAAGATCATCGCCGCCATCGGCGCCCCGTTCACCATCCACGGCGAGTCGCTGCCGGTGGCCGCCAGCGTCGGCGTGGCGGTCTACCCGGATGACGACGAGAGCATCGAAGACTTGGTCGAGAAGGCCGACCTGGCGATGTACGCGGCCAAGCAGCGCGGCAAGGGCACCAGCGTGCGCTTCCTGCCGAGCATGCAGGTGAAGGCATACTCGCGGCTGATCCTGGAGACCGCGCTCCGGCACGCGCTCGACCACAAGGAATTCGTGCTGGCCTACCAGCCCAGGCTCGACCTGCGCGAACAGCGCATCACCGGCGTCAAGGCGCTGCTGCGCTGGAACCACCCGGAGCTCGGCCTGGTGATGCCGCTCGATTTCCTGCCGGTGCTCGAGGAGAGTGCGCTGATCCTGCCGGTCGGCGCCTGGGTGCTGGCGACGGCGGCGGCGCAGGCGCGATTGTGGATGGACCGCGGACTGCCGCTGACGGTGTCGGTGCATTTGTCGCCGCGCCAGTTCTACCAGAAGGACATCGCCCAGACCTTCGCCGCGATACTGGAGCAAGCCGGCGTGCCGGGCCACCTGATCGAGCTGGAAATCACCGAAGGCATGCTGATCGACCGTAACCAGAATTGCGAGGGCACCTTGCGGCGCTTGAAGGAGCTCGGCGTGCGCATCTCGATCAGCGATTTTGGCACCGGCTACGCCTCGCTCAATTATCTGCGGCGCTTCCCGGTTGACGTGGTAAAGATCGACAAGGGCTTTATCGACGAGCTGCAGGGTGCGCGCCAGCCCGCCGACATGCTTGATGGCCCGAAGGCCGCCAACACGGCCGCCGCCAAGGGCGCGGCAGACGGCGCCATGGTGCGCGCCATCATCGCCATGGCCCACACGCTGAACATGCGGGTGATCGCCGGCGGCGTCGAAACCGGCGATCAGCTGGCGCGCTTGATGGCGATGGACTGCGACGAAGCGTTCGGCTTCTGCCTCAGCCCCGCCGTCTCGCCCGGCGAGGTGGAGACCTTGCTGGCCAACCGCGGCCGGTGCATCGAGTTGATCACTTCGTAGGGGCGAAGAACCAGGTAAGCGGCAGGTGCACGCGCGCCGCCCACGACTTTTCGTTGTGGACGCCATCGGGCGACTCGTAAAAATACAAATCCTCATCCAGCTTGTAGCCTTGCGCCAGCATGGCGTCGCGCATTTTCAGCGTGTGCTCGATGCCGTCTTTTTTGGAACCGGCGTCGAGGTAGAACTTGACCGGCTGCCGCGCGGGGACGTTTTTCATGAACGCGCCGTCATTCCACCAGAATGAACCCGATACGCCCCCGGCCTTGGCGAAGATCTCCGGATGCCGTTGGGCGATATACACCGAGGCCAGTCCGCCCAGCGAGGAACCCATGATGGCCGTGTGCTCGCGGCCGGGCAGGGTGCGCAGGTTGGCGTCGGCCCACGGCTTGACCGTATCGACGATGAAGGCCATGTAGGCGTCGATTTTGCCACCGCCGTGTTTCGGATCGCAGCAGGGCGTGTATTCGTCCATGCGGTCCTTGGTGTTGTCGATGCCGACCACGATGGCCGGCTCGATGGCGCCGCTGGCGATCAGGCGGTCCATCGTGATGCCGATATCCCATGCGACGCCGAAAGCGGCGGTCCTGGCGTCGAACAGGTTTTGGCCGTCGTGCATGTAGAGTACCGGATAGCGGCGCTGCGGATTGGCTTCGTAACCCGGCGGCAGGTAGATGCGCAGATTGCGGCTGTTGCCCAGTTGCGGCGACGCGAAATTTTCGACGATGCGGATGGTGCCGGCCGGCGCGGGCGCGGCGGCCGCGTCGGCGCCAGCGCTGGCCCCGGCATCGGCGCCGGCCTGCGGTGCCACCGGCATGACGCGCACGCCGTGGATGTCGAACTTGTTCGACGGTCCCTTCACGCCACCGGCGTCGCTGTAGGTGGTGTTACTTTTCAGGTAGGTCATGTTGTAGTGGTCCTCCAGTTCCAAGCGGTAGCTGCCGGCCTTCAGCACGGCGCGGATCGGCGTCGAATACGACGGGCCTGCCTGCTCCGGCGAGTGCGGCAACTGCACCACGCCGCCGGCCACGATCTTGCCGCTGTTGTCCTTCAATGACAGCCATTTTACGCCGCCGCTGATGCCCAGGTTGATCTGGTGCGCGGTGTTGCGGTACTCGATCTGCAGCGCATAGCTGCCGTCGCGCGCCACCTTGATGTCGTTCACCGCAAACTTGTCCGCCGGCGCGCCCCAGCCGGCGATGCGTCCGCCGCTGGCGGCAATGCCGGACTGGATGCGGGCGTCGGCGGCGCCGATTTCGAGGCCCGCTTCGAGGCACACCGGCGCGCTGTGGTGGCTGCGGTTGCCGGAACCGCTATACATCGCCTCCACCGCGTAGCACAGATTTTCGCCATCGCCCTTGCCGGGTCGTGGCGCGCGGCGATCGGCCCACTTGCGCGCCGTGATGCGTTGCGTCGCCAGTTCGCCGTTGCGGTAGATGTTGTAGACCACACCCTTGCTCGCGCCGGGATGCGCTATGTGCAGGGTGGGGAAGCCGTAGCTGCCCCGTTCCAGCTTGGCGATGCGCGGCTCGGATGGCGCGTACACCGACGGATCTTCGGCCAGCGGTTTTGCGCGGACGTCGCGCTTCTCCTGCCGTCCTGGCAGCAGCTCGCCCAAACGGATGTCGATCTGGTTGTCGTCGGCCAGCGCCGACCAATCCAGCGATTGGGTGGCGGCCTTGCCGTTCACCGTCACGCTGTCGACCGCGTAGTAACCTTGCGTGCCGGATGGCGCGGCGGCGGGCAGCAGCAGACGCACGCGCAGGCGTTTGCCGCGCACCTTCAGGTTGTCCAGCGTCGCTACGTCGGTGCCGGCGAAGGCTTCGCGGCGCAGCTTGGCCGTAACGAAAGGCCGGAGCGCGATGCCGCTGTCGATCGTCCGCACGCCGAATACCTCGCCCACCACCATGCCGAGATAGGCGCCCACGGACCAGAGTTGGCGGCGCGAGTTGACCACCGGTCCGCTCAGGTCGACCTGCTTGCCGTCCACCTTGCGCTTATCCTCCAGCATCGGTTGACCGGAGATCCATTCCAGATTCTCCATATTGGACAGGTTCAGCGCGGCGCCGCGCATCAGCGTGTCGTAGGCCGCGTCGGCCACCGCCACGTTGCCGTGCATGGCCGCCGCCTTGAGGCCATAGGCCGTCACGAAAGGCCACATGGCGCGGTTGTGATAGACGGCCATGCCGGCCTGCTGCGGGAAGATCACCGGCGCGCCGAGCGGACCATGCGGATAGCGCGCCAGGATGCTTTGCGCCTGCCGTTCGTCGGCGATGCCGGTGACGATGGCGAGCGACTGTCCCAGCCAGTCGTACTTGTACAGCGGCGCGCCGTCGAAGTGGCCGGCGGTCAGGCTGCTGTACATGCCGGTGTCGGCCTGCCAGAAGCGCTGGTTGATGACGCGCTTCAAATCCGCCGCCCACGCCGCGTACTTGACGGCCAGCGCCTTGTCGCCTTGTTCCGCCGCCAGTTGCGCGGCCAGTGTCAGCGCCTTGTAATGGCCGGCGTTGGTCGACAAGGCCTTCGATGTCGCCATGCTGGCCAGGTCGCCCGGTATCCAGGCCGCATAGCTTTGATCGCGCCAGTCGAGGAACGATTCTTCGCCGTTGTACAGGCCATCGGCGCGGTCGTAGACGGCGATTCTGTCGTTTTCCAGGGTGTTGGTCAGCGCCTTGAGCGCGGTGGCGGCGAACGCGCGGCGCTCGTCCGGCGCCAGCGCCTTGAGCGCCTCGTCGGCGCCGAAGGCCCAGCTGACACGGTCGGTGCTGACCGGCCAGCTGCCGCCGCTGCCGGTGTCCTGAATGATTTGCAGGCCGTCCGCGCTGCCGGCGACGTGCGCGCCCGGCTGCACGCCATCGCGGTAGCCGGACAGCTTGAACAGCAGCGAGTTGCGCACGCGTTGCGGATCCAGCATGCCAAGGCCCAGCGACGCGGCGTAGGACAGGTCGCGGGTCCACACGTAGTGCCATAACTCGCCGGTTTCGAAGCACTCGCAGGGAATGGCGTTGCCGCCGTTGTAGCTGCCGTCGCGGATTTCGCTGACGGCGTCCTGCTTCATCTCGACACCGGCCAGCGCGAACAGCGCGTCGAAGGCCAGGGTGCCGCTGCGCACCGTCGGCAGGGCCGCCGATTCCTGATAGGTGATTTGTTGCTTGCCGCCTTCGCGCACGCGCATCGTGGTCGCCTGCGTGTAGCTGCGCAGCGCTGCGTTGGCATCCGGCGTCGCATAGCGGACGGTCTCCTGCTTGCCGTCCCAGGTCGGATAGTTGGCGGTGGCTGTCGTTGCGGCCGATGCCAGCGAGACGAGGGACATGGCGGCGCACAGCGCGGTCAGGCGAAAACTCATTGTTGTATCTCCAGTGTCATGCTTTTCTTTATAGATATCCACGGTGGGCGTTACGTAGTCGTACTACAACAGCCGGTTTCGCGTCTCGAACCGGGTATGTTATCCCCCGGGCCGGGAAATTCCCTGTATTGACGACACGACCAAGCAGAGCGCTACCGCGAAATTTACTCGAAATACAAAAATCTTGTGGTTTTTCGGCAGCGTGACGAAATAGCGCGCATTTTCGCGGCCTGCGACGGCGCCGGCATGCCGACAACTCAGCAGTAAACTGACATTTGCTTTCAAAAACACGTCGTTTTTTCGGAAAATATGTAGTTCTACTACATATGATTCGGCATGACCCTGTAGTGGAAATACAACGGCAAACGCATCTTCATAGGGAGGCCGCTTGCCTCCAAGCCCCGCAATCCGTAGGTAAACAGAAGTTCAATTGACAGTGAATCTAGTTTTAGTACAAAATTCTTGCCAGAACGTCTTGAGAACGTCAGCTTTTCCTTGGATTCCCGTGTAGTTGTGACGCCCCGATGCGGTGCGCCTGATGTTGCGGGAAATTAATTTATGTCGTGTTGAGGGGACATTGAATGAGTATTTTCGCAAATAAGCGCAGCAAGACCGCTGCATTTCCACTAAAGCCGGTCGCAGCGGGATGCGCTTTGTTTGTCGCCGCGTTGGCCAGCCCGGCCTACGCGCAGACCACCGCCGACGCGCCGGCGGCGACCGATGCGCCGATCGCGTCCGTCGTCGTGTCCGGTATCCGTCGCGGTATCGAGGGCGCGATCTCGGTCAAGAAGGATTCCAGCTCCATCGTCGAGGCCATCTCGGCCGAAGACATCGGCAAGCTGCCGGACGTCTCCATCGCCGAATCGATCTCGCGCCTGCCAGGCCTGGCCGCCCAGCGCGTCGCCGGCCGTGCCCAGGTCATCAGCGTTCGCGGCCTGTCGCCCGACTTTTCGACCACCTTGTTGAACGGCCGCGAGCAGGTCAGCACCGGCGACAACCGCAGTGTCGAGTTCGATCAATACCCGTCCGAGCTGATGAGCGGCGTGACCGTCTACAAAACCCCTGACGCCGGCCTGGTCGGCCAGGGCCTGTCCGGCACCATCGACATGCAAACCGTGCGTCCGCTGAACTTCTCCAGCCGCACCGTGGCGTTGAACGCCCGTGGCGAGAAGAATTCGCTGGGCAAAATCGGCAACGCGAAAGACACCGGCAACCGCTTCAGCGCCAGCTACATCGACCAGTTCGCCGACCGCACGATCGGTATCGCGCTCGGCTACGCGCGCCTGGAGACCCCGATCCTGTCGAATGAAACCGGCCTCTACGAGCCATGGAAACGTGATGCGCGCAACGGCCTGCCGGCCGGCACCTTCGCCTCGAACGGCATCAAGGCCGTGGCCCGCAGCGGCGAGAACCAGCGCGACGGCGTCATGGGCGTGCTGCAATACCGTCCGAACAAGCAATGGACCAGCATCCTGGACGTATACGCGTCGCGCTTCAAGGCCGAGGAAACCGCCAACCAGCTGGAAATCTCGCTGGAACAGAGCGAATCGAACTACAACCCGGTGCAGGTCAACAACGGCACCATCGCCGGCGGCACGCTCAACAACGTGCGTCCATTGGTGCGCGGCATGTACAACAAGCGCAAGGACGATATCCGCGCGCTGGGCTGGAGCAATGAATTCCGCAACAACGACTTCACCATCTTCGCCGACCTGAACTACTCGAAAGCCAAGCGCAACGAAACCGGCCTGGAAAACAATCTGCAATACAGCAACGGCGGCGCATCGGCCCTGCTCGACAAGGTCAGCCTGGGCTACGGCAATGGCGGCTACTCGCGCCTGACCACCGGCCTCGATTACAGCAACCCGGCCAACCTGTTCGTCGGCAACACCATCTACGGCTCCGGCTACGGCAAGGTGCCGAGCGTGGAGGACGAACTGAAGGGCGCCAAGCTGACCGCCAACGTGCGTGCCGGCGGCGATCTGGAAAAAGTGTTCTCGAGCTTCGACTTCGGCGTCAACTACGCCGACCGCAGCAAGAGCAAGCGCCAGGCGGAAGGCGCCATCAACCTGGTCGGCGCGCCGATCGCCGTGCCGGGCAGCCTGCAGTATGGCAACGCGGACCTCGGCTTCGCCGGCGCCGGCTCGATTCCGACCTGGAACGTGCCGGGCATGGTCAGCCAGTTCATGTCGTTCCAGCCGAGCGAAGACCTGACCTACCTGATCCCGAAAGCGTGGACGGTCAACGAGAAAGTCGTGACCAGCTTCGCCAAGGCCAACATCGAGACGGAACTGAGCCCGACGGTGAGCCTGCGCGGTAACGTTGGCGTGCAGATGCAGAACACCACCCAGTCGTCCGACTCGCGCTATGTCGACAACAGCGCCCCGGCCGGCAGCCAGATCAAGCCGGTCCACGACGGCAAGAGCTACACCGACTTCCTGCCGAGCCTGAACCTGGCGTTCGGCTTCGAACACGACCAGACCGTGCGTTTCGGCCTGGCCAAGCAACTGGCGCGCCCACGGGTGGACCAGCTGCGTTCGGCGCTGGAAATCAACGTCGACACCGCCAAGCGCGAGCCGAGCGCCAGCGGCGGCAATGCCCGCCTGGACCCATGGCGCGCCAAGGCGGTCGACATTTCGTACGAGAAGTATTTCGCCAAGAAGGCGTATGTCGCCGCCGCCGCGTTCTTCAAGAAGCTGGATACCTACATCTTCACGCAGACCAAGGAATACGATTTCTCCAACTACTTCCCGGCAGGTTTCGTGACGGCCGATGGCCTGCCGCTGAACCGCCGCACCGGTAACTACACCGCCGCCTATAACGGCAACGGTGGCATCCTCAAGGGTGTGGAGCTGTCCGGCTCGATGCCGCTGAACATGCTGACCCCGGTGCTCGACGGCTTCGGTGTGAGCGCCAGCGCCACCTACACCGACAGCAAGATCGCCATTGAAGATCCAAGCGGCAGCATCGGTTCGAACATCCCGCTGCCGGGCCTGTCGAAGCGCACCACCAATCTGACCGCTTACTACGAGAAGAATGGGTTTGAAACGCGCATCAGCCAGCGTCGTCGTTCCGACTTCGTCGGCGAGATCGGCAACTTCTCGAACGACCGCGCGCTGCGTTATGTGGTGGGTGAGAATGTCGTCGACTTCCAGATCGGCTACACCTTCAACAGCGGTGCGATGAAGGGTGTTGGCTTGGTTCTGCAGGTCAACAACCTGCGCAACGCCGCGTATGAAACCTATAACGGCGACCGCGCCCAGCAGCTGGAATACGCGAAGTATGGCCGCACCGTGATCGCTGGCGTGAACTACAAGTTCTAAACCGGTAGTATCTGAGCTCTTCAGCCCTCGCCAGCGCAAGCCGGCGAGGGTTTTTTTCTTATGGCTCAGGAGTTTATTTCTGGGCGGCGGCGAAGGCGGCGTTTTGCTGGTCCAGCCACGTTTTCAGCGGCGCGAAGTACTCCAGCAGCGCGCCGCCGTCGATCTTGTCCTCGCCCGATATCGCCTTCAGCGCTTCCGGCCATGGCTTGCTGGCGCCCATCGCCAGCATCTGCTGCAGCTTGGCGCCGGCCTTGGCGTTGTCGTACACCGAGCAGCGGTTCAGCGGACCTGTATAACCGGCCTCGCGGCACAGCGCGCGGTGGAACTGGAACTGCAGCATGTCGGCGAGGAAGTAGCGCGCGTACGGCACGTCCGCCGCCACGTGATACTTGGCGCCGGCATCGAAACCGCCGGCCACCATCGCGGCCGGGCGCTTCATCCCCATGTATTGCTCGCGTAACTGCCACCAGGTTTTGTCGTAGTCATCCGGCTTGGTCTTGCCGGCATAGACATCCCAGCGCCACTTGTCCACCGAGTAGGCGAACGGCAGGATCGCGACCTTCGACAGCGCGCGCTTCAGCAGGTCGCCGACATCGGCGTCGGCTTCCGGCGCTTGCTCCATCAGCCCGACCTTCTTCAGATAATCCGGCGTGATCGACAGCGCCACCGTGTCGCCGATCGCTTCGTGGAAGCCGTCGTTGGCGCCATTGCGGAACAGGAAGGGCTGCTTGTTATAGGCCAGGAAGTAGTAGACGTGACCCAGCTCGTGGTGGATGACCGTGAAGTCCTCCGCCGTCGGCGTGATGCACATCTTGATGCGCACGTCGTCCTTTTCATTCAGCGGCCAGGCGGAGGCGTGGCAGACGACGTCGCGGTCGCGCGGCTTGGTCAGCAGCGAGCGTTCCCAGAACGTGGCCGGCAGCTTCTGCATGCCCAGCGAGGTGTAGAAACGCTCGGCGTATTGCGTCATCTGCTTGGCGTCGGTCTTGCGCGCTTCCAGTACCTTGGTCAGGTCGTAGCCGCTGGCGCCCGTTTTCGGCTTAAGGATCGGGTACAGGTTGTCCCAGCTCTGGCTCCACATATTGCCGAACAGGTGAGACGGAATAGGGCCGGTCAGCGGCACCACGTCCGGGCCGTAGGTTTCGCGCAGCTTGTAGCGGGTGTACGTGTGCAGCGATTCGTACAGCGGCTTGACCTGCTGCCACAGGCGCTCCATTTCGGCGGCGAAGGCTTCCGGCGGCATGTCGTACTGCGCGCGCCACATGGCGCCGGTGTCGGCAAAGCCCATCTGCTTGGCGCCCTTGTTCGACAGCGCGATGTATTCGGTGTACTTGTTTTTGTACGAAGGCGATTGCGCGTGCCAGCCCAGCCACATTTCCTTGAGCTTGGGCTCTTCGCGGCTGTTCGCCAGCACCTTTTCCATCTCGCCCAGCGCCATGCAGGCGTCGCCGGTGCCGTCGTCCTTCTTGACGCAGTATTTGGCCTTGCCGTAGGCGCCGTTCATCGCCGCCTGCAGCTGGGCGTATTGTTCGCGCTCCTTCGGATCGGCGAAGACCAGCGTTTGCTGCAGCAGCATCAGCTTGCGCGCCGATTCCGCCGGCAGTTTCAGGCCGTTGAAACGGCGCGCGCCGATCGCCGCTTCGCCGGACGCCGTCAGATAGCGCTCGGCGAAGTAGGAGGCGATCGCCTCGGTGTCATCGGTGATGAAGTTGGAACCGACCCAGGCGCCGCGCGCCTGTTCGTTGTTGAGCTTGTTGAGGCGTTCTTCCGTGTCGGCCAAAAAGCGTTCCGCTTCGGCGACGGTGGGTTTTTTTGCGGGGGCGGCCAGCGCGGTAACGCTGACGGCTGTCATGGCGGAAGCCGCCAGCAGCGTGCTGATAATTTTTGGTGTCAAGTGCATCTCCCTGGGTAGTCTTGTCGGCCATCGAATCCTCTGAGTCGATGGCCAGCAATCATACACGCTTACAGGGCGATGGAGACCGTCCGCGAAGGCATGGCGTTGGGTGGCAGCACCAGTGTCAGCAGCTTGCTGCCGGCGTCCCAGGCGAAGGTCGTCACCTTGCCGTCGACGCGCACCGATGCCGGCTTGGCGCCGACGTTATGCACCGTCAGGTCGACGCTGCGTTCCGGCCGGCGCCAGTTGTCGCCGATGGCCGAGTCGATGCTGATCGACAGGCCGCGCCGATACACCTTGCTGGTGAAGGTCACCAGCTCGTACTTGCCATGCTCGAACGCTTGCGCGGTCAGGCCGTCGTCGTCATACAGTTTGCCGGTGGCGGTTTTCACCGACGCGTCGTGGTAGTAGTGCAGCTCGATGTTCTTGGTCGTGTAGTCGCGCGTCGTCTGCACCACGC
The DNA here is from genome assembly GCA_024123955.1 of Oxalobacteraceae bacterium OTU3CINTB1. Classification (NCBI taxonomy): domain Bacteria; kingdom Pseudomonadati; phylum Pseudomonadota; class Betaproteobacteria; order Burkholderiales; family Oxalobacteraceae; species Oxalobacteraceae bacterium OTU3CINTB1. Next base: position 1,666,530 of record CP099652.1, read on the forward strand.
GCGTCATCGGGATGAAGGCGCCGGCGCGCACGTACACCGGCACGTGGTCGGGGCTTAGTTTCACCGAGCGGGTGGCGCCGCCGGCCTGGCGCTCGCCGGTATAGAAGTCGAACCACGCGGCGGTGGCGGGGAAGTAGACGTCGGCCTTGGTGGCGCCGGCCTTCATCACCGGCGTGACCAGGAAGTCCTTGCCCCACAAGTAGGTCGACGACATCGCCCGGACCTTGGCGTTGCCCGGTTCCTCGTACACCATGGGGCGCATCAGCGGCAGCCCTTTCTGGTTGTTGTCGAAGGCGAGCGTGTAGTTATATGGCAGCAGGCGATAACGCATGCGGATGGCGTCGCGCGCCAGCGCCTTGGTTCTGTTGTCGCGGAAGACCGGCTCCGATGGCACTTCCTCCTGCGCGTGCGGGCGGAACACCGGCTGGAATACGCCGTACTGCAGCCAGCGCGCATATAGCTCGTTGTCCAGCACCGGGTTGGCGAAGCCGCCCAGGTCCGAGTGCATATAGCCGGCGCCCTGCATCCCCATTTGCAGCGAGATCTCCGGCTGCGATTGCAGTCCGGCCCAGCTGCGGTCCACATCGCCCGACCACGGGATGATGCCGTAGCGCTGCGTGCCGGAGTAGCCGGCGCGCATCAGGATGAACGGACGCTCGGTGGGGAAGTCCTTTTCGTAACCCTCTGCCACCAGCTTGGCCCATTGATGGCCGTAGATGTTGTGGACGTCGTCGGCGCTGCCGGTGGCGTGGCGCATCTCGGTCGGATGCAGCTCCGGTTCGCCCAGGTCGCCCCAGACGCCGGTCACGCCTTGCAGGCGCAGGTCGCGGTAGATATTCCACAGCCAGTCCTTGCCGGGCTGGCCGAAGATGTCGATCAGGCCCGTATGGCCGAAGAAGAAGTCATAGGCCAGCGGCTTTCCATTGGCGTCGGTGCCGAGGATCTTCTTGTCGACCGCTTCCTTCCAGCGGCTGGAGGTGTCGACGACGAACGGTTCGCTGATGACCACCGTCTGCACGCCTTTTTGCTTGAAGTCCGAGATCATGCCGATAGGGTTGGGGAAGTTGTCCGCATCCCAGGCCAGGTTGCCCATCGTGCCCTTGACCTCTTTGCCGAACCAGTACAGATCGAAGACGATGGCGTCGAGCGGGATGTCGTCGGCGATGAACTTGTCGACCACCGCGCGCGCTTCCGTTTCGCTATGGTAGCCGAAGCGCATCGCGAAGTTACCGAAGGCCCAGCGCGGCGGCATCGGCTGCTTGCCGGTCAGGTAGGTATAGTTGTCGACCACGTCCTCCCATTTGTCGCCGGCGACGATTTGATAGGTCTTGCGGCCGCCGATGGTTTCCCAGCGCAGGCTGTTGTCCTTCTTGCTGTCGAAATCGAGGTAGCCGGTGCGGGTGTTGTCGAAATGGAGCGCGTACAGTTTCGACGACAGCGCGATCGGCATGCCGTAGTTAAGCTGCTTCGATGTCGCGCCGTAGCCGTAGTCCGCCTTGTTATACAGCGTGAAGCGGTTGCCGCGCCGGTTCATGCCGACCGCGCGCGCACCTGCGCCATACAACGCTTCGTCCTTGTCGAGCGCGAATTCGATCGCCTCCAGCACGCGCGGCGCGCCCTTGTTGATATCCTTGCTGCCGGTCGCGACGTCGTCGGTGACCTTCATGTAGCCCTTCTTTTCCGCGACCAGCTGCTTGCCCTTGTACGCGTACGAAATCTGGAACGGCGACTTGGTGACCGTGACCACCAGGCCCGGTGTCGCGTATTCGATCTTGTCTGCCTTCTCCGAGAACGAGGTGGTCACCGCCGCCGGCGCCAGCACCACCGCGTGCGAGGCCGGATCGGCCGTTTCGCCCTCGGGGATGAAGGTGGTTTCGATGATGCTGCGGGTGTAGGGCTTGATCAGGTAAACGCCGTCGCTGGTGCGCACTTCCATGAAGCCGCCATGCAGCTTGGCGCTGGCGAAGATGCGGCCGGCGTTCTGCGCCAGCGCGGACGGGGTGTGGCCGGCAAACATGGTGAATAGTGCTAATGGCAAAACGGCAAGTTTAACGAAGGGATTGCTTGTCATGTCGGTTAAAAGTCTCGTGATGTGTAATGTTCTGTTGTTTGGCTACATTTGGCGACGAAATTTGGTCCAAGGTGCGCCGTTTAGCGTTATTTTACCTTGGTATCCTTTCAATTGACACACATGGGGTGTCGTGTTATTTTGCTACAAATTTCAATAATCGGGACGCGTCGCATGAAATCTTCCAGCAGCAAGCCCATACTGTCGTTCTGGCAGCTATGGAATATGAGCTTTGGCTTTTTCGGTATCCAGTTCGGCTTCGCGCTGCAGAATGCTAACACCAGCCGGATTTTCTCCACGCTCGGCGCCAATCCCGACGATTTATCGCTGTATTGGCTGGCTGCCCCGGTCACCGGTCTGCTGGTGCAACCCATCATCGGCTACCTGAGCGACAATACCTGGCACCCGCTGTGGGGCCGCCGCCGTCCGTTCTTCTTCATCGGCGCGGTGCTGGCGTCGCTGGCGCTGTTCCTGATGCCGAATTCCTCGGCGCTGTGGATGGCGGTGATCGTGCTGTGGATGCTCGACGCCGCGATCAACGTCTCGATGGAACCGTTCCGCGCTTTTGTCGGCGACAAGCTCGGACCGTCGCAGCAGACCGCCGGCTTCGCGATGCAAACCTTCTTCATCGGCTGGGGCGCGGTGATCGCCTCGCTGCTGCCGACCATCTTTGCCGACTATCTCGGCGTGAGCAATGTGCCGGTCAACGGCGCGATACCGGACACCGTGCGCTATTCGTTCTACGCCGGCGGCGCGATTTACATGCTCGCCGTGATGTGGACCGTGCTGACGGCGAAGGAAGAACCGCCGAGCGACCTGGAAGCGTTCCGCGCCGAGCAGCAGCGCAGCCGTGGCCTGGTCCACGCGCTGACGGAGATCTTCAGCGGCTTTGGCAAAATGCCGAAGACGATGGTGCAGCTGGCGGCGGTGCAGTTCTTCACCTGGATCGGCCTGTTCGCGATGTGGATCTACACCACCAACGCCATCGGCGAAAGCGTCTACGGCACCACCGACGCGCAATCGGCCGCCTTCCAGCAGGCCGGCAACCACGTCGGCGTGATGTTCGCCGTCTACAGCGGCGTGTCCGCGCTGGCCGCGTTCATCCTGCCGGTGTTCGCGCGCCACACCAGCCGCAAGGTCGTGCACATGACTTGCCTGGCCATCGGCGGCGCGAGCCTGATCAGCCTTTTCGCGATCCAGGATCCGAACATGGCCTTCGTGCCGATGATCGGCGTCGGCATCGCTTGGGCCAGCATCTTGACCATGCCGTACGCGATCCTGGCCGGCGCGCTGCCCGCCAACCGCATGGGCTACTACATGGGCGTGTTCAATTTCTTCATCGTGATTCCGCAGATCGTCAGCGGCCTGCTGCTCGGCTTCATGACCAAGCAGGTGTTCGACGGCCACGCCGTCAAGACCCTGATGCTGGGCGGCGTGTGCATGCTGGTGGCGGCGGTTTTGACGATGTCCGTCCAGGATAACGCGGACCCCAAGGGCTGATGATGTAATATTGTTCGTGAGACAAGTATGTTGTGCGACGCGATTTGGCCGGAACAGGTACAACCGTCGCAGCGCGGTGACGCGTGATTGGGCGGAATTGCAACCCGTCGTTGTCACCCGATGTCACCAATTTGTCATTCTTATCCACCCGGAGCGAACATGAGCATTCAGACAGTCACCACCACACCTTTCCCCGGCCAGCGGCCGGGGACTTCCGGCCTGCGGAAAAAAGTCACCGTCTTCCAGCAGCCGTCCTATCTTGAGAATTTCGTGCAAAGCGTGTTCGATACGCTGGGCGATGTCGCCGGTAAGACGCTGGTGGTCGGCGGCGATGGCCGCTTCCACAACCGCGAGGCGGTGCAGGTCATCCTGCGCATGGCGGCGGCGCACGGCTTTGCCAAGGTGCTGGTGGGCCAGGGCGGCATCCTGTCGACACCCGCCGTCAGCTGCGTGATCCGCAAGCACGCGGCGCTCGGCGGCATTGTGCTGTCGGCCAGCCATAATCCGGGCGGACCGGATGGCGACTTCGGCATCAAGTACAACATCGCCAACGGCGGTCCCGCGCCGGAGAGCGTGACCGAGGCGATCTTCCAGCGCACCGAGACGCTCACCGCCTACCGCATCAGCGACGCCGCCGCCATCGACCTGAATAAAATCGGCGCCTCGCGCATCGAGCAGATGGACGTCGAAGTGATCGACTCCGTGGCCGACTACGCGGAACTGATGCAGGAGCTGTTCGATTTCGACGCCATCAAAAAACTGTTCGGCGGCGGCTTCCGCATGTGCTTTGACGGCATGTCCGCCGTCTCCGGCCCTTACGCAAAAGCGATCCTGGAAGGGATGCTGGGCGCGCCGGCCGGCACCGTCATCAACGGCGAGCCGCTGGAGGACTTCGGCGGCCACCATCCGGACCCGAACCCCGTCAACGCCGCCCAGCTGATCGAGCTGATGGCCGCCGACGACGCGCCGGATTTCGGCGCCGCCTCTGACGGCGACGGCGACCGCAACATGATCGTCGGCCGCAAGTTCGACGTCACGCCGTCGGACAGCCTGGCCGTGCTGGCCGCGAACGCGACGCTGGCGCCGGGCTACAAGGCCGGCCTGAAAGGCATCGCCCGTTCGATGCCGACGTCGCAGGCGTCGGACCGCGTGGCCGCCGCGCTGGGCATCCCGAGTTTCGAGACGCCGACCGGCTGGAAGTTCTTCGGCAACCTGCTCGACGCCGGCCAGGCGACGCTGTGCGGCGAAGAGAGCTACGGCACCGGCTCGGACCATATCCGCGAAAAGGACGGCCTGTGGGCCGTGCTGTTCTGGCTTAACCTGCTGGCCGTCACCGGCAAGTCGGTCGAGCAGCTGGTCGGCGAGCATTGGGCGCGCTTCGGCCGCAATTACTATTCGCGTCACGACTACGAGGGCGTGCCGGTCGAAGGCGCCAATGAGCTGATGGATTCGCTGCGCATCAAGCTGGCGACCTTGAAGGGCACGGACCTGGGCCACTACGTCGTCGATTTCGCCGACGATTTCGAATACACCGATCCGATCGACGGTTCGGTGTCGAAGAAGCAGGGCATCCGCATCGTCATGACCAACGGCTCGCGCATCGTGTTCCGTTTGTCGGGCACCGGTACGGAAGGGGCGACCTTGCGCGTTTATCTGGAACGCTACGAGGACGATCCTGCCATGCACCACCTGCCTACCCAGCAGGCGCTTTCCGCATTGATCTTGATCGCCGAGCAGGTCGGCGGCATTGAAGGATGGACCGGACGCGCGCGTCCGACCGTCACTACATAACTACATAGGACGACAGCATGGAATGGACGAAGTGGAGTAAACGTACGACTCTTGCAATGGCTTTGGCGATGGCCTTCGGCGCGCCGGCATTGGCCGCAGAGCCGTTGGCAAAATCGGTGGCTAAATCGCCGACACCGCCGGCGGCCGCAAAAAAACCATTCCTGTGGGAGAACGCCACAGTCTATTTCCTGCTGACGGACCGCTTCAACAACGCCTTCACCGGCAATGACCTGGCCTATGGCCGCAACGCCGACGCCGCGCCGCTGCGCGGATTCATGGGCGGCGACCTGGCCGGCATCACCAACAAGATCAACGACGGCTATTTCGACAGCCTGGGCGTGAACGCGATCTGGCTCACGCCGCCGGTGGAGCAGATCCACGAAGGCACCGACGAAGGCACCGGCAAGTCCTACGGCTTCCACGGCTACTGGGCGAAAGACTTCACCGCCGTCGACGCCAACCTGGGCACCGAAACCGATTTCCGCAATTTCGTCGAGGCCGCGCACGCGCGCGGCATCCGCGTCATCCTCGACGTGGTGATGAACCACATCGGTCCGGAGACGACGATCGACAAGGCATGGCCGCAGCAGTGGGTGCGCACCGAGCCGGCGTGCACGCACAAGGACGCGAAGACCACCATCGAATGCACCTTGGTGAAGAACCTGCCCGACGTGCGCACCGACAGCAACGAGGAGGTCGAGCTGCCGCCGCAGCTGGTGGAAAAGTGGCGTCGCGAAGGCCGCTATACGCAGGAGGTCAAGGAACTCGACGAGTTCTTCAAGCGCACCGGCTATCCGCGCGCGCCGCGTTATTACCTGATGAAGTGGCACGCCGACTGGATACGCAAGTTCGGCGTGGACGGCTTCCGCGCGGACACCGTCAAACACGTCGAGGCGGGGGTGTGGAAGGAATTGCGCACCGTGGCCGATGCCGCGTTCGAGGACTGGAAGCGCGCCAATCCGGACAAGAAGCTCGGCGACGACAAGTTCTACATGACGGCGGAAGTCTACAACTACGATATCGCCCACGGCCAGAATTACGACCTGGGTGGGCAGAGCGCGAATTACTATCAAAACGGCTTCGATAGCCTGATCAACTTCGGCCTGGTACGCGATGCGAACAAGGATTACGAGGCGCTGTTCAGCAGCTACTCGAATGCGCTGCATGGCGGCGTCTTGAACGGCTACTCGGTGCTGAACTATCTCGATTCGCACGACTACGACCAGCCGTTCGACCGCGAGCGCAAAAAGCCGTTCGAGAGCGCGACCAAGCTGCTGCTGGCGCCCGGCGCCGCGCAGATTTACTACGGTGACGAAACCGCGCGCAAGCTCGATCAGGCCGACGCGGTGGGCGATGCCAAGCTGCGGACGTTCATGAATTGGGATGAGCTGGAGCAGAACACCGCGCGCGACGGCTACAAGATCGCCGACGTGCGCGCGCACTGGAGCAAGCTGGGCCTGTTCCGCCAGGCGCACGTGGCGGTGGGGGCGGGCGTGCACCAGCAGCTGCAAGCCAAGCCGTATGTATTCAAGCGGACGTACGACAAGGGTGGGCTGCGCGACAAGGTTGTCGTGGCACTGGACCTGCCGACCGATAAGGCCAGCACGATCAATGTGCACGGCGTGTTCGCCAATGGCCAGAAGGTCAGGGACTACTATTCGGGCAAGACGGCGGTGGTCAAAGGCGGCAAAGTCGGTTTCGGCACGCGCAACGCGATCGTGCTGATCGGGCAATAACGGGGGGCTCGGGAACTCGAATCCTGTCTAAACCACGTAGGGCGGATTAGGCGGAACGCCGTAATCCGCCAATGCATGGGCCGTCGAAACGCATGCATGGCGGATTACGCTTCGCTAATCCGCCCTACGTGTCTCCACGGTGTCTAACGCGCCTGGTGGCGGCGGCGCGACGCCGCCGTGTTAACCTTCGGCCGCGTCAGCGAGCACAATGCGCGCGCCTCGCGCCGGGGAGTGCTCGCGGCGACCGCATCGTCCCACGCGCTGCTGTCGCGGCACCACGCCGCGAAGGCTTCCACCTCCAGCGGACGCGCGAACAAATACCCCTGCGCCTCGTCGCAGCCGGCCGAGCGCAGGAACGCCAGCACGTCGCCGCGCTCAACGCCTTCCGCCACCACGCGGTGTCCCAAATCCTGCGACATCGTGATCATGGTCTTGACCAGACCCTGTTGACGATAGTCGTCCTCCAGACCGAGGATGAACGACTGGTCGATCTTGACCACATTGGCGGGCATGCGCTGCAGGTACGACAGGCTGCTGTAGCCGGTGCCGAAGTCGTCGATCGCCAGGTGCACGCCGGTGCCGGCCAGCGCTTCGAGCATGGCGTTGGCCTTGACCGGCTGCTCCATGATGGCGCTTTCGGTGATCTCCAGCTCCAGGCATTCCGGCGGCAGCCCATATTGTTCCAATCCGGCGACCACACGGTCGGCCAGGTCCGGCTCCAGCAGATTGGAGGCCGAGACGTTGAGCGACAGCTGCAGCGCCAGGCCGGCCTTGCGCCATGCCTGCTGCTGGCGCAAGGCCCGGTTCAGCACCCAGGCCGTCGTCGCCTGGGCCAGGCCGGAGCGTTCGATGATGGGAATGAATTCGCCGGGACCGATCGGGCCAAGCGTCGGGTGGGTCCAGCGCAGCAACGCCTCGGCGCCGATGCATTCGCCGCTGGCGATGTCGATCCGCGGCTGGTACACCAGCCGCAGTTGATCGCGGCTGGTCAGCGCCGCCGCGAAGTCGTTGAGCAGGTCGAAGCGGCGCTGATACAAGCGGTCTTCAACCGCCGAATACACGGCGACATGGGTGGTCTTGTCGAAGGCGTCTTGCGCGGCGCTTTGCGCCTGTCGCAGCACGTTCAAGCCATCGGCCGTACCGACTTCGAACGGCGTGACGCCGATCGACGGCGTGGTGACGAACCGCAGCTTGCTGATGCTGACGCCGATCTCCAATTTCTCTTCCAGGATCGGCAAATAGTTTTCGAGCTTTACGCCAGGCTCGGACAGCAGCGCGAACTGCATGGCGGCGACGTGATAGACCTTGCGGTGCGGCCCCGTCTCGGCGCGTATCCAGGCCGCCGAATCGATCACCAGTTCGTCGAGGAAGGTTGGATTGAGCGCGCGCACGGCGTGCGACATCTGGCCGGGGGTGGCCAGGTTGATCAGTACCGCCAGCCGCTGCTCGTTGGCGGGGCGGTCGCGCTGCATATCCTGGAAGTCTTCGATGAACTGGTTGCGGTTCGGCAGGCCACTGAGCGGGTCCATGCGGCCCAGCGAGTGGTGCATTTCGATCTGCGCCATGACCATGGCGGCGAGGTCGGACAGGATGTCGAGTTCCGCCTGCGTGGTCTCGCGCGGCTCGGTGCCAAGCACGCACATCGCGCCCAGGCAGTAGCCATCGACGGTGGTCAGCGGCGCGCCGGCGTAGTAGCGGATGCCGCTGGCGGCCAGCGGGCTGTCGCGGAAGGCCGCATCGCTCAGCAAATCCGGGATCACCAGCACGCTGCTGCTGTCGGCCACTTCGCCGCACGGCGCTTGCAGGCGCGGGATCGAGGTGTGCTCGACGCCGACGCGCGACTTGAACCATTGACGGTCGGCGTCCGTCAGCGACACCGCCGCAATCGGCAGGTCGAACAGGCGCGCGGCCATGCGGGTGATGCGGTCGAAGGCGTCGCTGGGCGGCGTGTCGAGCAGGTTGAGTTTATTGAGCGCCTCCAGCCGGCGCGCTTCGTTGAGTTGGCAAGAAATAGTCATGGTCCGGTCATTCGTTAATTGGTTGACAAGGTGCTATTCAATGCGGGGTGAGGCACTGGCGGGCGCGCGTGACGGGAGGGTCACAGGCGCCTGTTGAACGGCAAGAGGTGAGCGTGTCTAAGGCTCTGCGGCTCTAAGGTTGTTTGCAATAAGGAAAACATTATTGCGCTGATGAAATAAATCATAGCACGATTTTTAAATCGCTGCGCGCGATGCGCGTAAAAATTGCTCTGCGACAAATACGCGAGGGGGGAAACAGGGGCGGGAAGAGGCCCGCCCTGTGGCTTTATTGATACTGCGGATCGGTGGAGAGGGAATAGGGCGCGTCGGCCGGTGATGTCGCGCGCCGTGTTTCTGGCCGGGCCGCCATGTCGAAGTCCAGGGTGGCGCCGCGCGTCAGGTCCGCGTGACCGAGCCAGTTCTTCGACGTGGCCTTGCCGTCGACCTTCAGCGCGCGCACGTAACGCTTGCTGTCGCTGTTGGCGGGTGCGTTGATGACGATGGTTTTTCCGTTCTCCAGCTTCAGCGTCGCCTTTTTAAACAGCGGCGCGCCCACCACGTACTGCGGCACCGCCGGGGTGACAGGGTAGAAGCCGAGCGCGGAGAAAACGTACCACGCCGAGGTCTGGCCGTTGTCCTCGTCGCCGCAGTAGCCGTCCGGCGTCGGTTTGTACATGCGGTTCATCGTCTCGCGCACCCAGTACTGGGTTTTCCATGGCGCGCCGGCGTAGCCGTACAGGTAGATCATATGCTGGATCGGCTGGTTGCCATGCGCGTACTGGCCCATGTTCGCAATCTGCATTTCGCGGATCTCGTGGATCACGGCCTTGTAGTAGCTCTCGTCGTAAATCGGCGGCAGCGTGAACACTTCATCGAGCCTGGCGACGAACTTGTCGCGCCCGCCCATCAGCTCTATCAGCCCGTTCACGTCCTGGAACACCGACCAGGTGTAGTGCCAGCTGTTCCCTTCGGTGAAGGCGTCGCCCCATTTGAAGGGGTTGAACGGCGACTGGAAGGTGCCATCCTTGTTCTTGCCGCGCATCAGACCCGTCTCCGGGTCGAACAGTTTTTTGTAGTTCAGCGCGCGCTGGCCGTAGATGGCGATCTCGGAGCGCGGCTTGCCCAGCGCCTTGCCCAACTGGTAGATGGCGAAATCGTCGTACGCGTATTCGAGCGTGCGGGCGGCGTTTTCGTCGATCTTGACATCGTAGGGCACGTAGCCCAAATCATTGTAATAGCGGACGCCGGCGCGGCCGACGGCGCTCATCGGCCCTTCGTTGTCGGCGCCGTGCTTGAGCGCCTGCCACAGCGTTTCGATGTCGTAGCCGCGCAGGCCCTTGATGTACGCCTCCGCCACGACGGAGGCGGAGTTATTCCCGATCATGACGTTGGCATAGCCGGGACTCGACCACTCGGGCAGCCAGCCGCCCTCCTTGAAGTCGTTGACCAGGCCCGCCTGCATTTCGCGGTTGATCGACGGGTACATCAGATTGAGGAAGGGGTAGAGCGCGCGGAAGGTATCCCAGAAGCCGGTGCCGGCGAACATATAGCCCGGCAGGACCTGGCCGTTGTAAGGACTCCAATGGACTATCCGGTTGCCGGCGTCGATCTCGTAGAGCTTATTCGGGAAGAACAAGGTGCGATACAGGCTGGAATAGAAGGTGCGCGTCTGCTCCTCGCTGCCGCCTTCGACGCTGATGCGGCCCAGCGTCTTGTTCCAGATATCCCTGCCTTTTTGCGCGGTCGTGTCGAAGCTGTCGTCGGCCAGTTCACGCTTGAGGTTCAACTCCGCCTGTTCCTCGCTGATGAAGGAGGAGGCCACCTTCATGCCGACCTTCTCGCCTTTGGCGGTCTTGAAGCCGACCAGCGCGCCGGCATGGTCGGCCGCCAGTTCCAATAGGTCGCCGGCCAGCTGGTCGCCGTTCCACAGCCTGGTGGAGGCGAATGGCTTGTCGAAGTGGATGACGAAATAGTTTTTGAAGTTCTTGGGCAGCGGACCGCGCGCGTGGCGGGTGCTGTAGCCGACGATTTTGCGTTCGGCCGGAATGACCTTGATGTACGAGCCTTTGTCGTAGGCGTCCACCACCACGTAGGCTTCGTCGGTTTGCGGAAAGGTGAAGCGGAATTGCGCGGCGCGCTCGGTCGGTGTGATTTCGGTCGTCACGTCGGCGTCGGCCAGGTAGACGCTGTAGTAGTAAGGCTTGGCCACTTCGGCCTTGTGCGAGAACCAGCTGGCGCGGTCGTCCTGCGTGAATTTGGGTTTGCCGCCCGCCTGGCCGACCACGGGCATGATGGCGAACTGGCCGTAGTCGTTCATCCACGGCGACGGTTGGTGCGTTTGCTTGAAGCCGCGGATCTTGTCGGCGTCGTAGGTGTAGGTCCAGCCGTGGCCCATCTTGCCGGTTTGCGGCGTCCAGAAATTCATCCCCCACGGCAGGGCGATGGTCGGGTAGGTGTTGCCGTTGGAGAGTTCGGGCTTGCTGGCGGTGCCCATCAGTGGATTGACCCAGTCGACTGGTTCGACAACGGGCGCCGCCGATGCCGATCCGGCTAGCGCGAACAACACAGCCGGCAAATAAAGTAAGTTCAGTTTCATGATCTGGTTCAATGCATCAACATCGCCGCCCCAGCCCCCAGCAGTGCCAACCCACCAGCGGCCATGCCGCTGCGCGGCAACCGCTGCGCCGCATACGTCAGCATCAGCACCGCCATCCACCCAGCCGCCGTCAGCGCCCCCAGCCACAGCACCCAGCCCTGCGTGCTGCCGCGCAGCGCCAGGCAAGCCAACAGCGACAATAACAGCTGTCCGCTACCGTACCACCGTAGCCGGCGGCGCTGCGCCGGCGACGGTTCCGTGCCCCGCCCGTGCACGTCGGCCCAGTGGCGATCCATCGCTAGGCCCAGAAAAGCCAATCCCGAAAACGCCCCGGCCACCGCCGCGCATCCCGTCATTAACGCATAGATCGAAGTCATGCCGCATTCCCCGCAAGTCGAATTTTTGTCACTGGCGCGCGTCCCAGTCGTGACGAAGACTAAAGCAGCAGGCCGCCGATCAGCAAGGTCACGCCATCGAAGCGGCTTTGGGTTCCAGAGGGGTGATGGGTATTTTACTCTACGAATACGACCGCGCTGCGCGCCGGCAGCGTGAACGTGCCGGTGGCGGCGTCGTACCGCGCTTCTTGCGCCACGCGCTTGTCCGCTGCGCCCGGACGCAGGTGCACCGGATGCAGCTGGTAGCGGCGGTTCTTTTCGTCGTCCACGGTGACCCGCTGCGCGATTTTGTCGACGTTGATCAGATACGTGATCGACTTGAAGTTGGCGCCAGGGTAGCCGGCGCCGTCAAGGTGCGCGACGATCACCGTCGGCACCTGCGTCGATCCGGTGTTGTGGAAGCGCAGGCGCTGCTGGATGTCGAGCGAGGTCCGCATGCGGAACAGCGTGCTGCTCGAACGGATCGCCAGCAAATCGCGGAAGGCGTCGCGCGACCAGGCGATGTCCGCCGGCGCGGGCTTGATCGCGGCGTTGGCCAGCAGGGGCTTCATCAGCGCGTAGTCCTTGCCGTTGTCTTCTTCACGCGGCAGACCGGTGCCGTAGTAATTGTCCTGGTAGGTCCAGTCCAGGCGATTGAACCAGTCGCCCGATTCGAAGCTGTTGCGGTCCAGGGATTTGGAACGCAGGATGTCGAAGCCGGCGTGGAAGTAGGCCACGCCCTGGCTGAAGGCGTTGATGGCGGCGCCCAGCATTTGCACCTGCGCGCGTTCGGCGCCGGTGGTTTCCAGCGGCAGCTTGTAGACGTTGATGTCGAACAGTGTCTGGTTGTCGTGGTTCTCGACGTAGTTGACGGTTTCCGATGGCTGGCTGGCGTAACCGGCCGGCTGGTTGCCGCCGTAGACGATGTCCTGCAGCTGCCTGCTCTCGTCCTGCCAGGTGCGCATCGTGTAGTTGCGCAGCGAGCCGGCCAGGCCGACCTTGACCATGTCCGACGCTTGCAGCAGGTCGCCGGCCGGGCGTGCTGGCGCTTGCGCGTTGGGGGCGTAGACCAGGCCATTGATGTAGCCCTGCTGCGCGATGATCTGGGCGCTGCCATCACTCGCGCCACCGCCGCGCATGGCGTCGCGCGCGCGGTCGCTGAAGGTACCGATGCCGCTGCCGTTCAGCGACAACTGCGAGGCCTGCACGAAGCGGGCGCCATCGGCCACTTCGCCGAAGTTCCAGCCTTCGCCGATCAAGTCGATGCGGCGGCCGGTGGCGCGGTTGACGCGCGCCTGCAACTCCTCCATCGCGGCGCGCGGCTGGTGGCCCATCAGGTCGAAGCGGAAGGAGTCGATCTTGTACTGCACCGCCCAGGTCTCGACCGAGTCGATCATCAGCTTGGCCATCATCAGGTTTTCGGTGGCGGTGTTGTCGCAGCAGGTCGAGCGTTCGATGCCGCCGGTCGCGTTCAGGCGATGGTAGTAGCCGGGCACCACGCGGTCCAGCACCGATTTCTCATTCTGGCCGGCGATGAAGGTGTGGTTGTACACCACGTCCATGCCCACGCGCAGGCCGGCCTTGTGCAGCGCCTGCACCATCTGGCGGAATTCGACGATGCGCTTGGCGCCGTCGGCCGGATCGCTGGCGTAGCTACCCTCGGGCGCGGTGTAGTGATACGGGTCGTAGCCCCAGTTGTAGCAGTCGGTGAATTTGACCTTGGTGACTTCCGCCTGTTGTTCCGGGCCGTCCGGTTTGAGGCCCGGCAGGGCGGCGATGTCCGGCGCGACGCAGCCCTGTTCCGGCACGGTGGCGATGTCGTAGACCGGCAGCAGGTGGATGTCGGTCATGCCGGCGCGGCTGAGCGCGGCCAGGTGCTTCATGCCGTTGGAGCCGGTTTCGGTGAAGGCGGTGTACTTGCCCCGGTTGGCCGCGCTGACAGTGCTGTCGTTGATCGAGAAGTCGCGTACATGCAGTTCGTAGACCGTCATGTCGGTCGGCGCCGCGACCTTCTTCGGCGACGGCGTCCTGTCCCAGCCGGCCGGCTTGAGCCTGGCGGCGTTCAGGTTGGCGACGTAGCTGCGTTTGGAGTCGGTGGTCAGGCTCACCGAGTAGGGATCGGTGACCAGGTTGCGCACGATGCCGGCAGTGGGCGTCATGACGTCGACGAGGTATTGGTAATAGGCGCCGTTGGCGCGCGCGGACCAGATGCCGGTGGCGTCGTCGCGCTCCATCGGTGTGATGGCGCTTGCCTTGGACGAGCCGCTGGCGTAGGTGCACACGGCCACATTCTGCGCGGTGGGCGCCCATAGCTTGAAAGCCGCGCCGCGCCCATTGACTGTCGCGCCGAGGTCCTTGACCTTGGCGGCGCCGGCGTACAGGTCGTCCAGCGCGCCGGCGATTTGCAGCGACGTCACATCGCGCACGACGCCGTCCTCGCCTTCCCGGACCAGCAGCACTTGCTGCGTCAGCAGCCGCGCAGCATCGGGAACGCCGAGCACCGCGCCGTCGCCGACAAACTTGAAACGCCGCGCGACATCGGAAGGCACGGCGCCATCGAAGCGCGACAGCGTCAGCTCGCCGTCCGCACCTGTGACGCGCGCACCCGGCGCCGCGCGCAGCAGGGCATTCGCCGAATAATAGAGTTTAAACACCCCGTTGCCCGCATCCGCCCCCGGCCATCTGATCAACTGGCGGTTGAGCCAGTAGGCACGGGCGTTGATGGCGGGCGCCGCACGCAGCGGCGTGGCAAACGCGCCGTCGCAGTCCGCCAGCACCGGCGCGGCCGAAGCCGCCAAACATGTCAGCGCCAGCGCGCCCCCGAACGAACCCGCCATCAACCGCCTACCAGCCATATCCCGTCTCCATACCGTTGATTTGAGTAGTGCGACTACAGAACTCACGCATCACCCTTAAATTTCGCAGATATGGTACTCCAGAATCTGTAGTTTCGATACGAAACACCGTTCGGACGCATCTACTTCTTATCAAAAATTAACATAAAGCCGCATGGTGTACGGATTTTCTTGCCGCTTCGTTTACACCCTGTGCCGTACTGTACGCCCTGTATCAATCGGTAATTGTCGGGTGTGGGTCGCGCGCGCACTGCTATCTTGGCCGCGTCGTTTCCAATTCACAAGGGCTACCATGATATTGCTATTTTGCGGCCTGTCCGGCGCGGGCAAGTCGACACTTGCCGACAGCGTCAGGGACCGGCTTGGCCGGCAGTTGGTGCCGGTTGAAGTCATCGATGGCGACGCGTATCGCGCAAGCTTATTTTCCGACCTGGGTTTTTCGCGTGAGGACCGCAGCGAGAATTTGCGCCGCCTGGGCTACCTCGCCGACAAATTCGCGGCGCACGGCATCGTCAGTATTGTCAGCGCCATCAGTCCTTACGACGAAGTGCGCAAGGAGCTGGTCGCGCTCTATCCGGATGTGAAGGTGGTGTTCATCGATTGCACGCTCGAAGAACTGCAGCGGCGCGATACCAAGGGATTGTACCGGCGCGCCAGCCTGCCCGACGATGCGCCCGACAAGTTGAACTGCCTGACCGGCGTCAATGATCCGTTCGAGCCGCCGTCCGAACCGGATCTGTATTTCAACACCCGCGACAGCGGCGTCGCCGAGTGCACCGCGCGCATCTGCGAGTATGTGCTGGGCCAGACTGATGTCGCAAAGCGCAGAAGGACGCGGCGTGGCCAATAACGTCCTGGTCATCGCCGGTATGCACCGCTCCGGCACCTCGCTGATCACGCACTGGCTGCACGATTGCGGCCTGCAGGTCGGTGAACGCCTGGTGGGCGCGGGCACCGGGAATGTCGAAGGCCATTTTGAAGACGAAGACTTCTTCCAACTGCACCAGCAAATCCTGATCGACAAAGGTGTTCATCCCGACGGCCTGCATCCGCCCGAGGCGATGACGCCGAGCGCGCGGGAGCAGGCCGAGATGCGGTCCCTCATCGACGCGAGAAATTCCAGTTTCCCCCAATGGGGCTGGAAGGAGCCGCGTACCTGCCTGTTGCTGGACACGTATTCGGCCTTGCTGCCGCAGGCGAAGTATCTGGTGCTGCTGCGTGATTACGAGGAGGTCGTGCATTCGCTGCTCAAGCGCGACTTCGGCCTGCTCGATAACCGATACCGGGCAAAAAGCTGGCCGTATCGCATGGCGTGGAAGTGTTTTTACCGATCGATTCGGCTGGCGCGGCATCGCCGCAAGCACCGCGAGCGTTATCTGAAAGCCTGGGTGGTGTATAACCGGAAGATCCTGCAGACCTTGGACAAGCTGCCCAGGCACCGCTATCTGGTGGTGAACTACAAGTCGATGCAAAGCCAGTGCGCCGAGGTGTTCGGTTTTCTGTCGTCGCACTGGTCATTCCAGCTGCGTTACAAAAAATTCGCCAGCGTGTACCGCGATGAGCTGATCAGCCGCCAGGCCGACGTGGCGCCGTTGGCGGTCGATCCCGTCCTGCTGGCCGAGGCGCGGCAAATCGGCACGAACCTCCAGCCGTACCTGGATTGCAGCCGGCAGCGCCTGGCCGCCGTGTCTATTTGCCGCCGGCCTTCTTCGCTGGCTGGTTAGTGCAGGTCGTATTGTCCTTGTGCGCGGTGGCGATGTTTTCGCCGCCGGAGGCATCGACGCCGCCTTGAGGGCGGTGGCAATCGGCCTTGGCACCCTTTGGCGGCTTGTTGTCGAAACCAGGCTTGCTGGTCGGCTGCATGCCTGCGTTGCCGTTCTGGGCGCCGGTATTGGCCTCGGCCTCACCCTTGGCCGCGCCCTTGGACTGGAAGGCCGTGGCGCCGGTGCTGCCGGTGGGTTGAACGACATCCTTGTCCGACATCGGTTTGCTTTGCGCCTGCGCGCCTGCGCTAAAGGCAGCGGACAGGCAGAAAGCGGCGATTCCGATGGCGGCTTTGGCCTTGGTGGATTGGGTGGACATGATTGTCTCCTTGAATACGCTAATAATGCGACGATTGTTTCACACCCAAAACACTTTCCAAGTAGGATACCTGCCCGTGTGCAAGTCGGATTGCACGCGCTCTGCAGTGTTATTTCGCCGCGACGCGGTAATTATCAACCATCTTGTAACGCATCGCGTAGAGCGCGAACAACCCTGCCGTCAGCAGCGCGAAGCCGGCGAAGAAGAACATCTGGAACGCGATCGAACTCATACCGCTGGTGGCGATATGCGCGCTGACCGCGTCGTTCTTCACGCCCGAATTGACGATCAATACCCACAGGTTGCCGACCGTGACAGCCAGATACCAGAAGCTCAGGATGATGCCCTTCATCGGCGCGGGGGCCTGGCTGTAGGCGAATTCCAGGCCGGTGGCCGACACCAGCACCTCGCCCAACGTCAGCAGCGCATACGGCAGCAATTGCCACAGGATGGAGACCTTGTCGCCGCCGTCCATTTGCAGCTGAATGGCGCCGATCACGATCCACGCCGCGCCGGACAGCGCGATGCCCATGCCCATGCGGCGCAGCGGCGTCGGCGTGATGCCGATGGCGCGCATCAGCGGGAACAGCGCGATGTTATTCAATGGGATCAGCAGCATCACCAGGATCGGATTGATGGCCTGCATCTGCGCCGGCAGCAGGGTGAATTCCCAGCCGAAGATGGATAGCAGCGGGCTGTCCATGGCGTTGGCCTGCACGATCCAGGTCGACGCCTTCTGGTCGAACAGCGACCAGAATGGCGTGATCATCGCGAACACGATCAGGATGCGCAGCACGGCGCGCACGCCTTCCACCGCGTCGTCGGTATGCAGGCCGCGCGCGCGCTCGAGCTGCATCGACACGCCGAAACCGCCGAACGCCAGCAATAGCACCAGCGCGGTACAGGCGGCGATCACAAAGCCCCACTGCGGCGACATGCACAGCGACAGCACCGCGCCGGCCGCGCCGATGCCGGCGACGATCAGGCCCGGACGCGATTTGCCCGGCGCCTTGGCGAACAACGCGGTGCGCGCGACGCTGCTGAACGAATCCGGATTGGGCGCGGCCGGCGGCACGTGCACGTATTTTTTGCGGCCGATCCAGAACACCAGCGTGGCGATGGCCATCAGGATGCCGGGAATGCCGAAGGCCACGGCCGGGCCGTAGTCGCGCAACATCACCGGCATCAGCAGCGAGGCGAAGAACGAGCCGAAGTTGATGATCCAGTAGAAGGCGTCGAACACCAGTTTGGCGCGGTTCTTGTTGGTCTGGTCGAACTGGTCGCCGACGAAGGCCACCACCAGCGGCTTGATGCCGCCCGAGCCGAACGCGATCAGCGCCAGGCCGAAATAGAATCCCTTGAGATTGTCCTCGAAGATCGCAAGGCAGGCGTGGCCCGCCACATAAATCAAACTAAACCAGAACACGGTCTTGTATTTGCCGAAAAAGCGGTCGGCCAGCCAGCCGCCCAGCAGCGGGAAAAAGTACACACCGATGACGAAGGTATGGAAGACGTGCTTGGCCTCGGCGGTGCGGTCTTCCATCGGAATGAACAGCAAAAGCGTGCTTAGAAGAAACGGCGTGAGGATGTTGCGCATGCCGTAAAAGCTGAAACGCTCGCAGCCTTCGTTGGCGATGATGTAGGGAATTTGTCGGGGCATCGGCCCGTTGCCGTTGGCGATAGCGCTGCTGGTCACGTAGTTTCTCCTAAAATTTGTGTAGTTTGACTACTCATTTTTGTTTTATGAATTCCGATAAAAACTCATAACTAATTGATTTATATGAATTAATTGTGATAATTCCAAATCTTGTACACGATTGAAAAAAACAATATCGTGATGTATATTCTCTACAAACTCATCCGCGCGCCTTCCACGACACGCAGCCAACCCCGGATTCTCTTATGACTAAGCAACTAACTCAAGTTTCCCCGCACATTAAAGACTGGTATCGCGAGGCCATCATCTATCAGGTCTACCCGCGCAGCTTCCTGGATACCAACGGCGACGGCATCGGCGATATGCCCGGGATTACGGCAAAGCTGGACTATATCGCATCGCTGGGCGTGGACATCGTCTGGATTTCGCCATTTTTCAAATCGCCGATGAAGGACTTCGGCTACGACATTTCCGATTACTGCGACGTTGATCCGATGTTCGGCACCCTGGCCGACTTCGACGTTATGATCGCCAAGGCGCATAGCCTGGGCCTGAAGATCATGATCGACCAGGTGATGGCGCACACCGCCGAAGAACATCCGTGGTTCAAGGAGAGCCGCGCGAGCCGCGACAATCCTAAATCCGACTGGTACGTGTGGTCCGATCCCGCGCCGGACGGCAACCCGCCGAACAACTGGATGTCGGTGTTCGGCGGCTCGTCGTGGCAGTGGGACACGCGCCGTCGTCAATACTATTTACATAATTTCCTCGTCAGCCAGCCGCAGCTCAACTTCCACAACCCGCAAGTGCAGCAAGCGCACCTCGACGCACTGCGCTTCTGGCTCGAACGCGGCGTCGACGGCATCCGCCTGGACGCGTCGAACTTCCACTTCCACGACCCTGAACTGCGCAGCAATCCGCCGGCCGTCAACCGCGACACCGCCACCGTGTCGGATGTGAACCCATACGGCATGCAGGCCCACGTCTACGACAAGAGCCGTCCGGAGAACCTGCCGTTCCTGCAAAAGCTGCGCACCCTGCTGAACGAATACCAGGCGGTGTCGATCGGCGAAGTGGGCGCCGACGATTCGCTGGCTGTCATGGCCGAATACACCGCCGGCGGCGACAAGCTGCACATGGCCTACAGCTTCAACCTGTTGGTTCCTACCTGTTCGTCGCATTACATCCGCAAACAGGTGGAGCAGTTCGAGGCGCGCGTGAAGGGCGGCTGGGCCTCGTGGTCGGTCGGTAACCACGACGTGCAGCGCGTCGCCACGCGCTGGGGCGGGCCGGGCGCGCCGAAGGCGTTCGCCAAGATGATCCTGGCGATGCAGTTGTCGCTCAAGGGCACGCCGTGCCTGTACCAGGGCGACGAGCTGGCGTTCGCCGAGGCGGACGTGCCGTTCGAACTGCTGCAGGACCCGTACGGCATCACCTTCTGGCCGGAGTTCAAGGGCCGCGACGGCTGCCGCACGCCGATGGCGTGGACCGGAGAAGCCGATGGCGGCTTCACCACCGGCATGCCATGGCTGCCGGTGTCGCCGGACCATATCGCCAAGGCGGCGGCGTTGCAGGAGTCGGATGCCGAATCGTCGCTGGCGTTCACGCGCAAGTTCATCGCCTGGCGCCGCAAGCTGCCGCAGCTCACGCGCGGCGGCATCCAGTTCTTCGACACGCCGGAGCCGGTGCTGGCGCTGCGCCGCGATGCCGACGGCGAGCGCGGGATCATCGCTGTGTTCAATCTTGGCGGGGAACCGGTCAGCTTCACGTTACCGCAAGTAGCGGGCGCCGAACAGATGGAAGGTTACGACCTGCCTGGAACGGTGGACGGCAGCCAGGTGCAATTGCCAGCCTTCGGCGCCTGGTTCGGCTACGCAAAATAAGAGCGACGGCGGCGATTTGCCGCCGTTACCTCTGAGTTGCTCGTACTTACCTTCTTAACACCAGATATTTCGGGTATGCTTCCGCCAACTGTTTTGACTGAATCGAACGATGAAACAAGCTGAAGTAGACCAAAAACTCAACCGCACGGCGTTCGCCGACGGCCCGCGCCTGCTGGCCGACATCGGCGCGACGCACGCGCGCTTCGCTTTGCAAACGGCCCCCGGCGAATTCCGCGCCGTGCGTGTGCTCAAGTGCGACGACTTTAGCGACATCGTCGCCATGCTGCGATCGTACCTGTCCGACCACGCCGACATCACCTTGAACCACGCCGCGCTGGCGGTGGCCAATCCGGTCAGCGGCGACCATGTGCGCATGACCAACCGCGATTGGGAATTCTCCACCGACGAAGTGCGGCGCGCGCTCGGCCTGCACACTTTATTAGTGGTGAACGACTTCACGGCGCTGGCGATGTCGTTGCCGGGCCTGAAACCGGCGGATCTGATGCAGGTGGGCGGCGGCAAGCCGGCCTCGAACTCCGTCATCGGCGTGCTGGGACCGGGCACCGGCCTTGGCGTCTCGGGCGTGATCCCGACCGTCGACGGCTTCGTCACGCTCGGCTCCGAGGGCGGCCACACCAACTTCGCCCCTGCCGACGAACGCGAATATTCGATCCTGCAGTACGCGTGGCAGACGTGGTCGCACGTCTCGACCGAGCGCCTGATCTCCGGCCCCGGCATGGAAATCATCTACCGCGCCATCGCCAAGCGCAATGGCCGCCAGGTGCGCGACCTGACCTCGCAGGAGATTATGGCCGGCGCGCTGACCGACAAGGATCCGCTGTGCCTTGAGGTGCTGGAGTGCTTCTGCGCGATGCTGGGCGGCGCCACCGCCAACCTGGCCGTCACGCTGGGCGCGTTCGGCGGCATGTTCATCGGCGGCGGCATCGTGCCGCGCATGGGGGAGTGGTTCGCCTCGTCGCCGTTCCGTTCGCGCTTCGAGGCCAAGGGCCGCTTCACCAGCTACCTGTCGGAGATTCCGACGTACGTCATCACGACGCCGAATCCGGCCTTCTACGGGGTGGCGACGATCTTGTCCGAGCACCTGCGCGGACGCAGCGGCGCCAATACGTTGATGGAGCGCGTGCAGCATCTGCAGCACGAGCTGACGCCGGCCGAGCAGCGCGTGGCGCAGCTGGTGCTGGAGCAGCCGCGCCTTGTGCTCAACGAGCCGATCGCCGACATCGCGCGCCTGGCGGAGGTGAGCCAGCCGACGGTGATCCGTTTCTGCCGCTCGCTCGGTTTCCTCGGCCTGGCCGATTTCAAACTGAAGTTCGCCAGCAGCCTGACGGGCGCGATCCCGGTGCGTCACAGCCAGGTGCGCGTCAGCGACAGCACGCACGACTTGAGCGCCAAGGTCATCGACAATACTGTTTCCGCGATTCTGAAATTCCGCGACCAGCTGGACGTGCGCTCGCTGGACAAGGCGATCGCGCTGGTGGCCAAGGCCAAGCGGGTCGAGTTTTACGCGATGGGCAATTCGCGCGTGGTGGCGCTGGATGGCCAGCACAAGTTCTTCCGCTTCCGCATTCCGACGTCGGCCTACGGCGATTCGCACTTGTTGACGTTGGCGGCCGAGCTGCTCAATCCGGGCGACGTGGTGATCGCCATTTCCAACTCGGGCAAGCTGCCGGACCTGCTCGAAGCGGTCGACGCGGCGCGCGCGGCGGGTGCCGACGTCATCGCCATCACCGCCAGCAACTCGCCGCTGGCGAAGAAGGCCAGCGTCTGCCTGGCGGTCGATCACACGGAGGACAGCACCACGTTCCTGTCGATGATCTCGCGCATCTTGCAGCTGCTGCTGATCGACATCCTGTCGGTGGGCATCTCGCTCGACACGCAGAACTCGCGCGTGGTGGTGCAGCAAAAAGCCAAGAGCGGCGAAACCGACAACCGGCGCCTGCTGATCTCCCACCTCGACAGCTAAGCGCGAAACGGCAGCAATCCCAAAGGCAGACCTTTATGGTCTGCCTTTTTTTTCGCCTGTTACAAATCGAAACTTGAAGTCTTCCAAAAATACGCTAAGATATATCTTAATAAGTTATATCTTAACTTGTTATATCTGAAGAAGGAGTCCCAAATGTTTCGATTCTCACATCATTCACACCATCCCCATGCGGCACATGGTCCACACCACGGCGGTGGCGGCGGCCGCGGCCGCGGTCCAAAAATGTTCGATGCCGGCGCCATGCGCTATATCGTGTTGCAATTGATTTCGGAAAAGCCGCGCCATGGCTACGAGATCATCAAGGAGCTGGAGCAGCGTTCCGGCGGCGGCTATACGCCCAGCCCGGGCGCCATCTATCCGCTGCTGTCGATGCTGCTCGATATGGGCCATGTCGCCGCCACGCCCGACGGCAACAAGAAGCTGCACGCGATCACGCCGGAAGGCGAGGCCTTCCTGGCCGAGAACCGCCAGTTCGTCGATGCCATCGTGGCCCGCATGAGCGATCCGGCCGAGTCGCGCGACGACTTGCGCACGATCATGCATGAGCTCAAGCACGCGGTCATCGCCCAGGGACAGGAAAACCATCCGAGTGCCGCCAAACTGGAGCACATCCGGGCGATCCTGCGCCGCACGACCGCCGAGATCCTGGCGCTGGAGTGAGCATGACCACTCCAGCCGCGCTCACCCTGGCCCCGGCGCGCGAGCGCCTGGTCCTGTGGCTGCTGGCGCTGATCCAATTCACCGTCATCATGGATTTCATGGTGATGATGCCACTGGCGCCGCAGCTGATGCAGGCGTTCACGATCACGCCGGCCGCCGTCTCCGGCGCGGTGTCGGCCTACGCCTGGTGCGCCGGCCTGTCCGGCCTGCTGGCGGCGATGTATATCGACCGCTTCGACCGCAAACAGCTGCTGCTGTGGATGTTCGCGCTGTTCACCTTGTCCAACCTGGCGTGCGCCATCGCCCCCAATTTCCATGTGCTGGTGTTGTCGCGGGCCTTCGCCGGCGTGACCGGCGGGGTGCTGGGCGCGATGGTCATGGCCATCATCGGCGACCTGATTCCTGCCCACCGGCGCGGCGCGGCCACCGGCGTCGTGATGACGTCGTTCAGCCTGGCGGCGGTGGTCGGCGTGCCGACCGGCGTGATGCTGGCGGCGCACTTCGGCTGGGCGTCGCCGTTCTACCTGCTGGTGCTGTTCTCGCTGGTGATCTGGGGCCTTGGGGCGCGGACCTTGCCGTCCATTACGGGCCATCTGACGCGGCGCGTGCCGCTGTCGGCCGTGCTGCCGAATCTGATCGGCCTGTACCGTGTACCCAACCACCTGAAGGCGTTCGCGCTGTCGTTCGTCAACATGACGACAGGGATGCTGGTGATTCCGTTCATTTCACCGGTGCTGGTGAATAACCTGGGTGTGAAGCCGGCCGAGATCACCTATGTGTATCTTGCCGGCGGGTTGGCCACGCTGGTCAGCGCGCGCATGGTGGGCAAATGGTCGGACCGCGCCGGCGCGCAAAAGGTGTACCGCTATCTGGCGCTGCTGTCGGTGCTACCGATGATGTTCGTGACGCACATGCCAGCCATGCCGCTGGTCGCGGTGATCCTGTTCTTCCCGTTCTTTATGACGGCTGTGTCCGGACGCACCATTCCGC
Organism: Oxalobacteraceae bacterium OTU3CINTB1; assembly: GCA_024123955.1. Taxonomy (NCBI): domain Bacteria; kingdom Pseudomonadati; phylum Pseudomonadota; class Betaproteobacteria; order Burkholderiales; family Oxalobacteraceae; species Oxalobacteraceae bacterium OTU3CINTB1. The sequence goes on from CP099652.1 coordinate 1,690,745, forward strand.
TGCAGGCACTGATGACCACCGTGCCGGACCCGTCCAAACGCGGCGCTTTCCTCAGCGCGAACTCGGCAATCCAGCAGCTCGGCAGCGGCGTTGGCGCCTTGCTGGGCGGCCTGACCCTGCATACGGACGCGGCCGGCCACATCCTCGGCTATGGCTGGAACGGCTGGATCGCCGCCGGGCTGACGGTGTTCTCGGTGCTGTGGGTGGGGAAGGTGGCGAGCGCAGTGGAGGCGACCCCGGCAAAACCGGCGCCGCAAGAGCAGAAGGTCGCCTAAGCGCTACCCATCGATGTTGATGCGCTTTTCCGGATGCTTTTCCCGGCGCCAGCGCGCGAGGCTGATGACTTCGTCGTTGGTGGCGTCTTCGACCAGGATCTCGTCGTCGCTCGACGAGACCAGGAAGCTTTCCCAGCGCTGCGCCGATTCGGCGCTGTTTTCGACAAAGCTGAACTGCCAGTAGCTTTTGCCGTTGAGCTTGCGCGGCGTCGGATCGTATTCGATCAGCGCGCCGCGCACTTTTCCGCCGGAGCTTTTCTCCAGCATCGACGACCACTGTTGCAGTTCCGGCAGCGCCATCAGCGCGGCCGACGCTTGTTCCTTGGTGCGGGTGGCCTTGGGTTCGGCCTGGGCGGCCGGTTCGCTGGCGGCCGGACGCGGCGCGGCGGCGCGCGGCGCCTTGCTGGCCGGCGGCGCCTTGCTGGCGACGACCGGCTCGGCCGGCTTGACCGGCGCCGGCGGCACCGCCACCGGCGTCGTGTTGTTGAGATAGACACCCACGCCGACGGCCAGCGCGACGGCGGCGGCGCCGGCGATGGCCAGGGTACGGGGGGACGGAGAGCGAGATGCCATAAGGGATAGCCTGGACTATTTTGTTGACGGCCATACTAAACCAAAGGCATCCATCGGGCAACTTCAACCCTCCAGTTCGCCTATGAAAGGGCGTGTTTTTGCAGGAAACAGCAGATATTGGGCGTCAACATGCCCGGTGCGATGCCCAGCCGGCGCGCCAGCCACAGTACCGGTTGCAGGCTGCGGACGTCGGCGCCGCCGCGCAACCGCGAGCGCAGCAGGAAATTATCGGGGTCGGCGGTGTCCAGATTGTCGTAGTGGGGGCCAAAGCCGCGCCGCATCGCCCACGGCCAGACGCCGCGTGGCAGCGACTTGCCGAGCACACGGTCGATCCAGCGCGGCAGGTAATTGACCAGCCAGCGCCCGCTGTGCGCCTCGCGCGGCCAGAGCCGGTTGCTCGATCCGGTCAGCAAGATCAGCCCGCCCGGCGCGAGCACGCGGTCGAGCTCGCGCTGCACGGCCGGCAACTCGGCCGGCGCCACGTATTCGAGCACGCTGTTGCAGGCGATCAGGTTGAACTGGCCGTCGGCGAAGGGTAGCCGGCGCGAGTCGGCGACGTGGGAGAAATCGATGTTGTCGATGCCGTAGCGCGCGGCGTTGAGGCGCGCCAGCGCGACCCAGTCGGCCGAATCGTCGGTGGCGCTGACCTTGGCGCCCAGGTAGGAAAACAGAATGGCCGAGGCGCCGATGTTGCAGCCGAATTCGAGGATCTGCATGTCCGGCAGGCGCAGCGGCATCACGTCCAGTACCATGCGTAGCTGATCCCATTCATAATCGACCTTGCCGCCGACCCAGGGGTCGCGCGGCTTGAGCCCGAGCTGGCCCGCCAGGGTGTCGAAATCTTGCTGTTTGGTATGTTGCGTGGGGGCGCAGTCCATGGAACCTCCTGAAAGTGAATGCGTCTCAACTATAGGAGGCTCGTTGCCGGGACTGCTTGTCGCAGCGCAAACGGGCCGGTTGCCATGCAGCCGCCGCCGAAACGCATGCATGGCGGATCTACGTATTTCCGGAGAAGGTTTAAACTTTCGTTGGGGTGTCTATATTATTTTGGTATCAGTTGCGCGAGATAATTCATTGGCGGCACTATAGCCATTTTTGTACCATCTTCGCAGTATAAGAAAAGGACTCTGACTAGTGGAAAAGACAATTCTGGGCGTCGACTGGGGCACCAGCAACCGGCGCGCCTATCTGATCGATCAACAAGGCAACTGCCTGGCGGAACACGAAGACGGCCAGGGCATGCTGGCGGTCGGCGGACGCGAACGTTTCAGCGCCTCGCTCGACGGCTTGCTCGATGCCATGCACCTCGATAGCGACGTGCCGGTGATCATGTCCGGCATGGTCGGCAGCGCCTCCGGCTGGCAGGAAGTCAACTATCTGGACGCCTCGGTGCCGCTGACCGAGCTGCCGCAACATCTTGCGCCCGTCACCGATCCGGCATGGGCCGGCCGTTGCCATATCGTTCCCGGCTATTGCTACCGCAACGGCGCCGCCGTCGACGTGATGCGCGGTGAAGAAACCCAACTGCTCGGCGCCGTGGCGCTGGGCAAGCGCGATGGCTGGCTGGTGTTGCCCGGCACCCATAGCAAATGGGTGCTGCTGCGCGACGGCGTGATCCAGTCGTTCGCCACCTACATGACCGGCGAGCTGTTCGCCATGTTGTCGGTCGGCGGCACACTGTCGTCGATGATGGCCGGCGACACCAGCGACGCCGAAGGCTTTGCCACCGGGTTGAACCAGGCTGCGCGCAACGAGCCGCTGTCGAACACCTTGTTCCGCGTGCGCGCCGGCGTCGTCTCGCGCACCTGGCCGCAGCAGCAGGCCGCCGCCGTCGTCAGCGGTTTGTTGATCGGCGCCGAGTTCGCCGCCGCGGCGCGCGAAGTGCCGGCCGACGGCAATGGCGCCGGCATCACCGTTATCGGCTCGCCGGCGCTGGCCGCCCGCTATGCCGCCGCCGCCGAGCACTTCGGCTTGAAATGCGAAGTGCTCGACCCACATCACGTGTATTGCACGGCGATTTCCCAATTCATCAAGCAGGGCTGATCATGACTATTTCCCATCCAACCACGCCGCTGGTCGCTATTTTGCGCGGCCTGCAACCGAGCGAGGCTGTCGCCGTCGCCCAAACGCTGTATGACGCCGGCTTCCGTGCGCTGGAAGTGCCGCTGAACCGTCCGGGCGCGCTCGAGTGCATCGCCTCGATGGTCGCGCTGAATCTGCCCGGCACCATGGTCGGCGGCGGCACGATGCTCAGCGTCGAGCACGTCGAAGCCGTCTATGAAGCGGGCGGCCGCCTGCTGGTGTCGCCGAATTGCAATCCGGCCGCGATCCGCCGCGCCGCCGACCTGGGCATGTACTGCGCCCCCGGCGTGGCCACGCCGACCGAGGCGTTCGCCGCGCTCGACGCCGGCGCCCACGCGCTTAAGCTGTTCCCGGCCGAGATGATCGGCCACGGCGGCCTGAAGGCCATGCTCAGCGTGGTGCCGGCCGGCACCCCGATGTGGCCGGTGGGCGGCGTCACGCCAGAGACGATGCCGGGCTGGGCCAAGGCTGGCGCGACCGGCTTCGGCATCGGCGGCGCGCTCTACACGCCCGGCGTGACCATCGAGCAGCTCGGCGAGCGCGCGGCCGCGTTCGTCAACACCTGGCGCGGCCTGGCCGCCTGATTCCTTTCATCCTGGGATAAAACGAATGAGCAAGCATGACGTGCAATGTCTGTGGGAAGTGGGCGCGCAACTGGGCGAGGGCCCGTTGTGGGTGGCGGAGCAAAACCGCCTGTATTTCGTCGACCTGAAAAATCAACAACTGCACGCGCTGGACACCGCCAGCGGCGAGCGCCATAGCTGGACGATGCCGGATTACATCTGCTGGCTGATCGCCCGCAAGGACGGCGACGGCTTCATGGCCGGCTTGCGCGACGGCATCGCCCGCGTCTGGCTCGAGCCAGAGCTGCGCATCGAATACCTGGCGCGTCCGTTCCCCGAAGGCAGCGGCCTGCGCATGAACGACGCCAAGGTCGACGGCGCCGGCCGCATCTGGGCCGGTTCGATGCACAACACGGATTACGCCCAGGCGATCGGCATGTTGTTCCGCCTCGACAAGGACTTGACCTTGACCGTGGCCGACAACGAATATCACATCTGCAACGGCCCGGCATTCAGCAACGACGGCGCCACGATGTATCACACCGACAGCTTCGAGGGCCGCACCTACGCCTATCCGCTGGCGGCCGACGGTACCCTTGGCGAGCCGCGCGTGTGGCGCCAGTTCGAGTTCGACAAAGAAGGCGCGCCGGACGGCATGACGGTCGACAGCGAAGGCTGCGTCTGGGTGGCGCAGTGGGGCGGTTCGCGCGTTTGCCGCTACTCGCCGCAAGGCGAACTGCTGGAAACCATCAGCGTGCCGGTGCGCAACCCGGCCTCGTGCACCTTCGGCGGCCCGGACCTGAAAACCTTGTTCATCACCACCGCCAGCGAGGACAACACGCCCGAGGAGCTGGCGAAGTTCCCGCTGACGGGTTCGTTGTTCTCGGTGCGCGTGGAAGTGGCCGGCGTTCCCGCCGCGCGCTTCGGTTAATCAGCGGTTCAGCAATAGCAGCGCCGGCCCGTGCCGGCGCGGTATCCCGAACTTAAAAATGGGCCGCGCGACGCGGCAGGGGGAGGTGCGCACAGGCGGCCGGTAACACAGCGTAGTACACACTATAAAAAATCAATAAGACACTGGAGACACAATGAAATTCAAGAATTTGCTCGCCGCGATCTGCGGCGTGGCGATGAGCTTGGCCGCGTCGGTCAGCTCCGCACAGTTCGCCAATGGCGCCGATGTCGGCTGGGTCAGCCAGCAGGAGTCGAGCGGCTATTCGTTCTATAACAGCAGCGGCGTCAAGACCGACCCCTTCGTGCTGCTGAAGAACCTGCAAATCAACGCGATCCGCCTGCGCGTGTGGGTCAATCCGAGCGGCGGCTGGAACGACGGCGCCGACGTGCTCTACAAAGCCAAGCGCGCCGCCGCGCAAGGCCAGCGCATCATGATCGACTTCCACTACAGCGACAGCTGGGCCGATCCGGGCAAGCAGACCAAGCCGGCCGCCTGGGCCAACCATACGCTGGCGCAGTTGAACAACGACGTCTACAGCCACACCCAGGGCATCCTGAACTATCTGAAGACCAACGGCATCAACGTCGAATGGGTTCAGGTCGGCAACGAGATCAACAGCGGCATGCTGTGGCCGGAAGGTAAGACCACCAGCTTCGGCAATCTGGCCGGCCTGATCAACAGCGGCTACAACGCCACCAAGGCCGTCTATCCGAACGCCAAGGTGATTCTGCACCTGGCCAACGGCCACGACAACGCCTTGTTCCGATGGTTCTTCGACGGCGTCAAGGGCGCCGGCGCCAAGTGGGACGTGATCGGCATGTCGCACTATCCGCCGGCTTCGGACTGGACCAGCTACAACAACAAGATCTCCACCAATATGTGGGATATGGTGTCGCGTTACGCCAAACCGGTGATGGTGACCGAAGTCGGCATGGACTGGACCCAGGCGGCGACCTCCAAGGCGATGATCGCCGATCTGCTGAGCAAGACCAAGGCGCTCGGTTCGAACGGCCTGGGCGTGTTCTACTGGGAGCCGCAGGGTTACCCTGGCTGGCAGGGCTACACCATGGGCGCGATTGACGCCAGCGGCAAGTTCACCATCGCGCTGGACCCGTTCTAAGCCGCATCGTTCCGCACATGACGTCGCGGCTTACCGGGCCGCGACGCTCAATGTCCAGTTGACGCCGAAGCGGTCCTTCAACATGCCGAACAGTGGCGTCCATTGCGCCGACTGCAGCTCGGCCGTGACGGTGGCGCCGGCGGACAACTTGTCCCAATAGGCGCGGATCTCGTCCTGGGTTGTTGCCTCCACGGCGACCAGGAAGGCGTTCTCGCCCTGGTTCCATGGCGTGTGCGACGGCACGTCGTAGGCCATCACGCGGAAGCCGGTCTCGGCCGCCACCTGGCCCCACATCAGCTGGTCCGCTTCGGCTGCGCTGGTCACCTGATTGAAGTCTTTATACGTCATGGCATTGACCTGTCCGCCGAACACGGATTGATAGAAGTCGAGCGCCTCGCGCGCCTGGCCGCGAAAATTCAAGTGGATAACGGCGCTGACGGTTGCTGGTTTCATGTTGAACTCCGGTTGAAAAAAGGAAGCTCATTCTAGCGAGCGCCTCCGACAGTTTCTGTCAGGAGTCGACGTCTTCTCGCCGCCACTACCGGCACGCGCGCCGATGCATTTGCGGTATCGGCGAAATCGGGTGAGAATGCGTCGCTTGAACATTACAGCGGCGCCATCATGCAGAAACCATCGATCAGATATTTACACCTCGCTCCGGAAAATGACTTGCCGGTGCTGGAAGGCTTGACCGCCTTCAAAGCTATCGTCATGGTCGAGGCGGAAGTGCCCGAGATGACGCGCTGGGACGTCAGCCGCTGGCTTGTTGAGTCCGGCTGTAGATATGCGCTCGCGTGGGGCGATCAATGCGAGGCATGGCGCGAATCGATCGACGACGCCAGCCTGGAGGCGACCGACTACGAGGACGTGCCGGAAGACCAGCAATTGCTGGCCACCGCGCATGAGGACGAGGATTTGAGCGAGGTCTTCTGGTTCGCCAAACACCGCGCCTCGCATCCCGCGCTGGAACTGTCCGAGACGCTGATCCTGCACATTGCCGGCGAACCGCGCCGCGACGAGATCGAAGCGGAGTTCCGCGACGCCTGAGTCTCAGGCTCCTCCATGATGGCGATCAAACGCTGAGCGTACCTGGCAAAAGGGCGGCGCGGCGCTGGCATATCATCGAGGCCTGCGTTCCCGCTGCGACGGAGGCCGGCATCATGAATCACAAGCCGTGTGGAAGGCTTGAGTCGGGAGCGCGGTGACGAGTTGCTTCGACGGCTACACAGCGAACAGTAACTTCGGCGCTCACACGGGCTTGTTTCGTCTCATGTCCAACCCCAACGCAGCCTTGCGCAGGCGGCCGTTGCGGCGTACGTAGTCGAAAGCGCCGCGCGTGTCGTACATCAGCTGATAGTGGTAATAGTTGATGTGTTCGAGCGCGGCGAATGCCAGCAAACCACACGACCACCACAGGTCCGCAGACGCGCCATCCGCCAACGCGATAAACACCGCCACGCCGGCGATCGCCACGACGTTCGAATATTTAAAGAAGCGGTAAAGCGGCTGGAAATACGCGGGCAAGGCTTGGCGCGTGACCGTCGACTGCAACTTCAGCTGCCAGTACAGCATCCCCTGCAACAGGATGTAGACCACCATCGCCATGGCCGCGCCCCGCATTCCCCATGCAACCGGATCGTCCGACGTTTCCCATACCATCGAAAACACGATGGGCAAGGCCAGCGCGGCGAATCCTTCGCCGTTGCGCAAATAGGTCATCCGGGCGCGTATCGTCTGCATGTGTTTGGTATCTTGTTGCGGAATTGCCAACTCTACCACAGGTCTGGCGGCCGTAGCGGTCGGCCGCAGCTACTTCGGCGCCCCGGCCGGCGCGTTGGTCAGCACATCGTCGTCCTTGCTCCATGCCGGCGACGTGATCGCGTAGAAGTCCAGCGGCACGCCTTTGCTGGCCCGGATCGAGCGCACGGTGCTCGGCTGGATGACGATGTACGAGCCCGGGCCGATCGTTTGCACGTGGCCGTCGGTCCAGATCTCGCCCGTTCCGCTGAGTACGAAGAACGATTCCTCGCCTTCCTTATTATGGCTCCACGGGCTGGCCTTGCCCGGCTCCAGATGAAACAGCGCGACGCTGACCTTGTCGCTGCGGGCGCCGGCGGGCGCTGTCCTGCCGCTCAATTCGCGCAAGGTGACGCCGGGCGCGGCTGTGATGACCGGCAGACTGTCCGGATCGATAACGGGGGGCGGCGTCTGCGCCGATGCGAGGACGGGCAGGGCGGCGAGCAGCAGGGCAAATGGCTTCATAAGTATCGCGGAAAAGGAATCAGCGGCGAGTGTAGCACCCGGTGCGCGCATAAAAAAAGCCAGCTTCCGAAGAAGCTGGCTTTTCCATGCAGCGAGGCGGCCCGGCCTGGGCCGAGCCGGCCGGCAATTACATCATGCCGTCCATACCACCCATGCCGCCCATGCCACCCATACCGCCCATGCCGCCGCCGGCTGCCTTGTCTTCGGTGACTTCGGCAACCATGCAATCGGTGGTCAGCATCAGGCCAGCGATCGACGCTGCGTTTTGCAGTGCCGAACGGGTAACCTTGGCTGGATCCAGCACGCCCATTTCAACCATGTCGCCATAGGTGCCGTTGGCAGCGTTGTAACCGTAGTTACCCGTGCCGGCCAGAACCGCGGCAACGACGACCGAAGCTTCTTCGCCGGCGTTTTGCACGATCATGCGCAGTGGCTCTTCCATGGCGCGCAGAACGATCTTGATACCTGCGTCCTGGTCCGGGTTGTCGCCTTTGACGGTGATCGAAGCGCGCGCGCGCAGCAGGGCTACGCCGCCGCCTGGCACGATGCCTTCTTCCACTGCGGCGCGGGTAGCGTGCAGTGCATCTTCAACGCGGGCTTTCTTTTCTTTCATTTCAACTTCGGTGGCGGCACCGACTTTGATCACGGCAACGCCGCCGGCCAGCTTGGCCACGCGCTCTTGCAGTTTTTCACGGTCGTAGTCCGACGTCGCTTCTTCGATCTGCACGCGGATTTGCTTGACGCGGCCTTCGATGCCTTCAGCCTGGCCAGCACCGTCGATGACGATGGTGTTTTCCTTGCCGACTTCGATACGCTTGGCTTGGCCCAGCTCTTCCAGCGTGATTTTTTCCAGGGTCAGGCCGACTTCTTCAGCAACCACTTGACCGCCGGTCAGGATCGCGATGTCTTCCAGCATGGCCTTGCGACGGTCGCCGAAGCCTGGCGCTTTGACGGCGCAGGTTTTCAGGATGCCGCGGATGTTGTTCACCACCAGGGTTGCCAGTGCTTCGCCTTCGATGTCTTCGGCGATGATCAGCAGTGGACGGCCGGCTTTGGCGACTTGTTCCAGTACCGGCAGCAGATCGCGGATGTTCGAGATTTTCTTGTCGCACAGCAGGACGAATGGATTGTCCAGGATCGCGACTTGCTTCTCTGGGTTGTTGATGAAGTATGGCGACAGGTAGCCGCGGTCGAACTGCATACCTTCAACGATGTCCAGTTCGTCGTTCAGCGACTTGCCGTCTTCAACGGTGATGACGCCTTCCTTGCCGACTTTTTCCATCGCTTCAGCGATGCGCTCGCCGATCGACGCGTCCGAGTTGGCCGAGATCGAACCGACTTGGGCGATTTCCTTGGTGGTGGTGCATGGACGGGCGATCGCGGCGATCTGCTCGACGGTGGCGGCGACGGCCTTGTCGATGCCGCGCTTCAGGTCCATTGGGTTCATGCCGGCGGCAACGAACTTCATGCCTTCACGGACGATGGCCTGGGCCAGCACGGTGGCGGTGGTGGTGCCGTCGCCGGCGTTGTCGCTGGTGCGGGAAGCAACTTCCTTGACCATTTGCGCGCCCATGTTCTGCAGCTTGTCTTTCAGTTCGATTTCTTTAGCGACCGACACGCCGTCCTTGGTGACGGTAGGGGCGCCGAACGAACGTTCCAGCACGACGTTGCGGCCTTTAGGGCCCAGGGTGACTTTAACGGCGTTGGCCAGGATGTTGACGCCTTCGACCATTTTGGCGCGCGCTGCGTCGCCGAAGATTACTTCTTTAGCTGCCATGTTGTTTCTCCAGAATTAGGTGATGAGTGGAACCGCGTGCCAAGTGAATTTACTTGACGACGATTGCCATGATGTCTTCTTCGCGCATGACCATCAGTTCTTGACCGTCAACTTTGACGGTCTGGCCGGCGTACTTGCCGAACAGAACGCGGTCGCCTACTTTGACATCCAGCGGACGGACTTTGCCATCTTCGAGAATCTTGCCATTGCCGACGGCGAGCACTTCGCCTTGATCCGGTTTTTCAGCGGCCGCATCAGGGATGATCAGGCCGGACGCAGTTTTGGTTTCCTGGTCGAGGCGTTTGACGATTACGCGATCGTTCAAAGGGCGAAGGTTCATACAAAACTCCTTAATTAGCATTGGTACAGTTTGTTGTTGTGCCGATCATGCCTAAATGCTCAGATTGCCACAACGGAAAGTTGTCGAGGGTGCTGTTAGCACTCTCTCGGAACGAGTGCCAATTATAGGGACGACCCATCGGTATTTCAAGGCGCATACCTTGAGAAGGCGCAAAAAAGAGCGGGAATGTTGCAAAGCTGACTACGATTTTCCACCGCATCCGTCTCGTGGCAGCAGGCCATAACGCAGCGGCGTCCTATACGTAAATACTATTTTTGCATTTTTAAATATAAAAGTTGACAACCTTGGCCTACGTCAATACCATCGATTGGGCAGTAAATAGTGATGTTGTGCAATTTTCTAAATCATCTTTTTTAAAGGAATATAGAAATGGCAGATCAAAAACAAAGCAAACTGTTCGCATTCAAGCTGGCTGAGAAACAAACGGCTCCAGCCAAGCCAGTGGCCGAGTTCAAAGTCCGCGACGGCGTCGCCGTTGCCGGCTGCTCCGGCCCGGATCTGACCGACAACTACCGTTACGCCAGTTCCACCAACGTCTCTGACCGCGGCATCTACTGCTAAAAGCCGTCCCCTCAAGCAGGCCGTGCCATGCATGGCCTGCCGCTGCCGTCTCGTGGGGAGTGATCATGAAGACCGTTTTAATTGTCACCAATAGCGGCGATCTGCACGCGGATCTGGTCGGTGCCAGCCTGCTCGCCCGCGACCATCGCCCGTTCCGGCTGAACCTGGACGCCTTTCCGCGCGACTACCAGACCTGTCAGTGGTTCGCCGGCGGCAAGCTGCGCAACCGGATCCGCCGTCGCGGCGATCCAGACTGGCTCGATCTCGACCAGGTGGGCGCGGTATGGATGCGCAAGCCGGGCGACTTCGTTTTCCCCAGCGACGATTTATCTCCGCAGGAGTTGGCCTTCGCCATTATGGAGACCGAACATGCCCTGTACAGCCTGCTCTATACACTCGACTGCTACTGGATGAGCCACCCGGTGGCGCTGCGCGCAGCGCAATGGAAAGGCGAACAGCTCCAGCGCGCGGCGCGCCTGGGTTTTCGCGTGCCCGATTCGCTCATCACCAACGTGCCCGACGAGGTGCGCCGCTTTCAGCGGGAAACCGCGGGCGAGATGGTCTTCAAGTCCATGTCCTGCCCGATGCTGGCCGCTGAGGCGGTCCCGGCCGGGGAGCGCGTGGCCAGCGCGCTGCGCACGACGATCGTCGACCCCGCCATGATGGCGGGCGTGGACGCGGTCAGCCAGATGCCCGGCCATTTTCAGCAATACATCCCGAAGAGCCACGAACTGCGCGTGGCCGTGATCGGCAGGCGCGTGTTCGCCGCAAGGATACATTCACAGGGCGACGCGCGCACCGCCATCGACTCGCGCGACATGTCGGCCTCCATTCTGTATGAGGCCACCGTCCTGCCGGCCGAGCTGGAACGGCGCTGCGTCGATTTCGTCCGCAGCTACGACCTGACCTACGGCGCGCTGGACCTGATCGTCACCCCCGACGGCGACGTGGTTTTCCTGGAAAACAATCCGGCCGGCCAGTTCCTCTACATCGAGCAGCTGATTCCCGAATTCAAAATGATCGACGCCGTTGCCGACGCATTGCTGGAGGGCGCGCGATGCCGCTAGACCACGCCGCGATGATCGACCATATCGTGCGGCTGGAGCGCTGGCGCGACAGCCGCGTGCTGGTCATGGCCGCCTCCAGCCTGGACATGGAGTTGCTGCCGGCGCTGTTGCGGCAGTGCCGCGCGCTGGGGGCCGCGCCCCGGCTCGACGTGGTCCTGCACGGGCGCGGCGGCGTGGTGCACGCGGCGCGGCGCATCGCGCTGCTGCTGCGGGAGCAGACCGACCATCTGGCTTTCCTGGTTCCCTACCGGTGCGAGTCGGCGGCGACCCTGCTCACCTTGTGCGCCGATGAAATCGTCGCCGGCGAGTTGGCGATCTTCTCGCCCATCGATCCGCAGTTGCACGGCGTTGACGGCAGCGCCTTTTCCGCGCTCGACATCCAAGCCTTCGGCGACATGGCGCAGCAGTGGTTCGGCATCGACGCCGCAGCCGCGCGCGAGCAGTCGCTGGCGCTGCTGTGCCAGGGCGTGGCCCCGCCCAGCCTGGGCGCTTTTTACCGCTCCACCTTGGAGATGACCCAGATCGCCGAACAACTGCTGGCGTTCCAACTGCCGCAGCACGACGCCGCGTTCCGCCAACAACTGGTGCGCCACCTGACGTCCGGCTACCACTCCCACCATTACGCCATCACGCCGGGCGAGCTGGCGGCGCTGGGGCTGCGCATGACGCGCGACCCGGAAGCCGAACAGCTGGCGTGGGAGATCTCGTTGCAGATTCAGGAGCACATCGGCGGCGCCGTGCGCGATTCCGCAGAGGACCCATGGCTGGACGCCATGCTGGCCACGCGCGATGGCGTCGAAACGCGGTATGCCCGGGCCGACGGCCTGGCGCCGCGCTGGCGCCGGGAGCCGGGCGCATGACAACGCTGCCGATGTTCGTCGCCGAGATGCTGCGCTACTTCGTCGGCTTGCTGCTGCTGGCCGCCGCCGTGGCCAAGCTGCGCGGCTTGGACAGCTTCCGCGAGAACCTGACCGCGTCGTTCGACGTCGGCGCCGCGCATAGCCGCATACTGGCGCCGGCCGTGGTGCTGGTCGAACTGGCGGTCGCCGCGCTGGTGCTCGGCGGCGCTGCGCGCGTCGGCCTGTGGGCCGCGCTGACGATGTTCTGCGTGTTCACCGCGCTGCTGGGGTATAAGTTCCATACCCACGGCGCGGTGCGGTGCGCGTGCTTCGGCGGCGCCGAACGTTCGTTGTCCGGCCTGGACCTGCTGCGCAATGTGCTGGTCATCGGCGCGATCGGCGCCGGGCTGGCGCTGGGCCACGACGCCGGCATGCCGCCGCACGCGGTCATACTGGCCATCGGGCTGGCCACGCTCGGCTGCGTGCTGGCGGTGCATTTCCACGAGATCGTCCGACTGCTGGCGGCGCCGCATGGATAGCCAGATCATCTACCTGGCGCTGGCGGTGCTGGCGTTCGCGGTGGCGCTCAACCTGAAGCTGACCATCTCCGTGCTGCACGCGGCGCTCGAAGAACGCGACGCCGGCGCGCCGCTAACGCCCGGTGAGGCCGTGCCGCAAGTCTCCGGCCAGCCGCTGGCTGCGCGCTTTGCACCGTGGTCGCCGCCACGGCGGCCAGTGCTGGAGGGGCGGCCGGCGGCGCTGCTGTTCCTGGCCAGCGGATGTCCCAAGTGCCACGGCAAGCTGGCCGAACTCGAACGACTGCTGCCGGCGGCCCTGCACGCCGGCCTCGATGTGCGGCTGGTCAGCCACGAATCCGCCTGGCGTTTGCGCCGCTTCCTCGGCGGACGCCTGCCGTCGTCGCAGGTATTGCGCCTGCGCCGCAGCGATTACCGGCTGCTCAATCCCACCGGCGTGTCGCCGGCCTATCTGTTCGTCGACCACGCCGGCATCCTGGAGGCGCGCGGCTTCATCGGCGACGACAACTGGCTGGCGCTGCGCGCCCAGCTGCTCGACGGGCAAACCCTGGCAAGCGAGGCGGCATGAGAGGGAACCACCACCTGGAACGTTTGCGCCTGATGTGGCCTGTGCGCTGGAAGATCGCCGCCGCCCTCGGCTTCATGAGCGTGACGGTGACGCTGCAGCTGATTGTCCCCAGGGCGATCGCCGATTTCATCGACCAGGCGGCGTCCGGGCGCGGCTACGCGCTGTCGGGATGGATGGCCGGCGTCGCGCTGGCGGTGGTGCTGGTCCAGGCCATCGCCTCGACCTTGCGCCACTACTATTTCGAGCTGTCCGGGCACCTGATCATCACGCGTTTGCGCCGACGCCTGTTCGACGTGTTCATCAACCAGCCCGTGGCCTTTTTCGACAAGCACCATGTCGGCGAACTGACCAGCCGCCTGACGGCCGACGTGCAGTCGCTGCACCAGGCGCTGACCTTCGGCGCGGCCAGCGCCGTGCAATCGTTGTGCGTGCTGGTGGGCGGCGTGGCCATGCTGCTGCTGATTTCGCCCCAGCTTAGCCTGATGCTGGCGCTGTTCATCCCCGGCAACCTGTACGTGGGCAAGCTGCTGGGCGATTACAGCCGTGGGCGCGCGCGCGAGGTGCAGGCGCACCTGGCCGACAGCGGCAAGGTGGCGCAGGAACAGTTCACCAACGTACGGCTGGTCCACGCGTTCAATCAGCAGGGTGGCGCGCTTGCGCAGTACCGGGCCGCGACCCAGCGCCTGCTCGATGTGGCGCTGGGCAGCACCAGGGTATTGTCCCTGTTCCACGGCGCCATGTCGGTGCTCGATCTGGCTGCGCTGGCCGGCGCGCTGATCTTTGGCGGATACCTGATCGGCCGCGGCCAGTTATCGGTCGGCGACCTGACCGCCTTCGTCATCTATTCCAGCATGATGACGCAGGCCGCCAGTTCGCTCAGCGAATTCTGGACCACCTGGATGCGCACGATGGGCGCCACCGACCGCTTGTTCGACATCCTGCGCGAGCACCGGCCGGCGCCGGCGCCGTCCAACCCCGCGCGTCCTGCCGGGCGGGTCGCCTTCGAGCACGTCACGTTCAGCTATCCCGAGCGGCCCGGCGCGGTGGCGCTCGACGATGTCGGCTTCGCGGTCGCCGCCGGCGAGAAGGTGGCGCTGGTGGGCGAATCGGGCGCGGGAAAATCCACCATCGCCAGCCTGATACTGGGCCACTACCCACCGGGTGGCGGCCGCCTGCTGTTCGACGGCGTCGACTCCGCCGGCATGAGCCCGGCCCGCATCCGCGAGCGCATCGCCATCGTCGAGCAGGAGCCGTCGCTGTTCTCGGGTAGCATCGCCGACAACATCGCGTTCGCCGTGCCGGACCGCGAGGTGCCGTTGACGGAAGTGATGGCCGCCGCCAGGCAGGCGCACGCGCACGACTTCATCAGCGCCTTCCCGCAGGGCTACGACACCCGGGTGGGCGAGCATGGCGTGCAGTTGTCAGGCGGCCAGAAGCAGCGGGTGGCAATCGCGCGGGCGATGCTGCGCGACCCGGCCATATTGATCCTCGACGAGGCCACCAGCGCGCTCGATGCGTCGAGCGAGCTGCTGGTGCAGCAGGCGCTCGATGTGTTGATGGAAGGGCGCACCACCATCATCATCGCGCACCGTTTTTCCACCATCGCCAAGGCCGACCGTATTCTCGTGCTGGAGAAAGGGAAGATCGTGCAACAGGGCACGCACGATCAGCTGTCGCGCCAGGCGGATGGTGTCTACTTGCGCCTGATCCGCCATCAGATGTACCTGTTCAAACCGCCGGAGGCGGCGGAGAACGCCTGATCAAGGGTCCAGCGGGTCGGCCGGATTGATGCGCAGCGACTTGGGCGACGGCCGGAACGTCAGCTCGGTCGGCGACAGCCGCGCGCCGACGGTGCCGGGCAGGTAGCCCAGCTCCTTCAGGTTGCGCGAGGCGAACTCCTGGCTTTCGATGTAGCGGCTTTGGTTGGTGTAGGTGACTATCAGGCTGTCCTTGTCCAGTGGCGCGCCCAGCGCGATCAGCCGGCGCGTCACGTTGCGCAGGTTGGTCGTGGTGTGGCGCGCGTACGGCTCGATGATGATGGACTCGGCCGGCACGCCGAAACGTTCGATCAAGGCCTTGCGCATTTCCACCGCCTCCACGAAGCGCGTGCCCTTCGGGTGCACCGAGGCGCCGCTGAAGATGATGAAGGGCGCCTCGCCGTCGGCGAAGCGTTTGGCGGCGAGGCGCACGTTCCACTTGCCGCGCGCGCTCAGCGCCATGCCCACGTTTTCCGGCCCGATGCCCGGAATGATGATCGCCGCATAGCGGTACAGTTTCCAGTCGATGATGCCCGAGCGGCCCAGCGCGGCGCCGTTGTGGGCCAGGTCCAGCGGCTCGAAGGCGACGGCGTCGGCGCGGTCGTTGGCGTCGAGCAGGGCGAGCGCCAGCGGCAGGCTCGGGTCCAGCGGCAGCAGCGGATCATCCTCGCTGGCCTTGGCGAGCGCCACCGCGTCCTTGACGGCGGCGTTGAACAGCGTGCTGCCGGGCGTGTCGATCGGGCCGTCGACCATCGGGTAGCGCGGCGCCGTTCCCTGGCCGTACACCTGGATGATGCTATTGAGCCCGCGCAGTTCGCGCGCCACCTGGGCCTGCGCGCCGTCGTCGGCCAGCGTGGATTTGCGCCATGTCGTCGCCGGCGCCTTTGCGGCCCGGGATGCGAAGTCGTTGATTTCCGCGTCCGTCCACAGGCTGGCGCCCAGCACGCAGGCGGTGTCCTGCTGGCAGGCCTCGATGCGCGCGCGGCGCGCGGCCGGCGCCTTCTCCGCCGGGCGGGCAGCGCCGAGGTCCACCAGGGCGGGGAACAACTGATCGGCCAGCAGCGCCCAGTGCTTGTCGCGCACTGGAGCGGCCTGCGCTTGCTGGATCATGAGCAGGGAGAGGGCGAGAAGGGTTTTCTTGATCATGTGGTTCATTCCGTTCACCATGCCTTGCTCAACACCAGCCGCGCGCTGCGGCCGAAGACCGGACGTCCGTAAATCGCTTCTTTTGTACCTTGTCCGGCCAGCGCATCGGTCCGGGTGTTGCCTTCGGTGATGCCCTTGGCGTTGGTCAGGTTGTCGCCGACGATCTGCAAACGCCAGTCGCCCTGGCTCACCGAGAAGCCGGCTCCGATCGAGTGATAGGCCGGCATCGCGGTCGCCTCGAAGAAGTCGACGTAGCGCTTGCCGGTGTAGGCGTAGCTGCCATACAGCTCGACCAGCTTGTCGCCGACATTAAAGTTGAAGTTCGGACGGATGTTGCCGAACACCTTGGGCTCACGGATGATCTGGTTGCCCACCACCTTGGACGGATCGGCGCCGGTGGCGCTGACGAAGTTGCGGTATTGCGGGTCCTGGACGGTCAGCGAACCGTTGATGGAGAAACGCTCGGTCACATGCCAGGCGCCGTCGAACTCGGCGCCGCGCACCACCGCCTTGCCGAAGAACGGCACAGTCTGGTCGTTGCGTCCCGTGACGGGGTTGAAGGCCGTGAACGAGGCGTTCAGTGGATCGAATTGCGTGTAGAAGCCGGTCACGTACAGGTAGGAGCGGCCGGAGGCCATCTTGAAGCCCACTTCATACTGGTCCGCCTTGGTGGTCAGCACCAGCGGGTCGACCGACGAGGCCACCTGCATCGACGGCGGCACTTCCAGATGCGACACCCGCGCGTAGCCACCGAAGCGCTGCGAGAAGTCGTAGTTGGCGCCGAGCGTCCAGTTGACGGTGTTATAGCTGTCCTTGTGCTCCTGGCGCGCGCCGGTGAAGGCGCGTGTAGTGTCGTCGGCCAGCGTGGCCGCGTCGCCCAGGTTCAACTGCTTGGTCAGCAGGGCGTAGCCGTCGTAGTGATAGCGCTCCTTGCGCACGCCGCCGTCGAGGCGCAGGCCGTCGAACACTTCCCACGTGTCGTTCACATACAGCGCGCCCATTTTGGCGTCGACATCGCCCTGGTTCAGGGTGGTGGTGTAGCGCAGCACGCCGTTGTCGGTGACGGAACCGAGCACCGCACCGGAAGCCGAGTAGGCCAGCAGGTCGAGCGTGCGCGGCTTGCCTTGCACTTCGATCAGCATGTCGTTGTAGACGGTCTTGCTGGTCTGGCCGTAGCCGCTGCCGTACACACCGATCTTGACATCGTGGTTGCCCAAGCCGGTCTGGAAGTTGCGGGTGATATTGACGTCGGCCTGGTTGGAGTAGAAATCGGACCCGGCGCCGCGATACTGGGCCTGCATCACCAGGCCGGAGGCGTCCGCCGGGTTGTACACCTGCGCGCCATTGGTGCCGGCGATGGCGTAGCCCAAACGGTTGACCGGCCCGAACGCGGCCTTGGCGGCGTTCATGAAGCCGTTCGCGAACTGCGTGGCATCGGCCGGGTTCGACGTCGAGTAAAACGCGTCGAAGTCCAGGCTGCCCTTGGTCATGCCGCCCTTGGCCGACAGTTGCCACTTGCCCAGTTCACCTTCATAGCGCACGCCAATATTGCCGTATTCCAGATGGCGGCCGTTGGCCAGGTCGCGCGTGTCGGTTTGCAGCTTGCCGGCGCCGTCCTGGTACTTTTGCGGCACGGCGCGCAGCGATGGCGAATTCATCGTGCCGTCGAAGTAGTCGATGTACTTGTCGAGCGACACCGCCGGATTGCGTGGGTCGGCGATCGGGATCGGCAGGTAGAAGGTGTTGTGGTCGTTCAGGTAGTTGGCGCTGACGGTCAAGGTGCCGGACTCCAGCACGCGCTTGATGTTGCCGCGAATTTGTCCGCCACGGTCGTTCGGGAAACCGTTGTCGCGGTGGCCGTCGTCGCGGCGCACGAAGCCGCCGACCGCATAGAAAGTCTTGTCGTCGATCTTGCCCGCCTGGTAGGCGTCGATGCGTCCGAGGCCGGTGGTGCCCAGCGTCAGTTGCGCCTTGCCCTTGGTGGTCTCGGTGCCGGTGACGGTGCTGCTGTTGACGATGGCCGCCGCCTGGCTGGCGTAGATCGACGCCGGCCCGCCGCGCACCACCTCCAGCGTTTTCGTCATCAGGTCGTAGCGGTTCAAGCTGTCGCCACGGAAGAAGAAGCCATTCATTTCCGTGAACAGCGGCAGGCCGTCCTGCTGGAACAGCGCCAGGCCGTCATCGGTCGGAATGCCGCGCACGCGGGTGATGTTCTGCACCTCGCCGCCGGTCGCCTCGACCTGGATGCCCGGCAGCTTGCCCAGCAAGTCGGCCATGTTCTGCGGCGCCAGTTTTTGCACGTCGTTCTGCGACAGCGAATTGACCGCGTACGAGACGTCGAAGCGGCGCTGCGGACGCGCCGAGCCGGTGACGACCACGCTGGCGATGTCCGCTTCCTGGCCGGCCGGCGCCGTCGGTGCGGACGCCGGTTCCGCAGGCGCGGTCTGGGCCACTGCAGGACCAGCGACAGCGCACAAAGCGCCGATCGCCCAGTTGCGGGCAAGCGTGTTTTTTCTCTTCAACATAGATTTCTCCGGACGGATGAGTGGGCGTGATCGAGCCGGAGTATAGCCACGGTATTGTGGTATAAATATTTATTACTTGTAAAATAAATAGAATATGACAAGCGTGTTACAGGAATTATCTTTATATAAATAACTGTATGAAAATTGCGCGGCTAAAACTGTCTTCAGAAGAAAAACGTTTGTTATGGGAGTTGCGGACGAAGGGGCCGTTGCCGCGCACCGAGCTGTCGACGGCGTTGCAGGTCAGTAATTCGGCGTTGACGAAGTTGTCGCGTAATCTGATTAGTATGGGCTTGGTCGAAGAGCAGGCCTCGTCGGACGCGAGCGGCCGTGGCCGCCCGACGGTTCCGTTGGCGATTTCGGCCGCCGGCGGCTTCGCGGTGGGCGCAACGGTGCACAAGGGCGTGCTGGAAATCGCCCTGGTCGATTACGCGGGCGGGGTCATCTCGCTGACCAGCGAGGAGGTCGGCGCGCCGGACCCGCTCGCCTTCGCGCAATTGCTGGAACAACGCATCACCGAACTGGCGGTCAAGCACCGGCTGCTGGGCGGACGCTTTCTCGGCGTCGGCATCGGCCTGCCGGGCCCGCCCCGGGGACGGGCCGGCGACGAATGGAACGTCGTCAACGACCTGCCGGGTTGGCGCGGCGTGCCGCTACGGCGCATCCTCGATGACGCCCTCGGTTTGCCGACCATGCTGGAAAACGACGCCAACGCCTCGGCGCTGGCCGAATACTATCTGAACGACACGATACGCCGCTCCTCGACGGTGGTGGTTTTCCTGCTGGGGTATGGGATCGGGGCGGGCGTCATCGAGGATGGCCGCCTGCTCAAGGGCGAGTTTGGCGGCGCGTCCGAGATCGGCGGCTTGTATCCGATGGACCAGCCGCGTCCCACCACCATGGACTTGCTGTCGGTGCTGCGCGAGTCGGGTTGCGTGGTCCAGTCCATCGCTCATTTCGACGAAGCCTGCGCCGGGCACGAGGCAGTGATCGAACGCTGGCTGGACCGGGCGGCCGGGCAGCTGGAGTCGGTGGTCAACAGCGCCATCGCCTGGTTCGATCCGGGCGAGATCGTGTTTTCCAGTCCGTTGCCGGCCTCCGTCATGGCGCGTCTTGCCGCCAGGTTGAACCATGGCCAGTTGCGTTGGCCGGGACACCGGCAGCCGACCGGGATCCGCGTGTCGCGCCTTGGCGGCAGCTCGATCGCGCTGGGCGCGGCGCTGCTGCCGATCCACGCGTCAACTGCCGTTTCGTTCTGGTAGGACGGGGGCGCTGATGGGACGTTTTCGCCAGAAGCTGACGGCGGACCGCCATCTGATCGGGTATTCGAGCGGTAACTTCGGCAAGAACCTCTTGCTCGGCAGCGTGGACGTGACCCTGCTGTTTTTACTGACGGACCTGCTTGGCATCGCTCCGCACCGCGTCGGCACCTTGATGCTGATGGTGTTCGCCGCCGACCTGGGGCTCGACCTGGGCGCCGGCCTGTTGGCGGCGTGGGCGCAAAAAAAGGGCATCTCCTACCGGGGATTGATCGCCCTCGGCACCTTGCCCTGCGCGACCGCGTTCGGCCTGATTTACAGCCTGCCCGCGCTGGCGCCGGACAATATCGGCGTGATCGCGCTGGTCGTCATTTGCTTCCGCGCTGCTTACTCGATCATCGACGTTCCGCATAACATCCTGCTCGCCCGCGTCGCGACGGACAGCCGCGCGCGGGGCCGCGCGTCGGGCTACCGCACCGTGTTCAGCTCGGCCGCGAGCGTGGTCATCGCCACCGTGCTGGTGCCGTTCATGGGCGCGGCCGGCCAGCGCGCCATCGCCGGCCAGCTGTCGCTGCTGGGCATGGCGGGCGGGCTGGTGTTTTGCGTCGTGATGTTCTTTGCGGCGTGGTCGGCGCGCGAGGAGGGCGCTGCCGGCGAAAGGCGGCTGCGGCCACCGCCGAGGATCGCCTTCCTGCCCAAGATGGACCGGTTGTTCGGGGCGATCGCCATCATAGCGTTGATGACCGGATTTGCGATTCCGGTGTTCACCAAGATGATGCTGTACCTGGCGACGTATGTATTGAAGCAGCCCGGCCTTGCCGGCGCCATCCTGATCACCATCACCTTGGGACAGCTGGCCGGCGCCGCACTGTGGATCTATCTTGTCCGGTCCCGCGACAAGACCGCGCTGCTGGTCATTAGCCACGCTGTCGCCATCTCCGGTATTCTGTGTTTTGCCATGGCGGACGCCACGCCGTGGTTGTTGACGGCGTCGGCGCTGTTGGTCGGTATCGGCTTCGCCGGCGTGTTCATGCTGCCCTGGGGGATACTGGCGGACATCACCGATTTCGCGCAATTCCGCCATGGCGAGCGGCGCGAGACGGCCACCTTCGCCACCATCCTGGTCATACTCAAAGCCGGCAGCGCGGCGTCCCTGGCCACGGTGGGCTGGACCCTGGAACATCTGGGCTATGTGCCCGGCGTGGCGCAGCCGGAGTCCGTGATCCAGGGCATGAAGCTGCTTGCCTATGGCCTGCCGATCCTGGGTTCGCTGGTGGCCATCCTGACGTTGCGGCAGCTCGCGATCGGGCATCAGGCGCACGCCCGCGTGGTGCGAGCGAACCAGCGGTGAGTCCTAACGGCCGCGCGAAAAATACCAGTCGAAGGCGTGGCGGATGGCGCACGCGAACAGCATCATTTGCAGGTAGGCGGTGGCCGTGGCCCTTGGCGAGGCGCTGAAGCAGGAAAACACCAGCACCAGCGCGCAGGTGATGAAGCCGAATTGCACCGTCCGGCGCGCCGGGGTGGAAAGCTGCGTTCGTCCCGAGAAGTACCATCCGAAGCCGGCATACAAGCCGCCGGCGATGGCGGTCATGGGCGCCAGGGTGGTGAAAATCCATGGCATCGCCCCCGACGAAAAATACGACGCTCCCACCGACAGGACTGCCGCCAGCAGGGCGATCATGCCGACCACCCGATACTGCTTGGGCGTCGGATGGATAGTCGAAGGCGCCGGCGATGGCGGTTCGGGCGTGACGCCTTCCGGCTCCGCCAGATCGCGGATATCGATGTCGAAGGCGGCGGCGAGGGCCATCCTGGTTTCACGCGAGGCGCTACCGTCGGCCTCGACCCGCTGGATCGTGCGCAGGCTGACGTCGGCGATCTCCGCCAGTTGCTCTTGCGACCATGCGTGTTCGGCGCGCAGGCGTTTGATGGTTTTCGCGCTTAACTTCATATCATCGTCCATTGTGGGCTCCAGTTGTCAGTAATGAAACTGGAGGATGGGCGAATTATGCCCGAAACGCCACGACAGTTTGCCGCCAAGCAGGCGACACCGGGCCGCCAGTCACATGACGACGCGAGATTCGCTCGGGTTTCGGTCGTTTATTCGTGGTACAACTGCGAACGGCCGCCGTCGATCAGGATGTCGGTGGCGTTGATGAAAGGCGCCTCGTCGCTGGCGAGGAACAGCGCGGTGGCGGCGACTTCCTCGGGGGTGCCCAGGCGTTTGCAAGGCAGCAGCGCGGCCTGGCGGGCGCGTTCGGCTTCCGGATCGGGAAAGCCGGCGAAGTGGCGTTCGACCATGTCGGTGACAATCAGCCCCGGCGAGATCGAGTTGACGCGGATGCCGCGCGCGGCGTACTCGAGGCCGAGCGCGCGCGTGAGGCCGATCAGCGCGTGCTTGGCGACCGGGTAGGGGAAGGAGCCGGGGATGATCTTGTGGCCGTGCACCGAGGCGATGTTGACGATGCTGCCGCCGCCTTGCGCCAGCATGGCCGGCAGCACGGCGCGCGCGGCATTCCATGCGCCTTCCAGATCGACGGCGAAGCAGCGCTGCCAGTCCTCGTCGCTCAGAGCCAGCGGGTCGCCGAAGACGTTCATGCCGGCGTTGTTGATCAGGATGTCGACCTTGCCGAAACGCTCCACGCTGCGCGCGACCAGTGCTTCCATCGCGGCGCGGACGCAGACGTCGGCTTCGATGAAGATGGCGCGTTCGGGGCCTAATTCTTCGGCGATGGCGCGGGCGTGGGCGTCGTCGCGGTGGCTATTGAGGGTGACCATCGCGCCTTCGGCCACAAAGCGGCGGGCGATGGCCGCGCCGATGCCTTGTGTCGATCCGGTGACGATGGCAACTTTGTTCGATAAGCGGTTGGCCATATTTTGCTCCTGCTGGATGCGTTGTCGGCGGCTCGACGATGGCGGATTACGGCGTTCCGCCTAATCCGCCCTACGTGGTTGAACGGTTTGCGAAGGTCCCGGTGCTTGGAGCGTTTGCAATGGTCCCGGTGCTTGGATGGTCATGCGGAGACAGGTAGGGCGGATTAGCGCAGCGTAATCCGCCATGCATGCAAGCTGGCGGCGCATGCCTGGTTCCACGTGGTTTAATGCCGCTCACCGCGCGTCTTCAGCTGGTCCAGCAGCACCGCCACCAGCAGGATCACGCCGCGCATCAGGTACTGGTAAAACGCGTCGACATCCATCAGGTTCATGACGTTTTCGACCGTGCCCATGATCAGCACGCCGATCAGCACGCCGAAGATGCGCGCCTTGCCGCCCTGGAGCGAGACGCCTCCCAGCACACATGCCGAGATCACATCCAGCTCGAAACCCTGCGCGGCGTTCGGCTGGCCGCTGGTGATGCGCGAGGCCAGGATCAGGCCCGCCATCGCGGTCACCAGGCCTTGCAGCAGGAAGATCCACACGCGCAGCCGCTCGACGCGCACGCCGGCCAGCCGCGCCGCTTCCGGGTTGCCGCCGATGGCCAGCGTGTTGCGGCCGAAGACCGTCTGGTTCAGCAGAATGCCGAACACCACGAAGCAGCAGGCGCAGATCAGCACCGGCAGCGGCATGCCGAAGATGCGGGTGTCGCCGAAGTCGATGAAGGCGTCGTTGTTGATGCCGACCGCCTGGCCCTGCGAGACGATGAACGCCAGCCCGCGCACCATCAGCATCGTCGCCAGGGTGGCGATCAAGGCGTTCACGCGCAGGTAGGCGATCAACACCCCATTGAGCGCGCCGATCAGGGCGCCGGCCGCGAGACCCGCGCCGACGGCCAGCGCGACGCTGCCGCTATGTTCCAGCACGATCGCGCCCAGCACGCCGGCGAAGGCGATGGTCGAGCCGACCGACAAATCGAAGTCGCGCGAGGCGAGGCACAGCATCATGGTGCAGGCGACCATGCCGATCTGCGCCACCGACAGCATCAGACCGACGACGTTGGTCACCGAGAAGAAGTTCTCGACGGTGACGGCCAGCACCGCGAACAGCACGACGTACGCCAGCGGCATGCTGTATTCGATCAGCCATTGACGCGAGATCAGGGGCGTCGCCGGCTTGGCGGCGGGATTGATGGATGAGACGTTCATGCGATGCTCCGGGTATGAAGTGCGGGAGTTTCAATATGGGCGGGGGCGGGGATGGTCGAATCGGGCAGCGCGAGGCGCAGCACCTCGGTTTCGCTGGCGTCGGCGCGCGACAGTTCGCCGCAGATGGCGCCTTCGCGCATGACGATCACGCGGTCCGAAATGCCCAGCACCTCCGGCAGTTCGCTCGAGACGACGATCACGCAGCAACCGCGTTCGGCCACCTCGTGGATGATGCGGTAGATGTCGCTCTTGGCGCCGACGTCGATGCCGCGTGTCGGTTCGTCGAGGATCAGCACCTTCAGCCCGGGTTCGGCCAGCCAGCGCGCCAGGATCACCTTCTGCTGGTTGCCACCGGAAAGCAGGCGGATCTCCTGCTGGCGGTTGGGCGTCTTGATGCGCAGCCGCGCGATGAATTCGTCGGCCAGCGCCGCTTCCTTCTTATGACGCAGGAACAGCCCTGCGCGCAGGTCGATGCGGCGCACGCTGATGTTGATGTTCTCCGCCACCGAGGCGGTGGCCAGGATGCCTTGCTCCTTGCGGTCCTCGGGACACAGCACGATGCCGGCGGCGATGGCGTCGGTCGGCGCGCCGGTCGGCACGGTCGCGCCATCGAGCAGCACCTGGCCGGCGCTACGCGGATCGGCGTTGTACAGCAATCGCATCAACTCGCTGCGGCCGGCGCCCACCAGGCCGAAAAAGCCCAGCACTTCGCCGCCCCGCACGGAAAAGCTTTGCGGGCCTTTCATGTGGCGGCCGTTCAGGCCCTGTATCTTCAGGCGTTCCTCGCCGAGCGCGCGCGGACGGTAGTCGTAGATGTCGCTCAGCTCACGTCCCACCATGTCGCTGATCAAACGGTCGCGCGGCACCTCGGCCATGACGTGGTGCGTGACGATCTTGCGGCCGTCCCGGAAGATGGTGCAGGCGTCGCACAGCGCGTACAGTTCCTCCAGCCGGTGCGAGATGTAGATCAGCGTCCGGCCGTCGGCGCGCAGTTCGCGCACAAGGCGGAACAGGATTTCGGTCTCGCGGTGCGACAGGCTGCTGGTCGGTTCGTCGAAGGCGATGACTTGCGCGTCCTGCATGATGGCCTTGCAGATCTCGACCATCTGGCGCTGCGCGATCGACAGGTCGGCCAACTTGGCGTCCGGCGCCAGGTCGACGCCGATGGCGGCCAGCTTCTCCGACACCATCCGGTAGGCCTTGGACTTGTCCAGCAGCCCAAAGCGGGTGGGCATGCGGCCCAGCAGCACGTTCTCCGCCACCGTCAGTTCGGGCACGTATTGCAGCTCCTGGTGGATCACGGCGATGCCGGCGCCGATGGCGTCCTTGGCGCTGGTGAAGCGGCACTCGGCGCCGTTGACCATCAGGCGGCCGCCGTCGGGCTTATATTGGCCGCCGAGGATTTTCAGTAGCGTCGACTTGCCCGCGCCGTTCTCGCCCAGCAGGCCATGCACCTGGCCGGCGTGCGCTTCGAAGCTCACGCCGTTCAGGGCTTTCACGCCGGGGAAGAATTTGCAGACCTCGTCGAATTGGAGGTAAGCCGCCATGGCTTACATGCCCATTTGCTTGCGGACGTCGGCCTGGTTGGCGCGCGTCATCAGCATCCCCTTGGTCAGCACTTCGGCCGGCGGGGTGCCTTTCCCAGTGATCCAGTTGTACATGTTGACCGAGGTTTCGTAGCCGTGCTGTTTGGCGCTGATCATCACCGAGCCGTAGAAGCCGGTCGGCGCGGGTTTGTTCAGCTCATTCTCGGCGGCCTTGGCGCCGCCGATGCCGACTCCCACCATGGCGTCGGCCTTGATGCCGCGTCCTTCGGCGGCGCGCACGGCGCCCAGCACCGCTTCATCGTTCAGGCCCACGGCCACCCAGTGCTTGAAGCGCGCGTTCTTGGTCAGCGCGATGTTGGCGGCGTTGAAGGCGCTTTCGGTGTCGGTCTTCGCCTGCGGCGCATCGACGATGTTCGCGACCGGGAAGCCGGCGGCCTTGAGCGCGTCGATGGCGCCGGTGGTGCGTTCCTTGGCCGTCGGCAGCTGGTCGTAGGCGACGCGGATCACGCCCACTTCGGCGACGTTCCATTTGCGGTTCTTGACTTCGGCGGCGATGCCTTCGCCGACCTGCTTGCCGATGGCGTAGCCGGAGATGCCCATGTACGGAATCGATTCGATCGGTTTGCCGGTGCCGTCGACCAGGCGGTCGTCGACCGCGATCACTTTGAGGTTGTTGCGCTTGGCCGAGCGTTCGATGGCCTTGCCCAGCTTGACGTCCGGCGCGCAGATGACGAAGCCCTGGGCTTTTTGCGCGGCCAGGTTGTCGATCGCGGCGATCATTTTTTCGCCGTTGGGGATGCCGATCTTGACCAGGGTGAAGCCTTTGTCCTTGGCCGCCTGCTCGGCGTAGCGCCATTCGTCCTGGAACCACGGCTCCTCCGCCTGTTTGACGAGGAAGCCGATCTTGACCGGATCGGCGGCGTGGGCGACGCTGGTGAATTGGGTCGCGGCGATCAGGCACAGCGATGCTGCGGCGAGCAAGCTACGTTTCATGGTAAGTCTCCGTTGATTTTGTTTTAAAGCGTTTTACGATGCCGCATATGTTTGCGCATTCGTTTTGTCTTGCGTTTATTTTTCTTCAGGCAGAAAAAAGCCGGCGTCGAAGCGCCGGCTCGTTCACTACCGCATCACCATTCGGCGACGCTGCCATCCGCATGGCGCCAAACAGGGTTGCGCCAGTCGGGTGCGTTTTTGCTCGCGGCGATCACGCGTTCCTCGTCCACTTCCACGCCCAAACCTGGTTTAGGCAGCGGCTTGCAGAAGCCATCGGTGATCGTGAAGTCTTCCTTGTTGATCACGTAGTCGAGCAGCTCGCCGCCCTTGTTGTAGTGGATGCCCATGCTTTGCTCTTGCAGCACGGCGTTGTACGACACGAAGTCGACCGCCAGGCACGAGGCCAGCGCCACCGGACCCAGAGGGCAGTGCGGCGCCAGGGTGATGTCGTAGGCTTCGGCCATCGAGGCGATCTTCAGGCACTCGGTGATGCCGCCGGCGTGCGACAGGTCCGGCTGCACGATAGCCAGGCCGCCGGCCGCGAACACGTTCTTGAATTCGAAGCGCGAGTACATGCGCTCACCAGCCGCCAGCGGAATCGCGGTCATTTCGGCCAGGCGGGCGTAGTATTCGGCCTGCTCGGCCAGCACCGGCTCTTCGACGAACAATGGACGGAACTGCTCCAGTTCGCGCAAGAGAGTTTTGGCCATCGGCGCGGCCACGCGGCCGTGGAAGTCCAGGCCGAATTCGATGGTGTTGCCGAACGCTTCGCGGATTTCCGCCACACGCTGCACGGCCTTGTCGACGGCCGCCGAGGTGTCGAGCATGCCCAGTTCTTCGGTACCGTTCATCTTGAAGGTGTCGAAGCCGCCGGCTTTCAATTTGGTGATCTGTTCGATGATGTCGGACGGACGATCGCCGCCCACCCAGCTGTACATCTTCATGCGGTCGCGCACCAGGCCGCCCAGCAGTTCGTACACCGGCTTGCCCATCACTTTGCCCTTGATGTCCCACAGCGCCTGGTCGATGCCGGCGATCGCGCTCATCAGGATGGCGCCACCACGGTAGAAGCCGGCGCGGTACATGGTTTGCCACAGGTCGTTGATGCGGGCCGGGTCGGCGCCGATCAGATACGGTTCCATTTCCTGGACGGCGGTCTCCACGGTGCGCGCGCGGCCTTCGATGACCGGTTCGCCCCAGCCGACCACGCCTTCATCGGTCTCGATTTTCAGCAGCATCCAGCGCGGTGGAACACGATAGGTCGTCAGTTTGGTGATTTTCATAGGAGAAGGAGAATAAGTTCAGGGAACAGCCTTCAGTCTAAGCGTCCCGCCTAGACAGGAAATATGATTAATTGAACACAAGCCATATCATTATCGAATAGCAGAAATAAGCCAGGCAGCTATCTGATATCAGCATAGCTGATAGTGGTAAATTCATATCAATTGTAAACCTTGTCCCTTTAGACTGGCGGGATTCTATCCTCCGGAGCACGGCCAGCATGATCGATTCCAGTACGCATGTCGCGTCGACCCCCGGCATCATGCTGCTGCGCGTCGGCCAGGCCGGCAGCGCCCTGCGCTGGGACCCCGCCGGCCGCTGCTGGCGCTGGCCCGATCCGCAAGGCGGCCAGTTGTACGCCTGGCCGGCGCCGGCCGGCATGCCCAGCGGCCTGCGCCTGCAGGAAAACGCCTGCGTGATGGCGTGCTGCACCTCCGGCCGCGTGCTGCTGGGGCAGGGCAAGCGCCTCGGCATGGTCGATTTGCCGGCGCCGGGCCAGCCCAGCCGCCCGCTGCAAAGCCAGGTTTTGCTGACCGTCGACGCGGCCGAGCCGCGCACCAGCATCAGCGACGGCTGCACCGACCGGGGCGGCAATTTCGTCTTCGGCACCGCCAACACGGCAAGCGACCAGCGTGCCATCGGCAGTTTTTACCAGTATTCGCAACAGCACGGCCTGCGCCGGCTGGCGTTGCCGGTCGTGGTCAAGGCCGGCGGCATCGCCTTCAGCACCGACGGCCGCCGGATGTACTTCGCCGACACGGCCCAAGGCGCCATCATGCAATGCGAGTATGATTCCGAACGTGCCAAGGTATCCAACGTGAAAACGTTTGCACCGGTGCTGGCGCCGGGAGCGGGCGCGGCCGTGGTCGACAGCGGCGACCGCCTGTGGAGCGTGCAGGGCGGCGCCCTGGTCCAATATGCGCCGCACGGCGACGCGCTGCGCCGCATCGGCATGGCGCGCGAGGCGGCCGCCGGCGTAGCCTTCGGCGGCGAGGGCCTGCGCCAGTTGCTGGTGCTGGGCGCGAACGGCGGCCTGTACGGCCTGCCGCCCGATCTGGCGCCCGATTTGCCGGCGGACCTGGCGCGCCGGCCGCCCCGGGGCGTGCCGGACGTGCCGTTCGACGACGGCGGCGCCGCCCGCTTCGCCGTTCTGCCAGTACCCGTCATCGGTGATTGACGCTGCACCAGCCCGCCATATATGATGGGCGCTCAAAATAATCACCCTTATGACCGATTCCCGCTCAGACCGCTTTGTTCGTTCCCACCTGAAAACCCGCCATCTGGTCTTGCTGGTAGAACTGGGCCGTCATGGCTCCATCGCCCACGCGGCGCAAGCCGCCAACCTGACTCAACCAGGTGCGTCCAAATTACTGGGCGAGCTTGAACACGCGCTCGGCGTTCAGCTGTTCGAACGGCTCTCGCGCGGCGTCTCGCCGACCTGGTACGGGAAAGTACTGATCCGGCGCGCCGGCGCGGCGCTGGCCGAGATGGACGCGGCCCACCAGGAGGTGATGGAGCTGCTGTCCGGCCTGCGCGGACGCGTGGGCATCGGCACCGTGCTGGCGCCGGCCACCAGCCTGGTGCCGAAGGCGATCAACCTGCTCAAGTCGCGCCACGCGCGCGTGCATGTCGCGGTCAAGATGTCGACCAGCAAAGTGCTGGTGGAACGCCTGCGCAGCGGCGAGCTCGATCTGGTGGTCGGCCGCATCCTCGACACGGCTGCCGCCGACGAACTCAATTTCGAGCCGCTGACCGACGAGCCGCACCTGCTGATCGCGCGCAGCGGCCACCCGCTCGCCAGCCGCACCGACCTGCAACTGGAAGAGCTGATGCATCAGTGCTGGGTGCTGCCGCCGGCCGGCAGCATCCTGCGCGACCGCCTGACCGCGTTGTTTTTATCGCACGGACTGGAGCAACCGGGCGAGACGGTGGAGACGCAAGACCTGCCCGTGGTCGCCAGTCTTTTGATGAGCAGCGACATGGTGGTAGCGCTTCCGGCGGACGCCGTGCAAGCGTATCTGCAAGCCGGATTGATGACAGTGCTGCCGTTCGATCTGGGCGTGAGCATGGATTCGTTCGGCATCGTGACGCGCAAACGGCACCAGCTCTCGCCTGGCGCGGATGCAATGTTGTTGGCTTTGCGCGACGCCGCCGCCAGCATGTACCCGCATTATCATCCTCCGGCTTAATCTTCTTCTATTCCTGTTGTCATAGCTGAGCTATTGCTGTTTTCGTCATTGTGTATGTCTGATATACGAACTTGATATGGACAGAATGCAATTAGCTATTGGCATCTGAACTAGTGTTTCGCTTAGCATCCAGTCTATCCGTCCGCTCTGTATCAGAGACGGAACTCATACAAACACTGGAGATGCACATGAAACACAAGAAAATGAGCTTGCTCATCGCCGCGCTTTTCACGACCCCGTTGATGGCGCAGCAGGCGTTGGCGCAAGACGCCGTTGCCACCCCGGCACCTGCAGCCGCAGCACCGGCCGCACCGGCCGCCGGCGAGATCCAGCAAGTGAACGTGACCGGCATCCGCGCCTCCGTGCGCAACGCGCTGGCGGCCAAGGAAGCCAGCAACAGCATGGTGGAAGTCGTATCGTCGGAAGACATCGGCAAGCTGCCGGACACCACCATCGCCGAATCGCTGGCGCGCCTGCCAGGTCTGTCGTCCGGCCTCGATCGCGGCAACGCATCGCAGATCGTCGCGCGCGGCATGGGCCCACGCTTTATCGGCGCCACGTTGAACGGTCGCGAACTGGCATCGTCGGAGCCTAACCGCGCCGTGCGTTTCGAGCAGTTCCCGTCGGAGTCCGTCACCGGCGCCACCGTCTACAAAACGCAGAACGCCGAAATCGCCGAAGGCGGCATCGCCACCACCATCGATCTGCAAACCGTCTCGCCGCTGAAGTACGCCGGCCGCCAGCTGTCGTTCAAAACCGATGCGCTGTACTACGCGCTGGCCAAGGACATCGCCGGCGCCGACAAGGTCGCGCCACGCATCGGCGGCATCTACGTCGACCAATTCCTGAACAAGACCCTGGGCGCGGCCATCGCCTTCAGCTACCAGGACCAGCCTTCGGTGCAGAAGAACGTGCGCCACTGGGGCTTCAACGAGAACAATTCGGCCGACATCAACGGCGACGGCAAAATCGACAAAACCCCATGGGGCTTCCAGGACGACGTGCGCCGTGGCAGCAACAAGCGCAGCAGCGTGCTGGGCAAGGTCGAATGGAAACCGAACAGCGACGTCCTGATCACCGCCGACACCTACTACGCCAAGACCGCGATTGACGAAGCCCAGATGCAGCACTGGACTGGCGACATGGGCAACTGGGATGGCGGCAATTCGGGCAACTTCAGCAACCTCGATATCCGCAACGGCTATGTTGCCGGCGGCACCCTGAACTGGTCGCGCGTGATCAACAACGACGCCCACTGGATCCAGGACAGCAGCGTCTCGGCCAGCGGCTTGAACGCCAAGGTCAACCTCGGCGACTGGAAAGTCGAAACCGACCTGTCGACCTCCCACGCGCTGCGCAGCAGCCAGTGGCGCGACCTGCGTCAGAATTCGCTGGGCAGCATTCCGGTGTCGATCAACTGGTCGTTCACCGGCGACGAGCGCCAGAGCTACAACTTCGGCGGCATCGACACCGGCAACCCGGCCAACTTCGACGCGCCGACCTTGTACGTCGACACCGACGGCCATATCAAGGATCTGCTGAACGCCGCGTCGGTCACCGCCGCGCGTTCGATCGAAAACAGCATCATCAACCGCATCAAGGTCGGCGTGCGCGCCACCGATCGCGAGAAGAGCTATCGCCAGACCACCTGGCAGCTGTCGCAGACCTCGGCGATTCCCGCTTCCGCTTACGAGACCGTCACCGTCGCCGGCTTCCCGTCGTACGTCGTGCTGAAGGACTTCGGCGCCAGCACCGCCGCGGCCTTCGGTCCCAACGCCTTCAATCCGGACGGCCGTCCGCAGACCCAGAACGATCTGCTGTCGGGCTGGAAGGTCAAGGAGCGCAGCACCTCGGCCTTCATCCAGGGCGACCTCGATGGCGAAGCCTTCGGCAAGACCTATCGCGGCAACGTCGGCGTGCGCGTGGTGCACACCAAGCAGACCGGCTACGGCATGCAGTCGGTCAACGGCGCGGCACCGACCGACGTCGAAGGCGGCACCTCGTACACCGAGATCCTGCCTAGCCTGAACACCATCTTCAACCTGGACGAAAAGCAGGAACACCAGATCCGTTTCAGCCTGGCCCGCGCCATGTCGCGCGCGCCGATGGATGAAATGCGCGCCTCGCGCAACCTGAACGTGGTTGCCGATTCGACCCAGCCTACCACCGGCAGCGCGGGTAACCCCGAGCTGAAGCCGATGATGGCAAACCAGGTCGATCTGGCTTACCAGTGGTACTTCTCGAAAGGTTCGCTGCTGTCGGCCGGCGCGTTCTACAAGAAGGTCCAGCGCTACATCGCCCTGACCAGCGACACGACCATCATCAACGGCCGTCCTGCGACCGTGACGCGTTCGATCAACGGCGACGGCGGCGATATTCGCGGCATCGAGCTGGTGTATCAGCAAGCGTTCACCGGCCTGCCGGCGCCATTCGACGGCCTGGGCGTCGCCAGCAACTACGCTTACACGAC
The DNA here is from genome assembly GCA_024123955.1 of Oxalobacteraceae bacterium OTU3CINTB1. Taxonomy (NCBI): domain Bacteria; kingdom Pseudomonadati; phylum Pseudomonadota; class Betaproteobacteria; order Burkholderiales; family Oxalobacteraceae; species Oxalobacteraceae bacterium OTU3CINTB1. The sequence goes on from CP099652.1 coordinate 1,723,533, forward strand.
CAGTAACATCCGCGAAGCCACGCCATCGGTCAATCCGTTCCCGATCGAAGGCCTGATGAAGCACAACGGCGGCGTGACCCTGTGGTACGAAAAAGCCGGTTACGAAGCGCGTCTGTCGGCCAACTACAAGAGCGCCTTCGTGCGCAATCCGACCTGGAATGCGGGTCAGTTGATCGAGAACGAAGCCGAGACCTATCTGACCTTGAACCTGGCCAAGCAACTGACGCCTAACATCCAGCTGCGCTTCGGTATCGACAACCTGACCAACCAGAAGGCCGTCTACACCAGCGCGAACATCCCGGTGCAGCAGGAAGTGACCGAGTTCGGTCGCCGCTTCAACCTGGGCCTGTCGTTCAAGCTGTGATGTCGTAGTTTGCTGTAACTTTTTTATCGTGGTTTTACGGAGCGGTGCGTGAGAGCGCTGCTCCGTTTTTTTTGTCTATCGGGAGCCAAGTTTGAATCCAAAGACGACCAACTGGCGGCGCATTTGCTCCGCCTTTTTGCTGCTCGCGGCCTGCGTTTCGGCGCACGCGGCCACTACCTCCAATACTTCCGCCAAACCTGATGTCAAAGCGGGGCGCGAGCGCCTGTCGCTCGATCGCGGCTGGCTGTTCCATCTGGGCGACGTCGTCCAGCCGCCCATCGTCGGCCATGAGGAATCGTATAGCAACGCCAAGGCCGGTAACGCGCCCGGCGCGGCCGGTACCGAATTCGACGACTCCGACTGGCGCCGCCTCGACCTGCCGCACGATTGGGCCGTCGAAGGTACGTTCGACCAGAAGGCCAATATCTCGCAAGGATACCGTCCGCGCGGCATCGGCTGGTATCGCCGCTACCTGAAGGTCGACCCGGCCGATCGCGGCCGCCATTTCGAGCTGCAGTTCGACGCCATCGCCACCCACGCCACCGTTTGGGTCAACGGCAATGTGGTCAACCGCAACTGGTCCGGCTACAACGCCTCCAACATCGACATCACGCCGTATCTGAACTATGGCGATTCGCTCAACACCATCTCGATCCGCGCCGATGCCGAGGCGATGGAAGGCTGGTGGTACGAGGGCGCCGGTATGTACCGCCACGCTTGGCTGGTCAAGCGCGCACCGGTGCACGTCGCGACCGACGGCGTGTACGCCGTGCCGCGCGCGGGCAAACGCATTGGCAATCGTCAGCTCTGGACTTTGCCGGTGGAAGTCACCGTCAACAACAGCGGCAAGAAGGTCTCCGACGTCACCGTCGAAGTCACGCTGTTCGACCCGGCCGGCAAACAGGTCGGCCGCCAGACCGCCAAAGCCTCCATCGGTGTGTTGAAGGACGCCGTCGTCAGGCTGCCGTTCTCCATCAACGATCCGGCCCTGTGGTCGATCGAGAAAACCAATCTGTATCGCGTCACCACGCGGGTAATCCAGGACGGCAAGGCGCAGGATGAAGTGTCGCTGCACACCGGCTTCCGCACCATCCGCTTCGACGCCCAGCAAGGCTTCTTCCTGAACGGCCAGCACCTCAAGCTGCAGGGCGTGTGCATCCACCAGGATCACGCCGGCGTCGGCGTGGCGATTCCGGATTCGGTGTGGGAATACCGCCTGCGCCGCCTGAAGGAGCTGGGCGTGAACGCGATCCGCTTCTCGCACAACGCGCCGGCGGCCGAAGTGCTGGACATGGTCGACCGCATGGGCTTTGTCGTCATGGACGAGAACCGCAACTTCAATCCGTCGCCGGACTACATGAAGCAGCTGGAGTGGATGGTCAAGCGCGACCGCCACCATCCGGGCATCGTCCTGTGGTCGGTGTTTAACGAGGAGCCGGTGCAGGGCTCGGAAGTGGGCTACGAGATGGTGCGCCGCATGGCCGCCGTGGTCAAATCGCTGGACGACACGCGTCCCGTGACGGCGGCGATGAACGGCGGCTTCTTCAGCGACCTGAATGTGTCGCACGCGGTCGACGTGGTCGGCGCCAACTACCAGGTGCCTGATTACGACCGCTATCACAAGGCCTTCCCGAACAAGCCGTTCACCAGTTCCGAGGACACGTCGGCCTTCATGACGCGCGGCGAGTTCAAGACCATCAAGGAAAAGGGCATCATCGCCAGCTACGACGACCTGGCCGACGCGGCCCAGTGGGGCAATACCCACCGCGACGCGTGGGAGGCGATCGCCACCCGTCCTTACGTCGCCGGCGGCTTTGTCTGGACCGGCTTCGATTATCGCGGCGAACCGACGCCGAACGACTGGCCGGCCGTCAGCTCGGTGTTCGGCATCATGGACTTGAACGGCTTCCCGAAGAACGCCTACTACATCCACCAGGTCCAGTGGATCAAGGACCGTCCGCTGATCCACATCGCACCGCACTGGAACTGGAGCGGCAGCGAGGGCAAGGACATCCGCGTGATGGTGATGGCCAACGTCGAGAAGGTGCAGCTGCTGTTGAACGGCAAAGCGCTGGGCGAGCAGCAGGTCGATCCGTTCCGCATGAACTTCTTCAACGTCGCCTACGCGCCGGGCAAGCTGGAGGCGATTGGTTATCGCGGCGGCAAGGAAGTCGCGCGCACGTCGGTGGAAACCACCGGCGCCGCGGTCGCGCTGGAGCTGGTGCCGGACCGCGCGCAGCTGGCCGGCGATGGCCGCGACGCCATGCCGATCACCGTGCGCGCACTTGACGCGCAAGGCCGCGCGGTGCCGCTGGCCGATGCCAACGTCACCTTCGCGGTGACGGGCGGCGGCCGTTCGATCGGTCACGGCAACGGCGATCCGACCTCGCACGAGGACGAGAAGGGCGCCACGCGCCGCCTGTTCAACGGCCTGGCGCAATTGATCGTGCAGACCAACTGGGACAGCAAGGAGGCCGTCGACGTGGTCGCCACGGCGCCCGGCCTGACCCCGGCGAAGATCTCGATTCCGGTCAAGGCGGTGGCGCCCGAGCCGTTCGTCACCAGCGCCGACGCGCCGACCACCTTCGTGCGCAGCTGGCGCGTGGCGCCGGTGAGCGACCAGCGTCCGGACCCGAACCAGAAACTGGCCGGCTTCGATATGAACACCTGGGGCTGGGGTTCGCCGCCGCTGTGGGCCGACGCCGGCGCCAGGTACCACCTGTACCGCTCCAGCTTCACGCCGCGCAAGAACCTCGCCAACGGCAACGGCTTGATCCGCTTTGGCGGCATCGGGGGCAAGGCCGAGGTGTGGATCGACGGCGCGCTGGTGGGGAAGAAGGACGCTTATGCACCCGCGCCGCTGGACTTGCCATTGCCGGCGGGCACTGGCAAACGTGAGATCAATGTGATCGTCGAAGCCGAGCCCGGTCAGGGCAGCGGCATCGAAGGCCACGTGACAATCGAGCCGCAGGTAAAGTAATGAGGCTGGTAAAGTAATAAGATTGTGTCTTGTATTCTTAGCTATTAATTAAATCGTGGGACGGCAGCACCAAAATGGGGCTGCCGTCGCCTGATTCGGTTGACGGCGCCCCGCGCGCTGCCTATAGTGGCGGGATGATTTCCGAATTCGAAGAACTATCCGACAAGATCGACCAGTTGGCCGAGATGACCAACGCCTTGCGCCGCGAGAATGCTCAGTTGCGCCAAGCCAATGCCGCACTCGTGGTCGAGAACATGGGCTATCAGCGCCGCCTCAGCGAAGCGTCCGGCAGGATCGTGGCGTTGCTGGAAAAAGTGCCCGCGCTGGAGGACGAGTCGACGTCCGAGTCCGATCAGGACGATGTTGAGCAACCCGCAACCGACCATCTGCCTGAAAAAGAGGATGTACGATGATTCAGCTGGATGTGTCCATCATGGGACAACCATACCGTCTGGTGTGCAAACCCGAGGAAGAGCGCGCGCTGCGCGAAGCGGCCGCTTTGCTGGACAAGAAGATGACCAGCATCCGCGACGGTGGCAAGATCAAGGGCAATGACCGCATCGCCGTGATGGCCGCGCTGGGCATGGCGGCGGAATTCCTGTCGGTGAAATCGCCGCAGGGGCCGTTGTCCGACATGTCTATCCTGGAAGTGCAAACCAAGATCAGCGCCATGCACAAAGTGCTCGATAGCGCACTGACTCCACAAGAAACCCTGTTTTAATTCGCTAAACTCCTTCCTTTGCGGCGGACAAAAGAGTAAACTTCTTCGTACCCTGCGGTGTTCGCGATTGCCATATATTCCTTGAACCATTTATGTGCACCGGTTGCGGAATTTTGTTCGATGGGCGTGAGCGTCGCTAGACCGATGAACCCGAAATTGAACTAACTGTGACCACCTTGAACCGTTTGGTTCGGGATGCCGGCAAAGACGGCACAGGCGGGGCCTAATCCTAGAAAGCGGTTGTTAGCATGTGAATGCGCAGCCGCTTTTTTTCGTCTGGAGAAAAGCGATGCAATACTGGTTGATGAAGTCCGAGCCCGATGAAGTCAGCATCGACGACGTGATGGCGTCGAAGGATCACACCACGCCGTGGTTCGGCGTGCGCAACTACCAGGCGCGCAATTTCATGCGCGACCAGATGCAGGACGGCGACGGCGTGCTGTTTTATCATTCGAGCTGCCCGGAGCCCGGCATCGCCGGCCTGGCGGTGGTGGTGGGGGGGCCGTATCCCGACGCCACGCAGTTCGACAAGAAGAGCAAGTACTACGACGCCAAGGCGACGCCGGAGCAGCCGCGCTGGATTTCGGTCGATGTGAAGGGGACGGAGAAAACCCGTCTGCTGTCGCTGGCCGAGATGCGGACCATCCCGGCGCTGGAAGATATGGTGGTGCTGCAGAAGGGCAGCCGCCTGTCCATCACGCCCGTCACCGCGGCGCAATGGAAGGCGATCGTCAAGCTTTTGAAGAAATGATCGGCGCGCGGCCTTTCTGTTTGACCTTGTAGGCCCACACCAGCATGGCGATGGCGCCGACGATCATCGGCAGCGACAGCACCTGGCCGGAGGTGATCGGCATGCCCAGGACGGTGGTCTCCCAGTCGGGCGTGCGGAAGTACTCGGTGAAGAAGCGCGCGCACCCGTACAGCAAGGTGTAGAAGGCGCCCACCGCCAGGCGCGGACGCTCCTTGCGCGCGTACAGCCACAGGATCACGAACACCAGCAGGCCGTCGATCAGCATCTGGTAGATCGGCGACGGGTGGCGCAGCCCTTGGAGGAACACTGGATTGGGGAACAGCGGATACGAAATGTCCGGCCACATCATCGCCCATGGCAGCGACGGATCGGACACCACGCGGCCCGGCAGCTCGGAGTTGATGAAGTTACCCAGGCGCCCGGCCGCATAACCCAGCGGCACCAGCGGCGCGATGAAGTCGTAGACGTCGAGCAGGTTGCGGCCCGCGCGGCGCGCCCACACCGCCATCGCGATCAGCACGCCCAGGAAGCCGCCGTGGAACGACATCCCGCCATGCCAGATCTTGAAGATCTCGATCGGGTTGGAGAAGTATTTGACCGGCTCGTAAAACAGCACCTCGCCCAGGCGGCCGCCGATGACGACGCCCAGCATGCCGTAAAACAGCATGTCGTCCAGGTCCTCCTTGCGCCAGCCCTGCGCGGCGATGTGCGGCTGCTTGATGCGCACCCGGCCCAGGGTGATGAACAGGGCGAAGGCCAGCACGTACATCAGGCCATACCAGTGGATCGCGACCGGTCCCAGATGAATGGCGACCGGGTCGGGCATCGGATGTATCAGCATAAGGCGTTCTTTCCTAAGTTCTTATTCAGTAGTTCCAAAAAGCCGCGCAGCACCGGCGACGCATTGTCGCGGCGCCAGGCCAGGCCTGTTTCGACCAGCGGGCCGGTGTCGGCCAAGGCCCGGTATTCTACCCCGGGCCGCATCAGGTTGGAGACCGACTGCGGCACCAGCGCCATGCCCATGCCGGCCGAGACCAGGCTGACGATGGTCTGCATCTGGATCGCCTGCTGGCCGATCTCCGGCGTGATGCCGGCGTCGCGGAACACCGAGAGGATGGCGTCGTACAGCGCCGGCGAGATCGCGCGCGGGAACACGATCAGCGGCAACCGTGGCAGGGCGGCCAGCGCCACCTTGCCCTTTTTCGCCAGCAGGCCGGCCGGCACGGCCAGCACCAGCGGCTCGTTCAGCACCGGCAGGTAGTCCAGTTCCAGTTTGGCCTTGTCGGGCAGCGGGGGGATCAGCAGGCCGGCGTCGATGCGGTTGTGCAGCAGGTCGTCGAGCTGCAGATCGGAGGTGGCTTCCTGCAGCGTGATCTGCACCTGCGGATAGGCGGCGCGGTAGGCGCGCAGGAAGGGCGGCAGCACGCTGTAGTCGGCCGAGGAGACGAAGGCCAGGGCCAGGCGCCCAATCTCGCCGGCGGCGGCCCGCTGGACCAGTTGCGGCAGTTCCTGCGCCTGCGCCAACATCCGCCTGGCCTCCGGCAGCAGTGCGATGCCGGCCGGCGTCAGCGCCACGCCACGGCGGCTACGCTCGAACAGCGCCGCGCCCAATAGCTGCTCCAGCGCCTGGATGGTCTGCGACAGCGGCGGCTGCGTCATGTGCAGGCGCAGTGCGGCCTTGCCGAAGTGGAGTTCCTCGGCCACGGTGACAAAATAGCGCAGCTGCCTCAGTTCCAGATTCATATGTGTTTGTATTGAAATTCAATCTGGTGATATTTTATACGACTCACAGAGTCGAAAATCATATATTTGACACCGGGACAGGGGCAAGGCAATCTGTCAGGCTACGCTCAAAGCCTTAGAGCCGCCTTATCATTGGAGAAACATCATGCCTGTATATCGTTCCCGCACCACCACCCACGGCCGCAACATGGCCGGCGCGCGCGCCCTGTGGCGCGCCACCGGCATGAAGGATGGCGATTTCGACAAGCCGATCGTCGCCGTGGTCAACTCCTTCACGCAGTTCGTGCCCGGCCACGTGCACCTGAAGGACCTGGGACAGCTGGTGGCGCGCGAGATCGAAAAGGCCGGCGGCGTCGCCAAGGAATTCAACACCATCGCCGTCGATGACGGCATCGCCATGGGCCACGGCGGCATGCTGTATTCGCTGCCGTCGCGCGACCTGATCGCCGACTCGGTCGAGTACATGGTCAACGCCCACTGCGCCGACGCGATGGTCTGCATCTCCAACTGCGACAAGATCACGCCGGGCATGCTGATGGCAGCCATGCGCATCAATATTCCGGTAGTGTTCATCTCGGGCGGCCCGATGGAGGCCGGCAAGGTGGTCAAGGTCGTCAATGGCACGCAGAAGATCATCAAGCTCGATCTGGTCGACGCCATGATCAAGGCCGGCGATCAAACCGTCAGCGATGCCGACGTCGCAGAGATCGAGCGCTCGGCCTGTCCGACCTGCGGTTCGTGCTCGGGCATGTTCACCGCGAACTCGATGAACTGCCTGACCGAGGCGCTGGGCCTGGCCTTGCCGGGCAACGGTACCATCCTCGCCACGCATTCGGACCGCGAACAGCTGTTCCTGCGCGCCGGCCGCCTGGTGGTGGAACTGGCCAAGCGCCACTACGAGCAGGACGACTATTCGGTGCTGCCGCGCTCCATCGCCACCAAGGCCGCGTTTGAAAACGCCATGGCGCTCGACGTCTCGATGGGCGGCTCCACCAACACCGTGCTGCACCTGCTGGCGGCCGCGCACGAGGCGGGCGTCGACTTCAACATGGCCGACATCGACCGCATCTCGCGCAAAGTGCCATGCCTGTGCAAGGTCGCGCCGATGACCGACAAATACCACATCGAAGACGTGCACCGCGCCGGCGGCATCATCGGCATCCTGGGCGAACTGGCGCGCGGCGGCCTGCTCGACACGTCGCTGCCGACCATCCACGCGCCGACCATGGCCGAGGCGATCGAACGCAACGACGTCAAACGCAGCGACGATCCGGCCGTGCACCAGCTGTTCCGCGCCGCGCCTGGCGGCGTGCCGACGCAGACGGCGTTCTCGCAGTCGGAACGTTTCGCGACGCTGGACCTGGACCGCAGCACCGGCTGCATCCGCGACAAGGCGCACGCCTATTCGCAGGATGGCGGCCTGGCGGTGTTGTACGGTAACCTGGCGGAGAAGGGCTGCATCGTCAAGACGGCCGGCGTCGACGAGAGCATTTTGAAATTCAGCGGCAAGGCGCGCGTGTTCGAGAGCCAGGATGCGGCGGTCGAGGCGATCCTGGGTGACACGGTGCATGAAGGCGATGTCGTCGTCATCCGCTACGAAGGACCTAAAGGCGGTCCGGGCATGCAGGAGATGCTGTATCCGACTTCGTACATCAAGTCCAAGGGCTTGGGCAAGGCATGCGCGCTGTTTACCGATGGCCGCTTCTCGGGCGGTTCGTCGGGGCTGGTGATCGGCCACGCGTCGCCGGAGGCGGCCGAGGGTGGCGCCATCGGTTTGGTGGAAGAGGGCGACTTGATCGACATCGACATCCCTAACCGCAGCATCAACCTGCGCATCAGCGACGCCGATTTGGCGGCGCGCCGCCAGGTGATGGAAGCGAAGGGCGGCGACGCCTGGCAGCCGGTCAACCGCGAGCGTTATGTGTCGCAGGCGTTGCAGGCGTATGCGGCGTTGACCACCTCCGCCGACCGTGGCGCCGTGCGCGACCTGTCGCAGTTGAAGCGCTGAGCAATCGGCGGCGCATAGATGGCGGATTACGGCGTTCCGCCTAATCCGCCCTACGTGCTTCCTCGTGATTGCCTACGGCCCGTGGCGGCTGCGCCTTGTGGAGACACGTAGGGCGGATTAGCGAAGCGTAATCCGCCAATGCGTGAGCAGCCCCCAGCTCTTATCAATCAGTGACTTCGAACGCAGCCGGGTCCAACTCGTCCAGCGTGACGATGGTATTGCGTCCCGGTTGCGCCGCCTGCTGCGTCAACCGGGCCCCCAGCTGCGCCAGGTAGTCGGCGCGGCAGCGGCGCAGCACATAATCCCTGAAATTATCCAGTTCCAGATCGCGCCACGCGCGCTCGCGGCCCTCGTCCGAGCGCACGCGCGCCTGCGCGCGCAATTCCGGCGTGATCTCCGAATCGCCCGCCGTCAAGCGCGTGTAGCCATAGCGGTCCATGAACTCGCCCGTCACCGTTTCTATGACATCGATCTCCGGTGTCGTCAGCTGCTGCTTGAACTTGTCGATATTGGCGGCGATCGGCGGATAGCAGTTCGACGACCATAGCGCCGACAATTGCGAGAGCTGCTTTGCCTCCTGCGAGCCCGCCACGTCCAGCATCTGCGGCAAAAAGTCGATGCCGAGGAAAACGCACACCTTTCGCAGCGTGACCTCCTGCTGCGACAGGAAATCCTCATAGCGTATCGTCAGCACCCGGTCCGGCCAGCGCAGCCGCACATGATCGGCGGCGCGATGCGCGGCCAGCCAGGTCTGCGCGTTGAGCAGGCTGTCGAAATCGTGGATGATGGCCCGGTTCATCGACGCCACCTGCGCGCGCGGATCGCGAACCACGTTGACGAACAACATATCCGGATACAGCTCCATCTGCTGGTCGGCGTAGTGCACGCTGTCGAGCGACTTGTCCATCACCACGCTGGCGTGCTGGCGCTCGCCGGCGCGCAGCAGCAGTTCCCACACCACGCGGTGGATGTTGCGCGGCTGGTTGCGGATGGTTTCGAAGATCTCGACCGGATCGAACACCGCGCCCGGCCACTTGACCATGCTGACCGCCTGCAGCCCGACCACGTCGGTCACCATGCGGAAGTAGCTGCGGTCGTCGCGCAGGTCGCCGTACAGCGGCACCAGCGGCATCAGATCGACGATGTGCAGCGGGTAGGGCGAATAAAATTGCGGCGACATGTTCAGGCGCAGGCGCAGCGCGTGGCTGCCGCAGCGGCGCAGCGGTATCATCATCACGGGGCGCGGGCGGTCGCCCTGGGCAGCCGGGAGGTCAGGAGTTTTGTGGGCGGTAGTCATTCCATGTTCCTTTCAATTCGAAGTACTCGCAAAAGCGTTTCATGAAGCTGGCCAGTTCCTGGCGCGGCAAATGGTTGATGCCGGCGGCGGCGACCCTGCCGCCGCCGCTGTCGAATTGCCGGCACAGTCCACAGGCGCTGCGCAGCGACGGGGCGCCAGAGCGCACGCTGACCAGATACGAACCGTCGGTCCGTTCATTGAGCACGGCGAAGGATGCGCCGTCGCGCCGCGCCGCCAGCCGGTTGGCCAGCACGCCGCTGATTCGGCGCGACCATGGCGTCGCCGGCAGAAGGTAGATGGCGCCGCCCGGCTGCTCCAGGTAGGGTTGCAGCTGGTGCAGCCGGGCGCAGTCCTCGCGGTAGCCTTCGCGCAGGTCGCGGTAGACGGTGCTGGCGGCGATGAAGTCGAACGGATCTTCGTAGCCGCTCAATTCGCGGTACAGCGCCCCGGGGGCGATGTGCAGGTCTTCCGTGGATTCGCCGTAGGCGTTGTAGTTGATGGTCTGGCCCAGCTGCGCCAGGTCGGCGATGGCGTCGTCGCGCAGGCCCATCTCCTTCGCCATCTTCTGTCCCACTTGTTCCAGGTTGTCGCCGAAGGCCGCCGTCACGGCCCACAGGCGATGGCGGCCACCGAGCTGGCGGTCGACCAGGATGCTGGTGCAGACGTCGGCCGAGCCGTCGCAATGCAGGCGCAGACCGGGATGCTCGAAGGCGCAATCGGCCGAGTGGTGGTCGTAGTAGTCGACCCGCGCGCCGCCGTCCAGCAGCCGTCGCAGCTCGCCGGCGTTGGCGTCGAGCGAGATGTCGAGCACCACCACCTCGGCCGCGCCTTGCGGCACGCGCCGCAGCAGTTCGATATCGCGCTTGACGCCGGTGATCAGCGTGGCCTCGGCCGGCGCGTGCAGGCGTAGCTGATGCAGCGCGCAGATGCCATCGGCGTCGCCGTTGAAGACGTCGTATTTCATAGGGATCAGAGGAAGCGGTACGACAGGTGCTCGAGCAGCTGTTCGCAGGACTGCTCCAGCGACAGTTCGCCGGTGTCGAGCGACATCGCCGGATCGAGCGGCACCTCGTACGGCGCCGAGACGCCGGTGAACTCCGGAATCAGGCCGGCGCGCGCCTTGGCGTACAGGCCCTTGGGGTCGCGCTCCTCGCACACGGCGCACGGCGTGCTGACGTAGGTCTCGACAAAATTGGCGCCGCCGATGATGTCGCGGGCGATCTCGCGGTCGCTGCGCAGGGGAGAGATGAAGGCGCAGATCACGATCAGGCCGGCGTCGTTCATCAGCCGCGCCACCTCGGCGCTGCGGCGGATGTTCTCGCGGCGATCGGCAGGGGAGAAGCCCAGGTCGCGGTTCAGGTGATGGCGCAGGTTGTCGCCATCGAGGACGTAGGCCATGTGGCCGGCGGCCATCAGCCTTTTCTCCAGCGCGCAGGCCAGGGTGGATTTGCCGGCGCCACTCAAGCCGGTGAGCCACACGGTGGCCGCCTGCTGGCCCGCCTGGTGCGTGCGCGCCTGCGCCGTCACCTGGCTGGCGTGCCAGAAAAGATGGGGTACGTTGCCGGCCGCGCCGGTGGGTGCGAGTTTGTCCAGTTTGCCCATGATCGTTTCTCCGTTGGCGAGTGACGCGGCGACTTAAAATTGTTCCCAGCTATCCGATGCCAGCGCCGGTGCCTTGGCCTTGGCCTCGGGCTTGGCCTTGACCGGCGGGCGCGCTGGCGCATGTGCCAGCCGCTGCACCGGCGCGGCCTTGGCCAGCGCCTTCATGGGCTGGCGCAGCGCGCCGGCCTGCGCCTCGACGCGGAAGATGCCGACCACCTGATTGAGGCTGTTGACCTGGTCCTGCATCGCCTGCGCGGCGGCGGCAGCCTCCTCGACCAGCGCGGCGTTCTGCTGCGTCACGTCGTCCATCTGGGTGACGGCGGTGTTGATTTGCTCGATGCCGTTCGACTGCTCCTGGCTGGCCGACATGATCTCGGACATGATGTCGGTCACGCGCTTGACGCTGGCGACCACCTCGTGCATCGTCGTTCCGGCCTGTTCGACCAAGCGGTTGCCCGCTTCGACCTTGTCGACCGAATCGCCGATCAAGTCCTTGATCTCCTTGGCCGCCGCCGCCGAGCGCTGCGCCAGGTTGCGCACCTCGGTGGCGACGACGGCGAAGCCGCGTCCCTGTTCGCCCGCGCGCGCCGCCTCGACGGCCGCGTTGAGCGCCAGGATGTTGGTCTGGAAGGCGATGCCGTCGATGACGCCGATGATGTCGACGATCTTGCGCGCCGAGATATTGATGGCGGCCATGGTGTCGACCACCTGCGCCACCACGGCGCCGCCCTTGACGGCGACGCTGGAGGCCGATTCGGCCAAGCCGTTGGCCTGGCGCGCGTGGTCCGTGTTCAGGCGCACGGTGCTGGTCAATTCCTCCATCGACGAGGCGGTTTCCTCCAGGGTGCTGGCCTGCTGCTCGGTGCGCGAGGACAGGTCGAGGTTGCCGGAGGCGATCTGGCTGGCGGCGGTGGAAATGGTCTCGGTGCTGGCGTGCACCTGAGTGACGATCTGCGCCAGGCTGTCGCGCATGGAGCGCATCGCGAACAGCAGGCTGTGGTCGTCGCCCGGCCTGGTGTCGATCTGCACGGCCAGGTTGCCGGCGGCGATCTGGCCGGCGATCTCGGCGGCGTGCTCCGGCTCGCAGCCCAGTTCGCGCACCACGCCGCGCGTGATCAGCACGGCGGCGACCAGGCTGGTCAGCAGGGCCAGCGAGCCGATGATCAGCATCACCGTGCGCGCGCGGTCATAAGCTGCGGCGGCCGCCTCGGTGGCCTCCAGGTTCTGTTTCTCCTCGACGGCGATCAGCTTGCGTAGCATTTCCCACCAAGCCTTTTGCACCGGGCGGAATTCGTAGCGCAGCAATTTGTACGCCTCGTCCTGTTTTTGCTCCAGCGCCAAGGCGGCGGCGCGCTGGATGAACGGAGCGGCCACCACGGCCTGCTTCCTGATCTGGTCCAGCAGTTGCTTTTCCTCGGCCGAGGTTTCTTCCAGCTTGCCGAACATGTCGGACATTTTGTCTTGGGCAGCGGCGTATTTTTTCTCCTGCTCGGCGATGCGTTTGATCTCGATCTGGATTTCTTTATCTTCTTTTAACAAAATCAGATTGCGCATCGCCAGCGCGCGCTCGGTGACGGTCAAATCCATGGTTTGGGCGAGGCGGGTTTCGACGCCGTTGACGTTGATAATCTCGTCCATGCGGCTCTGGATCTGGCGCATGCTGACCAATCCGAGCGCTATTACTACAATGAGAAACACCGAAACGAGGCCAAATCCCATGCCCAGCCGTTTCGCAATAGTCATGTTACGCGCTTTCATACTTCCTCCTGAGATCCGTCATGATCCGCATATGCAAATGAGAATTCCGCATATCGGACGATTCATCTTAGGGATTGCTTTGCGTTAAAAAGTCTCCAATAATCACTTTTGGTTGAGACGCAACAATGCGCGCCGACATTGACGTAGGGTAAGAGAAGGCTTAGTTATGACGCGCCCACGGGCAAGCGGGCGAGCTCGGCACTAGCGGCGCGGGCGGGCGACTTGCATGCTGCAACAAAAGAAGAATGTGGCGGGCTTTGCGGCCACTGTTGCGGTCTTACGACTTGTTGTCGAAGTTATCTTTAACGCGGGCCTTGCGGCGGCGTTCGTCTTCGTTATGCGCTTTTCGTTTGTCCAGGCCAAACAGGGGTTCCAGGAATTCGAACCAGACGAAGGCGAATACGCTTAACGCCACGATCCACCACCAGGAGAGCTGGGCGAACTTCCACACTTCAAAGTAGCGCAGCGCGGATAGCGCCACGACCAGCAGAATGATAGGCATGTTGGTTTTCCTCCTGCCGTCATCTTACAAAGATTCTAGCTTTACTGGGAGCAATATTCTATTTCTGGGTCAACCCTTGGGCGGCTTATGCGTTAAATGCACAATGGTAAAACACGGTAGAATGATCGGCGGATCGAAAGCACGGAATTGATAGCACGCATTGATGGAACGCGTTGATGGAACGGATGGGCACTAACACTGGAGAGCACAATGAAACGCAATTTGATGATGGTAGGGATGGTAGTGGCGACGGCGTTCGCGTCGTCGGCGGCGATGGCGGATGCCGGCCTGGATCTGGCGAAGGCGAAGAACTGCATGGCGTGCCACGCGGTCGCGACCAAGCTGGTCGGCCCTGCCTATAAAGATGTGGCGGCAAAATACGCCGGCCAGAAGGACGCCGAAGGCAAGCTGGTCACCAAAGTGATCAAGGGCGGTTCGGGCACCTGGGGCGCGATCCCGATGCCGGCCAACCCGCAGGTGAGCGAGGCGGAAGCCAAGACCCTGGTCAAATGGGTACTGGCGCAGAAGTAGTCCACTTCTGGCCGGCCAAAAAAAAACGCACCTACGGGTGCGTTTCTCATTTTTATTTGACAACTTCGACTTTGGTTTTCTTGCCGTCGGTGTAGGTGTACAAGGTCAGCGCGCCGTCCTTGATGTCGCCTTTCGGGTCGAACGAGATCAGGCCGGTCACACCCTGGTACTTGATCTTGTGCAGGAACGGCAGGTACTTGGCCGGCTGCGACGATTTGGCGTCGGCCATCGCGGTGGCCATCGTCATGATGGCGTCGTACACGTACGGCGCGTAGATCTGCACGTCGGCGTTGTATTTCTTCTTGTAGCGGGCGACGAAGTCGTCCATGTTCTTTTGCTGCTCCGGCGACACACCGCCCGCTTCGGCGCAGATCACGGTGCCGTTGGTGGCGGCGTCGCCGGCCAGCTTGGCGAACGGCTCGGTGCAGATGCCGTCGCCGCCCATGTATTTGGCCTTGATGCCCAGCGCCTTCATCTGGCGCAGCAGCGGGCCGCCGACCGAGTCCATGCCGCCGAAGAACACCAGGTCCGGGTTCTTGCCCTTGATGGTGGTCAGGATGGCGTTGAAGTCGGTGGCCTTGTCGTTGGTGAATTCCTTGCCGACGATTTGCACGCCCGGCAGCGCTTTCTTGGCGCCCTTGATGAATTCGTCGGCGACGCCCTGGCCGTAGGCGGTGCGGTCGTCGATGACGGCGATCTTCTTGGCGCCCATCTTGCCGACAGCGTAGGCACCCAGCGTGCTGCCCAGCTTGGCGTCGTTGGCGACCACGCGGAACGTCGAGTTGAAGCCTTGCTGCGTGTATTTGGTTTGCGTGGTGGCGGGGGAAATCTGTGGAATGCCGGCGTCGTAGTAAATCTTCGAGGCCGGGATGCTGGTGCCCGAGTTCAAGTGGCCGATCACGCCGTTGACCTTGGCGTCAACCAGCTTCTGCGCGACCGCCGTGCCTTGTTTCGGATCGCTGGCGTCGTCTTCCAGTTGCAGAACGAATTTGACCGGCTTGCCGTCGATCTTGAAGCCTTTGGCGTTCAATTCCTCGACTGCCATCTTGGCGCCGTTTTCATTGTCCTTGCCGAGGTGAGCCGACGGACCCGAGACCGGGCCGACGTGGCCGATCTTGATCACTTCTTGCGCACCGGCGCTGCCGGCGAAAGCCAGGGCGATGGCGAGTGGAATGAATTTAGATTTGAACAGCATATACATTCTCCAATGGTTGAATAGTCGACGGCTGTCTTGTGAACGCCGCAGTTTTTTCTGCAAGGCCAAAAGGTACAACAAATAATTGCCCGCGCAAAGGAGGAAACGCGAAAGAACCGCGAAAGTTTTGCGCTTTTCTGATGCAGATCCAGAATTGGTACGGCGATCTATGATGCATTACCAAAATTGGTGCGGCGGTGCGCGCAAACGGGGCGATCCGCGCACCGTCCGGGCGCGGATCGGGAGGAGGGGGAGGATTATTTCTTTTGCGCTTGCAGGTGCGTCAGCTCCTGCGATACGGCGCGGGCGACGATTTTCTCGATGGTGTCGTGCAGGCCGATGCGGATCTCGTTGGTCAGGCCGTGCAGCGCGTGCGTGAGCACCTCGGCCATGCTGTCCTTGATGCGCTGCTCAAGCACGAAGTCGACGCGCGATTGCAGCTTGCCCATGATGCGCTCGGACAGGCGGTGTTCCAGCATCGCCCATTCGGCGTCGCTCCAGCCGTCGACGGCGTCCGCTTCGAGCTGGGCGGCCATTTCGGCGCGGGTGGAGGTGGTCAGCGGCGCGTTGGCCGTTTCGCCGGGCAGCAGGTCCCCGCCCAGCGGCTCGGCTTTGAGGACTTCCGTCAAGACAGGGATACTGGCGTCAAACGATTGGGCTTGGCTCATGATTTTCCTGTGACAAAGTGGGTAAGTGGATAGTCTTGCTGCTTGTAGGCGACATAGCGCTTGCGGCCGGCAGCCGCATCATCCTCGTCGGAGGAAATCACTTCGATCATGCGCTCGAACTCGGCAACCCTGGCCGAGGAGCGGCGCGACAAATTCACTAATAATTCGGTGTGTGGTAATTCCGCCTCATCGTTGTCGGTGAGCACGATCGGCGTATGCGGCGCGAGCGGATCGCCGGCCAGCACGTGCGGCAGGAAGTCGGTCGCCGAAAATGTCCACATCGCCGCGTTAAGTGCAGCCAGTTGTGCCTCATCTTCCGCCATCAGCACCACGCGATGGTTGGCCGCCCAGGCCTTGCGCACCAGGCGGCAGGCGTAGGCGATCTTGTCCGGCACGTTGGTGTGGAAATCGATGCGTGTCATAGCTGTTGTTCTGTTCTGTAGAGGGGAATGGCGCGCGGCGCGGGCCGCGTGATTCCAGTTTATGCGAAAACCGTTTTTGGCGCTGGCATCGATGTTGCTATCGACGCCGCCGAAAATGAAAATGCCGCGCGACATCGGCATCCGATGCGCGCGGCGGTATATCTTTTAGACGACGTTTATTCAGGCAGCCATACCGCTGTGACGCAACAGCGCGTCGATGCTCGGCTCGCGGCCGCGGAAGGCGGTGAACGATTCGAGCGCCGGACGCGAACCGCCGACCGAAAGTATCTCTTGCAGATAGCGCTTGCCGGTTTCCGTGGTGGCCGACGGGCCCAGCGCCTTGGCTTCCTCGAAGGCCGCGTAGGCGTCGGCGGACAGCACCTCGGCCCACTTGTAGCTGTAGTAGCCGGCCGCGTAACCGCCTGCGAAAATGTGGCCGAAGGAATTCTGGAAGCGGTTGAACGCCGGCGGAATGATCAGCGCGAACTTGGCGCGCACTTGGTCGATCAGTTGCTGCACAGTCTTGCCGGTACTGGCGTCGTAATCGTAGTGCAAGTGCATGTCCAGCAGCGAAAACTCGACCTGGCGCAGGGTCTGCAAACCGGACTGGAAGTTCTTGGCCGCCAGCATCTTGTCATACAGCGCGCGCGGCAAAGGTTCGCCGGTGACGGCGTGGGCCGTCATGTGCTCCAGCACTTCCCATTCCCAGCAGAAGTTTTCCATGAACTGCGACGGCAGTTCCACCGCGTCCCATTCGACGCCGGAGATGCCCGACACGCCCAGTTCGTCCACCGCCGTCAGCATGTGGTGCAGGCCGTGGCCGAACTCGTGGAACAGCGTGATGACTTCATCGTGCGTGAACAGCGACGGCTGTACCTTGCCGTCGACCACGGCCGGTTCGGTGAAGTTGCAGGTCAGGTAGGCGATCGGCGTTTGCACCTTGTGCTGGTCGGCGCGGCGGCCACGGGCGTCGTCCATCCAGGCGCCGCCGCTCTTGCCGGCGCGCGCGTACAGGTCCAGGTAGAACTGGCCGATCAGCTTGCCGGCGCGTTCGATGCGGAAGAAGCGCACGTCTTTGTGCCAAACCGGCGCGTCGTCCGGCTTGATTTCGACCGTGAACAGGTTCTGGATCAGACGGAACAGGCCGTCAACCACCTTATGTTCAGGGAAGTATTGTTTCACTTCCTGGGCGGAAAACGCGTAGCGCTGCTCCTGCAATTTCTCGGACGCGTAAGGAATATCCCAGGCCTTCAATTCGTCGATGCCCAGCTCAGCCTTGGCGAACTGGCGCAGTTCTTCCAGATCCTTCTCGGCGAACGGACGCGCGCGCTTGGCCAGGTCTTCGAGGAAGTTGACGACCTCTTCAGGCGACTTGGCCATCTTCGGCACCAGCGACACTTCGGCGAAATTCTTGTAGCCGAGCAGCTTGGCTTCCTCGTCGCGCAGCTTGAGCAGGGTGACGATGTTTTGCGTGTTGTCCCACTCATCCTTTTTGCTGAAGACCTCGCCTTGCTCGGAAGCCTTGGTGGCGTTGGCGCGGTAGACGGTCTCGCGCAGTTCGCGCTTGTGGGCGAATTGCAGGATCGGGTAGTAGGACGGGAAGTGCAGCGAGAACTGGAAGCCTTGCTTGCCATCCTTTTCGGCGGCGGCGCGCGCGGCGGCCTTGACGTCGTCCGGCAGGCCGGCCAGGTCGGCCTCGTCGGTCACCAGCAGCTTGTAATCGTTGGTGGCGTCGAGCACGTTTTCGGAAAAGCGGGTCGACACCGACGCGTGCTCTTCCTGGATGGCGGCGAAGCGTTCCTTCTTATCGGCCGGCAGTTCGGCGCCGCCCATGCGGAAGTCGCGGATGGCGTTGTCGACGATGCGCTTGCGCGCCGGCGACAAAGTGGCGAACTCGGGCGAGGCGCGCAGCGCCTTGTATTTGTCGAACAGCGCCTCGTTCTGCGCCAGCGCGGTCCAGAACTCGGTGACCTTGGGCTGGTTCTCGTTGAATGTCGCGCGCAGCTCGGGCGTGTCGACGACGTTGTTCAGATGGCTGACGATGCCCCAGGCGCGCCCCAGCAGCTCGGTGGCGTTCTCCAGCGGCGTGACGAAGTTCTCCCACGTCACTTGTTCCGATGGCGTTTGCAACTGCTCGACGACGGCGCGGCTCTTGGCCAGCAGGTCGTCGATGGCCGGGGTGACATGCTCGGGCTTGATCGCGTCGAAACGCGCCAGGCCGGAAAAATCGAGAAGGGGGTTCTGTGCGTCTGTGGTCATGTCAGCTTCCAAAAAGTTGTATTTACGTGCGCGGTTAGCTGCGTTCCGCCGCCTCTACGGTATTCATCAACAGCATCGTGATCGTCATCGGACCGACGCCGCCCGGCACCGGCGTGATGTGCGACGCCACTTCCTTAACACCGGCAAAATCCACGTCGCCGCACAGCTTGCCGGCGTCGTCGCGGTTCATGCCGACGTCGATGACGATGGCGCCCGGCTTGACCATGTCGGCCGTCAGCGTGTTGCGGCGGCCGACGGCGGCGACCACGACATCGGCCTGGCGGGTGTACAGGCCCAGATCCGGCGTCGCACTATGGCAGATGGTGACGGTGGCGTTGGCTTGCAAGAGCAGCAGGGCCATCGGTTTGCCGACGGTGTTGCTGCGGCCGATGACGACCGCATGCTTGCCGCGCAGGTCGACGCCGGTGCTTTCGATCAGTTTCATGCAGCCGTACGGGGTGCAAGGGCGGAAGCCTTCCAGGCCCGTCATCAGTTCGCCGGCGCTGAGCACCGAGTAGCCGTCGACGTCCTTGGTGGTCGAGATCGCTTCGATGACCTTGTGCGGGTTGATATGTTTAGGCAGCGGCATTTGCACCAGGATGCCGTGGATGGCCGGATCGGCGTTCAGGGCGGCGATGCGCTCGAGCAGGGCGGCCTCGGTCAGGTCGGCCGGGTATTGCTCCTTCAACGAGTAAAAACCGGCGTCCTCGCAACCCTTGACCTTGTTGCGCACGTACACGTGACTGGCAGGGTCGTCGCCGACCAGGATCACGGCCAGGCCAGGCTTTTTGCCTTTGGCGGTGAGGGCGGCAGCACGTGCAGCAATTTCCGCGCGCAGTTTTTGGGAGAGGGCGATTCCGTCGATCAGTTGAGCAGGCATGATTTAACCAGGTGGGAGGGGAAAGCAGGATTATAAATCGCCGGGGCGCGCCGCGCCGCGTTTCCAAGCAGTTTGACATGCTGCGGCGCACAAGATTTACATAGGGAAATTTCACGATACGAAATGTCGTATCATAGTTTGAAAAAGCAAAAAATCACTGTTAGAATCCCCACACGTCATTAAAGTAATAGTAAATAATTCATTAAAGACAGCGTTCCATTGGCCCAGAACGGACTAAAACGGGCACTTAACTCAGGAGACTTAATACATGTCAGCTCAACTTGACCAGGTAACGGCAAACACCGACCCTGATTCGCAAGAAACCAAAGAATGGTTGGATGCTCTGGCCGCGGTGCTGGAACAAGAAGGGCCTGAACGTGCTCATTACCTGATGGAACGCCTGATCGACCTGGCCCGCCAAAGCGGCTCGGACATCCCGTTCTCTGCCAATACGGCCTACGTCAACACCATCCCGACCAGCATGGAAGTCCACTGCCCGGGCAATCTGGAATACGAAGAAAAGCTGCGCTCGTGGATGCGCTGGAACGCCATGGCGATGGTCGTCAAGGCCAACCGCGTCGACGGCGACCTCGGCGGCCACCTGTCCTCGTTCGCCTCGCTGGCCAACATGCTGGGCATCGGCTTCAACCACTTCTGGAAGGCGCCAAGCGAAAGCCACGGTGGCGACCTGCTGTACATCCAGGGCCACTCGTCGCCAGGCGTCTACGCCCGCGCCTTCCTGGAAGGTCGTTTGACCGAAGAACAACTGACCCATTACCGCCGCGAAGTCGACGGCAAGGGTCTGTCGTCGTATCCGCACCCGAAACTGATGCCGGACTTCTGGCAGTTCCCGACCGTCTCGATGGGCCTGGGCCCGTTGATGGCGATTTATCAGGCGCGCTTCCTGAAGTACCTGCACGCGCGCTCGATCGCCGACACCACCGACCGCAAGGTCTGGGCCTTCTGCGGCGACGGCGAGATGGACGAGCCGGAATCGCTGGGCGCGATCGGCATGGCCGCCCGCGAGAAGCTGGACAACCTGGTCATCGTCGTCAACTGCAACCTGCAACGCCTGGACGGCCCGGTGCGCGGCAACGGCAAGATCATTCAAGAGCTGGAAGCGGACTTCCGCGGCGCCGGCTGGAACGTCGTCAAAGTCATCTGGGGCCCGGGTTGGGACGCGCTGCTGCAGCAGGATAAAGAAGGCATCCTGCGCAAAGTGATGATGGAAACGCTGGACGGCGAATACCAGAACTACAAAGCCAAGGACGGCGCCTACGTGCGCAAGCACTTCTTCGGCAAGCATCCGAAGCTGCTGGAAATGGTCGCAAACATGACCGACGACGACATCTGGCGCCTGACCCGCGGCGGCCACGATCCGCACAAGATCTACGCCGCCTTCAAGGTCGCACAAGAGCACAAAGGTCAGCCGACCGTCCTGCTGGTGAAAACCATCAAGGGCTTCGGCATGGGCAAGCACGGCGAAGCGCGCAACACCGCGCACAACACCAAGAAGCTGACCGACGAAGCCGTGCGCGAAATGCGCGACCGCTATTCGATCCCTATCCCGGACGACAAGCTGGCCGACATCCCGTTCTACAAGCCTGCCGACGACGCGCCGGAAATCAAGTACCTGCACGAGCGCCGCGCCGCGCTGGGCGGCTACCTGCCGGCCCGCCGCCAGCAAGCCGACGAAAAACTGACCGTGCCGCCACTGAGCGCCTTCCAGAACGTGCTGGATGCGACCGCCGAAGGCCGTGAAGTATCGAGCACCCAGACCTTTGTGCGTATCCTGACCACGCTGCTGAAAGACCCAAGCGTCGGTTCGCGCATCGTCCCGATCCTGGTCGACGAGTCCCGCACCTTCGGTATGGAAGGCCTGTTCCGTCAAGTGGGTATCTTCAACCAGCAAGGCCAGTTGTACGAGCCGGTCGACAAAGACCAGGTCATGTACTACCGCGAAGACAAGGCCGGCCAGATCCTGCAAGAGGGTATCAACGAAGCCGGTGGTATGAGCTCGTGGATCGCCGCTGCGACCTCCTACTCGACCAACAACCGCGTGATGATCCCGTTCTACACCTACTACTCGATGTTCGGTATGCAGCGTATCGGGGATCTGGTCTGGGCAGCGGCCGACATGCGTTCGCGCGGCTTCCTGATGGGCGGCACCGCCGGCCGTACGACCTTGAACGGCGAAGGCTTGCAGCACGAAGATGGCCACAGCCACCTGTTCGCGGCCGCCGTCCCGAACTGTATGCCGTACGATCCAACCTTCGGCCACGAAGTCGCCGTGATCATCCAGGATGGTATGCGCCGCATGGTGGAAGAACAGGAAGACGTGTTCTACTACATCACCATCATGAACGAGAACTACCCGCACCCAGGCATCAAGCCAGGCCAGGAAGAGGGCATCCTGAAGGGCATGTACCTGCTCCAAGAGGGCGACAAAGACGCCAAGCAGCGCGTGCAGCTGATCGGCTCCGGCACCATCCTGCGCGAATCGATCTTCGCCGCCGAACTGCTGAAGAACGACTGGAACATCGCCGCCGACGTGTGGTCCGCTCCGTCGCTGACGCTGGTGGCACGCGACGGCCAGGACGCCGAGCGCTGGAACCTGGTCAACCCGACCAAGGAAGCCCGTGTTCCTTACGTGACCCAGCTGATGTCGAAGACCTCCGGTCCTATCGTTGCAACGACCGACTACATGCGCGCCTTTGCTGAACAGATCCGCGCCTTCATTCCGAAGGACCGCACCTACCGCGTGCTGGGCACCGATGGTTTCGGCCGTTCGGACACCCGCGCCGCGCTGCGCGAGTTCTTCGAGGTGAACCGTTACTACATCACGGTCGCCGCGCTGAAATCGCTGGCCGAAGAAGGCAAGATCGACGTCAAGGTGGTTGAGGAAGCAGTCGTCAAGTACGGCCTGAATCCGAACAAGCCAAATCCGGTGACCCAATAAATAGAATACGGAGCAAACGCTATGAGCATTGTGGAAGTTAAAGTCCCGGATATCGGCGATTTCAAGGAAGTTGAAATCATTGAGTTGATGATCAAGGTCGGCGATACGATCAAGGTCGATCAGTCGCTGATCACCGTTGAATCGGATAAGGCCAGCATGGAGATTCCTTCTTCCGCCGCTGGCGTGGTCAAGGAAATCAAGGTCAAGGTCGGCGACAAGGTCGCCGAGGGTTCGCTGCTGCTGTTGTTGGAAGCTGAAGGCGCCGCAGCCGCGCCGGCTGCCGCCGCTGCGCCGGCGCCTGCCGCCGCTGCCGCCGCTCCAGCTGCGGCCCCCGCACCAGCCGCCGCGCCAGCCGCTTCGGCCGGTCCGGTCGAAGTCAAAGTGCCGGACATCGGCGACTTCAAGGAAGTGGAAGTCATTGAAGTGATGGTCAAAGTCGGCGACACGATCAAGGTCGATCAGTCGCTGCTGACCGTCGAATCGGACAAGGCCAGCATGGAAATCCCTTCGTCGCACGCAGGTGTGGTGAAGGAAGTGAAGATCAAGGTCGGCGACAAGGTCGCCATGGGTTCGATCGTGCTGGTGGTTGAAGCCACTGGCGGCGCTGCCGCTCCTGCCGCTGCCGCACCTTCGGCCGCTCCAGCTGCCGCAGCCGCTCCAGCCGCGGCGCCTGCGCCTGCGGCCGCTCCTGCTGCGGCAGCCGCCGCGCCGGCAGCGTCGCAAGGCTCGGTCCAAACCGGCAAGCTGGCGCACGCGTCGCCGTCGATCCGCAAGTTCGCCCGCGAACTCGGTGTCGACCTGCTCAAGGTGCCGGGCTCCGGTCCTAAAGGCCGCATCACCCAGATCGACGTGCAGAATTACGTCAAGGGCGTGATTGCCGGTACCGTGGCTGCTCCTTCGGGCGCCGCCAGCGGTGGTTCCGGTGTTGGTGGTGGCGGCAACTTCAGCGTGCTGCCATGGCCGTCGCTGGACTTCAGCAAATTCGGTCCGACCGAACTGCTGCCGCTGTCGCGCATCAAGAAGATCAGTGGCCCGAACCTGCACCGCAACTGGGTGCAGATCCCGCACGTCACGCAGTTCGACGAAGCCGACATCACCGATCTGGAAGCATTCCGCGTCGAGACCAACAACGCCAATGCCAAGAACAAGGATGCGGCCAAGCTGACCATGCTGGCCTTCGTCATCAAGGCATCGGTCGCCGCGCTGAAGAAATTCCCGTCGTTTAACGCCTCGCTCGACGAGAAGGGTGAAAACCTGATCCTCAAGCAGTACTACAACGTCGGCTTCGCGGCCGATACGCCGAACGGCCTGGTGGTCCCGGTGATCAAGAACGCGGACCAGAAGTCGGTCTCGCAGATCGCCAAGGAAATGACCGACCTGTCGCTGCAAGCGCGCGAAGGCAAGCTGAAACCAACCGACATGCAGGGCGCCAGCTTCACCATCTCGTCGCTGGGCGGCATCGGCGGCACGCACTTCACGCCGATCGTCAACGCGCCGGAAGTGGCGATCCTCGGCCTGTCCAAGGCGTCGATCAAGCCGGTGTGGGACGGCAAGGCCTTCCAGCCTCGCCTGATGATGGGTACCTCGCTGTCCTACGACCACCGCGTGGTCGATGGCGCGATGGGTGCTCGCTTCTCCGTGTACCTGAGCGAAGTGCTCGGCGACATGCGCAAAATTCTGCTGTAAGGAGCGACTATGACCACAGAAGTGAAAGTGCCGAACATCGGCGACTTCGCAGAAGTTGAAGTGATCGAGGTGATGGTCAAGGTTGGCGACACGATCAAGGTCGATCAGTCGCTGGTGACCGTCGAATCGGACAAAGCGAGCATGGAAGTCCCTTCGTCGCACGCAGGTGTGGTGAAGGAAGTCAAAGTCAAGGTTGGCGACAAGGTCAAGGAAGGCGTGTTGCTGCTGGTGGTCGAGGAGGCGGCTGGTGCCGCCGCTGCGGCTCCTGCGGCTGCGGCCCCGGCCCCGGCTGCGGCCGCACCTGCCGCAGCGGCGCCAGCGCCTGCTCCGGCGGCCGCCGCGCCGATCGCCGCGCCAGCCGGTGGCAGCTACACCGGCCAGGTCGACATCGACTGCGACATGATGGTCCTGGGTGGCGGTCCTGGCGGTTACTCCGCCGCGTTCCGCGCCGCCGATCTGGGCCTGAACACGGTCATCGTCGAGCGTTACGAAACGCTGGGCGGCGTGTGCCTGAACGTCGGTTGCATTCCGTCGAAAGCACTGCTGCACGTGGCATCGGTGATCGACGAAACCGCGCACATGTCCAACACCGGCGTCACCTTCGCTAAGCCGACGATCGACATCGACCAGGTACGCAAGTACAAGGAAGGCGTCATCAAGAACATGACCGGCGGTCTGGCCGGCATGGCCAAGGCCCGCAAGACGCAAATCGTCACCGGCGTAGGCCAGTTCCTGAGCGCGAACCACATCGAAGTGACCGCCGGCGACGGCAGCAAGAAGGTCGTGCAGTTCAAGCAGGCCATCATCGCCGCCGGTTCGGCGGTTGTGAAGCTGCCGTTCGTGCCTGAAGATCCACGCATCGTCGATTCGACCGGCGCGCTGGAACTGCGCCAGATCCCGAAACGCATGCTGGTCATCGGCGGCGGCATCATCGGCCTGGAAATGGCCACCGTGTACTCGACCTTCGGCGCGCGTATCGACGTCGTCGAAATGATGGACGGCTTGATGCAGGGCGCCGACCGCGACGCGGTCAAGGTCTGGCAGAAGTTCAACGAGAAACGCTTCGACAACATCATGACCAAGACCAAAACGGTCGGCGTTGAAGCGCTGCCGGAAGGGATCAAAGTCACCTTCGAAGCCGCCGAAGCCGGCACCACCGCGCCAGCGCCGCAGATCTACGATCTGGTGCTGGTCGCCGTCGGCCGCAGCCCGAACGGCAAGAAGATCGCCGCCGAAAAAGCCGGCGTGATTGTCAGCGACCGTGGTTTCATCCCGGTCGACAGCCAGATGCGCACCAACGTGCCGAACATCTTCGCCATCGGCGACCTGGTGGGTCAGCCTATGCTGGCGCACAAGGCGGTGCACGAAGGCCACGTCGCGGCGGAAGCCGCCGCCGGCCAGAAGTCGCACTTCGACGTGAAGGTGATTCCATCGGTGGCCTACACCGATCCGGAAGTGGCATGGGCCGGCATCACCGAGGACGAAGCAAAAGCCAAGGGCATCAAGGTCGAGAAGGGCCACTTCCCTTGGGCCGCCAGCGGCCGCGCCGTGGCCAACGGCCGCGCAGAGGGCTTCACCAAGCTGCTGTTCGACGCTGAAACGCACCGCATCATCGGCGGCACCATCGTCGGCACGCACGCCGGCGACATGATCGGCGAGATCGCCCTGGCGATCGAGATGGGTTGCGACGGCACCGACATCGGCAAGACGATCCATCCTCACCCGACCCTGGGCGAGTCGATCGGTATGGCCGCCGAAGTGTACGAAGGCGTCTGCACCGACCTGCCGCCGCCGCGCAAGCGCTAAGTTATCGCATCATCACAAAACCGGGACTCGTTCCCGGTTTTTTTATTGTCAGGTTCCGCATGTCTTCTTTCCCCTCCATTGTCCCGCTGCTGCTGTCGGTCGCGCTCTACACGAGCATTAACAAGTTGGCCGCTTTCCTGTACAAACGCGCGCGCCTGAGCTGGCGCGACGCCTGTATTTTTAGTTTGATTTTATTGATGGTGCTGGGCACGGCCACGCTGCTTAATCGTCTGTCCGGTAATGTGGCGCCGATAGCGGTGCTGGTGGTCGCCGGTCTGGTGATACAGGCCGGCATCGGCGCCTGGTTCCTGGCGCCGCGCGCGCGTACCGCCGCCGGTGCGCCGTTGGGCAGCAGGGGCGGGGCCGTGCTGGCGGTGATCGCCTATGCGTTGATGAGCGGCGTGGCCCTGTTGGCTGGACTGGCGATGAATAATTTGAATAGCTGATCAAGCTGCTGCCTGCGCGGAGGCGGGCAGGCCGAACACGCGGTCGAAGGCCAGGCTGAAAAGGAAGGTGTAGATCATGAAGAACACCACCAGGCCCACGTCCAGCACCAGCGCTTCCCACAGCGTGATGTTCAACCACCATGCGAACAGCGGCACCAGTATCACTACCAGTCCACCTTCAAAACCGACGGCGTGCGCCACCCGGCGCGCGACGCTGCGCCCGCGGGTTGCCTGACGGGCTTCCCACGCCTCGAACATGCCGTTGTAAATGAAATTCCACACCACCGCGACGGTGGACGAGGCGATCGCGGCGACGCCGGAGTGGGTCGCGTCATGCCCGGCAAGCAGCATCAGGAAGCTGCTGGTGAGCGCCACGGCGAACAACTCGAACAATGAGACGTAGACGACTTTTCGTTTTAAACCTTGCATGTTATTTCCTCTAAAAACTATTGCATGCATGGTAGTTGAGTATTTCTGATCGAAAAAGTCGACAGCTATCAGATTTTCTGACAGCATGGCGCATGGCCTTCTCCAGTGACAACGTTTTGATCTTCTTGGCCGTGATCGATCACGGTTCATTTTCCGCAGCCGCGCGTGCGGTGGGACGGGTGCCGTCGGCCGTCAGCATGGCAATCGCGCATCTGGAGGCGGAACTCGATCTGCAGCTGTTCGACCGCACTTCGCGCGATGTGCGTCCCACCGAGATGGCGCGCGCGCTGGAAGCGGAGGCGCGGCAGATGGCCGGCCAGCTACGCCGGCTGAAGGCGCACGCGCTGTCGCTGCACCAGGGGCTGGAGCGGCGCCTGACGCTCGCCATCGCGCCCGAGCTGCTGTCGGCCGCGTGGAGCGTTCCGCTGGCGCGGCTGGCCGATGAATTCCCGTCGCTGGAAGTGGAGGTGCTGTCGGCGCCGCAGGCCGACGCGCGGCGCATGCTGCATGACGGCTCGGCCCAGTTGGCGCTGCTCTATGAGCGTCCGCAGGTCGATGAGCATGAGAGCTTCCAGGAGTTGGGCAGCGAGGTGTTGGTGGCGGTGATCTCGCCGCGTCATCCGCTGGCGCGTGAGCGCAATGGACACTTCCGGCTTGAGGATCTGGTCGATATTCGTCAGATCGCGATCGTCAGCCGCGAAGCGCACGAGGAGGACATGCGGGTGCTGGTCTCGCGTAAGTTGTGGCGCACCGATAGTCATCTGGCCATGCTGGGGATGGTGCAGGCGGGTTTGGGGTGGGCTTTTCTGCCCAGGCGGTTGGTGACGCCAATGTTGGAGGATGGGGAGTTGATTGGCATCGACTTCGCGACCATGAGCAATCAGCTGCGCTTGTGGGTGGATGTGGTGTGGCTGAACGACCGGCCGCTGGGACTTGGCGCGAAACGGCTGATCGCGCTGATGAAGGACATTGACGGGCTTGAAGCGCGGCCGGGGCATACCTAGGAGTCACGTAGGGCGGATTAGGCGGAACGCCGTAATCCGCCAATGCGTGAGCAGTCGAGACGCACGCTTTGGCGGATTACGCTGCGCTAATCCGCCCTACGTGTTTTAGACGTGATTTAGAAGATTGGTCAGCGAGTCAGCGAGTTAGCCGATATAAAAGGATCGCCGTGCGGATGGTCGCGCGTTCGACCGATGCGACCTCCAGATCCTCATCCGGCGAGTGGGCGCCATTGCCGGCCACCCCCAGGCCATCGAGGCTGTCGATCAGCGGGGCGATGAACTGGATATCGCCGGCGCCGCGCTGGCCCGGCGGCAAGGCGGGGATCTCGCCCAGGCCAGCATCGGCGCTGGCTTGCGAGTATGTCTTCAAAACCGCGATGTTGCCGGCCGTCGGCGTCATCGGCGGGTAGGCATCGTGGAAGACGATGCTGGCGCTGGTGCCCGGCAGGTTCTGGCCGACGATGTCGCGCATCCTGGCGCGCGCGCGGTCGCGCTGCTCGTAGCTCAGGTAGCGCAGGTCGCCCTTGACGGTGGCTACCCGCGAAATCACGTTGGTCTTGCCTGCGGCCTGGCCCTTGTCGCCGACAGCATCGACGTCGACATCGGTGCCGCCCAATATCAATCCAGGGCTGAAGGTCAGATC
The DNA here is from genome assembly GCA_024123955.1 of Oxalobacteraceae bacterium OTU3CINTB1. Classification (NCBI taxonomy): domain Bacteria; kingdom Pseudomonadati; phylum Pseudomonadota; class Betaproteobacteria; order Burkholderiales; family Oxalobacteraceae; species Oxalobacteraceae bacterium OTU3CINTB1. Next base: position 1,752,187 of record CP099652.1, read on the forward strand.
CGGCTCGATCACCCGCTGGCGGAAGCCGTCGAGGATGCGCGCGGCCTCGTACACCGCGCCGTAACCGGCTTTCTCGCTGAAGATGCCGCTGGTGTGGCCTTGCTTGCCCTTGACCTCAAGCTCCCACGACGACGAGGCGCGGCGGCCGATGGTGCCGGTGTCCTTGCCATCCTTGTCGCGCACCGTGCCTTCGAAGGCGAGTGCGATGTCGCTGCGTTTGGCGGCGGCCACCATGTCCGCGCGCGAGACGTCGATCGGCTCGCCCGCGTCTTCCTCGTCGCCGGTGAACATGACGGTGATGGTGGTGTCGTCCAGCGCGCCGACCTTGTGCAGCGCCCGCAGCGCTTCGATGATGACGACGTCGCCGCCCTTCATGTCGTTGACGCCCTGGCCGCGCACGCGGTCTCCTTCGCGCTTCCACAGCTGCACCGGGCTGTTTTTTTCGAACACCGTGTCGAGATGCCCGATCAGCAGCAGGCGCTTGCCGCGCTTGCCCTCGCGTGTGGCGACCAGGTGGCCGGCGCGCCGCACGGCTGGCGGCATGTCGATCCAGCGCGTGGCAAAGCCCAGCTGGTCGAACTGTTCGCGAAACAGCTTGCCCACTTCGCGCACGCCGTCATGGTTCATCGTGCCGCTGTTGATGTTGACCGAGCGCTCCAGCAGTTGCAGGCCTTGCGGCGCGCGCGCCTTGACCTCGGCGACGATTTTCTGCTCGGTGGGGGAGAGCGCGGCGGCATGGGCGGGGCCCCAAACGGCCAGCGACAAGGTCAATGCGGCGAGGGCGGGCGGTGTCGTTTTCATCGGGGTTCCGGGTGGCGCGATCGGTATCAGTTGTTAGCAATTGTAGCCGACGGCGGTTTTGGGCGGCCATGGTCGCCGCGCTGTGCGGGAAGCTGGTATATTCCCATTGCAGATTTTTTTAAAGGATAACCATGTTTCGCTTGAAATTCGTCGTTGCCGCCGCCGCCCTGATGGCAGGCGCCGCCTTTGCATCGCCAACCGCGCCGAAGAACGGCGCCGAGTACATCACCTTGAAGGCGCCGCAGCCGGTGCAGGCCGAAGGCAAAAAAGTCGAGGTCATCGAGTTCTTCATGTACCACTGCCCGGCGTGCTACGCGCTGGAACCGGCCATGCTGGATTGGGTGAAGAAGCAAGGTGACAACATCGTGTTCCGCCGCATCCACCTGCCGCTGACGGGCGCCAACGATCCGGAGGCGCATCTGTTCCTGACCTTGGAGGCGATGAAGCTGGAAGAATCGATGCACGCCAAGGTGCTGAGCACCTGGCACGTCGACCGCCAGCGTTTGAAGAGCGACGACGACAACATCAATTGGGCCGTCAAAAACGGCATCGACAAGCAAAAGTTCCTGGCCGTGTATAACTCGTTCGCGATCATCACGCGCTTGAAGAACGCCGGCCGCGTCGCCGCCACGTATGAAGTCAACAGCACGCCGACCATGATCGTCAATGGCCGCTACCTGACCAATCCGACCATGGTCGATAGCAGCAATCCTGGCCAGATTCCACGTCAGCAGTTGAGCCAGGCCACCTTGCAGGTGCTGGACGCGCTGGTGGCGATGTCGCGTAAATAAGGACCGGGCGCCAGCGCCGAATCTGTCGCTGGCTTAATTGACCGTGAAGCGGGTCGGGATTTCGATGCCGCCCGTGCGCGCGGCTTCGGCGTAGGCCTTCAATTCCTGGATCACGGCGTCCAGCTGCTCCTGTCCAGGGTTGGCCTGGAAATTCTTGATGCGCTCATTCATGAGCGTTACTTGTTTGCTCCAGTCCAGTCGATTCAATTTGCTCATGTGTGCTCCAATTTAAAAATCAAGTATAGAACAAACTGCAAAGTTGCACAGCTTCTAACGTAGCACGCTGCGCAGGAACAGATCGAGCCCAGCCGCCGCGCGCTGGCGCAACTCGTCCGTGGTCGGCGGCGCCTGGTTCGGGTACAGCAGGCGCGTCATGTGGTCGCCGAGCAGGCAGTTGGTCAGGTGTACCGCCAGCATTTCCAATCCCAGTTCCGGCCGCAGCCGGGCACTGACCTCCGGCCGCACGAATAGGCGCTTCAGTTGTTCGCGCGACTGTCGCGGCCCGGCCTGATAGAACGTGTCCGCCAGCTCCGGCGTGCTGAGCGCCTCGGCCACCACCATGCGGTGCAGGCTGACGAACGACGGCAACGACACCAGCTCCAGGAAGCGCAGCGAAAAGTCGCCGAGGATATCCTCCAGGGGACGCGGGTCCGTCTCCATGCTGGCCATATCGGCGAAGAAGTGCGCCCGGCCCTCGCTGATGATGGCGCTCAACAGCCCGGCCTTGCCGCCGAACTTGACGTAGATCGTCCGTACCGCCACATGGGCTTCGCGGGCGATCATTTCAAGACTGACCTTGCTATAACCCTTTTCGAGAAATAACTGCTTCGCCGTGTGCAACAGCGCCAGATGGCGCGCTTCCTTGTCGGCCGCGCGCGGGCGCCCCGCAGCCTTGCCGAAGCAGGGCGAGGCGGGATCGGTGACGGCGTCGTCGGGGCAGTCCAGCTCCTCCGGCGCGGCGGTCGCGGTGGTTTGTAGGTCGGAAATTTTCATGGCGGCTAATGATAACGAATGCGGTCATGCTAGTCCAAATAAAAATGAAATGCAATCGTTTCATTTCTTGACTTTGGATTTGAACAGGCGAATAATGACCCTATTCCATTTCATTTATGCGGAGCAACACATGTCGAATCCACAAGAACAACAAAAAGTGCTCAGCGCCGTGCCACCCGCACAGGCCGCTGGCGCTCCCGGCGGCCCGGCCGCCACGGCGGCGGCGCCCGCCGGTCCGGCCAAGCCGAACCGCAAGGTGCTGGTGATCGCCGGCCTGATCGCCATCGCCGCCCTGGCCGCCGGTGGACGCATGTGGTACCGCAGCCATTATTTCGTCGAGACGGAAAACGCCTACGTGGCCGGCCACGTCACGCCGGTGTCGTCGCGCATTTCCGGCGTGGTCACCAAGGTGCTGATCGACGATAACCAGATTGTCCGCGAGGGCGATGTGATCGCCGAACTCGATCCGTTCGACCAGCGCGTGAAAGTGGAGCAGATCCAGGCGCAGATCGCCAGCGCCGAGCAGCAGGTGGTGCAGTCCGAGGCGCAGATCGCCCAGACCCAGGCCCAGGCCAGTGCCTCGGCCGCGCAGGTGGCGCAGTCGCAGGCCCAGTTGGTGCGCGCGAACCAGGACGCCGAGCGTTACGGCCAACTGTATAACAGCCAGATGAAGGCCGTCTCCAAATCGGAGCTGGACACCGCCGTCGCCGGCCGCGCCAGCGCCATCGCCGACCTGAATGCACGCAAGGACAGCGCCTCGGCCGCCAAGGCGCAGATCGCGGCCGCCCGTTCGGCGCGCGACGTGCTCAAGGCGCAGGTCGACGTGCTGCGCGTGCAGCTCAAGGACGCGCAGCAGCAGCTGGCCTATAACCAGATCCTGGCGCCGGTCGGCGGCCGTATCGGCAAGCGCACCATCGAAGTGGGCCAGCGCCTGCAGCCTGGCCAGCAAATCACCGCCATCGTGCAGGACAACGTGTGGCTGACCGCGAACTTCAAGGAAACCCAGTTGGCCGAGCTGCAAAAGGGTCAGGAAGTCAACGTGAGCATCGACGCGATGCCGGGCAAGGAATTGATCGGCACCGTCGAGAGCTTCGCGCCGGCGTCTGGCGCGCAGTTCGCGCTGCTGCCGGCCGATAACGCGACCGGCAACTTCACCAAGATCGTCCAGCGCGTGCCGGTCAAGATCGTGTTCAAGCCGGAGGACATCAAGGCCTTGAACGGCCGACTGGTGCCGGGCATGTCGGCGATCGCGGAGGTGTCGTTGAAGCAGAAGGATGAGGCCAAGCACGCCGCGGCACCGTCCAAAGTCGCGGCGCACTAAGGAGCCACTCCATGGCCAGCACCACGATCGATACGCCGGGCGGCGGGAGTAAGGCCGCCCCACCGCAAGCACCGATCATGCCGAGCGAGAAGGTCTCCGCCCGCACCTGGATGGCCGTCGCCGCCGGCATGATGGGCGCCTTCATGGCGGTGCTCGACATCCAGATCACCAACTCGTCGCTCAAGGATATTCTCGGCGCGCTGTCGGCCACGCAGGAAGAGGGTTCGTGGATCGCCACCGCCTACCTGGTGGCGGAGATCATCATCATCCCGATGACCGGCCTGCTGACGCGCGTTTTCGGCCTGCGCAACTACATGATGGGCACCACCGCGCTGTTCCTGGTGTTCTCCACCTTGTGCGGTTTCGCGTGGAACCTCGAGAGCATGATCGCCTTCCGCATGCTGCAGGGCTTCACCGGGGGCGCGCTGATCCCGATGGCGATGACCATCGTGATGACATTGCTGCCGCCGTCGAAGCGCGCCACCGGCATGGCCATCTTCGGCCTGACCGCGACCCTGGCGCCGTCGATGGGCCCGACCCTGGGCGGGTACCTGAGCGAAATCTACGGCTGGCCGTCGATCTTCTTCATCAACTGGGTACCCGGCCTGCTGCTGATCTTCGGCATCGGGATCGGCCTGGAAAAGCAAAAGTCGCAGCCGTCGCTGTTGCTGACCGCCGACTGGCTGGGCATCGCCTTCATGGCGGTGGGCCTGGGCAGCCTGACGATCTTCCTGGAAGAAGGTAACAGCAAGGACTGGTTCGATTCCTCCTTCATCATCACCTTCGCGGCGATGTCCATCGTCGGCCTGCTTGGCTGGGTGGTCAACAGCACGATGCGCCGGCAGCCCTTCGTCAACCTGGGGCTGTACGGCCAGCGTAACTTCGCCGCCGCCACCGCGCTGTCGATGGCGATGGGTATGGGCTTGTATGGTTCGTCGTTTTTGCTGCCGCTGTACCTCGGTCAAATCGCCGGCTATTCGCCGATGCAGATCGGTGAAGTGATCATGTGGTCAGGCTTGCCGCAGCTGTTCATCATGCCGTTCGTGGCCAAGCTGTCGTCCAAGATCGACAACCGCATCCTGTGCAGTTTCGGGCTGCTGTTGTTCGGCGGCTCGTGCATGATGAACGCCTACATGGACGCCAGTACGGGCTACGACCAGTTATTGTGGTCGCAGGTGGTGCGCGCGCTGGGCCAGCCTTTTGTGATGCTGACGCTGTCGAACTTCGCCATGAACGGCATCCAGCCGAAGGACATGCCGTCGGCATCGAGCCTGATCAACATGACCCGCAACCTGGGCGGCTCGATCGGCATCGCGCTGCTGGCGACGGCGCTGACGACGCGCGAGCACTTCCACTCGCAGCGCATCGGGGAATCGGTGAGCAATTTCGCGCTGGCCACGCAGGACCGTCTGGCGGCGTTGACGCAATCGTTCATCGGCCAGGGCATGGACGCCAGCACGGCGTCGGACATGGCGCTCAAGGCGGTCGACGGCATCGTGCGGCGCGAGTCCTTCGTGATGGCCTACAACGACGGCTTCTTCCTGGTGGCGATGGTGCTGTTCGCCTGCATCGGGGTGCTGTGGTTCTCGGATAAAGTCAAAGCCCCTTCGGGCGGTGGCGGCGGCGGTGCGCACTAAATCGATGCGCGCGCTAACACTAACTAATTTGTGAGGTAACACCATGTTCAATTCAGCTTTGAAGCGCCTGACGCTCGCTGTCTCCATCACCCTGGCCGTCAGCGGCTGCGCCACCGTCGGCAGCGATTTCACCGCGCCGAAAAACGTCGCCGACGCTTCGTTCCGCCATTTGCCGCAGGCCGGCGCCAGCGAGGCGCATCTGCCGGCACAGTGGTGGACGGTGTTCAACGACCAGACCTTGAACAATCTGGAACAGACCGCGCTGCGCGACAATCCGAGTGTGAAGGCGGCGGCGCAGCGGTTGGTGCAGGCGCTGGAGCAGGCCGGCGTGAGCCGCGCCAGCCAGCAGCCGTCGCTGAGCGTGAATACCTCGGTCGCCAACTCGCGCACCTCGGCGGAGACGTCGCAGGGGCTGGCGCTGGGCGGCCGTTCGATCAAGGGTAACAACTACACGGTCGGCGCATCGATGTCGTACGAGCTCGATCTGCTGGGCCGCGTGCGCCGTTTGGTGGAGGCGTCCGACGCGCAGGCGCTGGTGGCCGAAGCGGACCGCGACGGCGTGCTGCTGGTGTTGTCGTCGCAGCTGGCGACGACCTACTGGCAACTGCGCGGGCTGGATGCCGAGATCGCGATCCTGAAGGGCGCGCTCGATACCCGCCGCGAAAGCGAGGAGCTGGTGACGGCACGCTTCGACGCCGGCCTGTCGAACGAGCTGGATGTATCGCGCGCGCGCATCGAGTATGCCAACGCCAAGGCCGATTTGCAGGAAGTGCAGCGTCAGCGCAATTTGCTCGAACATAGCCTTGCCACCTTGGTTGGCGCTTCGCCGTCGGCGATGCTGACGGCGGCCAACACGGACGCCGTGGTGCTGCCGCAGCCGCCGGCGATTCCGGTCGGCCTGCCGGCCAGCCTGCTGGCGCAGCGTCCGGATCTGGCGGGCAGCGTGGCGAACCTGCGCGCGGCCAACGCGCAGATCGGCGTTGCCGAGGGCGCGTTTTATCCTTCCCTGACGTTGACCGGTAACTTCGGTTGGGCGTCGGAGAGCCTGCGCAAGCTGGGCGAGGGCAGCTCGCGCCAGTTCAGCGCCGGTCCGCTGGCGCTGTCGCTGCCGATCTTCGATGGTGGCCGCAACAAGGCCAACCTGGCGATCGCCAAGGCGCGCTACGAGGAGGCGCTGGCCAATCACGAGACCAAGTTGCTGACGGCATTGCGCGAAGTCGAGGATGCGCTGTCGGACGTGCAGCAGCGCCAGTTGCAGGGCGAGGCGCAGTCGGCCTCGCAGGTGGCGGCGGCGCGCGGTTATCTGGTGGCGCGTGCGCGCTACGAGCGTGGCGTGTCGACCTATCTGGATGTGACGGATGCACAGCGCAGCGCGCTGACGGCCGATCGGGCGGCGGTGCAGATCAACACCCAGCGCCTGCTGGCGGCGGTGTCGGTGGCGCGCGCGCTGGGCGCCGGCTGGCAGCCGTCGGAGAGCCTGGCGGCGGTAGCGAATTAAGTTTTACGCAATTGAGTTTTACGATTACGCGATGAGGCCAGCGGCGGTGCGCCGCTGGTCCTGAGCGTTTTGTCTTCGTGGCCCGGTACCCATGCGGGTCCGAATCGCTCCACAATGAAATCCACGAATGTCGTCAGCTTCGGCGTGGCTTGCCGGTCGCGCGGATAGACCAAATTCATCGGACGCGCTGTCGGCATGTAGTCGCACAATACCGGCACCAGCCGGCCGGCGGCGATGTCCTGCGCCAGCAGCACCTCCGCCTGCATCACCAATCCAAAATCCTGTAGCGCGGCCATGCGCAATGCCTGGCCATTGTTGGCGCGGAAGCGGCTGGCCTCGATGTTGCGGTTGCCGGTCTGCCCCTGCAGCCGCCAGCGCATGTTGAGCGACCACGCCATGAAGTCCAGGCATTCGTGCCGCGCCAGGTCGTCCGGAGTTTTCGGCGTCCCGTGCTTTTCCAGGTAGGCGGGGCTGGCGCAAATGGCCATCGCATAGTCGAACAGCGGCCGCGCCACCATCGTCGAATCCTCCAGCCGGCCGATGCGGATGGCGGCGTCATACCCTTCCTCCACCAGATCGACCGTGCGGTCGCTCAGGCTCAAATCCAGGCTCACCTCGGGATGCCGGCGCAGGTAGTCCGTCATCGCCGGCGCGATCCATTCGGTGCCGAAGGAAACCGGCGCGGTGATCTTGAGCCGTCCGCGCGGCACGCTGCGCATCGCCTCGGCGCCGGTTTCGGCGGCCGCGATCTGCGCCAGGATGGCCCGGCATCGCTCGACATACTGCGCGCCGATCTCGGTCAGGCTTTGGCGCCGCGTGGTGCGGGTCAGCAGGCGCGCGCCCAGCGTCGCTTCCAGCTGCGCGATGTGTTTGCCGACCATGACCGGGGAGATCTTGAAGTTGTCGGCGGCGGCCGTGAAATTGCCGGCATCGACCACCGCGACAAAAATCTCCATGCTGCGCAGTTTGTCCATCATTGCTAACCGTACGTTTGTAATGAACTTAATCTTAGCTCATTTATTCATGGCGTGATCGCCGCGATACTGGTCTCACTTAACCAGACAGGGAGTGGATCATGAAAATCGTCGTTATCGGTGCCTCGGGCACGGTGGGCAAATCGGTGGTGGAGGAATTGGGCAAGCGTCACGAGATCGTGACGGCGGGCGCGGGCAGCGGCCAGTATCGGGCCGACTTCACCGACATCGCGCAGGTGCGGGCGGCGTTCGAACAGATCGGCAAGATCGACGCGGTGGTGGTGGCCGCGGGCTCGCTGCATTTCGGCCCGCTGGCCGACTTCACGCCGGAGCAGTTCCACGTTGGCTTGAACAGCAAGTTGATGGGGCAGGTGAACGTGGCCTTGGTGGCGCGCGAGTATCTGAACGACGGCGGTTCGATCACGCTCACCAGCGGCATCGTGGCCGAGCAGCCGATCCGCAACGGCGCCAGTGCGACCATGGTCAACGCGGCGGTGGAGGGCTTCGTGCGCGCCGCCGCCATCGAGCTGCCGCGCGGCTTGCGCATCAACGCCGTCAGCCCCACGGTGCTGGAGGAATCGATGGACAGCTACGGTCCGTTCTTCATCGGCTTCGAGCCGGCGCCGGGCAAGCGCGTGGCGCTGTCGTACGCGCGCAGCGTCGACGGCGCGCAGACCGGCCAAGTCTATCGCGCCTGGTGAAGGGGACGCCATGAAAGTGATTGTGATCGGTGCGACGGGCACCATCGGTTCCGCCGTCGTCGAGCAGCTCGGACAACGCCATGACATCGTCGGCGTGGGCACGCGCAGCGGCCAGTATCAGGCCGACATCGCGGACATCGCGCAGGTAAGGGCTTTGTTCGAGCGTTTCGGCAAGGTGGACGCGGTGGTGGTGGCCGCCGGCGCGCTGCAAATGCGGATGGAAGTAATCATCTTTGCACCGCCAATCAGTCTGGTGCCTGCGGCTCTGGTGTCGGCGACTCGTCGCCAGACTCCCCGGTCTCATCTTCCTGTCGAGTTTTGTGTGTGATCACGTGCGCGCACCCACCCTGATACTGTACTGTGCATAGGTCGCCCAGCGTGGGCAGCGTGTCGATCTGTTTGGATAGATGGAACACGATCTCACCATCAATCGTCATTTGCTGAACCACCTCCGCGGACACGCCGACAATGCTCCCCGTATACTTCCATGGGCCAGGTCAATTTGTGGTAGCTGGTGTTCCGATCCCATCGCATACAGATCATCAATGCGGCTTGCGATGCGAAAGGAGCGATGCATGTCGTCAACCGGATTCCGGACGGCACCTGCCAGTTGCAGAACGCGATCACGATTCACCATACGGTGTTCGATCATGCTACGCGCAAATTCGATATCCTTTTCACGTCCGGCGGCAACTTTGGAAACAAACAGGTCGTGTGGATCAAGGCATAGACCGGTCACCGTCTCACCATTGGTGTCGTGCGCAACGATGTTGACAAGGCGGCCCTTCCAACCTTTTGCCAGTACAGCCGTTTTTTCCGACACCGGGTCTGCGTAGATACCATGTGTGTGGTGAAACTCGCTCAGTTCCCCGATCGACTCCAGTTTGTCTGTCTGCCGGGGTTTGTTTTTCGCGATCAGGTCGGCTTCGGTGGACCACAACAACTCGGCAGGGGAATTCGGGTACTTGCCAAGGATGGATTGAGAGCCGATGACGATGAATTGGTCATCGCCGACAATCTGCGCCGATGCGCGCAGCAGATGACGGAGTTGCTCGATATTCAAATCGCCTCCACCTCCGTTTGCGTCAACAACCCCGCGTACGGGGCGGACTGACGCAAGCGGTTCGAATTTTCATCTTGGCCTGTCATCACGGCCAACAACTGAGGATCACCCCCGCAGGTCAACAACTCACGCCATTCCTCGAACGCGGATACCCAGACCCCGTTTTTTTGCCAGCGCTCCATGTTCTCAAGGCTACGTCGCCGGATCTCGGACATCGTAAATTTTTTGACAATGAGCCAAGCCATGGCCAACTTCCTCCGATCCTGCTCGTCCTGCTTGTTGATTGCGCGGGAAGGTAATCCGAGTTGCACGGTAGTGTCACCGATCGTCACCTCTCGACGCACGCGCCGCCCGAGACGCTGCTGCACTTGTTCGACAGCAATTTCAACATCTCGCACAGTTGGGCGTATGTACAGGCCATATCCGGCACGCACTACGACTTGCTCACTTTGCAGCTCACTCAGAGCCCGGCTTAACTGACGGTATGTACCGCCAAGGTTCAAAAAATCGTCGCGCATGAAGACGTCCCGGCGCGATTTCCTGATCGTGCTTTTAAGCCGTTCTTTGAGCGTCATCTTCATGATTTCAACATGCCAACATGGGACATTCGATGTCCCATGTTGGCAGAACGTTCCTGCCCGGTCAAGCGCTGCAAAAGCAAGGATCGAGAGGCAGGTGTACCGGGCCTGGTAGTGACAATCCGTGAGTATTCGGACATTGTAAAAAGCGTATGCTGCGGCTTCACTTGATAGGAGAAGCCTCCGTGCTCAAAACCTTGCTTGGTCTGCTGGTTTTCTGCGTGCCGGTGTACGCACTTGCCGCTTCGGCGCCCTTGAGCATGGAGAGCCAGCCCGAGGCCGTCGCCCGCTCGGTGCTGGGCGAACGTCCCGGCGCCGCCGCCGTGGGGCTGTGGCACGATGACAAGGGGTTCTACGCCGAGGTGCGCCGCGCGGCCGTCGGCGGGGCCGCGGAGCGCCAGCCGGAAGGCGTGTCCCAACTGTTTGAAATAGGGTCGATCTCCAAGGTGTTCACCGGCCTGCTGCTGGCGCAGGCGGTCGAACGCGGCGACCTGGCACTCGGGGATACGCTCGGCAAGCTGCTGCCGGCGTCGCTGGACGCGGCGCAGGCCCGCGCGCTCAAGCTGAAGCCGGAAGTGGCGGCGATCACGCTGCGCCAGCTCGTCACGCATACTTCCTGCCTGCCGAGGATGCCCGCCAATTTCCCCGACCTGAACGCGGCCAATCCCTATCCCGGCTACACCCGCCAGATGATGCTGGCGGAGCTGTCGGCGCTCAAGCCGAAGCCGGCGCCGTGCGAGGCCGAGTACAGCAATTTCGGTTTCGCCGTGCTGGGCGAAGTGCTGTCGCTGCGCTATGGCAGCACATGGGAAAAGCTGGTCGGCGATCGCATCACCGCGCCGTTGGGCATGGCCAGCACCTTCCAGCATCTGCCGCAGCGGAAGGCGGACGGGCTGGGACGCATGGCGCCGCCGTTCAGTGGTGACAAGGCCGCTTCGCTGTGGGACTTTGACGCCTTCGCCGGCGCCGGCTCGCTGCGCTCCACGGCGCCGGATATGCTGGCGTTCGGCCGCGCGTTGATGGCGGGGCGCGGCGGGCCGCTGGGCGCCGCTGGCGAGCGGGTGCTGCAGCCGCTGGCGTCGATGAACGGCGCGCAGATCGGCTACGCACTGATCATGCGCGGTCCGCCGGAGCGGCGCACTTATTTCCACAGCGGCGGCACCGGCGGTTTTCGCACCCAGTTGCTGATGATGCCTGATGTCGGACAGGCGGCGATCGTCATGGTCAGCAACGCCGAGGCGCAGGCCGATTCGTTCGGCGCCGATGTGCTGGCCGCGCGCTACAAGGTCGGCGACACCAGTATCGCGCTGGACGCGGCGGCGCTGCCGCAATACGTTGGCGTGTTCCGCGCGGACGCCAAAATCGCCTTCACCTTCGTGGTCCAGGACGGCAAGCTGTATGGCCGCATGACCGGGCAGCCCTACACCGCGATGACGGCGGCGGCGCCGGACGTTTTCACGCTGCCGCAATTTGGCGCCGAGTTCGCTTTCGGACGCGAGAACGGCAAAGTGGCGAGCATGCTGCTGCGCCAGCGCGGCGGCGAGATCCCCGCGCGCCGCACGGACGAGCCTGCGCCGGCCGTCGCCACCGACGCCGCCATCACGCCGCAACGCTACACGGGACATTATCTGACCGGCGGTGATGGTGCGCCCAAGCTCGACTTCGACGTGCGCGCCATCGACGGGCAGCTGTGGGCCCGTTTGGACCAACAGCCGCTGCTGCCGGTGTTTCCGGTGCCGGGCAAGGCCGGCCGCTTCGCATGGGATGTGGTGGCGGCCGAATTGCAGTTCGAGCCCGACGCCGGCGGCGCAGCGGCGGCGTTGGTACTGCATCAGGACGGGCGCTCGATGCGCGCCACGCGGGTGGCTGGCGCGGCCACGCCCGCCGCGCATCCCGCCGGCGCCGACAAGGCCTCGAAGTAGCGCGGTGCGGCAGCACGGCTGGATTACAATACGGGCCTGACTCCACCCGAGGTTCGAATGAAAAAAATCCTGCTTCCATTGGCGATGGCGCTCGCCTGCGCCGCCGCTTACGCTGCCCCGGCCGACGTTGCCGACTTGAACAAAATGAGCAAGCGGTACGCGCCGATCGCGCTGACCGCCGACACCAGCAAACTCTCCGCCGGCGACAAGAAGGCCATCGTCAAGCTGATCGAAGCGGCCAAGATCATCGACGTGCTGCAACTGCGACAGCGCTGGGCCGGCAACGAGGCGCTGTGGGCCGCGCTGAAGAAGGACAAGACGCCGTTGGGCCAGGCGCGCCTGGGCTACTTCTGGCTCAACAAGGGGCCGTGGTCGATCCTCGACAGCCACGAATCGTTCCTGCCGGCAGAGATCGACGGCATCAAGATTCCCGCCAAGAAGCCTGAAGGCGGCAACTTCTATCCGGCCGACGCCAGCAAGGCGCAGCTGGAAACCTGGATGAACGCGTTGCCGGCCATTGACAAGGAACAGGCGCAGTGGTTCTTCACGACGGTACGCCGCAACGCCGACGGCCAGTTCACCACCGTCAAATATTCGGACGAATACAAGGCCGAACTGCAGCAAGCGGCCGCGCTGCTCAAGCAGGCCGCAGCCGCGACCGACAACGCTTCGCTGAAGAAGTTCCTCGAGCTGCGCGCCGACGCTTTCCTGAGCAACGACTACCTGGCTTCCGACTTCGCCTGGATGGATCTGGACGCGCCGGTCGACGTCACCATCGGCCCGTATGAGACCTATAACGACGAGCTGTTCGGCTACAAGGCCGCGTTCGAGGCCTACGTCAACATCCGCGACCAGAAGGAGACGCAAAAGCTCGACTTCTTCGCCAAGCACATGCAGGAGCTGGAAGACAACCTGCCGCTCGATGCGCAGTACCGCAATCCCAAGGTCGGCGCCATCGCGCCGATGGTGGTGGTCAACCAGGTCTACGGGGCCGGCGACGGCAACATGGGCGTGCAGACGGCCGCCTACAACCTGCCCAACGACGAGCGCATCATCAGCCAGCGCGGCTCCAAGCGCGTGATGCTCAAGAACGTGCAGCAAGCCAAGTTCAAGTCGACGTTGACGCCGATCTCCAAGCTGGTGCTCAAGCCGGCCGACCAGAAGGATGTCGATTTCGACGCGTTCTTCACGCACATCCTGGCGCATGAAATCACCCACGGCCTGGGACCGCACGTGACCAAGGTCGACGGCAAGGAATCGACCCCGCGCCAGGACCTGAAGGAAGCCTATTCGACCATCGAGGAAGCCAAGGCCGACATCACCGGCCTGTACGTGCTGGCCTACATGATGGACAAGGGCCAGCTGGCCGGCACGCTGGGGCAGGGCGAGGCGGCCGAGCGCAAGCTGTACACGACGTTCCTGGCGTCGGCGTTCCGCACGCTGCATTTCGGCCTGACCGATTCGCACGCGCGCGGCATGGCGATCCAGGTTAATTATCTTCTCGATAAGGGTGGATTCGTGTCGCACGGCGATGGAACGTTCTCGGTCGACTTCAAAAAGGTTAAATCGGCTGTAACAGATCTCGACCGCGAGTTCCTGACGATCGAGGCCACCGGCGACTATGCGCGCGCCAAGGAGATGATGGCCAAATATGTCGTCATCCGTCCCGACGTGCAAAAGGCGCTGGATAAAATGGCCTCGGTGCCGAACGATATACGTCCGGAATTCAAGACAGCACAAAGCCTGCTGGCGAAGTAAGTCCTCACCTTCCTCCAACGGGGACCGTCAGGTCCCCGTTATCATTCCGCATACAGAGTAGCCTTTCGACTAAATAGTTCAACTTTGCCTACGTAGAAAAATACTTCCGTGCGGCAATAAAAGTTTCCGTGATCGTGATAAAGTTGGTTTGAGGAAACCAAATCATGATCACGCGCCTACTTATCTCCCTGCTGCTGTTGTGCTCCAACTTCGCTTCCGCAGCGGAGTTGACCGACATGGAAACCCGCTGGCTCACCGCCGGATCGGCCATGCTGAAGTACGCTAAAAAAGAACTCAAACTGCCGATCGACATCATCGTACAGCCCACCGGCAAGCCGACCGACGTGCCGCTGGCGCTGGGCTTTCAAGATGGACGTTGCAAGCTGGTGCTGACGATGCGCAACCGGACCAACGTCGAAGACGTCCTGTCGACCGTGCCGGCGGAACAGCGGGCGCTGATGATCGAGGCGATGTTCGCACACGAAGTGGGCCACTGCTGGCGCTACGTGCAGGGCCAGTGGCACGAGATGCCGGCCGGTTTCGAGGAACACGACCACGCCGACGACACGGCACACAGCCAAGCGCAAGCGCAGGAACTGGAGCAGACCCGCCGCGAGGAAGGCTTTGCCGATCTGGCCGCTCTGGCATGGATACAACAGCGCCATCCCGAACAATATGGCGCCGTCGCCGCGTGGATGCGCCAGGTGCGCCAACCTTCGTCGTCCGGCCCGGTGGCCGGTTCGCACACCACCATGGAATGGCTGCAACTGGCGCCGACCGGCGACGCCTTCGCCGCCGGGCTGCCCTTGTTCGAGCAGGCGAGCGACCTGTGGCAAAAGGGTTTGCTGAACCAGGACGCGCGCGAGGATACCCGCCAAGGCCTGCGCCAGGCCTCGCTGCAGCGCTAGCGACATCGAAGTCAGGCTGTCGCCGCTCATAGCGCAAAAAATGCAATTCCCCAACTCTGTTCGTTCGCGCACAGAGGTTTCTCTGCTGTCGGCGTTTAATGTGTCCACCAACCACCACAATAAAGGGACACATCATGAACAAGCTCCTCTTCCTGCTTTTGGCCGGTGCAGCCAGCGCCAGTTTCGCCGCCACCCCAGCCAACGACACTGTGGCCTACAAGGCAGCCACCAATAAAGCTGCCAACGATTACAAGACCGCCAAGTCCGCCTGCGATGCGCAGTCCGGCAACGCCAAGGACGTGTGCGAAGAGCAGGCCAAAGTGGCCCGCGCGACGGCCGAGGCCAACGCCACGATGCAATACAAGAACGATAAAAAATCGATCGAAAAAGCCCGCACGGAACTGGCCGATGCCCAGTACGGCCTGGCCAAGGAAAAGTGCGACACCCTGGACGGCAACGCCAAGGATAGCTGCCTGAGCACCGCCAAATCGCAGCAGACCGCCGCCATCAACGCCGCCAAGGCAGGCAAGGATGCCGCCGACGTCGCCCAGACCGGCATCGACTGCAGCGGTATGACCGGCACCGACAAGGCGTCGTGCGAAGCCAAATCGAAAACCGAGCTGGCCAAGGATGCGGTCGCCGACACCGTGATCACCACCAAGGTCAAAACCGAACTGATGGCTGAGCCAGCGCTCAAATCGCTGGATGTCAAAGTTGAAACCACCAATGGCGGCGTGGTGCTGAGCGGCTTCGTGCCGTCGCAGGCCGAAGCTGACAAAGCGGTTGACGTTGCCCGCAATGTCAAAGGCGTCACCGACGTGAAGAGCTCGCTGCGCATCAAATAAGCGGTAGCTGGATGTGACTTCCCCCTGAAAGGGGCCTCCGCCGAGGCCCCTTTCTTTTCCTTGCATTCATTATGACCATAATTTAAAATGGCCGGCAGCGCGGGTTCGTCCACGCCCGCGTCCGCATCGCCGCAGCCATCGTCATTGCAAGGAGCATCATGTTCGCACTATCGCTTTCCAACTGGCTGCGGCGGCGCGGCTTGCACTATTCTTGGGTGATCGTCGCTGTCACCTTCCTGACGGGCCTGACCTCGTCGGCGGCGCTCGGCCTGCCGGGCGCGCTGTTGCAGCCGCTGTCCATCGAGTTCGGCTGGGACGTCGAACAGATTTCATCCGCGCTGGCGGTGCGCTTCGTGCTGTTCGGTTTGATGGGGCCTTTCGCCGCCATCCTGATGGAGCGTTTCGGCCTGCGCCACGTGGTCGTCACCGCGCTGACGCTGGTGGCGACCGGCATGGCGCTGGCCACGCAAATGACGCAGTTCTGGCATCTGGTGCTGTTCTGGGGAATCATGCTCGGCATCGGCTCGGGCATGACCGCGCTGGTGCTCAGCGCCATCGTCTCCAACCGCTGGTTCGACAGCCACCGGGGCTTGGTGGTGGGCATGCTCACCGCCAGTTCGGCCACCGGCCAGTTGGTCTTCCTGCCGGTCGGCGCCTGGCTGATCGAACGCTTCGGCTGGCGCATGGCCGTCATTCCCGTCTTCGCCGCCTGCGCCGTGGCCGCCGTTCTGGTGCTGCTGCTGATGCGCAACCGGCCCAACGAACTTGGCCTGACGCCCTACGGCGCGGCCCCGGGAACGGAAGTCGCACCGCCGGTGCCGCCTATGCACATCACGTTCGCCACGCCGTTCAAGGTGCTTGCCAGCGTCGCCGGCAACCGGGTGTTCTGGATATTGTTCGGCACGTTTTTCATTTGCGGGCTCAGCACCAACGGCCTGATCCAGACGCATTTCATTTCGCTGTGCGGCGACGCCGGATTGGCCGCCGTGCCGGCCGCGTCGGTGCTGGCGATGATGGGGGCCTTCGACTTGGTCGGCACCATCGGCTCGGGCTGGCTGTCGGACCGCTACGACAACCGCAAGCTGCTGTTCATGTATTACGGCCTGCGCGGCTTGTCGTTGTTCTGGTTGCCGTATTCCGAATTCACGTTTTACGGGCTGTCGTTGTTCGCCATGTTTTATGGCCTGGACTGGATCGCCACCGTGCCGCCGACGGTGCGGCTGGTGGCGTCCACCTTCGGCAAGGAGCGCGCGGGCATGGTGTTCGGCTGGGTGTTCGCCGGCCACCAGCTGGGTGCGGCGGTGGCGGCCTGGGGCGCGGGCAGGGTGCGCACCATGATGCTGACGTATAACCCCGCCCTGTTCGCGGCGGGGGCAGCCTGCCTGCTGGCCGCCGGCGTCATTTTGCTGATCAGGCGCGCGGTGCCGCGTCCAGCCGGGACGTAAATATTTTCATAACTATGTTGCGCCGCAATAGTTCATCGTGATATTGTCATTTGTGCCACGTTCGCCGGGGGCGCGTCGTACGCCAGGCGGTCCCCGAAAGGTGAATACAGGGAGAGGCACTTTTAAAATACCTATTGCGCAAGGAACAATATGAATTTCATCCAGTCCAAACACTTCAAGTTGGTGGCCGTCGCCGCCATGTTGGCCGCAGGGGCCGTCCAAGCCGCGCCAACACCGCAGACCGGTAATACTTCGGATCCCAGCAATTGGCGTTTCACCCCCGGCATGAGCTTCAATGGCGTGGCCGGCGCGCTGGACGGGGTTGCAAAACTGAGCTTCACCACACCGCAGGGCAACTACGCCTGCTCCGGCTCGCTGCTGGCCGGCGGCCAGTACGTGATCACCGCCGCCCATTGCGCCGACGACTTCAGCAAGATGACCGTTCAGTTCGGCTATGCCAACGGTAGCGCGGCCGTCACCCGCAATGTTTCGGTCGGCAACGCCACCGTCCACAAAGCGTGGAACGGCTCGCTCGACACCGGCGCCGACATCGCCATCTTGAAGCTCGACAGCGTGGTCACCGGCATCAAGGGCTACAACCTGAGCACCACCAACGACGTCGGCAAGGATTACCTGATGGCTGGGTACGGTACGACCAACCGCGCCGACGTCAACACGCCCACCAACTGGAACGATGCCGCCTGGGGCCACTACGGTTACAACACCTTCGACGTCACCAGCCAGGAGTTCAACGCGGCCTACTACCCGGCCGCCGGCTACGGCCCCGACGATCCCAGCTACTACGCACCGGGCGCCACCTACATGAGCGATTTCGACAACGGCACCGCCGCGCTGAACACCATCGGCCGCATGGGCGATGCCATTGGCGGCGCCTGGACCAGCGGCACCGGCCTGGGCACCATCGAGTCGATGATCGCCGGTGGCGATTCCGGCGGCGGCGATTTTGTCTGGAACGGCTCGGAATGGCTGTTGTCGGGCGTGCACTCGTGGGGCTGGGGCGGCGACAGCGCTTGCGGCGATCTCGGCCTGAGCGGCTGCGACAACGCGCCTAAAAACGGCTCGAGCTATGGCGACCTGTCGGGTTCCACCGCCATCTACTCGCACGTGGGCTGGATCAAGGCGGTGACGGCGGTGCCGGAACCGGAAACCTACGCCATGCTGCTGGCCGGCCTGGCGATGGTGGGCGTGGCGCGCCGCCGCAAGTTGACGTCGCAGGCCTGACGACACCGCGGACGGCGGCGACGGCCGCCGTCCGTTTTCGTCTGGTTGCCATGTAATCAGCCTGTCACACCGGAGTGCCACAATGCGCACCACCGAAAACAGACAGATGGAGATTGCATGCGCAATGCCTTGAACGCCCGGCGGCCGCTGATCGCGGCCGCCGCCATGATGTCGCTGCTATCCGCATGCGGCAGCGACAGCGTCCCGACCACCGACCCGATCCCGGCCGACGGCTATACCTCAACTCCGGTCGCCTTCATGAGCGACGTGCACTTCGAGAACATCTACGGCGACTTCAAAAGCAGCCAGTTCTCAGGCATTCCCACCAAGGACGGCAGGAACGCCACCATCCGCACGATGTACGCGCAGCTGACGTCGACCCGTCTGTTCAACGAAAACTATTTCGCCTTCCGCGCCGCGCTCGACGATGCCTACGGCAAGAACATCCGCCTGGTGGCGCTGCCTGGCGACATCTCCGATGATGCCCAGCCGATCAACATCGACGGCCTGGCCGACATCCTGCGCGAGTATCAGGCCAAGGGCATGCGCTTCTTCATCGCCCCTGGCAACCACGACCCGAACGAGCCTTACGACGACGATGAGGCCGGCAAAAACGACTTCCTCACGCGCGACGGCAAGGAACAAAAGATCTACGCGCCCAACAACGCCGCCTGCAAGGCCAAGGATCCGACCGTGGTCTGCACCGCCCAGCTGACCGAGCAGGGCTACGAGCGCCTGCTCACCAAGCTCGGCGACTTCGGCTACATGCCGAACAAGTCGGACGTTTATTGGGAGACGCCGTTCACCAAGTACGCGGACGGCAAATACAGCTTCGACGCCGCGTCGGCCTCGTCCGCGCTGAACAAGCGCCAGTTCGAGATCTGCGCGGAAGGCGAGGGCGGCAGCTACAAGGCCGCCGGCGAAACCAAGCTGGGTAAATCCTATACGCGCTGCACCAACATCATCGACGCCAGCTACTTGGTGGAACCGGTCAAGGGCCTGTGGCTGCTGGCGGTCGACGCCAACGTCCACGTCCCCAACGGCAAGTTCGATCCGGCCAATCCGACCGCCTTCGCCGGCTTCGACAACGCCGGCAACGCCGGCTGGAACAAGGTGACCACGCACAAGATCCATCAAATGGAATGGATCAAGTCGGTGGCCGCGCGCGCCAAGGCGCAGGGCAAGCAGTTGATGGCGTTCTCGCACTATCCGACGATGGACTTCTACGCCAACCAGACCGACGCGATGAAGGCGGTGTTCAAGCCGGGCGCCTTCCAGACGGCGCGCGTGCCGGAATCGGCCACCACCAAGGCGCTGGCCGCGACCGGCCTGCCGCTGCACATGGGCGGCCACATGCACTTCAACGGCACCAACGATTACCAGGACGCCGCCGGCAACTACCTGGTTAACGTGCAGTCGCCGTCGCTGGCCGTGTTCGGCGCGGCGTACAAGATCGTCAGCTACCAGAGCAAGGACCTGGTCGATGTGCAGACGGTTGGCCTCAACAATGTGGCGCGCTATAACGAACTGTTCCCGTTGTATCAGACCGAGTACGACTACCTGCAGGGCAGCGTGCTGACCGGCGACGTCGCCAAGCGCTGGAACCGCAATATCCTCGATACCCGCTCGTATGGCGAATTCACCCGCACGTACTTCGGCGAGCTGTCGCGCCTGCGTTTCATGGACGAGTACTGGCCGTGCGAAATGAAGCAGGCGGCGACCTCGCTCGACGCGCGCCAGATGCTGATCCTGTCGCAGTTGCAGACCAGGGTGACCTTGGCGCAGCTGAAGGACAATCCGTCTGTGGTGCCGTTGACGGCCGCGTGTGCCGCCAAGGGGACCGTCGCCGAGGGTGGCGTGGCGGCAAGCCAGTTGACGGCGGACTGGGCGGCGGCGACGGCCAAGGCGGAGCAACTGGCGTCGGCGGCGAACTTGAAGCTGGATGATTTTGCCAAGATCAGCGCGTACGAGTTTTATGGCGATTTCCACCGGACGGTGTATGCCGGCGAGCTGGCGTTGCGCGACATGGGCGCGCAACGGGTGGCGCAGTACAAGGTGCTGATGGCGGCGTTTCCGGCATCGCCGGCGGCCATCGTGAAGATCGGCGATTTGCCGTCGGATCAGAACCCGGTCAACGTGCTGTTCCAGTATCAGTTCAAGCAGGTGTTCGGGATTCTGAAGGGGCTGGGTTCGGGCAAGCCGAGCGATAGTTTCCGTATCGACCTGAAGGCCAAGACGTTGACCAATACCAGTGCCACGGGGTTGAGTTTCAACTAGAACGAGAGTGTTGGCGGCTCGTGGCGGATTACGGCGTGCCGCCTAATCCGCCCTACGTGCCTCCGTGGTCAGGCGAGGACCCTGGCCACGGGATTTGAATTGAAGAGGAAATACGTAGGGCGGATTAGCGTAGCGTAATCCGCCAATGCCGGCTCAGCCGGCGGCCGTCACTTCAGATACTTCGCCAGCCAGCCGTGTACTTCGCTGTAGAAGTAGCGGCTGTTATCCCCCTTCAAAATCCAGTGGTTCTCGTCCGGGAACACCAGCAGCTTGCTCGGCACATTCAAGCGCTGCTGCGTCGCGAAATTCATCAACGCATTGTTGGCCGGCACGCGATAATCCAGCTCGCCCACCGAGATCAAAATCGGCGTCTTGAATCCCGTGCCCTTTTCATGGTTCCCCGCCTGCATCACCGGGCTTTGCTCGCGCCACACCGGCAGATTGCCCCACACCGGTCCGCCGCTGTTGACCTCGCGCCCAAAGATGCTGTCGCTGGTGCCCCACTGCATCACCAAATCCATCTCGCCCGCGTGCGACACGATCGCCTTGTAGCGCGTGGTGGTCGCCTGCAGCCAGTTCGCCAGGTGGCCGCCGTAGCTGGCGCCGCCCGCCGCCAGCTTGCTGCCATCGACGAAGCTGTACTTGCGCACCGCCTCGTCGACCGCCTCGTTGACCTCGTCGCCCGGACCCTTGAGCGGATCGCCCTGGATCGCGCGGGCGAATTCCTCGCCGTAGCCGGTCGAGCCCTTGTAGTCGGTCAGCAGCACCACGTAGCCGGGCTGCGCCAGCAGGTGGTAGTTCCAGCGCAGCACGAACTGGTCGCGCCACATATTGGCCGCGCCGCCGTGGATGACGGCGAACAGCGGATATTTTTTCGCCGGATCGAAGCCGGCCGGCTTGACGATCATGTTGTGGATCATGCGTCCGTCGCTGGCCTTGAACCAGAAGTGTTCCGGTGCCTGCCAGTCGATGGCCGCCGCGCGCTCGGTGTTGAACGAGGTCAGGCGCTTGGGCGCGCCGTTGCCGAAGGCGTACACCTCGGGCGGGTTGATCGCCGATTCCCACACGCCGACCATGGCCTTGCCGCCGGCGCTGAGCGAACCGATGGCACCGGTCGGCAGCGACGGCTCGGCGCGCAAGTCGCCGCCCGCGTAGTTGATCGAATGCAGCTGCTCGAGGCCGGCGTGCTCGAAACTGAACACCACGCGGTTGCTGCCATCCGGCAGCACGAAGCGCGAGACCGAACGGTCAAGCGACGCCGTGAGTATCTTCGGCGCCGGATCGGCGATCGGCCAGGCGAAGCTGGCGATGCGGCTGACGTCGTAGACCTTGCCCGGCTCCTCCGCGTCGGTCAGGCTGAACAAGGTCTTGCCGTCCTTGCTGAACTTGAGCGCGCGGTAGCTGTGCTTGTCGCGCGTCAGCTGTTGCGCCTCGCCGCCGGCGGCCGGCACCGAGAAGATTTGCGTGTAGCCGGCCGCGCGCGCCGCCTCGTCGCGGTTGGTCGACGCCGGGAACACGACCTCTTTGCCGTCCTGCGACCAGATGGCGTCGAGCGACTGGCCTTCGTCGCCCTGGCCGCCGCCAAAGCCCGGCAGCGCCGCCAGTTTGGTGCCCGACAGCAGGTCGCGCGGCTTGGCGCCGACCGCCGCCTCCATCACGAACAGGCGCACCTGCTTGTCGTCGAGCCACTTGTCGAAGAAGCGCGGCGGGAAGCTCTCGTAGGCGCGCACGTTGTATTTGCGGTCCTTGCGTTCCTTGGCGATTTTCTTGATGTCGTCCTCGCCGGCCGCGCCGGGGAAGGTTTCGCTGACGAACAGCAGCTGCTTGCCGTCCGGACTGAATTTCGGCTGGCGCGCGCCCAGGGTGAGGGTGGTCAGGCGCTGGGCTTCGCCGCCGCCTGCGACGTCGATGCGGTAGATCTGGCCGGCGTCGTCGCCGTCGCGCTTGGCCACGAAGACCAGCTGGCGGCTGTCCGGCGACCAGTTCAGCGCGCCTTCGCCGCCTTTGCTGAAGGTCAGGCGGCGCGCCGGGGTGTCGTCGGTCAGCGATTTGATCCACAGGTCCGACCATTGCTCCTTGCTGTCGTAGGCGGGGTCGGTGACGGCGAACACGGCCCACTTGCCGTCCGGGCTGGCGGTCGGGGCGCCGACCCGTTTCATCAGCCAAACGTCCTCATGGGTGATAGCGCGTTTGGCGGGCGCGTCGGCCGCCAGGGCGTGGCCGCCGAGCGCGGCGGAAAGGAGCAGGGCAAGCAGGGAAAGGCGCGGTGGTTTCATGGCGTGGTCGTTAAAAAGACAAAACGACGATAGTCGCCAAAACTGCGGTTGCTGTCAATCAAGTTTCTGCCGGCTGCGCTGGCGGGCGATCCGTCAATCCCATTTCTTCAGCAGGCGCGCCAGCTCGCCGGTTCGTTCCATCTGTTCGACGGCGCGCCGCACGCGCGCCGTCACCGCCGGATCGACGTGCGTGCCCAGCGCCATGTAGGTTTCGGTCTGGTACATCACCTGGGGCAGAATCCTGACCTTGGCACCGTAGCCGGAGCGCTGCACGAAACCTTTCAGCCCCGGCCCCCGGTGCAGGAAGAAGCGGCCCCGGCGCGCCACCAGCTTTTGCAGATTGTTCATCGGGTCGGCCGCGCTGGCGCTGAATTGCAGATTGCCGATGCGCTCCAGCGCCTCGGTGGTGCCGAAGCCGCGATTGGTCAGGATCACGCCGTCGGCCCCCAGTTTGCGCACGTCATCCCAGCTGTGGATGACGACGGGGTCGTCGGCGCGGGCGAGCAACTGGAAGCGCAGCGGCAGCAGCGGCAGGTCGATATAGTTGTATTGCACTTCGCGTTCGGGCGTGCGCTGGATCGCGCACAGCGCGTCGTGCTGGTGGTTGGCCACTTCGGCGTGGGCCCGCACCAGCGGCAGCCACTGCTGGTCGCCGATGAAGACCAGGCCCGGATCGATGCGCTCGATGGTGCGGAAAATATCGATGCACACGCCGATCACGCGGCCATCGCCGGCGTCGATGAACTTGGGGTCGGTGCCGGCCTGCGCCGCCACCCGCAAGGCGACGACCGGTGCGGCGGCCGCCGCATGCATGGCCGGGGCGGCCGCGAGCAGCAGCCAGCACGCCATCAGCGGCATTTGCAGCCGTCTCAGCAGCATGGAGTCTCTGGGCGAAGTGGGTGGTTTTTCATTGTTATTCCGATATTGCCTATATACTTAATTTTTTAACTACCGGAAAGTATAACAGTGCGCCTGCTGCTAACCGTCATCCTTTGCTGCGCCGCGAGCCTGAGCCAGGCTGCTTCCAACTTCAGCTTCGACGTCCCGCCCGGCCCGCATGGGGTAGGCTTGCGCGTGGTTGAACATTACGACTACGCGCGCTCTTATCGGGGCAATTTCGATGTCGTCACCGGCAAGCCGGTGGGCGGCGAAAAAGCGCGGCCGATGCAGACCGTGATCTGGTATCCGGCGCAGAAATCCGGCAAGCATGTCACGTACGGCGACTATGTGCGGCTGAACGTCGGTGCCGAACAGTTCGGCCGCAGCGAGGCCGAGGTCGGTGCCGCGGCGGCCGCCTGGCTGAGGCAGCAGCGCAGCGACAACGGCGCCGAGCAGGCCAACGCGGAACTGGCGCGGCCGATGTGGGCGGTGCGCGACGGCAAGCCCGAGCCGGGCAGGTTCCCGGTGGTGATCTATGCGCCGAGCATCAACGCCAGCGCCACCGAAAACGCCGATCTGTGCGAGTACCTGGCCAGCCACGGCTACCTCGTCATCGCCAGCCCCAGCATGGGCGCGCACGCGCGCGACATGGACAGCGATCTGGAAGGCATCGAAACCCAGGCCGCCGACATCGCCTTCCTGATCGGCTATGCGCACACCCTGCCGCAGGCCGACACGGCCAGGCTGGCGGTTGCCGGTTACAGCTGGGGCGGCATCGCGAATGTGTTCGTGGCCGCGCGCGACAGCCGCGTCAAGGCGCTGGTCAATATCGACGGCTCGGTGCGCTACTGGCCCGAGATGATCGCGCAGGCCAAGTACGTGGTGCCGGAGCGGGTGGCGGCGCCGATGCTGTTCCTGGCGCAGCGGCCGCGTTCATTGGAGGAGCTGGCCAAGCGTGGCAAGCCGGCCGTCAGTTTCCTCAACGACCTGAAGTACTCCGACCTGTACAGCGTCACCATGCATCCGATGGAGCACTTCGCGTTCTCGTCGGACGCGTTGCGCTTCATCGGCACGGCGAGCTTCGGCGAGTACAGTCCGGCCGAAGTGAGCCAGGCGCATGGCTGGATGGCGCGCTATGTGCTGCAGTTCCTCAACGCCTATCTGCGCCAGCAGGCGGAGGCCAAGACGTTCCTGTCGAATACCCCCAGGCAGAATGGCGTGCCGGCGCACATGATTACGGCGGTGACGCAGCTGGCGCAAGGCCCGGCGCCGACCCTGGAGATGCTGGCGGCCGAGTCGTCCAAAACCGGCTTCGGCAATGTGGAGGAGGTATACGCTGCGATGCGCAAGCGCGATCCGAAGTTCGCGCTCACAGAGCAGGCCCTGAACAACTGGGGCTACAAATTGCTGGCCGCCGGCGACCGGCGTGGCGCGCTTGCCGTCCTCAAGCTGGTGACGGCGCTGCACCCGGAAAGCGGCAACGCCTACGACAGCCTGGCCGAAGCGTACGAGGCCAACGAGGATAAGGCGCGGGCGATCGACAACTATCAGCGTGCCCTGAAATTAAATCCGGGCAACGAGAACGCGGCGCGGCATTTGAAAGCGCTGGGTGCGCCGAATTAGGCCCCGGGTGTTCTAAAACGCTAAACACGCTCACCGTGCCAGAGAAAAGTGCCGAGTTCGACGGCGCCGTCCGACGGCACGCCTTCCGCCATCAACCTCTCCGCCTGGTCGGGGATGGTGGCGAGCAAGTGGCCGCGCGCGGTGACGATGCGATGCAGCGGCACGCCGGTGGCGAGGCTGCGTTTGATGTAACCCGGAATGGCGCGGACAAAACCAGGGTCGGCGCCGATCGCCAGCGCGACATCGCTGTAACGCACGACCCTTCCGCGCGGGATCGTCTGCACGAAGTCGAGGAATTTTTGGTAGACCGATTCGGGCAGCGCGGGATAGCGGCCGGGGAGCAGTTCGAGCGTGTCGCCGCGCTGGAGTTGACCGCCGGCGACGACCACGCCGAGGATGCCGCGCCGGCCGATCATGCCGGCCAGATCGTCGACCAGCGGCAGCAGTTGCTTGCAGGGTTCGCAGTGCATCGTCAGGCGGATCTCGACACCGCTGGCGCTGGTGAGCGCGCTGCCGGGCTGGAAGTCCCCGGGCCTGTCGGTGGAGATCACCAGGTTCTCGCGCAGCGCGCCGGCAGGCAGCGACAAGGCCTCAAGTTCGGACGCGATGGTCACCAGGATGTGGCGCGGACTGAGTCGGTGGGCGTTGATGTCGTCCTGGATGCCGAGTCCTTCGACCAGCGTCAGGCTGCCGGCGGGGGCCATCGGCTTGCCGTGGCGGGTTTTGATGAAGAGGTATTCTGCCTTGGCGCTCATGGGGCCAGTATAGCGTGGCCGCTCCCGCTCCCGCTCCCGATAGCCGGATCGCCCAAACAAAAAAAGCAGCTGCGATTGCTCGTAGCTGCTTCATCTGATACTGCGAATTCGGTGGTAGGCCGTGCGGGATTCGAACCTGCGACCAACGGATTAAAAGTCCGCTGCTCTACCAGCTGAGCTAACGACCCCCGAAAGAGGCCGTATTATATACAGCCCTCGGCGAAGTGCAAAGGGTTTTCTGAAATCATTTTATTGTTTCCTTCATTCCCAGCGCGGCCGTGACCTTGAGCACCTCGTCGGCGGTGGTCGCGCCTTCCTGGATTTTCAGCGCGCCGGCGATGCGCAGCGGCTTCATGCCGTCGGCCACGCTCTGGCGCCGCAGCGCGTGGATGTCGGTCTCCTCGCGCACCTGCTCGCTGAACGCCTGCGTCACCGTCAGCAGCTCGTAGAGGCCGGTGCGGCCCCGGTAGCCGGTCTGGCGGCATTCCGGGCAGCCGACCGGGCGGTAGACCGTCGCCGGCTTCGGCAAGTCCCAGTCGCCGACGATGCTGTGCCAGATCTCGTCGCCCAGCTCGCCATCGACGGCCTTGCAGTCGGCGCACAAGGTGCGCACCAGGCGCTGCGCCATGATGCCGATCAGGGTCGCCTCCAGCAGGTAGTAGGGCACGCCCAGCTCCAGCAGCCGCATCACGGCCGACGGCGCGTCGTTGGTGTGCAGGGTCGACAGCACCAGGTGGCCGGTCAGCGCGGCCTGGATCGCCATCTCGGCAGTGGCCAGATCGCGGATCTCGCCGACCATGATGATGTCCGGATCCTGCCGCATCAGCGCGCGCACGCCGTCGGCGAACGACAGGTCGATGCCCGGTTGCACCTGCATCTGGTTGAACGCGGCCTCGACCATCTCGATCGGGTCTTCCACCGTGCAGACGTTGACCTCCGAGGTCGCCAGCGCTTTCAAGGTGGTGTACAAGGTGGTGGTCTTGCCCGAGCCGGTCGGCCCGGTCACCAGGATGATGCCGTGCGGACGCTTGGTCAGCGCGTCCCAGCGCTCGGCGTCGTCGAGCGGAAAGCCCAGCTCTGGCAGCGTCTTGACCACCACGTCCGGATCGAAGATGCGCATGACCAGCTTTTCGCCGAAGGCCGTCGGCAGGGTCGACAGGCGCAGCTCCACCTCCTGGCCGCCGGCGGTGCGGGTCTTGATGCGGCCGTCCTGCGGGCGGCGCTTTTCGATCACGTCCATGCGCCCGAGCAGCTTGATGCGCGCGGTCATGGCGATCATCACCACCGCCGGCACCTGGTACACCTGGTGCAGCACGCCGTCGATGCGGAAGCGGATCGCCGCCATCTCGCGTTTCGGTTCCAGGTGGATGTCGGAGGCGCGTTGCTCGAACGCGTATTGCCACAGCCAGTCGACGATGTTGATGACGTGCTGGTCGTTGGCGTCGACCTGTTTGTTGATCTTGCCCAGCTCGACCAGTTGCTCGAAGTTGTTGCGCAGCGAGAGGTCGTTGCCGTTGGATTTGTTGGCTTTCTTGATCGACTTGGCCAGGCTGAAAAATTGGGCGGTGTACTGGGCGATGTCGAGCGGGTTGGCCATCACGCGGCGGATCGCGCGGCGCGACACCTTGGAGATTTCCGCCTCCCATTCGATCGAGCTGGGATCGGCGGTGGCCACCACCAGCGTGTCGTGCGTGAGCTCGACCGGCAGGATGTTGAAGCGCGCCGCGTAGCTGGCCGACATGACGTCGGCCACTTTGGTGAAGTCGATCTTGAGCGGGTCGATGCGGATGAATTGCAGGCCGGCGCGCTGGGCCAGCCATTCGCATAAGGCATCGAGGGTGAGCATCTTGTGCGGCGGTTGCGCCGACAGCAGCTTGGCGTGGGCCACCGCGCACAGCGGGTGCATCGGGCCGACCGTGTTCTTGAGGATGGCCTGGCTTTGCGCGTACAGTTCCTTGACCTCGGTCTTGCGGATCATGCCGTCGGTTAGCAGCCAAGAGTAGATTTGCTGCAGATCGAGCGGGGCTGGCTTGGTTGCTGGCTGGGCGGAAGGCATCGTTGCGGTCACTTTCAAAGTTGGGCGGAACGGTGATGCAACTTCGACTGCACTGGTGAGGATGTTGGCGGCGCCTGGCGGATTACGCTGCGCTAATCCGCCCTACGTGTTTTAGACAATTCTCACACTGTGGCCAAGCTTTGCGCTAATCCTTTGACCCATGACTTCGCCGGAAGTTTGGTCTCGGCGACGATTTGCGCGGCGCGCTCGGCCAGCGCCGCGACATCGATCGCGCGTTTGCGCTTGAACGCGATGGCGACGACGTTGCCGTCATGGACTTCCGGCAGGCACACCACCTGCTCGAACGCGAACTTGATCGCCTTGATGTTGCGCGCGTAGCTCGGGTGGTCGCCGAACAGGTTGACCGTCATGATGCCGTCGTCCTTCAAACACGCGTTGCAGGACTGGTAGAACTCGGCGCTGTCGAGCACCGGGCCGCGCGCGGTGGCGTCGTACAAGTCGACCTGCAAGACGTCGAGCGCGCCGGCGTTGGCTTCATCGTTGACGTAGTCGAGCGCGTCCATTTCCACCACGCGCAGCCGGGCGTCGTTCGGCGGCAGCTTGAACATCGAGGCGCAGATGGCGATCACCGACGGGTTCAGCTCCACCGCCGTGACCGAGGCCGACGGGAAGGTCGCGTAACAACACTTGGTCAAGGTGGCCGTGCCCAGGCCCAGCTGGGCGATGGCCGCCGGCTCCTTGAGCCACAGCATCCACGCCATCATCTGCTGCGCGTACTCGAGCTCCGGCCAGTTGGGCTTGCGGATGCGCATCGCGCCCTGCACCCACTCCGTGCCGAAGTGCAGATAGCGCACGCCATCCTGCTCCGACAAGGTCACCGGCGCATATCTGGCTTTGCGCGCCGGACGGGAGGATTCTTCTTTTTCGATGGATTTACGTTTGATCAGCATGGGGCGGGCTTGGGGGAGGGGAGCGGGAGGTCAGTGCGCATTATCCCGCGATGCCTTACCTCTAGGCAAGCCAAAAACGGCAATGCCGGTCGATGGACCGGCATTGAACGGGATTGCGCGGAATTCGGGCGATCAACGCTGCATCGGCTCGACCACCACGCGCAGGCGCACGCGCTCGCCCGGGTCGTACGACATGACGCTGGTGTAGTTGCGGCCGCGATAGTCGTAGGTGACCTCGTAGCCCGAGGTGCGCGATTCCCAATGGTCGACGGTGCGACACTGCTTGACTTGCTGTTCCTGTACGCCGCCGCTGTTGGGCAGGTTCTGGTTGTCGACGCGGTCGCCGACCACGGCGCCGGCGATGGCGCCGGCGGCGGTGGCCACCGAGCGGCCGCTGCCGCCGCCGACCTGGTTACCGGCCAGACCGCCGATCAGGCCGCCGATGATGGCGCCGCCCACGCCGCGCTGCGGCGCCGGCTGTTGGACTTGCACGTATTCTGTGCGGCATTCCTGGCGCGGACGGTTGATTTGCTCCACTTGCGGGGTGACGCGCACGACCCGGCCGAAATCCTCGAAATCGGCAGCCTGGGCGAAAGGCAGTGCGCTCACGCAAAGTACGGATGCGATCAATTTGGCTTGCAAGTTCATTTGATACCTCGTTGTCTGTCAGGGGTGTCTTATCAGGGATTCTGATATTGCATGCTTCCTATGGTATTCCCGTTAGCGCCCCGGAACCAGTGGCCAATCGGTATCTGTGGCAACAAATTGTAACAGCGGCCAAGGCTACCCGCCGGCGTGCCGGGAGCGGGGCCATAGTCATTCCGCGATGAAATTGTGCGGATTCGGGCCAAAACAGTCCAAAATTGTTCTGTTTCTGACAAATATTGCGTGGGCAATCACATTCGTGTTGATCTGGAAGGAACAACACGTTACCCTAATATGCGTATGGGATTCGAGAAAGATGTTGAATCAGCCACGGCAAGCTTAGACCAGCGGGCCGTGTAAAGTGGACAGGTGCTCAAATTATTTACTCATTAATCAACAAGTTAGGCACTCACGACAGCAAAGTGGACACACCGTACATACCAGGTCAAATGGGGGAAAACGAGACGCTGCTGATGACCGTGCCGCCCAACCTCGTGCAGTCGATCCGCGCCTTCCGCGTAGTCGAGTTGCAGGAGGAAGCGGCCCGCCTGGGCCACCACTTCCTGTACGCGCACTGCAATGCCGGCGCGACCAAGCAGCAAGTGCTGGGCATCATCGCGGAATCGTTTCTGTTTCCCAAAGGTATAGGCAAGAATTTTGACGGGCTGCGCGAGACGCTGACCGACACCATGTTCAAGGCCGGCACCCAGGAAGGTTTCCTGGTGGTGCTGGAGCAATTGCCCAATACCCAGAAATTTGACAAGGAAGCGCGGGAAACCTTATTGGACGTCTTCCGCGACGCTGCCGATTATTGGGCCGAAAAGAAAGTTCCGTTCCGGGTGTTTTACTCCTTCGAGTAAGCCGGAATCCCCCTCCGCATCCCGCTTCTCGCAAGGGGCGGATGCCTGCTGCGCCGCAGCAATTCTCGGCATTTTCTGGTCCGGCCCGTGTGGACAAGGTACAATGTCGGCCTATGAAAAACATCGTCATCCTTATTTCGGGTCGCGGCAGCAACATGGAAGCGATAGTCCGCGCGGCGCGAGCCGAGCGCTGGCCCGCCCGTATTGCCGCCGTGATCAGCAACCGCGCCGACGCCTCCGGACTGGCGTTTGCTGCTGAACACGGAATCAAGACGGCTGTTGTTGCCAACAAAGACTACGCCAGCCGCGCCGAGTTCGACGCCGCTTTGCAGACCGTGATCGACGGCTTTTCGCCCGATCTGGTGGTGCTGGCCGGTTTCATGCGGATTTTGACGGAGCCTTTTGTCGCGCATTACGCCGGCCGCATGCTCAACATCCATCCATCGCTGCTGCCGCTGTTTCCCGGCCTGGCGACGCATGCGCAGGCGCTGGCCGCCGGCGTGGCCGAGCATGGCGCGACGGTGCATTTCGTGACGGCCGAACTCGATCACGGGCCGATGGTGGCGCAAGCCGCCGTGCCGGTGCTGCCCGGCGACACGGTGGAAACCTTGTCGGCGCGCGTGCTGGAACAGGAGCATGTGATTTACCCGCGCGCAGTGCGCTGGTTTGTCGAGGGCGGGTTGACGATAGCGCAGGAAACGGTGCAGGTCCATGTGGACGAGCATGTGACCACCACAAAATAATTTAACCAAGGAATTCCATGAGATTGCCACCAGCGATACTCGCCAACGCCGAAGAAGTGTTGCGCGAGATTTTGCGCTTTGCCGCGCCCGCCGACACCACGTTGTCGCGCTATTTTAAAGACCACCCGCGCCTGGGCGGCCGCGAACGCGGCGGCATCGCCGAGTGCATCTACAACGTGCTGCGCAACAAATCGTTCTATACCGATTTCTCCGAAGCGGGCGGTGGCGCGACGATGCGCCGCCTGACCTTGCTGGGCATGGCCGACGCCGTGGGCCTCGATTCGATGGGCGGCTTGACCGAAGACGAGATCGCGTGGGTCGAGCGCATCCTGCTGATCGACCGCAAGGTGATGCACAAGTCGAGCCGCTCGAACATGCCGAAGTGGCTGTTCGACAAGCTGGTCGAGCAGATGGGCGAAGAGGAAACGCTGGCGCTGGCCGACGGCATGAACCAGCCGGCGCCGCTGGACCTGCGCGTCAACGCCATGAAGGGCACGCGCGAGGAAGTCGCCGCCGGGCTGGCCGAAGCGCCGATCCGCAGCACGCCGACGCCGTATTCGCCGCAGGGCCTGCGCGTGCTGCAAAAGCCCGCGCTGCAAAACCTGCCGCTGTTTAAAAGCGGCCATATCGAGGTGCAGGACGAGGGCAGCCAGATCCTGTCGGCCATCGTCGGCGCCAAGCGCGGCGAAATGGTGGTGGACTTCTGCGCCGGCGCCGGTGGCAAGACCTTGGCGCTGGGCGCGACGATGCGCAACACCGGCCGCCTGTACGCGTTCGACGTGTCCGAAAAACGTTTGGCCAAGCTGAAGCCGCGCCTGGCGCGCAGCGGCCTGTCGAACGTGCATCCGGTGCAGATCGCGCACGAGCGCGACGCCAAGATCAAGCGTCTTGCCGGCAAGATCGACCGCGTGCTGGTCGACGCGCCGTGCTCGGGCCTGGGCACCCTGCGCCGTAATCCGGACGTCAAATGGCGCCAGCAGCCGAGCGCGATCGGCGAACTGCAGGTCAAGCAGGCGGCGATTCTGGACGGCGCGGCGCGCCTGCTCAAGGGCGGCGGCCGCCTGGTGTATGCCACGTGCAGCTTCCTGGAAGACGAGAACGACTTCATCGCCAAGCAATTCCTGGAAACGCATGCCGACTTCGAGCTGGTGCCGATGAGCAAAGTGCTCGCCGAGCAAAAGATCGACCTGGAGATGGGCGATTACCTCAAACTGCTGCCACACAAACACCAGACCGACGGCTTCTTCGCCGCCGTGTTCGAACGCAAGCCGATGCCGAAAAAACCGGCGCCTGTGAAGGAAGAAGAGGAAGCTGCCGACGAGGAGTAATCTTCGCCGTACGCAATAAGTGAAAGACCGGGAGATCGACCTTGCCCGGTCTTTTTTAACATCCATACGACCGGGCCGCGCGTTTACGCTACGCTACGGCCTCCAGCCACACTCAGCAATAGACATGCCTAAACAACAGCCGCTTTTCAATCTGATCGAAGACCTTTCCGGCGACCTGCGCGATCCGGCGCTGCTATGGCAGATCGCCGCGATCGTCGTGTCGGTGGCGCTGGGATGGACATTGGCGCGGCTGTTGCGCAAGTACACGGGACGCGATGAAACCCGCAACGACATCATGCGCTTCGGCGTGGAGAGCGTCGGCCGGGTGGTGCCGCCGATGCTGGTGGTCGGCCTGCTGACTTTGTCGCGCATCGCGCTGCTCGAGTTTTACAAGCATCCCAACAACCTGCTGAAGGTGGCGATACCGATCTTCGGCTCGCTGGCGGTGATCCGCTTCACCGTCTACCTGCTGCGGCGCGTATTTGCCCGCCGCGGCGAGATTAGCCCGACGATGCTGGCGTTCGAGAAAATCTTCCAGTTGCTGGTGTGGCTGGCGTTCGTGCTCTACATCACCGGCCTGTGGGACGACGTGTTCCTTTATATGGACAACACGATCTTGCCGATGGGCAAATACAAGGTGTCGATCGCGGACGTGCTGCAAGCGATCGTGTCGGTGGTGGTGATGCTGATGCTGGCGCTGTGGGCCGGCACCGCGCTGGAGGAATGGCTGATGCGCCTGCAAGGCATGCACACCAGCCTGCGCGTGGTGCTGTCGCGCACGGTCCGGGCCGTGCTGATCCTGGCGGCCGTCCTGGTGAGCTTGTCGCTGGTCGGCATCGACCTGACGGTGCTGTCGGTGTTCGGCGGCGCGCTTGGGGTCGGCCTGGGTCTGGGCTTGCAGAAGATCGCCAGCAACTATGTGTCCGGCTTCATCATCCTGCTCGACCGCAGCCTGACCATCGGCGACATGATCACGGTCGACAAGTACAGCGGCAAGGTTACGCAGATCAACACGCGCTACACCGTGTTGCAGGCGCTCGACGGCATGGAGTCGATCATCCCGAACGAGATGCTGGTGTCGGGCGCCGTGCAGAACTCGTCGCTTTCCAGCAGCCTGGTCAATATTTCCACCAAGGTATCGGTGGCCTATGACACCGACGTCGACATGGTGCTCAAGTTGCTTGAAGACGCGGCGCTGAGCGTCGAGCGCGTCAACAAGGAGCGCCTGCCGTCGGCCACCCTGCTTAATTTCGGTGCAGATGGTCTCGATTTGCAAGTCGGTTTCTGGATCGACGACCCCGAAAACGGACGCGGCGGCGTCACCTCCGACGTCAACCGTGCGATCTGGCGCGCGTTAAAGGAGCACGGCATATCGGTACCGTTCCCGCAGAGGGAAATGCGCATCTTGGGCGCATTGCCACCGGCATTGGCCGGCGAAGAAAGCACGACCGTGCCAAAGGAAAACCCTGTGACCGCTGGAAATCCTTCCTCAAATCACCTTTGATTCAGCGTACAATTACAGGTTGTTAGCACGACTAATGGACTTCCTGCGCCTGTCGAAAACGCAATATTTGCGGAGCCACCGCGATGCGTGACACGCCCACTTTGGAGTATTAATGAGCTTTAGTTTAAATGCGGTACTGGATTTTCTGTCTAACGGGGTCACCCGATTTAGCGCCTGGGAAGTGTTTTTCTACACCCTGGCCGTTACACACATCACCATTGCCAGCGTTACCATCTATCTGCACCGCCACCAGGCGCACCGCGCGCTCGAGTTGCACGCGATTCCAAGCCACTTCTTCCGTTTCTGGCTGTGGCTGACCACTGGCCAGGTTACCAAGGAATGGGCGGCGATCCACCGCAAGCACCACGCCAAATGCGACACCGAGGAAGATCCGCACAGCCCGGTCACCCGTGGCATCAAGAAAGTGTTCTGGGAAGGCGCCGAACTGTATCGCGCCGAATCGAAGAACATGGAAACCATGGAAAAGTATGGCCATGGCACGCCGACCGACTGGATGGAGCGCAACGTGTACACCCGCTACAGCTGGGCTGGTGTGGTGGCGCTGCTGTTCATCAACTTCGCACTGTTCGGTGTCATCGGTATTTCCGTGTGGGCCGTGCAGATGATGTGGATCCCCGTGACCGCCGCCGGCATCATCAACGGCATCGGTCACTACTGGGGCTACCGCAACTACGACTGCTCGGACGCGGCCACCAACATCATCCCGTTCGGCATCCTGATCGGCGGCGAGGAATTGCACAACAATCACCACACGTTCGCGACGTCGGCCAAGCTGTCGTCGAAATGGTACGAGTTCGACATTGGCTGGGCGTACATCCGCGCGCTGGAAATCATGGGTCTGGCCAAGGTCAAGAAACTTGCCCCGGAGCCGAAGTTTGCCAAAGGCAAAGTGGAAGCCGACTTCGACACCTTGCAGTCGGTCATCGCCAACCGTTACGACGTGATGGCGAAATATGCCAAATCGATCAAGGCCGCCTGGCACGAAGAGGTCGAGCACCTGAAAACCAAGGCCGAGCTGGAATCGCGTTTCCTGAAGTCGTCGCGCAAGCTGTTGCAGCGCGAGCCGGGCAAGCTGGAAGCGCCGCAGCAGCAGCAGCTGGTGGAACTGTTCCAGCACAGCAAAGCGCTCGAAACCATGCACAACATGCGCGTGGAACTGGGCGTTATCTGGGAGCGTTCGCACTTCACGCGCGACCAGCTGCTGCACAAGCTGCAAGACTGGTGCAACCGTGCCGAAGCGTCGGGCATCAAGTCGCTGCAAGAATTTTCGTTCCGCCTGCGCAGCTACGCATAAGCAAGCTCTGCAGAAGCGACAAAGCCCCGGACGTCAAACTCCGGGGCTTTTTTACATCCAGACTCAACATTCGGGGTCAAGTCTGGCATTCGGACACGGGCCCAACATTGGATGTACGATTTAGCCACAAAATGGCGCCGGGCCGTGTCTTACGGTTGAGAACGTGTCCGAATGTCAGACTTGACCCCCGGAGTAGGGACGTAAAAAAACCGCCGGGCTTGCGCGGGGCGGTTTTTTCGGAAGCGAAGATCGATTACTTGATCTTGGTTTCTTTGAACATGACGTGCTTGCGTGCTTTAGGATCGAACTTCATGATCTCCATTTTAGCAGGCGTGGTGCGCTTGTTCTTGGTGGTGGTGTAGAAGAAACCCGTGCCTGCGGTCGATTCCAGTTTGATTTTGTCGCGGCCAGTTTTTGCCATGGTAGCTCCTAATTAGACTTTTTCGCCACGGGCGCGCATGTCGGTCAGGACGGCATCGATGCCGACCTTGTCGATGACGCGCAGACCAGCGTTGGACAGACGCAGGGAAACCCAGCGGTTTTCAGATTCAACAAAAATACGACGGTTCTGCAGGTTAGGCAGGAAACGACGTTTGGTTTTGTTGTTTGCGTGGGAAACATTGTTGCCGACCATCGGCTTCTTCCCAGTAACTTGGCAAACACGTGCCATAACGCACTCCTTAAAAGACATTCCACAATTGGAAAAACGAGAGTATATCTAAAAAACTCAGCTTTTTCAATGACTTGTGAAAAACAATTGTGTCTTGATAATCTCAATAAATTTAACAATTGTGACTTCGTGGGGCATTTGGGCACTTCTCCTATGAAAACCTCGTGGCGCCGGTGCGAAATTCACATCTGCCCATGCTCGGCAAACGAATGCACCTGATGGCCAGCGACAACAAAGTGGTCGAGAATGCGGATGTCCACCAACCCTAGCGCCTGCACCAGCGCCCGCGTCAGCAGCAGATCGGACTCGCTAGGATCCGGCGTGCCGGAAGGGTGGTTGTGCGCGAGCATAACGCTGGCGGCATTGCGCGCCAGCGCCTCCTTCACCACCTCGCGCGGATAGACGCTGGTGTGGGTCAAGGTGCCGCGAAACAATTCCTTGCTGTCGATCAGGCGGTTTTTGACATCCAGGAACAGCACGTGGAACGATTCGAAGGGTTTGCCGCTAAATAGAAGCAGCAGATATTCCTTCACCGCGCGCGGCGATCCGAGTGCGGTGCCGCATCGCACTTCCTCCAGCATGGCCCGGCGCGCCAGCTCCATCACCGCTTGCAGCTGGGCGAACTTGGCCGGTCCCAGGCCGTGGATCGCCGAGAACTCCTTCAGGCTGGCGCCGAACAGTCGCTGCAGTGATCCAAAATGGTGCACCATGTGCTGGGCCAGTTGTACCGCGTCCTGCCCGGGCACGCCGATGCGCAGGAACACCGCCAGCAATTCCGCATCCGACAGGGCGCTCGCGCCTTCGCGGATCAGTCGCTCGCGCGGACGGCGTTCGGCCGGCCAATCATTGATCGTCATCGATATCCTCCGCAAATCATCACAGCCGGCGGGCGCGAGGGGCAAGGTGGCTTACAATATAGCCTTTGCCAGCTCACCGAACCCCAGTCATGTCTAACGCGCAACCTGTCGTCACCCAATCGGCCTATCTCACCCTGCATTATCGTCTGGCCTCCCTGGACGGTACTGATATCGTCACTACCTTCAGTGGAAATCCCGCGACCCTGATGCTGGGCCAGGGCCAGCTGGCGCCGGTGTTGGAGGAATTGCTGATCGGCCTGCCCGAAGGCACGCACAAGACGTTCGAGCTCGAACCCGGCGTCGGCTTCGGCCCGCGCAACCCGGAACTGGTGCGCGAAGTCACCCGCGCCACCCTGGACGAGAACTCGGTGCCCGGCGCCGACTACAAAGTCGGCGACCTGGTCGATTTCGCCGCGCCTGGCGGTGGCCGCTTCGCCGGCATCCTGCGCGAGCTGGGCGATGACACCTGTCTGTTCGACTTCAACCATCCGCTGGCCGGCCAGCCGCTGAAGTTCGAAGTCAATTTAATTTCCGTTCTGTGAGGCACTGATGAGCGATAAAGAACTCCTGTTGGCCCAGCCGCGCGGCTTTTGCGCCGGCGTCGACCGCGCAATCGAGATCGTCGAACGCGCGCTGCTGCAGTTCGGCGCGCCGATCTATGTGCGCCACGAAATCGTCCACAACGCCTATGTGGTGGAAGACTTGCGCAACAAGGGCGCGATCTTCATCGAAGACCTGGACGACGTCCCGGCCGGCAACACGCTGGTGTTTTCGGCCCACGGCGTCTCGAAGGCGGTGCGCGCCGAGGCGGAATCACGCGGCCTGAGCATCTTCGACGCGACTTGTCCGTTGGTGACCAAGGTGCACGTGGAAGTGGCCAAGATGCGCAAGCAGGGCTGCGAGATCATCATGATCGGCCACGACGGCCACCCGGAGGTCGAGGGCACGATGGGCCAGACCGAAGAGGGCATGTATCTGGTGGAAACCGTCGCCGACGTCGAGCGTCTGGAAGTGAAGAAGCCGGAGCACCTGGCCTATGTCTCACAGACAACGTTGTCGGTTGACGACACCGCCGAGATCATCGAGGCGCTCAAACGCAAGTTCCCGGCCATCATCGAGCCGAAAAAAGGCGACATCTGCTACGCCACCACCAACCGCCAGGAAGCCGTGAAGTTCATGGCGCCGCAGGTGGAGCTGGTGATCGTGGTCGGCAGCCCGAACAGCTCCAACTCCAACCGCCTGCGCGAAGTGGCCGAGAAGATGGGCACGCCCGCCTACATGGTCGACAACGCCACGCAGATCAATCCGGAATGGCTGGAGGGCAAGCTGCGGGTGGGCGTGACCGCCGGCGCGTCGGCCCCCGAGGTGCTGGTGCAGGCCGTCATCGACCGTCTGAAAGAGTGCGGCGTGCGCAGCGTGCGCCCGCTAGACGGCGTGCAGGAGGCGGTGACGTTCCCGCTGCCGAAGGGCCTGGACGGACAAAAAGCGGCGGTGATCGACGGCGCAGCCTGAGCCCCCAAATAGTCGCGCAAAACTTAATTCAGTACTTTCGGCGTTATTCCGCAGTTAGTTTTTCGGGAATCTCGCTATCATTGCCTCGCTCGCAAAAACTTGTCGATTCGGCCCTTAAGTGGATCAATCGACACCCAGCCAGTTCGCAGGGTTTGATGCCGCTCAGGCATGAAACTTGCATGATTATCGTGTAGTCAACCGCGGCACTACGGGGACACCTCACCCCGGGTGCCGTTTTTGTTACTTGGACCGTCTGTGCAATACAAAAGTAAAGGCTCTTAATGGATACTTTTATCCAACAAATCATAAATGGACTGGTGCTGGGCAGCATGTACGCACTGGTCGCACTTGGGTACACCATGGTGTACGGCGTACTCAACCTGATTAACTTCGCCCACGGCGACGTGCTGATGGTCGGCGCCATGACCGGCCTGACCATCCTGAAATACCTCAACGAGTACGCGCCGGACCTGCCCGGCTATGTCAAGCTGGCCATCGCCATCGGCGGCGCCATTCCGGTTTGTATCATCGTCAACGTCATCATCGAACGGGTCGCCTATCGCCGCCTGCGCAACGCGCCGCGTCTGGCGCCCCTGATCACGGCGATCGGCGTGTCGATCCTGCTGCAAACCTTTGCCATGATGATCTGGACCCGCAACCCGCTGCCGTTCCCGCAGTTGCTGTCGTCCGAGCCGGTGGTGATCGGCGGCGCGCTGATTTCGCAGACGCAGATCCTGCTGCTGGTGCTGGCCGCCCTGTCGATGACCGGCCTGGTGCTGTTGGTGGAAAAAACCAAGATGGGCCGCGCCATGCGCGCCACGGCGGAAAATCCACGGGTCGCCGGCCTGATGGGCGTCGACTCGAACAAGGTCATCGTCGCCACGTTCGCGCTCGGCGCGGCGCTGGCCGCCGTCGCCGGCGTGATGTGGGGCGCCAACTACGCCTCGATCCAGTTCGCGATGGGCTTCGTGCCGGGCCTGAAGGCTTTCTCGGCGGCGGTGCTGGGCGGCATCGGCAACATCTACGGCGCGATGATCGGCGGTATCGTGCTCGGTATTATCGAGAGCCTGGGCGCCGGCTACATCGGCGACCTGACCGGCGGCTTCCTCGGTAGCCACTACCAGGACATTTTCGCCTTCGTCGTGCTGATCCTTGTGCTGACGGTGCGTCCGTCCGGCATCATGGGCGAGCGCGTCGCCGACCGCGCGTAACAGGGGGACCTCATGGCTATTCTCAATTTCGACGTTTCCCGCAATCCGCGCAAGGCCTACGGCAGCATGGCCGTAATCTTCATCGGCTTGCTGATCTTCCCGTTCTTTGCCGCGCAGTTCGGCAACTCGTGGGTCCGCATCATCGACATGGCGCTGCTGTACATCATGCTGGCGCTCGGCCTGAACATCGTGGTCGGCTTCGCCGGCCTGCTCGATCTGGGCTACATCGCGTTCTACGCGGTGGGCGCCTACATGACCGGCCTGCTGGCCTCGCCGCAATTCGCGGCGCTGCTCGAATCGGTCATCAACCAGTACCCGGTGCTGGGCGAGTCGCTGGTGTCCATCTTCGGACCTGAGATCCAGCAAAACGGCATCCACCTGTCGGTATGGGTGATCGTGCCGCTGGCGGCCGCCACGGCCGGCCTGTTCGGCGCGCTGCTGGGCGCTCCGACCCTGAAGTTGCGCGGCGACTACCTGGCCATCGTGACCCTGGGCTTCGGCGAGATCATCCGTATCTTCATGAACAACCTGAACGAGCCGATCAACTTCACCAACGGTCCGCAGGGCATCAACCTGATCGACCCGATCCGCGTGTTCGGCGTCAATCTGGCGGGGGAGGCCGGTTCGCGCGCCAACGTCGTTATCGGCGGCTTCTCGATGCCTTCCGTGAACGCCTACTATTTCCTGTTCCTGTTCCTGTGCATCGCCATTGTGTTCGTCACGTCGCGTTTGCAGCACTCGCGCCTGGGCCGCGCCTGGGTCGCGATCCGCGAGGACGAGATCGCCGCCAAGGCGATGGGCATCAACACCCGCAACGTCAAGTTGCTGGCGTTCTCGATGGGCGCCTCGTTCGGCGGCGTCGCCGGCGCGCTGTTCGCCTCGTTCCAGGGCTTCGTGTCGCCGGAATCGTTCTCCCTGACCGAGTCGATCGCCGTGCTGGCGATGGTAGTGCTGGGCGGTATCGGCCATATTCCCGGCGTGATCATGGGCGGCGCGCTGCTGGCGGCGTTGCCGGAGGTATTGCGGCACGTCGTCGAACCGCTGCAGCAAAAGCTGTTCGGCCACATCCTGATCGAAGCCGAAGTGCTGCGCCAGTTGCTGTACGGCCTGGCCATGGTGCTGATCATGCTCAACCGTCCGGCCGGCCTGTGGCCCGCGCCCAAGCATGAAGACCGTCCCGACAGCGATTCGGATACCAAAGATCAATCGTCCGGCACCGTGGCGGCTTGAGGAAACAACTATGAGCGAACAAGTCATTCTCAACATCGCCGGCGTCAACAAGCGCTTCGGCGGCCTGCAGGCGCTGACCGATGTCGGCATCAAGATCCTGAAGGGCCAGATCTACGGCCTGATCGGTCCCAACGGCGCCGGCAAAACCACGTTCTTCAACGTCATCACCGGGCTGTATCAGCCGGACACGGGCACCTTCGAGCTGGCCGGCAAGCCGTATTCGCCGTCCGCGCCGCATGAGGTGGCCAAGGCCGGCATCGCCCGCACCTTCCAGAACATCCGCCTGTTCGGCGAGATGACCGCGCTGGAAAACGTCATGGTCGGGCGCCACGTGCGCTCGCACCAAGGCGTGTTCGGCGCCGTGTTCCGCCACAAGGCGGCGCGCGAGGAGGAGGCGAGCATCCGCAAGCGCGCGCAGGAACTGCTGGACTTCGTCGGCATCGGCCAGTTCGCCAACCGCACGTCGCGCTTCCTGTCGTACGGCGACCAGCGCCGCCTGGAAATCGCCCGCGCGCTGGCCACCGATCCGCAGTTGCTGGCGCTGGATGAACCGGCAGCCGGCATGAACGCGACCGAGAAACTGGCGCTGCGCGAGTTGCTGGTCAAGATCAAGAACGAGGGCAAGACCGTATTGCTGATCGAGCACGACGTCAAAATGATGATGGGCCTGTGCGACCGGCTGATGGTGCTGGAATACGGCAAGCCGATCGCCGAGGGTCTGCCGGCAGAAATACAGAGCAATCAGGCGGTCATCGAAGCCTATCTGGGAGGATCGCACTAATGAGCGGTAACGTAAGCGCAAACGTTCTAAAAGTGTCGGGACTGAAAGTCGCGTACGGCGGCATCAAGGCCGTCAAGGGTATCGACCTGGAAGTGAACAAGGGCGAGCTGGTGGCGCTGATCGGCGCCAACGGCGCCGGCAAGACCACGACCCTGAAAGCCATCACCGGCACCCTGCCGGCCTGCAAGGTGGAAGGCACGATCAGCTACGAGGGCGAGTCGCTGAAAGGCAGCAAGTCCTTCCATCTGGTGCAGAAGAAGCTGGCGATGGTGCCGGAAGGACGCGGCGTGTTCACCCGCATGTCGATCCAGGAAAACCTGATGATGGGCGCCTTCACCCGCAACGACAAGGCCGGCATCGAGGCCGACATCGCCAAGTGGTTCGACGTTTTCCCGCGCCTGAAGGAGCGGGCGGCGCAGATGGCCGGCACCTTGTCGGGCGGCGAGCAGCAGATGCTGGCGATGGCGCGCGCGCTGATGTCGCATCCGAATTTGTTGTTGCTGGACGAGCCGTCGATGGGGCTGTCGCCGATCATGGTCGAGAAGATTTTCGAAGTGATCCGCAATGTCTCGAAAGAGGGAATCACCATCTTGCTGGTCGAACAGAACGCCAAGCTGGCGCTGCAAGCGGCGCATCGCGGCTATGTCATGGATTCGGGCAATATCACGATGACCGGCAACGCCCGCGACATGCTGGACGATCCGCGCGTCAAAGCGGCCTATCTGGGCGAGTAAGTATTCCCATAAGCCGCCAGACCAGCGGCGGCCAAAAAAAAGCCCCGGCACGCGCCGAGGCTTTTAAGGACATCCGTCAGGAGGACACCACGGATGCCGAGGAGACCGCAGAACGGGCACGGGCGCCTTGGCGTCGGCCACTATTCCTGATTACTTGCGTGCCGGAGCGACCTTGGCGGCGGCTGCGGAGAACTGGTTCACGGCTTGGGCAACGTTGCTTTCGATCGACTCGGCAGCTTGCTTGGCGGTCTTGCTGAACTGCTCGTAGCCGGCGTTGGCGTTGCCGATGGCCGATTTGAACATGGCGACGGCGTTTTCGCTGCCGGCCGGGGCGTTCTTGGTCACTTCTTCCACCAGCGAGATGACTTTGCGGTTGGTTTCGGCGATTTGGGTTTCAGCGGCTTTGCTGAACTCGGCGCTGGTGCTCTGGGCGATGTTCGCCAGGTGACGACCGTAAGCGATGGTTTTTTCAGCGGTCGGCTGGGCCTGAGCGGATGCCAGCGAGAAGAATTCTTGCGGATCTTTGGCCGACAGCAGCTGCTTGGTGGTGATCGACGACTCTTCCAGCGACGCCTTGGCGGCGGTCAGGTTCAGGTCGACAAACTTCTCCACGCCTTCAAACGCCTTGTTGGTCAGGGCCGAGAAGATAGCGAACTGTGCTTCAAAGTTGGCTTTGGTCGCATTGGAAAATTGCTCAGGGATTGAAAACATTTAACTCTCCAGAAAAATAGTCATTAATTGGATACTGCCGTTCTACGTCGGCGAGAAACAGAATGCACGTTTCGAACCGATCAAATTGTGCAACGCAACAAAGGCGATTTTACGGCGTTGCGAAATTAAGTCAAGCGATTTTTTGTGCGTTGCATCAAGGCATGAAACATCGGTTTGAGGAAGCATTTCCCAGCTAAAACTTATTGCGGTGCACTGAAAAACATGGCGTGATTGCTTGCTCCGGAGCCCACGCCAATGCCGGAGCGCTCGCCGTGATAGACTCGGCGGGCATCGTGCCGGTGCCGTTTTCTGGTCGCCGGTTTCCTTTCAGCCAGCTAGTCAGTTTTCATGCCCGATACGCCGACCGCCTTTTCCGCTGCAAAACCACCCGCCACGCACGCGACCTTCCTGTCGCCCATGCCGTTGTTTTTTGTACTCTTATGGAGCAGCGGCTTCATCGTGGCGAAGTTCGGATTGCCGTATGCGCCGCCGCTGACCTTCCTGTTGATGCGTTTTGTCGGCGTGCTGGTGGTGCTGGTGCCGTTGGTCCTGCTGCTGCGGGCGCCTTGGCCGCGCGGCAAGATCTGGCAGGTCGCGCTGGCCGGGGTGTTGGTCCAGGCCGGTTATCTGATCGGCGTTTGGTGCGCCATCAAACTGGGCATGCCGGCCGGCTTGTCGGCGCTGATCGTCGGCATGCAACCGATCCTGACCGCCTTTGCCGCGCCGTTGATCGGCGAAAAGGTGTTGCCGCGCCAATGGCTGGGGTTGCTGTTCGGTATCGGCGGCGTCGCCTTGGTGGTGGCCGCCAAGATCAAGTTGACCGGCCTGTCGGTCGAGGCGATCGCGCTGTGCGTGCTGGCGCTGGTGTCCATCACGGTGGGCACCATGTACCAGAAACGTCATTGCCCACAGTTCGACTTGCGCACGGGCACCGTCATCCAGTTCGCCGCGTCCACTGTGGTGGTGTTGCCGCTGGCTATCATATTCGAAGGCTGGACGGCGGAGTTTGCTGCGGTGCAGTGGACGCCGCAGTTCATCGGAGCGTTGTTGTGGTCGGTTTTGGGTCTGTCGATCGGCGCCATCTTCCTGTTGTTCGCGCTGATACGGCGCAGCGACGCCACCCAGGTCACCAGCCTGATGTATCTGACGCCGCCCACCACCGCCGTCATGGCGTGG
Source organism: Oxalobacteraceae bacterium OTU3CINTB1 (assembly GCA_024123955.1). Taxonomy (NCBI): domain Bacteria; kingdom Pseudomonadati; phylum Pseudomonadota; class Betaproteobacteria; order Burkholderiales; family Oxalobacteraceae; species Oxalobacteraceae bacterium OTU3CINTB1. Next base: position 1,796,718 of record CP099652.1, read on the forward strand.
CTGATGTTCGGCGAAGTGTTTAATCTCCTCGGCGTGGCGGGCATGGCGCTGGCGGTCACCGGGGTGTTTTTCGTGGTCAGCAAGCGCAAACCCACATAGCGAGGACACATGATTACTACTCCGGAACAGCAAGCGGTGGATGCCGCGATCACGTCGCGCCGCTCGATCCGCGCCTATACGCCGCAACCCGTGGCGCGCGAGGATATTTTGCAAATCCTGCAGGTGGCGGGCAGGGCGCCGTCCGGCACCAATACCCAGCCGTGGAAGGTGTATGTGCTGGAAGGCGAGCGCAAGCAGGAGTTGTCTTCGGCGATTCTGGCCATACATAACGATCCGGAGCAAGCCAGGCTGCACACGGAGGAGTACGCGTATTACCCGAGGGAATGGGTCTCGCCGTATATCGATCGCCGCCGCAAGGTCGGCTGGGACTTATATGCGTTGCTCGGGCTCACCCGGGAGAACAAGGCCGGCATGGCGGCCCAGCATGGACGCAACTATGAATTTTTCGGCGCGCCGGTCGGGCTGATCTTTACGATCGACCGCATCATGGAACAGGGCTCCTGGCTCGACTACGGGATGTTTTTGCAGAGCGTGATGGTGGCGGCGCGCGCGCGCGGACTAGATACTTGTCCGCAAGCCGCCTTTACGCAGTATCATCGGGTCATCGGTTCTGTCCTGAACATCCCCGAAAACGAAACCGTGGTGTGCGGCATGGCGCTCGGTTACGCCGATACGACAAAAATTGAAAATTCTTTGATTACCGAGCGCATGCGCCTTGAAGAATTTGTTAAATTTGTCGTTAAGGACTAGCTTGCATAAAAGGGTAGCCAAATGCGTATTGCAGATCCGCAACCAAAGATGCTGCCAAGGATAATTTAGCTTGCGCTCCCTCACCATTTTGCTACACTGCAACAGTCGATTGTGAAATCCGGCTTTTCTTCTTTTGGGGATACGAATGTATAAACTAGCGTTAAGTGCGCTCATTTCGCTGATGTTTGCATCCGCCGGCATGACTGCCGCCCAGGCTGCGACCGCCAACACCGCCGCGCCGAAAAAAGCCGTGGTCAAAAAAGCCAAGGCCCGCCAGACCATGCGCCTCGCCGCGGTCGATTCCGGCGACCGCATGGTCAAGCGCGTGACCAAGGTCAACGGCCGCCGCAAGGTGGTCTACCAGCGCCTCATCACCGCCGCGCCGGCCATGCCGACCATGGGCGACCTGGCCGGTTTGAGTTCCACGCACGATCCGCTGGACCTCAAGTCCAACGTGGCGCTGGTGCTGGACCAGGCCAACTCGGAAGTACTGTTTGAAAAGAATTCCAACGTCGCCTTGCCGATCGCCTCGATCACCAAGATGATGACCGGCCTGGTGGTGGTGGAAGCCAACCAGGACATGGACGAGGTGCTAACCGTGACCGACGAGGACGTCGACCGCGAAAAATTCAGCAGCTCGCGCCTGCGCGTCGGCGCCCAGCTGACCCGCGCCAATATGCTGCACATCGCCCTGATGAGCTCGGAAAACCGCGCCGCGTCGGCACTCGGCCGCAACTACCCGGGTGGCAAGCCGGCGTTTGTCGAGGCGATGAACGCCAAGGCCCGCGAACTGGGCATGACCGACACCCATTATGTCGATTCCAGTGGCCTGTCGAAAATGAATGTGGCCAGCGCCCGCGACCTGGCCAAGCTGGCGATGGCGGCTTACCAGCATCCGATGCTGCGCCAGTTCTCCACCGATTCCAAAGCCATCGTCGAAGCCAACGGCCGTCCGATGCAGTTCGGCACCACCAATCATCTGGTGGCCAGCCCCGACTGGGCGATCGGCCTGCAAAAGACCGGTTTCATCAATGAAGCCGGCCGCTGCCTGCTGATGCAAGCGGTGATCGAAGGCCGTTCGGTGATCATGGTGTTTCTGGATTCCAAGGGCAAGCAGTCGCGTACCGCCGATGCCGGCCGCATGCGCACCTGGCTGCAGGCGCTCAAGCCTGCCGCGCTGACCACCAACAGCAGCTCGCCGGTTTATTCGACCGGCATGTAACCGAGTGTGGCGGAGATCTGGTTGGCGGTTGTGACCAGATCTTCCAGCCAGTCTTCCTGCAGACGGTCGGCCGGCGCCGAGATCGACAGCCCGGCAATCAGCTTGCCGCTGTCGTCGTGGATCCCGGCGGCCATGCAACGCACCCCCAGTTCCAATTCCTCGTTATCGCGCGCGTAGCCGCGCGACTTCACCAGGCCGAGTTCGCGCTCGAGCTTGGACAAATCCGTGATCGAATTCTTGTTGTGCCCGGCCAGTCCGGTGCGCGTGGCGTAGGCGCGGATGGCTTTGGGCTCGTCCACCGACAGGAACAGCTTGCCGGTCGAGGTCAGGTGCAGCGGACCGCGTCCGCCGATTGCGCGCACCACCTGCATGCCCGAGCGTTCCGAGAAGGCGCGGTCGATGTAGACGATCTCGTCGCCCTGGCGCACCGACAGGTTGATGGTCTGCTGGGTCTTCTTGTGCAATGCACGCATGAAATCCAGCGCCGCCTCGCGCACCGACAGCCGGCTCTTGACCACGTTGCCCAGTTCCAGCAGGCGCATGCCGAGGCGATAGGTCCCCGGTTCGATGCGGTCGACAAAGCGCGTGAGCACCATGTCGTTGAGGATGCGGTGCGCGGTGGAAGGGTGGAGCCCGGAAACCTTGGACAATTCCTTCAGGCTCACGGGATCGGGGTATTTGGCGAGAGCGTCTAATAACGCCACCATGCGTTCGATCACCTGGATAGTGGTCTTTTGCTCAGGAACGGTTTCGATTTTCATGATGTGGTTGGTGCGGTGCAGTATTCGGTATCTACGTTATACCATAATGTGAAAAAAATGGGAATTGATGCATAATGCGTCATCTTTATCTCGTCTTATCGTTCATGGAACCTGTCAGCGAATTCAAAAGCAAAAGCGGCCTGAAACGGATCTTCTCCGCCTTTTTCTACTCGATCGACGGCTTGAAGGCCGCCTGGAAGCACGAGCATGCGTTCCGCCAGGAACTGGGACTGTTTGTCGCCGGCACCCTGGTCGCGCTGGTGCTCAAGGTGTCGGCGTTCGAGAAGCTGGTGCTGATCGCGGTGCTGGTCCTGGTGCTGATCGTCGAATTGATTAACTCGGCGATCGAGGCGGTGGTTGACCGGATTTCGCTCGAACGCCACCCGCTGTCGAAAAACGCCAAGGACTTCGGCAGCGCGGCCGTGCTGCTGGCCTGCCTGCTGGCTACGGCGACGTGGGCCGTGGTGCTGTTCAATCGCTTTTACTAGTCCGCCATGCATGCGTTATCGGCGCCTCCATGGCGGATTACGGCTGCGCCTAATCCGCCCTACAATTTCTTTATTTGATTTCTGTATATGGAACTGATAAAAGCTTAGTTCTCATTTATAAGGGACGGCATTACTCTTTGGTCTAACATAACTAGGGGAATCAAATGCTGTCCAAAAAAATCATCGCCGCAGCCATTTTTGCCGCTACGGCCGCAACCTCCGCGTCGTTTGCCCTCGCCGCTGAAATTTCCCTGCTCAACGTGTCCTACGACCCGACGCGCGAGCTGTACCAGGACGTCAACGCCGCCTTCGCCAAGGACTGGAAAGCCAAGACCGGCGATACCGTCAAGATCAAGCAATCGCACGGCGGTTCCGGCAAGCAGGGCCGCGCCGTCATCGACGGCCTGGAAGCGGACGTGGTCTCGCTGGCCCTGGCCTATGACATCGACGCCATCGCCGAACGCAAGATCCTGGCGCCGGACTGGCAGAAGAAACTGCCGCACAACAGCACCCCGTACACCTCGACCATCGTGTTCCTGGTCCGCAAGGGCAACCCGAAAGGCATCAAGGACTGGAACGATCTGGTCAAGCCTGGCGTGGCCGTCATCACCCCGAATCCGAAAACCTCCGGCGGCGCCCGCTGGAACCACCTGGCCGCTTACGGCTACGCGCTGCGCCAGCCGGGCGGCACCGAAGTGAGCGCCAAGGAATTCCTCGGCAAACTGTACAAGAACGTGCCGGTGCTCGATTCCGGCGCGCGCGGCGCCACCACCACTTTCGTCGAGCGCGGCATCGGCGACGTGCTGATCGCCTGGGAAAACGAAGCGCTGCTTGCCATCAAGGAACTGGGACCGAGCAAGTTCGACATCGTCGCGCCATCGGTGTCGATCCTGGCCGAGCCGCCGGTGGCCGTGGTCGACAAGGTGGTCGACAAGCGCGGCACCCGCAAGGTGGCCGAGGCTTACCTGAACTTCCTCTACACCGACGCCGCTCAGGAAATCATCGCCAAGAACTACTACCGTCCGGCTGTCGAGAAAGAGGCGAAGAAGTACGCCGCGCAGTTCCCGGCCGTCAAACTGTTCACGATCGCCGACATTTCCGGCGACTGGGCCAAGGCGCAGAAGACGCACTTCGCCGACGGCGGCGTGTTCGACCAGATCTACCAGCCGAAGTAAGCGACATGTCCGGCCTTGCCATCGCGGATTTTCGTGTCCTGGTTGCGCCGGGCTTGCATAACAGCGGACCGGATCACTGGCAAAGCCGCTGGCAGCGCCTGTTTCCCCACTTCGAGCGGGTCGAGCAGGACGATTGGGAGGCGCCTGATCTGGCGCGCTGGTCGGCCCGGGTCGACCGGGTGCGCCAGGCGGGCAAGGGCGATGCGCGCCCGCTGCTGATCGTCGCGCACAGTTTCGGCAGCCTGGCGAGCGTGCACAGCGTGGCGCGCGACCCGTCCGGCGTGGCCGGCCTGCTGCTGGTGGCGCCGGCCGATCCGGACAAGTTCAACGTCGCCGACCAGTTGCCGAAGCAGGCGCTGCCGGTGCCATCGATCGTGATCGGCAGCACCGACGATCCGTGGATGGCGGCGCCGCGCGCGGCCTCGTGGGCCGAACGCTGGCACAGCCAATTCATCAACGGCGGGGCGCTGGGACATATCAACGCCGAGTCCGGCCTGGGCGATTGGCCCGAAGGACTGGAAATCTTGTATTTTTTAATAGATCAGGTGCAGAATAGGGCCCTCGCGGCGCATTGATCGCCGGTGCCAACTCAACCTGTAACAACTCCTGGAGACCACCATGACATTACGACTCGGCGATACCGCCCCCGATTTTGAACAAGACTCCTCCATCGGCAAGCTGAAGTTCCACGAGTGGGCGGGCGATTCCTGGGTGGTGCTGTTCTCGCACCCGGCCGACTTCACGCCCGTCTGCACCACCGAGCTGGGCCTGACGGCCAAGCTGAAACCGGAATTCGACAAGCGCAACGTCAAGGCGATCGCGCTGTCGGTCGACCCGGCCGAATCGCACAAGGGCTGGATCGCCGACATCGAATCGACCCAGGACACCGTGGTCGGCTTCCCGATCATCGCCGACGAGGACCGCAAGGTCGCCGCCCTGTACGACATGATCCACCCGAACGCGTCGACCACGGCCACCGTGCGCACCCTGTTCGTCATCGATCCGAGCAAAAAAGTCCGCCTGAGCCTGACCTATCCGATGAGCACCGGCCGCAACTTCGACGAAGTGCTGCGCGTCATCGACGCCCTGCAACTGACCGACGCCTACACCGTGGCCACTCCCGGCAACTGGAAAGATGGCGACGACGTCATCATCCCGCTGACCGTGCAGGACCCGGAAGTGCTGAAGCAAAAGTATCCGAAAGGCTTCACCGCCGCTAAACCTTACCTGCGCGTCACGCCACAGCCGAACAAGTGATCGAAATAAAAAGCGCATAAGCAAATAAGGATTGCGTTGTTTGGATATTTCCCTAGAGTAGGTACCCTGCGGCCTACTCTTGGGGAATTGTATGGATGTATCGTTTGTCATTTCAGGTTTCGCGGTGGGGCTGTTGGTGGGCATGACCGGTGTCGGCGGCGGCTCGCTGATGACGCCTCTGCTGACCTTGCTGTTCGGCGTTTCGCCGGCGGTCGCCGTCGGCACCGACCTGGCCTTCGCCTCGCTGACCAAGAGCGTCGGCACCTTCACCCACCGTTTGCGCGGCACCGTCCAATGGGACATCGTGCGGCGCCTGTGCGTCGGCGCCCTGCCGGCCGCAGTGCTCGCCAGCGTCGGCCTTAAATACTTCGGCACCCTCAGCCCGGAGCTGGGCCAGATCATCCGTTATTCCATCGCCGGCTCCGTCATGCTGACCGTCTGCGCGCTGCTGTTCCGCCGCAAAATGCTGGCATGGATCAACGCGCATCCGCACCGCCAGTTGCAGGGGGGCAGGTTGACCGCCGCCACCATTTTTGCCGGCGCCGTGCTCGGCACTCTGGTCACCATCTCGTCGATCGGCGCCGGCGCCGTCGGCGCGACCGTGCTGGTGATGCTGTATCCCAAGCTGACCCCGGCCGAAGTGGCCGGCACCGACATCGCCTATGCGGTGCCGCTGACGGCCATCGCCGCCGTCGGCCACTGGTGGCTGGGCTCGATCAACTGGATGCTGTTGCTGACTCTGCTGGTGGGGTCGGTGCCGGGCATCACCATCGGTTCCTACTTCGCCAAATCGGTGCCGGAGCGGCTGCTGCGCGGCCTGCTGGCTTTCATTCTGGTAGCGGTGGCCGCCAAACTCATAATGTGAGTAGCTATATAGCCTATTCGTCTAACTTAATGAAAAATGCTTCGTTTGTAATATGAAGCACAGATGAGATTATGCAGCCCTTATAGAAGAATTTGTAATAAGGGAGCATTCATGTCAGCAGTTCTTGCAGCGCCCGCCACGGCCCCCGTGGCCGCCAGGGGCGCGCCATTCCGCGTGATGCCGGGTTTCCGGCTATCGCTGGGATTCACGATTTTCTATCTCACGCTGATCGTGCTGATTCCATTGTCGGCGGTCTTCCTCAAGACCTTCACGATGACGTGGGAAGGCTTCTGGGCCGCCGTCACCTCCGACCGCGTGATGGCCTCGTACCGGCTGACCTTTGGCGCTTCGCTGATCGGCGCATTTATTAATGTGATTTTCGGCGGCATCGTTGCCTGGGTGCTGGTGCGCTACGAGTTTCCCGGCAAGCGCATCATCGACGCGCTGGTCGACCTGCCGTTCGCGTTGCCGACGGCCGTCGCCGGCATCACCCTGACGGCGCTGTATTCGGCCAACGGCTGGTTCGGCCAGTTCATCGAGGGCGTGCTCGGCATTAAAGTAGCGTTCACGCCGCTTGGCGTGGTCGTCGCGCTGACCTTCATCGGCTTGCCGTTCGTGGTGCGGACGGTGCAGCCGGTGCTCGAGGATGCCGAGCGCGAACTGGAAGAGGCTGCCGCCAGCCTGGGCGCCAACGCCTTCCAAACCTTTACACGCGTGGTGTTCCCGACCATTATGCCGTCGCTTATGACCGGCTTCGCGCTGGCTTTCGCCCGCGCCACCGGCGAATTCGGCTCGGTGATTTTCATCGCCGGCAACATGCCGATGATTTCCGAGATCACGCCGCTGTTCATCATCACCAAACTCGAGCAATACGACTACGCCGGCGCCACCGCGATCGCGGTGGTGATGCTGGTGGTGTCGTTCATCATGCTGTTGACCATCAACCTGTTGCAAGCTTGGGCTCGCGGAAAGTCGGGTAAATAATATGAGCGGACTGCCTACCGTCCCGGTGCGTCGCGGCGAACTGCCGTCGGCGCCGAAAACCCTCGAACCTTTGTGGGTGCGCGGCGTGCTGATCGCCATCGCGCTGACCTTCCTGACCGTGTTCCTGTTCGTGCCGCTGGTGGCCGTGTTCGCCGAAGCCTTCCGCAAGGGCTGGGAAGCCTACGTGGCGGCCATCATCGAGGAAGACGCGATCTCCGCCATCAAGCTGACCCTGATCACTGCCGTCATCGCCGTGCCGCTGAACCTGGTGTTCGGGGTGGCCGCTTCGTGGTGTATCGCCAAGTTCGAGTTCCGGGGCAAGAGCTTTTTGCTGACCCTGATCGACCTGCCGTTCTCGGTGTCGCCGGTGATCTCCGGCCTGATCTACGTGCTGCTGTTCGGCGCGCAAGGCTGGATGGGGCCGTGGCTGCAGGAGCATGACATCAAGATCCTGTTCGCCGTGCCCGGCATCGTGCTGGCGACCATCTTCGTCACCTTCCCGTTCGTGGCGCGCGAGCTGATCCCGCTGATGCAGGCGCAAGGCAGCGAAGAAGAAGAGGCCGCCATCGTGCTCGGCGCTTCGGGATGGGACACCTTCCGCCGCGTGACCTTGCCAAACATTAAGTGGGGCCTGCTGTACGGCGTGATCCTGTGCAACGCCCGCGCGATGGGCGAGTTCGGCGCGGTGTCGGTGGTGTCCGGCCACATCCGTGGCGAAACCAACACCGTGCCGCTGCAGGTCGAGATTCTGTACAACGAATACAACTTCGCCGCCGCCTTTGCCGTGGCGTCCCTGCTGGCCTTGCTGGCGCTGGTGACGCTGGCCCTGAAATCCTTTATCTCTTGGCGCTTGAACGAATCGATCGCCGATGACGCACGTTCCAAGGAGCACTGACATGACGATCGAAGTTAAAAACATCAACAAGCGGTTCGGCGATTTCGTCGCCCTCAACAATGTCTCGCTGGACTTCCCTGCGGGCGAGCTGACCGCGCTGCTGGGACCGTCCGGCTGCGGCAAGACGACCCTGCTGCGCATCATCGCCGGCCTCGAGCATCCGGACTCCGGCCAGGTGCTGCTCGATTCCAACGACGCCTCGCACCGCCATGTGCGCGAGCGCCAGGTCGGCTTCGTGTTCCAGCACTACGCGCTGTTCAAGCATATGACCGTGTTCGAGAACGTCGCCTTCGGCCTGCGCGTGAAACCGCGCGCCGAGCGGCCTTCCGAAGACCAGATCCGCCGCAAGGTCAAGGAATTGCTGGAACTGGTGCAGCTCGATTGGCTGGCCGACCGCTATCCGCCGCAACTGTCGGGCGGTCAGCGCCAGCGTATTGCGCTGGCGCGCGCGCTGGCGGTCGAGCCGCGCGTGCTGCTGCTGGACGAGCCGTTCGGCGCGCTCGACGCCAAGGTCCGTAAGGAATTGCGCCGCTGGCTGCGTCGCCTGCACGACGACCTGCATGTGACGTCGATCTTCGTCACCCACGACCAGGAGGAGGCGCTGGAAGTGGCCGACCAGGTGGTGCTGATGAACAAGGGTAATGTCGAGCAGATCGGCGCGCCGGACCAGGTCTACAACCATCCGGCCTCGCCGTTCGTGTACGGCTTCCTGGGCAACGTCAACATGTTCCACGGCCGCGTGCAGGATGGCGTGCTGGCCAGTGGCGGCGCGACCTTCCAGGTGCCGGGCCAACCGGACGCCGACGGCAAGGGCACGGCCTATGTTCGTCCGCACGACCTGGACATCGAACGCTACACGCCGGGCGCCGAAGGCATCGTCGTCAAGCTGCGCCGCGCGCACGCGATCGGTCCGCTGGCGCAGCTGGACCTGGAGCGCGACGATACGTCCGAGCTGATCGAGGCGGTAATGTCGAACGAGCGTTTCAGCCATCTGCAATTGAAAGAGGGCGAGACGTTGGTGGTGCGTCCCAAGCGCCTGCATGTGTTTGTCGACGCTGGAGCTTCCATATGAATTTTCAACAACTGCGGTCGATCCGCGAAGCCGCCCGGCGCGGCTACAACCTGACCGAAGTGGCGAATGCCTTGTTCACCTCGCAGCCCGGCGTGAGCCGCCAGATCCGCGAGCTGGAAGACGAACTGGGCGTCGTGATTTTCGAACGTAACGGTAAGCGCCTGACCGGCATGACGGAGCCGGGCAAGGGCATCCTCAAGATCATCGACCGCCTGCTGATCGAGGCGGAGAACTTGCAGCAGGCCAGCCTGGAATACACCGGCCAGCAAAGCGGCACGCTCAGCGTCGCCGCCACGCACACGCAGGCGCGCTATGCGCTGCCGAAAGTGGTGCAGAGTTTCCGCACCGCCTATCCGGACGTGCGCATCGCCTTGCAGCAGAGCGCGCCGGAGCATATCGCCGAGTGGATTTTGTCGGGCAAGACCGATATCGGCATCGCCACCGAGGGCTTGTCGCAGTTCCCGGACCTGGTGTCCTTCCCGTGCTACCGCTGGAGCCACTTGATCGTCGTGCCGGACGGCCATCCGTTGCTGGGCCGCTCGCCGATCAAGCTGGAGGATCTGGCTGAGTTCCCGCTGATTACCTACGACGTCGGGTTCACCGGACGCGGGCATATCGACGCGGCGTTCTCGCAGGCCGGCGTCAAGCCCGATATCGTCTTGACGGCGATGGATTCGGACGTCATCAAGCAATATGTCGCGCTCGGTCTGGGCGTGGGCATCGTCGCCTCGATGGCGTTCGACCACGGCCGCGACAAGGGCATGCGCGCGGTCGAGGCGTCGCATCTGTTCGCGCCGAACACGACGCGGCTGGCGGTGCGCAAGGGCGCATATCTGCGCTCGTACGCCTACCACTTCATCCAGCAATTCGCGCCGGATCTGACGCGCGAGGAAATCGATGCCGCGTTAAACGGCGGCGACATCGCCTGACAAAAAAATGGCCGCTGAAAAAGCGGCCATTTTTTTGTCTGGTCAAATCCCATGTGAAAAATCCTGAATCACGTAGGGCGGATTAGCGCAGCGTAATCCGCCAATGCGTGCTCCGACGGCAGCTCATCGATGGTGGATTACGGCGTTCCGCCTAATCCCCCCTACGTGTCTCCGTGGATATCATCGGCTTAGGGCGCGATCACCAGCTGTAACCTGCCTTGGCGTAGTAGTAGCGGCCGTTGAAGCCGTTCGGCGCCCAGCCGCTGTACAGGTTGATGCCGTTGAGGTTGAGGTTGGCCACCGACGTGATGGTGTCCGGATACTTGTCGGTCACGTTGTCGACGCCCAAGCTCAGGCGCCAGTTCTTGCTCAGCTTGACGCTGGCCGACAGGTCCAGCACCCATTGCGGATCGTATACCTGATCCTGCGCCGGATTGTTTTGCGGCACGGTGAAGCTGCCGTAGCGCGTCACCACGCCGCGCGCGTTCCAGGCGCCCAAGGTGTAGTCGGTCGCCAGGCTGAACTTGTCCTTCGGCGAGCCGACCGTCAGGCGATTGACGGTCTGGCGGTCGATCAGGGTCAGGCCGTTGGCGGTCAGGATGGCCGGGTTGTCGTTGACGTGCTGTACCGAATTCTTGTTGCGGTTGTACGCCAACGTGAAGTCGTAGCGGCCGGCGCTGGCCAGATCCCAACGGTAGGTGCTGACCACGTCGACGCCTGTGGTGCGGGTATCGATGGCGTTGGTGAAGTAGCGCGCCGCGCCGACCAGCAGTCCCTGGTTGGCCAGCGTGTTGCGCAAGGCCGGCGACAAGGTCATGCTGGTCGACAGCGCGATGCGGTCGTCGATGTCGATGCGGTAGGCGTCGACGCTGGCGCTCCAGTTGCGGGTCGGCTGCACTTGCAGGCCGACGCTGTAGTTGCGGGCTTTCTCGGCCTTCAGCTGCTGCGCGCCGAGCGCATCGGCGGCGGCGCTGCCGACCGCGAAGGTGCCGGTCTCGATCGGGGTGTTGACGTTGTTGATGATCGAGAAATTAGTCGTCGTGATGGTGTAGAACTGCTGCGCCAGCGACGGCGCGCGGAAGCCGGACGAAGCCGTCGCGCGCAGCGACACCTGCGGATTGAACGCGTAGCGGGTCGAGCCCTTGACCGAGGTGGTGTTGCCGAAGTCGCTGTAGCGCTCGTGGCGCACGGCCGCCGACGCCGACAATTGCCTGGTGATGTCGGCCTCGAAGTTCGCGTAGATCGACTTGTTGTTGCGGCTGTTCTTGCCGGCGTTGACCGGGCGGAAGCCGGAGAAACCCTGCGCGCCGCTGCGGTAGTAGGAGGCCGCATCGCCGGCGCCGATCTCGTATTGTTCGTGGCGGGCCTCGACGCCCAAGGCGACCGTCAGCGGACCGCTGAAGGCGGCCACCGGGAATTCCTTGGCGATGTCGAAGTTGAACAGCCCTTGCGTGTTCTGCAGCTTGCCGGCGTAGAAATGCGTCGGGCTGTCGTCGATCAGGTCGAAGTTGATGGTGTTGTCGAGGTCGAGCTCAAACTTGTTCCTGCCGTAGTTCAGGCTGGCGTCCCAACGCCAGCCTGACAGTTCACCGCGCAGGCCGGTCACCAGCGACTGGTCGGTCGAGGTGCTGTCCTGCAGCGGCAAAAAGCCGTCCGGATAGAGCTTGCGCGACGAGGACGGCGCGCGCCAGGTGGCCGCCGCCGACGTCTTGCGCTCGCCGTAGCTGGCGAAGGCGTACCAGTCGATGTCGTCGGTCACGCGGTACTGGCTATTGGCGAAGATCGTCCGCGGCTTGCTGTCGGGGTCGCCGTAACGCTGGTTGACCTTGCCGATCTGGGAGCCGGCGACCGGGCGCGTATCGACGCCGGCGCGGTTGGTCGGATCGCGGTCGGCCGCCTCGATGGCCACGCGCACCCAGCCCTGGTCGCCGAGACTGAAGCCGGCCGAGCCGCGCACGGTTTTCTGTTTGCCGTCGCCTTCCTTGTGCTCGCCGTAGCCAACTTCGACATCGCCGCCGGCCGCGCCTTTTTTGAGGATGATGTTGATGACGCCGGCGATCGCGTCGGAGCCATACTGGGCCGCCGCGCCGTCGCGCAGCACCTCGATGCGTTCGATCGCCGCCAGCGGGATCGCGTTCAGGTCGACCGGCGCCGAGCCGCGGCCTTGCGTGCCGTTGACGTTGACCACGGCCGAGGTGTAGCGGCGCTTGCCGTTGACCAGCACCAGGGTCTGGTCGGGCGACAGGCCGCGCAACTGGGCCGGGCGCACGGCATCGCTGGTGTCGGCGCCGGACGGGCGCGGGAAGTTCATCGACGGCACCAGACGGCCGAGCACGGTGGCCAGTTCGGTCGAGCCGCTGGCCTGCAGCTCGCGCGCGCTGATGATGTCGACGGGCGATTCGGAATCGATGGTGCGGCGGTTCTTGGCGTAGGTGCCAGTGACGACCACCGACTGCAACTCGCCGTCGGCGGGCGCGTCCTGCGCGAAGGCGGGGATGACGATGGTGGCGATCAGCGTGCTCAGCAAAAGCGGTGTGGCGATGTGGCGTGAAGTCATGTGGCGGTCTCGTGTGCGAAGGTAGTGGCACAGGATAGCAGCCGCACAATTGAACACCAACGAACCATTGCGTCTAACCATATATCCAAACAACACCCCCCCCGGGGTCAGTGCCGACATTCGGACACGGGCTGATGCGGAGACGCTTTCGATGAAAGCATTCTTGCTGTCCAGTTCGTGTCCGAATGTCGGCACTGACCCCCTTGGGTTTTTATTGGCCGGGATTGGGCAGGCTGGCGTGGATGGCGTCGATTTGCGCGATGATTTCCGGCGTGAGCGTGACGTCGTAGGCGTCGATGTTTTCCTTCAGCTGCGCCAGGCTGGTCGCGCCGATGATGGTCGAGGCGACGTTCCAGCGGCCGTAGCACCAGGCCAGCGCCAGTTGCGTCGGCGTCAGGCCGTTGTCGCGCGCGAGCTCGGTGTATTGTGCGACAGCCGCCAGCACCGTCGGCCGCAGGTAGCGTGGGCTCCACGTCGGCGGGAAGATCGTCAGCCTGCCGTGCGCGTTCGGGTCGTCGTGGTACTTGCCCGTCAGCTGGCCGAAAGCGAGCGGGCTGTACGCCAGCAGTCCGACGTTCTCGCGGAAGCAGGTCTCGTCGAGGAAACTGGTCTCGTAGTGGCGCGCCGTCAGGTTGTACAGGTTCTGGATGGAGGCGATGCGCGGCAGGCCCTTCATCTCCGATTGCTTGATGAACTCGCTCACGCCCCAGCACGATTCGTTGGAGACGCCGATCGCGCCGATCTTGCCTTCCTTGATCAGCTCGGCCAGCGCGGCCAAGGTTTCCTCGACAGCCACGCACTCGCGCTCGAGCTGTGGATTGAAGACGCTGGCGCCGAAGATCGGCACGTTGCGGCTGGGCCAGTGCAATTGATATAAATCGATATGCTCGGTTTGCAGGCGTTGCAGGCTGGTGTCGACCGCCGCGCGCAGGTTGGCGGCGTCGAAGTTGAGCTTGCCGTCGCGTACCCAGTGGATGTTCGGATTCGGGCCGGCTGCCTTGGTCGCCAGCACCACCTTGTCGCGCATGCCGGATTTCTTCAGCCAGCTGCCGATGAAGCGCTCGGTGGCGCCCTGCGTTTCGGCGCGCGGCATGACCGGATACATCTCGGCGGTGTCGATGAAGTTGATGCCGCGCTCGACCGCGTAGTCGAGCTGGCTGTGGGCGTCGGCCTCGGTGTTTTGCTCGCCGAACGTCATCGTCCCCAGGCAAATCTTCGTGACCTTCAGATCGCTGGAACCAAGTTGTACCTTTTGCATACCCGCTCCTTAATGTCCGCGCACGGCCTGCGCGCAATCGTTGACCAATGCCGGGCCAGCGTAGATCAGGCCGCTGTACAACTGCACCAGTTGCGCGCCGCAGTCCATTTTGACCTTGGCGTCCGCACCGCGCATGATACCGCCAACGCCGATAATCGGCAGGGCGTCGCCCAGCTCGGCCTTGAGCAGGCGGATGACGGTGTTGGACAGCTCGAACACCGGCGCGCCCGACAGTCCGCCCGCCTCGGCGCCGTGGCGCATGCCGGCCACGGCGTCGCGGCTCAGGGTGGTGTTGGTGGCGATGACGCCGTCGATCTTGTGGCGCAGCAGCGCGTCGGCGATGTTCTTGACCTGGTCGCCGTCCATGTCCGGCGCGATTTTCAGGGCCAGCGGCACGTAGCGCTTGTGCTGGTCGGCCAGACGCGCCTGCGCATCCTTCAGCTGCGCCAGCAGGCCGTCGAGCTCGGAGCCGCCTTGCAACTGGCGCAGGTTCTTGGTGTTGGGCGAGGAAATATTGACCGTCACATAGCTGGCGTACGGATAGACTTTTTCCAGGCAGTGCAGATAGTCGTCGGCCGCGCGCTCGATCGGCGTGTCGGCGTTTTTGCCGATGTTCAGGCCCAGCACGCCGGCCTTGTCCTGGTAGAAGCGCGACGCCTGCACATTGGCGACGAAGGCGTCGACGCCGCCGTTGTTAAAGCCCATGCGGTTGATGATGGCGTGCGCGGCCGGCAGGCGGAACATGCGCGGCTTTGGGTTGCCCGCCTGGCCGCGTGGGGTGACCGTGCCAACTTCGATCGAGCCGAAGCCGAGGTCCGCCAGCGCGTCGATGAAGGCGCCGTCCTTGTCCAGCCCGGCGGCGAGGCCGACCGGATTCTTGAACGTGACACCCATCACGGTGCGCGGGTCCGCCGCCGGTTGCTTGACCAGCTTGGTCAGGCCCAGCGCGGCGGCGCGTTTAAGCGCGGGAAGGGTGAAGTGGTGCGCGGCTTCGGCGTCCATCGAGAACAGCATCGGACGGGCCAGGGAATACAGGAATTTTTCGGACATGAGGGGGCTCTGGTTGTTGGCCCCGGTATTTTATCAGCGTTTATCAGGCCTCCAACACGCTCCACACGCCCTTGATGCGCGCTTCCAGCGGTTTGAAGTTGGTTTTATAGGACATTTTCGGGCTTTCCCTGATCCAGTAGCCCAGGTAGATGTAGGGCAGGCTCAACTCGCGCGCCTGGGCGATCTGCCACAGCACGTTGAAGGTGCCGTAGGAGGCGCCCTCGACATCCGGATCGAAGAAGGTGTACACCGACGACAGGCCGTCCGACAGCACGTCGATGATGCTGACCATGCGCAAGGTGCCGCCGGGCTCGCGGAACTCGACCAAGCGCGTGTTGACGCGGCTTTGCAGCAGGAATTGCGCGTACTGGTCGCGGCTGTCCTGGTCCATGCCGCCGCCGGCGTGGCGCTTGCTCTGGTAGCGGAGGTACAGCTCGTAGTGCTCGTCGGAGAATTGCAGGGTGGCGACGCCGGCGCGCAGGTCGCCGTGCCGGGCCCAGGCGCGGCGCTGGCCCCGGTTGGGAGCAAACTGGTCGACCACCACGCGCACCGGGATGCAAGCCTGGCAGCCGTCGCAATATGGCCGGTATGTAAAGATGCCGCTGCGCCGGAAACCGTTTTTGACGAGTTCCGAGTAGACGTCGGCGTTGATCAGGTGGGAAGGCGTAGCCACCTGCGAGCGCGCCTGGCGCGCGTCCAGATAGCTGCAAGGGTAGGGCGCCGTGGTGTAAAACTGCAGCGTCGCGAAAGGCAGATCGTTCAGGTGCGTCATGCACGTCCTATCGATGGCGAGGTTCTATTCCTTATGATAGCGCTTAGTTGTGTATGGCGCTTGTCACCTTTAGCTTAACTGGCCGTAGCCAGCGGTGCAATGGGTTCCCACACGGTGATTTGCGGCAATTCAATATTGTTGCGCAGATGCGCCAGGAATTGCGCACGCGGGATCGGCGCCGCGCCCAGCGAGGCCAGGTGCCCGGTCTCTTGTTGGCAATCGATCATCTTGACGCCGTGCCGGCGCAGGAAGCCCACCAGATAGGCCAGCGCGATCTTGGAACCGTCGGTCACGCGGGCGAACATCGATTCGCCGTAGAACATGCGGCCGATCGAGACGCCGTAGGCGCCACCGACCAGCTCGCCGTCCAGCCACACTTCGGCCGAATGCGCGTAGCCGAGCTTGTGCAGGCCGGTGTAGCCGTCGATGATGTCCTCCGAGATCCACGTGCCGGGGCCGTCCCGGCGCGGCGCGGCGCAGGCCCGCATGACGTCCTCGAACGCGCTGTCGAAGCGCACCTGCCAGCGGCCGCCGGCCGCCATCTCGCGTTCGACCTTGCGCAGCGTCTTCTTCAGGCTGTCGGAGATGCGGAAGCGCTCGGTCATCAGCACCATCCGTGGATCGGTGCTCCACCAAAGAATGGGCTGGCCTTCCGAGAACCACGGGAAGATGCCGTGGCGGTAAGCCATCAGCAAGCGTTGCGGCGACAGGTCGGCGCCGGCGGCCAGCAAGCCGGGCGCCTCCGACGTCAGCGCCTGCGAGACGTCGGGGAACGGCGTGTCGCGTTCGAGCCAGGGGATCACGTCGGTTCCGCGTCCGAGCGCATCGCGCGGGTGATGTCCTGGGCGTGGAAGCCGTAGCCGGCGCTGCCGTCTTCGCGCATGCGCGCGCGGTCGGCGAAGAACAGTTCCAGCGTCGTGCGGATGGTGGGGAAGGCCAGGTCGTCCCACGGAATCTCCGCCTCGCTGAACATTTGCACGTCCAGGCTTTCCTCGCCGGGCGCGAAGTCGAGGTCGAGCAGCGTGGCCAGGTAGAACATATGGACCTGGTGCACGCGCGAGACGTTCAACAGTGAAAACAGTTTACCCAGTTCGACATTGGCGCCGGCTTCCTCCTGCGTCTCGCGCATCGCCGCCTCGGCCGTGGTTTCATCGTTTTCCATGAAGCCGGCGGGCAGGGTCCAGTAGCCGTAGCGCGGTTCGATCGCGCGCTTGCACAGCAGGACTTTCAACTCGCCATCGCGTTCCCACACGGGGATCGTGCCCAGTACCATTTTCGGGTTTTGATAATGGATGGTGGAGCAGCTTTCGCAAACGTAGCGGGGACGGTTGTCGCCGGCTGGGATCAGCAGGCTGACGGGGGAGGCGCATTCGGAACAGAATTTCATAGGGGAAGGTGCTCAGGGGAGGATATTTTTGTTCATATTGGTTACTTTACACCGATTGCGCCGCGCACGGCATTGGCTACGGCGGCTGGGGAATGCATTTATTCGGACTATCGCGCGCGATTTCAGGATTAACATTGCCTAAGTTGCCGAACTGCCCTATAATGATTGCACAGACGCGGGGTGGAGCAGTCTGGCAGCTCGTCGGGCTCATAACCCGAAGGTCACAGGTTCAAATCCTGTCCCCGCAACCAAATTCGAAAGCCGTTGATCCTTTTACAGGGGTCAGCGGCTTTTACTATTGGATGGCGGCTTTATGGCAGGTAGTCGGGATCGAGCAGTTGTTCCTTGGTGAACGGCATCTTGGAAGGCAAGGCCGCTTTGGGCAGATGCGTTTCGTCCGCTGCGCGTGCCGCGGCGTGGTCGTAAGCCATCGCGATGTACGAGTCGAGTAGTGGCTTCATGCTAGGCATTGCTTTTAGCAATTTTGCGATGCGGTAGCGCTGTTCGCGTATCGTGCCAAGCCAGCTACCTGATATCTGCACGGGTTGAAGCTCGCATTTTAAAAGATGTGTGATCAGTCTCTCGATGCGGTGTTCGAGTTCATGTTTTTCAGCGCGCGCCATGCTCTCAAGCTCCTCGATGATGTTTTCCAGGTCGAGCCGGTCGAACTGTTTGGCGCGCAGCATTTCTATCTGGGCGCTGGTCCAGACGAGAAAGTCGGCTTCGTGGTCGGTGTTGATATGATCGTCCATGTTGCACCTTCGCTTACGGTAGATAGTCGGGATCGAGCAACTGCTCCATAGAGAACGGCATCGTCGCGGGAAAGGCCGACGTTGGTAGGTGTGTTTCGTCTGCGGCGAGCGCGACCGCCCGTGCATAGCTTTGCGTCGCGCAATTGTTCAGTAGCGGCTGCAGGCTGGGTATTTCGGCGATCAGGTCAGCAATGCTATAGCGCTGTTCTCTTATCGAACGAAGCCAACTGCCAGAAATGTGGTCAGGCTGCACCTTCCACTTCAGTAGGTGCATCGTTAATTGCACGATGCGATGTTTGAACTCGCGCCTTTCCTTGCCTGCCATGCTCTCGAGCTCCTCGATCAAATGTTCAAGGTCCAGTCGGTCGAATTGCTTGGCGCGCAGTAGCTCGGCCTGGCTTTGCAGCCAGACGAGAAAGTCCGTGTCGTAATCGGTTTTGATGTGATCGTCCATGGGGCACCTCCGCAAGCGTAATGCGGTCGTCGGTGCTTCACTTTACGCCCGCTCAAAGGGGCGGGCAAGTCACTCCGGCGGCAACGTGGCGCAGGATGCGCGGATGAAATCGAGCATCGCGGGCGTGACCCAGGTGCCGATGAGTAACCGCGGCTCGTGCGTGTGGGCGTGGCGTATTTTTTCCAGCGTCGCCGGGTTGTCGCCGATGCGGGCGCTGAACAAGGTCATCCATTCGCGGGCCAGTGCTTGCGATGCCGCATCGGCGGGATCGGCGCCGGCTTCGAGCTGCCGGTGGACCGCTGCGATCAGCGCCATCCACTGCGCGCCATGCTGGCTGGCGCCGACGCGCATGCGTGCCAGTTCGTCCTCGTCGAGGTAGTCGGCGTACAGCGCCAGTTTATGTTCTCCGAACGCTTCGATCACGTACTGCTTCAGCTGCGGCGTGATCCCCGTGTGCAGTTGCGCGGCCGGCTCCATCTCCATCATGACGGTGATGCGGCGCGCGAAGTCGGGGTTGGCGGCGGTGTCGCGCTCGAGCATCTGCATCCAGCGCTCGGCCAGCTGGCGCGGCTCGGCGCCGGCTGGCGGCGCGCCTTTCCCCATCACGTCCCGTATCTGCGCGACCAGCGCGGCCCAGCCGCTGTTGCGGCGCGCGTCCTGCTGCCAGAAGGGCAAGCGGTGCAATTCGTCCTTGGTGAAGTATTTGTCGTAGAGGTTCATCAGCTCCAGCGTGGACAGCCAGTCGGCCAGTTCCGGCTCGCCGCCGCCAGCCATCTGCCGGTGCATGTGCGAGAGCTGCTCGCGCAGCGCGCTCGCTTGCGCGATTTGCTGGTCGAGCGTGGCGATCTGCTGCGCGACGACGTCGGCGAACGGCGCGTCGGGACTGGCGAGGAAGGTGCCGATGTCCGCCAGCGACATGCCGAAGCGGCGCAGCGCCTGGATCTTGTGCAGGCGGGCGACGTCGGCCCGGTTGTAGAGGCGATAGCCGGAGTCGGTGTGGGCGGATGGCTTGAGCAGGCCGATGCTGTCGTAGTGGTGCAGCGCGCGTATCGTCAGCCCGGAGCGCGTGGCCAGTTCGCCGATTTTCATTACGGCGTGATTGCGATGTTCGTTCATGCGCGATAGTGTACGCCGACCGGGCGGTTCAAGCCACCGCGTCCTTCGGCAGCTTGAGCAGCAAGGCCAGGAGCGACGCCAGTTCGGCGCGCATGTCGCGGCGGTCGACGATCATGTCGATGGCGCCGCGTTCGAGCAGGAATTCCGACCGCTGGTAGCCCTCCGGAAGCGTCACGCCCAAGGTGCTTTTGATGACGCGCGCGCCGGTGAAGGCGATCAGCGCCTTCGGCTCGGCGATCACCAGATCGCCCAGGAAGCAGAACGAGGCCGATATGCCGCCCGAGGTGGGGTCGGTCAGCACCGAGACGAAAGGCAGTCCTTTTTCCGCCAGCTTGGCCAGCATGGCGGTGGTTTTCGCCATCTGCATCAGCGACAGCAGGCCTTCCTGCATGCGCGCGCCGCCGCTGGCGGTGATGCAGATGAACGGCACATGCTGGTCGATGGCGGCCTGCACGCCGCGCACGAAACGTTCGCCGACCACCGATCCCATCGAGCCGCCCATGAAGTCGAATTCAAAGCACGCCACCACCACCGGCATCGACAGAATCGCGCCGCCGATGACGATGATCGCGTCGGTCTCGCCGGGGGCTTCCATCGCCGCTTGCAGGCGCGCCGGATAGCTTTTGCTGCCTTTGAACTTGAGCGGATCGACGGACAGCACTTCCTGGCCGATCTCGTGCCGGCCGCCTGCATCGAGCAGGGCGTCGAGACGGGCGCGCGCGCGGATGCGCAGGTGGTGGCTGCATTTCGGGCAGACGTGCAGATTGGCTTCGAGGTCGGCGCGGTACAGCACCGCCTCGCATTCCGGACACTTGATCCACAGTCCGGCCGGTATCGACTGGCGCGGTTCGGCGCCGTTGCGGTTGAAGCGGGGCGGCAGCAGTTTTTCGATCCAGCTCATGGCATCCTTGATAGTGTCGGAGATGCCGGAATCGTAAAGCCTGACGTTACGTCAGGCTCAAGCGGAATCTTTGTCGTCGCTGTCGCCGCGCGGGTGCAGGCTGGCCCACAAGTGGGCGGCGGCCATCGTGCGGTGGGGCGCGTAGCGGGCCAGGATTTGTTCGGTGCGCGGCATGTCGGGCTTCGTGTCTTCGCCCAGCAGCTGTTGCAGCGCCGCGCGGATGGCGACGTCGCCGTGCAGCGAGCAGTCGGCGTAGCCGTAGCCGCGCAGCAGGCCGTAATTCACCGTCCACGGGCCGATGCCTTTGACGGCCAGCAGCGCCGCCGAGATCTGTTCGATGCTGTTGGCCGGCGTGACGTCCAGTTGCAGTTCGCCGCTGGCCACCAGGTTCGCCAGCCGCAGCAAGGTCTCCGCCTTGGCGCGCGAGAATTTGCGGCTGGTCAGATCGTCGATGCCCAGTTTTACCGCGTCGGCCGCCTCCGGGTAGCACCACAAGCCGCTGCTATGCTGACGGCCGGCCTGCAGGATGAAGGTGCGGCGCAGCGAGATGGCGAACGACAGGTTGATCTGCTGGCCGATGATGGCCCAGGTCAGCGCTTCGAACACGGTGGCCGATTGCACGATGCGCAGTCCCGGCTGCGCCAAGGTCAAGGGGCCGAACATGGCGTCCTTGGCGGCGAAGGCGCAAAACGCTTCGGGATCGATGCGCAACCCGAGGATGCTGAGCGCCGCTTCGCGCACGCGCTGTTGCGCGGCTTTGGCCAGCTTGCCGTCGGCGTGCACGGTGCAGCTGGCGCTGGTGGGCGCCAGCGCGTTATCAAACACCACTGCGAGCACCACCGGCACGCCGTCCAGCATCACGCCTTTGCGCAGGTGCGTGTCGCCGACTTCCTCGGCCACGCTTTCTGTGTCGCGGCTGTGGAAGGCCAGGATGTCGTGCAGGCGGTAGTCGGCCGGCAGGTCGAGTGTGAAGCGTTTCATACGGTCTTGGTTTTGCGCAGCGCCCCGAAGTTGGGACGGAAGCCGGTGACCAGCGCCGTGCCGGCGATGACGATGGCGGCGCCGACGATGGTGTACCAGCCGATCGTCTCGCCGAGGAACAGCGTGCCCCACAAAATGCCGAACAAGGGGCTGAGGAAGGTCACCGTCAGCGCCGACGCTGGGCCGACATCCTGAATCAGCCGGAAGTAGATCAGGTAGGCGATGCCGCTGCACAGTACACCCAGCGCGACCACGGCGCCCATGATGCCGATGGTCGGCTCGCCCGGTGCCGGGAAGAACGGCACAATCGGCAGCACTAGCAGCGTCGAGGCCCACATGGAGCCGTGCGCGTTGGACAGCGGCTCGACATCCTTGACCGATTTGGCGTAGTTGCTGGCGATGCCGTAGTTGAAGGAGGCGAACAGCACGGCGGCGATCGCGAGGCCGGCGCCGGGTTTGGTGCTGACATGGTCGAAGCCGACCAGCAGCGCGACGCCGCACGCGCCCAGCAGAAGGCCGAGCATGACTTTGCCGCCGACCATTCGGCGCGTGAGAATGGCGGCGATCAGGGTGCCCCACAGCGGCGTGGTGGCGTTCAGCACGGCCAGTAGTGAGGCGGACAGCGTACGCGCGGCGAAGGCGAACATCAGGAACGGCAGCGCGGAGTTGAACAGGCCGAGGATAAGGTAGTGCTTCCAGTGCTTGCGCAGGTTGAGCGGCTTTTTCAGCACGACCGCGATCACGGCCAGGAAGAGGGAGGCGAACAGCACGCGGTATTCGATCAGGACGGCGGCGCCCAGCACCGGCGCGGCGATCCGCATGAACAGGAAGGAGCCGCCCCAGATGGCGGCCAGGAATATCAAGCGGAGGAGGTTGGCGGTGCTCATGGAATTTTCAGATGATTGTTCTGGTGGCGATTACGATTTTCGTAGGGCGGATTAGCGCGTAGCGCGTAATCCGCCATGAGCCGCCGATCACGCATGCACGGCGGATTACGCTACGCTAATCCGCCCTACGTGTTTCCGTCTTTCCGCTTCTTGCTTTCGAACTTTTACACCGCGCCGTTATCGACCGCGCAGACGGTGTCGCCGGGCGCCACCGGCGAGGCGGCGTGCGGAATCAGCATCGTCGTCGGCACGCCGTTTTTGATTGCCGTCAGCTCGGCCAGAATCGAGATGGCGATCTCCGACGGCGTTTTGCTGCCGATGTACAGGCCGATCGGCCCATGCAGGCGCGCCAGCTGCTCCGGCGTCAGGTCGAATTCGAGCAGCCGTTCGCGGCGCTTGCTGTTGTTCAGGCGCGAGCCGATCGCGCCGACGTAGAACGCGTCCGACTTCAACGCCTCCATCAGCGCCAGGTCGTCCAGCTTGGGATCGTGCGTCAGCGCCACCACGGCGCTGCGGTGGTCCAGCTTCATCGACAGCACGATATCGTCCGGCATGTCGTGCACCAGCTGCACGCCGTCGACCTGCCAGCCGGCGCGGTATTCCTCGCGCGGGTCGCAGACGATGACGTGGTAGTCCATCGCGGTGGCGATTTGCGCCAGGAAGCGCGAGAGTTGTCCGGCGCCGATGATCAGCAGACGCCAGCGCGGTCCGTGCAGGGTGACCATGGCGCGCTCGCTCACCTGCATCTGCGCGCCAGGCGCCGCCTGCGACAGCTCGACGTCGCCGGTCTGCAGATCGAGGCGGCGCTGCACCAGTTCATGCCGTTCCAGCCGCTCCAGCAGTTCTGCCACCCGGCTGCGCTCCGCCAGCGGCTCGATCGACAGTTCGATGGTGCCGCCGCAGGGCAGGCCGAAACGGTGCGCCTCGTCGGCGGTGATGCCGTAGCTGACGATTTCGGGCAAGGTGCGGCTCATGCCTTCGTCGCGCACGCGCGCGATCAGGTCATCCTCGATGCAGCCGCCCGAGACGGAGCCGATCACCGTCCCATCTTCGCAGATGGCCAGCGTGGCGCCGACCGGGCGGGGACTCGAGCCCCAGGTCTTGATGACGGTGATAAGTTCGCAGCGGCGCCCGGAGGCGATCCACGCGGCGCTGGTTTTGAGTACTTCGAGATCGATGCTGTCCATGGATGGAATATACTACGGCTATCCAAAGCTTGCAGGAACTGCCATGACCGACCACAAGGAAGACGACGGCTCACCCAAATTCGGCCGGCTGCTGATCGTGCTGATTATCGCCGTGGTGTTCTGCGGCGCCCTGACCTGGCTGATGGGCACCGTATTCCCGGATTTCCCGAACATCCGCTAAGGCATGCGCGAAGTCAGCGCTTGCACACCTTCGCCAACGCCTTTTCGAACGGGCTGCCCGGCGTCACTTCCTCCGGGCTGAATTTTTCGTAGATATAGTTCTCGACCGGTTCGCCCCTGCCCATCGTCTCGGGATAGAACACTTGCGACAGCATCACCGCCGTGCGGTCCTCGCAGGAATACAGGTGCTGCGCCTTGACCGAGCGGTAAGGCTTGCCCTCGGGCGTCTGCTGCGCCCTGGTATAGGAGTGCAGCGACCACACCTTGCGCGTCTTGTCCTTTTTGACCACCTTGGTGCTATCGATGTAGAAGACGTTGCCCGGCCCCGAGCTGACTTTGCGCCATTGCGCCGCCTGGGCCAGGCCCGATACGGCCATCGACATCAGCAGGACCGCCGCCAGTGCCGGTTTTTTCATGTGGGTCACGGCACCAGCGGCTTCTTGGCCGCCTGCTTGCCCTTGATATCGGCGACGGTTTTGTCGATCGCGGACAGGCGGTAGTTGATGCCGGGGTGGTTGGCGGTGTACCCGTTCAGCACCGAGGCAGGATACTGGCTGGCCAGCCGCTGCCAGAAGGCGCGCGCCTGCGCCGTGCTGTATCCGGCCCGCGCCACCATGTACAGCGACAGCGAATCGGCCGCCGCGTCCAGCTCCTGCGGCATCGGCTTGATGCCGGCACTGCCGATCAGCATCGACAGGTCCGGCCGCACCGCGACCAGATTGTCGATGATGCTGCCGACCGTGTAGGCGGAGCGCGTCTTGGCGGCGTGGCCCAGCACATTGTGGGCGATGTCCTTGGCCAGCACATAGGCGATGGCTTCGTCGGTCTGCGCGAAGTTGACCATGCCGCGTGTGATCATCACGCGCTGGCCGTCCGAGTAGGCGTTGATATTGTCCGAGTTGCCGATGTCGATCTTGAAGGCGCAGGCGCGCGTGACCGGCACCTTGAGCGCCTGGTTGCTGCCATTGCGTTCGACGATCAGGTTGAGCGACTGGTTGTTGGCCACCAGCGGACCCAGTACGCCGGCCGCCTCGGTCTCGGCGTGTTGGCCGGTGGGCAGGCTTTTACCTTCGGCCGCCAGCAGCACGTCGCCCTTGCGCAGGCCCACGCGCGCGGCGCCGCTGCCGGCCAGCACGCTGGCTACTTCCAGCCGGTCGCCGTAGTTCAGCACCGACTGCGCGGCGTCGACGAATTCGCCGGAATACGAGTATTTGTTCTTGGCGGTGAAGCCGAGCAGGTTGCGCGCCTGGTTGCGGCACAGGTCCGCATTGTTGATCAACAGCGGGCCGGCGATGCGGTACAGGCGGTCCTGCAGCGCGACCATCTGTCCCAGCGCCTGGCGCGCGGCCGCCATCTTGGCGGTGACCACCGGCGCGCCTTCGTCGACGGTGCGGGCGACCACCGGACCCGGTTCCGGTTCGGCGGTCCTGGAGTTGAAGGTCGAACAGGCCGACAGCAGCATGGCCGCCGCCAGCAGGGATATAGTGGCGAATTTCTTCGAATTGTGTTGCTGGACCATCCCTAGTCTCCGTGTTTTTTTAGTGTTTTCCGGTGCTTCCAAAACCGCCGGCACCGCGTTCGCTGGTGTCGAATTCTTCGACGACGTTGAAGCCGACTTGCAGGACCGGAACGATGATCAATTGCGCCAGGCGCTCCATCGGGTTCAGGGTGAAGGCGCTGTTGCCCCGGTTCCATGTCGAGATCATCAACTGGCCTTGGTAATCGGAATCGATCAAGCCTACCAGATTCCCCAATACGATGCCGTTCTTGTGGCCCATGCCGCTGCGCGGCAGGATCATGGCGGCGTAGCCCGGATCGGCGACGTGGATCGCCAGGCCGGTCGGAATCAGCACCGTCTGGCCGGCTTCGATGGTGATCGGCGCGTCGATGCAGGCGCGCAGATCGAGGCCGGCCGAACCCGGTGTGGCGTAGGCCGGCAGCTGGTCCTTCATGCGCGGGTCGAGGATTTTGACGTCGATGTTTTTCATGCGTTTGCGTGTGCTCTTATTCAGACTATTTTGCGAACAGCGAGTGCTGCGAGATGCGTTTGGAGATTTCGGAAATCAGCTGGCGCGCCAGGGTCAGTTTGTCGGCGCGCGGCAGGATGGTGTGGCCGTTTTCGTCGAACAGGATAATGGTGTTGTCGTCCTGGCCGAAGGTGTGGTGGCCGATGTTCCCGACCAGCAGGGGTATGCCTTTTTTCTCGCGTTTGTCGGCGCCGAACTGGATCAGGTTTTCCGATTCGGCGGCGAAGCCGACGCAGTACGGATGCCCGGCCAGCGAGGTGCGCGCGGCAACGGTGGCCAGGATGTCCGGATTCTGCTCGAACTTCAGGTCCGGCACCGAGCCGTCCGGATTCTTCTTCAGTTTCTGTTCGCTGGAATTGGACACGCGCCAGTCGGCGACGGCCGCCACGGCGATGAAGATATGCTGGTGGTCGACGTTGGCCAGCACCGCGTCGTGCATCTGCACCGCGCTTTGCACGTTGATGCGCTGCACGCCGAACGGCGCCGGCAGCGCCGTCGGGCCGGACACCAGCACCACTTCGGCGCCGGCTTCGCGCGCCGCGCGCGCCACCGCGTAGCCCATTTTTCCGGACGACAGATTGGTGATGCCGCGCACCGGATCGATCGGCTCGAAGGTCGGGCCGGCGGTGATCAGGATGCGCTTTCCGGCCAGGACTTTCGGCTGGAACGACGCGATCAATTCCTCCAGCAGCTGCGCCGGTTCCAGCATGCGGCCCATGCCCACTTCGCCGCACGCCTGGTCGCCGGCGGCGGGGCCGAAGATGACGATGCCGTCGTCCTCCAGCTGGCGGACGTTTCGCTGGGTGGCGGGGTTTTGCCACATTTCGACGTTCATCGCCGGCGCCACCAGCAGCGGCACGCGGCGCGGGCGCGCCAGGCACATGGTCGACAGCAGGTCGTCGCAGACGCCGTGCGCCAGCTTAACCATAAAGTCGGCCGAGCAGGGCGCGATCAGGATCGCGTCGGCGTCGCGGGTGACGTCGATGTGGGCCATGTTGTTGTCGACGCGCGGGTCCCACTGGCTGCTGAACACCTTGTTGCCCGACAGGGCCTGCATGGTGACGGCGGTGATGAAGTGGGTGGCGGCGTCGGTCATCACCACCTGCACCGAGGCGCCGGCCTTGGTCAACGCGCGGCACAGTTCCGCCGCCTTGTAGCAAGCCACGCCGCCGGACAGGCCGAGGACGATTTTTTTACCGGTCAATTCCATGATGCCGCTCTCCCGCTTATTTGTTCACGCGCCGCAGCTCGTCGAGGATGAACAGCGCGGCGCCGATGCAGATGGCCGCGTCGGCGATGTTAAACGCCGGGAAGTGGCCCCAGCCGGCCAGGTGGAAGTCGAGGAAGTCGACCACGTGGCCGTACAGCAGGCGGTCGATGACGTTGCCGACCGCGCCGCCGAGCACCAGCGACAGCGCCCACGAGAACATGCGTTGGCCACCGTGTTTTTTCAACAGGTAGATGATGTAGGCGGCGGCGGCGATGCCGATGCCGGTGAAGAAATAGCGCTGCCAGCCGCCGGCGCTGTGCAGGAAGCTGAACGCCGCGCCCTTGTTATAGGCCAGCACCAGATTGAAGAACGAGGTGATGAATTTTTCCTCGCCCAGCTGGAAGGTGCGGGTGATGGTGATCTTCGACAGCTGGTCGATCAGCACGATGATGAAAGCGATACCGAGCCAAGGGATCAAACTGGAGGACGACTTGGTCGGGAAGATTTTTTTAGTGGCCATAAAATATCAGAGAGGTTCGTGGCGACGGCGCCGCCGATTTCTTGTGAAAATCGGCGGCCCCAATATTAAGCGAACTTGCGTTTTTCGCCCGCACCAAACAGATTGCTGTGGCAACGGCCGCAGAGCGTCGGATGGTCCGCGTGCGCGCCGACGTCGGCGCGGTAGTGCCAGCAGCGTTCGCACTTCTCGGCCGTGGAGGCGGCCACTTCGACCGCTTCATCGGCTTCGGCTGCCACTTCGACGGCTTGCGCCAACGACGTGATGAAGACGAATTTGAGGTCGTCCTCCAGGCTGGCCAGCAGCTTGTACTTGTCGCCGGCGGCCTTGATGGTCAGCTCCGCCTGCAGCGACGAGCCGATCGCGCCCGAGGTGCGCAGGTCTTCGAGCTGCTTGGTCACGTCGGTGCGCACCGCGCGCAGGGTGTTGTACTTGGCCAGCAGCGCGTCGGCGTCGGCCGGTGCCGGCAGCTGCCACCAGGTTTGCGTGAAGATGGTTTCGTCGCTGGCCTTGAACGCTTCCTCGCCGGCGAAAATGGCCCATGCCTCTTCGGCGGTGAACGACAGCGCCGGCGCCATCACGCGCAGCAGGCTTTGCGTGATGTGCCACAGCGCCGTCTGCGCCGAGCGGCGCGCGTGCGAGCCGACGGCCGACGTGTACAGGCGGTCCTTGAGGATGTCGAGGTAGAAGCCGCCCAGGTCCTCGGAGCAGTAGTTCTGCAGCTTGGAGTAAACCGGCTGGAACTCGTACTGTTCGTAGTGGGCTTCCATCTCCTTTTGCAGCGCGGCCATGTTGGCGATCGCGTAGCGGTCGATTTCCAGCAGCTCGGCCACCGGCACGGCGTCGCGCGCGTGGTCGAAGTCCGAGATGTTCGCCAGCAGGAAGCGCAGCGTGTTGCGGATGCGGCGATAGGCTTCGGTCACGCGCTTGAGGATCTCGTCGGAGATCGACAGCTCGCCGGTGTAGTCGGTCGAGGCGATCCACAGGCGCAGGATGTCGGCGCCGAGCGTGTCGGAGATTTTCTGCGGCGCCAGCGTGTTCCCCAGCGACTTGGACATTTTCTTGCCCTCGCCGTCGACGGTGAAGCCGTGCGTCAAGAGGGCTTTGTACGGCGGCGCCCCGTTCAGCATCGACGATGTCAGCAGCGACGAGTGGAACCAGCCGCGGTGCTGGTCCGAACCTTCCAGATACAGGTCGGCGGGGAAGGCCGACTGCTCCTTGTGCGAGCCGCGCAGCACGGTCTGGTGGGTGGTGCCGGAATCGAACCAGACGTCGAGCGTGTCCTTGTTCTTGGCGTAGGCGGCCGCTTCGTCGCCGATCAGGTCTTTCAGGTCGAGCGCCAGCCAGGCGTCGATGCCGCCTTTTTCTATCAGCTGCGCCACTTGTTCGAGCAGCTCGGGCGTGCGCGGATGCAGCGCGCCGGTTTCCTTGTGCACCACGAAGGCCATCGGCACGCCCCACTGGCGTTGGCGCGACAGGGTCCAGTCGGGACGGTTGGCGATCATGCCGTGCAGGCGCGCCTGGCCCCAGTCCGGGAAGAACTTGGTCTCGGCGATGCCTTTGAGCGCGGTTTCGCGCAGCGAGGCGCCGCCGTCGTTCGGCTTGATGTCCATGCCGGCGAACCATTGCGAGGTGGCGCGGTAGATGATGGGCGACTTGTGGCGCCAGCAGTGCATGTAGCTGTGGTCGAACATCTTGACCTCGAACAGCGCGCCGGCCTCGCGCAGCGCGTTGCAGATCGGCTTGGACGCTTCCCAGATGGTCATGCCGCCGAACAGTGGCAGGGTCGAGACGAATTTACCGTCGCCCATGACCGGCGTCAGGATCTGGTCGTCCTTCATGCCGTGCGCCTTGCAGGAAATGAAGTCGTCCAGGCCATAAGCGGGCGCGGAATGGACCACGCCGGTGCCGCTCTCGGTGGTCACATAGTCGGCCAAATACATCGGCGAGAGGCGGTTGTAGAAGGTGTCGGCCCCGTGCAGCGGATGCAGGAAGCTGATGCCGGCCAGGTCCTCGCCCTTGCAGGTGGCGATGGTGACGCCTTCGAGCTTGAAGCGCGCCAGCGACGATTCGACCAGGTCCTGCGCCAGGATCAGCAGCAGCGGCTGGCCGTCGCGCGCGGTTTGCACCAGCGCGTAGGTGACCTCCGGATTGACGTTGAGCGCCTGGTTGGACGGGATGGTCCACGGCGTGGTGGTCCAGATGACGATATAGCCTTCGTGGGTGGGCAGCTGGACCAGGTCAAAGGCGCTGGCGAGCTTGTCGAACTCGGCGAACTTGAAGCCGACATCGATGGCCGGGTCGCGCTTGTCCTGGTATTCCACCTCGGCCTCGGCCAGGGCGGACTGGCAATCGAAGCACCAGTTGACCGGCTTCAGGCCGCGGTAGACGTAGCCCTTGTCGAGCATCTTGCCGAGGGCGCGCAGTTCGTCGGCCTCGTTCGAGAAGTTCATCGTCAGGTAGGGATTGTTCCACTCACCCAATACGCCCAGGCGGATGAAGTCCTTGCGCTGGCGGTCGACCTGTTCCAGCGCGTAGGCGCGGGCCTTGGTCAGCACATCGGCGGTCGGCAGGTTTTTGCCGTACAGTTTTTCGATCTGGATTTCGATCGGCATGCCGTGGCAATCCCAGCCCGGCACGTAGGGCGCGTCGAAACCGGCCAGCGAGCGCGATTTGACCACCATGTCCTTGAGGATCTTGTTGACGGCGTGGCCGAGGTGGATGTCGCCGTTGGCGTACGGCGGACCATCATGCAGGATGAATTTCGGACGGCCGGCGGCGGCCTTGCGCACGCGCTCGTAGATCTTCTTATCCTGCCATTGCTGCACCCAGCCCGGTTCGCGCTTGGCCATGTCGCCGCGCATCGGGAACGGGGTTTCGGTCATGTTGACCGGGTATTTGCTTTCAGGCTTCTTCGGGGCTTTGCTTTTATCGGACATGTTTTTTCTTCAGTGATGTATGCGGGAATTCTGTGTAGCCGGCGCGCGTAGCTGGTCGCGCGTTCAAATTCGGTCGGTGGCGTTGGTCGCGCTAATGAGGCCGCCCGTGGCGGCGGCCGTGGCGCCGGTCCTGGTACCGTCGCGCTGCGCGAAGTACGCGCGGGCGATGTCGGCGTCGCGGTGGATGGCGGCGGTCAGGGTCGGCAGGTCGACGTATTTTTCCTCGTCGCGGATCTTTTGCAGGAATTCGACGCGCACCTGCTTGCCGTAGCAGCCCTGGTTGAAGTCGAACACGTGCACTTCCAGCAATACGCGGCCGCTGTCGTCGACGGTCGGGCGCACGCCCAGGCTGGCGACGGCGGCCAGCGGGTGCTCGGCCAGGCCGTGCACCTGGACGATGAAGATGCCCGACAGCGCGGGCCGGTGCGGCACGCGCAGGTTCAGCGTGGGGAAGCCCAGGGTGCGGCCCAATTTCTGGCCGTGGATGACGTGGCCGGAGATGGCGTACGGATGGCCCAGCAGCGCCTCTGCGTGGCCGAAGTCGCCTTCTGCGAGCGCCGCGCGCACGGCCGACGACGAGATGCGCGTGGTGCCGTTCATCACCGTCGGCAGGGTCTCGACATGGAAACCGTATTGCTTACCCGCCTCCAGCAGCATTTGCACGTTGCCGGCGCGGCGCGCGCCGTAACAAAAGTCGTCGCCGACCATCAGCCATTTGACGTGCAAGCCCTCGACCAGCACCTTTTCGGTGAATTCCTCCGGCGTGAGGGCGGCGAACGGCGCCGAGAAGTGCTCGACGATGACGCGGTCGATGCCGTTGTCGGACAGCGATTGCAGCTTGTCGCGCAGGTTGGCGATGCGCGGCGGCGCCTTGGACGGATCGCCGGCCTTGTTGGCGAAAAATTCGCGCGGATGCGGTTCGAAGGTCATCACCGCCGCTTCCAGGCCGAGGCCGGTGGCGGCGGCGCGCACGCGGGCCAGCAATGCCTGGTGGCCGAGGTGGACACCGTCAAAGTTGCCGATCGTAAGCGCGCACGGCGCGCGCGCCGCTGCGTTGGGGAGACCTCGAAATACCTTCATGGGAATCTGGGGAAACTGTCGCTAAATGGAGGATTATACGGTTTGTTTCGGGGATGCACATCCGCAAAGGGTATGGGCGGGGCGGGAAGGAGGCTTTTTGCCCGATTTTGGGCCATTGAAATGGAAAAAAGCGCCGCCTGCCGGAGCAGACAGCGCTTTCAGGAACCCAACGCAGCCGGATTACGCGGCTTTGTTCAGGCCCAGGGTCCAGTAGCGGGCCAGGTCGGCGGTGCCGTCCGTGCCTTTGACCGATTTCAGCGTCGCCACGGCGGCCGATTTCTTGCCGGCGACCGATTGCGCGATACCGTAGTGCAGCTTGATCGCTTCCGGATTGCGGCCGGTGCCCAACTTGACGGCTTGGTCCATCAGCGCCAGGCCCTTGTCGGCCTTGCCGGCGGAAACCAGCGCGTAGCCCATGTTGGCCAGCGCGTCGGCGTCCTTGTTCTTGACGGCTTCGGCTTCTTCGGCGGCTTGCTTGGCGTCGAAGTCGGCCTGGGTCTTGGCGGCCAGGTCTTTCAGACGCTGGTGGCGGGCGGCGTCGGAACCGGTGCCCAGCGCGCCTTTTTTGTAGCCTTCGTTGATGATCTTGATCGCTTCGGCAGGGTTACCCGCTTGCAGCGCCAATTGGCTCATTTCCATGTATTCCGACGGCTTGGTCAGCAGGCCGTTGGCCAGGCGCAGGCGCAGCACGTCCAGCGACAGGGTCGGCGAGAAGCCAGGCTTGGCTTGCACGCGTTGCAGCAGGTCGGCCCAGGTCTGTGGCTTCGGATAGCTGGCGGCCATGCGTTCCAGGGTCTGCACGTAGCCGGCCTTGTCGTTTTGCTTGAGCTGGATGTTGGCCAGCATGCCCAGCTGGGCTTCGTTCAGGTTCTTGCTCGCTTGCAGTTCCTTGGCGGCCTCGGGGTACTTGCCGCTGATGTAGTAGGTCTGGATCAGCAGTTCGTGCATGGCGCCGTCGTTCGGATTGTCCTTGAGCGCGCGCTGGATCCAGGTGATCGCTTTCGGATAGTCCTTGATGCGGTAGTAGATACCGGCCAGGGCCTGGGTGAATTTCGGTTGTTCGGCGGCCGACAGCTTGCCCGAGTTGATCACGCTCTCAAAGGCGCGCGCGGCGGTGTCGTAGTCGCCGGCGGAGGCGGCGGCCGAGGCGCGGGTGCGTTCGATCAGATAGGTTTCGTTGGCGCTCTTGTTGCCGACGGAGTCGGTTTCCTTCAGTTTTGCTACTGCTTCTTTGTTCTTTCCTGCCGCAGCCAGTTTCTGTGCTTCCTGCAATGGTTTGCCGATTTCAGCGCGCACCGCTTCGGCAGCGTAGGCGACCGACGAAAAACCTGCAATAGGAGCTGCTGCTGTAAAACCAATAGCGGCCATTACCAGGCCGAGATGAGCGAGACGAAACTTGGTCATGGGTAAGTTTTCTTTCTTCAAAATGCGAAATAGGCAGGAATGGTCCTGCCTATCGTTGAACATAGAACAAATTTATTGGAACTGTTCGTTACCGACCAGGCCAATTTTAGTGACGCCGAGACGTTGGGCTGCAGCCATGACACCGGCGACGGCCTTGTACTCGACCAGCTTGTTCGGACGCAGATGCACTTCCGGCTGATCGGCCTGGGCCGCGACCTCGGTCAGTTTCGCTTCGAGGGAGGCGCGGTCGGGAACGACGTTGTTATCCCACAGAATCGTACCGTCGAAGTCAACGTCGATCGTGATGACCACTGGGTCCTTGGTCGGTGGCGGCGGGGTGCCGACCGGCATGTTCAAGTTGACCGAGTGGTTGGCCTTCGGAATCGTAATGATCATCATGATAATGAGCACCAACATCACGTCGATGAGGGGCGTCATATTCATTTCCATCATTGGTTCCGGATCCGCGCCGGCGGACGCTGGAGAGCCGACATTCATACTCATGATGTTTCCTTTTAAGAAGGGCAGGCCGTGTTCCGGCCTGCGGTGCGCTAACGGGGATTAACCCTTATCAGGCGGTTCGGTGATGAAGCCGACCTTCTGGATACCAGCGCGCTGGGTCGTGAAAATAACGCGGCCGATCGATTCGTAGCGTGTTTCTTGGTCGCCACGAACGTGTACTTCCGGCTGCGGCAATTTCACCGCTTCCACCTTCAGATTGTCGAACAGCTCATTGGCGTCGCGCATCTTCTTCTGGTTCCAGTAGATGTCGCCATCCTTGCTCACAACGATGTTGACATCTTCCGGCTTAGTCTGAATGACCTGGTTGGTTTCTTCTGGCAGCTTGATCTTGATCAGCTTCAGAACAACCGGGCTCGTGATCAGGAAGATAATCAGCAGAACCAACATGATGTCCACGAGGGGCGTCGTGTTGATTTCCGACATGACTTGATCTTCGTCTCCGCTATCGGAGCCTACGGACATCGACATGATTAATTATCCAATCTTTTTAGCGCCAGCCAGACGGCCGGCTTCGCTGGTGGACATGGCGCCCGAGATCAGTACCGAGTGTACGTCGGCCGAGAACGAACGGACATCTTCCATCGCAGCTTTGTTACGACGCACCAGCCAGTTGTAACCCAGAACGGCTGGAACGGCGACGAACAGACCGAAGGCGGTCATGATCAGCGCTTCACCGACCGGACCTGCAACCTTGTCGATCGATGCGTTACCCGACATGCCGATGGCGATCAGCGCATTGTAAATACCCCAAACGGTACCGAACAGACCGATGAACGGCGAGGTCGAACCAACGGTTGCCAGGAACGACAGGCCGTCTTGCAGACGCGATTGCACTTTGTCGACAGCGCGCTGGATCGACATCGTCACCCAGGTCGACAGGTCGATTTGTTCCAGCAGGGCGCCGTCGTGGTGCACGGTGGCCTTGGTGCCGGTCTCGGCGATGAAGCGGAATGGCGAGCCTTCTTTCAGGGCAGCCGAACCAGCAGCGATCGACGATGCTTTCCAGAATTTAGCCGAGGTTTCTTTCGACTGTTTGAAGATCTTGGCCTGGTCGATCAGCTTGGTGATGATGATGTACCACGAACCCATCGACATGATCGACAGGATGATCAGGGTGCCGCGCGAAACGAAACCTGCATCCCACACTGCCTTGAAGCCGTATGGATTTTCCACTTCTTCATGGCCGCCGGCGGCTTTTGCTGGAGCTGCGTCTGCTGCTGGCGCAGCAGCGGCATCGGCTGCCGGTGCTGGTGCTGCTGCCGCATCCGCTGGAGCGGCTGCTGGAGCCGAAGCTGCCGAGGCTGGCGCGTCAGCGAAAGCTGGGGCGCTTACCAGGGCGGTGGCTGCGGTCACGGAAAACAGCACAGCGGCCAGTACAGCGGACAAACGGGTATTCTTAAACATGCTTCCTCCAAATTGATAAAATAATCAGATCGCTGAATGTATGACAACGAAACTTACTAAGTGAGACGTCACAGCTGTCTCGGTTTTTACTCCAGCGTCCAGACGTATTGCATCTGCATCCACGCTTCCGTCGGTTTCCCGTCGGTCAGACCCGGTTTGAAACGGCATTTGCTGATGCCGTTGACCGCAGCCTTGTCCAGATCCCTAAAGCCACTCGACTTGACGACTTTGGAGTCGGCAACGCGGCCATCGGCAGCAATCAGGAACGACAACGTCACCGTTCCCGTTTCTTCGTTACGCAGCGACGACTTCGGCCATTCCGGCTTGGCGCAAGTGCTGAAGTCGGCGACCGCGGCAACGTTGACAGCCTTGGCCGGACCAGGGGTTGGCGGCGCTGTTGGTGCTGGCGGCGCTTTCTGGATCTCGGTCGTTGGCGGCTTCACGTTGGTCGCGTTGGCGATCACGTTCTGCTGCGGCGGCGGCTGCTGCACGTTCACCTCGACTGGCGGGATGAATGGTGGCGGGGGAGCCTTCATCTCTGGCGGAGGTGGCGGTGGTGGGAGTTCCTTGGGTGGAGGAGGTGCTACTTCCTCGATGATCTTTGTCTCCACTGGGGCGACCATCTTTGCCACCAGGCGGGTTCCCAGGCCCGTTATGATTCCATAAGCAACCAGGACGTGCAACAAAACGACAATGGTAATGCCTGTAAAGTTCTTCCCGGTGCTTTTCTCGT
Source organism: Oxalobacteraceae bacterium OTU3CINTB1 (assembly GCA_024123955.1). Lineage (NCBI taxonomy): Bacteria > Pseudomonadati > Pseudomonadota > Betaproteobacteria > Burkholderiales > Oxalobacteraceae > Oxalobacteraceae bacterium OTU3CINTB1. Next base: position 1,832,494 of record CP099652.1, read on the forward strand.
TGTGCGTGAAATTCATGCCTGCTTTCTCCAATACCAACTCTTTTTGTTGCTACTAAACCCCAAAATGGCGACATAAAACAACAGCCGCATCCGGGACGTCGGCGAATTATACATACGAATTCTTGATTTTACATAGAATTTTCATCCCTAAAACCGGTTAAATTTCATAGGGTTTTCCTATGTGATAGCGCTCACTTTGCACCAAATTGGTTCGCCGGGCAAGCGTGCACGGCGCAGAAATGGGGCATGGCGGGCTACCACGTTACTTAGTTTTCCCTTAAGCCCATTCACGGAATATTATCAGCGTAATTTTACTACCAACAGTTGATAATTTGGCCGTGAATGTTTCGTTCATGAAATTATTGCGGGAGGTAATTTATCAAAAAGCGCGAAAACCTGTTGACTTCCCGCCCGCGTCATGCATTCACCAAAAAAAACCGGGGCCAGAGCACCGCCCCTGACCCCGACGTAGACCTTGCAAGAGCCGTGCCTGACACCGCACCGCCGCCCGCGAGAGCACTATATATATGTTGGTCAACTTCCCCGGGCACGTTTCTCCCGTTTGACCTCCATCGTGCTGACCACTTCGCCGTTCGGCGCCACCGTTTCCAGGTGGACGTCGAAGCCCCACAGGCGGGCCACATGCTTGAGCACCTCGCCGGCCTGCTGGTTCAATGGACGGCGCTGGAACTGCGTGTGGCGCAAGGTGAGGGCCCGGTCGTCGCGGGTGTTCACGGACCAGACCTGGATGTTGGGCTCACGATTGCCAAGATTATATTGTTCTGCAAGTTGCTGGCGCACGTAACGATAGCCGAGGTCGTCATGGATGGCGGAGATCGCCAGCTTCTCGTTGTTATCGTCGTCGAGCACGGCAAAGAAGTGGAACTCGCGTATCAGTTTGGGCGACAGGTACTGGGCGATGAAGCTCTCGTCCTTGAAGTTGCGCATCGCGAAGTCGAGGGTCTTGCGCCAGTCGCTGCCGGCGATGTCGGGGAACCATTCGCGGTCCTCGGCGGTCGGGTTCTCGCAGATGCGGCGGATGTCGGTCATCATCGCGAAGCCGAGCGCGTACGGGTTGATGCCGCTGTAATAGGGGCTGTTCACGGGCGGCTGGTAGACCACGTTGGTATGGCTTTTGAGGAACTCCATCATGAAGCCGTCGCCGATCACGCCCTCGTCGTACAACTGGTTGAGGATGGTGTAGTGCCAGAACGTGGCCCAGCCCTCGTTCATCACCTGGGTCTGGCGCTGCGGGTAGAAGTACTGGCTGATCTTGCGCACGATGCGCACCATTTCGCGCTGCCACGGCTCCAGCAATGGCGCGTACTTCTCGATGAAGTACAGCAGGTTTTCCTCGGGCTCGGGCGGGAAGCGCGGCGCGGCCTTTTCGGCCTCTTCCTCCTCGCGGCGCGGCAGGGTGCGCCACAGGTCGTTGATCTGCGATTGCACGTAGGCCTCGCGTTCCTTCTGCCGCGCCCGTTCTTCCATCATCGACAGCTTGGCCGGGCGCTTGTAGCGGTCGACGCCGTAGTTCTGGATCGCGTGGCAGGAGTCGAGCAGCAGTTCGACCGCGTCGATGCCGTGGCGCTGCTCGCACTCGGCGATGTAGTTCTTCGCGAACACCATGTAGTCGACGATGGCTTCGGCATCGGTCCAGGTGCGGAACAGGTAATTGCCCTTGAAGAAGGAGTTGTGGCCGTAGGCCGCGTGCGCGATCACCAGCGCCTGCATGGTCAGGCTGTTCTCCTCCATTAAATAGGCGATGCAGGGATCTGAGTTGATGACGATCTCGTACGCCAGGCCCATCTGGCCGCGCTTGTAGCCTTTCTCGGTCGACAGGAAATGCTTGCCGAACGACCAGTGGTTGTACGACACCGGCATGCCGACCGACGTGTAGGCGTCCATCATCTGCTCGGCGGTGATGATTTCAAGCTGGTTCGGATAGGTGTCGAGGCCGAAGTTCTCGGCGACCCGGCGGATTTCCTGGTGGGCTTGCTCGATCAGTTCGAACGTCCATTCGGACTGCTCGGGCAGGGCGCGCGGATGGCGCGGCTTGGGGGAGGGAGGGTGCGTCATGTCGTTCATGGGGCGCTCGCTAGGTGGGCGGCCGGGCGCGGCCGCCTATTTCGGCTGTTTCTTGAACAGTTCGCGGAACACCGGATAAATATCGGCCGGCGTGACTATTTTCTGCATGGCGAAGTTGGCGTGGTGGTCCGGGACCTGTGAATATTGCTCCCACAGGTTTTGCGGCGGGCCGTCGGTGATTTCGACATAGGTGTAGTACTGCACCTTGGGCATGATGGTGTTGATCAGCATCTGGCGGCACAGCACCGAGTCGTTGTCCCAGTTGTCGCCGTCCGAGGCCTGCGCCACGTAGCTGTTCCAGCTGCCGGCGCCGTAGCGTTCCTCGATGATCTTGTCGAGCAGGTGCAGCGCCGACGACACCACCGTGCCGCCTGACTCGCGCGAGTGGAAGAATTCCTCCTCGTCCACTTCGGCCGCGGCCGTGTGGTGGCGAATGAAGACCACCTCGATCTTGTCGTAGACGCGCTTGAGGAACAGGTACAACAGGATGAAGAAGCGCTTGGCCGTGTCCTTGCGGGTCTCGTCCATCGAACCGGAGACGTCCATGATGCAGAACATCACCGCCTGCGTCATCGGCTTGGGCACCTTGATGCGGTTGCTGTAGCGCAGGTCGAACGGATCGATGAAGGGGATGGCCAGCAGCCGCGTGTGCAGGTGGTGAATCAGTTTCTTGAGTTCGACCACGTGCGGGGCGTCGAGCGGCTCGCCGTCGAGCAGCAGTTGTTCGAGCTCGGCCTCGGCTTCCTCGAGCCGCTTGCGCGAGTTGCCGCCGACGGCGATGCGCCGGCCCAGCGCGCCGCGCAACGAGCGCAGCACGTGGATGTTGGACGGCGTGCCCGACATGTTGTAGCCGGCGCGCTGGTTCTTGAATTCGGTCGTCGCGGTCAGCTGCGTCTTGACCATGTGCGGCAGTTCCAGGTCCTCGAAGAAATAGTTCATGAACTCTTCGCGCGACAGCTCGAAGATGAAGTCATCTTCGGTCATCTGGTCGCTATTGCCCGCCTTGCCGCGGCCGGACCCGCCGCCGCCCTTGGGCCGGTTGATGAGGTCGCCCTTGAGGTATTCCTGGTTGCCCGGGTTGATGGTTTCCCACACGCCGCCATGGGCGTGTCCGAAGGATGGCTCGCCCACGTCCTTGACGGGGATCGAGACTTTTTCGCCGTTTTCAATATCGGTGATGGAGCGGCCCTTGATGGCCCGTCCCACCGCGTCCTTGATCTGCGACTTGTAGCGCCGCAAGAAGCGCTCGCGGTTGACCGCGGATTTGTTCTTGCCCTGCAAACGTCGATCGATGAGGTAAGTCAAAAGAAGCCTCCTGCTGCGATGGGTCGGCGCCGCGCCGGCCGCCGCCGTGGCGGCGCGGCTGCGGCAATACTGCTTAAGAGGACTTCCTAACGCGCAAATACCATTCGCACAGCAAGCGGACCTGTTTGGCCGTATAGCCTTTTTCCACCATGCGCGCGACAAAGTCGGCGTGCTTGTTGGCGTCCTCGGCGCTGGCCTTGGCGTTAAAGGAAATCACCGGCAGCAGTTCCTCCGTATTGGAGAACATCTTCTTCTCGATCACCGTGCGGAATTTCTCATAACTGGTCCAAGCGGGATTCTTGCCGCCATTATTGGCGCGCGCCCGCAGGCCGAAGTTGACGATCTCGTTGCGGAAATCCTTCGGGTTGGAAATTCCGGCCGGCTTCTCGATCTTCTCCAGCTCGTTGTTGAGCGACTCGCGGTCGAAACTTTCGCCGGTGTCCGGATCGCGGTATTCCTGGTCCTGGATCCAGAAGTCGGCGAACGTGACGTAGCGGTCGAAGATGTTCTGGCCGTACTCGGAATAGCTTTCGAGATACGCGGTCTGGATTTCCTTGCCGATGAACTCGACATACTTCTGCGCCAGGTGCTCTTTAATGTACGAGAAGTATTTCTGCTCGGTCTCGGGCGGGAACTGCTCGCGCTCGACCTGCTGCTCCAGCACATATAAGAGGTGGACCGGATTGGCCGCCACTTCGGTGTTGTCGAAGTTGAAGACCTTCGACAGGATCTTGAACGCGAAGCGCGTCGACAGCCCGTTCATGCCCTCGTCGACGCCGGCGTAGTCGACGTACTCGTGCATGGACTTGGCCTTCGGATCGGTGTCCTTGAGGTTTTCGCCATCGTAGACCAGCATCTTGCTGAAGATACTCGAGTTCTCCGGGTCCTTCAGGCGCGACAGGATCGCGAACTGCGCCATCATCTTCAGGGTGCCGGGCGCGCACGGGGCCTGGTACAGCGACGAGTTGGCCACGAGCTTGTCGTAGATCTTGATCTCGTCGGTCACGCGCAGGCAGTACGGCACTTTGACGATGTAGATACGGTCGAGGAAAGCTTCGTTGTTGCGGTTGTTGCGGAAGGTTTTCCATTCCGACTCGTTCGAGTGGGCCAGGATGATGCCGTCGAACGGGATGGCGCCAAAGCCCTCGGTGCCCTTGTAGTTGCCTTCCTGCGTGGCCGTCAACAGCGGGTGCAAGACCTTGATCGGCGCCTTGAACATCTCGACGAATTCCATCAAGCCCTGGTTGGCCAGGCACAGGCCGCCCGAGTAGCTGTAGGCGTCCGGATCGTCCTGCGAGTAATCCTCGAGCTTGCGGATGTCGACCTTGCCGACCAGCGAGGAGATGTCCTGGTTGTTCTCGTCGCCCGGCTCGGTTTTGGAAATGGCGACCTGTTTCAGCACCGAAGGGTAGCGCTTGACCACGCGGAACTGGTTGATGTCGCCGTTGAATTCGTGCAGGCGCTTGACGGCCCACGGACTGGGGATGTTGCGCAGGTAGCGGCGCGGGATGCCGAAGTCTTCTTCGAGGATGGCGCCGTCCTCCTGTTCGTTGAACAGGCCCAGCGGCGATTCGTTGACGGGCGAACCTTTGAGGCAATAAAAAGGCACGTGTTCCATCAGCGACTTGAGCTTTTCGGCAATCGACGATTTGCCGCCGCCAACCGGACCCAGCAGATACAGGATCTGCTTGCGTTCCTCGAGGCCTTGCGCGGCATGGCGGAAGTAGGAGACCACTTGCTCGATCACTTCCTCGGTGCCGTAGAACTCGCGGAACGCCGGATAGATCTTGATGACCTTGTTGGCAAAGATGCGGGACAGCCGGGTATCGTTGCGGGTGTCGACCAGGGTTGGTTCGCCGATGGCGGCCAACATGCGCTCGGGGGCGCTCGCGTAAGTGAGTCGATCTTTTTTGCAGAGTTCGAGATATTCCTTCATGGACATCTCTTCTTCCTTGGTCCGTTCGTACCGTGCTGCGTAGTTGTCAAAAATGGTCATTTGGGTGTCCTTTAATGTAAGCCTACTAGTCACGGGTCACCGGCAGTTGCGGCTGCCCTGGCCCTAAATTGTGTGTTTCCTTTCGATCTTATTTTTCTTGTGTCCAGCTTCCCTTGATGGCACGGATTGCCCGTGTCCTTGAGCTGGCTTTATTGCCGCTGGCTGCATGCCGGTGGACGGCTTTTATGTGTTGGTCGTAATGCTTCTTACGTCTATGAAATTTATTATTGCTCTATTGCTGCAGGAAGTCAAAAGATATGTCGTAATATCGTTAATACTCTTTCGTAACTTGATGATTTTAAAGAATATTATGGCGAGATTTTCGAGATTTCCCGTGAGTCTTATGGCATTTTTTTAGCTCGTTTTTACCACACTAATGCCACAGTATCATGCCTGTGCGCGCCGTGCTGATCGCGCCTCATAATAGATAAATTTTGCCGCAAGTCGGCGCCCGCTGTCGCACCGCGCGAACGGCCGCGATGAGCCCGAAGCCGGGATAAGATAAGATGTTCAGCTAACGTCACCCGTATCAGGAAAAAGAACATGTTGAACCCACAATTGCGCGCCGTCCTCGAGGGCATGCCGAAGGCCGAACTGCACATCCACATCGAAGGCTCGCTGGAGCCGGAGCTGATCTTCGCGCTGGCGCGGCGCAACAATGTCAGCCTGCCATACGCGTCGGTCGAGGACTTGCGCGCCGCCTATGCCTTCACCGATCTGCAATCGTTCCTCGATATTTACTACGCGGGCGCCAGCGTGCTGTTGCAGGAGCAGGACTTCTACGACATGACGGCCGCCTATCTGCAGCGCGCCGAAGCCGACAATGTGCGCCACACCGAGATCTTCTTCGATCCGCAGACGCACACCGCGCGCGGCGTGCCGATCAAGACCGTCATCGATGGCATCCACCGCGCCTGCCAGGACAGCCCGGTCAGCGCCACCCTGATCCTGAGCTTCCTGCGCCACCTGTCGGAGGAGGACGCCTTCGCCACCCTGGAAGAGGCGCTGCCGTACCGCGACAAATACATGGGCATCGGCCTCGACTCATCCGAGCTCGGCAATCCGCCGGAGAAATTCGCCCGCGTGTTCGCGCGCTGCAAGGAACTCGGTTTCCGGCTGGTTGCCCATGCCGGCGAGGAAGGTCCGCCGGCGTACATCGAAACGGCGCTCGACGTGCTCAAGGTCGAGCGCATCGACCATGGCGTGCGCTGCCTCGACGACGCCGCGCTGACGCAGCGCCTGGCGCGCGAGCAGATCGCGCTGACGGTGTGTCCGTTGTCGAACGTGAAGCTGTGCGTGTTCCAGCACATGGGCCAGCACAACCTGCTCGAACTGCTCGACGCCGGCATCGTGGCGACCGTCAACTCCGACGATCCGGCCTATTTCGGCGGCTATATGAACGACAACTTCATCGCCACCTTCGAAGCCTTGCCGCTGGGCCTGTCGCACGCGCAGCGGCTGGCGCGCAACGGCTTTGCCGCCGCCTTCCTGCCGCCGGCCGAGAAACAGAAGTTCCTGGACGAAGTGGATGCCTACTTCGCCGCAGCAGCTGTATAAGTACCGTAGGGCGGATTAGCGCGCAGCGCGTAATCCGCCATGAGCCGCCGACGGCGCTTGGCGGATGACGCTGCGCTAATCCGCCCTGCGTGACCCTGCGTATTCTTGCCGGCCCGGTTAAAAATGGAGATGTAATGTTCAAGCTTGCTCTGAAAATGACGGCGCGCGACTGGCGCGCCGGCCAGTTGCGCTTCCTGCTGATCGCGCTGACGGTGGCGGTGGCGGCGTTGTCGGCCACCGGTTTCTTCGTCGACCGCCTGCGTAGCGGCCTCGACCGTGATGCGCACCAGTTGCTCGGCGCCGACGTCGTCATCAGCGCCGACAACCCGGTGTTTCCGGCGTGGCGCGCCGAGGCGCTGCGGCGCGGCTTGGTCGTGACCGACACCGTGGTCTTCCCCAGCATGGCGCAGGCGGGCGAGGGCGAACAGTCGACCTCGATGCTGGCCTCGCTCAAGGCGGTCGGCCCCGGCTATCCACTGCGCGGCAAGCTGAAACTGACCACCGATCCGGCCCAGGCCGATCAAAGCTACGGTACCCCGGCCGCCGGCATTCCGGCACCGGGCACCGTGTGGATCGACGCCGGCCTGCTGGGCAGCCTGAACACCAAGGTTGGCGACAACCTTAAACTGGGCGACAAGACCTTCAGGATCGCCCAGTTGATCGCCTCCGAGCCGGATCGCGGCGCCAACTTCCTGGCCTTCGCGCCGCGCGTGATGCTGGCGTTGCAGGACCTGCAGGCGACCGACCTGATCCAGCCCGGCTCGCGCGTGACCTACCGCTTGTTGCTGGCGGCGCCGTCCACGCTGGCCAACGGCCCGGCCGTCGCCGCGTCCTTCCAGAAATGGCTCGACGACAAGATCAAGGCCGACAACATCAAGGGCGTGCGGGTCGAATCGCTGGAAAACGGCCGTCCGGAAATGCGCAACACCCTGGACCGCGCCGACCGCTTCCTGTCGCTGGTGGGCCTGCTGTCGGCGATGCTGGCCGCCGTGGCGGTGGCGATGGCCGCGCGCCGCTTCATGCAGCGCCATCTGGACGCCTGCGCCATGCTGCGCTGCCTGGGCCTGACGCAGAACCAGGTGACGTCGATGTATTTGTATGAATTCCTGATGGTCGGCCTGGTCGGCAGCGCCATCGGCGTGGCGGTCGGCTTCGGCGCGCACTATGTGCTGCTGGAAGTGCTGGGCAAGCTGGTGTCGGCCGATTTGCCGGGGCCGACGATCTATCCGGCGCTGCAAGGCCTGGCCATCGGCATGATTCTGCTGGCCGCGTTCGCGCTGCCGCCGATCCTGCAATTGCGCAAGGTGCCGCACAACCGCGTGATCCGCCGCGAGCAGGACGCGCCGCAGGTGGCGGCGCTGGCCACCTACGGCCTGGGCATGGGCGGCTTCGGCTTGCTGCTGCTGTGGCAGGCGGGCGACGCGCAATTGGCGGCGTACACGGCGGCCGGCTTCCTGGGCGCCTTCGTCGTGTTCGGCCTGGTGGCCTGGCTGGGGTTGAAGGCGCTCAAGCCGCTGCGCGGCGCGATCGACCATCAGAGCTGGCGCTTCGCCATCACCTCGCTGCAACGCCGTCCCGGCGCAACCATCGTGCAGGTGGTGTCCTTGGCGCTGGGCATGATGGCGTTGCTGGTGCTGACCGTGGTGCGCGAGGATTTGATGTCGGCCTGGCGCAACGCCACGCCGCCGGACGCGCCGAACCGTTTCATTATCAATATCCAGCCGGAACAGCGCGAGCAGGTCGCCAAGCGCCTGGAGGCGGCCGGCGTCAGCTACGCGCCGCAGTATCCGATGATACGCGGCCGCCTGACGGCGGTGAACGGCCAGCCGATCACGGCCGAGACCTATACCGAAGACCGCGCGCGCGGCTTGGCCGACCGCGAGTTCAATCTGTCGACGATGGCGCAGATGCAGGCGGAAAACAAGATCAGTGCCGGCAAGTGGTTTAGCGATACGCCGGGCTCGGCCGAGGCGTCGGTGGAGGAGGGCATCGCCAAGACCCTGCGCTGGAAGCTGGGCGACAAGTTGCGCTTCGACATAGCCGGGGCGCCGGTGGACGTCACCATCACCAGCCTGCGCAAGCTGGAGTGGGGCTCGATGCGGGTCAATTTCTTCGTGATTATCAATCCGGCGGCGATGCGGGAAGTGTCGCAGAGCTGGATCACGGCGTTCCACCTGCCGCCGCCGCAAGGCGGAGTGATGAACGCGTTGACGCGCGATTTCCCGAATTTGACGATTGTCGATGTCGGCGGCTTGTTGCGCCAGGTGCAGTCGGTGCTGGACCAGGTGGTGACGGCGATCGAATTCCTGTTCATCTTCACCCTGGCCTCGGGCTTGCTGGTGCTGTACGCGGCGCTGATGGGATCGCAGGATGAGCGCACCCGGGAGTCCGGCTTGTTGCGGGCGCTGGGGGCGACGCGCAAGCAGTTGTCGCAGGCGCAGTTGATCGAGTTCTCGCTGGTGGGCGCGCTGTCGGGTGTTCTGGCGGCGACGGGCGCGGCTGCGATGGGGTGGGCTTTGGCGACGTATCAGTTCAAGTTCGCCTGGGTGTTCAGTCCGTCGGTGTGGCTGGTCGGGCTGGTGGCCGGCGCGGTGTGCGCCATCGCCGGCGGCTGGCTGGGCTTGCGCACTGTGTTGCGCCAGCCGCCGTTGCAGACCTTGCGCGAGGCGTAATCCGCCATCGATGCGCCGTCGGCGGCCAATGAATCAGGCGGCCACGCTTTCCTGCGCCGCGTGCTCCTTCAAAAATTGCGCATACGCATATGGCAGCTTGTCGAAATAATGCGCCGGCAGGTCGAACAGCGCCCAATAATATGTCTCGCGCCCCTGGCACAGCTGCGGCGCCGCGCAGTAGCGGTGCCAGCTGTCGCCAACTTCGCGCGAGTACATCCCATCCCCCTCCGCATCCGAAAAGAACGGCAACACCCGCCGTGCCAATAATGCGTCGAGCAACGACGGCGGCGCGTCGCTGTCGCGGGCGATCTCGTACTGCGCGTACATGCCTTGCTCGGTCTCGATCATCATCAGCTTGGCCTTGCCGTGCTTGTCGAGGAACAGGATACCGGTCGGATTCGGAAAAATGTAGTGCTCGACAAAGCCCATCGACGCCATCAGATGCTGCACCAGGCCCGCCAGCACCGGGTCGCCGAGGAAATGGTAGTTATGCAGCAGCACCAGCTCGCGCAGGGTTTCCGACTTGTCGTCGAAATAGCTGCGCTGCAGCGCGGCGATCTCCACTTCCAGGATGTCGAGCGCGTGGTCGTCGCTCTTTTTGATGTAGCGGTCGATCAGGCCGCGGTTGAAGGCGCTGACGGCGATCTTTTCATCGGCCGTACCGGTAAACAAAATCTTCTTGCACGGCAGGTGGCTGACCGCCTCGCAAAACTCCAGCCCGTTCATTTGCGGCATCGAATAGTCGATCACCAGCACCGACGGCGTGGCGAAGCGCCGGCGCTGCTCGCCGATGCGGTAGATGCGCTCGAGGTCGAGCGCGACGTTGCACTGGTCGCCGGTGAGGTTTTGCATGTCGAAGTTCACCTGCAGCAGCACGCCGTCGTGCGCTTCGCTTTGGCGCAGCCATTGCAGCGCGACCGAGGTGTCGTGGAAGGTTTTGCTCGCCAGCATGGGATCGAGCTGGAACGACAGGCTTTTGAGGAAAGAGTCGCTGTCGTCGACGAGCACGGTCAGCGTGGGATGGGAATAGACGGGCAGATGCATTGAATTCACCTTGGAGTGGGCAGCTGCTGGGGGAACTCCAGCACGAAGATGGCGTACGCGCTCTCGCGCGACACGCAGCGTATGGTGGCGTTCCACGCTTCCATGATTTCCTGGCACAGCGCGAGGCCTATCCCCGCGCCGTTGTGCGGCGGGTAGGAGTAGAAGCGGCGGAAAATCAGCGCCATCTGCGGCGCCGGGATGCCGCAGCCGGTATCGATGAACAGCAGGCGCGGCGGCTCGTGGGCGCCGTCGACGACGATGCGCACGCGGCCCTTGCCGGCGCGCTGCACCGCCTTGAGGGCGTTGCGCAGCAGATTGAGCAGGATCACCACCGACAGCTCGGCCTGGCCGGAGAAGCGGAAGTTGTGGCGCACCTCCAGGCTGACCATTTTTTGCTGGCCCGTGCTGGAGAACGGATAGCGCTTGAGCACCGCCTCGACCACCGTTTCCATCGACACCGTTTCGACCGGCCGCAGGTTTTGCCGCACCGCCGTGGCGCTGAGCAGGAACAGGTCGATCATGTGGTTCATGTGCCGCACCTCGAACTGGATGCGCGCCAGCGCGTCGATCGTGCCGAGCCGGTCCTCGGCCACCCGGCCGTTGATGTCCGAGAACAACCTGAGCAGGCCGCGCACGTTGGCGTCCACGCTGGTCAGCGGCGTGCGCAGCTCGTGGGCGACGGTGGCCAGCCCCGCCCCCAGGCCGGCGAGTTTTTCCTGCGCCAGCACATTGCGGCTGATCTTGGCCGCCGACAGCACGGCAATGGTGAACCAATGCACCGGCAACTGCTGCAACACCGGCTTGCTGAGCAGGATGGCGGTTTCACCGAGCGCGACGACGGCGGCGCACGCCAGCGCCGTGCCGATCAAATAGGCCCGCAGCGCCAAGCCGGTATCGAAATGGAACAGCACGACCAGACCGATCAGCAACGACTCGCCCCAGACGCCCGAGGCCTGGTTCATCACGAACATGAACGTGAAGAAGAACGGAAAGATGTAGCTCAGCGCGACCAGCAGGTACAGGTCGAGCATGCGGCGGGTGAACTGGCGCGCGAACAGGCCCAGCGCGCACAACAGGATGCCGACCATGCGCAGCGGCAGGCTTTCATATTGTTGCGGGAAAAAATGCTGCCAGATCACGTAGTACAGCGGCATGCCCACCGTGCCGATGCAGGCGAGCAGCAGCACGCGCACGGTCGCGTGGTCCTCACGGCCATGATAAAGCAGCAGCGACTGGACCACTCCGTGTTGCCAACGTTTCCAGCGTGCTTGCAGGGGATGCTTCATGGCCAATGTGACGTGGTTCAAGCTTGCATCATCGCCTGAAATTGAACCGGGCTCGGCCATATCAAATCACAAGTTGATTTGTATCAATCTCTCTCTCTTTATTTCTTGCAAGGTGCGACATGAGATTCACAAATAGCAACCTTTCAATTTTTGAGGAGATAATAAAATGTCCAAAGCGATTGCTGATACCTGCATCCGTGGCAACGCCACCGCGCTGTCCCATGGCCTGTCCATCTCCGCCGAGCAGGCGATGCCGGATTACGTCAATGCCCGCATGGACGAGCATTACGTCATCCGCATCGCGCAGTTGCTGGGCGGCGAGCATCCGCACGCGTGGCAGCCGACGCCGCGCGGCGCCGTGTTCTTGGCCGGCAACGATTACTTGTGCCTGGGCGGCGAGCCGGCGCTGGTGGGGGCGCAGATCGCGGCGCTGCGCGACAGCGGGGGCGACATGCTGATGTCGGCCGTGTATTTGCAGGAGGGCAGCGCCCAGCATCGGCTCGAGCGCAAGTTCGCCGCGCTGATGGGGGCGCAGGACGGCATCCTGGCCCAATCGGGCTGGGCCGCCAATGTCGGCCTGGTGCAAACGCTGGCCGCGCCCGGCATCCCGGTGTACCTGGACATGCAGGCCCACGCGTCGCTGTGGGAGGGCGTGCAGTCGGCCGGGGCGACGCCGGTGTCGTTCCTGCACAATGACATGCAGCATCTGCGCAAGCAACTGGCGCGCCATGGACGCGGGCTGATCGCCGTCGACGCGCTCTACAGCACCAATGGCAGCCTGGCGCCGCTGCGGGCGCTGGTGGCCATCGCGGAGGAGTACGGCTGCCTGCTGATCGTCGACGAATCGCATTCGCTGGGCACGCACGGGCCGCGCGGCGCCGGGCTGGTGGCGGCGCAAGGACTAAGCGAGCGCGTCCATTTCCGCACGGCGTCGCTGGCGAAGGCCTTCGCCGGGCGGGCCGGCTTCATCACCTGTTCGAGCAAGTTCAAAGGGTACTTCCTGTCGGAGTCGCGACCGGCCATTTTCAGCTCCTGTCTGCTGGGCCATGAACTGGCGTGGTTCGACGCCGCCATCGACTTTGTCGCCGCCGCCGACGACCGCCGCGCCTCCCTGCACGCGAGCTCGCTGGAATTGCGCGAGGATTTGAGCGCGCTCGGCTACAACGTCAGTGAGGGCAGCGAGCAGATCATCGCGCTGGAACCGGGGCCGGAGCCGAAGACGCTGGCGCTGCGCAAGCTGCTCGAGACGCACGGCATCTACGGCGCCATGTTCTGCGCGCCGGCCACGGCCAAGAACCGCTCGCTGGTGCGGCTGACCCTCAATTCGGGGCTGGACCGTTCGCAGCTGGCGCGCATCGTCCAGGCGTGCGAGGACATCCGCCCGCAGGTCGATCTGGAGAGCTGGTCGTCGACGCGGCGCCTGAACCGGCTGGCGCTGGTGTAGGGCGGTGTGACGATTGTGTCGGTGCCTCGCGCGCACGGCGCGCTGTGCGCTATCATGACGGCTATGACCGAACCACAAACCCTTTATGAAGTGATCGGCGGCGAATCGCGCGTGCGCGAGATGGTCGACCGTTTTTATGACCTGATGGAACTCGAGCCCGAGTTCGCGCTGCTGCGCGCGGCCCATCCGCCGACCCTGGACAACGCGCGCGAGCGCCTGTTCATGTTTCTGAGCGGCTGGATGGGCGGGCCGGACCTGTACATCGAAGCGCACGGCCATCCGCGCCTGCGGATGCGGCATATGCCGTTCGCCATCGGCACCAGGGAGCGCGACCAGTGGCTGCGCGCGATGGCGTGGGCGATGGAGGACGTCGGCATCGACGAGGCGCTGCGGGTGCGGCTGATGGAGTCGTTCTACCAGACCGCCGACTGGATGCGCAACAAGCCGGATTGATACGATGACCCAGACCGAATTTTTTGTCCTGCTGGCGGCGCTGGCCATGGTTTTGGTGATGCAGGTGGTGGTGCTGTTGCGCGGGCGCGCCGGCGGCGCCGGGGCCGACGCCGGCCTGGCCGAACGCATCGAACGCGTCGAGCGCGAGGTGCGCATGCAGCTGCAAACGACGGCGCAAACCACGCACGCCGCCACCGTTCAGCAGTTCGAGGACATGCGCCGTCAATTGCAGGCGCAAGGACTGGTCGGACGCGAAGAGCAGAGCCGGGGCCTGAAGCAGTTCGCCGACAGCATGAACCAGGCGCTGGCCCGCCTGACCGAGTCGAACGCCGCGCGCATGCAGGAGGTGCGCGCGACGCTGGAGGCCAAGATCAGGGATCTGCAGGCGGACAACGGCGCGCGGCTCGAGGAGATGCGCAAGACCGTCGACGAGAAGCTGCACGCGACCCTGGAGACGCGCTTGACCGCCTCGTTCCAGCAGGTGTCCGAGCGGCTCGAACGCGTGCACCAGGGCCTGGGCGAGATGCAGCAGCTGGCGCTGGGCGTCGGCGATTTGAAGCGGGTGCTGACCAACGTCAAAACCCGTGGCACCTGGGGTGAGGTGCAGCTGGAGATGCTGCTTGAGCAGGTACTGACGCCGGAGCAGTATGGGAAGAACGTCGAGACCATCGCCGGCAGCGGCGCGCGCGTCGAATTCGCGCTCAAGCTGCCGGGCCAGGTGGAGGGTGGGGCGCCGGTGTGGATGCCGATCGACGCCAAGTTCCCCAAGGAGCAGTACGAGCGCTTGCTGGAAGCCGCCGACCGCGCCGACGCCGAGGGCGTGGCGCTGGCCGGGCGCGAGCTGGAACGGGCGGTGCGCGGCGAGGCCAGGACGATCTCGGAAAAATACGTGTCGCCGCCGCACACCACCGATTTCGCCATCCTGTTCCTGCCGACCGAGGGGCTGTACGCGGAAGTGATGCGCCGTCCCGGCCTGGCCGATGAATTGCAGCGGCTGCACCGCATCAGCATCGCCGGGCCGTCGACCTTGTCGGCGCTGCTCAACAGCCTGCAGATGGGTTTCCGCACGCTGGCGCTGGAGAAGCGCTCGTCGGAAGTGTGGCAGGTGCTCGGCGCCGTCAAGACGGAGTTCGCCAAGTTCGGCGACGTGCTGGCCGCGACCAAGCTGACCTTGGAGCGCGCCGCCAAGAACATCGAATCGGCGGAGACCCGCAGCCGCCAGATGGCGCGCAAGCTCAAGACGGTGGAGGCTCTGCCGAGCGAGGCGGCGCAGTTGCTGCTGGGGCCTGAACTGGATAAAACAGATCTTGAGACCGACTAAAAAGCGGGATTAAAAACGGAGCCGATCATGCCAGGGCGTAGCCTTGATTTTTCCACCGTCGGCATGCCGGCCGTCCAGCGCAACAAGATCGTCAGCGCGGCCGACGCGGTCAGCCTGATACGCGACGGCGACACCATCGCCACCGGCGGCTTTGTCGGTGTCGGTTTCGCCGAGAATATCGCGGTGGCGCTGGAGCGGCGCTTTCTGGCGCCGGCCTCCGACGGCGGCGGCCATCCGCGCGACCTGACCCTGGTCTACGCGGCCGGGCAGGGCGACGGCAAGGATCGCGGCCTCAATCACCTGGCGCACGAGGGGATGCTCAAACGGGTCGTCGGCGGCCACTGGAGCCTGGTGCCCAAGCTGCAGCAGCTGGCCATCGGCGGCAAGATCGAAGCGTACAACCTCCCGCAAGGCGTCATCAGCCAGCTGTTTCGCGACACCGCCGCCGGCAAGCCGGGATTGCTCACGCACGTCGGCCTCGGGACGTTTGTCGATCCGCGCCATGGCGGCGGCAAGATCAACGACCGCACCACCGAGGAGCTGGTGGAAGTGGCGACCATGGGCGGCAACGAATACCTGTTCTACAAGGCGCAGCCGGTGCACGTGGGGATCATCCGCGGCACGACGGCCGACGCCAACGGCAACGTCACCATGGAGCGCGAGGCGCTGACCCTGGAGGCGCTGGCCATCGCGATGGCGGCGCACAACTCGGGCGGCATCGTCATCGTGCAGGTCGAGCGGATCGCCGAGCGTGGCACGCTCAATCCGCGCCAGGTCAAGATCCCCGGCATCCTGGTCGACTGCGTGGTGGTGGCCGAAAAGCCCGAGTACCACATGCAGACCTTCGCCGAGCCCTACAACCCGGCTTTCGCCGGCGAGCTGCGCGTGGCCTTGTCGGCGATGGCGCCGATGCCGCTGTCTGAGCGCAAGATCATCGCGCGCCGCGCCCTGATGGAACTGCGGCCGAACAACGTCGTCAATCTCGGCATCGGCATGCCCGAGGGCGTGGCCAATGTCGCGGCGGAGGAGAAGCTGCTCGACCTGGTCACCCTGACGGCCGAACCGGGCGTGATCGGCGGCCTGCCCGCCGGCGGCTTGAACTTCGGCGCTGCCACCAACGCGGACGCCATCATCGACCAGCCCTACCAGTTCGATTTCTACGATGGCGGCGGACTCGATGTGGCCATCCTCGGCCTGGCGCAGGCCGACCGGCACGGCAACCTGAACGTGAGCAAATTCGGCAGCAAGCTGGCCGGCGCCGGAGGCTTCATCAACATCAGCCAGAACGCGCGCAAGGTGGTGTTTGTCGGCACCTTCACCGCCGACAAGGGGCGCACGCGCAAATTCGTCGAGGAAGTCGAGCATCGCACCTACAGCGGCGAGTATGCCGCGCGGCGCGGGCAGGAAGCCTTGTTCGTCACCGAGCGTTGCGTGTTCAAACTGGTGATCGACGGCGGCATGTCTGGACTGGAGTTGATCGAGATCGCGCCCGGCGTCGATCTGGAGCGAGACATTCTGGCGCAGATGGATTTCAAGCCTTCGATCGGCGCGGAGCTCAAGTTGATGGACGCGCGTATTTTCGGGCCGCTGCCGATGAATTGGCGGGTCGATTTCCTCGCGCGGCCGCTGGAGCAGCGGCTGGTGTACGACGCGCAGCAGCAGCTGTTCTTTGTGAACTTCGAAGGTTTCGAGGTGGGCGACGCGGCGACCATCGAGCGCATTTGCGAGTTGGTGTCGGAGCGCCTGGCGCCGTTGGGGCGCAAGGTGCCGGCGGTGATCAACTACGACAATTTCTCAATCGCGCCGGACTTGATGGACCAGTATGTGGAGGCGGTCAACCAGCTGGCGGAGCGCTATTACAGCAAGGTGACGCGCTATGCGCACAGCACCTTCATGCGCGCCAGTTTGGGGCGGGCGTTCCGCCGCATCGAGAAGGACGCTGCGTTGTTCGCCAATTCGGCCGAGGCGTTGTTGCGGTTAAGGCAGGACGAGTAGTCCGTCGCTAAATCAAGCCATCGAACAGGATGACATCGACCGTGTCACCGACTGCGACATTGGCCTGCTCGTGCCGCAACACGACGATGCAATTCGCCTCCGTCATCGAACTGAGGATGCCCGAACCTTGCGCTCCCGTGAGCCGCACCTGCGCGCCGCCATCGGCGCCGGTGGTGACGATACCGCGCTGGTATTCGGTGCGGCCGGGACGCTTGCGGATCGCCTCCGTGGCCCGCGCCCGCATCGTTTGCGGCATCGCCCGCGCCTCGTCCACGCCCATCATGCGCAGCAACGCCGGCCGCGCGAACATATAAAACGACACCATCACCGCCACCGGATTGCCCGGCAATCCGAACAGCCAGGCGGCACCATCGCCGGTCCGCACCTCGCCGAAGGCCAGCGGGCGGCCAGGCCGCATCGCCAGCTTCCAGAAGGCGACGTCGCCGAGCAGCGCCATGATGTCGCGCGTGTAGTCGGCCGCGCCCTCGGACACGCCGCCCGAGGTGATGATGGCGTCCGCATCCCGGCACGCCGACCGCAGCGCCGTTTGCAGCGCCGCCGGATCGTCGCGCACGATGCCAAGGTCGACCACCTCGCAGCCCAGGCGCGCGAGCATGCCGAACAAGGTGTAGCGGTTGCTGTCGTAGACGCAGCCGGTATCGAGCGCGTCGCCCAGCGAGCGCAGTTCGTCGCCGGTGGAGAAGAACGCCACGCGCAGGCGGCGCCGCACCGTCACTTCGGCGATGCCGAGCGACGCCACCAGACCCAGGTCTGCCGGACGCAGGATTTTTTCCTGCGCCAGCGCGACGCCGCCGGCGTTCAAATCCTCGCCGGCGAAGCGGCGATTGGCGCCGGCGCGGATCGTGCCGTGCGCGATGGTGACGCTCGATTCGCCGATCGCCGCCGCCAGTTCCTGCGGCAGCACGCTGTCGCAACCGGGCGGCATCGCCGCGCCGGTCATGATGCGGACGCATTCGCCGGGCGCCGCCGTTTGGTCGAACGGGCGGCCGGCGTAGGCCGCGCCGATGACCTTCAAGGTGACAGGGCCGGCGCCGGCGTCGAGCGGCAGGTCGGCGCCGCGCAGCGCGTAGCCGTCCATCGCCGAATTGTCGTAGGCGGGCACGTTGATCGGCGAGATGATGTCTTCGGCGAGCACGCGGTCCAGCGCGGAGCACAAGGCGACTTTTTCGCTCGCGGCGACCGCCGTTATGCGCTGCGCGATCCGGCGCCGCGCCTCGTCGACGGGCAGGGCGTCGGGGTCGCCCGCCACGCCCGCCGGGGATGCGGCGGGGGCGGTGGGCGCTGGTTCGGGCTCATGCCGCTTCAACTCTTCCAGTGTATTGATGTTACGGAAGGCGGAGGCGTCGTCGAACATCACCTCGGCCACGCGCAGCGACTTGTGCCAGCCTTCCACGCGGCGCGCGCCGGTGTCGAGGTAGGCCTCCAGCTGCGGCAGCAGGCTGGCCTTGAGCAGGCTGAATACGGGATGCGGCTGGCGATACGGGGCGCCGCCATCCTGTTCGTCCGTTTCCATGGTTACCGCGACGGCCAGGTCGGCGTCCTCCGTTTCCAGCGCGGCGTACAGGCGCGCGGCCAGGTCGTCCGGCAGGAAGGGCGAGTCGCACGGCGCCGTCAAGAGCAGTTCGGTGGCGCAGTAATGCAGACCCGCCTGCAGGCCGGCCAGCGGGCCTTCGAAGCCGCTCATCCGATCGGGCATGACGACCGTATCGGCGCCGGCGGCGGCCTGGTATTGCGGCAGATTGCGGTTGGCGTTGATGGCGACGGTGTCGACCTGCGGCGCCAGGCGTTGCAGCACGTGGGCGATCATGGTCGTGCCACGGAACGGTTGCAAGCCCTTGTCCACGCGGCCCATGCGGGTGCCGCGTCCTCCCGCGAGTATCAGCCCGGTGATCTTGCTCTTCACAGACACTACCCTCCGATGTAAGACATTTCGACCTTGTTGGCGCTGCGCGGCAGGCCGTCGGTGTTGTTGGTGCGTAGTTCGGAATAGCGGTCGCCGCGGGCGCGCCACAGGTGCGCCAGCACGGTGCTGATTTCCTCGTCGCTGCGGCCCTCGCGCAGCAGCGCGCGCAGATCGTGGCCGCTGGTGGCGAACAGGCAGGTATAGAGCTTGCCCTCGGTCGACAGGCGCGCGCGCGAACAGTCCGCGCAGAACGCTTGCGTGACGCTGGAGATCAGGCCGATCTCGCCGACGCCGTGGCCGTCGTTGCCCACATAGCGCCAGCGCGCGGCCGTTTCGCCCGCATAGTTGGCGGCGACCGGTTCGAGCGCCATTTCGGCCTGGATGCGGCGCACCACTTCGGCCGACGGGATCACCTCGTCCATTTTCCAGCCGTTGGAGGCGCCGACGTCCATGTATTCGATGAAGCGCAGGATGAACGGCGTATTCCTGAAGTGGCGCGCCATCGGCAGGATCTGGTCGTCGTTCATACCGCCCTTGACCACCATGTTGATCTTGATCGGGCCCAGGCCCACCTGGTGCGCCATGTCTATGCCCTTGAGCACATCGTCGACCGAGAAGTCGACATCGTTCATGCGCTGGAAGGTGGCGTTGTCGAGCGCGTCGAGCGACACGGTCACGCGCTGCAGGCCGGCGTCCTTGAGCGACTGCGCCTTGCGCGCCAACAGCGAGGCGTTGGTGGTCAAGGTCAGGTCGAGTGGCTTGCCGTGGATGGTTTTGAGTTCGGCGAGCATGCCGATCAGGCGCTCGAGGTTCTTGCGCAGCAGCGGCTCGCCACCGGTCAGGCGGATTTTCTCGACGCCGTGGGCGATGAAGGTTTTGGCCAGCCGCGTGATCTCCTCGAACGACAGCAGGGACGTGTGCGGCAGGTACTGGTAATCGTTGTCGAACACCGCCTTCGGCATGCAATAGACGCAGCGGAAGTTACAACGGTCGGTCACGGAGATGCGCAAGTCGTGCAGCGGCCGGGCCAACTGATCGCTCAGCAGGCCGGTCGGCGCTTCCAGGATCGCGGGGATGGCGGGCGCGCTGCGGCGCTGCTCGGCCATCATGATGATTTTTTCTGCCATGACTCTACAATATTGCTGTTAAGGAAATTTGCTGACCGCCGAAGGAGCTACGATAGCACGACGGCGCCGCCCGGGTTGAGCGGTGATATCAAACAACTCCGGGGTCAGGTCCACCAATGCTACACGGGCTGGGCTGTATCGGCGGCTGGCTGGCGCTTATTCCGCCTCTACAGCCGGGTTCGTGTAGAAATGGTGGACCTGACCCCGGATGAAAAAAGGGAAGCGCGCGGCTTCCCTTTTTTGTTCGCTACCTGATCGGGCTAACGGATCAGCGGCGGGTGTCGACTTGAACCAGCGGTTCGTCGGCTTGCGGTGGCAGTGGCTTGCGTTCGCGTGGAACGCGTACCGGGGCCGCTACCTTGGCGGCGGCTTCCTGCGCCGCGCGCAGCTTGGCCGGATCGGTGGCTGCCAGCGTCAGGCCGGCAGAGCCGAGCACTGCTTGCAGGTCGATTGGCGCTGCTGGAGCGGCCGGGGCTGCCACAGGGGCGGGCGCTGGGGCTGGCGTTGGCGCCGGTGCTGCCACAGGTGCCGGTGCCGGAGCTGGCGCAGGAGCTGCAGGGACTGCTTCCGCAACCACGGGCGCTTCGACCGGCGCGGACACGGCGGCGTCGACCTTGGCTGCCGCTGGCGCTTCAACTGGCGCGACCTCGGCTGCCACTGGCGCGGCAGCTTCGGCAACTGCCGGGGCTGGCGTTGGCTCGGCGGCCGGGGCTGCGAAGGCGTCCTCGGTTTGAACCGGCGTTGCCGCTTCGGCAGGCGCTTGGGCTTGCATCACCACGGTGCCGTCGAGCGAGGCGGCGATCGGCTCGGCAACTGGTGCCGATTCGATCACTGGAGCCGGGGCAGGGGCAGGGGTTGGCGCTGGAGCAGCAACCGCCTCAACCACCGGCGCCGGCTCGGCCGCTTCGACTTGAGCAACCACATGCTCGGTGGTGAAGGATGCCTCCACCGGCGCCAGCGGGACGTCGATGGCGCTTTCCACGACAGTCATCTCGGCTTCCGGAGCGACGCTCAAGCCCGGCGCTTTGTGCTCGCCGTGCTCGCCGGCCGCTTCGGTTTCCTGGCCGTCGACACCTTCGACGCCTTCGCCACCTTCGCGGTCGCGGCGATTGCGGTTACGACCGCCACGGCGGCGGCGGCGGCGCGGCTCTTCGCCGTCGGCCGTCACGTCGTTCTCATCGCCCTCGGGACCGGCGTTCGGCGCTGTCTTCAGGATGCTGGTGGCGGCGTCGGCACCGGTCAGCGGACCGGTCGATGCCAGACCCGCATTCAATGCCAGCTCTTCCACTTTGGCTTCGACCGGGGCCTTGTCGGCGCGCGGTTCGCGTGGTGGACGCGGGGTGCGCTCGGCACGCTCAGGACGCTCGGCGCGCTCTGGACGCTCTGGACGTTCGGCGCGCTCGCGCGGCGCCTGGCCGTCGGCAGCGATGCCGGCGCCGGCGTTTTCACGCGGCTCGCGCGGTTCGCGCGGCGGACGTGGTGGGCGGGCTGGGCGGCCGGTGGCGTCGACCGGCTTGGCGTCGTCCGCTGCCGGACGGGCCGCGCCTGGTTCGCGCTCTTCGCGCTCGCCACGGGCGCCTTTGCCGTTACGGCTGCGGCCGCGCGGGCCACGGGCGTTGCGGTCGCCACGGTCCGGCGACGGCGCCTTGACAACGATGGTCGGCTGCTGCGGCTGGGCGACCGGGGCCGGTTTCGGGCTCAGGAAGCTGAACAGCTTGGCGAAGAAGCCTTGCTCGGCCGGCGCCGGCACGGGGGCGGGAGCCGGCGTGATGACGGTTTCGGCCGGCTTGCGCTCGACCAGCGGGGCCGGCTGGTCAGGGGTGATGGTCTTGACCATGGCTTCCTGGCGCGGCTTGGCTTCTTCCTTCTGGCGCTTGCTGTAGGCCATGTCTGTTTCGGCGGTCTCGGCCAGGGTATAGCTGGCCTGGCTGTCTTCCAGACGCGGATCGTCGTGCTTGATGCGCTCGAGCTTGTAGTGCGGCGTGTCCAGATGCTTGTTCGGGATCAGGATCACGGCGATGCGGTGGCGGTTTTCGATCTTCAGCACTTCGCCGCGTTTTTCGTTGAGCAGGAAGGCCGCGACGTCCACGGGCACCTGCACGTGGATGGTGGCCGAGTTTTCCTTCATCGCCTCTTCCTGGATGATGCGCAGGACTTGCAGGGCCGACGATTCGGTGTCGCGGATGTGGCCGGTGCCGGAGCAGCGCGGGCACGTCACGTGCGAGCCTTCCGACAGCGACGGACGCAGGCGCTGACGCGACAGTTCCATCAGGCCGAAGCGGGAAATCTTGCCCATCTGAACGCGGGCGCGGTCGTGGTGCAGCGCGTCCTTCAGGCGTTGTTCGACTTCGCGCTGGTTCTTGGCCACTTCCATGTCGATGAAGTCGATGACGATCAGGCCGCCCAGGTCGCGCAGGCGCAGCTGGCGGGCCACTTCTTCGGCCGCTTCGCAGTTGGTGTTGAAGGCGGTGGTTTCGATGTCCGAGCCGCGCGTGGCGCGGGCCGAGTTGACGTCGACCGAAACCAACGCTTCGGTGTGGTCGATGACGATGGCGCCGCCCGATGGCAGCGGCACGGTGCGCGAGTACGCCGTTTCAATCTGGTGTTCGATCTGGAAACGCGAGAACAGCGGCACGTCGTCGCTGTAGCGTTTTACACGGTGCACCATGTCGGGCATCACGTGGCTCATGAACTGGTGCGCTTGTTCGTAGATATCGTCGGTATCGATCAGGATCTCGCCGATATCTGGCTGGAAGTAGTCGCGGATGGCGCGGATCACCAGCGACGATTCCTGGTAGATCAGGAACGCGCCGGAGGCCGACTTGCCGGCGCCTTCGATCGCGCGCCACAGTTGCATCAGGTAGTTCAAGTCCCACTGCAGCTCGTCGACATTGCGGCCGATGCCGGCGGTGCGGGCGATGACCGACATGCCTGGCGGCAGGTCCAGCTTGTCCATGGTTTCGCGCAATTCCTGGCGCTCTTCACCTTCGACACGGCGGGAAACACCACCACCGCGCGGATTGTTCGGCATCAAGACCAGATAGCGGCCGGCCAGCGAGACGAAGGAGGTCAGGGCGGCGCCCTTGTTGCCGCGCTCTTCCTTTTCGACCTGGACCATGATTTCCTGGCCTTCGCGCAGCGCTTCCTTGACGGAGGCGGTACGGACGTCGACGCCTTCACGGAAATAAGTGCGGGCTACTTCTTTGAAAGGGAGGAAACCGTGGCGATCTTCGCCGTAACTGACGAAGCACGCTTCCAGCGATGGCTCGATGCGGGTGATCACGCCTTTGTAGATGTTGGACTTGCGCTGTTCGCGTCCGGCGGTTTCGATGTCGATATCGATCAGTTTCTGACCGTCGACAATCGCTACGCGCAGCTCTTCTTGCTGCGTAGCATTAAACAACATGCGTTTCATTTTTATTAACTCCGCGACCCGTAGGCCATCTCTATGCCGTTCGCCCTGAAGCGAAACGGCGAGGTACAGGGATATACGCGAGAATTAAGACGATTGCGGTGGGTATGCCCATCCTGTGCGGCGCAGCGACGCGGGCGGTGAGCCAGCGTTGCGGCCGCAACTGGGCGCTGAGAGGTCGATCGACATGCCGAGTGCCCGCATCACCTGCAACTCTTCCATGCGGCCCGTAGGGGAGGCAGAGAAATGCAGGCGGTGAGCAGCGTCGTTGAAAGCCAAATCCTGACCAGGCTTACGTACTACAAGTATTACAACTTCGATTTACAACTTCGCGAAGTTGCAATGTAACCAGGCTGGTTTTAGCCTTCCGTCGCTTGCAGCAAAGCATGGGGTCTGGCGAAAACGGCAAGCGTTATCAACTTCATCAACCGGCCAGCCTGACTCGAAGCCAGGCTGGCCGGACTTTATCCTTACAATCCAATCATTTTAATTCTGCATCCATGCCGGCATCCGATTACAACAACGGTGCAACCTTGATTCCCGCATGGGTGGTGCGTATACATATTTTCCTCTGAATTTGCAATTTGGCGAGGCCAGTGGAGACGCCCCTGTGTAAAATGTGCTTTTATTCTTACACTTGCCGCAGTTAGAACCGCAGCGAAACAATTATATATTCAAAATGAAGGACTTAGAGAGATTTCTGGGAAGACAGAGCAAATGAAGATGCAAAATGATGTTGTTCCCCCTTCAACACCGCTGCCGCTGCAAGCACAATTCGTCACCATCACTGAAGAAGAAGCCGGTCAACGCATCGATAACTACTTGTTGCGTATTTGCAAAGGCGTCCCGAAAAGCCACGTTTATCGCATCCTGCGCTCGGGCGAAGTGCGCGTCAACAAGGGTCGTATCGACCAGTTGTACCGTCTGGTGCAGGGCGACGTGGTGCGGATTCCGCCGGTGCGCATCGCGGAAAAAGCCGACACCACGCATGTGCCGGCGGCCGAATTCAAGGTGATTTTCGAAGACAGCCACTTATTAGTGATCGACAAGCCGGCCGGCGTGGCCGTCCATGGTGGCTCGGGCGTGTCGTTCGGCGTCATCGAACAGTTGCGCGCTTCGCGTCCGGACGCCAAGTTCCTTGAACTGGTGCACCGGCTTGACCGCGACACGTCCGGTCTGCTGTTGTTGGCGAAGAAACGTTCGGCGCTGACCAACCTGCACGAGCAGATGCGCGACGGCCATACCGACAAGCGCTACCTGACCATGGTCGCCGGCGATTGGAAAAACGCGCGCCAGCACGTCAAGCTGCCGCTGCACAAATACACCACGGCCGACGGCGAGCGCCGCGTGGCGGTGCAGGCCGACGGCTTGCCCTCGCACACCGTCTTCTCGCTGCTGAAGAAATTCAAGGATTTCGCCCTGCTGGAAGCCGAGCTGAAGACCGGACGCACGCACCAGATCCGCGTTCACCTGTCATCGTCCGGCTTCGCCATCCTTGGCGACGACAAATACGGCGATTTCGCCCTGAACCGGGTGCTGCTCAAGGCCGACGCCACGCGCGGCGCGCTCAAGCGCATGTTCCTTCACGCCCATCAAATTACGTTCACCCACCCTGATTCCGGAAAAATCATGACGTTGAACGCGCCATTGGCCGCCGAATGTGAACGATTCTTGGTAAGCTTGGGAAAACCTCTTAACTAATCGCAAATATTCTAAGGAGCCGGCCGCTGTCAGCGGCCGGAACACATGGCAAGAAAGCAATTTGATCTGATCGTCTTCGATTGGGATGGGACCTTGATGGATTCCACCTCAACGATCGTGAAGTGCATACAGGCGGCGGCGCGCGACCTGTCCCTGCCGATCCCGCGCGACGACGTGGCCGCCCACGTCATCGGCCTCGGCCTGCACGAAGCGATGCAGGCGGTGCTGCCGGAAATCGACCCCTCGTACTATCCGCGCATGGTGGAGCGTTACCGCTACCACTTCCTGTCGCGCGACCATGAGCTGGTGCTGTTCCCCGGCGTGCAGGATATGCTGGTGGAACTGTCGCAGAACGGCTATTTCCTGGCCGTGGCCACCGGTAAAAGCCGGGTCGGCTTGAACCGGGCGATGAACGACGTTAAGCTGTTGTCGATGTTCGACGCCACCCGTTGTGCCGACGAAACGTTCTCCAAGCCGCATCCGGCCATGTTGCAAGAACTGACGCGGGAGTTGGGCCAGGATATGCGCCGTACCGTGATGATCGGCGATACTACGCACGATTTGCTGATGGCAAACAATGCCGGGGCGTCCGGCATCGCGGTGCAGTACGGCGCCCATCCGGTCGATCAGCTGGCGGCATGCAATCCGCTGTATTCGGCGGCGACCGTGGCCGAACTGCATCAATGGTTGAGCGAGCACGCTTGATGAGTGAAGAAATACTGGTTTGCGCGTCGGACGACGTGCTGGAGGGCGGCAAGGGCGTGCGCTTCGGCGTCACCGCCGGCGGCGCCGACGGTACCGGCTTCGTGGTCCGCTACGGCGGCAAACCTTATGCCTACCTGAATCGCTGCGCCCACGTGCCGATCGAGCTCGATTGGGCGGAAGGCGAGTTTTTCGAGTCCAGCGGCCTGTATCTGATGTGTGCCACCCACGGCGCGATTTATGTGCCGGAGAGCGGCTTGTGCGCCGGCGGTCCCTGCCGGGGCGGACGCCTGCGGCCGATCGGCGTGGTCGAACACGACCAGCGGATCTTCTGGCAACCCGACGACTACGTGCGCCCGCTTGTCCCCAAAACGCCTGAAAACCTTCTACCAAAGTAATCCATGAGCGACAACATCGACAGCCACCACCTCCCACCGACGCCGGCGCAGCCGGTCACCCCGAGCGTACCCGCGTCCAACTGGGAGCGCGAGGTACTGGAAAAACTGGTGTTCGCCACGTTGAAAGAGCAAAAGTCGGCGCGCCGCTGGGGTATTTTCTTCAAGTTCGCCACCTTGCTGGTGATCGTCGTCGCGCTGGGCACTTACTTCGATTTCAGCTGGACCGGCTCGGAGGAAACGCTGGGCCGCCACACCGCGCTGATCGAAATCGAAGGCGCCATCGAATCGGAAGGCAGCGGCGCCGCCTCGGTGGTGATCCCGGCGCTGAACAAGGCGTTTTCCGACTCCGGTTCGGTCGCCGTCGTCATGCACATCAACAGCCCCGGCGGCAGTCCGGTCCAGGCCGGGATGATCGTCGACGAGATGACCCGCCTGCGCAAGGGCTATCCCGGCAAGCCGCTGTACGTGGTGGTCGATGAAATTTGCGCCTCCGGCTGCTATTACATCGCCGCCGGCGCCGACCGCATTTACGTCAACAAGGCCAGCATCGTCGGCTCCATCGGCGTGCTGATGGACGGTTTCGGCTTCACCGGCTTCATGGACAAGGTCGGCGTCGAGCGCCGGCTGCTGACGGCCGGCGAGAACAAGGGGTTCATGGACCCGTTCACGCCGCTGACGGAAAAGCATAAACAGTACGCGCAGGCGATGCTCGACGAGATCCACCAGCAGTTCATCCAGGTGGTGCGCAACGGCCGCGGCAAGCGGCTCAAGGAAAGCCCTGAAATGTTCTCCGGCCTGTTCTGGACCGGCGCCAAGTCGATCGACATGGGCCTGGCCGACGCCCTGGGCACGGTCGACAGCGTCGCGCGCGATGTCATCCGCGCCGAGGACATCGTCGACTACACCCAGCATGAAGGCCTGCCCGAGCGCGTGCTGAAGAAATTCGGCGCGGCGATGGGTGCCGGCGCGATGAAATCGGCGGTCGGTACCGTGACGCCGAGCCTGCGCTGACGCCTTGGCGTCCATGGACCGATTTCTGGCGAGGCGATAAACATTAATAATCCCGTCTTATTTCGGCTTGCATATCCGACTTGGTGGACTATAGTTAGGGGGTAGTTCTTTCCAAGGGAGGCCGATATAAACAGTTTATCTCGTTGTCAGCAGATCTTGATTCAGTGTGATTGAACTACTTGAACCGCATCATGGATGCGGATTTGAGAGAATTTCGATTCCTCGTCAGAGTCCCTTCAGGGGACTGAAAACAGCGGCGCAATGCCGCTGTTTTCTATTGGGCGCAGCGTCGCGGGGTCGGTATCGGTATGCGGGTCGGCCGCCGGCCCGCCGTCGCGCAGCGCGTGGCCGGCCTGTTCCCGCGGCTGATCTTCCTGATGGCCTTCCGGCCAGGCTTGCGCGAAACCGCCGGCCTCGAGCCAGGCGAGAAAATCGGCCTGGCGCTGCGCATGCCAGCGCCTCTGGACGCCCGCCACCACTAGGGGAGGGGTGCAATGGCGGCAGCGCGCCAGCAGTAGTTTGGTTCGATGCATGGCGGCCTGCTCCTGTGCCGCCGGGTTGAGGTTGGTCATGTTGTCGTCCTGCTGAGTATTTCCTAGTCCACTAGGCGGATTCCTAATGAGTTTTTGAGTCTACCGATTCAATCCGCAGGGTACTTGATGTGGATCAATAAAACAGGGTGTCCAGGACAGCCCTGTCGCGCGGACGCTACCTTTCCGCTACCTTCCCGGTTCTTCACGCTCCTTGGCGCATCCTGTAGAATCCGGCCATGAGTAAATTATCCCTGGACCGTATCCTGCAATCGCAGGGTTATGGCACGCGCAAGTACTGCCGCTCCCTCATCGAGGATGGCGAAGTGAGCATCAACGGCGTCGTGCACGACAACTATAAAGCCGGCATCGAGACCGATGGCCTGGTGTTGACCATCTTCGATGAGGAGTGGGTTTATCGCGAGCATCTGTACATCGCCCTGCACAAACCGGCCAATTTCGAGTGTTCGCGCAAGCCCAGCCACCATCCCGGCGTGCTGACCCTGCTGCCCGAGCAGTTCACGTGGCGCGACGTGCAGCCGGTCGGCCGGCTCGACCACGACACCACCGGCATGCTGCTGATGTCGGACGATGGCCCCTTTATCCATGCACAATCGTCGCCGAAGCGGCATGTGCCGAAGATTTACCAGGCCACCACGCAAGCGCCGGTTACCGATGAGCTGGTCGCGCAATTGCTGGCGGGCGTGCAATTGCACGACGAGCCGGCCCCGCTGGCGGCCCAGACCTGCGTACGCCGCGGCGAGCATCTGCTGGAGATCGTGCTCGAACAGGGTAAATATCACCAGGTCAAGCGCATGCTGGCCGCCGCCGGCAACCATTGCAGCGCGCTGCACCGTTCGGCCATCGGCGGCCTGACCCTGGAATCGCTCGGGATCGCCGAGGGCGAGTGGTGTTATCTGAGCGCCGAACAGCTGGCGTTGCTGGCGCCGTCGCCGGCGGCATCCGCCACGCCATGAAGCTGGCCACCCTGAAGGACGGCACCCGCGACGGCCAGCTGGCCGTCGTCTCGCGCGACCTCAAGACGGCGCAACTGGCCGACGGCGTGGCGCGCAGCCTGCAGCGCGCGCTCGACGACTGGACCTTCATCGCCCCGCAACTGGAGGCGATCTACCAGGATCTGAACCAGGGCCGCGCGCGCCGCGCCTTCGATTTCGAGCCGGCCAACTGCATGGCGCCGCTGCCGCGCGCATTCCAGTGGGCCGACGGCTCGGCCTACGTCAACCATGTCGAGCTGGTGCGCAAGGCGCGCGGCGCCGCGATGCCCGATTCTTTCTGGGATGAGCCGCTGATGTATCAGGGCGGCAGCGACGACCTGCTGGGGCCGACCGATGACATCGAACTGTTCCACGAGCAGTGGGGCATCGATTTCGAAGCGGAAGTGGCCGTGATCACCGACGATGTGCCCATGGGCGCGACGCCGGACCAGGCGCAACAGCGCATCCGGCTGCTGATGCTGGCCAACGACGTGTCGTTGCGCAACCTGATCCCGGAAGAACTGGCCAAGGGGTTTGGCTTTTTGCAAAGCAAGGCGGCCACCAGTTTCTCGCCGGTGGCGGTGACCCCGGACGAGCTCGATGACGCCTGGAAGGGCGGCAAGGTGCATTTGCCGCTGCGCTCGACGTGGAATGGCAAGCTGGTCGGCCAGCCACATGCCGGCGTCGACATGGTGTTCAACTTCCCGAAACTGATCGCCCACCTGGCGGCGACGCGCAACGTGCGGGCCGGGTCCATCGTCGGCTCGGGCACGGTGTCCAACAAGGACGCCAAACGGGGCTACTCCTGCATCGCCGAGCAGCGCGCGCTGGAAATGATCGCCGGCGGCGCGCCGCTCACGCCGTTCATGGCCTTCGGCGATACCATCCGCATCGAGATGCTCGACGGCGACGGCAAGTCGGTGTTCGGCGCCATCGACCAGAAGGTCGTGCAAAAGGCAAGCTAGCCAAACTGATAATTGCCGTGCGGAATCAGTGAGCAAGCACTGAAATACCGCCGTATTCGACCGATGGTCTTGCCCTGCCGCACTCGATAATGGCAACATCGAAATGAAACACGCGCCAGGCCGACCATGTCAGAAGATAGCGACGCAGAAAAGACCGAACCCGCGTCAGCGAAGCGCCTCGAGCAGGCGCGCGAGGAAGGCGACGTTCCCCGATCGCGGGAAGTGGCCACGTTTACCGTGTTGATGTCCGCCGGTGCCGGCCTGTGGCTGACCGGCGACGGCCTGATACGACAACTCAATTCCGCCCTGGTGTCCGGACTGACCTTGAACCAGGAGCAAATCTTCAATGCCGATGTGCTGATCAACCGCATCCTGGTCGACGTGGTGCGGGTGATGGTCGCCTGCCTGCCGCTGGCCGTCGCCGTGATGGTCGTTGCGCTGGCGTCGCCGCTGCTGGTGGGCGGCTGGCTGTTCAGCGGCAAAGCCTTCATGCCCAAGTTCAGCAAGCTCAATCCCATCACCGGCATCGGCAATATGTTCTCCAAGAACGCCTTGGTCGAACTGTTCAAGGCCATCGCCAAGGCGCTGGTGGTGGGCGTGGTCGCGTACATGGTGGTGATGAAGCAAAAGGACGCGGTGATCGGCCTGGCGGTCGAGCCGCTCAAGCTGGGCACCGTCCACTTGATCAATATGCTCGGCAGCAGTTTCCTGTTCATCGTCGGCGCGCTCGGCCTGATCGCCGCCATCGACGGCCCGTACCAGATGTGGCACTACGCTAACAAGCTGAAGATGACGCGCCAGGAAATGATCCAGGAGTCGAAGGAATCCGACGGCAATCCGCAAATCAAGGGCAAGATCCGCCAGCTGCAGCGCGAGATGGCCAAGCGCCGCATGATGGCCGACGTGCCCACCGCCGACGTGGTGGTGACCAACCCGACCCACTACGCGGTGGCGCTCAAGTACAGCGACGGCATGCGCGGCGCGCCGAAGGTGGTGGCCAAGGGCACCGACGAGGTGGCCGCCAAGATCCGCGAGATCGCCAGGGACAGCAAGGTCACCTTGCTGGAGGCGCCGGCGCTGGCGCGCGCGCTGTACCAGCACACCGAGATCGGCGATGAGATTCCCGAGCAGCTGTACGCGGCCGTGGCCGAGGTGCTGGCCTATGTCTTCCAGCTGCGGCTGTTCAGCAAGGGCGGCAGCAACCGTCCGGACGTGCCGAAGACCCTGGACGTGCCGCCGGAGCTCGATCCGCTGAACCCGGCCTTTATCCCCAGGCACGGCAAGAAACCAGATTCGCATAACGGAGCTTCCGCATGAACGCAATGAGCAACATCAAACTGCCGCCATGGCTGCAGGGCATCGCCAACAGCAAGAACAAGTCGAGCCTGGCCGCGCCCATCCTGATCATCATGCTGCTGGGGATGATGGTGCTGCCGCTGCCGGCGTTCGTGCTTGACATCTTCTTCAGCTTCAACATCGCGCTGGCGGTGATCGTGCTGCTGACCAGCCTGTACACCGTCAAGCCGCTCGACTTCATGGCCTTTCCGACCATCCTGCTGGTGTCGACCATGTTGCGCCTGTCGCTGAACGTGGCCTCGACCCGCGTGGTGCTGACCGAGGGCCACACCGGCGCCGACGCCGCCGGCAAGGTGATCGAAGCCTTCGGCCACTTCCTGATCGGCGGTAACTACACCGTCGGCCTGGTGGTGTTTATCATTTTGACCATCATTAACTTCACCGTGGTGACCAAGGGCGCCGGCCGTATCGCCGAAGTGGGCGCCCGTTTCGCGCTGGACGCGATGCCGGGCAAGCAAATGGCGATCGACGCCGACCTCAACGCCGGCCTGATCGGCGAGGCCGACGCCCGCAAGCGCCGCAGCGAAGTGGCGCAGGAAGCCGAGTTTTACGGCGCGATGGACGGCGCCAGCAAATACGTGCGCGGCGACGCCATCGCCGGCATCATGGTCACGGTCATCAACGTCGTCGGCGGTTTGCTGGTCGGCGTGATCCAGCACGACCTGCCGTTCGGCGAGGCGATCAAGGTGTACACGCTGCTGGCCATCGGTGACGGCCTGGTGGCGCAGATTCCGTCGCTGATCATTTCGGTGGCGGCCGGTATCGTGGTCTCGCGCGTGGCCAGCGACGAGGACATCGGCACGCAGATGGTGGGGCAGTTGTTCGCCAAGCCGCAGGTGCTCTACATTACCGCCGCCATCATCGGTGGCATGGGGATGATTCCGGGCATGCCCAACCTGGTGTTCCTGATGCTGGCAGGCGTGCTGGGCGGTTCGGCCTACGTGATGACCAAGCGCGCCAAGGCCGGCGGCGCCGCCGCCGCCGGGGCCGCCGCGGCCGAGGCCGCCGAGCCGGCCGCCGCGCCCGAGCAGGAGGAGGCCAGCTGGCAGGACATCATGCCGGTCGACACCCTGGGCCTGGAAGTGGGCTACCGCCTGATTCCGCTGGTCGACAAGACCCAGGGCGGCGAGCTGCTCAAGCGTATCAAGGGCATCCGCAAGAAGTTCGCGCAGGAGGTCGGTTTCCTGGCGCCGCCGGTGCACATCCGCGACAACCTGGAGCTCAAGCCGTCGGCCTACCGCATCACGCTCAAGGGCGTGGAGGTCGGCGCCGGCGAGGCCTTCAACGGCCAGTTCCTGGCGATCAATCCGGGCATGGCCAGCGGCACCCTGCAGGGCCTGGTGACCACCGATCCGGCCTTCGGCCTGCCGGCCACCTGGATCGACGCCGGCCAGCGCGACCAGGCCCAGGGCATGGGCTACACGGTGGTCGACGCCGGCACCGTGGTGGCCACCCACCTGAACCATTTGATCACGACCCACGCGTCCGAACTGCTGGGCCGCGCCGAGGTGCAGTCGCTGCTCGACCACCTGGGCAAGGAAGCGCCGAAGCTGGTGGAGGATCTGGTGCCGAAGATGGTGTCGCTGTCGACCCTGCAGAAGGTGCTGCAGAACCTGTTGATGGAAGGCGTACACATCCGTGACATGCGCTCGGTGATCGAGACCCTGGCCGAGCACGCCGTGCACACGCAGGACCCGAACGACCTGACGGCGCTGGTGCGCATCTCGCTGGGCCGGGCCATCGTGCAGCAGCTGTTCCCTGGCGCGTCCGAGCTGTCGGTGATGACCCTGGATAACCGTCTGGAACGCTTGCTGATGCAGGCGCTGGCGGCCAGCGGACCGGACGGCGCCGGCATCGAGCCGGGCCTGGCCGACACCATCGCCCAGCAGGCCCAGCAGGCGGCGCAGCAGCAGGAGGCGCTGGGCCTGACGCCGGTGCTGCTGGTGCCGGGTCCGCTGCGGGCGTTGCTGTCGCGCTTCCTGCGCCGCGCCTTGCCGCAGTTGAAGGTGCTGTCGCATGCGGAGATTCCGGAGACCAAAACCATCCGCGTGACGGCGCTGGTGGGGCAGCAGTAATCCGGGGATACCCGCGCGGGATTGATCCCGTCGCGGTCGCGTCGTTGCGGGCGGCCTAGACTGGCCGCATGGATGATGATTTCGACACGCCCTGGAAGGAAGTGGTCACGCACCACTTTCCCGACTTCATGGCCTTCTATTTTCCGCAGGCGCACGCCGCGATCGACTGGTCGCGGCCGCACGAATTCCTCGATCAGGAATTTGCCGCGCTGAGCCGCGGTGCCGAGCTCGGCAAGCGGATACTCGACAAGCTGGTGCGGGTCAGTCTGCACGACGGGCGCGAGCAATGGGTGCTGGTGCATCTGGAAGGGCAGGGGCGGCATGACAAGGATTTCGCCGAGCGTATATTCGTCTACAACTATCGCGTCTACGACCGTTATCGACAGCCCGTGGCCAGCCTGGCGTTGCTCACCGATGCCAGCAAATACTGGCGGCCCTGCGCCTTTTCCTACTATCAGCGAAACTGGGATCGCCAGCGTATCATTAACCTGTATCGCGTGATCGACTGGATCATGTCGTTGCCGAAGGAACTGGATGCCCGACTGCATGAGGGTATCGTGCAATGGGAAAGGAGGAATGCCATGACTTATCTGTCTTCGATAGAACGTATGAGTATGGAACGCGGCATGAAAAAAGGGGAGGAGCTGGGGTGGCGGAAAGGGCTGGAGGAAGGGCGGCAAGCGGGCTGGAAAGAAGGACAACAAAAAGGGTGGCAAGAAGGACGGCAAGAAGGACGGCAAGAAGGACGGCGCGAGGCGCTGCTGGAAATGTTGACGATTTTGCTAACCGAGCGTTTCGGTAAGCTCGACGCGATGAGCAGCGCTATTCTCACAGTGGCCGATGTCGACCAGCTCACGGCGTGGAGCAAAAACGTCCTCGGCGCCCGCAGCTTGTCCGAGGTGTTTGCTGATAAATAGGCAATCCCCGGCCCCGAGGTGAAATGCGGCCCATTTCCGCCCTTGTTCAGCGGATCGTTTCCTAAGTGCATCGTCAATAATGGCACTGTCCGAGTAGAAAAGCGTCTCGTCCGGAAGGCGCGCTACTCAAGCTACAGGAGTCGATGATGGCCAAACCTACCTCGCAAGCGCGCGTCACCCAGTCCCTGGGGAGCCAGCCATGAACGTCAAAAAATTCAGCGCGCCGACGTCGCGCGAGGCGCTGCGCAAGGTGCGCGAATCGCTCGGCCCGGATGCCGTGATCCTGTCGAACCGCCAGTCCGACGGCGGCGTCGAAATCCTCGCGCTGGCCAACGACGACGCCGCGTCGCTGTCGTCGCCGGCGCCGCATTCGCCGATGGCCGAGCCGGTGCCATCGCTGGACCTGGGCCTGGGCCTTGGATTGCCGGCGGGCCGCGTCGAACAGCGCATGGAGCCGCGCTTCGACAACCGCGCCGCCGAGATGCCGGCCGAGCCGGTGCGCCGCGTGGTCGCCTCGCCATCGTCGTACGCCAGCAAGACCGCTGCCGCAACGCACGCCGCCGCGCCGTCGGCGCCGGCCCAGCCCCGCGCGCCGTCGATCGACGTCGACCAGATCACCGCCATGGTGGCATCGGCCGTCGCCAGCGCCAAGCAGAACGCCGCCGCCGAGATGCAAGTGATGATGGGCGAGATCCGCGCCATGCGCGGCATGATGGAAACCCAGTTGGCCGAAATCGCCTGGGGCAGCACGCAAGCGCGCGAACCGCAGAAGGCGGCCGTGCTGCGCGAGATGCTGGCCGCCGGTTTCTCGGCCAGCCTGGCGCGCTATTTGATCGAAAAACTGCCGGCCGACCGCGACGCCGCCGACAGCATGCGCTGGATCAAAACCGTCCTGACCCGCAACCTGTCGGCCATGGCCAACGAGGACGCGCTGATCGACCAGGGCGGCGTGTTCGCGCTGGTCGGCCCCACCGGCGTGGGCAAGACCACCAGCACCGCCAAACTGGCCGCGCGCTGCGTGATGCGCCACGGCCCGGACAAGCTGGCCCTGATCACCACGGACGCCTATCGTATCGGCGCGCACGAACAGCTGCGCATCTACGGCAAGATCCTCGGCGTGATGGTGCACTCGGTGAAGGACGAAGCCGACCTGCGCATCGCCCTCAAGGAACTGCGCAACAAGCACACGGTGTTGATCGACACCGTCGGCGTGAGCCAGCGCGACCAGATGGTGACCGAACAGGTCTCGATGCTGCAAGGCGCCGGCTCGGACGTCAAGCGCCTGCTGTGCCTTAACGCCACCGCAACCCAGGAGACGCTCAACGAAGTGGTGCGCGCCTACCAGGGCAGCGGCCTGGCCGGCTGCATCATGACCAAACTCGATGAGGCGGCGGCGATCGGCAACGTGCTCGATGTCGTCATCCGCCAGAAGCTCAACCTGTTCTACGTCTCGAACGGCCAGCGCGTGCCGGAAGACCTGCACCTGGCCGATCCGGCCTACCTGATCGACCGCGCTTTCAAGTTGAAACGCGACGCCGTCAACACCCAATACCTGGATGCCGAGCTGCCGATGCTGATGTCGAACGCCACCAACGACCAGTCGATGCGCGAGGTGCACCTTGGCTAATTTCGATTTCGACCAGGCGGAGGGGCTGCGCCGCATGCTGGCGGGGCCCAAGCCCCGCATCGTCACCTTCCTGTCGGCCACGCCGCAGGACGACAAGGGCGCCATGCTGGTCAACCTGGGCGCCTCGCTGGCGCGCGCCGGCAACGATGTGTTGATCATGGACGCCTGCGCCAGCGCGCACGGCGTGGCCACGCGCCTCGGCGTCGACGGCGGCGCCAGTTTGCTCAATGTGGCGCGCCAGGAGTGCGCGATCAACCAGGTGGTCCACCAGGTGCCGCAGGGTTTCGCTGTGGCGTCGATGACACGCGGCGCCCTGCGCAGCGGTCCGGATGAAACGCGCCGCCTGGCCAAGGCTTTCGATGTGCTGGTCAAGCAGACCGGCATCGTCATCGTCGACGGTGAATTCGACGGCGAGGCTTTCCCGGTGCCGGTCATGGCCAGTTCCGAGATCGTGGTGCAGGTGTCGAACAGCGCCACTTCGATCAAGGCCGCCTACAGCATGATCAAGCGCCTGAACCAGGAACTGGGCCGCCGCCCGTTCGGAATTCTGGTCACCGGGGCTTCCGAATCGGAAGCAAAAGTGGTATACGATAATATGGCGCAAGCGGCAAGCCGCTACCTGGCCGTGAACCTGGTCTCCATGGGATCGGTGCCGGCCGATGAATATCTGCAGCGCGCCGCGCGCCTCGGTCGCGCGGTGGTCGACGCGTTTCCGCTGGCCGGCGCCTCGGTCGCGTTCCGCCAACTGGCGGGGCGCTTCGCGCTGGCCGGTTCGCCTTCGGTCGCCCGTTCACTGTGAGCGGAGGGGAGCGGAAGGAAGCGGCATGGCGAAGATCTTGGCGCATAGCTAACTATCAATGAACTATCAATAAGAATATAAACATCAGGCTATGTACACGGTCAAAGGGAAAGCGGACAAGAATTCTTTGCTGACGGAGCATATGCCGTTGGTCAAGCGCCTTGCCCATCACATGAAGGCGAAACTGCCGCCCAGCGTCGAAGTCGACGATCTGGTGCAAGCCGGGATGATCGGCCTGCTCGACGCCATCAGCCGCTATGAGGAAACCCATGGCGCCCAGTTCGAGACCTATGCCGTGTTGCGCATCCGCGGCGCCATGCTCGACGAGCTGCGCAACAGCGACTGGCTGCCGCGCTCGATGCGCCAGAACATGCGCAAGATCGAAACGGCGATGAGCACCCTGCAGCAGCGCCTGGGCCATCCGCCGACCGAGTCGGAGGTGGCCAAGATGCTCAAGCTGTCGCTGGCCGACTACCAGGAGATGCTGTCCGACGGCGGCGGCCACCAGCTGGTGTACTACGAGGATTTCCACGACGACGACGGCAACGACAGCTTCCTCGACCGCTATTGCTCGGATGAGGAGAGCGACCCGCTGCGATCGCTGCTCGACGGCGACTTCCGCCAGGCGGTGATCGACGCCATCGACGCGCTGCCGCCGCGCGAAAAAATGCTGATGGGGCTGTACTATGAAGAGGAGCTCAACTTGAAAGAAATCGGCGCCGTGATGGGCGTATCGGAATCGCGCGTATCGCAATTGCATACGCAGGCTGTCGCGCGCCTGCGCGCCTCGCTCAGGGAGAAGTCGTGGACTGGGCCAGTGTAATCGGGGTGCTGCTGGCGCTGGCCGGCATCGTCGTCGGCCAGACGCTCGAAGGCGGCAAGGTCTCGTCGCTGCTGCAGCCGGCCGCCTTCGCCATCGTCGTCATCGGCACCTTCGGCGCGGTGCTGCTGCAGACCAAATTCCGCACCTTCGTGCGCGGCGTCAAAATGCTGCGGCTGGTGTTCGCGCCGCCCAAGGACACGCGCGCCGCGCTGGCGCGCGACATCAACGCCTGGAACCTGGCCGCGCGCCGCGACGGCCTGCTGTCGCTGGAGCGCTACATGCTCGCCTCCAAGGACAAGTTCAACACCAAGGGCCTGCGCCTGATCGTCGACGGCATCAATCCCGACAAGCTGCGCCACCTGCTCGACACCGAGATCACCGCCTACGAAACCGAGGAGCGCCAGGCGGTGCGGATCTGGGAGTCGGCCGCCGGCTACTCGCCGACGATCGGCATCCTGGGAGCGGTCCTGGGGCTGATCCACGTGATGGAAAACCTGACCGATCCGAGCAAGCTCGGCGCCGGCATCGCGGTCGCCTTTGTGTCGACGATTTATGGCGTCGGGCTGGCCAACCTGTTCTTCTACCCGGTCGCCAACAAGCTCAAAGCGATCGTCACGCAGGCCGTGCACCAGCAGGAAATCGCCGCCGCCGTGTTCTACGACATCGCCACCGGCGACCACTCGCGCGTCATCGACGAGCGCATCGCCACCTTGCTGCGGGAGCACTGACATGCAGTACCAGTACCGGAGAGCGAGAAGGAAGTTCGACGAGGAAGTGGAGAACCACGAGCGCTGGCTGATTTCCTACTCCGACTTCATCACCTTGCTGTTCGCGTTTTTCGTCGTGATGTACGCCATCTCCTCGGTCAACATCGGCAAGTACAAGGTGTTTTCCGACGCCTTGGGCGACGCTTTCGGCGGCGCCGGTTCGGCCGAACCGATCAACACCCAGGTGCAAAACCTGCCCATCCCCAATCCGGGCCTGAAGCGCCGCACCGAAATGCTGCGCAAGGAAAAAGAGCAGATGACCAAGCTGGCGCAGGACCTGTTGTCCACCCTGGCGCCGCTGGTCAAGGAGGGCAAGGTGCGGGTGACGCAGAACAGCCGCGGCGTCAGCGTCGAGATCAACGCCAGCGTGCTGTTCGATCCGGCCGATTCGCGGTTGACGCCCGATTCGGTCGAAGCGTTGCGCGCGGTCGCCGCGCTGCTCAAGGACGACAGCCACAACGTGCAGGTCGAGGGCCACACCGACAATCTGCCGATCAGCACTTCGCTGTATCCATCGAATTGGGAACTGTCGGCGGTGCGCGCCAGCAGCGTGGTGCGCCTGTTCATCGACTCGGGCGTGGCGCCGACGCGGCTCACGGCGGTCGGCTTCAGTTCCAACGTGCCGGTGGCGCCCAACGACAACCCGATCGGCCGCGCGCGCAACCGCCGCGTCGCGGTCACCATCCTGTCCGGCATCCCCGACACGGTCACCGAACTGCCAACGACGCCGGCGCCTGCGCCGACAGCGCCAGCCACGACCCCGGCCCAATAATCAAAAACACGCTAGACCACGTAGGGCGGATTAGCGAAGCGTAATCCGCCATGCCCGCGTCGACGCAACGCATGCAGCGCCACTAAAGGCGCCCCGCAAGCAAATACTAAGAAGAGGAAATGATCAGCCGGCCAAAAAGCCCCGGCTACGCGGAATCGTGCTCGACATCCCGCTGGCGCTGTAGAAGTTATTCGCGCCGGACGATAGCGGCTGCAACGCCTGCAACGCGCCTTGGGTATGGCCCATCTGCTTATTGATCAGCATGCCGTTGATGCGGTTCAATTCCTTGGCCTCGCGCGTATGCTCGAGCAGCAGTTTCCACGACTGGGCGATGTGGTCGTCGGCGCTGGCGGCGATCCACGCCTCCATACCCGATTCCTGGGCCGGAAAGCCCGCCTTGCCCAAGGCGCGGTGGCGCTGGGCCGACAACAAGGTCATCTGCGCGATGAGCGCGGTTTTTTTCGCCGTAACGGCCGGCAGGCCGTCGATTTCCGCCGTCACCAGCAATTGCTGCTCCTGTTTGAGCAGCTCCAGCAGCGTAGCCATGATCTGCTCTTCTTCGCGCAGATTGTTGAGCGGGGTGACGGTTGACATGACGATCCTAACGTTTTCTTGAGTGCAGCAGATCCTTGACTGTATCCAGCAAGCCATCCGCTACTTTTTCCGAGTTGACCTGGAACTGGCCATCGGCGATGGCCAGCTTGATGCGCTCGACTTTTTTGGTGTCGAACACGCCGCTGCTGCCGCCGGCCGCGCTGGCCGCCATGGCCTGGCCCTGCGGCGACAGGCGCACACTTTCCGAGTTGGTGGCGGTCGGCGCCGGCGCGGCCTTGTCTGCGCCGCGCGAGGCGGGCGCGGAAGGCGCGTTCGACGCCGGCAAGCCGGTCGTGTTCTTTAATGTATCGTTGATTTTCACAGCATCATCCTTCTCTGGGTGGGGCCTAAAGCCCCGGGATCTGAGTATTTAACGGCGCTGGGCTGGAAAACTTTAGCCTCGCGTGTCATCAGAACCCTGCGTTCGATCAAAACGCCACCTCCACCAGTCCGCCTGCCTTGGCGATCCCGGTGATTTGTTGCCCACCGGAAGTTTTTACCTGTACCACCTGGCCGTCGCCCGCCGTGCCCATGGCGCGCGCCTCGGCCGAGACGCTGAAACCGGAACCGCTCGACACCAGCCGCACCAGTTGTCCGGATTGCACCACCGGCTTGGTGCGCAGGGTGTCGATCCGCATCGGCGTGCCCGGCGGCAAGGAGCTATTGCTGCTGCGGCCGACCACCTGGCTGATGTCGGTGGCTATCCCCGCCGGCAACATTGTCAAATCGCCCTTGAGCATCACCAACTGGCCCGCCTCGATGGCCTGGCCTTGGGCCAGCGGCGCGGCGCTGGCGACGTACTCGCCGATCACCGTCACGCTGGCCTGAATATATACCGTCCAGGCCGACGGTGTCGCACAGCGCACGCCGACGGTGGTCTTGCCCCAAGCGCGCGCGCCGGGCATGAAGAAGGCTTGCGGATCGGGGCAGGGTGCCAGGCTCATGCGTGGATCGATGGCGCCGACGGCGACCGTCACCTGGCCGGGCAGGCCGCCCGTCTGCACCTGCAGGAACTCTTCCACGGTGCGCTTGAGCGCGGCGCGGTCGTGATAGGCGGCCTGGCGCGGCTGTGGCTGTGCCGGCTGCGCTGGCGGGATTTGCGCGCTCGATGGCGTCGCCGATAACAGGGCGATGGCGCCCGCTGCGGCGAGCTGGATGGCGGTGTGGGTCAGGCTTGATGTCATGGCGTAGGTTTCCCCTTCAATGTTGCCATCATAGTCTGGCGGGCCCGACTTGAAACCTTGAATAGCGCGGAAAAGCGGGTGCTTCTCTGTCGATGGTTCACTGGAGCAACTCCGTATGATGAATCCTGTCATAACAAGTTCGTCCACTGTTTGGGCGGTATCCGGAGGTTGTCATGCTTGGTAAACTCGACGATTACATGCGCTTTAACGAAGCCGCGCTGAGCCTGCGCTCGCAGCGGCAGACGGTGTTGGCGTCCAACATCGCCAACGCCGATACGCCCAATTACAAGGCCCGCGACGTCGACTTCGGCAGCGCGCTCAAGGCCGCGCTCGACAAGGCCAGCCCGAGCGCCAACGCCACGCTCAAGACCACGGCCGCCAAGCATTTCCCCAACCCCCAGCAAACCGGTGGAACACTGGGCGACGGCACGCCGCTGTTGTACCGCGGCGTGGTGCAGGGCGCCGTCGACGGCAACACGGTCGACATGGACGTCGAGCGCAACCAGTTCGCCGACAACGCCATCCGTTACGAGGCCGGCGTCACCATGATCAACGCCCAGATCAAAGGGATGATGGCGGCGATCCAGTCAGGGAACTAATCATGTCACTCTTTAAAATCTTCGATGTTTCCGGTTCGGCCATGAGCGCCCAGGCGCAGCGCCTCAACGTGGTCGCCTCCAACCTGGCCAACGCCGACAGCGCCACCAGCGCCAGCGGCGAGGCCTACCGCGCCCGCCAGGTGGTGTTCGAGGCCACGCCGACGGCCAATGGCGATTCGACCGGCGTGCGCGTGCGCAAGGTGGTCGAGGACCAGTCGCCGATGAAGCAAATGTACGACCCCAAGCATCCGATGGCCGACGACAAGGGCTACGTCACCATGCCCAACGTCAACGTGGTCGACGAGATGGTCAACATGCTGTCGGCGTCGCGTTCGTACCAGACCAACGTCGAGACGATGAACGCGGCCAAGTCGCTGCTGGCGAAAACGCTGACCATCGGTCAGAACTAATATCAAGAGAGTCCAACCATGGCCACCACCAGCGGCATCATCGACACGCCCAAGGCGTCGACGTACAACACCACCAGCAGCGCCACCAGCAACAGCGCGACGACGAGCAACGACATCGGCGCCGACCAGGACAAGTTCATGAAGCTGCTGATCACGCAGCTAAAGAACCAGGACCCGCTCAACCCGATGGACAACGCCGCCATGACCAGCCAGCTGGCCCAGCTGTCGACGGTGACCGGCATCAACAAGGTCAACGCCACGCTCGAATCGCTGCGCACCGACCAGGCCAGCGCCCAGTCGATGAACGCGGTCAGCCTGATCGGCAAGGGCGTGCTGGTGGCGGGCAAGGGCATCGAGCTGAGCACGAGCACCGACGCGGCCGGCGTCAAGACCAGCAGCAGCGTGTTCGGCGTCGACCTGGCCTCGCCGGCCGAAACCGTCGACATCAGCATCATGGACAAGACCGGCAAGGTGGTGCGCAACATGTCGATGAAAAACGCCGACGTCGGCACCTACCCGATCACCTGGGACGGCACCATGGACGACAAGACGGCGGCGCCGGCTGGCAGCTACACCTTCAGCGTCAAGGCCGTCAGCACCGGCAAGACGCTCACCGATGCCACCCAATTGCAGCTGGCGGCGGTCGCCAGCGTGTCGACCGGCGCCGGCGGCGTCAAATTGAATACCTCGCTCGGCCATTTCACGATGGCTGAAATCAAGGAAGTTTTGTAAGTCTCACACCATAGGGGAATACCATGTTCCAACAAGGACTGAGCGGCCTGAACGCCGCATCCAAATCGCTGGACGTCATCGGCAACAACATCGCCAATGCCAGCACGGTCGGGTTCAAGGGTTCGCAAGCCCAGTTTGCGGACCTGTACGCCAACTCGCTCAACGGCGTCTCCGGCAACAATCCGGGTATCGGTGTGACG
The DNA here is from genome assembly GCA_024123955.1 of Oxalobacteraceae bacterium OTU3CINTB1. Lineage (NCBI taxonomy): Bacteria > Pseudomonadati > Pseudomonadota > Betaproteobacteria > Burkholderiales > Oxalobacteraceae > Oxalobacteraceae bacterium OTU3CINTB1. Next base: position 1,875,272 of record CP099652.1, read on the forward strand.
ACCTCCAAGATCGCCCAGCAATTCACCCAGGGTAATATCGAAACCAGCAACAACCCGTTGGACGTGTCGATCAACGGCGGCGGCTTCTTCCGCCTGGTGGTCAACGGCGCGGTGCAATACTCGCGCAACGGCCAGTTCCACGAAGATAACAGCCACACCTTGGTCAACGCCCAGGGCGCGCAGCTGACCGGCTACCTGTCGAACACGGCCGGCGTGATCCAGCTCGGCGCCCCGGTGCCGCTGACCCTGGACAAGTCCGACCTGACGCCGGTGCAGACCACCAAGGCCAATTTCCAGATGAACCTGAGCTCGGCCGAGAAAGTGCCGAAGACGAACCCGTTCAACGCGAACGACCCGAACTCGTATAACAAGCAGACCGTGCTCAACGTCTACGACAGCCTGGGCACCTCGCATATCATGACCACGTATTACGTCAAGACCGACGCCAATACCTGGGACGTGTACGCATCGGCCGATAACAAGGAAGTGGTGTCCGCCGGCGTGGTCGCGTCGATCAACAACGAAGACAGCGTGGTCGCGGCGCGTAGCGCCTACAACGAGGCGGTGAAGGCCACGCCGCCCGACCCGGCGGTCATCAGCCAGGCAGCCTTCGTCTACGCGCAAGCCGCCCACGACGTGATGGCCGCGTCCGCGGTTACGCCGCCGGCCAACGCATCGCCGGAACAATTGCTGGCTTTGGATAACGCGCTTGCCGCGCTCGACCCGACCAACAGCAGCACGATTGTCGACATGACGCCGGACGAGATCGCCGCCAAGCTGGCCGCAGCCGTCACCGTCCCAGCCGTCAAGGCCGGTACGCTGGTGTTCGACCGCAACGGCGCGCTCAGCCCGGGCGCCATGGCCGCGTTGCCGACGCCGCAAACCCTGCCGTTCTCGATCAGCCTGCCGATCTTCCCGGATACCGGCGCGCAGCAGCCGATGACCGTGTTGACCACCTTCGACAAGACCACCCAGTACGGCAGCGTGACCAACGATCTGGGTTCGACCCAGGACGGCTACTCGGCCGGCTCGTGGCAGCGCTACGCGATCGACGAAAACGGCGTGATCCTGGGGCAGTACAGCAACGGCAAATCGCGCGCCATGGGCCAGATCGCGATGGCCAACTTCGCCAGCGTCGACGGTTTGACTCCGCTGGGCAACAACACCTGGGCGGAAAGCTCGAACTCGGGTCCTCCGCAAGTGGGCGTGCCCAACGCCGGCTCGATGGGTTCGCTGCGCGCCAGCTCGGTGGAAACCTCTAACGTCGACCTGACGGCCGAACTGGTCAACATGATCACTGCCCAGCGCGTCTACCAGGCCAACGCGCAGACGATCAAGACCCAGGACGGCATCATGCAGACCCTGGTGAACCTGAGGTAATAAGCTGCGTTAATGAAGGAGTAAACCATGGACCGTCTGATCTACACCGCGATGACCGGGGCGCGGCACGTGCTGGAGCAACAAGCTACCACGTCCAACAATCTGGCCAACGTCAACACCACCGGCTTTCGCGCGCAGCTCGACAGCTTCCGCGCCGTGCCGGTGGTGTCGGAGGGCTTGCAAACGCGCGCCTTCGTGGTCGATTCGACGGTCGGCGCCGACATGCGCGCCGGACCGATCCAGACCACCGGCCGGCCGCTCGACATCGCCATCCGCGACCAGGGCTGGATCGCCGTGCAGTCGCCGGACGGCTCCGAAGCGTACACCCGCAACGGTAGCCTGAAGGTCAGCGAAAACGGCCTGCTGCAAACGGCCAGCGGCCAGACCTTGATCGGCGATGGCGGCCCGATCGCCATCCCGCCGGACGTGACGGTGATGATCGCCGGCGACGGCACCGTCAGCACCGTCTCGACCGACTACCAGCCGGGCCCGTCCAACACCCTGGGCCGCATCAAGCTGGTCAATCCGGACCCCAAGGGCCTGGTGCGCGGCAACGACGGCCTGTTCCGCCAGAAGGATGGCACGCCGGCGCAGAACGATCCGCTGGTGCGCGTGGTCGACGGCGCGGTCGAGGGTAGCAACGTCAATCCGGTCGATTCCATGGTCAATATGATCAGTCTGGCAAGGCAGTTCGAGATGCAAATGAGCCTGTTGAAGAACGCCGAGAATAACGCCGCAAAAGCCACCCAGATCCTCGCTTTGGGTTGATCGCCTCTCCCGCATAATGGTGGTGTGGGATGAGTAGCTGTCGCTTCTGGCCGCTCCCATCCATGCTACGGGAGAAGGAAAATGATACGTTCACTTTGGATCGCCAAGACGGGCATGGAAGCGCAGCAGACCGCGCTCGACGTCACATCCAACAATCTGGCCAACGTCAGCACCAACGGGTTTAAAAAGTCGCGCGCCGTCTTTGAAGACCTGCTGTACCAGAACATCCGCCAGCCCGGCGGCCAATCGTCGCAACAAACCAATCTTCCGTCCGGCATGCAGCTCGGTACCGGTGTGCGTCCCGTCGCGATCGAGCGCGTCCACACCCAGGGCAATCCGCAGTCGACCGGCAACGACAAGGACCTGATGGTCAACGGCAACGGCTTCTTCAACGTGCTGCTGCCCGACGGCACCACCGCCTACACCCGCGACGGCTCCTTCCAGCGCGACAACAACGGCCAGATGGTCACCTCCAGCGGCTTCGTGCTGCAGCCGGCCATCACCATCCCGATCACCGCGCAAAGCATCACCGTCGGCCGCGACGGCACCGTCTCGGTGACGTTGCCGGGCCAGATCGCGCCGCAGCAGATCGGCAGCATCCAGTTGTCGACCTTTATCAACCCGACCGGGCTGGAGTCGAAGGGTGAGAACCTGTACGTCGAGACCGGCGCGTCGGGCAATCCGCAGACCAACACCCCGGGCACCAACGGCACCGGCGTGATCCTGCAGGGCTTTGTCGAAACGTCCAACGTCAACGTGGTCGAGGAGATGGTCAACATGATCCAGAACCAGCGCGCCTACGAAATCAATTCCAAGGCCATCACCACGTCCGACCAGATGCTCGCCAAGCTGGCGCAGCTGTAAGGGGAGCATCATGAAACACGCCACCGCCATCATCTTCTCCGCCGCCGCCCTGAGCGGCTGCATGACGACGCCGACGTCGATCGTCAACACGCCGATGTCGGCCCGTCCGCTCAACGCCGAGCAGCTGGCCGCCAAGCCGAACAACGGCGCCATTTACCAGGGCTCGGCCTTCCGGCCGATCTTCGAGGACCGCCGCGCGCGCCAGGTCGGCGACGTGCTGACCCTGGTCATCACCGAACGCACCACCGCCAACAAGGCCGGCACCAGCTCGGGCAACAAATCGGGCAATGTCAGCGTGGCGCTGCCCAAGCCGCTGCAATCGACCTTCGGCAACCCGCTGGCGGTAACCAACGAAAGCAAGTATTCCGACGGCGACAACCAGACCGCCAGCAACGCCTTCACCGGCACCATGGGCGTGACGGTGGTCGAGGTGCTCTCCAACGGCAACCTGATCGTGGCCGGCGAGAAGCAGGTGGCGATGAACAAGGGCGTCGAATTCATCCGCTTCTCCGGCATGATCAATCCCGACAATATCGCCACCGGCAACACCGTGGCCTCGACCGCCGTGGCCGACGCCAAGGTCGAATACCGCACCAGCAGCCAGGTCGACCGCGCGGAAATGGCCTCGATGGCCTCACGCTTCTTCCAAAGCCTGCTGCCGTTCTGAGGCCGATGATGAAAACTCCCGTCCCGATCCAGGTCCCGCGCCGCCTCGCCAAAGTGTGCAAGCTGGTGGCGATCGTCCTCGCGTTTACCTTGCTCGCCTCGCTGGTGCAGAACGCCAACGCCGAGCGCCTGCGCGACCTGGCCAGCATCGCCGGCGTGCGCCAGAATCAGCTGATCGGCTACGGCATTGTCGTCGGCCTCGACGGCAGCGGCGACCAGACCACGCAGACCCCGTTTACCGTGCAAAGCGTGGTGTCGATGCTGCAGCAACTGGGCGTGAACCTGCCGCAGGGCACCCAATTGCAATTGAAGAACGTCGCCGCCGTCATGGTCACCGCCTCGCTGCCGCCGTTCGCGCAGCCGGGCCAGACGCTCGACATCACCGTGTCGTCGATGGGCAACGCCAAGAGCCTGCGCGGCGGCACCTTGCTGATGACGCCGCTCAAGGGCGCCGACGGCCAGGTCTACGGCATGGCGCAGGGTAACGTGCTGGTCGGCGGCGTCGGCGTCGCCGCCGGTGGCGCCGGCGGCAGCTCGCTGACGGTCAACCATCTTAGCGTGGGCAAGATCTCGGCCGGCGCGACAGTCGAGCGCGCCGTCGCCTCCAACCTGGGCGAGGGCAACCAGATCAAGCTGGAACTGAACACCGCCGACTTCGCCACCGCCAGCCGCGTGGTCGAAGCCATCAACGACAAATACGGCGCCGGCATCGCCTATGCGCTCGACAGCCGCGTGATCCGCGTGCAGTCGCCCAGCAGCAGCGACCAGCGCGTGACGTTCATCGGCACCTTGCAGGACATGCAAGTCAATCCGGCCGAGCAGCCCGCCAAGGTCATCATGAACGCGCGCACCGGCTCGGTGGTGATGAACCGCGCCGTGACGCTGGAAACGTGCGCCATTTCCCATGGCAATATGTCAGTCTCGGTGACAGCCGATCCGCAGGTGAGCCAGCCCAATGCGCTGGCCGGCGGCCGCACCGTCGTCACACCCAACCAGACCGTCGATATCAAGAAGGATAGCGGCAAGGTCATGATGGTCAAGGGCGGCGCCTCGCTGGCCGAGGTGGTCAAGGCGCTCAACGCCATCGGCGCCACGCCGCAGGACCTGCTGTCGATCCTGCAGGCCATGAAAGCGGCCGGCTCGTTGCGCGCCGAGCTCGAAATTATCTAAGCGGAGTTCGCCATGACCAGTCCCAAGACCTCCAACGACCTCAGCAATAAGTTCGCCCTCGACATCAAGGACATGGGCGGCCTGCGCCAGTCGGCCAAGGCCGGCGGCGCCGAGTCGCTGAAAACCGCCTCCACCCAGTTCGAGGCGATGTTCGTCAACATGATGATGAAGAGCATGCGCGACGCCTCGCCGCAGGACGGCATGATGAACAGCGAGCAGACCAAGATGTTCACCACCATGCTCGACCAGCAGACCAGCCAGAACATCGCCAAGAAGGGCATCGGCCTGTCCGACGTACTGATCCGCCAGTTGACCAAGACCGCCGATGCGCAAGCCCAGGCGCTGGCGGCCGGCGGCGCCGCCGACGGCGCCAGCGGCGCCAACGCCGGCAGTTTCAGCGGCGTGGCCAGCCTGATGGACGCCAAGCTGCAGAAAGCCATCGCGGCGGCCGGCGGCGCCGGCGCCGCCAATGTCGTCCCCAAGGCGGGGTCGGTCGACGACAACAGCGCCGTGCCGGCCACGGTGATCGGCAACCGCGGTTCGCAGGCGCCGCACGTGCGTAGCTTCCAGGAAAAACTGTCGTCGCACGCCGAGGAGGCGAGCCTCGCCACCGGCATCCCGGCCAAGTTCATGCTGGGCCAGGCGGCGCTCGAGAGCGGCTGGGGCAAGCGCGAGATCAAGGGCCGCGACGGCACCAACAGCCACAACCTGTTCGGCATCAAGGCCGGCGGCGACTGGAAGGGCAAGACGGTCGACGCCACCACCACCGAATACGTCAACGGCAAGCCGCAGACCCGGGTCGAGAAATTCCGCGCCTACGACAGCTACGCCGACAGCTTCAAGGATTACGCGAAATTGTTGTCGAACAATCCACGCTACGAGAAGGTGCTCGCCAGCGCCGGCGACGCCAGCAGCTTCGCCCAGGGCTTGCAGAAGGCCGGCTACGCCACCGACCCGCAGTATGCGGCCAAATTGACCAGCATCATCAAGCGCTCGCTGGCCGGCTGACCGTTGACGGCCTGGCGCGCTCAAGCGGTTGATTCAAGTTTTTTGGCGCGCCGCCGTTAACAATAACAACATAGAGTAAAACATCATGAGTCTTCTCAGCATCGGCAAAAGCGGTCTGTTGGCAGCGCAGGTGGGGCTGGCGACCACCGGCAACAACATCACCAACGCTGGCGTGCCTGGTTACAGCCGCCAGGTGGCGATCCAGGTCGACACGCCGACGCAGGACAAGGGCTTCGGCTTCGTCGGCACCGGCACCGAGGTGGCGGCCGTGCGCCGCTACTACGACAATTTCCTCGCCACCCAGCTGCGCAACGCCGAGTCGAATCAAGCCTCGCTCGATGTGTACAACAAGCAGATCAGCCAGATCGACAACCTGCTGGCCGATCCGACCGCCGGCCTGTCGCCGGCGATGCAGGACTTCTTCAACGGCGTCCAGGACGCCACGTCCAATCCGGCCTCGGCCGCGTCGCGCCAGGCCATGCTGTCGAGCGCCGAGTCGCTGGCGGCGCGTTTCCAGGGCATGAGCGCGCGCCTGACGGAGATCGCCTCGGGCGTCAACGGCCAGATCGTCTCGAACGTCGGCGAGATCAATTCCTACGCCCGCCAGATCGCCGAACTCAACAACACCATTGCGGGGCTGACCACCGACGGCAAGGCGCCCAACGACTTGCTGGACCACCGCGACGCGCTGCTGACCGAACTGAACAAGCTGGTCAAGACCAGCGTCATCCCGGGCGACAACAATTCGCTGACCGTGCAGATGGGCACCGGCCAGCCGCTGGTGGTGGGCAACAAGGCCTTCACCCTGGGCACCTCGACCTCGCCGACCGACGTCTCGCGCGTCACGGTCGGCTACCTGGCCGACAACGGCGGCTTCAGCGCGCTGCCGGACCGGGTGCTGACCGGCGGCCAGCTGGGCGGCCTGCTGGAGTTCCGCAACGGCGCCATGGACCGCGCGCAAAATTCGCTGGGCCAGGTGGCGGCCGCCATCGCCGTCACCTTCAACGCCCAGCACGAGCTGGGCCAGGACCAGAACGGCGCCCTCGGCACCGCCTTCTTCGGCCCGATCAACGCCTATGTCGGCACCAATAACAACAACCTGCCGACCAGCACCGCCGAGGTCAGCGCCGTGGTGAAGGACGCCAGCGCCTTGACCGCGAGCGACTACAGCGTCGACTTCGACGGCACCAACTTCAGCGTCAAGCGCCTGAGCGACGGCCAGGTCACGCAGATCAACCCGTTCCCGCAGACCGAGCCGCAGGTGATCGACGGCGTCGCCTACACCATCACCGGCACGCCGGCCGCCAACGACAACTTCCTCGTGCGCCCGACCTACAACGCGGCCAAGGATTTCGATGTCCTGATCGAGGACCGCACCAAGATCGCGCTGGCCGCGCCGATCTCGACCTCCGCGCCGACCACCAACGCCGGCAACGCCAAGATCACGGCCGGCACCGTCGACGCCAACTATCTGACGCCGGGCAACGCGCTGACAGCGCCGGTGACCTTGACCTTCGACAAGGCCACCGGTTCGTTGTCGGGCTTCCCGGCCGGGCAGGACGTGACGGTAACCGTCAACGGCGTGGCCACGGTGTATCCGGCCGGCACGCCGACCATTCCGTATACGGACGGCGCGGCGATCAGCTTCGGCGGCGTCAGCCTGGCCATCAGCGGCACGCCGGCCGACCTCGACAAGTTCACGGTCGGCCCCAACACCAGCGGCGTGGGCGACAGCCGCAACGGCGCCTTGCTGGCGGCGCTGCAGACCAAGAACACGATGGACAACGGCAACGCCAACTTCCAGACCACCTATGCGCAGATGGTCAACTATGTCGGCAACAAGGCGCGCGAGGCGCAGATCGGCGGCGCCGCCGCCGATGCCGCCGTGGCCCAGGCCACCAACGCCCAGCAAAGCGTGTCCGGCGTGAATCTGGATGAGGAGGCGGCGAATCTGTTACGCTACCAGCAGGCCTATCAGGCGTCGGGCAAGGTGATGCAGGTGGCCAGCCAGTTGTTCGATACGCTTTTGAGTTTGGGTAATTGAGCTAGTGAATAATATTAACGAGGTGGCATCATGATCATGCGCATCAGTTCCAAGACCATCTACGACGTCGGCGTCGGGCAAATCAGCTCGCTGCAGGCGGGGCTCGCGCGCACCCAGTCGCAGTTGTCCACCGGGCGCAAGAACCTGACCGCCGCCGACGATCCGATCGCCACCGCGCGCGCGCTGGAAGTGACGCAGTCGCAGGGCATCAACACCCAGCTGGTGACCAACCGCGCCAACGCCAAGAGCATGCTGTCGCTGGAAACGGTGGCGCTGCACAGCTCGGGCACGATCATGCAGGACATCAAGACCTTGCTGGTCAACTCCGGCAACGGCAGCATGACGCAAAAAGACCGCGAATCGCTGGCGGTCGAGCTGGAGGGCCGGTTGCAGGATCTGCTGGGCCAGGCCAACAGCTCGGACGGCGTCGGCGGCTTCGTGTTCGCCGGCTACAAGTCGACCACCTTGCCATTCACGCAAACGGCCACCGGCGCGGCCTACCAGGGCGACCAGGGGCAGCGCTCGCTGCAGGTGGGCTCGACGCGCACCTTGCCGATCAGCGATTCGGGCGCGTCCGTCTACGAGAACAACGCCACCGGCAACGGCACCTTCGTCACCGGCGCGGCGGCCGGCAACCTGGACCGCGGCGGCAGCGGCATCATCAGCGGCGGTTCGGTCAAGGACGCCACCCAGTTGACGGGCAACCGCTACCAGATCGATTTCCAGGTGGTGCCGGCCTCGCCGGGCGTGCCCAAGGTGACCACCTACACCGTCACCGACCTGACCTTGAACCAGCCGGTGCCGGCCACGCCGGTGCCGGCGGTGCCGCAGCCGTATGTCAGCGGCCAGAACATCACCTTTGACGGCTTGCAATTCGATATCAAGGGCGATCCGGCCGATCTCGACAGCTTTAGCGTCGAGCCCAGCACCAAGCAGTCGGTGTTCACCACCGTCACCGACATCATCGCCGCCTTGCGCGCGCCCGGCGACGGCCCGGCCGGCCAGGCCAGCCTGACCAACAAGCTCAACCAGGCGCACCTGAACGTCGACAACGCCTACGACAATATGCTGTCGATCGAGTCGGCGGTCGGCTCGCGCCTCAAGGAGCTCGATTACCTCGACAGCTCGGGCGACGACCTGAACCTGCAATACGCGACCACCTTGTCCGGCCTGCAGGACGTCGACGTGGTCAAGGCGATCTCGCTGTTCACGCAGCAGCAGACCAACCTGGACGCGGCGCAGAAGTCGTTCAAGACCCTGGCTGGCTTGTCGCTGTTTAACTACATCAGTTAGTCGCGTCATCTAGCCATACTACCTGGCCATATTACCTAGTCATACCCCAGGTCCGCGACCGGCACCGCCAGCGGCGCGGCCGGAGAGCGGCCCAGCACCCGGTTGATGGTGCGGCCGAGCACGCGGATATCGTTGTCGAAGCCGCCGTGGCTGGCCTGCTCGGTGCGCGTCGCCGAGACCCGGATGCGGTCGCTCGTCACTTCGCACGCGGCGGCGCCGTCGGCCTGCCGCGGCAGCGCCGCCACCCACGCGCGCCACGCCTTCACTTGCGGCCAGTCGGCCGGTTTCCACAGATCGTCGTCGCGCTGGTTGGCACCCGGGTATAACAGGCGCTGCAGGCCCGCCAGCGGCGTCTTGCGCAGGTTTTCAAAGCCCCGGCTCACCAGGTACAGCAAGGACTTGCCGTACGGCCCGACCGTGTCGGCGCGCTCGCTGACGTCCGACAGCAGGTGCAGCCAGAAGCGGTCGGCGGCGATGAACCGGTCGGCCACCCGGGCCTGGTAGTGGCGCGCCGCGAAGTCGAGCGAACAGGCCGGCGCGTACAGCGTGACCGACGCGATCGGCAGGCCGGCGGCCTGGCACAGGTCCAGCAGGTGGCCGTGCACGAAGGCGCCGGCCGAATGGCCGACCAGATGCAATTCCAGCCCGGGGTGGGCGGCGCGCAGCCGCAGCAGCGCGGCGGCCAGCAGGTGCAGCGCGCCGCCGGCCAGCGCGGCCTCGGCGGCGTTGGCCTTCATCTCGTTCCACGACCACTTGATGTTGTGGGCGGCCGCCTCCAGCAGCTTGTCGCGGGCCTCGGCCACCAGGCCGCCGGCCAGGCCACGAACCTGGGCCTGGCCGGGTACGATGCCGAGCGCGTCGTCCAGCGCGCCGGCCAAGGTGTCGAGGATGCCGGTGCGCCAGGTGTAGAACAGCGGATAGACGCCGTTGGCCAGGAAGTAGGGGCCCATGACGCGGATGCGCCGGAGCGCGTCTTCCTCCTTGTTGAGGCCGCCGTGGGCGTAGATCACGACTTTCTTCCCGGCGGCGCCGGCGCCGCGCAGCCAGCGGTCGATGTTCTCCAGCGCCACCCGCTCGACCAGGTCCTCGGCGCGGCCGATGTCGGGACGGCCGATGCGCACCGCGCCGTTGTTGCCGGCCACCAGCGCGTGTTCGTAGGCGGCCTCGGTGGTCCACGGGGTGGCCGCCGCCGGGGCCGCAGCCGTGCGTGGATGGAGGTCGCCCGACACCAGCGAGTGGCCGATGCGCCGCGCGCGCGACGGCGGCAGCGCCTGTTCCGCCTGCGGCACGCCCAGCGCGGCGACCCAGGCGTCGGTGCCGTTGGCGAGCCAGTCCGGATAGCCCAGCACCGCAAAGCCGCCCGCGCCCCAGTCCGTGCCCCAGGAATTCTGCACCACAAAGCCGCGCTCGTTGTAGCCGACCAGCGCGAAGGCATGGCCGCCGGTCGCTTCGGCGCCCTCGCGCCAGGCGATGCCGGGCAGGGCGTCGTGGCCCCGGTCCGACGCTTGCGGGGCGCTGGCGTCGAGCGCCCAGCCGTCGTGCACGGCGGCCGACACATAGATGGCGCCGATCTCGTGGATGGCCGCCTGCATATCGGTCAGCGAGGCGCTGTCGACCCGGTAATAGGTGCCCAGCGGCCGCGCCAGCGCGTCGCGCGCCCAGTCGGCGGCGGGGCGGTAGGCCCTTGTACCGTCGGCGTGCACGCTACGGGTCCACAGCGCGCCGGCGCAGCTGCCATGCTTGTTCCACCCCTTCATGGCGCCACGGCAGCTCGAGCCGTCGTAATCCTCGCCCGGCCATTCGTCGTAGAAGCGCGCCAGGTCGTACAGCATGTGCGGGCTGACCCCCGCGACCTCCTTTTTGTTTTTAGCGCTGGTCCACAGCAGGAAATTGACGGTGGCCGCCAGGCCGTAGCCGGTGCAGGCGCCGTGCTTTTTCTGGTCCAGCACCAGGCCTTGCCTGATATACGCCGGCAGCAGCTTGCGCAGTGCCGTGTCGGCGGGCCAGCGCGGCGGCAGCGCGGCGATCGGCGGCGCGTAGGGACGGTCGCGCAGGTCGAGCCGGTCCGGGCGCGCGTCCAGCTGGACGGTTTTGGCGCCGATCTTGAGTTTTCGCGTGGGCATGCTGGATCGACCGGTAGAGGTATCGACGCTAGTCTACGAAGGAAACGACATTGTGTAAATTGCAAAGCACAAACGGACGGCGCAAAAAAAAAAACGGCAAGCATGGCGCTTGCCGTTTTCGTCGACCGCGCCGCTTACTTGGCGGCCAGCATGCCCGTCGGCGCCTGCTTGCGGAACCACTCGTCGGTGTGGGCCGTGGCGCCGCCGCTCAAGCCGGTGCCGGCGTGGTATTGCCGCATCTGCTCGCCCAGGGCGGCGACGTTGCCGCCCAGCGTACCTGACGTGGCCGCCACGCCGGCCGAGGCCGCCGTGAGGGCCGGCACGGTCAACCGGGCGCCCGTGGTGTCCGGCGTGGCTTGCGCCTGCGCGTAACCGCCCAGCGCCTGCGCCAGCGCGCTGACCTGGGCGCCCACCGGCGTGCCCGGCCGGGTCGAATGGTCGGCCCGGAACCAGACGTCCGCCACCTGGTGGACACCGCCGTCGGTGGTGGTGTAGCTGGAGCGCAGCCCGATCCAGTTGCCGTTGTCGAGCTCGCTGGTCTTGGTGGCGCCGACGTTCAGGCCGGCAATGCCCAGCGCGTCCAGGGTCAGCAACTCGCCGCCCTGGCTGACGCCGTCCGCGTTGGCGTCGACCCACACGCGCAGGGCGCCGAATTGCGCGTCCTGTGCGTCGACCACGCCGTCGCCGTTGGCGTCGAGCTCGGCGAGCGCGGCGAAGCCGTCGCGGGCCTTGCCGGCGCCGGCGCCGGTGCTGGAGCTGCTGGTGCTGGTTCCGAACAGCTCGCCGCCATCGTTGATGGTGCCGTCATGGTTGCGGTCCAGCGCGAGCAGGCCGTCGCCCTGGCCGACCCAGCCGGTGGCGACCCGTTCGCCGTCGGCGTGCAGGTCGAAGCGCACGCCGGCCTCCAGCGCCAGGGTGCGCACGCCGTTGCCGTCGAGGTCGAGGATCAGCGGACTGGTCAGCAACGCCGCGCGCTGCTCGTCGCTCAGCGCGGCGAGCTGGTCGGCGCTGAACGCGCCGGCCTGCGCCATCGTGAAGGCCGACAGCTCGGCCATCGTCAGCGCGGCGAGCTGGTCGGACGTGAGCGCGGCGATTTGCACCGCCTTGAGCGAGCGCACCTGCGCCGTGGTGAACGCGGCGACCTGGTTGGCGCTGAGGTTGACGATGGTGGCGGCCGACAGCGCGGCCACCTGCGCCGTCCGCAGCGCCACGATGTCGTTGGCGTCGAGCATCTGGATCTGGTCCGAGTTCAAGGCGTTGAACACCGCCGCGTTCAGCGCCACGACTTGCGGCGCGTCCAGGTTGGCGATCTGGGCGGTGGTCATGCCCAGCGCCTGCGCCGCGCCCAGCGCGGCCAATTGGTTGGTGCGCAGGTTGCCGATCATCTCGGCGCCCAGGCCGGCGATCTGCGCCGACGTGAAGCCGGTCATCTGGCCGGCGGTGAAGGTGTTGAGCGAAGTGAGCGAGCCGAGCTGGCTGGTCGTCAGGCCGCGGATCTTGGTCACGTCCAGCCCGGCCAGGGTGCGCGTCGTCAGCGCCGTGAACTGCTCGATCGTGAGCGCGCCCAGCTGGTTGGTTTTGAGCGAACTCAGTTGCGCCGAGTTCAGGCCGGCGACGGCGGCCAGGTTCAGCGCGCCGATTTGAAGCGTGCTTAGGGCCACCAGATTCAGGCCCGGCAGTTGCCGGGTGCTCAGCGCGCCGAGCTGGCCGGCGTTCAGTTGCGCCACCTGGGCCACGCTCAGGCCGTTGAGCTGCGCCGAGCGCAAGGTAGCGAAGTGGTCGCCGTCGATGGCGCCGACCTGCTGCGTGGTCAGTGCCGCCACCTGGCCGCCGTTGAGCGCGCCCAGGGTGCGCAGGCTGTTGATCTGGCCGGTCGACAGCGCGCCGATGTCGGCCACACTGATGGCCTCGATCTGCGAGGTGTTCAGGGTGGCGACCTGCTCCAGGGTGAGCGCGGCGATCTGCGGCTTGGTCAAGGCGTCGACCTGGGCGTCGCTGAGCGCGCCGATGTCTTCGAGCTCGATGCTGGCGATCTGGCCGGAGCTGAGGCCCGCCAGCGCCGCCAGGTTGATGGCGCGCACCTGGGCCGTGCTCAGCGCGGCCAGCTGGCCGGTGGTGATGCCGCGCATCTGCGCCAGCGTCAGCGCGGCGACCTGGGCGGCGCGCAATGTGGCGAGCTGGTCCATACCCAGCGCGGCCAGCTGGCCGGTGGTCAGCGCGGCCACTTGGGTGGTATTGAAGGCCGACAGGCTGGTCAGGCCGGCCAGCTGCGCGTTCGATACCGCCTTCATTTGGGCCGCCGTCAGCGCCGCCAGTTCGGCGGTCGACAGCGTGCCGAACTGGTCGACGCTCAGCTGCGAAATCTGCAAGGTCGACAGGGCCGAGAACTGGCCCGGGCGCAGGCCCGACAGGTCTTCGATCTCCATCGCGGCGATCTGCGCGCTGGACAGGCCGCGCAGCGCGGAAGTGCCGAGCGCGCGCCACTGGTTCAGCGACAGCGCCTGGATCTGGTGGGTGGTCAGCGCCTGCACCTGGCGGCTGGTGAGCGCGCCCACCTGGCGGCTGGTCAGCGCGCCGAGCTGGGTGTCGCTGAGCGCCTGGATGCGGTCGGTGCCCAGCGCGGCCACCTGCGCCGTGCTGAACGAGCCGAGCAGGTCGAGCAGCACGAACTGCGCAGGGGTGAGGTAGTCCAGCTGGGTCTCGCTGAGCGCGGCCACCTGGATCGCCGTCAGCGCCAGCAACTGGTCGCTGGTCATGTTGCCGATCGCGGCCGAGGTCAGCGCGCGGATCTGGGCGGTCTTGAGCGCGGCCAGGTCGCCCGGCTCGAGCGCGACGAACTGGTCGGCGCTGAGCGTGGCAATCGCGCGCGTCGACAGCGCCGCCGCCTGCGCCGCGCTCAGGGCGACGATCTGGTCGACGCTCAGCGCGCGCACCTGGTTGGCCGTCAGCGCGCCGAGCGCGCCGGTGGTGATGGCGCCGATCTGTTCGAGGCCGAGGGCGACGATCTGATCGGTCGTGAGCGACATCAATTGCGTCGAGCGCAGCGCGGCGATGTCGCCCAGCTCGATCGCGGCGATCTGTTCGGCCGTGAGCGCGGCCAGCGCGCGCGTGCTCAGCGCCAGCAGCTCGGCGGTGGTCAGCGCGACGATCTGGTCGGTGGTCAGCTGCGCCGCCTGGCTGGTGCTCAGCGCGGCGATTTGCGCGGTGCGCAGGCTGGCGATCTGGTCGGGCAGCAGCGCTTGCAGCTGGTCGCCGGTCAGCGCCCGCACCTGGGCGGTGGTCAGCGCGCGCAGATTGGTGAGCGCGCGCAACTGGTCGGCGCTCAGCGCGGCCACCTGCTGCGCCGTGAGGCTGGCCACGCCCTGGCTCGACAGCGCGCCGACCTGCTCGGCCGTCAACGCCAGCAGCTGGTCGGTGGAGAGCGCCTGGAGCTGGGCCGTCTTCAGGCCCGGGATGTCGGCCGCCTCGATGGCGGCGATCTGCGCCAGGGTCAGCGCCCGCAGCACGGGCAGGCTCAGCGCGCCGACCTGGGCCGCGCTCAGCGCGACCAGTTGGGCGTCGCTGAACACGGCGATCTGCGCGGTCTGCAGCGCGCCGATCTGGCGCGAGTTCAGCACTTCGATGTCGGACGCGGTCAGCGCGGCGATGCGCGCCGTCGACATGGCGGCGATCTGCGCGGTCGTGTAGTCGCCCAGGTTGCCCAGCGCGGAGGCCTGGTCGGGCGTCATCGCTTCGAGCTGGGTCTGCGAGAAGGCGGCGATGTCGGCGCTGCTGAGGGCGTGCAACTGGTCCAGGGTCAGCGCGACGACCTGGTCGGTCGTGAGCGAGCGCAGCTGCGCGCTGGTGAAGGCGGCCAGGTCCTCCACCTCGATCTGGGCGATCAGGGCCGGGTCCAGGCGCGACAGCAGGGCGGTGGCGATGGCGCGGATCTGCCCGGTCGACAAACCGATCAGCTGGGCGGCGGTCAGGCCGCCGGCCTGGTTCTTGGTGAGCGCGGCCAGCTGGCGCGTGCCCAGGGTGGCGAAGCGGTCGGCCGACATCGCGCCGAGCTGGTCGGTGCTGAGGGCGGCGATCTGCACGCTCGTCAGCGGCTTCAGGCTCGACAGCGCGGCCAGCTGGCCGGACGTCAGGTAGCCGATCTGGCGTGTGGTCAGCGCCGAGATTTCGCTGCTGGTGAGGGCGTTGTACTGGTCGGCCGAGAGCGCCGCCAATTGGTCGCTGCCCAGCACCACAAGCTGGCTGGTCTTGAGCGCGGCCAGGTCGTCGCCGGCCAGCGCGGCGATCTGGCCGGTGGTCAGCGCCGCGATGGCCGCGTTCGACAAGGCCCGGACTTGCGCGGTGGTCAGCGCCGGGATCTGGTCGGTGGTGAAGAACTGGATCTGGCCGGTGGTGAACGCGGCGATCTGGGCGGTGCGCAGCGCGGCGAACTGCTCCGGCGTGAGCGCGAGGATCTGGTCGCTCGACAGGCCGGCGATCTGGCGCGTGCTCAGGCTGGCCAGGCTGCCCAGCGCGGCGAACTGCGCCTGGGTCAGCACGGCGATCTGGCGCGGGGTGAGCGCGCCGATCTCCTGGCTGGTCATGCTCGACAGCTGGGCCAGGGTCAGCGCCGATACCTGGTCGGTCGTCAGCGAGGCGACCTGGTCGGTCCGCAGCACGGCGATGTCGGCCAGTTCGATCGCGGCGATCTGCTCGGTCGTCAACGCCACCAGCGCGGCCGTGGCCAGACCGCGCACCTGGCGCGTCTCGAGCGCGACGATCTGGTTGGTGCTCAGCGCCTGCAACTGGGCGCTGGCCAGCGCGTTGAGCTGGCGCGTGTTCAAGGTGGCGATCTGGCCCAGCCCCAGGCTGTCGATCTGGGTGCTGCTCAGGGCCCGGATCTGCAAGGTGGTCAGCGGCGCCAGCGACGCCAGGCTGCCCAGCTGGGCGGTCGACAGCGCGGCCACCTGGGCGCTCGTCAGGCTGGCCATGGTGCGCGTGCTCAGCGCGGCGAACTGGGCGGCGGTGAGCGCGGCCAGCTGGTCGCTGGTGAGGGTGACGATCTGGTGGGTGCCGAGCGCGGCGACATCGACCGCCTCGATCGCGGCCACCTGGTCGGTCGACAGCGCGGCCAGGGTGGCGGCGTTGAGGCTGCGCACCTGCGCCGTGCTCAGCGCGACAATCTGGTCGGTTGTCAAGGCGCCCACCTGGATGCTGGTCAGGCCGGCGATCTGGTTGGTGCGCAAGGTGGCGATCTTGTCCAGCGCCAGGCTGGCGATCTGGTCGGTGGTCAGGGCGCCGATCTGGCGGCTGGTCAGCGGCGCCAGGTCGGCGAAGCCGGCCACCTGCCCGGTGGTGAGGGCGGCGATCTGGCGCGTGGTCAGCGCGGCGATCTGCTGCGTCGTCAACGTGGCGAACTGGGCGTTGGTCAGCCGGCCCAGCTGGTCGGTGGTCAGCGCGGCGATTTGCCGCGTCGACAGCGCCAGCACGTCGGCCAGCTCGATGGCCGGCACCTGGTCGGAGGTCAGCGCGGCGATCTGTTCCGAGCCCAGCGCGCGGATTTGCGCGGTGCTCAGCGCGACCACGGCGTTGGTGCTCAGCGCGCCGATCTGGTCGGTGGTGAGGGCGGCGATCTGGCGCGTCGTCAGGCTGGCCAGGATGCCCAGCGACAGCGAGGCGATCTGGTTGGTGGTGAGCGCGGCGATGGCGGCGGTCGAGAAGCTTGCCAGCGACGACAGCGCGCCCAGCTGGTCGCTGGTGAGGGCGGCCTTCTGCTCGGCCGTCAGCGCGGCGATCTCCTGCGTGGTCAGCACGGTGATCTGGTTGGTGGTCAACGACGCCACTTGGTCGGTCGACAGCGCGGCCACTTGCCGCGTCGACAGGCTGGCCAGCACAGTGTTGCTGAGCGCGACGATCTGGTCGGTGGTCAACAGGCCGATGTTGGCGGTCGACACGCCGCGCACCTGGGCGGTGGCCAGGCCGGCGATCTGGTCGGTGGTGAGCGCGATCAGCTGGTCGCTGTTGAGGGCGGCGATCTGGTTCGAGCGCAGCGTGTGCAGGTCGGCCAGGTTCAGGTGCGACAGCTGGTCGGTGCTGAACGCGCCCAGTTGGCGCGTCGTCAGCGCGGCCAGGGTGGCCAGCGCGTCGATCTGGTCGTCGTCCAGGCTGGCGATCTGGTCGGCCGTCAGCGCGGCCAGCTCGGCCGTGGTGAGCGCGCGCAGCTGGCGGCTGCCCAGTGCGTCGAGCTGGTCGCTGCCGAGGGCGGCGACCTGGCGCGTGCTCAGCGCGACGATCTCGTCGAGGCGCAGCGCGGCGATGCGGTCCGTGCCGAGCGCGGCGATGCGGTCGGTGCCCAGCGCGCGCACTTGCGCCGTGGTCATCGTGCGCACCTGGTCGCTGGTCATGGCGGCGGCCTGCTCGACGCTGAGCGCGGCGATCTGCGAGGTTTGCAGCGAGGCGAAGTCGGCCGTGCTGAGCTGGGCGATCTGGTCGGTCGTCAAGGACGTCATCTGGCGCGAGGTCAGCGGCGTGAGCGCGCTGAGGGCGGCGATCTGGTCGCTGTTGAGCACGGCCAGTTGCTCGGCGGTGAGCGAGCGGATGCCCGCCGTGCCCAGCGCGGTCAGTTGCGCGGTGGTCAGCGCGACGATCTGGTCGGTGGTCAGGCGCGCCACCTGCGCCGTGCGCAGCGCGCGGAAGTCGCGCGTTTCGATGGCGGCGATGGCGTCGGTGCCGAGCGCGGCGATGGCCTCGGTGCCCAGCGCGGCCAGTTGCGCGCTGTTGAGCGCGACGATCTGGTCGGTGGTGAGCGCGGCGGCCTGGCCGCCATCGAGGGCGGCGAGCTGGCGGGTGGCCAGCGCGCCGAGGTCCCGGGTCGTGATGCTGGCGATCTGGTCGGACGTGAGCGCGCGCACCTGGCGCGTGGCCAGCGCGCCGATGAAGCGCAGCGCGTCGATCTGGTCGGTCGACAGCGCGGCGATCTGGTCGGTCGACAGGGCGACGGTGCCGGCGGTGTCGAGCGCGGCGACCTGGGCGGTGCCCAGCGCGGCGATCTGGTCGCTGGTGAGCCGGTTGACCTGGCTGGTGTCGAGGCCGGCGATGTCGCGCGTTTCGATGGCGGCGATCTGGTCGGTGGAGAGGGTGGCCAGGGTGGCCGCGCCCAGGCCGCGCAGCTGCGCCGCGCTCAGCGCGACGATCTGGTCGGTCGTCAGCGACTGCGCCTGGTCCGCCGACAGCGCGCGCAGCTGGCCGCTGGTGAGCGTGCCGAGGTTGCGCGTGGTCAGCGACGCCAGCTGCCCGGTGGTGACGCCGGTGATCTGCGCGCTCGACAGCATGTCCAGGCTCGACAGCGCATTGACCTGGTCGCTGGTGAGCACGCCGATCTGGTCGGTGTCGAGGGCGGCGACGGCGGCGCTGGCCAACGCGCCGAACTGGTCGGAGCTGAGGGCGACGATCTGGTCGGTCGACAGGCGGGCCACCTGCGCCGATTGCAGCGCGGCGATGTCGCGCGTTTCGATCTGGCCGATCTGGGCGCTGGTGAGCGCATTGAGCATGGCGGTCGACAGGCCGCGGTACTGGGCAACCGTCAGGTCGACGATCTGGGCCGCCGTCAGCGCCTGCGCCTGCTCGGCGGTCAGCGCCGCCAGCTGGGTGCTGGTCAGGTTGACCAGGTCGCGCGTTTCCAGCGAAACGATCTGGTCGGTGGTGAGCGCCGCCATCTGCAAGGTGCCCAGCGGCGCCAGGCTCTTGAGCGCGGCGATCTGGTCGGTGCTGAGCGCGGCCAGCTGATCGGGCAGCAGCGCGGCCAGGTTGGCGCTGCTGAGCGCGACCATCTGGTCGGTGGTCAAGGCCGCCAATTGTTCGTTGTTGAGGGCACGGATCTGGCCGCTGGTCATCCGCGCCAGGTCGCGCGTCTCGAGCGCGGCCACCTGGCCGGTGGTCAGCTGGGCGACCATCGCGGTGGTCAGCGACACCACCTGGGCGGTGCCCAGGCCGGCGATCTGGTCGGTCGTGACCAGCGCCAGTTGCTCGGCCGTCAGCGCGTTGATCTGCTGGGTGGTCAGGTGCGCCATGGCGGCCGTCGCCAGCGAGGTCAACTGATCGGCGCCCAGCGCCTGGATCGCGCCCGTGCTCAGCGCCACCAGCTGGCGCGTGGCCAGCGCGTTGAGTTGGTCGGTGGTCAGCGAGGCGACCTGGTTCGAGCCCAAAGTGGCGATCTGCAGGGTTTGCAGCGCGCGCAGGTCGTCGGTCTCGAGCGCGGCCACCTGCAGGTGGTTGAGGACGTTGAGCTGGCGGCTGCCGAGGGCGGTCATTTCGCGCGTGCTCAGTGCAACCAACTGGTCGGTGCTCAGCAGGGCGATCTGGAGCGTGGTCAGCGCGGCCACCTGCGGCAGCGACAGCGCCGGCACCTGGTCGGTGGTCAGCCCGGCCAGGCCGTCTGCGCTCAGGAAGCCCAGCTGGCGGGTGCCGATGGCGCGCAATTGCGCCGTGCTCAGCACGGAAAACTGGTCGGAACTGAAGGCGGCCAAGTCTTCGGTCGACAGGCTGGCGATCATGGTCGTCGACATGCTGGCGATCGCGTCTGTGGTAAAGCCTGTGATAATCGAAGTCATTGCTGGGTCTCCCGGGGAGTTTCCATGATACGCACTAAATTTCCATATGGAAACCAAATACTGACGAAAGGCGATTGAACCTCGCTATGGCGCCGGGCCCGGTTGTCGATCCGGCAAGCTTGCCGGGGCGACGGGAGGGGGCCGCTGGGACCAGGTGCGCGGCATCAGCCGCGCCCGTTCAATGCCATCCAAAAACAGGTTTTGTACCGGCGTCGCCAAGTACGGCAGTGTCATGGCGACCACCAGCAAACCCACACCTAAGGTGATCGGAAAACCGATCCCGAACAAATTCAACGCCGGCGCCGCGCGCGTCAGGATCCCCAGCGCGACGTTGGTGATCAACAACGCCGCCACGATCGGCAGCGACAGCTGCACCCCGGTGCTGAAGATCCGTCCGCCCCAATCGGCCAGCTGCTTGAAGCCGCCGCTGTAGATCGGCGTGGCCGACACCGGCAGCGACGAAAAACTCTCCACCAGCGCCGACAGCAGCACCAGGTGGGCGTTGACCGACAGGAAACCGAGGGTCGCCACCAGCGCCAGGAACTGGCTGATCGCCGACGAGCGCCCCTGCGTGTTCGGATCGAAGAACGTCGCGAAGCCCAGGCCCATCGTCAGGCTGGAGATTTCCCCCGCCATTTCCACGGCGGCGAAGATGATGCGGATGCTGAAACCCATCGCCAGCCCGATCAGCATCTCCTGCGCCAGGATCAGCAGCCCGGCCAGCGACATCGGATCGGTCGCCGGCAGCGCCGGCACGGCCGGCGCCACGATCGCCGCCAGCATCACCCCCAGCATCACCTTGACGCTGGCCGGCACCGCCTTGTTGCCGAACAGCGGGGCGGCCGCCAGCAGGCCGAGGATGCGCGTGAGCGGCCACAGCAATCCTGCGATCCACATGTTGATATCGGCACTGGCGATGGTAATCATGAGGGTCTGTTACCCGCAGTTACATTTCTTTTCGGAACTAATAGCATTTAGCCAACAAGGTTGGGAATGCCGCCGAATACCTCGCGCATATAGTCGAGCATGACCGACAACATCCACGGGCCGGCCACGACCAGCGCGACAAAGATGCCGACCAGCTTGGGGATGAACGACAGGGTGGCCTCGTTGATTTGCGTGGCGGCCTGGAAGATGCTGACGACCAGGCCGATGATCAGCGCCACCAGCAACATCGGCGCGGCGATCATCAGGGTGACCTCCATCGCGTGGCGGCCCAGGGTCATGACGCTTTCGGGTGTCATCGCGGCCTCCTAGTAGAAACTTTGCGCCAGCGAGCCGAGCAGCAACTGCCAGCCGTCGACCAGCACGAACAGCATCAGCTTGAACGGCAGCGAGATGACCGCCGGCGACATCATCATCATCCCCATCGACATCAGCACCGACGCCACCACCATGTCGATGATCAGGAAGGGGATGAAGATGGCGAAGCCGATCTGGAACGCGGTCTTCAGTTCGCTGGTGACGAACGCCGGCACCAGGATGCGCAGCGGCACGTCCTCCGGCCCCTGCAGCGCCGGACTGCGCGAGAGCTTGACGAACAGCGCCAGATCGGCCTGGCGCGTCTGTTTCATCATGAACGCCTTGAGCGGCGCGGCGCCCTTGTCCATCGCGTCGGTCATCGTGATCTTGTTTTCCTGCAGCGGCAGGTAGGCTTCGTTGTAGATCTTGTCGAAGGTCGGCCCCATCACGAACAGGGTCAGGAACAGCGCCAGGCCGACCATCACCTGGTTCGGCGGCGCCGACTGCGTGCCCAGCGCCTGGCGCAGCAGCGACAGCACGATGATGATGCGGGTGAAACAAGTCATCAACAACAACGCCGCCGGGATGAACGACAGCGCCGTCATCAACAGCATGGTTTGCAGCGGCAAGGTGTAGTTGGTGCCGCCGCCTGGGGCCGGCGTCGCGTTCAGCGCCGGGATGCCGATGTTCGATTGGGCCGCCGCCAGCAGCGGCAGCGCCAGCGCGCCCACCAGCAGCAGCGATTTGAGCGCGGCGGCCTTGTTACCCTGCAATTTATTTCGCATTGCGCTTGTCGATCGTTTGTTTGAACCATTCGGCGAAGTTGGCCGTCTGCAGGGTGGCCGGCACCGCCGCTTCGCTGTTTTCCTGGCGCGGCATGGTCGCCAGCGCGTTCATGCGGCCCGGCGAGGCGCCGACGACGATCCATTGATCGCCCACCTCGACCACCAGGATGCGCTCGCGCGTGCCCAGGCTTAGCGAGCCGACCAGCTTGACTGTGCCGCCGGCGCCGCCCAGGTTCCTGGGGCCGAAGCGCTTGAGGAACCAGGCGCCGCCCACCAGCAACGCCAGCACGAACAGCAGCGCGAAGGTGGTTTGCATCAGGCTGCCGGCGCCCGGGGCCGCCGGTGGCGGCGTCGGGATCGTCATCGCCAGCGGGCCGGGGCGGGCGGCCGGCGGAGTGGCCGATGGCGCCGTCGCGGCCGGGGCGGTGGTGGTGGTGTCGGTGGCGCCAGGGGCGGCTTCGGCGGCGGCCGGGACGGCCGGCGTCACCGTGGCCGCCGGGGTTGCCGGGACTGTGGCCGGCGCGGAAGTCGTCGCCGCCTTGTCGGCGGCGGGCGCGGCGGCGGTCTGCGCCATCGCGGGCGCGGCGGCCAGGGCCGCCGCGAGGATCAGGGAGAGGATCGGTCCGTGCTTCATTTATTCAGTTTTCGGATGCGTTCGGATGGCGTGATGATGTCGGTCAGGCGGATACCGAACTTGTCGTTGACCACCACCACCTCGCCCTGGGCGATCAGGCAGCCGTTGACCAGCACGTCCATCGGCTCGCCGGCCATGCCGTCGAGCTCGACCACCGAGCCCTGCGCCAGTTGCAGCAGGTTCTTGATGGCGATCTTGGTGCGGCCCAGTTCGACCGTCAGCTGGACCGGGATGTCGAGGATGAAATCGATGTCGTTGTGGGTCTCGGTCTTGCTCGGCGTGCCGGAGAAGTCCTTGAAGACGGCCGCGCTGGCGGCCTGCTGCGCTTGCTGCGCCTGCAGCGCTTCCGCCTCCGCCTGGGCTTGCTCGGCGATCGCGGCGCCCCA
Source organism: Oxalobacteraceae bacterium OTU3CINTB1 (assembly GCA_024123955.1). Taxonomy (NCBI): domain Bacteria; kingdom Pseudomonadati; phylum Pseudomonadota; class Betaproteobacteria; order Burkholderiales; family Oxalobacteraceae; species Oxalobacteraceae bacterium OTU3CINTB1. The sequence goes on from CP099652.1 coordinate 1,898,220, forward strand.
AGGGTCGTCCATGCTTTGATCGTCGTCTTGATTATCCGACATGTTTCTCTCCTGTGTTGCGGTTACCGGCGGCCAACGCCGCGGTCTTATTTAAGGTTTTCTGCGTTGGAGAGCAATTTCTCGACCTTCAACGCGTATTGTCCGTTCATCACGCCGTAGCTGCAGTCCATCACCGGCACGCCGTCGACGGTGGCCGAGATCATTTCCGGGATCGTCAGCGGAATGATGTCGCCCACCCGCATGTTGAGGATCTCGTCGAAATTGACCTTGGCCGTGCCCAGCGAGGCGACCACCTCGACCTCGGCGATCTGGATTTGCTGCGTCATCAGGCGGATCCAGCGCTTGTCGACTTCCAGCGCCTCGCCCTGCAGGCTGGAGGTGAGCGAATCGCGGATCGGCTCGATCATCGAATACGGCATGCAGAAGTGGATCTGGCCGGAAACCGATCCCAGCTCCACCGTGAAGGTCGACGCCACCACCACCTCGTTCGGGGTCGCGATGTTGGCGAACTGGGTGTTCATCTCCGAGCGGATGTACTCGAACTCGACCGGATAAACCGGCTCCCAAGATTTGGTATACGCCTCGAACACGATATCGAGGATGCGCAGGATGATGCGCTGCTCGGTCTGCGTGAAGTCGCGGCCCTCGACGCGGGTGTGGAAGCGGCCGTCGCCGCCGAACAGGTTGTCCACCAGCAGGAACACCAGGCCCGGATCGAACACCATCAGCGCCGTGCCGCGCAGCGGCTTCATGTGCACCAGGTTCAGATTGGTCGGCACCACCAGATTGCGGATGAATTCGCTGTACTTGGAGACCCGCACCGAGCCGACCGAGACCTCGGCGCTGCGGCGCAGGAAGTTGAACAGGCCCACGCGCAGCAGGCGCGCGAAACGCTCGTTGATAATCTCCAGGGTCGGCATCCGGCCACGGACGATGCGTTCCTGCGTAGCCAGGTTGTAGGTCCGTACGCCGGCGACGTCCTCTTGCTGCTGGGCGTCGTCCTGGTCGCCGTTGACGCCCTTCAGAAGGGCATCGACTTCTTCCTGGGAGAGAAAATTATCGGCCATGGTGGATTACTTACCTGTCAACTGCTGCTTACTGGATGATAAACGACGTGAACAGCACATCGATGATGTCCTGCTTGTCGCCGCGGTGTTCGAACGGTTCCGACAACTGCTCGGTGATTTCCTTCGACAGCTGGACCTTGCCCTCGGGCGTGTTGATGTCGGCGGCTTTTTTGCTCGACAACAGCAGCAGCACGCGGTTGCGCACCTTGGCCATATTCTTTTTGACGTTGTCCGCCTCTTCCAGGCTCGATACTTCCAACGTGAACGCCAGCTGCAGGTACTGGTCGCTGACGCCCGATTCGCCCGGTTGCAGGTTGACGGTAAATGGCTCGACCGGAATGTACTCGGACGGCCCGGCCTTCTTGGCCGATTTTTTCTTGACCGGCTTGTCTTCTTCCTCGTGCGCGTCTTCCTTGCCGTGCATGAAGAACCAGGCCGCGCCACCGCCGGCGGCGGCCAGCAACAGCACCACCGCGACGATGATGATGATCAGTTTTTTGCTGCCGCCGCCCGCGGGCGCTTCGACTTTCTGATCGGCTTTCACTTTTGGATTCGCTTTCAAAATTCCTGCCCTTGCCCGGATGGTGCACTGTATTGTGCGAGTGGATCACTTCGCCATTATGTCATTATCGGTTGTGACTGCGCGGTTGGAAATGCCGAAAAGAACCATGATCCAGTGGCTGCTTGACGCTTCCATAGTTGAACCGACAACAAAACCGGGAGGGCCGCGCCGCCGCCCGCCGCCGCTTACGCGAAGGTGTCGACAGCGCCTGCCGGCACGCGACGCGCCGGAGCGCTTGCGCGGCCGGCATTGCCGCCATCGTCGACGTCGCCGCGACCGGCCCGGCCGCTGCCGCCGGCGCGTGCGCCGCGCTGGCTGCCGTTATCGTTCTGCATAGAAGCGGCTTGCTGGTTGAAACCGTTGTTCTGGTCCGACATTCCTGCCGATACCGTCGCGCTGCCGAGCTGGATGCCGGCCTCGCTCATCATTTCGCGCAGCTTCGGCAGCGCCTGTTCGAGCGCCTGGCGCACCTCCGGCTGGGCCGAGCTGAAGGCGGCGGTGGCCTGGTCCTTGTTCACGCTCAGTACGACTTGCAGCGGGCCGAGGTCCGGCGGATTCAATTCCATGGTGGCGCTTTGTTCGCCACCGGCGGCCATGAAGATCACTTTCTGGCCCAGTTGCTGGTCCCACGCCTGGGTGCCGACGCGGCTGGTGAGCTTGTCCGTCGGTGCGGCCACGGCCGCCTTGGCGGTTTCCAGCGCGGCTTGCGCGGTCGGCGCGACGGCGGCGGCGCTGTCCTTGAGCGCCGGCAGAGTTTCGGTACCGGCGGCAGCGGCGGCATTGGCGCCGGCGCGCGGCGCGGCGGCGGCCAGGGCGGCATCGGACTGATGCTGCTGGGCCTGCTGTGACCGGGTCAGTTGTTGCTGGAAGTCTGCGGTCGGCGCAGCCTTGCCGCTGGTGGCTGCGTCGGTGTCGGCGGTGATCGCGGTCGTGTCTTTCAACACGCCGTTAGCGCCTGCCTTGTCGTCCAGGCTGGCCGCACCCGGTGCGTTGGTGGTGGCGGTCATTTTGGACAAGGCGCTGGACGGTACCGGGGTCAGTTTGCCGGCGGCGTTGGCGGCATCGGCGGCGGTCTTGGCCCCCGCTGCGGCTGCGGCGGCATCGGCCACGGCCTGCGCCGTGGCGCCCGCGTTGGTCAACGCGGCCTTGAAGTCGGCGGCGGCATCGGCGCCGGCGCCGGCCTTGGCGGCCAGCAGCGCGGGGTCGTCGAGCGCGGCGGCGTCGGCGGCTTTGGTCGGGTCGGCGGCGCCCGCCAACGCGTCGGCGTCGGCGCCGATGGCGGCATCGCCGGCTTTGGCGGCGGCCAGTTCGGCAGCCAGCGCGGCCGCTTCGGCGGCGAGCGCGGCAGTGCTGGCGGCGGTGTTGCCGCCGATCGCGGCCGAGGCATCGGTGGCGGTGCTGGCGGCCGGGGCGGGCGGTTGATTGAACGCCGCCACCAGGGCCAGCATATCGGCCACCGGATCGGCCGATTTGGCGGCCTGGGCGTCGCTGGTCGCGCTGTCGCTGGCGCCATCGGTGCCGCTGTCGCCGGCGCTGGTCTTGGTTGAAGCGGTCGTTGCGGCTGCCGTTGCGGCGTCGGCGCGCGATGCCGGCTGCGCGGCCTTGTCCGCCGCGTCGGCTTGCTGGTTTTGTGGTTGCGCCGGTTTGGCCGGCGCGGTTTGTTTCGGCGCCGATGGGCGCGACGCCGGCGCCGGGCGGTCCGGCGTCTTGGCGATCATGTTGCCATTGTTGGCCTGGCGTTGATCCATCTCGCGCGACAGCGCCTGCTTGAAGGCGTTGTTGTCGCCACCCGCGCCCAGGTTCAGATTGGCCTTCGGTGCCGAGACCGCATTGGCGTTCAGCGTCGGAAGTTGGAGATTGGAGGTTTGCATGATCGCGCCGTGTCGGTAGGGTTCAACTAGGTTGGTAACTGTGTGTTAGCGCTTGTAATAAGCCTGTCGCGCCGCGTGTTCGTCCATCTGCTTCTGGTCGCGCTTGTTTTCCAGCTTGAGCGCCTCGGCGTCCGCCCGCTCGTTCAGGGTCGAGTAGGACATGCGCTTGCGCTCGGCGGTCTGCCAAGCGGCTTTTTCCTGGTCGGCGCGATATTCGGCATGCCGTATCATTTCCAGCTGGCCCTTGACGGCCACGTCCAGCTTTTCCATGAACGCCTGGAAATTGCGGTACGCCATGGGCGTGATCCCGGCCGCCTGCGCCTCCTCGAAGCGTTTGACGTATTCGTCGCGGTAGCCGACCAGCATCTGGTGCTTTTGCGTGGCCTCGTCGACCGCTTTCAGGGACGCGCCGAGCCGCTTGGCCGCATCGTCGGTTTCCCGGCGGGCCAGGTCGATCAATGTTTCAAGTTGCGCTTTGGATGCCATAGTGAATCAATTATAGGTGGCGGCGGACCGCGTCCATCAGTCGAACAGAGAGGTAAGTTGGCCCAAACTCTCATCCATGGTGACCCGTTCGGTGATCTGTTGTTGCAGGAAGTTTTCTATCCGATCGTGCAGCACGATAGCCTGGTCCAATACCGGGTCGGTGCCGGGGGCGTAGGCGCCGACGCTGATCAGGTCGCGGCTGCGCTCGTAACGCGAAAACAACTGTTTCAGGTGGCGCGCGCGTTGCTGGTGCTCGTGCGTGGTGATCGAGTGCATGGCGCGGCTGATCGATTGTTCGATGTCGATGGCCGGGTAGTGGCCCGACTCGGCCAGTCGGCGGTTGAGCACGATGTGGCCGTCCAGGATCGCCCGCGCCGAGTCGGCGATCGGGTCCTGTTGATCGTCGCCCTCGGTCAGCACGGTGTAGAAGGCGGTGATCGAGCCGCCGCCGACCTCGCCGTTGCCGGCCCGTTCGACCAGCACCGGCAGCTTGGCGAACACCGACGGCGGATAGCCCTTGGTGGCCGGCGGCTCGCCGATGGCCAGCGCGATCTCGCGTTGCGCCATGGCGTAGCGGGTCAGCGAGTCCATGATCAGGAGCACGTTCTGGCCCTTGTCGCGGAAGTGCTCGGCGATGGCCGTGGCGTAGGCCGCGCCTTGCAGGCGCATCAGCGGCGGCGTGTCGGCCGGCGCGGCCACGACCACCGAGCGCGCCAAGCCTTCGGGCCCGAGGATCTGCTCGATGAATTCTTTCACTTCCCGGCCGCGTTCGCCGATCAGGCCGACGACGATGACGTCGGCCTCGGTGTAGCGCGCCATCATGCCCAGCAGGACGGATTTACCGACGCCGGAGCCGGCGAACAGGCCCATGCGCTGGCCGCGTCCCACCGTCAGCATGGCGTTGATCGAGCGCACGCCGACGTCGAGCGTGTCGACGATGGGCGCGCGGCCGAGCGGGTTGGCGGGGCGGGTGTTGATCGGCGCGCTGTCGGAAGCGTTGAGCGGGCCGAGGTTGTCGAGCACGCGGCCGGCGCCGTCGAGCACGCGGCCCAGCAGCTCGGGGCCGACCGGCAGGTGGCGCGCGCGGTCGCTGGGGCGGCGGCGCGGATGGGCCACGGTGCCGGGTTTCGGAATGGCTGGCTCGACCGGGAACACGCGGGTGCCCGGCACCACGCCTTCGACATCGCTTTGCGGCATCAGGAACAGGCGGTCGCCTTCGAAGCCGACGACTTCGGCCTCGATCTTGCCGCCGCCGGGCAGCGGCACGGTGCAGGCGGCGCCGACGGCCAGGCGCAGGCCGACCGCCTCCATGACCAGGCCGGCCACGCGGGTGACGCGGCCGGAGATCTGCATCGGTTCGACGAAGCCGACCAATGCGCCGCAGTCGCCCAGGTAGGATTTCCAGCGGCCGGCGTGCGGGCTGGCGGCGGCTGCATCGTCGGGTTTTTTGTCGCGGGCGGCGCTCATGTCAGTCCAGCCAATCCACTTCTTTGCCCAGCGCGTGGCTCAGGCGTTGCCAGCGCGCGGCGGCGGTGGCGTCGATCTGGTTGGTGGCGGTGTCGACCTTGCAGCCGCCGCGTCCGACGTTGGCATCCTCGATCACGCGCCAGCCGCTCTTGTCGAGCTCTTCGCCGATGGCGGTGCGCACGATGGCGGCGTCGTCCGGATGCAAATGCAATTGCGCCGGCTGTTGCAGCGCCGGCAGGTAGTCGATGGCGTCGCGCACGATCGGCAGCACCAGTTCCGGCTTGACCTGCAGCGCGTTTTTGAGCATGCCCTTGGCCAGTTGCAGCGCCAGGTCCAGCACGTCGTTGGCGATCAGCTGGTCGGCGTCGCGCAGGGCGCCGCTGAAGCCGTCGGCCAGCGCGCGCATCTGTTGCAGTTCTTCCCTGGTGGCGATTTCGCCGGCGGCGATGGCGTCGGCGTGGCCGGCCGCGTGGCCTTCCTCGTAGCCGGACTGGCGCGCCTCTTCGCGGATCTGTTCGAGTTCTTCGACAGTCGGATACTCGAGCGGCGGCGGCAGCGGCGGGCCGATTTCGACCAGTTCCTGCTGCTCCAGCAGCGCCTCGTGCACGCGCTGCTCGGCTTCGATGCGCGCGTTCTCGGCGTCGCGTTCGCGTTGCTCGGCGTCGCGCAGCGCTACCACGCTGGGGCGCTCGTCGCCGAACGAGCGCATTTCCCAGCGCTGGAATGCGGTTTGCTGCTCTTTGGGCAAATTAGACAAACGAATCCTCGCCTTTGCCGCCTAACACGATCTGGCCTTCGTCGGCCAGGCGGCGGACGATTTGCAGGATCTGCTTCTGTTGCGTTTCGACTTCCGACAGGCGCACCGGGCCTTTCGATTCCAGGTCTTCGCGCATCATCTCGCTGGCGCGCGCCGACATGTTCTTGAAGATCTTGTCGCGCAATTCCTGCGACGCGCCCTTGAGCGCGATGATCAGCATTTCCGACTGCACTTCCCGCAGCAGCAACTGGATGCCGCGGTCGTCGATGTCGATGAGGTTGTCGAACACGAACATCTCGTCCATGATCTTCTGCGCCATGTCGTTGTCGTAGTTCTTGATGTTGTCCATCACAGAACCTTCCTGCTCGCCGCTCATGAAGTTGAGGATCTCGGCGGCCGTGCGCACGCCGCCCAGCGACGATTTCTTGATGTTCTCGTTACCGGACAACAGCTTGGTCAGCACGTCGTTCAGTTCGCGCAGCGCGGCCGGCTGCACGCCGTCCAGGGTGGCGATGCGCAGCACGGCGTCGTTGCGCAGGCGGTCGGTGAAGTGGCTGAGGATTTCGCAGGCCTGGTCGCGCTCCAGGTGGACCAGGATGGTGGCGATGATCTGCGGGTGCTCGTTGCGGATCAGCTCGGCGACGGATTGCGAATCCATCCACTTGAGCGACTCGATGCCGGAGGCGTCCTTGCCGCCCAAAATGCGCGACAGCAGCACCGAGGCCTTGTCGTCGCCCAGCGCCTTGGTCAGCACCTGGCGGATGTACTCGTCCGAATCGAGGCCGACGGTGGAGGCGGCCGCGACCATCTCGCGGAAGTTGTCCAGGGTGCCGACCACTTCCTCGTGCGGCACGTTCTTCATGGTCGCCATTGCCGCGCCGAGTTTCAGCACTTCGCGCGGGCCGAGGTATTTCATCACTTCGGCCGCTTCGCTCTCGCCCATCGCCAGCATCAGGATGGCGGCTTTTTGGAGTCCGGTATTCTCAGTCATTTGCGCCTATCCATTCCTTGATGACGTTGGCAACGATGCGTGGGTCTTCGACGGCGAGTTTTTTCGCCATCGCCAGGTTTTCGCGGTAAGTCTTGACGGTGTTCTCTTCCATCTTGCGCAGTTCTTCCTCGGCGATGAGGGCCTCGTCGGGGCCTTCCTCGACGACTTCCTCCGGCTCTTCCGGTTCCGGCTCCGGCGCGTTGATCTCGTCGATCTTCTTGAAGACCGGACGCATCATCGGACGCACGATGCGCAGCACGATGTACAGCAGGATCAGCGCGGTGATCAGGAACTTGGCCAGGTCCTTGGCCATCGGCAGGTTGGCCGGATCGCGCCACCAGTCGAGCGCCGGCTCGAACGGACGGTCGACGCCGTCGAACGGCGAGTTGGCCACGCTCACGGCGTCGCCCCGGTCCTGGTTGTAGCCCATCGCCTGCTTGACCAGATCGTTGATCTTGGACATCTCTTCTGGAGTATAGGCTTTAATGGTGACTTTGCCGTCCTTGTCGACCAGGCGTTTGTAATTGACCACAACGGCGACCGTCATGCGGCGCAGGCCGCCCATGCCGCGCGTCTCGTAGCGCACGGTCTTGTCGACTTCATAATTGGTAGTCGATTCCTTGTGCTTCGGACCGGCCGCATTGGCGTTAACGCCGCCCGGCGGGGTGCCCGGCGCCGGCGCGTTGGGGCCGTTGGCGACGGCTTGGTCGAGCGGGGCGGTGGCGGTGCCCGGCGGCTGGTTCGACAGCGCGCCCGGAATGCCGCCCGGATTGGCGTTGGCGTCGCCGCTGGTTTCGCTGCTTTGCTGGCTGCGGATGGCCGAGGCCGCCGGCGGCGAGTTCGGCTTGTAGGTTTCGGCGGCCTGCTCGACTTTTGAAAAATCGACGTCGGCGGTCGCCTCGGCGCGCACATTGCCTTCGCCGACGATAGGGATGATGATCGATTCGACCTGCTTGATGACTTGCAGCTGCATGTCCTTGACATACTTGAGCTGGGTTTCATCCATGTTCTTGGCGTTCAGGCCGCCGCTGCCGTTCTTGTTCTGGTCCGAGATCAGGTTGCCGGCCTGGTCGACCACGGTGACGTTGGCCGGCATCAGTTCCGGCACGCTGGAGGCGACCAGGTGGACGATGGCGGCGGTCTGGGCCGGGTCGAGCATGCGGTTCGGGTGCAAGGTCAGCAGCACCGACGCTGTCGGTTTTTGCTGGTCGCGCACGAACACGGACGGCTTCGGCAGCGCCAGGTGGACGCGGGCGTTCTCGACGGCGGCCAGCGACTGGATCGAGCGCGCCAGCTCGCCTTCGAGCGCGCGCTGGTAGTTAACCTGTTCAAGGAACTGGGACACGCCCAGTTTCTGGTTTTCCATCAGCTCGAAGCCGACGTTGCCGCCCTTGGGCAAGCCTTGCGCGGCCAGTTTCAGGCGGGCGTCGTGGACCTGCTCGGTCGGCACCAGGATGGCGCCGCCGTTGTCCGAGAACTTGTGCTTGATGTTCAGCTTATCCAGCTCGGCCGTGATGGCGCCGCCGTCGCGGTCGGTGAAATTGGAGAACAGCACGCCGTAATCGGGCGGTTTATTCCACAAATACAGGCCGATCAGCAGCGCCACGATCGCGGCGGCGGCGGCCGCGCGCATGAAGTTGCGGCCCATCGGGGTCCGGATAAAGGGCAGCCGTTCCGCACCGTCGTCGCCGGATGCTGGCGGGGCTGCTGTGTCGTTATCGATTGCTTCGGCTGCGGCCATGATGGTTGGGTTCCGGGTAACTGGGTCTGAAATGGGGGAGTGCAGAACAGATTATTGCTTGTCGTCCGGAAATTTAATGCTTGGAATAGAGCGCCCTTTACCGTCTTGCTCGTGCATGTGGTGTTGCGCCGGGCTTGGTATTCTGGCAGGACTGATAGAGCCGTTCCGTATTGTAACGCCGGGTTCGGCCATGTCGCGGAATTTGTTTCGCGACAGCAACAGATAGGAGTATCAAATGAAAACAGGTGGCATCGACAGCAGCCAGATCCAGGCCATGATCGCCCAGTTGAAGGCGCACGCCACGCGCCCGAGCCTGACGCCGCCGGTGATCCAGACCGAGGCGCCGGCCGTGCCCAAGGCGCAGTTCTCGGACGCGTTGGAAAAATCGCTGGCGGCGGTCAACGCCAGCCAGGTGCAGGCGGCGGACATGGGCAAGCGCTTCGCCATGGGCGACGACAGCGTCAGCCTGTCGGACACCATGATCGCCATGCAAAAGGCCAGCATTAACTTCCAAGCAACGATCCAGGTGCGCAACAAGCTGGTGTCGTCGTATCACGAGATCATGAATATGCAAGTCTAACCCGGGGGTCAGTGCCGACATTCGGACACGAGCTCTACTCTACAAAGCTTTTACCGATCAGCCCGTGTCCGAATGTCGGCACTGACCCCGCTGGTGTTACTGACCCCGCTGGTGTTAGTCTTGGTTTCGGGCGCGCTGGTTGGAGAGATAGATGTTGTCGCGCTCGATGGTTTTGCCCTCTTGCATGGCCTTTACCCAGTCGGCGGTGCTGGTCACCGCCGCGAAGTTCGAGTGAAACACCGTGCTGTAGACCCGGTGGATCTCCTCAGCACTGGCCCTGCCCGCCGCGTTTTGGTACGGCAGCGAGCCGGTCGCATCGGCCAAAAACTCCACCGTCAGACCGTCGTGCGCGGCGTGGTAGATCGTTGCCGCGTCGCAGTTGTGCGTCATGTAGCCGGCGATGGTCAGGGTGTCGATTTGCTTGTCTTTGAGCCATTGCGCCAGATCAGTGCCGGCGAACACGCTCGAGGCTTGCTTGTGGATGTGATGGTCGGCGCGGCGGCCTGCCACATCCGGGTGCAATTGCCATGCCGGCGAGCCGACCGCGAACACCGGCGACTCGGCGGGCGCGTCATGCTGGACCGTGATTACCGGGATGCCCGCCGCCGTGGCGCTGTCCATCGCCAGCGTAATGTTGGGCAGCGAAGTCGATACGGGCGGGAACTCGATCGGCAACTGGCCGCTGAAGTATTCGTTTTGCACGTCGATGACGAGCAGGGCGCGGCGAGGGGAGGTGGACATGGTGGCTTCCTTGGATGGTGGATGATAGGTCCATTGTCGGCCCATGCCGCGCGCGCGGCCAGTGGCCCGAAGGCACTGTTGCGATATAATCGGGCCATGACCACTTCAGACCGTCCCATCAGCGTCGCCGTGATCGCCTTCGACGGCATCACGCCTTTCCATCTGTCCGTGCCGTGCCTGGTGTTCGAAGCGGGCCAGGAAGCGGGGCAGGCGGGCTTCGACGTGCGCGTCTGCGCGGCCGATGGCACGCCGCTGCGCACCTCCGCCGGCTTCGCCATCGCCACCGACTACGACCTGGGCGCGCTCGACGATGCCGACATCGTCATCATGCCGTCGTGGCACAACGATTGCCGGGCGGCGCCGCCCGTGCTGCTGGCGGCCCTGCGCGCCGCCCATGCCCGTGGCGCCCGCGTGGTGGGGCTGTGCCTGGGAGCGTTTCCGCTGGCCGAGGCCGGCCTGCTGGACGGCAAAACCGCGACCACCCACTGGCAATTCGCCGCCGCGCTGGCCGCGCGCCATCCTGGAATCGCGGTCGATCCCGACGTGCTATATGTCGATGCCGGGCAGGTGTTGACGTCGGCGGGTGTCGCCGCCGGCCTCGATTGCTGTTTGCATCTGCTGCGCCAGCTAAGCGGCGCCGATGCGGCCAACCGGGTGGCCCGCCAGCTGGTGATCGCGCCGCACCGGCAGGGCGGCCAGGCGCAGTTCATCGAGCGGCCATTGCCCGTGTCCAGCAGCGATGGCCGCTTTGCCGACGTGCTGGAATGGGTCACGCAGCGCCTCGGGCAACCCCACAGCATCGACGCGCTGGCGGAACGGGCGGCCATGAGCCGGCGCAACTTCACCCGTCATTTCCGCCAGGCGACCGGCACCTCGTTCAAGCAGTGGTTGCTGGGCCAGCGGCTGGCGCACGCCCAATGGATGCTCGAAAGCGGCGACGCCTCGATCGAGGTGGTGGCGCAGGAGGCGGGATTCGGCTCGGCGTTGTCGTTGCGGCAGCATTTCCGCGCGGTGTTGCAGACCTCGCCGTCGGCCTACCGTGGGACGTATCGCCGCTAACCCTGACTACATCATGCCGGCGATGCGGGCGTTACGTTCGCGTTCGAGCTTGGTGATGTAGCGCTGCACATAGGCCAGCGTGCTGCGCTGGATGTTGACGAACTCGCAGCCGAGGCGGCGGTTGGTCTTGTTGTTGAGCAGGGTCAGGTCGAGCGAGTTGCGCACCTGGAGCGCGGTGGTGACTTGCCCAATCTCCGGCAGGTCGATGCGGCAGTTCGGATATTCCTTGCCGATGGCGTCGCCCAGGATCATCTTGTTGTCCAGGATAGCGATGCCGCCGCAGCTGATGTCGGCCAGCGGGAAGGTGGTGATGCCGCCCAGTTCCTCCGGGAGCGTGACGACCACGCGCACCGGATTGGTCACCGGCGTGGCGATGCGGTAATACTCGCGCCGCTGCAGACGGATCAGCGTGGGCGGCACGGCGATCTTGAAGACCGGATTGCCTTCGAAAACGGCCGCTTCGACTTTTTCGGCGGCGAACAGGATGCGTACCTTGTCAAGCGTGGTTTCAAACGACAAGCCTTGCGAGGCCAGGATGCGCTTGTTTTGCTCCGGATCGATCGAGCAGTCGAGCACGACCGTGTCGAGCTGGTCGTCGACGTCGAGGATGGCGGTGACGCAAACGTCGGACTCGCCCTGGATCAGCATGCGGATCAGCTGGTTTTTCTCACCGATGCCGCGCAGCAGGGAAATGATCTCCTTGCGCGACTCGATTTCATAGTCATGCCAGTTTTCCAATTCGACATCCTGAAAGTGTGGATACATCTGGGGCCGGCGTCAAATTTCGGTGAGTGGGAGGCTGGTGTCCGGTGCTTCGGGAAGCGGCAAGCCGGACTTTTGCGCTGATTCAATATGATATAGCCATGCCAATAGTTCCGCAATCGTCCTATAGAGGGTGGGCGGAATTTGTTGATCTAAATCCACATCCATGAGCAGAGAAACAAGTTCCCTGGATTCGTGGATAAACACGCCGGCCTCCTTGGCGACGCCGATGATCTGCTCAGCCACCAGCCCGCGCCCCTTGGCGACGACCTTGGGTGCTGGCGCGCCCTCCTGGTAGGCCAGGGCCACCGCCTGCTGCAGCGGCCGGCGCGGGGCGTCATCCGCCATCGCCGCCTCCGTTATCCTGGGTGATCAGCAGCGACGACAGCGGCGCCCCGGCCGCCTCCATCGCCTGCTCCAGCCGGCCGGCGTTGGTGCGCAGGGTGTCGGCGGTGCCGTCGCTACCGGTCTGCACCTGAATGTGGACTTGGTCGCCGACCAGCGTGACCGAGGCCGACACCTCGCCCAGCAGCGGGAAGCGGAAGCGCACGCCGCTGCGCCAGATCTGTTCCGGCGTGTCGTCGCCGGCGCCGCCGTCCTGCTTGCCTTTTTCGCGCTGTTCGCGCCGCACGTCCCACTGCATCGGCTGGCCCGGCCACGCCTCGCCCTGCCACTGGACGCGGCCCTGCTCGTGGGTGTGGAGCTGCTGGTTGATCATCTGCGCGGCCGTCAGGTCGGGGCCGTTGGCGGCCGCGCGCGCGGCCGTCTGCTCGCCGGCTTGCGCCATGCGCTGCATCTGCGGCTCGCGCATCAGTTCGGGCAGGGTGCGCTCGCCCTTGACCCATTCCGTGACATGGGACTCGTAGAACAGGCCGCTCTTGGAGATGGTGTCATGCAGCTTTTGCGCCAGCGCATCGGTGTCCGGCAGGCCGCTGCCGAGCAGTGCGGTCTTGCCGATCAGCGCCAGTTGCGCCACCTGGCCGCTCTGGGCCGTCGTCAGCACGGTGGTCAGCACGCGCGCGGTGTTGCTCAAGGTCGATTGCGGGGTGGTGTGGTCGAGCTCCGGCAGTTCGCTGGACGGCGTCAACGGCGCCTTGCCCAGCAAGGTGGCCGCCAGGCTTTGCGGCTTGACGGCGTCGGCGGGCAGCGGCGTGCCGGCCGCTTGCGCTGCTTGCGCTGCGGCTGGCTGGCCGGCGGCGGTGGGCAAAGCCCGTCCCGCCGGCCCGGCCGCTGCGGCGTCGGCGGGTTTTCCCTGCGCGGCCGCCGCTTGGGCCGCCTCCGTGCCCGGCCGCGCCACGGCGGGCTGCGTGGCGGGCTGGGCGGCCGGACCACCGGGCGCGACACCGGGGCGGGCCTGGCCGGGAACGGCGTCCGGGTCGGCGGCGGCGCCCGCTTCAGCCTGGGCCGGCCGGCCCGGCTCGCCGGGGACGGCGGCGGCCGGCGGCCGGCCGGTGCCGGCGGGCTGGCCGGCGGCTTGCTGCGATGGCAGCGACGGCGAATACAAGGCCTCGCCGCCCTCGGTGGCGGCGCCTTCGCTGTAGACCACGGTGGGGGAGGCGCCCGGTGTGCCGGTGCCGAGCTGGAAGGTCGGACGGGGCGAGGCGGATAGGACCGTCAGCGGCACCTGGTCGCCGACGTTGACGCCCGGCGGCAACATCATCCGCACCGCGTTGTCGGCCACCTTGACCAGCGAGCTGCCGTCCTTGAAGCGGGACATGACCTCGGCCGTCACCGACTGGCCGACCATGCTCTGCATGGCGCGCTGGAAGGCGACCTGGCGCTCCTCGCCGACGGCCGCGCCGGCGCCGATGCCGTCGGCCGGCCGGACGGGCATGACGGCGGCGTCAAAGCGCGGCAGCATGACGCCGGCCTGCTTTAAACGCTGCCGTAGGCGTTAACCACGCGCCGTTCCGTGCCCGTCGAGTTGATCAGTTTGGACAATTGCTCCATCCACGGCATCGTCAGGTCGCGGATCCGGCGGTCGGCGTTGAGCATCTGGCGTATCAGTTCGATCTTGCGTTCGCGCTCGGCGCCGCGCATCGGCGCCGGCGGCTCCTGCTCGCGCAGCGACTTGGCGTGGGCGGCCACGCGCTCCTCGAGCAGCGCCAGCATGTCCCAGTCGCTGCGGGTGGCGGCCTGCAACATCTGCTCGGTCAGGGCGGCCATGGCGGCGTACACGGATAGAATTTCTTGGCTCGTCATCATGGATCAGGCGCTCGCGAGGTTGGGTTGTTTGATGCCGGTGACGGCGGGGGTGTCGGCGATGGCGTTCCAGGCGTCGCGCAGCTCGATGAGCAGGCGCTGCACTTCCTCCAGGATGGCCGGGTCGTTGGTGATGTTGGCCGTCACCAGGCGCCCGCTCATGTATTCGTACAGGGAGTCGAGCCCCTCGGCGATCTCGCCGCCGGCCTTTTTATCGAGCGCGGCGCGCAGGCCGCTGTCGATGATCATGATGGCCTTGGAGATCGACTTGCCTTTCTCGGCGATATTGCCACTGCGCATGCCGTTCAACGCCGTGCTCAGCGCGACCAGCGCGCCGTCGAACAGCATCACGATCAGCTTGTGGGGGCTGGCGGCCACTACACCTGTTTCCATGCCGACCTTGGCATAGGCATGCACGCCAGTTTGTCGAGATCCGAACATATTCCGTCTCCTGTGAATGGGTTCGTGTTACCTGTTGGCCGCCAGGGCGGCCAGTTGTTGGGTCAAGAACGACGTTGTCGTGTTCATGCTGGCGATCATGGTGTCGAGCGCCGAATACTGCTTGCGGTAGCGCGCCTCGATATCGACCAGGCGCACGCTGAAGGCGTCGCGCTGCTTGGTGATGTCGGCCACGGTTTTGTTCAGGCCGGAAGTGCGGCTGGTCAGCGCGCCTTGGGCGCCCAGATAGCCGGCCGCCAGCGTGTTGAGCTGATAGGCATAGCCTTGCGAGAAGCCGAAGGTGCCGCGCGAGCCGATCTTGTCGCCCTCCACCGTCAGTTTCAGGCCATCGACGTCGGCGCCGGGGGCGCCGGTGAGCGTCTGACCGTCACCGGTGGCGCTGAAGCCGCCGATGGTGCCGGCCACGTCGACACCCTTGACCGGGGCGCCGGCACCGAAAACGGTGGAGACCGGGCTGCCGCTGTCGCTCGAGACGGTGATGTTCGACTTGGAACCGTAGCGCGTCGATTCAAGCTTGAGCTTGCCGTCATCCCCTACCGTGGCCGCCACGGTCGCGCCGGCCGTGGAGAACTGGCTCACACCGTTGATCGCCGACTGCAGCATGGTCGCCAATTGGCTCGGGTTGTAGGTGCCGGCCGGGATGCTCACCGTTTGCGTGTTGTTCAGGTTGGCCGGCACGGTGTCGTTGAGCGTGATGGTCCAGCTGGTGCCGGCGTCGATCGTGGTTTCGGCCGGCAGCGCGGCGCTGCCTTGCAAGTTGCCCTTGGTGGCCAGCTGCGTGATATTGACCGCGTAATCGCCGGCCTTGGTCTTGGCGCTGGAGCTGACGAATTTCACCTCCGGATCGGTGCTGCGCCCGACCGCCGCAAACAAACCGGCGATATCGTTATAGTTGTTGTCGATGGCCTTTTGCAGCTTGGAACTGTCCAGGGTCAGCGTGCCGTCCTTTTGGAACGCGATACCGAGCTGCGACAGGTTCGTCAGGCTAGTCCCTTGCAAGCCCGTGATGGGGCTGGACATCTGGGCGCGGATCGACGCTTGCAGCGTGCGCAAGGTGGTGTCCCCAAGCAGCGGGCCGCCGGTTTTCGTGTCGGCGTTGTAGCCGCCCAGCGCGGTCATCTGCGTGTTGAGTTCGTTGTACGCCTTGACGAAACCGTTGACGGAATTGGTCAACGCCCCGGTGTCTTTGGACACCGTCAAGGTCGACGCGCCCACTTTGAGCGTGCTGATGGTTACGCCCTCGATCGCGCCCGAGATGCCGAGGCTGGAGCTGGTGACATCGATGCCGTTGACGGTGGCCTTGGTGTCCGAGGCGGCCGCTTTCTGGCTCAGGTTCTGCACGCCCTTGGGATCGTAGGCCAGCAGGCTCTCCAGCGCCGGATCGGCCGGGTCGCCGCCGGTGCCGGCCAGCGTGATTTTCATCGTCGAGCTCTGGCCGCTGTTGGTGGACGTCAGGATCAGGCGGTTCGGGGTGGCGTTTGGACCCGTCGAGCCGTCCTTGACGATGGAGGCGGTGACGCCGAAATTGCCTTTGTTGATGGCGTCCCGGATGCCCTCCAGCGTGTTGTTCGAGCTGTCGATGACGATGTTGCCGCTGGTCCGGTCGGCGTCGGCCGCGAAGTCGGCGCCCAGGTAGGCGCCGCCGGTGCCGGCGGTCAGGCCGGCGCCTTCCGGGTTGGTGCCGCCGATCTTGATCGGGCTGCCGTCGGCCGACACCAGTGAAATCGACGCGACCGCCGTGGTGCTCGAACCGATGTTGGCCGTGCCGCTGTTGCCGATGCCGCCGGTCACTGTGCCGGAGACCGCTTCGGCGACGGCGATGTTGCTGCCGTCGGCGTTGGTGAATTTCAATGTGCCGTCGGCGGCGCTGCCGGTGTAGGTGATGTTGGCGTCGGCCAGCGCGCGCGCGGTGGCCGTGTTGCCGGTCAGGGCGGCGTCGATCGAGGCCGCCGTCACGCCGGCCCCGCCTGCCACGCCGTCGGCCTGGACGGCGATTTCCACGCCGCCGACCGACAGCGAATAGGTGCCGCCGCCGCTGGTGTCGACCTGGCCGAAGCTCGACGCGCCGCCGGCGCCGAACAGGGTGGCGCTGGTGACGGTGGCAGCCGCCTTGGCCGACACCCCGGTGGTGGTGCTCTTGGCGTTGATGGCGTCGGCCAGCAGGCGCGCGCTGCGCGTGGTGCCGTCGGTGGCGATGGCCGTGCCGTTGATGCTCAGCGCGCCGGGCGTGAGGCCGCCGGTGTTCAGGCTGGCGCCGAGCGCGGTGCCGGTGATGCCGAAGGTGCCGCCGCTGACGGCGCCGAGCGAGAAATTGATGGTGGTCTTGGCGCCCAGGCCGATGGCGGCCGTGGTCGATTTGTAGCCGTTCGAGGCCAGCACCTGGGCTTGGGCGATCTGCGTGACGTTGACGCGGTAGCTGCCCGGTTTGGCGCTGCTGGTGGCGGTGGCGGTGAAAATGGAAGCGTCGCCCGGCGTCGTCGACATGGTCTGGAAGCCGCTCAGCGATGTCAGGCTCGACAGCGACGACTGGAACGCGCCGAGCGCGCTCGACAGGTTGCCGAACGCCGACACCTGCGCCAGATAGCTGGCCGACTTCTTGTCGAACTGCGCCAGCGGCGCCGATTCCGCCACCATCAGCTTGCTGATGATCTCGTTGACCGGAAGGTTCGAGCCGATGCCTGGTGATGAGATGGCCACAATGCGCTCCTAAGTAAAGCAATAATATAAGACAATATCGGCAGAATCAAACCGGACTTGAGAGGGGAGATTACCGGCCTGTTCGGGCAAAGCGGAAAAAACAGGCGGCAGCGCCGCGTCGGCGGGCGCCAACCACGTTGGCGCGAGGGGAAAAGCTGGGCATTGCCTCTAAGAAGCATGCCTGAAAAGAAGAAAAAGCGGCGCGCGCTCGGCGCGGCCGCTTCATGCGGTTTGCTGGATCAGCAAACCGGCGGTGCTGGATTTCGACTCCAGCGCTTTGGCAATTTCCAGCGCTTCCGGGGTCGGAATCTGGCGCAGCACTTCCTTGGTGGTCTGGTCGATCACCTTGACGACGGTGCGCTTGCTGTCATTGTCGATGGAAAACTCCAAGCCTTGCGACTTGTCCTGCGACGCCTTGTTGAGCTGCGAGACGGCCTCCTTGAGCTGCTCGGAGGTCGGCACGCTGGCCGGGCCCTTGACGGCGGCCGCCGTTTCGACCGCGGTGGCCGGCGCGCGCGGGGCGCCCAGCGACGTTGCCGCATCGCTGCCGACGGCGGCGCGATCGGCTTGGCGGGCCGGGGTGGCGGAGCCTATGGTATCGATAGTCATGATGCTTTTCCTTTACGAAAAATCCCCGGCTGACGAAAATCAGCCGGGGAACCTAGTCAGAGTGCGGCGCTCAGGTGCGCCGGCTCATCCCCGGATCTTAACCACGCAGCAGCGACAGCACGCCGTTCGGCAGCGAGTTGGCCTGGGCCAGCATCGCGGTGCCAGCCTGTTGCAGAATCTGGCCGCGGGTCAGGGTTGCCGTTTCCGCAGCGAAGTCGGTATCTTGAATCCGGCTACGCGAAGCGGACAAGTTTTCCGTCGTCGTGTTCAGGTTGGCGATGGTCGAAGCGAAACGGTTCTGGATCGCACCGAGCGCAGCGCGGTTGCTGTTGATCTGGTTCAACGCCGAGTCGATGGTTTTCAGTGCCGCGTTCGAGCCGGCGACGGTGCTGACGTCCAGCTTGGCAACCGATTGCAGATCCGAACCGAACGAGTCGGCCGCCGTACCGCCCAAAATCGCGGTGCCGGTCGAGCTGATCGAGAAACCCGAGTCCGACGAGAAAGCCAAGGTGCCACCCACGGTTGCCGAGGTGCCGGCCAAGGCCAGCGCGCCGGCCGGCGAGGCTGCGGTCGTTCCTACGGCCGGGGTATCGGCACCAGCCACTTCGGCGGCGGCCAAGGCATTGGTGGTGGCCGTGCCCAGCGAGTCGCTGATGTTGATGTCGTCGCCGTTCTTGTTGTTCAGCACGAGCGAGGATGCGCCGGTCGCGCCGTCTTTCTTGATCGAGGCGGTGATGGCGGTGGTGCCACTCTGGGCGTTGATCGCCTGTGCCAGGGCCGACAGATCGCCACCGACGACTTTGGCCGAGATCGTGACAGCTTTCGAGGTCGCGTCGTTGGCGGTCGAGTTAGCGCCGCGCAGGTCGAATTGCACCGAGCCGTCGCCGATCTTGGTCAACGTTGCGGTGGTCGACGCTTGGGCGGTGACGCCGGTCGTGCCGCTCAGCGCGTTGACGTTGGCGGCGATTTTCGCCGCGCTCGCACCGGTGGAACCGGCCACTGCCGCGTCAGGACCTTTGATCAGCACGCTGGTGCTGACGCCAGAGCCCGATTTAATGGTCAGCGTTTCATCGGCAGCGATGTTGTTGGCTTTGTCGCCGACAGCACCGATTTTGACTTGGGACAACGCAGTGGCGCTGCCTGCGCCGGTCGCCGATTTCAGCGAGTTATTGCCGAGGTCCGTCGCTTTGGCCGACTGCACGCCGACGTTGATGGTCTGGCCGGAGTTGGCGCCGACCTGGAACTGGGCCGAGGTCAGCGAGCCGTCCAGCACGTTTTGGCCGTTGAACTGGGTGGTGTTGGCGACGCGGTCCAGTTCTTGCGACAGCGACGAGACCTCGTTTTGAATCGATGCGCGGTCCGAATCGGAGTTGGTGCCGTTGGCGGACTGGACAGCCAGTTCGCGGATACGTTGCAGCAGATCGCCAGCAGTGCTCAAGCCACCCTCGGCCGTTTGAGCCAGCGAGATACCGTCGTTGGCGTTACGCGCAGCCGTTTGGTTACCGCGAATCTGCGACGTGAAGCGCTCGGAAATGGCCAGACCGGCGGCATCGTCCTTGGCGCTGTTGATGCGCAGGCCGGAGGACAGACGTTGCAACGAGGTCGACAGGGAAGCTTGCGAGGTGCTCAGGTTACGTTGCGAGTTCAGCGATGCGATGTTGCTATTGATGACTTGTGCCATGATGTTTCTCCAGAATACTTCGATTTGGGCTCGATGCTCATTTCACTTTGGTCTGTCTCCCTGTTCCGAGACAATCAAACCGCTGTTGTAATGATTAACGGTTGCCCTATGGGAAGCTTTAGGGTGGGAAACAGCATGAAATGTTCACGCCACCCCCTCAAGTTCGTCCGGTGTGCCCGCTTAAACGACCGCGAAACGGGAATCTTTAGGGCCAAAATAATTATTTTTCACCCGGATTTAGATGAAAAAAAAGCCCGGCGACGGCCGGGCTGGGGGCGTTTCGAAGGGCGGCAGCACCCGTTCGTGGTCGGTTTGACCACTAGTCGGCAGTCACCACCCGGTTCTTCCCGGTCTGTTTGGCAGTGTACATCGCTTTGTCGGCCCGTTTGACCAGTTCGGTTTGCTCCTCGTTGGGGCGGCGCAACGCCACCCCGGCCGAGAACGTGATCAAGACCTTCTCGTTATCGTGCAGGAAGAAGTGCTTGGTCAGCTCGCGCTGCAGGCGGGTCATCGTGGTGGCGGCCGCCTCGACCGAGGTCTCCGGCATCAGAATCAGGAATTCCTCGCCGCCGAAGCGGGCGATTACGTCCATCGAACGCAAGGTGTCCTTGACGATCTTGACCAGGTGCTTCAACGCCGCGTCGCCGGCGATGTGGCCGTAGGTGTCGTTGAGCTTTTTAAAATCGTCCAGGTCGAGGATGGCGATGCACAGCGGCGTGCCGCGGCGGTCGGCGCGGGCGGTCTCGCGTTCGAAGACGTCGTCCAGGCCACGGCGGTTGAGGCTGCCGGTCAGCTGGTCCTCGCGCACCAGTTCGCTCAAATGCTGCAGCTTGGCCTCGAGCGCGTGGATGCGCGACTCGGCGTCCTGCACCTCCTGGCGCGCCAGGACCATCTTGTCGCGCGCCTTGAGGGCCTCGCTCTGCACCAGGCGGGTTTCCTTGAGCACTTCGTCGAGGATGCTGTTGAGCTCGGAGATATTGTCGGCCTTGCTGATCTTTTCCGAGTAGCCGCCGATCTTCTCGTGGAAGTCGCCGGTCGAGGCGGCGACCTGGCCCAGGCGGTCGATAAAGGTCATCATCATGTTCTTGACGGTGAGCTTGACGTCCGACAGGCTGTGCTTGAGCTGGCCCTGCTTGTAGATGACTTCCTTGAGGCTGCGCGTGGCTTCCTCCAGCGCGCGCACGTCGAGCGGGCCGGCGATCAGGTTTTGCACCGATTCGATCTGGCCGCGCAGCCAGCTGTCGTCGTCGAGCAGCTCGCTGACGTTTTCCAGCAGCAGCTTGAACAGGCGCAGCAGCAATTCCTGCTGCTCGCCGCTGTCGCCGCCGCGCAATTCGATCTGGAAGCACAATTGTTTCAGCCGCAGGCCGATCTCGGACAAGGCCTCCTCGCTGTGGGCCAGCTTGGTGGCCGCGCCCAGCGATTCGGCCTCGGCCACGAGCACCGGCGCGCCGCTCAGCAGCGAGGCCACGGCGAAGGTCAGGGTGCGGCTGAGCAGGTCGCGCAGCACGCGGCTCTGGTCGTCGTCGGTGTCGACGCCGGCGATCTCGATGCCTTTTTTGGCGACGAAGTGGCGCTCGACTAGTTGCGACAGCGTCTTGGCGTAGCCTTCCCAGTCGCGCGTCTTGACGGCGCGGTTGAAGCGGCGGCCGAACTCGGCCAGGTCGCCGGTGTTTTCGGTCAGGCGCGTGGCGAACTGGCTCAGCACCGATTCCGGGCCGGGGTCGACGCTGCCCAGCGGCGCCGCCGCCGCTGCTGCGGCGGCGGCCGGCTCGGTGATGCCGGCGATCTCGTTATAAATATCCCGGTACGCTTCCGGCGTCGGCGCGATGCGCCGCACGGCCAGGCGCTTGAACGCCTCGCGCGCGATGTCGGCCGGATTCTGCTCGGGAGTGGATGGTTTGGACATAGATGACACGCGGCCTTTTAAAAGGTTTTCTGATTACACCATATTAAGACCGTGCGCCGCATCGCCATGCCCGGAAAAGGGGGCGGAAGATGCCTTTCATCACAGCATTAAATATGTGTAATCCGTCAACCATGCCGGTGGGGCGCCAGCGATGGATTACCCGCCATCTTACCCGCGCGGCCGGGGCGGCCGCGTCCGATTACTCGATCAGTTGGTTTTTGATCGCATAGTGCGTCAATTCGGCACTATTCTTCAGTTTCATCTTGACCAGCAGGCGCGCGCGGTATTCGCTCACGGTCTTGACCGACAGCGACAGTTCCTTGGCGATCATGCCCACCGTTTTGCCGGAGGCGATCATCGTCAGGGTCTGGTATTCGCGGTCCGACAAGGTGTCGTGGGGCGGCGCCTCGTGGTCCTCGCCGACGTGGTTGGCCAGTTCCTGCGCCAGCGCCGGGCTGATGTACTTGAGGCCGCCGGCCACCTGGCGGATCGCCGTCACCAGCTCGCGCGGCGCGCTCTGCTTGGTCAGGTAGCCGGAGGCGCCGGCCTTGAGCGAACGAATCGCGTACTGGTCCTCGCGATGCATCGACAGCATCAGCACGGCCAGCTCCGGCTTTTCCTTCTTGATCTGCTTGAGCACCTCGATGCCGCTGCGGTCCGGCATCGAAATGTCGAGCAGCATCACCTGGCATTCGGACTTGCGGAACAGCTTGACCGCGTCGAGACCGTTCTCGGCCTCGCCGGCCACCACGATGTCGCGCGTCTCGGCCAGGATTTGTTTCAAGCCCTCCCGCACGATGGCGTGGTCGTCGGCGATGAAGACCTTGATGATGGCTTTCTCTGTCATTATTGTTTTCTTTTACGTTTGCGCGATGCCCGCCGTGACATTATTTCACAATGGTAATGTTTTCTCCAGCTATTGTAGTGCCGGCCGCTGCCGCAATGAGGGTTTCGCGCGACGTATCTTGCTTAATCTTGATGGCAACAACGGTTCCGCCCCCGACGGCGTGGCTAAGCGTTAACGTTCCGCCCAGCGCGCGGGCCCGTTCGGCCATGCCGCGCAGGCCGAACGAAGCCGGCTTGGCGCGGTCGGCCTGGCGGATGCCGCGGCCGTCGTCGGTGATTTTGAGCGACACGTGGTGCCGCAACCGCGCCAGCTTGACCGTCACCCGGGTGGCGTTGGCGTGCTTGGCGATGTTGGTCAGCGCCTCCTGGGCGATGCGGAACAGCGCCGTGGCCTGGTCGTTGTCGAGCGCGATGTCGCGCTGGTTGGCGCAGAAGGTGCTCGGCACGCCGGCCTGCTTCTCGAATTCCTTGACCTGCCACTCCAGCGCCGCCACCAGGCCCAGGTCCAGCAGGGCGGGGCGCAGGTCGAGCGAAATGCGGTGCACGGCGTCGATGGTGCGGTCGACCAGCGCATCGACGTAGTCGGTTTTTTCGCGCAGCGCCGGATCGGCGTCGTCGAGGCGGGCCGCCAGCATGGCCAGCGCCATCTTGATCGCGGTCAGGTTGCCGCCCAGTTCATCATGGATTTCGCGGGCGATGCGGGTGCGCTCCTGCTCCTTGACGCGGTCGGTGTGGGCGCTCAGCTCGGCGAGCCGCGCGCGCGACTGGCGCACCTCCATTTGCTCCAGTTTGCTCTCGGTGATGTTGGTCATCATGCCGTCCCAGCGCACGTCGCCGCCGGGCAGCGCGTGCGGCGTGGCGCGCAGGTTGATCCATTTGACGTCTTTCCAGGCGTCGACCCAGATGCGGCCCTCCCAGTTCCAGCTCCACATCGCCGACGCCGACGCCTGCATGGCGTCGCGGTACGACCGGCGGTCGTCCGGCAGGATCAGGTCGAGGAAGCGGCCGGGCTCGGCGTGCAGCTCGGGCGCCGTCACGCCCAGTAGCGCCAGGCAGCCGTCGCTCAGGTAGGGGAAGGAGACGGCGCCGTCGGCGTGCAGCACGAACTGGTAGACCAGGCCGGGCGTGTTGGAGACGATGGCGTCGAAGCGAGCGCGCATCTCGGCCAGTTCGGCCGCCAGCGCCGCGCTGTCGTGGGGATTGTCGGAAGGTGCGTTCATGGGCAGGCCATCGATCATGGTGTCGGGGTAGGGCGCGTCAGCGCGCGCGGAAACGTTTCAGCAGGCGGCGAAAGCGCGCCGTCCAGCTGCCGGGTGCGGGGGCGGACATGGGCGCCGCCTGGCGCCAGCGCCGCACCCTGGCCGCGAAGGCGTCGAACTGGCGCCAGGCGGCCGTGGCGCGCAGGCTTGCAACCCAGCGCTGTTTCAAGGCCAGGAACCAGCCCAGCAGCCGGGCGAACCAGAGGATGGTCAGCAGCACCGGCCGCGTGAGCAGGTAGAGCCGCGCAACCGCCGCCGCGCCGACGAACTTGGCCACGACGATGACAATCAGGCCGGTCAGCGCATGGCCGTTGCCCATCGCCCACAGCGCCAGCAGCTTGACGGGAAACAGCAGCACCGCCGGCAGCGCGAACAGCACCAGCGCCGTGTACGGTCCCAGCCGGCAGATCCAGGCCTCGAGCCGGTGCAGCGGCGGCCATGCGGTGAGCCGGGCCATCAGGCGCGCGCCGAGCGTCCAGAGCCAGTCTTCCAGCAGCAGCAGCACGGCGGCGAGATACACCAGCGGCGCGAACAGTCTGCGTGCGTAGCGGCGGATGGGTTTCATTGTTTGTTATGTTGTTCCTCTGACAGCATGATACGTGAAAGCACCGCCGGCGCGGGGAATGTCGTCACGCGTGCGGCGCGGCGCGGCGTGGCGGGGGCGACAGGGGTTACAATGGCCCGCATGAATAAAGCATTTGTCAAAGAATCGGACGGGGACGACGACGAGGAAGCCGCCGCGCTGGCGCTGGCCATCCCGGCCGGGTCGAAGAACTACATCACGCCGGCGGGCTACCAGCGCATCAAGGATGAGCTGTTGCAGCTGATCGACGTCGACCGGCCGGAGGTGGTGCGCATCGTGCACTGGGCGGCGTCGAACGGCGACCGCTCCGAGAACGGCGACTATATCTACGGCAAGCGGCGTCTGCGCGAGATCGACCGGCGCATCCGTTTCCTCACCAAGCGCATGGATTCGGCGGCCATCGTCGATCCCAGCGTGCACCATGGCAGCGACCAGATCTTCTTTGGCGCCACCGTCACCTATTGCAACCAGAACGACGAGACCCGCACGATCACCATCGTCGGCATCGACGAGCTCGACCCGCTGAACGGCAAGATCAGCTGGGTGGCGCCGGTGGCGCGCGCGCTGACCAAGGCGCGCGAAGGGGACGTCATCACCTTCCAGGCGCCGCACGGGGTGGAGGAGCTGGAGATTCTGGAAGTGAGCTATCCCGCGCCGACAAGCGATTGACGTTGCGGATCACTTTGATCTTGCAACAGTTTTAACGGTGAAGGCGAGGGGCTTTCTCATGCCTTGTTGTCCCACGGCAGCAAGAGCCGGGAAAGCCGTTACAATGCCAAAATGAATATGGCAATTGTTAATATATCGCACGCCAAGGATGACGACGGGTCGCCCGGGATCGCCCGCCGGGCGCTCGGGCGCTGGCTGGCGGCATTGGCGATGCTGGCGCTGTGCGGCGCTCCGCTACACGCCGGGGCGGTCGATTCCTACACGCTGGACTTCAACTTCAGCCGGCCCAATTACCGGGATCGTCACGCCTTGCAGGTGTTGCAGGCGGCGTTGAAGGCGTCCAGCGCCAAATATGGTCCTTACGAACTCAGTGTTTCTCCTATGGTCATGGAGCGCGACCGCCTGGTGCTGGAAATGGTACGCGGCAAGCTGGTTAACCTGAGCGCGCAAATCTCGTCGCCGGAATGGGAGCGCAAGCTGATACCCATTCGTGTCCCCATCGACAAAGGCTTATCGAGCTATCGGATTTCGCTGATCAATGGCAGCCGCCAGGCGCAATTCGACGCGATCACCAGCGTGTCCCAGTTGAAGGCCTTTTCGTTGGGCGCCGGGCGGCAGTGGAGCTCGACCGCGGTGTTCAGCGGTGCCGGCTTCGATGTGGTGCCAGGCAATTCGACCGACAACCTGCACAGCATGCTGGCGGCGAACCGCTTCGTGCATTTTCCGCGCGGGGTGGACGAGGTGGTCTTCGAGTACGACAGCCACGTGGCGGCGTTTCCGGCGCTGGCCATCGAAAGCGGCATGGTCGTTTATATGCCGTTGCCGCGCTATTTCTTTGTCGCGCCCGGCCACAAGCGGCTGGCGCAGCGCCTGGAATACGGCCTGAATTTACTGGTCGCAGATGGCAGCTTCGACAAGATGTTTCACCAAGCCTATGACGGCGTGATCGAGAAGGTGGCGCTGCGCAAACGCCGCGTCTTCAAACTGCACAACCCCCTGCTGTCGCCGGAGACGCCGTTGGCCCACAAGGCGTATTGGTACGACCCGTTCGCACAAAAGTAGGCTACCCGCTTCGTTCGCCCATTCGTTTCATGGTGGAATCAGGAACTCGCTACAATGGACAAAATGAAAACGCCAATTGTCCAGAGGTCGGATCGGCATGATGACGGGCGCGCCCGCCGTCCGATCCGCCGCGCGCTGTTGGCGTCGACGCTGGCGCTGCTCTGCTGGGCGCCGCCGGCGCGCGCGCTCGATACCTATTCGCTCGACTTTGTCTTCGCCAACCCCGACTATCGGGACCGCTATGCGATGGGCGTGTTGACGGCGGCGTTGGAGGCGTCCAGCGCCAAATATGGACCGTTCGATTTGAACGTTTCAAAACGCATCATGGAGCGGGACCGCCTGATGCTGGAAATGGTCAGGGGCGACCTGGTCAACCTGACCGCGCAGATTACGTCGGTGGAGTGGGAGCGCAGGCTGATTCCGATCCGCATTCCGCTCGACAAGGGTTTTTCCGGTTACCGCATCTTCCTGATCGACGGCCGGCGCCAGGCGCAATTCAGCGCGGTGAACACGCTGCAGCAGTTGCAGGTGCTGCCGGTGGGATCGGGTCGGCAGTGGAGTTCGACGCCGGTGTTGCGCCACGCCGGCTTCGACGTCGTGGCCGGTCCTTCCACCAACGGCTTGCTCGCGATGCTGGCGGCCCAGCGCTTCGCCTACTTCCCGCGCTCGATAGAGGAAGCGTTGTTTGAGCGGGATTCGTTCGCGGCGGAGTTTCCCGCGCTGGCCGTCGAGGGCGAGCTGGCGTTGTACATGCCGTTGGCGCGGTATTTTTTTATCTCGCCGAGCCACCAGCGATTGGCGGAACGGCTGGAATATGGGATGCAGTTGATCGCCGCCGATGGCCGTCTGGACCGGTTGTTTCACCAGGCGTACGATGGGCTGATCGATAAGGTCGGCTTGCGCAAGCGGCGGATTTTCCGGTTGGAGAATCCGTTTTTGCCGCCCAAGACGCCGTTGGCGAACAAGGCGTATTGGTATGATCCGGTGGTTAAACCGTAGGGGTAATTGTCGCTTGGGGCCGCAGCCTAGCTGCGCTCGCGCAGGATGCGGTTGACGCCGGCCACGCGGCGCACGTTGCGCAGCAGGCCCGCCAGGTGCACGCGGTCCTTGACCTGGATCGTGAAGCGCAACTGGTGCAGCACGTGTTCCTTGTCCTCGTCCATGCCGACGTAGGTGATGTTGGCGTCGGACTCGCCGATTTCCGCCGCCACGCGCGCGAGGATGCCTTTTTCGTTGTTGATCAACAGCTTGATGCGGCTGTCGAAGCGGCGGTTCAATTCCGTGCCCCACTTGACGGCGATCCAGCGGTCCGGCTCCTTGATCTTCTGGCGCTTGGCCACGGTGCAGTCGTTGGTGTGCACCAGCAGGCCCTGGTCGCGGCGCAGCTGGCCGACGATCGAGTCGCCCGGGATCGGCAGGCAGCACGGCGCCAGCTGCACCGACACGCCCTCGCTGCCGCAGATCGTCACCGGATCGAGTTCGGCGGCGCTGTTGTGGTCCACCGGCGCGCTGGCCGATTCGCCGCCGCGCAGGCCGAAGATGTGGCGCGCCACCAGGGCCGCCATGCGCTTGCCGATGCCGATGTCGGCATACAGTTCGTCGAGCGACTTGGCGCTCGATTCGTTAAGCAGCCGGTCGATCAGGTGCTCTTCCAGGTCGGCGCCCATGCCCAATGACGTCAGCGCCTGCGACAGCAACTGCTGGCCGAGCGTGATCGATTCCGGCAGGTTGATGGTGCGCAGATGGTGGCGGATCGCCGAGCGCGCCTTGCCGGTGCGGACGAACGACAACCACGTCGGGCTCGGCCGCGACGACGAGTCGGTGACGATTTCGACGATGTCGCCGTTGCGCAGTTCCGTGCGCAGCGAGGCCGGCTCGTTGTTGATGTTGACCGCGATCGTGTGGTCGCCGATGCCGGTGTGGATCGAGTACGCGAAGTCGATCGGCGTGGCGCCGCGCGGCAGGGCGATGATCTTCGACTTCGGCGTGAACACATAGACCGAATCGGGGAACAGGTCGACCTTGACGTGTTCGAGGAATTCGGCCGAGTCGCCGGTCTGCTGCTGGATGTCGAGTAGCGACTGCAGCCACGCGTGGGTGCGCTGCTGCAGGTCGGTCAGGTTCGATTCGCCGTTTTTGTACAGCCAGTGCGCGGCCACGCCCGATTCGGCGGTGCGGTGCATTTCCTGGGTGCGGATCTGGAACTCGACCGGCGTGCCGTATGGGCCGATCAGGGTCGTGTGCAGGGACTGATAGCCGTTCAATTTGCGGATCGCGATGTAGTCCTTGAACTTGCCCGGCATCGGCTTGTACAGCGAGTGCAGGGTGCCCAGCGCGACATAGCAGTTGGGGAAGCTGTCGACCACCACGCGGAAGCCGTAGACGTCGAGCACCTGCGAGAACGACAGGTGCTTGCTGCGCATCTTCTTGTAGATGCCGTACAGGGTTTTTTCGCGGCCGTAGACTTCCGCCTCGATGTCGGCGATCTGCAGGGTGGTCTTGACCGAGTCGAGGATCTTCGACACCACTTCGCGGCGGTTGCCGCGCGCCGCCTTCACGGCCTTGGCCAAGGTGCGGTAGCGCAGCGGATACAGGTGCGAGAACGACAAGTCCTGCAGCTCGCGGTAGATGTTGTTCAGGCCGAGGCGGTGCGCGATCGGCACGTACACTTCCATGGTCTCGCTGGAGATGCGCGCCTTCTTGGCCGGCGCCATGACTTCCATCGTGCGCATATTGTGCAGACGGTCGGCCAGCTTGATGAGGATGACGCGCACGTCCGACGCCATCGCCAGCAGCATCTTGCGGAAGTTCTCCGCCTGCGCCTCGATCTGGCTTTGGAACTCGATTTTTTCCAGCTTCGACAGGCCGTCGACCAGGTTGGCGACCGGCGCGCCGAAGCGCTCGATCAACTCGTCCTTTTTGACGTCCTGGTCTTCCATCACGTCGTGCAGCAGCGCGGCCATGATGGCTTGCGCGTCGAGCTTCCAGTCGGCGCAGATCTCGGCCACGGCGATCGGGTGCGAGATGTACGGCTCGCCCGATTTGCGCACCTGCCCGAGGTGCATCTCGTCCGAGAAGCGGTACGCTTCCTTGACCTTTTTCAGGTCGGCGGCCGTCATGTACTCGGCCAGTTTTTCGGTCAGGTGCGTGACGGAGGCGACACCGGCGGTCAGGGTGGGCGTGGCCAGGGGCGACGAGGAAATCACTGGTTGAACGGGGGCTGGTGCGGAGGAGGCGATGGTGGAGGCAGTGCTGTCGCCCGCGTTGGCGCCCGACGTGGCTGCGGCCGGCGCTTTGGCCGGCTGCTTGCCCGGTTGCTTGGACCGGGGCTTGCCGCTTAGTGTCGGATCGGCGGGGATCAGATTCATACGTGTGCGTTCCGTCGTCATGAGAATGTCAATGTAAATACTACCTGATGGCGCGCGCTACTGCTCAACCGCTGCTCAATCGCTGCCAACGCGCATCATTCACATTGTTCGGGAACGCGGGCCCAACTTACATTGGGACCTTTTTCAACATTTCCAGACCGACCTTGCCGGCGGCGATTTCGCGCAGCGCGACGACGGTCGGCTTGTCCTTGGCTTCCACTTTAGGGGTGTGGCCTTGCAGCAGTTGGCGGGCGCGGTAGGTCGCGGCCAGGGTCAGCTGGAAACGGTTAGGAATGGTTTTGAGACAATCTTCAATAGTAATACGGGCCATGATAACTCCTAAAATCTTGTGTATTTATTCAGCGTGGATACCCAATTGGGCAAATAGCGAGATGTTGCGTGCCGCTTGTTGCGCAAACCGGCAACGGGCCGCTCTGACAATCGCCGTCAATTCCGACAGGGCGACCGCGAATTCTTCATTGATAATAGCATACTCGAACTCGGGAGCGTGGGCGATTTCGCCGCCCGCCGCCAGCATGCGGCGGGTGATCACGTGGGCTTCGTCGGTGGCGCGTTTTTTCAAGCGTTGTTCGAGCGCCTCGATCGATGGCGGCAGGATGAAAATGCCGGCCGCCTGCGGGAACTGCTTCTTGACCTGGCGCGCGCCCTGCCAGTCGATTTCGAGCAGGATGTCGGTGCCGGTTTTCATCTGCTGCTCGACCATGATGCGCGAGGTGCCGTAGTAATTGCCGTGCACTTCAGCCCACTCCAGGAACTCGCCGGCGTCGGCGCGCGCGACGAAATCCTCGGCGTTGGTGAAGTAGTACTCCTTGCCGTGGGTTTCACCCGGACGCGGCGCGCGCGTGGTGGTCGAAATCGACAGCTTGATCGTCGGTTCCTGCGCCAGCAGCGCGTTGACCAGCGTCGACTTGCCGGCGCCCGATGGCGCCACCACCATGAACAGGCTGCCGGCGAATGCGTTGGATGAGCTCATGTGTGTAACTTTCAAATGCGTTTCAAATGCGGTTCAAATACTTGTTCGGGCAGCGCCCAAAGACGTATTTTACCAAGAGCAACGGTCGGCATTCAATTCGCCTTTGAATTTGCGGTCAATCGGCCCGCGATTACAGCAGTCCGATCAGATGCTGGGCGGCGGCGGGCGCGCGTTCCTTGGCCCCGTTGATGAAGTAGACGAACACCGCGCGCGCCTTGCCGGCGGCCTTGGCCGATGATGGCGGCGGCGCCACATACGGCAGTTCCGGCGGCAGCGCGCCGGCCTGCCACTGCTGCGCGAGCGCCGCCCATTTCTTCAGCGCCGGCTTGGTGTAGCCGGTCACCTGTTCGCTTTGCGCGTTCATCAGACGGGCGTAGACGAAATCGCTGGTGACGTCGGCGAAGGAGGGGAACTTGGGCGAGTCGGTGAACACGCTGGCGACTTTGTATTTGCGCGCCAGCTTGACGTAGTCCGCGCACATGAAACTCTCGTGGCGGGTGTCGAGCACGTGGCGCAGTTTGCGCGTGCCCAGTTTGGTGGGCAGCAGTTTGAAGAACGCTTCCAGGTCGTCCGGATCGAACTGCTTGGTCGGCGCCAGTTGCCACAGCAGGGGACCGAGTTTGTCGCCCAGTTCCGCCAGGCCGCTGCCGATGAAGCGCTCGATCGATTCGCCCGCCTCGCCGAGCACTTTGCGGTTGGTGGCGTAGCGGCTGGCCTTGACGGAGAAGATGAAATCGTCCGGCGTTTGCGCGTTCCACGAGGCGAAGTGTTCGGGCTTGGCGGTGCGGTAAAAGGTGCCGTTGATTTCGATGCTGGTGACGTGCCGGCTGGCGTATTCGAGCGCCTTCTTTTGCGTCACGTCTTTCGGATAAAACGTCTCGCGCCACGGCGCGAAATCCCAGCCGCCTATGCCCACGCGTATCATCGGTGTTGCGTTCGATGCGGCCATGCCTCGCTCCCCGGAAGTTGTTGCGCCGATGATAGCGGATTTCGCCCGGCGGGCCTTTTCGTTTCGCAATCCGCCCCAACAATGCAATTTCCCCCATTCACAGGATAGAACATGTCAGATCTGATCATCGTCGCCACCATCACCGCCCATTCGGGTTCCGAACTGCTGGTGCGTTCCGCGCTGGACCAAATCGTGCCGCCAAGCCGCGCGGAGGCCGGCTGCATCCGCTACGACCTGCATCAGGACCTGGGCGATCCCGCGACCTTCGTCATGCTCGAAGCCTGGGACGACGCCGAAGCGCACGCGCTGCACGAAACCACGCCGCACTTCCTGGAGCTGGTCAAGACCATCGGCGAGGTGGCCGACATCAAGGTCGTCAAGCTGAATCAGCTGCTGTAATTTTTGATGGACAATTGGTCTGATTGAGAGGCTCACGTCTTATAACCAGGGATTGAGCACGGCGACGCCGGTCGACTGAAAATCGCAGACGTTTCTTGTGACGACGGTCATGCCGTGTACCAGTGCGGTGGCAGCGATCAATGCGTCGGCCCACGGGCGAGTCCTTGGTACATGCAAGGTTGCGCCCCGCCGCGCTACAGACGTGTCGACAGGTAGGATGCGACCAGAGTATGACGATAAGACGTGAGCATCCATCCAGGTGCGCAAGGCGACGGCGTTAGCGGCATTGCGTCGTTCCGATAGCAGGATGCCGATTTCCAGTTCATGGATGGTGATGGCGGACACATAAAGCGTACTAGCGTTGGCCGCTACCCGCCAGCGTACAACATTGCTGTTGGCCTTGCCTTGTCGTGCTTTTCGTAATTCCGATACGACATTGGTATCGACGAGGAACATTACGACAAATCCGCCGGTGTAGCGGTTTCACGTGACCTGACCGGTTCAAAGTCGATGTCGGCCATGTCGGGAACCGATAAAAGCTCGGCCATGTTGCGGTGCTCTCGGATCAAACGTTGGTAGTCGGAAAATTTGATGAGAACATGCGTGGGGCGGCCCCGCTCCGTAATGAATACCGGATCGCTATCAGCCGCATTGGTCGCATCGCTGGGCTTGCGAAGGAACTGTTCGATGGGCAGGGTTGTAATGGTCATGGCAGCACCTCATACTGGCTAGTACGACGAAATTACTACACCCGCCGTGGTGCCGCAAGCGGGTGTGTCAATCGGGCGACCGGTTGGGAGCGCGTTTAAAAGAAAAGGGAGCCGAAGCTCCCTTTTTTTGATACCGGCGTTACTCCAGGTTTTGCACCTGCTCGCGCATCTGCTCGATGAGCAGCTTGAGCTCCATCGAGGCGTCGGCCAACTCTTTGACGGAGGCCTTCGCGCCCAGCGTGTTCGCTTCGCGGTTGAGCTCCTGCATCATGAAGTCAAGGCGCTTGCCCACCTGGCCACCCTTTTTCAGGATGTGGCGCGTCTCGGTCAGGTGCGCCGACAGCCGGCCCAGCTCCTCGGCGACGTCGATGCGGATGCCGTACAGGATCACTTCCTGGCGGATGCGCTCGAGCGCGTCCTGGCGCGACAGCGCCGAATTCGAGCCCTGGCAGGCCAGGCCCAGCGCGTCCTGCATGCGCTCGACGGCCTTTTGCTGGAAGGCGGCGACCACCTGCGGAATGAGCGGGGTGATGCGCTTGACGATCACTTCCATCGCCTCGATGCGCGAGGTCAGCATCGCTTCGAGCGCGGCGCCTTCGCGCTGGCGGCTGATGACGAAGGCTTCGACCGTGCGCGCGGTCAGCGCGGCGACGTCGGCCTGCAGCGACTCCTGGCCGATCTGGGCTTCCTCGATGACGCCGGGCCAGCGCAGCAGTTCGGCCACGGACATGGTCGGCGCGGCGGGGAAGTGCGCGCCGACTTCCTGTTGCAATCGTTGCAATTCAGTTAACAGAGGCAGGTTGAGCGCCTGCGTGCCGGCCGTGGCCGCCTTGCGGCCGAAACTGAGCCGCAGCTCGACCTTGCCGCGCGTGATGGCGGCCATGATCGCCGAGCGCAAATCGGGTTCGAGCGCGCGCAAATCGTCGTTTATTCGAAACTGAAGGTCGAGAAAGCGCGAGTTGACGCTCTTGATTTCGATCGTCAGTGTGCCCGCCGCGCTTTCACTGGTGGCGACTGCGTAGCCCGTCATGCTGGAAATGCTCAATGGATGTCCCCGATTTAATCTTTACAAAACAGTGATTTATCCACACAATCCGGTGTGTTGAGGCGAGGAATCCTATGGCTGCACAAAACAACGCCCCGTTACCAGATGGTCTGGAAATTGCTGGATATCGCATTGTAAAGAAAATTGCGTCCGGCGGGTTCAGTATTGTTTACCTCGCGTACGACCCCGACGGCGTGGCCGTCGCCATCAAGGAGTATTTGCCCAGTTCGCTTGCGCTGCGCCGGGACGGCGAGCTGGCGCCGGCCGTTCCGCGCGCCAACCTGCCGGTGTTCCGGATCGGCCTGAAATGCTTCTTCGAGGAGGGCCGGGCGCTGGCCCGCATCTCCCATCCCAACGTCGTCAGCGTGCTCAATTTCTTCCGCGCCCACGATACCGTCTACATGGTCATGGCCTACGAATCGGGCCATTCGCTGCAGGAGCATATCCAGGGCCAGCGCGCCAAGGGCGGCAAAGTGGGCGAGGCCTTCATCCGAACGATCTTTATTCAGGTGCTCAAGGGCCTGCGCGAGGTCCACGCCAACAAGCTGCTGCACCTGGACCTGAAACCGGCCAATATCTACCTGCGCACCGACGGCACGCCGATGCTGTTAGACTTCGGCGCGGCGCGCCAGACCGTCAACAACGACATGCCGACCCTGGCGCCGATGTACACGCCGGGCTTCGCGCCGCCTGAGCTGTACGCCAAAACCGGCGGCCTGGGGCCGTGGTCGGACGTCTACAGCATCGGCGCGTCGATGTTCGCCTGCATGGTCGGCTCGCCGCCGCAGCCGGCCGACCAGCGCAAGACCGACGATAAAATGGCCGCACACTTTGAAAAGCTCGCCGGCGCCTACACCCCGGAGCTGGTGCGGCTGGTGCAATGGTGCCTGATGGTCGACCCGCTGGAGCGGCCGCAAAGCCTGTTCGCGCTGCAGAAAGTGCTGCAGGCGGTGGCGGCGCCGGCGCCGGCGCCACCAGCGCAGGCGCGGCGGGGTATCATCGAAAAGCTGGGCGGCGGCCTGCGCGGCCTTGTCGGACGGCTGGGCGGCGCGGCCGGACCGAAGGCGAAGGCCGGACCGGATACGCTGGTCTGAGCCGACCGGGCACCGAATGCGTTAAACAAGGCGACAGGCAAACAATGCAATTCTCCGTGTATCAGGAAAGCCACATCGGCGGCCGCAAGGTCAACCAGGACCGCATGGGCTACAGCTTTACGCGCGACGCCTTGCTGCTGGTGCTGGCCGACGGCATGGGCGGCCACCTGCGCGGCGAGATCGCCGCCGCCGTCGCGCTGCAAACGATATCCGCCATGTTCCAGCAGCAGGCCACGCCCTACGTCAAAAAACCGCAGCGCTTCCTCGAGGAGGCCTTCATGGCGGCGCACCACGACATCCACGACTATCGCAGGGCCCATGCCATGCCGGAGACGCCGCGCACCACCATCGTCGCCTGCCTGATCCAGCACAACACGGCGACCTGGGCGCACTGCGGCGACTCGCGCCTGTACTGGCTGCGCGCAGGGTGCATCCTGGCGCGCACGCGCGACCACTCGCATATCGAAAGCCTGATCGCCAAGGGGCTGGTGCCGGCGTCGGAGCGCGCCACCCACCCGGACCGCAACAAGCTGTATAACTGCCTCGGCGCCGACAGCCTGCCGAAGGTGGAGATGTCCAGCGGCGGCGGCCTGCTGCCGGGCGACCAGATGCTGTTGTGCTCCGACGGTTTGTGGTCTATGCTGCCGGACGATGAAATGGCGCGCCGCATGCATGCGCATACGGTCGTGCGGGCGGTGCCGGATCTGCTGCGGGCGGCGCTCGACGCCGCCGGCGATGGCAGCGACAACGTCACCGCGCTGGCCATCATGTGGCAGGGCGGTTCGGTCGCCGGCGACATGGGCGCGACGACGGCGGCCGGGATGCCGACGGTGATCTCGACGGAAGCCCTGCCGCAGGACCTGCACAGCACCACCATCCAGGGCGGGCCGGTCCAGGCGCCGGCGGAACCGCCGGCCACGGATATGGATGCCGCCTTCAATGACGATGACATTGAAAAAGCCATCGCCGAGATACGCGGCGCGATCGAAAAATCCTCCCAGATTCTCAAATAATCCCCACACAATTTACAAGGACACCGTATGACCTTAGCAACACCCACCTTCGCCCGTCCCAGCGGCCGCCCGGTCGATGCCTTGCGCGCCCTGCGCCTGACCCGCGACTACACCAAGCACGCCGAAGGCTCGGTGCTGATCGAATGTGGCGACACCAAGGTCATTTGCACCGCCAGCATCGAGGACAAAGTTCCCGGCTTCTTGAAGGGCAAGGGCCAGGGCTGGATGACGGCAGAATACGGCATGCTGCCGCGTTCGACCCATACGCGCATGGACCGCGAGGCCGCGCGCGGCAAGCAGTCCGGCCGCACGCAGGAGATCCAGCGCCTGATCGGCCGCTCGCTGCGCGCCGCCTTCGATCTGCAGGCCTTCGGCGAACGCACCTTGCACCTCGATTGCGACGTGATCCAGGCCGATGGCGGCACCCGCACCGCGTCCATCACCGGCGCCATGGTCGCCGCGCATGACGCGTTTTCCAAGCTGGTCGCGCGCGGCGCCGTGCCGGCCATTCCGCTCAAGGGTTTTGTGGCGGCGATCTCGGTCGGCGTGTACCAGGGCGTGCCGGTGCTGGACCTCGATTATGTCGAGGATTCGGGCTGCGATACCGATATGAACGTGGTGATGAACGACGCCGGCCACTTCATCGAGGTGCAGGGCACCGCCGAAGGCGCGGCGTTCGACCGGGCCGGCATGAATCGCCTGCTCGATCTGGCGCAGGGCGGCATCGCCGATTTGATCAAGTTGCAAAAGCAGGTGCTGGGCGTCGCTTAACGGACGCCGGTTCGCCACAAATCCACGTAGGGCGGATTAGCGAAGCGTAATCCGCCATGCATGCGCCGCTGACGGCTCATGGATTGGCGGATTACGGCGTTCCGCCTAATCCGCCCTACGTGGTTCCGTTGGATGGCGACCGCCTTGGTGGAGGAGACATTCATGAAAAAGTGGCCGTTAGTGCTGCTGTTGTGGGCTTTCTTTCTTGCGGGCTGGCCGTTCGCGGCCTTGTCCAAAGACCTCAATATCGTCTTCATCCCCAAGTCGCGCGACCAGGATTTCTGGACCTTCATGCGCCAGGGCGTCGACAGGGCGGTGCGCGAGGAGGGCGGCGTCAAGCTGACCTGGCGCGGCCCGGCCTACAACGACGATATCGATTCGCAGATCGATATCCTGCGCCTGTACTCCCGGTCCGACGTCGACGCCGTCATCATCGTGCCGACCGACCGCGTGCGCCTGATGGAGCCGGTGCGCAAGGCGGCGGAGATGGGCGTGAAGATCGTCGTCGTCGATTCCGCGCTGGGTGGCAACTGGCACACCAACTTCGTCGGCACCGACAACCACGCCGCCGGCCGGCTCGCCGCCGAGCGCCTGTCGTCGCTGCTGAACGGGCATGGCGCCGTGCTGGTGATGCGCACCATCCCGGGCAGCGCATCGACCGAGGACCGCGCCAACGGCTTCGTCAACTATCTCGCCAGGCACGCGCCGCACATCACCGTCATCGACGAATACGGCGGCGGCACGCGCGGCAAGATCGCCCGCGCCGGACTGGCGGCGCTGACCAAGCACAAGCAGATCGACGGCATCTTCGCGGTCAACGAGTCGGCCAGCGACGGCATGCTGCGCGCGCTGCGCCAGACCGGGGAGGCAGGCAGGAAGAAGCTCATCGGCTTCGACACCAGCGATTTCCTGCTCGACGGCTTGAAAAAGCAGGAAATCCACGGTCTGGTGCTGCAAAACGCGCGTCAGATGGGCTATCAGGGCATGAAGGCGGCCATCGCCGCGGCCAGGGGCGCCCCCGTCAAAGGGCGCGATATCGTAACCGAGGCGGTGATGGTCACCCTGGAAAACCATCTGCGGCCCGAGATCCAGTCGTTGCTGGTGCCCTAGCGGCATATCGCCGGCGGGTGGGCGGCATGCAAAAGGTTTACAATGTCGCCTTCTCCGCATGACTCGATCGCAGCCCATACCATGACCCAACGCCTGATCCTCGCCTCCAACAACGCCGGCAAACTCAAGGAATTCAACGAACTGCTGTCCACGGTGGGCTTTTCCGTCCACGCGCAGGGCGAATTCGGCGTGCCCGAAGCGGATGAACCTTTTCACACGTTTGTCGAAAATGCACTGCAAAAGGCGCGCCACGCGTCGCGCCTGACCGGCTTGCCGGCCCTGGCCGACGATTCCGGCGTGTGCGTCAACGCCCTGGGCGGCGCGCCCGGCGTGTACTCGGCGCGCTTCGCCGGCGAGCCGAAGTCGGACGCCCGCAACAACGAGAAAATGATCGCCGACCTGGCCGCGCACGCCGACAAATCGGCCTACTACTATTGCGTGCTGGTGTTCGTGCGCCATGCGGACGATCCGCAGCCGGTCATCGCCGACGGCCGCTGGAACGGCGAGATGATCGCCACGCCGCGCGGCAACGGCGGCTTCGGCTACGATCCCTACTTCTTCATCCCGGCGCTGGGCAAGTGCGCGGCCGAGCTGACCGCCGATGAGAAGAACGCCCTGTCGCATCGCGGCCAGGCCCTGCGCGCGCTGGTAGAGAAACTGAAATGATCCCGATCAAAATCGTCGGCGCCGGCGGCAAGCCGGCTTCACCGGTGGCCCCCAGCGCCGACCTGGGCGACGCCGCCGGCGTCGCGCTCAAGTACCTGCAAAGCGGCGCGCTGAACCTGTCGGCGCTGCCGCCGCTGTCGCTGTACATTCACTTTCCGTGGTGCGTGAAAAAGTGCCCGTATTGCGACTTCAACTCGCACGAGGCCAAGGAGGGCGGCGCCTTCCCGGAGCAGGAATACCTGGACGCCATGCGCGCCGACCTGGAAATGGCGCTGCCGCTGATCTGGGGCCGCAAGATCTATACGATCTTCATCGGCGGCGGCACGCCCAGCCTGATGTCGGCGGCGGGCCTGGACCGCCTGCTGTCGGACGTGCGCACCCTGCTGCCGCTCGACAGCGACGTCGAGATCACGATGGAGGCCAACCCCGGCACCTTCGAGGCGGAAAAGTTCAAGTCCTACCGCGCCAGTGGCGTCAACCGGCTGTCGATCGGCATCCAGAGCTTCAACGCCCGCCATTTGAAGGCGCTGGGCCGCATCCATGACGACAACGAGGCGCGGCGCGCGGTCGATATCGCGCTGGCCAACTTCGACAACTTCAATCTGGATTTGATGTACGCGCTGCCGTCGCAGACGCTGGAGGAGGCCAGGCTGGATGTGGAGACGGCGATGGCTTTCAAGCCGCCGCACCTGTCGCTGTACCACCTGACGATGGAGCCGAATACGCTGTTCGCCAAGTATCCACCGTCGCTGCCCGACGACGACGCCAGCGCCGACATGCAGGACATGATCGCCGAACTCACCGCCGCCAATGGCTACCAGCAGTACGAGGTGTCGGCGTACGCCAAGGAAGGCCACCGCGCGCGCCACAATCTGAATTACTGGGAGTTTGGCGATTATCTGGGCATCGGCGCCGGGGCGCATTCGAAGATATCGTTCCCGCATCGCATACTGCGGAAGGCGCGCTACAAGCAGCCGAAAGCCTACATGGAGCAGGTCAGGCTGGGCGCTCCGGTGCAGGAGGAGGTCG
This sequence comes from Oxalobacteraceae bacterium OTU3CINTB1, assembly GCA_024123955.1. NCBI lineage: Bacteria > Pseudomonadati > Pseudomonadota > Betaproteobacteria > Burkholderiales > Oxalobacteraceae > Oxalobacteraceae bacterium OTU3CINTB1. Next base: position 1,937,428 of record CP099652.1, read on the forward strand.
AGATCGCCCGCGAGGACATGGGATTCGAGTTCATGCTCAACACCTTGCGCCTGCAAGGCGGCTTCGATCCGAACCTGTTCAGCGAGCGCACCGGTTTGAGTTTGAACGCGATCGAGAAGAGCCTCAACGCGGCCGAGGCCAAGGGCTTGCTGTACCGGGATTACAAGGTGATCCGGCCCACGGAGTTGGGCCAGCGTTTCCTCAATGATTTGCAGCAGATGTTCTTGACCAGCTGACCCGGAAGTTCGGGGTCTGACCCCGTGGGGTCAGACCCCAGCCGTGGCTTGGGGTCAAAACTCTTCCCAATCCTTATCGTTGCCGACGGTTGCCGGTTTGCGGGTGGTGCTGCTGGCGCTGGACGTAGCCAGACGCACGGCCGGCTTTTTCGGGGCCGCTGGCGCCGGACGGGCTGGCGCAGAATGCACCGGCGTGGCGATCTTGCGCGCGGCCGGCGGCGGCGCCAGCGACTGACGCGCCCCACCGTCATCGAGCTTGAACGACGACGCCACGTCAGCCAGGCGCTCGGCCTGTTCCTGCATGCTGGCCGCCGCCGCAGCGGCTTCCTCGACCAGCGCTGCGTTCTGCTGCGTGACCTGGTCCATCTGCGTGATCGCGGTGTTGACCTGATCGATGCCGATGCTTTGCTCGCTGCTGGCCGAGGTGATCTCGCCCATGATGTCCGTGACACGCCGCACGCTGTCGACCACTTCGTTCATCGTGCTGCCGGCCTGCTGCACCAGCTTCGAGCCGATGTCGACCTGCTCGACCGAATTGCCGATCAATTCCTTGATCTCCTTGGCCGCCGCCGCCGAGCGCTGCGCCAGATTGCGCACCTCCGAGGCCACCACCGCGAAGCCGCGTCCCTGTTCGCCGGCGCGCGCCGCTTCCACCGCCGCGTTCAATGCCAGGATATTGGTCTGGAAGGCGATGCCGTCGATGACGCTGATGATGTCGAAGATCTTGCGCGACGAGTCGTTGATCGTGCCCATGGTGTTGACCACCTGGCCGACGATCGAGCCGCCACGTTCTGCCACGTCGGAGGCGGCGTGCGCCAGCTGGTTGGCCTGGCGGGCGTTTTCGGCGTTCTGGCGCACGGTCGATGTCAGTTCCTCCATCGACGACGCGGTTTCCTCCAGCGAGCTGGCTTGTTCCTCGGTGCGCTGCGACAGGTCCATATTGCCGGCGGCGATTTCGTTGGACGCGGTGGCGATGGTCTTGGTGCCGACCTGCACCTGGCTGACGACGTTGCGCAGCGAGTCGTTCATGCCTTTCAGTGCCGTCATCAGCTCGCCGATTTCCGAGCGCGAGGTGGGGCCGTCGAAGCGCGTGGTCAGGTCGCCGTTGGCGACCGTCGCGGCGATGTCGATCGCCGACTTGAGCGGCGCGGTGATCGAGCGCGAGATGATCCACGCCGCCAGCGAGCCGATGGCGACCATCAGCACCGTCAGGATCAGCAGCAGCGTGTTGCTGCGGTCATTGGCGTCGTCGATCGCGTGCGCGGTATCGTCGATGGCCTTGCGCTGGTGGGCCAGCAGCTCGTTGACCTTGTTCTTGTACGCCTCGGCGGCCGGCAGGAATTTGTCGCGGTAGGCCGCTTCCGCGGCGGCGTCGTCGCCCGTTTTACGGATGTCGCCGACGTCGTTCTTGGCCTTCTGATAGGCGGCGCGCAGCGTGATGGTGGCATCGTACAGCTTGCGCTCCTCGTCGGTGGCCAGCAGTTCCTTGATCTTGCCGATCAGTTCGCTGCCGCGCTTGGTGCTGGCGGCGATGGTGTCGGCAAACACCACCGGCAAGGTGTCGTCCTTGCTGCGCGCGATCAGTTCGGTGCGGGCGACTGCGGAGTAGATCAGCACGTACCAGTCCGACACCAGGCGTTCCTTGGCCAGCGGCTGTTCCATCATCTGTCTGGTGGCGGCGGCATTGCTGCGGGCGTTGACCAGGCCGGCCGTGGTGGCGACGACCGCCAGCAGCAGGACGGTGGCGAAGGCGATGGCGAGGCGGGTGCCGATGCGCGTATGCGAGAGGAAATTCATGGTGGACTCCATTGACTATGTGCGTGCCAGAACGGCACGTGCCGCGGCGGCTTAGTTATGGTTGCAAGTATGCACCCGGCATCGCGGGCGGTCATGCGGTCAATGAAGGTCGGTGAATTATTGTTGCAAATATGAAACAATGTGTCTTGCTTAAAAAGACAATGTTGCCTTCAGGTCGGGTTTTTCGCACCAGCGGGCGAAGGCCTCGGCCATGCGTTCGCTCTCGGCGATGGCGCGCGTCCAGTCGCGGATGCGGCCGCCGTGGTTCTGGCCGTAGGCGGTGAAGTCCTTGCGGTCCGGCAGTTTGCCGTTGGGGAGCGCCGCGACGAAGGAGGCCGACGGCGAGACCAGGATCACGTTGTCCAGCGCGGGATCGGCGGCGCCGGCGCGGCGCCACGGCATCGACTTGTCCAGCCAGCCCGGCACGATGTAGTCGCTGAAGTGCGGGTAGAGCACCAGGCCGGGGTCGCGCTGGTAGGGCAGGTGCAGGTGGTAGTCGATCAAGCCGCCGTCCCAGTAGGCGCCGGCGGGCGCGCCGGCGATGGCGGTCACCGCCTCGAGCACCAGCGGGATCGAGCCGGAAGCCAGCAACGCGTCGCGCAGGTTCGCTTGCGACAGATCGACAAAGTGGCCGGCGAAGGCGTCGAACGGCTCGCGCAGCCAGTGCGCGTCGTCGTGGCGGTTGTGGAAGATCACGCGTTCCATCGCCCCGGCCAGGCGGTCGCGTGAAACGGCGTTGCCGGCGGCGGCCAGCAGGAAGCCGGCCAGTTCGCGCCAGCGCACGCCGTTGGCCCGGGCCAGCGATCCGGTGCCGCGCGCGGTCAGCACGCTGACGTGATGGCGCGGATGCTCGACCGCCTCGGCGGCGCGGCCGTCGAGCAGTTCGTCGAGCAGCGCGCGGCAGGTCTGGCTGACATAGGCGGCGGTGACCTTGGCCGGATAGCGCTGGTGGGCGTACAGGTGGGCCAGGCGTTTGTGCGCGGCCACCGGGTCGTCGAAGGCGGAAGCTGCCATGCGCCAGGCGCCGATCGAGGCGCCGACCAGCTTGCGCGGGCGCGGCGCGGTCTTGAGCCAGGAACCGAACAGCCACAGATCGAGGCCGTTGAGGATCAGGCCTTTGGGGCCGCCGGCGGCGGCCGGAATGATGGCGATGTCGGAGGGCAGGACGCCCTCAGCGGCGATGCGCTGGCGGGCACGCTGACCAAGGCGGATGGTAATTGGCGACGACATGCGATGTATGCGTTAGGTGGGAGCGTTTTTAACCCGCACGGCGTGAACCGCATGGGGTCGTACCCATTGGGGGTACGACCCCGGTGTGCCGGGGTCGGTGGTGTTATTTTAAGCCGCCGCCAAGGGCGCGATACAGGTCGATCGCGCTGGTGGTGCGCAGCAGGCGCGCCTGCACCAGCGATTGCTGGGCGCTGAACAACTCGCGCTGCGCGTCCAGCACGTCGAGCGAACTGGCGACGCCGTTGTCGAAGCGCAGCTGCGACAGCTTCAAGCGGTCCGCCTGCGCGTCCTGCACCGCGCGCTGCGCCGCCACCTGTTCGCCCAGGTAGTCGCGCGCGGCCAGCGCGTCTGCCACTTCGCGGAAGGCGGTCTGGATGGTCTTCTCGTAGTCGGCCACCGCGATGTTCTTGCGCACTTCGCTCAAGGTCAGGTTGGCGCGGTTGCGGCCGGCGTCGAAGATCGGCAGCACCAGTTGCGGCGCGAACGACCAGCTGCCGGTGCCGCTGTCGAACAAGCCGCCCAGGGTGGGGCTGGTGCTGCCGATGGCCGCCGTCAGGCTGATGCGCGGGAAGAATGCCGCGCGGGCGGCACCGATGTTGGCGTTGGCCGATTTGAGCCGCTGCTCGGCGGCGCGGATGTCCGGCCTGCGCGCCAGCAGGTCGGACGGCAAGCCGGCCGGCAAGGCGCTGAGCGCGTCGATCTGGGCGTCGGTCGGCATCGCGTTGGCGTTGGCGTTGGTGCCGGCGGCGCCGGCGGCCAACGGCTGGCCGACCAGCAAGGTCAGGGCGTTTTCGGCTTGCGCGCGCTGGCGCGCCAACGTCAGCGCGGCGGCGCGCGCCGTCTCCATCAGTGTTTCGTTGGAGCGCAGGTCGAGGCGCGACGAGGCGCCCGCTTCGGCGCGCTGCTGCGTGAGCTTGTAGGTGCGGGCGCGCGCCTCGTAGGTCTGCTGCGCCAGCGCATACTGTTCGGCGTAGGCGCGCTCGGTGAAGTAGGCCTGCGCCACTTGCGCGACCAGGCTGATTTGCGCCGCTTGGCGTGCTTCGTCGGTGGCCAGGTAGGCCGCCAGCGCGGCGTCGTTCAGGCTTTTCACGCGGCCGAAGAAATCGAGCTCGAACGAGGAGATCGACAGGCCGGCGTCGACGCGGCGGCCGATCACGGTCTCGCCGGTTGGCGAGACCGTGGCCGGCGTCCTGGCGCGCGTGGCGCCGACGCTGGCGTTCAGGTTGGGCAGGCGGTCGGCCGACTGCACGTTGTACAGCGCGCGCGCTTCTTCGATGCGCAGGGCCGCGGTGCGCAGGTCGCGGTTGTTCTCCAGCGCCGCGGCGATCAACTGTTGCAGGCGCGGCTCGTTGAAGTACTCGCGCCAGCCGGTATCGACGGCGTCGCGCTGATTCGGGGCGGCGGCTGGCGCCGCGCCGGTCTTGGCGGCCTTGCCGGCGTCGTCGGCCGGGAAGGTCGCGGCCACCGGTGCGTCGGGACGCTGATAAGTCGGCGCCAGCGAGCAGGCCGACAGCAGCGCCGCGCCCACCAGGGCCGCCGCCAGCAGCGTGGTGCGCGGGGCGGGAGAGGATGCGCGGGCCGGGTTAGTCATAAGTCTCATGCTTTTTGTCGTCCATTTCGTGAGCGGCCAACTTGCGTTGGCGTTCGCTGCCCTTGAAGATTCTGCGGATCACCACGAAGAATACCGGCACCAGGAACACCGCCAGCACCGTCGCCGTGATCATGCCGCCCATGACGCCGGTGCCGATGGCGCGCTGGCTGGCCGAGCCGGCGCCGGTGGCGATCACCAGCGGCAGCACGCCGAGGATGAAGGCGAGCGAGGTCATGATGATGGGGCGGAAGCGCAGGTGCACCGCCTCCAGCGTCGCCTCGATCAGGCCCATGCCCTGCGCCTGCAGGTCCTTGGCGAATTCGATGATCAGGATCGCGTTCTTTGCCGACAGCCCGATAATCGCGATCAGGCCCACCTTGAAGTACACGTCGTTGGGCAGGTCGCGGATGTGGGCGCCGAGCAGCGCGCCCAGGATCCCCAGCGGCACCACTAGCAGCACGGCGACCGGAATCGATTCGCTTTCATAGAGCGCGGCCAGCACCAGGAAGGCGGCCAGCATCGACAGCGCGAACAGCGCCGGCGCCTGCGAGCCGGAGGTTTTCTCCTCCAGCGACTGGCCGGTCCATTCGATGCTGAAGCCGGGCGGCAGTTGCGTGGCCAGGCGTTCCAGTTCGGCCATCGCCTCGCCGGTGCTGCGGCCGGGCGCGGCGTCGCCGGTCAGCTTGATGGCCGGATAGCCGTTGTAGCGCACCAGCTGCACCGGGCCGTTGATCCAGCGCGTGGTGGCGAAAGCCGACATCGGCACCATGCCGCCGGAGGCGCTGCGCACGTTCAGGCGCATCAGATCATCCGGTTGCAGCCGCTGCGGCGCGTCGGCCTGCACGATGACGCGCTGTTGTCGTCCGCTGCTGGTGAAGTCGTTGACGTAGCTCGAGCCCAGGCCCACCGATAGCAGGCTGTTGATGTCGGCGAAGGCCACGCCCAGCGCGTTGGCCTTGTCGCGGTCGACGTCGATCTGCAGCTGCGGCGCGTCTTCCAGTCCCTCGGGGCGCACGCCTTTGAGGACGTCGCTCTTGGCGGCGAGTCCCAACAGCTGGTTGCGGGCGTCGAGCAGGCCGGCGTGGCCGGCGCCGGCGCGGTCTTGCAGGCGCGCGGTGATGCCGGTGGCGTTGCCCAACTCGCGGATCGGCGGAGGGCTGAGCGGGAAGACCACGGCGTCGGCGATGCCCGACAGCGCCTTGAGCGCGCGCGCGGCGACCTTGTCGGCGGCGTCGTCCGGACCGCGTTCGTCCCAGTCCTTCAGCGGCACGAACACCAGGCCGACGTTCTGGCCGGCGCCGGAGAAGCTGAAGCCGGCCACCGCGATGGTGCGGGCCACGGCCGGCTGCTTGTGCAGGTAGTCTTCGACCTGGGCCAGCACGGCCTCGGTGCGGCTGCGCGAGGCGCCCGGCGGCAGCTGGACGTTGGCGATGATGTAGCCCTGGTCCTCGTTCGGCAGGAACGACGACGGCAGGCGCGCGTACAGCCAGCCGACCACGCCGCAAATCAGCAGGAACACGATCATGAAGCGGCCGGTGCGCGTGAGCATCTTGGCGATCATGCCCTGGTAGCCGGTGGCGGTGACGGCGAACTTGCGGTTGAACCAGCCGAAGAAGCCTTTCTTCTCGACGTGGTGGCCCGCTTCGACCGGTTTCAAAATGGTGGCGCACAGCGCCGGCGTCAGCGTCAGCGCCATCAGCGCCGAGAACACCATCGCCGACACCATCGCCAGCGAGAACTGGCGGTAGATGGCGCCGACGGCGCCGCCGAAGAAGGCCATCGGGATGAACACGGCGATCAGCACCAGGGTGATGCCGACGATGGCGCCGGTGATCTGCGACATCGCCTTGCGGGTGGCGTCGCGCGGCGACAGGCCTTCCTCGCTCATAATGCGCTCGACGTTTTCGACGACGACAATGGCGTCGTCGACCAGGATGCCGATCGCCAGCACCATGCCGAACATGGTCAGCACGTTGATCGAGAAACCGGCCAGCTGCATGACGGCGAAGGTGCCCATCAGCGCGATCGGCACGACGATGGTCGGGATCAAGGTGTAGCGCAGGTTCTGCAGGAAGATGTACATGACGATGAACACCAGCAGCACCGCCTCGAACAAGGTCTTGACCACTTCCTCGATCGAGATCTTGACGAAGGTCGAGGTGTCGTACGGCACCGTGTACTTGAGGCCGGGCGGGAAGAACTTGGACAGCTCGTCCATCTTGGCGCGCACCAGGGTGGCGGTGGCCAGCGCGTTGCCGGTCAACGACTGCTGCACGGCGACGGCGACGAACGGTTTGCCGTCGAGGCGGGCGCTGCGGCTGAAGTTGGCGCCGGCCATTTCGATGCGGGCCACGTCGCTCAGGCGCACGAAGGAGCCGTTGGTGTTGGCGCGCAGCACGATCTTGCCGAATTCCTCCGGCGACGTCATCTGGCCCTGCACCACGATGGGCGCGGCGTAGGCCTGCGATTCGGGCGACGGCAGGTCGCCCAGGGTGCCGGCGGTGACTTGGGCGTTCTGGGCGCGGATGGCGGCGGTGACCTCGGCCATCGTCAGGCGCAGGCCGAGCAGCTTGGCCGGATCGACCCAGATGCGCATGGCGCGCTCGGTGCCGAACAGCTGGGCCTGGCCCACACCCGGCAGGCGCTTGATTTCATTGACGACGTTGCGCGCCAGGTAGTCGCCGATGGCGGCCGTGTCCATCTTGCCGTCGGTCGACGAGGCGCCGACGAACATCAGGATGTTGCTGCGCGCCTTGTTGACGTTGACGCCCTGTTGCGTGACCGCTTGCGGCAGGCGCGACTCGACCCGCTTGATGCGGTTTTGCACGTCGACCGAGGCCAGGTCGGGGTTGGTGCCGGGCAGGAAGGTGACGGTGATCGACACCGCGCCGTTGCCGTCGCTGACCGACTCGACATATTGCAGGCCGTCGGCGCCGTTCATTTCCTGTTCGATCACGCTGGTGACGGCGTCGTCGAGGATCTGGGCGGTGGCGCCCGGATAGTTGGCGTCGATGACGATCGACGGCGGCGCGATGGTCGGGTATTGCGCCACCGGCAGCAGCGAGATCGACAGCGCGCCGCCGATCAGGATGAACAACGCGATCACCCACGCGAAAACGGGGCGGTCGATGAAGAACTTTGCCATCTGGTCTCCCGATTATTTGGTGGCGGCGGCCGGGGCGGCTGCGGGAGCGGCGGCGGCAGGTGCGGCGCCGACCGGGCCCTTCCAGGCTGCCGGCGTGACGGTGGCGCCGGGCTTGGCCTTCTGGAAGCCCTCGACGATCACGCGCTCGCCGCCTTTGAGGCCGGAGCTGATGACCCAGCTGCCGTTTTGCGCGGCGTCGGCCTTGACCGGCTGGGCGCTGACCTTGTTGTCGGCGCCGACGATGAGCACGGAGGCGCCGTCGGTGCCGCGCACCACGGCCTGCTGCGGCACAGTGATGGCGGCCTCGTTGACGCCTTGCTCGAGGCGCGCGCGCACGTACATGCCCGGCAGCAGGGTGCGGTTCGGGTTCGGGAATTCGGCGCGCATCGACACCGAGCCGGTGGTCTGGTCGACCGAGACGTCGGCGAACAGCAGCCTGCCCGTTTGCGGATAGGTTTGGCCGTCCTCGGTCACCAGCGAGACGCGTGCTTCGTCCTTGCCGGCGCTCTTCAGCTTGCCGTCGGCCAGCGCCCGGCGCAGCTTGAGCAGTTCGGTCGACGATTGGGTGATGGTGACGTAGATCGGATCGAGCTGCTGCACGGTGGCCATCGGCGTCGCTTCGCCCTGGCCGACCAGCGCGCCCTCGGTGACCAGCGCGCGGCCGATGCGCCCGGAGATCGGCGCGGTGACGGTGGCGTAGCCCAGGGTCAGGCCGGCGTTGGTGCGCGCGGCCTTGGCGGTGGCCAGGTCGGCGCGGGCCTGCTTCTGCGAGGTGATGGCGTCGTCGTATTCCTGCTGGCTGACGGCCTGCGCGGCCAGCAGCGGCGTGTAGCGTTTGACGCGCAGGTCGGCCTGGGCCAAGTTGGCCTCGGCGCGGCCGACGGCGGCCTGGGCGCTGTCGAAGGAAGCCTGGAAGCTGGCCGGATCGATGCGGAACAACACCTCGCCCGCCTTGACCTCGCCGCCCTCCTTGAACACCCGTTTCAGCACGATGCCGGCGGTTCGCGCGCGCACCTCGGCGATGCGCGAGGCCTCGGTGCGGCCCGGCAGTTCGCTGGTCAAGGTGATGCTGGCCGGCGCCACCGTGACGACCGCCACTGTCGGCGGCGGCGGGGCGGCGGGCGCGGCGTCTTTCTTGCCGCAGGCGCTCAGCCCTGCAGCGGCGAGAGTGAGGGCGGCGCAGGCGAATACGGTGGAACGAGGGACGGATCTCATTGGATGGTCTCTGAAAAGAATGGTGTTGGACGTATGCCAGCCGAAGCGGTTGCCGGCTGAGGCTGCAACATTGTAATACAGTCAGTTATGTAACGTTTTGTATATATCATCTTGTATCAAATTGCGCGAAATTGCCGCATTTTGGTGCAAGATGGCCGTGCGCCGGTGGCCGGATGTTAACCAATGGTTTCCGGGAAGTGCCCTGAAAGACAAAGGGCGGGAGGACGACCGCCGCCGTGCTCCCGCCCCTTCCGGTGCGACCCGGCCGTCACGCCGGGGTCAGCGCATGCCGGAGATGATTTGTTTCAGCTTGCCCGAATCGGCGCAGAAGGCGCGGATGCCTTCGGCCAGCTTCTCTGACGCCATCTGGTCCTCGTTGAGCTGGAAGCGGAAGGTCTTCTCGTCCTGGGTCAGTTTGATGATGCCCGAGGCCGGCACTTTGTCGGCGCTGAGCTTGCGCTCGACCGGGGCGTCGGTGTCGGCCAGCTTTTGCAGCAGCTCCGGGCTGATGGTCAGCAGGTCGCAGCCGGCCAGTTCCAGGATCTGGCCGGTGTTGCGGAAGCTTGCGCCCATGACCTCGGTCTTGTAGCCGAACTTGCGGTAGTAGTTATAGATGCGCTTGACCGACTGCACACCCGGGTCTTCGGCGCCGGTGTAGTCGAGGCCGGTGGATTTCTTGTACCAGTCGTAGATGCGGCCGACGAACGGCGAGATCAGTTGGGCGCCGGCGTCGGCGCAGGCGATCGCCTGGCCCAGCGAGAACAGCAACGTCATGTTGCAGCGGATGCCTTCCTTTTCCAGGATCTCGGCGGCGCGGATGCCCTCCCAGGTGGCGGCCATCTTGATGAGCACGCGTTCGCGCTCGATGCCGGCCGCCTCGTACAGCTTGATCAGGTCGCGGCCCTTGGCCACCGAGCCTTCGACGTCGAACGACAGGCGGGCGTCGATCTCGGTCGACACGCGGCCCGGGATGATGCGCAGGATCTGCTTGCCGAAGGCCACCAGCAGGTGGTCGATGGTGTCCGGGATCGAGCGGTCGAGGTTGTCGCGCACGGCTTTTTCCAGCAGCGGCTTGTACTCGTCCTTTTGCACCGCCTTGAGGATCAGCGACGGGTTGGTGGTGGCGTCGCGCGGGGTGTAGGCCTGGATCGACTGGAAATCGCCGGTGTCGGCGACGACGGTGGTGAATTGCTTGAGCTGTTCGAGTTGGTTCATGTGCGCTGCCAATCAGAGGTAAGGGGATTGCGTTGTCTTATTGTACTCAAGGCAGCGCCCGAGAGAAAGCAAGCGTGCGCGATAGTGGTTATATCAAGACGCCGCGCGGGCGGCGATCAGGCGGGCGATTTCGTCGAGCAGCACTTCGAAGCGGATCGGTTTGCGGAAGAAGGTGTCGTAGGGCACCACTTCGTCCTTGCGCGGGATGCCGGCGCTGGCCAGGATGAAGGGGATGGCGGCCAACGCGGGGTCGGCGCGCCATTGCAGGCACAGCTGGGCGCCGTCCATCACCGGCATCATGTAGTCGGAGACGACGATGTCCGGACGTTCGCGCGCGGCCAGCTCCAGCGCCTCGGCGCCGTTGCCGGCGGTGCGCACGCGGTAGCCGCGGTATTCGAACAGCATCGTGTACGCCGACAGGACGTCGAACTCGTCGTCGACCACCAGGATGATTTTTCCATCCGGGTTGGCGTCCATGATAGCCGGGGAGTCGCTCATGTCATCTCGCTATAACGTCTGCGAGGGCCCGACGGAGCCGGACACGGCGCCCTCGATCGTCATGCCCTGGTCGCTGATGAGCAGGATGTGGTTGGCCGCGTCGTAGCTGTTTTCGCGCAGCTTGAGCACGCCGATCTGGCGGCGGTTGATGCCGCGCACGTCGACATAGCGCATCAGGATGATGTTTTCAAACAACATCGAGGCCGACACTTCGCTGTGCGCCGGCCCGTTGCCGAAGTACGGCAGCTCTTGCGTGAAGAAGCTGGTGACGTTGCGGCAGCGCAGCTCGTTGACCAGCGCGGCCAGGAAGGAGCGCGAGCGGCCGTCGTGGATGACGATCTCGCGCAGGCCGTCGAGGCCGTCCATCAGCAGGCGCGTGACGCCGCGCCGCTCGACGTTGCGCAGCATGTCCTGGGCCATGGCGTCGACCAGCACCTCGAGCGGCGGGTGCCAGATGATCTCCAGCGCCCCGCTTTTATAGTAGGGCGTCATGTCCATGCCGACGGTGGCCGACTTTTCCAGCAGCCGCAGCGGCGACTCGTAAAAGCCGGCGATCAGGCAATTTTCCCCGCGTTGCAGGCCCTCGTAGATGAAATGCAGGCCCATCAGGGTCTTGCCGACGCCGGGGTTGCCCAGCAGCGCCGTGGTCGAGCCGCGCGCCACGCCGCCGTTGGTCAGCTTGTCCCAGCCGGCGATGCCGAAGCCGAGGCGCTGGCGCGACACGGCCGGGGTGGCGCCGGAGACGGTGCTGACGGCCTCCAGGCGCGGGTAGATGGCGACGCCGTCGACGCCGACCTCGAACACGTGGCGGCCCAGCAGGTGCTTGCTGCCGCGCAACTTAAACACCTTGATTTCGCGGATCAGCTGCAAGCCCTGCTCATACTGGCTCAGTTCGATCAAGCCGTCGACCAGGGTGTTTTCCGAGTCGGCCACGTTGCCCTCGGTGGGGGAGAGCAGGAAGGTGGTGCACTGCATGGTCGCCACCAGCGAATTGAGCGACAGCATGAACTCAGACAGCGCCACGTCCGACGGCTTGGCCTCGCGCACGGTGCGGAAGCCGTCGATGATCATGATGTCGGGGCGCTGGTCGGCCAGCGTGGCGGCGATCGATTTGAGCAGCTCGCGCAAGCCGCCCTTGAGCAGTTCGTTGTAGGCGCCGAGGAAGATGATGCGCTCGCCGACCAGCTTTTCGTCAAAGAAGGAAAAGCTGCTCAGGTGGTTGAGCATCTTGCCGTGGGTTTCGGCGATCAGGGTCAGGATCAGCACCTTTTTGCCCTGGTGGGCGTGCTGGAAGCCGATCTGGCAGGCCAGGGTGGTCTTGCCGCTGCCGGCCAGGCCCTGGATCAGATACAGGCTGTGGGCCGGAAAGCCGCCGCCGAGGATCTGGTCGAAACCGGACACGCCCGTCTGCAGCAGCGGCATGCGCACTGCGGGTTGGGCGGTATGGGAGGTAAAGGTAGTCATGTCCACTCTCGGGGGCTCGTCGGCCACGAACGTACTGCGTGTGCAAAAAAAGCAATATTGCGTCTGCGTAAAAACAGACACACTGTAGCACAGCAAGAATTATAGGAGGCCTCGCGCGAAGCCCACGTACGCCAGCACACCCACGGGAGCAGGTAGTGGTTTTTTTGTAAGCCGAGAGCTTAGCCGATGAAGGAGTCGAATTGCAAGTCGAACTCTTGCAGCGCCTTTTGGGCGTTCTGCATCTTCTTGCGGAATTCGGGGCCGCGCTGCAAAGCCAGGCCGACGGCCAGCACGTCGATGACGACCAGGTAGGCCAGGCGCGCCGAGATCGGCGTGTAGGGGTCGATGTTGAAGATCAGGTCGATCGGGATGAGCACCGTGGCCAGGTCGGCCAGCGGCGTGCCCGACGGCGCCAGCACGATGACCTCGGCGCCGCCGCGGCGGGCCAGCTTGATCGAGCGCACCAGCGACGGGCTGTTGCCGCGCTGGGAAATGGCAACCACGGCGTCGCCGGTGCGCAGCAGGGCGGCGGCGATGCTGTGGATGTGCGGGTCGGCGTAGGCCACCGTCGGCACGCCGGAGCGGAAGAACTTGTGCTGGGCGTCGGCGGCGACGATGCCGGACGTGCCCTGGCCGTAGAATTCGATCTTGTTGGCCTTGGCCAGGATGTCGAGCGCCTTCTGGATGGCGTCCGGGTCGAGGTTGTTGCGCAGGTCGAGCAGGGTGTTGATCGAGCGGCTGCAGATCTTGTTGACCAGGTCGGCCGCGAGGTCGTCCTGGGTCGGTTGCTCGTTGAGGCCCGGCAGGGCCAGCGCCAGCCCCTGCGCCAGCTTCAGCTTGAACTCGTGCCAGCCGTCGTACCCCAGGGTGCGGCAAAAGCGCACCACGGTCGGCTCGGACACTTGCGCGCTCTTGGCGAGCGCGGTGATGTTCTGGCTGACCGTCTGGCCGGGGTGGTCGAGCACCGCCAGCGCGACTTTGCGCTCCGATTTGGAGAGCGAGTCGAGCTGGGTGCGGATGGAGTCGAGCAGCATCGGAGCGGTCGGGCTGTCAGTCTTCCGGCAGCGCTTCTTCGCGCCACTGCAGGCCGTCCCGGCCGATCAGCGCGGAGGCGGCTGCCGGACCCCAGGTGCCGGAGGCGTACGGGATCGGGTAGCTGTCGTCGCTTTCCCAGTTGTTGAGGATCGGCTCGACCCATTCCCACGCCGCTTCCAGCTCGTCGCCGCGCATGAACAGCGTCAGCTGGCCGCGCAGCACGTCGAGCAGCAGGCGCTCGTAGGCGTCCATGCGGGGCGACTTGAACGATTCGCGGAAGTCCAGTTCCAGCTCGGCTTGCTTCAGGCGCATGCCGTCGCCGGGCGTCTTAGCCATCAGGTTCATGCGCAGGCCCTCGTCGGGCTGCAGGCGGATGACCAGGGAGTTCGGCTGGAAGCTGTTGGTCGGCTGGGCGAAGATCGAGTGCGGGATCTGCTTGAAGCGCACGACGATCTCGGCCAAGCCGTCGGCCATGCGCTTGCCGGTGCGCAGGTAGAACGGCACGCCGGCCCAGCGCCAGGTGTCGATTTCCGCCTTCATGGCAACAAAAGTCTCGGTGCGCGAGTGTTCCGGCGCGTCCGGCTCGTCGCGGTAGCTCGGCACGGCCTTGCCGTCGACGTGGCCGGCGCGGTACTGGCCGCGCACGATGTTTTGCGCCAAGGTGGTCGGCGTGAACTTTTTCAGCGAGCGCAGCACTTGCAGCTTGGCGTCGCGCACGGCGTCCGGGGCGATCGAGGTCGGCGGCTCCATGGCGACGATGCACAACAGTTGCAGCAGGTGGTTTTGCAGCATGTCGCGCAGCGCGCCGGAGGTGTCGTAGTAGCCCATGCGGTTGCCGACGCCGAGTTTTTCGGCGATGGTGATCTGGACGTCGGAGATCCATTCGCGGCGCCACAGCGGTTCGAACAGGATGTTACCGAAGCGCAGGGCCAGCAGGTTCTGCACGGTTTCCTTGCCCAGGTAGTGGTCGATCCGGTAGATCTGCGATTCCTCGAACACTTTGCCGACTTCGGCGTTGATCTGCTTGGCCGAGGCGAGGTCGCGCCCGAGCGGCTTTTCCAGCACCACGCGCGAGTTCTTGGTGACCAGGCCGTTCTCTTTGAGGTTGTCGCAGATTTGCGAGAAGATCGCCGGCGGCGTGGCCAGGTAGTAGACGCGGGTAATGGCGTCGTCCTTGCGCAGCGCCTCGACCAGGTTTTTGTAGCTGGCGCTGTCGGTGGCGTTGAGCGACACGTAGACGATGCGCGCGGTGAAGCGGCTCCAAGCGGCCGGGGTGATGGCCGGCGACTTGACGTGGGGCTTGGAGGTGGTTTCGACCGTGTGCAGGAAGTCTTCCTGGCTGGCGTCCGCGCGGCCGACGCAGATGATGCGCGCGGTGGGGGGCAGGTCGTTGGCCACATCGCGGGCGTACATCGCCGGCAGCAATTTGCGCATCGCCAGATCGCCGCTGCCGCCGAACAGAACCAGATCAAAATCGGTAAGAGCCATAATAGAGAGTCGTCGCATGAGTAAGTAGTGCCTGAAAGGGAAGTCGCTGCACAGCGGCGCCACCGGTTTGACACTATACCCGGAGGCGATTTTTCGTTGTGTAAATTTACTACGGCAAGCAGTGAAATGCAAGTAATTTTACTACATTTTGCTGCCGTTTTCGGTCGCTTTAAATGGCGATTAGTTACGATATTGTGGATTCACGCGGCCGGCGACATCGACCTTGATTGCCAGCAGCTTGCCGCTGAGCGGGTACTGCGCCAGCTCGGCGGCCGGGCGTTCGCCGGCGCTGGTGACATATAAGGTGCGCAAATCGGCGCCGCCGAAGGCTAGCATCGTCGGGCAGCGCAGCGGCAGCTTGATCTCGTCGAGCAGTTCGCCGTCCGGCGACAGCTTGACCAGCCGCCCGCCCTCGAACAGCGCGCACCAGTAGTTACCGTCGCTATCGACCGCCGCGCCGTCGGGCCGGCCGCCGTAATTATTGGCCTTGTCGGCCGAAAACTGCATCAGCGGCCGCTGGTTCTCCACCGTGCCGGCGTCGACGTCGAAGTCGAAGCGCCGCACCAGGTGCGCCGTGGTGTCGGCGTGGTACATGGTTTTGCCATCGAGGCTGAAAGCGAGGCCGTTCGAGTTGGTCATGCCGCACGACCAGGCCTTGCGGATCTCGCCTTGCTCCAGCACGAACATCTCGGCGGCCGGACGGTCGCGCGGCTCGTAGATGGTGCCGACCCAGAAGCGCCCGGCCGGATCGACCCGGCCGTCGTTGAAGCGGGCCAGCGAGGTGTCGTACGGCGCCGGCGCGATCTCGGTGATGCGCACCTCGTCGCTGCCGGTATCGAGGTGATAAAAGCCGCTGCGCATGGCGACGATCAAACCGCCGTTGTCGCTGACCGCCAGGCTGGCCGGCTCGCTCGAGAGTCGCCACGCGCGGTGCCCGCCGCTTGCCGGGTCGAGCCGGTGCACGGTGAAGGCGGGGATGTCGACCCAGTACAGCGCCTGCTCCCCCTCGTGCCACAGCGGGCATTCGCCGGTTTGCATGACGGCGTCGTAGGCCACTTCGATGTGCGGTGCGCTCATGGTCATCCCTGGATTAAATGTGCTGGGCCGCTTTGGCCATGACGATCAGGCCATTGGTCGAGCTGTCGTGGCGGTCCGGCTGGACTTCGCCCGTCAGTTCGGCGTGGATGTTCTTGGCCAGCACTTTGCCCAGCTCCACACCCCACTGGTCGAAGCTGTTGACGTCCCACAGCACGCCTTGGACGAAGGTTTTATGTTCGTACAGCGCGATCAGCGCGCCCAGGGTGGTTGGCGTCAGCTGGTCCATCAGGATGGTGTTGGACGGGCGGTTGCCGGGGAAGGTCTTGTGCGGCACCAGCGCTTCGATTTCCTCGGCCGGCAATTTCTGCGCGGTCAGGTCGGCGCGTACTTCGTCGGCGGTTTTGCCCGTCATGAAGGCTTCCGACTGGGCGAAGCAGTTGGCCAGCAGCGAGTCGTGGTGGCCCGGCAGGTCGTGCGTGGCGCGCAAGGTAGCGATGAAGTCAATCGGCGTGACGTCGGTGCCCTGGTGCAGCAGCTGGAAGTAGGCGTGTTGCGCGTTGGTGCCGCATTCGCCCCAGACCACCGGGCAGGTGGGCGTATCGACTTCGGCGCCGTCGCGGGTGACGCGCTTGCCGTTGCTTTCCATGTCGAGCTGCTGCAGGTAGGCCGGGAAGCGGTTCAGATCCTGGTGGTAGGGCGCGATCGATAGCGAGCCGGCGCCGAGGAACTGGCGGTTCCAGAAGCCGACCATGGCCAGCAGCACCGGCATGTTTTGCGCCAGCGGGGCGGTGCGGAAGTGCTCGTCCATGGCGTGGGCGCCGGCCAGGAAGTCGCTGAAGTAACCGTAGCCGACCGCCAGCGCGACGGCCAGGCCGATCGCCGACCAGACCGAATAACGGCCGCCGACCCAGTCCCAGAACGGGAACATGTTGGCAGGGTCGATGCCGAAGGCCTTGACCGCCTCGGTGTTGGTGGAGACGGCGACGAAGTGGCGCGCCAGGTCTTCCTCCTTGGCCGTTTTGAGGAACCAGGTGCGGGCGGTGCCGGCGTTGAGCATGGTCTCGGCGGTGACGAAGGTCTTGGAAGCGATGATGAACAAGGTGGTCTCGGGATCGACCAGGGCCAGCGCGGCGTCCATGTCGTGGCCGTCGACGTTGGAGACGAAGTGCATCTTCAGGCGCGGATGGGCGTAAGAGCGCAGCGCCAGTACGGCCATTTTCGGGCCCAGGTCCGAGCCGCCGATGCCGATGTTGACGACGTCGGTGATCGGCTTGCCGGTGTGGCCGAGCCAGGCGCCGGAGCGGACCTGGTCGGTGAATTCCTTGACGTGGTCGAGCACCGCGTGGACGTCGGCGCCAATATCCTGGCCGTCGACCGTTAAACTCTTCCCGCGCGGCAATCTCAATGCGGTATGCAGCACGGCGCGATGTTCTGTAATATTGATCTTCTCGCCATTGAACATGGCGTCGCGTTTCGCTTCGACGCCGCGCTCGCGTGCCAGGTCCAGCAATAAATCGATGGTGGTGCTGGTCAGGCGGTTCTTGGAATAGTCGAGAAACAGGCCGGCCGCGTCGACCGTCAAGGTCGGGAATCGCTTGGCGTCGTGCGCGAACAGTTGGCGCAATTGCCAGTGTTTGGCGTCGGTGGCGTGCGATTCGAGGGCTTTGAAGCTGGCGAGGGTGGTCAGGGCGGGCTGGCGCATAATAGTCGGGCGTCTTCGTCTGATGGGTAGGAGGGGATGGCCTGAATAATACAGGAAAACCCGGTAAATTCACTACGACACTGTTGAAAGAATAGAATTTTTATCGCTCTGGAGGTAGTTTTTCCTGCATGACAGGATGCTTTTCCGGTGCCGGCCAGTCGCCAGCGTTTGCCAGCGTGTGTGTGCTTAAACACGAGAAAAAACAGTCGGTTTTGAGATTTTGTAGTAAAATTTCACGGAATTCATTCATAAGGAACAATCATGGCGTTGCATCCGGTCTTGGAAACTGTCACCGCTCGCATCATCGAGCGTAGCAAACCTTCGCGCGGCGCGTATCTGGCGCACCTGGAGGCGGCGCGCGTGAAAGGCGTGCAACGCGGCACCCTGGCGTGCACGAACCTGGCGCACGGCTTCGCCGCCTTCCCGGCCAACGACAAGCTGTCGTTGAAAGAATTGAAAAAGCCATCGGTGGCGATCGTCTCGGCCTACAACGACATGCTGTCGGCGCACCAGCCGTTCGAAGGCTTCCCGGCGCTGATCAAGGACGCCGTGCGCGAAGTGGGCGCGGTGGCGCAATTCGCCGGCGGCACGCCCGCCATGTGCGACGGCGTCACGCAGGGCCAGCCGGGCATGGAGCTGTCGCTGTTTTCGCGCGACGCCATCGCCATGGCGACCGCCATCGCGTTGTCGCACAATATGTTCGACTCGGCCGTCTACCTGGGCGTGTGCGACAAGATCGTGCCGGGCCTGCTGATCGGCGCGCTGCACTTCGGCCACCTGCCGGCCGTGTTCGTGCCGGCCGGCCCGATGACGACCGGCCTGTCGAACTCTGAGAAAGCCAAGATCCGCCAGCTGTACGCGCAGGGCAAAGTCGGCCGCGCCGAGCTGCTCGAAGGCGAATCGCAGTCCTACCACGGCGCCGGCACCTGTACCTTCTACGGCACCGCCAACAGCAACCAGATGCTGATGGAAGTCATGGGCCTGCACCTGCCTGGCGCCGCCTTCATCACTCCGAACACGCCGCTGCGCGACGAACTGACCAAGGCCGCCGCCCGCCGCGCGGCCGTCATCACGGCGCAATCGAGCGAGTACCTGCCGGTCGGCCACGTGGTCGACGAGAAGTCCATCGTCAACGCCATCGTCGCGCTGCTGACCACCGGCGGCTCGACCAACCACACCTTGCACCTGGTGGCCATCGCCAAGGCGGCCGGTATCGTCATCGACTGGGACGACTTCGACGAGCTGTCGAAAGTGGTGCCGCTGCTGACGCGCATCTACCCGAACGGCAACGCCGACGTGAACCACTTCCACGCCGCCGGCGGCACCGGCTTCGTCATCCGCGAACTGCTCAACGGCGGCCTGCTGCACGAAGACGTCACCACCATCCTGGGCAAGGGCCTGCGCGCGCATTGCACCGAACCGTTCCTGGGCGAAGCCGGCCAGGGCGTGGTCTGGCGCGACGCGCCGGCCGAATCGGGCGACGAAGCGGTGCTGCGCAAAATCACCGCGCCGTTCTCGCCGGACGGCGGCACGGTGCTGGTCAAGGGGAACCTGGGCCGCGCGGTGATGAAGGTGTCGGCCGTCAAGCCGGAACATCAGACGGTGGAAGCGCCGGCGCTGGTGTTCAACTCGCAGGAAGATTTCATGGAAGCCTACAAGGCCGGCCAGCTCGATCGCGACTTCGTCGCCGTGCTGCGCTTCCAGGGCCCGCGCGCCAACGGCATGCCGGAACTGCACGCGCTGACGCCGGCGCTGGCCAACCTGCAGGACGCCGGCCGCCATGTGGCGCTGGTGACCGACGGCCGCATGTCGGGCGCTTCCGGCAAGGTGCCGGCGGCGATCCACGTCTCGCCGGAAATTTTGGCCGGTGGCCCGCTGGGCCGCGTGCGCGACGGCGACATCATCCGCGTCTGCGCCAAGAACGGCACCCTGGAAGCGCTGGTGGAGCCGGGCGTCTGGGCCGCGCGCGAACAAGCCACGGCCGACCTGACGCCGAACGGCGTTGGCATGGGCCGCGAGTTGTTCGCCATGTTCCGCAACAGCGTGTGCGAAGCGGAGAAGGGCGCGACCACGTTCCCGCTGCCGTCGCCGATTCCGACGATCGTCGGCCTGCATGACAAAGACCCGGTCGGTAATACCGTGCCGGGTTCCGATGAAGATTTCTCGATGAAGAAAGAAGCGTAAATCATGACTATGACTTTGCTGGATATTATGCGTACCTCGGCCGTGATCCCGGTGATCGCGATTGACGAACCTGAACACGCCGTGCCGTTGGCGCGCGCGCTGGTGGCTGGCGGCATCCGCGTGCTGGAAGTGACCTTGCGCACCAAGCATGGCCTGGGCGCGATCCGCGCCATGTCGGAAGTGGAAGGCGCCATCGTCGGCGTCGGCACGTTGACGCAGCCGGAAGAATTCGCCGCCGCGCGTGACGCCGGCGCGGTGTTCGGCGTCTCGCCTGGGTTGACGGCCGCGCTGATCGCCGCCGCCAAGAGCAGCGGCCTGCCGCTGCTGCCTGGCGTGATGACGCCGTCGGAAGTGATGGCCGCGCGCGAGCAGGGCTTCCGTCAACTGAAGCTGTTCCCGGCGGTGCCGGCCGGCGGCATCGGCATGCTCAACGCGATCAACGGCCCGCTGCCGGATGTGACGTTCTGCCCGACGGGCGGCATTTCGCAGGAGACGGCGTCGCAGTTCCTGGCGCTGAAAAACGTCGCCTGCGTGGGCGGCTCGTGGTTGACGCCGAAGGACGCCATCGCCGCCGGCGACTGGGGCCGCATCACCGACCTGGCCAAGGCGGCCAGCGGTTTGCGTTAATACCTGACCCCGCTGAAACGACGCCAAGGCGTCGAAGCCGTCCGGTGCAAGCCGGGCGGTTTTTTTTTGGCCTTGGCGCTTTAATCACAAAACAGCCTACCGTCGGGGTCAAGTCTGTCATTCGGACACGAGCTCAAGCTTAAGGACACTCTACGGTAGGGGCCGTGTCCGAATGTCAGACTTGACCCCCGTTGTGCGGTTGCGTTTGTGTGGAAATGGTAGACCTAGCACCGGAGTTGCATCCTTAAACCGATTTCTGGATGTGGTCGCGTAGCCATTGGTGGGCGGGGTCGCGGTGCGAGCGTTCGTGCCATAGCATCGCCATTTCGTAGCCGGGGATGTCGACCGGCGGCTCGACTACCTTGAGCGCCGCGTTGTCGCGCACCAGCCGTTCCGGCAGCATCGCCACCAGGTCCGTGCTTTGCAGTACCGACACCATGAACAGAAAGTGCGGCACCGACAGCGCCACACGGCGCGACAGGCCGACTTGCGCCAGCGCCGCGTCGGTCACGCCATGAAAGCCGCCGCCATCCGACGATACCAGCACGTGCTCCAGCGCGCAAAACTGCTTCAGGGTCGGCTTGCGCTTCAGGCGCGGATGATCGGCGCGGCCGGCCAGCACATAGCGCTCGGCGAACAAGGTGCGGCGTCGCATGCCCGGGGGCGAGCCTGCGACGGTGTGGAAGGCGAGGTCGATTTCTCCTTGCTCCGCTTGTCGCGCGATGCGCGCCGGGTTCATCTCCAGCACCGCCAGCCGGGTGCCCGGCGCCAGGGCGCGCAGCTCGGAAAGTACCGGCAGCAGGATTGTCGATTCCCCGTAGTCGGTCGCGGCTACGCGCCAGGTCTGATCCGCGTTCGACGGTTCGAAGGGCTGCGCGGGCGACACCGCGCGGCCGAGCGCTTCCAGTGCCTGTCGCAAGGGTTCGCGCAGCTCCTCGGCCCTGGCGGTCGGCATCATGCCGCGCGGTCCGGGCAGCAGCAGCGGATCGCCGAAGATGTCGCGCAGTTTAGCCAGATGAACGCTGATCGATGGCTGCGAAAAATTGAGCCGCCGTGCCGCGCGGGTGACGTTGTGCTCCGAGAGCAGGACGTCGAGCGTCACCAGCAGATTGAGGTCGAGCCGCCGTAAACTATCCATCGAAATTATTCCTGTTGATACCTGCTATGTTGGGAATTCATTTCCAATATACCTGAGGCGGGCCTACGCTGTGTGCTTTCCATCAGGAGCCACCGTCATGAACGTCCTTATCGTCTACGCCCATCCCGAGCCGTTGTCCCTGAACGGCTCAATCAAAAACTTCACCGTCGAACGTCTCGAAGCGGCCGGCCATGCCGTGCAGGTGTCGGATCTGTATGCGATGCAGTGGAAACCCGCGCTCGACGCCAACGACAGCCTCGATGGCGCGGCGACCGAACGCTTCGACGCCGCGTTCGATTCCAAGCGCGCCTTCGACAGCGGACGGCAAAGCGCGGACATCGCCCTCGAACAGCAAAAGCTGATGTGGGCCGATACCGTGATCCTGCAGTTTCCGATGTGGTGGTTCTCGATGCCGGCGATTTTAAAGGGCTGGGTCGAGCGGGTCTACGCCCATGGTTTCGCCTACGGCGTGGGCGAGCATTCGGACCTGCGTTGGGGCGACCGCTATGGCGAGGGCAGCTTGGCGGGCAAGCGCGCGATGCTGGTCGTGACCACCGGCGGCTGGGAATCCCACTACAGCCCGCGCGGCATCAACGGCCCGATCGACGACATCCTTTTCCCGATCCAGCACGGCATTTTGTACTACCCGGGCTTCGAGGTTCTGCCGCCGTTCGTGGTGTACCGCACCAGCAAGGTGGACGAGACGCGCTTCGACACCATCCGTCAGGAGCTGGGACGGCGTCTCGACACGCTGGCGACGACCGCGCCAATCGCCTTCCGTCCGCAGAATGACGGCGATTACGACATCCCGCAACTCACGCTGCGCGACGACGTAGCGCCGGGCCTAACCGGGTTCGCCGCGCATCGGAAGGCGTGACGCCGCGTCATTTTAGGCCGCGTCGCCCTCGAGGACAAACAGGCCGGCCTTAGTTGCCAGTTCCAGCACCGGCGCGGCCTGCGCCTTATCGTGGAAGTACAGGATGTTGGTGTCGTCCCAACCGGCCGCGCAGATGCAGCCCAGTTCCGGCATGATCAGGAACTGGGACGGCGGGTGGTGTTTGTCGTAGCGCGACTGGATCAGGAAGCCGTCGCGGTTGGTGTAGCGCTTGATTACGGTGTTGGCCTTGGCGGGCCAGCGCCCGCGATAGCGCAACGTGTACACCGGCGTCAGGTCGTACAGCGCGGCCCAGTGGGCCAGCATTTTCTGGTTCCTGCGTTCGCGCTCCTCGCCTTCGAAACAGGCCATCAGGTGCCATTCGGATTCGTCGTCGAGCCAGTGGTCGAACACGGAGATGGCCACGCGCTGCATGCCGCCATCGGCGCCGAGCTGCCAGATGTCGTTCAGGTTGGGGAATTGCTTATTAATTTGTTCTGCAAGGTTCGCGTCAACGCGAGACAACATCTTCATACTATCCTTTGAATCATACTGGGCGACGCTCGAGTATATACTTCTCTATCAAAAGGGGAGGGCGCAAATGAAGGAGTTTCGCTTCAATGTATTCGGGCGGTTGATCGCGATATGCGGCGAAGCCGGTGAGCGGCGCACGTTCGAACTTGGCGTGGAGGGCAAGCGCCGCCCGGCGGACTTCATCGTTCCCGACGACGTCGCCGACGAGCAGTTGTGCGAATACCTGTTTGACCTGTTCCACGAGGACGCGACGCCGCGAAACAGCGCTGTCACGCGAATAGTCTAAAGGCTGCTGATTTTCCTCGGCATCCTACCCGGTTGGCGCATCGTTTAAAACCTTGGCCATGCGACTCTGCCAGTCAGGCCCGGTCGCTTTCCAACGCTCTATTACCGTCGCTGGCAGCCGCAATGAGATTTCAACGGTTGCTGCCGCTGTGTCGACGGCAGTGACACGCGCCGACTCTCCAGCGCGCATTTGTTTGACAGATTCAAGCAGGTCGCGTTGAAACTGGTCTTTTTCAGATGACATCTTCGATTCCTTTCCGCAGCTCGGACAAAAAGGCTGCTGACAACGTACCCAATTTGGCTTTGGTATAGACGATCAGTAACCAGATGATGTCGTTGGAGGCACAAAAATAAATGACGCGTGCGCTGCCGCGTTTGCCTTGGCCTTTTATCGACCAGCGCACCTTGCGACACCCGCCACTTCCAGGTATCACATCACCGGCAGTCGGATTTCTCGCGATCCATGAGATGAATTCCGATAGTTCCGCATCGGTCCAGATTTCCGCCGCGTAGCGGCGGAAAACTTTGGTTTCAGCGACGATGCGCATATGTTAATTCTACGCGCGTAAAAACGTGATTGGCAAACTTTCCCATCGGTATCTCCATGAGCTTGGATTGTCATGGAATGATATGTCGAGGATGTTTAGATTGTATTGATCCCGCTGAGACGCATGCGTAATCCAATCGGCGACATCGTAAACCCCATCAATTCCTCCGGCTCCTTGCCATCCACCGTGTCGATCGACGCGATCTCGAAGCTGCTCAGCAGCATGGCGCTGGCGAGCTTGATCTCCAGCAGCGCCAGGTAGCGTCCGGGGCAGGTGCGCACGCCGGCGCCGAACGGCATCGACAGGTGCTTGTCGACCGCGCCCTCGCCGCTGCGCAGCCAGCGCTCCGGCTCGAAGGCGTCGGCGCGCGGCACATGTTTCTCGTCGACGCTGTCGTTGCGCATCACGCACCAGACCAATCCTCCCTTGGGGATGCGCACGTCGCCGATGACGGTCTCGCGCAAGGCTTCGAGCGGAATGAACGGCGCCACCGGCTTGAGGCGCATGGCCTCCTGCGCGCAGGCGTCCAGGTAATCCATGCCGTCCATCTGCGCGATCGTCAACGTCGCCGGATCGGGCGCCACGCGCGCCACTTCCTCGCGCGCCTTGCGCAGCGCCGCCGGATTTTTCTGCAACAGATACAGCATCCAAGCCAACGTGTGGCTGGTGGTGTCCTCGCCGGCCAGCAGCATCGTCATGACGTTGCCGGCGATGACGCGGTCGTCGATGCCGCCGCCTTCGTCGGCCGCGCAGATCATCGCGTCGAGCAAGTGGGCGGGGCGCTCGCGCCGCGCCGGCTCGGCGACGAGCTTCGCGCGCGCCGAGGCGATCAGCGCGTCGATCGAGTCGTTGAGCGCGGCCACGCTGGCGTCGAGCTGCCGGTCCTGCGGCAGGCGCACGTAGCGCCAGTACGGCACCAGTGCGATGGAGCGGCGCGCAACGGCAGGCAGGATGATGTCCAAGTGGCGCTGGATGACGTCCTCGCCGCCGTCGATGGTGTTGACGTCGGTGCCGAACGCCAGCCCGGCGATGATGTCGACGCTGAAGCGTTTCAGGTCGTCGGTCAGGTCGATCGCGTGGTTGCCGGCCGCCGCGCGCCGCCAGTGCTCGCGCAGCCGCAACGCCACCGCCACCAGCGCCGGAAAGTAGGCCTTGACCGCGTGCGGCGACAACGCGGCCATCACCATGCGGCGCTGTTCGCGCCAGTTCGCGCCCTCGGACACGAACACGCCGGGGCGTCCGCCCATTTCCTCGCCGACGTCGCTGGTGATCGCGGGCCGGCGGAAGCCGTCGGGCCGGTCGCGCAGCGCGGCGCCGACCAGCTCGTGGCTGGCCAGTACCACGATGTCGGTGCGGCCGAAGCGGATCTTGAACAGCGGGCCGTATTGGCGGCTCCAGGCTTCGACATCCTGGTGGACGCGCAGCGGCCGGATTTGCGGCAGGTTGCCCACCAGCGGCCACGGGGCCGGGCCGGGCAGGTCGGCGATTTCACGCGCTGCTAAGGGTAAGGTGTGTTCCATCATTGGTTGTCTCCATGGTTCTGCATTGTGCCACTATGCGGCGTCGCCGAGGCGGTGTATTGAACGCTGGCGACAAAGCGGCGCGTTCGCCACGCTTTCGTATAAATTTTGGCGATGCCCGCCACCGTGCCCGACTCGACGCGCATCATCATGCCGCCCCTGGCGCGGGGTGCCTGCGTGCGCGCCTGCGTTTTGTCCGGAGGCGGCGCTTGGCGGATTACGGCGTGCCGCCTAATCCGCCCTACGTGTCTCTTTGGTCTCTCGGGGTTTGAGTCCGGGTGTGAGCGCGGCGGAGGCGATTCGCGTGCTTCGGCGCGCCTATGGCAGGCGCGCGGCGCTGCGGTTGCGGCCGGCGTTCTTGGCTTCGTACAGCGCGCGGTCGGCGGCGCCGATCAGCGCTTCGATGTCGACCGGCGCTTCCGGCCGCTGCGACGTCACGCCGATGCTCACCGTGACGTACGGCACGTCGCCGTTGCGCTCGTGCGGGATCGCCAGCTCCAGCGCGCGGGCGCGGATCGTCTCGGCGATCTGGCCGGCCTGCCCGATGTCGAGCTCGGGCAGGATGACGGCGAACTCCTCGCCGCCGTAGCGCGCCATCAGGTCGCAAGGGCGCTTGAGCATGGCCGCCAGCGCGGCGGCCACCTGAATCAGGCATTGGTCGCCCTTCTGGTGGCCGTAGTGGTCGTTGTAGGCCTTGAAATGGTCGATGTCAATCATCAGCAGCGACAGCGCCGCGCCGCCACGTTTGGCGCGCCGGTGCTCCTTTTCCATGGCCACGTCGAAGTGGCGCCGGTTGGCGATGCCGGTCAGGCCGTCGGCGAAGGTTTGCGAGCGCAGCACCATGGTTTGCTCGCGCAGCAGTTTTTCGCGCGCGACGGCCACGCTGACGTCGCTGATCTGCACCAGGCAGTGGCGCGGCGCGCCCTCGACCTCGATCGGCGTGACTTCCACCGCCTGCTGCAGGCGCTCGCCGCGCGCGGCCGCCGCCGCGTTGGCGTACAGCGCGAACGGCGCCTTATTCAGGCTTTGCGACAGCAGCGACGGGAAGTTGTCGCGCAGCGCCTGGCCGATCGCCGAGTCGACCCGGCCGCCGCGCAGCTCCGGGCAGGCCGCCAGCAGCTCGGCGCCGACGATGCCTTCCTGTGCCAGCCCCGAGTGGCGGCTCATCCAGGCGTTCCACAGCACCACGCGGCCCTCGGCGTCGACCACCACCACGCCCAGGTTGACCGCCCCGAGCACGCTGCGCAGCACCTTGAGCCGGTGCGCCTCCGGCAGCGTGCTGTCCATCGCCCGCACGGCTCAGGCCTGCCCCATCGCGCGCGCGATGTACTGGTTGATCTGGGCCTTGAGGTCGTGCATGGCCGACAGGTCGAGCACGAACGCGACGTAGCCCTGGATCTGGTGCTTTTCAAGCACGAAGTCGATGTGCAGCATCAGCACCACGGCGTCCGGCTCGCTGCCCGAGGCAGTCAGGATTTCGTCGCTGGTGCCGACGTGGTAGGCCGGCAGCGAGCCGCGCAGCTCGTGCTGGAAGATGTTGGCCAGCGTGCCGACGCAGGAGTTCAGGATGATGTTGCCGATCTCGCACATGGCTTCCTGCTCCATGTCGGTCAGCTCGGCCAGCGGCACGCTCTCGCCGACCATCAGGCGCACGATCTCGAGGCTTTTATCCTCGGGGAACATCAGGATCGCCTCGGTCTCGAAGGCGCCCTCGTAGTGCTGGCTCACGCCGCAGATGCGCTCGGGCTCGAACACCCGGTTGCGCAGCAGGCGCGCGGCGTCGGCGCGGTGGACGAAGGTGATCGACGGCACCGACATGCGCACCGCCTCGTTGACGATGGCGCTCATCGAGGCGGCCGCCTGGCCGACGCCGATGTTGAAGATCTCGATCAGGGCGTCGTTTTCCAGCTCGGACAGCACGATCATGGCCCGGCCTCTTCGAGCGGCGAGAGCAGGCGGGCGATGCGCGCCTCGGTGATGGGTTTTTCGACGAAGCCGACGCCGATCGCCTCGGCCGCCTCGCGCGTGGCCGTCTGCACGTTGGCCGTCAGCAGCGAAATCGGCAGGTCGGGATTTTCGCGCCGCAGCTGCTCGGCGGCGGCGATGCCGCCCATGCCGGGCATGTTCACGTCCATCAGCACCAGGTCCGGGTGCACGTCGCGGGACTTGACCAGCGATTCCTCGCCGGTGCCGGCCTCCTCGACGATCCAGTCGGGATGCAGGCCGGTGATGTACTGGCGGGCCATCAGGCGCGAGACGCGGCTGTCGTCGACGATCAAGACTGTTTTAGCTTGCGGCATGGAACTCCCCGGACGAGCGTTTGAATGGGATCTGCTGGGTTTATTTTCGCACAATCGGCGGCGCCGCTGGCGAGGTTCGTACCGTCCGCGCCACCGTTGTGCAAGTCTGCGACACCGGGTCCGGGTCGATGTTGTTCAAGCGCAATTTTTAGCGGAAATCGGGGGCGGGCGGGGGCGATCCGTTAAAATGGCGGCTATTCGGCCGCAATCCAGTCACTTTGCGGCCACACCGTTTTCCCTTTTAGATAGAAATAGCATCATGACTCAAGACGAACTGAAGCAAGCCGTGGCGCGCGCCGCCATCGATTACGTGGTCAAGAACGAGATCATCGGCGTGGGCACCGGCTCCACCGCCAATTTTTTCATTGACGAGCTCGCGAAGATCAAGGCCGACATCAAGGGCGCCGTGGCGTCGTCGGAAGCCACCGCGGCGCGCCTGCGCGGCCACGGCATCGCCGTGTTCGACTTGAACGACGTGCCGGAGATCGCCGTCTACATCGACGGCGCCGACGAGATCACCCACACCGGCGCGATGATCAAGGGCGGCGGCGCGGCGCTCACGCGCGAAAAAATCGTCGCCTCGGTGGCCAAGCGTTTTGTGTGCATCGCCGACGGCTCCAAGCTGGTCGACGTGATGGGCAAGTTCGCGCTGCCGGTCGAGGTGCTGCCGATGGCGCGCGCGTCGGTCACGCGCGAGCTGGCCAAGCTGGGCGGCGAGCCGAAGCTGCGTCTGAAGCCGGGCACGGACGAGGCTTTCATCACCGACAACGGCGGCATGCTGATCGACGTGGCCGGCCTGGCCATCACCGATCCGGTGGCGCTGGAAGCGCAGATCAACCAGATCGTCGGCGTGATCGCGGTGGGATTGTTCGCCGCGCGCGGGGCCAATGTGTGCCTGCTGGGCACCGCCGAAGGCGTGAAGACGTTGAAGTTTTAAGAGGCATACCCCCGGCCAAACCGGGGTCGTACCCAACTGGGTACGACCCCAAACCCGCGGCGGCCGCTGGCCACAACGCTGGTTCGGGGTTGTTAAGATTTACTCGGTCGGCGGCACGTAGCCCATGGCCGCGTCGGCGCCGTCGCCGAAGAAATGCTTTTCCATCTGCTGCGCCAGGTACTTGCGCGCGCGCTGGTCGGCCAGGTTCAGGCGGTTCTCGTTGACCAGCATGGTCTGGTGCTTGAGCCAGGCGGCCCAGGCTTCCTTGGAGACCGTCTCGTAGATCTTCTTACCCAGTTCGCCCGGATACGGTGGGAAGTCCAGTCCTTCGGCTTCCTTGTTGAGTTTGACGCATTGCACGGTGCGGGCCATCTGTGTTGCTCCTAAAACGGTTCGATAAACCGTGATTATAAAGATTTAATCAGGACCTGGGATTTGCGCTGCCAGTTATACATGCGCTGGCGGTCCTTCGGCAGCGAGTCGACCGTGGTCGGCACGAAGCCGCGCTTCTGGAACCAGTGCGAGGTGCGCGTGGTGAGCACGAACAACTTGGTCACGCCGATGGCGCGCGCGCGGTTTTCCATGTGCTTCAAAATGCGCTCGCCATCGCCCTGGGCCTGGACCTCGGGGTTGACGGTCAGGCATGCCATTTCGGCCATTTTCTGTTCCGGGAACGGGTACAGCGCCGCGCAGCCGAAGATCACGCCATCGTGCTCGATGACGGAGAAATAATCGATCTCGCGCTCGATCAGCTCGCGCCCGCGCTTGACCAGCGTGCCGTCGGCCTCAAGCGGCTCGATCAGCTTGATAATCCCGCCGACGTCCTCAATTGTGGCCTTGCGCAGCGATTCGAGGTTCTCGTGCGAAATCATGGTGCCCACGCCGTCGTGGGTGAACAGCTCGAGCAGCGCCGAGCCGTCCATCGCGAACGGCACGATGTGCGAGCGTTCGACGCCGTTGTCGCAGGCCTTGATGCAGTGTTTCAGGTAAAAGGCGGTCGAATCGGGCAGGAATCCCGCTTGCAGCACGGCCTCGGCCTGGTGCGACGACAGCTCGCGGATTTCGGTGCCGGCGGCGTCGACCATCATGTCGGTCTCGGTGATGAACACCAGTTTGTCGGCGTGCAGCGCGATGGCGGCGCTGCAGGCGACGTCCTCCATGGTGAGATTAAACGCCTCGCCGGTGGGCGAGAAGCCCAGCGGCGACAGCAGCACCAGGCCGTCGGAGCCGAGGATCGAGTGGATTGTCTCGGCGTCGACCTTGCGGGTGACGCCGGTCAGTTCCAGGTCGACGCCGTCGATGACGCCGAGCGGGCGGGCGGTGATGAAGTTGCCGGAAATGATACGGATGGCCGCGTTCGACATCGGCGTGTTCGGCAAGCCCTGGCTGAAGGCGGCCTCGATGTCGAGGCGCAACTCGCCGGCGGCCTCCTTGGCGCACTCCATGGCGGCCGTGTCGGTGATGCGCACGCCGTTGTGGAAGCGGCCCTCGACGTTCCGCAGGGCCAGTTGTTCGGCTACCTGCGGGCGCGAGCCGTAGACCACGGTGACGTTGATGTCGAGCGCGTGCAGCAGCGACAAATCGTGGGCCAGCACCTGCAGCGCGCCGGCGCTGACCAGTTCACCGGGGAAGGCGACCACGAAGGTCTTGCCACGGAAGGCGTGGATGTAGGGCGCGACGGAACGCAGCCATTGGACGAATTGGGTAGGGTTTTCCATTAGCCGCATTATAATTCGGTGCGCGAGTTCCGCGCTCCAATCTTGTAAAAAACAATGTCAGAAGCCAGCAATAAACCGAAAACCGCCGACAACCGCACGCCTGGCCAGCCCCGCAGCCCCCGCAACGACCCGTCCCGCACCCCGCAAGCGCCCGGCGCCCGGCAAGGGCAGGGCGGACCGCGTCCGCAGGGAGAGGCCCGCCAGGGCGGCCAGCCGGGCCAGGGTGGTCGTCCGCCGCAGGCGCGCGCGCCGCGTCCCGACGGCGAGGGCGGTTCGCGCGCCCAGCCGCGTCGGGAGCCCAAGCCCCGTCTGACACCCGAGGAGCAGGCCGCCCGCGCCGCCGAGCGCGCGTTCCGCAACCCGCTGCCGCCGATTACGTTCCCGGAAGACCTGCCGGTCTCCGGCCGCCGCCACGAAATCGCCGAGGCGCTGCAAAAGCACCAGGTGATCATCGTCTCGGGCGAAACCGGCTCCGGCAAGACCACCCAGCTGCCGAAAATCTGCCTGGAGCTGGGACGCGGCCAGAAGGCGCTGATCGGCCACACGCAGCCGCGCCGCATCGCCGCCTCGTCCACCGCCAAGCGCATCGCCCAGGAACTGGGCACGCCGCTGGGCGAGACGGTCGGCTTCAAGGTGCGCTTCGCCGACACTCTGATGAAGGGCGCTTCGGTCAAGCTGATGACCGACGGTATCCTGCTGGCCGAGACGCAAACCGACCCGCTGCTGAAGAACTACGACACCATCATCATCGACGAGGCGCACGAACGTAGCCTGAACATCGACTTCCTGCTTGGCTACCTGAAGCAGCTGCTGCCGCGCCGCCCGGACCTCAAGGTGATCATCACCTCGGCGACCATCGACGCCGAGCGCTTCTCGCGCCATTTCGGCACGCCGGACATGCCGGCGCCGGTGATCGAGGTCTCCGGCCGCCTGTATAAAGTCGAGGTGCGCTACCGCCCGATCGAGAGCGATGTCCAGAATCCCGCGGTCGCCAACGCCGAAGGCAAGGGCCAGCGCACCGCCGCCGCCCGCGAAAAGCGCGACCTGATGGACGCGGTGGTCGACGGCGTCGATGAACTGTGCCGCCTCGGCTCCGGCGACGTGCTGGTGTTCCTGCCCGGCGAGCGCGAAATCCGCGACGCCGCCGAGGCGCTGCGCAAGCACCATCCGCCGCACGTTGAGATCCTGCCGCTGTTCGCCCGCCTGTCGGCCGAGGAGCAGGAGCGCGTGTTCAAGCTGACCAACGCGCGCCGCATCGTGCTGGCCACCAACGTCGCCGAAACCTCGCTGACGGTGCCCGGCATCCGCTACGTGGTCGACGCCGGCCTGGCGCGCGTGAAGCGCTACAGCTACCGCAACAAGGTCGAACAGCTGCAGATCGAGCCGATCGCGCAGTCGGCCGCCAACCAGCGCGCCGGCCGTTGCGGCCGCGTCGCCGACGGCGTCTGCATCCGCCTGTACGAGGAGCAGGACTTCCTGCAACGGCCCAAGTTCACCGAGCCGGAGATCCTGCGCTCGTCGCTGGCGGCCGTCATCCTGCGCATGAAGTCCCTGCACCTGACCGATGTCGAGACCTTCCCGTTCATCGAGCCGCCGCTGGCGCGCGCCATCGCCGACGGCTACCAGCTGCTGCAGGAACTGGGCGCGGTCGACGAATACAACCAGCTCACGCCACTGGGGAACAAGCTCGCCAAGCTGCCGCTGGACCCGAGGGTGGGCCGCATGATCCTCGCCGCGCTGGACAACGCGAGCCTGAACGAAGTGCTGATCATCGCCTCCGCGCTGTCGGTGCAGGACCCACGCGACCGCCCCATGGAGCACCAGCAGGCGGCCGACGAGGCGCACAAGAAGTTCGCCGACGAGAAGTCGGAGTTCATCAGCTACCTGAAGATCTGGCAGTGGTTCGAGAACGCCATCGAGCACAAAAAAACCAACCGCCAGCTGATGGACAACTGCCGCGCCAACTTCCTGTCGCAACTGCGGCTGCGCGAGTGGCGCGACGTGCATTCGCAGCTGCTGACCATCGTCAAGGAGCAGGGCTGGCGCATCAACGAGGCGCCGGCCACGTACGAAAACCTGCACCTGGCGCTGCTGACCGGCCTGCTGGGCAACATCGGCTTCAAGAGCGAGGACGAACCGGGCGCCGGCTACCTGGGCGCGCGCGGCATCAAGTTCAATATCTGGCCGGGTTCCTCGCTGCTGAAGAAACCGGGCAAGTGGATCATGGCGGCGGAACTGGTCGACACCACGCGCCTGTACGCGCGTTGCGTCGCCCGCATCGAGCCGGAGTGGCTGGAGAAGGTCGGCGGCCACCTGCTGAAAAAATCGTGGGGCGAGCCGCGCTGGGAAAAACGCGGGGCGCAGGTCAGCGCGTCCGAGCGCGCCACGTTGTATGGCCTGGTGGTGTACAGCCAGCGCCGCATCAACTATGCGCTGCACAATCCGGCCGAGGCGCGCGAGATCTTCATCCGCGACGCGCTGGTCGGCGGCGACTACGACACGCGCGCGCCGTTCTTCGCCCACAACCACAAGTTGATCAAGGAGATCGAGAACCTCGAGCACAAGTCGCGCCGCCTCGACGTGCTGGTCGACGATGAATTGATCGCCGCCTTCTACGACAAGCTGATACCGGCCGACGTGGTCAACGGCGCCGGCTTCGAGAAGTGGCACAAGGACGCCACGGCGGCCGAGCCGAAACTGCTGTACCTCAATCGCGACGAATTGATGCGCCACGAGGCGGCCGGCGTGACGACGGACCTGTTCCCGAAGATGATGTCGGTGACGGGACTGGAAATGGCGCTGACCTACCACTTCGAACCTGGCAGCGTGCGCGATGGCGTGACGATGGCCGTGCCGCTGTTCGCGTTGAACCAGTTGCCGCGCGAGCGCTGCGAGTGGCTGGTGCCGGGCATGTTGAAGGAGAAGGTGCACCTGCTGCTCAAATCCCTGCCGCAAAAGCTGCGCCGCCATTGCGTGCCGCTGCCCGATTACGCGGCCAGGTTCTGCGAGCGGGTGCACGAGGCGGGCATCTTCGGCCGGGGCGACTTGATCGACGCGATCATCGCCGACATCCGGTCGCAAATCACGATCTCGGTGCTGACCACCGACTTCAAGCCGGAGACCTTGCCGGCCCATCACTTCATGAACTTCAAGGTGATCGACGAGCACGGACGCCAGCTGGAGATGGGCCGCAACCTGGCCACCCTGCAGGCCGAATTCGGCGCGCAGGCGCGCGAGAGCTTCCAGAAGATGGCCGAGACGTCGGGCACGCAGGGAGTGACGATGCGGGCGCTGGGCAGCGGGGGCGCTGCTGCGCCTTCGGTAGCGCTTTCGCGCGCGGCCGGCGGCAACGCGGCAGCGGCGTCGGCGCCGGGCAAGGGCAGCGATAAGGCCAAGGAGGCGTCCAGCGCCGCCAGCGGCATCACCTTGACGGGCCTCACCAGCTGGACCTTCGGCGAGCTGCCGGAGCTGCTGGAGATCGTCCAGGGCAAGCTGACCTTGATCGGCTTCCCGGCGCTGGTCGACAAGGGCACGCACTGCGACCTGGAGGTCTTCGACGATCCGACGGTGGCGGCGCGCACCCACCGGATCGGCCTGCGCCGGCTGTTCGCGCTGCAGATGAAGGACCAGATCAAGTTCATCGAAAAGGGCATCCCCGGCCTGCAGCAAATGGGCATGCAGTTCATGAGCATGGGCACGCAGGAGGAGCTGCGCGAACAGATCATCAACAAGGCGCTCGATATCGCCTGCCTGCAAGATCCGTTGCCGCTCGATGCCGCCAGTTTCGCCAAGCGCAAGGACGAGGGCAAGTCGCGCCTGGTGCTGCTGGTGAACGAGATCGCGCGCCTGCTGTCGCAGGTGCTGACCGAATTCCACGGCCTGCCCAAGCGCTTGCAGGGGCTGCCGGCGGCGGCCGCCGCCGACATGCAGGCGCAGTTGCAGGCGCTGGTCAACAAGCGCTTCCTGTCGGACAACGAGTACAGTCAGCTGGCGCACTTCCCGCGCTATCTGAAGGCGATCAACGTGCGCATCGAAAAGCTGCGCGGCGACCCCGCGCGAGACGCCAAGCTGATGGCCGAATGGCAGTCGGCGGCGGCGTTGTACCAGCGCGCCAACAAGGATAAATCGGCCGGCAAGAACACCGATCCGAAGATGGTCGAATTCCGCTGGATGCTCGAGGAGTTGCGCGTGTCGCTGTTCGCCCAGGAGCTGCGCACGCCGATGCCGGTGTCGGCCAAGCGCTTGCAGAAGGTGTGGGAGTCGATGTTGCGTTGATGACGCATCAATCGTCCGTAAGCGAGGTGGCGAACGCAGGCGGATGGAGTTTTCGGGGTAGACTTTATGGCAACAGGAGGTCGACCCGATGAAGAGTGCCGCTGGTTTGCTGCGTAGTCTGGTGCGTACCGGCACACGTCAGAGCAAGTCCGTCAACAAATTGATGACGGCGCTGTTCAAGGCCGCCACGCCGCCCGCGCCCAAGCGCAAGCGGGCGCCGGCGGCCAAGGTCGTCAAGGTGGCCAAACCCCCAGCCAAGAAGGGGTCGGACCCCGTACGGGGTCCGACCCCAAAACCGGCGGCGCGCGCGGTCCCGGATGCCGGGGTGCGGGTTAAACGTCCGGTTCGCGCCGCCAACCCGCCCACGCCCGCTCCCCACACTCCGCCGGCGCCGGGCAAGTGGCTGGCCTCGCACTACGCGACGCCGGCCGGCGTGGGCACGCCCGCGCATCGCCTCGGGTACTGGCTGTACCTGCCCAACAATATTCCCGCCCAGGCGATCCGCAAGGGCTTGCCGCTGGTGGTGATGCTGCACGGCTGCCAGCAGACCGCCACCCAGTTCGCGCAGGGCACGCGCATGAACCAGTGGGCCGAGCAGATGGGCTACGCCGTGCTCTATCCGCAGCAGTCGGTCAGCGCGCACGCGCAGCGCTGCTGGAAATGGTACGACCGCGCCACGCAGGAGGGGGGCGGCGACGTGCCGATGATCGTCGGCATGGTCAACAAGGTGATGACGGAATACGCGATCGACCGTTCGCGCGTCTACATCGCCGGGATCTCGGCGGGGGCCGGCATGGCCAACATCGTCGCGCTCAACCACCCGCGGTTGTTCGCGGCGGTGGGCATGCATTCGGGTCCCGTGTTCGGCGCCGGCCACAGCCAGATGGGCGCGCTCGGCGTCATGCAGCACGGCGGCGGCCTGCGCGCGGACATGGCGGTGCGGGAAGTGCTGATGCGCCAGCCGCAGTTCCCCGGCATGCCGATGATCCTGATCCAGGGCGAGGGCGACAGCGTGGTGCGCCCGATCAATCAGACGCAACTGGTCCGCCAGAGCCAGGCGTTCAACCGCATCGGCGCCGTCGCGCAACCGAAGACCACGCTCAAGTCGCAGGGGCGGGGCGGGCGCCACAACGCCCACCGCATCGACGACTTCTACGACGGCAGAAAGTTGCTATTGCGCGTGGCGCAGATCGAGCAGCTCGAGCACGCCTGGAGTGGCGGCGACGACACGTTGGCCTACAACACCAAAGCCGGCCCGGACGCCAGCAAGATGATGATGCAGTTTTTCAACCGCCACCAGCGCGCCTAACCCCGGGGTCAAGTCTGTCATTGGGACACGGGCTGAACGGCCGTGTGGTTGTGTTCGTGTCCGAAAGACAGACTTGACCCCCTTATAAAACGCGCCTAGTCGATTTGTTTGAGCACCTCCAGCACGGCGGCCGTCACGGCGGCCGGCTGGTCGCCTTGTATGCCGTGCGCGGCGCCGGCCACCACGCGTTGCGCGCCTTTGGTCGACAGCGCGGCGAGCTCCTTGTGGATCTTTTCGTTCTCGTCCTCCATGGCCTTGTTGATGGCGCTTTGCGGCTTGTCCGGAATGGCGTACGGGCTGACGCCGCGCGTGAGCACCAGCAGCGGCAGGTCGCCGAAGGGTTTGCGCAGCGCGCGCAGCTGGTTGTCGCTGGCCGGGATCGCCTTGTATTCGTCGACCCGCGTGCGCCAGTAGGCTGTCGTCTTCATCGTCTTGAGCACTTGCGGGCCGATCACCGGGCCGTAGTAGTCGGCGGGATTGCCGATGCAGTTGGCCAGCGCCTCGGCGCCGGCCTTGAATCCCTTGGCCGCCGCGCGCAGGCAGTCGTCATCATTCTGTTTGACCATGTCGTAGACTTTGCCGATCATGCCGCCGGAGGCTTTGTTCAGGCGCGTGGTCTCGTCCTCGGTTTGCGGTTCGACCAGTACCAGGCCTTTGACCTCGTCCGGATGGCGGTAGGCGTAGACCTGGGCGTTGCCGCCACCCAGCGAGTTGCCGACCAGCAGATAGGGTGGCTTGACGCCAGCCTTGGCCAGCGCCTTGTGCAGGTCCTCGACCGCGTTGTCCGACGTGTTGGGCCGGCTGGCCGGGTCGCTGAAGCCGTAGCCGGCGCGGTCGTACACGCAGGCGCGGGTGTGCTTGGCGACCTCCGGTTGCACCTTGAACCAGCTCCAGCCGCCGTCGCCCGAAGGGCTGTCGAACAGCACGGTGGTTTTGCCGGCGCCGCTGCAGTACAGGTTGAGCTTGCGCCCGCCGAGGTCGACCCGCAGCTGCGGTGTGGCGAAGGCGCTGTCGGTGGGCCGCGCCGCCGCCGCTTGGGCGGACGACGGCAGGCAGACGGCGGCGCCCAGCAGCAGGGCGGCTAGTGGTGGTGTTCTCATCATCGATCCTATCGCTAACAGTTGACGGGCAGTAAGGTTGCAGTTAGATACTAGGATATTTTTACCAATCGGGCATCATTTTTTGACAAGTACCGCCACGCGGCACCTTCCGGCTTACAGCAGCAGGAAGGCGGCCGCCGCGACGATGGTCGGGCCCAGCGCGCCGAGCAGCAGGCCGACGGCGCCGATCGATTCGTCGTTGAAGCCGCGCCGCAGCAGCGAGGCGCCGGCCGGATTGGGTGCGTTGGCGATCACCGTCAGGCCGCCGCCGGCCACCGCGCCGGCCATCAGCATGTATTGCGATTGTTCGGAGATGCCCACGATCAGCGAGCCGAGGTAGGTCAGCGCGGCGTTGTCGGTGATCGCCGTCAAGCCCAGCGCGCCGAAGAACAAGGCCACCGGCGACAGGCTTTCGACGATGGGCTGCAACCACCATTGCTGCATGCCGCCGAGCACCACCAGGCCGGCCAGGAAAAAGCCCACCAGCAAGCCTTCCTTGATGATCAAAGGATTCTGGTAGCGCTGGTAGGCCGACGTGAAGCCGAGGAACAGCATGAACAGGCCGAGGAACAGCACCGGATGGTGGCTGAGCAGCACCACGCCGGCCAGGAAGGCGAGGTGGATCAGGGTGACCGGCCATGGCACCGGCAACGGTGTATCGACGGCGACGGCGTCGCCGTCCGGGCCCGGCCCGGCGGCGCCGGCCAGCGCGCGCAGGTGCGGGCGCAGCAGCAAGCTGACGACGCTGGCGTTGAAGGCGACGGCGACGGCCGCCTTCCAGCCGAAGTGGCTCGCCATGTGGGCGCTGTCCCATTGCCAGGTGGAGGCGACCATCAGCACCGGCGGCGCGGCGTAGGCGGTGAGCGTGCCGCCGATCGAGACGTTGACGAACAGCACGCCGAGGGCGGCGTACTTGAGCCATTCGGGCATGCCCTGGCGGAAAATGAGCGGCGCCAGCATCAGCGCCGCCAAGGTCATCGCGGCCGGCTCGGTGATCAGCGAGCCCGTCAGCGGCACCAGCGCCAGGCCGAACCAGGCCAGCGCCAGGTCGGTCGACATCGGCAGCAGCCGGGCCAGGGTGCGCAGCACGCGCCGGACGATGTCGAGCACCGGGCGCGAGGCGGCCACCACCATCACGGTGAAGACGAACAGCGGCTCGGTGTAGTGGCGCGTTTCGGCGTAGTCGACGGCGGCTTGGGGGCCGTCGAGGAAGGCCATGGCAGTGATCAAAATAAAGGCCCAGAAGCCGAACACGACCTCCACTTCGCCCAGCAGGTGGAACAGGCCGGCGTGGCGCGGGTGGCGGCGCGAGAGCACCTCGAAGGATTTGGCGGTGAAGGTGTGGAGCAGGGCGAGGCCGAAAATGACCGCGCCGACCAGTTGTATTGTGTGCAAAATAATGTCCTGGTGATGTTTCCGTGGCGTCATGTTACAGCATGCCGCGCGCCATACAAATTCGGCCTTGCCAAAACGGGGTTGAAATAGTACTGTGTATTTATACAGTATTTGCGCTACAATGCGCTGGTGACATCATGAATCCTTCCACCCTTATTGCCGCGCCGGAAACCGTCCATCCGTCGCTGTGGCGGGCGTCGCAACTGGCGCACAGCGCCACGCGCTGCGTCGACACCGGCTTTGCCGCCTTGTCGGCGCAGTTGCCCGGCGGCGGCTGGCCGCTGGGCACCCTGATCGACTTGCTGCTGCAGCAGGACGGCATCGGCGAGTTGCGCCTGCTGCGCCCGGCGCTGGCGGCGCTGGGCAAGCGGCCCATCGTGCTGCTGCAGCCGCCGCACCCGCCGCAGGCGCTGGCCCTGGCCGCGCTGGGGCTCGAGCCGTCGCAATTGATCTGGATACGCGGCGGCGGCGCCCAGGGCAAAGGCGGCGGCGACGCCTTGTGGGCGGCCGAGCAGGTGCTGCGCAGCGGCTGTTGCGGCGCGCTGCTGCTGTGGCAAACCCACGCGCGCGGCGAAACCTTGCGCCGGCTGCACCTGGCCGCGCAAAGCGCGGACACGCTGTTTTGCATGCTGCGCCCGCTGGCGGCCGCGCAGGACGCCTCGCCGGCGCCGCTGCGCCTGTCGCTGACGGCGGCCGCCGGCGGTGTCGACATCGGTTTCGTCAAGCGGCGCGGGCCGCAGCGCGACACCCCCTTGTTCTTACCTTTGACCCCTTCTTTGCTACAACGCCATGCGCCTCTGGATCGCCCTGCACCTGCCCCGGCTGCCGCTCGAAGTGTTTTGCCCGCGCTGGTCTGACGACACCTGCACCGTCGTGCTCGAGCAGGAGCGGGTGGCGGCGATGTCGGCGTCGGCGCGCGCGGCCGGCGTCGCGCCGGGCATGCGGCGCGGCGGCGCGCTGATGCTGGCGCCGCACGCGCGCTTCCAGCAGCGCGCCCCGCAGCAGGAGGCCGAGGCGCTGCAGGCGGTGGCGATGGCGCTGCTGCGCTTCACGCCGCAACTGGCCATGGCCGAGGAGGCGACCCTGTTGCTCGACGTGGGCGCCAGCCTGCGCCTGTTCGGCGGCGTGCGGTCATTGTGCCGGCAGATCGCCGCCAGCCTGCGCGCGCTCGGTTTCAGCGCCGTCATCGCTTGCGCGCCGACCGCGCGCGGCGCCTGGCTGCTGGCGCGCGCCGAGGCCGGGCGCGCGCTGACGGTGGCGTCGATGACGCGGCGCCTGGCGCGCCTGCCGGTGGGCCTGCTGCCGCCGGCGCGGCCCTACCTGGCCTGGCTGGAGGGCATCGGCTGCCTGACCGTGGGCCAGGCGCGCGCGCTGCCGCGTCCGGGCCTGCAGCGGCGCTGCGGGCGCGCCTTGCTCGACATGCTCGACGACGCCCACGGCGAGCGCCCCGAAATGCACCAGTGGCTGGCGGCGCCGGCCAGCTTCCGCGCCAAGCTCGAGTTGTTCGACCGGGTCGAGAACGCCGAGGCGCTGCTGTTCGGCGCGCACCGGCTGCTGCTGCAGCTGACCGGGTGGCTCAGCGCGCACCAGTTCGCCGTCGAGCGCATCGTCCTGTTGCTCGAGCACGAGCGCGGCCGGGTGGCGCGCCCGCCGACGGCGCTCGAGGTGGTGCTGGCCGAGCCGACCTGGCGCGACGAGCATCTGGTGCGCCTGCTCAAGGAGCGCCTGGCCAAGCAGGTGCTCGAGGCGCCGGTGATCGGCCTGTGCCTGGAGGCGCCGCGGGTGCGGCCGATGGCGCCGCCGAGCGAATCGCTGTTTCCCGAGCCGGGCGGCAGCAAGGAGGACTGGCAGCGCCTGCTCGAGTTGCTGACCGCGCGGCTGGGGCCGGAGAACGTGCTGCAGGCGGCGCCGCGCGCCGATTACCGGCCCGAGCACGCCAACGCCTGGGTCGGCGTGCACGACAAGATACGCCCGGCCGACGCCCGCGCGCAGTTGCCGCCGGACCTGCCGAGCCTGCCGCGTCCGGCGTGGCTGCTGGCCAAGCCGATCGCCCTGCTGATGCGCGAGCACCGGCCGTTTTACGGCTCGCCGTTGAAGATCGTGTCGACCGGCGAGCGCATCGAGGCGGGCTGGTGGGCCGAGATGCAGAACCGCGATTATTTCATGGCCGAGGGGCGCGACCACGCGCATTACTGGTTGTACCGGGAACGCAGCGGCAACGACGCCGAGGCGGTCACGCGCTGGTATTTGCACGGGCTATTCGGCTGACATGGCGGCCGGGGTTTGATGTATTCTTGGCGGAACTCATCCAGGGAACCCCTATGCGATCACATAAACAGGCATTCCCCGGCGCCGACGGCGCCAAACTGGCCGCGCGGCTCGACGCGCCCGATGGCGACGCGGCCGACATCAAGGCCTACGCCTTGTTCGCCCACTGCTTCACGTGTGGCAAGGACGTGTTCGCCGCCAGCCGCATCGCGCAGGCGCTGACCGGCCACGGCATCGCCGTGCTGCGCTTTGACTTCACCGGCCTGGGCGCGAGCGAGGGCGAGTTCGCCAACACCAATTTCTCGTCCAACCTGGCCGACCTGGTGGCCGCCGCCGACTTCCTGCGCGACAATTTCGCCGCGCCGCGCCTGTTGATCGGCCACAGCCTGGGCGGCGCGGCCGTGCTGGCCGCCGCCGACCGCATGCCGGAAGTGAGCGCCGTCGTCACCGTGGCCGCGCCCAGCGACCCGTCGCATGTGACCGGCCTGTTCAGCGCGCACCTGGACGCGATCGCGCGCGACGGCGAGGCCCAGGTGCAACTGGCGGGGCGGCCGTTCCGCATCAAGCGCCAATTCGTCGAGGACGCCGGCGAGCATAATTTGAAGGTGAAGATCGCAGCCCTGAAGCGGGCCCTGATGGTGATGCACGCGCCCGGCGACGACACGGTGCCGATCAGCAACGCCGTCGATATTTTCACGGCCGCCAGGCATCCGAAAAGTTTTATCTCGCTCGACAGCGCCGACCACCTGCTGACCCGGCGCGAGGACGCCGTCTACGTGGCCGACCTGATCGCCGTCTGGAGCGGTCGCTATCTGGCTTGAACCAGTCAGTCGTCGCCGAATTCCTCGGCCAGGTCTTTCCAGCCCTTGCCGGCGGCGAAGGTGTTGAATTCGTCGGGCGATTCGAGCACCAGCAGTTTGCTCTCTTGCAGCACGGGATCGCCGGCCGTCAGCGCCGGTCCCTTGTAGCCGACCGTGCG
The DNA here is from genome assembly GCA_024123955.1 of Oxalobacteraceae bacterium OTU3CINTB1. Lineage (NCBI taxonomy): Bacteria > Pseudomonadati > Pseudomonadota > Betaproteobacteria > Burkholderiales > Oxalobacteraceae > Oxalobacteraceae bacterium OTU3CINTB1. The sequence goes on from CP099652.1 coordinate 1,979,073, forward strand.
CAGCTGCGCGACGACCGCGTCGATCAGCGATTTGTCCTTGTGCAAGCCGTTGATCGAGGCGGCGAAATCGACGTAGACGTCGATCGCGCCGTAGCCTTCGTCGAAGATGCGGATCGCCTTGGCGTCGTGGGCACGGCCGGAGCCGTCGGTGGCCTTGAAGGGGCCGCTCAGTTGGATGTCGGTGTCTTTGTTCATACCGCCAGCATACACCAAAACGTAGCAAAACCGCCCCGCGCCGCCCGTGCGGGACAGGCGCGGGGGCGACGTGTTCCTTTACTTCAGCGGCTTGAGGATGGCCTCGAGCCGGTCCGGCACGCCCTTGATGCGCTCCAGGCGCGGGTACTTCAGGCCGCCGTGATAGTCGAGCGCGTAGGTCTGGTACAGATTGCCCTTTTTGACCAGCAGCTGGATCGGCTCCTTGCCGTCCTTGGCGGCCGTGACCGCCGCGCGCAGCACGTCCGGCTTGTAGGCGCGGCCATTGACGGCCAGCAAAGTAGAGCCGCCGGACATGCCGGCCTTGAAACCGACGCCTTCCCACATGAATGCCTCGAGCTTGCCTTCGGCGCCCACCGAGAAGCCCAGCGAATACTGGAAGTTGGCCGACTTGCTCAGATCCTCCTGGGCCTTGAGGAACGCGGTTTGCTGCTCGGCGTAGACCAGTTTCCAGCCGGCGCGCGCCAGGCCGTCGAGCGGCGCGCCGGGGCCGTGGCTTTCCACGCGGCTGCGCAGAAAATCGGCCCAGTCGTACGGCTGCACCGCGTTCAGCGCCGCCACCAGTTGGTCGAACGTGTAGTGCCTGGCGACCCGGGCGCCGTCGTCGACGCCGAAGAAGGCGCGCGCGAAATCGTCGAGCGAGCGCTTGCCGTTGGACAGCTCGCGGATGCGGGTATCGGCGTCGAGCCAGATCAGCTGGCCTTCCTGGTAGTAATCCTCGCCGCGCTGCCAGTTGTTCCACACCTGCGGGCGGCGGGCGTTGACGATCGGATCGTAGGTGGTGTCCTGCACCGCGCGCCATTCGCGGCCCTTGACGTTGTCCAGCCGAGCGGCCGAGGCGGCCAGCAGGTCGCGCGTGTTCTCCGGCTTGATCAGCCCCGAGCGCGCGGCCAGTACGGCGCCCCAGTACTGGGTTTGGCCCTCGTACACCCACAGCAAGGAGTTGTCCAGCGGCGTGTTGAAGTTGGGCACGTCCTGGCCGGCCGGGCGGCGGAACTTGCCGTTCCACGAGTGCACGAATTCGTGCGACAGCAACTCGCGCCGCGCCTCGTACTTGGCCCATTCGGTGAAGTAGCCCAGCTTGACGCCGTTCTCGCTCGACTCGTGGTGCTCGCGGCCGATGCCGCCGAATTCGTCGCTGATGGCGAACAGGAAATCGTAGTGGCGGTAGTGCCTGGAATCGAACAGTTTATAGGCTTGCTGGATCAGCGCGCGGTGCGGCGCGATCTGCTCAGGCGTCGCCGCCAGCTGCTCGGCGCTGTCGGCCACCATGTTCAGGTGCACCGGCACCTTGGCGCCCGGATCGAGGTCGACGCGGCGGAAATAACGGCCGGCGAACAGCGGCGAATCGAGCAGCGTTTCCAGGTCGAGCGGCTTGAAGGCGATCTCGTCGCCGTTGCGCGCGGCCGTCTCCAGCGCGCTGCCGAACTGCCAGCCGGGCGGCACGGTCAAGTTCGGCTGCACGGTGATGTTGCGGCTGCGGTAGCCGGCCGGATACAGCGCCAGCGACTGCCACTGCACGCCCAGGATGTCGGCGGTGAAGGTGGTGCGGCCCTGGCTGGCCTCGATCGGCGACAGGTACTGGAACTCGACCTCGATGGCGCTGGCGTCGGCCGGCACGTCGATGGCGAAGGCCCAGACGTTGAGCGGGTCGCGCTTCCAGTCGAGCGGCTTGCCGTTGGCGCTCGCTTTGAGGCCGGCGAACTGGTTGAGCGCGCCGCTGGGGCCGTGGTTGGCCACCACCCATTGCGGATACAGCAAGGTCAGCTTGCCGGGCTTGGCCGGGATGGTCTGGCGCACGCGGAAGATTTGCTGGGCGAAGTTGCTGGCGTCGACCTTGAGCACGATGGTGCCCGGATAGGGCTGCTCGGAGATCGTTTCTGCCTGGGCGCTGAAGGCGGTGGCCAACAGGACGGCGAGTGCGGCACGGATAGGGAACATGGGGCGGCGTGATAGAGAGTTGAAAGGGAGGTTGAAAGGTTGGGCAAGAGAAAGAGTTTAGCACGCGCGCAAGCGGGTAAATGCTGCGGGAATACACAGGGGGGTATGCACCACCGGCCCCCTGCAGGAAGTGTTCGATTTATTTTTCTATTTCCTTCTATTTTTTTCTATTTTCCCGGCGGGAGAACCGACCGCGCCAAATTAGGTCTAACTAGAAGAAAGTAGAGGAAAGCAGAAGAAAATAGAAGGGGAAATCGAATGAAATCCACATTGACCGTGCAGCTGGACACCGCCACCCTGCTCAAGCTGATCAACCGGCTCAGCGAGCTTGGCGGCACGCAGGATTTATCGGAGGGCGTGTCGTCGGCGATCGAATTTTGGCTGGCCGAACAAGCCAAACTCGCTACCGGCTGCGACCCGGCGAGCGTGCGCGGCTACCAATGGAAATCGCTGTTTTTGCCCGAGGGAACCGTACTGCGCTCATGGAGCTACGGTGATCACAACTATGCCCGGGTCGAGGGCGACCAAATTATCCATGAAGGAAAGTCGGTGTCGCCCAACCAGTTCGCGCAATTGTTCGCGCGCACCACACGCAAGACGAACCTTCTGAGCCGCCACGCGATCCGACACCTGGCGCCGGGTGGACTTTGCCCGAGCGCCGCAAATTCCGTTTCCGGCTGGAAGACGTCGCGTTCGACTGAAAAATTTTTAAAAAAAAGTGGGCCGCTGGGGATGTTGAAGGCGTTTTTCAAGGCCTTGAAAGCCCCGAAAAGCGACCTATATCGAACTCAGTGGTTGCCCAGATGGGGGCCACGCTTCCATATCGCTTAACTTGAAAAGGATATTTATCATGCGTACTTTTGACCTCACTCCTCTGTATCGTTCCGCTATCGGTTTTGATCGTCTGGCACAACTGCTGAACGATGCCCAGCGGGGAGATTCCGCACCAAGCTACCCGCCTTACAACATCGAGCTGGTCTCCGAAGACAAGTATCGGATCGTGATGGCGCTCGCCGGTTTCGACCGGTCGGAAATCGACATCACCTTCGAACGCGATTCGCTGCAGGTTGTTGGCCGCAAACAGAAGGACGCCACCGAGCGCACCTATCTGCACCGCGGCATCGCGGCGCGTGACTTCGAGCAGCGCTTCCAGCTGGCCAACCATGTCAAAGTGACCGGCGCGTCCTTCGACAACGGCATGCTCACCATCGAACTGGTGCGTGAGATTCCGGAAGCCCTCAAGCCACGCAAGATCGTCATCGATGGCAGCGACAACGTCGCGGCCCTGGAGCAGCGCCAGGCGGCGTAATCCGATTGTAGGGTGTGCGCCTTCGGTGGCACACGAGTAGGACCAACTGGCCGGTTTATCCGGCCAGTTGCACGTCCACCATCTTAATAAATTTGCATTGTTTGTAAGTATTTGTATCGGTAACTCATGTTAAGTGGCGTCTAAGTTTTTTGCCTCATATTGAATACATCTAACCTCATTCAATTCAGGAGTGCATATGTCCCAAACTACTTCGTCCGGATCGAAGACCGCCAAGCGCGCCGTCGCCGCCGTGGCCGTACTGGCCGCGATCGGCGCGGGCGGTGCGGTGGTGGTCCACCAGAACAGCGCGACGGCCGCCGGCGGCGCTCCTGTGGCCGCCGTGGCAACAGCGGCTGCGCCCGCCGCCGCCCAAGCTGCGCCGCAGGCGGTGCCGGCGCCCAGCATCTCGCTGCCGGACTTTAGCGTCGTGGCCGCCCACAACGGCCCGGCCGTGGTCAACATCAACGTCACCGGCAGCGTCAAGACCTCGTACGACGGCAGCGGCCAGGCCGGTCCAGGCCGCGGCGACGCCTTCGGCGACGACCCCTTCATGGAATTCTTCCGCCGCTTCCAGGGCCAGCAGCAGCCGCGCGGCCAGCGCGAAATGCCGACCCACGGCATGGGCTCGGGCTTCATCATCAGCGCCGACGGCATCATCCTGACCAACGCCCACGTGGTGCGCGACGCCCGCGAAGTGGTCGTCAAACTGACCGACCGCCGCGAATTCCGCGCCAAGGTGCTCGGCTCCGATCCCAAGACCGACGTCGCCGTGCTCAAGATCGACGCCAAGAACCTGCCGGTCGTGCCGCTGGCCAAGACCGACAACCTGAAGGTGGGCGAATGGGTGCTGGCGATCGGCTCGCCATACGGCCTCGACAACACCGTCACCGCCGGCGTGGTCAGCGCCAAGGGCCGCTCGCTGCCGGACGATTCGTACGTGCCGTTCATCCAGACCGACGTCGCCGTCAATCCCGGCAACTCGGGCGGGCCGCTGTTCAACACCCGCGGCGAGGTGGTCGGCATCAACTCGCAGATCTACAGCCAGACCGGCGGCTACCAGGGCCTGTCGTTCGCCATCCCGATCGACGTCGCCACCAAGATCAAGGACCAGATCGTCTCCAAGGGCAAGGTCGAACACGCCAAGCTGGGCGTGACGGTGCAGGAGATCGACCAGAGCTTCGCCGATTCGTTTAACCTGGCCACGCCGGAAGGCGCGCTGGTGGCCAACGTCGAACGCGGCGGTCCGGCCGACAAGGCCGGCCTGCGTCCGGGCGACGTGGTGCGCACGATGAACGGCCAGAAGATCGTCAGCTCGATCGACCTGCCGGCCATGGTCGGCCTGGCCCAGCCGGGCTCGAAGATCAACCTCGAGGTGTGGCGCAACGGCAAACTGGTGCCGCTGACGGCGACCCTGGGCAATGCCAACGATAAAGTCGCCGCCCTGGCCGACCGTAGCGAGCGCGGCGAGCGCGGCGACCAGGGCGCCGCCAAGCTGCGCCTGGGCTTGTCGCTGCGTCCGCTCGACCAGATGGAGCGGCGCCAGTCCGGCATCCCCGGCGGCCTGGTGATCGAGGACGCCGGCGGCGCGGCCGCCAACGCCGGCATCCAGCCGGGCGACGTGCTGCTGTCGGTAAACGGGCTGGCGGTGAACACCGTCGACCAGGTGCGCCAGGTGGTCGACAAGTCCGGCAAGTCGGTGGCGTTGCTGATCCAGCGCGGAGATGAGAGAATCTTCATCCCGGTGCGGCTGGGGTAATCAAAAACCGGTCATTTGCAACCCCTCTGGCGGAATTCGACAATAACAAGAAAGGAAACACCATGCGACTTCTGCTGGTAGAAGACGACACGATGATCGGCGAAGTGGTGCTCGACCTGCTGCGGGCCGAGCACTACGCGGTCGACTGGGTCAAGGACGGCGACATGGCCGACACCGCGCTGCAAACGCAAACCTACGACCTGGTGCTGCTGGACCTGGGCCTGCCGCGCAAGGACGGCCTCGAAGTGCTGCGTTCGATGCGCGCGCGCAAGGAGCTGACCCCGGTCCTGGTGGCCACCGCGCGCGACGCCAAGGAGCAGCGCATCGCCGGCCTCGACGCCGGCGCCGACGACTACGTGCTCAAACCCTACGACCTCGACGAGCTGCTGGCGCGCATCCGCGCCTTGTTGCGCCGCTCGGCCGGTCGCGCCGAGCCGGTGTTTGAGCATGGCAACGTCTCGGTCAACCCGCAAACGCGCGAAGTGATCGCCGACGGCAAGCCGGTCAACCTGTCGGCGCGCGAATGGGCCGTGCTGGAAGCCTTGATCGCCCGGCCCGGCATCGTGCTGTCGCGGCACCAGCTCGAAGAGAAGTTGTACAGCTGGAAGGACGAGGTCAACAGCAACGCCGTCGAGGTCTACATCCACGGCCTGCGCAAAAAACTCGGCGCCGAGCTGATCCAGAACGTGCGCGGCCTCGGCTACATGGTGCCCAAGCTATGAAGGTGAAGGTCAAGATGCCCTCGCTGCCATCGTTGCCGCGGGTGCCGGTGGTGACGCACTCGCTGCGCGGCAGGCTGCTGTGGTTTCTGCTGGCGGCCATCACCATGGCGGCCATCGCCCAGGCGCTGATCGCCTACCGCAGCGCGCTGAGCGACGCCGACCAGATCTTCGACTACCACATGCAGCAAATGGCCATGTCGCTGCGCTCGAGCGCGACCCTGACCAACAAGGCCGCCGACGCCGTGGCCGACCCCGAAAACGACGACCTCGTGGTGCAGGTCTGGACCCCGGACGGCGCCCAGGTGTTCCGCTCGCTGTCGCGCGCGGCGCTGCCGCAGCGCGCCGTGCTGGGTTTTTCCAACGTCAAGGCCAACAACACCACCTACCGCATCTTCTCGGTGCAAACCAGCAACCAGACGGTGCAGGTGGCCCAGGACATGGCGGTGCGCCAGCGCATGGCCGGCACCCTGGCGCTGCGCACGGTCGGCCCGATCGCCGTGATGGCGCCGATTTTGATGCTGGTGGTGTGGTGGGTCGTCAGCGGCTCGCTCGCGCCGGTGTCGCGCGTCAAACGCCAGGTGGCCGCGCGCCAGGCCGACGATTTGTCGCCGGTGTCGGAAAACGATTTACCGGACGAGGTGCTGCCGCTGGTCCATGAACTGAACTTGCTGTTCGGCCGCGTGCGCACCGCCTTCGAGGCGCAACAACATTTTGTGGCCGACGCCGCCCACGAACTGCGCTCGCCGCTGGCCGCGCTCAAGCTCCAGGTGCTCAGCCTGGGCCGCGCGCAGGACGAGGCCGCGCGCAACGTCGCCATCGGCCGCGTGACGGCCGGCATCGAGCGCGCCACCCGGCTGGTCGAGCAATTGCTGGTGCTGGCGCGCCAGGAGGGCTCGGTCGACGACGCGCGGCTCGAGGCGCTGAGCCTGTCGGACCTGCTCAAGCGCACCCTGGGCGACATGGCCGGCCTGGCGCAGGCGCGCCAGATCGACCTCGGCCTGCACCACGCCGACGAGGCCGGCGTCGACGGCCAGCCCGACGCCCTCATCATCCTGATGCGCAACCTGGTCGACAACGCCATCAAATATACGCCGGCCGGCGGCACGGTCGACCTCGACCTGCGCCGCGTGCCGGGCGCCAAGTCGGCGCCGGGTCGGGTCATCCTCAGCGTCGAGGATTCCGGCCCCGGCATTCCCGCCGACGAGCGCGAGCGCGTCTTCAACCGTTTCTACCGCGTGCCCGGCAGCGAGGCCGGCGGCAGCGGCCTGGGGCTGGCCATCATCAAGTCCATCGCCGAGCGCCACGGCGCCGTGCTCACCCTCGACCAGTCCGCGCGTTTGGGCGGGCTGAAGGTCCAAGTCGATTTTCCCGAGACTGCGACGCCCACTCCGGTCTAAAATGCTCCTTTGACATCGGTTGGAGCGGCGTATGAAGAAGATCGGCTTTTCGGGCACCCTGGACCCGATCACCAACGGCCACATGTGGGTGATCAACGAGGCGCGCTCGATCGCGGACGAAGTGGTGGTGTTCCTGTCCGAAAACACCGCCAAAAAACCCAAGTTCACGGCCGAGGAGCGCAAAAGCATCATCGCGCTCAGCTGCGCCGAGCAGGGCTGGGACAACGTGCAGGTGGTCATCGTCAAGGGCGACTACACGGCGCGCGCGGCCAAGAAGCACGGCGCCGACTGCCTGATCCGCGGCATCCGCACCACGGCCGATTTCGACTACGAAAACCTGATCCAGCAGACCAACGTCGACGTGTTACAAGGCGCCAAGACCATCTTCGTCATGCCGCCGCGCGACCTCGGTTCGGTCAGTTCGAGCTTCGTCAAGGCGCTCGAGGGGCCGATCGGCTGGAACTGGATCATGAAGCAATTCGTGCCCGGGCCGGCCTACCACGCCTGGGTGCTCAGCTGGCTGCGCAAGGAATGGGAAACCTTGTGGGACTACGCGCACGCCGACGTGCCGGCCATCGCCCACGCCGACCAATGGTTCGTGCGCCTGACCGGCGCCACCGCCTACGGCGGCGCCGACCGCCACTACCACAACCTCGACCACCTGGTGCACGGCCTGTGCGAGATCCGCGCCTGGGCCGCCAACACCGGCCCGGACCCGCTCGATGTCGACATCGTCAAGCAGGCGTTCTGGTTCCACGACGCCGAATACGGCCGCCGGGGCGAGCCGGGCGAGTTGACCAACGAGGAAGCGAGCGCCCAGTTGTGGCTGGGCAGCCACCTGGCGCAGGAAATGGACGACACGGCGCAACTGATACGCGCCACCGACCACTTCCAGGAAGCGTCGATCACGCACCGGCTCAAGGACGTCATGCTCAGCGTCGACCTGGCCATCCTCGGCCAGGACGACGAGGTCTATCACAATTACGCGCGCGGCATCCGGCGCGAATACAGCCACCTGCCGGACGTCAAGTACCGCCAGGACCGGGGCGGCGCGCTGGCGCATCTGTGCCGCAAGGCCGAGGCGGGCCAGCTGTTCGGCAACGCCTACTTCGCCGACACCTACAACGAACGCGCCATCGCCAACATGCAGCGCGAAATGGCCACCCTCAGCAACGCCGGCAACTCCGGGGTCAGGTCCGCCATTTCTACACAAGCAGAACCGTAGAGCGGCGTAAATCGGCGGCCAGCCTTACGAGGGACGAGGCCGTGTAGAAATGGTGGACCTGACCCCGGAGTACGGGGCGCGGCGGTGTGGCGCTCTCTGCTACACTGGCCGCGCCGCTTATCGTCCCCCTTGCCGCCATGAGGAACGCCATGCCCTACCTGCAAACACTCGATTCCATCGTCCTGTCCACCGTCGCGCCGGCCGCGCAGGCGACCGACCGCGACGCCGTCTTTCCCCGCGCGGCCATCGGCGCGCTGGGCCAGGCCGGCCTGCTCGGCCTGATCAGCGCCGAGGCGGTCGGCGGCGGCGGCAAGGGCCTGGCCGAGGCGGCCCAGGTGGTCGAGCGCATCGCCCGCGCCTGCCCGTCGACGGCGATGGTGGTGTGCATGCATTACTGCGCCACCGTGGTCATCGAGGCATTCGGCGCCGAGCCGCTGCGCCGCGAGATCGCCGCCGGCCGCCACCTGAGCACCCTGGCGTGGTCCGACAGCGGTTCGCGCAGCCACTTCTGGGCGCCGATGGGCACGGCGCGGCGCGATGGCGACCACGTCGTGATCGACGGCAGCAAGACCATGGTCACCTCGGCCGCCGAAGCCGATTCCTATGTGTGGTCGACCGGGCCGGCCGACGGCGCCGGCGTCAGCAGCCTGTGGCTTGTCGAGCGCGACAGCGAGGGGCTCGGCGAGGCCAAATTCTTCGACGGCCTCGGCCTGCGCGGCAACCGCTCGTCGCCGTTGAGCGCCAGGGGCGTGCGGGCGCCGGCCGCCGCGCTGCTGGGCGCCGACGGCGGCGGCTTCGACATCATGGTCGGCAAGGTGCTGCCGGTGTTCGCCACCCTGACGGCGTCATGCTCGCTGGGCCTGATGGACGCGGTGCTGGAGGCCGCCTGCGGCCACGTCACCGCCAGCAAGCTCGAACACCTCGACAGCGCGCTGGCCGACTTGCCGACCATACGCGCCTACCTGGCGCGCGCCCGCATCCAGGCCGACCTGGTGCGCACCTTGCGCGACGACACCGTCGCCGCGCTGGCGGCCGGCCGCGCCGACGCCATGCTGCGCGTGATGCAGGTCAAGGCCGCCGCCGCCGAGGCCGCGCTGGAGGTGAGCGACACGGCCATGCGCGTGTGCGGCGGCGCCGCCTTCCGCAAGGACCTGGGCATCGAGCGCTACTTCCGCGACGCCCGCGCCGCGTCGGTGATGGCGCCGACGTCGGACGTGCTGTACGACTTCATCGGCAAGGCCGTCTGCGGCATGCCGGTGTTCGGCTGATGACGCCATTGAGAGCACAAGGGAGACACATGACAAGCACACCACTGATGATGGGCGCGGTCGCCTACGCGCCCAAGGTCGTGACGATCTGGGAAGGCTTCAAGGAATACTTCCGCCGCCACGGCCTGGCCTTCGACTACCTCCTCTATTCCAACTACGAGCGCCAGGTCGAGGCGCAATTCGACGGCAGCATCAACCTGGCCTGGAACTCGCCGCTGGCGTGGGTGCGCGCCGCGCGCATCGCCGCCGCGCGCGGCCTGACGCTCGACACGGTGGCGATGCGCGACACCGACCGCGACCTGACGTCGGTGCTGGTCACGCGCGCCGATTCGCCGGTGACCGAGCTGGCCTGGCTGGCCGGCAAGACCATCGGCTTCGGCGCCATCGACTCGCCGCAGGCGCGCCTGATCCCGCTCGACTATCTGCGCCACCACGGCCTGCTGGCCGGCCGCGACTTCATGGCGCGCCACTTCGACGTCCTGGGCGGCAAGCACGGCGACCACATCGGCGGCGAGCGCGACGCCGCGCAGGCGCTGGTCGCCGGCGAGATCGACGCCGCCTGGATGATCGACGGCAACCACATGGCATTCTCGCGCGAAGGCTTGCTGGCGGCCGGTACAACGCGCATCCTGGCGCGCACGCAACCCTTCGATCATTGCAACTTCACCGTCAGCCCGGGCGCCCCGGCCGAGCAGATCAAGCAGTTCACCGAGTTGCTGCTGGCGATGCGCTGGGACGACGCCGAGGTGCGCCCGCTGCTGGAGATGGAAGGGCTGCGGCAATGGCTGCCCGGCCGCACCAGCGGCTACGACGCCCTGATGCGCGCCGCCGACGACGAGCAGTTCTACGATGCAGCGGGGAATATCATTGCAAGCGACTATCGATATTGAGCAGCTGGGCTTTGACGCCGGCGCCCATGTGCTGGTCAAGCACGCGCTGGCGGCGTTGCCGCCGGGGCAAACCTTGCAGGTGCGCGGCCGGGCCCACGGCTGGGAAGGCCAGCTGATCGCGTGGTGCCGCACGCAAGGGCATCAATGCGCGTTCGCGCGAGACGGGGAGGGCGGCGGCAACGTCGCCACCGTGCGCCGGCACGCCGATAGCGTCGATGGCGCCGCTGGCCCCGACACCGCCGACACCGCAAACACCGCAAACACCGCCGGCACCGCCGACAACGCGCCCCACGCCGGCGCGGGCGGTCGTTGGCGCGGCGCCTTGCGTACCGGCCACGCCGACCCGTCCTTGCCCGGCGCGCTGGCCGAACGCGCCGACGCCCGCTGGGGCCTGGCCGCGCGCGGCGCGACGGTGGAAGCCGGCTCGCCGCCGATCGCCTTCCGCCTGGCCGAGCGCGACGAAGTCTGGGGTGAACGCGCCGCCGACCTGTACGCGCAGGCCGCCGCCGCCCAATGGGACCCGCAAACGGCGATCGACTGGACCGCCCCGTTCGAGCTGCCCGACATCGTCGAGGAGGCCGTGGTGCAGGTGCTGACCTATATGATCGAAAACGAGGTGGCCGCGCTGGTGGTGCCCGCGCGCTTCCTGGGCCAACTGCATCCGCACTACCGCGAAGTGCAGGCGGTGCTGGCGATCCAGGTCGCCGACGAGGCCCGCCACATCGACGTCTTCACGCGCCGGGTACTGCTCAAGGGCCGCGAGCCGGGCCTGTCGACCGCCGGCGGCCAGGCCTCGCTCAAGACGCTGCTCGACGAACCGGATTTCTCGGTGGCCGAGTTTTTATTGTCGGTGCTGGGCGAGGGCACGTTTGTCAGCCTGCTGCACTTCCTGCACGAGCACGCGCCGGACCCGGTCACGCGGCAGATCGCCCGGCTGGCCGCACGCGACGAAGCGCGCCACGTAGCTTTCGGCATGACGCACCTGGCCGCGCGGCTGGAAAACGATCCGGGTTTTCGCGCCCGGCTGGCCAACGCGGTGCAGTCGCGCAACGACGCGCTATCGACGACATCGGGCCTGAACGAGGAAGTGTTCGACGCGCTGATCCTGCTGGCGGCGGGGGAATTGACGGTGCCGGCCATCGCGGCCGGCTACCTGAAGGTGCAGCAGTTGATGCGCGACATGGCCGAGGGACGCCAGGCGCGGCTGGAAAGACTGGGCTTCAGCAAGGACGCCGCACAACACCTGTCGTCCCTGCACACCCGCAACTTCATGTAATGGTCGGCCATGGGCCAGATCAAGCCAAGATCAAACCCAGATCAAAAACGGTTCCAGTTGTTGTGGCGGTGCTCGGTCGCCTCCTTGAGCAGGTAGCCGGCGCGGCGCTCGTCCCTGGCGCTGTGGGCGTCGCCCAGCTGCACCGTCATCGCCAGTTCCTGCAGCGCCGGCGGGTACTCGTGCTCGGCCGACTCCTCCAGCAAGGCGCGCGCCTTGGCCGGGTCCGCCGGCACGCCGCGCCCCTCGCTGTAGAAGTACGACAGCAGGAACATCGCATGCGCGTTGCCGCCTTCGCTGGCGGCGCCCAGCCAGCGCGCGGCCAGCCGGTCGTCGCGCGCGACGCCGTCGCCGTTCTTGTAGAGCTGGCCCAGCACCAGCGCCGCCCGCGCGTGCCGCTGCTGCGCCGCCAGGGTGTACCACGGCGCGGCCGCCGCCGGCTGCGCGGGTACGCCGGCCACGCCCAGCCGCAGCAGCTCGCCCAGCTGGAACGCCGCCTCGACGTCGCCGCCGCGCGCGGCCTGCTCGAACAACTTCAGCGCCTCGGCGCGCTGGTCCGGCCGGGTTTTATATAGCAGCGCCAGCTCGCGCTGGGCCACCGGCATGTCCTGCCGCGCCCACGCCATCAGCTTGCGCTCGGCGCTGGCGTCGGCCTGCTGCAGCGCCTTCATGCCGACCGTCTCGATCTGCGCCGCGTCGGGCGGATCGCGCTGGATTTGGCAACCGAACAACAGCGCGGAGGCCAGCACCGTCGCCAGGATCGTCACCGAAGGTTTTTTCATCGCCGCGCTCCCCGGGTTTATTTGCTCAGATCGATCGTGTACTTGGCGAAGCCGCTCGCGTCCAGCGCGCCCTCTGCGGTGACGGCGGTGATGCCGCTGCTTTTGGCCAGCGCCAGGTGGCCCGGCGCCGAGCGCAGGATCACCGGACCGGCGGTGGCCGTCTTGACGAAGCTCCAGCTGCGCGCGCTGCCGTTGCCGGCCAAGGTGACCTTGCCGGTCGACGCCCCCAGCGCCGCCAGGTAGTTGCTCACCACGGTCTGGTTGGCGTCCGGCGACTTGATGATGGTCTTGCTGCCGTCGATGCCGGGCACGGCGCCGCCGCCGCCGGCGCGGTAATCGTTGGTGGCGACGATGAAGTCGTCGCCGTCGGCCACCGGCTTGCCCAGGTAGGTCAGGTTGGCGATGCGCGCGCCGGCCGGCTTGGTGACGTCGATCTGGTAGGTCAGCGCGTTGTTCTCGGCGTAGAACACGTCGTAGTTATAGATCGTGCCGTAGCTCGGCACCAGGTCCTGCTCGGCCGTCTTGGCCGGATCGATCTGGCCGAACTGCTTGGCGGCCGTCTCCAGCCACGCCTTCAAGTCCGAACCCTTGATCTTGACCGCCTGCAGGTTGTTATTGCTGTACAGGTAAAGGTCGCCCGGATTGCGCACCTGCAGCCCGACCGGCGCGGCGGCGCTGGCGCCCGGCGCGACGTCGGTGAAGTCGGACGGCCCGTTGCGCCCGGCCTTGAACGGCGCGCTGCACGAGATCACCGGAATATTCTTGTAGCTGGCGAGGGTGGCATCGGTGCTGGTGGCGATGAATTTTTTCACGTAGTCGAGCTGCGCCTGGTTGACCAGCTGGATCGCGCTGACGTCGCCGGCCAGCGCGAAGTAGGCCGACATCTCGAAGTCGGTGGCCACGCCCAGCGGCTGCTTGGCGTAGGCGATCGTGGCGGCGTGCTCGGCGGCGACCAGCGGCGCGATCGCCGGATCGGCCTTGACGTTGGTGGTGCCGTCGGTGTACTTGAAGCCGCGCGATTCGACCGTCGTCTTGGCCGGCTGCACCACCCACTTGCCGCGGGTGTAGGCCAGGGTCATCTTGATGATGCCCAGGCGCCGGCCCCAGCTTTGCGCCATGACGGTCGGCACGCCGTTGACGAAGCCGTTGACGGCGTCGATCTTGGCGCTGGCCGGGAAGGCGGCGAACGAGGCGTCCAGGGCGGCGGCGCCCGGCTCCTTGCCTTTCGGGAAGATCAGGTGCGAGTGGCCGATCAGCAGCGCGTCGATGCCGGTGGTGGTCAGGTGGTAGCTGCCGTTTTCCATCTTCGGGCTGTACGGGCTCGGATCGAGGCCGCCGTGCGACAGCGCCACGACCAGGTCGGCGCCCTTGGCGCGCAGCTCGGGCACGTACTGCTTGGCCGCCTCCTGCACGCCGGTGACGGCGACCTTGCCGGCCAGGTTCTTCTGGTCCCACTCGAGGATCTGCGGCGGCACAAAGCTCAGCAGGCCGATGTTCATTTTGACGTCGAACTTGCCGCCGTCGGGCGCGGTGGCCGAGAAGGTGCGCGGCAACACCACGTACGGCTGCACGATCGGCTTGCCGCTGGCCACGCCGGTGACGTTGGTCAAGGTCAGCGGGAAGGCCGGGGCGCCGCAGGTGCCGCTCGGCTTGGCCACGCCGGGGATGCCGAAGTCGGTGTTGGTGATCTGGCTCAGCAGCGGCAAGCCGTAGTTGAATTCATGGTTGCCGAAGCCGCCGCCGTCGTACTTCATGGCGTTCATGGCCTTGTGCACGGCCATCGTCTCCGAACACGGGATCGGCTTGGTGACGGCCTGCAGGTCGCCCAGCAGGGTGCCCTGGATGGTGTCGCCGTCGTCGAGCAGCACGTTGTTGGGGGTCTCGGCGCGGGCGGCGGCCACCAGGGTGGAAGTGCGTTCGAGGCCCAGGCTGGTGTCCTCGGCCAGCGAGTAATAGTTATAGCTCATCACGTTGGCGTGGATGTCGGTGGTCTCCATCAACGCCAGGGTCACGGTGGTACCCTCGGGAATCGCCGGGATCGGATTGGACTCGCCGCCGCAACCCGCCAAGCCGATCACGCCTGCCGCCACCAACGCCGCCACCATCACCGAATTCGTTCTCATCGCATCCCCAAAAATGTATAAAAATCAAGGTGGCGACTTTAACGAAACTACATGACCGCGTTGTGACAAACCGCAATAAACTGCGGGGTCAAGTCTGTCATTCAGAAACGAGCTGGTGCATACGACTGTTGTGCCGGTGTCCGAATGACAGACTTGACCCCGACTGTTGGGTCAGTAGGCCCACAGCGGGCCGGTCTTGCCGTTGACCGTTTGCCCTTCCATGACGACGAACACGCGGCGGCCGTAGAAGAATGGCAGGCCCCAGTCGAAGGCGTCGCCGTTGCCGGCGGTGGAAATGCCGGCAAGGGGGCCGCCCACGTGCGCGGCCTGGACGGTCGACGCCAGTTGCACCAGGTTGACGACGTTGAAGGCGACCGTGCCGCTGGCGCTGCCGTCGGCGGCCGTGTTGGTCGCGCTCAGCGCCAGCGCCGCGACCGGGCAGAAGAAGTCGCCCCCCGAGCAGGTGCGGATCGTCGCGTCGGTGAAGAAGTAGCCGTTCGAGCCGCTGTCGATGAAGCTCGATCCGTACGTTTTGCCCTTGTAGGCGGTGCTGAAGTCGCCGCCGCTGTCGGTCTTGAACACCGTTTCGCTGGCGATGGTGTTGTTGGCTTGCGTGTTGACGCCGAAGATCAGGGTGCCGCTGACCGACGTCAGGCCGGCCGCGCCCACCGCCGGCAGGCTCACCAGCACGCCGTTGTTGTTGACGGCGAACCCTGCGACCGGATTGCTGATCTGCGAGGCCAGCGGCATGGCGCTGGCCGTGCAGGTGCCGCCGGCGGCGGAACCGCAGGCGTAGTACACGCCGGATATGGCCGCTTGCGCGCAGGCGCTGCCGCAGTCGTGCTGGAACAGGCCGACGCCAAGGATGCCCTTGGCGCCCATGGCCGCCAGGGTGCCGAGGTTGTTGCCGGCGCTGCTGCACGTTGCGGGCGTGGCGGCGTAGCTGGCGCCGCTGTCGCCGATGACCTGGATCGGGATGCCGGCGGCCACCTCGTCGGCCATCTTGACGTCGGCCCGGCGCACCGCGCCCCACGTGTAGCCGCTGATGAACTTGCCGCATTCGGCGGCGTCGGCGCCGGACGGGGTCTTGACGGCCGGCAGCGCCAGGCCCGTGTTCAGCGCGGACGCCAGCAGGCGCAGGCCGTAGGAGCCGGTGTCGAGCAGCACGTGGTCGACCGTCTGGCAGGTGGCGGTGCCCGGCTGGCACACCGTCACGTTCACGTAGGGCACGTTGATGACGCCGCCCACGCCGGCCGGGCCGCTGTCGACGCTGATGGTGGTGCTGTTCGACAGCGCCGCCGTCACGCTCAGCGCGGCGCTGGCGCTGGCGGCGCCGCCGTCGCCGCTGCACGTCAGGCTGTAGGTGAAGTTGCCGGCGCCGGCCGGGGTTACCGTCACCGCGCCGGACGTGGCGCGGGCGCCGCTCCATGCGCCGCTGGCGACGCAGCCGGTGGCGTTGGCCGACGACCAGCTCAGCACCGAGGTTTGGGCGGTGGTGATGTTGGCCGGCGCCAGGGCCAGATTGGTGGTGGGGGCGGGCGGCGGGGTGCTCACGACCACCGCGGCGGTGCCGCTGGCGCCGCCGCAGGTGAGCGTGTAGTTGGCCGTGCCGGCGGCGCCGGCGGTGACCGTGAGCGTGCCGCTGGCGGCGCGCGCGCCGCTCCAGGCGCCGGAGGCGACACAGCCGGCGGCCGGCGGATTGCTCACGCTCCAGCTCAGGGTGACGACCTGGCCGCTGGTGGTGGCCGTCGGCGTGGCGCCGATGCTGACCACCGGCGTGGCGGCGACGACGCCGGCGTCGGCCTGGGTGGTGGTGGTGGTGGCCGCCGTGCCGCCGCTACCGCCGCCACCGCCGCCACAGGCGCTTAGCGCCAGGCAGAGCAGGGCGGCGGCCAAGCGGGCGGTCCAGGGCGCGCCGGCGCCGTGCTGGGGTAATCTCATGCGGCGGTCCTATTCGATGGTGGCGGTGTCGAAGCCGGCCGGCAGCGCGCTGGGAATCCAGGCGTGGCCGGCGAACGCGCGCATGTGGCCGCTCGAGACCAGCACCATGTCGGACTGGTTGAGCGCCAGCTGCGAGTGGCCGGCGCGGGCCCGCTGGCCGGCCGCGCCGGTCATGACGGCAAACTTCTCGCCCAGCAAAGTGCGCAGGTCCGGCAGGATCGGGCCGCGCCAGCTGACGGCGAACACCTTGCCGGCCGTGTCGCTGTATTCGCGCACGACGGTGCCGCTGTCGAGGGTGCTCTGGCTGACGGTGTAGACGGCATCGGTGGTGGCGGCCGTCGTGGCGGCCCCGGTAGCGGCCAGGCGCCGCGCGGTGGTGGCCGGCGTGCCGCCGAAGTCGGACGGCGAGCCGCCCAGCGCCGCGTAGGCGAGGGCGCCTTGCAGCAGTGTGAGGAATAACATGAGGGCGATCGCGTGGCGCATGGCGTGCTCCGTTGCCTTGATAAAGACCAGTGTAGGCCGCGATCGGGTTGAATTGCGTTAGTGAAATGTAAGCAAACGTAAAACGAATAAAAAAACGGCGCCCGAATGGACGCCATTGTCATCGTGGCCTGAGCACGTGCCTAACCTCGGATGCACGTAGGGCGGATTAGGCGGCACGCCGTAATCCGCCATCTACGCGCCGCCGACGGCGCATGCATGGCGGATTACGCTTCGCTAATCCGCCCTACGTGTCTCCGTTAGAACCGCACCCACAGCCGGCCGAAGTAGGAGGCGCCGTTCAGGCCGAACTGCACGCTCTCGTACTTGAAGCCGTTGTCGGTCTGGTCCGGGTCCTGCGAGGTCGGCTTGACGTTGAAGATGTTGTTGCCGCCCAGGGTGAACTTCATGTTCTTGTTGATCGTGTAGGTGAAGCTCAGGTCGGCCGAGGTTTTCGACTCGTAGCGCTGGTTGGCCACGCCGTTGGCGGTGCCGTCGAAGGTGCCCAGGGTCTGCGGGCCGAAGTGGATGATCTTGAAATCCGTCTCCAGCGCGCCGGTGACGAAGTCGAAGCCCAGGGTGACTTTCGATTTCGGCGCGCCCTGCTCGATGTACAGGCGTTCCTTTTCCGACAGCAGCACGTCCTCGAAGCCTTGCAGCGCGGCCGGCGCGTGGATGCCGGTGACCTCGGTCTTGCTGGCGTTGAGGGCCAGGTAGGTGGTCAGGCGGTTGGCGCCGAAGTTGGCCTTGTGCGAGGCGGTCAGGTCCAGGCCTTGCGTCTTGGTGTCGACCGAGTTGACGAAGAATTGCGCCTCGCCCACGCCCAGCGCGGCCAGGCGGTCGGCCAGGTCGGGGTAGTTGTCGGCGTTGAAGCGGCCCGACAGCACAATGCGGTCCTTGATCTTGATGCGGTACAGGTCGGCCGTGACGGAGATCGCCTCGCTTGGCGTCCAGGTCGTGCCCAGGGTGAAGCTGGTCGATTTTTCCTCTTTCAGTTTCGGGATACCGGCCGCGTTGGCGACCACGCCGCCGTTGGGCGCGAGCACCACTTCCTTCGGCACGCCGCCGATGAAGTCGGTGAAGGTGGTCGACAGGTGGCTTTGCTGCAGCGACGGCGCGCGGAAGCCGGTGCTGGCCGAGCCGCGCAGCAGGGTGCTTGGCGCCACGCGCACCGAGCCGGCCAGCTTGCCCGTCACGGTCGAGCCGAAGTCGCTGAATTTCTCGTAGCGCACCGCCGCCTGGGCCTTGACGGCGTCGGTCAGGTCGGCCTCGAGGTCGAGGTAGGCGGCGTTGCTGTGGCGCTTGGCCTTGGTCTCGTCGCCCGGCTGGAAGCCCGGGAAGCCCTGGCTGCCGGCGTTGCCGCCGTTGCCGACGCCGTCGGCGTCGATGTAGGAGCCGCGTTCGCCGGCGAAGATCTTGAATTCCTCGCTGCGGTATTCGCCGCCGAAGGCGACGTTCAGGCCACCCCCGAGCACGCCGTCGTAGTAGCGCGACAGGTCGACGTTGGTGGTCAGTTGCTGGAACGAGAAGCCGCCGGCGTCGAAGGCGCTGGCGCTGACGCCGCGGCCGCCGCCGAGCAGGTCCTGGTTGGCGATCGAGGCGTTGATCGTGTTGCTGATGTTGTACATCATCTTGTTGTAGCCGTAGGTCTGCGACAAGTCGGTGTTCCATTCACCCAGCTTGATGCGGTGGCCGATGGTGCCGTAGCGGTCGTCGATCTTGGCGTTGATGAACGGCACGAAGCCGTTCGGGTACATGGCCGCCGAGTTGCGGCTCGGGATGTCGTCCGAGCCGACGCCGCCGCGCGCGAACGCGGCCGACGAGCCGTCGCGCTTCTGGGCGCCAGCCGTGAAGTACAGTTTACCGGTGCCGGTGGTCGGCAGTTCGCCGTTCAGATAAATGGTCTGGTTTTCGGTCTTGGTGTCGCCGATGATGCGCGGGTTGTCGGCCTCGGCGCGGTTCGAGCGGCCACGGTCGAGGTATTCGCCGGTGATGCCGACCACGCCGCCGTTGCCGATGCTAAAGCCGCAGTAGGCCGAGCCCAGGTAGTTCTCGCCGTCGCCGGCCGAGTACTGGCTGTAGCCGGCGATGGCTTCGCAGCCGAGGCTCTTTTTGAGGCCGATGTCCATGACGCCGGCGATCGCGTCCGAGCCGTACTGGGCGGCGGCGCCGTCGCGCAGCACCTGCACGTCCTTGATGGCCAGCATCGGGATGGCGTTCAGGTCCGTGCCGGTGTTGCCGCGGTTGCGCGCGCCGAACAGGTTGACCAGCGCGGTGGTGTGGCGGCGCTTGCCGTTGACCAGCACCAGGGTCTGGTCCGAGCCCAGGCCGCGCAGCGCGGCCGAGTCCACCAGGTCGGCGCCGTCCGAGCCGCTTTGGCGGGTCGAGTTGAACGATGGCGAGATGTAGGTCAGCGATTGTGCCAGGTCGAACTGGCCGCCCTGTTCGGAGACCTTGTTCATCGGGATGATATCGACCGGCACCACGGTGTCGGTGGCCGACGAGGTGGCGCGGCGCGAGCCAACCAGGGTGACCGTTTGCATGGGAGCGGCGGCGTCTGCCGGCGCGGTGCTTTGCGCGTGGACGGCGGGGCTCAGGGTCAGCGCGGCGGCGCCGTAGAGGGTGAATAAGACGGCGTTGCGTAAGGTGGTGTTGGCTGGCACGTTTCGGCTCCCATGAAAAATTTGATTCTATTCAAATAATTTATATTGATATGGGTTTTCTGCCAATTTTGCGTTTAAACACTATTTAGTGTTGTTTTGACGCGCCAACCGGCGTCCCGGCCGGGTTCGCGTCTACGTAGTGCTACGGAGTGAGTCACGCGAATGTGATTAATGTCTGTACTGGAACTTGCCGTTGCACTGGAAGCCGAACTTGAACGGCGGGGGCTCGAAATCGCGCTCGCACAGGCGGCGCGGCACCTCGTCGTAGGCGACCAGCACGCCTTGTTCGCCGATGAAGACCTGGATCGTCCCGCCCCATTCGTTCTGCACGCGATCCGGCTCGGGATCGAGGCGCCTGAACACGGCGTAATAATTCGGTGTGTTCGGGTCGAAGCGGCTTTTATGCGGCATGCGGACCATGCGGCTAACCGCTGCATCGGGCATTTGCCTGAGCTTGCGCGCGGTTGCCCAGGCCCGCGACTCGGGTGTCAGGATGGACGGCGACAGCGCTCCCGCCGGCATCGGCTTCCCACCCCGGAACGTGGCATAAAAAGCGACGCCCTCGGCTTGCTCGTTCAGTCTCGGTCCCCCGATGAATGGACGGTAGACCTCCGTGTACGCTAAATAGATGGTGGCCAGGACCAGCAAAACTAGTGCGAGAAACACCCTGTCCGACATCGGCGGTTTCCGTATGCGCGCGGGCTTGGGGACGTGTTTGTGCAGCAGTGTGTACTTGTATTTGCGTTTGCGCCTGGACTTGCTCATCGGTTGTCCCCGGTGGCGGAGCGCGTCGCGCCGCCGATCAGGACCATGCCGCCTCTGCCCGCCCCGATAGTTGCGCGGATGCGGCACGGCTGGCCGAGATTCACGCCCTGGTACAAGGTCACGTCCGCGCCCAGGTGGACGGCGAGGGCGCCAGCGGCCACGCCGGTAGCGCCGTCTTCCATCGCGGGATCGAGGTGGTTGAAGCTGCGGCCTTCGAGCGCGCCGTCGGGCCGGCGGCACCAGGCGTAGCAGCCGTTAACGTGGTGCTCGCGGCCCCAATCGGCGATGGCTTGCAAGTCCGGACGCAGCGCGTGCAGTGCGGCGCTGTCGGCCACCTCCAGTAACAATTTGGGGCTGCCGACCGACGCCACGGCTGGCGCCGATGCCAATTCCAGCCCGGGCGCGGCCAGCAGGCGCGCCGCTAGCTCAGCGGCGATCGCAGGCTGCGGCACCGATTGCGGCGCCAGTTCGACAAATACGTCGTTGCCATTCGCGGGCAACGTGAGCGTCAGCGGCTGGCCGCGCATGGCGGTGTGCACGGTCAAGCTCGGACGCTCCGGCGACAGCAGCACGCGCGCCGCCGCCAGGGTCGCGTGCAGGCACAGCGGGCTGCGCGTGTGCGGATAGTAATAGTCGAGCACGACGCCGCCGTCGGGCGCGGTGTCGACGAACACGCAGGCGGGCAGGGCGCGTTCGCGGGCAAAGCGCTGGCGCTGCTCGGCGTCGCTGTGGTCGTGTTGGACGACGAGGGCGGCGTTGCCGCCGCCGGGGATGGTGCCGAAGCAAAGCAGTTGATGAATGAGCATGACTTGAGTATACCGTGCGCTTAGGGTGTAAAATACTGTACATAAACACAGTGCATCTATGAGCCCGCCACCGTCACCACTCCCGTCGTCGCAAGGACTGCCGGCCTACGCCGAGCTGTTCTGCATGAGCAACTTTTCCTTCCTGCAAGGCGCGTCGCGGCCTGAGGAGCTGGTCGCGCGCGCTGTCGAGCTCGATTATGCGGGGCTGGCCATCACCGATGAGTGCTCGCTGGCCGGCGTGGTGCGCGCGCATGCGGCCGCCAAAGAGGCCGGCCTCCCCCTGGTGATCGGCAGCCACTTCCACCTGAAGAACCCGGACGGCAGCGCCGCGTTGTCGCTCATCGCGCTGGCCAAAAACCGCGAAGGCTACGGCAATTTGTGCGAGCTGATCACCATCGCCCGCAACCGGGTCGCCAAGGGCAGCTATCTGCTGACGCCGGCCGACCTGGCCGCGCCGGCGCCGGCCTACGCGCATTTAAAGGGCTTGCCGGACTGCCTGATGATACTGCTGCCGCACTACCCGGCGCACCAGCCCGGCGACGTCGACCGGCTGCACGCGCAGGCGGCGTGGATGGAGGCGACCTTTCCCGGGCGCGCGTGGATGGGGCTGAACCTGCTGCAGCGCGCCTTCGACGAAGCGCACCGCCTCAGCATCGACGAGGTGGCGTTGCAGCATGGAATGTCCGTGGTGGCGCTGGGGCAGGTGTGCATGCATGTGCGCTCGCGCAAGCCGCTGCACGACACCCTGACGGCGGTGCGGGTAGGCAAGCCGGTCGGCGAGTGCGGCTACGCGCTGGCGCAGAACGCCGAGCAGCACCTGCGCCCGCGTCTGCGGCTGGCCAACCTGTATCCGCCGGCGGCGCTGTTCGAGACCTTGCGCATCATGCAGGAGTGCACCTTCAAGCTGACCGAGCTGCGATATGAGTATCCGCGCGAACTGGTGCCGGCCGGCCACACGCCGGCCAGCTACCTGCGCCAGGAGGTTTACGAGGGCACGGCGTGGCGCTTTCC
The DNA here is from genome assembly GCA_024123955.1 of Oxalobacteraceae bacterium OTU3CINTB1. NCBI lineage: Bacteria > Pseudomonadati > Pseudomonadota > Betaproteobacteria > Burkholderiales > Oxalobacteraceae > Oxalobacteraceae bacterium OTU3CINTB1. The sequence goes on from CP099652.1 coordinate 2,001,638, forward strand.
GGCGGGTTTGTCGGCCAGGGTGCGCGGCCAGATCGAAAAGGAGCTCGAGCTGATCGCCGAGCTCGAGTACGAGCCGTACTTTCTGACCGTCTACGACATCGTGAAGTTCGCCCGCAGCCAGGGCATCCTATGCCAGGGGCGCGGCTCGGCGGCCAACTCGGTGGTGTGTTTCTGTCTTGGCGTGACGGCGGTCGACCCCGAGCGCAGCAACATGCTGACCGGGCGGTTCATCTCGCGCGAGCGCAAGGAGCCGCCCGACATCGACGTCGACTTCGAGCACCAGCGGCGCGAGGAGGTGATCCAGTATATCTATAAAAAATACGGCGCCGACCGCGCCGCGCTGGCGGCCGTTGTCATCAGCTACCGGCCCAAGAGCGCGCTGCGCGACAGCGGCAAGGCGCTCGGCGTCGACCTGGCCATCGTCGAGAAGGTGGCCAAGTCGCACCACTGGTTCGACAGCCGCCACGACCTGGTCGGACGGCTGGCCGAATGCGGGCTCGATCCGGATTCGCAACTGGCGCAGCAATGGGCCTCGCTGGCGATGATGTTGCTGGGCTTTCCGCGCCACCTGTCGCAGCATCCGGGCGGCTTCGTCATCTCGCACGAGAAGTTGTCGCGGCTGGTGCCGATCGAGGCGGCCACGATGGAGGGGCGCTGCGTGATCCAGTGGGACAAAGACGATCTGGAGGAGCTCGGCCTGATGAAGGTCGACGTGCTGGCGTTGGGCATGCTGTCGGCGCTGCGGCGCGCGCTCGACCTGGTGTCGGCCCGGCGCGGCGCGCCCTTGGCCCTGCACGCCATTCCGTCCGAGGACCCCGCCACCTACGCGATGATGTGCCAAGCCGACACCATCGGCGTGTTCCAGATCGAGTCGCGCGCGCAGATGAGCATGCTGCCACGGCTGCGGCCAAATAAATTCTACGATCTGGTGGTCGAAGTGGCGCTGGTACGCCCCGGGCCGATCCAGGGCGGCATGGTGCATCCGTATTTGCAGCGGCGCCAGAACCCGCGCCTGGTCGAGTATCCGGCCGGACTGGAGGAAGCGCTCGGCCGCACCCTGGGCGTGCCGATCTTCCAGGAACAGGTGATGCAGATCGCCGTCATCGCCGCCGGCTTCAGCGAGGGCGAGGCCGATCAATTGCGACGCGCGATGGCGGCCTGGAAACGCAAGGGCGGCGTCGATAAATACCACAGCCGCATCGTCGAGGGCATGACCGAGCGCGGCTACGATCCCGAGTTCGCCGAATCGATCTTCCGCCAGATCCAGGGCTTCGGCGAATACGGCTTTCCCGAATCGCACGCGGCCAGTTTCGCGCTGCTGACCTATGCCAGTTCCTGGCTCAAATGCCACGAACCGGCCGCCTTCCTGTGCGCGCTGCTCAACAGCCAGCCGATGGGGTTCTACAGTCCGTCGCAACTGGTGCAGGACGCCAAGCGCCACGGCGTGGTGGTGCGCGAGATCGACGTCACCATCAGCGGCTGGGAGTCGTCGCTGGAGGAGCCGGTGGGCAAGCTGGGACAGCCGGCGGTGCGGCTGGGCCTGTCGATGATGAAGGGGATGCGCGACGGCGCCGCCGAACGCATCGAAGCGGCGCGCGCCCAGGCGCCGTTCGCCAGCGTCGCCGACCTGGCGCGGCGTGCCGACCTGGACCGCCACGACCTGCAAGTGCTGGCCGCCGGCAATTCGCTGGTCCACCTGGCCGGCAACCGCCGGCAGGCGCTGTGGCAGGCGGTCGGCGCCACGCCGGACAAGGATTTGCTGCGGCCGACCACGCCGGACGAGGAGGCGCCCGTATTGAAGCCGCCGAGCGAGGGCGAGGAAATCCTCGGCGACTACCGCTCGCACGGCCTGACATTGGGACGCCATCCGCTGGCGCTGCTGCGCGCCAAGTTGCTCGAGCACCGTTTCCTGCCGGCGGCCACCCTGAACACCTACACCAACGGCATGCTGGCGCGCGCCTGCGGCATGGTCACGGTGCGGCAGCGGCCCGGCACGGCCAAGGGCGTGCTGTTCCTCACCCTTGAGGACGAGACCGGCAACGTCAACGTCATCATCTGGCCCAAACTGGTCGAGGAGCAGCGCCGCGAGGTGCTGGGCGCGCCGCTGCTGGGCGTGTACGGCGTCTGGCAGCAGGACGGCATCGTGCGCCACCTGGTGGCCAAGCGGCTGGTCGACATGTCGCACCTGCTGGGCCGGCTGCCGACCATCAGCCGTGATTTTTGTTGAGGTGGAATTTCCGGCGCGATGGCTGGCCGCAGTCGTTCGCGCGCGGAATTTGAGGAAGCCGGGTGCCACAGGCCCCCATTTCGGGGGGGGTGCGGGGAGCGAACTGGCGCCGCAACGCCACCGAGGATACGAATTCAGGCAAGCTGATTGGACGCGCGTTCCCGATCGTCCGCCGTCACTGTCACCACTGTCCAATCACGGAGAACCACCCATGCCAGACATTTCACACGCCAAACCCAGCGCCTTGCCCACAGGCGGCGGCGCCGCGCTGCTCGATCCCGCCGACACCCTGGTGCTGCTGTTGGACCACCAGGCCGGACTCTTCCAGACCGTCAAGGATATCGCGGTGGCCGACCTGCGGCGGAACGTGGAGACGATCGCCAGGCTGTGCACTTTGCTGAAGATCCCGGTGATCACCACCGCTTCGGAGCCGGCCGGCAGCAATGGTCCGCTGATGCCGGAGATCCACCAGTACGCGCCGCATGCCGTTTATGTGCCGCGCAAAGGCGAGGTCAACGCGTGGGACAACGTCGACTTTGTCGGCGCCGTGCGCGCCAGCGGCCGCAAGACGCTGGTGATGGCGGGCGTGTGGACCAGCGTTTGCGTGATGTTTCCCGCGCTCGACGCCGTGGCGGCAGGGTACGATGTCTACGCCGTCATCGACGCGTCCGGCGATCCGAGCGAGATGGTCTCGCGCGTCTCCGTTGCGCGCTTCGCACAAGGTGGCGTCAAGCCCACCTCGACCAACGCGTTGTTATCGGAGCTGCACCGCACCTGGGCGCGCCCGGAAGCGGCGGAGCTGGCCAAGCTATATGGCCTGGTCGCGCCCAACTATGCGGCGGTGGCGGAGAGCTATGCGCGCGCCCAGCAGGCGGTGCGGGACGCGGCCTAAGATCTGGGGCCCCCACCCCAACGGGCATATAAGGTGTCTGGTACAGGACCGTAAGAGGTGAAAGGGGCAATATCACACGACTCTATGCGGGAACCGTACTCTTTTGGTTGTCTGTTTCTGTCTCTTTTTGTCTTATTTGAACTCCAGCTCGGCCTCCGGGTCTAAAGAGACAGGAAGAGACAAAAACCGACAGAAACCGCAAGGAGAAAGAGTATGAATCCCCGACAGACTCGCTTACTCCCACCCGCCACTGAACTCCAGCTTGAAGAATTCCTGCGCAAGAGCGCCAGCTCTCTATCGGTCACCGAGGCGCTGGTGGCCGCCGTTAAATTGTGGATCGAGCGCGAGAAGGCGACCGCCCAGCCATCGCGCGGCTACCAATGGAAGATTTTATTTTTACCGGAGGGAACCCGGGTACGCATGCAATATGAGGAAGACTGGCACAGCGCCGAAGTGGTCGGTGATGATTTGATCTATCGCGGCCTTCCCGTGTCCCCGCATCAGTTGACCCAGGCCGTGGCCGGCGACGGCCGCAATGCCTGGCGGGATCTGTGGATACGCTTCCCTGGAGAAAAGAATTGGGCGTGTGCCGCGCAATTGCGCGCCCGTCTGCAAAAACGTGCCGCCACTACGCCGCCAACGCCGGCGGAAGCGATGGCTAACGCAGCCAAGACAATGAGCAATGCGCTGAACGCCGCACTGGTTTTGATCGAGCACGTCGACTTGCAGTCCCGAAACACTCTGGAGCGCCGCTTGCCCAAAAGCCGCCGTGAATACGATGAATTCGACGACATTCATTGATTAAAAAGACTTCGGCCGCCCGCTTTCACGGGCGGCCGAAGCCGTACTGCAACGATGCGTGGGAGGTGGTTATCCCGCCAACTCATCGCCTCTTGCGCCGCAGGTGGTCCGCCACCTGGTATTCACGACCGTCGGACCAGCTCGCCAGCGTGACGGGCACGCCGACCGGCGGCCGCGCCTGCGCCTGGCGGCGGCGCGCGATCCGCACCATCAAGGTCGCGGTCAGCGCGGCCGCGCCGGCCAGCATGATCAGGGCCGACATCACAGCGGACCGCTGTCGAGGTTGTCGTAGCGGGTGCCGTAGTAGCTATGGATCTGGCTCGCCCAGGTCTGGTTGGCCATGTTGGGCCAGTGGTCGGTGTCGAAACCGGGCGCGTTCTCGATGCGCTCCTTGTCGATGTTCAAGGTGAAGCGTTTGTTGACCGTGTCCAGGGTCAGCGCTTCCCATGGCACCGCGAATAATTTTTCGCCGATGGTCAGGATGCCGCCCGACGACATGACCGCATAGGCAATTTTGCCGGTGCGCATGTCGAGCATGATTTCCTTGATCTCGCCCAGGTGTTCGTTCTTCAGATTGTGAACGTGGTCGCCGATCAGCGTGTCTGCGCCCATCAGTTCAGGGCCGGGACCCTTGTTGCCGTTGTCGACATACATACCGTAAGCATCGCGTTCCGTGTAGCTCATGATGTTCTCCTCTAAGAATGAGTTGCTATTCTGACTTGGTTGATTGGGACGGTCTGTACGCTGAGACACAGTCGGATCGGATTGCCAAACCGGCCATTTTTGCCAGTCAGCTAAGCTGAGTTTTCCGATCCGTAAGGGATTTTTCCGGGGCTGATGCTGATGAAATAACCGTTTTAGGGTATAATTTCAATTTCCCGCACGTGCCGTTCGGCACTATCTGCAATGACCAAATTTGTCTTCGTCACCGGTGGCGTCGTGTCTTCCCTTGGTAAAGGGATTGCCGCCGCCTCCCTCGCCGCGATCCTCGAATCGCGCGGCCTCAAAGTCACCATGCTCAAGCTCGACCCGTACATCAACGTCGACCCCGGCACGATGAGCCCCATGCAGCACGGTGAAGTGTTCGTCACCGACGACGGCGCCGAGACCGATCTCGACCTCGGCCACTACGAGCGCTTCATCTCGACCCGCATGAAAAAGGTGAACAACTTCACCACCGGCCAGATCTACGAATCGGTGATCCGCAAGGAACGCCGCGGCGAGTACCTGGGCAAGACCGTGCAGGTCATTCCGCACATCACCAACGAAATCCAGGACTACATCCGCCGCGGCGCCGAAGGCTACGACGTGGCCTTGTGCGAAATCGGCGGCACCGTCGGCGACATCGAGTCGCTGCCGTTCCTGGAAGCCGCGCGTCAGCTGAGCCTGCGCGCCGGCCGCAAGAACACCGCCTTCGTCCACCTGACCCTGGTGCCGTACATCGCCTCGGCGGGCGAACTGAAAACCAAACCGACCCAGCACTCGGTGCAGAAGCTGCGCGAGATCGGCATCTCGCCGAACGCGCTGCTGTGCCGCGCCGACCGCCCGATCCCGGACGACGAACGCGCCAAGATCTCGCTGTTTTCGAACATCGAAGAGCAGGCCGTCATCTCCGTGTGGGACGTCGACACCATCTACAAAGTGCCGCAGATGCTGCACGACCAGGGCCTCGACGCCATCATCTGCGAGGCGCTCGACATCAACCCGCCGCCGGCCGACCTGTCCGTCTGGAGCCGCCTGATCTACACGCTCGAGCATCCGAAGAGCGAAGTGTCGATCGGCATGGTCGGCAAGTATGTCGATCTGACCGAGTCGTACAAATCGCTGACCGAAGCGCTGCGCCACGCCGGCATCCACAACGAATCGAAGGTCAACATCGAGTACATCGACTCGGAAGAGATCGAGACGACCGGCTGCGCTGCGCTGGCCAAGTACGACGCCATCCTGGTGCCGGGCGGCTTCGGCAAGCGCGGCGTCGAAGGCAAGATCATGGCGGCGCAATTTGCCCGCGAGAACAAGATCCCGTACCTGGGCATCTGCCTGGGCATGCAGGTCGCGCTGATCGAATACGCGCGCCACATGGCCGGCCTGACCACCGCCAACTCGACCGAGTTCGACCTGGAAACCTCGCAACCGGTGGTCGCCCTGATCGACCAGTGGCAGGGCCAGGACGGCAAGGTCGAAACGCGCGACGCCAACTCCGACTTGGGCGGCACCATGCGCCTGGGCGCGCAGACCTGCGCGATCAAGCCGGGCACCCTGGCGGCGGAGATCTACGGCCCGGTCGTGACCGAGCGCCACCGCCACCGTTACGAGGCCAACAACCACTACCTGCCGCGCGTCGAAGCGGCCGGCCTGGTGGTGGCGGCCCGCACGCCGACCGAGGACCTGTGCGAGATCATGGAACTGCCGCGCACCGGCGACAATTCGCACCCTTGGTACATGGGCGTGCAGTACCACCCGGAATTCAAATCCACCCCGCGTGACGGCCATCCGCTGTTCACGTCCTATATCAAGGCGGCACTGGCCCACAAGGCAGCCGGCGGCAATCGCCCGCACGCCGTCGCTGAGAGCACTGCGTTGCAAGGAGATGCGGCATGAAACTTTGTGGCTTCGAAGCCGGCCTCGATCAGCCGTTCTTCCTGATCGCCGGCACCTGCGTGATCGAATCGCGCCAGATGGCGTTCGACACCGCCGGCGCGTTGAAGGAAATGACGGCCGCGCTGGGCATCCCGTTCATCTACAAGTCGTCGTTCGACAAGGCCAACCGGTCGTCGGGCACCTCGTATCGCGGTCCCGGCCGCGACAAGGGCCTGGAAATCCTCGGCGACGTCAAGCGCGAGCTGGGCGTGCCGGTCCTGACCGACGTCCACTCGATCGACGAGATCGCCGAGGTGTCGGCCGTGGTCGACGTGTTGCAGACGCCGGCCTTCCTGTGCCGCCAGACCGATTTCATCACGGCCTGCGCGCAGTCCGGCCTGCCGGTCAACATCAAGAAGGGCCAGTTCCTGGCCCCGCACGACATGAAAAACGTCATCGACAAAGCACGCGCAGCCGCCAAGGCCAAGGGCTTGCCGGACGACGTCTTCATGGCGTGCGAGCGCGGCGCCTCGTTCGGCTACAACAACCTGGTGTCCGACATGCGTTCGCTGGCCATCATGCGCGAATCGAACTGCCCGGTCGTGTTCGACGCCACCCACTCGGTGCAATTGCCGGGTGGTAACGGCACCTCGTCGGGCGGCATGCGCGAGATGGTGCCGGTGCTGTCGCGCGCGGCTGTTGCCGTCGGCGTGGCCGGCCTGTTCATGGAAACCCACCCGAACCCGGCCGAGGCGCTGTCGGACGGCCCCAACGCCGTGCCGCTGGGCCGCATGAAGGAACTGCTGTCGACCCTGATCGAGCTGGACCGCATCACCAAAAAAGCCGGTTTCCTGGAAACTAGCTTCAACTAAAGCAATCGCAGGCAAAAATGCCCGGCGCGCGTTGGCAAACCCCTCTGCGCCGGGTTATATTCCCGTTATCCTTAAATTGTCCATCATGCAACACGCGATGGGCAAACACGTTTTCGTCTAACTTTGGAGAATGACATGAGTGCTATTGTTGATATTATCGGCCGTGAAATTATCGATTCGCGCGGCAATCCGACCGTCGAATGCGACGTCCTGCTCGAATCGGGCGTCATGGGCCGCGCCGCCGTGCCATCGGGCGCCTCGACCGGTTCGCGCGAAGCGATCGAACTGCGCGACGGCGATCCGAAGCGTTACTTCGGCAAGGGCGTGCTGCAAGCCTGCGAAAATATCAACACCGAAATCTCGGAAGCGATCATGGGCCTCGACGCCAATGAGCAAGCCTTCCTGGACCGCACCCTGATCGATCTGGACGGCACCGAAAACAAAGGCCGCCTGGGCGCCAACGCCATGCTGGCCGTGTCGATGGCCGTGGCCAAGGCCGCGGCGGAAGAAGCCGGCCTGCCGCTGTACCGCTACTTCGGCGGCTCGGGCGCGATGCAACTGCCGGTGCCGATGATGAACGTCATCAACGGCGGCGCCCACGCCGACAACAACCTGGACATCCAGGAATTCATGATCATCCCGGTCGGCGCCCCGTCGTTCAAAGAAGCCGTGCGCTACGGCGCCGAGGTATTCCACACCCTCAAAAAGATCCTGCACAAGAAGGGCCTGAGCACGGCCGTCGGCGACGAAGGCGGCTTCGCCCCATCGCTGGCCAACCATGAGGAAGCCATCAAGCTGATCATCCAGGCCATCGAAGAAGCCGGCTACGAGCCTGGCACCCAGATCGCGCTGGGCCTGGACTGCGCCGCCTCCGAGTTCTACAAGAACGGCAAGTATGAACTGGAAGGCGAGGGCCTGTCCCTGACGGCCACCGAGTTCACCAACCTGCTGGCGACCTGGTGCGACAAGTACCCGATCATCTCGATCGAAGACGCGATGCACGAAGGCGATTGGGACGGCTGGGCCATCCTGACCAAGGAACTGGGCAAGAAAATCCAGCTGGTGGGCGACGACCTGTACGTCACCAACACCAAGATCCTCAAGGAAGGCATCTCGAAGGGCATCGCCAACTCGATCCTGATCAAGATCAACCAGATCGGCACCCTGACCGAAACCTTCGCCGCCATCGAAATGGCCAAGCGCGCCGGCTACACGGCCGTCATCTCGCACCGTTCGGGCGAGACCGAGGACTCGACCATCGCCGACATCGCCGTTGGCCTGAACGCGCTGCAGATCAAGACCGGCTCGATGTCGCGTTCGGACCGCATGGCGAAATACAACCAGCTGCTGCGCATCGAGGAAGACCTGGGCGACATCGCATCCTATCCTGGCCGCGACGCGTTCTACAACCTGAAGTAATGCAGTCAGCGGCCGCCGACGTCCGGCGGCCGCGTTCGAACCCGAATCGACCATGCGCCTGATCACCCTCGCCCTGGCAGTGTTGCTGCTGCTGATACAGTACCCGCTCTGGCTGGGGAAGGGCGGCTGGCTGCGCGTGGCCGATCTCGAAGCGCAAGTGGGCACGGCGCATAAAAAAAACGCCGAACTGCTGGCCCGCAACGCCAAGCTCGACTCCGAAGTGCGCGACCTCAAGGACGGCACCGGCGCCGTCGAAGAACGCGCCCGCTACGAGCTCAGCATGATCAAACAAAACGAAATCTTCATCCAGATCGTCGGCAAAGGACAAGCCGCGCCGCCGGTGCCGCTGGCCGCCCCACCAGCCCCGCCAGCCGACCACTAACCCTGAATATGTTCTAAAACACGTAGGGCGGATTAGCGAAGCGTAATCCGCCAAGCGCCGTCGATGGCCCATGCCAACCCCCGTGACATTTCGCTAGATTTCCACATGGAAATAAACGCTATGATACCGACGAGCATCCAGCGAAGTGACCATACCGCCATGACCCAAGCCCCAGCACCAACCCGTAGACCAGCGGCCCGCCGCCAGCCCGGCCGCCTCCGGGCCGCCTTTGCTTGGGCGGCCATGCTCGTGGCCACCGCGCTGGCACCACTCGCCGCCGACGCCACCTGCATCCCCGTCCGCGTCGGCTACATGGACCAGCACCGCCCCCCATACTGGCTGGGCGAAGGCACCGTAGTCCCCGATCCGCCCGGTGCCGCCGTCGACCTGATGCACGACGCCGTGCTCGGCGCCGGCTTCGGCTGCCCGCCGGTCTGGGTGCGCCTGCCGATCGCCCGCCTGCGCGTGGCGCTGGCCAGCGGCGACATCGACATGTCGCCCATGGGGGAGCTACCCGTTTATCCGCCGGAGATAGCGCTACCACGCGACAAGGCCGGCAACATCGACCTCGACCGCGCCATGCACAACGCCCTCATCGTGCTGGTGCGCGCCAGCGACAAGCTACCGGCCAGCACCCAGCCGATGCAGCACTTCAAAGGCAAGCTGCTCGGCGTGGCGCAAGGCCAAAGCTACGCCCCCCGCCTGCGCGACGCCGGCCTGACGATCGACGACGGCGCGCGCGATCTCGAGCGCAACCTCGAAAAGCTGCGGCTCGGACGCATCGATGGCGTAGTCGTCGCCGCCGTCTCGCCCGAACACCTGAAGGCCACCTTGGCGCGCTACAAGGGCGCCTTTGTGCAATTGCCGCAGCCGCTGATCAACACCCGCGTCTGGCTCGCCTTCAACGACAACTTCTACCGCGCCCACCCGGCGCAGGTGGAGGCGCTGTGGACCTGGCTCGACCTCAACCGCCACCGGCTCGGCTACGTCATGCAGAAATACCGCAAGCAATAGTAGTGCGCGATTTGGGCCCGCGATTTGGTAGAATCCGGGTCCCTCATCCCGACCACCTCCAGGCCTGATTTGTCGAAGACGCTGTTTATAACCACCGCGACCATTACGCTCGCGCTGGCCGGTATCGCCGCCGCAACCCCTGTCACCGCAGCCAACCCCGCCGCCGGCGGCCACGACCTGCTGCGCGCGCAAGTGCTGCTCGACCGCGCCCATTTCTCGTCCGGCGAAATCGACGGCAGCAAGGGCAGCAACCTGCGCAAGGCCGTCATCGGTTTCCAGAAACTGCACCAGTTGCCGCTGACCGGCGTGCTCGACACGGCCACCTGGGCCGTGCTATCGACCGACACCGCGCCCGTGCTCGACGTCTACACCGTCACCGCCGGGGACGCGGCTGGCCCCTACCGGCCGGTGCCGGCTACGATGGCCGACAAGGCCAAGCTGCCGGCGCTCGGTTACGCCAGCATGGCCGAGGCGCTGGGCGAAAAATTCCACAGCAGCCCGGAGCTGCTGCGCCGCCTCAATCCCGGCAAATCGTTCACCCGCGCGGGCGAGCAACTGCTGGTGCCGAACGTGATGTCGGCCAAGCCGCTGCCCAAAGCGACCTCGATCCTGGTCGACGCCGGCGACGGCACCTTGACCCTGCTCGACGCCGGCGGCATGCCGATCGCGCAATTCCCGGCCAGCACCGGCAGCGCCCACGACCCGCTGCCGGAGGGGCGCTGGGAAGTGCGCGGCATCGCCCCCAACCCCGAATACCGCTACAACCCCAAGCTGTTCTGGGACGCCAAGGCCGGCGACACCGCCGCCCGCATCCCGGCCGGCCCCAACAACCCGGTCGGCGCTGTCTGGATCCAGCTGAGCAAGCCGCACTACGGCATCCACGGCACGCCGGAGCCGGGCAAGATCGGCAAGACCCAGTCGCACGGCTGCATCCGCCTGACCAACTGGGACGTCCAGACGGTGGCGCGGGCCATCTCGCGCGGCGCGGTGGTGTTGTTGCAAGGTTAGCGGACGGAATGGGGCGAGCCCCTTCCTTTGGTACACTAGCGCACGGCCACCACCAGACTAGGAAACCGGATGAGCGACACCCCGCTGCACGAAACCTTCGCCGACACCATGCTCAGCCCAAGGCTGCAATGGCATTGCGAGCCTGCCCACTGGCAGGTGGACTACGCTGCAAATAGCCTGCGCATCCACACCGACGCCGCCACCGACTTCTGGCAGCGCACCCATTACGGCTTCCAGGTCGACAACGGCCACTTTCTGAACCTGCAGGCCGAAGGCGACTTCGTGCTGACGACCAAGGTCACCTCGCGCCCGGCGCACCAGTACGACCAGGCCGGGCTGATGGTGCGGCTGTCGTCCGGTTGCTGGCTCAAGACCTCGGTCGAGTTCGAGCCGGACGGCGACAACCGCCTCGGCGTCGTCGTCACCAACGGCCATTATTCCGACTGGTCGACCCAGCCGCTGGCCAAGGACATCGACACCGTCTGGTTCCGCGTGCGCGCCGAGGCCAACGACTGCATCGTCGAATCGTCGCTCGACGGCGAGCAGTGGACGCAAATCCGCATGGCCCACCTGCACGAGCGCGCCGGCGCCGAGTCGGTCGCCTGCGGGCTGTACGCCTGCAGTCCCAACGAGTCCGGCTTCGAAGCGGAGTTCTCTTTCCTCAGCTTCATTCCTGGGCGCATCTGATGAAGACCATCGGCCTCATTGGCGGCATGAGCTGGGAATCGACGGTGCCGTACTACCGGCAAGTGAATCAAACAGTCAAGGAGCATTTGGGCGGGCTGCACTCGGCCAAGGTCGTGCTCGTTAGCGTCGACTTCCATGACGTGGAGAAGTTACAGCGGGCCGGCGACTGGGACGCGGCCGGCGCGCTGCTGGCCGACGCCGCCCGCTCGCTGCAGGCCGCCGGCGCCGACTTCATCGTGCTGTGCACTAACACCATGCACAAGGTCGCGCCGGCCATCGAAGCGGCCGCTGGCATTCCGCTGTTCCACATCGCCGACCCCACGGCCGCCGCCATCAAGGCCGCCGGCCACACCAGGATCGGCCTGCTCGGCACGCGCTTCACGATGGAGCAGGCGTTCTACAAGGACCGGCTGCGCGCGTTGCACGGCCTGGAGGTGATCGTCCCCGAAGCGGACGAACGCGACATCGTGCACCGGATCATCTACGAAGAACTCTGCCTCGGCAACGTCGTCGAGGCCTCGCGCGGCGACTACCGCCGAATCATCGCCGCGCTGGTGGAGCGGGGCGCGCAGGCCATCATTTTGGGTTGCACCGAGATCTCGCTGCTGATCGCCCAGGCCGACGCGGCCGTGCCGCTGTTCGACACCACCGCCATCCACGCCCGCAAGGCCGCCGAGTTCGCGCTCGGCCTTCCACCCGACACCACGGAGAAAAAATGAAACTGATCGGCATGCTCGACTCACCTTATGTCCGCCGCGTCGCCGTATCGCTGCAATTATTCGGCGTGCCGTTCGAACACCAGTCGCTGTCGGTGTTCCGCACCTTCGACCAATTCCGCAAGATCAATCCGGTGGTCAAGGCGCCGACCCTGGTGACCGGCGACGGCACCGTGCTGATGGACTCGACGCTGATCCTGCAATACGCCGAAACCCTGGCTACGCCGGAACGGCGCCTGACGCCATCCGACCCGGCAGCGCTGCTGCGCTCGCTGCGCGTGCTCGGGCTGGCCCTCGCCGCCTGCGACAAGGGGGTGCAAATCGTCTACGAACGCAACGTGCGCCCGGCCGAAAAGCTGCACCAGCCGTGGGTCGAACGGGTCACCCTGCAAATGCTGTCGGCCTTCGACGCGCTCGAAGCCGAGCAGCGCGAGAGGCCGCTGATCCTCGGTGGACCCGGCACGGAACATGGCGCGATCATGACCGCGATCACCTGGCACTTCATGCGGCAAATGCTGCCCGAGCTGGTGGCCGCCGAAAACTATCCAGCGCTGGACGACTTGTCGCGCCGCGCCGAGTCGCTGCCGCAATTTGCCGCCGCGCCGCACGGCGACAGCACCTATTCCCCCAACTGACTTTTCCGGACACCGCATGCCTTTATCCCCGTACCTCGACACCAGCCCCGTCCTTGCTGACGACATTTATTTGCACGCCACGGCGCAAGTGATCGGCGACGTTCGCATCGGCCGCGACAGCTCGATCTGGTGCAACACCGTGCTGCGTGGCGACGTCAACCGCATCGTCATCGGCGAATGCAGCAACGTGCAAGACTTCGCCATGGGCCACGTCGCCCACAAGCACCCGGGCAAGCCGGACGGTTCGCCGCTGATCATCGGCGACTACGTCACCATCGGCCACTCGGTGCTGCTGCACGGCTGCACCATCGGCAATGAATGCCTGATCGGCATGGGCTCCATCATCATGGACGACGTCATGGTGCAAGACCGCGTCATGATCGGCGCCGGCAGCCTCGTCTCGCCGGGCAAGGTGCTGGAAAGCGGCCACTTGTACGTCGGCCGTCCGGCGAAAAAGGTGAGGGCGCTGAGCGCAGAGGAAATCGCCTACCTGAAATATTCGGCCGAGCACTACGTCCGCGTCAAAAACAACCACATCAGCAGCGAGACCCAAGCAAAGCAAAGTCAGGCACCACAAGCGCTCTGACCGCCCCATGGCCTGAACACGTGAAAAAATCTACATCACGTAGGGCGGATTAGCGCAAAGCGCGTAATCCGCCAAGCGCCGCCAACACCGTCAAAAAATTTCCACCCGGGTTAGCCCATAATCGCTTTGATAATAATCAATCTTTACACGTTCACCACTTGTAAATGAGAATCATTATTGTTAGTATGCGTTTTTGCCAGCAATCGCTGTAAGTCCGAGAGCCAGCCGTCCACAACTCTCTCTTGGAACTCTATGGCCACCACCACCACGGGCGCCCGGCATCCGGCCGCGCCTACCCACAACTTGCGGCCGCGCCTGATGGGCGTCGCAGTGCACTCCGCCATGATCACCCTGATGGCCACGGCCATGCTCCCGGCACATGCCCAGCAAGCCCAAGCGGCAGGCGCCGCCAGCGCCCCGGCCCTCGGCGAAATCGTCGTCCAGGCCAAGCGTGACGAAGCCGCCTCCACCCGCAACGGCACCACCACCGTCGTCAAAGCCGAGCAACTGGAACAAAACAACGCCATCGACATGGCCAAGATCGCCCGCTACTCGCCGCTGATCAGCGTGCCCGCCGCCGCCAGCGGCGGCGCCAACGTCTGGGACAGCGCCGGCAACACCGGCATCAACATTCGCGGCGTCGAAGGCAACCGCGTCAGCCTCGAAGTTGACGGCATCGCGCTGCCGGACGCCGCGCCGCGTCCGGAAAGCACATCGATGAATTCGTTCGGCATCGGCCGCGACTACTTCGACCCCGAGATGTTCCACTACGTCAGCATCGGCTCCGGCGCCAGCCCGGCCGGCGGCGGCACACCCGGCCTGGGCGGGGCCGTCTCGTTCGTCACCAAGTCGCCGGAAATGTACCTCGACGGCACCCGCAAGCTCTACGCCGACTACAAGTTCGGCTACGCGTCGGAACAGGCGTCGCGCATGCACGCCGTCACCGCCGCCATCGCGCTTGGCGACAGCCTGCAAGCGCTGATCGTCGCCGTGCACCGCGACGGCGCCGAAACCAAGACCGAAGGCGACGCCGTCCCCAATCCGGACGACTGGTCCTCGGATGCGGTGCTGGCCAAGCTGAACTGGAAGCTGGCGCGCGACCAGGAACTGCGCTTCACCGTCGACCACTACAAGGCCGAGCACGATCGTATCTACAACAACAAGGTCGGCGCGCTGTATCCGGCAGGCGCGACGCAGAACTCCAATACCGAGCGCACCCGCTACAGCGTCGAACACCGCTACACGCCGGCTAACAACCTGCTGTTCGACAAGCTCGAAACCAAACTGTATAAGCAAACCGCCTCGGTCGAGGACTTCACCAACGCCAACTACGTCACCGGCGGTCAGCCCTACATCCGCGACATCACCACCGGCTATTTCAACGATAGCAAGGGTCTCGCGTTTGACGCGGTGAAACAGTTGAACCCGTCGATCATGCTCGGCTACGGCGTGCTCTACGAGGAGCTGGAAAGCCGCCGTCCATGGCTGGAGGACCGCACGGTCGCGCGCACCGGCGCCCACCAGATCACGATGAAGAACCGCATGGCCGACATGGACACCGACAAGCTGGCCGCCTACGTGCGCGGCGAGTTCGGGTTCAACCTCGCCGGCCACCAGGCCACATTGACGCCGGGCCTGCGCGCCGAGCGCCGCGAGCTGACGCCTAAGAACCTGCAAAACTACCTCATCGCCGTGCCGAGCGCGGCGAAGGAAATCCGCGAGGAAAAGGACACCTTCGTCACGCCGAGCCTGAACTTTTCGGTCGAGCTGACCCCGCAGCTGAGCACCTACGCGCAATACACGCGCGGCACCCGCTTGCCGAGCGCGGCCGAGCGCACCGGCACCTACGACTCGTTCAGCTACACGGCCGCCGGCAACGCTTACGCCGTGCTGGGCAACCCCGACCTGAAAAAGGAAACCAGCAACGCCTTCGAGGTGGGACTGAAGGGCGCGCCGACGCCGGGTGTCGAGGTCAGCTTCTCGCTGTTCCACACCAGCTACGACAACTTCATCGAATACGCCGCGCAGGCGCCCGACCCGGTCAACTACCCGACCATCACGCAAGGCCTGTTCCGTCCGGAAAACGTCGGCAAGGCCAAGATCCGTGGCGGCGAAGTGAGCAGCCGCTTCGCGCTGGGCCAGTGGTGGCAACCGATGCAAGGCTACAGCCTGGCGCTGGCCGGCGGCATCTCGCGCGGCACGGCCGAAAACAAGGACAGCGGCAAAAAGGCCGAACTGGCCTCGGTGCAACCGTACAAGGCCAATGCCACGTTCGCCTATGACGACCCGGCCAAGCGCGGCGGCGGCGCCTTCATCGTCAGCACCGTGCGCGGCAAGCGCGCCGCCGCCGACGTGTTCACCAGCGCCACGACCGGCATGTTCGCCGTGCCCGGCTACACCGTCATGGACCTGACCGCGTACTGGCACATCAACCAGCACGCCACCGTCAGCGGCGGCCTGTACAACCTGGCCGACCGCAAGTACTGGGACTACGCCTCGTCGCGCAGCCTGGTCGCCGGCACCACGGCAGCCACCCTGGCCGACATCGAACGCCAGGCACGTCCGGGCCGCAACTTCGCCGTCAACCTCAAAGTCATCTACTAAACAACCCACGGAGCCAACATGAAACCTCACCATCGATTCACCCTGGCGCTGACCGGCGCCTTATTGTTCACCGCGTTGCCGGGCGGTGCCGCCAGCCTGGCCGAGCGCTGGGACAGCCTACGCGCCGAGCAGCCCAAGCTGGCCGCGCGCGACGCCGCCAAAACGCTCAGCGTCTCGGAAGCGGACCTGCTGGCGACGGGCATCGGCAAGACCGTCGTCCGCCTCAAGGAAGGCGACACCGTGCCGCGCGAAATCATGCGCCGCGCGCTGGACCTGGGCAAGGTGCTGGCGCTGACCCGCAACGAAAACGGCGTGCTCGAGCGCACCGGCGTCGCCAGCAAGCTCAAGTCTCAGGACGAGATTCTCGGTCTGGAAGAAGACAAGCAGAAGGAACGCGAAGCGCGCCTGCGCAACATCGCCGGCGGTTATCTGGGCGGCGAGATCGACCTGCGCTTCACCTTCGACAAATGGAAATACGCGTTCGCGGTGACGCAGCCGGGCAAGGACGGCGTCGTCTCGCGCAGCCTGCAATTCTTCGACGCCAGCGGCAACGCCGTGCACAAGCTGTACCTGAAAAACGACGCCGGCGTACCGGTGTTTGACAAGCTGGTCGCCGACTTCCGCGCGCCATCGCAAAGCGCCGACCTGAAGGTTGCCGCGCAACCGGTCAAGGCTGCCGAAAAGCCGGACAGCGCGATCGACGTCAAGGAATTCCAGCTGGCATGGAACGAAATCAACGACGTTCACCAGTTCAACCGTTTGTTGACGGAGTTCGGCGTCTCGCGCCAGCAAGCGATGCGCCTGGCGCCGGCCGGCGCCGCCACGCGCATCACGCCGCAAGCGGTACGCCAGCTGCTGGAAGAGACCGCAAAGCAAAAGATCGACATCATGGTCTTCCTCGGCAATGGCTCGACGATCCAGATCTTCAGCGGCAAGGTCGGCAAGGTCGCCGCCTCGCCGGGCTGGTTCAACGTGCTCGACCCGGAATTCAATTTGCACCTGCGTGACAGCGCCTTCGCCAGCGGCTGGGTGGTCAAGCGCGCCGGCATCACCTCGGTCGAATTCTACGACCACAACAGCGACCAGGTCGTCAGCTTCTTCGGCGTGCGCGAACCGAAGAAACCGCAGCCGGAAAGCTGGCTCAACATGACCGCCGCGTTGCCGAAAGCCGAAGACGCCGCCCGCCAAGCCAGCCGCTAACCCTGCGGGGGTCAAGTCTGTCATTCGGACACGGCCTCTACGGTGCGAGGGCTTTACAGTTAAGCTCGTGTCCGAATGTCAGACTTGACCCCGGGGTTTTAGGCACCGACGGCGGCGCGGCCCAGCGCGGGATCGTCGGTGAAGAAGCCGTCCAGACCGACGGCGATGTAGCGTTTCATTTCGGCGATCGAGCCGGCCTCGTTGCGCGCCTGCAAACTGCCGCCGTCGCGGAAATCGGCCGCCAGGAACTGGTTTTCGGGCCGGAATGTCCACGGTTCGACACGCAATCCTGCCTTGTGCGCATCGTCGACGAACGAGTTTGGCTCGGCCAGGCTGCCGTCCTTCTTCAGCGGGATGATCGAGCGCGTCGGCGGCGCCACGACGTCAGCGTATTGCGCGATGTCGCGCATGCCTGCCGGCGTGCACATCTGCGCGAAGGTGAGCTTGCCGCCGGCCGCCGCGACGTCCATCGGCCGCACGTCCTGGCCGATGACGAGCTGCATGATGCGCAGGTTGGCGCGCCGGCCCAGCTTGCCGCGCAGGTATTTCAGATTGGCGACCTCGAACGATTGGATCTCGACCGGGTTGCGGCGCGTGTAATCGTGCGCGTCCAGAATCGACAGGAAACGGTCCTCCAGCGGCAGGCCGACGCTGGCGAAATAGGTCGAGTGCTTCAGCTCCGGCACGATGCCGATGATGCGCCCGCGCGCCGCCGCCTCGGCCGCGACGAAGTCGATGATCTCCTCGAACGTGGCCACCTGGAACATGCCGTTGTACTGCGCGCTGCCCGGACGATAAGCCGGAATACGTTCGACCGCGCGCAGGGTCTTCAGTTCGGCCAGCGTGAAGTCGTCGACGAACCAGCCGTCGTGCGGCTCGCCGTCGATGGTCTTGCGCGTCTTGCGGCTGGCGAACTCGGGATGGCTGGCCACATCGGTGGTCTCGCTGAGATACGCCTCGTGCCGCGCCACCAGTACGCCGTCCTTGGTGCTGCACAGGTCCGGCTCGACATAGTCGGCGCCGTCCGCGATGGCCTTGGCGTACGATGCCAGCGTGTGTTCCGGCCGCAAGGCGCTGGCGCCACGGTGCGCGAACACCAGCGGCTTCTTGCCGCCGCCGATGCCGCCGGCGCCGACCGGCGCGATGCCCGGCAGGCCCGACTGGTCAGCCAGGCCGCCGCTCGCCGCCAGCGCCGACGATGCCGGCAACAGCAGCGAGGCGCCGGCCGTCAGCGCCGCCGTTTGGATAAAGCCCCGGCGCGACAGGCGCGAAGGTAAATAAAGTCTATTCATCAGAAGTCGGCCATCAAAGTCAGGAAGCCCTGACGCGGTGCGATCGGGAATGTATTGTAAGTCCCGCTGGCCGCGCCAACCACTACATTCAAGCTGCCTTCGCGGTCGGCCAGGTTGCTGATGTTGACGCGGTAGCGCGCGTTCTTGATCAAGCCGCCGTTGAGGAAGGGCAGCTTGCCCGACACGCCCAGGCTCATCAGGAAGTAGCTCGGCACCGACAGGTCGTTGGTGTAGGTCGCATAGCGCTTGCCGACATAGTCGCCGATCAGCTGGAACTCGGTGTCGGCGACAGTCAGCGTCGCGACCGTCTTGTTCATCCACTCCGGGCTGCCCGGCACGGCCTTGCCGGCGGTCGGCACGATGTCCTTGCCGTTGCGGTAGTTGTCCTGGTACTCCGAGCGGTTGTACGACAGTGCGTTGTACAAAGTGAACATGCGGCCGAAGTGCAAGGTGCCGGACAGGTCGATACCGTCGGTCTTGACGCTGCCGACGTTGGCCAGCACCGGATTGCCGCCGATGATGGACGAGATCACCGGCGTCGGGCTGATCTGCAGCAGGCGGTCCTTGAAGTTGACGTGGTAGACGTTGACCTGGCCGTCGATGGCGCTCAGCGCGCCGAGGTTAAGCTGGTGGCTGGTGCGCAGGCCCGCTTCATAGGTGATCGAGGTTTCCGGCTTGGCGGTGTCGCGGAACAGGTCGAACGCCTGCTGGCTCGCCAGGCTCCACGGCGACGCGCCGCCACCGCCATAGGTGACGAACTGGCGCATGTTCTTCTGCACGTTGACGAACAGTTGATCCTGCGCCGTGATGTCCCAGCGCGCGCCGATCTGCGGCAGCAGCCATTTCTTGGTGGTGATCTTGCCGACCGGCAGGGCGGTCGAGCCGTTGGCGATGGCGCCCACTTTAGGCTGCACCGGAAACTGGCCGTCGGCCCATTGCAGGCTCGACTTGAAGCCGGCTTGCAGCGCCAGGTCGTCGCGCACGCGCCATTCGTCCTGCACCGAAATCTGCGCGACCTTGTTGTCGATCTTGCTGCCGTATTGCGTGATCAGCGGATCGCTCGGACGGTCGTATGGCGAGCTTGGATTGTTGACGTCCAGCGCGTACCAGCGGCGGTAGGCCGACGAGCGGTTGCTTTCGAGCCAGAGGCTGGCCTGCAATTTGTGGTCGCCCAGTTCCGTGGTCAGACTCGACAGGTAGCCGCTGCGGTTGATGACGTATTCGGTGGTGCGCGTCGCGTAGCCGGAGTTGCCGAATACCTGTTTCAGGTTCTGGCCGGGGAAATACACCGCGAACAAGCCCGGCAGGCCGGCCACGCCGATCGGGCCGGCCACCACGCCGACGCCGTCGTCGTTGTGGTAGTAGATCTGGTTCGACCAGGTGGTCGATTCGCCCAGGTTCATGTCGAACTTGGCGTAGGTCAGCCAGTCGGTACGCTGGGCGTCGCTGTAGTAATTGCGGTAGTTGTTGCCTTCTGCGGCCGGGGTGGCGCCGGTTGGCGACAGGTAGGACACGGCTTGCTGGAAGTTCGGGTACAGGAAGGGACGGGTGTACGGCTGGAACTTCTCGGTGGCCGAGCGCACGGTGCTGTCCTCGTTCGGCTCGATCTTGTCCGAGTAGTTGACGAACAAGGTCAGCTTGCCCAGGCTCGACTGGTTGACGAACTTGGCGTTGAACTGGTCGCCACCCTGGCGGCCCTTGAAGTCCCAGGCGCGCTGCTCGTGGTGCACGCCGGAGATGTAGGCGCTGTTGCCTTCGCCGAAGGTGCCGGTGTCGTAGCGCAGGAAGGTGCGCGAGGTCTTGTAGCTGCCGACGGTCTGCTGCACCGCCAGGTTGCGCGTCTGCGAGGGATCGCTGGAGAAGGTCTCGATGGTGCCGCCCAGGTTGCTGGTCGACGCGGTCGACAGGTCGCCTGCGCCCGACGACAGAATCACGCTGCCGACGTTCTCGCTGATGACGGCGCGCTGCGGCGACAGGCCGTTGTAGTTGCCGTATTGCTGGTCGCCCAGCGGCACGCCGTCCATCGTGTAGCCCAGCTGCGGGCCGCTGAAGCCGTGGATGAACAGCGAGGTGTTTTGTTCGTTGTTGCCCCACGGGTCGGCGGTCTGGAAGCTCACGCCCGGCAGGGTTTGCAGCGCTTTCAATGGATTAATACCCGGCAGGATCTTCTGCATATCGCTCTTGGTCATCGCGACCGAGGAGCGGGTCTTGCGGGTGGCGATTTCCACGGTGGCCATCGGCGCGGCCGCTGCTGCGGCGGTGTCCACAGTATCGGCAGCGGCGGCGGTGGCTTCCGCGGCATTGGCCGGGGCGGCCATTTCAGCGACGGCGGCGGCAACGTTGGCGGCCATGGCCAGCATCGGGAAGCTCAGCGCGGCGAAGCACACTGCGGATAATTTCTTGTTCATGTTCTGCCTTGAAAACCGGTTAAAAGAGTTACAACAGGAATAGCAACGCTGCGCATGATAGTGATGGCGTGTTACCGGATGATGACCACCATGCGGTACACTGCCGTATGGAAATAAGAGGGAAGACACGATGCGCATACTTCTGATGCTGGCGTTGGCGTTGCCACTGGCCGGCTGTTACACGGTCAATCAGGCACGGCTGGGCAACTTCGTCACCGACACCGTCCAGCCCGGCATGCCGCTGGAGCAGGCAGTGGCGCGCATGCGGGTCGAGGGCTTTGCCTGCAACGCCAGCAGCGCCGGCACCGTGACGATCTGCACCCGCACGCAGGAACGGCTGATGCGCGGTGAGTGCGTCGAACGTGTCGATCTGATCCGCAGCCAGACGTCGGCCAAGACCTTGGGCGCGGTCGACATTCTGGAAGTCAAATGCGCCAAGCTCAAGATGTGGTAACCCAGCGATGACCCGTCCCAAATTCCTACCCGATAACTTTACCTTGGCGATGATCGTGACGATCGTCGCGGCCAGCCTGTTCCCGTGCACCGGCCAGGGCGCCGTCATCTTCAACGGCATCACCCATGCGGCGGTCAGCCTGCTGTTCTTCCTGCACGGGGCCAAGCTGTCGCGCGAGGCGGTGGTGGCCGGCATCACGCACTGGCGGTTGCATCTGCTGGTGTTGCTGTGTACGTTCGCGCTGTTCCCCTTGCTGGGATTCGCCCTCAAGCCGCTGCTGATGCCGCTGGTGACGCCGGACCTGTATCTGGGCATCCTGTTCCTGTGCATGCTGCCGTCGACAGTGCAATCGTCGATCGCCTTTACAGCGGCCGCGCGCGGCAATGTGCCGGCGGCGATATGCAGCGCGTCGGCGTCGAATTTGATCGGGATTTTCCTGACGCCGTTGATGGTCGGGTTGCTGACGGCGGCGCAGATGCAGGGTGGTTCGCCGTGGGAATCGGCGTTGCAGATCGCCTTGCAGCTGCTGTTGCCGTTTATCGCCGGGCAGGTCGCGCGGCGATGGATCGGCGCCTGGGTCGAGCGCAACAAGCCGCTGACGCGGATGGTCGATCAGGGCTCGATTCTGCTGGTGGTCTACACCGCGTTCAGCGAGGCGGTCGGGCAGGGGCTGTGGCACCAGCTGTCATGGGCGTCGCTGGGCGGGCTGATGTTGATTGACGTGGTGTTGCTGGGATCGGTGATGCTGATCGCCGCGCAGTTGGCCCGGCGTCTGGGATTCAGTCGCGAGGACCGGATCGCGATCGTGTTTTGCGGTTCGAAGAAGAGTTTGGCCAGCGGCGTGCCCATGGCCAAGGTGTTGTTCGCCGGCGGCGCGCTGGGCGCGGTGGTGTTGCCGTTGATGCTGTTCCATCAATTGCAATTGATGGTGTGCGCGGTGCTGGCGCAGAGATATGCCAGGGAGCCGGAAGTAAAGTAGGCTCCAACCCGCAAAGCCGGGCGGGGTCTGACCCCTTGGGGTCAGACCCCAGCACTGGGGTGCGGGTTTGACTAGTGCTTAACGTCGCTCGCCGGTATCAATGCCGCGACCGGCTCGTCACTGGCGAACAACTGCGCGCAATCGACCTTGTCGTAATCGTAATGCTGCCCGCAGAAATCGCAATTCACGCCAACGTGACCCTGTTCTTCCAGCACGCTGTCAACCTCCTCGCGCCCCAGCATCTTCAACATGTTGCCGACTTTTTCGCGCGTGCAGGTGCAATGGAACGACGGGCTCAACGGATCGAACACCCGAATCGTCTCTTCCCAGAACAAGCGCTGCATCAACACATCCACGGTCGTTTCCAGCAACTCCTGCTCCTTCAACGTCGAGCCCAGGATCACCGCCCGGTTCCACGTCTCCAGCGCATCTTCTTGCGTCAGCGGCTCGGCGCCGGCTTTGCCGCCATGGTCCGGCAGCTTTTGCAGCAGCAGCCCGCGCGAGACATTATCGTCGGCCGCCAGCCACAGCTTGGTATCCAGCTGTTCCGAGCGCAGCATGTAGTTTTCAATGACGGTCGCCACATCGTCGCCGTCCAGCGGCACGATGCCCTGGTACGGCTGCTGGCCCGGTACCTTGTCGGCCGGATCGAGCGTGATGATGAAGCGGCCCTTGCCGTTGGCGTTCAGCATAGCCGGCAACGTCGCGTCGTCGGCGATGACGGCGCCCTCGGCCAGCTTGGCGGTGGCGCGCAGACGCAGGTCGGCATCGCACTCGACCACCAGCAACTGCACCGGACCGTCGCCGTGGATTTGCATGATGATCGAGCCGTTGAATTTCAGGTTGGCCGACAGCAGCGCTCCGGCGGCGACCATCTGGCCCAACAGCTTCTTGACCGCAGGCGGGTAGTCGTGGCGCGACAACACCTCTCGCCACGTGGCCGAAATGTCGATGAACTCGCCGCGCACGGCGGCGTTCTCGAAGATGAATTTCTGCAGGACATCCGTAGTCAGGGTAATACTCATGTTTTATCCAATCTTTTTGAGTTGCGTCTTGAACAGCTGGCCGCGTTGCACATAGCTGTCGGCGCTGGCGAGCAGGCGCGCGGTATCCTCGGCGGTCAAGGTGCGCACGGCCTTGGCCGGCGAGCCGATGATCAGCGAATTGTCCGGAAATTCCTTGCCCTCGGTGACCAGCGCGCCGGCTCCGACCAGGCAACCGGCGCCAATCTTCGCGCCGTTCAGAATCACCGCCTGGATGCCGATCAGGGCGCCGTCGCCGATGGTGCAGCCGTGCAGCATGGCTTGGTGGCCGATGGTCACGTTCTTGCCCACGGTCAGCGGGTAGCCCATGTCCGTATGCATCACGGTGCCTTCCTGGACGTTGCTGTTCTCGCCGATGGTGATGCGTTCGTTATCGCCGCGCAAGGTCGCGCCAAACCACACCGAGGTGTTGGCCTTCAACGTGACTTTGCCCACCAGGGTCGCGCTGTCGGCGACAAATGACGATGCATCGATCTCTGGCGCGTGTTCGCCCAGTTGATAAATAGACATTGGAAACCTTCGGTTGAATGATGGGAACGGCGGGATGGCGCTATTTTACGCTTGCACCACCAGCGAACGGTCGTGCTATTATTTTGCTTTGCGGCCAGCAATGTACCGATATTGCGCCGACTCCGCCGTTTTCAAGCTGCCTGAGACAAGGACCAGAACCATGACGCTGACACCATCCCGCTCCGAATTCCTGACCATACGCGGTTTGCGCTGCCATTTGCATCACTGGGGCAGGGAAGGCGCGCCCAAGATCTTCATGCTGCACGGCTGGATGGACGTCGGCGCCTCGTTCCAGTTCGTCGTCGACGCCTTGAAGGGCGACTGGCACGTAATCGCGCCGGACTGGCGCGGCTTCGGCCTGTCCGACCGCAGCGGCGACGACACGTATTGGTTCCCCGACTATCTGGCCGACCTGGACGCGATCCTGCGCCATTATTCGCCGGACAAGGCGGTCGACATCGTCGGCCACAGCATGGGCGGCAACATTCTCGGCCTGTACGCTGGCGCGCGGCCGGAGCGCATCCGCAAGCTGGTCAATCTGGAGGGCGCCGGCCTGCGCGCCGCCAAGCCCGAGCAGGCGCCCGGCCGCTATGCCAAGTGGATGGATGGCCTGCTGGAAAAGCCGGAGCTGCGCACCTACCCGTCGCAACAGGCGGTGGCGGCGCGCTTGCAGAAGACCAATCCGCGCCTGAGCGACGAGCGCGCCGCTTTCCTGTCGCAGCACTGGTCTGCGCAGAACGAGCAGGGCGAGTGGGAAATCCTCGGCGACCCCGTACACAAGCAACAAGGCCCGCTGCCGTACAACGTCGACGAGGTGATGGCCTGCTGGAAGGCTATTACCGCACCGGTGCTGTGGGTCGAAGCCGATCAGACCAATATGTGGGACTGGCTCGGCTCGAAGCCGGGTGGGCAGGTCGAGCTGGAGCGCCGCCTCAGCTTTTTGCGCGACGTCACCCGCAAGATGGTGCACGATGCAGGCCATATGCTGCACCACGACCAGCCGGTCGAGCTTGCGGGGTACATCGAGGAATTCTTGACCACATGATCGGTAGTGCTTGCAAGCACATTGGTTCTTTGGCATGATTGACCGCATGAACCCGCATAACACCACCGTCACGAACCACCGCCACGTCGCCCCAGACGCTGGCCTGGCCGCGTTTGCCGGTTGCGGTCAGTCTTTCTCCATTATTCGAATTATTCAGGGTCGCTGAGCTGCGGCTGCGCCGGTGCTCGGCGCCCCAGTCCCAGCGCTTCCCCGCGCGCGGGCCGTGCCCGCGTCTTCCCCTGAATAGTTTAATGGAGCACCCAATGACGACATCCCACCCGTATCCCTCGCTGGCCCAGATCCGCGACACCGCCGCACGCCTGCACGGCAAAGTTCTGCATACGCCCGTCTGGCGCTGGCAAACCGGCGTCATCGAAGAACAATTCCCCTCCACCGAAGTCTGGCTCAAGCTGGAATTGTTTCAGAAAACCGGCACCTTCAAGCTGCGCGGCGCGCTCAATTGCATCGAGGCGCTGGACGCGGCGGCGCGTCAGCGCGGCGTGGTCGCCGTCAGCGCCGGCAACCATGCGATCGCCGTGTCGTACACGGCGCGGCTGGCCGGATGCAGCGCCAAGGTCGTCATGCCGGCCCACGCCAGCCCGGCGCGCATCGCTGCCTGCCGCGAGTTCGGCGCCGAAGTGCTGCTGATGCCGGACGTACACCAGGCGTTCGCGCGTGGACGCGAGATCGCGCGCGACGAGGGCCGCACCATGCTGCATCCCTACGACGGCGCGCTGACCGCTCAAGGCACCGGCACGGTCGGACTGGAACTGATGGCGCAGGTGCCCGATCTGGACGCAGTGGTGGTCCCGGTCGGTGGCGGCGGCTTGTGCGCCGGCATCGCCGCCGCAGTCAAGCAACTCAATCCGCGCTGCGCCGTCTACGGCGTCGAACCGTTCGGCGCCGACGCGTTGTACCGCAGCTTTGCCTCGGGCACGCCGGAGACCCTGGAACGGGTCGATACCGTCGCCGACAGCCTGGGCGCGCCGTATGCGATGGAATACAGCTTCAACGTCTGCCGCCGCTTCGTCGATGAGGTGGTGCGGGTTGACGACGACCAGATCTGCGAGGCTATGCTGTATCTGTTCCGCGACGCCAAGCTGGTGGCCGAGCCGGCGGCGGCGGTGGCGACGGCCGCGTTGTTCGGCCCGCTGCGCGAGCGGCTTGAGGGCAAGCGCGTGGCCTTGCTGGTGTGCGGATCGAATATCGATCCCGCGCGTTTTGCGCAGCTGCTATGCAGGGGCGCGCGCATCCGCGATACAATGACAGCATGTTAAAAGTCGATCTGCACTGCCATTCCAATGTCTCCGACGGCGTTCTCGCACCCGCCGCCGTGGCCGCCCACGCGCGCAAGGCCGGCGTCGACGTCTGGGCGCTGACCGACCACGACGAAGTCGGCGGCATTCCCGCCGCGCGCGCCGCCGCGAAAGAGCAGGGGATGCAATTTGTCTCCGGCGTCGAGATTTCGATCACCTGGGCCAATGAAACGGTGCATATCGTCGGTCTGCGCATCGACGAGACCAACGCTGCGCTGCTCAACGGCCTGGCGTGCACGCGCTCGGGCCGCGACAACCGGGGCCGTGAAATCGCGCGCCAGCTCGAAGCGGCCGGCATCAAGGGCGCCTACGAGGGCGCGCTGACCTATGTCGGCAATCCCGACCTGATGTCGCGCACGCACTTTGCCCGCTATCTTGTGGAAATCGGCGCCTGCGCCAATATTCCGGACGTGTTCAAGAAATACCTGTCCGAGGGCAAACCGGGCTATGTGCCGCATTGCTGGGCCAGCCTGGCCGATTCGGTCGAGTGGATACGCGGGGCAGGGGGCATCGCCGTCATCGCCCATCCGGGTCGTTATCGCTTCAGCCAGCTGGCCCAGGGCCAGTTGTTCGACGAGTTCAAGCAATTGGGCGGGCAGGCGATCGAGGTCGTCACCGGCAGCCATACGCCGGACCAGTATCCGGTGTATGCGCAGTTGGCGAATAGTTACGGTTTTCTCGCCTCGCGCGGGACCGATTTCCATGCGCCGGGCGAATCGCGTGTCGATTTTGCGTTGTTGCCGCCATTGCCCGCCAATGTCAAACCTGTTTGGCACGATTGGTTTTAGGCCTCGCCGGTAAAACCTACCGCTGATTACCGGCGGTAATTAATATTGCCATCTTGATTTTGCGTAAAGCCGGTCATACCTTATGATCTGGGCAAACTTGTCCGTACCGGAGAACAACCAATGAAACGCATCGTCCTGTTTATCGCCACCAACCTCGCCGTCATGCTGGTGCTGTCCATCGTGCTGTCGCTGCTGGGCATCGGCCGTCCGGGCGCGGGCGGCAACCTCGAAATGGGCAGCTTGCTGGCGTTTTCGCTGGTGGTCGGCTTCACCGGCGCGATCTTCTCGCTGCTGATCAGCAAGCCGATGGCCAAATGGTCGACCGGCGCGCGCGTGATCGAGACGCCGTCGTCGTCGACCGAGCTGTGGCTGGTCAACACCGTCAAGGCGCTGTCCGAACGCGCCGGCATCGGCATGCCCGAGGTCGCGGTCTACGACGGCGAGCCGAACGCCTTCGCCACCGGCGCCTTCAAGAACTCGGCGATGGTGGCCGTGTCGACCGGTTTGCTGGAAAACATGAACCGCGACGAGGTCGAGGCCGTGCTCGGCCACGAGGTGGCCCACATCGCCAACGGCGACATGGTCACCATGACGCTGATCCAGGGCGTGGTCAACACCTTCGTGGTGTTCCTGGCGCGCGTGGTCGGCTTCTTCGTCGACAAGGTGTTGCTCAAGAACGATCGCCAGGGCACCGGCATCGGCTACATGGCCACCGTGTTCGTCTGCGAGCTGGTATTCGGCCTGGTCGCCTCGCTGATCGTGGCCTGGTTCTCGCGCCAGCGCGAATTCCGCGCCGACGCCGGCTCGGCCAAGCTGCTCGGCAGCAGCGTGCCGATGCAGCACGCGCTGGCCCGCCTGAACGGCATGGAGCCGGGCGCCTTGCCGCAATCGATCGCGGCGGCCGGCATCACCAACCGCGGCGGCTGGGGCGCGCTGTTCTCGACCCACCCGCCTTTCGAGCAGCGCATCGCCGCCTTGCGTAGCGTACAATCCTGATCTTATTAATAGCGGCCTCGGCCGGCTTTAGTCGGTCACGACTTCAGCCAAGCCGGGGCCCTGCCAACCAACCATGAGTCAATTCTTCCAGGTCCATCCCGTCAACCCGCAAGCGCGCCTGATCAAGCAGGCGGCGCAGATTATCGACGGCGGCGGCATCGTTGCCGTGCCGACCGATTCCTGCTACGCGCTGGTCTGCCACCTGGACGACAAGGGCGCCGTCGAGCGCCTTCGGCGCATCCGCGGCATCGACGAGAAGCACCATTTGACCCTGCTGTGCCGCGACCTGAGCGAGATCGGCGTCTACGCGCGCGTCGACAACCGCCAGTTCCGCCTGCTCAAGAGCGCCACGCCGGGGCCGTACACCTTCATCCTCGAGGCGACCAAGATCGTGCCGCGCCGGCTCAGCCATCCGTCCCGCAAGACCATCGGCCTGCGCGTGCCGGAGAACCCGATCGTGCTGGCGCTGCTGGAACAATTGCAGCAGCCGCTGCTGGGCACCACCCTGATCATGCCGGGCGAGCAGGACGCGCTCAACGACGCCGACACCATCTGTGAGCGGCTGGGCAAGCAGATCGAGCTGGTCATCGACGGTGGCGCCTGCAGCATGGAGCCGACCACCGTGATCGACCTGACCGGTCCCGACGCCGAGCTGGTACGCCAGGGCCGGGGCGACGCCGCCTTGTTCGGACTCTGATTCTCCCTTTGCGACAAGGCAAGTGCGCCGGCCTTCGACGGCGCCCAAGATCACTTAGCAGCCTCTGGTAGAATCCCTCCATCATGGATATAGATAGCATCGTCCAGACCATCACGGTCTACGCCATTCCAGTTCTTTTTGCGATTTCCCTGCACGAAGCGGCACACGGCTATGTCGCCCGCTACTTCGGCGATCCCACCGCCGCCGATCAAGGCCGCCTGAGCATCAACCCGATGCGTCATATCGACCCGTTCGGCACGGTGCTGCTGCCGCTGGTCCTGAGCCTGCTGACCCTGCCGGCGCTGGGCTACGCCAAACCGGTGCCGGTCGATTACAACCGCCTGCGCAATCCGAAAAAGCAGATGGCCATCGTGGCGGCCGCCGGTCCCGGCGCCAACTTCGTCATGGGGCTGGGCTGGATGGTGCTGTGGGTGGTGCTGACGTTCGTGTTCCATGCCGACCAGGACGACTTCTTCATCCTGATGGCCAAGGCCGGTATCGGCGTCAACTCCGCCATGTTCGTGTTCAACCTGATTCCGCTGCCGCCGCTCGACGGCGGGCGCATCGTCACCGGCATCCTGCCGATGCCGCTGGCGCGCAAGTACGCCCAGATCGAGCGCTACGGCGTCTACGTCTTCATCGGCCTGATCCTGATGATGCAGTTCGGCCTGCTGACCGGCTTCCTCATCAGCGGCATGCATCTGGTGCAGACTGTTTTCCATTTGCTGGTGAAACCGCTGATCTTCCTTTTGGCTTAAGCACACCATGTACCCCGATCGTGTCGTCTCCGGCATGCGTCCGACCGGCTCCATGCACCTGGGCCACTACCACGGCGCGCTGAAAAACTGGATCAAGCTGCAGGCCCAGCAGCCGTGCCTGTTCTTCGTGGCCGACTGGCACGCGCTGACCACGCACTACGACGACCCAAGCGTCATCGAGCGCAGCACCTGGGAGATGCTGATCGACTGGCTGGCAGCCGGCATCGATCCGTCGCAGACGACCTTGTTCATCCAGTCGCGCGTGCCGGAGCACGCCGAGCTGCACCTGCTGCTGTCGATGGCCACGCCGCTGGGCTGGCTGGAACGGGTGCCGACCTACAAGGACCAGATCGACAACCTGGCCAACAAGGACCTGGCCACCTACGGCTTCCTCGGCTACCCGCTGCTGCAAGCGGCCGATGTGCTGATCTACCGCGCCAGCCTGGTGCCGGTGGGCGACGACCAGGTGCCGCATATCGAGATGATGCGCGAGATTGCGCGACGTTTTAATCACTTGTACGGCAAGGAAAAAGGCTTCGAGGAAAAGGCGGAAAAGGCCGTCAAGAAGCTGGGCAGCAAGCGCGCCAAGCTGTACTTGGAACTGCGCACCGAGTACCAGCAGGACGGCAAGGACGAGGCGCTGGAGCAGGCCAAGGCCATGCTCGACGACGCCCAGAACCTGTCGCTTGGCGACCGCGAGCGCCTGTTCGGCTATCTGGAGGGCAGCCGCAAACTGATCCTGGTCGAGCCGCAGGCGCGCCTGACCGCCGCTTCGCGCCTGCCGGGCCTGGACGGACGCAAAATGTCCAAGAGCTACGGCAACGCCATCGCGCTGCGCGAGGACAAGGACTCGGTCGCCAGGAAGATCCGCACCATGCCGACTGATCCGGCCCGCGTGCGCCGCACCGATCCGGGCGACCCGGCCCGTTGCCCGGTCTGGCAATTCCACCAGGTGTATTCCGACTCGCCGACCCAGGCCTGGGTGCAGCGTGGCTGCATGTCGGCCGGTATCGGCTGCATCGAGTGCAAACAACCCGTTATCGACGCCATCGTCAAGGAACAGGAACCGATGCACGAGCGGGCCCAGCAATATCTGGACGACCCGTCGCTGGTGCGCGCCATCGTCGCCGACGGCAACGACGCCGCCCGCCGCCTGGCGCAGGACACCATGCGCGATGTGCGCGAGGCCATGGGCCTGGCCTACACGTAGCGCTGGAAACTTTGTAACCCTTCGTAAATTCCGGTAAAGACATCATGAGCGATAACATCTCTTGCTGGGTGCGGCGCTACGCCCCCCTGATCCCTGGTGGCGAGGTGCTGGATCTGGCCTGCGGCAACGGCCGCCATACCCGCCATCTGGCCTCGCTGGGCCACTCGGTGGTCGCGGTGGACCGCGATCCGGAGGCGCTGGCGCTGGCGGCCGGCCCCGACATCACCACGTCCAACATCGACCTGGAGGAGGCGGGCGCCGCGTGGCCATTCGGTCCCGCGCGATTTGCCGGCATTGTGGTCACAAACTACCTGCATCGCCCGCTAACGCCCGCGATGATCGCCAGCCTGGCGCCGGACGGCGTGTTGATCTACGAAACCTTCGCAGAGGGTAACGCGCAATTCGGCAAACCGTCGAACCCGGATTTCCTGCTCAAGCCGGGCGAACTGCTGGACTGGGCGCGCGACCACGGCCTGCGCGTGGTCGCGTTCGAGGATGGCGTGGTCGATGCGCCAAAAACTGCCATGGTGCAACGAATCTGCGCCGTGAAGCCTGATTTTCCGCGCGTGGCGGCCCTGTTGCCGCCATTTTGAAACCCGATTTGTCGCCCCGAATGCACCATAAGCGCGGCTCATCGTCTACAATCGTCGTTTTAATACTTTATGCAGTGGTTTCCTATGATTAAGGGCAGCATAGTAGCAATCGTCACTCCGATGCACCCGGACGGCAGTCTGGACTTCGAGGGCCTGAACCGCCTGATCGACTGGCACATCGCCGAAGGCACGGACAGCATCGTCATCGCCGGCACCACCGGCGAATCGGCCACCGTCAGTGTGGAAGAGCACTGCGCCCTGATCAAGGCGACGGTCGCCCACGCCAAAGGCCGGATCCCGATCATCGCCGGCGCCGGCGCCAATTCGACCGCCGAAGCGATCAAGCTGACCCGTTTCGCCAAGGAAGCGGGCGCCGACGCCACGCTGCAAGTGGTTCCCTACTACAACCGCCCGACCCAGGAAGGCATGTTCCAGCACTTCAAGGCCATCGCCGAAGCGGTGGACCTGCCGGTAATCCTGTACAACGTGCCGGGCCGCACCGTCGCCGACATGAGCAACGAGACCATCCTGCGTCTGGCGGCCGTGCCCGGCATCGTCGGCGTTAAGGATGCGACCGGCAACATCGGCCGCGGCTACGACTTGCTGCGCCTGGCGCCGAAGTCGTTTGCCGTCTACTCCGGCGACGATCCGACCGCGATGGCGCTGATCCTCGGCGGCGGCGCCGGCAATATCTCCGTCACCGCCAACGTCATGCCGCGCGCGATGGCCGAGATGTGCGCGGCCGCGCTGGCCGGCGACATCCCGAAGGCGGTGGCGTTGAACAATCAAATGTTCCCGCTGCACCAGAAGCTGTTCATCGAGCCGAACCCGGTGCCGGTCAAGTGGGCGTTGGCGGAAATGGGCAAGATGCCGGCTGGCATACGCCTGCCGCTGGTGCCGCTGGGCGCCGATTGCCACGACGCGGTACGCGCGGCCCTGCGAGAGGCCGGCGTACTGTAAAACCCCGGCAGGCATGCGCGCGCCCGCGATGTTGCACGGGCGCGGCGGCTGCCTGAGCAACAAGCCCCGACTCGATCGGATCATATTTTGCTGCACTCCAGCTTCTTATAACAGTAACGACATGACTATTCGCAAGACAGCTTCTATTTCCTCGCAGCGCGTGCTGGTACTGGGCGCATTGATGGCCAGTTTGACCGGTTGCGGCATGATCAGCTCCGTCATCGGCAACGACAAGGTGGACTACAAGTCCGCCAAAAAGGCCAGCACCCTGGACGTGCCGCCGGATCTGACGCAATTGCAGAAGGATAACCGCTACTCGCTGCCGGACTCGAACAACGGCGTCGCCACCGCCTCCGGCTACAACGCCGCCAAGGGCGCGGCCGCCGCCGCCGGTGTCGGTCCTGGCGTGGTCGTGCCGGGCCAGCCGCTCGCCGGCACCGTGGTGCCGACCAGCGTCAACGATATCAAGGTCGAGCGCGACGGCAACCAGCGCTGGCTGGTGATCAAGCAGACGCCGGAACAATTGTGGCCGCAGCTGAAGAAGTTCTGGGAGGATTCGGGCTTCACCCTGGCGCAGGAACTGCCGACCGCCGGCATCATGGAAACGGAATGGAACGAAAACCGCGCCAAGATTCCGCAGGATTTCATCCGTAACACCATCGGCAAGGTCTTCGATTCGGTCTATTCGAGCGGCGAGCGCGACAAGTTCCGCACCCGCATCGAGCGCCGCGCCGACGGCGCCAGCGAGATCTACATCAGCCATCGCGGCGCCCAGGAAGTAGTCACCGGCGCCCAGAAGGAAAGCACGATGTGGACCCCGCGTCCGAACGATCCGGGCCTGGAAGCCGAATTCTTGGCGCGCATGATGAACAAGCTGGGCAACGGCGGCGAAGACACCTCGCCGGCCAAGACCGCCGTCGAATCGGCCATCGTCCAACCGCAGCACGCGTCGCTGGTCGGCACCGGCGCCGACCGTGCCGTGCAGGTGGACGAGGGCTTCGACCGCGCCTGGCGCCGGGTCGGCCTGGCGCTCGACCGCGCCGGCTTCACCGTCGAGGACCGCGACCGTACCAGCGGCACCTACTTCGTCCGCTACATCGACGACGCGACCGAAACCAAAGGCTTCTTCAGCAAGCTGTTCAGCTGGGGTTCGTCGTCGGAAGCCGATAAGGAAGCGCAACGCTATCGCATCTCGGTCAAGGCGGGCGCGGGCAACAGCAGCACCGTCACCGTGATGAACAATGCCGGCAAACCGGAAACGGGCCCGGTCGGCGATAAGATCCTGAACCTGCTGCACGAGCAATTGAAATAAGCTGCGATGGCAGT
Source organism: Oxalobacteraceae bacterium OTU3CINTB1 (assembly GCA_024123955.1). Classification (NCBI taxonomy): domain Bacteria; kingdom Pseudomonadati; phylum Pseudomonadota; class Betaproteobacteria; order Burkholderiales; family Oxalobacteraceae; species Oxalobacteraceae bacterium OTU3CINTB1. The sequence goes on from CP099652.1 coordinate 2,035,636, forward strand.
GGCGGCGCCGGATTGGCGCCGCCGTCTGAATATCCCGGAGAATATCCGGGCATAAAAAAACCGGTGCCACGCGCCGGTTTTTTTATATCTGCGGATAAATGGAGATTTCCATTGGACGCCAAAGCTTCAGGCGAAAAAAAACCCGCCGGCGCCAAAAGCGCTGGCGGGTTCTTCCTTACTGATTACTTCGAAGCAGCAGGTGCCGAAGCAGCTGGAGCAGCAGCGTCAGCAGCAGGAGCGGCTGGAGCAGTTGCGTCAGCAGCAGGAGCGGCTGGAGCGGCAGCGTCAGCGGCTGGAGCAGCTGGAGCAGCAGCTGGAGCAGCTTCTGGAGCCACTACTGGTGCTGGGGTAACGGTGGTTTCTTCTTTTTTCGAGCAAGCGGTCAGAGCAGCAACGGCCAGCAGGGAAACGATCAGCAGGGATTTTTTCATGAATTTTCCTTAGTAAATACAAAATTGAACACAGTGTTGCGATTAATAATTACCGGTAATTATCGCTCATTAGGTCGTCTTCGAAGGCTTTTCGTACCTGACATGGTGCCTGCCAGACAACGGAAACTTCCTAACCGAATATTATAGCGATTTTTACTGCGTCGCAATAGGACAAAGAGCCGTTCTCACAACTATTTTGCGGTATCGCAACATTTCGCTTTCGACTTCAGTTTAGGGAAGCCGGCCACTACCGGAGTTCGCTTCGAACACCGCATTTTACCCCTAACCGCTCAGAGTCCTGTTGAGTTTGCAAACATTCCGGGTCCTGATTCGTCCCAAATTGTAAGGAAACGTTCCAAAGGGGTCTTTATATCGGTTGGACCATCGAAAACTGCTTCACCACGGAAATGGTCTGAATGGAAACGCCGGACGATATGGATCTCGTCGGCAATACAGAACGAGTCGGTTAGTTGCCACAGCGACTGACTGGTGCGCCGAATCTCAATCGCATGGCCGTAATCCTTAACCAAACGCAAGAAACGCGGGGCGTCCCGCTCGATCACGCGGCCGTCGTGGGCGACCAGTTGCAGGCGGCCGCCACCCTTTAAAAAGCGGCGCAGCACCGCATCGGTGGCGCTGCCGCCCAGGTTCCAGATGGCGAAATCGGGATCGAACAGCCGCAGCGTGTGCTCGGCGCGGGCCAGGCAGGTGTCCAACTGCTCGACAAACCCGCCTTTCGTCGTAAAGGTAACTATTTGCCTTTCCATCGCGCCTCCGCCTGATTGATCAGCCTAGTTCGATCCAGCCGTCCTGATACCACGTGTACAGCGCGTCCATCACATCGTCGGATGCCGTCGCCAGCTCGGCGCCGGTCAGCGCGCGGTTGTTGGCGAGTAATTCCAGCGCCACCTTGTCGGCGCGGCCGACGCCGAACGATTCGCCATTGATGAACACGTGCTTGCCGCGATACAGCATCTGCGTCTTGCGCGACAGCGACAACCCCTTTTTCGCCGCCGCCTCGCCGAACTTGCCGAACGTCAGCGGTTTGGCCGGTCCGGTGAAGAACACGTTGTGCTTGGGCTCGGACATATATTCGCCCAGGAAGATCGTCACGTCCTCTTCGGTGAAGCGGACCTTGTTGATTTCCTCGGTGATCGTATCCAGCATGTGGCGCGGGATCTCGGCCGGCTTGGCGGTCGCCTCCAGCTCCGGATCGGCGTAGCGGCCCGGCAGGTCGATCGAATCGGCCATGAATTGCAGGAACGCCTCGCCCAGCTCCTGGTAGGACGGCGAGCGGAAGCCGATCGAATAGGTCTGGCAATCGCCGATGGCCACGCCGTCGTGCGCGTAGTGCGGCGGCAGGTACAGCATGTCGCCCGGATTGAGGACGAACTCCTCGTTCGGCTTGAAGTTGGCCAGGATCTTGAGCGGCAGGCCCTCGACCAGGCTCAGGTCCTTCTGCGGGCCGATGCGCCAGCGGCGCTGTCCCTGCGCCTGCAGCAGGAACACGTCGTAGGAATCGAAGTGCGGACCGACGCCGCCGCCGTCGGTGGCGAAGCTGACCATCAGGTCGTCGAGGCGGGCATCGGGAATGAAGCGGAACTGGCGCAGTAGGTCGTCGGCCTTGGCGTCGAACAGGTTGACGCCCTGGACCAGCAGGGTCCATTCCTTTTGCGTCAGCGGCGGCAGGTTTTCCAGCGGGCCGTGCTGCATCGACCATTCGCCGTCGACGGCCGCGATCAGGCGCGATTCGGCGTGGTTGGTCGAGGCCAGCTTGGTCAGTGCATCCAGGCTCAGCAGTGGCTTGAAGCCGGGGATGGCGTTACGGATCAGGAGTGGCTTTTTGTGCCAGTAGTCGCGCAGAAACTGCGCCGGCGTGATGTCGCCGAGGAGCGGTAATTTTTTCATACCGCATTATAAACCCGCACCCCAATCAGAGGGGTCGGACCCGATGGGTCCGACCCCGGCGGTCCGCGCCGTGCGGGTTGACGTGTGCGTTCAGCGTGTGTGCAACCAACGCGCATGCAGCCAGCGCGCCAGATAATCGAGCGCGAACCCCAGCACGCCGATCAGCACGATCGCCGCCATCAGTTCGTTGTAAGCCAAGCGGTCGCGCGCATCGAGTATGAAATACCCCAATCCCGCCGACACCCCCAGCATCTCCGCCGGCACCAGCACGATCCAGATAATGCCGATCGCCAGCCGCACGCCGGTCAGGATATCGGCCGTGATCCCCGGCAGCACCACCCGCAGCACGGTCTCCGTCCTGGTGGCCGATAAACTGCGCGCCAGCAGCAGCCAGTTCGGATCGAGCCGCGCCACGCCGGTGGCGGTGTTGAGCAAAATCGGCCAGACGGCGGCGAACGCCAGCAAAAAATACACCGGCGCGTCGCCGACGCCGAGCGTCATCACCGCCAGCGGCATCCACGACAGCGGCGACACCATGCGCAGCAGCTGGAACAGCGGCATGGCCGCCGCCGCGAAGCGCCGCGAACTGCCGACCAACACCCCAAGCGGCACGCCGATCAGCACCGCCGCCCCCAGGCCGTAACCGACCCGGCGCAAACTGAGGCCGATGTCGCGCCAGATGTCCGGCCCTTGCAGCAGTTGCAGCAGCGCGCGACCGGCTTCCAGCGGCGCGAAGGCCGACGCGATCGGCGTATCCTTTTCCAGCGCGACCACGCCGGCGTGCCACAGCACCAGCGCGACCGCGAAACCGAGCAGCGGCGAGCCGACGCGATTCACCAGATTCCCCATCCGTCAGACCGCCAGCACTTCGCTGCGCAGCAGGTTGGCCGGCAGGCCGAACGCGCCCGGACCGCCGACGGCGGCAATCGCCTTGCGCACGAAGCGGTCGTCGATCAAATCACGCGCGACGAACGACGGCTCCAGCTTTTGCAGGAAACCGGTGTCGCCTTCCAGACGCGTGGTCTTGAGCGCCTTGACCATCTGCTCCGTGTACGACGCGAACGGGAAGGGCTGGAAGTCGATGCGGCGCTGGTTCCAGTCCTTGTGGACGATGACGCCGCGCTTTTCGTAGTCGGCGTAGTCGGTCACGGTCAGCACTTTCGACAGCACCTGCAGCGCGTGCGGCGTGTAGCGGTGCGCGTCGCCGTTCGACAGCAGGCGCGCGGTGTCGATCTGGTTCGAACGTGTCCACAGCTGCGCCTTGACGATGGCGTTGGTCACGCGCTGCGCCCATTCTGGACGGGCGGCGATGTCGCGCTCGGACAGGAAGGTGACGCAGCAAGCGTGGTTCTTCCAGACGTCGCCGGAGAAGCGCAGCACCTTGCCGACGCCGTTGGTTTCCGCCAGCGCGTTGAACGGCTCGGCGACGATGAAGCCGGCGATCGATTTGCTGGCCAGCGCAGAGACCATCTCCGCCGGCGCCAGCACCACCAGATTGACTTCCTTCGGCCCGATGGCGCCTTCGCGGCCCTTGGCCACCACCGACAGCCCGGCCTTGGACAGGATCTGCTGCAGCAGGATGTTGTGGATCGAGTACCAGAACGGAATCGCCACCGTGCGTCCGCCCAGGTCGGCGACGCTGTTGATCTCCTTGGCCACCGTCAGCGCCGAGCCGTTGACGTGGTTCCACGCCACCACCTTGGCCGGGAACTTGGCGCCGTAGCGCACCGACATGGTGGCCGGCGACAGCAGGTGGATCACATTGACCTGGCCGGAGACGAAGGCCTCGATGATCTGGGCCCAGCTGCGGAACAGGCGCGGCGTCTCGGCCTGCAAGCCCTCGGCCTCGAACAGCTTGCGCCCGTGCGCCACCAGCAGCGGGGTGGCGTCGGTGATCGGCAGGTAGCCGATCTTGACCGGCTGGTCGTCGCCTTTCGGGCCTTGCTGGGCCATGGCGTCGCCGGCGAATAGCATCGGCGCGGCGACGCTGGCGCTACCGAGCGCGGACACGCGCAGGAAGTCGCGGCGCGTCATGCCGCAGTCGCAATCGGAGGCGGCGCAGATATGGTAAGGGTTTGCGGTCATGGAGGGCTTTCGGATAGTTTTGGAATTGTCGTCAGATGGTCGATTCGGTCGGCGGCGCGGCAGGCGCACGAACGTCCTGCAGCGCGGCGAGGATGCGCAACCGCAGCGCGCCGATCGCCTCGGTGTCGGCCAGGCGTGGATGCGGCAGGTCGACCTGCCATTCGTGCACGATGCGGCCCGGCTGGCCGCCCATCAGCACGATGCGGTCGGCCACCAGGATCGCCTCGTCGATGTCGTGCGTGACCAGCAGCACGGCGCTGTGCCAGCGGTGGACCACGTCGACCAACAGCGTTTGCATCTCGGCGCGGGTGATGGCGTCGAGCGCGGAAAACGGTTCGTCGGCAAACAGCAGCTCCGGCTGGCGTGCCAGTGCCCGCGCCAGCGCGACGCGTTGCGCCATGCCGCCGGACAGCGCGTTCGGGTAGCGCTTTTCGCTGCCGGCCAAGCCGACGGCGTCGATCGCGTCCTGCACGCGTCGCGCGTGGGCGTCTTTGGAGATCTTCGGCTGGTGCGCGAAATCGAGACCGAAGCCGACGTTGGCGGCGACGTTCAGCCATGGCAGCAGGCTCGCTTGCTGGAACACCAGCGCGCTGCGCGGACTCGGTTCGGTCAGCGGCGCGCCAAGGAAGGCGACCTTGCCGCGCGATGGACGCTGCAGGCCGGCCAGCACGCGCAGCAAGGTTGATTTGCCGCAGCCGCTGCCGCCGAGCAGGCAGACGATTTCGCGCGGACGCACCGCCAGCGTGATGTCGTCGAAGGTATGGCCGGCGCCGGGGTAGGCGAAACCCAGTCCCTCGGCTTGCAGCGCCAGGCCGGCGCCGGCGCCGGCGCCGCTGCGGGCGGCGTGGTTCAACGCGGCGTCGTTCATTTGGTGGACGCCGCGTGCTTGTCCAGCGCCGCCTGCAGTTGCGTGATGCTCGGCGTGATCACCGGGATGAAGGCCGCTTCGCGCCAGCGCCGCGCAAAGCCGTCCTGTTCCTGTTCCAGATAAGCGTGGCCGCCCTTGGCGTGCAGTTCCAGCGTCAGGGCCTGCTGCACCAGATCGGCCAGCGCGATGCGCAGCTTGAAGAGCGTCGGCGCGTCGGCGACGAAGCGGCCGTCGGCCACGCCGTCGAGCAGGTGCTGCGTGTGCAGCGTGAGCGCGTCGCGCGCGGCGGCGATGCGCTCGCCGAGTTGGCCGCGTCCCTTGGCGCCGTTGTCGAGCGTGCGCGCCGCGTGATCCAGGCCCGCGCGCGCCAGGCCGATCGACATTCCGCACTGCATGCCCAAGAAGGCTGGCCGCACGCGCGGCAGCCATTCCGGCGCCTGCGACGAGATGATGTTCTCCGGCGGGACCGCCACGCCTTCGAGCCGCACGGCGGCGGTGTTACTGCCCCGCATGGCGATCAGCTGCAAATTGGCGCTGCGCTGCACACCGCCGGCGTCGCTGGCGAAAGCCACCACCGCCGCCGGCGCGCCGTTGACCGGCGCCACGGCGGCGGCGGCGACAAAGCGCTGCGGCCGCAGGTTGGTGATCCACGCCAGCTTGCCGTTCAGGGTCCAGTTGCCGCTTTCCTTGGCGGGGCTGGCGTCGATCTGCAGCGGCTCCATCCCCGACAGGAATTTCATCGCGTTCGACAGGCCGGTGGCGCCGGCCAGCGTGCCGGCCATCAGCTCCGGCAGCAGGCGTTCGCGCAGCGCCGCGTTGGGGCTTTGCAGCAGGTATTCGATGAAACTACGCTGGCCCCAATAGACAAAGGCCGCCGTCAGCGAATGGCGCGCCACCTCGGCGATGCCGTCGATGGCGTCGCGCACGTCGCCGCCGCTGCCGCCAAGATGCGATGGCACGCCCGCCAGAAAGCAGCCCTGCGCCGCCAGCGCCGGCATGACCTGGTCCGCCAGTTCTTCGGATTGGTCGAGGGAGTCCGCGTGCAGCGTCAGCCAGTCGTAGAGGCCCGTCATCCTTACACCGCGCCCGGCAGATACGGTTGCAGCTGCGGATTGACCGGCGTGCCGGCCAGGCTGTTGGCGAAGTTGCACAAGGTGGCCAGGCTGATGCCGAGCACCACCTCCAGCGCCTGCTGCTGGTTGTAGCCGGCGTCGATGAAGGCCTGCAGCGCCTCGTCGCCGACGGCGCCGCGTTGGGCGATGACGGCGGTGGCGAAGCGGGCCACCGCGTCCAGCTTGGCATCGCCGGTGGCGGCGCCGGTTTGCAGCGCGCGCACGCTGTCGGCGTTCTGGCCGGCTTTTTTCAGCGCGATGGCGCTGTGGCCGGCGATGCAGAAATCGCAGCCATGGATGCGCGCGGCGGTGATCTGCACCACTTCGCGCTCGGCCAGGGTCAGGCTGGCGCGCGAATTGATGCCGGAGACGGTCAGGTAGGTTTCCAGCGCCACCGGCGCGTTGGCCAGCACGCCGATCAGGTTGGGCAGGTAGCCGTTGTTGGCGATGGCTTTTTCGACGAAGGCGCGGCTATCGGCGGGGGCGGTATCGAGCGTGTGCAGGGTCAGACGGGACGTGGTGGCTTTTCCTAAATGTTGACGTCATATTATCAGGCGCGCGCGCGATCGCCGCCATGTCCAAAAGTCGCGGTTTTTTGTTCAAACGTCTTTTTTGTTCAACCAAGTTCATACGGCCGCGCGCAGCTGGCGGCGGTAGGCGCCCGGCTGCTCGCCGACGATGCGTTTGAAGGCGCGCGTGAACGCCGCGTTGGACTGGTAGCCCACGTGGGCGGCGGCCTGCTCGACCGAGTCGCCGGCGTTGAGGCGCTGGGTGGCCAGCCGCATGCGCAGGCGCAGCAGAAACTGCGCCGGCGTCACCCCGCCGGCGCCGGTGAAGTGCTTGCAGAAGGCGGCGCGCGACATGTGCGCGGCGTCGGCCATGCGGGCGATGCTCCAGTCGTCGCCCGGCGCGTCGAGCATGCGTTCGAGCAGCGCCATGAACTCACCGCGCTGGGCCAGCGCCAGCAGGCCGGCGCTCAGTGCCTCGCGCTCGCTGGCGTGGCGGATCAGGTAAAAGAACAGCAGTTCGACCAGGCGCGCGATCAGCGGCGAGGGCCGTTCGGGATCGCTGCCGTTGATCGATTCGGCCTGGATCATGTCGAACAGCGCCGCGCTGTGGCCCAGGGCGGCGTCGCCGCTGCGGCACACCAGGTATTCGGGGAAGGAACCAATCACCATCGGACTGAGGGCGCCGCTGAAGCGAAAAAAGCCGCAGGCCAGGCCGGCGCCGTCGATGCCGGCGGACTCGCCGCCGCCGTCGTCACCGGCCAGCGGCAGCATCGGCTGTTTCGCCACCGGGGCGGCGGGGTCCGGCGAAGGGCTGAGGAAGTGCGCCACGTCGCTCATCAGGAACACGCCGTCGCGCGCGTGCAGGCGCAGCGCCGGCTGGCCGTCGATGTGCAGGTAGCACGCGCCCTGCAGCACCAAGTGGAAGCTGGCCATGGCGCGGCCGGCGGTCGACACGCGCCACGGCCCGCAGTAGCGGCCCACGTGCAGCGCGGCGGCGTCGAGCTCGATGCTGCCGAGCAGCCATTGGGCGAGTTTGTCGGAGGTGGCTTGTCGCATGGACACCATTGTAGGGCTTGCGCCGTGCAAGCGACGGAACCGAATCACATATCGTTATGCGGATTGCGCATGCGCCGTCCGGAGCGGCGCGGTCCCGCGCACGATTAAAGGTATAATCTGCCTGCTCATAACAGAAAGGAAATTCCAATGAAGATTGCCAAGAACACGGTCGTGACTGTGAATTACAAACTGTCCGATGCACAGGACAATCTGATCGAAGACGGCCGTCAACCGATGGTCTACCTGCACGGTGGCTACGAGAACACGCTGCCAAAAATCGAAGAAGAACTGGACGGCAAGGAAGTCGGTTACTCGTCGATCATCCAGATCGAGCCGGAAGACGCTTTCGGCGACTACGACGCCGCGCTGGTGAAGGTCGAGCCGCGCAACCGCCTGCCGGAGCCGCTGGAAGTGGGCATGCAGTTCGAAGGCATGCCCGACGGCGACGACGCCGACGAAGCGATGATTTTCACCGTCACCGACATCGCCGACGACAAGGTCGTTTTGGACGGCAACCATCCGCTGGCCGGCATGGCGCTGCGCTTCTCGCTCAACGTCACCGAAGTGCGTGAAGCGTCGGACGAGGAAATCGCCCACGGCCACGTGCACGGCGCCCACGGCCACCACCACGGTGACGAGGACGACGAAGGCGAAGAGGGCGACCACGTCGCCATCCACCCGATCCACTAAGCTAGTCGATCAAGGCGTCGTCTCGGCGCCGCCGCCCTTGATGGTGAACAGGGCGGCGGCGTCGGGATTGACGCGCACCTCGGCCGATTCCGCGGCCACGCTCAGATGTCCCACGTTGCCGCGCCAATCGATGGCCGGTTCGGTCCTGCCGGCTGCGCCGTTTTGGGGCGGGGCCTGGATCTGGGTGTCCACCAGCAGCACCTTCCCCTTGAATTTACCGGCCAGCGTCTTGATTTGACGGCGCGGCTCGGCAAAGCCGTCCTGTTTCGACTCGAAGCGCGGCAGCAGCGGAAATCCTTCCTCCTCCTGCAAGCCGATGGCGCCGTCCGAGAACAGCACCAAGCCGTGCATCTTCTGGCGCGCGGCCAAGGTGAAGAGGCGGTGCAGCCACGCGCGGTTGGCGACCAGGCGGTCCTCGTACTCGCTGTTGCGGCCCGCCTCCGGACGATAATGGTTGTTGTTCGCCGGTAGATTGATGGTGGCGAACAGCACCTTGCCGTATTCCCAGTGCGCGTTCTCGGCGTAGCTGCGGAACTTGGCGGTGCTCGACAAGCGTGACAGCTGGATGCGCTGCGCCCCCAGCGACTCGGGCTCGCCGTAAAACAGTTCGCGCAGGCGGTTCAGGCGTTCGATCGCGTTCGAGCGGCCGGCCGAATTGAGGCAGGCGCTCCAGTCGCTGCCGGCCAGCGACACCACCACCGGCGTGCCCGCGTCGTCCAGGATCGCGTGGCGCGCGGCGTACAGCTTGTCGCTGCAAGGTTCCTTGTCGCCCTTGATGCCGGTGGCGACGATGAACGCAGGATTGGATTGCATGGCGGCGGCGATGGCGCGCTTGAGGGGCGCCTCGTCGCTGCCGTTTTTGAATGGATGGCCGATCACCGCGAACTGGAAGCCCTTGCCGGCTGGTGCCGCGCGCGCGCGCGCGTGCGCCGGCGCGAGCGCCACCGCGACGCTGAGCGCAACGGTCAGCGCAAGGGCGAGCCTGGACGCGGCGCGCGTCATGCCTGCGCGGTCTCCGTCAGGCGCTTGAGTTGGTGCTTAAGCTGATACAAGCGGTCCAGCGCCTCGCGCGGCGTCAGCGCGTCCGGGTCCAGATCGTCGAGCGCGTCGAGCAGCTCGCGCATGGCCGGTGTTGGATTGCCGCTGCCATTGCCGTCGGCGGACGGCGACGTTTCCATAGGCTCGTCGTTGGCGTCGGTGGAGGGCGCCGCGAACAAATCCAGTTGCGGCGTGGCGTCGAGCGCCTGCGCCTCCAGCCGCGCCAGATGCTTGCGCGCCGCCTTGATCACGGTCTGCGGCACGCCGGCCAGCTGCGCCACCTGCAAGCCGTAGCTCTGCGACGCCGGGCCGTCCTGCACCGCGTGCAGGAACACGATGCTGTCCTTGTGCTCGACGGCCGACAGGTGCACGTTGGCCGCCGTCGGGTGGCTCTCCGGCAGCTGCGTCAGTTCGAAGTAGTGGGTCGCGAACAGCGAGAAGCTGCGGCTGGTGTCGATCAGGTGGCGCGCGATGGCCCACGCCAGCGCCAGGCCGTCGAAGGTCGAGGTGCCGCGTCCCACTTCATCCATCAACACCAGCGAATGTTCGGTGGCGCCGTTGAGGATCGCCGCCGATTCGGTCATCTCCACCATGAAGGTCGAGCGGCCGCCGGCCAGATCGTCGGTGGCGCCGATGCGGGTGAAGATGCGGTCGATCGGGCCGATGGTGGCGCTGGTGGCGGGCACGTAGCTGCCGACGTAGGCCAGCAACGTGATGAGCGCCACCTGGCGCATGAAGGTCGATTTACCGCCCATGTTCGGCCCTGTGATCAGCAGCAGGCGGCGCTCGTCGACGAAGCGGCAATCGTTGGCGATGAAGCGTTCGATCTGGTTCTCCACCACCGGATGGCGGCCCTCGACGATGTTGATGCACGGGCCGTCGACCAGCTGTGGCGCGCACCAGTTGTGGCGCAGCGCGTGGTCGGTCAGCGACACCAGCGCGTCGAGCTGCGACAGCGCCTTCGAGATCGTCTGCAGGCAGCCGATGAACGGCGCCAGGTCGGCCAGCAGCTGATCGTAGAGCATCTTCTCGCGCGCCAGCGCCTTGTCCTGCGCCGACAGCGCCTTGTCCTCGAACGCCTTCAGTTCCGGCGTGATGTAACGCTCGGCGTTCTTCAGCGTCTGGCGGCGGCGGTAATCGTCCGGCACCTTGGTGGTCTGGCCGTGCGTGACCTCGATGTAGAAGCCGTGCACCTTGTTGTATTCCACCCGCAGGTTGGCGATGCCGGTACGGGCGCGCTCGCGCGTCTCCAGGTCGACCAGGAACTGGCCGGCGTTCTCCGACAGCGCGCGCAGCTCGTCGAGTTCCGCGTCGAAGCCGCGCGCGAACACGCCGCCGTCGCGCACCATGTTGGCCGGCTCCGGCGCCACCGCGCGCACCAGCAGGTCCAGGCATTCCTCGGGCGAGGACAGGTCGCTATGGATCGCGTTGAGCAGGCCGTTCGGATCGGTCAGCGCGCGCTGCAAGCCGTGGCGCAGCGCCGGCAGCTGCTTGACGCCGTCGCGCAGGCTGGCCAGGTCGCGCGGACGCGCCGACAGCAGCGCGATGCGCGTGGTGATGCGTTCGATGTCCGGCACCTGCGCCAGGGTGTGCGACAGGCCGCCGGTGGCGTCGGCCTGCGCCAGCGCGGCGATGGCTTCGTGGCGCGAGCGGGCGATGCGCTGGTCGCGGCGCGCGTGGTGCAGCCAATAGCGCAGCAGGCGCGAACCCATCGCCGTGCGGCAGTGGTCCAGCAGCGAGAACAGGGTAGGGGACTCCTGGCCGCGTATGGTCTCGGTCAGTTCCAGGTTGCGCCGCGTGGCCGCGTCCAGGCCGATAAACTCACTCTCGGTTTCGGTGCTCAGGCTGCGCACGTGCTGCAGGCCGCGACCCTGGGTCGACTGGGCGTAGCGCAGCAGCGCGCCGGCCGCGCCGAACGCCGCGCCCAAACCGTCGGCGCCGAAGCCGGTCAACGTCGCCACGCTCAGTTGATCGAGCAGCGACTTGTGGCCGGTGACGACATCGAAGTGCCAGTCCGGCACGCGGTTGACATGGCAGCTGACGGCTTCCTCGAACAGGTCGGCGTTATCGCCGCGCAGGATCTCGGCCGGCGCGATGCGCTCCAACTCCTGCTGCATGCGGGTGTTGACGGTGCGGCTGTCGCCGGAGAACTCCATCAGCTTGAGCGAACCGCTGGCCAGCGACAGCCACGCCAGGCCGGCAGTGCACACCTTGCGCTGGCTGATGATGCACATCGCCAGCAGCGGGCGCTCGGCCTTTTCCGGCAGCAGGTCGGCATCGGTCAGGGTACCCGGCGTGACCACCCGCATCACCTTGCGCTCGACCGGGCCTTTGCTGGTGGCCGGATCGCCGATTTGTTCGCAGATCGCGCACGACTCGCCGATCTTGACCAGCTTGGCCAGATAGCCTTCCAGCGAATGGAACGGCACGCCGCACATCTTGATCGGTTGTCCGCCCGACGAACCGCGCGCCGTCAGCGTGATGCCGAGCACGCGCGCCGCTTTTTCCGCGTCCGAGTGGAACAGCTCATAGAAATCGCCCATGCGGTAGAAGACCAGCATGTCCGGGTACTCGGCCTTGATGCTTAAATATTGCTGCATCATCGGCGTGATTTTTTCTGTGGGACTGTTCTGGACGGCGGCGGCGTTGATTTCGTTGGGGACGGTGGTCATTGGTTCTTTTTCGGCGGTGCGATGAGTCTGGTTTTGCCGGGGCGTAACGCCCGTGGCGCGTAACCCGACATTCTACCGCTTTCGGGGGCGTGCTGACGGTTTCGTACCACTGGCTGAACTACTGACTGCGTGCCTTGACAGTACCTATGCGTTGAGCAGGCGGCGACGAATCAGACCTTCGAGATCGCGGCGCGTGTGGGCGATCATATGGACGTACAGCATATTGTCATCCCTGCGCTCGACAATGATGCGGTTTTGGCCGGCCAGCAGTTGGCGGTGGTTCGTCAAATGCAGGTCCTCAAGTTCAGGAACCAGGGTGCCCTTGTGGGGCCACTCTTTGAGCGAGTTCACCTCGGTCAGGATTTCTCGCGTCACCTTTTTGACAAACGCGGGAGATTCGTTCAATTTCAAATGTTCGCGGATGTCCTGTAAATCATTCAGCGCGTATTGGGTCCAGATGATTTTCATTTTTTCAGGCTGTTGTCGTCGTCCTCGGCTTCAAAAAGAGCGACAACAGCATCGTGATCGATTACTTTTCCTTCCTCTATCTGTTTTCTGCCAAGGGCGAGGATGCGGAGCATCGCAATCTGGTCTTGGGTCGCTTGATAGCTGACGGGATCTTGAACCACTGCCTGAACTCTGCCATTGACGGTGATGGCGACCGCGTCACGCGTTTCCAGCACTTGCTTGACCACGTCACTGGTGTTTGTCTTCAGGTAACTAATCGGGTGAATGTTCGAGAAATTCATGAGCGCCTCACGTGTTGGTGGCACATTTTACCATTCACCCTAAATTAGGTACTTAATTTGGCTCATGACTTCGCGTTCGTCAAGGGCACCGCCCAATTGCCGGACTTTCCTTATCGAACACCCGGTGTGCTATAAATCGAACGGTTCGAACACACAACGCAAAAGGAAACACATGACTATCCGGGTCCACCATTTAAACAAAAGCCGCTCGCAGCGGATCGTCTGGTTGCTCGAGGAGCTGGGACTGACTTATGAAATCGTGCGTTATCAGCGCGATGCGAAAACCAACTTCGCGCCGCCGGAGCTGAAGAAAATTCACCCGCTGGGCAAGTCGCCGCTGCTGGAGGACGACGGTGAACTGATCGAAGAGTCGGGCGCGATCGCCCAGTATCTGTGCGACCGCTATGGCGATGGACGCCTGCAGCCGGAGCCGGGATCGAAGGCCGCGTTGAAGCACTTGCAGCTGATGCATTTCGCCGAAGGCTCGGCGATGCTGCCGCTGCTGTTGCGCATTTATGTCTCGCGCCTGGGCGAGGGCGGCGCGCCGCTGCACGGGCGCATCGACGGCGAGATCGTCAGCTACTTCGATTATCTGGAGAGCATCTTGCAGCCGTCGGGCTACTTCATCGGCGACGGCTTGACCGCCGCCGACATCATGCTGAGCTTCCCGGTGATCCTCGCCACCCAGCAGCCGGAAGGGCAGCGCTGGCCGAAGTTGAAGGCCTTCGTCGACACCATCAAGGCGCGCCCGGCATGGCAGCGCGCCATGGCCGCCACCGAAGGCTAAGCGCAGTCGTTTCAAATCAGCCTGGCGACGCCAAACCGCGCAGCATCAGCGACAACGCCGTCGCCAGGTCCGTCTCGAACTGATACCGCAACGGCCGCAGCGCGGGCGCGGCCAGCACCTCTACCAGGGCGTCGCACGGATGGCTGAGCGGCCACAGCCCTATCATCAACGCCAGTGCCTGGCGAATGAACTCGACGTATCCCTCGACCGGTATCGACGGCTGACAGCCGTGCAACCGCCGCGCCACGTCCGCCGCCAACGCCAGCGTCCCTATCTTGAATGTCGCCAGCCTTTGCCCAGACACGTTATGTTCCAGGATGGTTGGCAAGATACTGAGCAGGCGGCACATGAGCGGAAAGGCTGCGCTGGACGCGGCGAACGCTTGCGCGATCTGGTCGACAGTGGCGCGCGGGGCGGCGGCGAGTCGTCCTTCCAGGTCGCACCGCCACAGTTCGGACTCCTCCTCCAGCAACGCCAGCAGCAGTTCCTCGCGGTTCTCAAAATACCGGTACACGTTCGACTTGGTCATCTGGGCCTGGCGCGCCAGCTCGTTCAGGCCGAGGTCGCGAACCTCCATGCCGCCGTGTAGCGCCGCCTTCGCGGTGGCCAGCAAATGCAGGCGGCGCTCCTCCTTTTGTTCCGGGCGGCGGGCGCGTTGAAACTGCTCTGATGTTGCCATAGATGTAATTCACCAAAAAAGTGGACGCGACTTCGCTCGCGACGATGCTTGACAAGAGACCGGTGGTCCTTTATATTCGAGACCACTGGTTCCTTATCTATTATATCCCACGTCGGAGTGTGCAAATGCCCAGCCCCCTTATGGTTCGTCCCGAACTTCTCAGCCTTGATTTGACCGGCAGGACCTACGTCGTCACCGGCGCCAATTCCGGCATCGGGCTGGTGACCGCGCAACAACTCGCCAAGCAGGGCGCTACCGTCGTGATGGGCGTGCGGCGCGTGAAGGAGGGCGAGCGCGTGGCCGACGAGATCCGGCGCGAGGTGCCCGCGGCCAGGCTTCCCGTGTACCAGCTGGAGCTGGGCGACCTGGCGTCGGTGCGCGCGTTTGCGGCCGAGGTCAACCGCCATCACCCGAAGCTGCAGGGCCTGGTCAACAACGCCGGCGTCATGAGGACCCCATTCGGCCACACCAAGGATGGCTTCGAGACGCAGTTCGGGGTCAACCACCTCGGTCACTTTCTGTTGACCAATCTGCTGACCGATGCCTTGAAGACCGGTGCGCCGTCGCGGGTGGTCAACCTGTCGAGCTACTACCACGAGTTCGCGATGGGCCGGAAGGGCGAGATCCACTTCGACGACCTGAACTACCATCGCCGCACGTTCGACACCTGGGAGGCATACGCCCAATCGAAGCTGGCCAATCTGCTGCACGCGCGCGAACTTGGCCGTCGCATGGCGGGAACGGGCGTCACCGCCGCCAGCGTCAATCCCGGGCTGGTGCGCACCAACCTGCTGACCATTCCTTTGCCGATGTGGCTGCAACGCCTGGTGGTGCTGCCGTTGTTGCGGCTGGCCGGAATGATCGAGCCGTGGGAGGGCGCGCAGACCAGCCTGCACGCGCTGCTGGCGCCGGAGGTGGCGGAGCAGTCGGGCGCCTACTACAGCCAGGTCGCCGGCTACAAGGATAAAGCCGCGCGCAAAGGAGGCTGGCCGCTGAGCTCGCCGAATCCGGTGGCGCACGACGACGCCGTCGCCGCACGCTTGTGGCGCGCCAGCGAGGCGTTGGTGCAGGAGCACTCATAGGCTATCAGGCAAAGGCGATATCCCTACCAGGCAAGCCGCGTCATTAGGTCGGCGTGGCCATCGTTGAAGTAGCCGCCGGTGGGTCCTAGCCCGTCCAGCGTGGCGAGCCTGACGACGATCGCCGCCGCCTCGTCGACCGACCTCGGCCCGCTGTGACCGTTCAAGTCGGTCGCCGTGTAGCCGGGGTCGGCGGCGTTGACCTTGATGCCCTCGGCGGCCAGTTCCTTGGCGAATTTCGCCGTGAACATATTGAGCGCGCTCTTCGAGGCGCAATAGCCGGCGGCCACCACCGGCCAGTAGGCGCTGGCCATGTCGAGCGTTGCCGTCACCGAGCCCAGGCCGCTGCTCATCATCACGATCCGCCCGGCGCCGGACTGGCGCAGCAGCGGCAGGAACGCTTGCGTGACGCGGACCGGGCCGAAGGTGTTTACGTCGAACATCGCCTGGATATCGGCGACGCTTTCCTCGCTGGCGGGCGGAAAGGCGCCCAGGCTGATGCCTGCATTGTTGACCAGCGCGTCGAGCTTGCCGGTTGCCGCGGTCAGCTGTGCCGCCGCCGCGCGCACACTAGCGTCGTCGGTGACATCGATCACGATCGGGAAGGCCTCGACGCCACCAGCGCGCAAGTCGGCCACCGCCTGCTCGCCGCGCGCGAGGTCGCGGCAGCCGACCCAGACCGAATAGTTTTGCTCGCCCAGTTGGCGGGCGATGGCCAGGCCGATGCCCTTGTTGGCGCCGGTGATCAGTGCAATGGATTTGGTCGACATGTGGTTCTCCTTGAAAGAAAGTCCCCCATTGTCGAAGCGATGCCGTCCGCGCGCATCCGCGATCGTCCCGCAAAGATGCCTGATCCTGCCAAAATCGCGCCGGCTTCGTTGCATTGCCATCCGGCCTGATGAATAATGCGCGGATGACCAGCCTCCTGAAAAAACTAAGCGCGCTGGCGGCCAGCCACGCCGTCGGCGACGAGACGCCGACGGCGATCCCTGGACTGACGATCTGGTCCAGCGACCGCTTGACCGAGCCGCGACCGGCGATGTTCGAACCCAGCCTGTATCTGGTGGTGCAGGGCACGAAACGCATGATCGTGGGGAGCAGCTCCTCAACGCTGGGACCGGGAAGCATGTCGGTGTCGGGCGTAGGCGTGCCGTTTACCGGGCAGGTGACCGCCGCCTCGCCGGACACTCCGTATCTGGCGCTGAAGCTGGACTTCAACGCCGGCGTGGTGGCAAGCCTGTTGTTCGATCTGCCAGCGCAGGGCGCGTCCGAGCAGCCCGCCGTTGTCAGCGGCGGTGTCGGCGACGACATCGTCGAACCGTTTTACCGCCTGACGCGGCTGCTATCGTCGCCGCGCGATATCGCGGTGCTGGCGCCCCTGGCCGAGCGCGAGCTGTACTACCGCGTCCTGCAGGGTGGCCTGGGCGACGCGATCCGGCGCAACGCCCAGGCCCACACGCGCTTTTCGCAGGTCAGAAGCGCCGTGGAATGGATTTGCGCCAACGCCACCGACGCCATGGGTGTGAGTCAGCTGGCCGCCGACGTGGGCATGAGCCCGACGTCGTTCCACCGGCACTTCAAGGCGGTGACCGGCCTTAGCCCGCTGGCATACCAGCGCCATGTGCGCCTGCTGCACGCAAGAAAGCTGCTCAACGCCGAGACAGGCAACGTCACGTCGGTCGCGTTCGAGGTTGGTTATGCCAGCGCATCCCAATTCAGCCGCGAATACGCCCGTATGTTCGGCTGTCCACCGGCGCGCGACACCTTCCGCGCCCGCCAGGCGGCGCTCAACGCGGCCGGTCTGAAAGACAATTCGGACGGCAGACGCTAGCGATAGGCCGCTGGACGCTTACTGAAAGGTGGTCTACACTTAGTTGTAGCTACATTGTGGCTACACAGCAAGATAGTTCAGGTGGTAACGATGAAGGAAATCATATGCTAACAGCAACCATACGCTCCCGGGTCGAGCCAGAGTTGAAGGAGGAGGCTACGAGGATACTGGAATCATGTGGCCTTGATTTGTCGACCGCGATTCGTCTTTTCCTTAACAATGTCGTGGTTGCGAAAGGGCTTCCTTTTGCTATTTCGCCGAACCCCACGACAGTCGCTGCGATGGAAGAAGCTCGGAAGCTTTCTGGCAGATTTAGCTCCCCTGAAGAGTTTTTTGATGAATTAGAGGGTAAAAATGCCAGCAAAGGAGGGTGGAAAAAAGTCTCCAAGCCCGACGCTGGCAAGCCTAAGCGCCGGTGACGAGCGGCTGAACCCCAAGGTCACGCAGCACGCAAGTGCGAGTCCGCCACGTATTTTTGACAGAACCAACGCCTTCAAAAAGGACTGGAATCGGCTTGCGTCGAGCGGACGCTACGACATGTCACGCCTTAAAACGGTCATGATGCATTTGATCGCGAATGAAGGTCCTTTACCTGCGGAATACGCGGATCATGCCTTGCTTGGGAAATGGCAGGACCATCGAGATTGTCACGTTGGCGGCGATTGGGTTCTCATCTATAAGCTGACGGAGGCGGATGTGATTTTTGTCCGCACAGGCACTCACAGCGATCTTTTTACGTGAGTTGTCGCGTGTGTTAATTTGCCGCGTCATCCGACCGGATAAAATCCACGAACGCGCGCAACGGCGCGGGCAAGTGGCGCCTGCCCGAATAGTATAAAAACGGTCCTGGGAAATCCGCCCACCAATCCCGCAGGATCGGCTGCAACTCGCCGGAGGCCATGTACGGCTCCAGCCACTCCTCGAACAGATAAATCACGCCGTGTCCCGCCACGGCCGCGCTCACCGCCAGGTCGAACACGGTCGGCGTGACGACCAGCGGCCCGCTCGGCTCGACCGTCAAGGTCTGGCCGTCGCGCGCGAATTCCCATGGATAGATGGCGCCACTGAGAAACTTGCCCCGCAGGCAGGCGTGTTGCAGCAGGTCGCGCGGGTGTTCGGGCACGCCGCGCCGCGCCAGATAGTCGGGCGCGGCCGCCACCGCGAAACGCTGCACGCGCGGCCCGATCGGGATGGCGATCATGTCCTGTTCCAGCCGCTCGCCGTAGCGGATGCCGGCGTCGCAGCCGCTGGCGACGACGTCGACGAAGTTATTGTCGATCACCACGTCCAGCACGATCTCCGGATAGGCGCGCATGAAGCGGTTGACCAGCGGCTGCAGGAAGAAGCGCGCGGCGCTGACCGGCACGTTGAGCCGCAGGGTGCCGCGCGGACTGTCGCGCAGCTCGTTGAGCACGTCGAGGGCGCCGGCCACCTGGCTCAGCGCCGGTTGCAGGCGCGCCAGCAACAGGGCGCCGGCCTCGGTCGGGGTGACGCTGCGGGTGGTGCGCAGCAGCAGCCGGATGCCGAGCTGGTTCTCCAGCCGCCGCAGCGCCTCGCTCAGCGCCGACGCCGATTGCCCGCCGGCGCGCGCCGCCTGCCGGAAGCCGCCGTGCTGGGCCACGAGCGCGAAAGTGGCCAGGTCGGCCATGGAAGGGTTCTCAGGTGTCATGTTCTCGATTGTGCGGAATTTCGTACAGCCCGTGCGGCATTGCCCCCATTATCACACGCTCGTCCTGCCGCTACCATGTGTCCATGCTTTTCCACATCACACACCAGGAGATCGACATGAGTAGTTATTCCCCATCCAGCGACCAGTTCACTCCCGCCAACAGCGGCATCCGCTTCAACCGCGTCGGCTACGGCGCCATGCAACTGGCCGGCCCGCACGTGTGGGGGCCGCCGAAGGACCGCGCCGCCGCCGTTGCCGTGCTGCGCGAGGCGATCGAACTGGGCATCAACCACATCGACACCTCGGATTTCTACGGCCCGCACGTCACCAACCAGATCATCCGCGAAGCCTTGCATCCGTATCGCGACGATTTGACCATCGTCACCAAGATCGGCTTCGTGCGCGGCGCCGACCAGTCATGGCTGACGGCGGCCTCGCCGCAACAACTGCGCGACGCGGTCCACGACAATCTGCGCAACCTGCAACTGGAGGCGCTCGACGTGGTCAACTACCGCGCCCCCGGCGTGCAAGGCCCGGACGGCTCGTCGATCGGCGAAGCCATCGCGGCGATGGTGCGTCTGAAGGAGGAGGGACTGATCCGCCATATCGGCGTGAGCAACGTCACCGCCGGACAGGTGGCCGAGGCGCGCTCGATCACGGACATCGTCTGCGTGCAGAACCAGTACAACCTCGCCCATCGCGGCGACGACGCGTTGATCGATACGCTGGCGGCCGATGGCATCGCCTACGTGCCGTTCTTCCCGCTGGGCGGCTTCTCGCCGTTGCAGTCCGACGCCCTGACCAGGGCGGCCGCCGCGCTGGGCGCGCAGCCGATGCAGGTGGCGCTGGCCTGGCTGTTGCAGCGCTCGCCCAACATCCTCGTCATTCCCGGCACCTCGTCGGTGGCGCACCTGCGGGACAACGTCGCCGCCGGCGCCTTGCGCCTTGACGCCGCCACCCTGGCGACCCTGGACGCCATGTGACGCCGGCTGTGGGAAATCCGACACAAAAATTACTTTCTGGAAAGTAATTCTGTTATGATCCCACGACGAGGCCCAACCCCCGCCGCGTTTTTACCCGTTAAAAATAGCCCAAGGGAAGTATGTCGCAGTCCACCATCAACGTGTCCGACCCCATCGCGCCGGCGCCCGCCGGCGCCGATGGCGGGGCGGGCGCGTCGAAACTGGTGCAGCTTGAAGGGAAAAAGCGGCCGATCCGGCGCGCCGCCTCGCTGTTCCTGGTTGCCATCCTGTGCGCCATCTGCGGCTTGCAGTTCGCCTACCGCAGCAACGCCCGCCAGACCCAGCTCGACGAGAGCGCCCGCGCCACCGTCAACATCGCCCGCGCGACCGCCGAGCACGCCGAGCGCACGATCGACATCGTCGGCTCGGTGCTGTTCGGCGTCGTCGAGCGCGTCGAGCGCGACGGCACCGGCCCGTCCAACTTCGCGCGCCTGCAGGCGCTGCTCCAGGCCCGCGTGGCGCAGACCAGCGGCCTGCAGGGCATCTTCGTCTACGATGAACACGGGCGCTGGGTGATCACCTCGCTCGACAAAGTCGATCCCGGCGCCAACAACGCCGACCGCCCGTATTTCCAGTACCACCGCACGCATGCCGGGCGCGGCGTCCACATCGGCACGCCGGTGCGCAGCCGCTCGTCCGGCCAATGGATACTGCCGGTGTCGCAGCGCGTCGACCACGCCGACGGCTCGTTCGCCGGCGTCGTGCTGGCCACCGTCCGCACCGACTACTTCCAGCAGTACTACAACGGCTTCGACATCGGCAAGGCCGGCGGCATCTTTATCGCGCTCGACGACGGCACCTTGATCGCGCGCCGGCCGATGCTCAACAACGTCATCGGCAGCAGCCTCAAAGGCGGCGCCGTGTTCACGCTGATCGACCAGGGCCAGGACAGCGGCACGGCGATGCGGGTGGCGCTGGTCGACAATGTCGAGCGCCTGTACAGCTACCGGCGCGTGCACGGTTATCCGCTGGTGATCGCCGCGTCGCTGTCCAAGGACGAAATCTTCGCGCAGTGGTGGACCGACACCTGGCGCCAATGCGGCGCGCTGGCGCTGCTGCTGGCCACGCTGGGCTGGCTGGGCACGCGCCTGATCCGCCAGATCAGCCTGCGCGACCATCTGGAAATCGAATTGCGCCACTCGCAAGCCGCCTTGCAGCACAGCGTCGCGCAGCTCGAGCTGCTGGCGACAACCGACCCGCTGACCGGCCTGAAGAACCGGCGCCACCTCAACGAGCGGCTCGAGAGCGAACTGGCGCGGGCGGCGCGCGACGGCCTGCCGGTGGCGCTGGTGATGCTCGACATCGACTTTTTCAAGCGCTACAACGATACCTACGGCCACCTGGCCGGCGACGCGTGCCTCAAGCTGGTCAGCGACGTCGTCGCGCGCGCCGCGCAGCGCACCGCCGACATCGCCGCGCGCTTCGGCGGCGAGGAGTTCGTGGTATTCCTGCCCAACACCGAACTGGCAGGCGCGCACGCCGTTGCCGAGGGCATTTGCGCGGCCGTGCGGGCGCTCGGACAGCCCCACCGCACCAGCGATTTCGGCGTCGTCACCATCAGCGCCGGGGTCGCCGCCTGCGTGCCGGTGCGCGGCGCCGGCTGCAGCCCGCTGATCGGCGTGGCCGACCGGGCGCTGTACGACGCCAAACACCGGGGCCGCAATCGCGTGTCCCCGCCGCTGAGAAGCGGCCACCATCCGCTGCCGCAGCCGGCCTGCGCCGACGCCTGAGCAAGCCCTCACAGATTCCCGCCACCCCGGCCGGCGCCCGCCGCGCGTCGTCCATCGACGGCATTTCCGTCGCATAGACGGTTTTCATCTTTGCGAAGTTGATTTTATTCGTTTTGTTTGACTTCGCCAAAACGTATATTTCATTCCGCAAGCCGTCTATCGCCATCAACGGCCGGCGGCTCGCCACCATTCCAAGCCATCATAAGGTCTCTCTATGTCAGTTGACGTCCTCTCGCCGGCGCTGCCTCCAGTGCTGGCATCGATCAAGGCCGATGCGGCCGCGTCCCAATTGCCGTATGCCGGCGGCGTCGCCCCGGCCGCCGCCTGGGAACTGTTTTCCACCAAGGACGTGCTGCTGGTCGACGTGCGCACCGGCGAGGAGCGCAAATTCGTCGGCCACGTGCCGGACAGCTTGCATGTGCCGTGGGCAACCGGCACCGCGCTGACGCGCAACCCGCGCTTCGCGCGCGAACTGGAAAGCAAAATCGGCGGCAAGGACAGCGTGGTCCTGCTGCTGTGCCGCAGCGGCAAACGTTCAGCGCTGGCGGCCGAGGCGGCCACGAAAGCCGGCCTTACCAACGTCTTCAACGTGCTAGAAGGCTTCGAGGGCGAGATCGACGCGCGCCAGCAGCGCGGCAAGGCCGACGGCTGGCGCTTCCACGGCTTGCCGTGGGTGCAGGACTAAACCGCGGCGTTCAACCAGCACTCAACCATATCCCGACGAGGACAGCGTGGCTACTTTCGACATCACCACCATCGTGCAATCGCTGCATGAGGCGCGCCACCGCTGGCGCCAGGAGCAAAGCCGCGGCAGCGAGCCGGGCGGGCGTGAATTCCCGTCGCGGAACGCGCTGGCGGCCATCATCGACAGCCTCAAGGGCGTGCTGTTCCCGATGCGCCTCGGCCCGCCGGACCTGCGCCAGGAAAGCGAGGACTTCCACGTCGCCCACGCGCTCGATGGGGTGCTGCACGCGCTGCTCAAGCAGGTGCGGCGCGAGTTGAAATACAACGCCGGCCTGCGTGGCGAACCGTTGCGCGTGGTCGATTCCAGCGTCGAGCACGACATCGACCAGGAGGCGCTGGGCGCCGTGCGCCGCTTCGCCGCCGCGCTGCCGGTGATCCGCTCGCTGCTCGACAGCGACGTCATGGCCGCCTACCAGGGCGACCCGGCCGCGCGCAGCGTCGACGAGGTGCTGCTGTGCTACCCGGGCGTGCTGGCGATGATCCACTACCGCATCGCCCACCAGCTTTATACGCTAGGCCTGACCTTGCTCGCCCGCATCGTCTCCGAGCTGGCGCACGGCGCCACCGGCATCGACATCCACCCCGGCGCGCGCATCGGCGCCGGCTTCTTCATCGACCACGGCACGGGCGTAGTGATCGGCGAGACGGCCGTCATCGGCGCCCGCGTGCGGCTGTACCAGGCCGTCACGCTCGGCGCCAAGCGCTTCCCGACCGACGCCGACGGCAACCTGCAAAAGGGCTTGCCGCGCCATCCGGTGGTCGAGGACGACGTCGTCATCTATGCCGGCGCCACGGTGCTCGGACTGATCACGATCGGCAAGGGCGCCATCATCGGCGGCAACGTCTGGCTGACGCACGACGTGCCGCCGGGCGGGCGCATCGCCCAGGCCGAGTCGCGGGTTGGCGCCTTCGCCAACGGCATCGCGGCGGCCTGAGCGGCGCGGCGGCCCCATGAACACCCTTGTGCGCAGCTTCGGCATCGGCGTGCGGCAACTGCGCGAGGCGCAGGGATGGTCGCAGGAACAACTGGCCGAAAACTCCAACCTGAACCGCTCGTATGTGGGCGAGATCGAGCGGGCCGGGTGATCGCCTCGCTGTTGACGGTGGAGAAGCTGGCGCTGGCGCTCAAGCTGACGCCGTCGGCCTTGCTGACGCGCGGCGAAATGGTCGGCGACGCCACCACCCCCGCGTCCATCCCCCCCGGGTCAGTGCCGACATTCGGACACAAGCTCGGCAGGCGAACGGATTAGTCCGTGTCTGAATGTCGGCACTGACCCCCGGGGTGGGGGGGCGATTGGTGGCGATAGCATGTTGAGCTGACTCATCAGTAACGCCATACTGGCCCGGTTATTTTCTGCATAACCTTATGTGTTTTTTCACCTTACTGAAATGGAGTCACGATGTCGGCAACTGTAGGCGGTACCACGGCGCTGGGCGATAACGCAGCACGGCAATTAGCGAACGCGACCAAGACCGTTCCCCAGCTCGAGACCATCAGCCCGCGCTGGCTGACGCACCTGCTGCAATGGGTGCCGGTGGAGGCGGGCATCTACCGGCTCAACAAGGTCAAGAATCCGGAAGCGATCAAGGTCACCTGCACCGCCCGCGAGCAAGAGAACCAGCTGCCGCGCACCTATGTCGACTACGAAGAAAATCCGCGCGAGTACTTCCTCAACGCCGTCTCGACCGTGCTTGACGTGCACACCCGCGTTTCCGATCTCTACAGCAGCCCGCACGACCAGATCAAGGAGCAACTGCGCCTGACGATCGAGACCATCAAGGAAAACCAGGAAAGCGAGCTGATCAACAATCCCGACTACGGCCTGCTGGCCCAGGTGACCGACGAGCAGCGCATCTTCCCGCTGACGGGCGCGCCGACGCCGGACGACCTCGACGAGCTGCTGACCAAGGTGTGGAAGGAGCCTGCCTTCTTCCTGACCCATCCGCTGGCGATCGCCGCCTTCGGCCGCGAGGCGACCCGCCGCGGCACGCCGCCGCCGACCATCAGCCTGTTCGGCTCGCAGTTCATCACGTGGCGCGGCATTCCGCTGATCCCGTCGGACAAGGTGCCGGTGGCCGACGGCAAGAGCAAGATCCTGCTGCTGCGCGTGGGCGACAAGCGCCAGGGCGTGGTCGGCCTGTTCCAGCCGGGCCTGCCGGGCGAGCAAAGCCCGGGGCTGTCGGTGCGCTTCATGGGCATCAACAATCATGCGATCTCGTCGTACCTGATCTCGCTGTACTGCTCGCTCGCGGTGCTGACCTCGGACGCGCTGGCCGTGCTCGACGACGTCGAGATCAACAAGTACCACGACTATCCGGACACTTATAAGTAAGCGCGCCACGTGAGCCTCCTTTCGCCCCCCATCTCCCTGCCGGCGGACCGCGCCGCCGGCGTTCCCGAACCGTCCGGCGCGCCGTTCGATCCGGCCGCGCTGGCGCGCCTGGCCAACGAGTTCTTTTCGGCGCCGCCGTTCGCCCGGCAATTGAGCGTGCCCGGCGTGCAGGCGCCGGCCAATATCGCGCCGCCCGGTTCGCCGCTGGTCAGCCCGGCCGGCTTCGGTCCCAGCGTGCCCGGCACGCCGATACCGCAGGGACAAATTCCCGGCACCAACCTGATTCCGGCGTCGCCGACCCAGGTGCTGTCGCTGGGTAACAGCGCGCCTGCGTTGTTGCCGGCCGCGCAAGCCGGCAACGGCGTGCCCGACAAGGCGTTCGGCGCGATTCCGGCGTACGAGCCGCGCAACGGTGGCGCCGTGCTTGGCGTTCCGGAAGGCGCCGGCAACGCCGGGCCGCCGGCCGAAGCGTCGTCGTACTATTTCCTGAGCGAGCGCTACGGCCAGCCTGGCGCCGCAACGCGGCAGGCGCCGGCGCCGTCGTCGCCTTTGCCGCAGGGCGCGCCGCCGTCGCCGCAAGGTTACACGCCATCGTTCCCGTCGCCGCAACTGCCCGCGAGTCCTTCGTTGTCGCCACCCGCCACCGGCTTGCCGGGCGCGTCCGCGCCGGCGGCGCCGTCGCCATCGTCGGCGCCGCAGTATTACTTCGTCGACGCGGTGGTGCTGCCGAGCGGCTACGTCACCCCGGCCAAGCCGGCGCCGCACGGCGGCGCGCCATTGGCCGGCGGCGACCGCCATCCGCCGTTCGACGTGCACGCCGTGCGGCGCGATTTTCCGATTCTTCAGGAAAAGGTCAACGGCCGCCAGCTGGTGTGGTTCGACAACGCTGCCACCACCCACAAGCCGCAGTCGGTGATCGACCGCATTGCGTATTTCTACGCGCATGAGAACTCGAACATCCACCGCGCCGCGCACGAGCTCGCCGCCCGCGCCACCGACGCCTATGAAGGCGCCCGCGAGCGCGTGCGGCGCTTCCTCAACGCGCCCGAGGTCAACGAGGTCATCTTCGTGCGCGGCACCACCGAGGCCATCAACCTGGTGGCCAAGAGCTGGGGCGGGCAGCACGTGGGCGAGGGCGACGAGATCATCGTCTCCAATCTCGAACACCACGCCAACATCGTGCCCTGGCAGCAGCTGGCCGCCGCCAAGGGGGCGCGGCTGCGCGTGATCCCGGTCGACGACACCGGCCAGGTGTTGCTCGACGAGTACCGCAAGCTGCTCAACGACCGCACCAAGATCGTCGCCGTCACGCAAGTGTCGAACGCGCTGGGCACGGTGACGTCGGTCAAGGAAATCGTCGAGCTCGCCAAGCGCGCCGGCGCCCGGACCCTGGTCGACGGCGCGCAGTCGGTCTCGCATATGCGCATCGACGTGCAGGACATCGGCGCCGATTTCTTCGTCTTCTCCGGCCACAAGCTGTTCGGGCCGACCGGCATCGGCGTGTTGTGGGGCAAGCGCGAAGTGCTCGAGGACATGCCGCCATGGCAGGGCGGCGGCAACATGATCGCCGATGTGACGTTCGACAAGACCGTGTTCCAGCCGATTCCCAACAAGTTCGAGGCCGGCACGGGCAACATCGCCGACGCCGTCGGGCTGGGCGCCGCGATCGATTATGTGACGCGCATCGGCATCGAGAACATCGCTCGCTACGAGCACGACCTGCTGGTGTACGGCATTCGGGAGCTGGGCGCGATCAAGGGCGTGCGGCTGATCGGCACGGCCGCCGACAAGGCCAGCGTGATGTCGTTCGTGCTGGCCGGCTACACTACGGAAGAGGTCGGTCACGCGCTCAACGACGAAGGCATCGCCGTGCGCACGGGGCACCATTGCGCGCAGCCGATCCTGCGGCGGTTCGGCGTGGAGACGACGGTGCGGCCATCGTTGGCGTTCTACAACACGTTTGACGAGATCGACCGCATGATCACGGTGGTGCGAAGGCTGGCATCGGCCCGCTAACGCTGGCACGTTAGAAAACGCTATCAAACGGCGCGGCGAAAATCCGGCAAAATAGATGTTCAATTTTGTCGAGCCGCGCCGATCCGGCCGGGCAGCCTATGCCGCAAACTCCCAAAGAATCGATACCGTTGCCGCACCAGGCGGCCGATATGTTCTGCCTGATGGTGCAGGAGATCAAGGAATGCGCGATCTTCCTGATGGACACGCGCGGCGTCATCACCAGCTGGAACCGCGCGGCCGAGGTCATGAAGGGCTACCGTGCCGACGAGGCCATCGGCGAGCACCTGTCGCTGCTCTACCGTGACGAGGACAAGGCGCGCGGCTGGGCCGACCACAACCTGGGCGAGGCGGCCAAGCATGGCTTCTACAGCGAGGAAACCTGGCGCAGGAAAAAAGATGGCAGCCTGTTCTGGGCGCACATCGCGCTGACCGGCTTGCGCGACGAACACAAGCAATTGGTGGGCTTCTCCAAGGTCACGATGGACCTGACGCGCCACAAGCTGTTGGAACAGTGCCTCGACGAAAAAGAAGAAAACCGCCGCATCATGACCGCCGCCAACGCCGGCACATGGAAGTGGGAAGCCGCCAGCCGCCGCCTGGAGTTGTCCCCCGCGCTCAAGCAATTGCTCGGCTACGACGCCGCCGGCCCGGCGCCCGACCCCGGCAACTGGCGCGCCCTGGTCGATCCGCAGGACGTGCCGGCCGTGCATGACAGGTTGCGCACCCTGATGACGGCCATGCCGGGGCAGCCGCTGACCCTGGAGGTGCGGCTGTGCCGCCAGGACGGCAACTGCCGCTGGTTCTTCGTGCGCGCCGACTGGACCAGCGATAGCGAGGGCCAGGGCGAGCTGACCGGCGTCTGCGTCGACATCCACGACATGCGCCTGCTGGCCGAGGAACGCGAGCGCCTGCTCAACGAACTGCAGGTGATGCGCCTGCGCTTTCGCGCCATCATCGACCAGATGCCGTCCGGCGTGTTCGTGGCCGAGGTGCCGTCGGGCAAGCTGCTGTATCAAAACCTGAAGGCCAGGCGCATCTTCGGCGCCACGCTCGAAGAGGTCGCCACCTATCATGACTACGCCCGCACCGACGTTCGCGATCCGGACGGGCGGCGCCTGCTGGCGCATGAGTTTCCCTTGGCGGAGGCCATCATCACGGGGCAGCCGGTGCCGGTGCGCGAATTGGTGTTCCACGTACCCGGGATGGCACCGCGCTACTTCCGCGTCGGCGCCACGCCGGTGCAGGCCGAGGGCGACGAGCGCCGCATGGCCGTGGCCGTGGCCCACGACATCGACGACCTGAAGCGGATGCAGGAATCGCTGCGGGCGGAAAAGGAACGCGCCGAGGTGACCTTGCGGGCGATTAGCAACGGCGTCATCACCACCGGCCTGGACGGCCGCATCGACAGCATGAACATTGCCGCCGAACGGCTGACCGGCTGGGGCCAACAGGAGGCGCGCGGCCTGCCGCTCGACCAGGTGCTGCAACTGGACGAGGAGCCGCCGGCAGAACTGGCTGCTCCGGCCGGTGCGGCCGATCCGTCGCCCGCGGCGCCGGGGTTGGACACCGTGCTGCGCTGCATGCGCGAAAACCGCCCGGTGACGTCGTCGGCGCCGGCGGTGTTGCGCTCGCGCAGCGGCAGCCGGCACACGATCGACTACGCGGCCGCGCCGCTGCAACTGCCCGACAACCGCACCGGCGGCGCCGTGCTGGTGCTTAACGACGTCACCGAGTCGCGCGGGCTGCTCAAGAACCTGAGCTACCAGGCCAGCCACGACGTGCTGACCGGGCTGGTGAACCGGCGCGAGTTTGGCGTGCGGCTCCAGCGCGCGCTCGACCGCACCGGCCAGCCGGGCGCCAGCGACAGCGCGCTGCTCTACCTGGATTTGGACCAATTCAAGATTGTCAACGATACCTGCGGCCACGCGGCCGGCGACGACCTGCTGCGCCAGCTGTCGGTGGCTTACGGCGCCCATGTGCGCGAGCGCGACACGCTGGCGCGCATCGGCGGCGACGAGTTCGCGCTGATCGTCGAGCATTGCACGGTGGAGGAGGCCATGGTGGTGGCCAACAAGCTGCTCGACACTACGCGCAACTTCCGCTACATCTGCAGCAACCAGGTGTTCCGGCTGGGCGTGAGCATCGGCCTGACGCCGCTCGACGGCGGCACCACCACGATGGAGGAAGCGCTGCGCCAGGCCGATCACGCCTGCTACATCGCCAAGGAGAGCGGGCGCAACCGGGTGTTCCTGCAACAGCGCGGCGGCGCCGAGATCGCCCAGCGGCGCAACGACATGTATTGGGTCAAGCGGCTCGGCGACGCCTTCCGCAACGACGACTTGCAGCTGTACTACCAGCCGATCCGCGCGCTTGGCGGCGCCGGCAACGGCGGCCTGCACTACGAGATACTGCTGCGCATGAAGGATGGCAGCGCCGGGCCGGTCGGCCCCACCAGCTTCCTGCCGGCGGCCGAGCGCTACGACATCATGCAGGAGGTCGACCGCTGGGTGCTCGACCGCAGCCTGGCCTGGCTGGAGCGGCATCCCGAACACGTCGACCAGCTGGAACTGTGCACCATCAACCTGTCGCAGCGGGCGCTGGCCGATCCGGGTTTCCAGCAGTACGCGGTCGGACGCATCCAGGCGGTCGGGGTGCCGGCCAACA
The DNA here is from genome assembly GCA_024123955.1 of Oxalobacteraceae bacterium OTU3CINTB1. Classification (NCBI taxonomy): domain Bacteria; kingdom Pseudomonadati; phylum Pseudomonadota; class Betaproteobacteria; order Burkholderiales; family Oxalobacteraceae; species Oxalobacteraceae bacterium OTU3CINTB1. The sequence continues at coordinate 2,065,308 of CP099652.1, forward strand.
AGCTGTGCTTCGAGATCACCGAGACCGGCGCCTTCGCCAACCTGCAGAACACGCTGTCGTTCGTGCTGGCGTTGCAGCAGCTGGGCTGCCGCTTCGCGCTCGATGATTTCGGCACCGGCATGGCCTCGTTCGCCTACCTGAAACAGCTGCCGGTCAATTATGTCAAGATCGACGGCTCCTTCATCCAGATGATGACCCGCAGCACGGTCGACTTCGAGATGGTGCGCTTCACCAACGACATCAGCCACATCATGGGGCGGCGCACCATCGCCGAGTTTGTCAATGACCAGGCTACGCTGGCCAAGCTGACCGAGATCGGCGTCGACTACGCCCAGGGTTTCATGCTGGGCGAGCCGCAGCCGCTCGACGTCTGACTAGATCTGCGCCAGGCCGCCATCGACGAACAGCTCGATGCCGTTGACGAAGCTGGCGTCGTCGGAGGCCAGGAACACCGCCGCCTTGGCGATCTCGTCGGGCTCGCCAACGCGGCCCATCGGAATCTGCGTGGCGAAGTAGTCGAGCAGGCCTTGCTGCTGGGCGGCGTCCGGCCCGGCCAGTTCCACCAGGCCCGGCGTCTTGATCGGACCGGGGCTGATGGTGTTGACGCGGATACCGCGTCCCTTCAGGTCAAGGATCCAGTTGCGGGCGAACGAACGCACTGCCGCCTTCGACGCCGCGTAGACGCTGAACGCCTCGGTGCCGGTGCTGGCGGCGGTCGAGCCGGTCAGTATCACCGACGAGCCTGCGCCCAGCAGCGGCAGCGCCGCCTGCACCGTGAACAAGGTGCCTTTGACGTTGCGGTTGAAGGTGTCGTCGAAGTGTTCCTCGGTGATCTGGCCCAGCGGCAGCATCGAGCCGCCGCCGGCGTTGGCCACCAGCACATCGAGCTTGCCGTGCTCGGCCTTGACGCGCTCGAACAGTGCGGTCAACTGCGCCGGGTCGGCCGAATCGACGCGCGCGCCGATCGCGGCCGCGCCGACGGCGTCGACGGCGGCGTCCAGTTCCGGCTGGCGGCGCCCGGTGATGTAGACGCGCGCGCCCTCGGCGGCGAAACGCTTGGCGACGGCCAGGCCGATGCCGCTGGTGCCGCCGGTGACCACTGCTACTTTTCCTTCGAGTTTCTGGGACATGATGTTTTCCTTTGCGTTGGGTTGCGGCCTGAAAGACCATGGAAGCAGTGTGCGGCCGAAACACCCCTGCGATAAGACAGGCTGGACGCATATGATTTATGCTCTAATTGCATATGACGATCAGCTTGGGCTTCGCAAATGAATAAATTGCTATGGATGCGCTGTTTTGTGCGCGTGGTCGAGACGGGCAGCTTTTCAGCTGTCGCCCGCGAGCTCGACATTGGCCAGCCCAACGTCAGCCGCCACATCGCCGCGCTGGAGGCGGACCTGGGGGCCTTGCTGCTGCACCGTTCGACGCGCCAGCTGGTGGTCACGGCCGAGGGACAGCGCTATTACACGCAAGCGCGGCAGGCGCTCGACCTGATCGCCCAGGCCGAGGCGGACGTGCTGGGACAGCACAATCCACGCGGCTTGCTGCGCGTGGCCTGCTCGCCGGCGCTGGGCACCGAAGTCATTACCCCCACCTTGCCGGCCTTTTTGGAACGTTATCCGGATATCGAACTCGAGCTGCGCGTGGACGACGGTTTTGTGGATCTGGTGGCCGAAGGCGTCGACGTCGCCATCCGGGGTGGCGAGCTCAAGGACAGCGCACTGCGCGCCCGCCGCCTGGGCAACTCGGAGCGCTTGTGCGTCGCCAGCCCGCGTTACGTGGCGCGGCACGGCGTGCCGGCAACGGCGGCCGACCTGGCGCGCCACGAGTGCATCGTCTACACGCTGCTTGGCGGCAGCGGCGCGTGGCGGTTGAGAGATGGCGAGGTCCATGTGCGCGGACGGCTGCGGGTCAACAGTCTGGATGCCGTACGGCGCGCCGCGCTCGTCGGACTCGGCATCGGCTACCTGTCGAGATGGATGGTGGACGACCACCTGCGCTCCGGCGCCCTGGTGGACGTATTGGCCGGGCACGCCCCGACGTTCTCGCCGGTCAACGCCGTCTACTCGGCGGCGCGCCTGCTGCCGCTGCGCGCCAGCGTGTTCATCGACCACATCGCCGGGGTATTCGCGGTCACGCCAGGCTTCGACGGCGTGGCGCCAGTCTTGCCTTAAGTAACGGAACGCGCCGCTGCGGGTTTTTGTCCCATGATGGAGTCTCGTGATTGTGCTTCATTAATCTGAAGGGGAGATTACTATGCGAAACATAACGATTGAACGGCGCGGCACGTCCCGGGCCGGGAGCGGCCGGCCGCGTTGGCGCGCCGCAGCCTTGGTTACCGCCGCAGCCCTTGCAGGCTCGTGGCTGGCCGTGCGCAACCGTGCCGCCAAGGCCGAGCGCGACAATCCGCCCGCGGGCCGCTTCATCGAGGTCGACGGCGTGCGCCTGCATTACATCGAACAGGGCGAGGGACCGGTGCTGCTGCTGTTGCACGGCACCGTGGTGACGGCCGACGATTTCCGGGCCAATGGGCTGTTGGACCAACTGTCGCGCTCGTACCGCGTGATCGCCATCGACCGCCCCGGTTTCGGCTATAGCGAGCGGCCGCGCGACACCAGCTGGACCCCGTGCGCCCAGGCGCGGCTGATGGCCGAGGCGCTGCGCCAACTGGGTGCCGACCGCTATCTGGTGCTGGCCCACTCCTGGGGCACGATGGTAGCGCTGGAGATGGCCCTGCGGGCGCCGGACAAGGTCCTCGGCCTGTTGCTGCTGTCGGGCTACTATTATCCGAGCGCGCGGCTCGACGTGCCGCTGGCCGCGATGCCGGCCATTCCCGTGCTCGGCGACCTGATGCGCTTTACCGTGTCGCCGCTGCTGGGGCGCCTGGCCTGGCCGCTTGCTGCCAAGGGCATGTTCAGCCCGAGCGAAGTGCCCGAATCGTTCCGCCGCGAGGACCCGTGGATGCTGCTGCGTCCCGTCCAGGTGCGCGCCACCGCCGACGAGGCGTCGCTGATGGTGCAGGCGGCCGCCGCGCTGGAGCAGCGCTACGGCGAGCTGCGCCTGCCGTTATTGATCATGGCGGGCAAGAACGACCGCGTGATCGATCCCGAGAGTCATTCGGCGCGGCTGCACAAGGACGTGCCGCACAGCGAGTTGACCTTGTTGCCCGACGTCGGCCACATGATGCAGCACCTGGCGCAGAACGAGATCGTCGCCGCCGCCAAGGACTTGGCCGAACGGGCAGGCATGTCGGCGTCGGCGGGGGTGAACGGCGCCGCCCGAGTTCTGCAGGAAGCCGCGCCGCCGATGTGACCGGACAGGGCGGCGTTGCCGGTTGCCGTCCGACAGCTTTGCATGATGTATCCTTGCCAGATGGTGCAAATGACGGATTTGTAATCCAAATCCGCCTTCGAACATCGGACAATGGGCGTCATGAAAATACTGGTGGTGGAAGACGAGCCCAAAGCGGGCGATTATCTGGTCAAGGGCTTGCGCGAATCGGGCTACGTGGCGGACCTGGCGCGCAACGGCGTCGACGGCCTGGCGCTGGCGCTGGGACACGACTACGACCTGATCGTGCTGGACGTGATGCTGCCCCAAATGGACGGCTGGGCGGTGCTGGGCAAGCTGCGCGAGCGCAAGCACACGCCGGTGCTGTTCCTGACCGCGCGCGACGATGTCGCCGACCGGGTCAAGGGGCTGGAGCTGGGGGCGGACGATTACCTGGTCAAGCCGTTCGCCTTTGCCGAGCTGCTGGCGCGCATCAAGACCTTGATGCGGCGCGGACCGGTGCGCGAGGCCGACGTGGTGCGCGTGGCCGATCTGGAGATCGACGTGCTGCGCCGCCGCGTCACGCGCCAGGCCCAGCGCATCGAGCTGACGGCCAAGGAATTCGCGCTGCTGCACCTGCTGGCCAAGCGCCAGGGCGAGGTGCTGTCGCGCACGCAGATCGCGTCGATGGTGTGGGACATGAATTTCGATTCCGACACCAACGTGGTCGATGTCGCGATCCGCCGGCTGCGCGCCAAGATCGACGATCCGTATCCGGTCAAGTTGATCCAGACGGTGCGCGGCATCGGTTATCTGGTCGAGGAGCGCGCGTGACGGTGGCAGGGACCGCGCCCGGGGCGCGCAGGCCGCGTCCGCTGTCGCTGACCTTGCGGGTGGCGCTGCTGCTGTCGGCGGTGGCGGTGGCGACCTTCCTGGCCGTCGGCGCCTACCTGTACCAGACCCTGGCCAGCCAGATGGCCGAGCGCGACGATATCGAGTTGATCGGCAAGGTGGCGCAGATCCGCCGCATCCTGGCCGAGCTGCCGTCGCCGCAGGCGATCGTGCAAAATCCCCGTCCGCTGACGGAGGCCCTGTTCGGCCACGACGATTTCATGCTCAGCGTCAGGAGCCCGGACGGCATGACCTTGCTGCGCACCTCGCTGACTTCGCGGCCGCTGCCGCAGGTCGAGCGCGTGCCGCCGAAGCAGCCCCTGACCCTGGCCGACGTGCACGACTGGACCCCGGCCATGGGCACCGGCCGCATGGTCAGCGCGGTCGGGCTGGTGGGCGCGGACGGCCAGCCGGTGCAGATCACCCTGGCGCGCGAGCGCTCGGACCGGCTGCGCATCATGCGCAATTACGCGGTCGACCTGTTCGTCGCCTTGTGCGTGGGTGCCACCCTGGCGGCCTTGCTCGGCTACGCCATCGTACGCCACAGCATGCGACGCTTGCGCTCGGTCATCGGCAAGGCCAACGACATCAACACCAGCCGCCTGAACACCCGCCTGTCGGTGGAGGATGCGCCGGTCGAGCTGCGCGAAATGGGGCAAGCCTTCAACGCCATGCTCGACCGGCTGGAGGACGGCGTGCAGCGGTTGTCCGGCTTTGCCGCCGACCTCGCGCACGACCTGCGCACGCCGGTCAACACCTTGATGATGGAGACCCAGGTGGCGCTGTCGCGTCCGCGTACGGTGCAGGAATACCAGGCGCTGCTGGCCTCCAACTTCGAGGAATACGAGCGGCTGGGGCGCATGATCGAGAACACGCTGTTCCTGGCGCGGGTCGACAACGCCCAGTTGGGCCTGCGGCGCGAATCGGTCGACCTGCGCGCCGAGCTGCAACGGCTCCATGACTATTTCGAGATCCTGGCCGACGATGTCGGCGTGCGGCTCACGGTCGAATCGCCGCAACTGCGGGCCGAGGCCGATCCGATGCTGTTGCAGCGCGCGGTGGGCAACCTGGTGTCGAACGCGATCCGCCACACGCCGGCCGGGGGCGAGGTGGCCTTGTCGGCGCGCGCTACGGCCGACGGCGTGGAATTGGCGGTCAGCAACACCGGCCCCGGCATCGCCGCCGAACATTTGCCGCATATCTTCGACCGTTACTACCGGGCCGATGCGGCCCGCTCGGACCGCGCGCACTCGGCTGGGCTGGGCCTGTCCATCGTGCGCGCCATCATGGAATTGCATGGAGGTAAGATCCGGGTCGACAGCGTGCCGGGCGCCAGCACGGTTTTTTACCTGTCGTTTGAAAAAACGCAAAATATTTAAGAAAAGCCGTCGATTTGGTTTGTGCTGCTTCGTCGTGGAGGTAGAGTGGGATGTCTCACTCGGTTCCACCACACTTAGGAGATCACTATGACTGCACAAGTAGAACCCGTCCCCCGCGACATGCATACGGTCACCCCGCACCTGGTCTGCGACGGCGCGGCCGACGCCATCGAATTCTATAAAAAAGCCTTCAACGCCGTGGAAACGGCCCGCATGCAGACGCCGGACGGCAAGATCATGCACGCGAGCGTGCGCATCGGCGACTCCCATGTGATGCTGGTCGACGAGTTTCCCGATTACGGCAGCGTCGGCCCCAAAAAACTCAATGGCAGCCCGGTGACCCTGCACGTCTACGTGCCGAACGTGGACCAGGTGTTCGAGCAGGCGGTCGCCGCCGGCGCCACCGTGCGCATGCCGGTGGAGAACCAGTTCTGGGGCGACCGCTACGGCCAGGTCGTCGATCCGTTCGGCCACAACTGGTCGATCGCCACGCACGTCAAGGACATGTCGCCGGAAGAGATGGGCGAGGCGATGCAGGCGATGAACCCTGAATGCGGGCCACAATCATGAGATTCATGATCATCGTCAAAGCCACCGAGGAGTCGGAAGCGGGCAAGATGCCAAGCACCGAATTGCTGACCGCCATGGGCAAGTTCAACGAGGAACTGGTCAACGCCGGCGTGCTGCTGGCGGGCGAGGGCCTGCAACCGAGCGCCAAGGGCGCGCGCATCCGCTACGAGGGCACCCAGCGCACCGTCATCGACGGGCCGTTCCCGGAGACCCGGGAGCTGGTCGCCGGCTTCTGGCTGATCCAGGTCAAGTCGAAGGAGGAGGCCATCGAATGGATGAAGCGCTGTCCGAATCCGTCCGACGGGCCGTCCGAGATCGAGATCCGCCAGGTGTTCGAGCTGGAGGATTTCGGCGACGCCGCCACACCCGAGGTCGTAGCGCAGGAAGAAGCCTTGCGCGCACGCTTGTGAAGCTGCTACCTTAGTATTCAACGACTACTAACATCTTCACAGGAGCAACAATGGAATTCATGGTACTGCGCCGCGCCAACCAGAGCACGGAGCGGGGCGAGCAGCCGCCGGCGCTCGAGCCGGGCGTTTTCCTGCGCCCCAGCACCGAGGCGGTGCGCCTGACGCGCCGCGACGGCGAGTGGCTGCAGAGCACCGGCCCATTTTCGCCCAAGGAGCTGGTCGCCGGTTTTACCCTGGTCGAGGCGGCCTCGCGCGAGGACGTCATCGAGCAGGTGCGCTGGTGGCCCCTGTTCGACAGCGGCGCGGTCTATGAAATCCGCGATCCCGGTTGCGTCGGCGGCTGCCACAGCATCGACGAGCGCGGCACGGTGCTGGGCAACATGCCGCAACGCGACGTCGCGCTCAAACGCTATGTGGTATTCCTGCGCTCGGACGTCGAGGCGGAGGCCGACCTGATGCCGCCGGCCGAAGTCATCGATCGCATGAACGAAACCAACGAGGCGGCCGTGCGCGAGCGCGTGCTGCTGGCCGGCGCCGGCCTGCGCGGCACCGGCACCGGCGCGCGCGTGCATTTCGCCAATTCGAAAACCACCGTGGTGGACGGCCCGTTCACGGAAGTGAAAGAGTTGATCGCCGGTTATTGGATGGTGCAGGCCGCCACCCGCGAAGAAGCCACCGCCTGGGCCAAGGCGTATCCGTATCCGCACCCGGGCGACCTGACCCTGGAGATCCGCGAGGCGTGCGAGCGCATCGAACACCAGGAATTCACCCCGGAGATGCGCGCCGCCGAGGAGCGCCTGCGCGCCGAACTGCTGGAAGCGGGCCTGCGCGGCGCCTTCAGCAAGAAGAACCGTGGCCTCTGACGTCGCCCGGATCGTCGAGGCGGTATGGCGGATGGAATCCGCCAAGATCATCGCCGTGCTGGCGCGCATGCTGCGCGATGTCGGCCAGGCCGAGGAACTGGCGCAGGACGCGCTGGTGCTGGCGCTGGAGCGCTGGCCCGAGAGCGGCGTGCCCGAGCAGCCGGCCGCGTGGCTGACCACCGTCGCCAAAAACCGCGCGCTGGACGTGCTGCGGCGGCGCCAGCTGCATCAGGAAAAGGAGCCGGCGCTCACCTACGAAATCGAAGGCACGTTGCAGGACGCCGCGCCCGACCTGGAGGCGGCGGTGGCCGACGCGCTGGAAAACGACATCGGCGACGATCTGCTGCGGCTGGTGTTCGTCGCTTGCCATCCGATTCTGCCGACCGACGGCCGGGTGGCGCTGACCTTGCGCCTGCTGGGCGGCTTGAGCACGGAGGAGATCGCTCGCGCCTTCCTGGTGCCGGAATCGACGGTGGCGCAGCGCATTGTGCGCGCCAAGCGCACCCTGGCCGAGGCCAAGGTGCCGTTCGAGGCGCCGCGCGCGCACGAGCTGGTCGAGCGGCTGGCGTCGGTGCTGCAGGTGGTCTATCTGATTTATAACGAGGGCTATTCGGCCAGTGCCGGCGCGGACTGGATGCGGCCGGCGCTGTGCGAGGAAGCGCTGCGGCTGGGACGCATCCTGGCCGAGCTGGCGCCGCAGGAGCCGGAGGTGCATGGGCTGGTGGCGCTGATGGAGATCCAGTCGTCGCGCGCCCGTGCCAGGGTGGGGCCGGGCGGCGAGCCGATACTGTTGCTGGAGCAGGATCGTTCGCGCTGGGACCAGTTGCTGATACGGCGCGGCTTGTCGGCGCTGGCGCGGGCCGAGCGAACCGGCCGGGGGCTGGGGCCGTATGGCGTGCAGGCGGCGATCGCCGCTTGTCATGCGCGGGCGCGGTTGGCAGGCGATACGGACTGGGGGCGGATCGCGGCGTTGTATGACGCGTTGTCGCAGCTGGCGCCGTCGCCGGTGGTCGAGCTGAACCGGGCCGTCGCGGTGTCGATGGCGTTCGGGCCGGAGGCGGGGCTGGAGGTGGTGGACGGCTTGCTGGAGGTGGCGGCGCTGAAAAATTACCATCTGCTGCCAAGCGTGCGCGGGGATTTCCTGGCCAAGCTGGGGCGCAATGACGAGGCCAGGGCGGAGCTGGAGCGCGCCGCGCAATTGACGCAGAACGAACGCGAGCGGACGTTGCTGCTGGCGCGCGCCGGCCAGCTGCGCATAAAGACCTCGGGGACACGTAGGGGGGATTAGGCGGAACGCCGTAATCCACCATTGTATGCGCTGCCGCAACGCATGCATGGCGGATTACGCTGCGCTAATCCGCCCTACGTGTTTCCGAGGTTTTTCCACGGCCAATGGCCGAGGTTATGCGTCCGTCAGCGTCGCTTCCAGCACCTTCACCAGCGCCTCGATGCCATCGGCATCGGTCCGGTCGAAACGGTTCGGCAGCGGGCTGTCCAGATCGAACACGCCGACGATTTCGCCGTCGGCGCCGCGCACCGGCACCACCAGCTCCGAGCGCGAGTTCACATCACAGGCGATATGCCCCGGGAACGCATGCACATCCGGCACGACAATCGATTTACCCTCCACCACCGTGGTGCCGCATACCCCGCGCCCCTTCTTGATGCGGATGCAGGCCGGCTTGCCCTGGAACGGTCCGAGCACCAGCTCGTCGCCCTTGAGGAAGTAAAACCCGGCCCAGTTCAAGCCCGGCATGCTGTTGAACACCAGCGAACTGAAGTTGGCGGTGTTGGCGATCAAGTCGCTCTCGCCGTGCACCAGCCCGGTCAGTTGCGAGCGCAGGTCGTCGAACATGGCGCGCTTGGCTTCCGGCGTGTCGGTGCTGTAGGCGGTGTCACTGAGGGTGAAAGTCATAATATTCTGATAATCAATTGTGTCGATTGAGGGTCCGCGAAGCGCGGGTAGGCTTCGGCCAAGCCGCTATGGTAGCCCAAGCGGGCAAGACGCGCAGCAGACCGTCCGCCCTCCTACGGTAATTTAGGCAGTCTCCGATGGCGCGTGCCTGCCATGCAGGCTACTCTTGTCGCAGTGCGTCACGACGTCCAGGGGCGCGTCTTTTACCAATTAAAACGGAAACTTTATGTCGACCAGAAAAAAGAACGCCGACTCACAGCGTCAGGGCAAGCCAAAAAATAATGACAAGCAAGAACAGCAGCAACAGCAACCACCACCACGACACACCGGCAGCGAGGGCGGACCTGTACAGCCAAGCCCAACTGTAAGAGGCCTCGACCTCGCCGCCATGCTGATGATAGGCGACGAACATGTCGTCATCAACGGCCAGGAAGACGACAACATCAGCTTCATGGCGGAGTTTATCGATCCCTCATGAAGGTGCGCTGCCTGACAGACGCGGGCATGGGACGGGCGACAGAATCGGCTATCGTGGCTAAACGCCGTTTTCTGAAAGCTGTTCATGTCCACATCCACATCAACGCCATCCGACTTGGTGGTCGTCCGTAAGGAAGGCCTGTATTGCGTGCCCGGCCAGTTCTACATCGACCCTTGGCGGCCGGTGGAACGCGCCGTCATCACGCACGCCCACGGCGACCATGCCCGGGGCGGCCATCAGCACTATCTGACGGCCGAGACGGGTGTGAACGTCGTGAAGTCGCGCCTGGGCCCGATCCACATCGAGGGCCTGGCCTATGGCGAGCGGGTGGTGCACAACGGCGTGACGATCTCGCTGCACCCGGCCGGTCACGTGCTGGGCTCGGCACAGGTGCGCATGGAGTACCAGGGCCAGGTGTGGGTGGCGTCCGGCGACTACAAGGTCGAGGCGGACAGCACCTGCACGCCGTTCGAGCCGGTGCGCTGCGATACCTTCATCACCGAATCCACCTTCGGCCTGCCGATCTACCAATGGCAGCCGCAGCAGGAAGTGTATGACGACATCAACGACTGGTGGCGCGCCAACGCCGAGCAGGGGCGCGCCAGCGTCATGCAGTGCTACAGCTTCGGCAAGGCGCAGCGCATCCTGAGCGGACTCGATCCCGATATCGGCCCGATCATCTGCCACGGCGCGGTGCAGACCCTGAACCAGGTCTACCGCGACGACGGCGTGTGGCTGCCGCCGACCGTCATGGTCGGCGAGGTCGACAAGCAGGCCATCGGCCGCGCCATGGTCATCGCGCCGCCGTCGGCCGCCGGTTCGCCGTGGATCAAGCGCTTCGGCGACTTCAGCGACGCCTTCGCCAGCGGCTGGATGCAGTTGCGCGGCGCGCGGCGCCGGCGCGGCGTCGATCGCGGCTTTGTGTTGTCCGACCACGCCGACTGGCCGGGACTGATGCAGGCGATCTCCGCCACAGGCGCCGAGCGCGTGATCGTCACCCATGGCTCGATCCCGGTGCTGGTGCGCTGGTTGCAGCAGCAGGGCTTGCAGGCCAGCGGCTTCGACACCGAATACGGCGACGACGAGGCCGACGAAGTCGCGGCCGCCGGCATTGCGGCGGACCCCGTGGCGACAGCCGCCGCCCGGTCGGATAACCCGGTCACCGCGACGGAAGGAGCCGCCGATGCGTGATTTTGCCCGTCTCTACGCGGAACTCGACGAAACCACCTCCACCAGCCGCAAGCTGGCGGCGTTGCAAGCCTACTTCACCAGCGCGGCGCCGCAGGACGCGGCCTGGGCGGTGTACTTCCTGGCCGGCGGCAAGCCGCGTCAGGCGGTGCCGACCAAGCTGCTGCGCCAGTTCGCCATCGAATACTCGGGCCTGGACGACTGGCTGTTCGACGAGTGCTACCACGCCGTCGGCGACCTGGCCGAGACCATCGCCCACATCCTGCCGCCGCCGAGCCAGCCGAGCGACATCGGCCTGGCCGACTGGATCGAGCTGGGCATCGCGCCGTTGCGCGGCGCCGCGCCGGAAGCGGTGCGCTCCGCGCTGCTGCTGTACTGGGACCAGCTCGACACGCGCGAGCGCTTCCTGCTCACCAAGCTGATCGGCGGCGGCTTCCGCGTCGGCGTGTCGCGCTTGCTGGTGACGCGCGCACTCAGCGCCATCGCCAACCTCGACAGCAAGCTGGTGGCGCAGCGTCTGATGGGCTGGACCGACGGCAGCGTCAGCCCGACGGCGGCCGGTTTCCTGCAATTGATCGCCGCCCATACGCCGGAGGAGCACGCGCAGCGCGGCGGCCAGCCGTATCCGTTCTTCCTGGCGCACGCGTTGCTCGACCGCGAACCGGCCTCGCTGGGAGAGTTGTCGGACTGGCAGGTCGAATGGAAATACGACGGCATGCGCGCGCAGCTGGTCAGCCGCGAAGGCCAGAACTGGCTGTGGTCGCGCGGCGAGGATTTGATCACCGAGCGCTTTCCGGAACTGGCCGCGCTGCGCCTGCCCGACGGCGTGGTGATCGACGGCGAGATCTTGATCTGGCATGGCGGCAACGCCCCGGCGCCGTTCGCCGACCTGCAAAAGCGCATGGGGCGCAAGCAGGTGTCGGCGCGCCTGCTGGGCGAACTGCCGGCCGTGCTGGTGGCCTACGACCTGCTGGAGATGGACGGCCGCGACCTGCGCGAGCTGCCGCAATCGGAGCGCCGGCGCATGCTCGAACAACTGGTGAGCATGCTGCGCGCGCAGCAGGCGGCGCCGCAGCTGCGCCTGTCGCCGCTGATCACGGCCGACAGCTGGGCGCATCTGGCGCAAATCCGCGAGGAATCGCGCGAGCGCGGCGTCGAAGGCATGATGCTCAAGGCGAACGACGCCAGGTACGGCGTGGGCCGCACCAAGAACGTCGGCACCTGGTGGAAGTGGAAGATCGATCCGTACAGCGTCGACGCGGTGCTGATCTACGCGCAAAGCGGCCACGGGCGGCGCGCCTCGCTGTACACCGACTACACCTTCGCCGTCTGGGAACAGGAAGATGGTGGCGAGCGCAAGCTGGTGCCGTTCGCCAAGGCCTATTCCGGCTTGACCGATGCCGAGATCGCCAAGGTCGACCAGGCCATCCGCAAGACCACGGTGGAAAAATTCGGGCCGGTGCGCAGCGTCACGCCCAGCATGGTGTTCGAGATCGGCTTCGAAGGCATCGCCAGCTCGCCGCGCCACAAGTCCGGCATCGCCGTGCGCTTTCCCCGCATCCTGCGCCAGCGCGACGATAAATCGATCGACGAGGCCGACACGCTCGACACGCTGAAAAGCCTGCTGGCCACATCATGAGCGGGCTGCCCGGCCCGGTGCCAGCGAAGCTCAAGACCACGGCGGCGGTCGCGCAAACGAAGGCGTGGTTCGCCACGCGCGGCTGGAGCGTGTTCCCGTTCCAGCGCGAGGTGTGGGCGGCGGCGGCGGCCGGCCAGTCCGGGCTGCTGCACGCCAGCACCGGCGCCGGCAAGACCTACGCGGTGTGGTTCGCCGCGTTGCAGCGCGCGGCGGCCGTGGCAAAACCCAAGGCGGGGCTGAAGGTGTTGTGGATCACGCCGATGCGGGCCCTGGCCGCCGACACCTTGCGGGCGCTGCAGGAGTCGCTGGAGGCGCTGCCAGGGCTTGCGGCCGGCGGCAAAACCGGCTGGCAGATCGAGGCGCGCACCGGCGACACCAGTTCCGCACAGCGCGCCCGCCAGAACAAGAAACTGCCCGACACCCTGATCACCACGCCCGAAAGCTTGACCCTGCTGCTCAGCAAGGCGGAGGCGGCCACCCAGTTCGCCCAGCTCGACATGATCATCATCGACGAATGGCACGAGCTGATGGGCAACAAGCGCGGCGTGCAGACGCAGCTGGCGCTGGCGCGCCTGCGCATGTGGAATCCGGCGCTGCTGGTGTGGGGACTGTCGGCCACGCTCGGCAACCTGGACCAGGCCAAGCAGGCCTTGATGGCGGACGGCGTGACCGTCGAAGGCCACGTCGCCAAGGAGATCCAGGTTGACACCTTGATCCCGGCTAACCCGTCGCGCTTTCCGTGGGGCGGCCACCTGGGCATTCAGATGCTGGGGCCGGTCATCGCCGAAATCGAAAAGCACGCGACCACGCTGGTGTTCACCAACACCCGTTCGCAGGCGGAGCTGTGGTACCAGCACATGCTGGAGGCGCGTCCCGACTGGGCCGGGCTGATCGCGCTGCATCACGGCTCGCTCGACAAGGAGGTGCGCGACTGGGTCGAGCAGGGCTTGAAGCAGGGGCAGCTGAAGGCGGTGATATGTACGTCGAGCCTGGACCTGGGCGTGGACTTCCTGCCGGTCGAGCGCGTGCTGCAGATCGGTAGCGCCAAGGGCATCGCGCGGCTGCTGCAGCGGGCCGGCCGCAGCGGCCATGCGCCGGGAAGGATCTCGCGCCTGACCCTGGTGCCGACGCAAAGCATGGAGCTGCTGGAGGCGGCCGGCGCCAGGCAGGCGGTGGCCGCGCGCGACATTGAAGCGCGGCCGGTGCCGGACAAGCCGCTGGACGTGCTGGTGCAGCATCTGGTGACGATGGCGCTGGGCGGCGGCTTCCGCTCCGAAGCGCTTTACCAGGAGGTGCGCACCGCGTGGTCGTACCGCAACCTGGGTCCGGAGGAGTGGCAATGGGCGCTCGACTTCGTGGCGCGCGGCGGCCAGACCTTGGCCGTGTATCCGGAATACCGGCGCGTGCTGCCCGACGAGGAGGGCGTCTATCGCATGCCGGACCTGGCGCTGGGGCGACGCCACCGCATGGGCATCGGCACCATCGTTTCCGACAGTTCGCTGCAGGTCAAATACCTCAGCGGCGGGCGCATCGGCAGTGTCGAGGAATCGTTCATCTCGCGCCTGCGCAAGGGCGACCACTTCCTGTTCGGCGGCCGCATCCTGGAATTCGTCCGCCTGCACGAGATGACCGCCTACGTGCGGCGCGCCACCGGCGTCAAGAAGGGCGCGGTGCCGCGCTGGCAGGGCGGCAAGATGCCGATGTCGTCGGAACTGGCGCACGCGGCGCTGGAGCAGTTGCGCCTCGCCACCCTGGGCCGCTACGAGGGGCCGGAGATGCAGGCGATCAAGCCGCTGCTGGAAATCCAGCAGCGCTGGTCGGCGCTGCCGACGCCGGACACCACCGTGGTCGAAAGCATGCAGAGCCGCGAAGGCCGCCACCTGTTCATGTTCCCGTTCGCCGGGCGCTCGGTGCACATCGGGCTGGCGTCGCTGCTGGCGTGGCGGGTCGGCAAGGTGACGCCGGTGACGTTTTCGATCGCCGTCAACGACTACGGCTTCGAGCTGTTGGCGCCGCAGGAGATCGATTGGGCCGCGCTGATCGCCGCAGGCGATGGTGCAAAGGTCGGCCTGTTCAGCACCGAGCATTTGCTGGAGGACGTGCTGGCCAGCCTGAACGCGACCGAGCTGTCGCAGCGGCGTTTCCGCGAGATCGCCCGCATCGCCGGGCTGGTGTTCCAGGGCTATCCGGGACAGCCCAAAAGCGCGCGCCAGTTGCAGGCGTCGTCGTCGCTGTTTTACGCGGTGTTCACCCAGCACGACGCTGGCAATCTGCTACTCACCCAGGCCCAGCGCGAGGTGCTGGAGCAGGAACTGGAATTGAACCGCCTGCGCGATACATTAGAGGCGTTGCAAGCACGCCAAGTCAGTTATCATGGAACCAAGCGGGCGACGCCATTCGGCTTCGCGCTGATGGTCGAGCGCTTCCGCGAAAAGCTCACTACCGAAAAACTGTCGGATCGCGTCGCCAGGCTGGTGCGCGAACTTGAAAAGGCGGCCGGACCATGACGATTGCAATCAGCAAGGCACAACAGATGGAAGAGGCCGGCGTCGCCGGCATGGCGGGCACCCTGGCCATCGGACTGGCGGGCGAAGAGGTACTGTTGTTGCCGGAGAAGGCGCTGTACTGGCCGCGCGAAAAAATGCTGATCATCGCCGATATCCACTTCGGCAAGGCGGCCTCGTTCCGGGCGCTGGGCGTGCCGGTGCCGGGCGGGACGACGGCGGCCAATCTGCGCGCGCTCGACGGCTTGCTGGCGCGGCACGCGGTGCGCGAGATACTGTTCCTCGGCGACTTCCTGCATGCCAAGGCGGCGCACGCCGAAGCGACGATGACGGCGATCCACGGCTGGCGCCTGGCGCGGCCGACGCTGAAGCTGACGGTGGTGCGCGGCAACCACGACGCCCATGCCGGCGACCCGCCGGCCCGGCTGGCCATCGACATGGTCGACGAGCCGCTGCGGCAGGCGCCGTTCGCGTTCTGCCACCATCCCGATCTGCTGGTGTCCGGCTACCTGATGGCCGGCCACGTGCATCCCGTGTACCGCCTGCGCGCCGGTTGGGACTCGCTGCTGCTGCCGTGCTTCCTGGTCGGCGAGGGCCGGGTGGTGCTGCCGGCCTTCGGCGCCTTCACCGGCGGCCACCCGGTGCTGCCGGAGCCGGGCGAGCGCTTGTTCGTCACCAGCGGCGACGCCGTGGTCGAGGTGCCTGTCAAACCGCTAGTCTTGCCGACCTAGCGGACCCAAGCGTTGTTGGGCGGCCGGCGACAGCTGTACAGGGAATGGTCCTACATTCTCTGCTGCGCGTGTCCTATATTTCGCCGTTATGCTGTGCACTACGATGACTCCACCTGTGTAGCAAGCGGGAATGACGACAATCATTCAGGGAGATGGTCATGGCGACTAATAAGAGGAGCGGTAATCAAGGCGGCGGTAATCAAGGCGGCGGTAACCAGGGCGGCAGTCGAGACAGCAAACAAGGCGGCAAGTCGGGTAGCGAGCAAAGCGCACCAAGAAAACGCGGTTTCGCGTCGATGGATCCGGAGCAGCAGCGCCAGATAGCGGCCCAGGGCGGCCGCGCCGCCCATCAAAAAGGGACGGCACACGAATTCACCTCGGAAGAGGCGCGCCGTGCGGGCGCGATGAGTCACAAGAACGATGGCAACAGCCAAAGCAGCAGCAGCGGCTCGCGCGGCGGCAACCAGGGCAGCGCGCGTGACGAGGATGACGGCGCAGATGCAGGCCGTGGCAGCGCTGGCGGAAAAGCCAGCCGTGGCGGCAGCCGTTCCGGTTCCTCGGGTAGCGCGGGCTCGAAATCTTAATCTACGCTTGATGTGCGGCTGGCGCCTTCTCCTCTGGGCCCCGGCCGTTTAGGACCTGCGGACGTCACGTCCGCAGGTCTTTTTTTATCGACACTACAGGCAGATCGTGGTGTGGCGGCCCATCGCCATCGGCGTGCGGCCGGTAATGGCGGCCGTGGCGATCTGCACCAGCTGTTTCATCTTGGTCGAGCCGGCGTCCCAATATTCTGCCGACTCGATGCGCACGCGGATCAGGGTCAGGTGCGGATCGTCGACGCCCTCGGGGAACCAGCTGCGCGCGGCCGCGTTCCACAGTTCGCGCGCCTTGGCGCGGTCCTTGAGCACGTAGGCGCGCCCGGAAATGGACAGGTAAAGGTTGCGCTCCGGATCGGAGTAGCTGATATTAACGCCTGGGTGCCGCGGCAGGTCGAGCATGAAGGCTGCCTCGTCCGAGGCGAAGAACCACAGGTTGCCCTCGTTGTCGATCTGCTGGGTGGTCAGCGGACGGCTGGTGAGCACGTGTTCCGCGTCGAAGGTGGTGAACATGCCGAAGCGCACATCCTTGATCTTGGCGGAGATGGTGTTGATCTGGTCTTGCGAATACAGCGGCATGATGCGCCTCCATGACAAAAGGATGATTCGGCCCAAGCTTACGCATCGTCCGGGACGCGGTCTGTACGCGCTCTCACGCTAGCGTGAAGCCAGTTTAACCAGCGAACTTTACACAGGCGTTACATTGGACAGGTTGACAACGCAAATGATAATTATTATCATTTGTGTTTGTGCCTGGCTCAAGGGCGCACTTTCACCGATCGAGGACATGATTTGAGCGCTCAACAAGCCAGCAATGCCAGCCGCGCGGTATGGCTGAAGAATCTGCACCAGTGGCACTGGATCAGTTCGGCTTTATGCCTGCTCGGCATGTTTTTGTTCAGCATTACCGGCATCACCCTGAACCACGCCTCGCAGATCGAAGCCAAGCCGGCGATCGTGCGCCAGCAGGCCACCGTGCCGGCGGCGCTGGCGGCGCAGTTGCGCGCCTACGCGGCCGAGCACGACGGCGCCAAGGAGCCGCTGCCGGCGGCCGCCGAACAGTGGCTGAGCGACACCTGGAAAGTGCAGGCCGGCGGCCGCGCCGCCGAATGGGCCGCCGACGAGGTCTACCTGCCGATGCCCAAGGCCGGCGGCGACGCCTGGGTGCGCATCGCGCTGGAGGACGGCGCGGCCGAATTCGAAAAGACCGACCGCGGCTGGATCTCGTGGTTGAACGATGTCCACAAGGGGCGCAACACGGGCGCCGCGTGGAACTGGTTCATCGATATTTTTGCCGGCGCCTGCCTCGTGTTTTGCATCACCGGCTTGCTGATCCTGAAGTTCCACGCCGCCAACCGGCCGTTCACGTGGCCCATGGTCGGGCTGGGTATTTTGATTCCATTTGTCATCGCTTTGCTGTTCATACACTAATTTTCCAACCTCTTTCACCTCGCACTGGGACTCCATGAAATTACGTTATTCCATCGCCTTGAGCCTGCCGCTGGCCAGCGCCTCGGCCATGGGCGCCGATCTGGCCCTCAAACTCGACGTGCCGCAATTGAACGTTGCCGAATACCACCGCCCCTACATCGCCGCGTGGCTGGAGAACGCCGACCAGAAAGTGGTGACCAACCTGGCCGTGCTGTACGACACCAAGAAGAAGGACAACGCCGGCACCAAGTGGCTCAAGGACATGCGCCAGTGGTGGCGCAAGACCGGGCGCGACGTCGAGATGCCGATGGACGGCGTCAGCGGCGCGACCAAGGCGCCGGGCGAAGTGTCGCTGACCTTCCCGGGCGCCAAGGCGGCGCTCGACAAGCTGCCGGCCGGTAACTACACCCTGTTGGTCGAAGCGGCGCGCGAGGCGGGCGGACGCGAAGTGGTCAAGGTGCCGCTGCAGTGGCCGCCGAAGGCCAAGCAGGACCTCAAAGGCCAGGGCAAGGAAGAGCTGGGCGCCGTGGTTGTACAACTGAAACCATAAGAAAGCAGGGGACATGTCCACATTCAAGAAATCGCTGGTCGCGCTGGCGCTGGCCGGCATCGCGCTGAGCGCGCACGCCCACAAGCCATGGCTGCTGCCGTCGTCGACGCTGGTCGAGGGCAAGGAAGCCTGGGTCACGATCGACGCCGCCATTTCGGAAGGCCTGTTCGATGTCGACCACCAGCCGCTCAAAGTCGACACGGTCGTCATCACCGGTCCCGACGGCGCCAAGCTGGAAAAGCAGAACGTCGCCAACGGCAAGATGCGCAACAGCTTCGACCTGAAGCTGCCGAAACCGGGCACGTACAAGATCGAGCTGGTGTCGAAGAACGTGTTCGGCAGCTACAAGAACGCGGCAGGCGAAATGAAACGCTTCCGTGGTACCGAGGAAACCCTGGCCAAGGACGTGCCGGCCGACGCGACCGAGGTCAAGCTCACCCGCACCGACAGCCGCCTGGAGACCTTCGTCACCACCGGCGAGCCGGACATGGCGGTCTTCAAGACCACGGGCGTGGGCCTGGAGATGGTGCCCGTCACCCATCCGAACGATCTGCGCGCGGGCGAAAAGGCGACCTGGCGTTTCCTGCTCGACGGCAAGCCGGCGGCCAACCAGGGCGTGAGCCTGATCCCGGGCGGCGTGCGTTATCGCGGCACCCTGGGCGAGATCCGCCAGAACACCGACGCCAAGGGCGAGCTGACGTTCACCCTGCCGGCGGCCGGCATGTACATGGTCAGCAGCAGCTGGCCGGCGGCCGCGCCGCAGGTGCAGGGCCAGCCGCCGCAGATGGCGCCGCGCCGCGCCAGCTACGCGGCCACCGTGGAAATCCTGCCGGAGTAATCCGGCAGGCGGCTCCACACTTAACGTCGACAAGGTCCGCATGCGCCGGGTTCTCCTGCCTCATCATATTTCCGACGACCCGGCGCCGGCCGACGGCGTAATCCGCGATATCGCCGGGCGCAGCATGGGCACCAGCTGGTCGGTGCGGCTGGTGGCCGCGCCGGCAGGCTCGCCCGGCCACCTTGCCCTCGACCATTTGCAGCATGGGCTGCAACAGCAGCTCGATGCCGTCGTGGCCGAAATGAGTCACTGGGAAACCGATTCCGACCTGGGCCGTTTCAACCGCGCCGAGGCGGGCAGCTGGCTGGCCTTGCCGCCGGCGTTTTTCGATGTGCTGTCGTTCGCGATGGGCGTGGCGCGCGATTCCGGCGGCGCCTACGATCCGTGCGCGGGCAGCCTGGTCAACCTGTGGGGCTTCGGACCTTACGGGCGTTTCGACCAACCTGAATTCGTTCCCCCTTCATCCGACGAGATCGCCATCGCGCGCAACCAGCTGGCCGCCGCCGGCGTGCGGCTCGAGCGCGAAGGGCGCAAGGCGCTGCAGCCGGGCGGCGTGCAGCTCGATTTGTCGGCGGTGGCCAAGGGCTACAGCGTCGACCGGCTGGCCTACTATTTGAAAACACAAGGTATCGAGCACTATCTGGTGGAGGTGGGCGGCGAACTGCGCGGCGCCGGCGTCAAGCCGGACGGCCAGCCGTGGTGGGTGGCGCTGGAGGAGGTGCACGATGCCCCCGCCGTGGAAGAACCGGCGTCGCTGGTGCTGGCGCTGCACGGCCTGGCGGTGGCCACCTCGGGCGACTACCGCCGCTACTTCGAGCTCGACGGCCGGCGCTATTCGCACACCATCGATCCGCGCAGCGGCATGCCGATCGCCAACGACCTGGCGTCTGTCACGGTGGTGCACGCGCAATGCATGGCGGCCGACGCCTGGTCGACCGCGCTGACGGTGCTGGGCGCCGAAGCGGGCCTGGCGCTGGCCGAACGCCAGGGGCTGGCGGCGCGCTTTGTCGCGCGCGACGCCGATGGCGGCTTCACCGAACACATGAGTTCCCATTTACGCGGCATGCTGGACGAATAACCCGAATGATCTGGACCGACGACCCGACCCGATTGATGCTGGTGGCAGGACTGGGCGCCAGCTATGGCCTGGTGTGCCTGTTGCCGTATCTGCGCCATCGCCGCAAGCGCCGGGCGGCGTTGCGCGCCAAGGCCGAGGCGGCGGCTGCCCCGGGATGGATCGTCGCCTACGCCAGCCAGACCGGCAACGCCGAGGCGCTGGCGCAGCAAACGCTGGCGACGTTGCGGCTGGCCGGCATCGCCGCCCAGTTGAGCGAACTGTCCGAGCTCGACGCCGACGATTTGCGCCGCGCCGAGCGCATCCTGTTCTTGGTCAGCACCTATGGCGAAGGCGACGCGCCCGACGCGGCGGCAGCTTTCGCCGGCCGCCTGATGACCACCGAGCTGCCACTGGCGCAGCTGCACTATGCGGTGCTGGCGCTGGGCGACAGCGCCTACGCCCAATTCTGCGGTTTCGGCCGGGCGCTGGACGCCTGGCTGGCCGCGCGCGGCGCGCAGAGCCTGTTCCCGCGCATCGAGGTCGACCGCAGCGCCGACGCTGCCATCGCGTTATGGCGGCAACAGTTGAGCCATCTGGCCGGCACCAGCGACGCGCCGGACTGGAGCGCCCCGGCGTTCGAGGATTGGACATTGCGCGCGCGCGCCGAGCTCAACCCCGGCAGCGCCGGGGCTCCGGTCTACCACCTGGAGCTGACGCCGCCGGGCGGCGTGTTGCCGGACTGGGAGTCGGGCGACCTGGTGCAGATCGCCGCGCCGGCCGAGCCGTCGCGTCCGCGCGAATACTCGATCGCGTCGATCCCGGCCGACGGCAGGGTGCATCTGCTGGTGCGCCTGCACAGCCACGACGACGGCAGCCACGGCGTGGCCTCCGGCTGGCTGACGCGCCAGGTCGAGCCGGGCCGGACGGTGCGGCTGCGGCTGCGCCAGCACCGCCGCTTCCGGCTCGAGGGCAACGCGGGCCGTCCTTTGATCCTGATCGGCAACGGCAGCGGCATCGCCGGCCTGCGCGGCCACCTCAGGGCCCGCGCGCTGGCCGGGCAGGGCCGCAACTGGCTGCTGTTCGGCGAGCGCAACAGCGCCCACGACTTCCATTACCGCGACGAGCTCGAGGCGATGCACCTGGCGGGACGGCTGGACCTGGACCTGGCCTGGTCGCGCGACGGCGGCACGGAGCGCTATGTGCAGGATCTGCTGCCGGCCCGTGCCGACAAGTTGCGCGCCTGGGTGGCCGACGGCGCGGCGATCTACGTCTGCGGCAGCCTGCAGGGCATGGCGGCCGGCGTCCATCAGGCGCTCGAGGCGATTTTGGGGAGTGTGGAACTGGATGCGTTGGTCGCCGAAAGGCGGTACCAGCGGGATGTGTATTAGCGATGTGGTACGACGGAAGCCATCCGGGCGGCGGGAGCGACCAAGTGGCCGCCGGCTTCCCGGGCGCATACAATGCGATACTTAGGTGACCGAAAAGCGCTCCCGGCGCGATGTTTATCGGCCGAAATCGTCATGTTGTTGTTGGGATATATATATCGATGTGGTAAAAACGCCACGCTTGCATATGGCTAAAGCGGACTTATGCAAAATAAAGTTTATTCTAAATAAAGGTCGCCTGAACAATCCACACTTCTCGCCGGTTTGCCTTATTGTTTCGCAAAATTGCCTTAAAACATCCCCTGTTTGTGACAAAGCCGTTACATAATCTTCGGTTGATGAGCAAGGAAGGTCCTTACGTACTCGTCGCCTAGCCTGATCCTTTTCCGTCCTGCGTAGCGGCCCCAGTGGCCCATTCCCGCGCCAGGCCTGTCTCGGCCGCAGAGCGCGAAGCGCACGCATTCACCTTGCTCATGGAGTTTATATAACCACATTACAGGGAGTAGTGAATGATTTTGCAAGAGAAAGTCGGCGCCCGTTCGGTACGCCTGGCACTCGCAGTCCTGGCCGGTACCGCCATGTTCGCAGGTCAGGCGTCGGCACAAGAGCAAGCCATCCAGAAAGTGGAAATCACCGGCTCGGCCATCAAGCGTATCAACGTTGAAGGCGCGCTGCCAGTTCAGCGCCTGAGCTCGGAACAGATCGCCAAGACCGGCGCCACCTCGGTCGCCGAACTGATCCAGGCCCTGCCGTCGATGCAAGGTTTCACCGTCGCCGCCATCGCGGCCGGCACCAACTCCGGCGGCCGCGTGTCCGCGTCCATCCACGACAT
Source organism: Oxalobacteraceae bacterium OTU3CINTB1 (assembly GCA_024123955.1). Taxonomy (NCBI): domain Bacteria; kingdom Pseudomonadati; phylum Pseudomonadota; class Betaproteobacteria; order Burkholderiales; family Oxalobacteraceae; species Oxalobacteraceae bacterium OTU3CINTB1. Next base: position 2,087,835 of record CP099652.1, read on the forward strand.
CGGCGAAAGCTACACCCTGGTGTTGCTGAACGGCCGCCGCGTCGCCCCGCAAGGCTCGGGCTCCGCGATCAACCTGAACGCCATTCCGATGAGCGCGGTTGAGCGCGTCGAGATCCTGACCGACGGCGCTTCGGCCCTGTACGGTTCGGACGCCATCGCCGGCGTGATCAACTTCATCCTGAAGAAAAACCTGCAAGGCGGCAGCATCGAAGCGACCGCCAGCCAGCCCGGCCAAAGCCGCGCCGGCCAGTCGAGCAACTTCAGCGCCACCTACGGCTTCGGCGATCTGGACACGAACCGCTACAACATCTTGCTGTCGGCCCGCCATGACGAGAACAGCCGCGTCAAAGCGACCGACCGCGACTTCGCCAACAGCTCGTTCCTGCCATTCAGCTGGAACGGCCAGAACTACCTCCACGACCGTTCGAGCACCTCGGCCGTCCCGGCCAACGTCGCCGTGGCCTACCGCGACGGCCGCACCCCGACGTCGACCTCGTCGATCGGCTTCAATCCGTATCGCAACATCAACGGCCAGTGCGGCCCGATGAACCAGCCGCAGAAGAACAACACCGCCACCGTGCAGAACTGCGGCTTCGATTCGGCCGCCACGGTCGAGATCGTCCCGGCAAGCCAGCGCGACACCGCGTTCGCCAAGGCCACCGCCAAAGTCGGCGAAACCTTCGAAGTGTTCGCCGAGGCAGCCTACTCGCGCATGGACCTGACCGCCCGCATCGCGCCGAACACCGCGTCGATCGCGCTGGCCAAAGGTTCGCAGCTGTACAACAACTACGTGCGTCCGTACCTGACCACCGCGCAAGACGCCAACCTGTCGAGCGCCACGGCCACCTACCGCACCTACGACTGGGGCACCCGCGACAGCCAGACCATCACCGAGGCGAAGCACCTGGTGCTGGGCACCGAGGGCGAGATCGGCGCGTGGAGCGTCGGCGCCGGCCTGACCTGGTCCCAGAACTCGATCGACGAGCGCTATGAAGGCGGCTACGTCAAGAACGCCGAGTTCCGCAGCATGCTGGCCAACAACCAGTTCAACCCGTTCCTGGCCGCCGGCGCGCAAAGCGCAGCGACCAAGCAACTGATCGCCAATTCGGTGTTCAAGGGTTCGATCCGCGAAGCGTCGACCACGCTCAAGGGCATCGACTTCCGCGGCTCGCGCGAACTGATCCAGTTGCCGGCCGGCGCGGCCAACGTCGCCCTGGGCGGCGACTACCGCAACTACCACTACGAGCAAACTCCGAACGCGACCTCGTCGGACATCTACGGCTTCAGCGCTTCCCCGGCCTACGACATGGAGCGTAACAACTACGGCGCTTTCGCCGAGTTGAACGTACCTGTGATCAAAAGCATCGAAGTGACGGCCGCAGCGCGTTACGACACCATCGAAGCGGTTCAGAACCACATTGCCAACCGCGACATGGGCAACAAGGAATCGGCCAGCACCTACAAGGTCTCGGCCCGTTGGCAGCCGACCCAGTCGTTCCTGATGCGCGGTTCGTACGGCACCGGCTTCAAGGCGCCGTCGATGCTCGACATCGGCCAGCCACTGGTGGCGGCCGGCTTCACCGCCTCGCCATGGGAATGCCCGGCCAACCTCGCGGCGGAAAACTCGTCCTACTGCCGCGTTGGCAAGAGCCAGTACAACGTCCTGTCCGGCGGCAACGAGAACCTGCGTCCCGAGAAGTCCAAGCAATTCACCGTGGGCTTCCGTTTCGAGCCGACCTCGTCGTTCTACGTCCAGGCCGACCTGTGGGACGTGAAAATCCGTGATGCCGTCTCGGCGGTGTCGGAAGCGCAGATCTTCGCCGATCCGGTCCAGTTCCGCGACCTGTTCACGACCTTCGTGGAACCAGGCAGCGGCCAGACCTTGTGGGCCAAGAAAACGCTGTCGGTCAACATCGGCCAGACCCACAACCAGGGTATCGACTGGGAAACGACCTACCGTCACCGCTTCGGTTTCGGCAACCTGAGCACGACCCTGAACGGCACCTACCTGATCAAGTCGGACTACACCCGCCCGGGCACGAGCAACGATTGGGTCAACAGCATGAACTTCTTCGGTATCAACGATGCCGTGTCGTTCCGCCACGTGATCCGTCTGGCCACCACGCTCGACACCGGCGCGTTCTCGAACTCGCTGATCGCCAACTACCGCAACGGTTACACCGATGCGTCGGCGACGTCGTTCAACCTGGGTACGAACAAGAACGAAACCTTCCGCATCGAAGTGCCGTCGTACATGACCTTCGACTGGCAGGGCAAATGGCAAGCGACCAAGCAGTTCGGTCTGCGCGCCGGCGTGAAAAACATCGCCGACCGCAATCCACCGCTGTCGCTGCGCGCCTCGTCCGGCCACCAGATCGGCTACGATGCACGCTACGCCGATCCGATGGGCCGTACGTTCTACATGACCGGCAACTACACCTTCTAAGCCGGTTCGCCGCTTAGCAGCAAAAGCCCCCACCGGCGTTCAGCGCGGGTGGGGGCTTTTTTTATGGCGGGGAGGACTGGCGCGGCGGGATCGCGCCGTTCGGTGTTACGGCTCGGCGCCGGCCTGCTCCAGGCCGCGCGCCAGGCTCGAGATGCTGGGGTTGTCGATGAACACGCAGCGCGTGCCCGTGCGCTTGCAATAGTCCTTGACCCGCCAGTAGGCGCTGTGGCTGATGCAGCCGGTCTGGCAGATCACCAGGTCGGCCGCCGCCAGGCTGGCGTCGAGGCGGTTGGCGTTGTCCTCCAGGCCGCCGTCGTGGTGCGCGAACTGGGCGCCCTGTTGCTCGATCAGCTCGCGGTAGGTGGCGACGTTGCCCGAGCGTCCGCCGACGCACAGCACGGCCCGGTCGCTGAGGCGCAGCGGCATCTTCATGACATGCTCGACCACCTGGCGCGTTTGCTCCTGGATCGGCGCCGGCGGCTCGACGGCGCGCAGCGCCTCGGTCTTGAGCTCGGCGATCTGCTGGCGCAGCGCGCGCTCGCGCTCGTCCATCTGGGCCAGCCGCTCGGCCAGCCTGGCGCGCGTCTCCAGGCCCGGGATCGATTCCTTCAACTGTTCGAGTTCGGTGCGCAGCGAGTCGATCATGCTGTCCTTGCCCACCAGTTGCGCGCGCAGCTGCATCAGTTCCGTCGCGTGGCGCTCGGCGTCGGCGCTCTTGTCGGCCAGCAGGGCGGCGGCGCGCTGCTGGGCCTTGCCCAGGTCGTGCGTCAGGCGCGTGTTCTCGGCCAGGGTGGCGTTGAATTTGCCGATGTCGGCGCGCACGCAGGCGCCCGCCTGGTGTTGCACCATGTGCAGGTCGCGGCACATTTGCTCCTCGAGCTCGCTGCTGCAGCGCGGGTGCGTCAGTCCGGCCCAGAAGGCGCCGGCGACGTCGCCGTTGGCCACGGCGTTGCGCCACAGCTCGCCGACCTGCCCGGTCGTCTTGGCCGCGCGGAAGCGCAGCAGCACGGCCGCGTAGCGCCGCTCCAGTTCCTTTTGCAGCGCCTCGGACAGCCGGTTGCGACTGCCGCATTCGGTGACCGCGCCCACGTGCACTTCGTAATCATCGGCCACGACCTTGCCGCTGGTGACCTTGTCGACCAGCTTGCGCAACACGCCCAGCGGAAAGCCGACGCCGACCAGCGGGCAGTGGCAGGCGTGGCCGAGCTCCCACAAACGCCTGCGGCGCGAGGTTTGCGCGTCCGGTTCGCCGGCAAGGATGGCGGCGACGTTGTTGATGACCGGCTTGACGACTTGCCGGGCGGTTCGCGGGTCGGTGCCAGGCTGCGCTGGCGCCGGGGCCGGGTTCGCGGTGCCCAGCCGTGGCATGGCGGCGGCGACGATGGCCGCCAGCGGATCGTGTTTTTCGCACATCTGGTCGTCTCCTCAGACGGTGGCCGGCGTGCTGCGGGCGCGCGCCATGATGCGGCTGAGGAAGTTGGTCTTCTCCTGCTCGTGCATGCTGCGTTCGACCACCGTGGCCCATTGCTCGGACAATTGCTGACAAGTGGCGCTGAGCACCGGTGCCAGGTCCGGCAGGCCGGCCAGCGCCTTCAGGTGGCGTTCGATCACCGAGGCCAGCTTGACGCAGCCGCCAGCCGCGTCGCCGCCGGCCGTGTAGTGCGACATCAAATGCAGCACGGCGGACAACATCAGTTCTGGATTGTGTCCGCCTTGCGCGGGGGCGAGAAAAATCGGATTGCTACGGTCTATGGCCATCAAACGCTCCTGTCGGATTGGGAGTGCGGCTGGCGGTGTGGCTGGCGACTCGGGGAGTGGGCGCGGCGGCGCCCGGGGCAAAGATAAAAGGAATCAGGCGGTCAGGATCAGCTTGTTGAGCTGCGTGACGCGCAGACGGTAGACACGGCCGGCGTGTTCGATCTCGAGTTCGCGGCCACCCTCCATCAGGCCGGCGCTGTTGACGCGCTTGACGGGGGACACCGCCGAGGACACCACGGCGTGGGAAGGGCGGGCTGGCTGCGGCACAGGCATGGTCAGGGTGGTGGTCATCGTCGTTTCTCCTTTAAATAAGAATGATTCGTATTTGCATTCATTATTGTGGAAGGCGGGACGGAATGCAAGCCTTATTTGAAATGAAAGTGGGGGAGGTTGGCGGGCGAAAAAAAAGCCCGGCGGGGAAGCCGGGCCCAAGGCTGGGTGATTGCCCGAGATGGCCGGAGCCTACAGCGCGGCGAGCAGTTGGCCGGGCGTGACCGCCTCGCCCGCCTTGCTCTTGGCCGCGGCCAGTTGTTTGGCGCGGGTGCGCGACGGCGGCAGGCGCCGCAAGGTCTTGAGCGCCTCCGGATCCTTGATGCCGATGGTGCGCTGGTCGACGCTGATGAGGCCGATTTCGTTGAAGGCCGACAGCGTGCGGCTGACCGTCTCCAGGGTCAGGCCCAGGTAGCTGCCGATTTCGTGGCGGGTCATGCGCAGGTTGAACAGCTTGCTCGAATAGCCCATCTGCGCGAAGCGGTCCGCCAGCGACACCAGGAAGCGCGCCACGCGGGCCTCGGCGCTGAGCGCGCCCAGCATGCCGATCATGGCCTGCTCGCGCACCAGCTCGCGGCTCATGACGCCGTACATCATGTTTTCCAGTTCCAGGTGCACGCGGCCGAGGGCGGTGAGCTTCTTGAACGGCAGCAGGATCAGGTCGCAGTCCGACAGCGCCACCGCCTCCGACGAGTAGTGGCGGGTGTGGATGCCGTCGACGCCGAGCATGTCGCCCTTCATCGGGAAGCTGAGGACCTGCTCGTTGCCGAACTCGTCGATCAGCACCGTCTTGAGGAAGCCGGAATTGACGATGTACAGCGTGTCGAACGGCTGGCCGATCGTGTGGATGCGCTGGCCCGTCTTGAACTGCACGTGCTGGAACAGCAGTTCCTCGGTCGAGACCGAGACGGCCGCCGGGATGTGCAGCAGGTCGCAGACCTCTTTCAGGTTCGACCACAGTCGCCCCTGACGCTGGCGGCCTGCTTCCATCGACGAGGATTGCATCGTCGTGGTGGTGACTGGGCGAATTTCAGACGTTTGCGTTGACAGCATGTTGATCTCCTGATCAGGTAACTCTGTTCGTTGGGCCGGGGACGGCAAACCGCATGACATTTTGTACAGCAAATGTGCCGTATGGCATCTCGCTGCTTGGCATGTAGCCTTGCAGCATCAATCGTGTGGTTTCAGTATGCCAACAGAGGGAGGAGATAGATATCAGCAATGGCTGAATATGGGAGTAGGCGTCAGCGCACGGATGTAGGAGTACTCCTACTGCCCCGGCGTTTTTCAGGTTTTGAAGGGAGACAACAGGCGATGCGCCACGGCATATTGGACCATCTCCGAGAGCGAGTTCATGCCCATTTTTTGCATGATGCGGGTTTTATGCGTGCTGACGGTCTTGACGCTCAGGTGCAGGCTGTTGGCGATCTCGGTGATCGATTTTCCGGCCACCAACAACGAAAATACCTCGAATTCGCGGTCCGACAGCTGTTTATGCAACAGGCTCTCGTTGGGCATCATGATATTCAGCGCAAGTTGCTCGGCCACCTCGGTGCTGATGTAGGGCCGGCCGGAGGCGACCTTGCGGATCGCGCCGACCAGCTGGGTGCCGGCGCTTTCCTTGGTCAGGTAACCCTGGGCGCCGGCGCGGATGGCGCGCACGGCGTACTGTTCCTCTTCGTGCATGGTGAGGATCAGGATGGCCAGCTTGGGCGCTTCGGCCTTGATCTGGCGGATCAGGTCGACGCCGCTGCGCCCCGGCATCGACAGGTCCAGCAGCAGCAGGTCGAAGCCGCCCTGGCGCACGTGGCCGAGCACTTCGAAGCCGTCGATCGCCTCGCCCACGATATCGATGTCCGGTGCACCGTCGAGGATGCGCTTGAGACCCTCGCGCATGATGGTGTGGTCGTCCGCAATGACTATTCGAATCATAAAGAGGCTATCTCAGGTGACCTAAAGTAAATACTGTTGTGTTTGAATTAACCTTGCGATCTTACTATAGAAACCGCAGTCAGGCCGCATTTTATTTGTGGTCCGGCTCTTTGATCAAGCGATGCACCAGCACCGGGATGCGCGAGTGCGACAAGACCTTGTTGGTCACGCTGCCCAGCAGCAGTTGGCCCCAACCGCTGCGCCCGTGCGAGCCCATGAAGACCAGGTCGCACGCGTGGTTTTCCGCCACCTCGACGATGTTCAGCGCGGCGCTTTCCGAAAACGTTGTCAGCGCCTCGCAGCGGACGTTGCGGCGGGCGCAGGACTCGACCACGTCCTTCGTGTGCTCCTTGCCGGCGCGCAGCATGGCGGCGCGGTACTCGTCCTCGCTCGGATAGCTGGGCGGGATGATTTCCACGTAGATCGGGTATTGGTACTCTGGCGCGACGAACAGGACCAATACCTCGGCGCCAAGCTGTTCGGCCAGCGCAACGCCGGCGCACGCGGTTTTGCTCGACACGGCGGAGCCGTCGGTGGTGATCAGGATTTTGCGGTACATGGCGAGCCTCCTTGTTCAACGCGGCCTACCGCTTATTGTAGTCGCGAATTCCAGTATTGTTAGTAAGGAAAGACTTGATGTTTATCAAATAAAAGCGCAAATAAAAGCCTAGCGCGGCACCGCCGCCGGCCGCTTTAACACTTGTTCACAGTTGCTCGGCGGCTTTTTTGCACACAAGCATCACGTTTGTCTCTTTAATGCTCCCTTTGGCAATGTATCCGATGATAGTATCTCCAAATACAACGAAACACGGCTTTGAGACGGAGAACAGGGCAGTCGACCGACGCCGGCATTGAATATTTCCGTGTTGCCCTGCTACACTCGCATAAGTGCTTTTTATTGCCGAGCGTCATCAATACGCAGGGTTGAGGGCAGCAATTTTACAAATTATGGAGAAGCAGGGATTATGACCAACGCCGCTGATGATTTCGACGCATTATTTGAAGAAGTGTCCGCTCAGAGCAAGACCGCAGCGCCCGCTCCAGCGCCTGCCCCCGCACCAGCCGCCGCAGAAGACGACCTCGAAAGCCTGTTCGACGAGGTCTCGTCGTCGGCCGCCGCTGCCGCGCCGGCTCCGGCGCCGGCCCCGGTCGCTGCGGCCCCCGCTGCCGCTGCCGCAGAGGGCGGCGAGGCCGAGGAGGGCGGCGACAAGCCGATGTTCGAGCGCCTGGGCGGCATTGTGCGCCTGCTGCACGATTCGCTGCGCGAACTGGGCTACGACAAGGCGCTGACCGAGGCGTCGACGCAGATCAACGATGCCCAGGATCGGCTCGAGTACGTCGCCAGCCTGACTGAACAGGCCGCCAACAAGGTGCTCAACACGCTTGACGAGGGCATGCCCGAGCAGGACACCTTGTCGAAGAAATCCAAGGAAATGGAAAACCGCTGGGCCGACCTGTTTGCGGGCAAGCTCAGTCTGGACCAGTTCAAGCAGCTCGCCGGCGACTCGCAAGCCTTTGCCGTGGCCGTGTCGGCCGCCACCGAGGCCGAAAAAGCCCGCCTGCTCGAAATCATGATGGCCCAGGACTTCCAGGACATCACCGGCCAGCTCATCAAGAAGGTCGTGATCATCACCAAGACGGTGGAAAACGAACTGGCGCAGCTGTTGAAAGACAACGCGCCGCCTGCCGTACGCGAGAAAATCGCGCAAAAAGAAGTGTCCCTGATGTCCGGCCCATCGGCTCCGGCCGTGGCGCTGAACCAGGACAATGTCGACGACCTGCTTGCTGACCTGGGATTCTAATGGACGATATGCTGAAGGATTTCGTCGTCGAGGCGATGGATCTGGCGGTCAACGTTGAAGAGCACTTGCTGCGGCTCGAACGCGACCCCGACAACAAAGAGACGCTGAACGCGGTGTTCCGCTCCTTCCACACCATCAAGGGCGGCGCCGGTTTCATGGGCCTGCCGGCGATGGTGGCGGCCTGCCACCTCACCGAAAACCTGTTCGACGCGCTGCGCACCGGCGCCGCGCCGGTGACGCCGATCGCGATCGAGGCGGCGCTGCAGGCGTCCGGCTTCGTGGCCGACCAGCTCGCCGAACTGAACAACGGCGCCGAGCCGCACAGCCTGGCGCCGATGCCGCACGACCTGGAAGTGATCCTGACCGACGCCATCGAGGGCAAGACCGGCGCGTCCGCTCCGGCACCGTCGCCGGCCCCCGCGCCGGCAGCTGCGCCAGCGCCCGTCGCCGCCGCGCCGGCCGCCGTGGCCGCCGTGTCGATCACGTCCGAGGACGGCCTCGACTGGGAAGGCATGTATGAAACCGTGATGCCGGCCGGCAGCTACACCCGTCCGGCCGTCTCTGCCGCGCCGGTCGCTGCCGCAGCAGCGCCCGCCGCAGCAGCTGCAGCAGCGCCAGCCCCGGCCGCCGCCGCGCCGGCCGCCGTCGCCGGCACCGCCGTGGCCGCCCCGGCCAAGCGCGACGCGCCGGAAAAACGCGAAGAGCGTCCGCATGCCGCGCCGGCCAAGGAAGAGTCGATCCGCGTCGATGCTGTTAAACTGGATGCCTTGCTGGAAGTGGCGGGCGAATCGGTGCAGGCCGCCAACCAGGCCGCCGTGCTGCTGGAACGTCTGCTGCAATTCAAATTCGAGGGCCAGGCCCAGACCCTGATGGCCACCCTGGCGGAAACGCTGGAGCGGGCGTCGCGCTATTCGACCGAACTGCAGCGCGCCACCCTGGCGACGCGCATGCAACCGGTCGGCCGCCTGTTCCAGAAGTTCCCGCGCCTGGTGCGCGAGCTGGCCAAGGACCTGGGCAAGGACGTCGAACTGACCATCGAGGGCGCCGAGACCGAAGTGGACCGCGTGGTTGTCGACAGCCTGTACGATCCGCTGGTGCACATGCTGCGCAACTCGCTGGACCATGGCGTCGAGTCGCCGGAAGACCGGCTGGCGGCGGGCAAGCCGGCCAAGTCGTTCATCTCGCTCAAGGCATGGCAGGAAGCCAACAGCGTCATGATCGTGCTGCAGGACGATGGCAAGGGCATGGACCCGGTGGTGTTGCGCACCAAGGCCCAGCAGAAGGGTTTGATCAGCGAGTCCGCCAATCTGACCAACGACGAGTGCTTCCAGCTGGTGTTCCTGCCGGGCTTCTCGACCAAGGAAGTGGCCTCGAGCGTGTCCGGCCGCGGCGTCGGCATGGACGTGGTCAAGACCGCCGTGGAGAAGAACCGCGGCGCCATCCACATCGAATCGGCGCTGGGCAAGGGCACCAAGTTCGCCATCCGCCTGCCGATCGAGCTGTCGATCGTACCGACCATGCTGGTGTCGACCTCGGGCGCCGCGCTGGCGCTGCCGATGGCCGTGGTGCAGCGCGTGGTGGAATTGCCGGAAGTGTTCCTGGAAGTGGGCGGCGCCCCGGTCCTCAAGGACCAGGGCCGTCCGCTGCCGGTGCGTTCGCTGGCCGATGCGCTCGGCTACGAGAGCTGCCGCGAGAAGGTCGGTATTGTTGTCGCCGCGCCACAGCCGTATATTCTGGCGGTGGAAGCGGTCGACGGCACCGCCGACCTGGTCATCAAGCCGATGACCGCGATTACCGTCGAGGGCATCACCGGCACCGCGCGCTCGGCCGAGGGCGAACTGGTGCTAGTGGTGGGCCTATCGTTCCTGATGGACGGATGCAGGGGAAGTGTACGCATGGCGGCCTAGTCCAAGGACTTCGCCACAGACACCAAAAGCCTGCGTTCACGCAGGCTTTTTTTTCGTTTGAATTTTATTTGCAACAGCGAATTTTTAAAGGAGTCATAAAACGTGTATCGGTAGGCGGAACCGCATCGGCTCACGAGGCCGGATGGCGGCGGTCGCTATCGCATTGCACAATATGGCATAATCGAAGTGGATCACTCACACAGGCAGCAGCAGTAAGCACACATCATGATGAAGACGCTTTACGACAAACTCTGGGAATCCCACGTGGTCAAGGCCGAGGAAGACGGCACCACCATCCTCTATATCGACCGTCACCTGGTGCACGAAGTGACCAGTCCGCAGGCCTTCGACGGCTTGCGCGCCGCCAATCGCCAGCCGTGGCGCCTGTCGGCCAACCTGGCCGTGGCCGACCACAACGTGCCGACCACCTCGCGCGCCGACGGCATCGCCGACCCGGTCTCGCGCCTGCAGGTCGAAACCTTGGACAACAATGCCAAGTCCTACGGCATGACCTATTTCAACATGAACGACAAGCGCCAGGGCATCGTCCACGTGATCGGGCCGGAGCAGGGCGCCACCCTGCCGGGCATGACAGTCGTCTGCGGCGACTCGCACACGTCGACCCACGGCGCCTTCGGCGCGCTGGCGCACGGCATCGGCACCTCCGAGGTCGAGCACGTGCTGGCCACGCAAACGCTGCTGCAAAAGAAATCCAAGGCGATGCTGGTGCAGGTCGACGGCCCCTTGCCGACCGGCGTCACCGCCAAGGACGTCGTGCTGGCCATCATCGGCAGGATCGGCACGGCCGGCGGCACCGGCTACTGTATCGAGTTCGGCGGTTCGACCATCCGCGCGCTGTCGATGGAAGGCCGCATGACCGTCTGTAACATGGCGATCGAGGCCGGCGCGCGCGCCGGCATCATCGGCGTCGACGACACCACGATCAACTACGTCAAAGGCCGCCCGTTCTCGCCGGTGGGGCCGCACTGGGACCGCGCGGTCGACTACTGGCGCACCCTGCATTCGGACGCCGGCGCCAAATTCGACCTGGTCGTCACGCTCGACGCCGCCGAGATCAAGCCGCAGGTGACCTGGGGCACGTCGCCGGAGATGGTCACATCGATCGACGGCCGCGTGCCGGACCCGGACCAGGAAAAGGACAGCGTCAAGCGCGACGCGATGGAAAAGGCGCTGGTCTACATGAACCTCAAGCCGAACACGGCCATCGAGGACATCCGCATCGACAAGGTCTTCATCGGATCGTGCACCAACTCGCGCATCGAGGATTTGCGCGCGGCCGCCGCCGTGGTGCGCGGCAAGCAGCGGGCGTCGAACGTCAAGCTGGCGATGGTGGTGCCGGGTTCCGGCCTGGTCAAGGACCAGGCCGAGCGCGAAGGCCTCGATCGTATCTTCAAGGATGCCGGTTTCGAATGGCGCGAGCCGGGCTGCTCGATGTGCCTGGCGATGAACGCCGACCGCCTGGAACCGGGCGAGCGCTGCGCTTCGACCTCCAACCGTAATTTCGAAGGACGCCAAGGTCAGGGCGGACGCACCCATCTGGTGTCGCCCGCGATGGCCGCCGCCGCCGGTATCGCCGGCCACTTCGTCGACGTGCGCGCACTGCGCTGAATTTTTTTGATTGATACCACGAGTACACCAACATGAAAAAACTATTCGCCCTGTCCATCATCGCCTTGATCCTGACTGGCTGCAACACAGTCAACGGCTTCGGCAAGGACGTGAAAAAAGTCGGTGAGTCGCTGGAAGGCGCTTCGACCAAAAAATAACCGCAGTACGGCGGGCCGCGACGGTCCGCCGTCGCACAACCCGAACGAGATCATGGATAAATTTACGATATACGAAGGCCTGGTGGCCCCGCTCGACCGCGCCAACGTCGACACCGACGCCATCATTCCGAAGCAATTTCTGAAGTCCATCCATCGCACCGGCTTCGGCCCCAACCTGTTCGACGAGTGGCGTTACCTCGACCACGGCGAACCCGGTATGGACAACAGCGTGCGTCCGCTCAACCCGGACTTCGTGCTCAACGAGCCGCGCTACCAGGGCGCCTCGATCCTGCTGACCCGCAAAAACTTCGGCTGCGGCTCCTCGCGCGAGCACGCGCCGTGGGCGCTGGACCAATACGGCTTCCGCGCCATCATCGCGCCGTCGTTTGCCGACATCTTCTTCAACAACTGCTACAAGAGCGGCTTGCTGCCCATCGTGATTCCTGAAGCGCAGATCGATCATCTGTTCAACGAAGTCAAGGCCTTCCCCGGTTACCGTCTGGTGGTCGACCTTGAGCAGCAGCGCATTTCCACCAGCAATGGCAGCGTCTCCTATCCCTTCGAGATCGACGCCTTCCGCAAATACTGCCTGATGAACGGACTCGACGATATCGGCCTGACCCTGCGCCACGCCGACACCATCCGCGAATTCGAAGAGCGCCATCTGGCAAACCAACCCTGGTTGGCTAACGTCATCTAATCTCGAAAACTCACATGAAAATCGCAATCCTCCCGGGCGACGGTATCGGCCCGGAAATCGTCGCCCAAGCCGTCAAAGTCCTCAATGTGCTGGGCGAATCGTTCGAGCTGGAGACCGCCCCCGTCGGCGGCGCCGGCTACGCGGCCCATGGCCACCCGCTGCCGGACGCCACCCTGGCGCTGGCCAAGGCGTCCGATGCGGTGCTGTTCGGCGCCGTCGGCGACTACCAGTACGACACCCTGGAACGCGCGCTGCGTCCAGAGCAGGCCATTCTCGGCCTGCGCAAGAACCTGGGCCTGTTCGGCAACCTGCGTCCGGCCATTTTGTATCCGGAACTGGCCGGCGCCTCGACCCTGAAGCCTGAAGTCGTTTCCGGCCTCGACATCCTCATCGTGCGCGAACTGACCGGCGACATCTACTTCGGCCAGCCGCGCGGCGTGCGCGAATGCCCGGACGGTCCGTTCAAGGGCCAGCGCGAAGGTTTCGACACCATGCGCTACGCCGAAGGCGAAATCCGCCGCATCGCCCATGTGGCGTTCCAGGCCGCGCAAAAACGCGGCAAGCGACTGACCAGCGTCGACAAGGCCAACGTGCTGGAGACGTTCCAGTTCTGGAAGGACATCGTCACCGACGTCCACAAGGAATATCCGGACGTCGCGCTTGACCACATGTACGTCGACAACGCCGCCATGCAACTGGTACGCGCGCCGAAGAAATTCGACGTCATCGTCACCGGCAACATGTTCGGCGACATCCTGAGCGATTGCGCGGCGATGCTGACCGGTTCGATCGGCATGCTGCCGTCGGCCTCGCTCGACGCCAACAACAAGGGCCTGTACGAGCCGTCGCACGGTTCGGCGCCGGACATCGCCGGCAAGGGCATCGCCAATCCGCTGGCGACGATCCTGTCGGCCGCCATGATGCTGCGCTACACGTTCAACAAGAACGAACAGGCCGACCGCATCGAGACCGCAGTCAAGGCCGTACTGGCGCAGGGCCTGCGCACCGCCGACATCTTCGAGCCGGGCACCACCAAGGTGGGCACCGAGGAGATGGGCAACGCGGTAGTTAAAGCACTCGCATAAAAACTAAAGACAAGGAAGAGCAAAATGAAACTCGTAGGCTTGGTAGGTTGGCGCGGCATGGTTGGTTCGGTCCTGATGCAGCGCATGCAGGAAGAGGGCGATTTCGCCCACATCGAACCGGTGTTCTTCACGACGTCGAACCCGGGCGGCGACGCCCCGAAGATGGCGAAGAATGAAACCAAACTGAAAAGCGCGACCGACATCGACGAACTGAAAAAGTGCGAGATCATCATCTCGTGCCAGGGCGGCGACTACACCACCGAGGTGTTCCCGAAGCTGCGCGCGGCGGGCTGGAACGGCTACTGGATCGACGCCGCGTCGACCCTGCGCATGGAAAAAGACGCCGTCATCGTGCTGGACCCGGTCAACCTGCACGTCATCAAGGACGCGCTGGGCAAGGGCGTGAAGAACTACATCGGCGGCAATTGCACCGTGTCGTGCATGCTGATGGGCCTGGGCGGCCTGTTCCAGCACAACCTGGTCGAGTGGATGACCTCCATGACGTACCAGGCGGCCTCGGGCGGCGGCGCCCAGCACATGCGCGAGCTGCTGACCCAGTTCGGCACGATCAATTCGTCGGTCAAGGCGCTGCTGGACAATCCGGCTTCCGCGATCCTGGAAATCGACCGCCAGGTGCTGGCGACGCAACATGGTCTCTCTCCCGAGGAGACCAGGCAGTTCGGCGCGCCGCTGGCCGGCAACCTGATCCCGTGGATCGACAAGGACCTGGGCAACGGCCAATCGAAGGAAGAGTGGAAGGGCGGCGCCGAGACCAACAAGATCCTCGGCCTGGGCGCGGACTTCGGTTCCAAGGCGATTCCAGTGGACGGCCTGTGCGTGCGCATCGGCGCCATGCGCAGCCACTCGCAGGCATTGACCATCAAACTGAAGAAGGACGTGCCGATCGACGAGATCCACGACATCATCGCGTCCAACAACCAGTGGGTCAAAGTGGTGCCGAACACGCGTGAAGCGTCGGTCAAGGACCTGTCGCCGGCCGCCGCCACCGGCAGCCTGACGATCCCGGTCGGCCGCCTGCGCAAGATGAGCATGGGCGACGATTACCTGTCGGCCTTCACCGTCGGCGACCAGCTGCTGTGGGGCGCGGCCGAACCGCTGCGCCGCATGCTGCGCATCGTGCTGGATAAGTAAAAGCTACCGCGCAATCTTGGTAGTGGAAGGGGTTTTCTCTATGTGCTCTCATAGGGAAAACCCCTTTTTTTTCACCAAATTAGGCACAGACCTGACAACTCCTCATGTATCACTTGAGAAACGGCGTGCAAAGCTTGCATGCTCATGTGCATGGTGATATGTTGATATATCCGGGAAAGTAACATTTTCCCTCTGATAACCTACTGCCGCCCACTATGCCCTTCACCAATCGCACCAGCATCGTTTCGTTCGCGTTGAAAACACTCACTAGCGCGGTCGCCGGTGCGGTGTTGTTGTCCGCCGCCGCGAACGCCGCCGGACTTGGCAAGCTGACCGTCCTGTCGTCGCTGGGCCAGCCGTTGCGGGCGGAAATCGAACTGACCGCTGTCACCCCCGAAGAAGCCAGCGGTTTGGTCGCCCAACTGGCGTCGCTAGATGCCTTCCGTACCGCCAACATCGATTTCAATCCCGCGCTGAGCTCGCTGCGCTTCGAAGTGGAGCAGCGCAACGGCCGCCAACTGATCCGCGTCTCGTCGAGCCAGCCGGTCAACGAGCCCTTCGTCGACATGCTGCTGGAACTGAAGTGGACCGGCGGCCGCATGGTGCGCGAATACACCTTCCTGCTCGACCCACCGGACATGCGCTCGGCCAATTCGCCGCAAGTGGCCGCGCCGGTCGATCTGAGCCGCCAGGCCAACGCGCCGGCCGCGACCGCGCCGAACGCGCCGGTGGCGTCCGCGCCCGCCGCGACCCCTGCCGCGCCTTCGTCCACGGCACCGGCCCGCCCGCAACCCGCCAGGTCGACCGAGCAGTACACCGTTAAAAAAGGCGACAACCTCAGCCGCATCGCCAGCCAGGTCAAGCCGGGCGACATCTCGCTCGACATGATGCTGGTGGCGCTGTACCGCGCCAACCCGGAGGCGTTCTCCGGCAATAACATGAACCGCCTGAAGTCGGGCCAGATCCTGAAGGTGCCGGATTCGGGCGCCGTCCGCGCCATCGTGCCCGAGGGCGAGGCGCGCGGCGTGGTGGTCGCGCACGCGGTCGATTTCAACGCCTACCGCGCCAAGCTTGCAGGGCAGGTCGCCAACAGCACGCCGGCCAGGGAAGCGGAGACGACGCAAAACGTCAAGGGCAAGATCACCGCCAAGGTCGAGGAAAAACCGAACGCCGTCAACGAGGCCAAGGACAAGCTGACCTTGTCCAAATCGACCGCCACCGCGCCGGTCGCGGGCAAGACGGGCGTGGCGGCCGAAGAAAACATCGCCAAGCAAAAGCAGGTGGACGAAGCGGCCGCCCGCGTCAAGGAGCTGGAAAAAAACGTCAACGACCTCGAACAGCTGATGGCGGTAAAGAACAAGACCATCGCCGAGAAGCCGCCCGTGGCCGCAGCGCCTGTCGCCGCGCCGACGCCGACGCCGGCGCCAGCCGCCACCCCGGCCGAGGCGCCGAAACCGAAGCGCACCCTGGCCGTGCCGCCACGCAAGCCGGTCGAGCCGAGCTGGTACGAAGTGATGATGGAGAATATCCAGCTGGTCGGGCTGGCGGTCGCCGCCTTGCTGGCGCTGGTCTACGGCATCATCCTGGCGCGCCGCCGCAAGAGCAAGAAATTTGTCGTGGTGCCGGGCGAGATCGTCATGCCGCCCGACCCGACCACCCCGATACAGCCGTTCATCACCGAGGCCGGGGCCCAGAACGTCGACACCAGCAACAGCGTGTTCAACTCCAATTTCGCGCCATCGGCCAGCCAGCTCGACACCAACGAGGTCGATCCGGTGGCCGAGGCCGACGTCTACATCGCCTACGGCCGCGATGCGCAGGCCGAGGATATCCTCAAGGAAGCGCTGCGCACGAACCCCGAGCGCCATCCGGTTCGCCTGAAGCTGCTGGAAATCTATGCTACCCGCAAGGATGCGCGCGCCTTCGAAGGCCAGGCCTCCGAGCTGTATGCGCTGACGCGCGGCCAGGGCGAGGAGTGGGCGCAGGCGTCCGCGATGGGGCAGTCGATCGATCCGACCAATCCGCTGTACTCGGCGGCGCCTGACGGCGTCGGCGGCGTTGCCATGTCGGCCGCCGCCGTGCCGGTCGCGGCCGGCGCGGTGGCCGCCGCTGCCGCCGCCTCGGCGTATTCGGCCAACGATTTCGGCACCGGCGACGATTTCGGCGCCGAACCGCCTGCCGCCACCCGGAGCGGCCTCGATCTGGACCTGGGCCTGGATGCGGCGTCTGCCAAGGCCGACAGCGCGATGGACTTCGGCAGCGACCTGAGCGACATGGAAACGGCGTTGCCGCAACCGGCCGACGCGTCGGTATCGCCGGCATCGGTTGCCGCGCAATCGGACAACCTGATGGACTTCGACCTGGGCGACATGAATTTCGAACCGGTCGCCAGCGACAAGGCGCCGATCGAAATGCCGGCCCCGGCCCGTGAGGAGGCTGCCGACGATCCGTTCGATCTGGCCTTCGATGCGCCTGCCGCCTCCGCACCGGCGGCCGCTGCGGCGCCCGCCGACGACCCGAGCATGGACTTCAGCCTCGATCTGCCGGAAGACACGGCAGAGCCTGCCGAATCGGCCAAATCGGCGGAGCGCGTGCCGGCGGCCGGCACCGATCCGCTGGACCTGGACATCATGGGCTTCGACATTCCGGAAGTGCCGGCCCTGACCGAACCGCCGAAGGTCGATCCGAAGGCGGTAGACTTCGACGAGCCGCTGGAGTTGCCGGAAGACGCCGAATCGATCACGGCCGCGCCGGCGCCGGCGCGCGAGTTCGACCTGTCGGACATCAACCTCGATCTGGACAACGAATTCACCGGCGCGGCGGCAGGCGAGGGCGCGAAGGCGGAGTTGGCGGAACCAGCGGAGCCGGCAGCAACGCCGGCGCGCGACGACACCCTGTCGGCGCACCACATGGAGATGGACACCAAGCTCGACCTGGCCATCGCCTACCAGGAAATCGGCGACAAGGAAGGCGCGCGCGAGCTGCTGGACGAAGTGCTGCGCGGCGGCAGCGACGACCAGATCGCCAAAGCCAACGCCATGAAGGCGCAGCTGGGGTAAGCGGTGTCGGGTTGTCCGCGAGGTTGTCCGATATAATGCCAGCCTCAAACATCACCTCGGGCAGCAATTGAAACGGATAGCAATCGGCGTCCAGTACGACGGCACCGCCTGGCACGGCTACCAGAAACAGGAAGACGGCCACACGGTCCAGGACAAGCTGGAACAGGCGCTGGAAAAATTCGCCACGGTGCGCCTGGCCACCACCTGCGCCGGCCGCACCGACACCGGCGTGCACGCGCTCGAACAAGTGGTCCACTTCGACACCGACCTGACCCGCGACGCCCATTCCTGGGTGCGCGGCGTCAACGCCTTCCTGCCGCCGTCGATCGCCGTGCGCTGGGCCAAGGAGCTGCCGGGCGACCCGACGGCTAACGACTTCTTCCACGCCCGTTTTAGCGCCCGCGCCCGCACCTACCACTATGTGCTGTACAACAACCCGACCCGCTCGCCGTTGCTGGAAGGCCGCGCCGGTTTCTGCTTCCGCCCGCTCGACGTCGAACTGATGCAGCAAGCCGTGCAGCCGCTGCTCGGCTGGCACGACTTCACCGCCTTCCGCGCCGCGCAATGCCAGGCCAAGTCGCCGGTCAAGCTGATGCATGACATCCAGATCAAGCGCGTCGGCGAACTGGTGGTGTTCACCATCACCGCCAACGCCTTCCTGCACCACATGGTGCGCAACCTGGTCGGCTCGCTGGTCTACATCGGCACCGGGCGCGAAAAGCCTGAATGGCTAGGCCAATTGCTGGAAACCAAAGACCGCCACGCCGCCGCGCCCACTTTCATGCCGGATGGCTTGTACCTGGCTAAAATCGACTACGATCCCAAATGGGAATTGCCGCTGGAGACCACCAGCGCGCTCCCTTGGTTCTAAAAAGGAAACATTGCATGCCACGCACCCGACTCAAAATCTGCGGCCTGACCCGCGTGGAGGACGTGCAAGCGGCTGTGGCCGCCGGCGCCGATGCGATCGGTTTCGTGTTTTATCCGAAAAGCCCGCGCTATGTCACGCCCGAGCAGGCCGCCGCGCTGATCGCCGCCGTGCCGCCGTTTATTACCTGCACTGGGCTGTTCGTCAACGCCACGCCGGAGGAGGTGGCCGCCGTGGTGAAAGTGGCGCCGGTGTCGCTGATCCAGCTGCACGGCGACGAGACGATAGCCCAGTCGGCCGCCATCGCCGCCACCTGCGGGCGACAGTTCATGCGCGTGTTTCGCGTCAAACCCGACACCTTGCCGTCCGATTTGCTAGAATACGAACAACTATGCCGCGCCGCCAGTCCCCTGTTCACCAGTTTGTTGCTGGATACATATGTGGATGCCTACGGTGGCGCAGGAAAGGGTTTTGATTGGTCTCTCATTCCAAAAGATCTCGCGCCTCGGGTCGTTTTAAGTGGTGGCTTGAGCGTACACAACGCGACTGACGCGGTGGTCGGTGTACGCCCCTATGCCGTCGACATCAGCAGTGGTGTCGAAGCGTCCAAGGGGATCAAGGACGCCCGCAAGATCGCCGCCTTCGTCGCGGCGGTGCGGGCCGGAGATGACATGATTGAAAGCGAAACCCACCATGAAAGCACTACCTGAGATCGGCGCAGCCGCGCCCCTGTTCCACGCCAAAGACTACGAACTGCCCAACGCCAGCGGCCACTTCGGCCCCTACGGCGGCTCCTTCGTCGCCGAAACGCTGACCTACGCGCTGGCCGAGCTGAACCAGGCGTACGAGCGCTACAGCAAGGACCCGGAGTTCCTTGAGGAATTCCGCTATGAACTGAAGCATTTCGTCGGCCGTCCGTCGCCGATCTATCACGCCAAGCGCTGGTCCGAGCTGGCAGGCGGCGCGCAGATCTACTTCAAGCGCGAAGACCTGAACCACACCGGCGCCCACAAGATCAACAACGTCATCGGCCAGGCCTTGCTGGCCAAGCGCATGGGCAAGCCGCGCGTCATCGCCGAGACCGGCGCCGGCCAGCACGGCGTCGCCACGGCCACCATCTGCGCCCGTTTCGGCCTCGAATGCGTGGTCTACATGGGCAGCGAGGACGTCAAGCGCCAGGCGCAGAACGTCTACCGCATGAAGCTGCTGGGCGCGACGGTCGTGCCGGTCGAGTCCGGTTCCAAGACGCTCAAGGACGCGCTCAACGAGGCCATGCGCGACTGGGTCACCAACATCGAAAACACCTTCTACATCATCGGCACCGTGGCCGGCCCGCATCCTTACCCGATGCTGGTGCGCGACTTCCAGTCGGTGATCGGCGAGGAATGCCTGGTGCAGATGCCCGAAATGACCGGCCGCCAGCCGGACTACGTGATGGCCTGCATCGGCGGCGGTTCGAACGCGATGGGGATTTTCTACCCATATATCGACCAGAAGCAGGTGCGCCTGATCGGCGTCGAGGCGGCGGGCGAGGGGCTGGACGGCGTCAAGCACGCGGCCTCGCTGACCAAGGGCTATCCGGGCGTATTGCACGGCAACCGCACCTACCTGCTGCAGGATGAGAACGGCCAGATCATCGAGACGCATTCGGTCTCGGCGGGCCTGGACTATCCGGGCGTGGGACCGGAGCATGCTTACCTGAAGGATATTGGCCGCGCCGAGTACGTCTCGATCACCGACGAGGAGGCGCTCAAGGCATTCCACGATTGTTGCCATATCGAGGGCATCATCCCGGCGCTGGAATCGTCGCACGCGCTGGCGTACGCGGTGAAGCTGGCGGCCACCTTGCCGAAGGATCAGATCATTCTGGCCAACCTGTCGGGCCGTGGCGACAAGGACATGCACACCGTGGCGGAGCGGATGGGTTTGAACTTCAACTAATCCATCCAATAACCTTACCAAGGAAAACCATGTCCAGAATCGCACCAACCTTCGCCGCCCTGAAGGCGGCCAATAAAACCGCGCTCGTCACCTTCATCACCGCCGGCGATCCGGGGCCCGAGCATACCGTTCCACTGATGCACGCGCTGGTCGCGGGCGGCGCCGACATCCTGGAACTCGGCGTGCCGTTTTCCGATCCGATGGCAGAGGGCCCGGTCATCCAGCGCGCCTGCGAGCGGGCGCTGGCGTTTGGCGTCGGCATCCGCGACGTGTTCGAGTACGTTGCCGAGTTCCGCAAGACTAACCAGACTACGCCGGTGGTGCTGATGGGTTACGCGAACCCGATCGAGCGCATCGGCGCCGCCGCCTTCATTGCCAGATCGAAGGAAGTGGGCGCCGACGGCGCCATCGTGGTCGACTATCCGCCCGAGGAGTGCGAAGAGTTCGCCGCCGCCATGCGCGCGGCCGAGCTCGACCTGATCTTCCTGCTGGCGCCGACATCGACCGAGGCACGCATCCAGCAGGTGGCCAAGGTCGGCGGCGGCTTCAGCTATTACGTCTCGCTCAAGGGTGTCACCGGTGCCGGTAATATCGATACGGTGCAGGTGGCCGAGCGCCTGAAAGAAATCCGCAAGCACGTGCAACTGCCGATCGGCGTCGGCTTCGGCATCCGCGACGGCGCCACCGCGCGCGCCGTGGCCGAGGTGGCCGACGCCGTCGTCATCGGCAGCCGCATCGTGCAAGAGATCGAAAAGCACGGCAAGGAAGGTTCGGTTGCGGCCGTCGAAGCTTTCGTCCGCGACATCCGCAGCGCCCTCGACGCCTGACCGGTTTTAGAAGGCCGTAACACCCGCCGGCCGCTTGGCCACCATCAAATTCCGACCGCTCACCTTGATACATAGTTAAGTACTGACTATGTTGAAGGGGAGCGGTCGTGCGCTTTGAATGGGATGCCCGTAAGGCCAAAGCCAACTTTCGCAAGCACGGCGTGAGCTTTGAAGAGGCGCGCAGTGTCTTCAATGATCGCGACGCGAAGCTGGAATTCGATGACGACCATTCGGAACTTGAAGACCGGTTTCTCCTTATTGGGGTGAGCGAAAAAGATCGCGTACTTTTAGTGTCCCACTGCTACCGGTCGGGCGAGCTGGTGCGTATCTTTTCCGCGCGAAAAGCCTCCCCCAGCCGCCGACTAACGTATTAAGGTGAAAAAGATGCGTAAAGATGATTTTTCAAAGGCCATCCCCAATCCGTACTTTGAGCGGCTCAGCAAAGAAATTACATTCCGATTGGATTTTGATTCACTCGCGTACTTCGAAAAGCTGGGCGAACCCTACGGCATGTCCGCCGAGGACATGATTTTCCGGTACTTGCGGCACATGGCCGGTTCCGGCTATAAAGCTGATCTCGGTTTGCTAACCCTGGAGCAGCGCCGTGAACTGGAGTTGTCTATCAAAAAAGATCAGAAGGACGAGGTTTGATCGGAAGCCTGCTAGTAGGGGATTCCCTCTAAATCCGCGCGAATTCCATGACGAAAGCTAAAAATTATTGTATTGCAATGTTCGACAGGCGTACAAGAAACGGCTACACTTCGGCCACAAGTTAGCTGCAAGGAGAATTTATGAGTTGGTTGGAAAAACTGCTGCCCCCAAGAATCCAGCGTTCCGACGTTGCCGCCCGCAAGACGATGCCAGAGGGCCTGTGGGTCAAATGCCCATCGTGCGAAGCCGTCCTGTACCGCACCGATCTGGAATCGAACCTGCATGTTTGCCCTAAATGCGACCACCACATGCGCATCCGCGCGCGCGAACGCCTCGACAGCCTGTTCGACGCCGGCGGACGTTATGAAATCGGCATGGACACGCTGCCGGTCGATACGCTGAAGTTTAAAGACAGCAAGAAATACCCCGACCGCCTCAAGCAGGCGATGGAAGCGACCGGCGAGACCGACGCCATGATCGTCATGGGCGGCGCCATCATGAGCATGCCCGTCGTCGTGGCCTGCTTCGAATTCGAATTCATGGGCGGCTCCATGGGTTCCGTGGTCGGCGAGCGCTTCGTGCGCGGCGCGCAAGTGGCCCTGGAACAGAAAGTGCCGTTCATCTGCATCACCGCCACCGGCGGCGCCCGCATGCAAGAGGGCCTGCTGTCGCTGATGCAAATGGCGAAAACCACCGCCATGCTGACCAAGCTGTCCGAGAAGAAGCTGCCGTTCATCAGCGTGCTGACCGATCCGACCATGGGCGGTGTGTCCGCCTCGTTCGCCTTCATGGGCGACGTCGTCATCGCCGAGCCGAAGGCGCTGATCGGCTTCGCCGGCCCGCGCGTGATCGAAAACACCGTGCGCGAAAAACTGCCGGAAGGTTTCCAGCGCTCCGAGTTCCTGGTCACCAAGGGCGCCGTCGACATGATCGTCGACCGCCGCAAGATGCGCGAAGAAATCGCGCGCCTGATGGCCTTGCTGCAAAACCAGCCGGCCGAGGTTATTGCGTAACCTTATCGCATAGCCAATATTGCAGTTTCAATGCCCGGCACAACGGCGCGCAATCGGATATCATCCGGCCTGCGCGCCGTTGCCATTTTCAGAGTCTTATCATGTCGAACCTCCCAACCACTTTGCCCGCCTGGCTTGCGCTGATTGAATCGCGCCACGCCGAAACCGTCATCAACATGGGCCTGGACCGCGTCCTGGCCGTCAAGGAACGCTTGCAGCTGAGCTTTAGCTGCCCGGTCGTCATGGTGGCCGGCACCAACGGCAAGGGTTCGACCTGCGCCATGCTGGAATCGGTGCTGCTGCGCGCCGGCTACAAGGTCGGCCTGTACATCAAGCCGCACTTCCTCGACTTCAACGAGCGCGCGCGGATCAACGGCGACCTGGCCACCGACGAAGTGCTGGTCGACGCCTTCAACGCCGTCGAGGCGGCGCGCGGCGACATCCCGCTGACCTATTTTGAATTCACCACGCTGGCCATCATGAAGCTGCTGGCGGACGCGGGCATGGATGTCGTCATCCTGGAAGTCGGCCTGGGCGGGCGTCTGGACGCCGTCAACATCGTCGACGCCGACGTCGCCATCGTCACCAGCGTCGATATCGACCACACCGACTATCTTGGCGACACGCGCGAGAAGATCGGCTTCGAGAAGGCCGGCATCTTCCGCGCCGGCAAGACGGCAATCTGCTCCGACCCGGTGCCGCCGCAGTCGCTGATCGACCACGCCGAGGCCATCGGCGCCGACCTGTGGCTGATGGGCCGCGATTTCAACTATTCCGGCGACAAGCAGCAGTGGAATTATGGCGGCCGCTCGCAGCGCCGCAATTCGCTGGCCTATCCGAGCCTGCGCGGCGCCAACCAGATCCTCAATGCGTCCGCCGTGCTGGCCGCGCTGGAGGCGCTCAAGCTGGAATTGCCGGTCGGCGCGCAGGAAGTGCGCACCGGCCTGGTCACGGTGGAGCTGCCGGGCCGCTTCCAGGTGTTGCCGGGCCGGCCGACGGTGATCCTCGACGTCGCCCACAATCCACACGCGGCCTCGGCGCTGAACCAGAACCTGGGCAATATGGGCTTCCACCCGTACACCTACGCCGTGTTCGGCTCCATGCACGACAAGGATATCGATGGCGTCATCGCTGCCATGTCTGAGCATGTGGACCATTGGTGCCTGACCAATCTGCCGTCGCCGCGCGCGGCCAGCGCCTCGGAACTGGCCGCGAAGGTGCAAATTGTGCAACCGGAAAAATCCGAACGCACCATCAATATCTTCGACGATCCGGCCGCCGCCTTTGCAAATGCGATGAGCCGGGCCGGGGAGAATGATAGAATTGTGGTCTTTGGATCTTTCCTCACGGTCGCAGGCGTCATGGCGGCGAGAAAATCCTCACTCCATTGAACGCACAGGACTGAAATCACGCATGGGCTTGTTCTCGAAATTCGGTAAAAACAAGCAAGAGACCGCCGGTCAGGACAGCGGCTATTACACCAGCGCGGATGATCAAGCCGCAGGCGAGCGCGCACGCTCCAAGCGCGCCTCGTCGGCCGACGGTCCGGCCAACTCGCGCCGCGCCAAGGACCGCGAGGCGGACGATCCGGTGTTGCCGGAAAAGAAACGCGCGCGCCGCCGCCTGGTCGGCGCCATCGCGCTGGCGCTGGCTGTCGCCGTCGGCTTGCCGATGGTGCTCGATTCCGAGCCGCGTCCGCTCGCGTCCGATATAGAAATCAAGATTCCGGCCAAGGATAAGCCGGCCACCGCGCGCGCGTCGTCTGCCGCCGTCCCGGCAAGCGCAGCCCTCGACAGCAAGGAAGAAATCGTCGACGACGTCAAGCCGGGCAAACCCGCTGTCGCGGCGGTCCGCGCCGCGCCGTCGGCCGAGGAGGTCATCAAGGCCGACAACGCCCGGCAGGAAGCCGAAGCCCAGGCCGATCTGAAGGCCGAGGCCAAGGCCAAGGCGGAAGCCAAGGCCGAGGCGCTGGCCAAAGCCAAGGCCGAGCATGAGTCCAAGGCACGGGCCGAGACCGAGGCCAAGGCCAAGCTGGATGCCGAGCGCAAGCGCGAAGGCGAGCGCAAGCTGGCCGAGGCGAAGGCCGAAGCAAAAGCCAAGGCCGATGCCGAGCGCAAGCTGGCCGACGCCAAACCTGCCGCCAAGCCCGCTGCCGACAAGGCGTCCGAAGACGCGCGCGCGCTCGCCATTTTGGAAGGCAAGGGCGCGGCCAAGCCGACCGCTGCCGCCGAATCCGGCCAGAAATTCGTGCTGCAAGTGGCCGCGCTGAGCGACCAGGGCAAGGTGGACGAGCTGCGCAAGAAGCTGAAGGACGCCGGCATCAGCTCCTTCACGCAGAAAACGCCTTCCGGCGAGATCACCCGCGTGCGCGTGGGGCCGTTCACCAACAAGGAAGAGGCGGAAAAAGTGCGCGCCAAGCTGAGCGGCATGGGCCTGAGCGGCCGCCTGGAAACGGTGTGATCCAGGCCGCCTGACGTGACGATTTTCGATTATCTGGTGATCTTCGTGATGGTCACGTCGGTCATCATCAGCATGCTGCGCGGGCTGGTCAAGGAAGTGCTGTCGCTGGCCGGCTGGGTGGTCGCCTTCGTGGTGGCCAACGCCTACGCCGCCGCGCTGGCCGTGATGTTGCCGGCCGTGGTGCCGGGCGAGGTGTTGCGCCTGATCCTGGCCTTCATCGCGCTGTTCATCGGCGTACGCATTTTGATGGGGCTGCTGGCGATGGCGCTGGGCGCCTTGCTCGACGCCGGCGGCCTGAGCTTGCTGGACCGCCTGCTCGGCGCCGTGTTCGGCGTCGGCCGTGGCCTTGTAATCGTGCTGACCGCCGTCATCTTGTGTGGGATGACGTCGCTCCCACAACAGGATTTCTGGAAGGAGGCGTTGCTCAGTCCGTATGCCGAGACCGGCGCCCGGCTCGTCAAGACCTTCCTTCCCGCTGCGATGGCGCAGCATGTGAACTTTTGAATTGCACCACCGTTTTTAATCTGCGTCTTTAATCTGCGTCTTTAATCTGTATTACCCAGTCCAGGAGCACCATCATGTGTGGCATCGTCGGCGTCGTTTCCCATCAACCTGTCAATCAACTGCTGTATGACGCCTTGCTGCTGCTGCAGCACCGCGGCCAGGATGCAGCGGGTATCGCGACCAATCACAGCAGCATGTTCGCCATGCACAAGGCCAACGGCCTGGTGCGTGACGTTTTCCGCACCCGCAACATGCGCACCCTGCAAGGCAACTCGGGCATCGGCCACTGCCGCTATCCGACCGCCGGCTCGTCGAGCGAGGAAGAGGCGCAACCGTTCTACGTCAACGCCCCGTTCGGCATCACCCTGGCGCACAACGGCAACCTGACCAACTGGGAACAGCTCAAGCAAGAGATGTTCAAGAATGACCGCCGCCATATCAACACCGACTCCGATTCGGAAGTGCTGCTCAACGTGCTGGCCCACGAAATCCAGAAGGCCACCACCGGCATCTCGATCGACGCCGACACCATCTTCGACGCCGTCACCGTGCTGCACCGCCGTGTGAAGGGTGGTTACGCCGCCGTCGCGCAGATCGCCGGCGTCGGCCTGCTGGCGTTCCGCGATCCGTTCGGCATCCGTCCGCTGTGCCTTGGCATCAACGAAACCGAGCAGGGCGCCGAGTACCTGGTCGCCTCCGAATCGGTGGCGCTCGAAGGCATGGGCTTCCGCTTCCTGCGCGACGTCGCGCCGGGCGAGTGCGTCTTCGTCGATGCCGACATGCAGCTGCACAGCCGCCAGTGCGCCGACAATCCGTCGCTCAACCCGTGCGTGTTCGAATTCGTCTACTTGGCCCGTCCGGACTCGGTCATCGACGGCGCCTCGGTCTACGCCACCCGCCTGAAAATGGGCGAGTACCTGGCCGAGAAGATCAAGCGCGAATTCAAGGACGGCGAGATCGACGTCGTCATGCCGATTCCCGATTCGTCGCGTCCGGCCGCGATCCAGCTGGCGCTGGCGCTCAACGTCGAGTACCGCGAAGGCTTCATCAAGAACCGCTACATCGGCCGCACCTTCATCATGCCGGGCCAGGCCGCGCGCAAGAAATCGGTACGCCAGAAGCTGAACGCGATCGCCTCCGAATTCAAGGACAAGGTCGTGCTGCTGGTCGACGACTCGATCGTGCGCGGCACCACCAGCCGGGAGATCGTGCAGATGGCGCGCGAAGCGGGCGCGAAGAAAGTCATCTTCGCCTCGGCCGCGCCGCCGGTGATCTACCCGAACGTGTACGGCATCGACATGCCGACCCGCGACGAGCTGATCGCCTACGGCCGCACCACCGAGGAAGTTTGCCGCGAAATCACCGCCGACCACCTGGTGTACCAGGACATCGAGTCGTTGAAGCGCGCCATCTCGGATGTGAATCCGGAGTTGAAGAACTTCGAAGCGTCGTGCTTCGACGGCATCTATGTGACGGGCGACGTGTCGAAGGAATACCTCGACAAGCTGGAGTACGCGCGCCACAACCCGAAGGCCAAGACGACCCACGAGGACGCCGGCCGCTCGCAACTGAATCTGAATCTCGCGACCGCCGAAGGCTGATGTCGCGCCCGGTACGGTTCGCCGTACCGGGCTTTTTTTTTGACCATTCCAAGCATATGAACGATAAGAAACACTACGGTTTCACCACCACCATCCTGCACAACGACCGCCTGAAGGGCATCGAGCACGGCTCGCTGCACAAGCCGATCCACACCTCGGTCGCGTTCGGTTATAGCGACGCGCGCCAGCTGGCGTCCGTATTCCAGGGCAAGGAGCCGGGCTTCCGCTACGGCCGGCAGGGCAACCCAACGATCTCGGCGCTCGAGGACAAGGTCAACAAGATGGAGCAGGGCGTCGGCACCTTGTGCTTCGCCACCGGCATGGGCGCGATCGGCGCCGTGTTCCAGGCGCTGCTGCGCGCGGGCGACCATGTCGTCTCGTCGGCCTTCCTGTTCGGTAACACCAACAGCCTGTGGCAGACCACGATGGCGCAGGGCGTCGGCGTGTCGTTCGTCGACGCCACCGACGTCGCCAACGTCGAGGCCGCAATTACCGACCAGACCCGCATGGTGTTTGTCGAAACCATCGCCAACCCCCGCACGCAGGTCGCGGACCTCAAGCGCATCGGCGAGCTGTGCAAGGCGCGCGGCATCCTCTACATCGTCGACAACACGATGACCACGCCGTACCTGTTCCGGCCGAAGTCGGTCGGCGCCGGGCTGGTGGTCAACGCGCTGACCAAATCGATTGGCGGCCACGGCAACGCGCTGGGTGGCAGCCTGACCGACACCGGCGAATACGACTGGACCAAATTCCCGAACATCTACGAGAACTACAAGAAGGCCGCCCCGCTGCAATGGGGGCTGGCGCAGATCCGCGCCAAAGGGTTGCGCGATTTCGGCGCCTCGCTGGGGCCGGAGGCGGCGCACCACATCGCCGTCGGCGCCGAAACCTTGGCGCTGCGCATGGAGCGCACCAGCTCCAATGCGCTGGCGCTGGCCGAGATGCTGGAGGCGGACGAGCGCGTGGCCGCCGTCCACTATCCGGGCCTGGCATCGCACCCGCAGCACGGCATCTCGAGCGAACTGTTCCGCAAGCACGGTTCGCTGCTCAGTTTTGAATTGAAGGATGGGATCGACTGTTTCGACTTCCTGAACCGGCTCAAGCTGGCGATCCCGGCGTCGAACCTGGGCGACACGCGCACCTTGGTGATTCCGGTCGCGCACACGATCTTCTACGAGATGGGCGCCGAGCGGCGCGCCTCGATGGGCATCGCCGAATCGTTGATACGGGTATCGGTCGGCATCGAAGACACCGACGACCTGCTCGACGACTTCGCCTGCGCCCTGGAAGGCTGCTAAACCGATATGGGAATTTCGCGTTTCTGTTTGACGGTCGCGGTGCTGTTGTCCGCGTCCGCTGCGACCCATGCCGGCGCGCCCGCTACCGATGCTGAGATCATGGCCATGATCAAGACCCGCGTGGATGTCGACCAGGCCGGCACTGGCATGGTGGTCGGCATCATCGACGCGCATGGCAGCAGGGTGCTAGCGTACGGGAAACTGAGCGAGGGCGGCGCGCCCGTCGATGCCGATTCCGTCTACGAGATCGGCTCGATCACCAAGGTCTTCACCGCCACCTTATTGAGCGACATGGCGCGGCGCGGCGAAGTCGCTCTTGACCACCCCGCCACGCGCTACCTGCCGGTGAAGCTGCCTGCCGTCGGCGAGCGCCAGATCACGCTGGCCGATTTGTCTTCGCAGCTGTCCGGCATTCCCGGCATCCCGTCCAATCTGGCACCCAAGGACGACAACAATCCGTTCGCCGATTACACGGTGCCGCAGTTGTACGCGTTCGTGTCCGGCTTCACGCCAGCGCGGCCGGCTGGCGAGAAGTATGAGTATTCCAACGCCGGCGTCGGCCTGCTCGGGCACATCCTGACATTGCGTGCAAAGACGGACTACGAAACGCTGGTACGCCAGCGGATCACCGGCCCGCTGGGCATGAACGACACGGGCATTTCGCTGACGCCGGCCATGCGCCAGCATTTGGCGGTGGGCTACGGGATGCCGGGCATGCCGGCGGCCAATTGGGATATGCCGGTGCTGGCAGGCATGGGCGCGTTGCGTTCGTCGACAGCGGACATGTTGAAATTTGTGGGCGCGAACATGGGCTTGGACAAGTCGCCGCTATACGGCGCGATGCAGGCCACGCATCAGGCGCGCCATGCGATAGAGGGCAAGCCGGGCCAGTCGGTGGCGCTGGGCTGGCATGTCCTGGAGCAGAACGGCTCGCGCATCGTCTGGCACAACGGCGGGACCGCGGGCTACCGCACGTATATCGGGTTTGACGAAGTCACGCGGCGGGGCGTGGTGCTGATGTCGAACTCGCACACGGGATCGGACGACATCGCGCGGCGCGCGTTGAACAGCGCATTCCCGATCATCGTTCCCAAGCCCATGGCGATGTAAGTGCGTTGCGAAAAACTCTGACCACAAATCTAAAACACTTCTAAAACACGTAGGGCGGATTAGGCAAAGCCGTAATCCGCCATCAATGAGCCGTCGACGAAGCATGCATGGCGGATTACGCTTCGCTAATCCGCCCTACGTGTCTCCACGACTAACCGAGGGTTTCTTACCAAACTTAGTGCCAGCTGCGCATCAGGCCGACCGCCAGGCCTTCCAGCGCGAATTCGTCCGCCTCGGGGTCGACCTTGATGATCTTGAAGTCCGGGTTCTCCGGCAGCAGCTCGACCAGCGTGCCGGTCTTGCGGTAGCGCTTGACCGTGACGTCGTTGCCGATCCGCGCGACGACGATCTGGCCGTTCTTGGCGCTGTCGACCTTCTTTACCGCCAGCAGGTCGCCGTCCATGATGCCGGCGTCGCGCATCGATTCGCCGCGCACCTTGAGCAGGTAGTCCGGCTTGGACGAGAACATCGCCGGGTCGACGCTGTAGCTGGCCTCCAGGTTTTCCTGCGCCAGGATCGGCGAGCCGGCGGCCACGCGGCCGATCAGCGGCAACGACATCATCAGTGACACCGGCACCTTCGGCGTGGCTGGTTCGGCGTGCACGCCCAGCAGACGGATGCCGCGCGAGGTGCCGGCGGCGATTTCGATGGCGCCCTTGCGCGCCAGCGCCTGCAGATGCTCCTCGGCCGCGTTGGCGGATTTGAAGCCCAGTTCGTTGGCGATCTCGGCGCGCGTCGGCGGGAAGCCGGTGTTTTCGATGGCATCCTTGATCAGATTGAGAATTTGTTCCTGGCGTGCGGTGAGCTTGATCATGAGTGCAGTTGGGCCTGTGTATATAGACAGTCTGTATTTTTGTACAGTATGGCCCGCAATGCAAGGAAATTTGTTGTGTTCAGCGAAATAAAATGAAAAAAGTTCGTTCAACCACCTTCATCGTGGCTTCAACAGCACGCGCGTGGTCGCCGCCGTCAGCGGAATCTTGTAGCCCTCGCGCTCGGAAACCAGGCCCTGCGGCTTGAATCTGCCGCCCGGACTCTCGACCAGCAGCCGGGCCGCCGGCGTCGCAGCGGTGGCGGCTGCGAGCTCGAGCGTGATCGCGCCGCTAGTCGGGTCGAACGCCGCGCTGTCGATCTTGCCCGCCTCCAGGGTGATCCAGGCACGCGCCGGCGCCACAAACAGGCGCGTGCGCGCGCTGTCCCTGGGCGTGATCTGGACCGTGCCATTATTAGCCACTTTCATGTTGCCGCCAAAGCTGAGCCA
Organism: Oxalobacteraceae bacterium OTU3CINTB1; assembly: GCA_024123955.1. Taxonomy (NCBI): domain Bacteria; kingdom Pseudomonadati; phylum Pseudomonadota; class Betaproteobacteria; order Burkholderiales; family Oxalobacteraceae; species Oxalobacteraceae bacterium OTU3CINTB1. Next base: position 2,119,270 of record CP099652.1, read on the forward strand.
GCCGAAGGTCGGGTCTTTCAGTACATAGGTGGCGGTCGCGTACGCGTGGCCGTAGAAGCCCATGCCGTAGTCGCCGCTGTAGGCGTCCCAGCGCATCATGTCCGGCCAGGCGTGGAAGGCGGCCGACGAGAAACCGTCGCGATCGATATTGGTGATGCCGCCCAGCAGCCCGCCGTAGGCCACGCGCAGCAAGTACAGGTCGCTCGGGTTGGCGCGGTAGGCGTCGAACAGCGGCACCGCGTTCAAGGTCGAGCCGTAATGGTGGATCTGGCGCTCGATGCGCGCGGTCTTGCCGCCATATAAGAAATCCCAGTAGCGGCGGGCGTTGCCGTTGTAGCCCCAGCTCGGAATCGCCGGGTCGTAGCCCAGGATCACTTCGCGCGTGATGTCGGCCTGCTTGGTGTAGCCGAAGTGGCGCATCCACGCGTAGACCTCGGCCTGGCCGGTCGAGTCCCACGCCATCTCGCTGCCGAAGGGGAAGGCCAGCGTGCGCCAGTGGTCGGCGCGCCGCTTCATCATCGCTTCCATGTCGGCCGCCTCGGCCGTCATGCCTTCGCGCTGCAAGTCTTTCAGGATGTCGAGGAAGACGTCGCCCTCCATCAGCCCGAACTGCGCGTACTCGGGCGCGTCGCGCACCATCGCCACCGTGGTCTGGTAGGCGCGCTGCAAGTACCAGCGCCAGTCGTGCGCGGTGACCAGGCCGACGTGGTTGCGCGCCAGCCGGTACAGCACCCAGTGGCCGATGGCGACGTGCGGATAGTTATAAGCGCGGCCCAGGTCGTCCGCGTTCTTCTTCGGCCATGAGGTCCAGGTGCTCCAGTCCGCTTTCTGGTTGTAGTAGCCGGGGAAGGCTTTCGGGTCGTAGTAGAACAGGCTCTTGCGCACGGCGCCTGCCTGCGGGCCGTCGGCCACCTGCAACTTGCCGACCACCGTCTCGTTGACCAGCCGTTCCAGCTTGGCCACCTCGGCCGCGTTGGGATTGTCGAGCTGCTTGCTCATGGCCGCCACCCAGCTGCCGCCGCCGCCTTCGTCGCTCATGCCGGAGATCCACACGCGCGGATCGTCGGTGACGATGCGCTTGGCGTCGCGGTCGTAGGTGAGGATGGCAGGCGCGCGGTTGAACGGATCTGTCTTGTCGTCGAACCATTGCTGGGTGGTGGAGAACTTGCCGAGGTCGGCCACCGTTTGCTCCAGCGGCTTGGTGACGAAGTAGCTGACCGTCTGCACGCTGCCATCGGCGTAGGCGATCGACAGGCGCGCCGGTCCCCAGCCGTTGCCGCGCACCGTGTAGCGTGCCCAGCCTTTGGCGCTCGACTTGACCGGCGCGACGGCCAGCGCGTTCTCGGGCGAACTGGTGATGCCGATGACTTTTTGCGGACTGTTGAGGAACAGCGTCGCCTCCAGATCGGTCGGCACCACGTAGCCGGGGATGCCAACCGCGACCGGGCGCTTTTGCGCGATCAGGGCGGCTTCGATGGCGCGGATCGACGGCGCCGTGGCGAAGCGCACGCCGATGTCGCGCCGCGCGCCCGCTTCCAAAGTGATGCTGGTCGGCGTGTTCCACTGTTCGCCGGCGTTCTTCCATTCGTTCTCGGCGTAGGCCTTGCTGGCGACGGTCCAGTCGTAGAAGCCTTCTGAGGTTTGCGCGCGCGGGCTGCGGTCGGTCAGCGGACGCCATGCTTCCAGCGGCGTGCGCCCGTCCGGCGTGACGATCAGCGCCGGACCCTGGCCGTTGAGGCGCGTCACCTGCACATAGCCGGCGTCGCGGCCTATATAAGGGTCGGCGAAACTGGCGCTGGCATGGGCCTGCTCCAGGTTGCGGTCGGTGATGATGTTGTCGAACACCATCGGCATGCCGAGGCCGCCGATTTCCACCGGCGCGTTCGACTTGTTAATCAACGTGAACCGCAGCACCAGCGCGCCGCCCTCGTTGAGCCAGCGCCGCTCCACCGTCAACGGCAGGTCCTTGCCCAGGCTGGCCGTGATGTCGGCCGCCGCCAGGACCTTGCCGCCGGCCTTCAGCGGCTTGATCGGTCGCCGCGCGGCGGACGAGGAGAATTCCTGCCAGGCCCCGGCGCCACCGCTGCGCAGGCGCAGGTTCAGGTCGCCGATGTGGGCGTAGCCGTCGTATTGACGCTCGGCCTCCCTCGGGCCGGGTGTGAAGTCGAAGCTGGGATCGGCGACCGGGTCGAGCCGGGCCAGCGTCTGGGTGTCAGTGCGCAGCGCCAGCAGAAACTGTTTGGTGCTGTAGGCCTTGGTGGCGATGTCGGGATGGCTGGGTTTGGCGGCGGCGGGGGCGGGCGCCTCGGCGGCGAGGGCTGGGCCCGTAATGAGGAAGGAAAACAGCAGAGGGGACAGCGCGCGGAAAGGTTGCATATCGAAATCCTGTTGGTTTTGCAAGATGTTAGCACTGTCGCGCGGCGGCGAAGGGGTAGATTTCCGCCCGAAAAGCTGATATAGTCGCGGGCTTACCTCTTCCCACACCTGTCTTGACGCCAGGGTGGGCTATATTTTCACAGTCCTTAAGGGAGTTTGCATGCGTCACTATGAAATAGTATTTATCGTCCATCCGGACCAGAGCGAGCAAGTGCCCGCCATGATCGAACGTTACAAAACCACCGTAACGACCCGCGGCGGCGCCGTGCACCGTGTTGAAGATTGGGGCCGCCGTCAGATGGCTTACTCGATCCAGAAACTGGCTAAAGCACACTACATCTGCCTGAACATCGAATGCGACAACGAGACCCTGGTCGAGCTGGAAACCGCCTTCAAATTCAATGATGCCGTGCTGCGTCACCTGACCGTCAAGATGAAGAAAGCGGAAACCGCTCCTTCGCCGATGATGAAGTCGGTACAACGTGAAGATGCAGCGAAATCGCATCGCACCGAAGCCCCAGCAGCTCCTGTTGCCGCCGCTCCTGCGGCCTAATTGTTGTAAAACCGAGCTGACACAGCTCCAGTGAATCAAAGCCAATTCATTGCCTTGATCGCCGAACGGGACGCCTTGCGCTATACCCCGGCCGGCATGCCGATCGTGAACGCTGTACTCCAGCACCGGTCGCAGCAGATGGAGGCGGGCATTGCCCGGTTGAGCGAATTCGAGATTTCCGCGGTTGCCGCGGGCGAGATCTCGGGCCGCTTCAGCCAGGCGCCACTGGGCGGGGTGTACCAGTTCACCGGTTTTCTCAACAAAAAGACACGCAACAGCAAAAGCCTGGTGTTTCACATCATTGATTTTAGTGCTGTCCCAGACAGCTCAATTTAGATACAGGAGCCTCAAATGGCATTCGGTAAAAAGTTCGACAAAAACAAGCTCAAGCTTAAAGAAAAGCGCAAGCAACAAAATCCACTGTTCAAGCGCAAGAAGTTCTGCCGCTTCACCGCCGCTGGCGTTGAGCAGGTTGACTACAAAGACGTTGATACCCTGAAGGACTTCGTCCAGGAAAACGGCAAGATCATGCCAGCACGTCTGACCGGCACCAAGGCGCACTACCAGCGTCAAGTTGACACCGCCATCAAACGCGCCCGCTACCTCGCGCTGCTGCCTTACACCGATCTGCACCACGCTTAATTGCGTAGTCTAATCCTGGAGAAAAACTATGCAAATCATTCTGTTAGAAAAAGTCGTCAACCTGGGCAACCTGGGTGAAGTCGTTAAAGTTAAAGACGGTTACGCACGTAACTTCCTGATTCCGCAAAAAATGGCCCGTCGCGCTACCGCGTCGGCTGTTGCTGAATTCGAAGTCAAGCGCGCCGAACTGGAAAAAGCTGCTGCCGCCAAACTGGCCGCCGCGCAAGCCCAAGGCGAGAAACTGAACGGCATGACCGTGAACGTTTCGCAAAAAGCTGGTGTCGACGGCCGTCTGTTCGGCTCGGTCACCAACTTCGACATCGCTGAAGCGCTGACCAAAGCTGGTTTCGCTGTAGAAAAAGCTGCTGTGCGCATGCCTACCGGTCCTCTGAAGACCGTTGGCGAGCACCCGGTGAGCGTTGCTCTGCACACCGACGTAGTGGTCGAAGTGACCGTTGCAGTCGTCGGCGAAGCAGCCTAAATTACTTGCACGGGCAGCAATGCCCGTTGTGTTGCTAATAACGCTTGCGATATTGGTAATAGTTGAAAAAAGCCGGGCTTGCCCGGCTTTTTTATCGCCAATTTTTTCGCGGTAACGCCTTGGCTGCCGCCCTAAGCGGGTATAATTCGCGCCATGAACACCCCCTCCGATCCGCAACTCGATTCACTCCGCGTCCCGCCGCATTCCATCGAAGCAGAACAGTCCGTCATCGGCGGCTTGCTGCGCGATAACCAGGCGTTCGACCGCATCGCGGACATGATGCATTCGGAAGACTTCTACCGCTATGACCACCGCATCATCTTCGAACAGATCGTCAAGATGATCAACGGCTCCAAGCCGGCCGACGTCATCACGGTGTTCGAAACATTGACGCAGATGGGCAAGGCCGAGGACGTCGGCGGCCTGGCCTACCTGAACGCGATGGCGCAAAACACGCCGTCGGCGGCCAATATCCGGCGTTACGCCGAGATCGTGCGCGACCGTTCCATCCTGCGCCAGCTGATCACCGTGGCCGACGAGATTTCCGGCCAGGCGTTCACGCCCCAGGGCAAGGAAGTCAAGCAGATGCTCGACGAGGCCGAATCGAAGATCTTCGCCATCGCCGAACAGGGCGCCCGCGGCGCCGCCGGCTGGCTGCCGGTGCAGCCGCTGCTGACCCAGGTGGTCGAGCGCATCGATGAATTATATTCACGTGACAACCAGTCCGAGATCACCGGCGTGCCAACCGGCTGGATCGACCTCGACCGCATGACCTCCGGCCTGCAGCCGGGCGACATGGTGGTCGTCGCCGGCCGTCCGTCGATGGGCAAGACCGCGTTCTCGATGAACATCGCCGAGAACGTCGCCGTCGAAGAGGGCCTGCCGGTCGCCGTGTTCTCGATGGAGATGGGCGGCGTGCAGCTGGCCATGCGTATGCTCGGTTCCGTCGGCCAGCTCGACCAGCACCGCCTGCGCACCGGTAAGCTCAACGACGAGGATTGGCCGCGCCTGACGCACGCCATCCAGAAAATGAACGACGCCCAGGTCTATATCGATGAGACCCCGGCATTGAACCCGATCGAGATGCGCGCCCGCGCGCGGCGCCTGTCGCGCCAGTGCGGCAAGCTCGGCCTGATCGTGGTCGACTACCTGCAGCTGATGACCGGTTCGACCCAGGGCGACAACCGCGCCTCCGAGATCTCGGAGATCTCGCGCTCGCTCAAGGGCCTGGCCAAGGAACTGCAGTGCCCGGTGATCGCGCTGTCGCAGCTGAACCGCTCGCTGGAGCAACGCCCCAACAAACGTCCCGTCATGTCCGACCTGCGCGAATCCGGCGCTATCGAGCAGGATGCGGACGTCATCATCTTCCTGTATCGCGACGAGGTCTACAACCCCGACTCGCCCGATAAGGGAACGGCCGAGATCATCATCGGTAAGCAGCGTAACGGCCCGATCGGCTCGGTGCGCCTGACCTGGATCGGCCAATACACCAAGTTCGGCAACTACGCCGGTAACCTGGCGCTGTACCAAGGCGACTAACACCGGCAACACCACTGGGTACGCCACAGCAAACAGGGCGTGCCCATCCTGACGCCGCCGGCGAATGCCGGAGGGCGGTCTGTAGCAGTAATCACGACTATGAAACGGAGAAAGACATGTTTGGACGCTTGATGCCCACCGAGGGCAAATTTTTTGACCTGTTCAATCAGCACGCCGACCTGTGCGTCAAAGGTGCAAAAGAGATGCTGGGGTTGATGTCCAACTTCGACGACCTGGAAAACCGCGTGCACGCCATCGAGAGCATCGAGAAACAGGCCGACAAGATCACCTACGCCACCGTCGACCTGCTGCACAAGACCTTCATCACGCCGATCGACCGCGACGACATCCACAAGCTCATCACGCGCCAGGACGACATCCTCGACCTGCTGGAAGACGCCGCCCAGACCGTCTCGCTGTACGACCTGCACTCGGTCACGCCGGAAGCCAAGCGCCTGGCCGAGCTGGTGCTCGCCTGCACCGAGAAGGTCAAGGAAGCCGTGGCGCTGCTGCACAACATGGACAACTCGCGCCAGATCGTTGCCATCTGCGAAGAGATCGACCGCCTGGAGTCGGACGCCGACCACGTCATGCGCGCCGCCATGTCCAAGCTGTTCCGCGACGAACCGGATGTGCGCAACCTGATCAAGATGAAGGCGATCTACGAAATTCTGGAAACCGTCACCGACCGTTGCGAGGATGTGGCCAACATCATCGAAGGCATCATCGTCGAAAACGCCTAATTACAAAAAGATCAGTCCATGAATACCATAACAATAAGCATCTACGTGCTGGGCGTGCTGATCGCGCTGGCCTTGGTGTTTGACTTCATGAACGGCTTCCACGACGCCGCCAACGCGATCGCCACCGTCGTCTCGACGGGTGTGCTGAAGCCGCAAACGGCGGTGGCCATGGCCGCGTTCTTCAATTTCGTCGCCATTTTCGTGTTCCACCAGTTGACCGTGGCCGCCACCGTCGGCAAGGGCACCATCGACCCGAGCGTGGTGGACCAGTACGTGATCTTCGGCGCGCTGGTCGGCGCCATCGTCTGGAACATCGTCACCTGGTACTACGGCATTCCGTCGTCGTCGTCGCACGCGCTGATCGGCGGCCTGGTCGGCGCTGCCGTGGCCAAGAGCGGCACCGGCGCGCTGATCTCGGCCGGCCTGATCAAGACCGTGGCCTTCATCGTGCTCTCGCCGCTGCTCGGCTTCATCTTCGGCTCGCTGATGATGTTGCTCGTGTCGTGGGTGTTCGTGCGCTCGACGCCGCGCCGGGTCGACAAATGGTTCCGCCGCCTGCAACTGCTGTCGGCCGCCTCGTACAGCCTCGGCCACGGCGGCAACGACGCCCAAAAGACCATCGGCATCATCTGGATGCTGCTCATCGCCGCCGGCTACTCGCAGGCCGGCGACGCCGAGCCGCCGCTGTGGGTGATCGTGTCGTGCTACACGGCGATCTCGTTCGGCACCTTGTTCGGCGGCTGGCGCATCGTCAAGACCATGGGCCAGAAGATCACCAAGCTCAAACCGGTGGGCGGCTTCTGCGCCGAGACCGGCGGCGCGATCACCCTGTTCACCGCCACCGCCCTCGGCGTGCCGGTGTCGACCACGCACACCATCACCGGCGCCATCGTCGGCGTCGGTTCCGCGCAAAAGATGTCGGCGGTGCGCTGGGGCGTGGCCGGCAACATCGTCTGGGCGTGGATCTTCACCATACCGGCGTCGGCCTTCGTCGCCGCGATCGCTTGGTGGGTGGGGCAGCACATCATGTAACGCGAAAGGGAGCCGAGGCTCCCTTTTTTATTGGACGCGGGACTGGGGCGGCTGCGCCGTCGTGGTCGACGATGAGTCGCCGCTGGCCGGACGGATGCGAAGCTCGTCGCCGACCCTTTGAATGTCGAGATCGATGTCGGCCCGGCCGTAGGCGATTTCAGGCGGGATAGGAATCGCTTGGGAATTGCCGCTTCGGAATGCTTTGGTGGTGTGGCGGCGCAATCGCCACAAGTTGGCGTCGCCACTAGGCATGGGCACGGGGTAATGGGATTGAGGAGGCAGTCCGACTTTTTCGTAAGCCTGCCGCACGCGTTCTTGTTGCTCAGCTTCCGGCAAGTCCGGCGGTAATTCAACGGTGGCTTTTTTGCCGTCTTTCGACTTCAGGACAAAGGTGTAGTCGTCCTCCGGTCGACGAGGGAAGAAATGACGAATGGCCAGCGCGAGAGTGATGGCGACCGCGATGGAACCAAGCATCCAAGAGAAAATCAGGAGCAGCCCATCGATAACCGAATCCCAGTTCATTTTTTGCCCCCTCGCGCAAAATCCACAAGAACCGCGATGCCCCAAAGTATAGCGCCGATAAGAATAGCGGTCCGTCCGCCATCGACGTTCGCAAAAAAACGATCGCCATCCGTAAGGCTTAGATACAAGCTGGTTGCCCAGGCGGAAAAACCTAGCCAAACCGTGACCTTGATCCATTGCGCGCAGTGATCTTCCCTGCGATCGAAGGATATGCGCTTGGAGGAACTCGCAGCGGTTCGATGCAGTTCCCTTGCTCGCGTGAGCGGCAGTAGCATGCCAAGCGACGCTGCACCGACTGTCGGGCCAATAAATGCGGCGGGGGCGGGATCGCTTAAGCTGCTGCGCATGAGAAATTCAAAAATAGCCATTACCCAAGGAAATGCCCATGTGAGGATTCTGGGTTCCATGATATTTATGCGAGGGTCGAGGTGTCCAATGTAAACCTTTATCCCCGGCGATGAGTTGATCTGCATTGCGGTAAAATCGATAACTTCTTGATGGGCTAAGCATGCAAAAAGTTGATTTCGGAACGTTGACCCAGTTGGCGCAGGCGTCCGCCGCGGTAGGCATACCTTGCAGCTGCAATCAGGCATCGCTGGCGGGTTGGCAGGCGTTGCCGATGACTCTTGAATTGGACCGCTTCGAGGACCTCGGCACGTTGATGGACGATCCGTACGATGAACCGACGTTCGTCGAATTCCATCCGAACGACACGCGCTACGAAAGCGAGGATGCGCCGATCGCGCCGCGCTACTATCCTTACAACCGCTGCACGGTGTCGCGCTGCATGAATTGCGGCCGCAACTATCTTCGTTACAACGAGGCCGGCGGTTATTTCACCGAGCTGCGCATCCGCGCATTGCAGCCCGACTTATTGGTGGACGCCGCGCTGCCTTGAGTGCCATTTCATGCGGGAGCCAGCCGCAAGGGCAGCGCCCACCGGATAACGATAGTCGTCAACAGTAGCATCGCGCCGGCACCGACCAACAGCGCGTCTGCGCCGAACTTCGCCGACACGCCGGCGACCGCCAGCGACAGTGGCGTGATGCCGGCCGATGCCAGCCCCAGCACGCTCATCACGCGGCCCAGCATGTCGCCGGGCACGCGACCTTGCAGCCAGCTTAGTACGCCGACATTGATGAAACCCGCCACCGCGCCGAGCCCACGCGCTCTATTTCAAGATCGATGTCGGTTCGTTCGAATGCAAGCTCCGTGGGAATTTCGACCGCTTGCGAGTCGCCATTTTTAAATGCTCTTGTCGTGTGCATGACCACCTCCCGTGCATTCTGTTTAGGGCATGTTACGCCGCGTCCGGCGCAAACAGCTTGTCGTAGGCGGCCAGCAGGCTTTGATGCAGGGCGCTGCCTTCGAAGTTCGGGCCCAGCGTCTCCAGGCCGAAGAAGCGTTCGGAACCGTCGAGCAGGGCCTCGGCCATCGCCAAGGTCTCGGCGCCGTACAGCAGCCCCAGCGCGCGGCGGAAGTTCTCCGGCTCCTCGAGCCTGACGATGCTCTCGATGCAGCGGTACACCAGCCGGCGTGGCCTGGGCAGGTCGCCATAATGGTGGATCCAGTTGCAACCCTCTAGCACCGCTTCCTCGTCGCCCACCACCAACGCCAGCAAGGTTTTCAGCTCGCCGATGCGCAGCTGTTTCCACGGCGTGCCGGCCGGCACCGCGAGGCCGAGGATTTCCCACACCGCCCGTTCGTCGTCCAGGTTGGAGGTCTGCAGCTCAACCAGCAAGGCGGTGCATTCCTGCACGCTGAGCTCGTGCAGGCGCGCCAGCAGCGGTCGCAGCGCGTTGCCGACGCTGTCGTTCTCCCACTCCAGGTCCTCGACCGGATGGATTTCGGAGAAGTCCGGCACCACGATGCGGCAGGTGTGGACGCCTTGCTCGTCGAAGTCGGCCACGTAGATATCCTTCCCCTCCGCGTGCAAGGCGTCGACCAGCCACCGGTAGTCCTCCCCGCTAGTGCTGCTGAAGTTCCAGTCGACGAACGGATAGTCCGAGGTGTCGCTCAGGAAGTCCCACGCGATCACGCCGCCCGCACCGAGGAAGTGCGCCTCCAGGTTGGCGGCGGCGTCGGTCTCGTCAGGGTCGAAGCTTGGCTCCGGGTAACCTTCGAGCGCGTCGAGCGACAGGCCCGGCGGCAGCCCGGCCAGCGCCCGTCCCAGTGCGATTTTCAGGCTCGGGTGCGCGCCGTAGCTGGTGATCACGCCCTGGTCTTTCGGATGGATCAGCGTGACGTTCATGACCGGGTATTTGCCGCCCAGCGAGGCATCCTTGACCAGCACGCCGAAACCGGCCGCGCGCAGCCCGGCGATGCCAGCCTCGATGTGGGGGAAGCGCGCGATGACGTCGTCCGGCACCTCCGGCAGGCACAGGCCCTCGCCGATCACGCGGAACTGGATGGCGCGCTCGAAGATCGCCGACAGCGCCTGCACGCGCGCCTCGTTGACGGTATTGCCGGCGGCCGTGCCGTTGCTGGCGTACAGGTTCCCGATGAGGTTGACCGGGATGTAGACGGTGGCGCTGTCGCGCAGGCGCTGGTAGGGCAGGGCACAGATGCCGCGCCCGGCGTTGCCGGAGTTGAGGTCGACCAGCACGCCGGCGTCGATGTCGCCGTCTGGATTGTAGAGCGCGTGCAGCTCGGGGTTGAGCAGTCCGGACGGCCACGAGCCGTCGGCGCTCGGCGCGAACCATCTCTCGCCCGGGTAGTGCACGAGCGCCGCTTCGCCGCGCGCGGCGCCCAGGTGGTAGCGGGTCCAGAAGTCGTGGGTGCCGAGCCGTTCGACGAACGCGCCGTAGGCGCTGGCGCGCGCGGCCAGTTCGGTCGCTCCCTTGCCGTGCGCGACCAGCAGCGGGCAGTCGTCGTCCTTGAGCTGCATCGACCAGATGCCGTGGACCTCGTGTATCGGCGTCGATTCTGTCAGCCGGAAGCGGCGCCTGGCCAGCGTGGCCTGCAAGCTGGCGATGGTGGTTTCGAGGGCGGAGTCTTTGCCCGGGATGGTGGTGTCAGTAGTCATCGTGCAATCTCTGTAGGGGAGTCGAGGCTGGCGCGATGGGGCAACCGCGCCGGCGAGGCTGAATGCATGGATGTTCCATCCCAGCTTACCACCGTCGGGGCCGCGATGTCGCAAATGCGCTATCATGCCGCCTTTTCCAAATTCACTCAGGCATCAATGACATTACTTCCGGGCAAGGCCCAGCGCGGCATGCGCCCCTCCCGGTTCCGGCAATACAGCGAGGCGCTCATGAACGCCGCCTTGCTCGGCGGACTGGTGGCGTCGTTGAGTTACCGCCTCGGCCTGCACGGCCGCCTCGGCGTGACCCGCTACGGCGTGGCGCTCCCCCCCGAACGCCGTTTGCCGCGCCCGCTCAAGATCGCCTTCGCCTCCGATTTCCATGCCGGCCCGCCCACCCACGCCGGCCTGTTCGACGCGCTGTTCAAGAGCATCGACGCCGAGCGGCCCGACCTGCTGCTGCTGGGCGGCGACTACGTCCACGGCCCGGCGCGTTACGCGGGCGCGCTGTGCGAGGCGCTGGCGACGTGCCATCCGCCGCTGGGCAAGTTGGCCGTGTTCGGCAACCACGACCTGATCACCGACCACGGCCTGCTCGAACGCATGTTCGCGCGCGCCGGGGTGGAGATGCTGGTCAACCGCGCGCACGCCTTGCCGGCGCCGTTCGACGGCGTGTCGGTGTGCGGCATGGACGATCCGTGGACCGGCGCGCCCGACGGCCACGCCACGTTCGCCGGCGCCGGCCCCACGCGGGTGCTGCTGATGCACGCGCCCGACGGCCTGCTGCGCCTCGACGGCCACCGCTTCGATGTCGGTTTCGCCGGCCACACCCATGGCGGACAAATCGCCACCGGCGACGGCACGCCGCTGGTGATGCCGCGCGGGCCGCTGTCGCGTTCCTTGCATTATGGGCGTTTCCCGCTGCGCGGTAACGGCGAGCTGATCGTCAGTCGCGGCGTGGGTTGCAGCGGTATCCCGGTGCGCATCAACGCCGATCCGGAACTGGTGATCTGCACTGTGCAATAATCGTTTGCATGAACAAGCCGATCCCCACCGTGGTGCTCACGCCGGAAGACCCCGGTGCCGCCGACGCCCTGGCGTTGATGGCGGAGCTGTCGACGGTGCTCGAGGAGATCACCGGCAGCAGCGGCAAGGCCTCGTTCGACGCCGACGACGTGCGCGGCCCGATGGCGTGTTTCGTGGTCGCGCGCGACGCCGCCGGCGTGGCCCAGGGCTGCGGCGCCTTCCGGCCGCTGGAGCCGGGCGTGGCAGAGATCAAGCGCATGTACGCGCGCCGCCACAGCAGCGGCATCGGCAGCGCCGTGCTGGGCTACCTGGAGCGGGAAGCGGTCGCGCTGGGCTACCAGGCGATCTGGCTCGAGACGCGCCTGGTCAACCGTCGCGCGGTCGATTTTTACACGGCGCGCGGCTACGCCCGCATCGCCAACTACGGCAAATACATCGGTAATCCGCTCGCTGTTTGCTTTGAGAAACAACTGCCGTGAAATTAACACGCAGGGCTTAGAAACACCTTACGTGTAAGTTTCGTCTTACAAGCCGAGGCTCCGTGCTCCGCTTCCGCGCCGTGCTGATCGGGTTCAGAATATGGCCTGTTTCGTCAAAGGCCAGAAAAACCATGCGTATCATCGATCAGCGTTACCTCTCCAGCGACAACCGCTATTCCACCCAGCCTTGCCTGCTCAGTATTCTCGAAGTCGACGACGCGCCGTCCACGCCGGCCGCGCTGGCGTCGCTCGACCAGCGCCTGCTGGCGATGCTGCCGGGCGTGCGCAGCCACGCCGGCCTGGTCGGCATGCGCGGCGACGACGTGCCGCAGATCGTGCGCGTGGTGCAGCAGGTGGCGTTGGAATTGCGCCGTCTGGCGCTCAACGAAGTGACGGTGGGTTTCGTCGGCGTGGTGCCGCGCATGCAGGGCCGCTACCGCCTGGTGCTGCCGTACGCGGCCAAGAACGCCGCCGCCCCGGCGCTGCGCATCGCCACGCAAATGGTCAGCGCGTTGCGCGCCGGCCGCGCCTTCAACCTGCCGGCCGCCGTGGCCCGGCTGCGCGCGCTGGCCGACCGCCGTTTGACGGCCCGCCCGGCGGTGGCGGCCTGATTTGTTGCGTGAGCGGCGGCGCACAGATGGCGGATTAGGCGGCACCCCGTAATCCGCCATCGGTGCGCCGTCCGCGAGGCGTCAATCGACCGATTACGATGCCCCGCCCAGCTCGATCTCCATCCCCTCGTAGGCCAGCACCACCTTCAGCCCGCCGAGCAGCGACGCATGGCGCGCCATCACGTCGGCGAACACCGCCTCCAGCTCATCGTCGCCGCGGGTCGGCTCGTGATGGGTGCAGTACAAGGTCCCGGCGCCGGTGCGCAGCGCCAGCGCGAACGCCGAGTCGAAGGTGCCGTGTCCCCAACCCCGCTTGGCGGGATATTCCTCCCTCGTATACGAACAATCGACAATCAGCGCGTCCACGCCCCGGGCCATGGTGTCGATGGCGGCGCTGCGCTCATGTATCCAGTGCTCGTAGGACGCGTGCTCCGGGTGGCCGTCCGGATGGATATTGTAGAAAGGCTCGTGGTCGCCGGTGAAAAACAGCGACTTGCCGTTGCACTCGATGCGATATCCCAGATCGGTCACCGGATGGTTCATCACCACGTTGTTGACGGTGGCGTCGCCCACCTGGATCGCCTCGCCCACCGTCAGCGTGTGGTATTCGATGGTCGCGTCCATCTGCGTTTCGCTAACCGGGAAATAACTATTTTGCAACTGCACGCCCATCACGTGTTCGATGCCGTTGCCGGTGACCGGGTCGGTGACGCCGTGCAGCCGCACCCTGCTGTCGCGCACGAACAGCGGCGTGAAGAACGGCAGCCCGTGGATATGGTCCCAGTGGCTGTGGGTGATGAAAATGTTGGCGTGGATGGCGGCGGTTTTGTTTTGGATTAAGGATTGCGCGAGCGAGAACAGGCCCGTGCCGCCATCGATAATGATCAGCGTGTCATCATCGGTGCGCACTTCGATGCAGGTGGTGTTGCCGCCGTAGCGCGCGGTGCGCGGCCCCGGCGAGGGGATGGAGCCGCGTACGCCCCAAAATCTGAATTTCATGCTCTATCCCTAGTGATTTTTTTGTCATTTTGCCCGTGCCGGCTGATTTTTTTGCCTTGCCACCAACGGCCGATGATAGCTTTTTTTTCCTGCGGGAGGGTGTAACAGAACAAGAAACAGCGCCGGAAAGCGGCAATTTTGCCGCACTGCACATTTCTCCATGTACAACAGCTTGCGCGGCGGCTACACTCGTCAGTGCGTCGATGCCAGTCACTTTCCTTAAACGGTAACAAAAAAACAATCATGCAAGAGTTGAATCCAACGCAGATTGCCCAGCGTCTCGACCAGTTGACGGAACTCAGCGTTGCGCTGGGCGGCACCCACGACACCGATGCGCTGCTGGAGCGTATCCTGATTGTCGCCAAAAGCATGACCAACGCCGACGGCGGCACCCTGTACCGGCCCAGCGCGGACAAGCGCTTTCTCGATTTCAATATCCTGTGGAACGACAGCCTTGGCATCCGCCAGGGCGGCGGCGACGGCGAGCCGGTCACCGCGCCGCCGATTGCGTTGTACGACGACGGTGGCGGAAAGAACCTGGCCTCGGTGGCGGCGTACGCGGCCCATTTCGGCGTCTCGGTCAATATCGAGGACGTCTACCAGGCGGACGTCTTCAACTTTTCCGGCATGGTCGATTTCGACCGCCAGCGCAACTACCATTCGCAATCGTTCCTGACGGTGCCGATGAGCGACCATGAGGGCGAGCTGGTCGGCGTGCTGCAACTGATCAACGCGCTTGACACCGAAACCGGCGCCATCCGCGCGTTCTCGCCCACCGACCAGCGCTTCATCGAGGCGCTGGCCGCGCAGGCGGCGGTGGCGCTGACGCACCAGCGCCTGATCCGCCAGCTCGAGGAGCTGCTCGAAGCGCTGGTCAACCTGATCAACATCGGCATCGACGAAAAATCGCCCTACACGGGGCGCCATTGCCAGTTCGTGCCGGAGCTGACGATGATGCTGGCCGAGGCCGTGCACGCCACCGAGACCGGCCCCATGGCCGGCTTCCGCATGACCGACGCCGACCGCAAGGAACTGTGGCTGGCCGGCCTGCTGCACGATTGCGGCAAGATCACCACGCCGGTGCACGTGGTCGACAAGGCCACCAAGCTCGAGACCATCAGCGACCGCATCACCACCATCGACACCCGCTTCGAGGTGCTGCTGCGCGACGCCGAGATCGCCGCGCTGAAGCAAAAGCTGGCCGCCGGCGGCGCCGCCGATCCCGCGCGGCTGGCCGCGATCGACGCCGAGCTGGCGCGCCGCCAGGCCATGCTGCGCGACGAGCGCGATTTCATCCGCTTCGCCAACGTCGGCGCCGAGGCCATGTCGGCCGCGCACCAGCAGCGCGTGCGCGAGATCGCCGCGCGCCGCTGGACCGGGCCGGACGGCATCGACAGCGATTTCCTCGACGCCGACGAGGTGCAGAACCTGACCATCCGCTCCGGCACCCTGACCGAGGCCGAGCGCAAGATCATCAACAACCACATCGTCGTGACGATCCGCATGCTCGAGGCGCTGCCGTGGCCCAAGCACCTCAAGAACGTGCCGGAGTACGCCGGCGGCCACCACGAGCGCATGGACGGCAAGGGCTATCCGCGCGGCCTGACCGGCGACCGGATGTCGGTGCAGGCGCGCCTGATGGCGATCGCCGATATCTTCGAGGCGCTCACGGCCAAGGACCGTCCGTATAAAAAGGGTAAGATGCTGTCGGAGTCGCTGCGCATCCTCGGCCAGTTCTCGCTCAACGGCCACATCGACCCGCACCTGTTCGACATTTTCATTCGCAGCAAGATCTACCTGGACTTCGCCCGCCGCAACATGGACGAGAAGCAGATCGACGTCATCGACGAAGCGCGGATTCCCGGCTACACGCCTTAGCCATTTCGCCTGAAGGAGCGCCCGTGCCACTGTGGAGCCGTTGGGCCAAAACGCTGCGCAAGTACGCTCCGCGCTGGCTGCCGGGCATGCTCATCACCGCGCTTGGCGCGGCCTATGCGCTGGGCTGGTACGACAACGGCACCGTCGCCCGCCTCGACAGCCTGATCGCCGGCGAGCGCATGAAGCTGCAGGCGCCGGTGCTCGACCCGCGCATCGTCATCGTCGACATCGACGGCAAGGCGCTGACCGAATTCGGCCGCTTCCCGTGGAGCCGCGACATCCAGGCGCGGCTGGTCTCCCGGCTGACCCGCCATTACAAGGTGGGCGCGGTCGGCTACGATATCTCCTTTCCCGAGCCGGACACCAGTTCCGGTTACGGCGTGCTGGAAAAACTGTCGGCGGGGGAGCTGAAGGACGTGCCGGCGCTGCGCCAACGGCTCGAACAACTGCGCCCGGCGATGGACTACGACGGCCTGTTCGCCGCCGCGCTGCAAGGCCAGCCGGTGGTGCTCGGCTTTAACCTGTCGCCGGACCAGGTCAAGGGCGCGCTGCCGGCGCCGCTGTTTACCGAGCAGGATTTGAACGGCCGCGAACTGCTGGCCTATTCGGCCGACGGCTACGAGGCCAACGTCGCGCCGCTGGCGCGCGCGGCCGCCGGCGCCGGCAGCTTCTCGGTGGTCACCGATCCGGACGGCATCGTCCGCACCGCCGGCCTGATCCAGCAGGTCGGCGCCGGTTACTATCCGTCGCTGTCGCTGGCCACGGCCGCCGTGTACCTGAAGGCGCGCGCCATCAAACCCTACCTCGACCGCGCGGTCGAGCGCATGTCGCAAAGCCAGCAGGCCAGCGGCGGCTACGATTTCCTGTCGCTGTTCCTGCCCGGCGGCCAGCGCCTGATCCCGGTGGGCGAGGCGATGACGACGGTGATCCAGTTCCGCGGCGGCGGCGGGCCGCGCGGCGGCGCCTTCCGCTACGTGTCGGCGGCCGACGTGCTGGCCGGGCGCGCCCCGGCCGCTCTGCTCAAGGGCGCGGTGGTGCTGATCGGCACCACCGCGCCGGGCCTGGTCGACCTGCGGGCCACGCCCGTCAACCCCGAGTTCCCCGGCGTCGAAATCCACGCCAACATCATCAAGTCCATCCTCGACGACCAGTTCAAGGCGCGGCCGTTCTACGCCATCGTGCTGGAGGCGGGGCTGATCGTGCTGGCCGGCCTGGCGCTGACGTTCGCGCTGCCGGCGCTGGCGCCGTTGCAGGCCATCCTGCTGGGCGCTGCCGCGCTGGGCGCCAGCATCGGCCTCAACTACTACCTGTACAGCGCGCGCGACCTGCTGTTCCAGCTGGCGATGCAGCTCATCGTCATTGCCGCCATCTTTGTCTTCAACGTGGCGTGGGGCTACTTCTTCGAGGTGCGCAAGGGCAGGGCGCTGGTGTCGCGCTTCGGCGAATATGTCGCGCCCGAGCTGGTGGCCGAGATGGCCGCCAATCCCGAACAATACAATATGGACGGCGAAAGCCGCGAGCTGACGGTGCTGTTCGTCGACGTGCGCGGCTTCACCACCATCTCCGAGGGCCTGACGCCGAAGGCGCTGCGCGAATACATCAACCTGTACCTGACGGCGATGTCCGAGGACATCCGCGACAGTCATCGCGGCACGCTCGACAAATACATCGGCGACGCCGTCATGGCGTTCTGGGGCGCGCCGGTGGCCTTCGCCGACCACGCCCGCCGCGCCGTCGCCACCTCGCTGCTGATGCAGGCCAGCGCGCAGCGCCTCAACGACGATTTCATCGCGCGCGGCTGGCCGCCGCTGAAAATCGGCATCGGCCTGAACACCGGCCTGATGCACGTGGGCGACATGGGCTCCAAGATCCGCCGCGCCTATACCGTCATGGGCGACGCGGTCAATCTCGGCGCCCGGCTCGAGGGCATCACCAAGGTCTACGGCGTCGGCATCGCGGTCGGCGCGGCCACCCGCGCGGCCGCGCCGGAGTTCGCCTACCGTGAGCTGGACCTGGTGCGCGTCAAGGGCAAGCGCGAGCCGGTCGCCATTTTCGAGCCGCTGGCGCCCGCCGGCGGGCTGGACGCGGCCACCGCCGCCGGACTGGCGCGCTGGCACGAGGCGCTGGCCGCCGTGCGGGCGCAACAGTGGGATAGAGCCATGTCAATAATTTCCGAGTTGCATGATCTATACCCGGATCACCGCCTGTACTCGTTATACACTGAACGCATCGCCTATTACCGGGTCCATCCGCCGGGCGACGACTGGGACGGCGTCACAACGTTCGAGACGAAGTAGTGCTATAAATGCAATAATAATGCGCTTGCAATGATCGTCCCCGCTGAGCGTCGCGCCATGCCACAGAAAGCGAGAAATACATGCTTATTAGCAAAAAAATGCCGGCGCCAAGTCCAAACCCGACTAAACTTCTAGTAATATTTGTTTCCTTCCGGATATTTCTCGGCGGGCTCCGCATGCCAGTTGGTTTTGATGTTCACCGTTCGATCCATCCATGACTTACCCGCCCACGGCGTCGTCACCGGCGCGGTGGGCTGACGACCAGCCCCGATAGAGGATGCCTTCATGACAGCAGATCTTGATTGCCAACGCCAGCGCCAACTTGTGCGCGCCGGCGCGCCGCTGCGGCGCGGGTTGCGGCGCAAGCTGCTGTCCGTCCTGGTGGCGGCCTGTTATGGCGGCGCGGCGCAGGTTCACGCCGCCCCCGTCAATCCGACCGTCGTGGCGGGCCAGGCCAGCTTCAATTTCCAGGGCAAGACGTATTCCATCACCAATACGCCCGGCGCCATCATCAACTGGCAGGGCTTCTCGCTCGGCGCCGACGAGGTGGCGCGTTTCATCCAGCAAAGCGCCGACAGCAAGGTCCTGAACCGCATCACCGGCCAGGACCCCAGCGTCATCCTGGGCTCGCTGCAATCGAATGGCAAGGTGTTCCTGATCAACCCGAACGGCGTGCTGTTCGGCGCCGGCTCGCGGGTCGACGTCAACGGCCTGGTCGCCTCGAGCCTGGCGATCTCCAACGCCGACTTCCTGGCCGGCAAAAACACCTTCGCCGGCGGCGCCAACGCGGGCAGGGTCGTCAACCAGGGCGCGATCACCACGCCGGGCGGCGGCCAGATCTTCCTGATCGCACCGTCGGTGGAAAACAGCGGCATCATTTCGTCGCCCAACGGCGACGTGGTGCTGGCGGCCGGCCACAGCGTGCAATTGTTCGATTCGCGCGATCCCAACGTGCAGGTGGTGGTGTCGTCGCCGGCCGACCAGGCGCTCAACCTCGGCAGCATCGTCGCCCAGGGCGGGCGCGTAGGCGTGTACGGCGCGCTGGTCAACCAGCGCGGCGCCATCAACGCCGACAGCGCCGTGGTCGGCGCCAACGGCAAGATCCTCCTCAAGTCCAGCCGCACCACCTTGCTCGAGGCGGGCAGCAGCACCAGCGCGCGCGGCGTGGCCGATGGCAAGTCGGGCGGCAACCTCAACACCGGCGGCGACATCGTGCTGCTGGGCGCGCAGGTCGGCCTGACCGGCAATGCCGTGGTCGACGCCAGTGGCGGCGCCGGCGGCGGCACGGTGCTGGTCGGCGGCGATTATCAGGGACGGGGCGACGGCAACACCGCGGCGCTGCCGAACGCGCAGCAAACCTATGTGGGCAGGGACAGCGTGATCAAGGCCGACGCCACCGGCCTGGGCGACGGCGGCAAGGTCATCGTCTGGAGCGACCGGGCCACGCAGGTGTACGGCGCCATTTCCGCGCGCGGCGGCGCGGCCGGCGGCAACGGCGGCTTCGTCGAAACCTCCGGCCATTATCTGGACATGCAGGGCAGGGTCGACACGCGCGCGCCGAAGGGCGCGACCGGCCGGCTGCTGCTGGACCCGAGCGACATCTACATCGCCAGCGACCTTGGCACCGCCACGGCCGCCGGCATGACGGGCGCCGTTTCGTGGAACACGCCGCCGAACAATAGCGGCGTGTTCCTGGAAACGGCGGCCGTGGCCGATTCGCTGCTGCTGACCAGCACCTTGCAGGGCGCGCTGGCGACCACCGACGTCACCGTCAGCACCGCCAACAGCGCCGGCACCGGCAGCGGCAAGATCAGCGTGCTCAGTCCCGTCACGTGGACCTCGACCCACGGCCTGACCCTGAACGCCGACGCCGGCATCGAGTTGAAGGCGTCGATCGACGGCGCCAACGCCTCGCTGCGCCTGAACGCGGGCGGCGACATCACACTCGCACAGCCGATCTCCATTTCCGGTGACCTGACCCTGAACGCCGCCAACAATATCGTCGCGCCACACGCCGTCTTCGTCGGCGGTACTTTCACGCTCGCGGGCGGCAAGTGGAAGCAGACCGGCGCCTTGCCCGCCTTCGCCGCCCGCGATTTCCGGCTCGACGGCGGCACCTTCGTGCGCGCCACGAGCGGCGACGGCAGCGCGGCCACGCCGTATCTGCTCGACGACATCTACGGCTTGCAGGGCGCCGGCGGCTTGCCGGCGTCGACATGGTTCAGCATCAACAAGGACATCGAGGCCGGCGGCACGGCCTACTGGAACGCGGGCCAGGGCTTCGCGCCGCTCGCCAACACCGATTATCCGTATGCCGGCACGTTCAACGGCAACGGCTACAAGATCAACGACCTGAGCATTAACCGCGCCGGGTCCAACAACGTCGGCCTGTTCTCGGTGCTGGGCGGCGGCACCATCAAAAATCTCAGCCTGGCCGATGGCAGCGTGCGCGGCGGCGTCAACGTCGGTGGCCTGGTCGGCAGCGTCGTTGCCGGCGCCGGCGGCATCATCGACAACGTCGGCTCGTCCGCCGCCGTCACCGGCGTGACCAACGTCGGCGGCGTGGTCGGCGACAACGGCGCGGCGCTCAGCAACGCCGCCGCCAGCGGCGCCATCACCGGACTGGCCGGCGCCAACGCCGCCAATATCGGCGGCCTGGCCGGCCGCAACCTCGGCGCCATCAGCGCCTCGTCGGCCAGCGGCGAGGTCAATACGACCGGCTTCGGCTACGCCGGCGGTTTGGTCGGCAGCAACGCCAACGACGGCAGCCGCGTCGGCAGCATCACCACCTCGCACGCCAGCGGCAACGTGACGTCGACCGGCGAGATCGTCGGCGGCCTGGTGGGCGACAACAACGGCGGCGTCATCGGCATCGCCTACGCCACCGGCAATGTGCAGGGCGGGCGAAACGTCGGCGGCCTGGCCGGCCGCAACAACCTCCTCAACGGGACCGGCGGCAGCATCGCCAACGTCTACGCCAGCGGCAATGTCAGCGGCAATTTGCTGGACTATAACCTGAGCCACGCCAACATCGGCGGGCTGCTGGGCGAGCTGTTCTCGGGCACGGTCAGCAACGGCTACAGCAGCGGCATTGTCAGCGACAGCGGGTTCTCCGGTGTCGGCGCCATGGTCGGGACTTTGGGCACGGGCAGCATGAGCAACGGCTACTTCAACGCCGATACGGCCGGCCTGCCTTATGACAGCGCCGGCATCGGGCTGACCGGCAAGCAGAACCGTCAGCAATCGAATTACGCCGGCTTCGACTTTTCCACCATCTGGCGCAATTACGACGGCCACACCGCGCCGATGCTCAAAAGTTTCCTGACTCCGAAAACGATCGCGGTCAGCGGCGGCGGCAGCGGCGTCACCAAGACCTACGACGGCGCCTCCGCCGCGTTCGCCGGCAGCGCCACCGGCGTGGTCGCGGGCATCAACGGCACCCTGGGCTACGACGGCGCCGTCAATGTCGGCAGCTACGACCTGGGCGGCCTGTGGTCGACCCAATACGACATCACCTACACCGGCGCCAGTCCGCGCCTGGTCATCCAGCCGCGCACGGTAACGGCCACCGTCACCGGCACCAAGACCTATGACGGCGTCGCCTATATGGAGCAAGCGGCGACCTACAGCTTCGGCAACCTGGTCGGCGGCGACACCTTGGGCGTCTCCGGGCTGGTCAGCTTCAGCGACAAGAACGCCGGCAGCGGCAAGGCGATGAGCGTGGCCAATCCCACCCTCACCAACAATGACTTCGGCAACTATGTGCTGGGCGGCGCCGTCGGTGGCAGCGGCAGCATCACCAAGGCATCGCTGGCGCTGTCGGGCCTGAGCGCCGTGTCGCGCCAGTACGACGGCACCTCCGCGGCACTGGTCGTCGGCATTGCGTCGGTGACCGGCATCAACGGCGACGATGTCGCGCTGGCCGGCGTGGCCGGCGGGACCGCGACCTTCAACAACAAGAACGTCGGCACCAATAAACCGGTCACGGTCAACACCGGCGGCTTGAGCCTGACGGGGGCCGACGCCGCCAACTATCTGCTGGTCGCGCCGTCGGACTTGAGTGCCGACATCACGCCGGCCACGCTGACGGCGTCCGGTTTTACGGCCAACAGCCGCGTCTACAACCTCGACTACGACAGCGCGACGCAATCCTGGGGACGCCGCGCCACCCTCGGCAACGGCGTGCTGGGCGGCGTGATCGGCGGCGACCAGGTCGCCATCGGCGGCACCAGCGCCAGCTTCGCCAACAAGAACGTCGGGACCGGCAAGAGCGTGACGGTCCACGGCATCACCTTGAGCGGCGCCGACAGTGGCAACTACGTGGTGGGCAACCTGCCGACCGGACTGACGGCCGACATCACGCCGGCCGCGCTGACGCTGACGCTGGCCCCGCGCGACTACAACAACAGCGCGGCGGGCACCCTGGCCGGCGCCACCCTGAGCGGCGTGCTGAGCACCCCCGGCGGCGCCGCCGACATCGTGTCGCCGGCGTCCAGCGGCGCCACGGCGAGTTACGTCGACAAGAACGCCGGCGCCGACAAGACGGTCACGTTGGGCGGCGCGCCCCTGTTCGGCTACGACGCCGGTAACTACATCGTGACGGCGGCCAAGGGTACCATCACGCCGCGCGCGCTGGCCACCTGGACGGCGACCGGCGGCGGCTTGTGGAGCGACGCCGCCAACTGGCAGGACGGCGTGGCGCCGTCGGCCGCCAACGTGCTGTCGGCGGCGCTGAACAACGCCGGCGGCATGGTCACCTACGACATCGGCGCCGGCGCCACCACGTTGACGTCGCTGCGCGCGAACGGGCAGGGCCTGAGCCTGACCGGTGGCGCGCTGACCCTGAACGGCACCGGCGCCGACGCCTCGTACGCCAATGGCGGCGGTCTGCTGCTGGGCGGCGGCGCGCTGGTGCTCAACGGCCACATGCAGATCAGCAATCTGGCGTTGAGCGGCGGTGTGCTGTCCGGCGCCGGCGGCGCCACCCAACTGGGCGTCGGCACCTTGTCGCAGAGCGGCGGCGCCATCGATATCGACGGCACGCTCACGGTGGGCAACGGCGGCGATATCGCCATCGGCAACGCGCGCGCGCAGGCCGGCATCACGCTCAATGCCGCGCAGGGCGGGATTACCCAGACCGGCGCGCTGGTGACCGACAGCCTGCACGCGCTCGCGGCCAACGGCATCGCGCTGACCAACGCCGGCAATCAGGTCGGCGCCTTCGAGGCTATCGTCAACGGCAACGGCAATATCGCGCTCAACAATACGGTGTCCAGCGGCGAGCTGGCGCTGGGCACCATCAGTACCAGCGGCAATATCATCATCGACAACCACGGCGGCATCCACACCACCGGCGACATCGCCGGCGCCGGTGGCCTGGTGTCGATCACCGCGCACAGCCCGATCACGGTCAACAACGAGATCAGCGCCGTCAACATCGTGCTCGACGCCAGCAGCGACATCAGGCTGGCCAATACGTCGGCGCTGAACGCGGGCGGAGCGATCGGCCTGAGCGCCGGCGACGGCATCGTGCTGGGCGGCAGGTTGAGGGTGCCCTCGAGCGGACGCATCACCGCCACGGCCGCCAGGGGCGATATCACCTCCCTGGAGGGCACCAACATCAACAGCAACGGCGCGCCGGTGACCTTGACCACCGTACAAGGTTCGATCGATGTGCCATCCCACATATTTGTCGGGCAGACGACGGCCACGCTGAATGACGGCGCCGCCGCTGCGGCGGCTGCCGCCGCCAAGGCCGCCGCCGATGCCGCCGCCAAGGCCGCCGCAGATGCCGCCGCCAAAGCCGCAGCCGACGCCGCCGCCAAAGCCGCAGCCGATGCCGCCGCCAAGGCCGCAGCCGATGCCGCCGCCAAAGCCGCAGCCGACGCCGCCGCCAAGGCCGCAGCCGACGCGGCAGCCGCCAAGGCTGCAGCCGACGCCGCAGCCGCGAAGGCCGCCGCCGACGCGGCCGCCAAAGCCGCAACCGACGCCGCCGCCAAATCGGACGCCGATGCGGCCGCCCAAGCCGCCGCCGACGCCGCGGCCAAGGCGGCAGCGGACGCCGCCGCCAAGGCAGCCGCCGATGCGGCCGCCGTGGTGGCGGCGACCCAGGGCCGTCCAGGCGAGCCGGTGGGGCAGGCGCTCAACGCCACGGTCAATGTGATCAATACGGTCGCCGCCACCCAGTCGCGGCCGGGAGGCACCGGCCGCGACACGGACCAGGCGTCCGACACCAAAAATGGCGGTACCGCGCCCGACAAGGAGCTGGCCGTCCGCAGCGGCGCCGCCGTCACGGCCGGCGAGAAGATCGACGTGGCCAAGAAAATGTATTGCAACTAATGCGGCCTGAAATCCAACACCCGCCACGGTGATTTAACAGTTGATACTTGCAAATCAGCATCATTCTCTGGCCGAACATGTTAACATCGGGGTGGTAACCCAGTTGTGGCGTGTCGAACAATTAACATTTCCCGCGACTGACAGCGACAAAAATTCAAAGAGCCAATAATGACCGATCGTTTTCCCTGCTTGCTAGCCAGCGCCCTGCTTGCCTTGACCGTGCCAACGGCCTGGGCGGAGGAGCCTGCGAGCGACAGCGCCGCCATTCGTTTCGATATTTCCCGCTTCGACGTGCAGGGCAATACCCTGCTGCCGGCGGAGCGGATCGAACCGTTGCTGGCGCCGTTCACCGGCAAAACGCGCGATTTCGGCGATGTGCAGCGCGCGCTCGAGGCGCTGGAGGGGGCCTACCATGCGCAGGGCTACAATGTCGTCACCGTCGAGCTGCCCGAACAGGAACTGAACCGTGGCGTGGTGCTGTTGCGGGTGGTGGAAACCAAAATCGGCCGGGTCGGCGTCAAGAACAACCAGTATTTCGACGAAGCCAACATCCGCCGCAGCCTGCCGGCGCTGCAGGAAGGGCGCACGCCGAACCTGCAGGCCGTGTCGGCCAACCTCAAGCAAGGCAACGAGAATCCATCCAAGCAGGTCACGCTCAAGCTGCAGGGCGGCGAGAAGGACGATGAAGTCGACGCCATGCTGGAGGTTAAGGACCAGCCCGTCTGGAAGGCGATGGCCAACGCCGACAACACCGGCACCGCGCAGACCGGCAAAACCCATCTGGGCTTCATCCTGCAAAACGCCAACCTGTTCGGCCTCGATCATGTGGCCTCGCTGCAATACACCACCTCGGCCGAGGAGCCGGGCCGGGTCAAGGTCTACGGCGCCGGCTACCACATTCCGCTGTACGCGCTGGGCGATTCGCTGGACTTCTTCGCCAGCTATTCCAACGTCGATTCTGGTACCGTGTCGGCCGGGCTGTTCAACCTGGCCGTCAGCGGCCGGGGCGCGGTCTACGGCGCGCGCTACAACCAGTCGCTGGCCAAGCGCGGCGAGTTCGACGCGCGCCTGACCTATGGCGTCGATGTCAAGGCCTTCAAGAACAACGTCGAACTGGTGGGGCAGCAAATGGGCAACCTCGGCAACGACGTCACCGTGCACCCGCTCAGCATCGCCTACACCGGCAACCTGCCGTTGGCATCGGGCGAGATCGGCGGCCAGGTCACCTTGCTGCGCAATATCTCCGGCGGCTCCAAGGGCGGCCAGCGCGACTTCACGCTGGCGCGCATCGGCGCCAAGGCCGACTACACCGTGCTGCGCCTGGGCGGCAGCGTGACGCGGGCGCTGGCCAACGACTGGCAGCTGCGCGCCATCGCCAACGGCCAATACAGCCGCGATGCGCTGATCCCGGGCGAGCAGTTCGGCGCCGGCGGCGCCACCTCGGTGCGCGGCTTCATCGAACGCGAAATCTCCAATGACAGCGGGGTCGCGGTCAACCTGGAGGCTTACACCCCCAACCTGTGCGGCCGCCAGGCCTGGAACTGCCGCCTGCTCGGCTTCGTCGACAACGCCTACATCAAGCGCAACCATGCGCTGCCGGGCGAACTGGAAAGCACGTCCATCGGCAGCGCCGGCGTGGGCGCGCGCTTGCTGCTGTCGACCTACGTCAACCTGCAACTCGATTATGGCCACGTGCTGCGCGCCGGCGCCACCGGCCGCGCCGACGCCAACCGCTTGCACCTGCGTTTGGGTCTTGCTTACTGAACGCCCCGAGAGACCACAATGAACAGTTACCGCACCCGCTCCAGCCGCCGTATCAGCCGCCAGCCGTCGTCCGCGAAACTGCGCCGCAAGGCGCTGGCCGTGCTGGTGGCGTCCGCCTTCGGCGCGGCCCAGGCCAATCCGGCGGCGCCAACCGTGGTGCATGGCGCGGCGAGCTTCAATCAGCAGGGCAACCTGTACTCGATCACCAACACGCCCAACACAATCATCGACTGGCGCAGTTTTTCGGTGAACGCGGGCGAGGTCACGCGTTTCATCCAGCAAAGTGCCGACAGCAAGGTCCTGAACCGCATCACCGGCCAGGACCCTAGCCGTATCCTGGGCTCGCTGCAATCGAACGGCAAGGTGTTCCTGATCAATCCGAACGGCGTGCTGTTCGGCGCCGGTTCGCGGATCGATGTCAACGGCCTGGTCGCCTCCAGCCTGGCGATCTCCAACGCCGACTTCCTGGCCGGTAAAAACACCTTCGCCGGCGACGCCAACGCGGGCAAGGTGGTCAACCAGGGCGCGCTTACCACGCCCAACGGCGGACAGATCTTCCTGATCGCGCCGGCGGTGGAGAACAGCGGCGTGATCTCGTCGCCGAACGGCGACGTGGTGCTGGCGGCCGGCCACAGCGTGCAATTGTTCGATTCGCGCGATCCTAACGTGCAGGTGGTGGTGTCCGCGCCGGCCGACCAGGCGCTCAACCTGGGCAGCATCGTGGCGCAGGGCGGGCGCGTCGGCGTGTACGGCGCGCTGGTCAACCAGCGTGGCACCATCAATGCCGACAGCGCCGTGCGGGGCGAACGCGGCCAGATCATCCTCAAGGCGGCCGGCACCACCATGCTGGAGGCGGGCAGCGTCACCAGCGCGGTCGGGGGCAATCTCAACACGGGCGGCGACATCCGCTTGCTGGGCGCGCGGGTCGGCCTGACCGGCAACGCCGTGGTCGACGCCGGCGGCGCGGCCGGCGGCGGCACGGTGCTGGCGGGCGGAGACTACCAGGGGAAGAATGCGGCGCTGCCGAACGCGCTGCAAACCTTCGTCGGGCGGGACGTGACCATCAGCGCTGATGCCGGCGCCAGCGGCGACGGCGGCAAGGTGGTGGTGTGGAGCGACGAGGCGACCCGCATGCACGGTTCCCTGTCGGCGCGCGGCGGCGCACGGGGCGGCAATGGGGGCCTGATTGAAACCTCCGGCCATTACCTTGATGTGGCGCGCGCGCGCGTGGACGCCGGCGCCGCGGCCGGCCAGGGCGGCAAGAACGGCACCTGGCTGCTCGATCCCTTCGACATCGCCATCATCAAGGATTCCAACCTCCAGACCCCGCTGTCGGATGTGGCCTCCTTCGACCAGGCCACCAGCGGCGTGACCGAGGTCGACTCCGGCGCCTTGAGCGGCGCCACCGCCAACGTGGTGTTGCAGGCGCAGCACGACATCACGTTCGGCGCGGCCGTCCACAACGCCAATAGCGGCGTTAGCCTGACGGCGCGGGCGGGCAACGACATCCGCGTCAACGCCGAGCTGGCGATGTCCGGCGAGATCCGGCTGACGGCCAACGACGACGGCGCCGGCACCGCGAGCGGCAGCGGCGCCGTGAGGATCGCCTCGCTGGGCGCCACCACCACCACGCTCGACAGCCGTGGCCACGCCATCTCGCTGGCCGGCCGCGCCGTTAACGTTGACGGCAAGGTCGATTCCGGCGCCGCCGGCACCCTGACACTCGAGGCCGCCAACGTGGCGCTGGGGGACAATGCCACCGTCACCGGCGGCGATATCGGCATCAAGGCCAATGCGCTGGCAGTGGGCGGCAGCGCCCGCATCAGCGGCCAGGGCAGTGGGGCCCAGGTGCTGATCACGGCGGCCGGCGATGTCAACGTCGGCACCGGCGCGAATGGCAACGGCAACGGCAGCGACGCGATGGCCGTGGGCGAATCCACGCTCAAGCAAATCGACAACGCCGACGTCACCATCGCCAGCGCCAGCGCCGATGGCGTGGTCGCGGTGAGCGGTTCGCTCGACCTGACCGGCTCAAGCGGGTACGTTCGCAACCTTACGCTGGGGTCGGGCCGCACCGGCAACGTGCTGATCGACGCTGCCACCCGCATCAACGGCACGCTGAGGTTGAGCGCGTTGGAGGTGAACGTCAACGCGGCGACCACGGCCGATACGGTAACGATCGTGGCCAACGCGATGGACCTGAACGCCAACGTCACGGCCAACCTGGCCAGCGTGCGGCCAGCCGCCGGCGGATACCACATCGAACTGGGCGGCACCGGCTGCGTCAACACGGTCAGCTGCCTGCTGGTGAAGGATATCCGCTATCTGAAGGCGCCGACCTTGGTGATCGGCAGCCGGAACGCCGAGCATAACGTGGCCGGCATTGCCGTCGCGGGCATCGCGACCACAGGTTCCCTGGCGGCGCAGCGGGACCCGGGCACCACGAGTATCGCCCTGTTGAGCAACGGCGGCGCCATCACGCAAACCGGCGCCATCAACGTCGAGAACCTGGCCGTCGCCAATGCAGGCGACATCACGCTGAACAACGCAGGCAACCGGGTGGTCAACCTGGCGGTCTCGCAACAGGGAGCCGGCAACGATTTTGAGTTGAAGAACAGCTTCAGCACGGCCATCGCCACATTGCGCGGTGCTGATCTGTACAGCATCAGCGGCATCGATACCGATGGCGACGTGACGCTGGACGTCAACGGCGCCATCACCACGGCCGGCGGCATGAATGGCACGCCCATCACCGCCAACCACCTGACGATGAACGCCACGGGTGGCATCGGCTCGTCGGCCGCGCCACTGCTGACCAAGGTTTCGCAACTGTCGGCGGTCAACCGCGCCGGCGGCGGCAGCACGGCGGCGATCAACATCGCCAATGTCAACAACACGGCGCATGCGGAAGCGTTGACGGTGACGAAGGCGCAGCAGTTTCCCTTCTTCGGCGACAACAACGGCGCGATCACTATCGATAATGCCGGTGCGATGCTGATCGCCGCCGCGCCGTCGTCGCTGGAGGAGGGCTTGTATGGCGTCAGGACCAATAGCGGCGCCATTACGCTGCAAACCCATAGCCCGTTGACCATCGAGGGGACGGTGAGTTCCTTCTCCGGCGATATCAGCCTGGCGGCTGGCGACAGCTATGATCCGAGCAATACGATGACCTTCGGTGACGCGGCCAGTGTGATCTCGTTTGGCGGCTCGGTGACGATGACTGCGACCACTTTCGCGCTTGGCGGCAGCACGGTGTTCGGCTCGAATGGCGGCTACACGCAGAATACTCATATGGCGCCGACGCCAACTCCGACGCCAACGCCAACTCCGACTCCGACTCCGACTCCGACACCGACGCCGACACCGACGCCGACGCCAACTCCGACGCCGACGCCAACGCCAACGCCAACGCCAACGCCAACGCCAACGCCAACACCGACGCCGACGCCAACGCCAACGCCGACACCGACACCGACACCGACACCAACGCCAACGCCTACGCCTACGCCGACGCCGACACCGACACCGACGCCAACACCAACGCCAACACCGACGCCAGAGCCGACGCCTACACCAGCGCCGACACCGACGCCAACGCCTACGCCTACGCCTACGCCAGAGCCGACGCCTACACCTACACCAACGCCAACGCCAACGCCAACGCCAACGCCAACGCCAACGCCAACGCCAACGCCAACCCCCACCCCAACCCCAACCCCAACCCCAACGCCAGTGTCGGCGGATATCTGCACCATCGCGCCAAACTCCGCGCTATGCCAGGTATTGTCGCCGCCCAGCGCGAGCGAGCCGGTCAAGCCAGTGTTGCTGGCGAGTACAGAAGTCATCAAGACGGTCACGCGCGCCGCGTCGACCCCGTCGCCAGGGCCGGACGATAAAACCGACGAACCATTGTCGAGCGAACCGAAGTCGCAAAGCAGCAGCACCACCACCACCGAAAACACCGGAAAACAAAATGCCCCTGCCAAGAAAACCTACTGCAACTAGGCGTGTTGCAACCCAAACCCTCCTCCAGGGTCTGATGCTGCTGGTGCTCTGCGGCGTGGTCAGCGCCGGTTGGGCCGCGCAGGTGGCCGGGACCATCACCCAGCTCAGCGGCCCCTTGCTCGCCAAGAAGGCCGATGGCGCGGTGCGCGTGCTGTCGCTGCGCTCGGAAGTGGAGAGCGGCGACACGCTGATGACGGAGAAAAACACCTACGCCTTGGTCAAGTTCATCGACAACAGCGAGATCACGCTCAAGCCGGGAACCACATTCAAGGTCGAGAACTTCGCCTTCGACGCCGGCAAGCCCGACGGCGACCAGGCTTCGTTCAGCCTGGTCAAAGGGGGGCTGCGCTCGGTCACAGGCCTGCTGGGTAAGCGCAACAAGGAAAAATTCTCGATGAAGACGCCAAGCGCCACCATCGGCATCCGCGGCACCACGTTCATCGCCGACCTGGTCGAGCCGTCGGCTGAAGAGGCGGCCGTGGCGCTGGCCGCGCGCGAGGCCTATTTGATGGCCAGCACGGCGTCGCTGGACGCGCTGGCGGCGCCGCTCAAGCCGCTGATGTTGGCGCAGGGACCGATGCCGCCGTCGCGGGCGAGCACCGCGCTGCCGCCGGGCCTGTATGTCAGTGTTATCGACGGCATGATCAATGTGAGCAATACCGGCGGCTCGCTGAATTTCAGCGCCGGCCAGTTCGGCTATACGCGCAACACGGTGGTGCCGCCAGTGATGGTGCCGAACAATCCAGGAATCAAGTTCACGCCGCCATCTACCTTCACCAGCAGCACGACCACCTCCGGTTCCGGCGCCAGCGCCACCAAATCGGCGGCGGTCGACTGCGAAGTCCGGTAGGCCAGCGCGCCGCAGGAACGGGGCGGGCCGCTAGCGCCCGCCGTCGCCGCGCTGCACCGGCATGAACGCCGCCAGCGCCGCCAGCGCGACCGCGCCGTGCAACAGATAAGTGACCGGATAGCCATAGCGCGTCACCAGGTAGCCTGCCACCACGTTGCTGGATGCCGCGCCCAAACCCTGCACCATCATCACCGCCGCCAACGCCAGGTTGAAGTGGCCGCTGCCGCGCGTCAGGCGCTCGACCAGGAAAGGCGTCAGGATGCCGAGCAGGCCGACGCCCACGCCGTCGAGCAGCTGCACCGGATAAATCATGGCGAAGTCGGCGTAGGCCCAGGCCAGCACGCCACGCAGCGGCAGGCTGAGCATGGCCAGCACCACCGCCACCCGGACCACATCGCGCCGGATGATCCAAGGCGCCGCCAGCGCGGCGGCGAGCGCCGCCAGTTGCGACACCATGGTGATCACCGCCGTGGTCTCGAACGGTTTTTGCATCTGCACCGCGAACTGCTGCGCGATCAGCCGCGCCAGCGGCGCGTTCCCAAAGTGGAACAGCAGCAGCGACACGCTTAACAGCAGCAGCGGCTTGTTGCGATACAGCGTGTGTAGCGGCGGCGCCTTGCCGCCGGCTTGTTCGCCGACGGTCTCACCGCCTGCCGCCAGGCCGCGCGCGGCCGCGTGATCGATCGTCCCCGGCGCGATCGCCAGCGTTGCGGCAATGGCGGCCACCGTCGTGACCAGCATCAGCGCCGCCACTCCGGGCAGGCCGAACCAGACGCTCGCGGCCCAGGTGCCGCCCAGCAGAACGATATTGCCGGCGTGGTTGTAGGCCTCGTTCTTGCCGAGTTGAGCGCCGAAACGGTCGGGACCCACCACGCCCAGCGTGATGCCGACCAGCGCCGGCATGATGAGTACACCCGCCACCGCCGCCAGCGCCTGGCTGCCGAACACCACCCAGCGCTCCGGCCAGGCGATACACAGGAAAGCGCCCAGCGTGATGAACGCCACGGGCAGCACGATCATCGCGCGCTTCTGGCGGCTGCGATCGGCCAATGCGCCTGCGGGCAGGCCGGCCAGCAGGCCGATCACGCCGCACGCCATCGCCAGCAGACCCAGGTCCATCGGACGCCAGCCTTTGGTGCTCAGATAGGCGTCCAGGAACGGACCGAGGCCGTCGCGCGCGTCGGCCAGGAAGAAGTTCAACATCGCCAACGCCATCAGGCTGGCGCCCGACGGCGCGTTGCCCGTGGTCGCGGTGCCCGCCGCGTTGCTGGCCGCGTCGGCGGACAGGGCGCGTGGCGCCGTCATGACCGCACCCACAGCAGCGCCAGCGCCGCCGCCAGACCGGCCGGCATCACGACCATGCCCAGCCTCAGGAAGCGCCATGCGCCCACGTGGAGGCCTTCGCGCCGGAGGGCCGTCAGCCACAAGATGGTCGCCAGCGAGCCGCTCACCGATAGATTCGGTCCAAGGTCGATGCCGATCAGGGCCGCCGCGCGCAGCGGGCCATCGGCGGCCACATGGTCCAGGGTGGCGGCGCCCAGCAGCCCGGCCGGCAGGTTGTTAAACAGGTTGCACGCGACGGCGAGCAGCGCGCCGGTGATATTGCCAGCTTGATCCGGCCAGCGCGCTTGCAGCGCCTGGAGCTGACCGGCCAGCGCCGCCACCACGCCGTGCTGCTGCAAGGCCTCGATCAATACGAACAGGCCGGCCACCATCAGCAGCACGTCCCACGACAGCGCGCGCAAGGTGGCCGTCGGCATGGCACGGGCACTGACGCTGACCAGCGACAGCGCGACCACCGCCGCGGCCAGCGTGACAGGACCGAGCGCCAGGCCGAGTGACGACGCCACCGCCAGCAGCAGCGCCGTGCCGGCCAGCGCGCCGACCGTCAGGCGGCCGGCCGTTGTCAGGTGCGGCACCTCGATGTCGCGCCGGATCGTTGTCGTCAGCTCCCCGCGCAGCAGCAAATACAGGGCGACGCCGGTGGCGACGATCGCGCCCAGCGATGGCAGCAGGAAGAGCGACAGCCATTGTCCCAGCGCGGGCATATGCTCGCCGAACATCACCAGGTTGGCGGGATTGGAGACCGGCAGCACGAAGCTGGCGGCGTTGGCGACGAAGGCGCAGATAAACAGATACGGCAGGGGTGGGGCGTCTACCGCGCGCGCGACCGCGTACACCGCCGGTGTCAGCACCACGGCGGTGGCGTCGTTCGACAGCAGCACCGTGACCACGGTGCCGGCCAGGTAGACCAGTAAAAACAGGCGGTGGCCGGAGCCGGCGGCGGCGCGCGCGGTGTGCGCCGCCAGCCAGTCGAAGACGCCGTGGCGGCGTCCCATTTCGGCCAGCAGCATCATACCGGCCAAAAACAGATACACGTCCCAGCCGCGCGCGGCGCCGCTGACGATGCTCGCCGGGTCGATCAGCTGGAACAGCGCCAGCGCCAGCACCGCCAATGTCGCCCATACCGCTTCGGGCACGCGCCAGGGTCGCAGCACGATGCCGGCCATCGTCAAGCCTGTGATGATCCACAATATATTTTCAGTCGCCACGCGGTGGGTACTCCGGTTACGGTTGATTGGCCGGCGGTGTGCCGGGTGGTGAAGGGCGCGCGGGCCGCGCAGGCATGTCACGGGTCGCCGCGCGCGCCGTCGACAGGTTGGCGCCGACCGTGATCGCTTCGAGGGAGATGCCGGCGGCGCCGCGCGTGCCGATGCCGGTGGCGGCGAATGGCTGGGCGGGCGCCAGCCGTGTGCGGACCAGGTCCGGGCGGAAGTAGATGATGTCGCCATTGGTGAGGATGACGCCATTGGCCTCGCCGCGCGGTCCGCGCAACAGCACGTCGATGGTACCCGCCGATTCCAGCCTTTGCAGCGGTAGTCGCGTCGCCGGCGGGGCGGGCGGGCCCGCAGGCTCGTCGCCGACGCTGGCGCCCGAAGACAGGTTGACCAGGGCGGCGGCACGGATCACGCCACCGTCGGCGACCTGGCCGATGACGCGCACCCGGTCGCCCGGCACGGCGGCGCCGCCGATTCGCGCGGCCACGTGCGGCGCGAACAGCACCACCGTGCCGTCGGCCAGGCGCAGGCCGTTCGGATCGCCGTAAGGGGTGTTCAGATAGCGCGCGATGACGCCTTCGGCCACCGGCGCGGGGGCGGTGGCCGAAGGAGCGCGCGTTGGCGGTGGTGGCGCCGCCCGGGCCTCGCCGAGGCAAAAGCCGGACAGCGCCACCGCCAGCGCCATGGAGCGTGTCAGCGAAGACGGTGGCATTGTCACGATGGTGTTACGGCTGGCCGACAGGCGGCGGTGCCTGGGTTCCCGGCGCCGGTGGCGGCGGCGTGTCGAGCGGCCTTTTACCCGCCGGACCGCGCGGCTTGGGTGGCGGTACAGGCTTGGCGGCGTTGCCCCGGCGGGCCTCCGCCGGTGGCGGCGGTGGCGGTGGCGCGTCCGCGCCCGGCGGTGGCGGCAAGGGTGCTCCCGGTGGTGGCGCCGGAGGCGCCGGCGGTGGCGGTGGTGGTGCAGGTTGGCCTGCAGGTGGCGGCGGTGGGGCCGGATCGGTTTGCGGCGGGGCGGCGGATGCGGCCGCAGCCAGCGACAGCGCGATGACCATCATCGGGTATTTAAGAACATTCATGACTATCTCCTTGTGTGATGTCGAGGGGTGGTAGTCATGACTATGCAGATAGCGTGCCAAGCCCGCGAGCCGCTGTTTGCGCGGCCGCGTACCCGGGGTGTCCGCTGGTGTTACACCCGGGTGTCAATGGAACGGACAGGTGTCCGGCAGCGCTACTCCATCCGGTATTGCGCCAGCTTGCGGTACAACTGTTGGCGCGACAGGCCGAGGCGCCGCGCGGCTTCGCTGCGATTGCCCGCCGCCGCGTCCAGCGCGCGGCGCAGCATGGCCAGTTCGACCTGCGCCAGCGCGCTTTCGAGCGTGCCATCCCAGTCGATGTCCGTGGCGGTGGTGGCGATCGTGTCGGCTGGCTTGCCGTCCGGGCGGCCGGCGCCCAGACCGAGGTGTTCGACCTCGATCAGGTCACCTTCGCTCAGGGCGATGGCGCGTTGTATCGTGTTGCGCAGTTCACGCACGTTGCCCGGCCAGTCGTGCGCCTCCAGTGCGCCCAGTGCCGCCTCGCTCAGGCGTTTTGCGTGGCCGGCGGCCCGTCCACGCAAAAAATGCGCGGCCAGCAGGGTGACGTCGCCCGCGCGTTCGCGCAGCGGCGGCAGCGTGATCGTGATGACCTGCAGCCGGTACCACAGGTCGGCGCGGAACGTGCCGGCGGCCACCTCGGCCTCTAGGTCGCGGTGCGTAGCGGCGACCACCCGCAGGTCGACCCGCTCGCTGTGGCGCGCGCCCAGCGGCGTCACTTCGCGCTCCTGCAGCACGCGCAGGATCTTGGCCTGGGTCGGCAGCGCCATGTCGCCGATCTCGTCGAGGAACAGGGTGCCGCCGTCGGCTTCCCGAAAGCGCCCGGGCCTGTCGCCGGTGGCGCCGGAGAACGCGCCTTTCACATGGCCGAACAGTTCACTCTCGAGCAGCTCGGCGGGGATTGCCGCGCAGTTGACGGCGACGAACGGTCCTGCGGCCCTGGCGCTGTTCTGATGCAATGCCTGCGCCACGAGCTCCTTGCCGGTGCCGGTCTCGCCCAGCACCAGCACCGAGTTGTCGCTGTCGGCGACCAGGCCGATGCGCTTGAAAATGGCGCGCATTTCCTCGCTGTTACTGAGCATCTGGTCGTCGGCCTGGATGCCGTCGTCCGCCGGCGTGCCAGGCGCCCCACGCGATGCCTGCGCGCCGGCCTTGAGCGCCCGGCCCAGCGCCATGGTCAGGGCGTCGCGTCCGAGTGGCTTGGTCAAATGGTCGAAAGCGCCCAGGCGCATCGCCTCGATGGTGTTGGAGCCGCTGGCGTAGGCCGTCAGCATCAAGCACGGCACGCCCGGCGCGATGGACGGCGCCGCGCGCAGGAAGGCCAGGCCGTCGTCGCCGGGCAGGCGCAAATCGACGATGGCGGCGGCTATCCCGCCTTCGGCCAAGGCGCGCAGCCCGGCCTCGCAACTGGCGGCCTGGCGCACGCCGTGGCCCAGGTCTTCCAGCGTCTCGGCCAGGGTGGCGCGGAACGCGGCGTCGTCGTCGATGATCAGGATCATGGCCATGGCAGCTCCAGTTCGATGCGGGTACCGCTGGCCTGCTGGTCGCCAAGCGCTACCTGGCCGCCGTGGGCCTGGATCACTTCGCGCACCACGGCAAGTCCCAGCCCGGTGCCGCCATCGCGGCCGGTGACGAGCGGATCGAACAGCGTGGCGCGCAGCGCGGGCGGCACGCCGCTGCCGTCGTCGGCCACCCACAGGCGCAGCACCGCGCCATCGCGCGCCGCGCCAAGCTGAATATGGCCACCGGCGGCGGTGTGGGCCAGCGCGTTCAATACCAGGTTGTCGATCACGCGTTCCATTTGTCCCGGGTCGAACAGCGCCGCGGCGCGCGCGGCCTCGTCGAGGCCCGGCTGCAGGTCGAGGCTGAGCGTCACGCCAAGATCGGCGGCCGCTTCTGCGTGCTGCCGGACGCGCTGTGTGAGCCAGTCCGCCATCGCCACAGGCGCGCGTTGTGGATGGAAGGAGCGCGTCAACGCGAGCAGGCTGGCCACCAGCGTTTCGAGCCGCTGTACTTGCGCCAGCGTGGTGTGCAGCGCCGCCTCCGTGCGCGCCTGGCGCCGCTCCGGCGGCGCCGCCAGGGCGTTGTCCACCTTCATGCGGATGGTGCCGAGCGGGTTGCGGATCTCATGCGCCAGGCCGGCCGCCAGGCCGCCCAGTGCGGCCATGCGCTCGCTGGCCACCAGCAGCGCCGACAGGCGTTGCGCCTCGCGTCCCCACCGCGTGAGCAGCAGGGCGAAGCCGGCGCCGGCCAGCACCAATGAGCCCAATAGCAAGCTGAGGGCCAGGATCAGATGCCGGAGCGCGCCATCGGCGATGGTCGCCACCCGGGTCAGGGTCCAGCCGGCGACGTTGGCGGCCACCGGGCAGGCGCTGTAGACGACCGCCTCGCGCAATCCCGGCCGCACCTCGTCGACGGCGGCGCTGGCGGCCAGCGCCTGCTCCGACAGCGCCGCGAGCCGGGGGGATTCGGCCGCCGGCACGTCGGTCTTGGCGCCGCTGCCGTCGTAGGTCGGGAAGGCGTAGGCGAACACGCCGCGCTGCCGGTCCCACAGGCCGCCCTCGACGCCGGCGTCCTCGCGCAGGGCCATGTCGACGATGGCGCGCGCCGTCGCGGTGTCGCCCGTGGCGCCGACGTCGATGCGTTCGCCGCCGGCGCGCATGATCTGGCACAGCACGGCGGCGCGCGCGCGGGCCGCCGGAATCTGCCAGTCGGCGCCCTGGCGGCCCAGTTGCAGCAGCAACCAGACCAATAGCAGGACCATGGCCGCGATGGCCGTCCAAAGCCACAGCAGATCGCGTTTTAACATTCCGCCCAGCGCCACATCGATCTTTCGTATCATGTTGATATGCCGATTGTAGCGGCAATCCCGGCGGTTTCCGTGCGCGACCGGACGCGCACCGCGAAAAAGTGCTTGACCTTCCAATCGTGGGATACTTGAAGCTAGCGTCCATAACCTGCCATTCGAGTGAACATCATGACTTCAACCGCTGAAAAAACAGTCTCGCAATCGATCAAAATCGAGGGCATGAGTTGCGCCTCCTGTGTCGGACGCGTGGAGCGCGTGCTCGCCGCCGTGGAGGGCGTCGACCAGGTCAGCGTCAACCTGGCCACCGAGATGGCGCGCGTGGAGTCGGCGCATCCGATCGATTTCGGCGTGCTGCAACAGGCGATCGACAAAGCCGGCTACCAGGCCAAGCCCGCACCGGCGCCTTTCGCTCCCGCCGCCCCGGCGGTGATCGCCCCCGGCGCCAGCGGCTACGCCGTGCTGCTCGCGGCGCTATTGTCGTTGCCGCTGGTGCTGCCGATGCTGCTCGAACCGGCCGGTGTCCATTGGATGCTCGACGGCCGCATTCAATTCCTGCTGGCGACGCCGGTGCAGTTCTGGCTCGGCGCGCGCTTCTACCGGGCCGGCTGGCTGGCCGCGCGCGCCCGCAGCGGCAATATGGATTTGCTGGTGGCGATCGGCACCAGCGCCGCCTACGGTTTGAGCGTCTACCAATTGCTGACCGCCACCTCCGCCATGCCGCATCTGTATTTCGAGGCGTCGGCCGTCGTCATCACGCTGGTGTTGCTGGGTAAATGGCTGGAGGCGCGCGCCAAGCGGCAGACCACGTCGGCGATCCGCGCGCTGCAGGTGCTGCGGCCGGAATCTGCGCGTGTGCGGCGCGGCGACCAGGATGTCGATGTGCCGATCGCGCAGGTGCTCCCCGGCGAGATGGTGGTGGTGCGGCCGGGCGAACGCATCGCCGTCGACGGCGTGGTGGTCGAAGGCGCCAGCCACGTGGACGAAGCGCTGATCACCGGCGAGAGCCTGCCCGTGGCACGCCACGCAGGCGATCGCGTGACCGGGGGCGCGATCAACGGCGAAGGCATGCTGCTGGTGCGCGTGACGGCGGTCGGCGCCGAAAGCACCCTGGCGCGCATTATCCGCCTGGTGGAGGACGCGCAGGCGGCCAAGGCGCCGGTGCAGCATCTGGTGGACCGCGTCAGCGCGGTGTTCGTGCCGGTGGTGCTGGTGCTGGCGCTGTTGACGTTGGTGGGCTGGTGGCTGGCGTCCGGCGATGGCGAGATTGCCATCATCAACGCGGTGGCGGTGCTGGTGATCGCCTGTCCGTGCGCGTTGGGACTGGCCACGCCCGCCGCCATCATGGCCGGCACCGGCGTGGCCGCGCGCCACGGCATCCTGATCAAGGATGCGGAGGCGCTGGAGCTGGCGCACCGCATCACCACCGTGGCCTTCGATAAAACCGGCACGCTGACCGAAGGAAAACCGTCGCTGGCGGTGTGCGAGCCGGTGCCCGGCACCATCGACAAAACGCGCCTGCTGCAGTTGGCGGCCGCGGTGCAACGGGGCAGTGAGCACGCGCTGGCCCGCGCGGTGCAGCAAGCCGCCGAAGGAGAATCGGCCGATGCGATGACCGCCGCCGACATCAGCGCCTTGCCGGGACGCGGCGTCGCCGCCACGGTCGACGGCATGCGGCTGATCCTCGGCAGCACGCGCCTGATGGCGGAGCAGGGCGTCGCGCTCACCGCGCTGGCGGCGCGCGCCGCCGAACTTGAACAGCAAGGATTGACCGTCTCGTGGCTTGCCGCGCAGTCGCCGCAACCGGCCCGCTTACTGGGTTTGCTGGCCTTCGGCGACCGTATCAAGCCGCAGGCCCGCGCCGCGATCGAAGCGCTGCACGCGCTGAATATCGAGACCGTGCTGCTCACAGGGGACAACCAGGGCAGCGCCGATCACGTGGGTGCGACGCTTGGCATCCAGCGGGTGATCGCCAACATGCTGCCGGCTGATAAAGCGGCCACCATCGGCGCCATGAAGCGGCATAACCAGTGCATCGCGATGGTCGGCGACGGCATCAACGACGCGCCGGCGCTGGCCGCCGCCGATGTCGGCATCGCCATGTCCGGCGGCACCGACGTCGCCATGCATGCCGCCGGCGTTACGTTGATGCGCGGCGATCCGGCGCTGGTGGCGGCCGCCATCTCGATCTCGCGCCGCAGCTATAGCAAAATCCGCCAGAATCTTTTCTGGGCTTTTATCTATAACCTGGTCGGCATTCCGCTGGCCGCCTTCGGCTTGCTCAACCCGATGGTTGCCGGCGCCGCGATGGCGCTCAGCTCCGTGAGCGTGATCAGCAACGCGCTGCTGCTGCGCCGCTGGAAGCCGCAGGCGCAACCGGCTGATGAAGGAGGGAAGGTATGAATATCGGACAAGCGGCCAGCGCCACCGGCGTCTCGGCCAAGATGATCCGCTACTACGAGAGCATCGCGCTGATTCCGCCGGGGCGGCGCAGCGAATCGGGCTACCGAATCTATGGCGAGAACGACCTGCACGCGCTGCGCTTCGTCAAGCGCGCTCGCACGCTTGGCTTCTCGCTCGACCAGATCCGCGACCTGCTGTCGCTGTGGCAGAACAAGGAACGCGCCAGCGCCGACGTGAAAAGAATCGCCCTCGGCCATGTCGAGGAGCTCAACCAGCGCATCGCCGAACTGACCGAAATGCGCGACACGCTGCAAACGCTGGCGCGCTGTTGCAAGGGCAATGACCGGCCCGATTGTCCGATTCTCCAAAGCCTCGCCGATCCGAAATAGCCTGGGCATCCCGGCGTATCTGTCCGGCCGTCCCGGAACCACGTATAATCGCCACGTTTTGGTGCCCGCGCGTCCGTCTGGATGCGCAGTTAAACGGGAAACATGGCGCTGGCCCAGCCAGCCAACATGTGCTGCCCCCGCAACGGTAAACAAGCGTCGTCGCCGACGACTATCCGCCTCGCTACACCACTGTGCTTTTGCATGGGAAGGTCAGGTGGATTTGCTTGCGAGCCCGGATACCGGCCAAAGAGGTGGAAGCGCCCAGGCGCTTCCTTTCAATCCGCTCACGGGGAGGTGAGTGGCTTGCTTCTGTCGCTGGATC
Organism: Oxalobacteraceae bacterium OTU3CINTB1; assembly: GCA_024123955.1. Lineage (NCBI taxonomy): Bacteria > Pseudomonadati > Pseudomonadota > Betaproteobacteria > Burkholderiales > Oxalobacteraceae > Oxalobacteraceae bacterium OTU3CINTB1. Next base: position 2,159,997 of record CP099652.1, read on the forward strand.
ATTCAAATGCCTAACCTGCCTGCCGACGCGGTCATCCGCTCGATCGAGACGCTGCTGTACTCCATTTCCAACGTGCTGTATTTGCCCGTGCTGGCGGGGATCGCCGCGCTGACCTTGTACATGCTGGTGTGCTTCGGCACCTTCGGCGCCGAATGGATCGAGCGCCGGCGCGGCGTGCGCATGCTGGTGGCGACCGCCCGCCACGACATGGCGGCCGTGCTGACCGCGCAGGAGGGCGAGCCGGGACTCGATGCGCGGCTCGAGCGCGTGGTGCAGCGCGCCGACGCCGCCGGCGTGCGCCGCCTGGACGGCGTGCGCTTTGTAGTGCGGGTCGGCCCGGCGCTCGGACTGATGGGCACCCTGATCCCGATGGGTATTTCACTGGCCGGTCTGGCGCAGGGCAATTTGCCGAAGATGGCCGAATCGATGACCACCGCCTTCACCGCCACCGTGGTCGGCCTGGCGTGCAGCGTATGCGCCTATGTTCTGAGCCTGGTGCGCGAGCATTGGCTGCGCAGCGACCTGACCGACATCGCCTACGCCGCCGAAACCATGCTGGCGACGCACGCGAACAAACCGCACCTGATGCGCGTGGAGGCCTGATATGGCGATGCGATTTATGAACCGCCACCGCTACAGCCGCATCGGCGAGCACACCGAGGACCCGCTGGCCGGCGTCGCCAACCTGTTCGACGCCAGCATCGTCTTCATCGTCGCCATGATGCTGGCGCTGTTCTCGGCCTGGAACATGATGGACCTGCTGGACCCCAATTCCGAAGTCACCATCGCCAAGAAGAGCGCGGACGGCCGCGTCGAGGTGCTGACCAAGAAGGGCGCCGAGATCACAGTGAGCCGCGTCAGCGACAAGCCGTTGTCCGGTTCCGGCAAACGCCTGGGCACCGCTTACCAGCTGCCGGACGGGAAGGTCGTGTATGTTCCGGAATAAGCGTTTTGGGACACTGGAAGTTGTTTTACTGCTGCTGATCTCCTTCTTCATCGTCGGCTACGTGCATTCGGCGCAGGCGCCGCGCACGCTGGCGCTGATGCTCGGTGACGTCGAGTCGCGGCCGGCGGTGCTGGCGGTGCGCGGATTGCAGGCGGAGCTCAAGGAGCTCAATGTCGTCATCCGCATCATTCCCAACAACGGCATGACGCAGGCCGACCGCAATGCGCTGGCCAGCGCCGATGTCGCGATCGTCAACGCCAAGGGCAGGCTGGCGATGGCGGGACTCAAGGATGAATTGCAGGCGCTGAGGAAGTCGCGTCATCCGGTGTTCGCCGTCGGCGGCGCCATCGACGACAGCATCCGCGAGATGGGCGTCCAGGACGACAAGACCATCCAGCAGTATCATAGCGAGGGCGGCATCGAGAACATGGGCAACCTGCTGCGCTATATCTTGCGCCAGCATTTCGGCGCGACGCTGGCGGTGTCGCCGGTGCACGCGATGCCGGACGTCGGCCTGTACGACGTCGCGGCCAACCGCACCTACAGCAGTTACGAGCATTATTTGCAGGGCTATGCCAACTACAAGACCGGCGCGCCGTGGATCGCGGTGCCGTTCTATCGCGCCAGCCTGGTGGCGGGGCAAACCTTGCCACTGGCGGCCATCGTCGCCCGGCTCGAAGCGAGTGGCTACAACGTGCTGCCGGTGTTCGGCTATCCATACGACGTGCCGCTGCGCTTCCTGCTCGACGAAAACGGCAAGAGCCGCGTGGAGCTGATCGTCGCGCTGGGCATGAAGGTCGGCGGCACCGCCAACACGGGCGCGCTGCTCGACAAGATCGGCGTCCCGGCAATCAACGCCATCACCTTGAGCCAGCACACCGCGGCGCAATGGCGCGAATCGAAGATCGGCCTCGATATCATCGAGCGCACCTGGCAGTTGGCCGGTGCCGAGATGGCCGGACTGATACAGCCGACGGTGGTCGCCAGCCGTGAACGCATCAGCGATGCGCAGACCGGGCTGGCCTACGTCGAGGAGACGCCGATCCCGGAACGGATCGAACGCCTGAACGAGCGCGCGGCCGCCTGGCTGGCCTTGCGCCAAAAGGCCAACGGCGACAAGCGCATCGCCATGATCTACTTTAACTACCCGCACGGTTCCGAAACCATCGGTGCGGCGTATCTGAACGTGCTGCCGGAGAGTTTGTGGCAGATCGTCCAGCGCCTGAAACGCGACGGCTATCAAACGGGTGATGCGCTGCCGGCCGGCGAGGGCGAGCTGCAAGGCGAGATCCAGCAGTGGGGCAATTACCCCGGCAAGTCCAAAGGCGACTACATGACGGGCCTGAAGCATCTGGCCGAGAGCGGCCAGGCGCTGCTGGTGCCGCTGTCAGACTACCAGGCATGGTTCGCCAAAATGCCGCAAACGCTGCGCGATTCCATCCTGGCGTCATGGGGCAAGCCTGAAAGCGCGCCGGTTCTGTGGCGCGACGCCAAGGGCGAGGCTTTCTTCGTCTATCCGGCGCGCCGCTTCGGCAATGTGCTGATGGCGCCGCAGCCGGGCCGCGCCTGGGAGCAGAACCTGGAGAAGCTGCACAACGAAGTGAGCATGCCGCCGAGCCACGAGTACATCGCCTTCTATTTGTGGCTGCAAAAGGGCTTCCAGGCCAACGCGGTGATGCACATCGGTACCCACGGCACGCAGGAATGGCTGACCGGTAAAGAGGCCGGCCTGTCCGAGGACGACCCGACCGAAGCGCTGATCGGCGCCATGCCGAATATCTATCCGTATGTGATGGATGACGTGGGCGAGGGCATACAGGCCAAGCGGCGCGGCATGGCCACCATCATCGACCACATGACGCCACCGTTCGATATCGCCGGCCTCAATCCCGACTTGCGCGAGCTTGGCGCGCTGCTTAACGACTACCGCGTGGCCGAACAAAAAAGCCCGCTGCTGGCGCGCAGCCATCTGCTGGCGCTGAACCGCGTCGCGTCCAAAAGCGGCGTATTGAAGGACATGAAAAAGACCGAGCTCAAAACCGAAGCCGATATGGAGGCGCTGGAAGAGTATCTGGACGATACCGGCAACAAGCTGACGCCTTTCGGCCTGCACACCTTCGGCGTGGCGCCGACTGCGGAGCGGCGCAACGCCACCGCGCGCGCGGTCGTCAGCCTTGATGCCGGCGCCAGCGCCGAGCAGAAAGCCAAACGCATCGCGCAGCTGGAGAGCGATATCGAGCGCAGCGCGGCGCTGGAGCTGGACCGGTTGATGGAGGCGCTGTCGGGCCGCTACATCCCGGCCGGCGCCAGCGCGGACCTGGTGCGCAATCCGGACGCGCTGCCGACCGGCCGCAATTTCTTCGGCCTCGATCCGTCGCGCATTCCCAGCAAGACCACTTACGAGGCGGGCGCCAAGCTCGCGCTGCAACTGGTCGACGACTACCGCAAACGCCATGGCGTGTACCCGGACAAATTGAGCATGAACCTGTGGGGCGTGGAGACCTCGCGCCACGAGGGCATCATGGAGGCGCAGGCGATGGCGCTGATGGGCGTGCGTCCGACCTGGGATGAACGCGGTCGCGTGACTGGCGTCGAAGCGCTCACTCGCAAGGAACTCGGACGTCCTCGTGTCGATGTCACCTTGATTTCGTCGGGCCTGTTCCGCGACCTGTTCGGCAACCTGCTGGCGTTGATGGACAAGGCGGCTCAATTGGCGCAACAACAGGACGATCTGGGCGCTGCCGCCGACGCCGGCCAGTCGGGCAACGTGATGCAGGAGCACAGCCGCAAGACCGCTGTCGCGTTGCAGGCGACCGGCATCTCCGCCGACGAGGCGCGGCGCATGGCGTCGGTGCGTATTTTCGGCGTGCCGAGCGGCGCTTATGGCACGCAGATCGAAAAACTGATCCCGCTGACGAACGCCTGGAAGAACGAAAAGGAAGTGGCGGACGTGTTCATCAACCGCATGAGCCATCCTTTCGGCGCCGGCTACTGGGGCGACGACAAGGCCAGTCAGGCAAACCCCGCACAGCGGCGCGAGTTGTTCAAGCAGGCCATCAGCGGCAGCAAGATCGCGCTGCACAGCCGGTCCAGCAACCTTTTCGCGACATTGGACAACGACGACTTCTTCCAATACCTGGGTGGCACCGCGATGGCGATCCGCAGCGTCGACGGCAAGACGCCGGAGGTGGTGGTGAGCGATCTGTCCAATCCGCGCAAGCCGGGCCACAAGACGCTGGAGCAGTACATGGGCCAGGAAATGCAGTCGCGCTATCTCAATCCAAAGTGGGCCGACAGCATGCTGAAGGAAGGGTATTCCGGCGCGCGCTACATCAACCGCGTGGTCGACTACCTGTGGGCGTGGCAGGTGACGGTGCCGGAAGTGGTCGACGGCAGCAAGTGGCAGCGCATGTACGACACCTACGTGGCCGACCGCCATGGCCTGAAAGTGCGTGAGCGCTTTGCCGCCAGCGGCAACCTGCGCGCGTACCAGGCCGTGACCGACCGCATGCTGAGCGCCATCGAGCGTGGATACTGGAAACCGGGCGACGCGGTGCGCGACAACCTCACGCGGCAGAACGCGCGGGCGATCAAGGACGCGGGCGTGTCGTGCAGCGCGGATTCGTGCAGCAAGGCGACGTTGAAGATCGCGCCGCAGTTCACCGGCCAGTTCGTGCCGAACGTCGGCTCGAATCCGGCGATCGCACGCGGGGCGGCGGCTGCCGGCCGCGCAGGCGGTTCGGCGCCGTCGGCGCAGCCGGTGGCGGCCGCGCCGGGGCAGCAGCAGGCCAACGACGCCGCGATGCAGGCCGCGCTGGCGGACCTGCAAGTGCTGCAAGCGAAGTCGCAGGAACTGCAACCGGTACCGGCGCCGCGCGCGAAAGCCAAACCGGCCGATCCGGCGCCGGCATCGTTTGCGAAAACCGAGCCTGCCGACGCCAAGGTAAGCGGGTTTGAGATGCGGACGCTGGCCGATCTGAGTCCGGCGCAGAAGACGGTGGGGACGCTGGCCTTGCTGGCGCTGGCCGCCGGGTTGGTGGGCGCCGGCTACATCGGACGGCGCAAGAAGCTGGCCAAGCTAAAGGAAATGCTCTGAGCGGGGGCGGCTAAGGACATCAACGGACAAACATCCAAACCGTCAACGCCGCGCCGACCACCACCACGAACCCACGCATCACCTTTTCCGGCAGGCGGTGGATCAACCACCCGCCGCACAAGCCGCCGGCGATCCCGCCGACGCACAGCGCCAGGGCCGCCGGCCAGCTAATCAAACCTGAGGTGGCGAATATCATGGCCGCCACCGCGTTCATGGCCATCGCCAGGACGTTCTTGGTGGCCGCCGCCATGCGCACTTGCTGCCCCGCGACGGTCAGCGCCGCCAGCATCAGGAAGCCGATGCCGCCGCCGAAGTAGCCGCCATAAATCGCGATACATCCCTGCGCCAGCACCAGCACCCAGCGCGGCATCGCACCAGCCGCGTGCAGCGGCTTTTTGCGGAAACTCCCCCATGCGAACACGCTGGTGGCGAACAGCACCAGCCAAGGCACCAGCCGCTCGAAGAACGACGCCGGGGTGTTCAGCAGCAGCACCGCGCCGAACACGCCGCCGATGGCGCTGATGATCAGCATCTGTCGGAACGTCAGCGGGCCGACGTCGCCCACCAGCTTTCGTCCCGCATAGGCGGAAGTAATCTGACTGGGGAACAGCGCGATGGTCGACGTCATGTTGGCGGCCAGCGGATTCAATCCGGCCAGCAGCAGGGCGGGGAAGGTGATGAACGAGCCGCCCCCGGCGAGCGCGTTTTGCACGCCGGCGAGGAATCCTGCGGCGGCGACCATCAGGACGATGTGCAGTTCAAGCGGTGGGACTGGCGGCATGGGCGGGAGACAGACATGGTTGATGTGGGATCGGGCGGAGTAGCAGTTTCCGATCGATTATAACCGTGGCCGCAAAAGCTTTCCGGGCGCCGGGTTCGTGCGACGGGCCCGCGCCGGTGGTGCTACGATATTTCGCATGACGACACCCTACCAACTCTATTACTGGGACGGCCTGCAAGGCCGCGGCGAATTCGTGCGGCTGGCGCTGGAGGAGGCGGGCATCCCCTACGACGATGTGGCGCGGCGCAAGAAGGGCGTGCCTGCGTTGATGGCAAGCCTGGACGGCGACAAAGTCGATCATCCGTCGTTCGCGCCGCCGGTGCTGCGCGCGGGCGATCTGCTGATCGGGCAGACGTCCAATATCCTGCTGTTCCTGGGCGCGCGGCATGGACTGGCGCCGCGCGCGGAGGCGGGGCGCTTGTGGGCCAACCAGCTGCAGCTGACCATCTCCGACATCGTCGCCGAGGCGCACGACACGCATCATCCGATCTCCACCAACAAATACTACGAGGACCAGAAGAAGGAAGCCAAGGCGCGCGCCAAGGACTTCAGGGAGACGCGCATACCGAAGTTCCTGGACTATTTCGAAGGTGTGGTGCGGCGCAATCCGGGGCGCGGCGGCTGGGCCATCGGCTCCCGCCTGACGTATGTCGATCTGTCGCTGTTCCAGCTGATCGAGGGTTTGCGCTATGCGTTTCCGAAGACGATGGCGAAGCTCGAACCTTCGTATCCCGGCCTGGTGGCCTTGCGCGACAAGGTGGCGGCGCGTCCCAATATCGCCGCCTATGTGGGCTCGAAGCGGCGCATCCCGTTCAACGAGGACGGCATCTTCCGCCACTACCCCGAGTTGGAATAACCCGGGGCTGGCGGGGCATGCCGAATCAGGCGGCGGCGGTGACCGGGTAGCCGGCGTCGGCGATGGCTGATTTCAGCGGCGCCAGCGCCGTGGCGCTGTCGATTTTGACGGTCTTGGTGGCCAGATCGACTTCGACCTTGGCGGCGGCGTCGATCGCCTGCACCGCCTTGGTCACAGCGCCCACGCAGTGACCGCAACTCATGTTTTCCACTTGTAGCTGATACATCGACTTCTCCTTCTCGGTTTCGATGATCATACTGTATGCCTTCCAATCGTGGGAAGGTCAAGGGAGTCCTGATGAGTCGGAACGTCGCTTGGCGGATTACGCTGCGCTAATCCGCCCTACGTGGTTTAGATTGACGCTTGTTGCCCGGGGAACGCTCAGAGTCAACCCTCCGGCGGATCGTCCAGCCTGGCCAGGTCGAGGCTGACCATGGCCCAGATGCCGTCGGCGTAATCCGGCTCGCGCGACAGGTGCTCCACTTCGGACGGTCTGATTTCAAACGATTTGCCCTGCTCGACCAGCTGGCCGACGTGGCCGTAGATGGCCTTGGTGGCGTTGCTCATCGCTTTGTCCACCGTCTCACCGGTGGTCACGCAGCCCGGGATGTCCGGGACGGTCACCCCGTATCGGCTGCCTTCACGCTTCTGGATCAGGATAGGAATGTCCATGGTCTTACCTCAGCTGTGGTCGGAAAAGGCGGGCGAAATCAATGACTTGGATGTCAGTGTTATACAGGATGCCACAGGATTCAAGAACTTTCGTGGATCAACACGCTTACTTGTGCCAACTTGTGCATAGGTTGGGTGGCAGAAACTGTTTGCGGAAAAAAGAAGCCCCGCCGGCATTGCTGCGGGCGGGGCTAACAGGTACCTGTTTATTCTACTACATTACAGCACGTCGCTGGCGTGATCGGCCAGGCGCGAGCGTTCGCCGCGCGCCAGGGTCACGTGGCCGCTATGCGACCAACCCTTGAAGCGGTCGACCACGTACGTCAGGCCGCTGGAGCCTTCGGTCAGGTACGGCGTGTCGATCTGCGCGATGTTGCCCAGGCAGAGGATCTTGGTGCCCGGACCGGCGCGCGTGACCAACGTCTTGACCTGTTTCGGCGTCAAGTTCTGTGCTTCGTCGATGATCAGGAACTTGTTGACGAAGGTGCGGCCGCGCATGAAGTTGAGCGACTTGATCTTGATGCGCGAGCGGATCAGATCCTGCGTTGCCGCGCGGCCCCATTCGCCACCGTCCGAATCGGACTTGTTGAGCACTTCGAGGTTGTCGTCGAAGGCGCCCATCCACGGCGACATCTTTTCTTCCTCGGTGCCCGGCAGGAAACCGATGTCCTCGCCGACCGGCACCGTCACGCGGGTGACGATGATTTCGTTGTAGAGCTTGGTCTCGAGCACTTGCGCCAAGCCGGCCGCCAGGGCCAGCAGGGTCTTGCCGGTGCCGGCCTGGCCGAGCAGGGTGACGAAGTCGCATTCCGGATTCATCAGCAAGTTCAAGGCGAAGTTCTGCTCGCGGTTGCGGGCGGTGACACCCCACACATTGTTCTTGTTGTGGCTGAAGTCGCGCAGGGTTTGCAGCACGGCGGTCTTGCCGTTGATCTGTTTGACCTGGCCGTAGAACGGCGCTTCGCCATTTTTCGGCTCCAGGAAGATGAACTGGTTGACCAGCAGCGACGGCACGAACGGACCGGTGACGCGGTAGAACGTCGCGCTCTGGCCGTTTTTATTTTCCTGCCACGATTCCAGGTCCTTGCCGTGCTTGGTCCAGAAGTCGTCCGGCAGCTGGACGATACCCGAGTACAGCAGGTCGGTATCTTCCATCACGTGGTCGTTGAAGTAGTCCTCGGCCGGCAGGCCCAGCGCGCGCGCCTTGATGCGCATGTTGATGTCTTTCGACACCAGCACCACCGGACGGCCTTCCTGTTCGGCCTCGAGCGAGCGCACCACGGACAGGATCTGGTTGTCGGCTTTGCCGACCGGCAGGCCCACCGGCAGGTCCGCCGTTTGCATGCGGGTCTGGAAGTACAGGCGGCCCTTGGCGTCCTTGTTGCCCAGCTTGGACAGCGGGATGCCGTTCTCGATGGCGTCGTCGTCGGTGTTGGACACCAGCGCGTCGAGGGTGCGCGACACCTGGCGGGCATTGCGCGCCACCTCGGTCATGCCCTTCTTGTGGTTGTCCAACTCCTCCAACGTCATCATCGGCAGGTAGACGTCGTGCTCCTCGAAGCGGAACAGCGACGATGGATCGTGCATCAGCACGTTCGTGTCGAGCACGAACAGCTTGGTGGTGCCGGTCTGGTCGGCGTGACGGCTGGTCGACGACTTGATCGCCACTTCATTGGCCTTGTGCTTGGCCGGGTGTGGCGCCTCGGCGGTGATCGGCGTGACCTTGCCGCGCGCGGCGGGCGCGGCGGGAACGGCCTTGGCCTTCGCGGCCGGCTTGGCGGCCACCGGTGCCGGGGCGGGTGTCGGCGTTGCTTGGGCGGCCTTCAACACGGCCGGCGCGGCCTTCAGCACAGCGGCCACGGCCTTCGATTTGGCGGTGGTTTTCGCTGGCGCCGCAGGTGCTGCCGGCGCGGCTTGGACGGCGACCGGCGCCGCCGCTCTGGATTTCGCTACGGGTACTGCTTTGACGGGCGCCGCCTTCTTCGGCGCGGGTGCCGGCGCAATCTCGGCGACCGCCGCAATGGCGGAAACCGGGCGCGGCCCTGTCGCTTTTGGATAATCTTTTGCCAACAGTAAAGTCGCTGGCTTACTAGGTAATTTTGGCAGTGGCATCAGGATCTCAATTGAAAAATAACTGGAGGAATCCGCCCATGGGACAAGCGCACGTTTCCAATGGAGGAAACGTTAGTGCCGGATGGGGTGGATGCTGGGTGGAACGGAATAGTAGACTGCCGACGGGCGCACATCCTGCCCGGAGAAAGTACCGCGTGGTGGCCGGCTGGCCACCATGTAGGGTGGGAAGAGTGACAGTGATGACTCAAAATGGTTAACAAAATGGCTGGATGCGCATGATTCTGCTACGGTTGAGCAACTCTGAAAGGCAACGCGCAAACCTGTTAAGCCTGACGCGCCACAAATTCCAGCACTTCATCGACGTGACCCGCTACCTTCACGCCTCTCCATTCTTTCACCAATTGACCGCTAGCGTCAATGACAAACGTGCTGCGCTCGACGCCACGGACGGTCTTGCCGTACATTTGCTTCATTTTCATGACGTTGAACTGCGCGCAGACCGCCTCGTCGGGATCGGAAATGAGCTCGAAAGGCAGGCCCAGCTTGGCTTTGAAGCCTTCGTGCGAGCGCAGCGAATCGCGGCTGATGCCGTAGATTTCGGTGCCGGCGGCCTGGAATTGTTCGTACAGATCGCGGAACGCCATGTTCTCGGTGGTGCAGCCGGGGGTATTGTCTTTCGGGTAGAAAAACAGCACGGTATGGCGCGCTGGCCGGCCCGACAACTGGAACGTCCGGCCGCTCGTCATGGGGGCGGAAAAGTCGGTAACTACGGGTTGGCTATCAGCCACTGGTTTTCTCCTGGAGATGGACATCGACAATATGAGGGCGAGTTTTCACCCTTCAAGACGGGCGGGCAAAGTAAATATTGTCCAACCTGGCCTAGGACCGCGCCCGCAGGCGCGCGTGCAGCTGCTCGGCCGTGATGGACGCGCCATCGGCGGTCAGGCTGGAAATCGTCAGCATGCGGCCGTCGCCGCAAACGCCAAAGATGCAATTATCCACTACGGTCAAGCCCGGTGGCAAACCGACGGCGACGACGTTGCCGAAATTGCCGGACAGGCGGGCGCGCCCGATCACGTAACGCACGCCGGCGATGTCGGTGAAGGCGCCGGGGTAGGGCGGCGCGGCGGCGCGGTGCAGATTGTAGACCTGCCGCGCCGGCTGGCGCCAGTCGATGCGGCCGTCCTCGGGCGTGCGCGGGCCTAAGCCGGCGGCCGCTTTGGGACCTGCTCTGACACCGTTGTGCAGGCGCGGCGCCGTGCCGTCGAGCAGCGACGGCAGCACGCGCCACAAGGTCTGCTCGGCCGCCACGGTGACCTTGACGGACACGTCGAATGCGGTGTCGTCGGGCAGGATCGGCACCTCCACCTGCGAGACGATGGCGCCGGCAAAGGGCTCGGACGTCAACTCGTGCAGGCTGGCGCCGGTGACGGTGGCGTCGTGCAGCACCGCCCACTCGACCGGCGCGGCGCCAGGAAACTCCGGCAGCAGCGAGCCGTGCATATTGTAGGCCGGGGCGACCGCGAGCAACTCCGCCGGCAGCGTGCGGCCGTAGTCAAAGCTGAACATCAGATCCGGCATGGCGTCGCGCACCTCTTCCAGCAAATCGGGCGATGCAACATCGTCGGGGGCGGTGCAGGGGATGCGTTCTTCACGGCACAGCGAGCGCACCGATTCGTCGTGGTTGTTTACGCCGGGGTCTTCATGGTGGGTGACCACCAGCGCAACGTCGACGCCGCCGGCCAGCAGCACCTTGATGCAACGTACGCCGAGCTTGCGGTGCGCGAAGACGACCGCGCGTTGACGGCGGTCGTGGTCGTTCGTGTCGCCGGCTGCGTCGCTCATGGCCGCGCGCCTTGTGGTTTCGGCCGGCTCAGGCGCCCGCCTTGCCGGAGTTGTCAGTGTTGTCAATGATCAGCGCCAGGGTGACCTTGCGGCCTTCGCCCATCAGGATGTTGTAGGTGCGGCAGGCGGCCTGGCTGTCCATGCATTCGACGCCGATGCGGCGCATCGTCAGCGCGGCCGTCAGGCGCGGGTGGATGAAGCGCTGTTTGACGCCGGTGCCGAGGATGACGACGTCCGGCGCATCGGCGCCGATGATGTCGAAATGCTCGGCGGTGAGGGATTCGAAGGTCGGCGCCGGCCAGGCGCGCGGCTCGGTTTCCGGCAGCACGATCAGGCTGTAGTTGTAGCGCTGGGCGTTGATCTCGACCCCGGTTTCATCGTAGCCGGTGACGGTTTGGTACTTTTTGGTATCGCTTGCGTGGAGCTTCATGGTGGTATCTGCTATTTGATGGCTTGTCTAAGCGTTATTAGTAGCATTGTAGCCTTTTTCAAGGGGCGCTTCGCCGTTTCGCCCCGCCAGAGGTTGATTAAACGGGTGGCTTTCGGCAGAATGGTTCTTTTCGCATTGCAGCACAGGCCGCCATCGCGTTTTTGGCAGGCCACAGCGGTTTGCCTCACCAAGACAGGATTTTATTTTGCGACCGATTCAAAAATCGAACAAACTGGCGGAAGTCTGCTACGAGATCCGCGGCCCGGTGCCGGAAAAAGCCCGGCAAATGGAAGAAGAAGGCCACAAGATCACCAAGTTGAATATCGGCAACCTCGCCGTGTTCGGTTTCGATCCCCCGGACGAGATCGTCCAGGATATGAAAATCAACCTGTCCAACGCGGCCGGCTACACCGATTCCAAGGGCATGTTCGCGCCGCGCAAGGCGGTCATGCACTACACGCAAGGCAAGAACATCGCCGGCGTGTCGATCGACGACATTTACCTGGGCAACGGCGCGTCCGAACTGATCGTGATGTCGATGAACGCGCTGCTCAACACCGGCGACGAGGTGCTGGTGCCGGCGCCCGACTATCCGCTGTGGACCGCCGCCGTCAGCCTGTCCGGCGGCACGCCAGTGCACTACATCTGCGACGAGCAACAGGATTGGTTCCCGGACATTGAGGACATCCGCCGCAAAATCAACTCGAACACGCGCGCTATTGTCGTCATCAACCCGAACAACCCGACCGGCGCGTTGTACCCGGTCGAGCTGCTGCAACAGATCATCGAGCTGGCGCGCCAGCACCAGCTGATCATCTACGCCGACGAGATCTACGACAAGGTGCTGTACGACGAGGCCGAGCACGTCTCGATCGCCTCGCTGGCCGACGACGTGCTGTTCGTCACCTTCAACGGCCTGTCGAAGAACTACCGCGCCTGTGGCTACCGTTCCGGCTGGATGGTGGTGTCGGGCGAGAAATCCCATGCGAAAGACTATATCGAGGGCCTCAACATGCTGGCCTCGATGCGCTTGTGCGCCAACGCACCGGGGCAGTTTGCGATCCAGACTGCGCTCGGCGGCTACCAGTCGATACAAGACCTGGTGGGACCGGGCGGGCGCCTGTTGAAGCAACGCGATCTGGCCTACAAGCTGCTGACCGATATTCCGGGCGTCACTTGTGTCAAGCCGAAAGCGGCGCTGTACATGTTCCCGCGCCTCGATCCGAAAATCTATCCGATTGCGGACGACCAGCAGTTCGCCTACGAATTGCTGGCAGAAACGAAAGTGCTCATCGTCCAGGGCAGCGGCTTCAACTGGATCGCGCCGGATCACTTCCGCGTCGTGTTCCTGCCGAACTCGGACGATATGACGGAAGCCTTTGGCCGTATCGCCAAATTCATGGAAGGCTACCGCAAACGCCACGGCGCCAGCTTCTAGCCTCCACGCTCCACCGAACCGCAGATCAATAGAAACGAATCATATGAAACCCATCAAAGTAGGCTTGTTAGGCGTCGGCAACGTCGGCTCCGGAACGTTCAACGTGTTGGAACGCAACCAGGAAGAAATCCGCCGCCGCGCCGGTCGCGGCATCGAAGTGGTCGCCGTCTCGGCCCGCAACCTCGAGCGCGCCAAGGAACGCACCGGCGGCAAGGTCAAAGTGGTCGCCAACCCGTTCGACATCGTCAACGATCCGGAAATCGACATCGTCGTCGAGCTGATCGGCGGCTACGACGAGGCCAAGGCGCTGGTGCTGCAAGCCATCGCCAACGGCAAGCACGTGGTCACCGCCAACAAGGCGCTGCTGGCTGTGCACGGCAACGAAATCTTTGCCGCCGCGCAGGAAAAGGGCGTCATGGTCGCCTTCGAAGCGGCGGTGGCCGGCGGCATCCCTATCATCAAGGCGCTGCGCGAAGGCTTGACCGCCAACCGCATCGACTGGCTGGCCGGCATCATCAACGGCACCACCAACTTCATCCTGTCCGAGATGCGCGACAAGGGCCTGGACTTCGCCACCGTGCTCAAGCAGGCGCAGGAACTGGGCTACGCTGAAGCCGACCCGACCTTCGACATCGAGGGCGTGGACGCGGCGCACAAGGCTACCATCATGTCGGCCATCGCCTTCGGCATTCCGGTGCAGTTCGACAAGGCGCACGTCGAGGGCATTTCGAAACTCAATGCGATCGATATCCGCTACGCCGAGCAACTGGGCTACCGCATCAAGCTGCTGGGCATCGCCAAGCGCGCCAAAGTCAACGGCGTCGAGGGCGTGGAACTGCGCGTGCATCCGACCCTGATCCCGAGCAAGCGCCTGATTGCCAATGTCGAAGGCGCGATGAACGCCGTGCTGGTGCAGGGCGACGCCGTCGGCGCGACCTTGTACTACGGCAAAGGCGCCGGCGCCGAGCCGACCGCCTCGGCCGTGATCGCCGACCTGGTCGACATCACACGCCTGGCCACGGCCGATCCGGAACACCGCGTGCCGCACCTGGCGTTCCAGCCGAACGCGATGACCAACATCGAGATCCTGCCGATGTCGGAAATCACCACCAGCTATTACCTGCGCATGAATGTCAGCGACCAGCCCGGCGTGCTGGCCGACCTGACCCGCATCCTGGCCGACGCGACCATCTCGATCGACGCCATGCTGCAAAAGGAACCGGCCGACGGCGAAACCAAGACCGACATCATTTTCCTGACACACCAGACGCAGGAAAAAAACGTGACGGCGGCCATCGCCAAGATGGAAGGCCTGTCGACCGTCTGCGGCAGCGTGACGAAGATTCGCCTGGAAAACCTGAGCTAAGGATCGCGAAGGGAGGGGAGTACGCCCGGATAATCGGTTCATATTGATTATCTGGCAATTCTTTAGGCAAAAAAAAGTCCGGGTAGCGTCTACGAACGCTACCCGGAAAAGGGTCAGTTACTAGGGTGGTGTTGCGGTACTACGGATACTTCTACTGCAAGGTTTTTACTGCGGGAAACTCTTACTGCTCAAATGCGGTGGTACTGCTTACTTCGAAGCGACGGTCAGTTCGCTTTTTACTTCCTTAACGCCAGGGACGGCCGATGCGACCTGAATGGCTTTGGTGCCAACTTCAGTGCTCGGGACGGCGCCGCTCAGCACAACCACACCGTCGGTGGTGGTCACGCCAATTTGTTTTTGATCGGCCAGGGAAGCCTTGATCTTGCTGGTGATTGCATCATCATTGGTGGCGGTGCCAGTCTTGGCGGCTCCAGCCATAGCACCTTCTTGCTGACCCGCTGCGAAGGCGGTACCAGTAGCTGCTGCAGCGGTGAGGGTAGCTGCAACCATCAGGCGGGCGATCAGTTTGGTAGTCATCATGATTTGCTTCCTTTACTCAAGTTTAGGTGAAACGTCTGTGACGTAATCCTATCCTTAGCAATCGGCGTGCCAGCTATTAAAAGCCTTTTAAAATCATGAGCTTATGAAGATATTTCCTAAAGTTAATTGTCAAATCGTGACGTTTACGTCTACATTCCGGCGATTTTGTCGTGAAATGGCGACAGCTTGCTGCCGCCATTTGGTAAGTCATTGATTTTTAAGGGGATCGTCTTGTCGCTCGGTGGCGACAAGGGTCGGGTCGGTGCGGAAAAGGCTGGCGTCGAGGTCGTATTTCTGTAACAGACGGTAGAACTCGGTCCTGTTGCGTTCCGCCAGGCGGGCGGCGTCGGCCACGTTGCCGTCGGTGAGTTTGAGCAGCTGGACCAGATAGTTGCGCTCGAAGCGCTGCTTGGCCTCCGTATAGCTGAGCACTTCCAGCGACGGCACGCGCAGCGCCCGCTGCACCAGCGACAATGGAATCAGCGGCGCCGTCGCCAGCGCACATACGTGTTCCACCACGTTATACAGTTGCCTCACATTGCCCGGCCACGAGGCGGTGGTCAGCGCCTCCAGCGCGTCCGGGGCGTAGCCGCGCACTGTTTTGCCGTATTTCGCCGCCAGGGTGTGCAGGAACTGGGTCGCCATCGGCGTGATGTCCTCGCGCCGCTGCGACAGCGGCGGCAAGGTCAGGGTGATGACGTTGAGCCGGTAATACAAATCCTCGCGGAACTGGCCTTCCAGCATGGCCGCGTCGAGGTCGCGGTGGGTGGCCGACAGGATGCGCACATCGACCGGCCGTGGAACATCCGAGCCCAGCTGGCGCACCACGCGCTCTTGCAGCACGCGCAGCAGCTTTACTTGCAGCAGCAGCGGCATATCGCCGATCTCGTCGAGGAACAGGGTGCCGCCGTCGGCCGCCTGCACCAGCCCCTCGCGGGCGCTGACTGCGCCGGTGTAGGCGCCCTTGACGTGGCCGAACAGCTCCGATTCGAGCAGCGCCTCGGGAATGGCGCCGCAGTTGACGGCGATGAAGGGCGCCTTGGCGCGGCGGCTGGCGCGGTGGATGGCGTTGGCCAGCAGTTCCTTGCCGGTGCCGCTTTCCCCGCGGATCAGGATGCTGGCGTCGGACGCGGCCACCAGCCGGGCCTCGGCCAGCAGCTCGTCCATGCGCTGGCTGCGGCTGATCAGGCCGGCGCGCCAGGCCTCGTCGCCGTTGGACGGACTGGCGGCCGGCGCCGACAGGCTCAGCGCCTGGGCGATGCGGTCCAGCAACAGCTTGGCGTCGAACGGCTTGGTCAGGTAGGCGTAAGCGCCCAAAGTGGTCGCCTCGATCGCGTCCGGGATGGTGCCGTGGGCGGTCAGCAGGATGACCGGCAGGGCCGGGTAGTTGTGGCGGATTTCCTGGAACAGCGACATGCCGTCGCGGTCCGGCAGGCGGATGTCGCTGATGACCAGACGAGGCAGCTCGATCGACATGCGCGCCAGCGCCGCCTCCGCGCTGCCGACGCCGGTGACCCGGTAGCCGTTGGCGGTCAGCCGCATCGATAGCAGCCGCAGCAGGTCGGCGTCGTCGTCCACCACCAATAAGTGGGCGCCCTTGCCGGCCGGGTTGCGGGCGGCGCCGGCGGCGGCCAGTTGGTCGTCGGCCGCGCTCATTTGATGATCCCTTGCGGCGCGCTGGCGGCCGGACGGACCGGCAAGGTGCGCTCGATGTTTTTCAAGCCCTCCACCATGTCGTTGAGCTGGTCGATGCGGCGCTGGCTATCCTTTTGCTGCGCCGCCAGCCGGTCCACATGCTCGGCCAGCCGGCGCGCCTCGGCGCAATTGCTCGACAGTACCAGCGCCAGCGGCTTGAAGGCCGCCGCCTCGCTGTCGGTGGAGTTGCCGACGCCGTCGAACAGCGTCTGCGCGCGGGCCAGGTCGCCGCCGCCGCGCGTGAGCATCAGCACCATGCCCATCTGCATGGACAGGCGCGGGCTGCGCGGCTGCTGGGTCAGGCCGCTCAGCTCCTTGAGCAGCTCGCCCTGGCTCATGCGCCGCAGCGACTGGTGATAGCTCAGCAGCGGCCCCACCTCGTCAAGCGGTGGCGGCGGCGGCGCCAGTTCCACCACCGGCGGCGGCGGTGGGGGCGGCTGCGGCGCGGGCGCCGGCTTGGGCTGGATTTGGGTGCAGGCGGCCAGCACCAGGCATAGCAGCACGCACAGCAGGCGCGCCGGCGCGCGGGAGGAAGCGGATTTTGCGTAAGGCATCATATTCACCATCGTGGGCGGACTTCAGTAAGGTAGTTCAATTCGGAAACGGGCGCCCTGGTCGGACGGCAGCAGTTGCAACACGCCATGGTGCGCGGCGATGTATTCCTGCACGATCGACAGGCCAATGCCGTTGCCGCGGCGCGCGCCGGGCGGCTGGCGCTGGCCCTGGTAAAACGGCTCGAAGATGCGCGCGGCGTCGTTCGGCGCCACGCCGGGTCCCTGGTCGGCGCAGTCGATCAGCAGCCGGTCGTTGCGTTCCTCGAGCTTGAAGCTGATCACGCCGCCCTGGGGGCTGAACCGCAGGGCGTTTGACAGCAGGTTGCCGATCGCCACTCCCATCTTGTCGGCGTCGACCGTGATCGGCCGCGCCTTGCCCTCGATGTTGACGGTCAGCTTGGCCGCCTGCCATTGCAGGCGCTGGCTGTCGATGGCGCGCGCGAGCAGGGCCGACATGTCGGTCTGCTCCAGGTGCAGGTGGTGGGCGTCGAAGGTGGCTTCGTTGTAGCGCAGCAGCGCTTCGATCTGCGACTGCAGCGCCGCCGTGTTTTGATTCAGTATACCGGCGATTTCGCGCTGGTTGGGCGATAACGCCCCGGCAACGCCATCTTCCAGCAGGGCAACGCCTTCGCGCAACGCCGCGAGCGGGGTCTTCAGTTCGTGCGAGATGTGGCGCAGGAAGCGGGACTTGTCCTCCTCCAGGTTCGAGAGGCGCTGGCGCAGCCAGTTGAGCTGCAGGCCGACGCGCTGCAGGTCGGCCGGACCACGCACCTCGATCGCCTCGTCGAAGCGGTTTTCGCCGAGCCGGTCGATCGCCGACTCGATCTGCGCCAGCGGACGCGACAGCCACAGGCCGAAGCCGCCGGCCAGCAGCGCGGCCACCACGATGGAGGCGATCACTTGCGCCTTGAGCACGGCGCGCCGCTGGTCGAGCTCGGCAAGCAGTTCGGTGTTGCGCAGTTCGACCTCCTGTTTGACCTCTTCGGCCAGCTGGGTGTTTATACGCGGCAACAACGCCAGTACTTTTTCCAGCGCCTGCCGGCGGGCGCTGGTGCGCGCGCGGGTCGGCATTTGCAGGATGTCCCAGGCTTGCTCGCCGGCCTGGCGCCAGGTGTCGAAGGCGATGTTGGGAGCATGGGGCAGGCCGCGCTGGACGGCGTCGAGCGCGGCGCGGGCCTCGCGCCAGGCGTCGGCGTAGCGCATGCGGAAGGCGGGATCGTCCAGCACCAGGTATTGGCGGGCGCTGCGCGTCATCGCCACGCTGCGCTCGGCCAGCTGCTGGGTGTTTTCGGTGAGCGCCAGCGCGTGGTGTCCGCTGTCGCGGCTGTGGAAGGCGAGACGGTCCAGCGTCCACAGCGCGTGCAGGGAGGCGGCACTCAGCAATACAGCAATCAACAGGAAGACGCCCAGCAGTAACTGGCGAAACGAGAGTTTCGAGAGCATCGTTGGTCGTATGGGAGAAATGCTGAATGATAGGCCAAACCGCGCCCGAGGTGTGTTTAATTGGAAATATTGCGGGGGCGGGCGCGGCGCGCGGGCGCCGGCCGCCACCGGTTAAGGGGCCTTGGTGTGTGTCGTCGCTTCCGCCAGGTCGCCGGGCGCCATCTCGAAGGTGGCCACATCGGTCTCGTACCAGCGCTCGATGCCCCTGAAGCGCATGCCGATGCGCCGCATGACGGCCGACGAGGGCAGGTTTTCCTGGCGGCAGACCGCACACAGCTCGCTGGCGCCCAGGCGCTCGAAGGCGAACCTTGCCATGGCCAGCGCCGCCTCGGTGGCGTAGCCTTTGCCCTGCTGGTCGGCGCGCAGGCGCCAGCCCAGCTCCAGCGGATTGCGCGGGTCGCGTTCGATATGTTGCACGGCGCCGGTGCCGACGGTCTCGCCGCTGTCGCGGGCGATGAAAACCCACCAGGCGTGCCCCAGCTCTGTCCACTTGGCCTTGTTGCGGGCGATGAAGGTGGCGGTATCCTCGGGCGTTTCCGGCCGCCCGGTGATGTAGCGCATCACCTCCGCATCGCCGTTAATCGAGCGCAAGCCGTCGAAGTGGCGGTCGTCCACCGGCTCCAGCCGCAGGCGCGCGGTGGTCAGAATGTTCGAGGGCGCCGCCGTCATGCCGCCGGGCCGACGTCCATGCCGTCGTAGGATTCGAGACCGTGCTCTTCGGCGAACTTGTAGAACTGCTGGTTGCGGGCGTGCAATGTGTCGACCGTGTGCTTCTCGACCTTCTCGATGTGCAGCCACCACAGCGCCGGCGCGTCGCCGTCGGGTTTGGAGTCGTAGATGCCGACGATCTGGTATCCCTGGGCTTTCAGCGGCGCCTGGACGGCCTCCAGCTTGGCCTTGTCGGCATCGGCGAAAAAGTAGCCCCACAACAGCGGCTTGTTGCTGTCCCACGGGGCGTTCTGTTTCATGTCGGCGAATAGCTCGACCATTTCTTCTTTGGTGATCATGTGTGTCTTTCTAGCGGCGATAAAAGGAGACGCCGGCGCGATGAATGTGGGCTAACAGTTCGGGATTGTCGATGTGGTCGCGGATCGACAAGTCGATCTTGTATGGTAGCAAAAGGTCGTCCAGATCGGTGTCGATCCTCAGCAACGACGGCAACGTGAGATCGGTCCCGACAAGGCAGAGATCGATATCCGATCCGGACTTGAAGTTCCCTTTCGCCCGCGAACCGTAAAGTATCACTTGCTCCACCTCGGGATAGGCCGCGAACACGCGTCCCATGGCGTCGATGACTTCACGCTTGAGTCCAAATATTTGCGGTGAATCTTTAGTCAGCATTGGCTAGCTCGGTCATTTTCTGCTCAAGGGTCTTGAACAGCGAAAAATAATTGTTGAGAATCAGGCGAGATATTTCATCTGCCGTTTCCTTGTTGTACGTATGCGCCGACTGATTCCGGCTTTTGATCATGCTCATCCAGATGTCGCCATCTTGGAGCAATCCCAACTCGCACGCCTCGCGCGTGGCATCCCGTGATCCATGGATCGCGTTATTCCCCTGATATTGCAGGTAGTCCTTCAAGACGTTCCATGCGAGTTCGTGCGTAAACTCGAAGGCCTTGATCAGCCCTTGCTGCTCAAGCTCGTTGAGCTGTCGCTGGTCGACGAACTTTTGGAGTTGCGACAGCGCGCGCCGATAGTTTGACAGGCGTTGCTGCCAGCGTACGTCCAACTCGCTCATAGTAGGCCTTTGTGAATCGCTGTGCGGTGGAAAACTCGATAGCGTCATTTTACCGCTACACGGTGGTTCCGTTGCATCGGCTTGTTCAGGGGCGTGCGAAGGTTACCGTCACCTTCAATCCCTTGCCGCCGGCCGCTTCGTCGAGCGCGATGGTGGCGCCGTGCAGGCTGGCGATGTCGCGCACGATGGCCAGGCCGAGGCCGGCGCCGCCGGGGTTGCGCTCCAGCGTGGCGGCGGCGCGGTAGAAGGGCGCGAACACGCGCTCGCGCTCGGCCGCCGGGATCCCGGGGCCGCTGTCCTCGACCTCCAGCGCGATGCCGCCGGCGTTCGGGCCCTCGGTCACGCGCAGCGCCACCTGGCCGCCGGCCGGCGTGTAGCGCAGCGCGTTGTCGACCAGGTTGGCGATCATCTCGTGCAGCAGCAACGCCTGGCCGCTGACGACGCAGTCGCGCTCCGCTTCCAGCGACAGGTCGATGTTCTTGGCCACGGCCGCCATCGCCATCTCCAGCCCGACTTGGCGCGCGACGTCGCGCAACGAGACCGGCTCCGCCTGCGAAGCCGCGCCATCGGCGTCGCCGCCATGCTCGATGCGCGCCAACGTTAGCAGCCGATTGGCCAGGTTGACGGTGGAGTCGGTGGTGGCGGCGATGCTGTGGACGATGTGGCGCAGCGCCGCCTTGGTCTCTTCGGGCGCCACGCCGGCGCGGTCGCATTCGCGCAGCGCCAGTTCGGCCTGCGTCTTGAGCACGGTGAGCGGCGTGCGCAATTGGTGCGAGGCGTCGGCGATGAAGCGGCGCTGGCTGCTGATTAATAGCTGCAGGCGCGAGCGCGAACTGTTCATCGCCGCCACCAGCGGCCGCACCTCCTTGTGCACCAGCGCCGGATCGACGTCCGATGAATCGTTCAGGCTGCGCGTTTCCACCGCGATCTTCAAGCGCATCAGCGGCTGCAGCACCAGCCGCACCGCGAACCACACCAGCAGCGCGAGCGCCAGCAGCAGTAAGGCCTGCCACGTCAGCGTGTCGAACAGGATCTGGTTCGACAGGCCGCGCCGCGCCTCCAGCGTTTCGCCGACCTGGATCAGCGCGATGCCGCGCATCGAGTCGTCGTACACCGGCTGCAGCAGCGCGGCGATGCGCACCGGCTGGCCGTTGTAGTTGGCGTGATAGAAGCGCACCAGCGCCGGATAGGCTTCCGAGCGCGGCACGTTGGCCGGCACCGCCGGCAGGTCGCCGTAGCCGGACACCGTCTCGCCGTTGATGCCGGTGACTTTGTAGTAGATGCGCCCCAGCGTGTCGGTCTCGAAGCTGTCGAGCGCGACGTAGGGCACGTCGGCCACCACCTTGCCGCCGACGATGGAGACGCGTTCGGCCAGCGCCCGGGTCGACGCCAGCAGCGAGCGGTCGTAGGCGACATCGGCCGCGTCCAGCGCGTTGTGGTAGACCGAGACGGTGTTGAGCGTGACCAGTGCCAGCAAGGGCCCCAGCAACCAGCGCAGCAACTGGCCGCGCAGGCTGCCCAAGGTGGCGCCGGGGCCGAAGCGTTTGGCAAGCCTGGTCAAGAGCGGCATCGGTGTGGGGCTCCGCGCGTCAGTCGGCGGCCAGCGCCGGACGCGGTTGCAGCAGGTAGCCGATGCCGCGCAGGGTGGTGATGATGGCGGCGTCCGGCGCGGCGATGTCGAGTTTTTTGCGCACCCGGTGGATATACAGCTCGATGGCGTCGATGTTGGCGTCGTCGGCCAGCGCGAACACTTCGTCGAACAGTTTTTCCTTCGAGACGGCGCGGCCGGCGCGCGTGATCAACGTTTCGAGCACCGCGTGCTCGCGCGGCGTCAGCGCCAGCGCGCTGCCGGCGTAGGTGAACATGCGCGTGACGGTGTCGAAACTGAGCGCGCCGCAGTGGTGCACCAGGGCCTCGTTGCCGACGCTGCGGCGCAGCAGCGCCTTGACGCGCGCCTCCAGCTCCGCCAGTTCGAACGGCTTGGCGAGATAGTCGTCGGCGCCTAGGTTCAGGCCCTGAACCCGTTCTTCGAGTCCGCCGCGCGCGGTGAGGATCAGCACCGGCGTCTGGCCGCGCGGCGCGGCGCGCGCGCGCAGGCGCTTGAGCACCTCCAGGCCGTCCATGCGCGGCAAGGTCAGGTCCAGGATCAGCAGCGCGTAATCCTGCGTGTGCAGCAGGGCGTCGGCGTCGGCGCCGTTGTCCGCGCATTCAACGGTCAGGTGGGCGTCGCGCAGCGCTTTGGCCAGCCAGTGCGATAGCTCGGTGTGGTCTTCAACTAACAGTATGCGCATAAATTCTTGCCATGGCGTAAAAATGGGTTCAGTGTAAGGCCAGAATCATCGTCGCCCGCGCGTTAAAAGGGAAGGCCTATCGGCTTTGTGGTGCGAGGACGACAGGAAATACCCTTCCTGAGGTAGTGAAAGGTAGGTGAAAGGTAATTGAAAGGATGCGACTTCTATAGTGGCACCCTGATCGCAAATATCAGGCATCACGAATAACTATATCCACTGGAGACACAATGAAAAAATCCCCATTCAGCCTCGCCATCCTGGCATTGGCAGCCGCCGCCGGCGGTGCCGCCCAGGCCCAATCGAATGTGCAAGTCTATGGTTTGCTGGACGTCGGCGTCGAAAATGTGAACAACGCCAGCGCCACCGGCGGCAGCAAGACCAGCGTCATCTCGGGCGGCATGAATACTTCGCGCTGGGGCATCCGCGGCACCGAGGATCTGGGCGGCGGCCTCAAAGCCGTGTTCAATCTGGAAGGCGGGATACTGATGGACACCGGCGCCCAGGACGGCGCGCTGTTCCGCCGCCAGGCCTACGTGGGCCTGGAAGGCGCCTTCGGCCGCGTGGTCGTCGGCCGCTCCTTCACCAGTGTCTACGACACCGTGATCAGCTACGATCCGATGGGCTTCGCACCGTATTATTCGTGGGCGACCACGGGACCGGCCACGGGTCCGAGCAAATATGGTTTCACGACCGGCTACGATAACCTGATCAAGTACAGCGGCACCTTCGGCGATTGGCGCTTCGGCGCCAACTACGCCGCCGGCGAGCAGACCACCGGCGTGGCCGACAGCGCCAAGATGGGCGCCACCGTCGCCTACAAGTTCGGCCCGGCCAACGTGATGGCCACGTATGAGCGCAACAACGGCAACACCGTGGCGGCCACCGGCAACCGCGATGAAAACACCGTGTGGCACATCGGCGCCAACTACGAAACCGGTCCGCTGAAATTCTGGGCCGTCATGCGCGACTACAACCTGACGGCCGGCCGCGCCGCGACCGCCGATGTCGAAGCCACCACCACCTGGGGCGGCGTCGCTTTCAAGCCTAACGAAGTCACCACGCTAACCGCGGCGGTCTACCACATCAACGTCAAGAACGTCGCCGCCGGCCGCGATGCCGATCCGACCATGTACGTGCTGCGCTACCGCTATGCGCTGTCCAAGCGCACCGACCTGCATGTCTCGGGCGCTTACGCCAAAGCCAAGAACGGCCAGCTCACCGGCTTGTCGCGCGACGACGCCGGCTTTGCCAACAGCCAGCGCGGCATCACCGCCGGCATGCAGCACCGCTTCTAAGCCGCTTCGCAACGAAGACCGGGCCGCGTCGATATTTTTCTGAAAGTCGACGCGGCCTGAAAGCGCTTTGAAAGCTTCACCGCTCTAAGATAACCATACAAGATGACTAAAGTTTTGCAGGCTTTGATTGCCGCGCTGTTTTTACTATGCGCGGTGGCGCGGGCGGCAAGCGTGGAGTGCATCGTCCCCTCCAAACCGGGTGGCGCGATGGACCTCACTTGCAAGCTGGCGCAAAAGGGCCTGCAGGGCTTGCAGGGTTTGCCCAATGCGCCCAAGCCGCCGCCGTCGGATATGCGGATCTCCTATCTGCCGGGCGGTATCGGCGCGGTGGCCTGGCATTCGCTGGTGTCGCAGCGGCGCCGCGCCGAGCCGAACACGCTGGTGGTGTTTTCCGGCGGCTCGCTGCTCAATCT
Source organism: Oxalobacteraceae bacterium OTU3CINTB1 (assembly GCA_024123955.1). Classification (NCBI taxonomy): domain Bacteria; kingdom Pseudomonadati; phylum Pseudomonadota; class Betaproteobacteria; order Burkholderiales; family Oxalobacteraceae; species Oxalobacteraceae bacterium OTU3CINTB1. The sequence goes on from CP099652.1 coordinate 2,184,472, forward strand.
GGCGCAGGGCAAGTTCGGCAAGGCCACCGCGAACGATGTGCGCTGGGTGGCCGCGCTGGGAACGGATTACGGCATGATCGCGGTGCGCGCCGATTCTCCCTACAAGACGCTGGCGGAACTGCTGGCGGCGTTGAAGAAGAATCCGCAGAAGGTGCTGATCGGCGTCTCCGGCACCATTGGCAGCCAGGACTGGCTGAAGATGGCGATGGTGTTCAAGACCGCGGGGCTGGATCCGAAGGTGCTGCGCTTCGTGGCGCTGGAGGGCGGCGGCGAGGCCTTCACGGCGATGCATGCCAATTATGTGCAGGTGGTGTCGGGCGACGCCAGCGAGGCGACGCTGTACGCGGCCGACGGCAACACCCGCGTGCTGGCGGTGCTGTCGGAGAAGCGCCTGCCGGGCGTGCTGGCCGGCGTGCCGACCGCGCGCGAGCAGGGTGTGGACGTGGTGTGGCCGGTCATCCGTGGTTTGTGGATGGGCCCCCAGGTGCCCGATGCGGTTTACCGGCAGTGGGTGGCGACCTTCGACCGCGTGCTGGCCGATCCGGGGTTCGCGCAGACCCGCGTGGCGTTGGGGTTGTATCCGTTCGGGCTGACGGGCGACGCATTGAAAGCTTATGTAACAAAGGCCGTAGACGATTACGGCAGGCACGCCGCCGAACTCGGTCTGGTGCGCTGATCACAAAAAAACTAATAAAACAATTGGAGACTAAAAAATGATGTTCAAGACCTCAGTGGCCGCCGCATGCGCGTCCCTCTCGTTCGCGCTGTTCGCAAGCTCCACCGCCGCCCTGGCGCAAGTGCCGGCCGGCTATCCGGCCGACTACCAGAAGATCATCGACGGCGCCAAGAAAGAGGGCAAGCTGGTGGTCTACGGCGCCACCGACAGCAAGGCCACCGCGCCGCTGATCAAGGACTTCAGCGCCCAGTTCCCCGGCATCACCGTCGAATACAACGACATGAATTCGACCGAGGTGTACAACCGCTTCATCTCCGAGGTGGCGGCTGGCGGCAACACCGCCGACGCGGTGTGGTCGTCGGCGATGGACCTGCAGATGCGCCTGGCCTCCGACGGCTACGCGATGAAGTACAAATCGGTCGAGGCGCCCAAACTGCCGGCATGGGCGATGTGGGACGACCAGGCCTACGGCACCACCTTCGAGCCGGCCGCCATCGTCTACAACAAGCGCCTGGTCGACGCCAAGGAAGTGCCGTACACGCACGCCGACTTCGCCAAGCTGATTCAGACGCCGAAGTTCAAGGACAAGGTCACCACCTACGATATCGAAAAATCGGGCGTCGGCTTCATGTTCATGACGCAGGACGCGCGTGAGAATCCGAAGTTCCTCGACATGCTCAACGCCTTCGGCGCCGCCAAGGTGCGCGTGCAGTCGTCGACCGGCACCATGATGGAGCGGATTTCCTCGGGCGAGAACCTGATCGGCTACAACGTGGTCGGCTCCTACGCGCTGGTGCGCGCCAAGACCGATCCGTCGCTCGGCGTGGTGCTGCCGAAGGACTATACGCTGGTGATGTCGCGCGTCCTGTTCATCAACAAGGCCGCCAAGAATCCGAACGCCGCCAAGCTGTGGCTGGACTACATGCTGTCCCACCGCGGCCAGACCATCATCGCCAACGATTCCAAGCTGTTCGCGATCCGCGCCGACGTCACCGGCGAGACCACCTCGGCGGAACTGATCAAGCAAATCGGCAAGGACAACGTCAAGCCGGTGCCGGTGCATCCGATGGTGCTGCAGTTCCTCGGACCGGCCAAGCGCATGGCTTTCCTCAAGCAGTGGAAAGAATCGGCCGGCAAGAAGTAAGCCGCCGAAGCAAACCTCTGAAGTAAGCGTCACCTTAGGTCCACCCAACGCCGCATTGAGGCGGGGTTGGGTGCCCGCACGCGTCTGAAAAACGGAATTCCTATGCAAACTATGACACTCCCCGGCTCCGGCCGGCGCAGCCTGAACTGGCCGCGCGGCGTGGTGGTGGTACTCGCCTCCATCGCCATCTTCCTGCCGCTGTTCCTGATCTTCTATCAAAGCTTTTTGAGCGCGCCGTTCTTCATGCCGGTCAAGGAGCTGGGCCTCGACGCCTACCGCTTCATCTTCGACGATCCCGATTTCACGATGGCGTTCAAGAACGCCTTCTTACTGGCCGTCGGCCTGGCCGCCATCGCCGTGCCGCTGGGCGGCATGCTGGCCTTCCTGATGATCCGCACCGACCTGCCGGCCAAAGGCTTCATCGCGCCGCTGCTGCTGGTGCCGATCTTCGTCTCGCCGATGGTGATGGGCTTCGGCTACGTCGTCTCGATGGGACCAGTCGGTTTCTATTCGTTGTGGGCCAAGGACATCCTCGGCATGGTGCCGTGGAATATCTACTCGTTCACCAGCATCGTGGTGATCGCCGGCCTGACCCACGTGCCGCACGTGTACCTGTACGCCTCGTCCGCGCTCAAGAGCCTGGGCTCGGACGTAGAGGAAGCCGCGCGCGTCGCCGGCGCCTCGCCGCTGCAGGTGATGTTCAACGTCTCGCTGCCGATGATCACGCCGGCGCTGGCGTATGCCGGCGTGCTGGTGTTCTTCCTCGGCTTCGAGGTGTTCGGCCTGGTGCTGGTGCTGGGCGACCCGGAGGGCCACATGGTGCTGGCCACCTATCTGTACAAGTTGACCAACAAAATGGGCACGCCGTCCTACCACCTGATGGCCGCCGTCGCCGTCTGCCTGGTGATGGTGACGATGCCGCTGGTGATGGTGCAGCGCCACCTGCTCAAATCGGCCAACAAGTTCGTCTCGATCAAGGGCAAGGGCGCGCGTTCGAAGCCGATGCCGCTGGGTAGCTGGAAGTGGCTGGCCTTCGCGCTGATCTTCGCCTGGCTGATGTTCACCATCATCATGCCGCTGTCGGGCATCGTGCTGCGCTCCTTCGTCCAGTACTGGGGCGAGGGCGTCAAGCTGGCCGAGGTGCTGACCTTGCAGCACTTCCGCGAGATCCTCGAGCAGCCGGCGCTGGTGCGCGGCATCGTCAACACGGTGCTGATCGGCGTGATCGGCGGCGCGCTGGCGGTGATCTGCTACAGCGCCATCGCGCTGGCGATGCACCGCAAGCCGGACGCCATCACCCGCTTCCTCGACTACAGCGTGCTGGTGCCGCGCGCCGTACCGGGCCTGCTGGCCGGCCTGTCGTTCCTGTGGGTGTTCCTGTTCGTGCCGAGCTGGCTCGATGGCATGTTGAAGGGCATGGACAACGGCGTGGCGCTGTGGCTCAGCGAGCACGCGATACCCCTGCTGCGTTCCGTGCGCTCGACCATCTTCGCCCTGTGGCTGGCGTATTCGGTGGTGTGGCTGGCCTACGGCATGCGGCTGATCTCGACCGCGCTGCTGCAGGTGGGCCCGGAGCTGGAGGAGGCGGCGCGCGCGGTTGGCGCACGGCGCGGCCAGGTCACGCGCGATGTCACGCTGCCGCTGGTCAAATACGGCTTGCTCGGCGCCTGGCTGATGGTGTTCCTGATCTTCGAGCGCGAATACTCGACCGGCGTGTACCTGCTCACGCCCGGCACGGAGGTGATCGGGGCGATGATCGTGTCGCTGTGGGCGAGCGGCTCCACGGATCTGGTGGCGGCGCTATCGTTCATCAATATCTCGCTGGTGGCCATCGGCCTGGGCATCGCCTTGCGCTTCGGCGTGAAGCTCCATAATTAATTAAAAAATATGAAACGAGACACCACCATGAATGAACTTACCGTCAACGATCTGCACCTGGACTACGGCACCGGCGCCCATGCCAATCAAATTCTGAAGGGTGTGTCGATGCACCTTCAGAAGGGCGAAGTGGTGGCGCTGCTCGGGCCTTCGGGCAGCGGCAAGACCACTTTGCTGCGCGCGGTGGCCGGCCTGGAAAGCGCCAAGCAGGGCACCATCGCCATCGGCGACCGCAATGTCTACGACGGCTCGAAGAACTTCGAGATGCCGGCCGAGCACCGCAACCTGGGCCTGGTGTTCCAGTCCTACGCGCTGTGGCCGCACAAGACGGTGTTCGAGAACGTCGCCTATGGCCTCAAGCTGCGCAAGATGGGCGCCAGCGACATCAAGGACAAAGTCGCCGACGTGCTGAAAAACCTGGGCCTGGGCCATCTGGCCGAGCGCTATCCGCACCAGCTGTCCGGCGGCCAGCAGCAGCGCGTGGCGATCGCCCGCGCGCTGGTCTACAACCCGCCGGTGATCCTGCTCGACGAACCGCTGTCGAACCTGGACGCCAAGCTGCGCGAGGAGGCGCGCGCCTTCCTGCGCGAATTGATCGTGCGACTGGGCCTGTCGGCGCTGATGGTGACCCACGACCAGGCCGAGGCCATGGCGATCTCGGACCGCATCCTGCTGCTCAATAACGGCAAGATCGAGCAGCAAGGCACGCCGCAAAGCATGTACGAGACGCCGGAGACGCTGTTTACGGCGGAGTTCATGGGCAGTAACAACCGCCTGCCGGCCAAGGTCGTGCAGCGCGACGGCGCGCTGGTGCGGCTCGACGTCAACGGCACCACCGTCACGGGCACCGCGCGTGGCGCCGGCGGCGGCGAGCCGTCGACCATCATCCGCGTCGAGGAAGTGAAGATCAGCCCGACGCCGGTGGACAACGCCATCGAGCTGCCGCTGCTGACCTGCATGTACCTGGGCGACCGCTTCGAATGCCTGTTCAAGAGCCCTGCGGGCGGCCCCGAGTTCGGCCTGCGCGCCTATTCCAAGTACAAGCTGGAGGCTGGTAACTATTGGTTGCAACTGCCTGTCGACAAGTTGTGGGTGTTCTAAAACGCCATCATCCATACTGATTTGGTCGACGAGAGGACGGGATCGCAGCGATGCGGCCCGTCTTTTTTTATGCGCGGGGCCAAACAACTGTGACATTTGGTGAGAAACTCGTCTGTAAGTTGCACAAAATTAGAGCGCAATCAACAAAAATGTTGCTTCTGAGATATTTTCCGCGCGGATTGTCCACGGCTGTCGTTTATAATTTTAAAAGTACGTCGGCCTGGCATTTGTCCGCTGCATGTGAGCGCGAGTTCGTACCTTCTTCTACCTCAGAACTCTGGATTATTTGTTAACATGCGCACTCATGGCGTCACTTTTTCAATCGTCAGCCACGCCGCATGGGCACCCGGCCTGACCACGCCGGAGGCTTGGGCGCAGTGGGCGCGCGCGCCGCACCGCATCGTGCCGGGCGAGGAACCCGTGGTCAAGGCGATGCCCGCGATGCTGCGGCGGCGGGCGGGATTTTTGGGGAAGATGGCGCTGGAAGTGGCCTACCGCTGCCTCGATGGACGCGGCGCGGAGTCGGGCGACGGTGCTGCCAACATCCCCACGGTTTTTTGTTCGCGCCACGGCGAAGTGTCGCGCGCGCTCGAGTTACTGAGCGATCTGGCGCGCGGCGAGGCATTGTCGCCGACGGCATTCAGCATGTCGGTGCACAACGCGACGGCCGGCCTGCTGACCATCGCTCGCAGCGACCGCGCCAACCACATCGCGCTGGCCGCCGGCGCGGCGACGATCGAACATGCGGTGATCGAGGCGTGTGGCCTGCTGGCCGACGGCGCGGAGATGGTGCTGCTGGTGGCTTCCGATTGCCAGCTGCCCGAATTGTTTTTGCCGTTCCAGGAATGCGAGGAGCAACCGCACGCGTGGGCATGGCTGATGAAGGGCGCCGCCGCCGGTGACACCGACGCCATCGCCTTGCGCTGGAGCGCCAGCGACGAGGCGCCGGCGTCCGGCATGCCCGGCGGCCTGGCGGTGGCGGCGTTTCACCTGGGCGGGGCAAGCCGGATGGAGCGCTGCGATGGCCGCATGCGCTGGAGCTGGAGCCGCGATGCTTGATGCGGCGCTGGCCCGGCTGTCGCTGTACTGGCGCGTGTTCGCCACAGGGTTGAGTTTTACGGTGTTCGGCGTTGGCGGGCTGCTGATGCGCGTCGTGCTGTTCCCGGTCTTGAACCTGGTGGTGCGGCGCAAGGAGCGGCGCGTGGCGGCGGCGCGCGGGTTGATACGGCTGGCGTTTCGCACCTACGTGGACATGATGCGCGCGCTGGGCGTGCTGCGTTACGAGGTGCGCGGTCTGGAAAAACTGGAGCGGGGCGGTTTGCTGATACTGGCGAACCATCCGACCTTGATCGACACCGTGTTCCTGATGGCCTTCGTGAAGAACGCCGACTGCATCGTCAAGGGCGCGCTGTGGAACAACCCGTTCACGCGCGGGCCGGTGCGGGCGGCGGGCTATATCAACAACGAGGGCGGGGCGGCGCTGGTGGACGATTGCATCGCTTCCCTGCGGCGCGGTAATAACCTGATCGTGTTCCCCGAGGGGACGCGCACGCCGGCCGATGGCGTCATCAGCATGAAGCGCGGCGCGGCCAATATCGCGGTGCGCGGCGCGCGCGCCATGACGCCGGTGCTGATCCGCTGCGACCCGCTCACGCTGGGCAAGGGCGAGAAGTGGTGGCGCGTGCCGCCACGGCGGGTATTGATACGGATAGACGTCCAGGACGACCTGGCGATCGAGACGTTTACGGGCAACGGCGCCAGCGAAGTGATGGCGGCGCGCCAGTTGACGGAATTTTTACAAGACTATTTTACCGGGAAGTACCAACGTCATGCTTGAACTGGAAGTGAAAGAACTGATCATCGAAGTGCTGCAACTGGAAGACATCACGCCGGACGATATCGACAGCGCCGCACCGTTGTTTGTAGAAGGCCTCGGACTCGATTCGATCGACGCGCTGGAACTGGGCGTCGCGTTGCAGAAGAAGTACGGCATCTCGCTGTCCGCCGATTCGGAGGACACCCGCCGCCATTTCGCGTCGGTACAGGCGCTGGCGTCGATGATCGAGACCCATAGAAAGAAATAAGGGAGCAGGACATGATAGCGTTGAATGACATGAGCAGGGACCAACTGCAAGCCTGGGTGATCGATCTGTTGGCCGACATGTTCGAACTCGATAAAGCGGGACTGACCGCCGATTCGAACCTGTACGCCGATCTCGATATCGACAGCATCGATGCGGTCGACCTGGCCGTCAAGCTCAAGCAACTGACCGGCAAGCGTTTGCAGCCGGAAGTGTTTAAGACCATCCGCACCATCGGCGACGTGGTCGACGCGCTGGCCGGCATGACGGAGCAGGCGGCTTAAGCGCGATGCCGATGACTGTATTGACGGCGGCGTTGACGCTGCTGTATCCGTTGGCGATCTGGCTGGGGCATGGACAAGTGGAGCCGCGTTGGCTGGCCGGCCTGCTGCTGCTGGCGGTGGCGACGCGCCTGCCCGCGCTCAAATTGAGCGGCGTCGCGCGCTGGTCGGTCGCGGGCGGCCTGGTGCTGGTCGCCTGCGCGATCTGGAGCAACCTGCTGCTGCCGTTGAAGCTCTACCCGGTGCTGGTGAACGCCGCGCTGCTGGCGGGCTTCGCCTGGAGCCTGACCACGCCGATGTCCGCCGTCGAGCGCATGGCGCGCCTGCGCGGCGAGGATTTTCCACCGCCGGCCCAGGCCTATATGCGCTCGGTCACGCAGGTGTGGTGCGTCTTTTTCGTGCTTAACGGCTTGATTGCGCTGGCGACCGCGCTGTGGGCCTCCGAGGCCGTGTGGTCGCTGTACACGGGCGTGATTTCGTATGCCCTGATGGCGATCCTGTTTGGCGCCGAGTATCTGGTGCGGATGCGTTTCAAGCGGCTGCACCATGTCTGACCGTATCGAGCATTTGTTTGCCGCGATGCGCGCGCGGCCTGCCGCCGGCATCGTCGGCTGGCGCGCGGGCGAGGGTGTCACCAACGGCCGGTTCCTGGCGCGCGCGCGGTCCTGGCACGCGCTGCTGCGCGGCCAGGCGGGGCGCGACTACGCCCTCTATCTGGAAGACAGCATCGAATTCGGCGCGGCGCTGCTGGGCGCCTGGCACGCCGGCAAAACCATCTGGCTGAGCGCCGACACGCTGGAAGCCACATGCGCTTCGCTGCGCGATTCGGTCGATGGTTTCCTCGGGGAGTTCCCGGCGCAGCTCGCGCCATTGCAGCCGTCGACGCTTGTGGACGACGGCGCCGACATGGGCGGCGCCCTCGATGCGAGCTTCCCCGCATTGGTGGTGTTCACCTCAGGCAGCACCGGCGCCGCGCAGGCGATTCCGAAAAAACTGACGCAAATGGCGAACGAGGTCGAAACGCTCGATCTGCTGTTCGGCGCGGCCGCGGGCGATGCCGCGATATTGGCGACGGTGTCGCATCAGCACATCTACGGCCTGCTGTTCAAGGTTTTGTGGCCGCTGACGTCCGGCCGCGCCATCCACGCCCTGAGCATTGCCTTCCCGGAGGCGCTCGCGCCCGCGCTGGCGGCCGGTCCGTGCGTGCTGATCGCCAGTCCGGCACATTTGAAGCGCTTGCCGGATCACCTGGACTGGCGTGGCGCCAAGGAAATGGTGCGCGGCGTCGTCTCGTCCGGCGGCCCGCTGGCGCCGGAGACCGCGTTCGCGACTGGCAGCCTGCTGGGCGAGGTGCCGGTGGAAGTCTATGGCAGCTCGGAGACCGGCGGCGTGGCCTGGCGCCAGCGCAGCATCGGCGCCGATGATTCGTGGCTGCCGTTTCCGACGGTGGCTTGGCGCCTTGGCGAGGACGACGGACTGGAAGTGCGCTCGCCGCACCTGCCCGACGACGCGTGGCTGGCGCTGGCCGACCGCGCCGAGCGGGCCACCCGCGATGGCGAACAGCGCTTCCTGCTGCGCGGGCGCAGCGACCGCATTGTCAAGATCGAGGAAAAGCGCATCTCGCTGAGCGCGATGGAAACGACGATCACCGGCACCGGCCTGGCCGCCGAGGCGCGCGTCATCCTGTGCGATCCGGCCGCCGGCGAACGCCAGCGGGTCGCCGCCTTCGTCGTGCCCACCGCCGCCGGCCGCGCGCTGCTGGACGCCGGCGGCAAGACCGCGCTGAACGCCCGCTTGCGCAGTGCGCTCACGGCGACGGTGGAACTGGTGGCCTTGCCGCGCCGCTGGCGCTACCTGGATCAGATGCCGGTCAACGCGCAGGGCAAGACCACGATGGCGGCCTTGCTGGTTCTGCTGGATAAGGACGACGGCGGCGCGGGTGCGGCAGGCGACGGCAATCGTCCGCGCCTGCCGCAGGTGCGCGAGCTCGAACGCACCAGCGACCGCGTGCTGCTGGAAGTGACGGCGCCGTCGAACCTTTATTACTTCGACGGTCACTTCGACGTCGCGCCGATTTTGCCGGGCGTGGTGCAGGTCGACTGGGCGATCCATTTCGGCCGCCAGTACTTTACCTTGCCGGCCATCTTCAAAGGCATCAACGCGCTCAAGTTCCAGCAGGTGATACAGCCGGCGCAGCCGGTGCGCCTGGAACTGCTGTATGACGCGGTCAAAGGCAACCTGCAATTCCGCTACGCGTCCGACGCCGGACAGCACTCCAGCGGCCGGGTCGTGCTGCTGGCGGGGAGTGGTGATTGATATGCTGAACTTCAAGCCATGCATCGTCGTCCCGGTCTACAACCACGAACACGCCATCGGCGCGGTGCTGGCCGGCCTGCTGCGCCACGACGTGCCGTGCATGCTGGTCGACGACGGCAGCAGCGCTGAATGCGCCGCCGTGCTGGACGCGCTGGCGCTGGCCAACCCGGATCGCGTGACCTTGGTGCGGTTGACGCCAAACCAGGGCAAGGGCGCGGCGGTGCTCAGCGGATTTCGCCGCGCGGCGGAACTGGGCTTCAGCCACGTGCTGCAAATCGACGCCGACGGCCAGCACCGGACCGACGACGCGCCCAAGTTCCTGGCGCAGGCGCGCGCCCGCCCGGAAGCCATCATCGCCGGCCATCCGGTCTACGACGAGTCGGTGCCGAAGGCGCGCCTGTACGGCCGCTACGCCACGCACATCTGGGTCTGGATCAATACGCTGTCGTTCGACATCAAGGATTCGATGTGCGGCTTCCGCGTCTACCCGGTTGCGCCGGTCAACGCGCTGGCCGCGCGCCACGCCATCGGCGTACGCATGAACTTCGACACCGACATCCTGGTGCGGCTGTTCTGGGACGGCCTGCAAGTGGTCAATCTGCCGACCCGCGTATCGTATCCGGCGGACGGCGTGTCGCACTTCCGCGTCTGGCGCGACAATGTGCTGATCACGTGGATGCACACGGTGCTGTTCTTCGGCATGCTGCCGCGCATTCCCAAGCTGCTGGCGCGGAAGTGGCGGACGCCGTGAGCGCGCGCAGTCTGCACTGGGCCGCGATCAACGAAATCAGTTTTGTCGCCGGTATGCGCTTCCTGTTCTGGGTTTGCCGCGTCTTCGGCCGCTGGCCGTTCCGACTTGTTCTGTATCCGGTGCTGGCGTGGTATGTGCTGACCAAACCCTTGCCGCGCGGCGCCTCGCGCGATTACCTGCGGCGTATGGCGCGTTTCAGCGGCCGCGCGCAGTTCGGCGTGATGCGTCACTTCGCCGCCTTCGGCGAGAGCATCCTGGACAAAATGCTGTTGTGGGGCGGCTTGTTCGACGTCGATAATGTCGCGCTGCACGGCGGGGAGCTGATCACCGACGCCGTGGCGCAGGGGCGCGGCGGCCTGCTGATCTGCGCCCACCTTGGGAACCTGGAGCTGTGCCGCGTGCTGTCGCGCCAGCGTCACGATATCAAGCTCACGGTGCTGGTGCACACCAAGCACGCGCAAGCCTTCAACGAGATGCTCGGCAGTCTGAATCCCGCCAGCCAGCTCAATCTGATGCAGGTGACGGAAATGTCGCCGGCTACCGCCATGTTGTTGTCCGAGCGCGTGGCGCGGGGCGAATTCGTCGTCATCGCCGGCGACCGCGTCCCCGTCTCGCACAATCCGCGCGTGGCGGTGGCGGACTTCCTTGGCGCGCCGGCCGCGTTCCCGGTCGGCCCCTATGTACTGGCCAGTATTTTGCAATGCCCGGTGTACCTGCTGTTCTCGATGCGCCGGGGCGCGCGTTCGGACGTGTATTTCGAACGTTTCCGCGACGCCGTGCGCATCCCGCGCAAGGAGCGCGACGCCGCGCTGGCGGCGCTGGCCGGCGACTACGCCAAACGGCTGGAGCACCACTGCGTGCTGGCGCCGCTGCAATGGTTTAACTTTTACGATTTTTGGCATTTACCCGAATTGGAGCGTTCCGATGTACCCCGCTGACACAGCCCGACCGAATAGCGCCGCGCGCACCGTGTGCTTCGATCAGCAGCGCCTGACGATCGAAGATATCGTCGATATCGCGCAAGGACGGGCGGCCGCCGCGCTGTCCGACGATTCGGCGTTCCGCGCCGCCATCGCGCGCGGCGCCGATTTCCTCGAGCGGCTGCTGCGCGAGGATGGCACCATCTACGGCGTCACCACCGGCTACGGCGATTCCTGCACCGTCACGGTGCCGCCGGAACTGGTGGCCGAGCTGCCGCACCACCTGTATACCTACCACGGCGTCGGCCTGGGCGAGTACTTCACGCCGCAGCAGACGCGCGCCATCCTGGCCTCGCGCCTGGCGTCGCTGAGCAAAGGCTATTCCGGCGTTAGCGTCGAGCTGCTGCTGCAGATTACCCGTCTGCTGGACGCCGGCCTGCTGCCGCTGATCCCGTCCGAAGGCTCGGTCGGCGCCAGCGGCGACCTGACCCCGCTGTCGTACCTGGCGGCGGTGCTGTGCGGCGAGCGCGAAGTGTGGCGCGACGGCGCGCAGGTGCCGGCCGCGCAGGCGCTGCGCGAAGCGGGCATCACGCCGCTGAAACTGCGTCCGAAGGAGGGGCTGGCGATCATGAACGGCACCGCCGTGATGACGGCGCTGGCCTGCATGGCTTACGACCGCGCCGACTATCTGGTCAAACTGACCACCCGCATCACGGCGATGGCGTCGTTCGCGATGGACGGCAACGCCCATCACTTCGACGAGGTGCTGTTCTCGGTCAAGCCGCACAGCGGCATGCAGCAGGTGGCGGCCTGGCTGCGCACGGACCTGCCGACCGACCAGTGGGAACGCAACGGCAAGCGCCTGCAGGACCGCTACTCGATCCGCTGCGCGCCGCACGTGATCGGCGTGCTGGCCGACGCGATGCCGTTCTTCCGCACCTCGATCGAGAATGAACTCAATAGCGCCAACGACAATCCGCTGATCGACGCCGAGAACGAGCGCGTGCTCCATGGCGGCCATTTCTACGGCGGCCATATCGCCTTCGCCATGGACGGCATGAAGAACGCCGTGGCCAACCTGGCCGACCTGCTGGACCGCCAGATGGCGCTGCTGGTCGACAGCCGCTACAACCATGGCCTGCCGGCCAACCTGTCCGGCGCCACCGGTCCGCGCGCGGCGATCAACCACGGTCTGAAGGCGCTGCAGATCAGCGCCTCGGCCTGGACCGCCGAAGCGCTCAAGCTGACCATGCCCGCGTCGGTGTTTTCGCGCTCGACCGAATGCCACAACCAGGACAAGGTCAGCATGGGCACCATCGCCGCGCGCGACTGCCTGCGCGTGCTGGAATTGACCGAGCAGGTGGTCGCCGCGCTGCTGATCACTGTGCGCCAGGGCTTCTGGCTGCGCTGCCAGGCCAGTCCGGAATTGCGGCCGCACGCGGCGCTGGCGGCGATGCAGGAGGCGCTGGCCGCCGACATCAAGGCGGTCGAGGAAGACCGCCGCCTGGAACCGGACCTGCGCCTGCTGCTGGAACGCATCCGCGCCAAATCATGGGACCTGTATGCGTAAGGCCAAGGAAAGCCGCTGGTTCGCGGAAGTGGAGATGCAGGTGCAGTTCTTCGACCTGGATCCGATGGAAATTGTCTGGCACGGCCGCTACGTCAAGTACCTGGAAGTCGTGCGCTGCGCGTTACTGGACAAGATAGACTACAACTACCCGCAGATGAAGGCATCCGGCTATGCGTGGCCGGTGGTCGACATGCAGCTGCGCTACGTCGGTTCGGCCGTATTCGGCCAGAAGCTCAAGCTGCGCGCCGATATCGTCGAGTGGGAAAACCGTTTGAAGATCGACTATCTGATCACCGACGCGGACACCGGCAAACGCCTCAACCGCGCCAGCACCACCATGGTCGCCGTCGATATCGCCACCAGGGAGATGTGCTTCGTGTCGCCGCCGGTGCTGTTCGAAAAACTGGGAATCGAGCCTGTATGAATAAAGTGAAAAGCGTTTTGCTGGCCGCCGCGCTGGCGACGTTCAATCCCGCGCAGGCCGCCGCGCCGGTCGCGAAAATCCAGGCCATGCTGGCCAAGCCACCCATCATGTGCGGCCGCTTCGACCAGACCAAGCAACTGGCCGGCATGAAAAAACCGCTCGCCTCTAACGGCCGCTTTTGCGTCGTCGCCGGCAAGGGCGTGTTGTGGCGCACCTTGCAGCCATTCCCGAGCACCCTGCGGCTGACGCGCGATGAAATCGTCAACTACCAGGGCGACCGCGTCGCCATGCGGCTGGATGCCAAAACCGAGCCGACGGTCCGCATGATCAACAACGTGCTGTTCTCGCTACTGTCCGGCGATCTGGGGCAGCTCGAAACGCTGTTTGAAGTCGACGGCACCGTCGACGCCACCAGCTGGAACGTGGCCCTGAAGGCGCGCCAGGCGGCGCTGGAAAAAGCCATCGGCACCATCAAGCTCGATGGCGGCGCCTACGTCAAGAACATCGTCATGAGCGAGGCGGGCGGCGACAAGACCAGCATCGTCTTCTCCGCCATCCAGACCGGCGAGTCGGCAATGACCAAGGAAGAGGCGGCGCTGTTTTGACGCGTACCAAAAAACTCGCGCTGTTATGGGCAGTGGTGGTGTGCCTGCTGCTGGGGCATAACGCCTATCTGTGGCTGGTGCAGCGCATCGTGCCGAACACCGACATCATGGCGCTGCTGCCGGTGCAGGAGCGCGACCCGGTGCTGCAGCAATCGTTCTCGCACATGGTCGATGCGGCGCAACAGCGCGTCATCGTGCTGGTTGGCGCCGCCGACTGGGAAGACGCCAAGCGCGCGGCCGACGCCTACAACGCTGTTCTGGCGCCGCGCAAAGACCTGTTCGAGGCCACCCGGATCGACGAAAAAACCCAGGGCGACTGGCTGTCGCTGTTCCAGCGCCATAGTCTGACCTTGTTGACGGCCCAGCAGGAGGCGCAATTGCGCGCGCAGCCGCCGCAGTTCTGGCTCGAGACGGCGCTGGGCAAACTGTATAGCCCCTTCGGCGGACCGAAACTGGGCTCGTGGCAGCAGGACCCGTTCGGCCTGTTCGCCGGCTGGGTGCAGGAGCGCGCGCAGGAGACGCCCGTGCGCCCGCGCGACGGCCACCTGTTTGTCGCCGATGCCCGGCTCCAGTATGTGCTGCTGCCGTTGACGCTCAAGGTGCCCGCGTTGTCGATGACCGCGCAGGAGACCGTGCTGCCGCTGCTCAAGCAGGCCGGCGACGCCTCCCGCAAGGCCGCGCCGCAGGCGGAGTTGATCCAGGCCGGCGTGATCCTGCACGCCGCCGAAGCCAGCGGCCAGGCCAGCGGGGAAGTGTCGACCATCGGCATCGGCTCGCTGCTCGGCATCATTCTCCTGATGTGGTTCGCCTTCCATTCCTTCAAGCCGATATCGCTGATCATGCTGTCGATCGGCATAGGCTTCCTGGGCGCCTTGTCGGTATGCTGGCTGGTGTTCGGCCAGATCCACTTGATGACATTGGTGTTCGGCGCCAGCCTGATAGGCGTGGCGCAGGATTACGGCATCTACTTCCTGTCCAACCGCCTGTCGGCCGACGAAAAACTCGATTCGCCGGCCTTGCTCAAGCGCCTGCTGCCGGGACTCGGACTGACCTTGCTGGCGGCGGTGATCGGCTATATGGGCCTGGCGTTGACGCCGTTCCCCGGCCTGCGCCAGATGGCGGTGTTCTCGGCGCTCGGCCTGGTCTTCGCCTGGTTGACGGTGGTGTTCTGGTTCCCCGCGCTGGTCGGCGCCCGCGCGCTCAAGGCGGGAGCGCTGGTGCGCGTGTACGGCGACGCGCTGCGGCGCTGGCCTGTGCTGCGCGTGAACCGCGCCACCCTGGCGGCTGCGGTGATCTTCGTGCTGGCGGCGGGCTACGGCATCAGCCGCCTTGGCGCCAACGACGATATCCGCCTGCTGCAAAATCCGCCGAAGCACCTGATCGACGACCAGATCAAGTTGAGCAAGCTGACGGACGCGCCGACGCCGGTGCAGTATTTCCTGGTGCGCGGCGCCTCCGCCGAAGAGGTGCTGCAACGCGAGGAAGCACTGAAGGCAAAGCTGGATAAACTGATCGTCGGCGGCGGCATCACCGGCTATCAGGCCGTGTCGAACTGGGTGCCATCGGCGCGCACGCAGGCCGCGCGCCGCGCGCTGATCGAACAGAAGCTGCTGGGCGACGACGGCCCTTTGCCAGGACTGGCCAAACAGACCGGCGAGGACGCGCAGTGGATCGCCGCGACCCGCGCCGGACTGCTGGCGGCCGGTACGCCTTTGACGCCTGAGGATTTCCTGAAATCCCCGGCCAGCGAGCCGTCGCGCCACCTGTGGCTGGGCGACACCGGCGGCGTCCACGCCAGCATCGTCGCGCTGCGCGGCCTTGGCAGGGCGGCGGTGCCGGAGGTGATGCGCGCGGCCGACGGCTTGCAAGGCGTGCAGTGGGTCGATAAGGTGGCGGAGATTTCCTCGGTGCTGGGCCGCTACCGCGAGAATATGAGCTGGGTGGTACTGGGCGCCTACGCGCTGGTGTTCGCGATGCTGTTCCCGCGCTATCGCGGCCGCACTTGGCGCGTGCTGGCGCCGACCGCGCTGGCCAGCGTTGCCACCCTCGCGATCCTGGGCTTCGCGTCGCAGAATCTGCAGCTGTTCCATGTTCTGGCCCTGTTGCTGCTGCTGGGCGTGGGCGTCGACTACGGCATCTTCATGCAGGAGCGGCCCGACAATCGGGGCAACGCGGCGTGGATGGCGGTGGGGATGTCGGCATCGAGCACGTTTTTGTCGTTCGGACTACTGGGCTTGAGCAAAACCCCGGCATTGCAGGCCTTCGGCCTGACGATGCTGCTGGGGATCGCGCTGGCCTGGCTGATCGTTCCCTGTTTTGGCACCATCAAAGAAAGCAAGCATGACTGACGCACTGACCATCGAAACCGTCGAAATTCTGATCGTCGGCGCCGGCCCGGCCGGTTCCGTCGCCGCCGCGCTGCTGCGCCAACAGGGCCGCCAGGTGCTGGTGATCGAGCGCGAGGAATTCCCGCGCTTCTCGATCGGCGAAAGCCTGCTGCCGCAAAGTATGGCCTACCTTGAACAGGCGGGCATGCTGCGGGCGGTGGTGGAGGCGGGCTTCCAGTTCAAGAACGGCGCCGCCTTCATGCGCGACGGCCAGTATACCGACTTCGATTTCCGCGATAAGCACTCGGAGGGCTGGGGCACCACCTACCAGGTGCAGCGCGCCCACTTCGACCACATCCTGGCGAAGGAGGCCGCGCGCTTCGGCGCCGAGGTGCGTCACCGCCACGAGGTCCTGAACATCGAGCTGGGTGAAAACGGCGCGCCGGCGCTGGTCACCGTCAAGAATCCCGACGGCGTGCAGTACCAGGTGCGCGCCGGCTTCATTCTGGACGCCAGCGGTTTTGGCCGCATCCTGCCACGTCTTCTGAAACTGGAGACGCCGTCCAACTTCCCGGTGCGCGGCGCCATCTTCACGCACGTCGAAGACGGCATACGCGGGGGCTTCGACCGCAATAAAATCCGCGTGACGGTGCATCCCAAACACGACAACGTCTGGTTCTGGACCATTCCGTTCGCCGGCGGCCGCTGCTCGCAGGGCGTGGTGGCGGAGACCAGCTTCCTGGACCGCTATGACGGCACGCCGACCGAGCGGCTGCAAGCGATCCTGGCGGAGGAGCCGTCGCTGAGCGCCTTGCTGGCGGACGCCAAGTGGGACACGCCGGCGCGCCAGATCGTCGGCTATTCGGCCAACGTCGAAAAACTGTGGGGACCTGGCTATGCGCTGCTGGGTAACGCCGGCGAGTTCCTCGATCCGGTGTTCTCGTCGGGCGTAACCATCGCCTTCAAGTCGGCCAGCCTGGCCGCCGCCGCGCTGCAACGCCAGTTCGCCGGCGAGACGGTCGACTGGCAGGCCGATTTCGGCGCGCCGCTGCGCAAGGGCGTCGATACGTTCCGTGTGTTTGTCGAGTCGTGGTACGCGGGCGGCTTCCAGAAGGTGATCTTCCACCAGAACCAGCAACCGGAAGTCAAGCGCATGATCTCCGCCATCCTGGCCGGCTACGCCTGGGATCTGAGCAATCCGTACGTCAAGGAGACCCCGCGCAGGCTGGCGGCGCTGGAGGCGCTATGCACGCCGCAATGATCTGGCACCGGACGCGCCAGGGGCTGCATCTGGCGGTGCTGGCTATTTTTGCGCTGCTGGCCGGCTGTGCCACCACGCCGCCGCCGCAGGCACGATTGGGGTTGAAGCTGCCGCCTGCCGCACTGGGGACGTCGATCAGCGTGCAGCAGCATTTGAAGGTGGAACGGGACGGCCGAACCGATGATCTGGATGTGGCGTTGCAGGTGGAACCGGACGCGATCGACGTGGTCGGCCTGGCGTTCGGCCAGCGCGTGCTGACCATGCGCTACGACGGCAAGGAGCTGACCTCCTGGCGCCATATGATGCTGCCCGCCCAGGTGCGTCCCGAGGACGTGCTGGAGGACATGCAACTGACCCTGTGGCCGGCCGAATCGATCGCCACCGCACTGCCGGCGGGCTGGCGCATCGCCGAGCAGGGCGCGACGCGCACCTTGTACCTCGAGAACGAGCCTATCATGCGGATTGTCTATAGCGGCGCCCCGCGCTGGAGCGGCACGGTGGTGTTGGAGAATCTGCGTTATCACTATAAGCTGACGATAGCGTTCGCGCAGGAAGGCCAATGAGCCCAATAAACCAAGCAGATCGACCGAGACGGTAGCATGTTGAATTTTTATCTGAACGCTTGCGGTATCATCTGCGCGCTAGGCGACAGCCATGCGCAGGTCAAGGCGCGCCTGTACGCGGGCGAAAGCGGCGTGGCGATGACCGGCGAATGGTCGCCCGGCCGCGAGCTGCCGCTGGGCCGCGTGCTCGCGCCACTGCCGCCGGTCGATCACTTGCCCGCGCGCCTGCGCAGCCGCAATAACGCACTGGCGCTGGCCGCGCTGGCGCAGATCCGGCCGGCCGTCGAGGCGGCGGTGGCGCGCTACGGCGCCGATCGCGTCGGTGTGGTGATCGGCACCAGCACCTCCGGCATCGGTGAGACCGAGCAGGCCATCCGCGACTACTGCGCCGATGGCGTGCTGCCGTCGCAGTTCGTCTACGATCCGCAGGAAATGGGATCGCCCGCCGTCATGCTGGCGCATGAACTGGGCCTGTCCGGCCCCGCCTACGTGCATTCGAGCGCCTGTTCGTCGAGCGCCAAGGCCATGGCCAGCGCGGCGCGCCTGATCAAGATGGGACTGTGCGACGCCGTGCTGACCGGCGGTGTCGATTCGCTGTGCACCTTTACGGTGGCCGGTTTCGCTTCATTGGAATCGGTCAGCGACGAGCAGTGCAACCCGATGAGCGTCAATCGCCACGGCATCAACATCGGCGAAGCCGGCGCGCTGTTCCTGATGAGCGCCGACGCCGGCGAAGCGGGGGAGGCGGGCGCGGTGGCCTTGCTGGGCTGGGGCGAGTCGTCGGACGGGCACCATATGTCGGCGCCCGATCCGGCCGGCGTGGGCGCGCGGCTGGCGATGACGCAGGCGCTGGAACGCGCCGGCCTTGACGCCGCGCAGATCGACTACGTCAACATGCACGGCACGGCGACGCCGCAGAACGACGCGATGGAGTCGCGCGTGATCGAAGCGCTGTTCGGCCTCGAGACGCCGGTCAGTTCGACCAAGCCTTTCACCGGCCATACCCTGGGCGCTGCGGCGGCGGTGGAAGCGGCGCTGTGCTGGCTGGCGATGCAGGACGATAATCCACAGGGCAGGTTGCCGCCGCATCTGTGGGACGCCGCCGCCGATCCGGCGCTGCCGGCGCTCAACCTGGTGCCGCTCGGCGCGGCGCTGGGCCGTCCCTTGCGCCGGGTGCTGAGCAGCTCCTTCGCCTTCGGCGGCTCCAACGCGGCGCTGGTGTTGGGGAGAATGGCATGATGGCCGACCCCATGCCCGACATCCGCACCTTGGTGCCGCACTCCGGCGCGATGGTGCTGCTCGAACGCGTGGTCAGCGCCGACGCGGACAATTTGTGCGCGGAGGTGCGCATCCATGCGGGCAGCGTGCTGGCGACCGAACAGGGCGTCGGCTCGTGGGTCGGCATCGAATATATGGCGCAGGCGATCGCCGCGCACGCGGGCTGGCTGGCGCGCCAACGCGGCGACGCCGTCAAGGTCGGATTTCTGCTTGGCTCGCGCAAGTACGATACCAGCGTGGCGTATTTTGCGCCGGGCAGCGTGCTGCTGGTGCATGTGCACCGCGTGCTGCAAGCGGAAAACGGCCTGGGCGCCTTCGATTGCCGGATCGTCCCGGCCGATGCCGACGATGCCGGCGCGGCCAGCCTGGCCACGGCCACGGTGACTGTCTTCCAGCCCGATAATGTCAATCAATTTCTCAAAGATGGAAACGTAGCATGAATCAGAACAAGTCCATGAGCGTGCTGGTGACGGGATCTTCCCGCGGCATCGGCAAGGCGATCGCGCTGCGCCTTGCGCGCGACGGTTACGACGTGGTGCTCCATTGCCGCAGCCAGCGCGCCGAAGCCGACGCGGTGGCGCTGGAGATCGAAGGTATGGGCCGCGCCGCGCGCGTGCTGCAGTTCGACATCGGCGACCGCGCCGCCACCGCCGCCGCGCTGGAGGCGGACATCGAACAACACGGCTGCTACTACGGCGTGGTGTGCAACGCCGGCGTGGCGCGCGACAACGCCTTCCCGGCCATGTCCGGCGAGGACTGGGACATCGTGCTGCAAACGAACCTGGACGGCTTCTACAACGTCCTCAATCCGTTGGTGATGCCGCTGGTGCAGCGCCGCAAACCGGGCCGCATCGTCACCCTGGCATCGGTGTCGGGCCTGATCGGCAATCGCGGCCAGGTCAATTACAGCGCGGCCAAGGCGGGCATCATCGGCGCCACCAAGGCGCTGGCGCTGGAGCTGGCCAAGCGCGCCATCACCGTCAACTGCGTCGCGCCGGGCCTGATCGAGACCGACATGATCGGCGACGTGCCGATGGACGAGGCGCTCAAGATGATACCGGCGCGTCGCGTCGGCAAGCCGGAGGAGGTGGCGGCCGCAGTCAGCTTCCTGATCGGCGAGGAATCCGGGTATATCACGCGCCAGGTCATCTCCGTCAACGGCGGGCTGGCATGAGCCGCCGCGTCGCCGTCACCGGCATGGCCGGCATCAGCCCGATCGGCAACGACTGGGCCGCTATTCGCCAGCGCCTGGGCGAGTTCCGCAACGCCGTCGTGCACATGGACGACTGGTCCGATTACGAGGGCCTGAACACGCGCCTGGGGGCGCCGGCGGCGCCGTTCGAACTGACCGAACGCTATAACCGCAAGGCCATCCGCAGCATGGGCCGGGTGGCGCTGATGGCCACGCGCGCCACCGAGCTGGCGCTGGCCGACGCCGGCCTGCTCGATCATCCGCTGCTCAAGGGCGGCGACCTGGGTGTGTCGTTCGGCTCCTCGGCCGGCACGCCGAGCGCCATCGGCGACTTCGGGCGCATGATGGAGGAGCGCACCACCAAGGGCATCAACGCCACCACCTACATCAAGATGATGTCGCACACGGCGCCGGTCAATATCGGCGTCTTCTTCGGCATCACCGGGCGCGTGATCACCACCTCCAGCGCCTGCACCTCCGGCAGCCAGGGCATCGGCTACGCCTACGAGGCTATCCGCGCCGGCAAGCAGCTGGCCATGGTGGCCGGCGGCGCCGAGGAGCTGTGCGCGACCGAGGCGGCGGTGTTCGACACCTTGTTCGCCACCAGCACCCGCAACGACGCCAGCCACACCACACCGCGTCCGTTCGATGCAGGCCGCGACGGCCTGGTGATCGGCGAAGGCGCCGGCTGCCTGATACTCGAGGATATGAACCATGCGCTGGCGCGCGGGGCGACGATCCACGCGGAACTGGTGGGCTTCGGCACCAACAGCGACGGCTGCCACGTCACGCAGCCGAATGCGGCGACGATGCAAAAGGCGATGCAGCTGGCGCTGGGCGACGCCGGTTTACAGCCGTCGGACATCGGTTACATCAACGCCCACGGCACCGGCACGCAGCAGGGCGACATCGCCGAATCGCAGGCGACGCTGGCGATATTCGGCGACAAGACGCCGATCAGTTCACTGAAAAGCTATATGGGCCACACGCTTGGCGCGTGCGGCGCGCTGGAGGCGTGGATCAGCATCGAGATGATGCGCGAGGGCTGGTTCGCGCCGACCATCAACCTGGAGCAGGTGGACGGCGAGTGCGCGCAACTGGACTACATCGCCGGCGAAGGCCGCGCGCTGCAATGCGAGTATGTGATGTCGAATAACTTCGCCTTCGGCGGCATCAATACATCCCTGATTTTTAAACGGTACGTTAAATAGGAAGACGACAATGAAAAAAACCATCGTTACCGCAGCCATGCTGGCTGTTTCGCTCTCCGCCTCGCTCTCCGCCTCGGCGGAAGACAAGATGATCAAGTTCCCTATCGCCGGCGCCATGGCCGCCAACGACGCGCAGCAGCGCCTGGGCGAAGCGGTGAAGTTCTATTTCGCCGACCAGCAGACGCCTAAAGTGGCAAGCAAGATCACCTCCGACAAGACCAGCCAGCGCACCAACGGCTTCGGCAAGTCCGCCGAAAAAGCCTGCAACTGGGTGTTCCTGTCGGCCATGCTGGCCTTGCAGAAGCGCGCCACCGAAGTCGGCGCGGACGCGGTGGTCAACATCGTCAGCAATTTCAAGGATCAGGAATTCGCCAGCCAGACCGAGTACGAGTGCGCGGATGGCGCCATCATGGCCGGCGTGGCGCTCAAGGGCGATTTCGTCAAGCTGGCCAAGTGATAGCCGGCGTTTATGAGTAAGGCGACGCTGTGGATGGTGGACGCGGACGCGGTGGCCGATGCCGATCTGCTGCGTTTCCGCGACTGGCTGTCGGCGGGCGAGTTGGCGCGCTATCAGCGCTTTGTCCGCGCGCAGCGGCTGCGCCAATTCGTGGTGGGCCGTGTTTTGCTGCGCAAGGCGTTGGGCCGCCTGCTCAACGTCGATGCACGGGATGTCCAACTGGAGGAGCAGGTCGGCAAGGCGCCGCTGCTGGTGTCGCCCGTCGCCAAGGGCCGCATGCCCGGCTTTAGCATCGCGCATAGCGGCCGCTGGGTCGCCTGCGCGGTGAGCGCGCAGACCGCCCTCGGGCTGGATATCGAGATGCGCGACGGCGGGCGCGACCTGGCCGCGCTGGCCGCGCAGACCTTCGACGCGCGCGAGGTGGCGCGCTGGGAGGGATTGCCGGTCGCGCGGCGCGTCGACGGGTTTTACCGCATGTGGAGCGAGAAGGAAGCGCGCTTCAAACTGGGTGAGGGCGCGGGCGGACATTACGTCGCCGTGCCGCATGACGAATTGTCGGTGGTGATATGCAGCGAATTGCCGCTGGACGAGGAGCCGAGGATCGAAGTGGTGAGCCTGTGATCACTGCCACAACCAGTTCCACAGCCCCGGCAGCTGCGGTTTGGCGTTCGGATTGCTGATGGTGCTGGTCAGCGCGGCGCGTTCCAGTTCGTCATGGTCGTCATAGAACGGTTTGGCCGCCAGCGGCACGTCGAGTTCACGCGCGACGTCGATCAGGATGTCCAGGTACTCCTGGATGTGGCGCGAGGTGTAAGTGTTCACGTCGTGGAAGGTGACGACGACCGGCGTGCTGCCGTCGACCACCGGCATGGCGCCCGCCGCCCAGCGCTTGCGCGTCTCGGCCAGGTGTTTCAGCATGTTCGAACGTTTATGCCAGCTGAAGTTGATGCCGTAGATTTTGCCGTCGTTGGCATTGAGGTCGGTCAGCAGCATGCGCATGCCGTGCTGGCGGTACGACTCCAGCGTCTCGGCGTCGTAGGCCCAGAACGGCGGGCGTACCAGCTTGGGCGCGACGCCGGTGATGCGGGTCAGGTCGTCGACCCCTGTTTGCATCGATTCGTCCAGCGTTTGTTTGCTCATGAAGCGGTGGTTCGAGTGGAACAGGGTGGCGCTGTGCAGCGCGACGACATGGCCTTCGTCGTATTCGCGCTTGATCAGCGCGCGGCCGACGTCCGTGCCGCCGCCGTGCCAGGCGCGGGTCTGGGTGAAGAACACGGCCTTGATGTTGTCCTGCAGCGGATTGCGGGCCAGCGTCTCGAGGATATGCACGGTGGGATTGTCGCTGTCGGCGGCGGCGGGGCCGTCGTCGAAGGTGAGCAGAAAACGCACAGGGGCCGGCGCGGGCGCGGGGACGGGAATGGCTTCGGACGCGTCCTGGCCTGCGGCGGTGGCGCTCAATAGCAGCAATGACAACGTTGCAAACAGCAGGCGGGGACGAAGGACTGACACGGGATTAACGCGGGATTAACGCGGGATAAACAAGCGACGAGGGACGACTATTGTACGTGAATTCACGTTGTCGCCGCGCATCCGAAATTTTATTAAACCAATGTAGATGAAGAGCTTATGAGCGCCAATTTCGATTTAATGCAGCCTTCCAGCGATCCCCATGTGCCGGAGACGGCGTTCGGCAAATGGTTCCTGCGCACCGAGACCTGGACCGTCCATGTGCTGGAGCGCGCGCTGGTGGACCTGGAGCGCATGATGCCGGCCGATCGGCGCGGCTACGACGTGGTGGCCGACGTGGGCTGCGGCTTCGGCCGCTCGTTGGGCAAGCTTCACCAGCGCTTCGCGCCCAAGCGCTTGATCGGCATGGACATCGATCCGGAGATGCTGCGGGAGTCGGCCAGGGAGATGGCGGCGTTGAATATCGAGGCCGACTTCATTTGCTGTTCCAGTTCGAACATCAAGCTCGAAGACAATTCGGTCGACCTGCTGTTCTGCCACCAGACCTTTCACCACCTGATCGACCAGGAGCGCGCGATCCAGGAGTTCTTCCGCGTGCTCAAGCCGGGCGGGGTGCTGCTGTTCGCCGAATCGACCCGGCGCTATATCCACTCGTGGATCATCCGCCTGCTGTTCCGCCATCCGATGGATGTGCAGAAGACGGCGCCCGAGTATCTGGCGATGGTGCGCGCGGCCGGCTTCGCGGTGCCGGATAGCGCGGTGTCGTACCCTTTCCTGTGGTGGAGCCGCGAGGACCTCGGCATCCTGGAGACCGCGCTGCGCATCAAGCCGAAGGCGGTGCGCGAGGAGACCTTGATCAATCTGGTGGGCGTCAAACCGTAGCCCCACAGCGCCCCGCGCACCCATCGTTTAATGTCGCATTCCATGTCAAATCGACAAAATTAACTTTGAATGTGAACGATTCTCATTTAATATTCATTGTTTTGTGAGAATAGTTCTCATTTCGACGAATAGGATGTGGGATGCGTATCAAAGTAATGGTATTGGCGCTGGCCGGGGTGGTGACTGGATGGCAGGTCGGGGCGGAGGAAGTGCCGGTGACCGCAGGAGGTGCGGTCGAGCAGGTGGTGATCTCCGGCGATAAACTCAGGCGCACGGAAATCGACAGCAGCGCCAGCGTCGGCGCGCGCAACCGGCGCCAGATCGCCGAGTCGGGCGCCGCCACCATCGAGGACGTGGCCGCGCAGATGGCCAACGTCGGCACCGCCGAGGGGCTGTCGATACGCGGCGTGGGATTGAGCGGTCCGACCGGCGGCGGCGGTCGCACCATCACGGTCGTCGTCGACGGCGTGGCGCAGGACGGCTTTGGCCAGGACATCGGCGGCATGAGCGTGTGGGACGCCGACCGCTTCGAGGTGCTGCGCGGGCCGCAATCGACCAACCAGGGACGCAACTCGCTGGCCGGCGCGGTGGTGGTCAGGACGCGCGATCCGTCCGACACCGCCGATTTCAGCTACCGCGCCAGCGCCGGCAACCAGAATTCGCACCGCGTGGCGGTGGCCGGCGGCGGCGCCATCGTCGATCAGGTGCTGGCGGGCCGCATCGCCTTCGAGCAGCGCCGCAGCGACGGCGGCACCTACGACCCGACCCGCGACGACCGCCGCTTCAACCACGACGACGGCTACACGCTGCGCGCCAAGCTGCGCGTGACGCCTTGGGGCGATCGTTATCAAGCTTTGATCACGCTGGTCGACGAGGAGCGCAAGTACGGCAGCCCGCATGTGGAAGCGGTGAGTTATCCAGCGTCGGCGCGCGTGAACCTGTCGAACGTGCAGCGCGACTCGGACAACCGCGCCCGCTCGGCGGCGCTGGAGCAGACCTTCCGCGCGGGCGGGGCCGATGTCACGCTGCTGACCACCTATTCCCACAACCGCTATACGCGCCTGTTCGACTACGATTCGACGGAACTGAACCAGGGCTACCGCACCGGCGAGAACATCACGCGCCAATGGACGCAGGAGGCGCGCGCCAACCTCGAGACCACGTTGTTCGGCCGCCCGCTCAAGGGCGTTGCGGGCCTGTACTACGCCAGCCAGCATTACGACTTCGACGACATGTTCGTGGTGCCGCTGTCGTACGTGCTGGGATTGACGGGGCAGTGCCGGGTGCAGGCGGTATGCGACGCGCAGTACGGCGCTGAGTTCATCAACCGCGGCAACCAGCAGGCCGACAGCATCCGCACGCGCGCCGTGTTCACGGAGTTCGACTATGTGATCGACAAACTGACCGTGACGGCCGGCCTGCGCTACGACGCCGAAAGCCAAAGCCGCGTACCTACCAGCGTGACGACCGGCACCTCGGCGCTGGCACGCACCGTTCTGGCGCGCCTGATCGCCGGCGGCGTTTTCGCGGCCGACGGCACGCAACATCTCGGCACGGACACCTCGGTGTGGCTGCCCAAGCTCGGTGTGCGCTATGCGCTGGCGCCCGCGTGGGTGGCGGGATTGACGGCGCAGCGCGGCTACCGCACCGGCGGCGTCAATTACAGCTATCAACGCGGCGCCAAGGCGTTCGAGCCAGAGTTCACCAACAACTACGAGGCCTCCCTCAAGGGGGCGCTCGACAACGGCCTGGCGGTCGCCCTTAACGCCTACCGCGTGGACTGGTCGGACCAGCAGGTCGATGTCGGCCGCAATTCGCTCGACACCTATTTCGTCAACGCCGGCAAGTCGCGCCTGCAGGGCCTGGAGGCCGAGGTGCGCGGCAGGGTGACAAAGAACCTGGAGCTGTTCGGCGCCGTCGGCGTGGCCAAGACGCGCTATATCGATTTTGTCTCGCCGCAGGGCGACTACACCGGCAACCGCTTCCCGGATTCGCCAAGGCAGACGCAGTCGGTCGGCTTCAGCTGGACGCCCGGCGGCTGGACGCTGAACGCCAACCTGGTGCACGCCGCTGGCAGCGATACGGGTCCGGAGAACATCGACCGCAACGATGGCCGCACGACGCTCGGGGCCAAGCTGTCCTACACCCTGGCCAACGGCGTGACGCTGTTCGCCACCGGCACCAACCTGACCGACCGCACCTACGTCGTCAACAACCGCATCCCGACGGTGACGGGCCGCTATAACGTCATTCTCGGCAACCCGCGCCAGTTCGCCTTCGGCGTGCAGGGTAGCATCTAAGGAGACATGATGAACTGGATCGGTATCGTGGTGGCGGCGCTGGCCGCGCTGTGTCTATATCTGGCCTCGCCGCACCAGGCCTTGTGGCCGGCCGCGCTGGCGCGCCGGTATTTTTTTCGCTGGCTGGCGGTGCCGCTGGCGGCCGGCGCCATCGCGGCGGCGGTGGCGGACTATGGCTTCTGGTGCGGCGTCTGCATTGCGCTGTCGGGTTTCATGGCGACGCTGGTGGTGCTGCCTTACGCCGACGCCTGGCTGCGCCGTCGCGGCAAACGCAACCAAGCCAAGCCGGGAGTGCGCCATGTGGGGTAAATCGACGGCCGCCGTGTTTCTTGGATTGCCGCTGGCGGTGGTCGTGGTGGGCATCTGCGCGCTGCTCAGCCAGGACCAGGCGCGCACCACGCTGCCATGGCTGCTGATGTTCTTCCTGTTCTGGATAGGCGCGATGACGATCGCCTTCCTTTTTCGCACCGGCCTGCGCGCGTGGCTGTGGATGGGCGGCGCCACCTTGCTCGGCTACGCCGTGCTGAATTTGTCGAAGGCCAGCGGCCTGTTAAGGATCGCCGGATGAAATCATCGACCCTGCGCACCTTCATATCGGTCCACACCTGGGTGGGGCTGGTGGCGGGCTTCGGCCTGTTCATCGCCTTCTATGCCGGCGCCATCACCTTGTTCCACTCCGAGCTGCACGCCTGGCAGACGCCTGTCGCGCAATCCGCTCCATCGGCGGCAGCGCCGCAGCCGCAGGTGCTGATCGACGCGGTGCTCGCCGCGCATCCGGAAGCGGGCAAGACGTTTTATGTAACCATGCCGTCGGCCTATGAGCCCGAGTTGGTGCTGACCGCCGGCGAGCGCCACTTTCGCCTCGACGCCGCCGGCAAGCTTGAGGAGTTCGAGGAGCGCTCGCACCTGATGGACTTCATCTACCGCCTGCACTACACGGCGGGCCTGCCGAACCAGCTTGGCCTGTACGTGCTGGGCGTGGTGTGCGTGCTGTATGGGCTGGCGCTGGTGAGCGGCGTGATTATTTACGCGCCCACTTTCGTGAAGGACCTGTTCGCGCTCCGGATAGGCAAGAACCTCAAGCGCATGTGGCAGGACGCGCACAACGCCATCGGCATCCTGTCACTGCCGTTCCACATCATGTATGCGTGGAGCAGCGCGATCCTGGCGCTGGGCCTGGTCCTGCTGGCGCCTTTCCAGTACCTGGTTTTCGACGGCAAGCTGCTTGCGCTGGTCGGCGCGGATATCAACGCCGCCGCGCCGCCGAAGCCGGCCGGGGTGGCGGCGCCGCTGCTGCCGGTCGCGCGGGTGCTGGCCGTCGTCGAGCGCGCGGCGCCGGGCATGGAGGTCAGGCAGCTGTTCTACCAGGAGGCCGGCGACGCCAACGCGCAGGTGCGGGTGACGGGCGACGTGCGCCAGAACACCGTGACGAGCAATTCTGCGGTGGTGCTCAACGCCAGCGCCGGCAAGGTAGGGCGGGTGCTGGTGCCGGAGAATTTCAGTCCCGGGATGCGCTTCCTGCGTAGTTTGCAGGCGCTCCATTTCGGTAGCTTCGGCCACGCGGCGGTGCAGTGGATGTACTTCATCCTCGGCATCGCCGGCGCCTTCCTGTTCTACAGCGGGAACCTGCTGTGGATCGAGTCGCGCCGCAAGCGCCTTAGCCTGGTGCAGCCGCGCAGCGGACGCTTGATGGCGCAAGCCACGCTGGGCGTGTGCCTCGGTTGCGTGGCGGGTGTTTCGGCCATGTTCGTGATGAACAAGCTGGCGCCGGCGGCGCCGGGGCAATTGCCATTGTGGGAGTCGCGCAGCTATTACGCCGTGTTCTGGCTGGCGGTGGTGTGGGCCTTCGCCCGGCCGCCGGCGCGCGCCGCCCACGAGCTGCTCATCGCGTGCGCCACGATCACCGTGGCCATTCCGCTGTCGCACTGGATAGCCACCGGCCTCAATCCGATGCTGGCGCTGATGCGCGGCGACGGCGTGACCGTCGGCGTGGCGGTGGTGGCGCTACTGGCTGCGGCCTTGTACTGGAAGATGGCGCGCGCGGTGCTCCGGCGCGGCCTGCACGGCGATCCGCACAGCGTCTGGTCGCTGCGCGCGCCACCGGCCAAACCGGCCATGGCGCGCCAAGCGGCTTAGGCGCTTCGCTGGCCGCGCCGGCTGTTTGATCTGGCTCACCACTGACTTCCATCACCGCATGCCGACGCGGGCCGGCATGCGGTTATAATCCGCTCAATCTTTCCGGAATTTCCAGATAGCAAGGATTTGCACGATATGAGCCAGCCCAATCAGTTTTCCCTGTTGACGCAACGCCGCTTCGCGCCGTTCTTCTGGACCCAGTTCCTGGGCGCCTTCAACGACAATTTGTTCAAGACGGCGCTGATCGTCATCATCACCTTCGACGCGCTCAGTTGGACCACGCTGTCGCCGTCCCTGATCACCAATCTGATTCCCGGCCTGTTCATCCTGCCGTTCGTGGTGTTTTCCGCCACCGCCGGCCAGCTGGCCGACAAATTCGACAAGGCCGGCCTGACGCGCTTCATCAAGTGGCTGGAGCTGGCCATCATGCTGGTGGCGGGCGTGGGCTGGATGACGCACACCCTGTGGCTGCTGGTGCTGGGCGTGGTCGGCATGGGCGTCCATTCGACCTTGTTCGGCCCCGTTAAATACGCGTATTTGCCGCAGCAGCTCAAGCCCGAGGAACTCGTCGGCGGCAACGGCGTGACCGAGATGGGCACCTTCGTCGGCATCCTGCTGGGCGAGATCCTCGGCGCCATCCTGGTGGTGCAGCAGCCCCACGGCATCATGCTGGAGGCGGGCGGCACGATCTTCTTCGCGGTGCTCGGCTTGATCGCCGCCTATCGCATTCCCAGCTCGCCGGCGCCGGTGCCCGACCTGAAGATCAACTGGAACTTCGTCAGCGAATCGATCCGCAATATCAATTACTCGCGCAAGAACCGCACCGTGTTCCTGTCCATGCTGGGCAACTCGTGGTTCTGGTTTTACGGCGCGCTGGTGCTGTCGCAGTTCCCGGTGTTCGCCAAGGACTACCTGCACGGCGACCATAGCGCCTTCGTGCTGCTGCTGACGGTGTTCTCGCTGGGCGTGGGCAGCGGTTCGCTGCTGTGCGAGCGCCTGTCCGGCCGCAAGGTGGAAATCGGCCTGGTGCCGTTCGGCGCGATCGGCCTGACGATTTTCGGCGTGGACCTGTACTTCGCCAGCCTGGCCTACGGCAGCGGCGTGGCCGCGCTGACGGCCGGTCCGCACCTGGACGCGATCGCGCTGCTGGCGCAGCATGGCATGTGGCGCATTCTGTTCGACATCCTGATGATCGGGCTGTTCGGCGGCTTGTTCATCGTGCCGCTGTTCGCGCTGATCCAGACCCGCTGCGACCCGCAACATATATCACGCACCATCGCCGGCATGAACATCCTCAACGCGCTGTTCATGGTGGCGGCGGCCGGACTGGCCATCGTGCTGCTGGGGCAGGGCTTCACGATCCCGCAGCTGTTCCTGGTGACGGCGCTGCTCAACGCGGTGGTGGCGATCTATATCTTCTCGCTGGTGCCGGAATTCCTGATGCGTTTCCTGGCGTGGATGCTGATCCACACCGTGCACCGCGTGCGCACCATCGACGCCGAGCGCATCCCGGCCGAGGGCGCGGCGGTGCTGGTGTGTAACCACGTCAGCTATGTCGACGCCATCGTCATCGGCGCGGCCAGTCCGAGGCCGATCCGCTTCGTCATGGATCACCGCATTTTCAAGCTGCCGCTGCTGGGGTGGATCTTCCGCACCGCGCGCGCGATTCCGATCGCGCCGGCCAAGGAGGACCCGTGGCTGATGGAGAAGGCTTACATCGATATCGCGCAGGCGCTGCACGAGGGGGATCTGGTGTGTATCTTCCCGGAGGGCCGGTTGACGCATGACGGTGA
Organism: Oxalobacteraceae bacterium OTU3CINTB1; assembly: GCA_024123955.1. Classification (NCBI taxonomy): domain Bacteria; kingdom Pseudomonadati; phylum Pseudomonadota; class Betaproteobacteria; order Burkholderiales; family Oxalobacteraceae; species Oxalobacteraceae bacterium OTU3CINTB1. Next base: position 2,215,086 of record CP099652.1, read on the forward strand.
GATCAACCAGTTCAAGGGCGGTATCGCCAAGATCATCGAGCGCTCCAAAGTGCCGGTGATTCCGATGGCGCTGCGCGGGCTGTGGGGACATCTGCTAAGCCGCAATGGCGAGAACGTGTTCCAGCGGGCCTTCCGCAACGGCTTGCGTTCGCGGTTGGCGCTGGCGGTGGGGCTGCCGGTGCCGCCGCAGGAGGTCACGCCGGAGGGACTGCAGAAGCAGGTTTTGGACTTGCGCGGGGATTGGAAGTAGGGCGGATTAGCGCGTAGCGCGTAATCCGCCATGCTCCGTCGGCGGCGCTACGATTGGCGGATTACGCTTCGCTAATCCGCCCTACGTGGAACCGTGGCTAATCCGGCTCGACCAGCTTGCGATCGCGTCGGCGACCGCCGTGTCGCTTTCCGTCGACATCATCATCGATTGCATCGGCGGCAGGCCCGCGCGTGTCTTCTTGTAGAAGTGGTTCAGCGTCGGGAAGAGCGCCACTTCGGTTTTCAGCCCGCCGCGCCCGGCGCGCAGCGCCTCCGCATGCGCCGGCGGCACCGATTCGTCCCGCCCTCCCTGAACGATCAGCACCGGCTGCCGCACCTTCGCCAACGCCGCGACCGGATCGACGCGGTCGGCGCTGCGCAGGTAGGCGTGTCCCATTGCCGGCATCGTCGCCAGCATCGCCGTCGATGGATCGCGCGCCGCCTCGGGCGGCAACGGCATGCCGGCGCGGATCGCGGCCGCCGTGCGATCGAACAGCGTCATGTCCGGCGCCATGCCGGGCGGCGCCATCGCCGCGATCTGCGCCCGCATGACGGCGAAGATCGGCAACGCCGGGCCGGACAAACTCACCACGCCATCGATCATTTGCCCGTCCATGCCGCCGGCCAGCAGCGACGCCACCACCGCGCCCTCGCTATGGCCGGCGACGATGACGGGCCGCGCCCCGGCGCTTTCGCGCAGCAGCGCCAGGCCGGCGCTGGCGACCGCCACCCGCGTCAGGAAATCGACGTGGGAAGCGGCCAGGATCGCATTGATCGTCTGCGATCCGGTGCCGGGGCCGATCTTGGCCATCCGCAGCACGGCGAAGCCGCGCGCGCTCAACTGCCGCGCCAGATCCGCATACGCGTGCGGGCGCATGTTCATCGTCGGGTAGTTTCCGTCGACGTCGCTGAACAGCGAGCCTGGCACGATCAACACCGCGCCCACGGCGTCGCCATCGGACGGACTGAATCGGCAGGCGATCTTCACGCCGGCGACGGTGACGGCAACGTCTTGTTCTTTCGGCGCTGCGGCCGCGCTGCGGTTCGACATGGTCATTGCTCCTATCAGTGGAAGCGCCAGGAAGCCGCGGCGCTTCACGCTTGCCCCGCGCCGAGAACCCGCTGCGCATAAATAGCGGCGAGCGCCTGGTCAGCGCGCCGCTTGCACCTGCTCGCGGTTCTGGCGCGCGCCGGCCAGGCGGATGATCTGTTCCAGTTCCACCGGCTTGACCAGGTGGTGGTCGAAGCCCGCTTCCACCGTGCGGCGGCGGGCATCGCTCTGGCCCCAGCCGGTCAGGGCCAGCATCAGTATGCGTTCGGCGCCGGGACGCTGGCGGATTGCCCGCGCCGTCTCGTAGCCGTCCATGCCGGGCATGCCCAGATCCATGATGATCATGTCCGGCTGGTTCTCGGCGGTCATCGCCACGGCCGCCGCGCCGTCGTAGACGGTGCGCACGTCGAAGCCGTCGATCTCCAGCAGCGCCGCCAGCGAATCGGCGGCGTCGGTGTTGTCGTCGACTACCAGCACTTTCATTTTGCGGCCGTCCGCCGACGCGGCAGGGGAGACCAGCGGCACCGGCTCGCGCGCGCCGCTGTCGTTGACGATCGGCAGATGGATGACGAATTCGCTGCCCTTGCCGACCCCCTCGCTATAGGCGTCGACGCTGCCGCCGTGCATTTCGGCGAACTGGCGCGACAGGCTCAATCCAATCCCCAAGCCGCTGGAGAACTGGCCCACCACGGTGTTGCTTTGCTCGAACATGCGGAAGATGCGCGTGATCGCCTCGGCCTCCAGGCCGATGCCGCTGTCGCGCATCGAGACGGTCAGCGCGTTCTGCTCCACCACCGCGCGCACCACCACGTTGCCGCCCTGCGGCGTGAATTTGATCGCGTTCGACAGGATGTTGGCGAAGATTTGCACCACGCGCGCGTAGTCGGCGTTGAGCATGATCTCGCTGGTGGGCAGCTGCCAGGCGACGTGGATGCGCTTGGCGCTGGCCGCCTGCGCGCACAATTCGCTGACGTGGTTCATCACCGACGCCAGCGTGACCAGCTGGCGCTGCAGCTTGATCTTGCCGCTGGTGATGCGGGCGACGTCGAGCAGGTCGTCCACCAGGCGCGTCAGCAGGCGCACCTGGCGCTCGACCATGTCGCGGATGCGCGCCACCGGCGCGGCGTCCGGATACAGGTGCGTGAGCAGCGAGACCGAGGTGCGGATCGGCGCCAGCGGATTGCGCAGCTCGTGGCCCAGGCTGGCGAGGAACTCGTCCTTGCGGCGCGCGGCCTCGCGCACCTGGTATTGCTTGTTGCGTGCCCGTAACGTCGAATGCAGCGCGGTGATCAACGTCAAGGTGCGCACCGGCCGCTCGACCAGGGTCAGGTTGCCCAGTCCGGCCACGGCGCGGCGCACCGTCTGCGAATCGGCGCCACGATGGGTCAGCAGCACGATCGGCAGGTCCGACCAGTCGGGTTGGCGCGCCACCCACTCTTGCAGCAGCTTGAAGCCGCCCGAATCCAGCGCCTCCTCCACCGTCAGCACCGCGCCGGCGCCCAGTTCCAGCTGCGCGGCCAGGTCGGCCAGGGTCGGGCAGACGTGGCTGTCGATCTGCGCCATCGCCAGCACCTTGGCCGCCAGCGGCCCGTCCTGGCCGAACGGCGCGTGGATCAGGATGCGCGTTTCCATGGTGTCAGCCATGGGCGCCGTCGGCAGAATGGTCATGGCCGTGGCCGTTGCTGTCCCCGGTATAGGTCGGCACCCCGGTCAGTATGCCGTGGAAGTTTTTCAGCACCGCGCCGACCTTGATGCCGCCCTTGTCGACGCGGAAGCGGCGGATGGTGCGCTCGTGAGCGCTGCCGCGTTTCTTGAACACCGAGATCGCCTGCTGCACCTCGCCTTCCGCCTCGAAGTAGCGCAGCATGATGACATTGTCGGCGATGTAGCTGGCATCGACCGAGGTGGTCATGCCGGTGCCGATCATGCCCTGCTGGACGCCGACGATGATGCTGACCACGCCGCGCTGGCCCAGGTACGTCAGCAGCTCGTGCAGGTAGATGGTCAGGAAGCGCTCGTCGGGCACGGCGTTCAGGTAGCCGTTCAGGCTGTCGATGACGACGATGCGCACGCCGCGTTCGACCGCCTCGACGATCGCGTGCGAGAACTGGCCCGGCGCCAGTTCGGCCGGGTCGATTTGCTGTACTGTCAGCAGGCCCCTGTCGATGGCGCCGCTCAAGTCCATGCCCAGGTTGGCGCAGCGGTTGAGCATATTGTTGCGCGCCTCCTCGAACAGGAACATCGCGCTGGCTTCGCCGCGCTGCGCGGCCGCGTGGATGAACTGCGCCGCCAGCGACGACTTGCCGGTGCCCGGCGGGCCGGAGATCAAGGTGCTCATGCCTTCCTCGAGGCCGCCGCCGATCTGCTGGTCCAGCTCCGCCAGGCCGCTCGAGAGCTGGCGCCGCTGGCTTTCGACGCGCGTGCCGGCCGCCACCAGGCGCGGATAGACGTGCAAGCCGCCCTTGACGATCTTGTAGTCGTGGGCGCCGCCGTGGAAGGCGATGCCGCGGTACTTGACCACGCGCACGCGGCGCCGTTCGGCGCCGTAGGCCTGGTCTGCCAGCTCCAGCGTCAGCACGGCGTGCGCCACGCTGCGCACTTGCAGGTCGGTCGAGAGGGCGGTGCGGTCGTCGAGGAAAATGGTGGTGCAAGAGCGGCTGGTCAGGTACTGCTTGAGCGCGAGCACCTGGCGCCGATAGCGCAGCGGGCTTTCGGCCAACAGCTGCAGCTCCGACAAGGAGTCGAGCACCACGCGGCGCGGCTTGTATTTTTCGATCGCCGCGACGATGCGCTGGGTGGTCGTGCCCAGTTCGATCTCGGACGGATGGAAGATGGTGTATTGCTGGTCCGGATCGAGCGCGTTCTCGTTGGGGATGATTTCCTCGACCTGGATGCCGCTCATGTCCCAGCCGTGCGACTCCGCCACGCTGCGCAGTTCGACCGCCGTTTCGGCCAGGGTGATGTAGAGGACGGCCTCGCCGTGGCGCGCGCCCTCGTTGAGGAACTGCAGCGCCAGCGTGGTTTTGCCGGTGCCTGGTTCGCCTTCCACCAGATACAGGCGGTCGCGCGTCAGGCCGCCGGCCAGGACGGTGTCCAGGCCGGGTACGCCGCTGCTGAGAAATAGATTGGTAACGCTGTTTTGTGCTTCCATGTCTGAATCCGATGCCTTTGAGGTGCCTTAAATATTACCGGAAACAGGGAAAGAGGGGTTTTTGGTATGAAAGGTTGCGTACGCTAGCGAACAAAGCGCCGCGAGGCCGGCGCCGGCTAGCCGCGGGCCACGCGCTGCAAGCCCTCCTGCTTGTTAACATACATCGCGCGGTCGGCCCGCCCGAGTAGCATTTCAATATCCTGTGGGTCGTCAGGATGGTGGACGGCGATGCCGATGCTCGCGCCCAGTTGCACCGTGACGGTCTTGAGCGGATAGGGCCGGCGCAGCGCCGCCAGCAGCTTGTCGGCCGCCTCGCGGGCGTCCGATTCACAATGCAGCATTTCGACGATGACGATGAATTCGTCGCCGGCCAGGCGGCCGACGGTGTCGGTCTTGCGCACCGTCTGGCGCACGCGCTCGGCGAACTGGCGCAGCAGCTCGTCGCCTTCCTCGTGACCGTAGCGGTCGTTGACCTGCTTGAAGCGGTCGAGGTCGAGGAAGTAGACGGCGCAGCACTGGCGCGTGCGGTTGGCGCGCTGCAGCGCCTCGGTCAAGGTCTGCAACAAGGCGCGGCGGTTGGGCAGGCCGGTCAGGGTGTCGCGCAGCGCCATCTCTTCCATCGACGCGAACAGTTTTTTGCGCTCGCTGATATCGTGCAGGAAGGCGATGAACAGGTGGCCGCTGGCGCGCGGCACGTAGGCCAGCGAGATCTCGACCGGCAGTTCCTGGCAGTCGCGGTTGTGCAAGGTGAGTTCGACGCGGCGGTTGAGCACGGTGGTGTCGCGGGCCGCGCCGTGGGCCCCGGCGGCGCCGGCCTCGGCCAGCTGGCGCATGTCGCGCTCGTAGGCGCGGCGCAGCAGCGGCGGCAGCACCATCGCCGCCAGCGGCTGGCCGATCACTTCGGCGCGGGTCCAGCCCAGCAGCTTTTCGGCCTGGCGGTTCCAGTCCAGCACCACGCCGCCCGGATCGAGGGCGATGAAGGCGTCGTGCGCGTTGTCGAGGATGGCGCGCAGCTCGGCCGCGCGTTCCTGCAGCAGCCGCTGCGTGCTGTGCTCCTGCGCCAGCGCGCGCTCCAGTTGCAGGGCCTTGCGGGCGATCTCGCGGGTGCGCTCGCCGACCGTCGATTCGAGTTTTTCGTTGAGCGCGCGCAGCGCCGCCAGGTGCGCTTGTTCGTTGTCGAGCATGCGCGCCAGCGCGCTCGACAGCACCTGCACCTCGTGGAAGCTGTCGACCTGCACGATGGCCGGCAGGCCGCTGGCGCCGGGCGGCGCCGCCGAGCGCAGCTCGAGGTTGCGGCTGAGCGCGTTGAGTGGGCGCGTGTAGCGGCGTCCGACGATGGCGGCGGCGGCCGCCATCGCCAGCCCGAGGATGGCGCCGAGCAGCAGGATGCGGCGCTCGAGCGACCGCGCCGAGGCCAACGCCACGTCCTCCGGCTGGCGCACGATCACCGACCATGCCAGGGTGGCCGGGTCGCCCGCCTTGCCGGTCGCCGAGTAGCCGCTCAGGTAGCTGCGCCCGTCGGCCCAGGTTTCCCGGACCGCGCCGGTGGCGCCGGTGCGCGCCAGCCGCACGCTTTCGCTGTCGAGCTTGCGCTCCTCCATGCCCTTGGGGCCGAGGATGATGGTGCCGTCGGCGCGCACCACGAAGATGTCGGCCGCGTAGGCTTGGTCGGCCGGCGCCACGATGGTTTGCGCCATGCGCCGCGCCCAGCCCCAGCTCATGTGCACGCACAGCACGCCGCGCGCGCCGCCGTCGGCGCCGGTCACCGGGCCGGCGGCGTCGACGAAGCGCCACGGGTCCACGCTGGCCGGCAGTTTCTTGCCAAGCAGGACGGCGGGGTGGAAGTCGCCGGCGAACAGCTTGTCGCGCCCGCCAGCGAACCAGTCGCGCGCGCCGACGTCGGCGCCCTCGAGCATGCCCTGGGTGGCGGCGTAGACGCGCCCGTCCGGCGCGGCCAGGCCGATCCAGGCGTAGTCGGGGAAGGCTTTTTGCACGCTCTCGAGTACCGCGCGCACCTCGGCCGGCGAGTGGGCGTCGCGCACCTGCGGCAGGTCGGTCAGCAGCTGGACGTCGCCGACGGCTTTCTGCACCACGCGGTTGAGGGCGTCGCGCGTCTGCCACGACAGCTGTTGCAGGCGCTGGCCGGCTTCGCGCTCGGCGTAGTTGGAGCCGAAGTGCTCGACCAGGATCAGCAGCGAGAGCACCGTCAGCAGCACCGTGGCGCCGACACCCGCCGTCACCAAGGTGGTGAGCCGGGGTCTGGCGTGGCGCGGGCCTGAGCCGAGAACGGTTGACGTGGTCATAACGGCAAGTTTTCTACTGTGCGTCGGGACTGAAAGGTGACTGAAAGAAAGTAATTTTATTGTATCACCCGAAAGTTCGGATGGTTCCATTGTTATAGACAAATTCCCTCTGTGCAACCACAGTCCACCCGGGCGAGGCGTCTTAAAACCCCCTTAAAGTTGCTTTGCATAATTAAATGCTGGCTTGACATAGTTAGAATGATCGTTCATTCTATGGCTTGTGCTCATAATTTCTACAGAAAGTCCCAAGCCATGGAAGCTCTTTTCTGCAAACCGTCCCTGCGGACGGCCGGGGCAGCAGCCCTGATCACCGCCACCGTGTTCGTCTCCGGTTGCTCCAAATCCACGCCCGCAGCACCTCAAGCGCAGGTGGCGGAAGTGGGCGTTTTCAAGGTGGCGCCGCAAGCGCTGCAAATCACGACCGAACTGCCGGGCCGCACCGCCGCCTTCCAGGTGGCCGAAGTGCGCCCGCAGGTCAACGGTCTGATACAAAAACGCCTGTTCGTCGAGGGTGCCGACGTCAAGGCCGGCACCCCCCTTTATCAGATCGACCCGTCGCTGTACCAGGCCAGCGTCAATTCGGCCAAGGCGGCCCTGGCCAAGGCCAAGGCCAGCGTGCTGACCAGCGGCCCGAAAGTCTCCCGTTATAAAGAGCTGGTCGCCATCGAAGGCGTCAGCCGCCAGGATTACGAGGACGCCGTCGCCGCCGACGCCCAGGCCAAGGCCGATGTGGAATCGGCCGCCGCCGCGCTGGAAGAGGCGCAGATCAATCTGCGCTACACGCACGTCTACGCGCCGATCAGCGGCCGTATCAGCCGTTCGACCGTGACCCCGGGCGCGCTGGTGACCGCCAACCAGACCGACCCCCTGACCACCGTGCAGCAGCTCGACCCGATCTACGTCGACATCACGCAATCGAGCGAAGACCTGCTGCGCCTCAAACGCGACATGGAAAGCGGCAGCCTGAAACAATCGGGCCAGGCCAAGGTCACCCTGATGCTGGCCGACGGCACCAAGTATGCGCAGGAAGGCAAGCTGCAATTCTCCGGCGTCTCGGTCGACACCAGCACCGGCAACGTGGTGTTGCGCGCTTTGTTCCCGAATCCTAAAAACGATCTGCTGCCGGGCATGTTCGTGCGCGCGGTGGTGGAAGCCGGCGTCGACGAGCAGGCCATCGCCGTGCCGCAGCAGGGCGTGAGCCGCAACCAGAAGGGCCAGGCCACCGCGCTGGTGCTCAACCCGCAGGGCAAGGTCGAACAGCGCGTGCTGGTCACCAGCGGCACCCAGGGCGACAAATGGCTGGTCAAATCCGGCCTGGCCGCAGGGGACCTGCTGATCGTCGAAGGCCTGCAAAAAGTCAAACCGGGCGCGCCGGCCAAGGTGGCCGCTGCCGCTCCCGCCGCCGCACCTGGCGGGTCGGGCACACCTGCCGCCGCCGCCACGCCTGCCGCCAAAAGCGCGCACTAAGACAGGAGCCAGCTTATGTCACGCTTCTTTATTGACCGCCCCATTTTCGCCTGGGTGATCGCCATTGTGATCATGCTCGGCGGGGTACTCGCGATCATGGGACTGCCGATCGCGCAGTATCCGAGCATCGCGCCGCCATCGATCTCGATCTCCGGTTCCTATCCTGGCGCCTCGGCTAAAACCGTGGAAAACGCCGTCACCCAGGTCATCGAACAAAAGATGAAGGGTATCGACGGCCTGCGCTACATGAACTCCTCGAGCGATTCGACCGGCGGCATCAGCATCACGCTGACCTTCCGCAGCGGGACCAATCCGGACATCGCGCAGGTGCAGGTGCAGAACAAGCTGCAACTGGCCACGCCGCTGCTGCCTGCCGCCGTCACGCAACAGGGCCTGGTGGTCAGCAAGGCCACCAAGAACTTCATGATGGTGCTCGGCTTTATCTCCGAGGACGGCAGCATGAAGCAGGCCGACCTGGGCGACTATGTGGCCGCCAACGTCATCGATCCGATCAGCCGCGTCGAAGGCGTGGGCGACGTCACCGCCTTCGGTTCGCAGTACGCCATGCGCATCTGGCTCGATCCGGCCAAGCTGCAAAGCTATCAACTGACGCCGGCCGACGTCAGCGCCGCCATCACCGCGCAAAACACCGAGGTCTCCGCCGGTGAACTGGGCGGCCTGCCGGCCGCCAAGGGCCAGCAACTGAACGCCACCGTGTCGGCCCAAAGCCGGCTGCAAACCGCCGAGCAGTTTGGCGCGATCCTGCTGAAAACATCCGCCAGCGGCGCCACGGTGCACCTGCGCGACGTCGCCCGCATGGAACTGGGCAGCGAGAACTACGCCGTGCTGTCGCGCTACAACGGCAACGCCGCCACCGGTATGGCCATCAAGCTGGCCACCGGCGCCAACGCGCTCGATACCGCCACCGCCGTCAAGGCCAAGGTCGCGGAACTGGAAAAACTGTTCCCGCCCGGGATGAAGGCCGTCGTCGCCTTCGACACCACGCCGTTCGTCAAGATCTCGATCGAGGAAGTCGTCAAGACCCTGGTCGAGGCGATCGTGCTGGTGTTCCTGGTGATGTACCTGTTCCTGCAAAACTTCCGCGCCACCCTGATCCCGACCATGGCCGTGCCGGTCGTGCTGCTGGGGACCTTCGCCATCCTGTCGGTACTCGGATATTCCATCAACACGCTGACCATGTTCGCGGTGGTGCTGGCGATCGGCCTGCTGGTCGATGACGCCATCGTGGTGGTGGAAAACGTCGAGCGGGTGATGACGGAGGAGGGCTTGTCGCCGCTCGAGGCGACGCGCAAATCGATGACCCAGATCAGCGGGGCGCTGGTCGGCATCGCCATGGTGCTGTCGGCGGTGTTCGTGCCGATGGCCTTCTTCGGCGGCTCCACCGGCGTCATTTACCGCCAATTCTCGATCACGATCGTCTCGGCGATGGTGCTGTCGGTGATCGTGGCGATGGTGTTCACGCCGGCGCTGTGCGCCACCTTGTTGAAGCCTGTGCCGAAGGGCCACACGGCGATCAACACCGGTTTCTTCGGCTGGTTCAACCGCACGTTCGAAAAGAGCAGCCATAAGTACGAGGGCTTCGTCGGCAAGATCCTGAATCGCGGCGGCCGTTCGCTGGTGGTGTACGCGCTGATCCTCGGCGTGCTGGCCTTCGTGTTCATGCGCCTGCCGACCTCCTTCCTGCCGGAAGAGGACCAGGGCGTGCTGTTCACGCAGATCCAGCTGCCGACCGGCGCCACCCAGGAGCGCACGCTCAAGGTGATCGAAAAGGTCGAACAGCACTTCATGAACAACGAGAAGGAATCCGTGGCATCGGTGTTCGCGGTGGCCGGCTTCAGTTTCGCCGGTAACGGCCAGAACACCGGTATCGCCTTCGTCCGCATGAAGGACTGGTCGGAGCGCAAGGGCGCCGACCATGCCGTCGGCGCCATCGTTGGCCGCGCCATGGGTGCGTTCTCGCAGATCAAGGACGCGATGGTGTTCGCCTTCGCCCCGCCCGCGGTGCTGGAACTGGGTAACGCTTCCGGCTTCGATTTGCAGCTGCAGGACACGGGCGGCGTCGGTCACGAGGCCTTGATGGCCGCGCGTAACCAGATGCTGGGCATGGCCGCGCAGAGCAAGGTGCTGGTCGGCGTCCGTCCGAACGGCCAGGAAGACACGCCGCAGTACAAGATCACCGTCGACCAGCAAAAAGCCATCGCGCTGGGCCTGACCGTGGCCAACGTCAACCAGGTATTGAGTAACGCCTGGGGTAGCGCCTACGTCAACGACTTCGTCGACCGCGGCCGCGTGAAAAAGGTGTACCTGCAGGGCCAGGCCGAATCGCGTATGGCGCCGGAAGACCTGAAGAAATGGTTCGTCCGTAACGCCGACGGCGAGATGGTGCCTTTCTCGGCCTTCTCGACCGGCGAGTGGATCTTTGCCTCGCCACGCCTGGAACGCTACAACGGCCTGTCCTCGAGCGAAATCCTGGGCGCCCCGGCGCCGGGCCAGAGCTCCGGCACGGCGATGGCCGAAATCGAAGCCCTGGCGGCCAAGCTGCCGCCCGGTATCGGCTACGAGTGGACCGGCCTGTCGCTCGAAGAGCGCGACTCCGGCTCGCAAACCGTGGCGCTGTACGGCATTTCGATCCTGATCGTGTTCCTGTGCCTGGCCGCGCTGTATGAAAGCTGGTCGATTCCGTTCTCGGTGCTGCTGATCGTACCGCTGGGTGTGGTCGGCGCGGTGCTGGCGACGTTCCTGTTCAAATTGTCGAACGACGTGTACTTCCAGGTTGGTCTGTTGACTGTGGTGGGCCTGGCGGCGAAGAACGCGATTCTGATCGTGGAATTTGCCAAGGACCTGCAGGAGCAGGGCGTCGAACTGCGTGACGCGACCCTGCAAGCGGTGCGCCAGCGTTTGCGTCCGATTTTGATGACATCGATCGCTTTCGGTCTGGGCGTGCTGCCGCTGGCGATCAGCAGCGGCGCCGGTTCGGGCAGCCAGAACGCCATCGGTATCGGCGTGTTGGGCGGGATGCTGACGTCGACCTTCCTGGGTATCTTCTTCGTACCGCTGTTCTTTGTGCTGGTGCGCGGCTTCTTCAGCAAGAAGAAGGCCACGCCGCCGGCACCTACCTCGCACGTGGAGGCGCATTAATCATGAAAATCATGCATAAGTCTTTAATCACCATGGCCTCGCTGGCGCTGCTGGCCGGTTGCAGCCTGGCGCCCGTGTACGAGCGTCCGGCCGCCCCGGTGGGGCAGGCCTGGCCCGCCGGTGAAGCGTATAAAGGCGTGCCGCCGGCCGCCGCCGACGCCAAGCCGGTGTCGGAAATCCAGTGGCGCGAGTACTTCTCGGACGAACGCCTGCGCAAAGTGATCGAGCTGGCGCTGGCCAACAACCGCGATCTGCGCGTTTCGGCGCTCAACATCGAACGCGCCCGCGCCGAGTACAACATCCAGACGGCCGCGCTGCTGCCGAAGGTGAACGCGGGCGTCAGCCAGAGCGCCACCCGCACGCCGGCCAATATGACCGGCACCGGCGAAGCGGCCATCGTGCGCCAGTACAGCGGCGGGCTGTCGATGCCGTCGTATGAGCTGGACTTCTTCGGCAAGGTGCGCAACGCCTCCGAAGCGGGCTTGCAGACCTACCTCGGCACAGAGGAAGCGCGCCGCACGCAGCAAATCAGCCTGGTGGCCGAAGTGGCCAACGCCTATCTGACCTTGACGGCCGACCAGCAGCGTTTGACGCTGGCGGCGGAAACCTTGAGCAGCCAGCAGATCACCTATGATTTGAGCCGCAAGCGCTTCGAGAACGGCGTTACCTCCGGCGTCGACATGTACGACGCCGAGACCAGTGTGCAATCGGCCCGTAACGACGTCGCGACCTACACCGCGCAGGTGGCGCTGGACCAGAACGCGCTGAACCTGCTGGTGGGCGGCGCCGTGCCGGCCGACCTGCTGCCGGCCGACGAACTCAATCCGGTCACGCAACTGGCCGCGATTCCATCCGGACTGCCGTCCGACCTGCTGCGCAACCGTCCCGACGTGCAGCAGGCCGAGCGCACGCTGCGCGCCGCCAACGCCAACATCGGCGTGGCGCGCGCCGCCTTCTTCCCCAGCATTTCGCTGACGGCGTCGGGCGGCAGCGCGAGCCGCAACCTGTCCGGATTGTTCAAATCCGGTTCGGGCACGTGGAGCTTCGCGCCGCAAATCAACCTGCCGATCTTCGATGGCGGCGTCAATCGCGCCAATCTGAGTATCGCCAAGACGGACCGCGACATCTATGTGGCGCAGTACGAGAAGGCGATCCAGGTGGCCTTCCGCGAGGTGGCCGACGCGCTGGCCACGCGCGGCACCATCGACGAGCGTTTGGCGTCGCAGCAGGCGCTGGTGGACGCGGCCGAGAAGAGCTTCAAGATCAACGACGCCCGTTACCGCAAGGGCGCCGACACATATCTGAACGCGCTGGTGTCGCAGCGCGCGCTGTATTCGGCCCAACAGGGTTTGATCAGCACGCGCCTGAACCAGACCAGCAACGCCGTCACCTTGTATAAAGTGCTTGGCGGCGGCTGGCAACCCGAGGTTGCGCAACAAGGCAATCCTCCGCGCGGCTAGACTTCCGCAGGCGGGCGGTGGGTGTGGCGGCCATTTCGATGGCTGTTGCGCCCTCGCCGTTTCGACCCAAGGGTGGATTGACAAACCCCGTCGGCATCGCCACAGTTCCGCCCCCAGGCATAGAGAGAGACCCAAGGACACGACATGACTACCCCCGCAAAACGACGCACCGACCCGGAACGTGCGCAGAACCGCCGCAACCAGGTGCTGGAGGCGGCGGCCGTGTGCTTCGCGCGCAGTGGCTTTCACGGCGCCAGCATGTCCGAGATTTCGAAGCAGGCCGGCATGAGCGCCGGCCATATCTACAATTATTTCGACAGCAAGGACGCCATCATCATGGCGATCGTCGAGCGCGAGAGTGAATACGTTACCGGGCTGCTGGTCGACCTGCAGACGCGCGACGATCCCCTGCAGGCCATGATCGACGACGCGCGCCGTCATATCGACGAGACGCTCGATCCGCAGCCGTGGCACGTGCCGCTGGAGATGTACGCGGAGGCGTCGCGCAATCCGGCTATCGCCGCCAAACTGCAGGTGCACGAGGAGAACTCGCGCAGGCAATTGCGCCTGCTGGTCAAGGCGGGGCGTGAGCGCCGCAACCTGCCGGTGGACGACCATCTGGTCGACGGCCGCGTCGACACCATCATCTCGTACTTCCAGGGCTTGCCCATCCGCGCGCTGAACCGGCCGAACATGAACCGCGACGGTCTGGCGGAAGCCTTCCGCGTCGCGATGTCGGCGCTGTTGATGACCTGATCCGATCCAACGAATTTGTCTCGTAGTGTTTCCGGCCGAGCAGGCCGGTTTTTGTTGTTGTACCATGGCTGATCTCCCATTCCAGCCATCGGAGCATCATGACTTCCTACGTTATTCCCGCCCACGACATCGTCGGCCTGCCGGTCGCCGGTACCACCGATCTCTTTCCCGTTCGCCGCGTCTACTGCGTCGGACGCAACTACGCCGCCCACGCGCGCGAGATGGGCTACGATCCGGATCGCGAACCGCCATTCTTTTTCTGCAAACCCAATGACGCCCAAGCGCTGGTGCCGGTCGCGCCGGGGCAGGTGGTCGAGCTGCCGTATCCGCAAGTGACCAGCAACCTGCACTACGAGTGCGAACTGGTGGTCGCCATCGGCAAGGGCGGCAGCGACATCGCCGTGGAAGACGCGGCGCAGCACATCTTCGGCTACGCGGTTGGCCTGGACATGACGCGCCGCGATTTGCAGTTCAAGATGCGCGACGCCGGCCGGCCTTGGGAAATCGGCAAAGCCTTCGACTACTCGGCGCCGATCGGCGTGATCCATCGCGCCGCCGAAGCGGGCGACATCGGCCACGCCGCCATACAGCTGGACGTCGACGGCGTGACCAAACAGTCGGCCACCATCGACCATTTGATCTGGTCGATCAGCGAAACCATCGCCAATTTATCGACCTTGTTCGCGCTGGCGCCGGGCGACCTGATTTTCAGCGGTACGCCGGAGGGCGTGGGCGCCGTCGTGCGCGGCCAGACTTTGACCGGCAAGGTCGATGGCCTGTCCGGCATCGCCGTCAAATTGGTTTGAATTGTTTAGAGCAGGGCGTCGATGGCAGCCAGCGCGCCGCAGTGCGGGCAGGTCGGCGCCGGTTTCAATAGCTGGCGGGCGTCGTTGTTCAGCTGTGGCTCAAAGCAAACATGACAAATACTTAAAGTGGCTGCTATAATTGCGAATTCGTCGGGGCGTAGCGCAGCCTGGTAGCGTACGTGCATGGGGTGCACGGGGTCGGAGGTTCGAATCCTCTCGCCCCGACCAATAGAATCAAAGACTTAGGCCAATCTTCGGATTGGCCTTTTTCGTTTTGGAGTTTCGTGCTTTAAAGCGTCGTACGTGATAAACCGTCGCCGCCTCGAAGACGGCTAATGCTGGCTTGCTGTAAACTATTATCTTTTAGATACTTTCGTCGCATAGCATGCATTTCTTTCGAAACAGGTCGATGACTGTACTGTCGCCGCTGCGCCTGGGTGTAAAGCTGGCGATCAGGGCTGGCTGCACGCTGGCTGCCGCCGCTTTGAGCTTGGGTGGCGCATCGGCCAATGCTGCAGAGGCTTTGCCGTTCTGGCAGTCCAGCCTGTCGCACACGGCCTGGACCAAGCGCGACGGCGCGCCATCCGACGCCAGCGCCATTGTGCAGGACCGTACCGGCATGCTGTGGATCGGCGCCACGGACGGCCTGTTCCGCTTCGACGGCGTGCGCTTCGAACGCATCGACGAGATCGCCGGCAATAAGCTTACTTCGCCCAATGTCCACGCGCTGTCTCTGATCGACGATGCGTTGTGGGTAGGCTACGAGCACGGTGGCATCACCATCTTCAAGCAAGGCGCGGTGCGCCACTACGGCGAGGCGGAAGGCGTTCCACCAAGCGCCATAACGCAATTCGGCAAAACCTCCGACGGCATGCATTGGTTTTCCAGCGCCGCCGGCATTTATTGGCTGGACGGTGCGCAATGGCGTCATGTGACACCGGCCGACGGCTTGCCCCCGGATGATATGCCATCGTTAAACGTGCTGCACGATGGCAGTTTACTGGTGACCCACTTCAGCGGCCTGTATCGTAACGTTCCCGGTACGCACCGATTCCGGAAAGTGGGTGCTTTCGGAAGCATGCAGCGCAGTCAGGTGACCGACAACGGCGAAGTGATCGTTTTTAAATTCGGCGAGACCACACAGCTGTTCGAACCGGTGGCGGAAACACTGACGCCACTACGCCTGCCGCAACTCGACGTGCCGCCGTATAGCGTCCACCGTGACCGCCGCAATGCGTGGTGGATCGGCTCCGGCGACGGGATGCGCTTGTACACGCCCGACATGCAGTTGAAAAAGCAGTTCGTGGCCCCGCACGATTTCAGCTCGATGCGTGTGTTCAGGGCGCCGTTTGATGACCGTGAAGGCAACCTCTGGTTCATTAGTGAGAATGGACTGGACCGGATAAGGGAAACTCGGCTAACGGAGCAAGACATGCCGGCCTTTAGCACCGATTTCAGCATCACGACCGGGGCCGACGGGGAAGTGTGGATTAGTGCCCACTCGTCGCGCTATCCGGTTTTCCCGCCGACCTTCGCCGTGGCCGCGGACGGGCGCCGCATTGCCAGCGACATGTACTCCGCCACCGCCGGCACGCTTGCCGCGGACGGCACACTCTGGTTCGGCGATCCGCATTGGGTGTGGAGCTGGCGCCAGGGCGAGGCCAAGCGCTGGCCGCTGACTTCGGCGTTGCAACGGCGCCCTTTGCAGGCGCTGGCGATGGCGGACGACGGACGGCTATGGGTGTCCGCGGCGAGGCGCGGCGTGCATACCTTCAAGGATGGCGTCTGGCACGCTGGCGGCGGCCATGCCGCCTTGGCCGGGCGCAGTGCTGTATCCCTGCATGCGGACGGTCAAGGACGAGTCTGGTTCGGCTACACCGGCAATGCCATGGCGATGCTGCATCACGATAAAGTTCAGCAATTCGGTCCGGCCGAAGGACTGAGGGTGGGCAACGTGCTGTCCATTTTTAGTCAGCGCGGCACCCTCTGGGTTGGCGGGGATCAAGGGCTGGCGCACTTCCATGAAGGCCGCTTCGTTGCCCTCAACGACAGCGTCGGCAGACCTATCGCAGGCATCGCGGGCATTGTCCAGACCGCGCAGGGCGAGCTGTGGCTTCAGGCTTTGGGTGGCTTGATCCGTATCGGTGCCGCCGATCTGGCTGGCGTCTTGAAGGGCGGCCGGAACCAGGTCACCGTCGAGCGCTTTGACTACCTCGATGGCTACAGGGGAGAAACCCAGCAGGTGCGTCCGCTCAACACGCTCGCCGAGGCTGGCGACGGCCGCCTGTGGTACGCCACCTCCAGCAGCGTCGGCGCGATCGATCCACGCCGTATAGCCCGCAACGCGGTGGCGCCGACACCGCTGATCACCTGGCTCAATACCGACAGCAGGCGGCACGCTGCCGTCAACGGCATCGGCCTGCCCAAGCATACCCACAACCTGCGCATCGATTTCACAGCCGCCGTGTTGTCCATCCCTGAGCGCGCGCGATTCCGCACCCGGCTGATCGGACACGACCATGAATGGCGCGACGCCGGCGCCTTGCGCCAAGCCTTCTATACTAATCTCGGTCCCGGCGACTATCGCTTCGAAGTGATGGCCGCCAACGAGGACGGCTTGTGGAGCGTTGCCCCGGCAAGCCTGAGCTTCGGCATTGCGCCGGCGTTCTATCAGGCCACCTGGTTCAAGCTGGTCTGCGCAGCGCTGCTGGCCGGCACGCTGTATCTGCTTTACCTGTGGCGCCTGACCCTGATGACAGCGCGCGTAGTGGAACGCATGCGTGCACGCTTGGACGAGCGGGAGCGCATTGCGCGCACGCTGCATGACACGTTCCTGCAGAGCGTGCAGGCTTTGATCCTGCATTTCCACAGCATCAAGTCGGTCCTGCCGAAGGAGGACAAGGTGCAGCAACGTATCGACGACGCGCTCGACGCCGCCGATGCGGTGATCGAGGAGGGCCGTGAGCAGTTGATGGACTTGCGCTCCGACCATGCATGCCGGGTCAACGTGGTGCAGGCGCTGGAAGCGGCCGGGGCGGGGCCCTGCGCCCAGCACGGCGTCGCGTTCACGCTGCACGAGCGGGGCGCACGGCGCCCACTACGGGGCGATGTTGAGCACGAACTGGTCGCCATCGCCAGGGAGGCGATCGCCAACGCCCTTCAACACTCGGGCAGCAGCGACGTGGTGGCGCAATTGAGCTACGGCGCCGGCGAACTTGCGCTCGCGGTGAGCGATCACGGCGTCGGAATTGATGAGGCGGTGCGCAAGGCCGGGCAGCGCGAGCGCCATTGGGGACTACCTGGCATGCGTGAACGAGCCGCGCGGATCGGCGCAGAGTTGGCCATCCACAGCGCCCCCGGCGCCGGTACATCAGTGGTGGTGACCTTAAGCGCCAGACGGGCCTATTGTTAGATGCGCGGGCTGTTTCCCTTTTTACTTGCTCAGACTTTCAATTCCTCAGTCGAGTGAGTCCTGAGCCAGTCCGCCAGCGCGTCGTCGATTCTCGTCTGCCAGCCTGGGCCTGTTGCGCGGAAGCGGCTGACGATTTCCGGTGACAGGCGAATGGTGATGCGTTCTTTTACTGCGGCTTTTTGCGGCCCGCGCTCACCCGGCCTACGCTTCAAGGTAACGAGGTTTTCATAAGTCCCGTCGTCGAAGAACTCCTTCGCCGACTTCGATTGCCGAAAATCGCCAGCGGACCATTCCGGATTGTCTGGATCGCCAGCGATGCCGGCGTTGATCCGAGCATCCTCTGCCTTGGTTGGCAGAATGATTTTAGGCTTGGTTTTCATATTCCTTAACCTCCCTACGGTTAGCCTTTCGAAGGCTGATGATGCGCACAGCTGTTTCCCGGAGAGAGAAGACCATCACGTATAAGCGATTTCCGATCGGACCTGTTGAGACGAGCCGAGGTTCCAAGTAGTCGTAGCGGCTATCGATGCGAACGATAGCGTGCTCCCAGTCAAAGTCTTCCGCGATATCGAACCACACGCCGTGCTTGGCCACGTTCTGTGCCAGCTTTTTTGGATCATGCGTGTAGTTCATGGTTTATTGTATGCACGAATAAATTGGGTGTCAATCTATTCGTGCATACAAATAATTGTCTTCCGGATTCGTCTGGCTTGGCTTAACTTGGCAGCGTAGATGCATGGGGTGCACGGGGTCTGGGGGCGAATCCACTCGGCCCGACCGATAAAAACAGGGCTTGACGCTAAGATGGAGAAGGGCGATATCCTGCGCTTCGTGATATGCGAAGTGCGTTGTTGTCGGCAAACGGATCGCAGGCCCTCACGATATCTGTGCGCGCCATCTGCAAGACCTGAAGGAAGGGCCGGCGCGCGGATTGAAGCGGAATCTGGCCGAAGCCGACAAGGCAGTAACGCTTTATACGTTAGCCATAGCGCGCCTGCGCAACACTAGTCCGACAAAGCCCATGCCGATCATGAACATGCCGTAAGTGCCTGGTTCCGGCACGGGGGACACGCTTTGATCGACCGTCCAGGAGGCCGACGTCACCCGCCCGAGAAAGTGGGTTTGACCACCGAGGTTCCCTTGCCGATTCACCGCGAAGTGAGACTCCGTAAACAGATTGGACAATTCGCCGCCGAACGCACGCGGGTTCAAGAAGTCGCTGTCTGGCATGAACTGCTTCGAATACGAGGAAATGCTGGTACTCGCATCGATGTTATCGCCGGGATTGAGTTGGTTCTTGCCCCACGTGTCCATGCTGAGCCAATCGTAGCCATTAGGCTTGCCCAAAGTCAGGCTGTTTCTTATCGTTACATCAGCCGTTGCGCTGATGCCTTTCCAGCTGTACGTCACGTTACCGACGGTAACCGAGCCGATAAAGTTGTGGGAGGTGTCGTGACGCCAATCCAGCCCTTCCTCCTGTACGATATCCTGGAAGCCATCCAGGTCTAGGGTCATCGTCTGCGTAAAGGTCTGGCCTTTGAGGTTTTCACCCACGCCGAAAATGTTGAGACCATCGTATCCGTCGTACAGGATGCCCGTCGAACTGTAGGTTACCAGCGCCGCTTGGGCCGTACCCGCCACGAAACCGAGCACCGTAATCACCGCCATCTTTTTTAATGAATTGAACATAGATTCCATCCTGATAATGTAAAGAAGGCAATTTTATCATTTATGGTTTAATTTAATGAAATAAATTTAAGTTAATTTCATTATCGCCATAGCTGCGGACCGCTTGCTACATGACTTTCCCAATGCGGACGGGCAGCAAGATATCACGTTCCGAATACGCTACGATCATCGTCATCAGGATGAGGCACATGACCACGATTGCGATCTGGAATTTGCGTTTGCTTGCGGCACGGTGGCTCGCTATTGCTTCGGTGGAGGGGATGGACATTGTCTCAGATTGTTGTTTAAATTCTTCTCAAATTGTACAGCGGAAATTACAAGTGTCAAAACCATATCGCTGTTTTCGCTAGTAACCGCAGGTTGCTTTTGGCAATTTAGCGACATGGGAGGTAATCATGCCAACGTTGAGTAAACATCAGCCCGTGCTCCGGTATCTCCGGTCTCGATACCCTGTGGATCTTGCCGCCGGGGCATTGCACCGCGTTGGCAGCATTTTCAAGTTGCGCGGCCGGAGGGAACATCTCTTACGGCGCCTCTTTATTACGCTTCGCCGCATAGCCGAGTAAGCACAACCCGGCCAGAAGCATCGCGTACATCTCTGGCTCGGGCACTGGCGGCGGCTGTACAGCTAAAAAATCCGGCGCCACTACCGACCCTAAATAAAAGCTCTCGATCGGTGGCCGGCCGCCTTGGTAAGCAGGCGCGAACAGCATGTACGTGATGGGTAGCGGGTTGGCGGCGGGCGCCGCATCGGTAGTGAAAGAAAAGCCGGAAAGTGCATTCGTTTCGCCAACGCCGTTGAGTCCCCAGCCAAAGTAGGTGGCGGCAGGCGTAAGGTTTTCGTAGTTTGGGTTGACGCCGACGTAGGTATTGAAAACCCAATTGGCAGGACTGGTGAAGGAAATTGGGTGCAAGTCGAAGTTGGCTCCGTTACTTTTCACCAGCACCAACACCTCCGTCACCGGGTATTCCGATGCCGAAAGTTCGTAGCTGTAAGTGTAGAGCCCGTTTTCAAAGCTGACGGTACCGGTGAGGTCTGCCGCCGAGGCGCTGAACCAGGTGAAAAAAGCGAGTAGTGCAAATAGGCGTTTCATGACGGTCCCCTAGATAAGGTTGAACGATGTGCGACGAGGGCGCTCCGGTGTCCAAGCTTGACTGAAAGGAAAGCGCCCATCGAATATACATTGAATATTAAAATTACAATGATTATCTGCCCTGAGCTGTTGAGGGAAATCACGCCAACGACACAAACTTGCAAAGGGTTGCCGGCCGGCTCCGGTTGCACGCGTGTGCGCCAGATAACGGAATGAATCCGGTCACTGTGCAATCCTTCATGCACTATTATTTAAGGAGGAAATTATGAGCGATGATCTGGCCAACGCCGGCGCGCAAGACCGCGCCCGCATCAATGTCAACGAGACCCACGAAGTCACTTACTGGACCAAGGAACTCGGCGTTACCAAGGACCGGTTGCACCAATTGGTCAAGGAAGTTGGGCCGAGTGCTAAAGCTGTCCGCGAGAAGCTGGCTGCGGGCTAGCCTCCACAATCCGGTACGCGTAGCAGGCTTGCCATTTCGTCTGTGATGTCATCGGCGGCGCCGCCTTTTTGCCGTGCGTTAGAACGGTCCGGCGCCCCTCTCTTGACACGCTTTGCACGGAGTCCAGAAGAAGTTGCACCACGTCAAGCTACCGATAGCTCCAGCTTGCGGCCCAACGCGGCCATTGCTTCCTCGATGCGGTCAATGCGCGTGGTGTGCTTTAGATCGATCAGTCGGTTGACTTCTTGCCGTGTAGTGGCCATGCGTCTCGCCAGCTCAGACGGGATGATGTCCTGTTCGAGCATCTGATTGAGCAAGAGAATCTTGGCGACCACGCTCGCGGGCACCGGGATCAGACGATCACCTCGTTGTGGCGCCGATGGGGATGGGACTGTGCGCTTTTCATCGAAGTAGACCTCCATTGCGGCGAGCAAGACGTCCTTCGCCATGAAAAGCGCGTCGGCCTCGTCGTCTCCTTGTGTGATCGCTTCCGGAATGTCGCGGAAAGTGACAGTGATGCCAGCCGCTTCCGGTGTAAAGGTAGCAGGGTATTTCATGGAAAACTCCAGTAGGCTATGGATGCCGCAGTTGTGATCAGCGCTCCAAGCGCTTTACCAACCCGCCTCACTTCAGGTTGAGCTGTTTTTTTACGTTTTGGACAAGTCCGGTAGTTAGTTCTTTTGCCGGGTGCCTGGGCAGGAAGCTGGTCTTGCCGTTCAGTTTAACTTTGGTGTGGTTCCTACCCTCTTCGAAAGTCGCTCCGTTCTGCTTAAGCCACCTGACGAATTCACTCTGTTTCACAGGGTCCCCATTACTTGGCGGTGAACATAATGTAATCATAATTGATTACGGTGGCAAGCTGTTTTTTGCCGGCGTCTATCATTGAGTTACATCAGACGTTGTGTGCTCAGAACGAGCTTTCATGCCACATGGGATTTCGTGATGTCCGGCTGCCGGCACTAGCGAACAGTCACCCGCATGCGTTATGCTGCGCGGCATGTAAGACATCGGAATTCAAGGTAGGGGATATGTCAAAAGAGAAGAATCCGTTGACCGGCGCCGAGGTAACGCCGCCGGCGCGGATCAGCCCGCGTTCGCCGCCGCCGTTGCAGGCGTCGCGGCCCGCTACGCCGGAGGAAGCCGCCGCCAAAAGACAGGCGCGCGAGCAAAGGGATGCGGAGGTGCGCGGCGTCACGTCGATCCAGGAGATGCGTGACGCGATACGCAGCGCCGCACGC
Organism: Oxalobacteraceae bacterium OTU3CINTB1; assembly: GCA_024123955.1. NCBI lineage: Bacteria > Pseudomonadati > Pseudomonadota > Betaproteobacteria > Burkholderiales > Oxalobacteraceae > Oxalobacteraceae bacterium OTU3CINTB1. Next base: position 2,237,366 of record CP099652.1, read on the forward strand.
GCACTGCCGGCGATCGCCGAAGTGCCGCGCCTGCGCGCGCTCGATGCGGCGGCGTTTCGCGCGCGCGCCGCGCTAGGCCTGCCATTCCTGATCACGGGTATCGTCAACCGCTGGCCTCTGTGCGCGCTGTCGCCGCAAACGCTGCGCGACCGCTACAGCGAGGTGCAGGTGCGCGCCCGGGTAGGGGACTACATCAACACCGCGTTCGCGGCGGACCGCGCGATGCAGGATATGTCGATGGGCCAGTATCTCGACCTGGTCGACGAGGACACGCACGATCTGCCACCATACCTGGGCAATCTCGAGCTGCGCGAATTGAACAGCATGTGCCATTGGCCGACCTATTTCGACAAAATGGGACCGCCCCGTTTCTGGATCGGCCCGGCCCGCACGGTGACGCCGCTGCATTGCGACTACGACGACAACATCTTCGCGCAGATATGGGGCACCAAGCGGATTTTCCTGTCGCCGCCGCATCATGACGAGTTCCTGTACCCGAATGAGGCCAACGCCATCCTGTTCGGCTCCCCGTTCGATCCCGAGGCGCCCGATTTCGACCGCTTCCCGCTGGCGCGCCAGGCGACCATGATCGAGTGCGTCGTCAATCCGGGCGACATGCTGTACGTGCCGGCCGGCTGGTATCACCAGGTGCGCGCGCTGACGTTCTCGCTGTCGTCGAACCGGTGGGCCAGATCAATGCCGTTCGCCCTGAACGGCGACGCGTCCCTGCGGCGAAGCGACGCTTAACAAGCGTTGACACCCAAAATAAGAGGGTGATATATTCGTGTTTGTGAATTGGTAACGTTTCCAATCGTGTGCGGCGTGCCGGGCCACTTCGGCGTTCAAGGAGACTGGATGTTCAAGCATGGCAGGACATTGGAACGGGCGTGCGCCACCGGAGCTGTGGCTTTGATGGCGGTTGGTTTGATGGCGCCGACGGCGTCCTTCGCGGCGCCGGCCGGGCCGAAGGCGGAAGTGATGCATTGGTGGACCTCGAGCAGCGAGTCTGCCGCCGTGCGCAAATTCGCCGACGCCTACCGCGCCGCCGGCGGCGTTTGGGCCGATACGGCGGTCGCCGGCGCGGACCAGGCCAAGTCGGTGGCGATCAACCGCATCGTCGGCGGCAATCCGCCGACGGCCGCGCAGTTCAACACCACCAAACAATTCCGCGACCTGATCGACCAGGGTTCGCTCAACAACGTCGACGATATCGCGCTGCGCGATAAATGGGACCAGCTGATGCCGGCGCCTATCCTCGATGTCATCAAGGTCAACGGACACTTCTACGCGGCGCCGGTCGACATCCACATGTCCACCTGGATCTGGTACTCGAAGGCCGCGTTCAAAAAAGCCGGCATCGTCAAGGAGCCGGCCACGCCGGACGAACTGTTTGCCGCACTGGATAAGCTCAAGGCGGCCGGCGTGGTCGGCCTGGCGCACGGCGGCCAGCCGTGGCAGGAGAACATCCTGTTCCAGGCCATGCTGGCCAACGTGGGCGGCAAGGCGCTCTACCTGTCCGTGCTGCGCGACCGCTCGCCGCAGGCGATCAATTCCGAGGCGTTTAAAAAAGTGCTGCTGGCTTTCAAGCGGCTGCAGACCTACGTCGATCCCGGCTCGCCCAACCGTAACTGGAACGACGCCACCGCCATGGTGGTCAGCGGCAAGGCCGGGGTGCAGATCATGGGCGACTGGGCCAAGGGCGAATTCGCCGCCGCCAAACAAACCGCCGGCAAGGACTTCGGCTGCATCGCCGGTCTCGGTCCGAACGTGCCGTACCTGATCCAGGGTGACGCCTTCGTGTTCCCGAAAACGAAGAATCCGGAGACCGTCAAGGCGCAAAAACTGCTGGCGACGACGGTGTTGGCGCCGGCCGTGCAACTGGAATTCAACAAGCTTAAAGGTTCGCTGCCCATCCTCAGCAACGCCGACACCTCGTCGATGGATCTGTGCGCGCAGGCCGGCATGGCCATCATGAAGGACAAATCGCGCCAGGTGGGCATGATCGAAGTGCACCTGACGCCCGACCAGAACGGTGCGCTGCAGGATGTGCTGACGACTTACTGGAACACTCGCATGCCGGTCGAGAAGGCGCAGAAGAGCATCGCGGCGGCGCTGGCGGACTAGAAAGGGTTTGATTCGAGGCTGGCTTGTCACCGTCCCGGGCGATGCGGTATGCTGACCGCCGCATAGACTCTACGGATGAGGGAACTCGTGGCAACAATCAAAGACGTCGCCCGGCTGGCGGGCGTGGGGCTGGGCACCGCCTCGCGTGTGGTCAGCGGCAGGGGATCGGTGTCCAAGGCGACGCTCGAGAAGGTGCAAAAGGCCATCGTGGAGCTGGATTTCAGGCCCTCGCACGCGGCGCGTTCGCTGCTGTCGGGCAGCTCGCAGATGATCGGCGTCTACATCCCGTATTTGAGCGGGACGTTTTACACGCCGATCCTGCAGTCGATTTACACGGCGCTGCGGGCGTCCGGGTTGAACATGGTGGTCGCCTTCGGCGTCGGCGACGGCAACGAGCGGCAGCAGGCGATCGACGGCGTGAATTTCCTGATCGAGCGCGGAAGCGACGGTTTGCTCGTCATGAGCAATTCGCTGGAGGACGAGGACTTCGCGGCGCTCGGACCGTTCCAGTCGCGGGTGGCGGTGATCAATCACCGCTACGCCGGTATCGCCGAGCAGTGCTTCACGGTCGACCACAAGGCCGGCGGACGGCTGGCGGCGCGCACGCTGCTGGACAAGAAGCACCGCAAGATCGCCGTCATCGCCGGACGCGCCAGCGCGCCGGATAACCAGGAGCGCCTGGCCGGTTTCATGGCGGAGCTGGACGAGGCGGGCATCGACAGCGGCAAACTATGGGTAGACGACGGTAACTTCACGCCTGAAGGAGGATGGGCATGCGCCGAGCGGCTGCTGGCGTCGGGTCGGGAGTTCACTGCCGTCTTCTGCGCGAACGATGAAATGGCGGTCGGCGCTTTGTCGTTCTTCCAGCAGGCGGGTATCGCCGTGCCGGAGCAGGTGTCGGTGCTGGGTTACGACGACACGCACAGCGCGGCGTTCACTGCCCCGCGCCTGACCAGCGTCCATATACCGTGGAGCGAGATGACCTTGAATGGCTTGAACTACCTGCTGAACCGGTGCTACGAAACGGACCGGCCGGTCAAGCGCAAATACAAGCTGCACGTGACGGAGCGCGCCTCGCTGGCAAAGGCCCCTGCACGCAAAAGCACGAAATAACGGAGTGCGCGCTGGCCGCGCGCTCTTTTTTTGTAGTATATTGGAAACGATTCCATTTTCGGAGACGCGCGATCACCATGACTTCCACCGACTTGACCAAGGCGATAAGCCGCTCCGATTTCGAGGGCGATTTCCTGTGGGGCGTGTCGACGTCCGCCTACCAGATCGAAGGCGCGGCCGATGCCGGCGGCCGCGTGCCGTCGATCTGGGACACCTTCAGCGCGACGCCGGGCAAGGTGCGCGACGGCAGTACCGGCGCGGTCGCCTGCGATCACTATCACCGCTGGGAGGAGGACCTGGACCTGGCGCGGTCGATGGGGCTGAACTCGTACCGTTTTTCGATCGCGTGGACGCGCATCTTCAACGGCGTGGACGACCAGCCGAATGCCGAAGGGCTGGCGTTTTATTCGCGCCTTGTCGACGGCATGCTGGCGCGCGGCCTGCAGCCGTGGTGCACGCTGTACCACTGGGACCTGCCGCAGTATCTGCAGGATCAGGGAGGCTGGGCGCAACGCGCCACCATCGACGCCTATCTGCGATATGTCGATGTGATGACCAGGCACCTGGGCGACCGCGTCAAGCATTGGATCACCCACAACGAGCCGTGGTGCACTGCCATGCATGGCAACTGGGATGGCATGCACGCCCCTGGTAACAAAAGCTTGCCGCTGGCGCTACAGGTCTGCCACAACGTACTGGTGTCGCACGGTCTGGCCGTCCCGATCATCCGCGCCAATGTGCGGGATGCCAGGGTGGGTATCGCATTGAGCCTGCATCCGATCAAGCCTGCCTCCGACAGCGTTGCCGACCGGGAGGCGGTGGTGCGCCACGACGTGCTGCGCAACCGCTGGTTCCTCGATCCGTTGTATGGCCGGGGTTACCCCGAGCTGGCGTTGGCGCTGGTGGGCGAGGACGCGCCGGTCGTGCTGCGCGGCGATATGGAGGCCATCGCCGTCCCATGCGATTTCCTCGGCGTGAATTACTATTTCCCGGAAGTGGTCGCCGACGCGCCCGACCAGTACCCGCTGCGCACCGCAATCGTCCATCCGCGGGACCGCCAGCGCACCGACTTCGGTTGGGAGGTGTCGCCCCAAGGGCTGGTCGATTTGATGGCGCGCGTGGCGCGCGAGTACCCGACCGGTGATTTGTACGTAACCGAAAACGGCTCCAGCTACGACGATCATGTGGACGCCGATGGCGCCGTCAACGATACCGCCCGGCGCGATTACCTGATCCGCCATCTGGCGGCGGTGCGCGACGCGATCGGCGCCGGTGCCCATATCAAAGGCTATTTCGCCTGGAGCTTGCTGGATAACTTCGAGTGGTCGGAGGGTTATCTGCGCCGCTTCGGCCTGACCTATATCGACTACCCGACGCAGCGCCGCACCGTCAAGCAAAGCGGCCATTGGTACAGCGCCTTCGTGCGCGGCCAGAACGAACAATAAATCAATCACGGAGACTTGCCCCGAATGAAAACACGCCATAACCACATCCTGCGCCGCGCCGTCCTGGCCTCCATGCTGGCGCTGGGCGCCCACGCCATCGCCGCCGCTTCCGCTTCGACCCCGCTCACCGACTGGCCTCGCATCACCAGCGCCGTCAAGCAGGACAAAGCGATGGAAGCGCGCATCGCCGGCATCGTCGCCGGCATGACCCTGGCGCAAAAAGTCGGCCAGATGACGCAGCCCGAAATCAAGTTCATCACGCCCGAGCAGGTGCGCGAGTTCTACATCGGTTCCGTCCTCAATGGCGGCGGCAGCTGGCCGCAGGGGAACAAGTACGCCACCGCGGCCGACTGGGTCAAGCTGGCGGACGCCTACTACGACGCCTCGATGGGCACAGACATGAAGGTGAAGGTACCGGTCATCTGGGGCATCGACGCCATGCACGGCAACAGCAATATGTACGGCGCCACGCTGTTCCCGCACAATATCGGTCTCGGCGCCGCGCGCGACAAACAGCTGATCGAGCAGATGGCGCACTCGGTCGCCAGGGCGGTGCGCGCCACCGGTATCGACTGGGTGTTCGCGCCGACGCTGGCGGTGGTGCGCGACGATCGCTGGGGGCGCACCTACGAGAGCTTTTCTGAGGATCCCGCCATCGTCAAGGATTACGCCGGCGCCTACGTCAAGGGCCTGCAGGGCGACTTGAAAGGCGACGGCACCGTGGTCGCCACCGCCAAGCACTTCGTCGGCGACGGCGGCACGGCCGAGGGCAAGGATCGCGGCGTCAACCAGGCCACCAAGGCCGACATGCTCAACATCCACGCGCTGGGCTACTACCCGGCGCTGGAGGCGGGCGTGCAAACGGTCATGGCCTCCTTCAACAGCTGGAACGACCTCGAAGGCGGAATCGATCAGGGCAAGATGCACGGCAGTAAAGCGCTTCTGACCGACGCGCTGAAAACCAAAATGGGCTTCGATGGCCTGATCGTCAGCGACTGGAACGGCATCGCCGAGGTGCCCGGCTGCGCCGAGGATAGCTGCGCGCAATCGATCAATGCCGGTGTCGACATGATGATGGTGCCGGAACGCTGGAAAACCTTCATCGCCAACACCATCGCCCAGGTGGAGAAGGGCGAGATCCCGATGGCGCGTATCGACGACGCGGTCACCCGCATCCTGCGCGTGAAGCTGCGCGCCGGCCTGTTCGACGGCAAAAAGCCCTCGCAGAACCGCTACGCGGGCAAACAGGAAGCGTTGCAGGACCGCGCGCTGGCGCGCCAGGCGGTGCGCGAATCGCTGGTGCTGTTGAAGAATAATGGCGGCGTGCTGCCGCTGGCGCGCGGCAAAAAGATCCTCGTGGTGGGCAAGAGCGCCGACAGCATGGCCAACCAGTCGGGCGGCTGGTCGCTGACCTGGCAGGGCACCGACAACAAGAATAGCGACTATCCGATCGGCGACACCATCCTGGCCGGTATTCGCGACGCCGCCGGCAAGGACAATGTCACCTTCAGCGAAAACGCCACCGGTGTCGATGTCGGCAAGTTCGACGCGGTCATCGCCGTCATCGGCGAAACCCCTTACGCAGAGGGCGATGGCGACATCGGTCCATCGGACACGTTGCGCCTGTCCGGTCGCCATCCGGAGGACCTGGCGGTGCTGAAGGCGGTGGCCGGCAAAGGCAAGCCGGTGGTGACGGTGCTGGTGGCCGGCCGGCCGCTGTACGCCAACGACATCCTGAATCTGTCGGACAGCTTCGTCTCCGCCTGGCTGCCGGGCACCGAGGGCAAGGGCGTGTCCGATGTCCTGTTCCGCAAGGCGGACGGCAAGGTCAATGTGGACTTCCGTGGCAAGCTGTCGTTCTCGTGGCCCAAGTCGGCTTGCCAGTCGCCGCTCAATGTCGGCGATGCCGGCTACGATCCGTTGTTCAAGTTCGGCTATGGTCTGACCTATTCCTCCCCGGCCGGCCAGGCGACTGTGCCGATGCTGGACGCAAGCTACTCGCCGGGCGGCTGCGGCAAGAGCATGGCCATGCCGGTGTATAGCCCTGCGGACCGCGCCACCTATGCACTCTACGTGGAAAGCGGCGGCAAGAAGACCGCGCTCGGCGCGGACCTGAACGCGGTGTTCAATCTGCCCACGGTGAAGGTCGAGACGGCGCAGGTGAACACCCAACAGGATGCAAAAAGGCTAACTTGGTCCGGTCCTGCTAAACTGTCGGCGCAATCCGGCAAGGCCATGCCGATTCCCGCGATCGCCGGCACCGACGGCGCGCTGCAATTCGATACCATCGTCACCGGCGCCCCACAAGGGAAGGCCGGCATCTGGATGGAAAACGTGGAACTCGACGCCAGCGCCGTGTTCCAGCGCATGGCCGGCAAGGGCAAACAGACGGTGAAGATACCGCTGTCGTGCTTCAGCGCCAAAGGACTGAAACCCGACGCGTTGTCCACGCCGTTCGCCATATCGGCCGATGGACCGTTCGCGGCCAGCTTCGCCAACATTCAGATCGTCGGCGGCGCGGCCAGGGACAAGGACGCGTCGGCGTGCGGCGATTTTAAGTAAAAACATAAAATATATGAGAAAGAGCTAGCATGGAACCATTATCGAAAGCTGCCGGTGTGCCGGCCAGCCCGTCGCAGGCCAAGGGCAACACCGGCCCCCTCATCATCATCACGATCCTGTTCTTCATGTGGGGTCTGTTGACGGCGTTGAACGACGTCCTGATCCCGCACCTGAAGTCGATCTACACGCTGACCTATGTGCAGGCCATGCTGGTTCAATTCTGCTTCTTCGGCGCTTACTTCATCGTTTCGCTGCCCGCCGGCGCGTTGATCAAGCGGATCGGCTACCAGAACGGCGCCGTCGCCGGCCTGACCATCGCCGCCGCCGGCTGCGCGCTGTTCTACCCTGCGTCCACCAGCGGCTACGCGCTGTTCCTGTTGGCGTTCTTCATTCTGGCGGGCGGCATCACCATCCTGCAGGTGGCGGCCAATCCTTACGTGACGATCCTGGGCGACCCGCAGACGGCATCGAGCCGCCTGACCTTGACCCAGGCATTCAATTCGCTGGGCACCACGGTGGCGCCGACCTTGGGCGGCATGCTGATACTGGCCGGTGGCGTGATGAGCACCGCCGATCTGGCCAAGCTGCCCGCCGACCAGGTGGCCGCCTACTACGCCAACCAGGCAGCCAGCGTGCAAGGCCCGTATCTGGCGCTGGCCGGCGCCCTGCTGGTGCTGGCGATCCTGTTTGCGATGGCGCGCCTGCCGAAGATCGTCGACGCCGAACAACCGGCCGCACAGGCGGCGGACGGTGGGGGCTGGAAGCAGGTACTGCAGCATCGCCATCTGGTGCTCGGCGTGATCGGCATCTTCCTGTATGTGGGCGCGGAAGTCTGCGTCGGCAGCTTCCTGATCAACTACATCGGCGAGCCGCACATCGCAGGCCTGCCGGAACACCAGGCGGCGCCTTACGTCAGCTACTTCTGGGGCGGCGCGATGCTGGGCCGCTTCATCGGCTTCGCCGTCATGCGTTACGTCAGCCCGGGCAAGGCCTTGGCCTTCAACTCGGCGGCCGCGTTCGCGCTGCTGCTGGTGGCGATTTTCGGCAGCGGCCATACCGCGATGTGGGCGCTGCTGGGCGTTGGCCTGTTCAACTCCATCATGTTCCCCACCATCTTCTCGATGGCGCTGAACAAACTGGGGCCGTTGACGGGGCAGGGCTCCGGCTTGCTGTGCATGGCCATCGTCGGCGGCGCGCTGGTGCCGTTCGCGCAGGGCTTCCTTGCCGATACCGTCAACCTGCAGATCTCGTTCGTTGTGCCTGCGGCGTGCTACGTCTTCGTGCTGTACTTCGGTTTGAAGTACGCCGGCATGTATGCGGATGGCGGGGCCGACAAACCGGCCGCGCGGGCCGGGCACTAGGCGAGGGCACCCATCAGCTTCTGCATCGGGCTCAATGGGATCATTGCTTCCGGTTCTGCGACTTCCAGCACGACGTCATTGTAGGCGACGGGCCGGAGCGGCTCGATCTCGGTCGTATCCGAAAGCCGCGCTTCGTCCAGCATCTGCTGAAGCGCGGCGACATCTACCGAGTTGACCTTGGCCAGCAACGCGCCGTACTTGCGTACGTCCGCCTCGTTGGCCGCGATCTTGTCCGCCGGGCGCAGTGCGAGATTGATGCAGCCGAAAATGGCGAAGACGCCCAACAGCCATGCCGATGGCACCGTTAATCGGGCGGCGAGAGCGGCGACAGCACTGCTGCCGGCGAGCAAGCTGATCAAGGTCAGCGTGGTTTGCAAGCGCCGGTAGAAGCGGGCCGTTCGTTGGCATAGTCGCTGCGCATAACGCAGGTTGAACTTCAAATCTTCCTTGGTTTCATCCATGACTAGTTCCCTTTTTGTTTGGGACGCGGCACCGGCACGGGCATCGGCGGCGGCGCGGGTTTGCGCGGCTTGCGCTTCCGCTTAGGGGCCGGGCGTGGCGGCTGGTGCGACTTCGGATCGAGGAATTTCATTGTATGCCTTTCCGCAGCCGCCACCGGCGCACGATTACATCATGCAAGCGTTTTATGTTGGCGCATTGAGGCATGTCAGCGGGCAGAGGCCACCAGCGACAGTTGAAGATTCGGTAGCAAACGCCGGGGTCAAGTCTGACATTCGGACATGGGCTCTACCGTGCTGCGGCTTTACGGATAAGGTCGTGTATGAATGTTAGACTTGACCCCCGAGGGTTGTGCTGCGGCTTTACGGATAAGGTCGTGTATGAATGTTAGACTTGACCCCCGAGGGTTAGAGGAAGCGGTCGAGGATTTTTTTGCCGTGCTTGTCGAGCTCGCGCACGTCGCGGATCAGGTAGTGGATGCCGTGGATGTCGGAGATCAGCAGCGTGTCCACCGTCAGGCGGCGGATGTCCTCTTCTCCGCGCAGCACGAATTCGGTGTCGCCGCGGTCCGTTTCCACCGTCCAGGTGCACGGCGTGGCGAAGCCGGAGACATCGACGATGCGCGAGATCTCGGGCATGAATTCACGGCCCGCCAGCTCCTCCCGCACTAGGTCTCCGATTTCCTGCGGCAGGTCTTCGATGCGGTCGATCCATGCCACTTCCTTGCCGTCGCCGCTCACCAGCGCGATGCCGTCCTCCGGCGCTTGCACCGGGAAGGCGCGCACCGCCGCCACGCCTTCGTGGACGGCGCCTTCGCCCGTGGTCAGCACCAGGCGGCCGAAGGGATTGCGTACCAGTTCAAATTTTGTCGTCGTCATGTGGGTTCTCTTATTCCTTGCGGCCGCTGTCGTCCATGTCGGTGTCGACATTGCGCGCCTGCGCCTGATACAGGCGGTAGTAGGCGCCTTCGCGCGCCATCAGCACGTCGTGCGAGCCTTCTTCCACCACCACGCCGCGGTCCAGCACCACCAGGCGGTCGGCCTTTTGCAGGGTCGACAGGCGGTGGGCGATGGCGATCGTGGTGCGGCCTTTCACCAGGTTTTCCAGCGCGCGCTGGATTTCTTTTTCGGTCTCGGAGTCGACCGAGGACGTGGCTTCGTCGAGGATCAGGATCTTCGGATCGATCAGCAGCGCGCGGGCGATCGAGATGCGTTGGCGCTCGCCGCCGGACAGGCCCTGGCCGCGTTCACCGACCATCGAGTCGTAACCCTGCGGCAGGCGCAGGATGAATTCGTGCGCGTGCGCGGCGCGGGCGGCGGCGATGATTTCTTCGCGCGTCGCATCCGGTTTGCCGTAGGCCAGATTCTCGGCGATGGTGCCGAAGAACAGGAACGGCTCCTGCAGCACCAGGCCGATGTTGCGGCGGTAATCCGACACGGCGAACGAGCGGATGTCGACGCCGTCGAGCATGATGGCGCCTTCCGAGACGTCGTAGAAGCGGCAGATCAGATTGACCAGGGTCGATTTGCCGGAGCCCGAGTGGCCGACCAGGCCGACCATTTCGCCGGCCTTGATATCGAGGCTGATGCCGCGGTTGACGGCGCGGTTACCGTAGCGGAAGCCGACTTCGCGCAGGGTGATGTTGCCGTCGACCTTGGCCAGCTTGACCGGGTTGGTTGGCTCGGGCACCGACGAGACGTGATCGAGGATGTCGAAGATGCGCTTGGCGGCCGACGCCGATTTCTGCGTGACCGAGACGATGCGGCTCATCGAGTCCAGACGTCCGTAGAAGCGGCTGGAGTAGGCGATGAACGCCGACAGCACACCGACCGTGATATTCCCCTTCGAGACCTGGTAAATGCCGAACACCCAGATCACCAGCAGACCGAGTTCGGTCAGGAACGACACCGTCGGCGAGAACAGCGACCAGATTTTATTGAGTTTGTCGTTGACGGCCAGGTTGTGCTGGTTGGCGGTGCGGAAGCGCGCCGCCTCGCGCGACTCCTGCGCAAACGCCTTGACCACGCGGATGCCCGGGATGGTATCGGCCAGCACGTTGGTCACTTCGCCCCACACGCGGTCGATCTTTTCAAAGCCCATGCGCAGGCGGTCGCGCACCACGTGGATCAACCAGGCGATGAATGGCAGCGGCAGCAGGGTGAAGATCGCCAGCCACGGGTCGATCGAAAACAGGATCACGCCGGTCATGATGATCATCAGGCAGTCGGACGCGAAGTCGAGCAGGTGCAGCGACAGGAACACGCAGATCCTGTCGCTCTCGCTGCCGATGCGCGACATCAGGTCGCCCGTGCGCTTGCCGCCGAAGTATTCCAGCGACAGGCGCAGGAGGTGGTCGTAGGTTTCGGTGCGCAGGTCGGCGCCGATGCGCTCCGATACCAGCGCCAGCACGTACGTCTTGGCCCAGCCCAGTATCCACGCCATCACCGCCGAGGCGACCAGGCCGGACATGTACAGCGCCACCATCGAGGTGTCGACCGGTTTGCCGTTCTGGTACGGGATCAGCACATTGTCCATCAACGGGATGGTCAGGTAGGGCGGGATCATGTGTGCGCCGGTGCTGAGCAACATCAGCGAGAATCCCAGCGCGAGCTGGAATTTGTACGGCCTGGCGAAGCGCCACAGGCGGAACAGGGTCCACGTGGACGGCGGCGTGTAGATCACCTTGGTGCAGACCGGGCACTCCTCCTGGTCCGGTTCCAGCGGCGCCTTGCAGCTCGGGCAGATGCTTTTTTCTTCGACGATGACCGGCACGCCGGTGGCGTGGCTATCAAGATGCGCGGAGAACGCTTCCACCAGGCGGATCGCGTTGAGGTTCTGGCCCAAGGTGAAGCGCCACGCCGCAAGACGGCCGCCCCGGCCGATCAGCTCCAGGTGGCCGACGCCGGCGTGGTCGTGGTGTTTCAGGGTCAGGTCGTGCGAAAACGGCCACGATTGCCACTGTTCCTGCCCCGGCGCGCGCGCCAGCAGGCGCGTGGCGGTGACGACGATGACGCCCTTGGCGAAACGAAGTTGCTGATCCAGGTCAACCTCCAGGGCACTTACAACGTTTTCCTCTTTGGAAAGCTGTGCCTGTATCTCGGAACGCCAGCGTTCAGGAAGCTCGCCGAGGCTGGATACGTTGGAAAGTTGTTGGGTTGTCATCGTGCGGCTTACTCCGGGTCGAAAAATGGTGAAACTAGCATCGGCACTCTACAACATTCGCTTTGCCAATAAGGTGTTGCGGCTGGTATAAGTAATTATTTACGGTATTCTGTCATTGCATCAACAGTCGAGTCGGACATTTGACTCGCACCATAAATCCGGGCTTTTGTACTGGCGGCAAGTATAACGCACAGACATCCGGGTCGGTGGACGTGATGAACTTGGTCAAGCTACGGGGTGGGCCAAACAGGATTTGGCGGGAAGCGGTGGTACGGGTTTAAAATACGGCGCAGGCTGGCCACGGCTGATAACAAAGACACAAGAATAGAAACATGACCAAGAAGAAAGACATTGAAGTCCTCCGCGTAACCCATTTGCGCGGTCCTAACATCTGGACCTATCGCCCGGTGATTGAGGCGTGGCTGGATATTGGCGAACTGGAAAAGTATCCGTCGAATTTGTTGCCAGGCTTGTATGAGCGCCTCACCGCGATCCTGCCTGGCCTGATCGTCCACCGCTGCGGCGTGGGCGAGGTCGGCGGCTTCCTCGAGCGGCTGCGCGACGGCACTTATGCCGGCCACATCCTCGAACACGTGGTGCTGGAGTTGCAGAACCTGGCCGGCATGAAGACCGGTTTCGGTAAAACGCGCCAGATCGGCGAGGACACCGGCTTGTACAAGATGGCCTTCCGCACCCGCCAGGAACAGGTCGGCCGCGCCGCGCTGGAGGCGGGACGCGACCTGCTGATGGCGATGATCGAGGACCGTCCCTACGATTTGACGACCAAAGTGGCCGAGCTGACCGACATGGTCGAGTCGCTGTGCCTGGGGCCGAGCACCGCCAACATCGTCGATGCGGCCACCGACCGCAAAATCCCGTCGATCCGCCTGACCGACGGCAACCTGGTGCAGCTGGGCCACGGCGCCGCGCAGCGCCGCATCTGGACCGCCGAAACCGAACAAACCAGCGCCATCGCCGAAGGCATCGCCAGCGACAAGGACCTGACCAAAAGCCTGCTCGCGTCGTGCGGCGTGCCGGTGCCGGAAGGTGAACTGGTCACCAGCGCGGAAGCGGCATGGTCGGCGGCCGAGGACATCGGCGTGCCGGTGGTGGTCAAGCCTTACGACGGCAATCACGGTCGCGGTGTGTCGCTCAACCTGATGACGCAGTCCGACGTGGCCAAGGCCTATCACCTGGCGGCGCAAAAGGGCGGCAGCAAGAACGTCATCGTCGAACGCTTCATCCCCGGCGACGAGCACCGCCTGCTGGTGGTGGGCAAACGCCTGATCGCCGCCGCCGGTGGCGAGTCGCTGTGGGTCACCGGCGACGGCAAGCAGAATATCCTCGAGTTGTGCAATACGCAGATCAACACCGATCCGCGCCGCGGCGAAGTCGAGGACGCGCCGCTGGGCGTGGTCAAGCCGCACGAATCGGGCGAGATCATCCTGGAGCTGGAGCGCCAGGGCATGACGTGGCAATCGGTGCCGCTGGAAGGCCAGAAAGTCTTGATCCAGCCGAACGGCAACGTCGCCACCGACGTCACCGACCGGGTGCATCCGCAGGTCGCCGCGATGGCTACCCTGGCCGCGCGCGTGGTCGGCCTGGACATCGCCGGCATCGATCTGGTGGCCTCGGATATTTCGCGTCCGCTGCACGAGCAGGGCGGCGCCATCATCGAAGTCAACGCCAGCCCGGGTTTGCTGGCGCACCTCAAGCCGGCCAACGGCGAACCGCGCAACGTCGGCGCGGCGATCGTCGACCATCTGTTCGCAGAAGAGGAAAGCGGCCGCATGCCGATCGTCGGCATCACCGGCAAGCACGGTACGACCATGGCTTCGCGCCTGATCGCCTGGCTGCTGCAAATCAGCGGCAAGAAGGTCGGCCTGACCTGCGCCGATGGTTTGTTCGTCAACGGCCGACTGCTGCCGCGCGACGGCTTCAGCGACTGGGAAACCGGCGAGCGCCTGCTGTTGAACAAAAACGTCGAGGCGGCGGTGTTCGAATCGAGCGCGCGCATGATCCTGACCGAGGGCCTGGCGTACGATAAATGCGCGGTCGGCGTGGTCACCGACGTCAGCGATTTCGAGGAACTGGGCGAGTTCTATATCGACAGCGCCGACAAACTGTATGGCGTGCTGCGCACCCAGGTCGACGTGATCCTGCCGAGCGGCGTGGCGGTGCTCAACGCCGCCGACGAACAGGTGGTGGACATGGCCCGCCTGTGCGATGGCGAAGTGATTTTCTACGGCGTCGACGAGCACCTTGCGGCCATCGCCGGACACCGCCAGGACAGCGAGCGCGTGGTGTTCCAAAGGGCTGATTGCATCGTCATGGCCAAGGGCCACGACGAGGTGGCGAGCCTGCCGCTGTCGCCGCTGGTGCCGCCGGAAGCCGTGCTGGCAGCGATCGCCGCCGGCTGGGCGCTGGGACTGACGCCGGATTTGATCGGCGCCGGCCTGCGCACCTTCGATGCGAATCCGAAGCGCACCCATCACTGATAACTTCACTGAAAGAACACGAAGATTTATGGAAGTTCAACGTACCCGTGCCCTTCGCGGCCCCAATCTCTGGAGCCATCACACGGCGGTCGAAGTCATCGTCTCCTGTCCTCCCGAGGAGCAGTCGATCGCGCTGCTGCCAGGTTTCGAGCAGCGCCTGCATGCGCGCTTCCCGGCCATCGGCGCGCTGCGCACGACCGGCCGCGCCGACGACGTGCCGCTGGCCCGCGTGCTGGAAGTGGCGATCCTGAGCCTGCAGGCGCAAGCCGGCTGCCCGGTGACCTTCAGCCGCACCAGCGCTACCCTGGACGAGGGTATCTACCAGACCGTGGTCGAATATACCGAGGAAGCGGTGGGCCGCCTGGCCGTCACGCTGGCCGAAAACCTGATCAATTCGGCCCTGGCCGACACCCCGTTCGACCTGACCGGCGCGCTGAACGAACTGCGCGACCTCGATGAGGATGTGCGCCTTGGCCCGAGCACCGGCGCCATCGTCAGCGCCGCCGTCGCCCGCGACATTCCGATCCGCCGCCTGACCGAGGGCAGCATGGTGATGTTCGGCTGGGGTTCGAAACAGCGCCGCATCCAGGCCGCCGAGATGGACAGCACCAGCGCCATCGGCGAAGCGATCGCGCAGGACAAGGAACTGACCAAGAAGCTGCTGCACGCGGCTGGCGTGCCGGTGCCCATCGGCCGCTCGGTCGAGGATGTCGAAGACGCCTGGGCCGCCGCGCAGGAGATCGGCCTGCCGGTGGTGGTCAAGCCGAAGGACGGCAACCAGGGCAAGGGCGTCACCGTCAACGTGATGACCAAGGAACAGCTGGCGCAGGCCTTCAACACCGCGCGCGAATTCCGCGACGACATCATGGTCGAGCGTTATCTGCCGGGCCACGATTTCCGCCTGCTCGTCATCGGCAACAAGTTGATCGCCGCAGCGCGCCGCGATCCGCCGCAAGTGGTCGGCGACGGCACCCACACGGTGCGTGAACTGGTCAACATCGTCAACGCCGATCCGCGCCGCGGCAGCGGCCATTCGACTTCGCTGACCAAGATCCGCTTCGACGACATCGCGCTGGCGCGCCTGGCGCTGCAGGACCTGGACGCGGACTCGATTCCGGCCAAGGGCCAGCGCGTGATCCTGCGTAACAACGCCAACCTGTCGACCGGCGGCACCGCCACCGACGTCACCGACGACGTGCACCCGGAAGTGGCGGCGCGCGCGGTCGAGGCGGCGCAGATGATCGGCCTCGATATCTGCGGCGTCGACGTGGTGTGCGAAGGCGTGCTGCAACCGTTCGACAACCAGCGCGGCGGCGTGGTGGAAGTGAACGCCGCCCCCGGCCTGCGCATGCACATCGCGCCGTCGTACGGCAAGGGCCGCGCGGTCGGCGAGGCGATCGTCAACACCATGTTCGCGCCGGGCGAGAACGGCCGCATTCCCGTGGTGGCGGTCACTGGCACCAACGGCAAGACCACCACCGTGCGTTTGATCGCCCACCTGCTGACGGCCAGCGGCCTGCGCACCGGCATGACCAACACCGATGGCGTCTACATCGAAGGCCGCCAGACCGACAGCGGCGATTGCAGTGGTCCGCGCAGCGCGCGCAACGTGCTGCTGCATCCGGATGTGGACGCGGCGGTGTTCGAAACCGCGCGCGGCGGCGTGCTGCGCGAAGGCCTGGCCTTCGACCGCTGCCAGGTGGCCGTGGTCACCAACATCGGCAGCGGCGACCACCTCGGTTTGAACTACATCACCACGGTCGAAGACCTGGCGGTGCTCAAGCGCGTGATCGTGCAGAACGTCTCCGAAAGCGGCTTCGCGGTGCTCAACGCGGTCGATCCGATCGTCGCCGGCATGGCGGCCACCTGCCGTGGCAAGGTGATTTTCTTCGGCGCCGATCGTGGCCATCCGGTGATCGCCACCCATCGCGCGCAGGGCAGCCGCACCGTATACGTCGAGGACGGCCACATCGTCGCGGCCGAGGGCAAGGAGTTGAACAAGATCGCGCTGTCGCAGGTGCCGATCACCCGCAACGGCGCCATCGGCTTCCAGGTCGAAAACGTGATGGCCTCCGTGGCCGCCGCGTGGGGCGTGGGCATCAGCTGGGACGCGATCCGTCTCGGCCTGAAAACCTTCGCCAACGATTCGGACAACGCGCCGGGCCGTTTCAACGTGTTCGATTACAAGGGCGCGACCGTGATCGCCGACTACGGCCACAATCCGGACGCCATCCTGGCGCTGGTGCAGGCGGTGGAAACCATGCCGGCCAGGCGCCGTGGGGTGGTGATCTCCGGCGCCGGCGACCGCCGCGACCAGGACATCAAGCAGCAGACCGAGATCCTCGGCCGCGCCTTTGATGATGTGATCCTGTACGAAGACCAGTGCCAGCGCGGGCGGGTCGACGGCGAAGTGGTGGCGCTGCTGCGTTCGGGCCTGAGCGGTGCGCCGCGCACCTCGCACATCGAGGAGATCTACGGCGAGTTCCTGGCCATCGACACGGCGCTGGCGCGTTTGGGCGAGGGCGACCTGTGCCTGATCCTGATCGACCAGGTGGAAGACGCGCTGGCGCACATCGCCAAGCGCATCGCGGAGGTTTAACAGCAGCTTATTGCCTTTGGCTATCAAATCCATAGTTATTTATAGTTTTGAACTATGGGTTTGCCTCGTTACAATAGTCCCATACTATCAACGAGGAGCCAAAGCATGAGCCAGCCACCTATCACCACCGCATCGGGCATCCCGGTAGCAGATAACCAGAACTCCGTCAGCGCGGGCCGGCGCGGCCCGCTGTTGCTGCAGGACTTCCACCTGATCGAGAAGCTGCAGCACTTCAACCGCGAACGCATCCCCGAGCGCGTGGTGCACGCCAAGGGTTCGGGCGCCTACGGCACCTTCACCGTCACCCACGACATCACCAAATTCACCAAGGCCAAGCTGTTCTCGGCCATCGGCAAGCAGACCGAAACCTTCGTGCGCTTCTCCACCGTTGGCGGTGAGCGGGGCAGCGCCGACACCGAACGCGATCCGCGCGGCTTCGCGATGCGCTTCTACACGGAAGAGGGCAACTGGGACTTGGTCGGCAACAACACGCCGATGTTCTTCATCAAGGACGGCATCAAGTTCCCGGACTTCATCCACACGCAAAAGCGCGACCCGCAGACCAATCTGAAGTCGCCGACGATGATGTTCGACTTCTGGAGCAAGACGCCCGAAAGCCTGCACCAGGTGACGATGCTGTTCTCGGATCGCGGCACGCCGGACGGCTACCGCCACATGGACGGTTTCGGCAGCCACACCTTCAGCTTGATCAACGATGCCGGCGAGCGTGTGTACTGCAAATGGCACCTGAAGACCAGGCAAGGTATCAAGAACCTGCCCGCCGCCGAAGCGAGCCGCCTGGCCGGTGAGGACCCGGACTACGCGCAGCGCGACCTGTTCGGCGCCATCGCCGCCGGCGATTTCCCGCAGTGGGAAGTGAAGCTGCAAGTGGCCACCGAGGCCGAACTGGCCGCGTGGGAAGCGCGCACCGGCTGGAATCCGTTCGACCTGACCAAGGTATGGCCGCACAAGGACTTCCCGCTGATTCCTGTCGGCGTGTTCGAGTTGAACCGCAATCCGCTGAACTACCATGCGGAAGTGGAGCAGGCTGCGTTGTCGCCGTCGAACGTGGTGCCGGGCCTGGGCTACTCGCCGGACAAGATGCTGCAGGCACGCCTGTTCGCCTACCACGACGCCCAGTTGTATCGCGTCGGCACCAACCACCAGCATCTGCCGGTGAACGCGCCGCGCTGTCCTGTGCATAACCAGCAGCGCGACGGCGCCATGGCGATCGCCAACGGCGGTGCGGCGCAGAACTACCAGCCGGTCGAATCGAACGGCAGCAATCCGCAGGGCCTGGGCCACGGCGAACCGGCGCTGGTTCTGGACGGCGGCGCGGCGCGCTTCGACGGTCGCGGCCAGGAGGACGACTACACGCAGGCCGGTAATCTGTTCCGCCTGCTGCCGGCCGAGGAGAAGCTCAACCTGTTCAACAACATCGCAGGTCCGTTGAGCCAAGTGGACGCCGAGATCATCGCCCGCCAGCTGGGTCACTTCGACCAGGCCGATCCGGCCTACGGCGCCGGCGTGCGCGCCGCGCTCAAGGTCAAGGGTGTGAACGCCGACTGACCGGGCGCGCCGGCCTTCAACCCGCACGGCCAACCTGGGGTCGTACCCCAAGGGGTACGACCCCGCCCGGCCCTGCGGGTTTGGCTGCGTGACTGGTAAAATAGCGTCATCGGTATTCACTTATATTGGATCGACATGACCATCAAAATCAGCCAGAACTTCGACTCCGGCGCCATCGAGGTGCTGCGCGCCGACAGCGCCGCCACCATCGAACTAAACCTGCGCAAGGATTCGCACGCGGACATCCACCAGTGGTTCCATTTCCGCCTGCAGGGCGCGCGCGGCCAGCAGGTCACGATGCGCTTCCTCAACGCCGGCCAGGCCACCTACGCCAAGGGCTACGAGAACTACCAGGCCGTGGCCAGCTACGACAGCGAGAACTGGTTTCGCGTGCCGACCACCTTCGACGGCGCCGTGATGACGATCCGCCACACGCCGGACCTCGACAGCGTCTACTACGCCTACTTCGAGCCTTATTCGTTCGAGCGCCATCTGCGCCTGCTGGGCGAAGTGGCCGAGAATCCACTGGCGCGCGTTCTCGATCTGGGCAGCACGGTCGACGGCCGCGACATGAACCTGGTCGTCATCGGCAAGCCGGAAGCGGAAAAGAAAATCTGGTTCATCGCGCGCCAGCATCCGGGCGAATCGATGGCCGAATGGTTCATCGAAGGCCTGATCGATACGCTGCTGGACGACTCGAACCCGATCGCGCGCAAGCTGCTGCAGCGCTGCGTGTTCTACATCGTGCCGAACATGAACCCGGACGGTTCGGTGCGCGGCAACCTGCGCACCAACGCCGCCGGCGCCAACCTCAATCGCGAGTGGATGACGCCATCGGCCGAGCGCAGTCCGGAAGTGCTGTATGTGAAGCAGAAGATGCACGAGACGGGCATCGACATGTTCTTCGACATCCACGGCGACGAGGCGCTGCCTTACAACTTCGTGGCTGGTAACGAGATGCTGGAGAATTTCAGCGATGAGCGCCGCGCGAAACAGCAGGCCTTCATCGACCGCTACAAAAACGCCAGCCCGGACTTCCAGGACAAGGTCGGCTATGCGGCCAGCAAGTACAAGGAAGACATGCTGACCTTGGCGTCCAAGTATGTCGGCCACCACTTCGGATGCCTGGCGCTGACGTTGGAGATGCCCTTCAAGGACAACGCCGACCTGCCCGATCCGCACGTGGGCTGGAACGGTGCGCGCAGCGCGGCGCTGGGCGCGGCGATCCTGCAGCCGATCCTGCTGTCGCTGGACGATTACTGATCGTGGGCGTCGAGATCGAGCGCAAGTTCCTGGTGCGCGGCGACGCGTGGAAGAGCCTTGGCGAGCCGGTGTTTTTCCGCCAGGGCTATCTGTCGTCGCACAAGGATCGGGTGGTGCGGGTGCGCATCGAGGGCGAGCGGGCGGTGATGACGATCAAGGGCCGCAACGTCGGCGCCACGCGCGGCGAGTGGGAGTACGAGATCCCGATGGCCGACGCGGTCGAGCTGCTCGACGGTTTGTGCGAGCAGCCGCTGATCGAAAAATACCGCCGCCGCATCGACTTCGCCGGCAATGTGTGGGAGGTCGATGAGTTCCTCGGCGCCAATGCGGGGCTGGTGGTGGCGGAGATCGAATTGGGCTCGGAGGATCAAGTCTTCGACAAGCCGGAATGGGTGATGGAAGAGGTCACGGCCGACTTGCGCTACCTCAATTCAAGCCTGATTAGCCATCCGTTTTCGGCTTGGTAGCCGGCGGATTTTGGTCTAAGCTGGTGGGATGGACAGCGAAGTTTCAGCGCTGAAGGCGCATATCGATGCAATCGTGCCGACGTTAGCGACGAAGGCCGATATCGAGGTGTTGCGCGATGAAATGCACAAGATGTCCGCCGAAGGTTACCGCTGGATGGTGGCGTCGATGATCGGCATGTTCATCGGTTTCGGCGGTTTGTATTTTGCCGCCAACAGGTCGTTCGATGCGAGGCCGGCGGCGCAAGCGGCTACCCCAACAGTGCTGCAAGCGCCGCCCCAGCCGCCGGTTGTCATTTATCTCCCGCAGCCCCAAACTCAGCCGCAGTCTACAAAATAAAAAAGCCCCGAAGGGCTTTTTTTAATGGAAATGCTCGGTGCCGCTGGGCGCGTCTTCCGGCATTTCGGCATGCGCCAATTCCCCGACCGGGTCGGCGAACAGCGGCGCGCCGCAATCGTCGCAGAACTCGGCCACATAACGCTCGGCGTGCTTCTTGATCTGCGTGATGCCGGCCGCGTTCAGGTGCGCGACGATCTCTTCCACCGGCGTGACCGGCTTCTGCACTACACCGCCCGGACCGCCTTGCAGCGGACCTTCCGGCGGCGTGCCTTCCTCGTCTTCCTGTCCGTACAGCGGCCACACCACGCCGTAGATCACGTCCGGCGTCGAGCGCTGCGTGAAGGCCACGCGGTACTCGTCGATCTGGCCGTCGGCGTTTTCCTCGCCGAAGCCGGCGATCACCGCGCGCAGCTCCGACGGTTCGACCGCCAGGGTATGCGTCAGGTAGTGCACGGCGGCGCGGATCGACACCGGACGGATCAGCTTGTCCGCCTCGCGGCAGGCCATGTAGTAGGCTTCCGGCAGCAGCAGCTCGATGCCGCAGCCGGGCAGCAGACGGGTGACCGTCGGCGTGACCTGCTCGCGCCATTGCTCCAGCGCCGTGGCGCGCTCGTTGGCGAAGTTGCTTTGATTCGACGGCATCTGCCAGCGGAACAGCGGGGCGCCGGCCGGGGCCACGACCGCCACCAGCAGGTAGCGCGTGTCGGCCAGGAACGGCGCCGTCTCCGGCACCTTGGTGTCGGCCTTGAGCACCGTGCCCTTGATGGCGGCTTGCGCCAGCTTGTGCACCTTGCCGTAGGTTTCGACGTGGCTGCGCGGCAGCTGGTCGATCGAGAACAGGGTCGGCGACATCGCCATGCGGGTGCCGTCGGCCAGCAGGTGGGCGCTGAAATGCGCCGACAAGGTTTGCAGGATGTCGGCCGGAATCGCACCCGAGGCGATCGAGAAGCGGGTCCACGCCAGGATCGGCGCGGCCACCAGCAGCACGTCGTATTGCTTGGCCACGCCGTCGGCGGTGTCGATGGTGATGCTGCTCGATTCGCTGACCGCTTCGACGCCATCCATGAGCACGTCGTAGGCGTTCAAGTCTTCCTTGAACAGCGCGTTGAGCGTGGCGTCGATGGTGTCCTGGTGACCGGTCTTGAGGAGTTTCTGGAGCTGTGCATCGAGGTTGTGTTCCCACGACCGCTCTTCAAGCCGGCTGGCCGCCTGACCGACCGCCTGGGCGTAGGTGACAAGACGCTGGCTTTCGACAGACAATTTATGGGATGAATCTTTAGATGGACGACGCATAGCGCAATAAGAGTCTTATAAAATTAGTCAAAAAAATGGATCAGTCATGCAGATGATAACCCTTATGACACGTATTGTAGTTGATTCGCTCGGCTAACCCTTATTAGTTCGGGACAGGGCAGGGGAAATCAAGTGCGGGTCCGGTCGCCGGCGACGCGGATGGCAACGGTTGCTGCGGTTCTGATAACATGGGTACGGCCCTGTCCGGGGTCGATTCGTGGAGAATGCATGTTTAAGCGTACCGTACCGATCATCTGCGTGCTCGTCGCGGCAACAGCAAGCGCCGCGCCCCAGTATGTTAAATCCGATGATGACGCGACCGCGCGGATTCGCAGTTTGATCGTCGCCGGACGCTGCCAGGAAGCCGTCGACGCGCTCAAGGTTGGGGTGAAAGCGAAGCAGCGGGACGTGCTCCTGTTGGCCGGCACCATGTACGACGAGGGTGTGTGCTTGGCGTCCAACTGGGACAAGGCCGCGCGGCTGTACGTGCTTGCAGACGAGGCCGGCAACGGCTCGGGTATCCCGCGTCTGATCACCGGCTACGCCAAGGCCGGGCGCGACAACGGAATGGCGCTGTGGTGGCTCGCCAAGAGCAACGCCAGGACTTACTTTCCGCAGCAATGCGTCCCGCGCTCCGACCCCGACGCGGATCCGGACGGTTTCAATGGTGAGCTGGAAAGCATGCCGACCAGCCTCTTTCAGGGCTGCGTTTATCTAGCAGGCGTCGGCACCGAAGTGTTCACACAGGCGCAATATCCACCGGCGGCTTTGCGTCACGGATTGTGGGGGACGTACGTGATGAAGTTCAGCGCGAACGACGCGACGATCGCGTGGCGGCAGGATGGGGTGACGCAGGATACAACTCAGCGACGCGGCGGGCCGGACCTGGAAGACAAGGATTACCTGCTTACCTATCTAAAAGCAAAGGGGGCGTTCGCGCTTTCGCAATACAAGCGCCCCGATGGCCCCCTCGATCCCCGCTTGTTGGTCGAGAGAAGCTTCGTGTTCGATCTCAGATGAGGACCGCGAGCGACCACATGGCAGCTTGGGGCGGCTACGGCATGCCGGAAAATCCGCCCCTTGGGAAAGTTACGCAATCGCCAGGGCTGCGACCTGCCCGGCCGTCATGGCGCCGTTGTAGATACGAAAGTCGTCCACCTTGCCGGTGAAGTAGGGATCGGCCGGATACTGCAAGCGGGCGAGCCAGTTGCTCTCGGTGCTATCGAGGCGGGACGGCGCGCGCGTCATCGCCGTGTTGGTGCCGACCGAGCTGCCGTTCACGTACAAGGTCGCGGTCGAGCCCGACAAGGCAATCGCCACGTGTACACCCATCGTCCGCTCGCCAGCGGCGTCGGCGTCGATACCGTCTGGCTGCCGTAGCCGCCGTTGTTGGAGATGGTGAACGATAGGTCGCCACGGAAGGCGCGCGGTGTCAGGAACAGGTACTGCCGCATGGCGTTGCCGAAGTCGAACACGCGCTCCCAGTCGCGCGCAGCGTTCCAGTACACCTTGACGGCGATGGTTAGGCCACGATCAACGGGCGGCGAATGCTAGGCTTCTTGGTTCCGCCAAGCCCTTAGTACAGCTGAAAAGTCAATGTCAGCAGGATCAGTGGTCCAGTGCTTATAGAACGAAGCATCGTCACTAGCCGGTTTCGGATTCGGTACGTCTATTCGAATCCGAGTTGGCATGAGGACCGAGTCTCCAAGTAGTACGCATTCGCCTCGTCGAAGCGTCGAAAAGAGGCTTGCGACTCCTCTCACCGAGTCGGGCAATAGGCTCTTCACGTAAGACTGGTCCTCTGGATTTGAAATTCGAAGGCATAGGAAGCTATTGCACTGGGACAGTATGGTAGACGAAACCTCTCGAGGCCTTTGGCTGATGACGGTCAGGCTCACACCGTACTTACGCCCCTCTTTTGCAATTCTTTCGGCAGAGTGGCGGGCCGCTTCTGAAGCACTGTCGCGTTCGTTTAGATAAATATGGGCTTCGTCGGCAAAGACGGCAATTGGATGCCGAGTCTTGTTTACCCTCGTGTACCAGTAAGCGAAGTCAAATATGCAGCGGAGAATGAGAGAAATTACGGATCCGCGTACGTCAAAGGGCACAGGACTCAGATCAATGACGACTATCTTTTTCCGATCACCTTTCCGTTCACCGAGTAGACGACGGAAGAGATCCTCCATCGAGGCACTGGTCAGATACGTTTGTGGCTTGAAGATCAAGTCATACCGCCGGTCGTTAAGGCGCGAGTCAATTCGCATAAGCAACCGCGTAAACTGACCGAACAGTGGGCCCTGCTTGTCCTTTCCATTCGCACCGGGAACCATTTGCGTATCCAATTCCCGGAATTCTTTCAGTATTGAGTTGAAGTCGAAGAAGACGGGTGTGTCGATGGTTATCTTTGATATTCCAAGGTTCTTGTTCTCGTCGGGTATTTCCTTGGCTGATTGAAGCACTTCCTTGAACTTCGCTATCTGATTGGGAGCAGCTGACTCACTGCGATCCACCATTAGGCCAAGAAGTTCTTCCGAGTTCATCAGCCAGTATGGAAGTTCAAGTTTGGAGGCGGAAATGACGTCTACATCCTTCGAGAAGGCATCCGAATACTCGCCGTGGAGATCAAATAGCACAACGGTTGCTTGCTTAAAGTTGGAGACTTTTTGAAGCAGTGAGGCCACGGTCCACGACTTTCCTCCTCCGGTCTGCCCAAGTATGGCTGCATGCCTAGACAGAAAGGAATCAAGGTTGATTTTTGCCGGCTGATCGGGTTGCAGTGATAGTGCTCCAAGCGCAAAGTCGCCCTCGGCGTAGCTGGAGAACACAGAACTAACCAGTTGGGGTGACGCTGCAAACACTGGAGCGTTCACTGTCGGCAGCACATCAGTTCCACGCTCAAATTTGCCTGTGCTTTCGATGGTACCAACCGGAACAGTCACCAAGGCGCGAGAAGTCGGATCGAGAAGCAGGCCACCCGTAAGCGACGCTTCCTTTGATTCGCTCGCAGAGTACTTGCCCTCTTTCATGGTGATGCCAACCACCATGCAGAGCAGACTGGCCGCAGGAAGCGCCACAACTACGAAGGTTCCTGGTTGTCCGATCACCACCGGTACAGGCCCAGCTTCACTTTGCAGGTGTACCGTCATGTTATCAGGGACGCCAGCTTCACCGCTCTCGTCCGCCTTGTGATCTATCACGTTAACAAGAATCTCATCGCCAGATACGCCACAGACTTTGCCAATTTTGTATGTCATTTGTCTCTTCCTTGTTTAAAACGCTCGGGCAAAATGATCGAATTTCCACAGTGCCGTGGTGTCAGTCGTTTGTGTGGTTCTCGACCATGCGTGAGTTGGGAACGCGGCTGTGAAGGTCGGTAACGTCTTGAAATCATTAAGTCCTAGCGGATCAAAACCGCAGAGTGCGCTCAGTCGACACCTTCCGGCACGAAGCGCTGGCAACAAGATGTTTTGGTTTATGTGCTCGTCACCAAAACTAAAGCCGCAGCTGATGAGATATTTGCATTCAGTACCTATGGTGCGACTTGCGAGAGCGAAGAGTTGGTCATACGGAGGGCTGAGGGTGTCCATGACTTTTCGTCGCCGTGGCAGCACCATCGTACGCGCCAACGCAGGTGAAAGTGATGTGGGGTGCTGCTCCAGCACTTGCCCTCCCTCCGCGTACCAAGATAGCGAGCCATGCAATTTGATGAGTTTTACAATTAGGCCTGTGTGGGGTACGAATCGCTGTCCGTCACTATTTCCATGAACCTGTGCCAAGCGACCAATATCTAGGAAACTCGTTGTAGCGCCGGAGAAGCCATTCTCCAAGCGAACGCCAGCCAATGCTGCGGCAGTCTCCAACAGTACGTCATAATTTGTCGTGAATATCCAGACGGTGCTTGGCAACCCAAATGTCCTGCGCTTTAGACCTTTGAAGAATCTTATGTGATGCTGAAAGTCCGGAGACGCCACTGAGAGAAGCGACTGAACAATTAGCTGTCGTATTCGCACTTCCAGGTTGGTATATCTCGCGTCTCCGGAGTTGAGTGAATGAGCGATTGTCAAATCAGCGATTTCTTCGATATTAGGCGTTGCTTTTGCACTGTCATATGTTAGACCTGCAGCTGCCATTACAGCGGCGAAATCGGCTGCTTCACTAGGAGTAAGGCCGTCTACCACTTGGCGCGTCAACGTGGTCATTAACGGATACCCTGCCTGAAACGACGCCCCTGCTCCAAACAAGAAGCCAACTCCGTCTATGGACTGGTTCAGATTGGGTAGCAGCTGATCAAGGGTTAAGATCAAGAACGCCTCCAGTTATAAGATCAAGTAGCTCCAGTATGAATTCCGGCAATAGCACTGGAGATTGAGGCAAGTTACATTGCAAGGAATGCAGGGCAGCAATCCTGTCACGTAAAGTAGTGTCTAACTTGTAATCTTCTCACGTTTCGATCTCCGAGATAGATGGTGCAATAAGTAAGTCTAGCTATCTCTGGACCGGTCAGTCGATTTTATATCCTTTTCGTACTTCCATAGTCAGTGGGTCAAATGCCCAATGATGTTCCAATTCAAAGGCTAAGGATCTAGCCAGACCATCTAGCCCAGGAAATAACGTTGCGTTACTTATGTTCATCCGGTATAGATCGAGCATAGCTTCCCGTCTCATTTTTTTGGTATCTAGTACAAATTTTACGATACTGTCTGGCGGCACTATTGCTTCTACCGGTTCATTCAAAAGGCCGGGCATAATGAACGTTCCGCCTTGCGCAAGCAGTCGCTGGTTCATGTTGTGAGGTTCGCCGATTACGGCAATTCGAACCTGATTGGGGACGAAGTGCTCTTCGTATGCCCCTTCAACCCAGGGCCCAATGTCGTCACCGGTTATTGCCTGACTCGGCCTAAGTGTTCGATTTGGTCTGGAGTTGAGACCAGGTGGAAACGTAGCCCAGACTGCGGCATTGTCTGATGCATTCTCGAGAGCAAAAAATGCCGCGACAAATGGCGACCAAGAAAAGTCTAGCAGCCGGGTTGGTGCCCCATGATGTTGCATTAGCGCGAGCCACTCAAATGAGTCATTTGCTTTTGGGAGACTCGGTAAGAGGAGATGTGCCTTCCGCTTAAAAATTCGAAGTATGCGCAGTTCCTGCTTTGGCCAAGCATCTGCATGAACGCTGTGCAGCATTAAGTACCGGGATAATGAGCTGTAGAGAGGCCAGTTGGCGTTCGCCTGTCCACGGAATGCCCAGCTTTGAAAACGCTCTCCGGTAACAGCTACGCGGAACTCGTCCCAAGAAGAGATGTGCTCCACTACATACGCTGGATTTGTCATCGAATTTTCCTTTGCTCAGTTGAAGTGTGATTCAAGCTGCCGACGTGCGCCTCATAGCTGTACGTTTCGGCTAGTTGCCGCCGATGCGAGGCACCGTCTGAAATTGGCCGAATGCAGCTGTCAGTATCTGAAATGGCGGTTTGTTCATCTGAAAAATGCACTAATCTTTATTGTGGGCCGAAGACGCCCTTAGCATTTATCGGGAATCCAACCCGATATATTTCAAGAGTAGGCGCCCAAGCAATGTGGTTTGGGTCGGCTCTGTTTTCCAACTTTTTATGATTCTGTCGAATTCAGGGCCGCCCGTCTTGGAATCAATTCTCAACGGGCGAGTCAGAAGGC
This sequence comes from Oxalobacteraceae bacterium OTU3CINTB1, assembly GCA_024123955.1. Lineage (NCBI taxonomy): Bacteria > Pseudomonadati > Pseudomonadota > Betaproteobacteria > Burkholderiales > Oxalobacteraceae > Oxalobacteraceae bacterium OTU3CINTB1. Next base: position 2,265,288 of record CP099652.1, read on the forward strand.
CAAGTGAGACGAGATGCTCAGTATAGTTGTCTTGCAACGCCTTGCGGTCTATCGTCTCCTGATCGCTCCCCAAGGTTGTTCGGATCGGAGCCAATATCGCAGCATGTTTGTTACGAAATTCATTATCGCCGTTTAGGGTACGATGGCTATAAAAACGTAGCCAAATGACCTCGATGTCGTTGATCTGGCTAAGAAGACGAAGCAGGTGTCTTGACTCTACGAATGAGACGCGATCCTCAGAAACACCGCTTGCCAATAGTGCGGCTAAGTATTCACGTCTTTCGTCTGTAATTGCCTGAGCTGCCTGACGGGCCGACTCTTCTAGCAAATCCGTAAAATTCTCGTCAGATAATTTGATCCGAATCGCGTCTTGATCGAGAGCGCTCAATCTATGTTCGAGCTTGCGGGCATAGTCGATCAAACGGTCCATGCGCTGCTTGGGGATGATAGACCCGGCTAATTCTGCAAGCAGCGAACCAGCAAATGGAACCATACCCAATGCAGACTTAGTTGCACTAACAACGTAGTCAGTGGCGTTTTCGTCTAACTTATCAGTCATCGTTTTCCTAGTTGGTGTATTAAGGTGATGCGGCCACTGATGCGCCTCACACGCAGTCGTTTTTGTGAAATTGCCCGCGTCTGCTTGTGCCCGAAAGTTGAGATTCGACCAGTGTACGACCGTTGTTGCTTTTCTCCTAATAAAAGGCGCTATCTAAACAAAATTTTTAATAAGCACGACACAGGTTTTCATTGAATTTACGTACTTCGAGATTCCACTCAAGATGACATGCCGGACGAAAAAAAACACCCTGCCGCCGAAGCGGACAGGGTGTTTTTTCGTGTGAAACTAGTTTCAGTCCTTGATTAAGCGGCCAGCAGCTGACGCAGCACGAATGGCAGAATACCGCCGTGCTTGTAGTAGTCGACTTCGATCGGGGTGTCGATACGCAGCAACACTTTGACTTCCTGGCTCGAACCGTCTGCACGGTGGATCACCAGGGTCGCCAGCTGTTGCGGCTTGATCTCGCCTTCCAGGCCCTTCAGGTCGTAGGTTTCATTGCCGGTGATGCCCAGCGATTCGACGCTGTCGGTGCCGATGAATTGCAGCGGCAGCACGCCCATGCCGACCAGGTTGGAGCGGTGGATACGTTCGAACGAACGCACGATCACGGCTTTCACGCCCAGCAGCTGGGTACCCTTGGCGGCCCAGTCGCGCGACGAGCCGGTGCCGTACTCTTCACCGCCGAACACCATGGTCGGGGTGCCTTCGGCAACGTACTTCATCGCCGCGTCGTAGATCGACAGCTGTTCGCCCGATGGCTGGTGGATCGTGATGCCGCCTTCGACCGCCGAACCGTCCGCTTTTGGCGGGATCATCTTGTTCTTGATACGCACGTTGGCGAAGGTGCCGCGCATCATGATCTCGTGGTTGCCGCGACGCGAGCCGTAGGAGTTGAAGTCCGCCTTCAGCACGCCGTTGGCCAGCAGCCATTTGCCCGCTGGACCGTCTTCCTTGATGGAGCCGGCAGGGGAGATGTGGTCGGTGGTGATCGAGTCGCCGAACACGCCCAGTGCGCGCGCGCCTTCGATGCCGGTGGCGACCGCTTTCGGGGTCATCTCGAAGCCGTCGAAGAACGGTGGCTCGGCGATGTAGGTCGACGCCGGCCAGTTGTACACTTGGCCTTCGGTGGTCGACACATGTTCCCACAGCTTGCCAGGGTTGCCCTTGACGTCGGCGTAGTTGGTCTTGAACACTTTCGAGTTCATCGCGAACTTCATCAGCTTGGCGATCTCTTTCGAGGTCGGCCAGATGTCGCCCAGGTACACGTCCTTGCCGTTGGTGCCCTTGCCGACCGGCTGGGTCATCAGGTCGACGGTCATGTTGCCGGCGATGGCGTAGGCCACGACCAGCGGTGGCGAGGCCAGGAAGTTCGAACGGATGTTCGGGTGGATCCGCGCTTCGAAGTTACGGTTACCGGACAGCACGGCCGACGCGACGATGTCGTTCGAGGTGATGGCGGCGTTCAGTTCCGGGGTCAGGTCGCCGGCGTTACCGATGCAGGTGGTGCAGCCGTAGGCGGTCACGCCGAAGCCCAGTTGCTCCAGGTATGGCAGCAGGCCGGCGGCGGTCAGGTACTCGGTGACCACGCGGGAGCCGGGCGCCAGCGACGACTTGATGTGCGGCGCGACGGTCAGGCCGGCTTCGACGGCCTTCTTGGCCAGCAGGCCCGCGGCCAGCAGCACGCTTGGGTTCGAGGTGTTGGTGCACGAGGTGATCGCGGCGATCAGCACGTCGCCGTTCTTTACGTCCACGCCGTTGGTGGTGGTGTAGGTCCTGGTCAGGTCTTCCGGCTTTTTGTTGAAGCCGTTTTCGGTGGTCGGTTTCGAGAACAGTTCGGTGAAGTTGTTTTTCACGTTGCCGATTTCGATACGGTCCTGTGGACGCTTGGGGCCGGCCAAGGATGGAGTAACACTCGTGAGGTTCAGTTCCACCACGCGGGTGTAATCGATGTCGCCGGCTTTCGATACGCCGTACATGCCCTGCGCCTTGAAGTAGGCGGCGAAGGCGTCGATTTCTGCCTTGGTGCGGCCGGTGCCTTCGAAGTATTCGATGGTGGCGTCGTCGACCGGGAAGAAGCCCATCGTCGCGCCGTATTCAGGCGCCATGTTGGCGATGGTGGCGCGGTCGGTGACCGACAAGGTCTCGGTGCCTTCGCCGAAGAACTCGACGAACTTGCCGACGACTTTTTCCTTGCGCAGCAGTTCGGTGATGGTCAGCACCAGGTCGGTCGCGGTGCAGCCTTCGCGCAGCACGCCGGTCAGGTTGACGCCGATGACGTCCGGGGTCAGGAAGTAGACCGGCTGGCCCAGCATGCCGGCTTCCGCCTCGATGCCGCCCACGCCCCAGCCGACCACGCCGATCCCGTTGATCATGGTGGTGTGCGAGTCGGTGCCGACCAGCGAATCAGGGTAGTACACGCCGGCCGCGTCTTTGTGCACGCCGCGCGCCAGGTATTCCAGGTTGACCTGGTGGACGATGCCGAAGCCCGGAGGCACCACGCCGAAGGTGTCGAACGCTTGCATGCCCCATTTCATGAACTGGTAGCGCTCGTTGTTGCGCGAGAATTCCAGCTTCATGTTCAGGTCCAGCGCGCCAGGCTCGCGGAAGTGGTCGATGGTGACCGAGTGGTCGACCACCAGGTCGACAGGGACCAGCGGTTCGATCTTCTTGGCGTTGATACCCATCTTGTAGGCGACGTTGCGCATCGCGGCCAGGTCGGCCAGCAGCGGCACGCCGGTGAAGTCCTGCAGCACCACGCGGGCGACGACGAACGGGATCTCGTCGGTGCGCTCGCCGGTCGGGCTCCAGTTGGCCAGCTGCTTGATGTGCTCTTCGGTGACTTTCTTACCGTCGCAGTTGCGCAGCACGGATTCCAGCACAACACGGATCGATACCGGCAGGCGGGAGATTTTGGCGCCCAGGCTCTTCTCCAGTGCAGGCAGCGAATAGAACTTCGCCTTCTTGCCCGAAATGTTGAAATCCTTAAGCGTGTTCAGAGTGTTGCGGGACATGACCTCTCCTTCAGTGGGTATCGTCTATTTGTTGAAGTGCTACGTTGTGCAAGCGCCCGTGCCGGCGCGCCCGTTTTGGAACCGGTGTTACTGGATAACGGTCTTGACGCTGGTCGGTTCCGCGTCGGAGGTGACGACCGGCTTCAATTGTTCGGCGTTGCGGCATTCGTTGGCCAGCTGGCGGTTCAGTTTTGAATCGAGCAGCATGCCCTTGGCTGGAATGCCGATCCAGATCAGGCCGTACAATTTGTTTTCGAAGCGGTTGGCGCCGGTGGTCGTACCCACGCGCGTCAGGCGGTGCAAGCGCTTCTTCCAGCGCAGCGCGATGTGCGCCTCGTCGGTGGTGTTGGCGTAGATCGTGACTTTGTTGCCAAGTTCGCAATCGAACTCGGTGACGGCCGAATCGGTGATGGCCGGTTCGTCGGCTTCCTCGTCGGGCGCCTTTGGCACGGCTTCTTCCACCGGCTTGGCGGCCTTCTTGGTGGATTTTTTCACGGCCTTTTTGACCGGGGTTTTGGTGGTTTCCGCTGCGGCGTGGGCGCCGGCGGCGAGGGACAGCGAGGCCAGCGCGAGGCTGCAGGCCATGAATAGTTTGGAGATCGACATCAGTTTGTTTCCAGTGGGTGGTCGGCGGGGTTCATCAGCGCGGCCACCGACTCGGGCAAGCTCAGCCCGGCCAGTTTGGCGCGCTGTAAAACGGTCCAATAATATCGGTAGCTGGCGCGGTCGTGCAAGCGCCCGTTCTGGGCGATCGGACCCCATTGCACGGCCGCCGCCTCCAGCAGGATGGCGGCCGCCTCGTTGACTTCGGAGAGGCGCGGCGTGAAGGTCTTGATGATCGGCTTGATCTGGTTCGGGTGGATGCTCCACATGCGCGTGTAGCCGAATTCGGCGGCGGCGCGCTGGGCGTCGTTGGCGGCGACGGCGGTGTCCTTGATCTCGGTGGTGACGTTATGCGAGGGCACCTTGCCGTGCGCGTGGCAGGCGGCCGAGATTTCCAGCTTGGCGCGCACCACCAGCGGGTGCGTGAACTGGCCCGGCGTGCGCATGGCCGCGCCGGGAATGGCGCCGTAGTGCGACGAGATGAAGTCCATGATGCCGAACGACAGGCACTGCACTTGCGGAATGGCGGCGATGTCGTAGGCCTGGCGCAGCGCGCCGTGGGTTTCGATCAGCACGTGGATCGGCAAATCCCGGCGGCCGGCCTTGGCGGCGTGCTGGTTGATCAGCGCGATGGCGTCGCTCACTTCCTGCGCGCCGTTCACTTTCGGCAGCACCAGGTAGGCCAGGCGCTGGGCGGCGGCGCAGATGATCTCGACGTCCTGGGCAAAGAACGGGCTGCCGACATCGTGCACGCGGGCGCCGATGCGGTTGAATTTGTTGTCGTCGGAGTTCAGCAGCTCGGCCACCAGGCGCGCGTGGGCGGCCTCGTTGCCGGCGCTGGCGCCGTCCTCGCAGTCGAGCGTGATGTCGAACAGCGGGCCAAGTTCTTGTTGCAGAGCGATCGATTTACGCATCAGCTTTTCGGCGCCGGCGTAGTGGTCGCAGGCCGGCAGCAGCAGCGGCTGGCGATTGCCCTGGAATAAAACCTCGGATGGGTGCATGCGGGTGTGGTCTGGAATGGCGGTTGGCTGAATGGCTGGTGCCTCGGGTAGGGCGGGTACGTCTGACAAGGGCGGAACAGACGCCGCGCTGCTCTCGGCAGCGCGGCGGGTGCGGCGGATCGGTGGTTTAACCGGTTCCACTTAGTGCACGAAGAGGATTACGGCAGCAGGTGCTTGACGCCTTCGCGCTCTTCGGTCAGTTCCTTCAGGGTCAGGTTGATGCGCTCTTGCGAGAAGGCGTCGATTTCCAGGCCCTGGACGATTTTGTATTCGCCGTTTTCGGTGGTGACAGGGAAGCCGAACATGGTGCCTTCAGGGATGCCGTACGAACCATCCGAAGGAACGCCCATGGTGGTCCACTTGCCGTTGGTGCCCAGCATCCAGTCGTGGACGTGGTCGATGGCGGCGTTGGCGGCCGACGCGGCCGACGACAGGCCGCGCGCTTCGATGATGGCGGCGCCGCGCTTTCCGACGGTCGGCAGGAACACGTTGGCGTTCCATTCCTGGTCGTTGATCAGGTCCTTGACGGCCTTGCCGCCGACGGTGGCGAAACGGTAGTCGGCGTACATGGTTGGCGAGTGGTTGCCCCACACGGTCAGCTTCTCGATGTCTTTCACGGCGGTGCCGGTCTTGGCGGCCACTTGCGACAGCGCGCGGTTGTGGTCCAGGCGCAGCATGGCGGTGAAGTTCTTGGCCGGCAGCGACGGTGCCGATTTCATGGCGATGTAGGCGTTGGTGTTGGCAGGGTTGCCGACCACCAGGACTTTAACGTTGCGCGAAGCGACGGCGTCCAGCGCCTTGCCTTGCACGGTGAAGATCTGGGCGTTCGCTTCCAGCAGGTCCTTGCGCTCCATGCCCGGGCCACGCGGACGGGCGCCGACCAGCACGGCGACGTCGACATCCTTGAAGGCGGTCATCGGGTCGGAGTGGGCGGTCATCTCGGTCAGCAGCGGGAACGCGCAGTCGTCGATTTCCATCATGACGCCCTTGAGCGCTTTTTGTGCCTTTTCGTCGGCGATTTCCAGCAGTTGCAGGATGACCGGCTGGTCTTTGCCGAGCATGTCGCCGTTGGCGATGCGGAACAGCAGAGCGTAACCGATTTGACCGGCGGCGCCGGTGACAGCAACACGCATTGGGGTTTTAGCCATGATGAATCTCCAAAGTGGGAATGAAAGTGTTCAAGTGTTCTTGATCGCGTTCTTAAATCCGGCCCGTTTCGGCCCGGGAAAACCTAATCCATAATGATACTGCAAATCCACAGCTTATAAACGCATGGCTGCGGAGTGTAGGCGCGTAACCAGCTTCTGTCAATCCTATCTTATGTCTTATATAAGACAGATAAGTTGTTGCCGGTTTTGCTGGACGGAAGTGGTCATTTGTGGTGAAATCTCGGTCTATGAATCCCGTCCCGCCCAATCCGAACAGCAGCAGCCCAGCCTCAAGTGCCGGTGGCGCAGCAGGATCGTCGGCGGGTTCGGCGGCATCGTCGCCGGCCGCTTCGACGACAGGCGCTTCGGGCGCGCCAGGCCTGCCGTCCGGCAGTTCGCCGACATTCTCCCCACTTTACCAGCAAATCAAGGCGCTGATAACTCAAAGCCTGCAATCGGGGGAGTGGAAACCGGGCGAATTGATTCCCAGCGAGGTCGAACTGGCCAACCGCTTCAAGGTCAGCCAGGGCACCGTGCGCAAGGCCATCGACGAGCTGGCCGCCGAGAACCTGGTCATGCGCAAGCAGGGCAAGGGCACTTTTGTTGCCACGCACCATGAGGCGCGCGCCCATTTCCGCTTCCTCAAGCTGCTGCCCGACGAGGGCGTGCCACACTATCCTGAAAGTAAGTTCATTGAAGTCAAGCGCATGCGCGCGCCCGCCGATGTGGCGCGCCTGCTCGACCTGAAGTCCGGCGACGCCGTCATTTTCATCAAACGCGTACAATCGTTCGACAGCGTGCCGACCATCGTCGAAGAGATGTGGCTGCCCGGCGTCACGTTCAAGGGATTGACCGCCGAGCGGCTGGTCGAATACAAGGGGCCGATGTACGGGCTGTTCGAGTCGGAGTTTGGCACTCGCATGATACGGGCGACCGAGAAGATCCGCGCCGTGTGCGCCGACGCCGGCGTGGCCGCGCTGCTGCACATCGCCCTCGACACGCCGCTGCTGGCGTCGGAGCGGGTGTCGTTCACGTACGGCGACAAGCCGGTGGAGCTGCGCCGGGGTCAGTATCTGACTGAACGTCACCATTACCACAATGAATTGAATTGAACTGAATCGAACCCAACGGGTGGAGCAGGAGACCCTGGGGCGCGAAAAGCGCGTCAGGTAGCGTACAACCAACCGTGCGTCACACCACGGTAGCATTGTTGCGCTGATAATACGTTGAGCTGCGGAAAGCGGCCGCCGGACTGTGTTGCAAAACACTATTTTAGTTATATGTAACAATAGATATTGGTTATCGGCGCGGAAATCGGCGAAAATCGCGGTCTAACCAATTTTTGTTTAAGCCTGAGGAGGTCTTGTTATGTCAGAAGCCGTAAGGGAAGTCCCTAAAAAAGAACGGCGGGAATTCCGTAATATCCATGTTACAGAATTGCTCAACTATCGCCAGCCCCTGGCCGCCATCGTCTCCATCCTGCACCGCATCAGCGGCGCGTTGATGTGCTTGCTGCTGCCATTCACGCTGTATTTGTTGCAAGAAAGCCTGCGTTCCGAGATTTCCTTCGCACACTATCAAGGCTTCATCACCTACCCGCTGGTCAAGTTGATCATCCTGGCGCTGTGCTGGGGCTACTTCCACCACTTCTGCGCTGGCGTACGCCACCTGGTGATGGACACCCACATCGGCCTGGACAAGGATTCGGCGCGCAATTCGTCGGCCGCCGTGCTGGTCATCAGCCTGGTCCTGACCGCGCTGGTCGCCCTGAAACTGTTTGGAGTGTTCTGAAATGGCTAACAATAACATCGGACCGAAGCGCATGGTCGTCGGCGCGCACTACGGCATGAAAGACTGGCTGGCGCAGCGCGTGACCGCCGTCGTCATGGTGCTCTACACCGCCATCCTGCTGATCGCCTTCCTGACCGGCCAGAACTTCACCTATGAAGGCTGGGCCGCGCTGTTCGCTCAGCAATGGTTCAAATTGATTTCCGCCGTGACCCTGCTCGGCCTGTTCTATCACGCCTGGGTCGGCATGCGCGACATCTGGATGGACTACGTTAAACACGTCGGCATCCGCCTGACCCTGCAAATGGCCACCGTACTGTGGTTGATCGCATGTGCCGTTTGGTCGGTACAGATACTCTGGAGTGTGTAATCGTGGCAGCTATTAAAACTGGAATTCCAACCCGCCGCTTTGACGCGGTAATCGTCGGCGCCGGCGGCTCCGGCATGCGCGCATCGCTGCAACTGGCCGAAGCCGGCCTGAACGTCGCGGTGCTGTCCAAAGTCTTCCCGACCCGCTCGCACACCGTGGCGGCGCAGGGCGGCATCGGCGCCTCGCTGGGCAACATGGCCGAGGACAACTGGTTCTGGCACATGTTCGACACCGTCAAGGGCGGCGACTACCTGGGCGACCAGGACGCGATCGAATTCATGTGCCGCGAAGCACCGAAGGTCGTCTACGAGCTGGAACACTTCGGCATGCCGTTCGACCGCAATCCCGACGGCACCATCTACCAGCGTCCGTTCGGCGGCCACACCGCCAACTTCGGTGAAAAAGCCGTGCAGCGCGCCTGCGCCGCGGCCGACCGCACCGGCCACGCGCTGCTGCACACCCTGTACCAGCGCAATGTCCGCGCCCGCACCCACTTCTTCGTCGAATGGATGGCGCTCGACATCATCCGTGACGCCGAAGGCGATGTCGTCGGCGTGGTGGCACTGGAAATGGAAACCGGCGAAACGATGATCCTGGAAGCGAAGACCACCATCTTCGCCACCGGCGGCGCAGGCCGCATCTTCGCCGCGTCGACCAACGCCTTCATCAACACCGGCGACGGCATGGGCATGGCGGCACGCGCCGGCCTGCCGCTGCAGGACATGGAGTTCTGGCAGTTCCACCCGACCGGCGTGGCCGGCGCGGGTGTCCTCATCACCGAGGGTGTGCGCGGCGAGGGCGGTATCCTGATCAACTCCGAAGGCGAGCGTTTCATGGAGCGTTACGCGCCTACGCTGAAGGATCTGGCGCCGCGCGACTTCGTCTCGCGTTCGATGGACCAGGAGATCAAGGAAGGCCGCGGCTGCGGTCCGAACAAGGACCACGTCATGCTGGACCTGCGCCACATCGGCGCCGAGACCATCGCCAAGCGCCTGCCGTCGATCCTGGAAATCGGCCACAAGTTCGCCAACGTCGACGCCACCAAGGAACCGATTCCTGTCGTGCCGACCATCCACTACCAGATGGGCGGTATTCCAACCAACATCCACGGCCAGGTCGTCACCCCTAACGGCGACGGCACGCAAAAGATCGTCAACGGCCTGTATGCGATCGGCGAATGCGCCTGCGTCTCGGTGCACGGCGCCAACCGCCTGGGCACCAACTCGCTGCTCGATTTGGTGGTGTTCGGCCGCGCGGCCGGCAACCACGTGGTCGCGTCGAACCTGAAGCAGAAGGAAAACAAGCCGCTGCCGAAGGATGCGTCGGACTTCGCGATGGACCGCCTGAACAAGCTGGAAACGTCGACCGGCGCGGAAAAAGTGCAGAACGTCGCCAACGACATCCGCGCCACGATGCAGAAGTACTGCGGCGTGTTCCGCACCGAAGCGACCATGCAGCAGGGCGCCAAGGAAATCATGGTGCTCGACGAGCGCCGCAAGCACGTCTCGTTCAAGGACAAGTCCAAGGTGTTCAACACCGCGCGCGTCGAAGCGCTGGAACTGGACAACCTGATCGAAACGGCGAAGGCGACGATGTTGTCGGCCGTGGCCCGCAAGGAATCGCGCGGCGCCCACGCCCACGACGACTTCCCGCACCGCGACGACGACAACTGGATGAAGCACACCCTGTGGTACTCGGCAGACAACCGCCTGGAATACAAAGCGGTCGTGACCAAGCCATTGACGGTTGATACCTTCAAACCGAAACCACGTACTTTCTAAGGCAAGACCATGGCACGCACAATCAAACTGAAAATTTACCGTTACGATCCGGACCAGGACGCCAAACCGTACATGCAGGACGTGACGGTCGAGCTGAAGGACACCGACAAGATGCTGCTTGACGCCTTGCAGCGCATCAAGTCCGACGTCGACGATTCGCTGGCCCTGCGCCGCTCGTGCCGCGAAGGCGTGTGCGGTTCGGACGCGATGAACATCAACGGCAAGAACGGCCTGGCCTGCACCACCAATTTGAACGAGCTGACCGAGCCTATCGTGCTGCGTCCGCTGCCAGGTTTGCCGGTGATCCGCGACCTGATCGTCGACATGACCCAGTTCTTCAAGCAGTACGATTCGATCAAGCCATACCTGATCAACGACTCGATCCGTCCTGAAAAGGAACGCCTGCAGTCGCCGACCGAACGCGAAGAACTCGACGGCCTGTACGAGTGCATCCTGTGCGCGTGCTGCTCGACGTCGTGCCCGTCGTTCTGGTGGAATCCGGACAAGTTCGTCGGCCCGGCCGGCCTGCTGCAAGCCTACCGCTTCATCGCCGACTCGCGCGACGAGGCGACCGGCCAGCGTCTGGACAACCTGGAAGACCCGTACCGCCTGTTCCGCTGCCACTCGATCATGAACTGCGTCGACGTCTGCCCTAAGGGTTTGAACCCGAACAAGGCGATCGGCAAGATCAAAGAGCTGATGGTACGCCGGGCGATCTAAAACGCTATCGCGGGCGGCCTTAGCGCCGCCCGTTTTACGTGTCCGTTCCTGTTTAGTAGTGGCGCTCCAGCACGATTGGCGCGCGCAGTGTAAAGTAGTGACCCATGACTGAACCGAACCAATCTGCGCACCAGTCCGACCCAGCCAACCGAGCGCGCCTGCGCTGGCGCTCACGCCGGGGTCTGCTGGAAAACGACATCATCCTCACCCGTTTTCTCGATGCGCATGAAACCGAATTGACCGACGAAGAAGTGGACGCGCTCACGCGGCTCCTCGATTTGTCGGACAATGCCCTGATGGATCTGGTACTGGCCCGTAAAGAGCCGGAAGGCGAAGTCGACCTGCCGCACGTGCATGCATTGCTGCAACGACTAAGACTGGCCTGAGACTACGAAGGCAACCAGAATTTTCGCGTTTTATTTACCTTCATCTCCCTAAAAAAGGAAGAGTCCATGAATATTTCTGACAACAAAGCCACCCTGTCGTTCTCCGACGGCAGCCCTTCGGTGGAATTCCCGATCTACAAGGGCACCGTGGGTCCCGACGTGATCGACATCCGCAAGCTGTACGCCGGCACCGGCAAGTTCACCTACGATCCAGGCTTCATGTCGACCGCCGCGTGCAACTCGACGATCACCTACATCGACGGCGACAAGGGCGAGCTGCTGTACCGCGGCTACCCGATCGAACAGCTGGCCGTGAACGCCGACTTCATGGAATCTTGCTACCTGCTGCTGAACGGCGAACTGCCGAACAGCGTGCAAAAGGACGAGTTCGTCGAGACGGTCACCAAGCACACCATGGTGCACGAGCAGATGCAATTCTTCTTCCGCGGCTTCCGCCGCGACGCGCACCCGATGTCGGTGCTGGTCGGCACCGTCGGCGCGCTGGCGTCGTTCTACCACGACTCGCTCGACATCAACGACGCCAAGCAGCGTGAAATTTCGGCCATCCGCCTGATCGCCAAAATGCCGACCCTGGTCGCCATGGCGTACAAGTACTCGATGGGCCAGCCGTTCATGTATCCGCGCAACGACCTGTCGTACAGCGCCAACTTCATGCGCATGATGTTCGGCAATCCGTGCGAAGAATACAAAGTCAACGACGTGCTGGTGCGCGCCCTCGACCGTATCCTGATCCTGCACGCGGACCACGAGCAGAACGCATCGACCTCGACCGTCCGTCTGGCCGGTTCGTCGGGCGCCAACCCGTTCGCCTGTATCGCCGCCGGTATCGCCTGCCTGTGGGGCCCTGCCCACGGCGGCGCCAACGAAGCCGCGCTGACCATGCTGAAGGAAATCGGCTCGGTCGAGAACATTCCTGCGTTCATCGAGCAGGTCAAGGACAAGAACTCCGGCGTCAAGCTGATGGGCTTCGGTCACCGCGTGTACAAGAACTTCGACCCGCGTGCCAAGCTGATGCGCGAGACCTGCTACGAAGTGCTGGAAGAGCTGGGCCTGCAGGACGACCCGCTGTTCAAGCTGGCGATGGAATTGGAAAAGATTGCGCTGAACGACGAATACTTCGTCTCGCGCAAGCTGTACCCGAACGTCGACTTCTACTCGGGCATCGTGCAATCGGCGCTGGGCATCCCTGTGTCGCTGTTCACCGGTATCTTCGCCATGGCCCGCACCATCGGCTGGATCGCCCAGTGGAACGAAATGATCGCCGATCCGGAACAGAAAATCGGCCGTCCACGCCAGCTGTTCGTCGGTTCGACCACCCGCGACGTCAAGCCGCTGGACCAGCGTTAATTTTCGCGTTTCGCAGCGAACAAAAAAACGGGCTTCGGCCCGTTTTTTTTCGCCCGTATCACGGCGTGAAGATGGTTTCGATCGTCTTGTCGAACAGCCGGGCGATGGCAAAGGCCAGCGGCAGGCTGGGATCGTAGCGGCCGGTCTCGATGGCGTTGACGGTTTGGCGCGAGACGGCAAGCTGGTCGGCCAGGTAGGCCTGGCTCCAGCCGCGTTCGGCGCGCAGTTCGCGGATCGTATTGTTCATCGGTCCATCTTCCAGCGACGAAACAGCCCGATCACCATCCACGCGCTGCCCATCACGCCCCACACCGCGAACATGCTCATGCGCGGATAGCCAGCGTTCTCCATGAAGCCGTACGTGAAAGTCACGGCCGCCGTGACGGCTGCGGCCAGCGCGAAGGTTTCCAGCATCACAATGCGTTGGTATTCGTCCATTCGTCCAACCTGGCGCGCGACCGCCCAGATCATCAGCAGAAATCCGATCATGGGACAGATCAGTACGGCGGTCTTGAACGGGCCAGGTTCCATGGCCGGGCCGTAGATGACCGACGGCACCAGCAGCGCGATGTAGACGGCGATGCTGCCGAAGAGCTCGCGCAAATAACGGGTTGCGGCCTTGCATTCCCCGGCTGAATACTTCGGTTCGATCGGACTACGCATTGTGTTCTCCCATGTGTAAAGTATGCTTTACATCTTAGGACGACAAAAATTCCATGTCAAGCAAACTTTACATCTTGATGGGGCGGCGTTAGGCGGGCTCTTGGAGCAGTTGACGGATGACGTCGACGCTGCCGTTGTCGAGCCGCAGGAATTGGACGCCGGTCTTGTAGCCTAACTCGGCATCGGGATCGCTGTAGACGACCTGACCCATCGCCAGCACTTTGTGGGCGCCGTCGCCCAGTTGCACCTGGAACGACACCGCGCAGTATTGCGCCAGCCGGATCTGGCTGGCCGTCTGCAGGCTGACGCCGCCCTGCGACAGGTCCAGCGTATGGGCCGGAAGGGTGGTTTCGTCGGTCATCGTCAGCGTGGCCGCATGACGGACCGGGTGGCGGCGCGTGACTCGTGGTTTCTGACTCATGGCGCAAACCTCGAATGGTGTAATGTCAATAAGACTATCAGAACTGCGTCGTGGACAGCAAGTTCTTCTCCGGCAACTGTGCGTCGCGGGGCAGGATCTGTGCGGAATTTTGCGGAGTAGTTCTTATTTCAGCTTGCGCCGGTCGGGCCGGACCACCAGCAGCCACCAGCACAGCACGCCCAGCGACAGTTGCGGCATGTTGAACAGGAACTTGCCTAGGGTAACGTCGCGCCGCTGCGGCCATGCCGCGTTGGCGGTCTCGACGATGATGTTGGTGTGGTACAGGCAAAGTCCCAGCAGGATCAGCGCGGCCACGCCCCACAAGACGGGCAGGCTGGTGACGCGATGGCGCAGCACGGCGGCGACCGGGTAGGCCAGCACACACGCGAAGACGTACGCGAACAGGTTGGGCATCAGGTTGGCCAGGTTGGCGTGCGGGAGGACGACTGGTACGGCGCAGATCGCCACGGCGAGCATGACGGCGATGACGGGGTGCGGGTGTTCGGGCCAGGAGTTGAAGCGGCTGATCATTGGGGCGGACGTGAAGGAAAAGGGCTCCATTGTAGGGGAAATGAAGAGGGCTGCGCGGCAACGGCCTCGTGCCCATGCGCTGGATGCAAAGGTCTGACCCAAGACAACAGTCGCCGATTGGTTGAACTTTGATAGTTGAGCTCAAGTCTAACTATTTTGATCATACAAATGTGGGTGCAACCATGGACTTCCTCATTGCAGAACCATTGATGCTTAAGTACGGCATCACGCCACAGCAGATTAACGAGTTGAAAGCCCTGGCAGCGAAACTGCCGGCAGATTTTGTTGATGGGACGCGCATGCCGATTCCTAAAATGCCCGGACTAAGTACCTCAGAATCCGAGTTGTTGATGGCTCGTATGCTCGACGCGATTGCGCCGTTGCTCGGCGTTCCGGTTGAGGACCCGTACTTGTTCGATGAATTGGGTTTGCCAACTATGCAGGAGTTGATGAGAACCGCTGATCAGCGCAAGGAAGGTGCGCGACAGCGGCGTCAGGGTTTCCGGCTTGGCCCGCTCAAGCCCTCGAGGAAAGACGCATCCGCCGATGAGTCTGAGACAAATCGTGAACATGTCTAATCATGGACTTGAATTGGCTGATTGCAGTGCGCAAAGCACTCACAGTTGTGGGTGCGCTGCAGCCATTCGCGAAGCGCGCGTGCGCGCTGTTGGCTCGCCTTTTCAATATCGATGTCTGGCGGGAAGGGGAGCGGCTCCGTAACGAAGCTGATGAGCTCCGGAATATGCATGTCTATGGCAAGGTCGTCTCGGAGTACGCTCGACAGATGAAAACCTCCGGCGGCAATAATGTGGAGGTCGATGCTTTAGTGGCCGCGTTGTTGCTGGCGAGATTACGAAGTTATATGCGTGCACGCGGGATCGTAGCGCTCAGAACGCCGCGCACGGTAAAAAGGCGCAGAGCAACAACGGTCATTCCCGCTGAAGGGGGCAGGTCCGAGCTTGGGGTTCCACCGGCTTTGATAGAGCGGCGGAATGCTGAGCGTCGCGCTCAGAAAACAGGCCGGGATGATGATGGTTTCGTGTAATGGGTTGAAGCAAGTGAGACGACGCAGTGGACCGTATCTCTACTTTTCCTGATCCAGCAACGCCTGAATTTCCGCGCGCTCCTTCTTGCTGACGTGGCCGCCGCGCAGGGCGGCAAGCACCAGCGCCTTGCCGGAGCCGGAGAAGGCTTTCTGGATCAGGTCTTTGAGCAGGTTGGTCTGGATCGAGTCCTGCTCCTGCGCGGGCGCGTAGATGTGGGCGCGCTGACTTTCGTCGCGCGTCAGCAGGCCTTTGGTGTGCATCACTTGCAGCAGGCGTAGCACGGTGGCGTAGTTCATGTCCGGCCGCGTTTCGAGCGCGGCGGCGTGTACCTGCTTGGCGGTGGCCGGGCCGAGCGCAAACAGCAGGCGCAACATCTCCAGCTCGGAGGCGGTCGGTTTAGGTGGGGCTACGGTGGTCATGGATGTAGAATAAAATATCTAGAACTTCTTGTCTAGTCTTCTTTGAGCGTGCGTAGTTGCGCTTCGATGTCGGCGAACAGTGGGCGCGCGGTGCTTTCCGCATCCAGACAGGCGTCGCGAAGTTGATGAAGGCGAGCGAGCGAGGGCTGTGCCGCCGCCGTGGCGTCGCAACGCTCGGCGAGCTCTTCCAGCAGGAAGCCGAAGGCCCGCACTTCGAGTCGTTGCAGCGGCAGTGCTTCAGGCGACGCGGGATCGTAGAACGAGGCTGCGCCGAAATCGCCCAGCAGGGTTCGACCGCGCCCGCAATGCATGATGTTGTGCCCGTACAGGTCGCCGTGCATAATGCCGCGCTCATGCAGTCGTGCTGCGGCGGAGGCGATGCCGTGGGCGATTTCCAGCGTGGACGCGAGGTCGAAGCGCTTGCCGCCATCGTAAATGTCACGCGTGCAGCTCTCCAGGCTTGGTGGGCCGGCCAGGTTGATGAATTCCGGATCGATCAGCGACATGACGAGACCATGCGCACCGTCCGGATGACGCTCCAGGTGGCCCAGCACCGGGATAAGGTTCGGATGCGCGCCGGCGCCGATGCACGCCGCCATCTCGCACAGCGGCGAGCCGTCGCTGGTCATGGCGCCTTTGAACAGTTTGACGGCGACGTCTTCCGTCGCGCCGTCGTGCCGGTAGTCCGCGCGGTGGATCACGCCCGATGCGCCTTCGCCCAGCTTTTGTTTTAACGTCAGCTGTTCCCAGCCGATGGCGGCGGACGGCGTGCCGGTCATCGCGACCTCGCGCTGTTCGCAGAACGGATTGCCTGCGTAAGCGAGCCAAGTCAAGCGGGGCAGGGCGGGCAGCCATGCGGGAAACTCGGTCAGCTGGTTGGCGGCGATGCGCAGCAGTTCGAGCCGGTGCAGTCGCGCCATGCTGGCGGGCAGGGCACGCAGACGGTTCCCGGCAAGCATCAACTTTTGCAGCGCCGGACGTTGCCCCAGTTCCTCCGGCAGTTCCGCGATCAAATTATCCGTCAGCACCAGCCAGCGCAATTGCGCTGGCAGCGACGTCGGCGCGACCGTGCGTATCCGGTTGGCCTTGAAGCCGACCATCGTCAGGGCCGGGCAAGCACCCAGCACCGCCGGCAGTTCGCTGAACTGGTTGTCGGAACAGAAGATGATGCGCAGCTTGTGCAGGCGGGGCAGATCGTCCGGCAGCGACGAGAGCGCGTTGCCGGACAGGTCGAGGATTTCCAGCGAGTCGGCCAGATCGAAGATTTCGCGCGGGAATTCGGTGAGGCCGCCGCGCATTTGCAGGCGCTGGACGCCGCTCAGGGCGCCAGCGCGCAACTGCTCTAGGGTATGCATGTCAGGTGGCGGTGAAGGTCAATGTTGAAGTTTATCACTTCACCGCCGCCCGCCGAGGGCGATTAGCCCCGGCTTACCACTTCATTTCTCCCTTGGCCACTTTGGAGCCGGTCTCGAGCGCAGCGTTCAAGCCAGCGTCCGGGTACAGTTCCTTCATGCGGGCGATTAGCGCGGCCGAGTTGGCTGCCTTGGCGGTTTCGGCTTCGAAACGGACCAGGTAATCGCGGGTGAAGGCGACGCTGTCCGGCGTCAGTGGGGCGCCCACTTTGAAATGGCCCGGCACGACGATCGCCGGCTTCAGCGAGGCGATGTGATCCAGCGTTGCCAGCCAGTTGTTGCGCGACTCCGCGCTTTGGGTATCGGCCGTCCACACGTGCAGGCCGTTGAAGACGACCACGCCGCCAGCGATCGCCTTGATCGACGGGATCCAGACATAGCTGCGGTCCGGCGTCGCGCCGTTCAGGCCTTCGATCTTCAGCGTTTCGCCTTCCAGCTTGATGGTGTCGCCTTGCAGCGGCTGCGGCACGATGATGCTCTTGGGCGCGTTGTCTTTCAAAATAGGCGACCAGTAGGCGACTTTGGCGTCCTTTTTCTTTTCGATCCCGGCGATGGTTTGCGGCGTGGCGACGATCTTGGCGTCCGGGAAGGCGGCGTGGATCACATCCAGGCCGAAGTAGAAGTCCGGGTCGCTATGGCTGACATAGACGGTGGTCAGGCGCTTGCCGCTGGCACGGATTTTCTCGACCAGCTTGATCGCTTCGCCGCGCGAGAACTGGGCGTCGATCAGCACCGCGTCCTTGGTGCCGGTCACCAGCACCGAGGCGACGGGGAAAATGGCGGCTTCGCCAGGATTGAATACGTCGAGCTTCAGCGGCGCGGCGGCGGCCGCGCCACCGACGGTTGCCGCCAGGGCTGCGGACATCAAAGTTTGCTGGATATTGAAGGTGCGCATGGTCGTCTTTCATGATGGTTTGAAGTGGACTCATCATAAATTTCTTTATCTGATGGAAAAACAGGGTAATCTGCACTTATTAATTGCATGGATCGAACGAATATGGATCGCATCACCGCCGCCAGGGTGTTCGTCGCCATCACCGAACGAGGCAGCATGATCGCCGCCGCCGACGCGCTGGACATGTCGCGCGCGATGGTCACGCGCTATCTGGCCGAGATGGAGGAGTGGGCCGGCGCCCGCTTACTGCACCGGAGCACGCGTCGCCTGAGCCTGACCGACGCCGGCGACGTCACCCTGGCACGCTGCCGCAAGCTGCTGGAGCTGGCCGGCGCGATGGAAGTGGCGGCCGAGGACGACGACTCGCCGAAGGGGCTGCTGCGCATCGCCTGCTCGCCATCGCTGGCGCATGCCGAGTTGTCCAGGGCGGTGACCGCATTCCTCAAGCGCTATCCGCGTACCTCGGTCGATCTGCAGGGTGGCAATCGGGCGGTGAATCTGGTCGAGCAGCGCATCGATCTGGCGTTGCGCATCACCAACGCGTTGGAGCCGAACCTGATCGCGCGGCAATTGGGACATTGCGATTCGGTGGTGTGTGCGGCCCCGTCGTATCTGGCAGAGCGCGGTGCGCCGCAGCGGGTCGAGGATCTGGTTGCCCACAACTGCCTGGCGTATACGTATTTCGGGCAGAGTCTGTGGCAGTTCACGCGCAAGGACGGTGAAGAGGTAACGGTGCCGGTTAGCGGCAATTTGTCCGCCAATGACGACCATATATTGCTCAAAGCGGCGGTGGAGGGTGCGGGCATCGCTTTGCAACCGCTGTACAGCGCTGGTCCACTGATCGCTGAAGGCAAGTTGGTCGCGTTGCTGCCGGACTACAAAACGCAGCAAATGGGCATCTACGGGATTTACACGTCGCGCCAGCATATGTCGCCGGCCTTGCGGGCGATGCTGAATTTCTTGCTCAATTGGTTCTCCCACACAAGCCTTGCAGGCACGTAACTTTGGGGTTGGGAATATGTAAATATTGCTTGCGGCGCGGCCCGCCGTGCGACTTAGGTGAAAATTAATACTGGCGCAATCGGTACATAAATGGTTGTTGCGATACAATACCGGTGCTATCATGAATGACCGTTTTTTGAACCACTGAAGAACTTTAGCCCTTCCCCACAACTTGATGTGCAATCCGCTAACCGGTCAGGCCGTGTCGCGGAAGGTTAGATTAACCCGCTAATTCCTCGCGAAGCGCGAAGAAAGGTGAGCAGCAAATGCAACAATACACGTCCAACTCCTACCTGTTTGGTGGGAACGCTCCGTACGTCGAAGAACTGTACGAGGCGTATCTCAACAACCCAGGTTCCGTGCCAGATAACTGGCGCTCTTACTTCGATGCCATGCAGCACGTGCCGGCCGTCGATGGCACCAACAAGCCAGACGTCGCTCACGCCTCCGTCATCGCCTCCTTCGCGGAACGCGCTAAATCCGGTCCTATCCGTACCGTCGTGGCCTCGGCCGACGCCGAAATGGGCCGTAAACGTGTTGCAGCTACGCAACTGATCGCCGCTTACCGCTACCTGGGTTCCCGCTGGGCCAATCTGGACCCGCTGCAACGCCAGGAACGTCCTGCCATCAACGAGCTGGAGCCGAGCTTCTACGGCTTCACCGATGCGGACATGGATACCGTCTTCAACATCAGCAACACCTATTTCGGCCCTGAGACCGCGACCCTGCGCGACTTGCTGAACTACCTGCGCGACACCTACACCCGTTCGATCGGCGCAGAGTACATGTACATCTCCGACCCAACCGAAAAGCGCTGGCTGCAAGAGCGCCTGGAGTCGATCCGTTCGACCCCGAATTTCACGGCGGAAAAGAAAAAGCACATTCTGGAGCGTCTGACCGCGGCCGAAGGCCTGGAACGCTACCTGCACACCAAGTACGTCGGCCAAAAGCGTTTCTCGCTCGAAGGCGGCGAGACCTTCATCGCGTCGATCGATGAGATCATCCAGCGCGCCGGCGAAAAAGGCGTGCAAGAGATCGTTATCGGCATGGCCCACCGTGGCCGTCTGAACGTGCTGGTCAACACCCTCGGCAAAGCGCCTAAGGAACTGTTCGAAGAATTCGAAGGCAAGCACGGCGACGACCTGCCGGCCGGCGACGTCAAATACCACCAGGGTTTCTCGTCCGACATCTCGACCCAGGGCGGTCCGGTTCACCTGTCGCTGGCGTTCAACCCGTCGCACCTGGAAATCGTCAACCCGGTCGTCGAAGGTTCGGTCAAAGCCCGTATGGATCGCCGCGGCGACCACTTGGGCAAGCAAGTGCTGCCAATCCTGGTGCACGGCGACGCCGCATTCGCAGGCCAGGGCGTTGTCATGGAAACGCTGAATCTGGCGCAGACCCGCGGCTACGGCACGGGCGGCACGGTGCACATCGTCATCAACAACCAGATCGGTTTCACCACCTCCGACCCGCGCGATGCACGTTCGACCATCTACTGCTCGGACGTCGTCAAGATGATCGAAGCGCCGGTGCTACACGTGAACGCCGACGATCCTGAAGCCGTGGTCCTGGCTTCGCAGATCGCGATGGACTACCGTCTCGAGTTCCAAAAAGACATCGTTGTCGACATCATTTGCTACCGCAAACTGGGCCACAACGAGCAAGACACGCCGGCGCTGACCCAGCCGCTGATGTACAAGAAAATCGGCACCCACCCAGGCACCCGCAAGCTGTACGCGGACAAGCTGGTTGCCCAGACCGTGATTCCAGCCGACGGCGGCGAACAGATGCAAGCCGCCTACCGCGACGCGATGGACGCCGGCAAGCACACTGTCGATCCTGTCATCTCGAACTTCAAGAACAAGTACGCCGTCGATTGGCTGCCGTTCCTGAACCGCAAGTGGACCGACTCGGCCGACACCGCCGTGCCGATGACCGAACTGAAACGCCTGGCCACCCGCATCACCACGGTGCCGGACGGCTTCAAAGTGCACTCGCTGGTCGAGAAAGTACTGGGCGACCGCGCCACCATGGGTCGCGGCGAACTGAACCTGGACTGGGGCATGGGCGAACACCTGGCCTACGCGTCGCTGGTCGCTTCGGGCTACGCAGTGCGCCTGACCGGTCAGGATGCCGGCCGCGGCACCTTCGTGCACCGTCACGCCGTGCTGCACGACCAGAACCGCGAGCGTTGGGATGCGGGCACCTACGTGCCGCTGCAGAACATCGCCGAAGGCCAGGCCCCGTTCACCGTCATCGACTCCGTGCTGTCGGAAGAAGCAGTGCTGGGCTTCGAATACGGTTACTCGACCGCCGAGCCAAACACCTTGACGATCTGGGAAGCCCAGTTCGGCGACTTCGTCAACGGCGCGCAAGTCGTCATCGACCAGTTCATCAGCTCCGGCGAAGTGAAGTGGGGCCGCGCTTCGGGCCTGGTCATGATGCTGCCGCACGGTTACGAAGGCCAGGGTCCTGAGCACTCGTCCGCGCGTCCTGAGCGTTTCCTGCAGCTGTGCGCAGACAACAACATGCAAGTCGTGCAGCCGACCACCGCCGCACAGATCTTCCACGTGCTGCGTCGCCAGATGGTGCGCCAGTTCCGCAAGCCGCTGGTCATCCTGACCCCGAAATCGCTGCTGCGTAACAAGGAAGCCGGCTCCTCGCTGAACGAACTGGCCAAGGGCGCCTTCCAGACCGTCATCGGCGAAGTCGACGAGAAAATCGATGCCAAGAAGGTCAAGCGCGTTGTCGCTTGCTCGGGCAAGGTCTACTACGATCTGGTCAACGCACGCAAAACGCGCGGCCAGACCGACACCGCCATCATCCGTGTCGAACAGCTGTATCCGTTCCCGCACAAGTCGTTCGCTGCCGAACTGAAAAAGTTCCCGAACCTGACCGAAGTGGTGTGGGCGCAGGACGAGCCGCAGAATCAGGGCCCATGGTTCCAGATTCAGCACAACATCTTCGAGAGCATGGACGCCGGTCAGCGCCTGGCATACGCCGGTCGCCCAGCGTCGGCATCGCCGGCCGTCGGTTACTACGACAAGCACTATGCCCAGCAAAAAGACCTGCTGGAAACGGCGTTCTCGAAGCTCAAAGGTTTCATCCTGACGAAATAAGCGTTCAGGGGCCGCGCGCTGGGTGCGGCCTCTCCTTACCTCACATAACTAACGGAGCGCCGCCTTGCTACGCGAGATGGCGCCGAAATAACAAATATACGGAGTTTTACAATGGCACAAATCGAAGTCAAAGTTCCTCAATTGTCGGAATCGGTCGCTGAAGCAACCATGCTGACGTGGCATAAAAAAGTCGGCGACGCAGTTGCGCGCGACGAAAACCTGATCGATATCGAAACCGACAAGGTCGTTTTGGAACTGCCCGCGCCCGCAGCCGGCGTGCTGATCAAGATCATCAAAGGCGACGGTAGCACCGTGGTCGCCGACGAACTGATTGCCGTGATCGACACCGACGCCGCAGCAGCCGCCGCCGCTCCGGTTGCCGCCGCCGCACCAGCCGCAGCGCCTGCCGCCGCCCCAGCACCAGCGGTCGCAGCCGCGACCGGTGGCAGCAAGGGCGATGTCGCCATGCCTGCAGCCGCCAAGATCCTGTCCGAAAAAGGCCTGAGCGCTGGCGATGTCGCCGGTTCGGGCAAAGACGGCCGCGTGACCAAGGGCGACGCCCTGGGCGCTTCGGCACCAGCCGCCACCCCGGCCGTTGCGCCACTGGCCGCAGCCGCCGCCAAGCCGGCGCTGCAACAGATCGCTTCGCCAAGCGTCGCCAGCCTGGGCGAGCGTCCGGAAGAGCGCGTGCCGATGAGCCGTCTGCGCGCCCGTATCGCCGAGCGTCTGCTGCAATCGCAATCGACCAACGCCATCCTGACCACGTTCAACGAAGTGAACATGGCGCCAGTGATGGACCTGCGCAACAAGTACAAAGACAAGTTCGAAAAAGAGCACGGCGTCAAGCTGGGCTTCATGTCGTTCTTCGTCAAGGCCGCCGTCGCAGCCCTGAAAAAGTACCCGATCATCAACGCCTCGGTTGACGGCAACGACATCATCTACCACGGCTACTTCGACATCGGTATCGCTGTCGGGTCGCCACGCGGCCTGGTGGTGCCTATCCTGCGCAACGCCGACCAGATGTCGATCGCCGAGATCGAAAAGAAAATCGGTGAATTCGGCGCCAAGGCCAAAGAAGGCAAGCTGACCTTGGACGACCTGACCGGCGGCACGTTCTCGATCTCGAACGGCGGCACCTTCGGCTCGATGCTGTCGACCCCGATCATCAACCCGCCACAATCGGCCATCCTGGGCGTGCACGCGACCAAGGACCGCGCTGTGGTCGAAAACGGCCAGATCGTGATCCGTCCGATGAACTACCTGGCAATGTCCTACGACCACCGCATCATCGACGGCCGCGAAGCCGTCCTGGGCCTGGTCGCCATGAAAGAAGCGCTGGAAGATCCTGCACGTCTGCTGCTGGACCTGTAATTCGCTTTTCGCCAGCGAACCCCGGAAGTTCGGGGTCGTACCCCGTACGGGGTACGACCCCAGACGTTGCTCTGCGGGTTTGAACTCTTGGGAGCTGTATGAGCGTTGCTGAAGAAATCAAGCGTTTGCACGAACTGCATCAAGCCGGCGCCCTGTCGGACGCGGAATTCGCGGCCGCCAAGGCGCGCCTGCTGGAGGCCGAACCCTACAAACCGGGCGACAGCATCGGTGAAGACATCACCCGCCTGCGCCGCTCGCGCACCGACCGCTGGCTGGGCGGCGTCTGCGGCGGCCTCGGTCGTGTCTCCGGCATCGAGCCGTGGATCTGGCGCCTGTTGTTTGTGATGTTCGTGCTGACCTTTGGTTTCGGCCTGGCGATCTACATTCTGTTATGGATTTTCGTTCCAGACGAAGAACTGATTGGAAAATAAAAAATGAGTAAACAATTTGACGTAGTAGTCATCGGCGCCGGTCCCGGCGGTTATATCGCCGCCATCCGCGCCGCACAACTGGGTTTCTCCGTTGCTTGCGTGGACGCATGGGAAAATGAAAAAGGCGGCCCGGCACCGGGCGGCACCTGCACCAACGTCGGTTGCATCCCGTCGAAAGCGCTGCTGCAATCGTCGGAGCACTTCGAGCACGCCGGCCACGCGTTCAAGGACCACGGCATCGATGTCGCCGGCCTGTCGCTGAACCTGCCACAAATGCTCAAGCGCAAAGACACCGTCGTCAAGCAAAACAACGACGGCATCCTGTTCCTGTTCAAGAAAAACAAGGTCACCTTCTTCCACGGCCGCGCCTCGTTCGCCGGCGCCGCCACCGCTGAAGGCTACCCGCTGACGATCTCGGCGCCTGCCAACGAGACCATCAACGCCAAGCAAGTCATCATCGCCACCGGTTCCAACGCGCGTGAACTGCCAGGCGCACCGTTCGACGAGCAACTGATTCTGTCGAACACGGGCGCGCTGGCAATCCAGGGCGTTCCTGCCAAGCTGGGCGTGATCGGCGCCGGCGTGATCGGCCTGGAAATGGGCTCCGTATGGCGCCGCCTGGGTTCGGAAGTGACCGTGCTCGAAGGCCTGCCAGTGTTCCTGGGCGCGGTCGACGAGCAGATCGCCAAGGAAGCCGGCAAGCTGTTCGCCAAGCAAGGCCTGTCGATCAACCTCGGTTGCAAGATCGGCGCGATCACCAAGGGTGATAACAACGTCACCGTGGTGTACGAGAACGCCAAGGGCGAGTCCATCACCTCCGTGTTCGACAAGCTGATCGTGTCGATCGGCCGCACCCCGAACACCAACGGCCTGGCCGCCGACAAAGTCGGCCTGTCGCTGGACGAGCGCGGTTTCGTGGCCGTCGACGACGACTGCAAAACCAATCTGCCGGGCGTCTGGGCGATCGGTGACGTGGTGCGCGGCCCGATGCTGGCGCACAAGGCGGAAGAAGAGGGCGTTGCCGTTGCCGAGCGCATGGCTGGCCAGCATGGCCACACCAACTTCAACACCATTCCTTGGGTCATTTACACCTCGCCGGAAATCGCGTGGGTTGGTCAGACCGAGCAGCAACTGAAGGCTTCGGGCGTTGCTTACAAGGCCGGCACCTTCCCGTTCCTGGCGAACGGCCGCGCTCGCGCGCTGGGCGACACTTCGGGCATGGTCAAGTTCCTGGCCGATGCGACCACCGACGAAATCCTCGGCGTGCACATCATCGGACCGATGGCCTCCGAGCTGATCTCGGAAGCGGTCGTGGCGATGGAGTTCAAGGCCTCGGCCGAAGACATCGCGCGCATCTGCCACGCGCACCCATCCTTGTCGGAAGCCACTAAGGAAGCGGCGCTGGCAATCGACAAGCGTACGCTCAATTTCTAAGCAGTAGCTACAGGCGGACTGCGGGCGGACTGCGGTCCGCCCGTTTTTGTTTGCGCCGCCCACATAGAATCGAACACATGAACGTCGAAGAGTTTTATCAGCAAGCGCTGGAACAGCGCAATTTCAAGGCCGACGCAGCCCAGCGCCGCGCCGTCGATCGTCTGCAGTTATGCTACGACGAATGGGTCGCGTACAAGGGCCAGCGCTCAAGCACGTTCAAGCGCCTGATCAACCGTCCCGACGTGCCCAAGGGCGTCTATATGTGGGGCGGGGTGGGGCGCGGCAAGTCGTTCCTGATGGACAGCTTCTATTCGGTGGTGCCGCTGGTGCGCAAGACGCGCCTGCACTTCCACGAGTTCATGCGCGGCGTGCACCGCCAGCTGGACGAGCTGACCGGCGTCGCCAATCCGCTCGACGAAGTGGCCAAGCGCATCGCCAAGAAATACCGTTTGATCTGCTTCGACGAATTCCACATCTCCGACGTGGCCGACGCGATGATCATGTACAACCTGTTGAAGGCGCTGTTCGACAACGGCGTGTCCTTCATCATGACGTCGAACTACGATCCGAGATTGCTGTACCCGGACGGCCTGCACCGCGACCGCATCCTGCCGACCATTGAATTGTTGTACGAGAAGCTCGACGTGATGAACATCGACGCCGGCATCGACTATCGCGGCCGCGCGCTCGAGCAGGTCGATTCCTACTACACGCCGATCAACGCCGAGACCGATCAGAAGCTGCGCGACGCCTACACCAGCATCGCCGAGACGGCCGACGAGGACCCGGTGGTGCGCATCGAGGCGCGCGAGATCCGCGCCTTGCGCCGCGCCGGCTCCATCATCTGGTTCGACTTCCACACCTTGTGCGGCGGGCCGCGGTCGCAGAACGACTATCTGGAAATCGCCAGCCGCTTCCATACCGTGATATTGTCCGGGATTCCGATGATGTCGGCATCGATGTCGTCGGAGGCGCGCCGCTTCACGTGGCTGATCGATGTATTTTACGACCAGGGCGTGAAGTTGCTGATGTCGGCCGAGGTCGAGCCGGAGGAGCTGTACACCACCGGCACCCTGGCCAACGAATTTCACCGCACGGTGTCGCGCATTGTCGAGATGCAGTCGCGCGAGTACATGGATAAGGAACAACGGGCCGCAGCCGGTTCGCTGGCCTGATGTCACAGGAAAGAATATGAGAGCAAGTTTGAAACCGCTGGGCGACATGATCGCCATCGCCGTGCTGGCCGCCGTGGCGGCCGTGGCTGTCCCGGCCGTGGCGCAGGAGGCGACGTCGGTGGCGCCGCCGTCGCATTCGGTCGAGGAGGCCGACGCCACCCTGGCCAAAGTGGCCAGGGAACGTGACGCCGTCAACGCCGAGTACGCGGCCCGCGAGGCGGTGTGCAACGAAAAATTCTTCGTCAATAACTGCCTGGACAAGGCCAAGGAACAGCGCCGAGCCGCGCTGGCCAACCTGCGCGTGCTGGAAGTGGAAGCCGAGCATTTCAAGCGCGCCGATTCGGTGGCGCGCCGCGACGCCGACCTGGCCGAGCGCGTGCGCAAGGACAACGAAGAGTTGGCCCGGCGCGAGGCCCTGCCGCCGAAGCCGGTCAAGGATGTGGACAGCAAGCCGGAACCGGCGCCGGTGAAAGGCCGCCGCGTGGCCGAACGCGAGGCCGATCACGCCGCGAAAATGAAACGCGAGGCGGCGGCGACGGCGGCCGGCGCCGACAAGCGCGCCGCCAACGTGGCCCGCTTCGAGCAGAAGAAGGTCGACGCCGAGCGGCGTCAGGCGGAAGTGGCCAAGCGGGTGGCCGAGACCGAGCGCAAGGTGTCCGCCAAGGTCGCTGCCGCGAAGAAGAAAGCGGATGCGGCAGCCGCAGCCGCAGCAGCGGCCGCGAAGAAGCAGCAATAGGGCAGCGCCGCCCCGGGTTGCCGGTGGCTCAACGGTTGACGGCTGGGACGGGTGCGACCAATTTGATGATCGCCATCGTGCAATTGTCGCCCTTGCCCTGGGCGCGCTCGGCGGCCTTGGCGATCAAGCGCTCGGCCGCCCGGCGCGGGGTGTTGCGCGCCACGGCCGCCGCCAGTTCCTGATCGGCGAAACACTGCCACAACCCATCCGAGCACAGCAAAAAAGAGTCGCCAAGCCGCAAGCCTTCATGCGTGCCCGACGTCACGAACGGCGCCTTGAAACCGTTCCCCAGCAGATTGTTGAGCAGCCTGGAACTGCGATGCGTCTTCGCTGCCTCCAGCGGTACCTTGTCGTTCTGCACCAGATGCTCGATATACGCGCTGTCATTGCTGCGTTCCACGCTGGTTTCGCCGCTAAAGCGGTACACGCGCGTTTCACCCACGTGCGCCCAGATCGCCTGACCGGCCGGCGTCAGCACCAGCAGCGCCAGCGCGCTGTGCGGTTCCGCGCTGGCGGCGATCGGATTCATTTTGATGACTTGATGGGCCTCCAGCACTATCGCGGCGAGCAACGCCTTCAGCCGGGGAATGCCGGGCACGTCGCCGGCACGGAATTCGTCGAACATATGCCGGCTCGTCAGCAGCGCCTGGTCCGGGCCGATGGCGCTCTGATTGCCGTCGGCCAGCACCGCCAGCACATAGCCGGGCGCGTTCGGCGACGTGAACAGGGCCACGCGGTCGTTTTGCTGCGGCCGGTTGCCGATGTGCTGGGCGGTGCCGGCTTCTATTTTATAAGCGCTCATATGGTTGACACTGTATCCTGACGGAGGGCTGAGCGGCGATATCGATCATTCTGTTGGCGGCGGGGCCGCCGTAGATTAAACTATGCACCGTGTCGCAGTTTGTTTGCAATACGTGTGTTGTTTGAGTGAAACTTTTGTGTGAGTAGAGACCTAGAAATATGACTGATGTACAAGATATCCAGCGTCGTCTGATCGAACTCGACGTCGAACACCGCGATCTGGACGCGGTGATCGACATGCTCACCCTGGACGGACACCACGATCAGCTGCAATTGCGCCGCCTGAAAAAGCGCAAGCTGCAACTGAAAGACCATATCACCCTGCTGAAAATGCAACTAGTGCCGGACGTGCCGGCTTAATGTCCCGGCTTCAGCTCGTGCCTCAACTAAGTATATTTTGACCGAACACCTTCCAACGCCTGCCGACACGCACGCGCCGGTCCCCGCCGACGCCACTCCCGCCGTCGTCGGCGCGACCCCAGACCTGCCCCCCGGCAAATACGATTCCGAGGTCGAGCGACTGTTCGGCGCCGGCGGACCGTTGGGTCCGGCTGTTGGCGACTTCAAGCCGCGCCGCTCGCAGACGGAAATGGCCAAGGCGGTCGCGGCCGCGATTTCCAGCCAGACCACGTTGATCGCCGAGGCCGGCACTGGCACGGGCAAGACTTTCGCCTATCTGGTGCCGGCGTTGCTGTGGGGCGGCAAGACCATCGTCTCGACCGGGACCAAGAACTTGCAGGACCAGCTGTTCCTGCGCGATATTCCGACCGTGCGCGCCGCCTTGCAGGCGCCGGTGTCGGTCGCGCTGCTCAAAGGCCGCTCGAATTACGTCTGCCATTACCATCTCGAGCGTACCCTGCAGAACGGCCGCATGACGTCGCGCGACGACGTCGGTCACCTGCGCGAGATATCGCGTTTCCTGAAAATGACCAGTTCCGGCGACAAGGCCGAGCTGGCGCGCGTGCCGGAAAACGCGCTGATCTGGAACCTGGTGACCTCGACCCGCGACAACTGCATGGGCGCCGAGTGCCAGTATTACCAGGATTGTTTCGTCATGAAGGCGCGCAAGGAAGCGCAGCAGGCCGACGTGGTGGTGGTCAACCACCACCTGTTCTTCGCCGACGTCGCGCTCAAGGATTCGGGCATCGCCGAACTGCTGCCGTCGGCCAATACCATCATCTTCGATGAGGCGCACCAGCTGCCGGACACCGCCACCTTGTTCTTCGGCGATACGTTTTCGACCTCGCAAATCCTGGAATTGTGCCGCGACGTGCTGGCCGAGGGCTTGTCGAACGCCCGCGACGGCGCCGATTGGGGCAAGGTCGTCACGGTGGTGGAGAAGGCCGCGCGCGACCTCAGGTTGACATTCCCGCAAGATATCGTGCGCCTGTCGCTGCCGCAGATCGCGCCGTCGAGCGACTTTTTCCCGGCGTTGCAGACGCTGAAGGACGAGCTGGACGGCATGCTGGCCGTGCTGGAAACCCAGGCGGCCCGCGCCGAAACGCTGGAACAATGTCGCCAGCGCGGCATCGAACTGGCGCAAAAATTGTCGTCCTGGAAATTCGATCCGAAGGCGCGCGTCGAAAAAGGCGAGGAGGCGGTGTTCTGGGTCGAGGCCTACGCGTCATCGTTGCAGCTGCATAAAACGCCTTTATCGATCGCGCCGATCTTCAACGGCCAGCGCGAAGGCGTGCCGCGCAGCTGGATTTTCACGTCGGCGACCTTGGCCGTGAAGAATGATTTCAGCCATTTCTCGGAACAAATGGGCCTGACGGACGAACCGTCGAAGACTTGGCCGAGCCCGTTTAATTACGAAGAGCAGGGCCTTTTATATGTGCCGCAGGGTTTGCCGGACCCGAATTCCATCGGTTATACCGACGCGGTGCTGGACCTGGCGCTGCCGGTGATCGAGGCGGCGGGCGGAAAAACTTTCCTTTTGTGCACGACTTTGCGCGCTGTGAAGCGCGCCGCCGAGCGCCTGCGCGACGAGTTCGAAAAGCGCGGCTTGCCGTATCCGCTGTTCATCCAGGGCGACAAGGGCCGCACCGAGTTGCTGGACCAATTCCGCAAGGCGGGAAATGGCGTGCTGATCGGTAGCCAGAGTTTCTGGGAAGGCGTCGACGTGCGCGGCGACGCGCTGTCCTTGGTGATTATCGACAAGCTGCCGTTCGCGCCGCCGGACGATCCGGTGCTGGCCGCGCGTATCGAGGTGATGGAAAAGCAGGGCAAAAACGGCTTCATGCATCACACCCTGCCGGAAGCGATCATCAATCTGAAGCAGGGCGCCGGCCGCCTGATCCGCGACGAAGGCGATCGCGGTGTGCTGATGCTGTGCGATCCGCGTGTGATTTCCAAGCCCTACGGCAAGCGGATTTGGCAGAGCCTGCCGTCCTTCAAACGCACCCGCGAGCAGGCGGATGCGGTCGCGTTCTTCCAAAACAAGAATACCGAAGAGTAACTTTCGGTATTTTTTCTCTTGCCCCAAGCGGGCGATCAAATCGATTTTCGTAGGGCGGATTAGCGCATCGCGCGTAATCCGCCAAGCTCCGTCGGCGGCTCATGGCGGATTACGCGCTGCGCGCTAATCCGCCCTACGGTCCGATATGTTCGGCCGGACCCTGATTTTTTTCAAAATCATGCCAGTTAATGGCGTGTTCTAGCCAATAACTGGCTTTAGAAGTGCTGCCGCCAACCATCGGACCTGCCGTCACCGAACCCATCTGCCAACACCGCAGCCCCAAGCCTTGCATATCGCACCCATTTGCGTTCGCGCAAAGTGGCTGATGAGCGGATTGTTAGAGTTGGTTAAGCGCTGTTCCCCTAAGGAGCAGGATCGGAGGAGGCCATGACTATCCGCCACGGCTGTTTTTTCAGCTATGCACACGGTCAGCACGCATACATGAGCAAGTTCAAAAACGATTTGATCGACGCTCTGAAATGTTATCTGGAACCCCACTTCGACAACGAAAACGAATTGTTCGTCGACAGTGAGCAACTCGGCGGAGGCGATGACCTGGACGAAAAAATCGCCAGGGCGATGTGTGAAAGCGTTTGCATGATTGTCATTTATACACCCAAGTACGAAGCCCATGCCTATACCCGGCGTGAGTTTGCAGCAATGCAACTAATTGAAAACGAACGCAAGAAATGGTACACGCTGCCAAGTCACCTGATCATCCCGGTCATCATGACCCAGCATCCCTTGAGTTTGCCGCCGCAGATTTCCGGGCCGGGCATGTATGTCGATTTTTCACGGTACACCCTGGCGAGCGGCGACTTGAAGACCAACCCGGAATTTTTGCCGGATATAAAAAAGATCGTTCTGCGGATCGCCCAGCACTACCACTACTTGAAACAGTGCACGCCGCCCGGGCATGACTGTGGTCGTTTTGTCATGCCGGACATTCCGCCCGAATGGCGCGCCATTCCTCCTCCCCACTTCCCTCGCTAAAGGTTTGTTATGGAAACCACATCATTGTCTTTGCCACCGCTCACAGCCAACGGCGAAGTGGTTACTTTCTATTCTTACAAGGGTGGGACGGGTCGCACGATGGCCTTGTCCAATCTGGCGGTATTGCTTGCAAGACAGCAAAATGCCACCACCCCGGTATTGATGATCGATTGGGACATGGAAGCGCCCGGCCTGCATCATTACTTCGAGCATGGCGAGGAGCGACCCGGCGTGCTGGAATTGTTCGAAGCTTGCCGCGAGCAACTACATCGGCGCCGCAAGGGGGCCGACGTGCTCGACGACGAGGAACTGGCGCACGAAGTGCTGGCGGCGGTCGGATGGGAGCAGTACGTCAGCCGGGTCGACCAGAGCAGCCAGTTGTACCTGATGCGCGCCGGCCGTTTCGACGATAGCTACGGCGAGCGGCTGGCGGCGATGCATTGGGACGATCTGTTCGACCGCTGCCCGGCGCTTTTCCGTTGCTTCGCCGACAAGCTCTCGCGCCACTTTCGTTACGTGCTGGTCGATTCGCGCACCGGCCGCACGGACACCGCCGGCATCTGCACCACTTTGCTGCCGCGCAAACTGGTGGTGGTGTTCACGCCCAACCGCCAGAGCCTGGAAGGGGTGCAGGCGCTGGTGACCCGCGCCACGGCTTACCGGCGCAGTCATGAGGATGAACAGCGGCCGCTGCTGGTCTACCCGCTGCCGTCGCGCATCGAAATGGGCGACAGCACGCAGCGCTCCCAATGGCGGCGCGGCGACCCGCAACATCATATAGTGGGCTACCAGCCGATCTTCGAGCGGCTGATGTGCGAGTGCTACGGCATGCAGCATGTGTCGCTGGACAGCTATTTCGACGAAGTCCAGCTGCAACAGACCCGCACCTTCGCCTACGGCGAGCAACTGGCGGTGCGGATGGACCAGGGCGGCGACCGTTTTTCGCTGACGCGCACCTTCGAGGCCTTCCTCGACTGGCTCGGCGCCGGCTATTTCCCGTGGCAGTCGAGCCGCGAAATCCATCTGCTGTCTGCCATCGAAGAGGCGCGGCAGGCGCTGGGGGAGGGCGGCGCCCGCGCCTTGTCGCAGCCGCTGGCGCGCGACCTCAACCTGCTGGGCGAGCTGTACCGCCGTGAAGGCAAGCTGCGCCAGGCGCTGGCCTGTTTCGAGGAAAGCCTGGGGCTGCGACAGCGGGGCATGGGCGACGACCATGTGGACACGCTGGTTAGTAAAAGCAATTTGGCCGCCGTGCTGCGCCAACAGGGGCGCCTTGACGAGGCGCAGTTCCTCGAAGAGTGCGTCGTCGAGGCGCGCGAACGCCTGCTGGGGGCGGAGCATCTCGACACGCTGGCCGCGCGCGCCAATCTGGCCGCCACCCTGGCCGAGCAGGGCAAGGGCGCCGAGGCGATGGACATCCAGGATGGCGTGCTGGATGCTTACCTGCGCATGCTCGGCTCCGAGCATCTGCTGACCCTGTCCTGCAAGGCGGCCCGGGCCGACCTGCTGTTCCAGCGCAGCGACCTCGACCAAGCCCGGCGCGA
This sequence comes from Oxalobacteraceae bacterium OTU3CINTB1, assembly GCA_024123955.1. NCBI lineage: Bacteria > Pseudomonadati > Pseudomonadota > Betaproteobacteria > Burkholderiales > Oxalobacteraceae > Oxalobacteraceae bacterium OTU3CINTB1. Next base: position 2,298,474 of record CP099652.1, read on the forward strand.
GCAGGAGCAGGTGCTCGCCAAGCGCAAGCGCTTGCTGGGCGCCGAGCACGCCGACACCCTGCGCAGCAAGACGGCGCTGGCCTGCACCTTGCTCGCGCAGAACGAGCAAGAGGAAGCGAGGGTGTTGTTCGACAAGGTCCTGCAGGCGCAGCTACGCCGGCTGGGGCCGGATCACGCGGACACCCGCAGGACCATGGAATTGCTCGACCATGTGCAACCGGGCCGATACGGCGCGCAGCGCGGTTCGCTGCCGGACGGCGGGCGGGACGGCGGGCGGGACGACTTCGCGCCGGTGCGCGAATTGCACCAGGACGCGGCGATGGACGACTACGACGATGCGCTGGGGCTGGCGCCCAATCCGCGCGCCGCCATGTCCGTCACCAATCCGCGCCCGCGCGCCAGCGACGACCTGCTGACGCTCGACGAGCAGCTCGCCAGCGGCCGGCCGGCGTCGCGCTAGCGCAAATTTATCTGGTTGCGACCGGGTCAGGGCGCGCAGTCCGGGCGTTGCTTCAGGTAAAATCTCTGTATGAGAATCCTGATCAGTAATGACGACGGTTACCTTGCGCCGGGCATCAACGCCCTGGCAGCCGCGCTCGCGCCGATCGCCGACATCGTCGTCGTGGCGCCGGACAGCAACCGTTCGGGCTCGTCCAATTCGCTGTCGCTGGACCGGCCGTTGTCGGTGCAGCGGGCCGCCAATGGTTTCTATTTTGTCAATGGCACGCCGACCGACTGCGTGCACGTGGCGCTGACCGGCGTGCTCGACTACCGGCCCGACCTGGTCGTCTCCGGCATCAACAACGGCCCCAACATGGGCGACGACACGCTGTATTCCGGCACCGTGGCGGCCGCCACCGAGGCCTATCTGTTCGGCATTCCGGCCATCGCCTTTTCCCAGGGCGCGTTCGGCTGGGAGCACATCGACGACGCCGCCCGTCACGCGCGCGACATCATCGAGCGCTATTATGAAACGCTGCCGCGTCCGTATCTGCTCAACGTCAACATTCCCAACCGGCCCTATGCGCAGCTGACCCAGGTGGTCGCCACCCGGCTGGGCAAGCGCCACCAGTCGGAACCGGTGATCCGCTCGCAAGACCCGCGCGGCAAGGAAATTTTCTGGATCGGTCCGCCCGGCGCGACCAGGGACGCCGGCGAGGGCACCGACTTTTTTGCCTGCGCCAACGGTCGCACCTCGATCACGCCGCTGCAGGTCGATCTGACCCATAAAACGCAACTCGCGGCACTGGAAAAGGGCCTGGCATGAGCGACAAACCCCGGACCTTTCCGCTGCCGCTGTCGTCGGTAGTGGACAAGGGCGCCAAGAAGACCACCCTGTTCGCGCCGGTAGCCACGCCGCAGACGGCGACCCAGAACGCGGCGCGCCACGTGCCGCCGCAACACGGTTATCCCGGGCCGCGTCCGGTGGCGGTGCCGTCCAAGGCCCACAGTTACGCGATGGAGCGGGCCCAGCCGGTGGTGGCGCCGGCCCCGCGCCAGAACCCGCTGGTGTCGGACGCGGTGCGCCGCGCCATGGTGCAACGGGTGGCAAAGCAGGGCGTCAAGGACAACGTCGTGCTCGGCGCGCTCGAAAGCGTGCCGCGCCATATGTTCATGGAGGAGGCGCTGGCCTCCCAGGCCTACATCGACGCCTCGCTGCCGATCGGCCACCAGCAAACGATCTCCCAGCCGTATATCGTGGCCCGCATGATCGAGGTGATGCGCAACGGCGGCCAGCTCAAACGGGTGCTCGAGATCGGCACTGGTTGCGGTTATCAGGCGGCGGTGTTGTCAAGAGTGGCGCAAGAGGTTTATTCTATCGAGCGCATCAAGCCTCTGCATGAGCTCGCCAAGCACAACTTGCGGCCTCTGCGTGTGCCGAATCTACGGTTGCATTACGGAGATGGTATGCTTGGCCTGCCGCAAGCGGCGCCGTTCGATGGCATTATCCTGGCCGCGGCCGGTTTGGAGGTGCCGCAGGCATTGCTCGAACAGCTTGCCATCGGTGGCCGGCTGGTGGCGCCGGTCGGCGCCCGCGCGCAGCGTCTGGAACTGATTACACGCATCGGCAAGAAGGAATGGACCAGCGAAACGCTGGAAGATTGCCATTTCGTGCCATTGCGTCCGGGCACGGTGTGATCGCGGTGTGATCGCGGTGTGACCGCGGTGTGACCGCGGTGTGACCGTTGAGCTGTCCGCATTGCGTCCGTACGCATCAAACTGAAATTTAAGATGAGAATGACAACTAAAAGTAATGTGCTCGTACTGAGCTTGGTGCTCGCTTTTCTGAGCGCCTGCAGCACCACCCCGAACCAGGCCCCGGTGATCGACCGTCCGGTGTCGACCCCGCCAGTGAAATCCGCCACGCCGAGCGAAACGGCACAAGTGTCGCGCGACGAGCGTGGCCTGTACACGGTCAAAAAGGGCGATACCTTGATCCGCATCGCGCTCGAATACGGTCAGAACTACCGCGATCTGGTGACATGGAACAATCTGGCCAACCCGAACGACATCAAGGTCGACCAAGTGCTGCGCGTGCTGCCGCCGGACTCCGCCGGTAACGGCAGTGGCGTCGAGACGGCCGCCGTCGCCATGCCGCCGACCGACAAGACGCCGCCGCCGGCGCCGGTGGTCAAGAAGACCGGTCCGAAAGGCGAAAAGCGTCCGTACACCGACGCCACCCTGGCCGAGCTGCAACGCGCCGACAATGGCAAGGAGGTCGCCGCCAACGGCGCGGCTGCCCCTGCCACGCCGGCGACCCCGGCGGCGCCGGTGGTGCGTCCGCCGGCGGCCCCGGCCCCCGCACCAGCTGGCGCGGCCGCCGCCGACGACGAGAAACTGAGCTGGATGTGGCCGTCCGAAGGCAAAGTCATCGCCACCTTCGACGAGGGCAAGAACAAGGGCGTCGACATCGCCGGCAAGGCCGGCCAGCACGTCGTGGCGGCCGGGGCCGGAAAAGTCATGTATGCCGGTAGCGGCATCCGCGGTTATGGTAATCTCGTTATTGTGAAGCACAGTAATAGCTTGTTGTCGGCCTATGCCCATAACCGCAGCATCGTGGTCAAGGAAGGCCAGACCGTGACCAAGGGACAAATGATTGCCGAGATGGGCGATTCGGACGCCGACTCCGTCAAGCTGCACTTTGAAATACGGCAGCAGGGCAAACCGGTGGACCCGTCAAAATTCCTGCCTAACCGCTAGCTGAGCCATGAAACATACGCCGCACGACCCAATGGATGACGACTCGGCCCCGGAAGATTTCCAGGACGAGTCGAACGATGATGAAGTCATCGACACCATGGATGGTGCGGACGGCGCCGGGGACGGCGGGCACCTGCCCGAGGTGCCGGCGGTGCTGGAGGTCGACGAACTGAAAAAGGTCCTTGCGGCCGAGCTGTCGACCGACACCACCCAGCACTACCTGAACCAGATCGGCACCCGGCCGCTGTTGACGGCGCCGCAGGAAGTGCACTACGCCACCCTGGCCAAGGCCGGCGACTTCAGCGCCCGTCAGACCATGATCGAGCACAACCTCCGATTGGTCGTGTCGATCGCCAAGCACTACATCAATCGCGGCGTGGTGCTGCTCGACATGATCGAGGAGGGCAACATCGGCCTGATGCGCGCCATCGACAAGTTCGAGCCCGAGCGCGGCTTCCGCTTCTCGACCTACGCCACCTGGTGGATACGCCAGAGCATCGAGCGCGCCATCATGAACCAGGCCCGCACCGTGCGCCTGCCGGTGCACATGGTGCGCGAACTGAATCAAATCCTGCGCGGCAAATACCATCTGGAAGCCCAGCACCACAACGGCAAGGACGCCACCGCCGAGGACATCGCCGAGCTGGTCGGCCGCCCGGTGGAGGAGGTGCAGGACATCCTGGCGCTGTCCGAGCACGCCACCTCGCTCGACGCCCCGCTCGACAACGATCCGCAATCGTCGCTGATGGACATGCTGCCCGGCGACAGCGAGGACAGTCCCGACGCCCGCGCCGAGCACCACGAAATGACGGTGCTGATGCGCGACTGGCTGACCAAGCTGCCCGACAAGCAGCGTATCGTCATCATGCGCCGCTTCGGCCTGGACAATGACGATCCCGCGACGCTGGAAACCCTGGCCGAGGAAATGGGCGTCACCCGCGAGCGCGTGCGCCAGATCCAGCAGGAAGCGCTGATCAAACTCAAACGGGCCATGGCCGCGCGCGGCGTGGTGCGCGATTCGCTGCTGTAGCCGCTGTTGTAGCCGCTGTTGTAGCCTTTTCCCTCTCCCCGGTTTTCCCCACCCGCGTTCTGCTATCATATTGGCCCCGGCGCTGGCCCGGCCGCCGGTCGGCCGCCATTCTTTCTTTAAAATTAAATCTTATGCAAGATATTATCCTCGACATCAAATCGCTCGACATGGACGCCCGTGGCGTCGGCCATTTGCAGAATGAAGACGGCTCGCAGGGCAAGGTGGTGTTTGTCGAGGGCGCCCTGCCGGGTGAGAAGGTCAGTTTTTACACCTTCAAAAAGAAGAAGAACTGGGAAATGGCGCGCATGACCGAACTGCATCACGAGTCGCCGATGCGGGTCACGCCCAAGTGCAAGCATTTCGACTACTGCGGCGGCTGCTCCATGCAGCATCTGGAGCCGACCGCGCAGGTGGCCATCAAGCAGCGCGTGCTCGAAGACAACCTGCGCCACATCGGCAAGGTCAAGCCGCTGACGGTGATGCGGCCGATGTACGGCCCGACCTGGGGCTACCGCTACCGCGCACGGCTGTCGGTGCGCCACGTGGCCAAGAAGGGCACGGTGCTGGTCGGTTTCCACGAAAAGAAGTCGGTGTTCGTCGCCGACATCGACAGCTGCGAGATCCTGCCGCGCCACGTATCGGACCTGCTGCTGCCGCTGCGCGCGCTGATTGGTTCGCTGTCCTTGTACGACCAGGTGCCGCAGATCGAAGTGGCGATCGGCGAGGGCGTCACCGCGCTGGTGCTGCGCATCATGGCGCCGCTGACCAGGGACGACGAGGCCAAGCTGAAAGCCTTCGCCGACCTGCACACGATTCAATTCTGGCTGCAAACCAAGGGGCCGGAGACGGCCGCGCCGTTCTATCCGCTGGACGACGACCTGCATTACCTGCTGCCGGAATTCGGCATCAAAATGCCGTTCAAACCGGTCGATTTCACGCAGGTGAACCACTACATCAACCGCGTGCTGGTGGGCAAGGCGTTGCGCCTGCTGGAAGTTCAGCCGCAAGACCGCGTCGCCGATCTGTTTTGCGGCCTGGGCAACTTCACCTTGCCGCTGGCGACGCAGGCGCGCGAGGTGGTCGGCATCGAGGGCAGCACCACCTTGTCGGAGCGGGCGCTGGACAACGCCAAGGCCAACGGGCTGTCGGAGAAGACCACGTTCTACACGCGCAACCTGTTCGAGGTGACGGCCGACGATTTGATCGCGCTCGGCAAATTCGACCGCATGCTGATCGACCCGCCGCGCGACGGCGCCATGGCGCTGAGCGAGGCGCTGGTGGCGTTGAGCCAGACGCGCGCGGACCTGCTGCCGAAGCGCATCGTGTATGTATCGTGCAGCCCGTCGACCCTGGCGCGCGACGCCGGCATCCTGGTCAACGCCGGCTATGTGCTCGACAAGGCCGGCGTGGTCAACATGTTCCCGCACACGTCGCACGTGGAATCGATGGCGGTGTTTAATCTGGCGTAATGTGCAGGGATGTATCGTAATGTTTATTTTGTAATGTTATTGACTTTGCCGTAGCCGTTTGCAACACTGGACTGATTCCACATAGCATCCGGAGTTGGCATGCGCCTTCTGTCCCGTCTTATCGGCATGGCTGCTTTCTGCAGCCTGCCGCTCGCCGTTTTCGCCCAAACCACCATCACCTCGTTTTCGCCAACAGGCACCGTCAAAGGCGTGCGCCAGGTGGTGGCGCGCTTCAGCGCACCCATGGTTCCGCTGGGCGATATGCGCCTGGCCGATCCCTTCACCGTCGATTGCCCGGAGCAGGGCAAGGGGCGCTGGATCGACGGTCAAAACTGGAGCTACGATTTCGACAGGGACCTGCCGGCCGGCGTGGCCTGCCGCTTCACCGCCAGGGGCGACGTCAAGGACCTGGGCGGCAAGCCGCTGTCCGGCGAGCGCGCCTTCGGTTTCGACACCGGCGGTCCCGCCATCGTCGAATCGCTGCCGTATGAAGGCAGCAACCGCATCGACGAACAGCAGATCTTCGTGCTCGGTCTCGACGCCCCGGCCAGCGACGCCACCGTCGCCGCCAACGCCTGGTGCCGCGCCGACGGCGTGCATGAAAAGATCGGCGTGCGCATCCTCGCCGGCGCCGAGCGCCAGAAGATCCTCGATTTGCGCAAGGACTTCGCCAACCGCTATCTGTCGCTGTACTTCAAGGCGCGCGGCGTGGTGTGGCGCGCGACGACGACGGTGCGCAGCAACCGGATCGAGAAGCTGCCCATCGTGGTGCTGCAATGCCAGCGGCCCTTGCCGGCGGAAGCCAACGTGGCGCTGGTCTGGGGCGCCGGCATCGCCGCCGACAGCGGCATCGTCACCGGCCAGGCGCAAACGCTGGCGTTCAAGACGCGGCCCGACTTCACCGCCAAACTCAGTTGCGAGCGGCTTGCCGTCAAGGGCGGCTGCATCCCCTTCCTGCCGCTGCAATTGCAGTTCTCCGCGCCGGTGCGCGCGGCCGATGCGTTGGCCGTCAGGGTGATCGCGCCGGGCGGTAAAGTCTTCAAGCCGCAACTGGACAAATACGATGCCAAGGCCGACGATGTCGCGCATTTGACCATCCCCGGGCCGTTCCCGGAAAACGCCAAATTGATGCTGTCGCTGCCGCCTGCGCTGAAGGACGACGCCGGCCGCCCGCTGATCAATCAACGGCGCTTCCCCATGGCGGTGCAGACCGCCGCGCAGCCGCCGCTGGTCAAGTTCCCGGCGCGCTTCGGCATCATCGAATCGAAGGGCGACCGCCTGCTGCCTGTCACCGTGCGTAATATCGAAGCCAACGTGGCCGGCCTGAAAACCGCGATCGAGGGCGCGTCCCTGCGCGTCAACGACGCCGGCACGCAGGAGCAGCAGGACCAGCAAATCATCTCCTGGCTCAAGCGCATGAGCTATAGCGGCAGCTGGCAACCGGGCGAACTGGGTGGGGATGCCTTGTACAAGCCCCTGCTGGCCGGCGCCGGCGGCGCCACGGCTGTGCAGCGCTTCACCATGCCCAAGCCGGGTGGCCGGCAGGCCTTCGAGGTGGTCGGCATCCCGTTGCGCAAGCCGGGTTTTTACGTGGTGGAACTGGCCAGCCCGCGACTGGGCGCGGCCTTGTCCGGCAAGCGCGAGACGGCCTACGTCAGTTCGGCCGCGCTGGTGACCAATCTGGTGGCGCACTTCAAGCGCGGCGCGCAGTCGTCGCTGGTGTGGGTGACGTCGCTCGACAAGGGCAAGCCGGTGCCGCAGGCGCAGGTGTCGGTGCGCGATTGCGCCGGCAAGCAGGTGTGGCAGGGCGTCACCAACGGCGATGGCGTGGCGCGCATCCAGCAGGAGCTGGCGGAGAGCGCGTGCGAGCCGCGCGGCGGCTTCTTTGTCAGCGCGCGCAGCGGCGGCGACATGACGTTCACCTTGTCCGATTGGGATCGCGGCATCGAGAACTGGCGCTTCAACCTGCCGACCGAAGGCGAAGGGGCCGACAACGTCATCGCCGCCACGGTATTCGACCGCACTTTGCTGCGCGCCGGCGAGACGGTGCATATGAAGCACTTCCTGCGCCGCCACGTGGAGCAGGGGATTGCGCTGGTCGGCGCGAACGATAAACTGCGCAAGCAGCGGGCCGCCTACGATACCCACCAGCTGACGGCCGAGGAGCGCAAGGCGCAGCCGTCGAGCATTTTCCTGGTCCACGAGGGCAGCGAACAACGCTACGAGTTGCCGATCGCCTGGAGTGCCAACGCCACCGCCGCCAACGACTGGGCCATTCCCGCCGACGCCAAGCAGGGCTGGTATCAGATGATGCTGGGCGGCCGCGTGGCCGGACGCTTCCGCGTCGAGCAGTTCCGGGTGCCGACCATGAAGGCCCTGCTGCAAGGACCGAAGACGCCCGCCGTGCAAGCCACGTCGGTCGACCTGGACGTGCAACTGAGTTACCTGTCCGGCGGTGGCGCCGGCGGCGCGCCGGTGCAATTACGCACGGTGGTGCAGGACAAGCAGGTGAGCTTCGAGGACTACGAGAACTTCACCTTCAGCAGCGGCGACGTCAAGCTCGGCGTCGAGCGCCAGTCGGGAGGCTTCGACGAGGACGAGGGCGTGTTCGACGAAGGCGGCGAGGGCGCCACCGAAGGCGCGGCGACCGGCTTCAAGACGCGCAACCTGACCCTGGACAAGGCCGGCGGCACCCGCGTCACGCTCGACCAGCTGCCCGCAGCCACGGTTCCGCACGAATTGATGGCGGAGATGTCCTATCAGGACGCCAACGGCGAGACCCTGTCGGTGGCCACGCGCATTCCCCTGTGGCCGTCAAACTATGTGATCGGCATCCAGCCCGATGGCTGGGTGATGAGCAAGGACGCGCTCAAGTTCCAGGTGGTGGTGCTGGACTTGCAAGGCAAGCCGGTGGCCGACGCGCCGGTGTCGGTCGACTTCTTCCAGCGGAATTCGTACGCCCACCGCAGGCGCTTGATCGGCGGCTTCTACGCCTACGAGAACAGTAGCGAAGTCAAAGCCATGGGCGCCGCCTGCGAAGGCCGCACCGATACCAAGGGACTGCTGATCTGCCAGGTCAAGGCGCCGGCGTCGGGTAACCTGATTCTGCGCGCGCAAACCCGCGACGGTGGACAGCACGTGGCCATGACCAACCGCGAGATGTGGGTCGCCGACGGCGACGACTGGTGGTTCAGCGCCACCGACAACGACCGCATCGACCTGCTGCCGGAGAAAAAACGCTACGAGCCGGGCGACACCGCCAGCTTCCAGGTGCGCATGCCGTTCCGCGAAGCGACCGCGCTGGTGACGGTGGAGCGCGAAGGCGTCATCGACACTTACGTGCGGCCGCTGACCGCGAGCGAGCCGGTGTTCACGATCCCGGTCAAGAAGGCGTACGCGCCGAACGTCTACGTCTCGGCGCTGGTGGTGCGCGGGCGCGTGGCGAGCGTGCAGCCGACCGCGCTGGTCGATCTGGGCAAGCCCGCCTACAAGCTGGGGATCGCGCCGCTGCGCGTGGGCTGGTCCGCCAATGAGCTGAAGGTGCAGGTAACGTCCGACAAGCAGGTCTACAAGGTGCGCGACAAGGCCGCCGTCAAAGTGAAGGTGACGCGCGCCGATGGCTCGGCGCCGCCGGCCGGCGCCGAGGTGGCGCTGGCGGCGGTCGATGTCGGCCTGCTGGAACTGATGCCCAACGCCAGCTGGGATCTGCTGGAGACGATGATGCAGCAGCGTAGTTTGCAGGTGCAGACCGCGACCGCGCAAATGCAGGTGGTCGGCAAGCGCCACTTCGGCCGCAAGGCCGTGCCGCACGGCGGTGGCGGCGGCAAGGGCGGCGGCCGCGAACTGTTCGACACGCTGCTGTTCTGGAAGGCGCGCGTGACGCTCGACGCCAACGGCGAGGCCTCGGTGGAGGTGCCGATCAACGATTCGCTGACGGCTTTCCGCATCGTCGCCATCGCCAACGCGCAGGCCGATTTGTTCGGCACCGGCCGCACGGAGGTGCGCAGCTCGCAGGATCTGATCCTGCTATCGGGCTTGCCAGCGGTGGTGCGCGAGGGCGACCGCTTCCGCGCCGGCTTCACCTTGCGCAATACGACCGATGCCGCCGTCAAAGTCACGCTGGGGGCGACCGCCGCCGGCAAGGCGTTGGCGCAGCAGCAGGTGGCGCTGGAAGCCGGAGAAGCGCGTGACGTCGGCTGGGATTACCTGGTGCCGCTGGGCGCGCAGTCGCTGGCCTGGGACGTCAGCGCAAGCATCGCTGGTGCGGCTGATGCCCCGGCTTCGCGCGACCGCCTGAAGGTCAAGCAGAAAGTCGTGGCGGCGGTGTCGTTGCGCACCACGCAGGCGACCTTGCTTCAGCTGGATCGCAAGCAAAGCATTCCGGTCAAGCTGCCGGAGGACGCCTTGCCGGGTCGTGGCGGCGTGCAGACGCAATTCGCCACCACGCTGGGCGGCGACATGCCCGGCGTGCGCGATTACATGAGCGCCTATCCTTACCGCTGCTTCGAGCAGGTGGCGTCGCGCGCGATCGCGCTGCACGATCCCGCCATGTGGCAGTCGGCGGTGGAGACGCTGCCGGCGCATCTGGATGCGAATGGCCTGGTCAAGTATTTCGCCGGCATGCAGTCGGGCAGCGACAGCCTGACCGCCTATGTGCTCTCGGTTTCGGACGAAGCCGGCTACGACATCCCGCCGGAGCTGAAGGCGCGCATGGAGTCCGGGCTGCTGGCCTTCGTGCAGGGTAAGGTGACGTTGTATTCGGCGCTGCCGACGGCCGATCTGGCGGTGCGCAAGATCGCCGCGCTGGAGGCGCTGTCGCGCTCAAGCGGAATCAAGGCCAGCGAGCTCGAATCGTTCACGATCGCGCCAAATTTGTGGCCGACGTCGGCCGTCATCGACTGGTATCTGATCCTGCGCCGCTCCGATAAGCTGCCGCGGCGCGCCGAACGGTTGGCCAACGCGGAACAGATTTTGCGTTCGCGCCTGAACCTCCAGGGCACGACGATGGGCTTCTCGACCGAACGCACCGACGACTGGTGGTGGCTGATGGCGTCCGCCGACAGCAACGCCAACCGGCTGTTGCTGGCGATGGCCGACAATCCCGCCTGGCGCGACGACATGGGCCGATTGGCGCGCGGCGCCCTAGGACGGCAACGCGCCGGACGCTGGGGTACGACCGTGGCCAACGCCTGGGGCGTGCTGGCGCTGGACCGCTTCGCACACAAGTTCGAGAGCCAGAAGGTGACCGGCACCGCCAGCGCGACCCTTGGACAGGCCAGCAAGAGCATCGCCTTCGGCGGCGACGCCAGCGGCGGCAAGGCCATGCTGCCATGGCCGCGCGGCGGCAGCGGCAACCTGGAACTCGATCACGCCGGCACCGGCAAGCCGTGGGTGACTTTACAGACCGTGGCGGCGGTGCCGCTCAAGGCGCCGCTGTCGAGCGGCTACAAGATCGCCAAGACCATCACGCCGGTCGAACAGGCGGTCAAGGGCGAGTGGTCGCGCGGCGATGTGTATCGGGTGCGGCTCGATCTGGAAGCGCAGTCGGACATGACCTGGGTGGTGGTGGACGATCCGATCCCGGCCAGCGCCACGGTGCTCGGTTCGGGATTGGGCCGCGATTCGGCCTTGCTGGACGCGGGCAACCGCCGCACCGGCTGGGTCGAACCTGCGTTCGAGGAGCGCACCTTCGAGGGCTTCCATTCGTTCTACCAGTTCGTACCGAAGGGGAAATGGAGCGTCGAGTACACAGTGCGGCTGAATAATGCCGGTCAGTTCAATCTGCCGCCGACGCGTGTTGAAGCGATGTACAGTCCGGAGATGTTCGGCGAGTCGCCGAACGCGCCGTTGAGGGTGAAATGAAAGGTGAAGTGAGATCGATCCTGCTGGTCACGCTGGCGCTGGCCGGCGCTGCGCATGCCGCCGGTCCGCAGGCGGCACAGACGCAGGACGTGCCGACGCCGGAGCAGGTGCGCGCCGACTACCGTTCGTCCGAGGCGGCGCTGCTGGACCGCCACGGCGAACCGGTGCAGTCGCTGCGCATCGACATGACGGTGCGCCGTCTGCCGTGGGTGGAGCTGAAGGATATCTCGCCCGCGCTGCCGGGGGCGATCTTGCAGGCGGAGGACCAGCGTTTCTATCAACACGATGGGGTGGACTGGAGTGCCGCCGCCAAGGCGGCCTGGGATAACCTGTTCCGCAGCCGTCCGCGCGGAGCGTCGACCATCACCATGCAATTGGCCGCGCTGCTGCATCCGGATCTGCGACCGAGCGCCAAGGGCCGCAGCTGGGGCCAGAAGTGGGACCAGATCAAGGCCGCGCGCCAGCTCGACGCCACCTGGAGCAAGCAGCAAATTATCGAGGCCTACCTGAACCTGGTGTCGTATCGCGGCGAGCTGCAAGGCGTTGGCGCGGCGTCGCGCATCCTGTTCGGCAAGGCGCCATCGGGCCTGAACCAGTCAGAGTCGGTGATACTCGCCAGCCTGCTGCGCGGGCCGTCGGCATCGCCCAAGACCGTCTCGCAGCGTGCCTGCGCATTGGGGCGCGAACTGAAGATGCCCGCAACCTGCAGCGACATCGAGCTGCGCATCCTGGTCGCGTTGGGGCGTCCGCAGTTGGCGGTCGATTTGCCGCCGGCGCCGCAGGTGGCGCAGCAGCTGTTGACCGGTGGCGGGCAGTCGGTCCGCAGCACCCTGGACGGGGAATTGCAGCGGTATGCGCAGACCGTCCTGCGCCAGCAATTGATGTCGCTTCAAGGTCGTAACGTCGACGATGGCGCGGTGGTGGTGCTCGACAACGCCAGCGGCGACATCCTCGCCTACGTTGGCAATGCCGGCGACGGCGAGGTCGATGGCGTGGCGGCGTTGCGGCAGGCCGGGTCGACGCTGAAACCATTTCTGTACGAGCTGGCGATCGAGCGCAAATTAATCACGGCCGCCTCGCTGATGGACGACACGGCGATCGATATCTCCACGCCGTCTGGACTGTACGTTCCGCAGAACTACGACAAGGATTTCAAGGGCTATGTCAGCGTGCGCACCAGCCTTGCCAGTTCGTTGAACGTGCCGGCCGTGCGTACCCTGGTGATGACGGGATTGGAGCGCTTCCACGAGCGGCTGCGCGACGTGGGGTTGAGCAGCTTGACCGAATCGGCCGATTTCTACGGCTATTCGCTGGCGCTGGGCTCCGCCGAAGTGTCGCTGCTGGAGTTGAGTAACGCCTACCGCGTGCTGGCCAATGGTGGGATGGCGGGGCCGGTGCGGCTGTCGTTGGCCGGTGCGGCGGGGCAGGCGCCGCGCCGTGTGCTCGATCCGAGCGCCAGCTTCATCGTCGGCGACATTTTGGCCGACCGGGGAGCGCGCAGCCTGACCTTCGGCTTGAAAAACGAACTGGCGACGACCTTCTGGAGCGCCGTCAAGACCGGCACCAGCAAGGACATGCGCGACAACTGGTGCGTGGGTTACACAGACCGCTACACGGTCGGCGTCTGGGTCGGCAATTTCGATGGCCAGCCCATGTGGGACGTCTCCGGGGTGACGGGGGCGGCGCCGGTGTGGCGCGATGTCGTCGATTATCTGCATCGCGGCCGGCCGAGCGGGGCGCCGAAAGCGCCGGCCGGCGTGGCGCGCCAGCAGATCGTGTATCAGCCGGCGCTGGAGACGGCGCGCGGCGAGTGGTTCCTGGCCGGGACGGAAAGCCCGGTCGTCGCGCTGGTCGGCGATGGGGGGAGGGCGCCGAAGATACTCTACCCTGGCGATACCGGGATTATCGCGCTCGATCCGGATATCCCGAAAAGTATCGAGCGGGTGTTTTTTCACGCTCAGGGCGGGCGAGGGCTGCGATGGCGGCTGGACGGCGCGGCACTGGGTGGGGCGGATCTGGACTACGCGTGGCACCCGGTGGCCGGCCAGCACGAGCTGGCGCTGGTCGATGATGAAGGCAAAGCCGTCGCCACGAACCGGTTCCAGGTGCGCGGCAACGCCGAGCGAGAACAAACTTCCACTGTTCCACGTAGGGCGGATTAGGCGGAACGCCGTAATCCGCCATCTTTGGGCCGCTGACTGCGCATGCATGGCGGATTACGCTGCGCTAATCCGCCCTACGTGGATCCGGTGGTCATTCGTGGTCCGCGGCCCCAGCGAGGAGGCGGCCCAATAAAAAAAGCCGGCACATGGCCGGCTTTTTGGATGCTGCTAACTGACGATCTTAATCGCGGCTACCGCCGGCGATACCCAGCAGCGACAACAGGCTGGTGAAGATGTTGTACACGTCGAGGTACAAACGCAAGGTGGCGCTGATATAGTTGGTCTCGCCGCCGTTGACGATCTGCTGCACGTCATACAGGATGTACGCGGAGAAAATCGCGATCGCCACCACCGAGATGACGATGCCCAGCGCCGGGATGTTCAGGAAGATGTTGGCCAGCGAAGCCAAAATCAGCACGATGACACCGGCGAACAGCCACGTGGCCATGCCCGAGAAGTCACGCTTGGACACCGTGGCAACTGTTGCCAGTACCGCGAACACCGACGCCGTACCGCCGAAGGCCGCCATGATCAGGAAGCCGCCGTTGGAGAAGCCCAGGATGCGCGACAACAAAGGCGTCAACATCAGACCCATGAAGAACGTGAAGCCCAGCAGCAGGGCCACGCCCACGCCGGATTCCTTGTTCTTTTCAATCGCCCAGATGAAACCGAAGGCGCCGGCCAGGAACACCAGGGCCATCAGACCGCCACCCAGCGGCAGGTGCAGGGACACGCCCAGCGCCGCGCCAAAGACGGTTGGGATCATCGACAGCGCGAGCAGCCAGTACGTATTGCGCAGCACGTTGTGCTGTACGGCACGGCGACTGCCTGCTGACAGATCGTAAGTTTTTTCCATATTAATCATAGTGCCTCCCTGAAGTGATTCGATTTACTGCTTGTTAAAAGCATAGCACGTACTAGCCAAAATACCCAAAAACATGTACCAAAAGCACTTAATCCGGGCTTAAACACACGGATCCGCGTCAAAACAGGGATTTTTCGCCCCGGAATGGGGCGTTAGCTTGCCCGCTGACATCCTTATCTGGTGCCCTTGCTCGGAATGTGGGGTGTTCTATGGTAAAATCAAAGGTTGATTGAGCTATCAATTTTGTTTTAAACCTTTCTTTTTATTGGAGTTTTTCAAATGGCAATCGAACGCACCCTGTCGATCATCAAACCAGACGCAGTTGCAAAAAACGTTATCGGCCAAATCTACAGCCGTTTCGAAGGCGCTGGCCTGAAGATCGTTGCTGCTCAAATGAAGCAGCTGTCGCGTGAAGAGGCTGAAGGTTTCTACGCTGCGCACAAAGAGCGCGGCTTCTTCAAAGACCTGGTCGACTTCATGGTCTCGGGCCCAGTCATGATCCAGGCACTGGAAGGCGAAAACGCCGTCCTGAAAAACCGCGAACTGATGGGCGCCACCGATCCTAAGAAGGCAGAAAAAGGCACCATCCGTGCTGACTTCGCCGACTCGATCGACGCCAACGCCGTACACGGTTCCGACGCTGTCGAAGCCGCTGCAGTTGAAATTGCCTACTTCTTCGGCAAGTAATCTGCGGTAAGTAATTCGTGTAATTCCCCGTTTCCGCCTCCGCGCGGAAACGGAGCTTTTTAGAACTGTTTTGAAACTGACTATGAACGCACCTCTGACCAACTTGCTGGACTTCGATCCCGCGCAGCTCATCGCTTATTGCGCCGAGTTGGGGGAGAAGCCGTTCCGCGCGAAGCAACTGCAACGCTGGATCCATCAATTCGGCGCGTCGGACTTCGACGCCATGACCGATCTGGCCAAGTCGCTGCGCGACAAACTGAAAACCCGCGCCCACGTCACCGCGCCCGCCATCATCAGCGACCACACGTCCACCGACGGCACGCGCAAATGGCTGGTCGACGTCGGCAACGGCAACGCGGTCGAAACCGTGTTCATCCCGGAAGAAAATCGTGGCACCCTGTGCATTTCCACGCAGGCCGGCTGCGCCGTCAACTGCCGCTTCTGCTCGACGGGCAAGCAAGGCTTCAGCCGCAACCTCAGCGTGGGCGAGATCATCGGCCAGCTGTGGATGGCCGAGTTCGAACTGCGCCGCACCAAGGGCATCGAGCCCGGTCCGAAAGGCGAGCGCCAGATCACCAACGTCGTCATGATGGGCATGGGCGAGCCGCTGCTGAACTTCGAGCCGACCGCCACCGCCCTCAAGCTGATGCTCGACGATAACGCCTACGGTCTGTCGCGCCGCCGCGTCACCTTGTCGACTTCCGGCGTGGTGCCGATGATGGACAAGCTGTCGCAGGAAGTGCCGGTGGCGCTGGCCGTATCGCTGCACGCGTCCAACGACGAGCTGCGCAGCAGCCTGATCCCGCTGAACAAAAAGTATCCGCTCAAGGAACTGATGGCCGCCTGCAAGCGCTATCTGGAATTCGCCCCGCGCGACTTCATCACCTTCGAATACTGCATGCTCGACGGCGTCAACGACTCCGACGAGAACGCCCGCGAACTGATCGCGCTGGTGCAGGACCGCCAGTTCGGCGTCAACTGCAAATTCAACCTGATCCCGTTCAATCCGTTCCCGGAATCGGGCCTGCTGCGCTCGAAGAACCCGCGCATCAAGGCCTTCGCCCAGATCCTGGTCGACGCCGGCATCGTCACCACCATCCGCAAGACGCGCGGCGACGATATCGACGCCGCCTGCGGCCAGCTGGCCGGCGAAGTCCAGGACCGCACCAAGGTGGCGCAGCGGATGGAAAAGATGGCCGAGTACCAGCAAAAGTTCGGCGCCAATTTCGGCAAGATCGTGGAGATCACTTCCTGATGACGCTCCTGGCGCAGCGTAGCCGGCGGCTTGTCGCGCTCGGGTTGATCCCGGCGCTGGCGGGGACGTTGGCCGGCTGCGCCTCGGGGCCGGAACGCGGCAACAGCGGCCAGGCCGAGCTGACCACCGCGTCGGACCAGACCAGCGCCCAGCGCAAGGTCGAGATCCGCATGCAGCTGGCGGTCGGGTACTACGAGCAGGGCCAGTACCCGTTCGCGCTCGACGAGGTCAAGATGGCGCTGCTGGCCGATCCGCAGTACGCCGACGCCTATGGCATGCGCGGCCTGATTTACCAGGCCATGGGAGAGAACGGCTTGGCCGAGGATAACTTTGTCCGCGCGCGCAAACTCGCGCCGGGCAATCCGGATCTGGCCAACAATTATGGTTCTTTCCTGTGCCAGAACGGCCGGGTGGCGGAGGCGATGCCACTGTTCGATACGGCGCTGGGCAACCGCAGCTATCGTTCGCCGGCGTCGGCCGCGAACAACGCCGGGTCCTGCGCGCTGAAGACCAAGGATTACGCCAGCGCGGAGCGTTATCTGCTGCAAGCCTTGCAGTTGACGCCCGACCTGCCGGCCACCAACGCCAATCTGGCGCGGGTATATTTTGAAAAGCGCGATTATGTGCGCGCCAATTTCTTCATTACCCGTCTGAACAAGGTGGCAAAGATGGAGAGCCTGACGGCCGATGTGCTGTGGCTCGGGATTAAGGTGCAGCATAAGGTGGGCGACAAGGGGGCTGAAGATGGTTGGGCGACGCAATTGCGCCGCCTCCACCCCGGCTCGACCGAATATGCTGCTTATCAACGTGGGGCGTTTGATGAGTGAGACAGGGATACCAATGAATTCAGAGTGGGCAGAACCGCCGAAAAAAGACCAGGGCAGCACCAGCCTGGCCACGCCCGGAGCACAACTGGCCGCCCAGCGCGAAGCGATGGGCATGTCGGTGGAACAGATCGCCGACCAGCTCAAGCTGGCGCCGCGCCAGGTCGTCGCGCTTGAAACGGGCGACTACGCCTCCTTGCCGAACATGGCGGTGGTGCGTGGTTTCGTCCGCGCCTACGCCAAGGTCGTCAAGCTGGACCCGACGCCGCTGGTGGCGATGATCGCGGTGATCTCGCCGACCAGCCCCGAGGCCGCGCCGCCGCGCACCCAACGGGCCGCCGAGTTTTCGGAGTCACGCTTCCCGCTGATGACCGACCGTTCGTCCGGCCGTGGCGGCTGGATCGTGGGCGCCGTGGTGGTGGCCGCCGCGTTGATCGGCGGCGGTGTGTACGCCTACCAGAGCGGGTTGATCTCGACCTCGATGTTCGAGCGCGCCAGCGGTGATTCCGCCGCCAGCGCCGTGACCGAGCTGCCCAAGCCGATCGATTCGACCATGCCGCTGGAGACCACCCTGGTCAAGCCGGGCCAGGAAACGGCGCCGCTGCAGTCGCCGAACGTGCCGCTGATTTCGGTGCCGCCGCCAGGCACGTCGACCAACCCGGCCGACGCCGCGAGCGCGCCTGCGGGCAGCGCCACCGCGCCAGCTGGCGCGACGACCACCACCACCACCACCACGCCAGCGACCGGCGCGCCGGCCGCGCAGGTGCTGCCGCCGGCAGCCGCTCCGGCCGCCGCCACCGGCACCCAGTTGGTGCTGGAAGTGACGGCCGATTCGTGGGTGGAGATTCGCCGTCCGGGCACCAAGCCGCTGATTTCGCGTCTGGTCAAGGCCGGCAGCACCGAGACCTTCGACATCAAGGATCCGGCGCTGCTGATCGTCGGCAAGCCGGATGGCGTGAAAGCGACCTTGGGCGGCGCGCCATTGGCGCTGCCACCGGTCGCCGGCGGGACGATCTCCCGCGTGAATATCAAGTAAATTGAGTCATTAATTAGCCAGCACGAGCAAACAGTCATGTCTTCTACGCAAACAGCTATTCCTTCGGGACCGTCGAACCGCCGCGCCAGCCGCAGCGTGCTGGTCGCGCACGGCCAGCGCAAGATCTGGGTCGGCGGCGACGCGCCCGTGGTGGTGCAGTCGATGACCAACACCGACACCGCCAACGCGATCGAGACGGCGATCCAGATCCGCGACCTGGCGCGCGCCGGTTCGGAGCTGGTGCGCCTGACGGTGGACCGTCCGGAGGCCGCCGAGGCGGTGCCGTACATCCGCGAACAGCTGGACAAGATGGACGTCGACGTGCCGCTGGTGGGCGACTTCCACTACAACGGCCACACGCTGCTGAACGATTATCCGGAGTGCGCCAAGGCGCTGTCGAAGTACCGCATCAATCCGGGCAACGTCGGCAAGGGCGCCAAGCGCGATACGCAGTTCGCGCAGATGATCGAAGTGGCCGCGCGCTACGACAAACCGGTGCGCATCGGCGTCAACTGGGGCAGCCTGGATCAGGCGCTGCTGGCGCGCATCATGGACGAAAATGCCGGCCGCGCCGAACCGTGGAGCGCGCAGGCGGTGATGTACGAGGCGCTGATCACCTCCGCCATCGAGAATGCCGTGCGCGCCGAGGAACTGGGCCTGGGCCGCGACAAGATCATCCTGTCGTGTAAAGTCTCGGGCGTGCAGGACTTGATCGCCGTCTACCGCGAGCTGGCCAAGCGCTGCGACTATCCGCTGCACCTGGGCCTGACCGAGGCCGGCATGGGCAGCAAGGGCATTGTCGCCTCGACGGCGGCGCTGTCGGTGCTGCTGCAAGAGGGCATCGGCGATACCATCCGCATCTCGCTGACGCCGGAGCCGGGCGGCGACCGCACCAAGGAAGTGGTGGTGGGCCAGGAGATTTTGCAGACCATGGGCCTGCGCAAATTCACGCCGATGGTGATCGCGTGCCCGGGTTGCGGCCGCACCACCTCGACCACCTTCCAGGAGTTGGCGGACAATATCCAGACCTATCTGCGCGACTCGATGCCGGAGTGGAAAAAGACCTATCCGGGCGTGGAGGCGATGAACGTGGCCGTCATGGGCTGCATCGTCAACGGTCCGGGCGAATCGAAGCACGCCAACATCGGCATCAGTTTGCCGGGCACCGGCGAATCGCCGGCGGCGCCGGTGTTCGTCGACGGCGCCAAGTTCGCGACCCTGCGCGGTGAGCGCATCGTCGAGGAATTCCAGGAAATCGTACTGAATTACGTCAAGAAGAACTACGGTAACTCCGTCGCAGCCGTTTAAAAAGAATTGAAGAAGATCGAAATGTCCGAAAACAAAAAAGCTGAAAAGATCACCGCCGTCAAAGGCATGAACGACATCCTGCCGACCGATTCGCATCTGTGGCAGCTGTTTGAAAACACCGCGCAATCGGTCGTGCAAAGCTACGGCTTCCAGCAGATCCGCACGCCGATCGTCGAAGACACCGCGCTGTTCAAGCGCGCCATCGGCGCCGTGACCGATATCGTCGAGAAGGAAATGTACTCGTTCACCGATTCGATGAACGGCGACGAGCTGACCCTGCGCCCGGAAGGCACGGCCGGCGCGGTGCGCGCGGTGATCGAGCACAATCTGGTCTACGAAGGCCCGAAGCGCCTGTGGTACACCGGCCCGATGTTCCGCCACGAGCGTCCGCAGCGCGGCCGCTACCGCCAGTTCTACCAGTTCGGCTGCGAAGCCGTCGGCTTCAACGGCCCGGACGTCGACGCCGAATTGATCATGATGTGCCGCCGCCTGTGGGATGACCTGGGCCTGGAAAACATCCGCCTCGAACTGAACTCGATCGGCGACGTCGAAGAGCGCGCGCGCCACCGCGTCGACCTGATCGCCTACCTGGAAAAGCACGAAGACATCCTCGACGCCGAAGCCAAGCGCCGCCTGCACACCAACCCGCTGCGCATCCTGGACACCAAGAATCCGGCGATGCAGGAGATGGTCAATGGCGCGCCCAAGCTGATGGAATACCTGGGCGAGGAATCGCTGGCCCACTTCAACGGCGTGCGCAAGATCCTCGACCACAACAACATCCCGTACGTGATCAACAACCGCCTGGTGCGCGGCCTCGATTACTACAACCGCACCGTGTTCGAATGGGTCACCGACGCACTGGGCTCGCAAGGGACCGTGTGCGCCGGCGGCCGTTACGATCCGCTGATCGCGTCGTTCGGCGGCAAGCCGACACCGGCCGTCGGTTTCGCCATGGGTATCGAACGACTGCTGGAGCTGATGAAGGAAGCCGGCGAGCCGGAACAGCCTAACCAGTGCGACGTCTACCTGGTGCACCAGGGCGAGGCCGCACAGCTGCAAGCCTTCGTGCTGGGCGAACGTATCCGCGACGCCGGCCTGGATGTCGTCATGCACGCCTCGACCGCCAACGGTCCTGGCAGTTTCAAGACGCAGATGAAAAAGGCCGACGGCAGCGGCGCCTCGTTCGCCGTCATCATCGGCGAGGACGAAGTGGCCAACCACACCGCCACCGTCAAGGCGATGCGCGCGGAGGAGGGCGACATGCAGCAATCGACGGTGCCGTTCGACGACGCCGTCGACTTCCTGGTCGACCAGATCACCGGCAGCGGCGACCACCACCACCACGTGCACGACGAGCATTGCAATCACTAACCGGTTGCACTAAGCGACGTTTTTTTAACGCATTCATTAATCCTCTAGCAGACGAACTGACATGGCATACGATCTCGAAGAACAAGAACAACTCGCTACTCTTAAAGCTTGGTGGGAAAAATACGGCAACCTGACCTCGTGGGTGCTGATCGCCTGCCTGGCCGCCTATTCCGCCTGGGCGGGTTGGAACTACTATCAGCGCAACCAATCGAACCAGGCCTCGGCGCTGTACGAAGAACTGCAAACGGCCGTGCAAGCCAAGGACAACGTCAAAGTGCTGCGCGCCGCCGGCGACATGGAGTCGAAATTCGGCAGCACCACCTACGCGCCGATGGCCGCGCTGGTGGCCGCCAAGAGCAGCTTCGACGCCAACGACGTCAAGTCGGCCAAGGCGCAGCTGCAGTGGGCGATCGACCATGGCGGCGACGAGTTCAAGGCCCTGGCCAAGATTCGCCTGGCCGGCATCCTGCTGGACGAAAAAGCCTATGACGACGCGCTGAAGGCGTTGTCGGGCGACGTGGCGCCGCAATTCGCCGGTGCCATCGCCGACCGCAAGGGCGACATCCTGGCCGCGCAGAACAAGATCGCCGAAGCCCGCGCCGCTTACCAGGCCGCGCTGGACGCGACCGACAAGAAGAACCCGGGCCGCCAGCTGATCCAGCTGAAGTTCGAGGCCATCGGCGGCTCCGTGCCGGCCGACGCCAAAGACGCCAAAAGCGCCGCCTAAATAAGTCATGCCGCAAGGGCGCCGCGGCGCCCGCTTAGCTCTCCAGATCAAGGTTAAAAAATGCGTATTACCGAAAAAGTTATTGCTGCAAGTGTGTTCGCGATGTTGGCCGGTTGTTCCTTGTTTGGCTCGAAAGACACCAAGAACCAGCCGGCGCCGCTGGTGGAGCTCAAGGGCGGCATGGTGCCCAAGACCGTTTGGAAGTACTCGATGAACAAGGCCGGCACCGCCGTCTTTACGCCGGCCGTCGTCGGCGAGAGCGTCTACGTGGCCGACGGCGACGGCGTGCTGGCGCGCCTGGACGCGGCCACCGGCAAGGAAGCCTGGCGCATCAAGACAGGCGTCGATCTGACCGCCGGCGTGGGCAGCGATGGTGAAACCATCGTCGTCGGCGGCAAAAAAGGCGTGATCCTGGCGTACGACGCCAACGGCAAGGAACTGTGGAAGGGCCAGGCCAGCAGCGAAGTGCTGTCCTCCCCGGTGGTGGGCGGCGGCGTGGTGGTGGTGCGCAGCGTCGACAACCTGATCACCGCGTACGACGCCAAGACCGGCGCCAAAAAATGGAACGTGACGCGCACCACGCCGGCCCTGACCCTGCGCAATGCGCCGGGCATGACGATCAACGGCCCTAACGTGTACGTCGCCCAACCGGGCGGCAAACTGCTGGTGCTGGCCCTGGCCGGCGGTCTGCAGCGCTTCGAACTGGTGGTGGGCGAGCCGCGCGGCGCGACCGAACTGGAACGGGTGACCGACATCGCCGGCACCCCGGTGATCTTTGAAAAAGATGTTTGCGCCGTGTCGTACCAGGGCCGCGTGGCCTGCTTCGACGCCACCACCGGCGCGCCGCACTGGAGCAAGCCGACTTCGTCCGACGTGGGCGTGGCGGTGGATCAGCGTTTTGTATTCGTCTCCGACGACAAAGGCGAAGTTGCCGCCTATAGCCGCGAAAGCGGCGGCAACGCCTGGAAGAACGACAAGCTGTCGTATCGCCGCCTGTCGACCCCCGTGTCGTTCGGCCGCGCTGTGGCAGTCGGCGACTACCAGGGTTACGTCCACTTCCTGTCGCGGGAAGATGGTTCGTACATAGGTCGTGCCGCGACCGACGGAAGCCCGATCCAATCGGACCCCGTCATCGCCGGCGCGAATTTGATTTTTCAAACCCAATCAGGGACAGTGACCGCTCTCGCGGTCGAGTAATACAATGAAGCCGGTAATCGCACTAGTGGGTCGACCCAATGTAGGGAAATCGACCTTGTTTAATCGTCTGACCCGCTCGCGCGATGCGCTGGTGGCGGACTTGCCTGGGTTGACGCGAGATCGTCACTATGGCGAGGGCCGTGTCGGCGAACGTCCCTTCCTCGTCATCGACACGGGCGGCTTCGAGCCGGTCGCCAAGGAAGGCATCATGCATCAGATGGCCAAGCAGACCAAGCAGGCCGTGGCCGAAGCCGACATCGTCGTCTTCCTGGTCGACGGTCGCCAGGGCCTGACGCCGCATGACAAAACCATTACCGACTTCCTGCGTAAAAGCGGCCGTCCGGTCATGCTCGTCGTGAACAAGTCCGAGGGCATGCGCTACACCGCCGTCGTCGCCGACTTCTACGAGCTGGGACTGGGCGAGCCTTACTCGATCTCGTCGGCCCACGGCGACGGCGTCGCCGACCTGGTGGAGGAGGCGCTGAACCTGGCCTTCGCCCAGCGTCCGGAAGACCCGGAGGAATTGGACAAGGCCGACCACGGCATCAAGATCGCGCTGGTGGGCCGCCCCAACGTGGGCAAGTCGACCCTGATCAACACGCTGGTCGGCGAAGAGCGCGTCATCGCTTTCGACATGCCAGGCACCACCCGCGATTCGATCGAGATTCCGTTCGAGCGCGAAGGCAAGCAGTACACCTTGATCGACACGGCCGGTATCCGCCGCCGCGGCAAGGTGTTCGAGGCGATCGAGAAGTTCTCGGTCGTTAAAACGCTGCAGTCGATCTCCGAGGCCAACGTGGTCGTGCTGATGCTCGACGCCCAGCAGGACATCTCCGAGCAGGACGCCCACATCGCCGGCTTCGTGCTGGAGACGGGCCGCGCGCTGGTGATCGCCGTCAACAAGTGGGACGGCCTGCGCACTGACGAGCGCGACGAGATCAAGATCGATATCGACCGCAAGCTCGACTTCCTGTCGTTCGCCAAGATGCACTTCATCTCGGCGTTGAAGTCGCAGGGCATCGGTCCACTGATGAAGTCGGTCGATGCGGCCTACGCCGCCGCCACGGCCAACTTGTCGACGCCGAAGCTGACCCGCGCGCTGATCGAGGCGGTGGAAAAGCAGGAGCCGCGCCGCAAGGGTTCGATCCGTCCGAAGCTGCGCTATGCGCACCAGGGCGGCATGAATCCACCGGTGATCGTTATTCACGGCAACGCCTTGGACGCCGTCGGCGAGCCCTACAAGCGTTACCTGGAAAAACATTTCCGGGACACGTTCCAGCTGGTCGGCACGCCGTTGCGCATCGAGCTGCGCACCGGTAAAAATCCGTTCTCCAAGACGCCGGCTAAATAAGAAAAAAATAAGAGAATTTTGGCGCTTTTGTACGGGACTCCCCTGCAAAAATTGTCAAAACAGGTTACAGTGGCTTAGAAGCACCATTCCCGGCGTGGCGAGCGGTGTTTCAGCGGAAATCATTTGACTTTCGCTGGGCCACGTACTTGAAATCGCACTTGAAATTAAGCGTTTCGCCTCCAATTCCAACACAACAACATAAAATGGAGCTGTTATGAGCAACAAAGGGCAACTGTTACAAGACCCATTCCTCAATGCCTTGCGCAAAGAGCATGTTCCTGTCTCGATCTATCTGGTCAACGGCATCAAGCTGCAGGGCCACATTGAATCGTTCGATCAGTACGTCGTACTGCTGCGCAACACCGTTACCCAGATGGTGTACAAACACGCCATCTCCACGGTAGTGCCGGCCCGCGCCGTCAATCTCAACATTGAATCCGAAGCGGAATAAGCGCTTGCATCTCGGCTTCTTTCCAACTTGCCTGACCGTCTTATGCGCGCAGCTCTAGTCGGTATCGATTTCGGTCAGGGCGACTTTGCCGCCAGCGTCGAGGAACTGCAACTGCTGGCCCGTTCAGCAGGCGCGGAGCCTGTCACGACGATCACGGCAAAGCGTTCCTCTCCTGACGCGGCGTATTTCGTTGGCAGCGGCAAGGCCGACGAGATCGGTCTGGCCGTGCTCGATCACGCCATCGAAATCGTCATCTTCAACCACGCGCTGTCGCCGGCCCAGCAACGCAACCTGGAAAAGCGCCTGCAGATCCGGGTGCTCGACCGTACCAGCCTGATTCTCGACATTTTCGCCCAGCGCGCCGCCTCCCACGAGGGCAAGCTGCAGGTGGAACTGGCGCAGCTGCAGCATCTGGCCACGCGCCTGATCCGCGGCTGGACCCACCTTGAACGGCAAAAGGGCGGTATCGGCTTGCGCGGTCCGGGTGAGACGCAGCTTGAAACCGACCGCCGATTGATCGGCGAGCGGGTCAAGGCTCTGCGCGCGCGCCTCGGCAAGCTGCGCAAGCAGCACGAGACGCAGCGCCGTTCGCGTGGACGCAGCCAGACGTTCTCGGTGTCGCTGGTCGGCTATACCAATGCCGGCAAATCGACCCTGTTCAACGCGGTGACCAAGGCTGGCGTCTACGTCGCCGACCAGTTGTTCGCGACGTTGGACACGACCTCGCGCCGCGTCTACATGGGCCAGGAAGTGGGCAACGTGGTGTTCTCGGACACGGTCGGTTTCGTGCGCGAGCTGCCGCACCAGCTGGTGGCGGCGTTCCGCGCCACGCTGGAAGAGACCATTCACGCAGATTTGCTGCTGCACGTCGTCGACGCCTCGTCGCCGGTGCGCATGGAGCAGATCGAGCAGGTCAACCTGGTGCTCAAGGAGATCGGCGCCGATCATATTCCGCAGATTTTGGTGTGGAACAAGATCGACGCGGCCGGCCTGGAGCCGTCTGTGGAAAGGGATGAATATGCTAAAATTTCCCGCGTTTTCCTCAGCGCGCGCACCGGCCAGGGCGTCGATTTGCTGCGCGAGGCGGTGGTCGAATGGGCCAAGGCGGCGCCCGGCGCCAGGCTGAACCAGGCCTACCCGACAGGCGACACAGAAGAATTCGAAGAAGCGGATCTGGCGGACGAAGGGGAGGCAGCCGACGGCGACGCCGACTCCATCTCCGACTCGGAAGCAGATAGCAGTCCCACCCCTAATCACGTTGGATCACACTGATGCGTGTCTCCTCAATTATGAAACGTCTTGGCCTCAAGCCGTCGCTGAACGATCCCCGCTGGGGCTCGGACAAGAAGGACGGCGAGCCGCAAGCGAACGAAGGCAAAAAGCCTGGCGAAGGCCCCCCCGACATGGAGCAGCTGTGGCGCGATTTCAATCAGCGCCTCAATAGCTTCTTCGGCCAGAAAAAAGGTCCCGACGGTCCCAATAACGGCGGCCCCGCCGGTCCAGGCGGACCGCGTCCCGATTCGGCAGGCATGCGCGCCACCGCCGGCGCGGTCGGCGTGGTGGCCTTGCTGATCTGGCTCGCCAGCGGCTCGTTCATCGTGCAGGAGGGCCAGACCGGTATCGTCTACACCTTCGGTAAAGTGAGCCACACCACCGGCTCCGGTTTCAACTGGCGCTGGCCGTATCCGTTCCAGCGCGACGAGACGGTCAAGGTCTCGCAGATGCGCATGATCGAAGTGGGCTACCGCGGCAACGTCAAGAACAAGCAGACCGGCGAATCGCTGATGCTGACCGACGACGAGAACATCATCGACATGCAGTTCGCGGTGCAGTTCAAGCTGAAGGACCCGGTCGCATGGCTGATGAACAACCGCGATGAAGAGGAGACGGTGCGCCAGGTCGCCGAGACCTCGATCCGCGAAATCGTCGGCAAGAACAAGATGGACTTCGTGCTGTACGAGGGCCGCGACAAGGTCGCCTTCGAAACGCAGCAGCTGATGCAGGTGATCCTCGACCGCTACGCCTCCGGCGTGCTGATTTCGAACGTCACGCTGCAGGCGGTGCAGCCGCCGGAGCAGGTGCAGGGCGCCTTCGACGACGCCGTCAAGGCCGGCCAGGATCTGGAACGCCAGAAGAACGAAGGCCAGGCCTACGCCAACGACGTCATTCCGAAGGCGCGCGGCTACGCTTCGCGTCTGCTGCAGGAGGCCGAAGCCTATCGCTCGATGGTCACCGAAAACGCCACCGGTAACGCGGCCCGCTTCAAGCAGGTGCTGACCGAGTACCAGAAGGCGCCGGGCGTGACGCGCGACCGCATGTATCTGGAAACCATGCAGCAGATTTATTCGAGCGCCAGCAAGGTGATGGTCGACGCCAAGAGCGGCAGCAATCTGCTGTATCTGCCGCTGGACAAACTGATCGCCCAGGCGGCGGCCACCGACGCCACGGCGGCGGCCAAGGCGGCGACGCCACCGGCGACGGCGACGTTGCCGTCGGAAGTCATGCCATCGGTTGAAGTAACCCGCCAGCGCGATTCGCGCTCGCGCGAGTCCGGACGTGACCGGGAGGGTCGTTAATGAATCGCATAGCTAGTTCCCTCATTGCTGTTTTCGTCGCGTTGCTGTTGCTGTCGTCGATGGTGTTCGTCGTTGACCAGCGCAAGTACGCGATCGTCTTCGCGCTGGGCCAGATCAAGGAAGTCATCCGCGAGCCGGGGCTGCACTTCAAACTGCCGCCGCCGTTCCAGAACGTGCTGTATCTGGATAACCGCATCCTGACGATCGAGTCGGCCGACGCCGAGCGCTTCATCACCGCCGAGAAGATGAACATCTTGGTTGACAGCTTCGTCAAGTGGCGCATCGGCCGCAACGAAGGCCAGGCCAAGCTGTATTACGTCACCTTCGGCGGCGACGAGACCCGCGCGCGCGACCGCATGTCGGTCATCGTCAAGGCGGCGCTGAACGAGGAAATCACCAAGCACACCGTGAGCGAAGTCATTTCGGGCAAGCGCGGGCAGGTGATGGAGGCGATCCGCACCAAGGTGGTCCAGGAAGCGGCGCAGATCGGCGTCGAGATCATCGACGTGCGCCTGAAGCGCGTCGAATATGTCGAGCAGATTAACAACTCGGTGTACGAGCGCATGAAGGCCGAGCGCCTGCGCGTGGCCAACGAGCTGCGTTCGACCGGCGCCGCCGAATCGGAGAAGATCCGCGCCGACGCCGACCGTCAGCGTGCCGTGATCCTGGCCGAGGCGTATCGCGAAGCGGAAACGATGCGCGGCGAGGGCGACGCCAAGGCGTCGGCCATCTACGCCGAGGCGTTCGGCCGCAATCCGGAGTTCTACAAGTTCTATCGCAGCCTGGAAGCGTACCGCGCCACGTTCAAAAACCATGGCGACGTGATGGTGATGGATTCGAGCTCGGACTACTTCAAGTACTTCAAGAGCTCGGGCACCGGCGGCGCGCCGTCGGCACCGGCGGCGCCGAAGAAGTAAACCCGGCAAGCTTAAGCGAGACGCCCGCGTCCCAGCTTAAGGGTCGTACCCCAAGGGGTACGACCCTGCATGGCAGTGCGGGTTAAGCCGGCAATCAGCCTCCGCAGAGCCAATTTTTCCCTCCCCCCACGCATTTTCGCGTAAAATATCAGGTTCGGCCCGCCGCTTTTATGGCAGCGCCACGTTCGCCGCATTATTCGTTTTTTAATTTTTCCGTATCCAGTTTCCCATGCCGAATTGGCTTTTGCCCGAGAATATCGCCGACGTTTTGCCGTCGGAAGCCCGCAAGATTGAAGAACTGCGTCGTCTGATGCTGGATAACTTCCGTCTATACGGTTACGAACTGGTCATGCCGCCGATGCTCGAGTACGTCGAATCGCTGCTGGCCGGCGCCGGCAAGGACACCGATCTGCGCACCTTCAAGCTGGTCGACCAGATCTCCGGCCGCATGCTGGGCATCCGCGCCGACATGACGACGCAGGTGGCGCGCATCGACGCCCACCTGTTGAACCGCGACTCGGTCACGCGCCTGTGCTACGTCGGCAGCGTGCTGCACACCCGTCCTTCGGGCCTGCACACCACCCGCGAGCCGCTGCAGATCGGCGCCGAGATTTATGGCCACGCCGGCCTGGAAGCGGACGCCGAGATCCTCGAGCTGTCGCTGGCCTCCCTGGCGCTGGCCGGTTTCAACGAGGTGCGGCTGGACCTGGCCCACGCCGGCGTGCTGCGCGTGATCCTCGACGGCGACGCCAACGCGGCCAGGGATGAAGCGGCGCTGTACGCGCTGCTGCGCTCCAAGGACGTGCCGGGCCTGCAGGCGATCACCGCCAGCTACGCGCCGCAGGTGCGCGAGGCTTTGCTGGCGTTGCCGAACCTGTACGGCGACATCGAAGTATTGAAAAAGGCGCGCGAGACGCTGCCCGATTTGCCGGGCATGTCCAAGGCGCTGGCCGAACTGGCCGCGCTGGCCGCGTCCGCGCTGGGCCGCGCCGAAGTGGCGATCGACCTGGCCGACCTGCGCGGCTACCAGTACGAAAGCGGCGCGATGTTCGCGCTGTATGTGCCAGGCTTGCCGAACGCGGTGGCGCGCGGCGGCCGTTACGATCACGTAGGCGAAGCTTTTGGCCGGGCGCGTCCCGCCACCGGCTTCTCGCTCGACCTGCGCGAGCTGGCGCGCCTGCTGCCCACGGCGGAACGCAAGCAGTCGATCCGCGCTCCGTGGGGCAACGCGCCTGAATTGAAAGAAAAAATCGCCGAGCTGCGCAAGTCCGGCGAAGTCGTGATCCAAAGTATGCCGGGTCACAGCAGCGAGCTGGACGAGTTCGAGTGCGACCGCGCTCTGGTACTCGACGATAGTGGTAGCAACTGGATTCTTAAAAACTTAGGTTAGTGTGATGTCAAAGAAAAACGCAAAGAACGTCGTCGTCATCGGTACCCAGTGGGGCGATGAGGGCAAGGGCAAGATCGTCGACTGGTTGACCGATCATGCACAAGGTGTGGTCCGCTTCCAGGGCGGCCACAACGCCGGCCATACGCTGGTCATCGGCGGCGTCAAGACCGCGCTGCAGCTGATCCCGTCGGGCATCATGCGTCCGGGCGTGGCCTGCTACATCGGTAACGGTGTGGTGGTGTCGGTGCCGGACGTGCTGCGCGAAATCGACAAGCTGGAAAAAGTCGGCGTCGAAGTCGCGTCGCGCCTGAAAGTGTCGGACGCCGCTCCCGTGATCCTGCCTTACCACGCCGCGCTGGACCTGGCCCGTGAAGCCGCCCGCGGCGAAGCCAAGATCGGCACCACCGGCAAGGGCATCGGCCCGGCCTACGAAGACAAGGTGGCGCGCCGCGCCATCCGCGTCGCCGACCTGCTGAACGAAAAGCGCTTCGCCGAAAAGCTGGCCGAGAACCTCGACTACCACAACTTCGTGCTGGAGCACTACCTCAAGGCCCCGCGCATCGAATACCAGAAAACCCTGGACGATGCGCTGGCCTACGTGCCGCGCCTGCGCCCGATGGTGACCGACGTTTCAAGCGCGCTGTACGCCGCGCACAAGGCCGGCGCCAACCTGCTGTTCGAAGGCGCGCAAGGCTCGCTGCTGGACGTCGACCACGGCACCTATCCGTTCGTCACCTCGTCGAACTGCGTGGCCGGTAACGCCGCCGCCGGCGCAGGCGTCGGTCCGAACATGCTGCACTACATCATGGGCATCACCAAGGCCTACACCACCCGCGTCGGTTCCGGCCCGTTCCCTTCGGAGCTGCCGACCGATGCCGGCGTTGGCCACCACCTGGCGCAAGTGGGCCACGAGTTCGGCACCGTCACGGGCCGCGCACGTCGCTGCGGCTGGTTCGACGCCGCGCTGCTGCGTCGCTCGGTGCAGATCAACGGCGTCACCGGCATGTGCCTGACCAAGCTGGATGTATTGGACGGCCTGGAAACGCTCAAGCTGTGCACTGGTTACACCATCGACGGCGTGGCCGTCGACATCTTCCCGTCGGGCGCAGAGGAAGCCGCGCGCTGCGTGCCGGTCTACGAAGAAATGCCGGGTTGGACCGAAAGCACCGTCGGCGCGAAATCGCTGGCAGCGCTGCCGGCCACCGCCCGCGCCTACATCAAACGTATCGAAGAGTTGGTCGGCGTGCCGGTCGACATGGTATCGACCGGTCCGGATCGTGAAGAGACGATCGTTCTGCGTCATCCGTTCGAATAATAAGGAATTAATATGAGCGATCCGCAATCGAACGAAAAACACCTGTGGGTGTCCTGGGACGAATACCACCGCCTGATCGAGCGCCTGGCGCTGAAGGTCCATGAATCCGGCTGGAAGTTCGACATGGTCCTGTGCCTGGCGCGCGGCGGCGTGCGTCCGGGCGACGTCTTCTCGCGCATCTTCGACGTGCCGCTGGCGATCCTGTCGACCAGCAGCTACCGCGAAGAAGCGGGCACCGTGCGCGGTGACCTGGACATCGCCAAGTACATGACGATGACCAAGGGCCCGCTCTCCGGCAAGATCCTGCTGGTCGACGACCTGGCTGATTCCGGCGTCACCCTGATCAAGGTGATGAAGCATTTGAAGGACAACTTCGAAGGCGTCACCGATGTGAAATCGGCCGTGATCTGGACCAAGGGCAGCTCGGCCTTCAAGCCGGACTATCAGATGGAGGAACTGCCGCACAATCCGTGGATCCACCAGCCGTTCGAGGACTACGACGGTCTGCGTCCGCATCAACTGGCGGCGTGGATCAAAAAAGGCGAAGCGGCTCAATAAGCTGTTCGACCAAGGGAGCTTCGGCTCCCTTTTTTATTCAATAAAAAAAACATATGACCCAAGACTTCTTCCAGACCTTCATTTTGCTGGTTCTCGTGACCGACCCTTTCGGGAACGTGCCGCTGTTTGCCAGCGTGCTCAATCCGGTGCCGCCGGCGCGCCGTTCGCGCATCGTGATTCGGGAATGCGCGATCGCGTTTGTGCTGCTGTTGATCTTCATGTTCTTCGGCCGCCACTTCCTGGCGGCGCTGCATCTGTCGGAGGTGGCGCTGCGCATCGGCGGCGCGGTGATCCTGCTGCTGATTTCGATCCGCATGATCTTCCCGCATCCGGACGGCGTGTTGGGCCGCACCGATGGCGGCGAGCCGTTCATCGTGCCGTTGGCGATACCCGCGCTGGCAGGTCCGTCGGCGCTGGCCACGGTGCTGCTGTTCTCCAGCGAGAGCACCGGCGAGGTGATGGTGCACGTGGCCGCGCTGGCGGCGGTGGCGGTGGTGTGGCTGCTGGTGTTCCTCAGCGCAGAGAAGCTGCAGAAGGTGCTCGGCCCGCAGGTGATGACGGCGTTCGAACGCCTCATGGGCCTGATCCTGACGGCGATGTCGGTCGAGATGCTGCTAAGTGGGATCCGGGAGTTCGTCAAGACCCTGTGAGTTTTGACGGCGGCCGCCGCGCCGTCGTCAGCGCACAACGATGTCGGGTTTTCCGTAGCCCGGACTTGCTAGTTAAATTTGTCAAATATATAATTCCCATGGGAAATTCTTCGACATTTAACAATTACGCAAGCGGTGCACATCGCGGAAGGCAGGCATATGAAAAACTTGAGTGTGAAAACGCGCATGATGGGCGGCTTCGGCATCCTGTTGGTTTTGCTGATCACCATTTCCATTCTCGGCATCGTGAGCTTGTACAAGCTGAAGGCGAGTCTGACGGAAATCGTTTATGTGAATAGCGTGCAAAGCACGCTCGCCGTGGAGCTTCGCGCCAGCCAGCAGGACCGCTTTATCGCCGTGCGCAATCTGGCGCTGCTCAACGACATGCCCTCGATGCAGCTTGAAGTGGACCGAATCCGCACGCAGGAACTGGCGTATGCCGACGCCTATCAAAAGCTGGGAAAAATCCTCGACGACGACGCCGAAACCACCGCGAAGGAGCGCGCCTTGTTCGCGTCGCTGAAAGACGTCGAGGCGGCGGCGATGCCGCTGTTTAAGCAGGCGACCGAACTCGGACTTGCCAATAAACCGGAGGAGGCGACCGCGCTGCTGATGGGCGAGCTGCGCGCCAAACAACGCAATTGGACGGCCGTGCTGACCGAGCTGCAGGCGCTGGAAGAGCAGGTCAACCGCGACAGCGGCGAGGAGGCTTCCGGTATGGCCGAGGTCTCGAGCAAACTGATTATGGCCATGGCGCTGGCGGCGATCGCGTTTGCGCTGGCCACCGGCGTGTGGGTGGCGCGCAGCATCCTGGGTCAACTGGGCGGCGAACCGTCGCTGGCGCAGGACGTGGCGCGCCAGATCGCCGACGGCAATCTGGAGGTCCACGTGCCGCTGCAAGGCGATAGCGACAGCTTGATGGCGTCGCTCGAATCGATGCGCAAGCAGTTGAACGGCATCGTTTCGGGCATCAAGGCGTCGGCCAATTCGATCGCCGTCGCGGCGGCGGAAATCGCCGAGGGCAATGCCGACCTGTCGCAGCGCACCGAGGAACAGGCGTCGTCGCTGGAGGAAACCGCGTCCAGCATGGAGGAGTTGACGTCGACCGTGAAGCAGAACGCGCGCAACGCGCTTGACGGCGACAACCTGGTGCGCAACGCGTCCGGCATCGCTGTCGCCGGCGGCGAGGTGGTGCAGCGCGTGGTCACCAGCATGAGCGACATCTCGCGCAGCTCGACCAAGATCACCGAGATCATTGCCGTTATCGAGGGCATCGCCTTCCAGACCAACATCCTGGCGCTGAACGCCGCCGTGGAGGCGGCGCGCGCCGGTGAGCAGGGGCGCGGCTTCGCGGTGGTGGCGAGCGAGGTGCGCACGCTGGCGCAGCGCAGCGCCACGGCGGCCAAGGAGATCAAGGATTTGATCCAGGCTTCGGCCGGCTACGTGGCCGACGGCGCCGGTTTGGTGGACGAGGCGGGACGCACGATGGACGATGTGGTCAAGGCGGTGACCACGGTGCAGCACATTATCGGCGAGATCGTCACGGCGTCGAACGAGCAAAGCGCGGGCATCGAACAGGTCAACCAGGCCATCGTCCAGATGGACGCGGTGACCCAGCAAAACGCCGCGCTGGTGGAGCAGGCCACCGCCGCCGCGCAGTCGATGGCCGACCAGGCGCAAAGCCTGCGCGACGCCGTCGCCCGCTTCATCGTGGCCGACGATGGCGCCGGCGTATCGATGTCGGCGCGCCGTCCTGTCAGGCCGTCGCGCGCGGTGCCCGCGCTTGGCATGAGCCGCT
Source organism: Oxalobacteraceae bacterium OTU3CINTB1 (assembly GCA_024123955.1). Lineage (NCBI taxonomy): Bacteria > Pseudomonadati > Pseudomonadota > Betaproteobacteria > Burkholderiales > Oxalobacteraceae > Oxalobacteraceae bacterium OTU3CINTB1. The sequence continues at coordinate 2,332,477 of CP099652.1, forward strand.
AGTTGGAAGTCGAACACCGGCGGGACGGCATCGCGCCGCCCGCTGCCTTCAGCAGCCCGCCGGGCCGATGCGCGCGATGGCAAACTTATAAAAAAGTCTTTACAGTGCGCGGCGAACGCGAGTAGACTTTTCAAAACAGAATGTAACCGGTTACATTTCCATTAAAGTAATCGGTTATATTTTTTGACGCTGATGTAACCGGTTACATTTCCCGAAAGCAGCAAGCATGGCGATAACGATCAAGGACGTGGCGCAGGAGGCCGGCGTGTCGGTGGCGTCGGTGTCGCGCGCGCTCAACGGCCACGCCAGCATCACCGACGATACCCGCAAACACATCCTGACGGTGGTCAAACGGATGCGCTATATGCCGCACGTCGGCGCCCGCAGCCTGACCACCAGCTTCACCAACACCATCGGCGTGCTGCTGCCGGACCTGTACGGCGAGTTCTTCTCCGAGATCATTCGCGGCATCGACGTCGCCGCGCGCGCCCGTGGCCTGCACCTGATGGTATCGAGCCTGCACGGCGACGCCGACGAGGTGGCGCTCTCGATCCGCGCCATGCGCGGCCGCGTCGACGGTCTGCTGGTGATGTCGCCGCATGTGGACGCGGCGCTGCTGTCCGATAACCTGCCCGAAGACCTGCCGATCGTTTTGATGAGCACCGCCGCCGGCGGCACGCAATACGCTTCCATCTCGTTCGATAACTACAGCGGCGCCTACGCCATGGTGGCGCATCTGGTGGGGCAGGGCTACAGGCGCATCGCCTTCCTCGCCGGCCCGGCCGGTAACTTCGAGGCGCAGGAGCGCTTGCGCGGCTATCACGCGGCGTTGGCCACGCTCGAGCCGAACGCGGTGGCGCAGGTGTTCGAAGGCGACTTCTCCGAGGAGTCGGGGCAGCGGGTGGGCAAGGCGCTGGCCGTCGCAGCAAACCGCCCGGACGCGCTGTTCGCGGCCAACGACATGATGGCCATCGGCGCGTTGCTGGAGCTGCGCCAGCAAGGACTGGAGCTGCCGCGCGATATCGCGCTGGCCGGCTTCGATGATATTCGTATTGCGCGGTACGTCAGTCCGGCATTGACGACCGTTCGAGTCCCGATCGCCGATCTGGGCGTGCGGGCGTTGGAGCGCCTGCATGCGCAAATCGGTCAGTCCGGGAACACGCCGGTGAGCGCGCAGACACTGGCCGCCGAGCTGGTGGTGCGTGCTTCGACGGGAGGTAGTCAGCAAAGTTAGTAGTAGCTTCATGCCTTGGTAGTACACACAAAAAAAGTACACAAAAACAGGAGACAACCATGAACAACACCCAACGGCATAAGCCGTCCCTACGCCTGTCCGCAATGGCCGCAGCATTGGCCGCAGCACTATTGACAGCCATCCCCGCGCACGCGCAACTGAGTAGCGCGACCATTCAGGGCCAGGTCACCAGCGGCGCGGCGCCGTCGGCCGGCAACGCCGTTACCGCCACCAACCAGTCGAACGGCTACGTCTACAACACTGTCACGCGCGCCGACGGCAGCTACGTGCTGACCGGCGTCGCTCCGGGCACCTACCAGATCAAGGTCGGTGAACAGACGTCCGAACCGGTGACCGTTAGCGTCGGCCAGACCAGCCAGGTCAACCTGGCGCTGCAAAGCGGCGTGCAGCAAGTGGTGATCACCGGCTCCGCGTCGCGCCGCGATGTGGCAGGCTCCGAGGTCGGCACCTCCGTCTCGCGCGAACAGATCGAGAAGCTGCCGCAGGTGACGCGCAATTTCCTGTCCTTCGCCGATCTGGCGCCTGGCGTGCGCTTCAGTGTCGACAACAGCGGTAACGTCAAGCTGCAATCCGGGTCGCAGAACCAGGACAACGTCAACGTCTTCATCGATGGCGTCAGCCAGAAGAACAACATCCTGCGCGGCGGCGTCTCCGGCCTCGATACCAGCCGGGGCAATCCCTTCCCGCAATCGGCCATCGCCGAGTACAAGGTGATCGCGCAGAACTACAAGGCCGAATTCGACCAGGTGTCGAGCGCCGCGATCACGGCGATCACCAAATCCGGCGGCAACGAGCTGCATGGCGACGCGTTCTGGGACCACACCGGCACCAATCTCACGGCCAAGGATCCGTTCCAGAAGGAGTCGGAGCAGAAGGGTATCGGCCGGCCAAAATCTTCACAGGACCAGTACGGGATGACCTTGGGTGGTCCGATCAAGCAGGATGTGGCGCACTTCTTCATCGCCTACGAGGGCAAGAAGATCGACAGCCCGCGCCAGGTGATCGCCCAGCGCACCGACTTGCTGCCCAACGCGGGCATCGTGCCATCGCTGCTGTCGCAGCAGGGTTCCGCCGTATCCAAGTTCAAGGAGGATCTGTTCCTGGTGAAGGTGGACGCGCAGATCGCCAAAAACCAGCGTGTGGAAGCGACCGCGCGCATCCGGCGCGAAACCGACATGATTCCCGAGGACGTGAAGTTGAGCGTGCCGGAGAATTCCCTCAATCGCAGCAACGACGAAGACCGCCTGGACTTCAAGCATGAGTGGAGCAACGATAACTTCCTCAACGAGGCCCGCATCGGCTACGAGAAGTACAGCTGGAACCCACATTCGAACGCCAGCACGCCGTACATCAAATACCAGGTTTCGCCCAGCAATACGGATAACAACGTCGTCGATGTGATCATTGTCGGTGGCTCGCCGAACAACCAGTTCCGCGAGCAAAGCGGCCTGCTGTTCCAGGATGATCTGACCTACACCGGCAAGAGCGGACACACGATGAAGACTGGCTTGAAGGTCAAGCACATCACCTATGATTTGTCCGGCACAGCGCGTGCCGTCGAAGTGCGTACCGAACGAATCGACACGGTGACAGGTCTGGCTAGCCTGATCCGGTCGCAGGAGCCGATTCCTGCGAACGGCGTGGAGTTCTCCAACAACCAGTACGGTATTTACTTCCAGGACGACTGGCAGGCAACGGACAAGCTGCTGCTCAATCTCGGCATGCGCTACGACTACGAAGACAATATGCTCAACGACAGCTACGTGACGCCGGCCGACCGCGTGGCGATCTTCGGCCGGCAAGATCCCCGGGAGGGGGCGCCCGCCGGTCAAACTTATTCCCAGTCGCTCGCCAAGGGCGGCGTCAACATCGGCGACTACATCAGCACCGGCAACAGCCGCAAGGCTTTCAAGAAGGCCTTGGCGCCGCGTCTCGGACTCTCTTATGACATCAAGGGTGACCGCGCGTCCGTGCTGTTTGCAGGTTGGGGGCGGGCATACGACCGCACCATCGCCAATCACGCCCTGGACGAAGCGCAAAAGAACGCGCAGACGGGTGGCGAAATCTGGATGATCAAGAACGATCACAAAATGGCTTATACCGACCAATGGAGCTTCGGCCTGCGCCAGGCATTGGGGATTTGGAACGGCGAGGCGGGCTACACCAACTCGCGCAGTCGCAACCAGTTCAACTGGTTCGGCGGCAACCGCGATGTCAACGGTGGGTGGGGCAACGCCAGCCCGATCGATCCGCTGTTCGATTCCATTCCAGGCTATCAGACACTGGTGCTCGGCGACTTTGTCTCGCAGGCGAAAACCGAGTCGGCTTATCTGAAAATGGACAAGCCTTACACCAAGGCTTCCACTTGGAGCCTGGGCGCGACATACACCTATAGCAAGGGCGAGACCACCAACAAGGAATGGACCAACGAGATTTTCAACTGGACTTATGGACGTTATGCCTCGGCCTGGAATCCATCAAGAGATGTCGAGCGTCACCGTCTGGTTGTCGCCGGCGTTTCCGATGGCTGGCTGCCGTGGGGGCTGATGTTATCCGGTAAGGTGACCTTGGGTTCCGGCCTGCCTTACCGCATCACCGATTGCTCGACCGGCTTCAATCAATGCGTGTCCGTCAAAGGCGATGGCGACCGGTTCCGCCAAGTGGATGTCGGGCTGTCGAAGGAGGTGGGCTTCCGCTTCGGCCGCGTGTCGCTGCGGGCCGACGTGCTCAATCTGTTCAACAGCATCAACTACGGCGGTTATGACGGCTGGGGCGGCGGCCCGGGCAATCCACAGAACCGGGTCGGGGGTGATAACAGAAATCTCGGCGTGCCCAACTCCATGGGCGGCCAGATGCGCACCCTGAAGTTCAGCGCGCGCTACGCGTTCTGAGGAGGCCCGTGTTCATGACCGTATTTTTCAAGCCTCGCGCCCTGCACGCCGCCGCCAGCTTGGCGTTCGCAGCTTCCGCCTTGTTCGGCGGCGCCGGCGGCGCGCAGGCGCGCGATGCCGCGCTGCCGCCGATGTTCGACGACCTTCAGCGCCGCACCTTCGACTTTTTCTGGGAAACCGCCAACCCGGCCAACGGCCTGGTGCCGGACCGCTATCCGACGCCGTCGTTTTCCAGCGTGGCGGCGGTCGGCTTCGGTCTGACCGCGTATCCGATCGGCGTCGAACGCGGCTACGTCACGCGCCAGCAGGCGCGCGACCGCGTGCTGGCCACGTTGCGTTTCTTCCGCGACGCGCCGCAGGGCGACGCCAAGGGCACGTCCACTAGCGGCTACAAGGGCTTCTTCTATCACTTCCTCGACATGAAGACCGGACTGCGGCACGACAAGGTTGAACTGTCGACCGTCGACACCGCGCTGTTCCTGGCCGGCGCGCTGTTCTGCCAATCCTATTTCGACGGCGACGATCCGGCGGAGAAGGAGATCCGCAAGCTGGCCGCCGAGATCTACGAGCGGGTCGACTGGACCTGGGCGCAAGCGCGCAAGCCGTCGATCGCGCTGGGCTGGCATCCCGAATCCGGCTTCATTCCCTACGATTGGAAGGGCTACAACGAAGCCATGCTGGTCTACGTGCTGGCGCTCGGATCGCCCACCCATCCGGTGCAGCCGGACGCCTGGAAGGCCTGGACCAGCACCTACCCGAATAGCCTTGAAGGAAAGGGCGACGCGGAGCATCTCGCCTATCCGTCGTTGTTCATCCATCAGTACAGCCATGTATGGATCGACTTCCGGGGCATCCGTGACGAGTACATGGGCAAGCGCGGATACGACTATTTCGAGAACAGCCGCCGCGCCACCTATGCGCAGCAGGCTTACGCGATCGCCAATCCCCTGCGTTGCAAGGGTTATGGCGCCAACGTCTGGGGCATCACCGCCAGCGATGGCCCGGTGGACAAGACACTGGACTACGGCGCCATCAAGCTGCCATTCCGCACCTACACGGCGCGCGGCATCGGTGGCCTGAAACACTACGACGATTGCACCCTGGCGCCGACGGCCGCCGCGTCGTCGCTGCCGTTCGCGCCGGAGATCGTGGTGCCGGCGGTGCTGGAGATGAAAAAGCGCTACGGCGACTGGATCTATGGGCGCTACGGCTTCCTGGACGCCTTCAATCCAAGCTTTGACTACGATATCCCCGTCTCGCAAGGACGCACGCTCAAAGGCAAGGGTTGGGTCGACAACGACTATCTCGGCATCGACCAGGGGCCGATCCTCGCCATGACGGAAAACTACCGCAGCGATTTTGTGTGGCGCGTGATGCGGGGCCACCCGGTGATTCGGCGCGGACTGGAACGCGCCGGCTTTACAGGTGGCTGGCTGAAGCAGCCGGAGAAGGTTAGCCCGGCAACAGAGATGGCGCCCGCCCAATGATGCGAGGTTTGTCACTGCGCCAATGCTTTTCGCACGCGATACTGCTAATGCTGGCCTGCGCCTTGCTGGCATCGTGCGCGCCGCGCAAGGAGGAGGGCGTTGTGCTGAAGTTTTGGGCCATGGGGCGCGAGGGCGAAGTCGTCACCGCGCTGATGCCGGAGTTCGAACGCACCCACCCCGGCGTGCGGGTCGAAGTCCAGCAACTGCCGTGGACCGCCGCGCACGAAAAGCTGCTGACCGCTTTCGCCGGCGACGTCATGCCCGACATTTTCCAGCTCGGGAACACGTGGGTGCCGGAGTTCGCGGTGCTGGGCGCGTTGCTGCCGCTGGACGCGCAAGTCGCCGCCTCGAAGCTGGTGACCCGGTCCGACTATTTTCCCGGCATCTGGGATACCAATATCGTCGACGGCAAGCTGTGGGGCGCGCCGTGGTATATCGACACCCGCGTGCTGTTCTACCGGCGCGATATGCTGGCACGCGCCGGCTACGCCAAGCCGCCGCAAACCTGGACCGAATGGATGAAGGCGATGAACGCCATCAAGCGCCGGGTGGGACCGGACAATTACGCGATCCTGCTGCCGAGCGATGAATTCGAGCCGTTGCTGGCGCTGGCCTTGCAGAACGATGAGCCGTTGCTGCGTGACGGTGGCCGCTATGGCAACTTCCGCAGCGCCGGTTTTCGCAGAAGCTTGCAGCTATACGCCGACATGTACGCGCAGAAGCTGGCGCCGATGAACCGCATCACCAACGTCTATCACGAATTCGGCATGGGCTACGTGTCCTTCTACATTTCCGGTCCCTGGAATATGGGCGAATTCAAACGCCGTCTGCCGGCCGATCAGCAGCAGCACTGGATGACGGCGATCTTGCCCGGGCCTTCCGGTCCGGCGGCCTCCATCGCGGGCGGTGCCAGCCTGGCGCTGTCGGCATCGTCCAAACATCCGCGCGAAGCTTGGCAATTGATCGAGTACCTGTCCCGCACCGATACAGCTGCGCGCTTCCACGAGTTGACGGGCGACCTGCCGCCGCGCCGCAGCAACTGGAGCGCGCCGCGCCTTGCCAACGATGTCTATGCGCAGGCGTTCAGGCAGCAGTTCGAGCGTGTGAAGCCGGCGCCCAAGGTGCCCGAGTGGGAACGCATCGCCACCGAAATGCGGCTGGTCGCCGAGCGCGTGACGCACGGCGAGCTGACGGTCGACCAGGCGGTGGCTTCGCTGGACGCGAAGGCCGACCATATCCTGGAAAAGCGCCGCTGGATGCTGGCGCGGAAGGAGGCGCGATGAACCCGCGCCGCGCCGCCTGGTGCTTCGCCGGCCCCGCGTTGCTGGTCATCGGCGTGTTCTTCTTCCTGCCGGTGCTGGCAGCGTTGGTAATGAGCCTTACCGACTTCGATATCTACGCGCTGGCAAATCTGGACAACCTGCGCTTCGTCGGGCTGCGCAACTACGCCGAGCTGCTGCAAACGCCGCTGTTCTGGCAGGCGCTCGGCAATACGCTGTACTTCGTCGTGGTCGGCGTTCCGCTGTCGATCGCCGCCTCGCTGGGGGCGGCGTTGCTGCTGAATTCCCGTCTCACCTGGTTCAAGGGGCTGTTCCGCACCGCCTTTTTCGCGCCAGTGGTGACGTCGCTGGTGGCGGTGGCGGTGATCTGGCGCTACCTGCTGCATACGCGCTACGGCATGATCAACCACGGCCTGGATCAATTGGGCATATCGCCTGTGGATTGGCTGAACGATCCCGATTGGGCGATGCCGGCGATTATCCTGTTCGCGGTCTGGAAGAACTTCGGGTACAACATGATCATCTTCCTGGCGGGCCTGCAAAGCATTCCCGACGATCTGTACGAGGCGGCGGGTCTGGACGGCGCCGGCATATGGGGGCAGTTCCGCTTCATCACCTGGCCGATGCTCGGACCGACGATGCTGATGGTGAGTATCCTGAGCATGTCGGGCTACTTCCAGCTGTTCGCCGAGCCGTACGTGATGACGCAGGGCGGGCCGGTACAGAGTACCGTCAGCGTGCTGTATTTCATGTACGAGCAAGGTTTCAAATGGTGGAACCTGGGCGCGGCGTCGGCGGTGGCCTTCATTCTGTTCGTGATCATGTTCGGCGTCACCTTGCTGCAACTGCGCTTTGCCAAGGGAGCGGACGCATGACCGCCTTCTCCTGGAAACCGCGCGCGCTGGCGCTCAACGCCGTGATGCTGGCCGCCGGCGCGCTCACTTTGTTCCCGCTGCTATGGATGCTGTCGGTATCGCTGATGGAGCCCGGCGAGTCGAGCGCGTTTCCGCTGCCTCTGGTGCCGCGCGCCGCGACCTTGCACAACTACCGCGAGCTGTTCACGCATGCCGGCATCGGCCGGTATCTGCTCAATAGTTTGCTGCTGTCGTGTGCCGCCACGGCATTGTCGCTGCTGTTTAACGTCAGCGCGGGATACGCCTTCGCCAAGCTGCAGTTCCGTGGACGCGACCGGATTTTCAAGGTCATGCTGGGCGCGTTGGTGATACCTAGCCAGGTGGCGATGCTGCCGCTTTTCCTCCTGCTGAAGTATCTGGGGCTGGTCAACACCTATGGCGCGGTGCTGGTGCCGGCGATGGCGGGGATCTTCGGCATTTTCCTGGTGCGTCAATACGCGCTGACGATACCCGATGCGTTGCTGGAAGCGGCGCGCATGGACGGCGCCAGCGAGTTCCGGATCTTCCGCGTGATCGTACTGCCGCTGCTAACGCCGATCCTGGTCACGTTGGGCATCTTCACCTTCCTCGGGACGTGGAACGACTTTATGTGGCCGTTGATCGTGCTGACCGATAAAGATCTCTACACCTTGCCTGTGGCACTTGCATCGCTGTCGCGCGAGCACGTTCAGGATAACGAGTTGATGATGGCAGGTTCGGTGCTGACCATTGTGCCGGTGCTGCTGTTGTTCCTCGGTTTGCAGCGATACTACATCCAAGGCTTGCTGGTGGGGAGCGTAAAGGGATGAGGCTCATACACCTTTTGGCTGCGGGCCTGGTCGCCGCGCTGATGTCGGCGGCTGTCGCTTCGGAGCCGCCGCGCGTGCTCGACGATTTTTCATCTGTCGACGCGTGGCAGGCGCAGGCCTCCGACGGCGTGCAGTCCACAGCCAGCGCCGCCGATGGCGGTTTGCGGCTTGATTTCGACTTCGCCGGCAAGGGCGGCTACGCCTTCGTGCGCCGCGCGCTGCCGCTGGACCTGCCGGAGAACTACGAAATCTCGTTCTACGTGCGCGCCGACGCGCCGGTGAATCATTTCGAATTCAAAATGACCGACGCCAGCGGCGATAACGTCTGGTGGTTCCCGCAGCAGAACTACAGCTTCCCGAAAGAGTGGCAACTGGTGCGCATCAAGAAGCGCCAGGTGCTGTTTGCGTGGGGGCCGACGAAGGACCGGGACCTCAAACGCGCCGACCGTATCGAGTTTGTGGTCAGCGCAGGCAGTGGTGGTGGCAAAGGGTCTGTCTACGTTAAACAATTGACGATGCGCGCGCTGCCGCGGGTACCGGATACGTGGCCAAAGCCGGTCGCGCAGGCTTCTTCCCACCTGGCCGGCGGAGCGGCCGCGCTGGCGGTCGATGGCGATGCGGGTACCAGGCGGGTTGGCACGAAGAGCAAAAGCGAGCCACAGCGCCTGACGATCGATCTTGGCTCGGAGCGCGAATTCGGCGGCTTGGTGCTGCACTGGCAGGGCCGCCGCTATGCCAGCAACTATGATATCGAACTGTCTTCGGATGGCAGACAATGGCGGTTGGCGCGCCGTGTCGTCGCGGGCAATGGGGGCGACGATCCATTGCGCCTGGCGGAGTCGGAAGCGCGATATATCCGTTTGGTGCTGCGCGACGGTCCGTCGTCGGCGTATGCGCTGGCGGAAGTCGAGCTGAAGGATCTGGCATGGGGGGCGACACCCAACCAGTTTCTCGAAGGCGTGGCGCGCGGCGCCCAGCGGGGATTTTATCCACGGGGCTTCTCCGGCCAGCAGCCTTACTGGACGCTGGTGGGCGTCGATGGCGGCGGCGATCACAGCGCGCTCATTTCCGAGGATGGCGCCCTGGAGGCGAAGCAGGGCGGATATTCCGTGGAACCCTTTGTCCGCGACGGCAACCGGCTAGTGACGTGGGCCGATGTGAAAGTGAGCCAAAGTTTGCAGGATGGCTATCTGCCCGTGCCGTCGGTACTGTGGCGGCATCCGGATTGGACGCTGTCCATCACTGCCGCCGCCGACGGCACGCCGGCTTCATCGCAACTGCTGGCAAAGTACGAGCTGAAAAACTTTGGCGCGACCGCGCGGCGCATGCAGCTGGTTTTGGCGGTGCGGCCGTTCCAGGTCAACGCGCCACGCCAGTTCCTCAATACGCCGGGCGGTTTCAGCGCCATCCACGATCTGCGGTGGGATGGCAAGACGATCACAATCAACGGCGATAGCAAAATCCATCCTTTGCAAGCGCCCGCCGGCGTGGCCTTGTCATCGTTCGATGGCGGCCTGCTGCCTGGCGCCTCTCCTGCGAAATCGGGCATGCGTAGCCTGCATGACGAAACGGGCATGGCCTCGGCGGCGATGACTTATGAGGTGGTGCTGCCCCCGCGCGGAAGCGTTGTGATTGGCGCGGTGCTGCCGATGGCGGGCGGCCCGGCGGCATTGACCATTCCTTCCGCCAGCAGGAACGCCGCCGCATGGTTGACGGAGCATCAGGAAGCGGCGGCGGCAGGGTGGCGCGACAAGCTAAATCGGGTCACACTGAAAGTGCCGGCGGCCGGTCAGCACATGGCCGACACCTTGCGCTCGTCCCTTGCGCACATGCTGATGACGCGGGAGGGACCATCGCTGCAACCCGGCACCCGCTCCTATCGGCGCTCCTGGATACGCGATGGCGCGATGATGTCGGAGGCGCTGCTGCGCCTCGGGCAGGCCGACATCGCGGCCGACTACCTCCGTTGGTATGCGCCATACCAGTTCGACAACGGCAAAGTACCGTGCTGCGTCGACCGTCGCGGCGCCGATCCGGTCCCGGAAAACGATAGTCACGGCCAGTTGATCTTCCTTGCGGCGGAGCTGTATCGCTACACGCAGGACAAGACCGCGCTTGCCGATGTGTGGCCGCGCGTCGATGCCGCCGCGCGCTACATGGAAACCTTGCGCCAGTCCGAACGCGGCGAGGCAAATCGTACGTCGGAGCGTCGCGCGTTCTATGGGTTGATGCCGGCATCCATCAGCCACGAGGGGTATTCGGAAAAGCCGATGCACTCGTACTGGGATGACTTCTGGGCTATGCGGGGCTACAAGGACGCGGTCCATATCGCCGCTGCACTCGGGAAGACCGATGACGGGCAGCGCCTCGCGCTGGCGCGCGACGAGTTTCGGCGCGACCTCTATGCGTCGTTGGACGCGGCAACCGTTGCTCACGGCATTGACTACCTCCCCGGTGCGGCGGAACTGGGCGACTTCGATCCCACGTCGTCGACCATTGCGCTGACGCCCGGCGGCGAGCAGCAGTTCCTGCCGCCTGCTTTGCTGCGGCCCACCTACGAGAAGTACTGGGACTTCTTCCTGGCCCGCCGCGATGGCCGAAAGGCGTGGGAGGACTACACGCCTTATGAACTGCGTAACGTCAGCGCCTTTGTGCGTTTGGGCTGGCGCGAGCGCGCGGCCGAGCTGCTGGATTATTTTTATGCCGACCAGCGTCCAGCAAAGTGGAACCAATGGGCGGAAGTCCTCGGCCGCGACATGCGCCAGCCGCGCTTTGTCGGCGACATGCCGCACGGCTGGATCTCGTCCGACTACATCCGCGCGGCGCTCGACTCGTTCGCCTACGAGCGGGAGGCGGATCAAGCGCTATTGCTGGCAGAAGGCGTGCCGGTGGACTGGCTGCGCGGAGAAGGCGTCGGCCTTCACGGACTGCGCACGCCGTACGGTCCGCTCAGCTACAAGCTGGCTGCCGCCGCCGGCACGCTCTCTTTAACTGTCGATGCCATGCAACGTAAACCTCCCGGCGGCGTGGTTTTCACCTGGCCGTGGGACACGGCGCCCGGCGAGGCCACGCTAAACGGCAAACCGGTGCCATGGAAAAACCGGCAGATCAGGATCGATAGCCTGCCGGCGGTGCTGAAAATGAATGGCGCATCGTTATAACTTCGAGATCACAAGGATCATCAAATGAGTAAATCCATCCAGTTTCCCGCCGACTTTTTGTGGGGGAGCGCGACGTCGGCGTATCAGATCGAAGGTTCGCCGCTGGCCGATGGCGCGGGGCCGAGCATCTGGCAGCGCTTCTGCGCGGTGCCGGGCAATGTGCGCGACGGCGACAACGGCGACGTCGCCTGCGACCATTACAACCGCTACAAGGAGGACGTCGCGCTGATGGTGAAGCTGGGACTGAAAGCCTATCGCTTCAGTGTGTCGTGGAGCCGCATCCTGCCGCAGGGGCGCGGCGCCGTGAATCAGGCCGGCCTGGACTTCTACAGCCGTTTGATCGACGAGCTGCTTGCCAACGGCATCGAGCCGATGCTCACGCTGTACCACTGGGATTTGCCCGCGGCGCTGGACGATCGGGGCGGCTGGCTCAATCCCGACATCGCCGACTGGTTCACCGACTATGCGCGGGTACTGTTCCAGGCCTTCGATGGGCGGGTCAAGTCGTGGGCAACGCTCAACGAGCCTTGGGTGGTCACCGATGGCGGCTACCTGCACGGCACCTTGGCGCCTGGCCATCGCAGCGTGCACGAGGCGGCGCTGGCCAGTCACAACCTGATGCGGGCGCACGGCAGTGCCGTCAAGGCCTATCGGGAAATAGGCAGGCATCAAATCGGCATCGTCGTCAATATCGAACCTAAATATCCGGCCAGCCAGTCGCAGGCCGATCTCGACGCCACGCGCCGCGCGGACGCCTACATGAACCGCCAGTACCTCGATCCGATCTTCCTCGGCGCCTATCCGCCGGAGCTCAAGCAGATGTTCGGCGAGGCTTGGCCTGACTGGCCGGCCGCCGACTTCGAGTTGATCGGCCAGAAGCTGGATTTCGTCGGAATCAACTATTACACCCGCAGCGTGGTGCGCGACGAGCCCTCCAATTGGCCGCTGAAAGTGGCGCCGGTCCGCCAGACCCAGGCCACCTACACGGAGACGGGATGGGAAGTCTTCCCGCAGGGGCTGACCGATACGCTGGTCAACTTCAAACGGCTGTACGGCGACACGCCGCTGTACGTGATGGAGAACGGTTCGGCGTTCTACGATCCGCCGCAGGCCGAGGGTGGTCGGGTGCACGATCCGCTGCGCGTCGATTGCCTGCGCAAGAATATGGGCGCCATCAGCGCCGCGCTGGAAGCGGGCGTCGATTTGCGGGGCTACATGGTATGGTCGCTGCTGGACAATCTGGAGTGGTCGCTGGGCTTCTCCAAGCGCTTCGGCATCATCCACGTTAATTTTGAAACGCAGCAGCGCACATTGAAAGACAGCGCCATGCTGTACGCCGATATCGTCGCCAGTAATGGCGCCTGTCTCAATCAAACAGCCGGAAAGCACCATGAATAATCGTTTAGAAAACACCTTTGCGCGTGAAACGCGACTGCTCTCCAACGGTAGCTTCACCACGCTGATCACGGGCGCCGGCGCTGGTTTCAGCCGGGTCGGCGACATGGCCTTGTCGCGCTGGAGCGGCGACCGCATCGAGGACGGCGAGGGCTACTTCATCTATCTGCGCGACACCGTCAGCGGCGAGGTATGGTCACTGGGCTTGCAGCCTGGCGGGCCGGGGGACGCGGTCAGGACTTCCGGCGGCGAGGCTGGCAGCTTCTGGATCGGCGTCTCGGCGCATGGCATCGCGGCCCACATGGAGATCGCCGTCGATCCCGCGCGTGACGTCGAACTGCGCAGCGTGGTGCTCAAGAATACCGGTTCGACCGAGCGTCATATCGAGGTGACCAGCTATCTGGAAGTGGTGTTGAATCGACAAGCGGATGAAGCCTCCCATCCGGCTTTCTCCAAATTGTTCGTGCAGACCGAGCATGACGCCGCCACGGGCGCCTTGCTGGCACGGCGCAGGCCGCGCGGCGAGGGCGATGCGGCGCTGTGGATGATACATGCCGCCGCCGGTGGCGCGGCTGCGGGCTTTGAGACCGATCGTACGCGCTTTGTTGGACGCGGACGGGAGCTGCGCTCGCCGGCCGGCATGGACGGAGAACTGTCCGGCACCGCCGGAAATGTGCTCGATCCGGCATTCAGCTTGCGCCGCGCGTTAACGCTGGCGCCGGGCGCGCACACCAGCGTGGCGTTTATCCTGGGTGCTGCAGACAGTCGCGAGAAAGCGCTCGCGTTGGCCGGCGGCCTGGAACCGGCGGATCGCGCGCCGATCAATGCCGCCCGCGCCGCCCAGCAGGCGCTGGAGCAACGACTGGGTTTGAGTTCGGACGAGGCGACCTATTTGCAGCGGTTGGCGGGTGCGATGCTGTATGGCGAGCCTGCGGTACGCGCGCCGCGCCATACCGCGCGTGAGATTGAAGCTTCCGCCGATATCGCTGCCGTTGTGTCGTCCTACGATCTTCCCGCCGGGCCGTTGGCTATCGCGTGGGTCGATGGCGCCGACGACGCCAATGCAGGTTTGCTGCTGCGTGCTCGCGCTTATTGGGCCGCACACGGATGGATGGTCGATCTTTTACTGCTGGATGGTGACGGCTCTTACAAGGATGCGGAAGGCGTCCATGTGCGCAAACCGGAAAGGTTCAACAAGCAGGATCTCGCCTTGATCGAAATGACCGCGCTGCTGGTCGTTCGCGGCAGGATGCCGGTGCTGGATGCCGATGTCGCCCCGTCCGCCGCCCAGCCGCCTGCCACGCGCACGACGGATCCGGATGGGCCGACGACGGTGCCCGGCCGCGCCGTGCTGCATCACTTCAATGGCTATGGCGGGTTCACAGATGCGGGCGACGAGTACGTCATTCGCATGGATTGGGACGCGACCAATGGATTGCGTCGTCCGCCGCTGGCCTGGACCAATGCCATCTCGAACGAGGAATTCGGTTTTCTCGTCAGCGAAAGCGGCTCCGGCTATACCTGGAGCCGCAACAGTCGCATTCACCGTTTGACACCATGGTCCAACGATCCGATACGCGATCCGCATGGCGAGGCGCTGTACCTGCGCGACGAGGACAGTGGCCAATACTGGTCACCGGTGCCCGGTCCGGCCCCGGCGCGCGCGGGATACGAGGCGGCGCACGGCTTTGGCTACACGCGCTTCAATCACTTCAGCCATGGCCTTGAGCAGGAAACGGTGATGTTCGTGCCGCGCCACGATCCGGTGAAGATTGTTCGCGTGCGGGTGACCAATCGCGACCCGGTTGCGCGCCGGGTGTCGATGTTCTCGTATCAGCGGCTGGTGCTGGGCGGTACGCCGGCCGAGAGCAGCCGTTTTGTTATCACGGAGTGGGATGCCTCGGGCGCGCTGCTGGCGACCAATCCGCTCGCCGGCCAGTTCGCCGACGGTGTTACGTTTGCCGCCGCGTTGCCGGGTGATGGCGCGACGGTGCATCACAGCGCCGACCGCGACGTCTTCATCGGCCAGCACGGCGACCTTGCCAAGCCAGCCGCGCTGGCCGCCGCACGATTGGATGGCGCGTCAGGCGCTGGCCTCGACCCATGCGCTGCGCTCCAGACGACGCATGAACTGGCGCCGGGTGCGACGCTGGAATGGGTTGTGCTGCTGGGCGAGACGCGGGAGCGCGCGACCGCGCTGGAATTGGTGGGACGCTACGCCGCGCCGGGTGCGGTGCAGCGGGCATTCGACGAGATCACTGCTTTCTGGCGCCACACCGTCGGCGCGGTACAAGTGAGCACGCCGGTGCCGGCCATTGATTTGATGCAGAACGGTTGGCTGGCCTACCAGAATCTGAGTTGCCGCATTTGGGGGCGCTCGGCGTTCTACCAGTCCGGCGGCGCATTGGGCTATCGCGACCAGTTGCAGGACTCGAGTGCGATGATCTATGCCCGCCCCGACTTGACGCGTCAGCAGATCCGTATCCATGCTGCGCACCAGTTTGTCGAAGGCGATGTCCTGCACTGGTGGCATACGGCGCCAATGGAACGCGGGCTGCGCACGCGCTTCTCCGACGACCTGCTTTGGCTGCCGTACGTCGCCGCCTTCTACATCAAAACCACCGGCGACTGGAGCGTGCTCGATGAAGTCGAACCATTCCTGACTGCGCCGCTGCTGGAGGAGGGCGAGGACGAGGTCTATCTGAAACCGTCGCTGTCGGGCGAAAGTGCCGTCGTCTACGAGCATTGTTGCCGCGCGCTGGACCGCTCGCTGACGCAGGGCGCGCACGGCTTGCCGCTGATGGGCACGGGCGACTGGAACGACGGCATGAACCGCGTCGGCCGCGAAGGGCGCGGCGAAAGCGTATGGATGGGCTTTTTCCTGTCGCGCATCATCAAGGATTTCCTGCCGATCTGCGAGCAGCGCGGCGATACCGCGCGCGTTGCCATCTACAGCGCCTACCACGATCATCTGGACCACGCGCTGAACGATGGCGGCTGGGACGGCGAATGGTATCGCCGCGCCTATTACGACAACGGTGCCGTCATCGGTTCCAAGGACAGCGACGAGTGCCAGATCGACGCGCTGGCGCAGGCGTGGGCTGTGATCTCCGAAGCGGCGCCGCCGGCACGCGCCGCGCAGGCGCTGGACGCGCTGGAGCAGCGGCTGGTGTCCGAGCAGGATGGTCTGATACGGCTGCTGACGCCTGCTTTCGTCAATACGCCCAACGATCCTGGCTACATCAAGGGCTATGTGGCGGGCGTGCGCGAAAACGGCGGCCAGTATACCCATGCCGCGTGCTGGGTGGTGCGGGCGATGGCCGAAGCGGGTCGTCGCGATCGCGCGGCGCGGCTGCTGGAGATGCTCAGCCCTGTGACCCATGCGCGCGACATGGCGGCGGTGGCGGTGTACCAGGTCGAACCGTATGTCATCGCGGCCGACGTCTATGGCGAGGCGCCGCACGTGGGACGCGGCGGTTGGACCTGGTACACGGGATCGTCCGGCTGGATGTACCGGGTGGGCCTGGAGTCGGTGCTGGGTTTCAGTATCGAAGGCGGGGACACGATCGTGATGGCCCCACGCATTCCGGACGATTGGCCGGAATTCAGTATCCGCCATCAGTTGCCCGACGGCGGCGGCAGCTACGAGATCAAGGTGCTTAATCCCGACCGTCGCGCCAACGATGTTGTTTCGGTGACCCTTGACGGCACGGCACTCGCGGCCGACGACGGTGTGGCGCGAATTCCGCTGCTGCGCGATGGCGCGGCCCACCGCGTCGAACTGGTGTTGGGTTGAGGGGAAGTCATGGCAGGAGTAGACATTCGCGGCATACGCAAGGGATTCGGCCAGCAGCCCATCCTGCGAGGCATAGACCTGAGCATCGCCGACGGCGAGTTCGTCGTATTCGTCGGGCCGTCCGGTTGCGGCAAATCGACCTTGCTGCGCACGATCTGCGGGCTGGAAACTGCCGACGAGGGCACGGTGAGCATCGGCGGGCGTGACATGACGCACGTCACGCCCGCCGCGCGCGGCATCGCAATGGTGTTTCAGAGCTACGCGCTGTATCCGCACATGACGGTATTCGACAACATGGGCTTCGCGTTGAAGATGGCGGGACTTTCGCGCGAAGAGATAAAAGCCAAGGTGGAGCAGGCGGCGGCCACGCTGCGCATCGAGCCGCTGTTGCAGCGCAAGCCCAAGGAGTTGTCGGGCGGCCAGCGCCAGCGGGTGGCAATCGGCCGCGCCATCGTGCGTCAGCCGGAAGTGTTCCTGTTCGATGAACCGCTGTCCAATCTCGACGCGTCGCTGCGGGTTCAGATGCGCATCGAGCTAAAAAACCTGCACCGCACCCTGCGCAGCACGATGATCTATGTAACCCATGACCAGGTCGAGGCAATGACCTTGGCCGACCGTATCGTGGTGCTGCGCGGCGGGCAAGTGGAGCAGGTCGGCGCGCCGCTGGAGCTGTATCAGAGGCCGGCCAATATGTTCGTCGCCGGCTTTCTCGGTTCGCCGGCGATGAACTTCCTGACCGGCGTGGTGGAGTTGTTGGCCGGGCAGGCGATGGCGGTGCGGCTGGCCGGCGGCGCGCTGGTGCCGATCGGCGCGCGCGACGGGCTCGTTCCGGGATCGCCGGTGTCGCTGGGCGTGCGCGCCGAGCACATGGCCCTGGCGCCCCCCGATCCGGCAGGCGGCGGCGTCGCCGGCATTCCGGTCACGGTGCAGGCGGCGGAGCTGCTCGGCGATGCCAGCTACATTTATTTGACACCGGACGGCGGCACGACCCAGTTGATCGCAAGGGCGGATGCCGAAGCGCGCTGGCAGGGCGGCCAGAGCGCCGTCGTACGCGTCGAGCAGGCGCGTTGGCACGTCTTCGACGCGCACGGACTAGCTATTTATTGAGCCTGGATCGTGCGACTTCGCTGGCGCCGTCCGGTATCATAGGCCTTACCGATACCGATCATGGAGTTGCGAATGCGCTGTAAATTAATGCTGTCATTGCTGGTGCTGTCCTTTGCCGCCCACGCGGGCAGTTACACCGAACGCGCTGTCACGCAGGCCGTCGCCGGCGGCACGCTGTATGGCACCGAGTTGATACCGGGGGGCGGCGCCAAGGTGCCGGTGGTGCTGCTGCACTCCGGTTCCGGCCCGACGGACCGCGACGGCAATAGCGAAGCGGCTTCGCTGCTCAATAATTCACTGCGCATGCTGGCCGAATCGCTGGCGCAGCAAGGCATTGCGACGGTGCGCTACGATAAGCGCGGCGTCGCTTCCAGCGCCGGCTTGGTCAAGGAGGAATCCGATCTGCGGCTCGATAGCTATGTCGACGACGCCGTGGTGTGGATGCGCCAACTGCGCGCCGACAAGCGGTTCTCGAAGGTGGTGATGGCGGGGCACAGCGAAGGCGCGCTGATCGCGCTGGTGGCGTGCCAGCGCGCCAAGGCGGATGCCTGCGTGTCGATCTCCGGCCCCGGCCACCCATTGGCCGACATCCTGCGTGACCAACTCAAGCCCAAGCTGCCGCCCGCGCTGGCCGGCGCAAACGAACGCGTACTGGTCGCGCTGGAGCAGGGCAAGGCGGTGGAGGATGTGCCGCCGGAGCTGATGATGCTGTACCGGCCGTCGGTGCAGCCGTATTTGATATCGTCCTTCAAGACCGATCCGCGCAAGGCGATCGCCGCGCTGAAAATGCCGGTGCTGATCGCGCAGGGCACGACCGACATCCAGGTCGCCGTGAAGGAGGCGCAGGCGCTCTCGGAGGCCGCGCCGTCGGCCAAGCTGGTGACCATCGAGGGCATGAATCACGTGCTGAAAATGGTACCCGCCGATCCCGCCGCGCAACGGGCATCGTATAGCGATCCAAATCTGCCGCTGGCCCCGCAATTGAGCGAGGCCGTGGCGGCGTTTGTCAAACAGCGCTGACGTAACTTAGCGGTCGCGCCGTTCGACCTTGCCGTCGGTGTGGCGGGCGAAGCGCGTTGGGTCGTCGCCGTGCACCGGGGCGCCGTCCGGCCACGGCCAGCCACCGAAGCCGGTCTGCCGGTAGTCTGCGTGGGCCTGGCGGATTTCCTGTTCGCTGTTCATCACGAACGGTCCCGATTGCACCACCGGTTCGCCGATCGGCCGTCCTTGCAGAATCAGGAATTGCGCCTTGCCGGCGGCGCCATTCACCAGCAGCAAAGGCGCATCGGTGCGCAAGTCGTTGGCGCTGCGCGATGCCAGTGGCTGGCCGCCAAGGCTGGCGCCTTCGCCGTCGAAATAATACAGTGCGCGTTTGGTGTCGGCACCGCGCGCGGGCGGCAGGGTCCATTCCGCGCCGGGCTCCATCGTCACCACCCAGATCGCGAGGTCGCTTTCCTCGGCGGCGGCCCAGGAATCCGGCGGCGGGGGCAGGGCATGCAGAGCCTCCACGCGACCGGCCACGCAAACCACCTCCGTGCGCGCGCCGTTGGCGTCGACCACGGTTTCCCGGGGAACGTCTTCGGACCACAGCATGGTGAAGTGCGGCTCGGCGAACTTGCTGCGGGCCGGCAGGTTAAGCCAAATCTGGAACAGTTCGAGCGGATTGCCGTCCTCCGTCTTCAGCAGCGGGAACATCTCCGAGTGGACGATGCCGCGTCCCGCCGTCAGCCACTGCACGTCGCCGGCGCCGAAGCGCGCCGCCGCGCCCAACGAATCGGCATGATCGATCAGGCCATGTCGGACGATGGTTACCGTCTCGAAGCCGCGATGCGGGTGGCCGGGAAAGCCCGGCACCTGTTCGCCGTGGTACATATTCCAGCCGTCGACATTCATGAAGTCCTGGCCCAGGCGGCGCCCCGCCAGCGAGGCGGCGGGACCGAACTTGCCGTCGCCCTTGGGGTAGTTGTCCACGTGGTGGACGCAAAACAGGAACGGGTCCATGGTCGCCCACGGGGAGCCCAATGGGCCGCTGCTTAAAATCGGATTCGTCATAGGTGCCAATCAGTTCGGGGTGGGCAGTGTGTCCGCGCCGGGCGCGCCGAACAGCTGCTGTTTGAGGCCATGCAGCTGGTCGCGCACCTGCGCGGCCTTTTCGAACTCCAGGTTCTTGGCGTGATCGAGCATCGCCTTCTCCAGGCGCTTGATCTCCTTGCTGATCTGCTTCTCGCTCATCGACTCGTACTTGGCCGCCTCCTGCGCTACCTGCCGGTTCTCGCGCGCGTCCTGCGGGCTATAGACGCCGTCGATCATATCCTTGATGATCTTGCTCACGCCGCGCGGCACGATGCCGTTGGCGGCGTTGAATTCGATCTGCTTGGCGCGCCGGCGCTCGGTCTCGCCGATGGCGCGTTCCATCGAGTCTGTCATGCGGTCGGCGTACAGCAGCGCCACGCCGTTGAGGTTACGCGCGGCGCGGCCGATGGTCTGGATCAGCGAACGTTCGGAGCGCAGGAAGCCTTCCTTGTCGGCGTCCAGGATCGCCACCAGCGACACCTCCGGCAAATCGAGGCCCTCGCGCAGCAGGTTGATCCCCACCAGCACGTCGAAGGTGCCGATGCGCAGGTCGCGCAGCAGCTCGACCCGCTCCACCGTCTCGATGTCGCTGTGCAGGTAGCGTACCTTGATGCCATGGTCGCTCAGGAATTCGGTCAGCTGCTCGGACATGCGCTTGGTCAGCGTGGTCACCAGCACGCGCTCGTTCTTGGCGACGCGGTCGGTGATCTCGGACATCAGGTCCTCAACCTGCGAACGGGCGGGGCGCACGATGATCAGCGGATCGACCAGGCCTGTCGGCCGCACCACCTGCTCGACCACCTGGTCGGCGTGCGTGTTTTCGTAGTCGGCCGGCGTGGCGGAGACGAAAATCGTCTGCCGCATCTTCTGTTCGAATTCCTCGAACTTCAACGGCCGGTTGTCCAGCGCCGACGGCAGGCGGAAGCCGTAGTCCACCAGATTGGTCTTGCGCGAGCGGTCGCCGTTGTACATGGCGCTCAGCTGCCCGATCAACACATGCGACTCGTCGAGGAACATCAACGCGTCCTTCGGCAGGTAATCGACCAAAGTCGGCGGCGGCTCGCCCGGCATGGCGCCGCTCAGGTGGCGCGAGTAGTTCTCGATGCCCTTGGTGAAGCCGATTTCGGCCATCATCTCCAGATCGAAGCGGGTGCGCTGCTCGATGCGCTGTTCTTCAATCAGCTTGTTCTCCTTGCGGAAAAACTCCAGGCGGTCGCGCAGTTCGAGCTTGATGCTCTCGATCGCGCGCAGCACGGTCGAACGCGGCGTGACGTAATGCGAGCCGGGATAGACGGTGAAGCGCGGGATCTTCTGCTTGACGCGGCCCGTCAGCGGATCGAACAGCTGGATCGATTCCAGCTCGTCGCCGAACATGTCGAGGCGCACCGCCAGCTCCGCATTCTCGGCCGGGAAGATGTCGAGCGTATCGCCGCGCACGCGGAAGGTGCCGCGGCCGAAATCGACCTCGTTGCGCGTGTACTGCATCTGGATCAGGCGCGCGATGATGTCGCGCTGCGAGACGCGGTCCTTCTGGCGCAAGGTCAGAATCATCTGGTGGTACTCGTTGGGATTACCGATACCGTAGATGGCCGACACGGTGGCGACGATGATGACGTCGCGCCGCTCCATCAGCGACTTGGTGCACGACAGGCGCATCTGCTCGATGTGCTCATTGATGGACGAATCCTTTTCGATGAACAGGTCGCGCTGCGGCACGTAGGCTTCCGGCTGATAGTAATCGTAGTACGAGACGAAGTATTCGACCGCATTCTCGGGGAAGAACTCGCGGAACTCCGAGTACAGCTGGGCGGCCAGCGTTTTATTCGGCGCGAACACGATCGCAGGACGGCCCTTGCGGGCGATCACGTTGGCCATCGTGTAGGTCTTGCCGGAGCCGGTCACGCCGAGCAAGGTCTGGAAGAACAGGCCGTCGTCGATGCCTTCGCACAGCTTGTCGATCGCCACCGGCTGGTCGCCGGCGGGCGGGAAGGGCTGGTGCAATTTGAACGGCGAATCCGGGAAGGTAATAACCGTTGCCTTAGGGGTATCTACTACTGGTAATTCAGCCATCGTGGTCCGACCTTTGTTAAAATAATGGCCTGCCAGCGGCCTGAAGTAGTTTTTTAAGGGGCGCTGTCTACGTTCATCCGCTGCGAAACGCTTCCAATCGAATCCAATCTTATCATGACGAATCCTAGCTTGTTCAGCGCCATCGACATGGCACCACGCGACCCGATCCTGGGTATCACCGAAGCCTTCAACGCCGACCAAAACCCAGCCAAAATCAATCTGGGCGTCGGCGTTTATTATGACGACAACGGCAAAGTGCCTCTGCTGTCTTGCGTACAGAAAGCGGAAGAAATCCTGATCGCCACGCCGGCCCCGCGCACCTACCTGCCGATCGAAGGCCTGGCTGCCTATGACAAGGCGGTGCAAGAGCTGGTATTTGGCGCCGACAGCGCGGTAATTCAAGAGAAACGTGCGATCACCGTGCAAGCGATCGGCGGCACCGGCGCGCTGAAGATCGGCGCCGATTTCCTCAAGCGCTTCGCGCCCGATTCGCAGGTCTACATCAGCGATCCAAGCTGGGAGAACCACCGCGCGCTGTTCGAAAGCGCCGGCTTCACCGTCAATAACTACGCCTACTACGATGCCGCCACCCACGGCGTCGATTTCGCCGGCATGCTGGCCGCGTTGAAGGCCATGCCGCGCGGCGCCATCGTGCTGCTGCACGCGTGCTGCCACAACCCGACCGGCGCCGATCTGACGTCGGCCCAGTGGGATGAAGTCATCGCGGCCGTCACCGGCGGCGGCCTGGTGCCGTTCCTCGACATGGCTTACCAGGGCTTCGGCGCCGGGATCGCCGAAGACGGCGCGGTGGTGCGCCGCTTCGCCGACGCCGGCGGTCCGCTGCTGGTGTCGAATTCGTTCTCGAAATCGTTCTCGCTGTACGGTGAGCGCGTCGGCGCGCTGAGCGTGGTCGCGGCCAGCGGCGAAGAGGCGAGCCGTCTGATGTCGCAGTTGAAGCGCGTCGTGCGCACCAACTACTCCAACCCGCCTGTGCACGGCGGTAAAGTGGTCGCCACCGTGCTGACCACGCCGGAACTGCGCCAGATGTGGGAAGACGAGCTGGCCGGCATGCGCGTGCGCATCAAGGAAATGCGCGAAGCCTTCGTCGAGAAGCTGAAGGCGAAAGCCCCCGCCCACGATTTCGCCTTCGTGCGCGACCAGGTCGGCATGTTCTCGTACTCGGGCCTGACCAAGGCGCAGGTCGAGCAACTGCGCGAACAGTCGATCTACGCGGTCGATACCGGCCGCATCTGCGTGGCGGCGTTGAATTCGCGCAATATCGACATCGTTATTGACGCCATCGCCAAAGTGCTCTAAACTCTTGCTTCTTCGGGTTGAGCAGTAGCTTGATCCGAGTGGCAACATAGAATGCCGTTGTAAGTTGCGCTGTTGGAAATCTTTCTTGATGGCGCGAACGAAACAGTATAAAATGTTGCCTCTAATCCCTGATAGCTCAGTTGGTAGAGCGACGGACTGTTAATCCGCAGGTCCCTGGTTCGAGTCCAGGTCGGGGAGCCAGAATTTAAAAGCCTCATGTTTTCTTGTAACGGTGAAGATCGTTGCGATGCGACATGGGGCTTTTTCCATTGGCGCGTCCGCTTGACGGTCCCGCGCCGGCGAAAATAGTTGCTTTTTGGGCTGGGCAAATCAAAGTTGAGCGGCTATAATTCTGGCCTCAATTCCCTGATAGCTCAGTTGGTAGAGCGACGGACTGTTAATCCGCAGGTCCCTGGTTCGAGTCCAGGTCGGGGAGCCAGAATTTAGCAGTATCCAAAAAGCCCAGCCTTTACCGGTTGGGCTTTTTGCATTTCGTCATTGATACCGCGATGATCCAGAGCGTATTGTTGGGGTTTGTTGAGCAGCGTCAGAAGTGCAAGGGGCTACGCGGACGTGCTCTGATTGACAGCCCCGAAATCGCACGCGATCATGCTTGAATGGCTGCTTCACCAGACAGGGATTTCGTCGACGCAAAGCTTGAGGCCGTAGAAAGCCGCATGGATGCCCGCGTCGCGTCCATCGAGTCCGCGCTTGCTGCATTTTCCGCGTTGATGCAAGAGCGGTCGCGTCACTTCGATGCCCGCATGGCGCGGGTGGAGATGACGATATCGGAAATAGGATCGGAAATACGGTCGTCAATGGCCGGTCTCAAAACCACCATCATCGTCACCGCCGTTGGTGCCGTTCTCGCGATCGTCTTGGGTGTTGCCGCGTTTAACGCGACGGTTTTGTCCGCGATGGTCGCCTCGTTTGAGGCTGGAAAGAGCACCTCGGCTGCGCAAGCCGAGGTCAAAAGACAAACCGAGGAAACGGCAGTGCTGCTCAACAGAATGCGCGAGGAGCTGGATTCGAGGCAAAGGCCTAACGATGCTGGCGGTAGGTAAGCCGTCAAGAGGCGCTGTCGCGACTGTCCGCAGACCTGCTGTGACCGCAGGGGCCGCGGGGTTGGGTAATGAACAGTGGCGTTGGTCCTAATGTTGTATTGTTGGCACGCACTCCTCGAGAGGTCTGGACGGATGCCTTTTTCCCGCTTGCCCAGCCACCGAAACGCAAAAAGCGTCGGCCTTCTAAATAAGTTACTGCTTCCTCCCCACTCCTCCGGGTTGCCGATTGGCGGTTTTGCATTTCGGCACTGAAATTTGATGTAAATGTGTGAATCAGGTGGACGGGAATCTTGCACCTCGGCATACTCAATAGTATTGATTTTATTTCGGCTACGGAATGGAAAGATGAGGTCGCCCGCTGGCTGAGCGAGGAGGCCATGTTTCGTTAGGCGCTGCACCATGACGCGGCGCCATCATCGACAAAAAGTAAATAGAGGTTGCCCCATGAGCGAAGAAAAGGATGTTGTGTACGGTACAGAAGATTTGTTGATGAGTTTGTGTAACTCGGTGGCCCGCGTGCTGAATGTTGCCACGCAAAGTAAAGTGAACTATTCCGGCATGGTGCAGCGGATCACGAAGACGGGTTTGAAGCCCGACATCGGTTGCTTCGTGATGTTCGACGGCGGCTTCACCGGCCTGGTGGTGCTGAACTTCGCCGCCGACACGGCAATGGAAATCTACGAGCGCTACATGCTGCACATGGGCATGCCGAAGTCGGAGCTGGCCAGTTCGCACACGTCGGACGAGGTGTCCAACATCATGGGCGAGCTGATGAACCAGATCGTCGGCGACTTCACCGGCAAGGTGCGGCGCGAGCTGCAGACCAACATCACGCAGAACCAGCCGAAGATGCTGGTGCTGACAAAGCAGGTGATGCTGAGCGTGGACACGCCGCTGGACCGTCCGGAAATGCGCCGCGTCACCTTCTACACCGAGAAGAACAACATCTTCTATCTGGAACTGGCGATCGACCGCACCGAGTTCATCAAGCTGTACGATTTCGATTCGGCCGAGCACGATCCGCAATCGCTGATCGACGACGCCTACAACACCGACAACGCGTCGACGCCGTCCCCGGTCGACGACGCAGACGACAACTCCGATCTGCTCAAGTCGCTGGGCATGTGAAGTGACCGCCGGCCCCGGCGGACGCCCGCCACGGCGCCGTTTGTGGGATTTTCAACACAGTTGCTGCGTGTAGAAGATGTAAATGCTTCGTGTTTTTTCGACATCGTTGTTGCAAGGCCGCCGCAAGGCGGCCTTTTATTATTCAGTTTCATCATAGTAGCCGCCGAATTTCTAACAGTTAATTCGACTATCGATATATTCGTCTTGCAATACATGGTATCAATGGCTGAAAATACCGCCTTTCTGCAAGTCGGTGCATTCTAGACATCAATCAAGATGCGGATGCGATCCTGTTCACGCTTTCATGGTGGAGAAACGGGGCGGTCCAGTTTTGCCGAAAGCGGCGCGCAAGCGGCCCGCTTGCGCCGCAATGGTCACGTCAGATGACCGTGCGGTGTCTATGAAAGAGAGAACAGGAGACGCTGTTTTTTACTCTTTGCATTACATTTAAATCGGGAAATTGAATGATCAAATTGTCTAAGATGCACAAGCGCCTGCTGGCGTTGAGCGCCGTTATGCCTATCGGTTCCGCCTTCGCCCAAAGCGTCGCGCCCGACGCGCAACTGGAAACCGTTGTCGTGACGGCCCAGCGCCGCGCCGAGAACATCAAGGATGTGCCGGTATCGGTCACCCTGCTGAAGGACGAGAAGCTCGACGTGCTGCTGTCCGGCGGCCAGGACATCCGCCTGCTGGCAGGCAAAGTGGCATCGCTGAACGTCGAATCGTCGAACGGCCGTACCTTCCCGCGCTTCTACATCCGCGGCTACGGCAACACCGACTTCAGCACCTTCGCCTCGCAGCCGGTGTCGCTGGTGTACGACGACGTCGTGCAGGAAAACGGCATCCTCAAAGGTTTCCCGATGTTCGACATGGCCGGCGTGGAAGTGCTGCGCGGCCCGCAAGGCACTCTGTTCGGCCGCAACACCCCGGCCGGCGTGGTCAAGTTCGAATCGGCCAAGCCGAACCTGAAACAGGTCGAAGGCTACTACAGCCTGTCGTGGGCCTCGCACAACACCGTCAACCTCGAAGCGGCCGCCAACGTGCCGCTGTCGAGCGAGTGGGCGATGCGCGTATCGACCTTGCGCCAGCACCGCGACGACTTCGTCGACAACACCTTCACCGGCGCCAAAGATTCGCTGGAAGGCTACAACGAACACGCCGAGCGCGTGCAGTTCCTGTACAGCCCGAGCACCACCTTCAACGCCCTGTTCAACGTGCACGCGCGTTCGACCACCGGCAGCGCGCGCCTGTTCCGCGCCAACATCATCAAGAAGGGCACCAACGACTTCGCCGATGGTTACAGCTTCAACCAGATCAGCACCAACGGCCAGAACGCCCAGGAGCTGAGCACCAACGGCGCCAACGCCCGCCTGACCTGGGACTTGGGTTCGGTCAAGCTGTTCTCGATCACCGGCTACGAAGGCGTTGACAAGTACTACAGCCGTGGCGACATCGACGGCGGCACGCCGGCCGGCCCGGGCTTCATTCCGTTCCAGGTCGAAACCGGTGGCGGACTGAGCGGCCTGCACCAGTACAGCCAGGAATTCCGCGTCGAATCGAAGAACGCGGGCCCGCTGAACTGGCAGACCGGCGTCTACTACTTCAAGGAAAGCGCTGACGGCTACAGCAACAACTACAACAGCACCACCGGCGCGCAAACCTCGCACCTGGCCAGCCATCAGACCAACAAGGCCGCGGCCGTGTTCGGCTCGGTGACGTACGACCTGGCCCAGGACCTGATCCTGCGCGGCGGCCTGCGCTACACCAACGACAAGAAGGACTTCTACACCGTGGAAGCCCAGAACGTGGTGCTGGCCGGCCCGCAATCGGTCGACGAGAGCAAGAGCAAAGCCAGCTGGGATCTGAGCCTGACGTACAAGATCAACCCGGACGTCAGCACCTACGCCCGCGTGGCCACCGGCTTCCGCGCGCCGAGTATCGCCGCCGCCTCGGCGTCGGTGCCGATCACCGTGGCCGATGCAGAAACCATCACCTCGTATGAAGCCGGCGTCAAGGCCGACCTGTTCAACCGCCGCGCGCGCGCTTCGTTCAGCGTCTACAACTACGAAGTGAAGAACCAGCAGCTGACCGTGGTTGGTGGCAACTCCAACGTCACCCGCCTGATCAACGCCGCCAAGACCGACGGCCGCGGCGTCGAAGCGGACTTCGAGGCGTTCATCACGCCGGCGTTCAAGGTCTCGGCGGGCGGTTCGTACAACTTCACCAAGATCAAGGACCCGAGCCTGTCCGTGGCCAAGTGCGGTTCGTGCACCGTGACCGATCCGCTCAACGCGGCCGGCCGCGTCGACATCAACGGCAACCCGCTGCCGCAGGCGCCGAAGTACATCCTGAACGCGACCGCGCGCTACAACTGGGCGCTGGAGAACGGCAACCTGTTCGTGCTGACCGATTGGTCGTATCGCAGCAAGATCAACTTCTTCCTGTACGAAGCCAAGGAATTCACCGGCAAGTCGATGGTTGAAGGCGGGCTGCGCGTGGGCTACAACTGGGATGGCGGCAAGTACGAAGTGGCCGCTTTCGCGCGCAACATCACCGACACCCAGCGCATCATCGGCGCCATCGACTTCAACAACCTGACCGGCATGGTGAACGAGCCGCGTCAGTTTGGCGTGCAGTTCAAGGGCGGTTTCTGATCGTTGAGTGGTACTCGTAGGGCGGATTAGCCGGCACGGCGTAATCCGCCATGAGCCGCCACCGGCATTCGTTGGATGGGCTGTATGATTTTTTCGTCTAGCCTAGACAGCTAGTAGTTGGCCGTATATAATGCGGCCTCTTTTCCCTGATAGCTCAGTTGGTAGAGCGACGGACTGTTAATCCGCAGGTCCCTGGTTCGAGTCCAGGTCGGGGAGCCAGAATTTAGTAGTATCAGAAAGCCCAGCCTTTACCGGTTGGGCTTTTTGCTTTGTGGAGCCGCACTGGACTATTTACCTTGACCGCATCAATTCTCACCGTGATGCCAACGTGGCTTTCTTTCGTTTGACGCAGATCAAACGCCGTGCCGGGTCGCTTCCTATCATATTGGCTTGTTCAACCACTATCCACAGGAGGATATTATGGCTAACAGTCTGATGCGTCTCGATCCGTTCCGCGACATCGCCCGCTTCGATCCCTTCCGCGATATGGATGAGTTGTTCCGTGACTTTTCGCCGCCGGTGTGGCGTCAGGAGCAGACCCAGCGTATGCGCATGGATGTGACCGAGACGGAGAAGGAATATACCGTCAAGGCCGAAATTCCCGGCGTGCAGAAGGAGGACATCAAGGTCGCGATCAACGGTAACCAGGTCTCGCTGACGGCCGAAATCAAAGAGGAGAAGAGCGCTGACGGTGGCGGTGCCGGCGGCACCGGCAGCGGCGGCACTTTGCGCAACGAACGCTACTACGGCCAGGTGCACCGCAGCTTTACGTTGCCGCAGGAAGTCGATGACGACCAGGCCGGTGCGCGTTATGAGAACGGCGTGTTGACGTTGACCCTGCCGAAAAAAGTCGGCACCGGCGGCAAACAGCTGACGATTCAATAACAGATTAAATAACCCGGGCCGGGATCAATTGGCCGGCGCGCGGCAGGTGGCGTCCGATTCCCAGCGACCGGAGCAGATGCGCGAGCGGCACAGCATGCCCTCGATCAGTCCGAGCTGCTTGCAGCGCGCCAGCAGGTCCGCCGTGCTGTCGCCCTCGCGGCGTTCAACGATGTCGCGGCTGCGTTCCGGTGCGACGGCGGCGGGCGTGCCCGCGTGCGCAACGAGCGCGGCGAGCAGTGCGACATCTGTGTCGTTGGCGGGCGCCGCCGCCTTGCCGCGTGATGCCGCAACGGCGGGCGTGACGCGCGGAGTCGCTGCGCTGGCGCTGCTGGCGCTGCTGTTGTATTTGCTGATGGCGCTGGCCGACCTTGGGTAGGCGGCGCCGACCGAGGCGACACGCGCCGTTTCGGCGGGCAAGGTCGCCGGCCCGGTCGTTGGCCTGCCGGCTGCGGCGGCGGACTGCGTGTAGGCCGTCGGACCGAGCTCGCGCGACGCCGTCGTTGTCGCCGCCATTGCTTGCGGTTCATTTCTATTTTGCGCCTGTCGCGGCGCTGGCTCGTTCACGATCGCCGCCGGCAGTTCCGCCGGATCGACGATCACTTCGCCCGGGTCCACGTGGGTGCTTTCCAACCGCGTGCGCGCCTGTATATTGTGGCCACTCCGCTCAAGCCCCGACAACGCGCGCGTGCTGCTATAGCTTGCCTTGAAACCGCCCGCTGGCGCGCTTTTCTCATGCATCAGCCATGCGATGCCGCACATTGCCAGCAGCAGCAAGCCCAAGCCCACAGTCCAACCGTCGATCGCCCAACTGGCGGCGCGCGCCGGCTTGGACGCGGGCAGCCGCGCACCGTGTTCCAGATGCGCGAGGATGCGCTTGGCGCTATCCGTCTGACCGCCCGGCGTTCCCATCAAGTCCGGTTTTCGTTTCGATGTGTCCACAATATTCCCTTCGAATTTGATCTGGTCTTTCACGTCGATCGCCGATCGGGCCTACGATGAAACGTTAGTGACCCGGTCGCTTGCCAGTGTCCATCCGGCGGCCCGACCTTGCTTTGACGGAGCGCACCATGTTTCTCTTTTCTGTGTTGATGTTTTTCGTGTTCGCCTGTGTTGGCGCCTGGCTGTTGCTGTTTCCGGCGGGACGCGACCTGATGGCTCAGTCGGCCAGCGCGATCGGGCGCCGTCTCGAGCAGCGCTTGCGGCGCGATTATCAACAAGGCACGCAACAGGCGTCGGCGCTGGGACGCGGCGCGCGCGGCGGCGCCGGTAGCGCATTGCGGTTCGTGCAAAGGCGCTCTCCGCTGATACTGGCTGCGTCCGTGCTGATGACGGTGCCGCCGTTGCTGGCGCTGATGCTCAGTGGGCGGGACATGCTGGGCGGTTATGACGGCGGCGTCCATGTCGCCAATGACCAGGTGGCCGATCTGCTGAAAGGCGAGCAACTGGTGACGCCGGCGCCGTTGCCGCCCGTGACATTCACGACGGCCGAGGTGACCTTGGTGCGGCCCATGCTCGACAGCGCCAACCGCAACTGGCAATTGCTCGACCCGGACTTTTCCCGCCGCATGCTGCTGGTGTTTCGGATCATGAAGGAGCGCCACGGTTACGACATGGCGATTCTGGAAGGCTACCGCAGCCCAGAGCGGCAGAACTCGCTGGCGGCGGCCGGTTCCAATGTCACCAACGCCAAGGCTTTCCAGAGCTATCACCAGTTTGGGCTGGCGGCCGACTGCGCGTTCCTGCGCGACGGCAAGCTGGTCATATCGGAAAAAGATCCGTGGGCGATGCGCGGCTACCGCCTGTACGGCGAGACGGCTGAATCGGTCGGCCTGACCTGGGGCGGACGCTGGACGATGATGGATTTCGGCCACACGGAGCTGCGCGTCCCCGGCACTGTGCGCAAATAAAACAGGGCGCGGCGTTCATTGTGCCCGCTCAAGCATTCGAAACATGATTGGTGGCAACATTGATCGGTCCGCCTTCCTTTCAAGCGCAGTCGTCCAAACCCCGACCGAACCATGATGCGAAAAATTTGGCACTTCCTGACCGATACCCGTCACCTGACGATTTTTGGTTTGGCCGCGATGGCGGCGATATTCTATTTAGGCGCACAAGTGCTGGAGCTTGCGCTGATCTGGGCGCTGGGCGCGACCGCCGTGATGCTGGCGCTGGCGGGCCTGGTCTGGCTGTGGCGATGGTCGCGCGCCAGGCGGGAGTCGGAGAAGCTGGCCGACGCCATCGGCACCAGGGCCGCGACCGAGGAGGCGCCGAAAGACCAGGCGGGCGCCGAGGTCAAGGCCATCCGCGAGAGCCTGCTGAAGGCCATCGAGACGATCAAGGGTTCCAAGTTGGGCATCGTCTCCGGCACGCGCGCCTTGTATGAGCTGCCTTGGTACATGATCATCGGGAATCCGGCCGCAGGCAAAAGCACCGCGATCACCAACTCCGGCCTGCAGTTTCCTTTCGCCGACGGCAAGGTGGTGCAGGGCGTTGGCGGAACCCGCAACTGCGACTGGTTCTTCACGCCGGACGGCATCCTGCTCGATACGGCCGGCCGCTACTCGGTCATGGACGAGCATCGCGCCGAGTGGTTCGGCTTTCTCGATCTGCTGAAGAAGTACCGCCGCCGCGCGCCGATCAACGGCATCCTGATCGCCGTCAGCATCGCGGAACTGCGCGGGGAGGATCCGGAGGCCGGCATCAAGCTCGCGCTCAGTTTGCGCAAGCGGGTGCAGGACTTGATCGAGCGGCTGGAAGTCTTCGCGCCGGTGTACGTGGTGTTCACCAAGGCGGACCTGATCGCCGGCTTCGACGAATTCTTCGCCAAGGCCGAACGCTCGGAGCGCGAGCGCGTGTGGGGCGCGACCATGCCCTACAAGCGCAACGCGACCAGCCAGCAGTTGATGGCGTTCTTCGACCAGAGTTTCCCGGAGCTGTGCGACGGCTTGAAGGAGCTTAGCCTGGCCAATATGAGCCAGCAGCGGCGCGAGCGCATGGAGCCCGGCGTGTTCACCTTTCCGTTGGAGTTCGCGACGATCAGGACGCCGCTGCGGGCGTTTCTCGCCACGCTGTTCGAGGAAAATCCATTCCAGTTCAAACCCGTGTTTCGCGGCTATTACTTCACCAGCGCGCTGCAGGAGGGCATGCCTGTCAGCGAGCAGTCGCACAGGGTCGCCAAGCGCTTCGCGCTGTCGGTGCCGGATGCGCAGGCCGTCGCCGGAGCGGGGCAATCGGGCTTCTTCCTGCAGAATCTATTCCGCAAGGTGATCTTCGCCGACAAGGACCTGGTGTCGCAGTACGCCAGCAAGCATAAGGTGCGGCTGACGTACGCCGCTTTCTTCGGCGCGGTGCTGCTACTGGGCGCGTCGCTGGGCGGGTGGAGCTGGTCCTATCTGGGCAATCGCCAGTTAGTCAGCAATGTGCAGGCCGATCTGGATAAGGTGATCAAGCTGCAGGACAAGCGGCTCGATTTGCAGTCGCGGCTCGAGGCGCTGGAGATACTGCAGGACCGCATCGAACAACTGGACAAGTACCGCGACGAGCGGCCATGGTCGCTGCGAATGGGCCTTTACCAGGGCGGGCTGCTGGAGCAGAAGCTGCGCGAGGAGTACTTCTCCGGTGCGCGGGAGGTGATGATCAAGCCGGTCGTCGCCAACCTGGAGACGCTGCTGTCCGAGATGAACACCCGCGCCGACGAATTGCAGGCGCCGGGCGCCGTCGCCGCGCAGCCGGTGGGCGAAGCCGCCGCTCCTCCCGTGGCTGCGGCCAGCCGCCAGTTTCAGCAAGCCTCCGCCGCCAACGTGGAAGACGCGTACAACGCGCTGAAAAGCTATCTGATGCTGGTCGATAAATCGCATGCGGAACCCAGCCATCTGAACGACCAGTTGACCCGCCACTGGCGCGTGTGGCTCGAAAACCACCGTGGCGCGATGCCGCGCGAGCAGATGATCCACAGCGCCGAACGGCTGATGACCTTCTACCTGGCGCAGATCGCCGATCCGTCGTGGCCCCGCGTGGAGCCCAAGCTGGCGCTGATCGACCAAGCGCGTGAGAATCTGAAGCGCGTGGTGCGCGGCATGCCGGCGCGGGAACGCGTCTACGCCGACATCCGTGCCCGCGCCAACACCCGCTTCCCGGCGATGACGGTGGCGCGCATGGTCGGCGAGCAGGATCAGGCGCTGGTCACCGGCAGTCATGCGATTGCCGGCGCCTACACCCGTGAGGCATGGGAGAAGTATGTGCAGGGCGCCTTCCGCGAGGCGGCCACGCGCGAGCTGCAAAGCGCCGACTGGGTATTGAAGACCGCCGCGCGCGACGATCTGACGCTGGAAGGCAGCCCGGAACAAATCGAGAAGGGCCTGACCGATTTGTACAAGGCCGACTACGCGCGCGAATGGCAGAAATTCGTGCAGGGCGTTACCATCGCCAATTTGAACGGTTTCGACGCCGCCGTCGTCGCCATGAACCGCCTGGGCGATCCGCAGTCGTCGCCGATATCGAAGCTGCTCACCACCATCTACCAGCAAACGTCCTGGGACAATCCGGCGGTGATGAGCACCGAGTTGAAAGAGGCGCAGTCGGGCTTCGTCAACTGGGTCAAGAACACCGTGATGCGGCGCGGGCCGTCGCAGATCAACGTCAATCTGCAGATGGACCAGACCCGCGTCGACAGGCCGATGGGCCCCATCGGCCGCGAGTTCGCCGGCGTCGGCAAGCTGGTCGCCGCCAAGGACAAGGATGCGTCGCTGATGCGCGCCTATATGGACACCTTGTCCAAGTTGCGCAGCCGTCTGAATCAGTTGAAGAACCAGGGCGATCCCGGTCCCGGCGCGCGCCAGTTCATGCAACAGACGCTCGAAGGCACGGGTTCGGAGCTGGCCGACGCGCTGCGCTACGTCGACGAGCAAATGCTGACCGGGATGAGCGACTCGCAGAAACAGGCGATCCGTCCCATCCTGGTGCGGCCGCTGATGCAGACTTTCGCGGTGCTGATCGTGCCTGTCGAAGCGGAGATCAACAAGACCTGGCTGGCGCAGGTCTACGAGCCGTTCCAGCAATCGCTGGCCAACAAATACCCGTTCTCGCCCAACGCCCGGATCGAAGCTGCCAGCTCGGAAATCGCACAGTTCTTCGGCCCCGACGGATTGATCGCCAAATTCGCCACCACCGCGATGGGACCCTTGGTACTGCGCCGGGGCGACGTGCTGGCGCCGCGTACCTGGGCCGATATGGGCATCAAGCTGGCCCCGCAGACTGTGGCGCGCTTCCCCGGCTGGATCGCACCGATCGGCGCCGGCGGCGTGGCTGCTTCCTCGGCCGCGGCGCAAACCGTGTTCCAGCTCCAGCCGATGCCGGCGCCGGGTACCCTGGAATACACCGTCGATATCGACGGCCAGCAGATCCGCTACCGCAACACCCCGGCGCAATGGACCAATATGGTCCACCCCAGCACCCAGGGCGTCTCCGGTGCGCGCATCACGGCGGTGTCGTTCGACGGCCGCAGCGTCGAGGTGCTCAATGAGCCGGGGCAGTTTGGCCTTAAACGCATGATCGACGCGGCGGCCAAGCAAAAGCGCGAAGGCGGCGTGTTCGAGCTGCGCTGGACCAGCGGCGCCATCACCGTGGCCATGGGCTTGAAGATCATCAGCAGTCCGGACGTCAAAGATAACGACAGCGCGCCGCAGGCGCAGGGCTTCCGCGGCAGGCGGCTGCCCGAAACCATCGTCGGCGCCCCAGCCGCCCCCGCAGCACCCGCTATCGCGGCCACTGGAGCACTACAATGAAACGTCTTCCACAGAATGTCCGCATCGGCTATTTCGGCAAGCTACCGTCCCGGGGCGACTTTATCAAGGCGACCAACAATCTGGCGCTGGCCAATCTGCTTGACGGCTGGCTGGCGGAGGTGATGAATCTGTTGAGCGCCGATCCACGCTGGAAGATCAACTACGACGCCATGCGCCCGTTGCAGTTCGCCTTTGTCGGCACGCGCAGCCGGCGCGCGATCGCCGGCCATCTGGCGGCCAGCAGCGACGCCTCGCAGCGGCGCTACCCGTTTTTGAGCATGACGGCCATTGAGATCGAATCGCCGCGCACCTTCCTTGCGCTGAGTCCCGTGGTTCTGGCGCCGCTGTGGAATGAGCTGGAACAACTGGCCGCCGATGTGCTGGATGCGGCCGATCCCGATCCCGCGCTGCAGGTCCTCGCGGCCACCACCTTCGATATCGAACCCGGCGCCGCCGAACACGAAATCGCGTTCGTCGATTTCCTCGACCGCCACAATATCGCCAGCCTGGAGGCGATGCTGGCTCGCGATTCGGCGCGCCGGATGATATTGGCCATCGGGCTGCTGCTGCAGCCGGTCCGGCGCAGCGCCGAGGCCCGGCTGGAAAAGAGCTTGGCGCTGCCATTGCCGCAGTCGGCCCGTCAACGCCATCTGGTGGCCGCGTTCTGGCTGGATTTGATCGCACCGTTCCTGCACCAGGCGGATTTCGAACTATGCGTGTTCATGGCCGATATCCGCGAGCAGCCATCGCTGGTGATCGGCTTTGGCGGCGCCGCTCCCGAAGCGCTGCAGGCCATCATCGATCCAGCGTGCGCCGCCGACCAGCAGATCAACTTCGATTATTCCGGCTGGGTCGATGAATTGATCGCCAGCGACGCGCGGGTGCAAAAGCTGTCCGCTTATCTGGAGCAGGGCCAGTTGTCGCTGCGGTCCGTCCAGGCGCTGTTCCACGAGACTTTCGTCTGATTTCTTTCACTTCGATTCCACACAAAGAGGAGCTTTTCGATGCGCCAGCGGACCATCTGGCCGGCGGTGATGCCGGCATTGTTATCGACATCGATCTACTGTGCGGCGCAGACCCCTGCGCCGGCCACGCCCAAACCCGGCCAGGTGCTGGTCAGCGGCTCGGTACCGGACGAGGCCAGCAAGGCGGCCATGCTGGCCCGCGTGCGCGAGCTGTATGGCCCCGAGCGCGTGGTCGACCAGGTGTCGATCGCGCCGGTGTCGCTGCCGCCCAACTGGAACGGGTATGTGCAAAAACTTATCGGCCCCAATCTGAAGTTGATCACCAAGGGCGAAATCAAGATCGACGGCACCAACGTCACCTTGCGCGGCGAAGTCGCCAACGAGGCGCAGCGCCAGCAGATCGCCAGCGACTTCGCCACCAGCCTCAATCCCAGCTACACGGTCAACAACGGCCTGCGTGTGAGCGCGGCGGAACAGAACCTGCTTGACCAGACGCTGGCCAAGCGCATCATCGAGTTCGAGAGCGGCAAGGCGACGCTGACCGAGTCCGGAAAAGGCATCCTGGACGAGATGGCGGCGGCGATGCAAAAGGTAAAAGGCAAGAAGGTGGAAGTGATCGGGCACACCGACAATGTCGGCCTGCGCGACAGCAACCTGGCCTTGAGCCACGCCCGCGCGCAGGCGGTGCGCAGCTATCTGGCCGACAGGGGTATCAGTCAGGAGATGGTGATGGTGTCGGGGCAGGGGCCGGATCGCCCGGTGGCAGAGAACAGCAGCGCCGACGGCCGCGCGCGCAACCGTCGTATCGAATTCCGCATCGCGCAGTAAAAAAACGCTGCCCCTCAGGGCAGCGTGATCGTCACATATGCCGGCCTTGGCGCCAGCTTGACCAGGTCCGCGTAGGCCGCCAGCGTGTTCTGCGTGTCGTGCGACAGCGAAGACTTCAACCCGATATACGCCGCCAGGCCGATCACCGAGAAGAGCGCGCACAGTGCCCACAACGGTGTATTGCTGCGCAGCTTGTTGACGATTTGGTCCGGCCGCTCCGCCTGCGGCGCGAAGCCCTTGCTCTTGCCCTGGATGTGCGCGATCTCGTCGCCGAGTCGCGCGGTCATGTAGGCTAGCTTGTCGCCGGCGTCGAGCGCGTACTTGCCGCGAAAACCGATCAGCAAACACATATGGAACACCTGCAGCGCCGGCAGCCTGGCGCCGCCGGTGCTACGCAGCGCTTCCAGCCGGTCGAAGAAGTGTTCGCCGGCCAGCTGGTCGCCGAAGATCACCAGTTGCAGCGGACGGCGCTCCCACGCGAAGCGCATCGGGAACTGCGAACCCAGGATGATTTCGTCGAGCGCGGCGCAGAACGCGTACTTGGCGTCGTCGATATCCTCGCCTTGCGCGCGCAGCTTGCGGGCCTCGCTGTCGAATTCCGCCAGGTAGGCGGTGATGGTGTCGAGGAAGGCTGCCTCGCCGGGGGGAGTGCTGCCGTTCTTCAGCATGAACAGCAGGTAGAAGCCTTCCTGCAACAGATCGAGCAGGGTTTGCACGTGGCCGTAGCCCGGCTGGATCTGCCGGCGCTGGCCGCCCATCAGCGTCGGGATCGCGCGGCGTTCGACTTGGGGCGTCATGCTGTCACCGCGATCAGGTTGATGCGCAGGTCACGTATGCCGCTCGGTACGTAGATCGAGATCGACTGCGCCTTGAGCATCTGCTCATACAGCATGCCTTTGCTTTCCAGCGCAAAGTAGTAGGTATCCGGTTGAACCGGAATCGCCGCCGGCACCTGCGGCGCGTGGGTGATTTTCACCCCCGGCATGGCCGTCAGCACGCATTTCTCGACGTCGTCCGGCGCGCCGGCCTTGACGCGCAGCGGCACGATCTCCACCAGCTCCAGCGCCGACAGCGAGGCGCTGACGGCCAGGTACAGCGTGGTGCGCTGGTCGATTTTTCCTGAATCGAGCTTGCCCAGGTGGTAGCTCGGCTTTTCTTCCGACAGCGCGATGGAGAAGTATTTGGTCGAGATCACGGTGTCGAGCAGATCGCGGATGATGTCGTCGAGACCTGAGAAGCACGACGCCATGTCGTCATGACGGTAGCAGGGCAGGTGGACCAGCGAGTACTGTTTGGAGTAGGTCATCAGCGCGCCGGCCAGCGCGAGCAGCGACTCGAACAGCCGCTCCGGATGCAGCTCGGGATTGCGCACGTAGTGCATCAACGACGCGGCCGAAGTGCTGACCGTATGCAGCAGCCAGAACGACGAGACGTCGCCGGAACGGAATTCGATGACGTTGCGGCTTGGCTCGCGCATATGGCCTTGCAAGGACTGCACCTTGGCCTGCAAGGCGTCCATCAGGCGGTCCAGCATCGCCTTCAGCGCGGGGGTACTGGCGATCGACAGGCCTGGCGGGATAAACGCAGGATCGGGTTCGAAACCGCCGGTGACCAAGCGGCGCAGCCGTATCACCGGCACGCAGTCGTAGGCGCCGAGCGGCTCCTGGTCGGACACCAGGCGCACCGATTTTTTCAGATAGCTGACCTCCGCGCTGACTGCGCGCGTGTACAGGTCCGGCGTTTCACTGGTGGTTTGGCGATAACGGGCCGCGGCATGCTGTTCATCCTTTTGCGGACCGTTCGGCGCTGCGTTGCCGCCACCCGGCGCCAGCGCGGGCAGGGCGGCGTACCAGGTCACTTCCTGCAGGTTTGGCGGCAGGGAGGACAGGTCGATCGCCACCGGCAGCGGTTCGCTCGACGGCGCGTCGACGATTTCGCCATCCTGGAAGATGATGGACAGCGCTTGCAGGCGCAGGCGATCGGCCTTTAACGCGTCGTGATCCCACTCGATGCGACGCACGCCCCACAGGTAGGGATGCAGCGCCCGCGCAGTCTGGTGCAGGCGCGCCTCGTGATACTGGTCCTGTTGCTGGAAGTGCTGTGGGCGCAGAAACACGCCTTCGCCCCACAGGACCTTGGATGGAATGCTCATGTTGACTCCTTCAGGTTATTGGCAGCGCACTGCCGCCAGAGGCTTGCCGGTTTCATTGACGGCCGTCGTTGCAAGCGCGCCCGCGCCGAGGCTCATCGCGCACGCGTGCAAACCAACGGTGATGCCGGCCTTCTCGGCTTCGGCTGCGGCGAACGAGAGGCGCCAGCGCCCCTCGGCCGGCGCCTGGAACAGGGCGACGACGGCGATGAAATACGCTTCCCGCGTGACCTTTTCGACGACCTCATAACGCTGGCCGGGAATTAGCATCACTTCTTTGACCTCCAGCAGATCGTTGCCGAGTAGTTCGCGTTCGGTTTGCGCGTTGAGGAACGCGTTGAAGTTCATTTGCTGGAAGGCTGCGGTCTGGCGCAGCTTGTAAATCCGCGTCGCCAGCGCCATCGGCTGCACCGCCTTGCCGGCGTTGAGGTTCGGCGCCGCGTGCAGCCGGATCGCCACATTGCGCGGCGGCTTTTGCGCGTCGGGCAGCTCCGGCGGCTTTTGGACGCCGGCGATTTGCAGCGCCGCGCCGGCGATGGAGCCGGCCGCGCAGCCTTGTAGCGCAAGCAGTCCCGCTATCACGATCGTAGTTGTTCCGTTCATGTTTTCTCCAGACGATCCATGCATTAGAGCGAAAGCGGCAGGGATCGAACTTGCGGCGGCGCAAGTAATTTGGAAGGGGATGAATAATTGATTAGACGCAACTACCGCTACCACCGTTCATGAATAATGGCTCTCTCGTATCTGGTTTCGCAAATAAGGAGAGAGTGATGAACATCGCAAGAACATGGTGGCCCTGCGTGGCGAGTCTGATCCTGTTGTCCGGCTGCGCGACCGACGGCGACATGGTCCGCACCAAAAAGCCGCAGGCGTCCACGCTGGAGCAGGCGCTGACCGACGCCGGCGCCGCGCTGACCGCTGGCGAAAGCGACAAGGCTCAGGGCATCCTGAAAGCCGCCGCCACCAACTACCCCGCCGACAAGGCGCCCTGGCTGCATATGGCGCAGATCAAATTCGACCGCGCCAGCTACGGCGAGGCGATCACCAACGCGCTGGAGGCGCTGCAGCGCGATCCGAACGACAAACTTGGCAACAGCATCGTCGCCGTCAGCGGCCTGCGTCTGTCGACCAAGGCGCTGTCGGACCTGAGCCGGCAAAACAATTTGAATGGCTCGCTGCGTTCGGAGGCGCAGGAGCTGGCCAAACTGCTGCGCGGAAGCTTGGGCGAGGACGTCCTGGTGCCCTCGTCGGCGGCGACGCGCAAACCCGCTCCACCCAAGAAGGCCACCGTGACGGCGCCCGCCAAGACCGGCAGCCAGACCAACAGCAGCGATCCTTTCGGCGGCTTGAAGTAAGCCGCTTTCCTCGTTCCCTTTTTTGATGGAGTTCGTATGGCAAATGGTGACAGTGTCCAAAAGCGACTGGCCAAAGTGCGGCCACCACGTGTGCAGATGACGTATGACGTGGAGATCGGCGATGCGATGGAAAACAAGGAGCTACCGTTCGTGGTCGGCGTGGTCGGCGATTTCGGCGGCAACTCGGAAGTGGAGAAGAAGCGCCTGAAGGACCGCAAGTTCGTGGGCATCGACAGTGACAACTTCGACGAAGTTCTGAGCGGCGTCGAGCCGGTCGCGCGCTTCAAGGTACCGAACCAGCTGGCCGGCGACGACACCAGCTTCAATGTGGAACTGCACTTCAAGGCGATGTCGGACTTCCGGCCGGAAGCCGTGGTGCGCCAAGTCGAACCGCTTAGCCGCCTGCTTGAAGCGCGCGGCAAGCTGGCGGACCTGCGCAACAAACTGGCCGGCAACGACAAGCTGGAGGACATCCTGAGCGAGGTCCTGAGCAGCACCGACAAGTTGGCCAAGCTAAAATCGGCCAAGCCGGCGAAGGGAGACTGACATGTCGGCACAAATCAACCCACTGCAGGAAGCCGCCGTCACGACCGAAGACGTCAACCTGCTGGACCAGATCGTCGAGCAGAGCAAGGTCGCCAAGTCGACGGTGGAACACGCGCGCGCCAAGGACATCATCTCGGAACTGGTCAGCCAGGTCCTGGACGGAACGGTGGTCATGTCGAACAACCTGTCGGCGACGATCGATGCGCGCGTCGCGGAAATCGACCGGCTGATCTCCAGCCAGTTGAGCGCCATCATGCACGCGCCGGCGTTCCAGAAGCTTGAACAAAGCTGGACCGGCCTGCATTACCTGGTCCAGAATTCCAATACCGGCCAGGGCCTGAAAATCCGCATGCTCAACGCCACCAAACGGGAATTGGTCAAGGATTTCCAGTCCGCGCTGGAATTCGACCAGAGCTCGATGTTCAAGAAGGTCTACGAAGAGGAATTCGGCACCTTCGGCGGCGCGCCCTACGCGGCGCTGCTGGGCGACTTCGAAATCTCGCGCCAGCCCGAAGACATGTACTTCGTCGAGCAGATGTCGCACGTGGCGGCGGCGTCGCACGCGCCGTTCATCGCCTCCGCCGCACCCGAGTTGTTCGGGTTGGAGAGCTACGGCGATCTGGGAAAACCGCGCGACCTGTCCAAGGTGTTCGATACCGTGGAATACGCCAAGTGGAAGGCCTTCCGCGAATCGGAGGACTCACGCTACGTCGGCCTGGCGTTGCCGCGCTTCCTGGGACGCCTGCCCTTCAATCCGGTCGACGGCACCACGGTCGAGGGCTTCAACTTCGTCGAGGAAGTGGATGGCACCGATCACCAGAAGTACCTCTGGTGTAACGCCGCCTATGCCTTCGGGGCCAAGCTGACCAAGGCTTTCGACGATTTCGGCTGGTGCGCCGCGATACGCGGCGTCGAGGGGGGCGGCTTGGTCGACGACCTGCCCACGCATACCTTCAAAACCGACGATGGCGAGGTGGCGCTCAAGTGTCCGACCGAGGTGGCCATCACCGACCGGCGCGAGAAGGAATTGAGCGACCTCGGATTCATCTCGCTGGTGCATTGCAAGAACACCTCCTACGCCGCCTTCTTTGGCGCCCAGTCGGCGCAGAAAGCGAAGAAATACAGCTCGGAGGCGGCCAACGCCAACGCCGTGTTGTCGTCGCAGCTGCAGTACATCTTCGCCGTGTCGCGCATCGCCCATTACATGAAAGCCATGATGCGCGACAAAGTCGGCAGCTTCGCCTCCGCGTCGAACGTCGAGGATTTCCTCAACCGCTGGCTGATGCGCTACGTGCTGTTGGACGACAACGCCAGCCAGGAACAAAAGGCGCAGTTCCCGTTGCGCGAGGCGTCGGTCCAGGTGCACGAGGTGGCGGGGCGTCCCGGCGTGTACCGCGCCGTGTCCTTCCTGCGCCCGCATTTCCAGCTCGACGAGCTGTCCGTTTCCCTCCGACTGGTCGCGGAGCTTCCGCAGTCGACCAATAGCTAATTCTTTTACCACAACCTCAGACTGGAGCATGCAATGGCAATCGACGTCTATCTTCAAATTGAAGGCATCAAAGGCGAGTCGACCGACGACCGTCACAAGGATTGGATCGAATGTAAATCGGTGACTTTCGGCGTCGACCAGCCGAAATCGGCCACCGCGTCCACCGGTGGTGGCCACACGGCCGAGCGCTGCGAACACCGCGATATCGTTTTTTCCAAACTGGCCGACCTGTCCTCGCCGATCCTGCTGCAGACCTGTTCCGCCGGCCGCACCATTCCGAAGGCCCGGATGGAATTCATGCGGGCGGACGCCCAGGGCGAACGCGTTAAGTACTTCGAGATCGAAATCGAAAATGTGCTGATCGGCGCCGTCTCGCCGGCGGTGCACGAGGGCGACATCCTGACCGAGGAAGTGGCACTGAAATTCTCCAAGATCAAGTGGCGTTATACGCAGCAAAAAATCACCGGCGGCGCCGGCGGCAACACTTCCGGCGGCTGGGATTTGGCCAGCAACCGCATCGTCTGACGATCCCCCCGGCGCCCGTCGTTTCGCGTTGCGGCGGCGCGCTTTTTTGGGCCAGGCCCGCCTGGCCTGGCCTTTTTTTATGAGGGCATCCGATGAATGGTTTTACACCAGGCCTGCTTGACCGTCTGCTGGGCGAGCAAGGCGCCAACTCGCCCCCGGGCCATGACCTGACGCTGGAACAACTGAAGGACTCCGTCGCGCGCGACCTGGAAGACTTGCTCAACACGCGTTGCGCGCTGTCCGACGAGTTATTGGAAGCATACCCGGAGTGTGCCGGCTCCATCGTCAACTACGGGTTGATCGACTTCGCCGGCATGTGCCTTAGCAGTAGCGAGGATCGCGCCCGCATTTGCGCCGCGCTGAAGACGGCGATCGAACGTCACGAACCGCGCCTGCGCAATGTGCAGGCATGGCTGGAGCGCGAAAACGGCTCCATCAACCGCGTCAGCTTCGCCATCAGCGCTACGCTGGCAGGGCTGCCGTTGACAGAGTCGGTCAACTTCGACGCGGTGCTTCAACCCTCATCCCTGCATTACTCGATCAACCGCAGCGCCCGCGGAGCCTGGACATGAATCTGAATCTCAAAACCCTGATCGGAAAGCTGAATGACACCACGCGCCTTGCCGCGACACGCGCGGCCAGCATCTGCGTGGCGCTTGGCCAGTATGAAGTGGAGGTCGAGCACCTGTTCCTGGCTCTGCTCGAGCAGGAACGCTGCGATGTGGTGCTGATCGCTCGCCAGTGCGGCGTCGGCATCGATACACTGGAGGCGGACCTGCATCATGAGGTCAGCCAGTTCAAGACCGGCAGCACGCGCACGCCGGTGTTTTCGCACCATCTGCCGCTGTTGCTGGAAAACGCTTGGCTGATCGCCTCCCTGGCGGCGCCGCAGCCGCATGGTATCCGGAGCGCGCACCTGCTGGTCGCGCTGTTGACCGACCCGGAACTGTCGCAGATCGCGCACCGCGCCTCCCCGGCGTTTGCCCGGATTCCGATCGATGAAGTCAAACATCGGCTGGATAAATATACCGGTGGCTCGCAGGAGGAAACGACCGTCGCCTCGATGGCCGGCGGCGAGGCACACGCGGCGGAAGCCGATACCGCTAGTCCGAACGCTCCCCGCACGCCGGCCCTCGACCAGTACACCACCAGCCTGACGCGCGTCGCCAGCGAGGGCAAGCTGGATCCTGTGATAGGCCGCGAGACCGAAGTACGCCAGATGATCGACATCCTGCTGCGCCGTCGCCAGAACAATCCCATTCTCACCGGCGAAGCCGGCGTCGGCAAGACGGCGGTGGTGGAAGGCCTGGCCCTGCGCATCGCCGCCGGGGACGTGCCGGCCGTGCTGCGCGGCGTGGAGATACGCACGCTGGACATGGGCCTGCTGCAGGCCGGCGCCAGCGTCAAGGGCGAGTTTGAAAACCGCCTGAAGAACGTCATCGACGAAGTCAAGCAAAGCCCGCACGGCATCATCCTGTTCATCGACGAGGCGCACACGATGATCGGCGCCGGAGGCGCGGCAGGACAGAACGACGCCGCCAACCTCCTGAAACCGGCCCTGGCGCGGGGCGAGTTGCGCACCATCGCCGCCACCACCTGGAGCGAATACAAAAAATACTTCGAGAAGGATGCCGCGCTGGCGCGGCGCTT
This sequence comes from Oxalobacteraceae bacterium OTU3CINTB1, assembly GCA_024123955.1. Classification (NCBI taxonomy): domain Bacteria; kingdom Pseudomonadati; phylum Pseudomonadota; class Betaproteobacteria; order Burkholderiales; family Oxalobacteraceae; species Oxalobacteraceae bacterium OTU3CINTB1. The sequence goes on from CP099652.1 coordinate 2,377,032, forward strand.
CCAGGTCGTCAAGGTCGAGGAGCCGAGCGAGGAAATCGCCAGCGCCATGCTGCGCGCGATGACGCCACTGATGGAAAAACACTTCGGCATCCGCATTCGTGACGAAGCCGTGACAGAGGCGGTGAGGCTGTCGCATCGCTATATCAGCGGCCGCCAGCTGCCCGACAAGGCCGTCAGCGTGCTCGATACGGCCTGCGCCCGGGTCGCGCTGGGGCAAAGCGGTACGCCCGCGCTGCTGGAATCGGCGGCAAAGAGCATGGAGCGCATCGACGCCGAGATCAACGCCTTGCAGCGCGAAGATGGCGGCGAGAAGAGCGCCGATGCGGCGCGTCGCCAGCGCCTGCAGAAGCTGACCGACACCCGCGTAGCGCTGGCCGGGGAGCACGCGAAGAACGGCGATCGTTGGCAGCGCGAGCAGTCGATCGTCGCCGCCATCGCGCGTCTGCGTACCGGCGGCGACGGCGCCGGCGAGATCGGCGCGTTGAAGGCGCAGCTGGCGGTGCTGCAGGGCGAGACGCCGATGGTGCCGGTGGAAGTCGACGCCGCCACAGTCGCCGCCATCGTCTCCGGCTGGACCGGGATCCCGCTGGGGAAAATGGTCAAGGATGAAATCCGCACCGTGCTCAAACTGCAGGACGCGCTGGAGGCCCGCATCCTCGGCCAGCCGGCCGCCATCGCCGCCGTGGCGCAGCGTGTGCGCACCGCGCGCGCCAACCTGGACGACCCGAACAAACCCAAAGGAGTGTTCATGTTCGTCGGCCCCTCGGGCGTCGGCAAGACGGAAACCGCTTTGGCGCTGGCCGACCTGCTGTACGGCGGCGAGCGCAAGCTCCTGACGATCAATATGAGCGAATACCAGGAGGCGCACAGCGTCTCGGGCCTCAAAGGCTCGCCACCCGGCTATGTCGGTTACGGCCAGGGCGGGGTGCTGACCGAGGCGGTGCGCCGCAATCCGTACAGTGTGGTGCTGCTGGACGAAATTGAAAAAGCCCACCCGGATGTCACGGAACTGTTCTTCCAGGTCTTCGACAAGGGCGTGATGGACGATGCCGAGGGACGCGAGATCGACTTCCGCAACACCATCATCATCGCCACGTCGAACGCCGGCTCGGCGGCTGTGATGCAGGCATGCCTGAACAAGGAAACGCCGCCGACCGTGGATGAACTGGAGCAGCTGCTGCGGCCACAACTCGTCAAACACTTCAAGCCGGCCTTCCTCGGACGGCTCAAGGTGGTGCCGTACTACCCGATCCCGGACCAGGTACTGGTGCGCATCATCGGGCTGAAACTGGGCCGCATCGGCCAGCGCATCCGCGACCAGCACCACGCGGAGTTCAGCTATGACGAGGCGCTGGTCGACGCGGTGCTGGCGCGCTGCACGGAAGTCGATTCCGGCGCCCGCAATGTCGACCATATCCTGAACGGCAGCCTGCTGCCGGAGATCGCCGAGGCGGTGCTCGAGAAAATGGCGCAGGGCGCGGCTATCGCCAGGATCAAGGTCGGTGCCAGCAAGCAGGGCCAGTTCAAATACACTATCAAATAGCAAGGAGCCACCATGTTCAGCATCGCACAACTGCTGTTGCCCATCGGCGCGGATCAAATCTGCGGCGAGGACCTGTCCTTCAGCAGCGAAGTGGACGCCATCGCGCATGCGCGCACCTACGACGATCCCACCCTGGATCAGGGCGAGTGGGTGGCGGTGCTGAAGGAGGCGGACTGGCAGTTTGTCGGCAGCCGCTGCGCCGCCATGATCGAAACGAAAACCAAAGACCTGCGGCTGGCCGTCTGGCTGGCCGAGGCCCACGCCAAGACGCGCGGCCTGCGCGGCCTCGGTGACGGCTATGCTGTGCTGTCAGGGCTGTGCGAGCATTACTGGGACGGCTTGTATCCGCTGCCCGACGAAGGCGATTACGACCAACGCATCGGCAACCTGTATTGGCTGCTCACGCGCACCCTGGTGCTGGTCAGGGAGATGCCGCTGGACGATGGCGCGGCGCTGCTGCCGGATGCCCAATACTGCCTCGCCATGCTCGGTGAACTGGAGCGCGTGGTCGATCGGCGCCTGGGCGCCGACGGCCCGGGTTTCAGCGCAGCCAAAGACGCTTTGCAAACCCTGGTCACCGCCATCGCGCCAGCCGGTAGCGCGGCCTCAATGGCGATGGCCGGCGACGCCGCACCGGGCGCTGTCGGCCAAGGCGCGCCAGCGGCGCTGGGCGGGGCGGTACAGAACCGCGCCCAAGCCCTGGCGCAATTGCGTCTCGTGGCCGATTTTTTCCGCCGCACCGAGCCCCATAGTCCGGTGGCCTACCTTGCCGACAAAGCCGCCAGCTGGGGCGACATGCCGCTGCACGTCTGGCTGCGCGCCGTGGTCAAGGATCCGGGCGCCATCGCCGGCCTTGAAGAACTGTTGGGCTCCCAGCCCGGCGGCGAGTGATCGACGGGAGTATTCCCAATTTGTGGTTGTTGTAACGCAACGCTCAATCTTTCTCTCAGTGCTACAGATTTTGGTGAACAGTGCTAGCATGGGCCGTACATTCCAGATCCTTTCGCTAGGGGTTCGCCATGAACAACCTGAAAATCGGCACGCGTCTCGGCTTCGGCTTTTCGCTCATCCTGCTGTTACTGACCACGATGACCATCATCGGCATCATGCGCCTCAGTAGCGCCAGTGCGATGACCGACCATATGATCGACGTGAAAATCCGCGACCAGCGGTTGATTGCGGAATGGGGCAAGATCATCGAGGTCAATGCCGCGCGCACCTCGGGCGCCTGGATGGTTTCCGATCCGGCCGATCAGAAAAACCTGGAGGCGCTGATGGCCGCGTCGTCCGGACGGGCGACCAAGATCCAGGACCAGATCGGCGCCACCATCGAGGAAGAGGAACTCAAGCCGCTGTTCAAGCAGGTGCTGGACACGCGCAAAGTCTACACCGACGTGCGCAAGGCCGTTTTTGCCGCCAAGGCCAAGGGCGATCTGGAACTGGGCAAAAAGCTCTACGAAGGCGACCTGGCGCAAACCCGCACCAGTTATCTCGCCGCGCTAAAAACCTTCTCCGAGCGGCAGGCCGACCTGCTCGACGCCGCCGCCGTCCAGATTCGCGACCAGTACACCAGCGGCCGCACCTTGCTGGTGATGCTGGGCCTTGCCGCCATCGTCATGGGCGTCCTCGCCGCCTGGTGGATCACCCGCACGATCACACGGCCGATCAACGAGGCGGTCAAGGTCGCGGAAACCGTATCGTCCGGCGATTTGACCAGCGAAATCCAGGTGCACAGCAACGACGAGACCGGGCAGCTGATGAACGCCCTGAAAATCATGAACTCTAACCTGGTCAGCATCGTCGGCCAGGTGCGCAACGGCACCGACCTGATGGCCACCGCCTCCACCGAAATCGCCGCCGGCAATCAAGACCTGTCGTCGCGCACGGAGCAGCAAGCCAGCTCGCTGGAGGAGACGGCATCGTCGATGGAGGAATTGACGTCGACGGTGAAGTTCAACGCGGAGAATGCGCGCGAGGCCAATGCGCTGGCGATCAGCGCCGCCGAAATCGCCAGCCGTGGCGGCGCGGTGGTGGGCGAGGTGGTCAACACCATGGGCTCCATCAACGATTCGTCGCGTAAAATCGTCGAGATCATCTCGGTCATCGACGGCATCGCCTTCCAAACCAATATCCTCGCGTTGAACGCCGCGGTGGAAGCGGCGCGCGCCGGCGAGCAGGGGCGCGGCTTCGCGGTGGTGGCCTCGGAGGTGCGCAATCTGGCGCAGCGCTCGGCGTCGGCCGCCAAGGACATCAAGAGCCTGATCAACGATTCGGTCGAGAAGGTCTCGCAGGGCTCGGACCTGGTCAACAAGGCCGGGGAAACCATGAGCGAGATCGTCACCAGCATCAACCGCGTGACCCAGATTATGACGCAGATCAGCCATGCCAGCGAAGAGCAGAGCATCGGCATCGCCCAGGTCAACGATGCCATCACCCAGATGGACCAGGTGACGCAGCAGAACGCGGCGCTGGTCGAACAAGCCGCTGCGGCAGCCGAATCCATGCAGGAGCAGTCGGCCAAGCTGGCCGACGTGGTGAGCGTATTCAAACTGGATGGCTTGCAGTTGCCCGCGCCGGTGGCCGCGTCCAGCCGTGGCGCTCCGCGCATGCCCGTACGCCCGGCGCTGCCGCCGCGCCGCGCCAAATCGGCCGCTGTCGCCGCCGTTTCCGCGCCTGCCCGCAAGGCGGTCCCGGACGGCACGCGCAAGACGATCACCACCAACGACGCGGACGGCTGGGAAGAGTTCTAAGCAAGGCTGCGCTTCGGTACAATGGCATATGACCAGTACCGATGCCGCAACCTCCAATCCACGCAGCACCCGGGCGCTATGCCCCGCGTGTCTGCGGCCGCTGCCAACCTGCATATGCCGCTGGGTGGCATCGGTATCGAACCAGGTGGAGGTGCTGATCCTGCAGCATCCGATGGAGGTCGCGAACGCCAAGGGCAGCGCGCGTTTGCTCCATCTGAGTTTGTCCAACAGCCGCCTGGAATGCGGCGAAGCGTTCGAGCCGGATCGGTTGGGCGAGCTGCTCTCCGGCGATCGCCGCAACGTGCTGCTGTATCCGGAGACGGCCGACGACAAATCATTGGGACTGGCCACGCCGCAGGTGTTCGACCAGGATTGGCTCGGTGAACCGCAGCGATTGCGGCTGGTGGTGCTGGACGGGACCTGGCGCAAGAGCCGCAAGATGCTGTATGTGAATCCGCCGCTGCAAGCGCTGCCGCGGCTACCGCTGCGCGACACGCCGCCGTCGCATTACCTGATACGCAAGGCGCATCTGCCGGACCAGCTATCGACACTGGAGGCGACGGCGTACGCGCTGGCGCAACTGGAAAACGATCCGCGCAAATTCACTCCGTTGATCGACGCCTTCGACGGTTTCGTCGCCCAACAGGCCAGCTACGTGCGCCCCTGATCAGGCGATCAGCTTCAGGCCGGGCGGCAGCGATTCGCCCAGCATGCGTTTTTCTTCGGCCTGGTCGAGTTGCACCACCTCGCGCACCATCGCGCTCCAGTTGGCGGGAGCGCCGATCGCGGCGAGGCGCCGCAGGATCTCCGCCCGCAATGTCTCGTTGATGTCGCGGGCACGATCGCCCGTCATGCGCGCCAGATGGGCCGCCGCGAATCCGGCCGGCTCCACCTTCTTCCAGTCCAACGCCAGTATCTCACCCAGCCAATGCTCGACGACCGCGCTGTCGACGACATCGTGCGCGCTGCCGTGGAACGGCTGGCGCGCGCCGACGCGGCTCAATCCCCACAGGAAGCGCGCCTGCGCCGCTTCGGCCTTGCCGGCGTTCGCGGCGCCGGCGCGGGTCTTGTTGGCGCCTGCCTTGGCGGCAGCGCGGGTTGAGGCGTCGAGCTGCGACAGCATCCATGCGCCGATTTCGGCTTTGTAGTTGCCGGGTATGCGTTCGAGCGAGGCGCCCAGGCGCAGCATGTCCTCCTCGCTGCCGTTGACCAGCGTTTGCGGGCGCCGGCCGCGCTCCTGCGCGTCCGCCTGGACGTTGAAGGCGAAATCGTCGAGCACCCGCAACTGTGCTTCCACGCTCAAGCCGCCGGCCACGCGCCGCCACAGGGTCCACCACTCGGCGCAGACCTGGCTGTCCTTGTGGTGCTGGGCGCCGGCTTCGAACATCGCCCACAATTGTTCGATGCGCCACTCGTCGAGCGAATGGCCGAAGCCCGGACGCAGGCAGTAGCCGCTCAGATTGAGCCACGCGCGCTCGTGTTCCGACGACCGGCGGCGGCCCTTGGCGCGGTCGATCAGCGCATCGAACAAACGGCGCAGCAGCGTCGTGGCCCAGCTTTCGCGGCTGCCCAACAGGTGTTCGAGCTGCGCGCGCAGTTGCTTCACTTCCTTGACGTCGACCTGCAGCGCGCGGCTGCCGAAGATGCGGTCTATCTTGTCGATGGCCGCGTTCAGGCCCGCCGGCATCGGTGCATCCTGGTGGACGTTGGTGCCAACGTCGTCGGCCTCCGCGATGCCGGCGTCGCCGCGCAGCTGGAACTCCAGCAGCCAGCGCTGCGCGTCTTCGATCGCCACGCAATGCACTTCCAGCGTGCCGACTTCGCTCAGCGTGGTGGCCAGCTGCACCGGGATTTCCTTGCGGGCGTCGGCGGTGCCGCTGTCGCGCAGCACGGTGGCGATCGGCGGCAGCTGGACGTAGTCGTCCGGTTGCAATTCGACCAGTTCGCCGGCTTGCGGCGGAGTGGCGTCCGACGTCGACGACGCCAGATGGAAGCGTACCGGCCGCCCAAGCCGCAGCGCGAAGGTGCGCTCGGCCAGCAGGATTTCGCGGTTCTCGGCGCTGCCGCGCGGCAGGATGCAAACGGCGCGGCGCGGCTTGTCGGCGCGCTGTTCATCGTCCAGCAGCAGGAAGTAGCTGCGCGGCGACCCGCCGCCGATGACCGGCGCCTGGCCGGTTTGACCCAGTGCATAGGCCACGCCTCCACGCGCGACGGCGACATCGGGATCGTCGTTGTTCAGAACGCGCAGCGGAGCGCCACGCCAATTCGAGAGCACTTGCTCCAAACGTCGGGCCAGGGCGTCGGCGCGGAACACGCCGCCGTTCAGCAGCAATGTATCGGGAACCGGTATCGTCGCATGATCGTCCGCAGGCAGGCCCAATGCCTCGCGGGCCGCCGCCGCGTGCTGGCGCAGGAAGCCCGCCAGATGGCGGGTAATGGCTGCGTCGCTGGCGTAGGGCAGGCCGAACTCGATGATCGCGCCGCGCCCGCGCGTGGCCGGTTCGCGCGACGGATTCAATGGGAAGAAACCGTCCACCACCAGCGCCGCCACTTCGTCGCGGGTCAGCTCGGCCGAGCGGGAGCCGCCGATCAGGCGCGAGCCGGAACCGAGCAGGGTGACGGTGGCGCGCTCCGGCGCGTCCGCCGCCAGCAGCAGCTCCTTCGCCGCACGGCAGCGCTCCGCCAGTTGCGCCAGGCGACTGGACGACAGGCGTGGTGGCGGCGCGTCGCCATTTTGTGTAGCCGCCATGCGCGTTTCGACCAGGTGCGCCAAGGCCAGATCCATATTGTCGCCGCCGAGGATCAGGTGATTGCCCACGCCGATGCGGCTGATCTCCGGCTGGCCGTCGAGCATCCCGACCTTGATCAAACTGAAGTCGGTGGTACCGCCGCCGACGTCGCACACCAGCAGCAGGCGCGTCTCGGCCAGATCGGCGGCCAGCGTTGCACGTTGGCGGTACAGCCAATCATAGAAGGCCGCCTGCGGCTCCTCCAGCAAGCGCAGGCCGGACAGGCCAGCCAGGCGCGCCGCTTCAAGCGTCAGGGCCCGCGCGCCTTCGTCGAAGGAGGCGGGAATCGTCAGGACAATCTGCTGCCGCTCCAGCTGATGCGAGGGAAAGCGTGTGTTCCAGGCGGAGCGCAGATGCGAAAGATAGGAGGCGCTGGCTGCCACCGGCGACACTTTGGCCACATCGGCTTCGGATCCCCATGGCAGGATGGCGGCCGTGCGGTCCACGTTCGGATGCGACAGCCAGCTCTTGGCGCTGGAGACCAGACGCCCAGGCACCTGCGCGCCAAGTTTGCGCGCCAGGCGACCGACCACCACCTGCCGCAAGCCGGCCACGTCGTCCTGCAACCAGGGCAGTTGCAACTCGCCGTCCGCCAGCTCGCCCTCGGCCGGGTGGTAGCGCACCGACGGCAGCAGCGCGCCAGCGCCAACCTGGCCCGGCGCCACCAGCTGTTCGATGTCGAACAGCTGGATGTCGGCTTTGCCGGGCGCCGAATAGGCCAGCACCGTATTGGTGGTGCCAAGGTCGATGCTGACGATGTATTGACTCATGCTCAGGCGGCGATACTTTCGGTGGCGCCCGAGCGCACGTCGAACTCCACTTTCCAGCGCTGGCCGTCGTTGGCCACGGCCAGCAATTCGAGCGTGCCCGATTCGGTCGCCATCGCGTGCAGGCGCACCTGCACCACATCGCCGGCCTGACGGCCTTCCGGCGATAGCGTGGCCTGGATCTCGTTCAACTCGATCAGTTCCTCCGGACCCCAGAAGTCCAGCAGGTCGCCGATCTGGTCTTGCCGGCGCACGGAGGAGCCGAAGAAGCGGAACTGCACCGGCTCGCCGACGACCAGGCCAAACTCCTGGTTCGGCAGTTCGATCTCGCTGCCTTCCTCCATGCCGAACGGCGCCACGCACAGCGCCTGGATCGGCGGTTCCATGCCGGGGATGGCCGGCATCGACGACTCGATCGCCACGTAGTAGGCGCGCGCCGTGCCGCCGCGAATCCGCACGCCGCTGCCCCGGCGCACATAGCTGTAATAAGCCGCGCCGCGCGCGACCGCCAGATCCAGGTCGGCGCCGCCCAGCATGCGGGCCGGCTCCGCGCCTTCCATATATAGCCAGTCATTGAGCGTGCCCATGACGCGTTGCGCCAACAGCTCGGACTTGAACACGCCGCCGTTGAACAGCACCGCCGTCGGATGCAGGAAGGTGGCGTCGGCACTGTGCTTGCCGGCGTAGCCTTCGAGTTCGCTGGTGGCGCCCACCTGGCGTGCCAGGAACGCGGCGAGGTGTCGGGTGATGCCCGCGTCCTGCGCATACGGCAGGCCAAGCTGGGTCAGGCCCGCGCGCGTGCGCACGGCGGGACGTGCCGCCGCGTCCACCGCCGGGAAGAAGCCGTCGAGAATAAAGGTGGTCACCTCGTCACGTGTCAGCTCGGTGCGGATCGAGCCGCCGATCAGTTTCGAGCCACGGCTCGGCACCACGATAGGCCAGGTGTCGACGGTCGCATCGGCCAGCAGCTTTTCCTTGGCCGTACGGCAGCCGTAGGTCAGCGCGCGCATTTGCCAGGCGTCGAGCTGGGTGCCGTTGGCGGCCAGCTTGCGCGCCACCAGATGGGCCAGCGCCAAATCCATATTGTCGCCGCCGAGCAGAATGTGATCGCCCACCGCGATGCGGTGCGGCTCCAGGATGCCGTCGCGTTCCAGCACGGCGATCAGCGAAAAGTCGCTGGTGCCGCCGCCGACGTCCACCACCAGGATGATGTCGCCCGGGTTGACCTCTTTGCGCCAGCGGCCTTCGCTGCCCTGGATCCAGCTATACAGGGCCGCCTGCGGCTCCTCCAGCAAGGTCAGATTGGTGTAGCCTGCCGCGCGGGCCGCGTCGGCGGTCAGTTCGCGCGCGCCCGGGTCGAACGAGGCGGGAATCGTCACCGTCACGGCCTGTTCGCCGAACGGCGCCTCGGGGTGCGCCTGCTCCCACGCCTGGCGCAGGTGCGACAGGTAGCGGGTCGACGCCTCCAGTGGCGAGACGCGCGTGACTTCTTCCGGCGCGTCGTTCGGCAACAGGGCGCTGCGGCGGTCCACGCCCGGGTGGCTCAACCAGCTCTTGGCGCTGGAGACCAGGCGGATCGGCGTGGTGGCGCCACGGCTGCGCGCCATCTCGCCGGCCACGCCGGTTTGTTCTGCCGCCGACTGCTGCCACGGCAGGCTCAAATCGCCCGGCGCCAGTTCGTCGGCGTGCGGCAGATACAGGAAGGACGGCAGCAGCGCCAAGTCTTCCACCGTGCCTGGTGCGGTCAGTTGCGGAATCGCCAGCACTCCGTGCTGGGTTTTCTCGCCGTCGCTGGTGGTCAGGTCGACATAGGACAGCGCGCTGTGGGTGGTGCCTAGGTCGATGCCGATGGCGTAGCGTGGGTCGCTCATAATTCCACCTCCGCCGGTGCCAGGATGGCCGCGTCGTGCGCTTCGGCCAGTTTCGGCAGGCGCACGTTCGACGCGCGCCAGCCGCGATGGCTCAAGGCGCCGCGGAACGGCGCCTTGCCGACCACGTTGCCGGTCAGGCGCACGGCGCTGGCGTCGAAGCCTTCCTCCAGCACCACGCGGCTGCCTTCGGCCTCGCTGCGCACCGCTTCGATGGTGAAGTGCTCGCGCAGCACCTTGCCGCAGCCTTCGTGCACCACGCGCGCGGCGGCGCCGATGTCGGCGTCCGAGTAGGCGCTCAGGTTCTCCTGGGTGAAGTCGATCAGGCGCGCTTCGCGCTGGAACAGGCCAAGCAGCTGAAGCGCGGCGTCCGGCGTGGCGACGCGCAGCGTGACCGGGGCCGGGGCAGGCACGGGAGCCGGCGCGGGGACGGGAGCAGGTGCGGAAACCGGCGCGGCGGACGGCTGCGGCTCGCCGGCGGCGATGCGCGCCAGGCGGGCGGCGTACTCGGCGTCGGACAGCGCCCGGAAGAAGGCGCCGATGGCGATCGATATCCGGCTAAAAAAAGACGGCAACGGTTGAGTCGAATTGTTCATGTTTAGCTCGCGTAGAGTGAGCCGGGCCGCTGCCTGGGGCGGCAGCCTGGCGGAATGTGGGGTGGGGGCGCGCGTGGCGCGGGGAAAGTCTTCCCCCGGAAGCCCCGCATGATACCAGTTCGGGCGCGGGCGCCAAAGGCGCGAGGGCCGCACCGTTGATTTTTCGCTTGATATGGCCATTTGGAGCGCTTAGAATACTGGATATATATACAGTATTGGCGCAGTAGTGGCGATCCCCGCCCGGCGCCCGGCCCCAGCGATCATGAACCACGACGAAAACAACCAAGAGCACGTGATGCTGCCGCCGCCTTCGCTGAAGGCGCAAAAGGGCCGTGGCGCGGTATCGAACCTGCAGGGGCGCTTCGAGGTCAACGCGCGCGAAGCCTATGACGACGGCTGGGAGCGCGAGGAAGAGGAGGCGTCGCCGTGGAAAACCCAGGTCACCGACGAATATTGTAAATCGATTTTGAGCCGGAACGCCTCGCCGGACCTGCCGTTCAGCGTCTCGCTGAACCCGTATCGCGGCTGCGAGCACGGCTGTATTTACTGTTTCGCCCGTCCCACGCACAGTTATCTCGGCCTGTCGCCCGGCATGGACTTCGAGAGCAAGATTTTCGCCAAGGTCAACGCGCCGGAAATGCTGCGGCGCGAGCTGGCCAAGGCCGGCTACGAGCCCGAATCGATCGCGCTTGGCGTCAATACGGACGCCTACCAGCCCTGCGAGCGCGAGCGCAAGCTCACGCGCCGCGTGCTGGAGGTGCTGCAGGAATGCCAGCACCCTGTCGGCCTGATTACCAAATCGTCGCTGATCGAGCGCGATATCGACATCCTCGCGGCGATGGCCGCCAAACAGCAGGCCGGCGTCGCCATCACCTTGACGACGCTGGACCCTTCCATCTCGCGCACGCTTGAACCGCGCGCGGCGGCCCCGGCGCGCCGGCTGCGCACGATCCGCACATTGACCGACGCCGGCATTCCGGTGGCCGTCAGCGTCGCGCCCATCATTCCGTTCGTCACCGAGCCGGATATCGAGCGCCTGCTGGAAGCGGTCAAGGAAGCCGGCGCCGTTACCGCGCACTACACGGTGCTGCGGTTGCCATGGGAGGTGGCGCCGCTGTTCCAGCAATGGCTGCAGGCGCACTTCCCGGAGCGGGCGCAGCGTGTGATGAACCGCGTGCGTGAGATGCGCGGCGGCAAAGACTACGACAGCACGTTTGGCTCCCGCATGAAAGGCGAGGGCGTGTGGGCGGAATTGATACGGCAACGCTTCAAGATCGCCACCGAGCGCCTCGGGCTGTCGGGCAAGGGCAGCCGCTTTCACAGCATGGACGCGTCGCAATTCACCCGTCCGCTGGTGGTGCCGCCGTTGGGCGCGCGCGCCAAGCCGGCCAGCGAGGGCCAGTTGGATTTATTCTGACGGAACCGTAGGAGGAGGGGCGTTCAACGCGGCCAGGTGCCGTTCGATCTCGAAGACATGCTGATCGTGGCGGCCCAGTTCGCGCAGGGCATGCGCCAGGTGATTGAGGTAGTCGCTGTTCGGGCCGCTGGGGCCGATGGAGCGGGCGATGTGGCGCGCGATCTCCTGTTCGGACGCCTCGCCCAGGAAGGCCGTGTTGTCCGGCGTGGCAATGTAGACCAGGCCAACGACGCTGTCACTGTCACTGTCACTGCCACTGTCACTGCCGCTGTTACTGCCGCTGTTACTGCCGCTGTCGCCATCATCGAACGATATGGTCGTCGCCAGCCGCAAGTAGCCGTTCTTCTCGCGGTGGTCCAGGTGGGCGAACACCTCCGGCGTGACCAGGTAAGCCATGCCATGGCAAATGGCGCCCGCTTGCTCGATGATGGTGACCACGCGGCCCGGCGCTTCCGGCGTGCCGCGATGGTCATGCGAGCCTTGCCAAAAGCGGCGGGTCCAGTTGGTAATGCTGGCCGGACGGCGTTGCAGGTAGGGGAAGTCGGCCTTGTAGATCAGCGAGCCGTAGCCGAACAGCCAAACGCTGTGGTGGCCGTCAAACTGATCCATCATCTGGTTGATGGCGATGGTGTCTGCTGTCATGATCGATGCTGGTTTAGCGCCCGGCGGCTTCATTTTCGATATGCAAAATATTCATATACCGAAGCATACACACGCCGCATAGCGGGCGGTAGTGGGGAAAATGTAAGTTATCTTAAGCGAGCGGAACGTTCCACTCGTGCGCCGCGATGTACTCCCGCAGGAAGGCGACAAAACTCTCGGCCGCCGGCGACAACGCCCGCGCGTTGCGCGTATAGACAAAAAAACGACGCGTGAGCGCGGGATCGACCAGCTGACGCATCCGCAATCCATACAACTGCACCATTTTTTCCGCGTACGGCAGGCAGACGGTAATCCCCAGCCGCGCATGCACCATTGCCAGCGCGGTTGTCATGAAGGTCACCTCGTTGTAGGGGCTGAGCGACAGCTCGCGAAACGACACATGCATATCGCGCAGCAGCCGTTCGGTGAACTGCCCCTGCAAGGAAATGAAGGGAAAATCGTTGATGTCGGCCCAAGGGATGCGCTCGCGCGACTCCAGCGCATGCCCGGGCGGAAACACCACCACGAAGGGCATGTCGAACAGCGGCAGCGCTTCGATCTCGGTGTTGGCATCGCGCTCCGGGCCGATGCCGAAATCGGCCTCGCCGCTGAACACGCGCGCCGACACCTGCTCGACCGGGCTGTCGGCCAGCCGCACCTGCACGTCCGGATAACGGGCGGAATAGGCGGCGATGGCCTCGGGCAGCAAGGTGCACGAGAGCATCTGCGGCGCGGCGATGCGCACGATCCCCTGCTTGAGCGCCTTGCGGCTGGCGATGTCGGCCATCGCGCGGTCCAGATCCTGCAGCATCTTCTCGAACAACGGCGTCAGTTCGCGTCCCACCTCCGACAACTGCGTCTTGCGCGTGGTACGCTCGACGACACGCACGCCGAGCATCTGCTCGAGCTCCTTGATCTGGCCGCTGAGCGCCGATTGCGTCAGGTTGAGGTGGTCCGCCGCCAGCGTGAAACTGCCGGTTTTGGCCAGGGCGACCAGTGCCCGCATTTGCCGCAAACTTGGATTCATTGGAAAACCTGATAAATAGCGGGGAAAATACTGTTTGTATGATATCTGAGATTCGCATCTAATGTCGACAAACTGAATTGGAGGCAATTATGAAAATCGAACAAATTCACCATGGAGCTCAGGTATGAAGCTCGCCACATTAAAAGACGACAGCCGCGATGGTCGTCTGGTCGTGGTCAGCCGCGACCTGTCGCAATACCAGCTAGTGCCGAAGATATCGGCCACGCTGCAGCATGCGCTGGATCATTGGGACTTGGTCGCGGACCGGCTGGAGGCGGTGTACAACCTGCTCAACGCCGGCGACGCGGTCGACGCCAAACCGTTCGACCAGCAAGCCTGCCATTCGCCGCTGCCGCGCGCCTATCAATGGGCGGACGGCTCGGCCTACATCAACCACGTTGAGCTGGTGCGCAAGGCGCGCAACGCCGAGGTGCCGGCGTCGTTTTACACCGACCCGCTGATGTACCAGGGCGGCTCGGACAGTTTCATCGGCCCGCGCGATCCGATCTACGCGCTGTCGGAGGAGTGGGGCATCGACCTGGAAGCCGAGGTGGCCGTCATCACCGGCGACGTGCCGATGGGCGTGGGCGTGGCCGATGCCGGCAAGGCGATCCGGCTCGTCATGCTGGTCAACGACGTCTCGCTGCGCAACCTGATCCCCAATGAACTGGCCAAGGGCTTCGGCTTCTTCCAGTCCAAGGCGGCCAGCGCGTTCTCGCCGGTGGCCGTTACGCCGGACGAGTTGGGCCTCGACTGGACCGACAGCAAACTGCATCTGCCGCTGCTGGTCGACATCAACAGCAAGCCGTTCGGCAAACCGAATGCGGGCGAAGACATGACCTTCAGCTTCGCCCAGCTGGTGGCCCACGCCGCCGCCACGCGGGAGCTGGCGGCCGGCACCATCATCGGCTCCGGCACCGTCTCCAACAAGCAGGGCGGCCTACATGGGTCGAGCATCGACAACGGCGGCGTCGGATACTGCTGCCTGGCCGAGGTGCGCATGTACGAAACCATCGAGACCGGCAAGCCGCAAACGGGCTACCTCAAATTCGGCGACAGCGTGCGCATCGAGATGCGGGACGCGCAGGGCGCCAGCATCTTCGGCGCGATCGAGCAGACCGTCGCGCATTATGGGGAGCGTCGCCAATGAAGCTGTACACCTACTTCCGCAGTTCAGCCGCCTACCGGGTGCGGATCGCGCTCAATCTCAAGGGATTGGCGTACGAGGCGCAGCCGGTGCATCTGCTGCGCGACGGCGGACAGCATCTGGCCGACGCTTATCGCGCGGTCAATCCGTCCACGCTGCTGCCGACGCTGGAGGACGATGACGGCGCCGTCGTCGGCCAGTCGCTGGCGATACTGGAATATCTGGACGAGACGCGGCCGCAAACGCCCTTGCTGCCGGCCGATCCGGCGGGCCGCGCCCGCGTGCGCGCGTTGGCGTTGACGGTGGTGGCCGATACGCACCCGTTGGGGAATCTGCGTGTACTCAAGTACATCAAGGGCGAGATGGGGCTGACCGAGGAGGTCAAGCTGGCGTGGCATCGGCACTGGCTACGCAGCGGACTGGAGACGCTGGAAGCCCTGCTGGCCGGGGATGCGCGCACGGGTGTCTACTCGCACGGCGACACGCCGACGTTGGCAGATTGCTGTCTGGTGCCGCAGGTGTTCAACGCGCAGCGGTTCGAGGTCGATACGGCGCCTTTCCCGACCGTCATGCGCATCAACGCCGCCTGCGCCGCGCTACCCGCGTTCCAGCAAGCGCACCCGTCGCAGCAGCCGGACGCCGAGTAACGCATCTTCCAACGATTGGTCTAACGTCAAGCGGCGCGCAATGCATCGACAATCTTCATGCGCGCCGCGCGCAGCGCCGGCAGCACGCCGCCGATAAACCCCATCACGAGCGAAAACACCAGCGTCTTGACGACGATATCGGCCGTCAGCCTGAACCCGAACGCCAACTCGGAGAACGACTGAAAGTTCGTGGTCGAGAAAGAGATAAACTGCATCAGCGACGCGCACCCCAGCCCCAGCACGCCGCCCACCACCGCCAGCAGCATCGACTCCGCCAAAAACGCCGCGAGAATACTCCGCCGCTGAAATCCCAATGCCCTCAGCGTGCCGATTTCACCCACCCGGTTGGCGACCGACGCATACATCGTGATCGTCGCCCCGATCATCGCCCCGATCGAAAAGATCACCGACAAGATCAAGCCCAGCACGCTGATGAAGGTCGACAGCGCCTTCGACTGGTCCGCATAAAAAGTCTGCTCGCGCTTGGCGTCAAGGGTCAGGCGTTGATCGCCCTCGATATCCTTCCTGAAACCGTCGAATAGCGACGTGCCGGCCAGGCGCAGCACGACCGCCGAATAGGCCACCCGCCGGAACGCCGGCATCAGCTGATCGGCGTCGCCCCATACCTCCGAATCGAAGCCGCTGTTCCCGGCGTCGAACAATCCCACGACCGTCCATTCGCGCTGCCCGAAGCGCAGCGTCTCGCCGATGCCGGCGCCGGAGAAGCGCCGGGCGATGCTGGCCCCGGCGATGATCTCGGACGCGCCGGGCCGGAACATGCGCCCGGCCGTCAGCCTCACTTGCGGCCGCAGCGCCAGTCCGCGCTCGCCGATGCCGCGGATGATGACGTTGGACGGCTTGGCAGAACCCCGTTTGTTGAGCGAGATGAGCACCACCGTCTCGCGCGACAGCAACGGCCGGCCGTCGGCGCCCAGCGCGATGAAAGGGTGGCTCGAGACGATGCTGGCCTGCGCCCGTTCGACGCTGCTCTGCACCTCGGTGTCGGCGCTGCGCCGTATCAGCACCACGTTGTCGTACTCGCCGGTGGTCACCAGCGTGTTGCGCAAGCCTTCGTCGAGCATCAGCACCGTCGCGAACACGAACACCACCAGCGCCAGTCCGACGGCCGTCAGCGCCGTGGTCAGGCGGCGCGCCCACAGGTTGCGGGCGACGTAGAAGAGGGGAATCTTCATCGCATTATCATCCTATGCTCCTTAGCCCCTCGACGATGTTGACGCGGGTCGCCCGCAAGGCCGGCGCGATGGCCGCGACCAGGCCGATGGCCAGCGCCGCCAGTATCTGCTGGAGCACCGTCAACCGCGTCACCTCGAAGACTGGAAACAGGGTACCCATCACGTTCCCCAGGAAGGCGGCGAACGGAAACAGGATGACGATCCCCAGCACCGCGCCGAACAGCGACAGCAGCAGCGATTCGCCCAGGATCATCGCCGTCAGGAAGCCGGGGCCGAACCCCAGCGCCTTGAGCGTGGCGTATTCGCCCAGGCGCTCGCGCGCGCTCATGGCCATCGTGTTGGCCATCACCGCCGCGATGATCACGATCACGACGAACGACACCACGCGGATCGCCACCACGATCGCCTCCGACATCGATACGAAGCCGAGCTGGAAAGCCTTCTCCGTCTCGGTCAGCGTCTCGGCCAGCGAATTGCTGAATTCCTTGTCGATCGCCGCCGAGATGGCGGCGGCGTTTTCCGGCTCGTCGATCCGCACCACGTACACGCCAATCTGGTTGGCGCGGCGGGGCAGGGTCTTCTTGAGCGACTCGTTGACGTAGTCCCAGTGCAGGAACAGGGTCGCCGTATTGGTCGTGCTTTGCCTGCCGTCGAAGATGCCGCGCACGACCAGCTCCCAGTCCCCCGGGTAAATCGTGCCTTTGAGCGGAATGACATCGCCGACCTTGAATCCGAATTGGTCGGCCAGCTTGCGGCCGACGAGGGCGCCCTTGCGGTCGCGCAGGAATGCCGCGCGCTGGTCGTGCGGCAGCAGGTAGTCGGGGTAGATATCCAGATAGCTGGCGCCGGAGATGGCAAACTGCGCGAAGAAGTTTTTCGGGTCCTTGTAGGTGCCCTGGAACCAGTTGGCGTAGCCCACCCCGGCCACGCCGGCAACCGCGTGGATGCGGGCCTCGTACGACAGCGGCAGCGGAAACACCAGCGACGTCTTGTTGCGCGTGACCAGCGTGGTGTTGGAGGCGCCTTCCGCCCCGGCGTACCAGGCGTCGATGACCGTTTGCAGCAGGCCGAAGGCGAAGATCGCCACCACCAGCCCGAGTATCGTCAACGACGTGCGCAGTTTGTGGCGCAGGGAGTTTTTGACGATCAGCCGCAGGGTGTACATGGTGGCGTCCTGGCGTTCAAGGTGGGTTCATGCGCGCTGTGGTTCGTCGGCGAGCAGTTCGCCTTTTTCAAGGTGTACCAGGTTGCGGGCCTGCGCCGCCGCGTGCGCGTCGTGCGTGACCATGATGATGGTTTTCCCCAGTTGCTGGTTCAGTTGCTGGAGCAACGACAGGATCTCGGTGGCCGAGTGGCGGTCAAGGTCGCCGGTCGGCTCGTCGGCCACGATCAAGGTGGGATCGCTGACGATGGCGCGGGCAATCGCCACGCGCTGCTGCTGGCCGCCGGACAGCTCGTTCGGCGTGTGGTCCATGCGGTCGGCCAGGTTGACCATCTCCAAGGTCAGCGCCACTCTTTCGCGCCGCTCGCGCCGCGACAAGGGCGTCAGCAGCAGCGGCAGTTCGACGTTCTCGAACGCGGTCAGCACCGGCATCAGGTTATAGAACTGGAAGATGAAGCCGACGTTGGCGGCGCGCCAGGCGGCCAGCGCCGTCTCGCCCATGCCGGCGATATCGAGACCGGCGATGCGCAGCACGCCGCTATCCGGCTTGTCGATGCCGGCGATCAGATTGAGCAGCGTGCTTTTGCCGGAGCCGGAAGGCCCCATCAGCGCGGTGAAGGCGCCGGCCGGTATCGCCAGGCTGATATCGCGCAGCACCTCCACCACCTGGTCGCCACGGCGATAGGACTTGACCAGATGTTCGATCAATACCAGCGGCTCGCTCATTTCTTCGCCAACTTGACGGCCTGGCCGTCTTGCAGCTTGTGGTCCGGCGCCAGCACGACCTTGTCGCCCGGCTTCACGCCTTTGACCTCGACCAGTTCACCGATCTTGCGCCCTGCGGTGACCGGCACCCGTTTGACGCTGGCGCCGTCGGCGTCGAGCACGAACAGAGACGGCGTGCCGCCGCGCGTCACAATCGCCGCCGGCTGCACGGCGGTCACCGGCAGTTTGTCGGCCGGCGGAACGGCCTTCGACAGGAACGCGACCTTGGCGCTCATGTCCGGCAGCACGCGCACATCGCGCTCCTCGAAACGCACCTTGACCAGCAAGGTCGCCTTGCTGCGGTCCATGGTCGGCACCATGCGCGAGACGGTGCCGGCGAGGCGCAGCTCGGGGAAGGCGTCGAGCAGGATTTCCGCCGGCTGGTCGACGCGGATTTTGCTCAGGTTCGATTCGGAGACGTCTGCCTCCACCTCCAGCGTGTCCATATCGGCGATGGTGACCACCGCACCCTTGCTGTCGGCGGCGGAGGAGAAGGGCGTGATATTGTCGCCGACATTGGCGCTTTTGGTCAGGATCACGCCGTCGAAGGGCGCGCGGATCACCGTCTGGTCCACCGCCACCTGCGCCGCCTGCGCGTTGGCGCGCGCCGCCGCGATGGCGGCCTGATAGCCGGAGATGCTGGCCTTGGCCTTGTTCAGGCGCGCCTGCGCGGTATCGTAGGCCGAGGCGGCGATGAATTTCTGGTTCAGCAGTTCGGCCGCGCGCTGGAAGGCCGACTGCGCGTCCTGCAATTCTGCCTGGCCTTGTTCCAGGTTGGCCTGCGCCACCTTGACATTGGCCTGCGCCTGTCCCAGCGCCGCCGCGACGTCGCGGTTTTCCAGCCGCGCGATGACCTCGTCCTTTTTCACCTGCGAGCCTTCCAGCACGCCCAGCCACTCCAGCCGCCCGGTCGCCTTGGACGACAGCGCGGCTTTGCGCTGCGCCACCACGTAGCCGGTTGCGTTGAGCAAGGTGTAGTTTTGCGCCGGATAGGTTTGCGCGACTGCGACCACCTCCACGGTCGGCTTGCCTCCGAACACGTTCATGGCGACGGCGGCCACCAGCGCCACGGCCAGTATCAGCAGCACCATCCTGCCCCAGCGCCGGCGCGTTGGCCGCAGCCCGGCCGCCGGCCCCTTGGCCTCGCGGTCGATTTTCAAACGGGAAATATCGGGAGTCGCCAATCGGTAGCCTCAGCTGTGGTTCCATCAGTCGGCCATTGCCAACTTCGCCACCAGATAGTGGGGCAAGCGCGATTGAACCGCAAGCGGCGGGCGTATCTGTGTGTTCCGGTACATACTGCAAGCCTCCGGCTGTGACAGCATAACCTTTTTCAATTGTTCGGACTTTTATGACCACCATGCCGCGCGCCCAGCGCCCGCCAGCCGCCGTCGACGCGGCCACGCTCGCCTTGCTGAACGAACTGCAGAAGGACTCGTTCGACTACTTCGTCAACGAGGTCAACCCCGCCAATGGCCTGATCCGCGACAAAACCGCCGAAGTATGGCCGGCCAGCATCGCTGCCGTCGGCATGGCGCTAACCGTTTATCCGATCGGGGTCGAGCAGGGCTTCATGGAGCGCGCCGACGCCGTGGTCCGTACCCTGACGACGTTGCGGTTCTTTGCCAACAGCGAACAGAGCGAATCGCCCCGCGCCACCGGCTACAAAGGTTTCTACTACCATTTCATCGATATGAACAGCGGCGAGCGCGCGTGGAAATGTGAGCTGTCGAGCATTGACACGGCGCTGCTGATCGCCGGCGTGCTGACGGCAGCCGAATATTTCACGCAGGATACTCCCGACGAGAACGAGATCCGCGCGCTGGCCGACATGCTGTACCGCCGCGTCGACTGGCAATGGATGCGCGGGCGGGACAATCTGATCTGCCACGGCTGGAATCCTGAGAGCGGCTTCCTGCGCTGGCACTGGGAAGGGTATGACGAGGCGTTGATCCTGTACGTGCTGGCGCTGGGTTCGCCCACCTTCCCGATCGAGCGCGACAGCTACGACGCCTGGTGCCGCAGCTATGAGTGGAAGACGGTGTACGGCATCGACTACCTGTACGCGGGCCCGCTGTTCATCCACCAGATGTCGCATGTGTGGCTGGATTTGCGCGGCATCCGGGACGACTTCATGCGCGCGCACGATTCGGACTACTTCGAGAACAGCCGGCGCGCCACATACGTGCAGCAACAATATGCGATCCAGAACCCGCTGGGCTTCCCGGAATATGGCGAATTGTGCTGGGGCATCACAGCCAGCGATGGACCGGGGCCGGTCACGCGCCGTATTGACGGGGTGCAGCGAAAATTCTGGGACTACGTCGCGCGCGGGGTGCCGTACGGTCCGGACGACGGCACCCTGGCGCCATGGGCGGTGGCGGCGTCGCTGCCGTTCGCGCCGGAAATTGTCATGCCCAGCATCATCCACTATCAGGACATGCAATTGTGCGAGGCGAATCCGTATGGCTTCAAGGCCTCGTTCTCGACCGTGTTCTCGCACGGCCGGGTTGCATGCCAGCATTGGGTATCGCCATACCACTTCGGCATCAACGAGGGACCGACGGTGATCATGGTGGAAAACTATCTGCACGATTTCCCGTGGAACATCATGCGCGGCAATAGCTACCTGCAAACCGGCTTGCGCCGCGCCGGATTCGCGGGCGGGTGGCTGGACGAGGCGGCACGTAGGCCTTAAGAGGCGGAGCCGTAATCCGCCGTTGCATGCGTTTCGACGGCTCATGGCGGATTACGCGTCGCTAATCCGCCCTACGGTATTGCGGTATACTTCCGCCTTTCCCCCCGCCTCCATTTAGTATGACGATCCCCGCTTCCATTCTCGATGCGCTCTCCCGCGCCGATGCCTCGTGGCGCCCGTTGCTGATCGACGGCCTTAACGCGATGCAGGCCGCCACGCCCGGCTACCTCGCCCAGCTCGCCGACGACCTCTACCTGCCGACCGAACAACGCCTGTTCGCCGCCTTCGCGCTACCGCTCGATAAAGTGCGCTATGTATTAGTGGGGGAGGGACCGTACCCGCGTGAAGACAGCGCGACCGGCGTCTGCTTCATGGACGGCGCCGTCGGCAGCCTGTGGTCGAACGAAGAGGGCGGCGGCTTGTCCAAGCCGGTCAACAAGGCCACCTCGCTGCGCAACTTCATGAAGATGCTGCTGGTGGCCGATGGACAACTTGCGCTAGCCGACACCGGCGGCGCGGCAATGGCGGCGATTTCCAGCCTTGCGCGCAGCGGCGGCCGCACCCATATTCAAACCCTGCCCGAGATGCAGCAAAAGCTGACCGAGCAGGGTTTCCTGCTGCTGAACGCCTCGCTGGTGTTCCGCAGTCACGTGCCGCCGGTCAAGGACGCAAAAGCGTGGCTGCCGTTCTTCGAGACAGTCATGGCCGGCCTGGCGGCCGCGTCGCCGAACAAGCCGACCATGATTCTATGGGGGAAAATCGCGGAGTTGCTTAAAAAATTGCCCGTAATGAAAGATTTCCCGCAGATCACGGCCGAGCACCCGTACAACCTGAGTTTCATCGGCAATCCGGACATGCACGCGCTGTTCCAGCCGATGGGCTTGCTAAAAGGCAAGTAGAAGGCAATCAAGACCGGCCGGCCGAGGGGGCTCCCGGCAAACTTTCATAAAGTTTGGTATACTTGACTAAATCGATCAACTAATCAGGCTTTCAGTTGAGCAGTGGGGTCGATATTTTAACCTAGCTGAACCGAGGTAGTGATGCGTCTGACCACCAAAGGCCGTTTTGCTGTGACTGCGATGATCGATCTGGCTTTGCGCCAAGGCAAAGGCCCGGTCACGCTCTCAGGCATCAGCCAGCGTCAGGCGATCTCGCTGTCCTATCTGGAACAGCTGTTCGGCAAATTGCGCCGCCACGAGATCGTCGAATCGATCCGCGGTCCGGGCGGCGGCTACAGCTTGGCGCGCCGGGCCGACAAGGTCACGGTGGCCGACATCATCATCGCCGTCGACGAGCCGCTGGACGCGACCCAATGCGGCGGCAAGGAAAATTGCCACGGCGCCGACGCCGCCAGCGGCGTGCGCTGCATGACCCACGAACTGTGGGCCACGCTGAACGAAAAGATGGTTGATTATCTGGATTCCGTTTCGCTGCAGGATCTGGTCGATCAACAGAAGCAAAAGAATGCTGAACAAAACGTGGTCGTGATGGTCCGTAACCACGCCGCGCTGGGCTAAGTGAGCGTTAGGCGCTTTAGCTACTAATATAGACAGAGAAAACCGGAGTTACCAGATGAACGCCCCAGAAAAAAACCTCGCCGCAGTAAAGTTCCAGACCGCCCCGCATTTCCCGATCTACATGGACTACTCGGCCACCACGCCGATCGATCCGCGCGTCGCCGACGCCATGATTCCCTACCTGCGCGAGCAGTTCGGCAATCCGGCCTCGCGCAGCCACATGTACGGCTGGACGGCTGAGAAGGCGGTCGAAGAGGCGCGCGGCCACGTCGCCGCCCTGGTCAACGCCGACCCGCGCGAAATCATCTGGACCTCCGGCGCCACCGAGTCCAACAACCTCGCCATCAAGGGCGCGGCGCAGTTCTACAAGACCAAGGGCAAGCACATCATCACCGTCAAGACCGAGCACAAGGCGGTGCTGGACACGGTGCGCGAGCTGGA